>NZ_SRPF01000002.1 GCF_004785685.1 Marinobacter confluentis | reverse complement strand
GTCGTTCTGATTTCGCTATTGCCTAACAAGGCGCAGCAATTCGCGGCCGATGGCCGCCGGACGCCCTTTACATTGCGGCTGCGCCTCCATTACAAGGGCGCCGTTGTGCGCTGGCGTTAGGCCTTGAGGAGGTCCGGGTGCCGATGAAAGACGAGCTGGCAGTGAATTTTCGTCGGACCGCTACAGAGTTGGAGCTTGCATTGGACATCGTAGGAAACACGAAGTCTGATGCGACCAGCCATGTTCTAAGCTGTCTATTCAGAGAAGCCTATCGGGAAATTGAGCGCCTTTTCCAATTCTCTGATGATCTAACGTTCGCTAGCCTTTCAGTTAGAAACCTGTTTGAGTTGTATTTGATCTCACAACATGTGCACTCGGACAAAAAGGCGTTGAGCAGATGGCTTGGGCAGACGCATAAGGACTCGAAAGATGTGAGGGATGGCTTTATCACACTTATGCGAAAAAAGGGCTTCAACACCAAAGAATTGGAGGAGCTTCAAGAATTTGAGGATCGAGCGCTTGCTGAGAGCCCATTTACATCGAATGGTCCTTTTCAGATGAGAGACTTAGCGAAAAAATATGGTCATCTGGATGATTACTATTTCATTTATAAATTGAGTTCCAAGCTTATTCATCCAACGTCCATGAAGATTATGGGCTACGAAGCTTTAAACGAGGAGTCGAACTATTTAACTACCGTTCTTCAAGTTGGTGCCTATTTTAGCCATAGATACAGGGAGTTAGTTCATCATGTCGTCTCTGAAAAAGCCTAACAATTGCAGGCACGGCGACGTCTTTTACATGGCGGCTTTGCCGCCATTCCAAAGCCGCGCATGCTGCAGGCGTTAACCAGGGAGTGATCTATGAACGTTGAATCCATGATTGACGCTCTCGAGAAAGCATTAGATCGGTACCTGAAAACCTCTCCTGACCACTTTGCGATGCTCGAGGTTAGAAAGTTAAGAAGCGAACTTAGGTCTGATCCAGAACGGTTGGTGGTGGAAATATCGAATATATTTAATGACCCAAAGACCGTTGTAACGGATTCATTTCAATCGCAGGCGAGCCGGGATGCTGCATCCGAGGTTGAGGCTGCTAGAAAGCCTCTAGGTAATTACTTCGCGAGGCAGCGTAGAGAGCGGCGGAGTAATGGTTAACAAGTCAATTAAGTTCGTTCCGGCCGTTGGCCTCCACCGGACGCCCTGTACAGGGCGCCGCTTATTTCAGCGTTCAAAGTCTCCTTCTGTCGGAGTCTGAGAAAGGAAATCGATGAATTTCATTCGAGAAGTAGTTTGGGGAGTCCTAGGTTGGGTCTGGCTTGTGATAACTGGCTTGGCGTCAATAGCTAGCTGGCTTGGGCTTCCTTCAGGCATCAGTGATCGTGAGCGAATCCTTGTCGTTGTAGCTCTAGCGTCTGTATTGGCAGCGGTGATGCTCCTATACAGGTGCCATCAGATTTATGCTCAAGTCAGAGCGCCGGTGACAGTTCGAAAGATTGCCGACGGCAAACATCATTACCTCGGGTCGATGGTTCTGATACTAGACCGTTCAAACTGGATTCATGCGGAACAAATACTGGTACTTCTCCAAACGACTGATGACGTTCAGACACCCTTAGCCTTATTAAGGGTCGAAACGTTTACAACAAAAAAGTTCCCCCAATGTGTGGTTCTGAGGTCGCTAACTAACGAAAATCTTAAAGATTATTTGTCAGACCAGTCTCGCTGGGCAAGCATGAGTGTCGTGCCAGAGATACGGTCCCGGTTTCTAGAGGATAATGCAGATGTCGAATAAGCAAACTGAAGCCGATGATGTTGTTTTTGAGGGTCGAATCGCTCAAATCATTGATGACCATCGGATCGTTATCAACAAAGGCCGCGAGCACGGTGTCCGTGTAGGGCAGCGCTTTCTGATTTTGGCAATCGGTGATGAGATATTTGATCCGGAAACCAAGGAAAGCCTGGGTCAGGTGGAAGTTGTCAAAGGGAGAGGCGAGGTTACTCACGTGCAAGAAAAAATGTCGACACTCCAAACAACGGAAACCCATGAAATCAGGCGGAAGCCATCTACGTTATTTGCTCTAACGCAAGGAGCGGAGGTCACTCACGAGCCAAAAGCATTCATCGACCCAGAGATAGGCGATATTGCGCGGCGTCTTTAAAAGATTTGAACAAGTCGCTGTTGTCGGACAATTTTTCCGCCGCTTCGCGGCTCCAAAATTGCCGCAAAGCTTCGCGTTACATTGAATCCAGTTTCTAAAAAATAGGTGTAGATAAATGGAACAAATCAGGCTGAAGGATATTTATCTAGGGGAAAATGATGGCAAAAAAGAAGCTGTCTACAGGTCTGATTTTGAGAGATTTTTTGTAGATATAGATAAAAACTATGAAAAAATTCAAGATAAGCGGAATTTTCTCGTGTTGGGTAGGAAAGGCTCGGGGAAAACATTCTTCGGCCAATATATAAAGAAAATGGCCGAAAGTGACCCTCTTCAATTCTGCGACATAAGTTCGTATAAAGACTTTAAGTTCCAAGAGCTTATCCATTTAAAGTCTGGAGATATTCAGCCCAATGAATACTATGAAATATGGCGTTGGTTGCTGCTACTAGATCTGGCAAAATTGTGCCTGACGGATCAAGGAATTCCGGAATCTGACGCCAAAGAAAAATTGATAGCTTTTTTTGATGCAAACTATAAGTCGATAAGTATCGATACAAAAAAAGTGGTTGAAATAACAAAAAAACGTCAGGTGAGAGGCGGTTTTTTAAAATCCTTCGCCGACCTTTCTTCAGGGCAAAAATTAGAAGAAGGCTCCTATTTAGATTACATTGATGACCTTGAAGAGGTCGTGCTTGATCTGCTCTCTAATTCGCAAAGTAAATATACGACAATATACGATGAGCTAGATGATAGGTTTCGAGATGATGAATATTATCGTCATTCTATTATAAGTTTGCTCAAAGCTGCTGATCACATAAATTTAAAAGCTGCCGAAAAGTCTATTAATTCTAAAGCAATAATCTTGCTAAGGTCTGATATATTTTCCACTTTCAATGATCCCGATTTGAATAAAATAAAGAGAGTTAACACAATAAAGATCGATTGGGGTGACAAAGTATCCGTCAGTTCTCCGCTGATGAAAATGATTGTTTTTAAGGCGAGGATTTCTAGCACCCTTATTTCAGCACTAAGAGATGAAGAAATTTTCCGGAGTCTTTTTCCCCAAAGTATTGATCGAACGTCAGCCGAGCGTTTTATGTTGGAGAGGTCTTTTTTTAGGCCCCGAGACATAATTACGATGCTAAATTTAATAATTGAAAAATATCCAAACTCTACGTATTTTGGCTGGAAAAGCTTTAAAGATGTAAATAAGGAATATTCAGAGTATCTTCTAGATGAAGTTCGAAATGAGATGTTTGGACACCATGCAGATGAGCAAATCGAAGGAATAATCAAGCTTCTAAAGAATTATAATAAGCACTTCATTGAGTATGAGGAGCTGAAAACGTATATGGAGGCGAATAGATATCATTATGATGGCCTCGATTTGGAGAAAATGCTGATTGCACTTTTCAAGTTTAATGCAATCGGGAATAAATGGTATAACCAATATAAAAAGAAGGAATACTACACATGGGCACACAGGGATGACAAAGCTGATCTTGATTTAGACAAAACTATTGTCATACACAGAGGTTTGCGAGAAGCGTTCTCAATGTAACAAATGGCTGTTGTCGGACGCATCTGCGCTTTCGCTCCGTTGCGCCGCAAAGCCAAGCGTTATGTGAATTCAGTCATGAAAGCTCGATTACGATTTTCGTCCAGGGTAACTCCCCGGAAAGAGGTCTTGTTGAGGAGGTTGCTTGCGAGTTGTCTTGCGCTCTCGATGACTTCTTGTACTCCCTCTAGAAATGAGGACGCACTAAAAGTGTTTCAACCTTGGAAATCCGGATACGTTGGAAATGTCGCGGGCTGGAGGCAGTTCCTAAAATGCTGGCAAACCGAGACGATGGCATTTCTCCACAGTGACGGCGCTCAAACTCCAATGGATAAAGAAGTGTTGGATCGAGGCAGCTTGATGTTTGAAGAAGCGACTCGTAGCGCGATTGAAGAAGCGGAGCATCGACTTGGGATGAGCTTTCCTAAGTCTGTTAAAGATTTTTGGATGGCTAGTGGAGGTTGGATCCAATTACGACTGGATGCTGATGACGGGAAAATCTACGGGCCCGCCGAGATAGATCGGATTGCGACGTTATATCCTGACCTAATAAACGCAGATGCACTTCCAGACAGCTCAGACGAGGACTATTTTACATACTCTGAAAGTCAGGACAGCATCGATGTTCGTGAGAGTTATATTGAAACAGCGTTTGCAATGAGCGAAATGGTAGACGCTGGCCTCTACGTGTTAAATCCATCGGTAAAAACTGAAGATGGAGAATGGGAGGCATGGTTCTTAGGGTGGGAATTGCCCGGCGCCCTAAGGTTCAAGTCCTTTGCTCACCTAATGCAATACGCCTATCTAAACTCCATGCATAAGGAAGAGCGAGAACACATGTATTACTCGGGATCGGAAATCAAAGGTACATGCGCAGACGCCGGCTTAACGGACCTTACTTTGGATTAGGCCGTCATCACATAACAAGTTGTTGTAGTTCGTTCTGCACTTCCCCCACTTCAATAGACACGCATCGATAACTCCAACTTGGGAGAACAGCGATGCCTGCAATGACGACCGGCAAGAAAACCGAGCGGTATACCACCGAGTTCAAAGTCAAAGCCGTTGAATGGAGTCACCAGGCGCATCGCAGCGTGAAAAGCGTTGCCGAAGCGCTGGATATTCACCCGATGATGCTGTCACGCTGGCGAAAGGAGCATCGTGAGGGGAAGTTCGGTATGAAACGGGTCAAGCGAGCACCGGCAGAGGCCAAGAAGAAGATCAGCGAGCAGGATGAGATTGCCCGCTTGAAGCGCCAAGTGTCAGAGCTTCAGGAGGAAAACGACATCCTAAAAAAGTTTCAACGCTTTCAGGCCGAAGAACGAAGGAAGCGTACCGATTCGTCTGGCAACACCGACGAGAGCACGGCGTAAAGACGCTGTGTCGTCACCTCAACATTTCCCGCTCAGGCTATTACGCCTGGGCGAACCGCAAGCCAGGTCAGCGGGCGTCAGAGAATGCCGCACTGTTGCTCAAGATCCGCAAGATCTTCAATGACAGTGAGGGTCGCTACGGCAGTCCCAAGGTGTATCAGTCCCTTCGCAATCAGGGGATTCGGGTTGGAGAAAACCGTGTCGCCCGGCTGATGAGAGAATGGGGCATGAAGGCCAGATCTTACCGAATCTACCGACGACTGCTGACCCGTAGGGCCGTCCTCAGGGCATGGCCAAACTACCGACTGGCAACGGAGAAGCCAGTGGCGATCAATCAGCAATGGAGTAGCGACGTGACCTACATCAAGATGGGGCGGAAGAACGTGTTTCTGGCGGTGGTGTTGGACTTGTTCTCTCGTCGCATTGTGGGCTGGAAACTGGAGGCTAGTCTGAATGGAGAGCTGTCACGCGGCGCTCTCAAACAGGCACTTCAGCTGCGTTCACCACCGCCAGGGCTTCTACTCCATACCGATCGAGGCACTGAATTCAGAGCGCTGAGAATGCGCGACATGATGACCCGCCACCAGATCGTCCACAGCATGAGCCGGCCGGGATACTGTACCGACAACGCAGAGGTGGAATCTTTTTTTAAAAGCCTGAAAGGAGAACTGCTGCACGCAACCAGCTTTGTCACGCTTCGCCAATTAAGACACCATATAAAACAGTATATTGAGCGTTTTTATAACACCCAACGACTGCACAGCAGCCTTGGTTACCGGGCTCCACTGGAATTCGAGGGAGCTAACTGATGGGAGCGTGTCTGTTTTTTTGGGGGAATACCATTCCGGCCCGATGGGCCTCCACCGGACGCCCTTGTCAGGGCGCCGCTTAGCTTCGCGTTAGGTGTATATGAGTATTTCCTCAGCACAAGCATCAGCATTCTACAAAGAGGTTGCCGAAAACGGAGTCGTTTGGGGCATTAAAGATAGCGGTGGCTTCCCCGCTCCGCATGGGACAGAGGACAAGCGCACAATGCCTTTCTGGTCTTCGCGATCCCGGGCCCAGGCAGTAATAGAAAATGTTGGCGCCTATGAGGGGTTTGAACCCGTGGCCATTCCTTGGACGGAATTTTGTGAAAGATGGGTTCCGGGCTTGTCCAAAGATGGCCTTTTGGCAGGGATAAACTGGTCTGGCAAACGTGCCACTGGTTTTGACATCCATCCATCTGAGTTGCAGAAAAATGTCGAAGCTCTGCGCAACAACACCTAACCAGGCCATTAAGTCTGTTTCGGGCCTTCGGCCCTTCACCGGACGGCTTTCAGCAGCCGCTTATAGCCGGCGTTATGTGTGCGTTACCTGCGGGCCATAGAAGGGAATCCTATGACTAAGCATGTTGGTTCTTGCCTGTGTGGCACAGTGAGATTCGAGGTCCATGGAGACTTCGACAGCTTTTACCTGTGCCATTGTCAGTATTGTCAAAAAGATACGGGATCTGCTCATGCGGCAAATTTGTTCTCGCAGTCAGCTAAACTGACTTGGCTGGCGGGTGTCGATGCTGTGACTTCCTTTACGCTTCCAGGTACTCGCCACAACAAAAGCTTTTGTAGATCGTGTGGTTCAGCATTACCAAGCACTCAACTTACAAATCTGCTCGTCGTTCCCGCAGGGTGTTTGGACACTAAAGTCTCTTTGTTGCCAACTGCTCACATCTTCACATCGAGTAGAGCGGTTTGGGACGGGGCGATAGGGGACGTGCCAGAGTTCGAGGGCCTGCCAGAGTAAGCTAGGATCATACATAACCAGCGGCTGTTGGAGGACGCACCTTCGTTGTCGCTCCGGCTCGCCGCAAGGCCGAGGCGTTATGCGCAAAAGGAGGAAGCGTGCATCATTTGGCAGCCCAATGGATTGTGGGGTTACTGAGAGACAGGAATATCCCCTTTCTGATCTGTGGAGGACTCGCCGCAAAGGGATATGGCTCCGAGCGTGATCTGAATGACATCGACCTTTTCGTCCCCGGTGAACATTTCTCGTCGGTGGTCCAAGCCGGCCAGAAATTTGTATCCAAAGCTGCCGCTCACCGCCAAGAGGAAGGCTGGGATCTAACCTACGTCCAGTTCAAGTATGAAGGCATCAAAGTGGAGGTAGGTAGCGCTGACAGTGCGAAAATCTTCGATGCAGGCAACCAGACCTGGGTTCCGCTCAACATAGATTTTTCTCGCTATTCGACCGTGCATTTGCTGGGTCTTCAGCTTCCCCTCATGCTGAAGGACGATCTGGTCCAGTATAAATCTGCGCTCTCGCGTCCGGTGGATATCGAGGATGTCCGTGCTATCCGTGAGAGCGCATAATAATGCTATGCAGGCGAGCCTTTAGGAAAGCTGCTGTTAACGAGTCGTCAGGCCTCCTCGCAAATACTCACCAATAACCTGCGTAAACTCCCGAATTCGCCTCACCCGCTTCAGATCAGGATGGGTCAGAATCCAGAGTGGAATGTCCAACTCCCCAATGGAATCCGTCAGCCGGCAGAGCTCCGGATCTGCTTCGCCCAGATAGTCAGGAAGCACGGCAACAGCCGCGCCTGATCGCACGGCGGTTTGCATGCCCAGCATGGAGTCGACCCGGTAGCGGCAGAACTCATCCAGTCCATTCCGGGCCATCCAGGTTTCCAGGGCACGGTTGCCCATATGGTTGTCCGGGCCAATCCATGGGTGTCCAGTTAGGGTGTGCAGGGGCAACCGCTCGTTCTGCCAATGCTGCCGCTGCCCGTAAACGCTTTGGCGGATCAAACCAACTTTGCGGCCAACCAGGGTTTCCGGGGGGTTATCGGTGGGGCGAATGGCGATGTCCGCTTCCCGCTTGCTCGAGCTTTGTACCTGGTTGGAGATGACCACTTCAAGCTGGATGTCGGGGTAGTCCGCACGGAACGTGTCGAAGGGTTTGGCCAGAAGGCCTGCAAACAGGGTGTCATGGCTGATTCCCAGCTGCCTGCCAGATGTGGCGATACGGTCCCTTGAACTTGTGGGGCATACCGTCGAACTGGTCGATCTCTATAGGGAGGGGTTCGATCCGGTTGAACGCCCCAGCCATTCTGAAAGGCTGGTTTGACCGGGTGCTGGCGCTCCAGGTTAGTTATGGCATTCAGGGCGGGGGTATTCGTTATCAGGATGAGCCCGAATTCAGGGACCAGCTGGAGCAGAGTAAAACGGTGTGGGCGGACCGGTTGCCGGGGCTGTTTAACGAGTCACCCATTCCTTTTACCGGATGGGAAGACTGGGATCAGAACGGTGTTCTTGAACAGACTCATCCCATGCGTTGGCGGCTGTAGGCAATTACGTGGCGGCGGCGCTATATTAACGTCAGGAGCGCCGATGATGACGGTGTGGTTCGATCGTTTACTTGAGGACTAGGCCATGAAGCTTGCAGGTGGATGTCATTGCGGCGCGGTTCGCTACGAAGTGGAGGGAGAGCCCTACACTCATGCGCTCTGCCATTGCTCGGATTGCCGGCATCATTCGGGTGCCCCCATGGTGGGGTGGACCATGTATCCCCGGGAGGCGCTGACAATCACCAAAGGCCAGCCGAAGCTTTACGAGTCGTCCGAAAACGGACGGCGACACTTCTGCCCGGATTGTGGCACCGGGCTGTTCTATTCCAACGCGCACGCGCTGCCGGGCCTGATCGATATTCAGAGCGGCACTTACGATACGCCGGAAGAGATTCCGGCGCGGATTCAGATTCAGATCGCAGAGCGAATAAGCTGGATGGAGCGTGTTCACGAACTGCCGGTGTTTGATCGGTTTCCGCCGACTTAGTAAGTTGGGTGGCGCGCTCCTTGGATTGGAATAACAGATGCACGATCACGTATTTCCAAAAATAAATGAACTCTGTGTGTTTGTGGTCACTGTACTGCTATACGCCACGATCATTATCTCCCCGGAGCTCCATGAATTTTTGGGCCTTTACTGGCAGGAGCTATTGCAGGATTGGGAGAGGAAGTGGAGCCGGGCAAATACGCTTTTTCTGATGTTTGAATTTGTCGGCAGCCTAATTTTCGGGTTTGTTTTTCTGGCGATTATTTTTCTTGGACCGTTGTTTCTTCCATTTACCAAACGGGATATCAGAGCCGTTTGTATCTGCATACTCTGGCTGGATGCAGCTCTCATCATTTACTGGAACAGTCAAACGCGAAGCGAATTCTCCTTTATTCAAGCGGCCCTGATTCTATATTGGGGCGCCTGGCTGGTGTATTCATATTTCGTCCTCCGCGCTGACTCGACCAATGGGGTAAAGCGGCTAATTAATAATGAGCAAACGACGCCTGTAACCGCGTTGCTGATTTCAGGGTATGGATGCATTTTTTTGTTGATATTTAAACTCTTGTTGGGTTGGTGGTGGCTGGATTCATACATGGCAGCGGTCTTTATGGCTTTGCTCGCCGCGCGATTTGGAGAACGCTTTTTATCCGGAATTGAAGACAAAGAAGGGATTTCGTAATTCATATTGGCTGGCACAGTAAGCAGCGCCATCAAGTCGAAAAGGATTGATTGATGCAAGGTGAATGTCTCTGCGGTACCGTTAAGTTCGAAATTCACGGGGAAATTCGGAATCTCTATCAATGTCACTGTTCGCTGTGCCGCAAAGCGACTGGGGCGGCAGCCCCGTTCCCAATAGCCTGAAGGGCACTAACGTGATTTGGGTTCCAGCCGGCTTGCTGGATGGGCTGGTTACATCAAGGGTTTCGGTTCACCTGCATACATCCTCCGCTGCCTTATGGGAGCAGGAATCTAACGAATGCGTTCGGTTGGAGGGCGGACCAGAGAGCCTGGAAGCGCTGAACAGGCTGTTGATGAATGGGGTGCGACCGTAATAGGCGTCACAAAGCCATACTCGAGGAAAATCTGCACGTCGTCATTGGTGGGGGTAGCGGCTTTATCGGCACGGCACCTCAGGCGGCCTGTCGCATTATCGATTCAGCGTTGGATGATCTTGTCCAGATCACAATATAGATTTGGGATGGTGCCGGCACAAATGAGCCTTTTCGGAGTTTTATGAATAAAACACTTCACTCTGCACCCGGCGTAGCTTCAGGCGACCGGGTAGTTCTGTTTGATGGGGTATGCAGGCTGTGCTCAGCCTGGGCACGTTTCCTTATAAAGTTTGACCGCAAGCGCCAGTTCAAGCTGGCAACAGTCCAGTCGCCCGAGGGCCAGGCGATACTGCAGTGGCATGGATTTCCAACCGACTATTACGAGACCATGTTGCTCGTTGAGGGGTCGGAGATTTATACCAAGTCGTCGGCGTTCTTTCGAGTGATGCGGCGGCTTCCCTGGCCCTGGCCGCTTGCATGCGTTGGCTGGGTTGTACCTTCGTTTATTCGGGATTGGCTTTATGATCGTGTCGCGCTGAACCGATACAGGCTTTTCGGCCGATACGATGCCTGCGTTGTTCCGAGCAAAGATCACGATGCCAGGTTTCTGGGTGAATAGTACCTTGCTGAGTTACGCAATCTGCCGGTGCACAGTAGCCTTTGTCTGGTTCTATCAGGGGTTGGTGCCAAAACTGCTCAATCAGCATGAAGACGAGCTGGCAATGACCATGGCTATCGGGCTATCACGGTCTGGTGCGGAAACAATGGCAACGATTGGTGGAGTGCTTGAGATAGTGATCTCTGTTGCTGTTCTGGCATATTGGCGCCACCGCTGGCCACTACTTCTGACTGTCGCCGCGATGGTTGGTTTGCTGGACTTTGTGGCTTTGTTCCAGCCCGTGTTACTGGGCGCAGCATTCAACCCAGTGACAACCAACGTCGCTGTGATGGCGCTTTCAGTAGTTGGATTGTGCCTTTTACCGTGAGAAGGATATGGCGCGCTGCCCGGCCTGATCGGTTTCCGCCGACTGAGTAGGTGGGGTGGCGCTACCAGGTTGGCTTACTGTTTCTGGCCGCACAAGCGATGACCTCAGTTTGAGGCAGTCACATCCGCACTTGAAAATGTGGGGTAACCGGACGGCTTTCCGTTATTGATGTTGTTCAGGAAGTTGCTGTCTTTGACTGGCAGGTTTGCGGAACCGTAGTCAAAGCTGTTGAGTCTCGAACGCATCTGCTGGTTGGACAGTCCGTCTCCGACCATTTGATACCAGCTGACGATCGTCGGTGTCAGGAAAGAGCCGTAAGGGTTCTCGGCATACTCATTACTTTTCGCGAAGCGGAAGGCATGTGTGGTAACGCCATCCTTGTGATAGACGATCTTCAAATGGCCATTTTCAAACGGTAATTCCGAAGCGGGTTTTGTGGTCTGGTTGCCATGGGAACTGTAAGTGCCATGCGTCACCACGCCGTTTCTGGTCCAGACAACAGCATGCTCCCAGTCATGGCGGTGGCCGCCGCCAAAATAGTCGAACAGCTGGTCTTTTTCGAAGTAGAGCGCATAGATATGGCCGCAATACTGGCTCCCACCAGACGTTTTACAGACGTAGCGATGCATGGTGTTGGAGGTCAGCAGAAAATTACCGGAGCGGCAGTCGCCGGTGATTTTTCCCGACGTGTTAAGGCCATCATTCTTCTGACCCAGGCGACTGATACCCGCGCTGGGCAAACAGCCATCCGTGTCAAAATCAAAAACGGGATAGGTGTTGAGGATCGAAACGTTGCTCGGCAGGGTTTGATCCAGTTTGGCAAAGTCGCTGGCCAGGGTGAGTTCGGTGTTCAAGAACAGGGTCAGGAGGGCCGTCGGAATCGACAGTTTCATTGTCGTTTTTGCAGGCATAATGGTCTTTCCAGTGTCGTTTGTTTTTGTGTATGTACAGGGCCTTGGGCACCTGAAAAAAAGCGTGGCACCCAGCATTTGGAAAAACCATCCCCCGTATGGGGTGAGCGGTCAGATTCGTGAACTCAGTCATAAAGAAAGCCAACCACGCGGGCCGGGGCGGCGGAGCATCCTTTCAGGCGCAGCGGGAATACCCCCACATCAAAACCGTGGCTGGGCAGATTCTCCAGGCCGCGTAACTGTTCCATCTGCCAGTAAGGCTTGTGGCGTCCGACCAGGTGGCCTTCCCAGAAGCTCTCACTGTCCTGGTTTTTTCTCGCTTTGCGGATCTGGTCGTGGAACGGCAGGTCCCATCCCCATTGATCGATACCCATCACAATAACGCCATGATCAATCAGCCATTCCGTGGCGGGGCCGCTCATGCCGGTGCCGCGTTTCCAGTACTCCCGTGTGCCCTGGTATTTGCAACGGCCGGTGCGAATCAGGGCGATGGTGCCCTGGCTGATCTGTGCGCCGGACTTTTCCAGGTCCGCCTCCATATCGGCCACGGTAATGCTGTCGCCTTCGGCCTTGTGGGTCATGTCGAAGACCACGCCGGGGCCGAAGCAGTGATCCAGCGGAATGTCTTCAACGGATGGCAGCCGGTTGCCGTCGGGGTCGGTGGGCCCGTAGTGCCAGGGGGCATCAATATGGGTCGTAGAGTGCACGCCCATCCGGGTAATGGTGTCGTCGGCCCAGCCGGCAAATTCTTTTGGCATCAGCCGGAAGGGTAACCCCAGGGCTCGCATGAGCCAGCGGGCCTGGGCATGGGGTTTGTGGGTGATCTTTACCCGCATGAACAGGGGGTCGTTGCGGTTGTAGGCGATTTCTTTGGAAAGATCGATGATCTGGCTGGGCTGGATACGGGCATTCGGGTTCATGAGCTGGCCTCTACAGAATCTTGTGGGTGATGTCACCAACGCCGGACAGGGTCAGCGTCAGGGTGTCTCCGGCGTTCAGCCAGTGGCCGTTTTCCATTCCGGAACCGCCGGGCAGGGTGCCGGTGCCGAACAGTTCGCCGGGGAAAAGCTGCTCGTCGCGGGATACGTGCGCCAGGACCTCGCCCAGGGAATACTGCATTCCGGCGGTGGTCACGGTGGCCACCTGTCGGTCATTGATCAGCACCGCGCCTTCCAGATTGTCCAGCCGGGGTAGCAAGGTTCTGGCATCCACGGTATTGGCCGCCATCGAGCTGAGGAAGTGCTTGGATTTCTGCGGCCCGAAGCCACTGCGCATTTCAGGCAGTTGTATGTCCCGGGCGCTAAAGTCATTCAACAGAACAAACGCGCCGATGGCGTCGACGGCTGCTTCCACGCTCGCGTTCTTCAATGGCCTGGCCAGCACAAAGCCCAGTTCCAGTTCGTAATCCAGCGCGCTGGTGTAGGCCGGTGGGTTGACGTCAACGCCGCTGGGCACGAAAGCCAGGTGGTTCCCCATATAGTAAATGGGCTGCTGGTACCAGAGCGGGTGGGGCCTGAACTTCGGAAAGGTTTTGCCACTGAGTTTCTCGTAGGCGCTGGCCAGGCGATAGGCGCCGGGCATGAACCGCCGGGCGAGGCCTCTGGAGGCGTTGATGACATGGGATTCGTAGAGCATGAAGTCGCGGAACGACAGCGGCTGGAAGGGCAGGCTCAGATCGGAACCCGGATTCATCAGTGCATGGTGCGTGGTCTGCCACTGTTCGGTGAAGGCGCCGGGGGAGTCGGTGGAAGGCATGTTCGTTCCTCGCGTCTGGTCTCAGGGTGGCGTTGCTGGCCACGCTGTTCTGAATCCACTGTAAGCCGGTCACGAGGGGAAGGGCGTATCCGGGCGAACCAGAAGGGTTACCCTGGGCGCCAGAATTCAGCCAAAGTTCAGCCGGAAGCCTGATTCCGGTATTCGCTGGGTGCCCTGCCGGTCCAGCGTTTGAAGGCGCGGTTGAAGGCCTGGGGTGAGGAAAATCCCAGCAGGTAGGCCGCTTCGGTGGTGGACATCTGGCCTTTGCCAATCCAGCGCAACGCGCAAGCCTGCCGCCGCTGGTCCACGAGTTCGCTGAAGCTGGTGCCCAGTTCAGACAGCTTTCTTTGCAGGGCACGGCTGGACAGGCGATGGGCGTTTGCAACCTCCTGCAGCGTTGGGCCGTCGAATGCGATGGTGGCTTCGATGTGGTTCACAACGCTGAGGTAAAGCGGGTCGCCATCGCTGGCGCTCAGCTTTTTCAGTTCCTCATCGGCGTGGGCTTGCAGCATTTCCCGCACGTCGGGGTTGGCCTGGTCCATGGGACGGTCAAACCATGCCTGGGGAAGGCTGATGGAAATCTCCGGCTGGTCCCATTTTATGTTGTGGCCGAATACCCGCTGCCGTTCGGCAATATCGGGTGGACGGGTTGCGATGAAGCAGGTTGCCAGCGGGTTTTCATGCTGTGCACCCACCAACCAGCGCACCAGGGTCAGCAAGGAGCAGAGGTAGGCTTCCTGCATCGCCAGGCTGGTTTTCACGGCTTCAACCTTGGGCTGAACCCTGATGATGATTGACGTGGCAGTCTGCTCTACATCCGCTCCGTAAACGGCGTAGACTAGGGTCTGGTAGCGGCAGTAGAACGTCAGCAGCTCCCGGGCATCGGATGTTGCTGTGGCCAGCAGCCCGGCCGCCCCGTAGTGGCCGGGCTTTACGGCTTCACCTCGGTGAAGCCCGAAGGCAGGGTCTCCGGACAGGCGTTCAGCGGCCATAAAGGCGCGTATGTAGTGGCTGGCAGGGATTCGTTGGGCCGTATTCTCCAGGTCAGCCGGTGTCAGCCCGGCAGCGGTCAGCACCTGGTTGCCATTAATCTGGCGGTCCTGGCAGTAACTGAGCAGGCTTTTGAGAAAGACCATGGAGCAGGTCAGGTGTTCTTCCGCACCCGGCATCCGGGAGTGACTGTTAGCCATCGCTTGGCTCTGCAACCTCTGGGGCAGCCTGAATTATGTCTGAAGCATAGGAGCAGATTCCGGGGGTCGCCACTGGCTGAAAGGCGATCATTATCGACTCCTGGTACAAAAATGCCTCTCAATGGACGGCTGCTGTGCGAGGTGGTCAGATTGAGAGTCGCAGGCTCGTAACGGACAGGGCCATAGTCGATGCCGTGCTGATGTACTCTCCCGAATCGGTGATCGATATTGGGTGTGGCGAGGGATGGCTGGTTCGGGAACCCGCCTGCCGGAATCTTTGGCTACAATCACTATACATCGATCGGTCATTCAGGCGCGCCAGCCTGGCGTAAACTGCACGGGTGTTGGTTATATGGATTGCACAGTAAGGATGGAGCCATATCTGCGACGCTTTCTCTTCTTCGGATGGGTGAGTCTGTGCTTTGCGCCTGCCAGTGTCCTGGCTGAGACCCTTAGATTTGCCACCATTGATTATTGCCCCTTTACCTGTGATCCCTCAAAGGAGGACGGCAAGGAAGGGTTCATGACGGATGTTCTTCGGGAGGCACTCGAGCCTGCAGGGTACACGTTGGAACTCGAAATGTTGCCCTACGTGCGTGCGGTGGAAGCCGTTCGTGACCGACGATACGACGGTATCGTGGTGGTCGGTAAGGATTACGCGCCTGATCTGGTTTATCCGGCACAGCCAACCGTGGTGCAACGGGTGTTGTTTCTGGTGAATGCGACCTCACCGTGGCGATATCTGGGGGTGGAGTCGCTGGCCGATGTCAGGGTTGGCGTTGTCAGGGGGTTCCACTATGTTGACCCTGACCTGGTAGCGTATCTTGACCAGGAAAAGAACAATGAAGATCGGGTGTATGTGATGCACGGCAACACCACAACGTCTCGGGCGATTCGCATGCTGCGTAACGGGCGGATTGCGGCGTTTCTTGAAGGCGAATATTCCGCGGTTTACCAGCTCAAAAAAATGGGTATCTGGAATGAAGTAACGGTGGCGGGGTACACAACCAATGCCTTCGAAGACTACACCGGCTTCAGCCCCCATAATCCCAACGCGGCCGACTACGCTGGAATCCTGTCTGATGCCCTTGCACGGATGAAGCAATCCGGTCGGCTTGATGACATCCTGCGCCGCTATGGTGTGACTCCGGAACTGACACCTTGATCGATCGAAACGTTAAAAACAGCCTGGCCGTAAAATGACGACAATTCCTGCCAAAAATCTGGTCGATGGCGAAGTTTCCTGCTCAAACTGCCGGGCTTGCTGCTGTCGCCTGGAAGTCATGATTATTTCCGATACGGGTGTTCCGGAGCGGCACATCGCAGTGGATAAGTGGGGCGGCGAGACCATGCTGCGGCTGGACGATGGCTGGTGTTCGGCGCTGGATCGGGACACCTTTATGTGTACGATCTATGAAAACCGCCCCTGGATCTGTCGGGAGTTTGAAATGGGCTCTTATGAGTGTCTTGAGGAAAGAGCCCGAGATTGACTCCTTCAGTTCTGCATGGGTATGTCGTCCTTCCAGCGGAATCCCACACCACCAGCCTGCCATACGCCGTCCTGATTGAGCGGGTGGGGCCGGGATATCTGGATGTATTGCGGTAAACCAAAGTGCGGTGCCAGGTTCTGTCTGGATTTGATAGTGACCCGGTCCATGATCCTCAGCCCCTGCTGATCCGCCGGCAGGTGGGCCTCCGGCGATGCCCGGTGAGCCAGGGCCCAGTTATCGATGAACAGCAGATCGCCGGTGTCGTACTGGTATTTTATGCCGTAGCCCTTCTCGAAAGACGCGTTCATCAGGTCGTTGTAGTCATTGAACAACTGCTTCATTTCATCTTCGTTGAGAAGGCGAAGCTGGCCGGTGTCTGCGGGTTTTTGCTGCAGCTCATCGATGGACAGGCCGTCTTCCGGCAGCCGTTCGATCACGCCCCCGGTCATTCCCAGGTGCAGCCAGACGCTCTTGCGGCCGGAAATGGGATGGGTGTGTACCACCGGATGGGTTACGCCTGTGGCTGAATTGACGGACACAAGGCGCTCCCAGAATTCCTGCTTTTCCCGGGGCAGAACATCAAAAGCGGCGCCCTGATGCGCGAAGTGGGTGCCGCCGCCCTGTTCCGGCGCCCGGGCCATGTAATAGGCGGAATGGGAAAACGTTGCCGCTTCAAAGCTGCCGTCGTTGTGCCACTGCGGGCCAACGCCCAGTATTCCATGGCGGTTGTCGTTAGAGCAGCGGAAGATGTCCCGGTTCATTCCCGGCGTGGCGGGGTGGACACCGTGGGTGGAATGAATTTCACCCGCGCCCCACCATTTGCTGGCGTTGACCAGCTCATCCGCAGACAGGCCGGGCTGGTGTTTGAACACAATGAACCCGCGGTGGGCCATTTCTTCTTCCAGGGCCTTGATGGCGGGCTCCGGCAACCGGGCGCGGACGTCGGCGCCGTATATTTCAACGCCAAGCGGCTCCAGCTGTTTGACGGTCAGCCCTGCTTCTTCAAGGATGGAGACCCGGGCAGGGTCCAGCGGTGGAATGGTGGGGTTACTGCTGAATTTTTTAAATGCGGTTCCCATAGTCGCGATTACCTTTATGGGTGAATTGCGACCAGCTTAACGCAGTGTGTTTCAGTGACAAGCCCCCGGAATCTACTTAGTTAATCCGTGCTGTCGGATACGGTTACTCGGTGTTGGAGGGATTTTTTGCCTGCTCTGCGGCCCGCTTGTTGTCTCTGGCGGTAAAGCCCCAGCCAACGGCGGTGAGCAGAATCAGCCCGGTGATGATGAGAGGCACCTGGCCTAATGTGAATATGGCTGCGAGCACGGACGCGACAGCCGCCACGGCGGAAAGCTTCCAGGAATAGCCGCTGGTGCCGGACTGTTTTTGGGGTACTTCTGCCATGAAAAATTCCTCAGGATTCTGGGTGCAGCTTAGCAGTGAAGATGCATTTTAGTGGCTTCAGGGAATGATGTGTTACACCATATACGCTTTCTTTCCGGAAAAATGTTGTCCGCTAACGGAGGTTCCGATTCGTGAATTTCAAAAGTCTGATCGTGGTTGCGGTCATGGGTGCTCTGGCAGGCTGCCAGACATCGAACTATGTGTCGTCTGCCGCCACTGATGGCAACGGTATTACCTGCACTGAAATCAGCCAGGCGTTTTCAGCCTATAAACAGGACCGCCAGTCTGCCGACGCCTGGACCCAACTGGCCCAGTTGATCAGCCCCACGGCAGGCAACTATGCCGATATGGGCGTGCAGACCGCTGCCCGATATTACGAGCAGATCAAAGGCACAACCAATCTTGCGCTTGCGGTACGGGGCTGCCAGCCGGTTCAGTGAGCCTGAGCCGCCTGGGCGTTGCCGAGATTGAGCGGGTCCAGGCGGTAGAATCCACGAAGAGCCCGGTAAACCTCTGGCTGCTCGTGTTTCAGGTGTTCCGGCTGCTGGAAAAAGGCTTCCGTCAGCACTGCGAAGAATTCAGCCGGCTCGGTTGCGCCGTAAGGATCAAGCCACGGCTGCTGGTGGTGGCGCAGTGAATCACGCAGTTGCTCATAAGCCTGGGTCATGGTCTGTTGCCAGTGCCGGGCCTGTTCGCCACTGAGCGGCGGCGCGCCATCGGCGGTGCCGTCCAGATAATCAAGCTGGTGGGCGAACTCGTGAAGGATCACATTGTGGTGTCCTTCAGGGTTTACCGCGCCTTCCTCACATTCCGCCCATGCCAGCACCACTTGCCCGTGGCTGGAAGCCTCCCCGGCGCGGATCTGGCTGCTTTCACTGACCACAAAGCCATCACT
The DNA here is from genome assembly GCF_004785685.1 of Marinobacter confluentis. Lineage (GTDB taxonomy): Bacteria > Pseudomonadota > Gammaproteobacteria > Pseudomonadales > Oleiphilaceae > Marinobacter > Marinobacter confluentis. The sequence goes on along the minus strand of NZ_SRPF01000002.1, from coordinate 1,053,800 downwards.
TTCAACTTGCCGAACATGATAGGCGTCAGGGTAGACCAGGATGCTGCTGACCTCGTCGAAATCCGTAAAGCTGCGAGCAAGAATCAGCAGACAGGCGTGCCCGGCTATGGTGATGCGTACCCGGTCGTTTACCTCGAACCCGTCGCAGCCGTAAAACGATTTCTCAGCGATAAACAACTGCACGTGTTGTTGCAGTTGGCCTTTCAGTGCCGTAGGCAGCTTGCGGTACAGGGGAACCTGGGTTTCCAGTAACTGCTGCCAGTCTTCGGGAAAAGGTTCCTGCAGTCGCCTTTCGCGAATCCAGCCACGATAGAAAAACAGATAGAACACCGAGAAGCCGATAACGGCCAGAACGCACAGGGTATAGAGCAGCATAGTCGCTGCTCAGGCGCCGGAGCCTGGCTGCGATTTCTGTGCCCCTGCCGCCTTGTCAGCCCGCCAGGGCTTGCCGTCACAGGTTGCATAGTTGGGGCAGTCGGGCAGGCAGCCCCGGCAGGGAAGCCGGGGTGCAGCTTGCGGTCTGGTGTTGTTGGTGTGGTGAGACATGTGATACCCGCCTTGTGTGAATGCCCCAGTCTATACGATTCCTGACGCAATTGGATGATAGAAATAAATATTAAGTCAAACCTTAATATTGTCTGATTTATATTGATCGGTTTTCAAAAATCAGCCGACATTAAATATGAAATAAAACTGCCGCAAATATGTCATTCCTGCGAAATAAATCACCGCTAAGTTAGCGTCTCAAAGCCTGAGCCCCAACAAGGCTTTGAATTCATGTTGCGATTTGAGTGAACAAACCTTTAGCCGGGGCTTTGCCCCGGATTTTTTCAAATTCTTGATGTCCTGGCTGATGTTTGTATTTGCAATATGTAACCAGGAATTAATTTCAGAAATCAGAGCATTTAAAAACCAAACGATAGTGGAGTTAAAGTAAATGAAAAAGCTTCTTCTGGCTGTTGCCATGTCCTCTGTAGCCGCAGGTTCGGTTAACGCAGCCACCATCTACGAAAAAGACGGCCTGACCTACAAGCTCAACGGTGATTTTCAGGTTCAACTGCGTCAGAACATTGGTGACGACGAAGATCTGTACGTTGACTATGACGACCTGGAGCTGAAGAACTACATCAGCTACGACCTGGGCAACAACATGAAGGCCTTCGGTCGTGTTGATCTGGACTTCAAAGACCACGCCAATGACGGTGGCACTGAGGAACCGATGGAAGAAGCCTACGTTGGCCTTCAGTATGGCGCGGTTTCCGGCTCTCTGGGCAAGCAGAACTTCGCTTCTGACGAGTTTGGTATTGAAGAAGCTTATGAAACGCCTCTGGCTGAAGACCGTTATGACGACATCGCGACTGACGGTGACGATACCATCCGTTTCGACGTTGATCTGGATACCGTTTACCTGGTGCTGAGTCACGAACTGGAAGCAGAGAACAAGCAGGGCATTACCGGCGAATACACCGACCTGTTTGCTGCTACAGAAATCGCCGGCCTGGCCCTGGCGGCGGCTTACCAGACCTACACCCCGCTGGCACAGGATTCCCTGGACACCTACGGCGTGAGCGCTTCCTATGATTTCGGTATCGCTTCGCTGGGCGCCGACTACAGCAGCACCGACGACACCAACACCGATGTTGAAATATCGCTGTTGAACGTGGCCGCAACCTTCGACATCACCAACACCACCGGTGTTGCCCTGGGCATGCAGAATCAGGAAGAAGACAATGTAGATGACATTACCGGCTGGTACGCCAACGTGACCTACAAGTTCCCGCAGCACAAAAATGTCAGTGCCTTTGCTGAAGTGGCAGACACTGACGAAGACAATACCGATCTGGGCTTCCTGGCCGGTATGCGCGTAAAGTTCTGATGATCCGTTGAGATTAGAAACTCAGCCGCACGTCAGAAGGCCGGGCCATGCCCGGCCTTTTTGTGTTTGGCGAACGGGCAGTTTCCATGGTGCGCTGGCCGGCTGAGCCGTTTCGCCGGGGACAGAAAGGCACTATGATTGGCGGCAATCATCACGCTTGAATGGGATCAGAAGCATGAACGTTGAAAGGAGGCTCCGTTTGGGCGGCCCGATTAGTATGCTGCCGCTGGTTGCTCTGATGTTACTTACCGCCTGCGACACGGCTGAATTGATCGCGCCCGACGCGCGCCTGCCTGATGGCAGCGTGTATTCCGGCGGCATCGTTGACGGATTATTCCACGGTGAGGGTACCCAGGAGTTTCCCAGCGGCAAGGTTTACCGTGGGGAGTTCCAGAACGGCTACTGGCATGGCGAGGGTGAAATTGAATCCCCCACGGGCTGGCGTTATGAGGGGCAATTCCGGCAGGGGATGATGTCCGGCCAGGGCCGCTATCTGTATCCGGGTGGCCTGTATGTCGCCGAGTTTCTGGAAGGCCAGCCGGTTGAGGGCCGTCATATCACCGATTATGGCACCTATCAGGGCGAGTTCGAGGACTGGGATTACCACGGCGAAGGCACCTACGCCTATGTGGATGAATGGGAAGGGGCAGGTCGGCTGTCCGGCACCTGGGAAAAGGGCGAGTTTGTTGGTGGTGAAGAAGGCGGCACTGACGAGAGCGCTGACGCACCAGCCGCTCAAACACAACCAGAGCCGCTGACCGAAACCATTCTTGCTGAGGATCAACAGCGTCTGAACGATCAGATCAACAGCCTGGCGCAGGAACGGCCGGGGAAAAGCGATGCGTATTTTCTGGCGGTCGGCGGTGATGGCACCGAATCGGTGTTTATGCGGGACATCAAGGTTGCCAGGAATGGCGTGCAGACGCTGTTTGATGTGGACAGTCGCGCCATCATGTTGCTCAACCACCGGGATTATGAAACCTTCCCGCTGGCTACCCGGCCTTCCGTGAGCACCGCCCTGAAAGCACTGGACCAGAAGCTGAACCCGGAGGAAGACCTGCTGGTGGTGCACCTTGTCAGCCACGGTGCTCGTGACGGTGCGCTGAGTTTCCAGCAGCCGGGGCTCGACCTGCCTGACCTGTCGCCCCAGGCGTTTGCTCAAATGCTGGAACCCCTTCAAGCCCGACGCAAACTGATCGTGGTGTCTGCCTGTTTCTCGGGCCAGTGGATTGATTCACTGAAAAGCAGTGACACCTGGATAATGACTTCCTCCAGGGAAGACCGTACCTCCTTTGGTTGCGGCGATGATTCCGAGATGACGTGGTTTACCAAAGCGGTTTACCAGAGCGTTGGCCTGTCACTGTCGGAGCCGGATGCCATGTTTGAGCAGGTCACCCGGCAGATCCGCAGCTGGGAGGAAGACATCGGCATGGATGAGGAAAGTTGGTCCTACCCCCAGGTTTACCTGGGCGAGGGTATGCGGCAATGGCTGAGTCAATGAACAAGCCCTGATTTTCGCCTACACTGTGAGTTCAAATCTGTTCCGGTACGCTTCATGCAGTCAGATCCTTCAACATCCACGGCGGGCATCAGCAAGCTGATCGCCCGTGTTGCCCAGGCGGACCGTGCCGCCTTTTCCAGTCTTTACCAGGCGACCGCACCGAAACTTCTCGGTGTGGTATTACGTATCCTTAATAACCGGGCCTGGGCTGAAGAAGTGATTCAGGACGCCTACCTGAAGGTATGGCAAAAAGCAGGGCAGTTTGACGAAGACAAGTCCTCGCCAATTACCTGGATGGTATCCATCGCCCGGAACAGTGCTATCGATGAGCTGCGCAAGCACCCCACCGGCCGCACCGTTAACGACGACCAGCTGGACCAGGTGCCCGGTGGTCAGACGACAGCGCAGCAACAGGTAGAAGACCAGCAATCCGTGAACCAACTGAATCATTGCATTGACCAACTGGAAAAAGAACGACAGGACATGGTGCGCCTGGCGTACCTGAATGGTTGGTCCCGGGACGATCTGGCCGGCCAGTTTGGCCAGCCGGTCAATACTGTGAAAACATGGCTGCGCCGTGCGTTGCAGGACATCAAGAGGTGCCTGGAATCATGATTGAGCGCGACGATCTGGACATGCAAATTGCCGAGTATGTGCTGGGAACCCTGCCGGTTGATGAGCGCAACGCCCTTAACGCCCGGCGCGAGCAGGACCCGGCGTTGGAGGCCCGCATTCTTGAGTGGGAGCAGCGCCTGGCTGATCTGGTCGATGACGTTGAGCCGGTTGAACCCGGCCCTGAACTGTTCGGTAGAATCGAGCGGGCGCTGGAGCGGAATGACAGCAGCTCTAATAGTAACCCCGGCAGCAACGTAGTTGCCCTACGTCGCCAGTTGAATCGCTGGCGCTGGAGCACGGCAGTAGCCTCTGCTGCTGCCCTGGTGCTGGTGGCGGTGCTGACGGTCCAGCCCCAGCCGTCATCGGAATCCTTTGTGGCGGTGTTCCAGCATGACGATCAGCAGCCCGCGTTTCTGCTGACCGTTGACCTGGAACAGCGCCAGGTCAACATTCGGCCGGTGACCGCGGAGGCCAAGCCTGACAAGTCCTATCAGTTGTGGATCAAGGCTGACGAGCTCGGCCCCAACCCCCGCTCCGTCGGTGTGCTGGGTGATCAGTTCCAGCTTGATGAAGCGGCCCTCAGCCAGTACGACCCGGACCTGCTGCGTGAGGCCACCTTCGGTATCAGCGTTGAGCCACCGGGCGGCTCGCCCACTGGCCAGCCTACCAGCCCGGCCATCCACGGCTACCTTTACCCGACTGGTGACGATGCTCAGGGCGATAATCCGTGAAAGGGCGCCTGGGCTGAAACTTTTCCATTGCATCACCCGTAGCTGTGGTTAACCCGTTCCGAGTGACTGGACGAACGGGAAAAACCACAGCAAGGAGAATGCAATGAACAAGCAACTAAAAACCACCGCATTGATGGCAGCACTGGTTTCCGGTGCGATGGCTACAGGTATGGCCCAGGCAGGCCATGGCGAAGACAAGGTCTGGGCTGAAGATCAGTCCGTTGCTGACGGAACGGTGACTGCCGACAAGGTAAATACAGGCGCCAACGGCTGGCTGGTGGTGCACCGCACTGACGAAGCCATGAAGCCCGGCCCGGTGGTTGGTCACGCGCCCATCAAGAAGGGCATGACCGAAGATGTCGCCGCCATTCTGACTGAGGAAGTGGCTTCCGGTGACATGTTGATGCTGATGGTGCACAGCGAGGAAGGCGGCATGAAAACCGGCGTTTTCGAATACACCCTCGGCGCCAAAGAAGATGGCCCGATCAAGAAAGATGGCAAGCTGGTGATGTCTACCATTACCGCCAAATAAGCCAACCTTGAGCGCTGCCCTGGCCTGTATGAGCGGGGCGGCCTCAGGCTCCGTGTTTGTTCAGGTACATGTTGGTGTCGGCCCTGATCAGTAGTTGCCGGGCGGTATCGCCGTCTTCAGGATAAAGGGCGACGCCAATACTGGACGTAATGCTGAAACTCTGTCCCGCAAAGTCGATTGGCTTGGCAAGGATGTCGCGGATTTTTTCGGCGGCTGCCTCGACAACGGCCGCCGCGTCCGGAATATCGTTTAACAGTACCGTGAATTCGTCGCCACCCATGCGCCCGATGGTATCGCTCTGTCTTGTTCCCGCTTCCAGCCGCTGAGCCACGGCCCGGAGTACCTCATCCCCGGCTTCATGGCCCCAGGTGTCATTGATGCGTTTGAATTCGTTCAGGTCCAGGTACAACAATGCCAGCCGGCTGTTGTTGCGGCTGGCGGTGCGCAGGGCGGTCTCCAGTCGGTCGTAGAACAGGGCCCGGTTGGTCAGGCCGGTCAGCGGGTCGTGGTGGGCCATGAAACGCAGGGTTTCTTCGGCCTTTTTTCGCTCAACCATGGCGGCCACCTGGGTTGCCACGAACTCGAGCAGTTCCCTGTCTTTATCGTCAAAGGCGGCCTGGGGAACGGTTTTTTCAAGGGTGAGCCTGCCCAGTGTGGCGTTCTTCGAAACCAGCAGAATATCCACCACGCGGTCAGACCGTTGTTGCCCTGATTCAGGAGCCGGCAGGGCGGAGGTTTCAGCGTCGTGGAACTCCAGGTTCAGCCTGTCTTTGGGGAATAGTTCCGCGATGACCTTTTTCACCCCGATGCAAAGGCTGTCAAAGTTATCTGCCGCGTGGGCCGCTTCGGAAATCCGGTAAAGAGCGTTGCGGGTCTGATCAGCCCGGCGCAGGGCGGTCACATCGCGGGCAACGCCAATTCGCAACCGTTCCTCTTCGTACAAGCGAGCCGACCAGAGGATATGTACCACACGGCCTTCCTTGTGGAGGTATCGATTCTCAAAGTCGTTGTGCGGTAGGCCATTCATAATGCGCTGGGCAGAAGCCCTGGTGGCTTCAAGATCATCCGGGTGGATAAAGTCCAGAATGGGGCGCCCGATCATTTCTTCAGGCTGATAGCCCAGCAGAGAATGACAGGCATCGCTGACAAAGACGATGTGGTTTGACTCGTCGACCAGAAAGACCGTGTCCAGCAGCAGATTGACCAGTTTGGGAAAGAGGGCCTGTACGTCAATGGTCATGGGCGGTCTTGGCAGTGGGGATACGGTGGAGTCAGGACTCCTGGTGCAGGAACCACTTTTCAGTTACCACTTTTCGGGTAAACCAGTGGGAGCGCATCAGTGTACTCGCTATAGGCATTTTTACCCAGTTTGGTACCTGAAATCCAGCTTTCTGATTTTCGCTGCGATTGCCGAAGCGGCGGGCGATGGCTTCACCGTAGGGTTGCAGTGATTGCGCCGAAAACTCTTCCAGGCCCCAGATCAGATCGGCGGCCATGAGTGCAGATTCGATGGCGGGGCGAATACCCTCACCGCTCTGGGTATACGCCAGACCAGCCGCATCGCCAATCAGCATAAGCCCGTCATCAACCAGTGGTCGTTCGGCGTGGTCATACAGCAGATAAGCGTGGCCCTTGAAGCGGCCCGGTAGGTCATCCGGTATGCGGCCGCTGGCTTTCATTTCGGAGACGAAGGCGTTCAGGTGGTCGTTCAGTTTGTGGTTGTCTTCGCGGCCCAGGCCAATGTTGAGAAAGTCCCCCTTGCGGAATACCCAGGCGTAGCCTTTCAGGTCTTTGCAGAACCAGAGTTCCGGGGTATCGCCACGGGCCTGGCACCGCTGGGCCTGATCTGGCGTCATTTGGAATTCCACTTCCTTGGCCGCGACCACCGTTTCGTGGGCGCCCGGGCCGTCACCAAGCAGTTTGGCAACCGGGCAGAAATGGCCTCCGGCGCCGACAATCAGGGGTGCTTGCCAGGTACTGTTTACAACCCAGTTGCCGCCGTCCCGCTCAACACTCTTGACCGCCGTTCCGAGCGCTTTGGGCGAATCTACCCGGTCCAGCAGGTAGGCGTCGAACTCGCAGCGGCGGATGCCATAGCTGACAACTTCACCGTGATCATTCTCCACCGCCGGCTGGCCCATCATGCCAATGCGGAACTGGCTGATGGGCTGAAGCGTTCGGCCACGACTGTAATCGTCCAGGTTGACGTTAAGGCTTTCCATGACCGTGGGTGTTACCCAACCGGCGCAGGTTTTGTCCCGGGGGAAGGTCTGCTTGTCCACAATCAACACGCGTTTGCCGCTGTTGCGCAGAGCGTTGGCCAGGGTGGAGCCAGATGGCCCTGCGCCAACGATGATCAGATCATAGTATTCCATTGTTATGCCTCTGGAGCGGCCGGGCTCTGGTAAAGGTCGCGACGGCTCTGTGGCAACTGATTATTCGACCCGTGGGTAAACACCACCTGGAATAACTGCAGGGAACCGGCGCGAAAAGCCGCAATTGAACCGGCCAGATACATTTCCCAGGCTCGGGTGAAGTTTTCGTCGTACAGATCGGTGATTGTCTGGCGGTGCTGCTGGAATCGTTCCATCCAGTGGGCCAGTGTCATGGCGTAGTGCAGGCGCAGGTTCTCTACATCCAGTACCGAAAAGTCTCCCTGCTCGCAGATGCCCATGAATTCGGAAATGCTTGGGGGGTAGGCCCCCGGGAAGATGCGCTTTTCAATCCAGGCGTTCATCAGCATCGGGCGATTTCGCCCAATGCTGTGGAGCAGCGCCAGGCCGTCGGGTTTCAGTACCCGGCGGATCAGGTCGGACATGGCCGGGAAGTTGTCCTTGCCGACGTGTTCGAGCATGCCAACGGAGACGAAGGCGTCGTACTGGCCATCGATATTGCGGTAATCGTCTTCAATGTAGTCGATCAGGTGGTCCAGGTTCTGGCGCTTCGCCTCTTCCCGCGCGTAGTCAAGCTGTTCCTTTGAAATATTGTAGGCGTGGACTTTGACGCCGTATTCCCGTGCCATATATCGGCCCAGACCGCCCCAGCCGCAGCCTGCCTCCGCTACGATCATGCCGGGTTTCAATCGCAGCTTACGGCAGACGTGTTCCAGTTTGGCCAATTGGGCCTGTTCCAGGGTCAGTTCCGGTGTTTCGTAATAGGCGCAGGTGTACTGCATTTCAGCCGTGTCCAGCCACAGCCTGTAAAAATCGTTGCCAAGATCGTAGTGATGATGGATGTTCTCCCGAGCTTCCGTGAGCCCAGTCGAACGGGGGTTATGGTTGCGCCACAGTGCTTCAAGCCATTTGGGCCATTGCTGCTTCGCCTGATGAATATTGCGATACAGCGCCTCCATCAGGTCTGGCAGGTTGCCTGTTACCTCTAGCCTGCCGGCACTGTAAAGATCGCCAAAGGCAAGGTTGGGGTTGGAAACCAGGGTCAGGAGGGCTTTGTGGTCATTCAGGCGGATGGTGAATTGGGGCTGGGTGCCTTCCAGTTCTACCTGTTCGCCATTCCAGAGTTCAAAGCGGATGGGCGGGGAGCCCGCCATGCGCAGCAGCTTGGCAATCAGCCAGCGTTCATAGCTGTGGGGCTCGCGGTCTGCCTGGGTTGCCTCAAGAGGCAGATCGAGCATGTTGGAGTGCTTTTTCTCGGGCTGGTTGCGGTAATCCGCTGTATTACGGGCTGTACTGTCGCGCATGGTGCCATGATCCCCTCTGGCCGTTTCCATATAGACTTTAGTATAGAAAACGTTTGGCGTTTGTCATTCCGCCAGAGGGGATCAGGGTCGGTTCAGTAGCTTGAGCTCATCCCGAACCATTCCGGCATGATGAAGATTGCCGCCAGCACGGCAATCTGTATCAGAATAAAGGGCATTACACCCCGGTATATGTCGGTTGTTTTCACTTCCGGGGGCGACACCCCCTTGAGGTAGAACAGACTGAACCCGAAGGGGGGCGTCAGGAAGCTGGTCTGCAGGTTCATGGCAATCAGGATGGCAAACCACAGCATGTTGATACCCAACGCTTCTGCCACGGGCGCCAGAATGGGCACGATGATGAAGGAGATTTCCACAAAGTCGATGAAGAAACCCAGCACCAGAATGACCAGCATGGCCAGGATAACGAAACCCCATTTCTCGCCCGGGAGCGCCAGCATCCACTCTTCCAGCAGATAATCACCGCCGGTGTAGCTGAACACCATTGAGAAGGCGGTCGCGCCAATCAGAATGGCGAATACCATGGCGGTTACCTTGACCGTGTCCTTGGAGGCGTCCCAGATCATCTTGAACGAGAACTGGCGATAGATCAGGGCCAGAATCACCGCACCGACACCGCCGAGTGCAGATGACTCAGTGGGTGTGGCGATACCGGCAAAAATGGAGCCCAGGACCACAACCATCAGTGCCAGTGGCGGGATGATCGCCAATAGTGCGTCACGTATCTCTTTGCTCCTGGATTTGTTGTTGTCGTCTGGCATGGCTGGCGCCATCTCCGGTCTGAACCGGGTGAGAATAAGAATATAGACAATATACAGACCAATCAGCACAACACCGGGTAGAACCGCCGCCTTGAACAGATCACCTACCGGAAGGCCCAGTACGTCCCCCAGAATGATCAGGATGATGGACGGAGGAACAATCTGGCCCAGGGTGCCGGCGCCACAGATGGTGCCCGTGGCCAGCCGTTTGTCGTAACCGTGGGCGAGCATGACTGGCAGGGAAATCAGGCCCATGGCCACCACACTGGCGCCTACCACACCGGTCGAGGCAGCAAGCAGCGCGCCCACCAGAATCGTGGAGATGGCCAGGCCACCGGGCAGTCCGCCGAACAGGCGGCCCATGGAGGTCAGCAACTGTGCGGCCAGTTTCGTGCGCTGCAGCACGACACCCATGAAAATAAACAGGGGTACCGCCATGAGAGTGGTGTTCTGCATGACGCTCATGATCCGGTAGGGCATGAAGGCGAACAGATCCATGCCTTCGGCAAACACCCCGAAGAACAGCGCAACACCGCCAAAGGTAAAGGCAACCGGGAAGCCGAACATCAGCATCAGCAGGGCGACCCCGAACATAATCATGCCAATCATGCGAGACCCTCCGCGCCGTGTTTCGCTTCGTAGGTTTTCTCCCCGGACATGACCCGGAGGGCCTGTGTGGCCATGTTCAGGCCGGCTATGCCGGTAAACACGGCGGAAATCGGGATAACGCTCTTGATGATCCAGCGGTGGGGAAGGCCGCCCGGGTCAGCGCTGCCTTCGCCCATGCTGAAGGACTCTACGGCAAAGGCGTATCCGTATTTCCAGATCAGATAGGAGAAGGGAATAATGAAAATAATGGCGCCAATGAGGTTGATCCATGCCTTGGTTTTGTCACTCCAGCGGGCATAGAGCACATCAACGCGTACGTGTCCGTCTGTGCGCAGGGCGTAGGGGATACCAAGCAGGAAGACCACCGAATACAGGTGCCACTCCATTTCCTGCATACCGATGGACACGTCGTTCAGGACGTAGCGGGTAAAAACGTCGTAGAAGACGTTCCCCGCCATCAGTATCATCGCGGCACAGGCGACCCAACCACAAAAAGTGGACAGCCAGGCCAGGCCGTTATCCAGCTTGATAATCCAACGCATCGATCATCCTCCGCCAGAGTGCCTGGCGATTTTCCGGTTACTATAAACGATAAAAACCGGGGCCCCCTGAGGTGGTCCCGGTTCGTTACTGCCGCTAGCTTACTCGACTTCAGTCATCGTGTTGAGATAGGCCCGGGTTGAGATATCCGTGTAGGCACGGCTCTGGTTCAGGTAATTTTCCTGGGATTCAATAATGCGTGCCGCCTGCTCGTTGCCTTCGGCCGCTTCCGCCAGAAGCTTCTCGTTGGCGTCATACATGGCCTGGAAAATTTCCTTGGGGAACTGCTTGATCTGCACGTTCGGGTGCTTTTCCTTGATGGTGGCCCAGGCTTCAGCGTTGGCGTGCTGGGAGTGAATCAGCATGTCGTAGGACGCTGTACGCATGGCTATGCGCATGATTTCCTGCAGGTCAGCCGGCAGCTTTTCCCAGACTTTCTTGTTGACCAGGAACTGCAGTTCGGTCGCAGGCTCGTGCCAGCCGGTGTAGTAGTAGTCAGCGATCTGCTGGAAACCAAGACGCAGGTCCAGTGCCGGGCCTACCCATTCAACGGCATCAATGGTGTTACGCTCAAGCGCGGTGTAAAGCTCGCCCGGGGCGATGTTGGTGGGGTTAACGCCCACTTCCGCAAATACCTCACCCTGAAAGCCCGGGATACGCATTTTCAGGCCTTGAAGGTCTTCCAAAGTCTTGATTTCCTTGCGGAACCAGCCGCCCATCTGAACGCCGGTGTTACCGCCGGGGAAAGACAGCATGTTGTGGGGCTCGTAGACTTCCTGCATCAGTTCCATGCCACCGCCGTGGTAGAACCAGGCCCACTGTTCAACAGCGGTCATGCCAAACGGCATGCTGGTGAAAAACAGGGTTTCGGGCACCTTGCCTTTCCAGTAGTAGGACGCGGAGTGGCCCATGTCGTACTGGCCGGCCTTGACCATGTCGAAAACGCCCAACGGTGCCTTGTGCTTGTTGGCGGAGTCGATGCGGACTTTCAGGCGTCCGTCGGACATTTTTTCAACGCGCTCGGCGAAGTTCTTGGTGGTGTCACCGAAGATCGGAAAGTTGGGTCCCCAGGTTTCCGCCAGGCGGAGAGTGAAGGTTTCCTGGGCCAGGGCCTGTGTCGAAGCAAAGGTGGTTGCAATTGCCATCACGGCTGCGGATAGAACAGAACGGATTCTCATTGTTCAGCTAACCTCTTTTGTCATTGTTGTATTTTCTTATGGGTATTCTGGCCGTCTTGGGCCATTTAGTTTTCTTACTCAACGATAAGGTAACAATATCCGGTAGCCAGTGGAACGAAAAACCGGTGTTTGTTCGACCTAGGTCTTAGCTGCCTCAAAACAGTGCAATCTGCTGGCCGCCAGGGCGACGGAACCGGTCAGTGCGCAACGGTTCGGCTTCGTGGAGTGCCAGACTCAGGCTGTTTGCCTTTTTTGAAAATCGCTGGCGAATCAGATCGGAATAGGGGCCTGTTCCGGTCATGCGGCGCCCGAACGTGGAATCGTAACTTTTGCCGCCACGCAAATCCTGAATGCGGCCCATGACCCGCTCAGCCCTGTCCGGAAAGTGACGCTGAAGCCAGTCTCGGAACAGTTCGTCCAGTTCATGGGGCAGTCGCAGCATGATCCAGCTGGCCCGGCTGGCGCCGGCTTCCGCCGCTGCCACCAGTATTTTCTCGAGTTCATGGTCGTTGATAAACGGAATCACCGGGCCGAGAACAATGCCGGTTGGTACACCCGCGGCAGACAGCTCACGGATGATTTTCAGGCGAGTTACGGGCGCCGCCGTCCGGGGCTCCATTTTTGCTTTGAGGGTGTTGTCCAGGGTCGTCAGGCTGACCCGCACCGAGCATAGACCCTGACTGGCCATATCCGAAAGCAGGTCGAGATCGCGCAGAATCAGCGCACCTTTGGTAATGATCGATACCGGGTGCTGGTATTCAGCCAGTACTTCCAGAACCTCCCGGGTGATCCGGCGCTGCTTTTCAATCGGCTGATAGGCATCAGTGTTGACGCCCAGGGCTATGGGCTTTGGCTGGTAGCCAGGCTTGTCCAGCGTTTCCCGGAGTTTTTGCGCGGCGTTGGGTTTGGCGATCAGCCGGGTTTCAAAATCCAGCCCGGGGGACATGTCCCAATAGGCGTGAGTGGGCCGGGCAAAGCAGTATACGCAGGCATGCTCGCAGCCACGGTAAGGGTTGATTGACTGATCAAAGGGCACGTCCGGCGATTGATTGCGGCTGATGATGCTTTTTACCTGCTCGTCGGTGACCTGGGTTGCGATTGAATCCGGGCACACCTCGTCTGCAGGGTCCTGATACCATCCGTCATCCGTGTCCCGGTCGGTGACGATCGGTTGAAACCGGTTGTGCGGGTTGGTTGCGGTGCCGCGTGTTTTCATGGCTGCTCACCTGAATACTGTTTATATATACAGTAACCTTTCGGGGATAATCTGGCCAGTGGTTACTGGTGATTGGCGATCAATATCAGCTAGTCTGAAACGATATTTATGTTCTACCCGACAGTGGGAAAAGGCAGTCATGGCATCAGCGATTGAACTTGGCATTATCGAGGGCTTCTACGGGCCGCTCTGGCGCTGGGACGAGCGTAAGCAGCTGGTTGCACAGCTGGCGCCCCACGGTTACCGGTTCTATCTGTATGCGCCCAAGGCCGATGCCTATCTGCGCCGTCGCTGGGATCAGCCGCACCCGCCCGAGCTGGCGGCAGAACTGGCGGATTTTGCAACGTTCTGCGGTGAAAAGGGTGTTCGCTTCGGGGTCGGGTTGAGTCCGTTTGAGGTATTCAATAATTTCGACGAACGGGCCCGCTCGGCGCTGTCGGCAAAGCTGACGTTTCTGGATGAGGTTGGCGTTCAGGAGCTGGCTATTCTGTTCGATGACATGCACAGCGATCTCCCTGACCTGGCCGCGAGACAGGTGGAAATCATGGAATGGATCCGCGCCCGGACCGGGGCCAGCCGGCTTACCATCTGCCCTACCTATTATTCTGACGATCCGGTTCTTGACCGGGTGTTCGGGCCCCGGCCAGAGAGCTATCTGGCAGATTTGGGGGAACATCTGCATCCGGATATCCGGGTGTTCTGGACTGGCGAGGAAGTCTGCGCCCGGGAAGTGTCGCCAGGGCACCTGGAAAGAGTGGGGCAGCTGTTGCAACGTAAGCCGCTGCTTTGGGACAACTACCCGGTGAATGACGGCGACCGGATGTCTCGACACCTGCATCTGAGAGGCTTCACCGGCCGACCCGCTGCCAATGCCGAAAAACTGTCGGGCCACGCGATCAATCCCGCTTTGCAGCCCACGCTGACCGGCATTCCGGCGATCACGCTGGCGACGGCCTATGAGCAGGGTGCGAGTTATGAGTATGGCCGGGCGTTTGGGAATGCCGCCTATGAGGTGCTGGGTGATGCGCTGGCGGAACAGGTCGGTGCGGATCTGCTACTGCTTCAGGACACCGGGCTGCAGCGGATGACCGGCGAGCGCAAACAGGCGCTGAAGGCGACCTACGAAGGCTTCGATCACCCGGCCGCCCGTGAGATCGTGCGTTGGCTGAACGGGGAATATCAGGTTACAGACGAGATGGTACAGACCCAGTAATTCCAACGCTCAGCTGTCTGGTTCAGTCACAGGAATATTCGCCGGCCTCGCGGAACTGCGCCATCATTGCATCGCGCTGGCGTTCACTGCTTTTATACTGAGTTGGCAAAGGCTGCAGGAAATAGAGATAGTCGCCCTTACCCTTGTGGGCTTCCACCAGGCTGTCCAGATCATCGCCCGCCTGCCAGAATACCGGGCTGACAACCGCGACCTTCAGGTCCGCACGCTGCTTTTCCAGGGCAGCCACCATGCCCAGACGGTCTTCGGAGTGAAAGGTGCCGGTCAGGTGAACCACCTGATGGCCAGGGTTCTCTGCCAGGGCCCCGACGACACGGTCCGCCATGGTATTATCCCGTAGAAGCTGGGCCAGATAGCTGTTTTCAAGCCGTTTTCCGGGCTTTGCGCTGTCCTGGTCTGAGCCATGAGCGCCACCGAGCGCTGCAAAAAATTTCTTGCGATAAGCTGGCGTGTCTAGAAAGGGCTCATCCGGCAGCTGTATGCGCCGCCGGGCATCGAGTTGATCGAGATAGTAGACACCGTTGCGACCCACACACCGGACAATATCCGCTGGTGCATTGGCAGCAATGACCGGAATGCCCCGGCGCTTTGAGAACTCCACCAGCGGCCGGTAGGAAGCCTTGTAGTTTGACCATGCGTCGGCATCGGCAATCAGCTCTTCTTCACCGGTCTTGCCGGCCAGATACCGGTCCAGTTCGGACTGATTATCGAGGGTGAACTGCTCCATACTCAGCACTTGCCGGGGGCGCTGCTGATACAGGGCTGATTGCAACAGCGCCTGCAGCAGGTGGGCGCCGTGATGGCCGTGGTATTCGCCAATCACTACTACATCCGCAGGCGCGAGTTTTTCTGCCAGCTGGTTGATGGATAGAGGGCTGCCCTGGTTATCGGTAATGATAGAATCATATTGGGATTGCGGTGCCAATACGCCGGACCCATTGCCCGGCTGGCTGCCGGTGACCGCCGCGCAGCCGGCAAACATCAGGCTGGCAAGCAATGCGGGAAGGCGCAGGAGAGCAGGAAACCTGTGATTCATGTGTCGGGCATACTGAAAGTTGGTCATAGTTGCTTATACGACCATGAAATCCGGTTGGCTGTCAGCCTTTTGTTGTTCTGGCCTGTTTTTAGGGACTTTTAATGTCGCATCGTGCCCATCTTTTCTCGCTTCGGCTGGCTCATGCCCTGCGTGAAGCCTGTTTTGATGAGCGCTACAGCTCCAGACGATTCGGCCGCGACCTCCTGGCCGGCATCACAGTGGGTATCATCGCCATACCGTTGGCCATGGCGTTGGCGATTGCCAGTGGTGTTCCACCCCAGTACGGCCTTTATACCGCATTCATTGCCGGCTTTATCATCGCTCTGACCGGCGGTAGCCGTTTCAGTATTTCCGGCCCGACGGCCGCCTTTGTCGTCATCCTCTATCCCATTGCCCAGACCTACGGCCTGGGTGGCCTGCTGCTGGCATCCCTGATGTCCGGCCTGTTGTTGCTGTTGATGGCATTCATGCGCCTGGGGCGCTTCATTGAATACATCCCCGAAGCGGTCACTCTGGGCTTCACCGGCGGTATTGCGGTGGTGATAGCAACGCTGCAGCTTCGCGATTTTTTCGGGCTTGATATCGAGCAGATGCCCGAGTACTACTGGGATAAACTGGCGGCGGTCTGGCAGGCGCTGCCGGGCCTGGATGGTCTGACCACGCTGGTGGCAGCCGCCACCCTGGCGGTAATGCTGCTGTGGCCCCGCCTGAAAACACCGGTGCCGCCCCATTTGCCGGCGGTGATCATTGGCAGCCTGCTGGCCGTTGTACTGAATGCCAGTGGCGCGTCCATTGACACCATCGGTTCGCGGTTCAGTTACCTGCTGGCGGACGGCACCACCGGCGCCGGCATTCCGCCTTTTCTGCCAGAGTTTGCCTGGCCCTGGGAGCGCCCGGATGCCAGTGGTAAGCCGCTCGGCATAAGCTGGGATATGGTGGTGGAGCTGTTACCCGCGGCCTTTGCTATTGCCATGCTGGGCGCTATTGAATCTCTGCTTTGTGCGGTTGTGCTGGATGGCATGACCGGCAAGCGCCATAGTGCCAACAGCGAGCTTCTGGGGCAGGGTATTGGCAACGTGATCACACCCTTTTTCGGTGGCATTACCGCGACCGCGGCCATTGCTCGTTCAGCGGCGAATTACCGTGCCGGGGCCGAGTCCCCGGTTGCGGCTATGGTGCATGCACTGGTCGTTCTGCTTGCCCTGGTATCACTGGCGCCGTTATTGGCTTATCTGCCTATGGCCGCCATGGCCGCGTTGCTTATGATGGTGGCCTGGAACATGAGTGAGGCCCCGAAATCCGTTCACCTGATCAAAAAAGCGCCCCGCAGTGACATTCTGGTGTTCATCACCTGTTTCTCGCTTACCGTCGTGCTGGATATGGTGATTGCGATTACCACCGGCATCCTTCTGGCAGCGGTGCTGTTCATGCGGGAAATGGCCCAGATGACCCGGGTAACCGACATTACTGACAGCAAGCGCCTGGCGCAGACCACGCTTCCGCCGGGCTGGCAGGTGTTCAAGATCAACGGGCCCCTGTTTTTTGCCGCTGCTGACCGTGTTTTCGGGGACCTGGCGCAACTCTCGGCCAGCGCCCGGGGGCTGGTTCTCAACATGGATGGTGTCACCATTCTGGATGCCGGAGGGCTATCCGCGCTGACCAGGCTGATTGACACCTGCCGCCGCGATGGCACCCGGGTCGTTATCGCGGATCTACAGTTTCAGCCCCTGCGCACCCTGGCCCGGGCCGGGGTCAGGCCGGAAAAGGGCGTAGTCAGTTTTCACCCGACGCTGGAAGAAGCCATTAACGAAGAATTGAAGGACGAACATGCTGCCATTCCGACTCATTGATCGCGTTAAATTTCTGGTAGAGCGCCAGCTCGTCAAAGGGGCTGGCTTCCAGCTTCTGGTGGTGGGTGTATTCATTGGTCTGATCTCGCTGATCGGTGGCCTGCTGGTGCTTCCGTTGGGGGACTCGTTCAGCGATGTGGGCGATGCCATCTGGTGGGCGTTTCTGCGGCTGACCGATCCCGGTTACCTGGGCGATGATGTGGGTAACTGGAAGCGCTTCGTGTCAACGATTCTGACCGTCAGCGGCTACGTGGTGTTCATGGGCACCCTGGTTGCCATCCTGACCCGCTGGTTGATTGCCAAGATGACAGATCTGGAGCGCGGGCTGACACCGGTTACCCTGCGAAACCATATTGTTGTGCTGGGATGGACCAGCCAGACCATGCCACTGCTGGTGGAGCTGCTCGGATCGTCTGGCCGAATGCGGCGATTCCTGGAAAAACACGACACCAGCCGGTTGCGGCTGGTAGTCCTCTCAGAGACCGCGTCTGCGGCCCAGGTCCATGAGCTGCGAAGCGAGCCGGGCATCGGCCGCAAGGCTCGCCAGATCATTCTGCGAGCGGGTGCCGCGATTCAGCCGGATTCACTACAGCGGGTCGCCTGCCTGGATGCCTCGGCAGTGATCGTGCCCAGTGCGGCTCATGAGGCTGGCAGCCTGGTGACGTCGGATGTGGAAACCGTAAAGGCACTGCTGTCGATTGCTGCCCAGGCACGCCAGCGCAACGCGCCACTGCCTTTTGTAGTGGCTGAGGTTCAGGATGTTCGCAAGCACCCGGTGATCGAGAGAGCTTATCCCGGTGATATAGAGGTGGTTGCCGGTGATGCCACCATCAGCCGGCTGATGGTACAGAACATCCTGCATCCGGGGCTTTCGGAGATTTTTAACGAGTTGCTGACCGCCGGTGAAGGTTGTGAGCTTTATATCCGTGGTGGTGATTCCCTGGCGGGGCTGACCCTGGGCGAATTGGCTTCGCAGCGCCCGAAGGTCATTGTGCTTGGCATTCTCAAACAGGCTGGCAAGGGCTGGAACGTGCAGATGCCGGCCTCATCGGACACCCGGATTGAGCTTTCCGACCGGGTGGTGATGCTGGCCCGTGACTACGCTGAAACCGAACCTGACCTAAAGGTGCCAGCATTGCCTGTGATTCGCCGCGCAGAATCGGCCAGTCACTCCGTGGCAGCCTCGGACCGCGTTCACCGGGTGCTGGTACTGGGCTGGAACCGTCGGGTGCCCAGCCTGATCGATGAATTCTCCAGCTATAGCCAGAAGCGATTTGAAGTCGATGTGGTTTCGGTGGTGCCCGCCCCGGAGCGTGAACAGGAGATTAACCGATACCTGACCGAGCCGGGCCGGGTGGTCTGCCGCCATGTGGAGGCTGATTACATGGTGGAAGGCGAGTTGCGCCGGGTTGGCCCGTTGAATTACGACGCCATTCTGCTGCTCAGCAGCGACCGGCTGGCTTCAGGCGAGGAAGCGGATGCCCGGGCCATGGTGGGTTATCTGCAACTGGAAGACCTGCTCAGCGAAGGTGGTAAACGCCCACAGTTACTGATGGAACTCAGCGACCCGGACAACCGTGACCTGTTGACCGGCCATCAGAGCGAAATGATGATCAGCCCGATGATTGTCAGCCACGTACTGGCCCAGGTGGCCTTGCGTCGGGAGCTGCGGGTGGTGCTGGATGAGCTGTTTACCGTGGGTGGCGCCGAGATCCAGTTTCGCGACCCTCAGGATTACCCCTTGCCGGCCAGCGCGGATTTTCAGGTTCTGGAAAAAGTAATGGCGGAGCAGGGTGAGGTGGCGCTGGGCGTCTGGCGCAGTCAGGCTAATGAACGGGGTCGTCATGTCAGCCTCAATCCGCCCCGCGACGAGTATCTGGACCTGGATAACGAAGACCGCCTCATCGTTCTGTGCCGGACCTGAAATGGCCTCGACGGACATTCACCAGAAAAATGCCGAATATAGATAATATAAATTTCAATTATAAAAACAAACGTTTTAAAGTGGTCGCCAACGTCAGCTCTCTGGTTGTTTTTTGATCGCCCGCTGACGCACGGAAGTCGCTTTTAAAGCAGCACTTGAAGAGCACCTCAAACCTTAGAAAACAGGACTGAGATCATGCCATACGCAAACGACGTAGACGCCATTGCTTCCATTCTGAAGCAGAACCCCACCTGGAACGCCATCAAGCCTGAGCACGCGGCCCGCATGCGCGCCCAGAACAAATTCAAGACTGGTCTGGACATTGCCAAGTACACCGCCAAGATCATGCGCGAAGACATGGCTAACTACGACAAGGACACTTCCCAGTACACCCAGTCCCTGGGTTGCTGGCACGGCTTCATTGGCCAGCAGAAAATGCTGTCCATCAAGAAGCACTTTGGTTCCACCAAGCGTCGTTACCTCTACCTGTCTGGCTGGATGGTTGCCGCCCTGCGCTCCGAGTTCGGCCCGCTGCCTGACCAGTCCATGCACGAGAAGACTGCCGTTTCCGGTCTGATCGAAGAACTGTACACCTTCCTTCGCCAGGCCGACGCATGGGAACTGAACCATCTGTTCCGTGCTCTGGAAGAAGCCCAGAAAGCCGGCGACAACGCCAAGGCTGACCAGCTGATCAAGCAGATCGACAACCACGAAACTCACGTTGTGCCGATCATTGCCGACATCGACGCTGGTTTCGGTAACGCCGAAGCGACCTACCTGCTGGCCAAGCAGATGATCGAAGCCGGTGCCTGCTGCATCCAGATCGAAAACCAGGTCTCTGATGAGAAGCAGTGCGGCCACCAGGACGGCAAAGTGACCGTTCCCCACGCCGACTTCCTGTCCAAGATCAACGCTGTTCGTCTGGCGTTCCTTGAGCTGGGCGTTGACGATGGTGTCATCGTTGCCCGTACCGACTCCCTGGGCGCTGGCCTGACCCAGAAGATCGCCGTAACCAACGAGCCGGGCGATCTGGGTGACCAGTACAACAGCTTCATCGATGGCGAAGTGATCGAGAAGGCTGAAGACATCAACAACGGCGACGTTGTGATCAAGCAGAACGGCAAGCTGGTTCGTCCGAAGCGTCTGGCTTCCGGCCTGTTCCAGTTCAAGCCGGGCACTGGCGAAGACCGTGTAGTTCTGGACTGTATCACCAGCCTGCAGAACGGCGCTGACCTGCTGTGGATCGAAACCGAGAAGCCCCACGTTGGCCAGATCGCTGCCATGGTTAACCGCATCAAGGAAGTGGTTCCCGACGCCAAACTGGTTTACAACAACAGCCCGTCGTTCAACTGGACCCTGAACTTCCGCCAGCAGGTGTTCGATGCCTGGAAAGAAGAAGGCAAGGACGTATCTGCTTACGAGCGCGCCGACCTGATGAACGCCAAGTACGACGACACTGATCTTGGCAAGCTGGCTGACCAGTGGACGGCCAACTTCCAGCGTGACGGTGCCCGTGAAGCAGGTATCTTCCACCACCTGATCACTCTGCCGACTTACCACACGGCGGCCCTGTCTACCGACAACCTGGCCAAAGGCTACTTCGGTGAAGAAGGCATGCTGGCTTACGTTGCTGGTGTACAGCGCAAGGAAATCCGTCAGGGTATCGCAACCGTGAAGCACCAGGACATGGCCGGTTCCAACATCGGCGATGACCACAAAGAGTTCTTCGCAGGTGATGCAGCCCTGAAGGCTGGTGGTAAAGACAACACTATGAACCAGTTCTAAGACCCAGTCTTGAACGACGTTTAGAAAGAAGTTGTCGCTCCCGGTTCGCCGGGAGTCGCCCACAAAAAGCCCCGCCGGTTGAACCCTGCGGGGCTTTTTTGCGTCTGAGCTTTGATGTTTATAACGCCGTGGACTGGCTGCGAGCCTACACTGGAAAGTGGCCCTTTTAGCGCGATTTTCCCTGGAACGCCTTTCTGATCGCCGTCATTTTCAGACCTCAGAAACTCATGATCGACTTGGTTGCTGAGGGTGATCTTGGCCTTCAAAATTGCCGTCCCCATTCATTTCCTCCCATTTCAACCAACCGAGACGCGGCTCGTCGAAAGGAAAAGGCGAGATCATTGGCGGACGATAGTTGTGCCAGTGACACGCCAATTCGACCCGTCGCCGACCACTCATAATATTCTCCCTCTTTGGTGCGAATCATGGTGGTCGCAAAGGAACTTGAGTTTCCTCCCTTTTCATTGACTATCAATTCTTCATCTCTGTCGCTGCTTTCGACTTGCGCTTCAAAATCAACAAACAACTCGTCGAGCGGGACTTGTGCCGCCAGCACCAAGCGGGTGCGAGATTCATAACACGCGTCAATGAGGGTCACGAATCGTCGTGCTTCGTTGAGGTGATTGGCGTCCAGTTGGGGGACGCGCTCCATGATGATGACCGGAAATCGGCGGCAGAGAGAAATATAATCGGCCGCCCCGAGCGGTTGGTAGCACAACTCGGAAAAGTCAAACCAGGCGCACCGGTCATTCAATCGGGTCACCTGGACGGTGCGACCAAAGAGGACGGGAATGATCTCGGCCTCAGTTCCGGATGCAGTGCTACCAAATATTTCTTCCAACTGCGCCTGTATGTTGTTGTTAGTATTATTATCGCCATGAATATCACTGTTTGACCAAAAATAGGATTGACCATCCGCTCGATTTTCAAGTCGATAATCCTTGCCGGAATCCCCCATGGAAAAAATGTCGAATGTGTGTTTTAGCATGTCGATGAATGGCAAAAAGAGGGAGCGGTTAATGCCTCCCTCATACAAGGCATCGGGAGAGCGATTCGAGGTAGCCACTACCACCACATTCAAATCCAATAATAATAAAAACAGTCGCTTCAAAATCATGGCATCGGCAACGTCTGTC
Source organism: Marinobacter confluentis (assembly GCF_004785685.1). GTDB lineage: Bacteria > Pseudomonadota > Gammaproteobacteria > Pseudomonadales > Oleiphilaceae > Marinobacter > Marinobacter confluentis. Next base: position 1,031,564 of record NZ_SRPF01000002.1, on the reverse strand, counting down.
ACTTGAAATTCATCGAAACAGAGGAGTTGGGCTTCTTGTGCCAATTGTTGCGCGATGACGGGGATTGCATCACCTTGTGGGTGTTCCTGTTTGTAGACAAAGATTCGATGATGGACGTCTAGCATGAATTCGTGAAAGTGGGCGCGGCGTTTGGTTATGTTTATGTGTTTGTGGCTGTCATTAGTACAGCAAGAATTATCATCAGGAACAGAAACCGACGCGTAAAAGAGATCCATTAGAAAGCTCTTGCCGACCCCGACCGGTCCATGAATGTATATGCCTCGCGGTGGTGGACCAAAAGACCACAAATGGAACTTCTTTCGAAGAAAAGACTGAGCGTGTGCCAAGGATCGCGCCAGTAACCGTAACAGTGGACTGCTGTTTTTAAAGCTGCCCTCTGTCGGTTCGTCGCTGCGTACTGGTACTGGTGGGAGCGAGGTAAGAGAACCGTGCAGGGCATCGAATTTTGCCGCCAAAGCGACCTGCGCGTCATCTCGTCGCACCTCCCCCGCATCCACCATGCGTTTATACGCTGCTGTCACGGGGCCTGTCGGGAAGGACCGCCAAGCGACGCGATGTTGTGCTGTCATATTCTCCATCACAGTCTTCATCATGGAACTGATGAGTTTATTAACATGGTGGTTTGGTACGCTAGATTTCTGTATGGGTATCAAATTAACCCTGACACACCTCCTCTATTCGACAAGCCCCGGGTTCTGCCCTGTCGCTGCGAACATTCCTAAAAAAGAGGCTTAATACAGCGGGGGGAGAGTATTGCTCCAGCCGCTTGAATGTTCGCTTTGCGACCAAGCCGAATAGCCACATTGGCAGATAGTTAGCAGTGTTTATCTGATTGAGCGGAGCTATGCCGGATTTGTCTCCGCTGACGCCTAACTGAGACCGAATCGACGATATCTGTCAAAAAACTCCCTTTCGCCTCGTTTGCGAAGTAACCTCGATCAACACCAATGTCATCCTCCAAACGTTGCAGGTGAGCTCTTCCATTTTTCTGCGCAAGCGTAGATTTTATCCAGTTCCGATAGCGATATTTTCTGTACGCCCTTATTAATACGTCCAATTTCATGATGCTACCCCCTACGTTGCTGACCTCCCAACATTAATGAAACTGATTGGGCAGCAACGTAGTCAGCTCATGGACGAATGAAACGGACACGAGTGCTATTTTCGGGTCTGTGCTGATTAGATGAGCGAGATCTGTGCTGTTGAGGGGAGAAAAGTCCTGTAGTTCCACGAATCAGTGGCGTGATAGCTTTAGGCAATGGAGAGTTACTGGATTCAGGAATGAACAGGAAGTATCAGGCAATTGCCGAAAAAATTAAGAAGCTGGTCATAGATTCGGAATACCGACTGGGCGGCAAGATTCCAAGCATTCGTGATTTGGCGCTCACATATGGCGTCAGCATTACTACAATCACGGCTGCTCTCAGGTTGCTTGAGAGCCAGGGAATCATCGAAGCTAAAGATCGCGTTGGTTATTTTGCATCTTCGCGTGTGCTCAAAGATGTAGAACGACACCGCGAATATGAGCCAGTTCCCAAAAATCTCGCTGACAATATATTTATTAGAGACCTCGCGACACTGAACCAGAACCATGCAGTTCCTCTTGGATCTGCCATTCCCGCAGATGAATATTTGCCTAATCGACAAATACAAAAGTCACTTCTGAGGGCTGCAAGGCGAACTTCAGAGACGCTCAATTACTGGTTTCCCGGAACCCCTGCCTATCTCTCAGCAATCGCCCGCAGAATGTCGAATATAGGTGTCAACTCAACCGGTTCAGACATTATTGCGACCAATGGTGCCCAAGAAGCCGTCATGATTGCTCTGGCGGCCCTGACCAACAAAGGGGATACAGTTGCTATTGCGTCCCCATCTTACCCGGGGATCTTGCATGCCCTTAAAATGCTTGAACTCCAGGTTGTCGAGATTCCCTGTTTCCCTCATGGCCCGATCAGTCTCGACACACTTGAATTTGCCACGCGTAATTTTGAGATCAAAGCACTTTGTGTCTCTGCGAACTGTAGCAACCCCACGGGATACTCTCTCTCCGATGAGGACAAACAAAGCCTGATAGACATTTGCAAAAAGTCAGACGTCGCCATAATTGAGGATGATGTTTATGGGGACATCTTCCACGGCAAATCTCGGCCAACTCCACTAAAAGCCCTAGATACAGACGGATCTGTGATTTATTGCAGCTCTTTTTCTAAGACCATTTCGCCAGGCCTAAGGGCCGGATGGATTCACCCTGGCCGCCATTACCATTCAATTGCTAATCAGAAGTACTTTCTAAATTTGTCGTGCCCGGCAATTACGCAAATTGCTGTCGCAGATTTTCTTGACTGCGGCACCTATGACCTACACCTGAGAAAGATGAGGAAGATCTACCAACGGAACGTAAATACTCTTCGGGACCTTGTACTCAGGCATTTTCCTGAGGGTACCCACTGTACGGTGCCAGATGGAGGTTACGTGTTTTGGGTGACCCTCCCATATACCGTCAATATGGAGGAAATCTACGAACAAGCGTTGCGCCATCGCATTTATTTTGCGCCTGGGAGTATGTTCTCTATTTCTAAGAGTGCGGCTAGGTGTTTGAGAGTTTCTGGCTCCAATCCAGTAACTGCTCAGGTCAAAGATTCCATCAGGTATCTGGCTGACCGCATTGAAGAGAGCCCTCACACTCAGACCGATGCTTGTGAGCCGAATTGATTTATCTGTCATCCTAGTAATCGATGCCTCTGTACCTTTAGCGACGTCCGGCTTTTGGCCACAATCCGGGAGTGGACTTTGGAGGAAACGAATGCATCTCTCATCAGTTGTGCCGTGGGGGCGTAACCTTGCCGAATATCGGCAAATGTTTGATCTCACGCCCAAGGACCTCAAAGGAAGGATCCTTGGCGTCGGAGATGGTCCCGCAAGTTTCAACGCCGAACTCTCTGCGAAGGGAGGACAGGTTGTTTCAATTGACCCAATTTACAAGTTCTCTGGCAAAGAGATCGCGCGTCGAATTGATGAAATCACGCCCGTCATGCGCGCAGAGTTGAATAAACACGTAGACAACTATTTGTGGAATGACTTCTCTGATGTCGGTGCTCTGGTTACTTGCCGCACCTCTTCAATGTCGATCTTTTTAGAAGATTATGAGAACGGCATCCGTGAAGGGCGTTACCTGGAGGGTGCTCTGCCGCGATTACCCGATTCAGGTTTCTATGACTTGGCACTTTGTTCGCACTTATTGTTCCTGTACGAGGAAAACTTAAATTTTGAATTTCACATTAGTTCGCTGCTTGATATGTGTCGCGTTTCCGACGAGGCAAGAGTTTATCCGCTTGTAAATCAGGCTGGTCGGCCGTCTCGTTTCCTCAATCCATCCCTCAGGCGACTCTATGAGGCTGGCTACCAGTGCGACATCGTCCAGGTAGGCTACTGCTTTCAGCGTGGTGCGAATGAAATGCTTGTCGTCCGGAGAACATGAATGACTTTGCTAACTCGCCTGTGCGAAGTGCCTTACTTTGCCGTTATCTTTTCTTCCATCAAGGCCCAGGACGACACTGGTTACGCCCCAATGGCCGATCGCATGATGGAACTTGCGGCACAACAGCCTGGTTTTATTGGTGTTGATTCCGCTCGAGAGGAGGTGGGAATCACGGTTTCATATTGGAGAGACTTAGCCTCAATTCAACAATGGAAGAACCAAATAGAACACAGGGAGGCGCAACGGCTTGGCAAGGAGCAGTGGTACGAGTCTTATACGATTCGAATAGCAAAGGTCGAGCGGCAGTATGACTTCGGGCTTTGAGAACCAGGTTTTAACCGCTTGGGAATCGAACGCGGCGAGTTGGATTGATGCAGTTTCCAGCGGAGAGATACGGGCGCCCGGTTCGGTAACTCGTGAAGCGCTGCTCGCGGTCTTGGAGCCATACCTAGCCTCTCAGCTTAAATTTCTCGATGTCGGCTCTGGAGAGGGCTGGCTTGTAGAAATGCTGGCAAACCGCGGTCACGACGCCATTGGCGTAGATAGCAGTGCCGCACTCATCGAGCATGCTAAGAAGTTTCGAAAGGGAAGGTTCTACAACGCTAATCAGGGCTCGCTCGCCGCTCTTCAATTAGGCGATTTTGAACTAGTGGTCTGCAACTTTTCCTTGTTTGGCGATAAGCCGGTTTCAGACTTTATTGCCTCTTTGCCTTTTCTACTCAAACCAGGAGGCGTGTGCGTCATCCAAACGCTCCATCCTGCGCATTTTTTAAAAGAAAGCTATTACTCGACCGGATGGCGAAGAGGCACTTGGGCAGGCCTGCCGGGAGCTTTTGGAGCCTCACCGCCGCTTTTTATGCGGACACTCGAAAGTTGGTGGGCACTCTTTCGCGCTTGTGGGATTCAAATCATTGATCTGAAGGAACCTTCAGATACTAGCGGAATCCCTCAATCGATCATCCTCACTGTAAGTCCGTCGCGTAATTGACTGCGAGTATTGAATGCGTTGCTTCTGAATAAGCTTCATTAACTTGTTAGGTCGAGGTCATTGAGAATCTTGAGACACTCTGATGGGAGCAGGTCATTACGACCAAAAGAGGAGAATGACATTGGTTACCTGTTATTTGCGCTACCTGATTGATCCATACAAACTCAAGGAATTCGAACATTACTCGAGACTTTGGATATCATTGGTCGATAAACTTGGCGGCCAACACCACGGTTATTTTTTACCCTCAGAAGGCGCAAACGACGTTGCGCTGGCCCTGTTCACTTTCCCGAGCTTTGCTGAGTACGAGCAATATAGGAAAGACTCTTTCAACGATCCTGACTGCATTGCAGCCTTCCAATATGCGGAAGAAACGCGATGTATTCACAGTTACGAGCGTAGTTTTTTTCGGCCACTTTTCGAGTGATTGGATAACCAGTGAATGATCCTAACCCCACGCAGGAGTTCCTCGAATTGGACCTTTCTCGATATACACAATGTATCCTAGCCTCAAATCGGACCTTTGTGACTCGCGTCCGAATGTCCGCTATGCGACCTCAGCGTGCTTTGTTTCCGAATAGCGGATTGGCTTGTCCCAAATTCATTCCATCCTTTCGTTCAATCTTTTCCGTGTTTCTAGCCGACCCTCGCGCCGTATTTCTGCATTTTTAAAACGTCGTTTCTGCTCTTCTGTTTGTGGTTCAGCCGCGGGAACGTCGACCGGTTCATCGTTCTCGTCCAGTGCTACAAAGGTAAAAAAGGCAGACAGAATGTGGCGGCTTTCACCGGTGTAGCTGTTCTCTGCTTCCACCCGCGCACCGATTTCCATGGATGAACCCCAGCTGCGGTTCAGCGACAGGCTGAATAGCAGGGTATCGTTGCCCTTGGCCGGTGCCCGGAAATGGATGGAATCCACCGCAGCGGTCACGCACACATGCCCGGAGTGGCGTTCTGCCACTACCAGGGCCAGTCGGTCACATTTGGACATGATCATGCCGCCAAACACCGTGTGATGGGAGTTCATGTCGTTCGGGAATACTTTATAGACATGCTGCTCGATGGCTGATGCACTGACGGGGCGTGAGGCGCGGGGTTCAGGACGGGTCGCCATGGATGATCACCTTGATGCTGTTCGAAACTATGTATGGGTCTGGATGTCACCGGGTAAGCAGACAGCATATCATTGATCGGCCACCCTGATTTCATCTGCACCTGTTGTGATGTGGCATTCATCTGAACCGTAGTTTGTTATCGTAGAACCCTAGACGTTTCATCTGGAGAGAATGCAGCGCGTGGATAAAGCAACCCTGCTAGCTGAGCTTGAAACGGCGCGCCAGCGAACGCGTGCCCTGATTACGACTCTGCCTGAAGATCAGCTGGATGTGCCCTATCATCCGGGCGTGAACCCGCCCCTGTGGGAAATGGGGCATGCGGCGTTTTTCTACGAAGTGTTCGTGTTCAGCCTTCTTGATGGCACCCCCAGTTATGATCCGGCCATGGATGACCTCTGGGATTCGTTCCACATCGAGCACACAGACCGCTGGCGTCGAGACCTGTTCCCGGGCCGGGAAGCCACCCTGGCTTACTTTGACACCATCTACGAGCGGGTTGCCGAGCGAATCCGGAACAGGCCTCTGACCGACGAGGAGCTTTACCTCTATCGCTACTCCATTTTCCACCAGAACATGCACATCGAGTCGATTATCTGGTGTCGGCAGACGGTGGGCTATCCCGCAGTACCCGATTTCCAGCCCGAGCGAATCGCCCCGGGTGCGCCCCTGAATGACGGTGAGCCAGTCGATGCTAAGATTCCTGCCGGGCGCTGGCTGATTGGGATGCCAGGCGAATCCGATGCCTATGCCGATGAAGATTTCGCGTTTGACAATGAAAAGCCGCACTTTGAAATCGAGCTGCCTGCCTTCGAGATCTCGAAGCTGCCGGTGAGCAACCGTGAATTCATGGCGTTCGTGGACGACGGTGGTTATGAGCGTCCGGGGCTCTGGTCGTTCGGCGGCCGCAAATGGCTGCAGACCGCGGTCGACGTCACCCTGGCCCAGGGGGAATCAGAGCCCCTGGTGCAGGCGCCGCAACACCCTCTTTACTGGCGCAGGCAGGATGGCCAGTGGCAGGAACGAGTTTTTGACCGATGGCAGCCGGTGAATCCGGATGCCCCGGTGGTTCATATTACCTACTGGGAAGCCGAAGCCTGGTGCAACTGGGCGGGTCGGCGGTTGCCCACTGAATATGAATGGGAGGTCGCTGCCCTGGCAAATCGCCCGGGCCAGCCGTTCCGCCGTTTCCCCTGGGGCAATGAACCTCCCAGCCCTGAGCTGGCGGATCTGGGCGGCCGCAATATGGCGCAGAATCCGGTCTGGGATTACCCGGCCGGTGACAGTCCTTTTGGTTGTCGCCAGATGATGGGCAGCGTCTGGGAGTGGACTAGCAGTCAGTTCTTCCCCTATGACGGCTTTAAAATCGATGTCTATCCATTCATGTCGACCCTGCAGTTCGGCGACCACAAGGTGACCAGGGGTGGGGGCTGTGCGACGTCGCCGAACCTGATCCGGGGCACCTACCGGCAGGCCTACCTCGCGCAGCGCAATGACGTCTACACCGGGTTCCGCACCTGTGCGCCCTAAACTGACAGAACCCAAATAAGGACACGCGATGAACGTGTATGAGACTGATGAGCTGCTGAGCCAGTATCTGGATTTCCATTTCGGTGAGAGTCACTTTGGCGTTGGTAACTATCCGGCCCGGTGCGCCCGGATCTGCCAGGAACTGATGGCCGGTCGCGACAAACTGAAGGCCCTGGATCTTGGTTGCGCCGTGGGTCGCACGGCCTTCGAGCTGGGCCGCGTGTTTGACCAGGTGGTGGGGGTTGATCTGTCGTCCCGGTTTGTCGGGGCGGCTGCCACCCTGCAGAAAGACGGCGCCATTGATTTCTTCCGCCGTGATGAGGGCGAGCTTGGCAAACGGGTCACGGTAGAACTGGAAAATATGGACCTGGCCAGGGCCGCGGAGAAAGTGTCCTTTGCCACCGGCGACGCCTGCAACCTGTCAGAAGACCATCGGAATTACGACCTGATCTTTGCGGGTAACCTGATTGACCGCCTGCAGGACCCTGCGGCTTTCCTGATGGACATCCACAATCGCCTGTCGGAGAACGGCACGCTGGTCATCAGCTCCCCCTATACCCTGCTGGAGGATTTCACGCCCCGCGCCAACTGGATTGGTGGCTTCGAGCACAACGGCCAGCCACGTACTGTTCTGGACGGCATGCGTGAAGTGCTTACCGACCACTTCGAGGAAATCCAGGCGCCCGAGGATGTACCGTTCGTAATCCGGGAAACACGCCGCAAGTTCCAGCACACCATTGCCGAACTGAGCGCCTGGCGCCGGGTTCGATAGCGCAAAATCCCGCTGATCAGTTCCGGCGGGTAAAGAACGCGGTCTGGGTGGGGTGGCCTACGTCAGGGACAAAGTCCCCGATGCCACCGAAGCGAACGTCGTAACCGTTGCGGTCCGCGACGCCTCGCGCCCAGCGCTGGAACTTGACCCGGTCCCATTCGAACTTGTGGTCTTCCTCGCGAAACTCGCCGGGCGCCAGATCAAACAGTGGGTTGTATTCGCGATTCGGTGTGGTCATGAACAGGCATCCGGGCCGGTACTGGCCGAACACCGCCAGTTCCACTTTTGAAAGCTGCTCGGGGCGAACGTGCTCGATGGTTTCGACCATGGCAGCGGCCTCGTATCCGGTCAGGGCGGTATTGCGCTCTGCATAGGATCCCCGGATCAGCTGGATTCGGGGCGGGTTCTGGCCCAGAAAGTCCGCCAGAACCGAGCGCGCCTGCCGCAGCGACACGCCCGAGTCTTCCAGCCCCGTAACCTGATCAAACTGGCTGTCGGCCAGCAGCCGGTAGAGCAGGGAACCGGAGCCGCAACCTAGATCCAGAACTTTCCGGGCGCCGGTATCCCTGAGGGTCCGGAACACAAAATCCAGACGTTCCTCGTGCAGGGAGGTCATCTGGGTCATGGTGTGTTCACTGGCATGGCCGGGTTGGTACATCAGGTATTGCCTGCGGTTTGCGAGGGCATGGCAGGCCGATGATCCATCAGGTGGCTTGCCAGGGCTACGCCGGTTTCGCTCATGGTGAGGTAGGCTTCGTCAGCGCCGGCTTCGCAGATTTTGCGGGCTTCGTCGGTGTACATGGTGTGCGCGACAATGTAGCCGGTAAACCCTTTGTGCCTGAGCATACGCGCCGCAATCAGTTTGCCTTCGATATCACCCATGGCGAGTACAACCGCTTCCAGGGCCGGCATATGAAGTCCCTGCCAGAAAGTATTATCTTCGGCATCGGCAAACACCACGTTACGGCCTGCCTCCTGATGCTGCTGTATTTTTGCCGGGTCTGAGTCCAGGCCCATCAGGTCCCGTTCGTTTTCGCTGAGCCAGTCATAGGCCGCCGCCCCGGTTCGACCCATGCCCATGACCAATACGCGAGTGTTGCCCAGCGAGACCGGTTGTTCGTCAGGATGGCGGGTGCGGCTTTCGAAGCGCTCGAGCGAGCTGCCAAGGCGCTCATAAAGCGCATGAGAATATCGATTCAGCGGCGCCGAAATCACGAACGACAGTGAAACCGTGATCGCCAGGGGTACCAGCCATTCCGGCAGGGCAACGCTGGCGACAATCAGGCCGAATTCGCTGTAATTGGTCAGCGACAGGGAGCTGAGGAAGCCGCTGCGGGCCCGCAACCGGAACAGCAGCAACAGGAAGAAAAACAGCAGGCCTTTCAGTGGCAGTACCAGAGTGGCAACCACTGCAAATATCAGCGCTTCACTGTCGGGCAAGCCGCCAATACCGATCTGCAGAAAGAAGCCCACCAGAAACACTTCTTTCACGCTCCAGAGGGATTTGGCCAGTTCCTGCGAGCGGGGGTGATTCGCCAGCATGGCACCAAAAACCAGGGCGCCCAGTTCAGAGCTGAGCCCGACTGCCTCGAAGCCAAGCCCGCCCAGTACCAGAGCCAGCAACAGTCCCAGAAGCACCAACAGTTCATCGTGGCCGCTTGCATCCAGAAGCCGGTAGAGCAGCGGGCGCAGAAGTGGCAGCCCGAACACCACCAATGCCCACTTTGACGGCGCCTCGCCGGCTGCCAGGCTCATTACCACCAGGGCAATGAGGTCCTGCATGATCAGAATGCCAATAGCGACCCGGCCATGAAAGGCGCGAAGCTCGCGTTTGGTTTCCAGAACCTTGGCGGCCAGCACGGTGCTGGAAAAGGATAGGGCAATGGCCAGAAGGAAGGCGGTTTGCCACTCCAGGTCCATCAGCAGATAGAGACCGGGGGTGAATATGGCACAGGTGATCCCGAAGTGAAGCAGGCTGCCACCGATGACCTCGGGGCTGATGATCGAGCGCAGTTTGAGCTTCAGGCCAACCGTAAACAGCAGCAACAACACACCCAGATGGGCGATGTGCGCCAGTACGTCGGTGGCCTCAATGGTGACCTCAGTGACGGCGGAGATGCCACTGAGCACAAAACCAGCGGCCAGGTAACCTACCAGCGGCGGCAGGCCTACGGTCTTGACCAGAAGGCCAAGGCCGAATGCGAAGGATATCCATATAGCTTCTGGCATGCGGTTAGTTCACGGTTGCCCAACAGACTCCGCCAAGGCTACCGTGTTTCGGCCAGAAACTCACGGAACAGGCTCGCGGATCTTTCCGGCGCCTCGATCATCGGGGCGTGCCCAATGCCGTCAAGAAGAACTTTGCGGGCATCGGGGATTTGCTGAACAAATATCTCGGCATTGCGGGGATCGGTGATGCGGTCTTCCTGACCCCAGATGATCAGCACAGGAGCCCCGATTGCGGTAATGTCTTCACTGAATTTTGAAGCCATGGTGCTGTCGCGGATGTCATTGAAAATAACCGTGTTCACTTCGCGGTTCGCGATGGCTTTCTCTTCCATAACGCTATAGATCGGCCAGGGTACGAAGGGCTTTTTCTCCAGAGCAAAATCCACCAGGCGTTCGAAGTCGCCTTCTTCCGTGGGGATCAGCGGATTCTTACCCGCCACCACCTGGTCAGCCAGATCTGATTCGTAGGCCCAGATTCCAGCCGGGTCGAACAGGACGGCCGAGTGGATAGCTTCCGGATAGTAAGCGGCGTAAAGCGCCGTGATGGCACCGCCCATGGAATTGCCCATCATGTGGAAACGGCCCAGGTCCAGTTTATCCAGGATCTGCTTCAGGCGGTGGGTCTGTTCATCAAAGTGATAGCCGATATCCAGGGGTTTGCTGCTCTCGCCGTGGCCCGGCAGGTCAATGGCGTAGATGTTGAAGTTGTCGCTCAGTTGACGGGCCAGGCGGGTCCAGTTGTCCTTGTTGGCGCCGAAACCGTGGATCATCACGATGGTGTCGCCCTGGACGGTCTCTTTATTCTGCAGGTAGGCGATGTTCAGGTTACCAACCTCAATGGTAGATGCTTCCAGCCCGGCACTGGAGCGTTCCCAGCCTATGGCGGTTTCATAAATGCTCTGGCGTGAACAGGCGCTGAGCAGCAACGCGCAGGCCAGCAGTGTGAACACGGACAGTGGGGGCCTGGTCATCATTCAGTCGACTCCGTAAGGAAGGAATTCAAACGTCTGTTTGCGAAAGCGCTAACACTACCCCAAAAAAAGACCCGGTCAAGGACCGGGTCGAAGGATTGCTGAGTTAATTTGCCCGAAGGCAAGGTTTGTCCTCTGGGGTATCAGAAATCGACGCTTACACCCACGTAACCCGTGCGAGGGAGGTTTGGCCGGGCACCGTCCGGGGAGCGCGCCACAATTTTCTGGTTGTCGAAAACATTGGCCACCTTGGCAAACATCCGTGCATTGGAGGTCAGGGCATAGCTGCCTGACAGGTCCACCACGGTCAGAGACTCGGTCTCGCTGAAGGTATTGTCACCGCCACGTTCGCAGGTGTTGTCGATGCACATGCTGTCGACGAAGCCGACATTGGCGTAAACGTCCCATTGGTCGCCGCCACGCAGGCCTGCGCGCAGGTTGAAAACGTTTTCTGGCAGGTAAGTCAGGTTATCTCCCTTAAGGACGCTGCCGTCATCCGCGGTTTCGGTAACTTCGCCGTCAGTGTAGGTCCAGTTTGCTTGCACCGGTGCGCTCACACCATTGGCCAGAGCGAATTCATGACCGATCAGGGCTTCGATACCCTGAACCCGCGATTCCCCCTTGCTGAAGGAGCCGGACGTGGAATTGTTCTGGTCCGAGCAGGGCGTGGCAACCGAGCAGTTCTCCACGGTGTTGGAGTAGTCACTGTAGAAACCGATCAGCTCGGCGCGGGTCGCGCCGCGGCTGAAGCGCGCGCCCAGCTCGTAGTTGACGCTGATTTCAGGCTCCACGTTGTCTTCGCTGCCGGGGCCCGCCGGCGCCAGGCCACGATGCACGCCACCAAGCAGGGTGATGCCACCGTCCAGTTCGTAGGTGGCGCCTACCCCGGGCAGCCACTCGGCGGTGTCGTTGCTGACGGTGCGATCGACCGTGGTGCGGGCCTGGTCAGAGTAACGGGTTGCCCTGGTTTCGATGTCCTCGTAGCGCAACAGTGTGGTCACGGTGAGACGGTCGTTAACAGCGATCCGGTCGGCGATAAAGCTGCTCCAGGCATCCGCCTCTTCAACACGGTTGTCGCCAGAGCCGATACCGGTAGTCAGGGTTGAAGACTGGAACTCCAGGGTAGGACGACCATTCGTTACAACCTGCTCGTAGGTATCAATAGGCTGGAAGCGATCCACTTCATCTTCGTGCAGGCGGGTTCCGAAGGTGAGGTCATGGCTCATGCCGGCAAGCTCGGTATTCCAGTCCGCTTTGAAGTCCAGGCCCTGTGACACGTATTCGCGGTTGTTGTTCTTGATATCAAATTCAACATCCGCTTCACCGCGGAGCTGCGCCTGGGCGGTAGCGTCGCCGTTGTTCGCGTCGTCAATCAGGCCGCCAAGGCCGGCGGCCTTGTACCAGTTCCGCGCGAATTCATTGCGGTAAGCCGTGGTGGTGAGGGTCAGATTGTCGTTCAGGTCTACCAGGTGACGGGCCATGTAACCGGTGCGCTGGGTGTCCATGTTGTCACGCTCGGAGGCAAAGTAGCGCTGGTTGGGATCCTTGGCGAAGTCCTCGTCGGTCAAGCCAAGGTAGGTCTCGTTGCTGAGCTCTTCGCTGTAGTCCACTTTCAGATTAAGCTGGTGGTATACGTCGGCGCTGGAGGGCGAGTTGAGACGCAATTTGGCCACGAAGTCCTGTTTGTCGAAGCCGGTCTCCCGGTCAGAGCCCTGAATGTTTTTAAAACCATCGCTTTCCTGCTGGTGTGCCTCGATCAGAAAGCCCGCCTGTTCGCTGCTGGCGCCGTACCAGGTATGTAGCCGCTTACTGCTGTCCTCGCCGATCTCCGTGGTGACATTACCGGCCGCTTCCCGGGGAATGGGGGTGGACCGGAAGTTGATAGCACCGCCAACGGTCTGCGGACCGTAGCGCAACAGATCCGGACCTTTCAGTACTTCCACGCTGTTAATGCGGCCAAATGATGGAAAGTAATAGGCCGCCGGGGCAGCGTAGGGCGCCGGTGCCATCAGCACGCCATCTTCCATCAGCGTTACCTTGCTGCTGCGGCCGCTGCCGGAGCCGCGAATGCCGATATTGGGGCGCAATCCATAGCCGTCTTCTTCCTGGAAGTAGACGCCGGGTACCTGGCGAGCAACCTGGTGCACGTCCGTGTACTTCATGGTCTCCATATCCTCGTTGGAGACAACATGAGCTGAACCGGGCAGGGCGGAAGCCGACGCTTCATCACCGATGATCACCAGTTCGTTCAGGCTCTGCTGCTGGGCCATGGCTGCCGCGGGGGCGGACATGATCGCCAGGGCAAGCAGGTTGCGGGAAAATTGCGTTGGCATATTACTCTCCTGTTACAGCGTGGTCAGTTTCGGGGGAGCACTATACAAATGATAATCATTAACAACAAGTAAAAATAATCATCCGCAACTGTGATTGATTGCAAGGCGGGGTTTCCGGTAGGCACAAAAAAGCCCGGCATTGCCGGGCTTGAGACTCAAGGCAGGGGCAAATCAGCTCTTTTCTCGTGCAATAGCCCGGAAGCCGATGTCTGACCGGCAGAAAACACCATTCCAGTGAATGCCTTTTGCCAGTTCGTAAGCCCGTTGCTGAGCTTCGGTAACGGTATTGCCCAGTGCCGTGGCGCAGAGAACACGGCCGCCGTTGGTGACAACCTTGTCGCCATTCAGGCGGGTACCAGCGTGGAATACTTTTTCGCCGTCAGTGTCGGTTTGCGGCAGCCCGGAGATTTCGTCGCCCTTACCGTAGCTGCCGGGGTAGCCGCCCGCTGCCAGCACAATGCCCACAGAGGCGCGATCGTCCCACTGGGAATCGCAGTCGCCAAGTCTGCCATCAATAGCAGCGTCGCAGAGCTCCACCAGGTCCGATTTCATGCGCAACATGATGGGCTGGGTTTCGGGGTCGCCAAAGCGGCAGTTGAACTCGATGACTTTGGGGTTGCCCTCACCATCAATCATCAGGCCGGCGTACAGGAAGCCCTTGTAGGGATGTCCCTCGGCGGCCATGCCTTTCACTGTGGGGTAGATCACTTCGTCCATGATGCGTTTGTGAACATCCGGAGTGACCACCGGGGCCGGTGAATAGGCGCCCATGCCACCCGTGTTGGGGCCGGTGTCGCCATTGCCGACGCGCTTGTGATCCTGTGAGGTGGCCATGGCGAGAACGTTTTCGCCGTCCACCATCACGATGAAGCTGGCTTCTTCGCCGTCGAGGAACTCTTCTACGACAACCCGGCTGCCCGCCTCGCCGAAGGCATTGCCTGCCAGCATGTCGCGAACCGCGTCCTCGGCTTCGGCCAGGGTCATGGCGACGATTACGCCTTTACCCGCCGCCAGGCCGTCGGCCTTGATGACGATTGGTGCGCCCTGCTGGCGAACGTAAGCCAGGGCTTCATCCACGTCGGTGAAGTTTGCGTAGGCAGCCGTGGGGATTTTCTGGCGATCCAGAAAGTCCTTGGTGAAGGCCTTGGATCCTTCCAGTTGGGCGGCGCCTGCGCTGGGGCCGAAGACTCTCAGGCCGCGTTCCTCAAACAGGTCGACGATGCCCTCAACCAGCGGGGCTTCCGGGCCGACGATGGTCAGGCCGACGTTATTGGCAGCGGCAAAGTCGGCGAGCCCTTTGAGGTCACCGACTTCGATATTGACGTTCTGCAGATTGGGCTCGCGGGCGGTACCTGCGTTGCCGGGGGCAACAAAGACGCGGTCGGCTTTGGGTGACTGGGCTGCCTTCCACGCCAGGGCATGTTCGCGGCCGCCGGAGCCTATAACAAGAATGTTCATAGTTGATTCCTGGTTGTCGGATTACGCCTCAATGCCTGAAATGCCGCATGCCGGTGAAGACCATGGCAATGCCGTGCTCGTTGGCGGCGTCAATCACTTCCTGATCACGCATCGAGCCGCCGGGCTGAATCACCGCGGTAATGCCTGCTGCCGCGGCAGCGTCAATGCCATCCCGGAAGGGGAAGAATGCATCAGAGGCCATCACTGAGCCTTTCACTTCCAGATTCTCGTCCGCGGCTTTGATGCCGGCAATCTTCGCGCTGTAAACCCGGCTCATCTGCCCGGCGCCAACGCCAATGGTGCGGCCGGCGCGGGCGTATACGATGGCGTTGGATTTCACGTACTTGGCTACTTCCCAGGCGAACAACAGGTCGTTCAGTTCCTGCTCGGACGGTTGGCGTTCGGTGACCATCTTAACGTCTTCCATCGCCACCATGCCCAGGTCCCGGTCCTGAACCAGCAGGCCACCGGTAACCCGTTTGTAGTCCAGGGATTTCGCGCGCTCGCCATCAAACTCGCCGCAGGCCAGCAGCCGAACGTTCTTTTTGGCGGCGACCAGTTCTACCGCTTCCGGCGAGATGGTCGGGGCGATGATGACTTCCACGAACTGGCGGTCGATGATGGCTTTGGCCGTGGCTGCGTCCAGCTCCCGGTTAAAGGCAATAATGCCACCGAAGGCCGATGTGGGGTCGGTGGCGAAGGCCAGGTCATAGGCCTGGGCGATATCGGTGCCGATGGCGACGCCGCAGGGGTTAGCGTGTTTGACGATAACGCAGGCCGGGTCGGCGAAGGGCTTGACGCACTCCAGTGCCGCGTCGGTGTCTGCCACGTTGTTGTAGGACAGCTCTTTGCCCTGCAGCTGAGTAGCGGTGGCAACACAGGCTTCCCGCGGATGGCGCTCCTTGTAGAAGGCAGCGCGCTGGTGCGGGTTCTCGCCGTAGCGCATGTCCTGCACTTTTACATACTGGCTGTTGAAGGTACGGGGAAAATCCGGGTTGTCGTTATCAGCCGTGCGACCGCCCAGGTAGTTGGCGATGGCGCCGTCGTAACCGGCGGTGTGTTCAAAGGCTTTCACCGCCAGGTCGAACCGGGTGGCGTGGGTCAGTTCGCCATCGTTCGCCTCCAGCTCTTTCAGCACGCGGCTGTAATCCGAGGCGTTCACCACAATCGCGACATCGTTGTGGTTTTTGGCCGCGGCGCGGACCATGGTCGGGCCGCCGATATCGATGTTTTCAATGGCCGTGGCCAGGTCGCAGTCCGGCTTCGCCACGGTTTCCTCGAAGGGGTAGAGGTTCACCACCACCATGTCGATGGGCTGGATCTGGTGTTCTGCCATCACCGCATCATCTGTGCCCCGGCGGCCCAGAATGCCGCCGTGAATTTTCGGGTGCAGGGTTTTGACGCGGCCGTCCATCATTTCCGGAAAGCCGGTGTAGTCACTGACTTCCGTTACGGGTACCTGGTTTTCTTTCAGCAGCCGAAAGGTGCCGCCGGTAGAAAGAAGCTCAATGCCACGCTGGGTCAGCGAACGGCCGAATTCTACAATGCCGGTTTTGTCGGATACGCTGATCAAGGCGCGACGAACGGGAGTATTAGCCTGATTTGCCATGGGTCACTTTTCTGCCGGATATGAACGAATGAAGGCCTCGCGAATGGTGTCCGGGAGGCCCTCCTTAACAAATGGGGTTGCTGGATTATAGCAAATCGTACTGTTTGAGTTTCTTGCGCAGCGTTCCGCGATTCAGCCCCAGCATGGTGGATGCGCGGGTCTGGTTGTTGCGGGTGTACTTCATCACCTGCTCCAGCAGAGGTGCTTCAACTTCAGACAGCACCAGCTGATACACTTCCGTCACCGGGGCGCCGTCGAGTTGGGCAAAATAGTTTTTCAGGGCAACTTCAACGCTGTCGCGCAGTGTAACGGCGTTGCCGCTGTGGTTCACCGTCTGCAACTGATGAACATCATCGTTGGCGGATTGTGTGGTGTTTTCTTTTGCCAAAGTGTCAGCGGTCATGCTGCGAATACCTCTCCATTTCGTAAGCTTGCAAAATATTGTTGGATGCTTTCCTTCTGCTCTAACGGATCATCAATGGCGTTAAAGCGCTTTCGGAACTGTTTGTTTTCGTCGTGGGACTGCAGGTACCAGCCCACATGCTTTCTTGCGATGCGCACGCCCATGGGCATGCCATAGAAACTGTGCAGTTCGTCCAGGTGCTCGCTGAGCACCGTTTCTACCTCATCCAGCGGCGGCTGTGCCAGGTGCCTGCCGGTCTCCAGGAAGTGCAGTATCTCCCGGAAAATCCAGGGTCTGCCCTGGGCGCCGCGGCCGATCAGCAGGCCGTCAGCGCCGGTGTGCCGGAGTACATCCCTGGCCTTCTCGGCACTGGTGATGTCGCCGTTGGCAAACACCGGGACGCTGACCTGTTCTTTCACCGCCGCGATGGTGTCGTATTCCGCTTCACCCTTGTAGGCATCCGCCCGGGTTCTGCCATGAACGGCCAGGGCCTGAATGCCGGCATCTTCCGCCATGCGCGCGATCAGCGGGGCATTGCGGTTATCTCGGTCCCAGCCGGTGCGCATTTTCAGGGTGACCGGGATATCCACGGCGGCCACCACCGCTTCCAGAATCTCCCGTACCAGTTTTTCGTCTTTCATCAACGCGGACCCTGCCGCCTTGTTGCACACCTTCTTGGCGGGGCAGCCCATGTTGATGTCAATAATCTGGGCGCCGGACTCCGCATTCAACCGGGCAGCGTTCGCCAGCATGTCGGGGTCGCCGCCGGCAATCTGCACTGAGCGTGGCTCGGGTTCGCCCTGGTGGTTCAGGCGGGTCTGCGATTTCCGGGTATTCCACATTCTGCTGTCTGCAATCACCATCTCTGACACCGCAAGCCCCGCGCCCATACGCCGACACAGCAGGCGGAAGGGACGATCCGTCACCCCTGCCATGGGGGCGACAATCAGCGAATTAGGCAATGTGTACGGCCCGATGGTTGCCGTTGGCAGCATGATCTCAGTCCGTGTCAGTGCGGATTTGGCGAAACCGAAACGGAACGATTGCTCAATAAATAACCGATTACCGATCCGAAGGGCGCTAATGATACCGCTGCTCCGGATGGTATTGAAGGGGCCAGTGCCTGAAAAAATTGATTATTTTTCGTTCTTTCTGGTTGACTTTTGGCCTGCCCGATGGCCCGGCGGGATCCCGGAACCTGCTCCGAATGGGACAGGTTTCCAGGTCAGGGCGTGTTGGCGCGGAATACGATGTTGTAATTCACGGCGTCTTTGCCGGGATCGCGGATGTTGATCAGAATACGCACCGGGGTGTCTGGTGGCATGGATTCCAGATTCTGCCCATCGCCGGCCAGGTATTCTTCCGGCGTGAAAACACTCTGGGCAACCACATCGTTGTTGAGGTTCGAAAAGGTCAGCGCGATCGCCGGGAACGGCTGTTCAAATGAAGCCCGGTTGATGATCACCGCGTCTACCACCAGCTGGCTGCGGTTTTCGGGGTTGGTTTTTACAATCAGCTTCCGGCTCTGAATGGACTGAACGTCGACCAGGGGCTTGAGTTCGCAGCCGAATATTTCGCAGCCCTGAACATAAAGCGGGCGTAACTGGGGGATGGCTGACAGCCGATCAAACTGGAACCAGACCACCTGCGACACCAGCCCACCAAGCAGGGCAAGAATGACCACAAACCACAGAAACCCCCTCAATCGCCCGCCGCCACCGCCGGAGACCGCAACCGGCTCGCGTCGGAGATCATGGTAGGGCGTCTCTTTGGGGCTTTCGTAGCCATAGACGGAGGGCTCTGGCTCATCAACAAAGAAGCCCTCGTATTCGTCCTCCGCCAGCGCCAGAGGTTTATTCTCCCGGGAGCGCGGGGGCTCATCCGGTTCATCCATCTGCGGGGCGGGCGATGGCTCCGAGCGGAACTCAGGCTCAGATTCACGTTCAGATCCAGGTTGGGTGGTCGGCTCAGGTTCAGGCCTGGGTTCCTGTTCTGGTCGTGCCGCCGGGGTACGCCTGGATTCGTCGTCAGAAAGCATGGCTTCGGCCCAGCTTTCATCGATGGAATCCGACAATTCCTCTTCATCTTCAGAGGGGTATCCGGTGCCCTTGCCCGGTTGATTGATCGAACGGAAGCTGTCACTGAGCTCGTCATCAGAAAAGGTCAGGCGCGTGCCCGTATAGTTGCTTTCGGCAGCATCTTCTTCCGGGTTGTCGGCGAATAACAGGTCGTCTTCGGTACTTGTTGGTTCATCGGGGGGTGCCCCCGAGGTTGAAGAGGGCTGCGATTTGTCAGGTGAAGGCGGGGCAGACTCGTCAATCTTGTGCTCAATGGCATTGAACACGGACATGCAGTTGCCGCACCGGACCTTGCCACCGGCTACGCTCAGCTGGGCATCCGTCACCCGGAAACGGGTGTCGCATTTTGGGCAGTGTGTCTGCAAGCTGCTCTGGGGCATGCCGGGGTCCTGTCAGCAAAGTCGCTATAAGTGAGGCAGTTTAGTCGGTTATGTGAGGTTCGTCATCCGTCAGTGCGTCGTCCTGTGAGCCTGACCCACTCTTCGCGCTGCTCGGGTTCGTCCATGGTGAACCAGGGCTCATAAGCCGCCATCACGTCTCTGGCCTGATTCGACAGAATGCCGGAAAGCACCAAGTGGCCGCCGGGCTTCACTTTGCCGGCCAGATGGCCGGCCAGGCCTATTAATGGTTGCGCCAGGATGTTGGCAAGCATCACATCTGCTTTAATAGCGGGTTCATCCTCCGGCAGATACAGGTCCAGCCGGGTTTCCTCGATCGCGTTACGGCGTGCATTTTCGCGACTGGCTTCAAGCGCCTGGGGGTCGGTATCCACGCCGGTTACATGGTCGGCTCCCAGCAGCAGAGCTGCCAGGCCGAGGATGCCGGACCCGCAGCCATAGTCGATGACTTCCTGCCCGCTGACGTCCTGGCCATCCAGCCATTCAAGGCACAAGGCTGTGGTTGGGTGGGTGCCTGTCCCGAATGCAAGGCCCGGATCCAGAGCCAGGTTGGCGGCGTCCGGGTCAGGGGCGGTATGCCAGCTGGGAACAATCCACAGGCGGCTGCCGAACTGCAGCGGCTTGAAGTCGTCCATCCACTCTCGCTCCCAGTCCTTGTCTTCCACCAGCGTGACTTCGATCTCGGGAAGGGATTGCTGGGTTTGCTGGTGCCAGGCATCTTTTACCTCGGCGCACAGCTGGTCGATGTCCCGCTGGGAATCAAACAGGCCGGTTACGCTGGTCTGGTGCCAGAGCGGGGTGGTTCCGGGGTCCGGTTCATAGAGAGGCTGGTCGGCGGCGTCTTCCATGGAAACGGCTTCCGCACCCATTTCCATAAGCAGATCCTCCAGCTGATCGGCATTATCCGGATCAGCGGGGATCTGGAGTTGTATCCAGGGCATGCTTAGTCCCGTATCAGTTTTTCCAGGTAGTGTATGGTGAAGTCTACCTGTTTAAAGCCGCCATCGCGCACCAGTTTACGGTGCAGGGACTGATTGGTCTTGATGCCCTCGACCAGCAGCTCGTCCAGCGCGTTCTTCATACGGCGCCGGGCAATCTCTCGGTCGTCACCCCAGGTGATCAGCTTGGCCACCATGGAATCATAGTAGGGTGGGACTGTGTACCCGCTGTATAGATGCGAGTCCACGCGAACACCGTTGCCGCCAGGCGCGTGGAAATGTTTCACCTTGCCGGGGCTGGGCACGAAGGTGACCGGGTCCTCGGCGTTTATGCGGCACTCCATGGCGTGGCCGGAGATCTTGATTTCGTCCTGGGTGTACTGCAGCGGCAGACCGCTGGCAATGCGAAGCTGCTCGCGGACGATATCAACGCCAGTGACCATTTCGGATACCGGATGTTCCACCTGAACCCGGGTGTTCATTTCGATAAAGTAGAAAGCGCCGTCCTGGTACAGAAATTCAAAGGTACCGGCACCGACATATCCGATTGCCTTGCAGGCATCGACACAGGCCTTGAGCGTTTTTGCCCGCGCTTCCGGATCAATGTTGGGGGCCGGCGCCTCCTCAATGACCTTCTGGTGCCGTCTCTGCATGGAGCAGTCGCGGTCGCCAAGGTGGATAACGTTGCCGTGAGTATCGGCCAGCACCTGAACTTCAACGTGACGTGGACGTTCCAGGTATTTCTCAAGGTAAACCGTGGCATCGCCAAAGGTGTTACTGGCTTCGCTCTGGGTGATCTGGATACTCTTCAGCAGGGAGGCTTCAGAGTGAACCACCTGCATGCCGCGACCACCGCCACCAGAGGCAGCCTTGATGATCACCGGATAGCCAATGCGCCGGGCAATCTGCAGGGTACGCTCATCGTCATCGGTGATCGGGCCATCGGAACCGGGCACGGTAGGAACGCCGGCCTTGATCATCGAGTTGATGGCGGAGACCTTGTTGCCCATCAGGCGAATGGTTTCAGCCCTGGGGCCGATGAACCGGAATCCGCTTTTCTCGACCTGCTCGGCAAAATCCGCGTTTTCCGCCAGGAAGCCATAGCCGGGATGTATACCAACCGAGTCAGTCACTTCTGCTGCGCTGATAATGGTCGGAATGTTGAGGTAGCTCTGCGTGGCGTTGTTCGGGCCAATACACACCGATTCATCTGCCAGGCGCACGTGCATTAGATCACGGTCTACCTGAGAGTGAACGGCAACGGTCTTGATGCCCAGCTCTTTGCAGGCGCGCAGGATTCGCAGTGCAATTTCACCGCGGTTTGCGATCAGAACTTTTTCTAGCATAGCCATGAGAGAGTCACCGGGTTCAGGAAATGATGATCAGCGGCTGATCGAATTCGACCGGCTGCCCGTTTTCCACGAGAATCTCCGCTATGGTGCCGCTCTTGTCGGCTTCGATCTGGTTCATCATCTTCATCGCTTCCACGATGCACACCACGTCGCCGGCTTTCACCGACTGGCCAACTTCAACAAAGGCCTTGGAGGTGGGTGATGGTGAGCGATAGAAGGTGCCCACCATGGGCGACTTGAGCGAGTGACCTTCAGGCTCCGCGCTTTTCGCCGGTTCAGCCGAGCCGCCGCCGGATGAGGGCGCGGAAGGCTCCTGCTGGTATGAGGGGGCTGGGTAGTGTGCCATGTACTGGGGCGCCGGGGCCTGTTCGCGACGACGTGAGATGCGAACGGAGTCGTCCGCTTCGTGAATCTCCAGTTCTTCGACGTCGGATTCTTCCAGCAGCTCGATCAGCTTCTTTATTTTGCGAATATCCATAGTCAGTCCAGTCCGTTTGTCAGATCTAGCGATGAATTCGTTGCAGGGCGGCCGTCAGGGCCAGATCGTACCCAAGGCTGCCCAGCCCGCAGATAACGCCGTCGGCGATATCAGAAAAATAGGAGTGATGGCGGAACGCTTCCCGCGCATGCACGTTTGAAAGATGCACTTCAATAAACGGAATGCCGGATGCGAGGATTGCATCTCTCAGGGCAACACTGGTGTGCGTGAAAGCGGCGGGGTTGAAAAGAATGAAATCCACCCCCTCGGCACGCGCATCGTGTATCCGTTCGATCAGTTCATATTCAGCGTTTGACTGTAAATGTAGCAGGTGATGGCCAGCTTCGGCGGCCTGATTGTGCAGGCGGTCGTTAATGTCAGTCAGAGTCTCGTGGCCGTACACCTCTGGCTCGCGGATTCCGAGCATGTTCAGGTTGGGGCCGTGGAGTACCAATATCGTCGACATTTGTGTCTTTACCTTGCTGACTTTCCTACAGGATCGCCGAATATAATGACATTTTCCAGCAAATGGACTGATTTTACCTGTTTAAAATTAGCTGGCCGGATTTACGGACCGATCATGTCCATTGTCTGACGGTTATTGTCGTGAAGGGGGGCGGTGACTTCTATAAGACGTTGGTTTCATAAACCGGCCCGGTGAAAATCCGGGCCGGAACGCGTGCTGGCGTCAGTCGGTAAAGGCTGCAACGCAATTTCGACCCTGTTCCTTGGCCCGGTAGAGCGCTTTGTCGGCCCGCTCACACAGGGACTGGGAAGTTTCACCGGGTCTCAGTGTGGCGACACCACAGCTGAAGGTGACGTTGAACTCACGGTCCCCGGCGGGCTGAAGGAGTTCCGCAAAACGCTCGCGGATTTCATTGAGTACGTTGCGGGCATCGCTTTCCCTTGTTTCCGGCAGAATGATGGCAAATTCCTCCCCGCCGTAGCGGCCGATGTGGTCGGATTTACGCAATCGCTGCTTCAGGAACATCGACAGACTGCGCAACACCCGGTCACCGATGGGGTGGCCGAAGGTGTCGTTCACCTTCTTGAAGTAGTCGATATCAATCATCGCGAAGCACAGGGAGTGGTCTTTCTGCGCGGCACGTACAATTTCCTGATCCAGCAGATAGAGGGTATGAGTGTGGTTGTACAGGCCGGTCAGGCTGTCGCGAATCATCAGCGCCAGCAGTGACCGGGCCCGGCGTCCCCGGTTGTGAATGGTGGATATCAGGTGTTTGGGGTCAATCGGCTTGGTCAGGAAGTCGTCGCCTCCCAGGCTCATGGCATGGAGCTGCTTGCTGACATCATCCTCTGCTGACAGGTAGATAATGGGCACGCTATGGAAACGGTCCTGTTGGCGGATCACCCGGGCGATCTCCATACCGGTGCAGCCGGGCATATACATGTCCAGGATAATGATTTCCGGCAGGAAGGATTCCAGGGCGGTAATGATCTGCATCGGGTCGGTGATGATGTGGCCGTTCATGCCGGCTTTTTTCAGCACCGTTTCCATGTATTTGGCCTGGGCGCGGGAATCGTCCAGCACCAATACCTTATAGGGCTCGACGGTATTGCCGTGGGTATAGGTCTCAATTTTCTCGATCAGCTGGCCGGGGTCTACGGCGGGGTAGAAAAACTCCTCGCCGCCGCAGCGGGATGCCCGCAGCCGCGTTTCGATGGTGCCGTCCTCATCGCTCATGAAAATGATCGGGATGGGGGTATCGTGACGTTCCTGAAGCTTTTCGATGGTGGCAAGCCCGTCAAGCGCCGCGGCACCGAAATTTACGTCCATCAGGATGGTTTCGGGTTTGTGCAGGCCGCAGGCTTCAATCAGATCGTCTTCATTGTGGAACGCGGAGGCGCGAAAGCCGAAGAATTCAAGCTGACGGATCAGGCGATGAGCCATCTCATGGTTGGCCAGCGCAATGTAAACCGGTGTGCGCCTGAACTGTTGTGGCGCCTCGGTGGCCTGCTGGTCGGTGCGGCGTAGGGTGCTTCGGGAAAGCTGTTCGATGGCTTCTTCAAGAGCGCTCTCCAGGCCAGCTGGCAGGCCCTCGCCCTGGGGCCAGTCGGCCATCAGTTCGAACACCCGTTGGCCGGCGTCACTGTGGCCTGCCATTTCGAAGCGCTGGGCGTAGCGTACAAGCTTGTCCGCAGCCCGGGAAAAATCGTCGCGAAACACCGCCGCCTGGGCCGGGTTTTCATGAATCTTCTGCCATGTATCCAGAACCACCCGAGCCTGGGTGGTCACTCGTCGGGCAAAGTGCTGCCTGAGTTTGTCCTTCTGGCTTTCGTCGTTCATTGTGCTCCGGCCTGCTTTTTTTAGTTTTTTGGGCCGTCCGGCTCCGTTCCGGACAACCAGCTTTCACATTAGTCGTTTTGGTGAGTTTATAGTGTTTAGTGTTGTGGGCGTAGGTGACGCTGTGTAAATCTTTGTCAACAATCACAAGACCCTAGCAGGCTATTCCGCCCGCAGCTCCGTACCCAAAGAATGTAAGGATCTAGAGTACCCAGAAGGGTGCCCTCGAGAGTGCCCTTGAAACCTCGCTTCAAATTGCATCTGCCTAGGCATTGCTGCATGGTTACCCTAGTGAGAATTTCACCATAGGAGAAGAAACAACTGATGGCTGGAAAAATCAGACAATATTTCAAGGATCGCAAGGATGACGCCCAGGATTTCGGTGGCGGCGGCGTGGTTGGCAAGTTTGTGCTGGCGCTTGTTGTCGTCTACCTGCTGGTAGCTCTGGTGCTGGGCATGTTCTGGAGCAGCGATCCGGACGTTTACTCGGTTCGAGACCACGTTCGTGCCCAGGCCAACGAGATGCAGCGTGAGCCCGTTACCGGGTTTGCCACCACGGTCACGATGATTCGTCTGGCAGAAACGCTGCTGAACAAGCCGGGCGGTTACATCTCCAATGACCTTTTCCCTCCCGGAGTCTGGCTGGACAATATGCCTAACTGGGAATATGGCGTGCTGGTGCAGCTGCGGGACTTCTCCAGGTCCATGCGTCAGGATATCAGCCGTTCCCAGAGCCAGTCTGCGGAAGATCCGGATTTGACCATTGCAGAGCCGCAGTTCCACTTCGACAGTGGCAGTTGGGCGATTCCCTCAACCGAGGCTGAATATCGTCGGGGGATAAGAGCGCTGGAAAGTTATCTTGACCGGCTGTCCAACCCTGATCAGCCAAAGGCTCAGTTTTTCGCCCGTGCTGACAATCTGGCGAGCTGGCTGACGAATCTGGAATCAAGGCTTGGCAGTCTGTCACGGACCCTGGGGGAAAGTGTTGGCAAAGCTTCGGTGTCAGACGCGGTCGCAAACATCAATCCCAACGATCCGCTGATGGAAGAGGCTCTGGGTGAGGAGGTAAAGACGCCCTGGACCGAAATCGATGACGTGTTTTACGAGGCCCGGGGCGGCTCCTGGGCTTTGCTGCACCTGTTCAAGGCCATTGAAGTCGATTTTCGTGATGTGCTGCAGGACAAGAATGCCATGTCCAGCATCAAGCAGGTGATCATTGAGCTCGAAGGGGCTCAGGGTGAAATGTGGAGTCCGGTGATTCTGAATGGCAGCGGCTTTGGCGTTCTGGCCAACCACTCCCTGACCATGGCGGCCTACCTTTCACGGGCCAGTGCCGCAATCAGTGATATGCGGGATCTTCTCTCGAGAGGATAGGAGCTTCCTGAACAAAAAAACCGGGCCAGTAAACTGGTCCGGTTTTTTTACGCCTGAGGTTTGTGCCAATCAGCCTTTATAGGCTTTAACAGACTCCTCAATCGCCTTCTTGGCTTCGGCCGCATTGGCCCAACCCTGAACCTTGACCCACTTGCCGGGCTCAAGGGTCTTGTAGTTTTCGAAGAAGTGCTGGATCTGGTCGCGCAGCAGTTGCGGCAGATCGCCTATGTCCTTGACGTCGCTATAGGCATTGGTGAGCTTGTCATGGGGAACCGCGACCAGTTTGGCATCGCCACCGGCTTCGTCTTCCATGTTCAGTACGCCCACCGGGCGGCAGCGAATAACCGAACCGGCCTGAACCGCATAAGGGGTGACCACGAGTACGTCAATCGGGTCGCCGTCATCGGCCAGGGTGTGGGGAATAAAGCCATAGTTGGCCGGATAGAACATGGGGGTCGCCATGAAACGGTCAACCAGCAGGGCGCCCATATCCTTGTCCAGCTCGTATTTTACCGGTGAGCTGTTGGCGGGGATTTCGATGGCGACATAGATGTCTTCGGGCGGATTCTTGCCAGCCGGAATGTGATCAAAGTTCATGAGTGATCCTTTATGCTGTTCGTGTGTGAATGCGTTTATAGCGCTTAAAAAGTGGGCGCAATTATACGGCACAAACCTGCGGATCGAAACTAGAGCTTGGTAACCGTCAGATCCGTAGCTGTTTGGCGATCAGTTCTTTCATGATCTCGTCAGTGCCACCGCCAATCGACAGAATCTTCCCGTCTCGATAAAGCCGCTCCACTACCGATTCACGCATATACCCCATACCACCATGAATCTGCACCGCCTCACGGGTGACTTTTTCACAAACCTCTACCGCAAAATTCTTCGCCATAGCAACTTGTTTGATCGGGTTCTTACCAGCCTGCATCAGTGCCGCGCAGCGGTAGGTGTATTCCCGGGCTACGTCCACTTGCGTGGCCATGTCTACCAGCTTGTGGCGTGTGACCTGGAAGCCGCTGATGGTGCGACCGAAGGCTTCACGCTGCTGGGCCCAGTGTGTGGCCGCTTCGAGTGCGATCTCGGCGGTCATGTAGGCCATGATGGCCAGGCTGAGGCGCTCGAACAGAAAGTTGCTCATGATCGCAATAAAACCGGCATTCTCGGCGCCGATCAGCCGGTTTGCAGGTACCCGGCAGTCTTCAAAGAACAGCTCGGCGGTATCGCTGGCCCACCAGCCCATTTTCTTCAGTTTTTTACCGTTGGAGAAACCGGGCATATCCCGATCAATCAACAGCAGGCTGACGCCACCGTGGCCTTCGCCGCCGGTGCGCACGGCCACCGTAAAATGGTCCGCTCGCATGCCACTGGTGATAAAGGTCTTGCTGCCGTTTACAATGTAATGGTCGCCGTTTTTAACGGCGCGGGTTTTCAGACTGGCCACATCTGAACCGCCACCCGGCTCGGTCACCGCCAGCGCCGCAATTTTCTCGCCCCGCAGAACCGGCGGCACAATCGCCTCTTTCACCTCAGGCCTCGCCCACTTCGCCACCGGCGGCAACCCGATATCCAACGACCCGAGGCCCGCCACCAATCCACCGGAAGTGGACCGCATCAGCTCCTCGGACACCGCCACTTTCATGAAAATATCATCTTCCCCGACACCGCCCAGACTCTCCGGAAAGCCCACGCCGAGTATCCCAGCCTCGCCTGCTTTCAGGTATAGGTCCCGCGGAAACTCTCCGGCTTCTTCCCACTCGTCGATGTAGGGGAGTACATGGGTGGCGATAAATTTGCGGGCGCTTTGACGCACCTGCTCATGGGTATCGTTGAAATAATCGGACACGGAAAGTCTCTCCCGGTGATAAGAGGGCGATCAAAATCATCGGAAGCAGTCTCACTTAATTTTCAGAACCAAGCAAGCGCTTGGTATTTTCAGGCCCGATATGATTCCGGGCTGCGGAGGGGTGGGTTCATCAGGGGATGTCAAAAACATGGATGTTTTTGTCAAGCGTACATGGATGGATTCACAGCGTGCCCCTGATGAACCCACCCCTTCGTGGCCTGCACCCAAGTCAGCAGGCCAGAGGCAGGCAACCAGTGGGTCAGACTCCCTTGCGCGGAATACTCTGAACGCCCTCAGAAGTGCCAAGCAGCAACAGATCAGCCGGCCGCCGGGCAAACAACCCATTGGTTACAATGCCCACGATATTGTTCAGCTTCTCCTCCATCTGAATCGGCCGCGAAATATCCAGATTGTAGATATCCAGAATCACATTGCCGTTGTCAGTGGTAAAACCCTCACGATAAACCGGATCGCCCCCGAGCTTCACGATTTCGCGGCCAACGTGGCTGCGAGCCATCGGCAGCACTTCAACCGGCAGAGGAAAGGCCCCAAGGATATCCACCTTTTTGGACTCATCGGCGATACAGATAAACGTCTTGGAAACCTCCGCGACAATTTTCTCGCGGGTTAGCGCGCCACCGCCGCCCTTGATCAGCTCCAGCCTCTCGTTGGCCTCATCAGCGCCGTCTACATAGAACTCCAGCGGCGCGGCACTGTTCAGGTCATACACCGGAATGCCGTGGCTCTTGAGGCGCTCCGCCGTGGCATCTGAGCTGGCAACGGCGCCATCGAAATCATTGCGTATCGTGGCCAGCAGATCGATAAAGCAGTTGGCCGTACTACCGGTGCCCACGCCAATGATGCTGTCCTGGTCCAGATGCGGCTTGATGTAGTCCAGCGCGGCCTGGGCAACGGCCTGTTTCAGTTCGTCCTGATTCATCATGAGCTCCGGTATTTACGGGAAATGGGGAAACGCCCGCTGATTATAGCCGTTCAGGGGGTCTGCCTTATAGACGGCACCCGTCCAAAGTTTCTACACTGTGCGTTTTTCCGACGAATCTCCGACTCTTGCCAACCGAAAAATGTGGAACGCGCCATGCCGCAACGTTATATCAAGAAAATCCTCGATGCCCGTGTCTATGACGTGGCCATCGAGACGCCGCTGACTGAGGCCCGCAGCCTGTCCAAGCGCTTTGGCAATAACATTCTGCTCAAACGTGAAGACCTCCAGCCGGTGTTTTCTTTCAAGATTCGTGGCGCCTACAACCGCATTGCCCATCTGTCAGAAGAACAGAAAGCCAAAGGCGTGATCTGTGCGTCTGCCGGTAATCATGCCCAGGGTGTTGCGCTGGGCGCCAAGCATCTGGGTATCAAGGCAGTGATCGTGATGCCCCAGACCACGCCGGAGATCAAGGTACGCGCAGTGCGGGATCACGGTGCCAGAGTCGTGCTCAAGGGCGATGCGTTTGACGAAGCCGCCACCCACGCCCAGGAACTGATCAAGAAGCACGGTTACACCTATATCCCGCCCTACGATGACCCGGACGTGATCGCCGGGCAGGGCACCGTGGCCATGGAACTGATGTGGCAGTTCTCCAAGCCCCTGCATGCCGTGTTTATCTGTGTCGGCGGCGGTGGCCTGATTGCGGGTATGGCGGCCTACATTAAATACCTGCGTCCGGAAGTGAAGGTGATCGGCGTGGAGCCGGATGACTCCAACTGTCTGCAGGCGGCAATGGCCGCCGGTGAGCGCGTCATTCTGCCGGAAGTCGGCATTTTCGCCGACGGCGTGGCGGTAAAACAGATCGGTGCCCATCCATGGGAAATCTGCAAAGACCATGTGGATGAAGTCATCACCGTTTCAACCGATGAAATCTGCGCGGCCATCAAGGATATTTTTGAAGACACCCGCTCCATCGCCGAACCGGCCGGTGCACTGGGCGTGGCCGGGGTAAAGAAATACATCGAGCGGGAAAAGATCGAAGGCGAAAACCTCGCGGTCACTCTCAGTGGCGCCAACATGAATTTTGATCGCCTGCGTTACATTTCCGAGCGTACCGAGATCGGTGAAAAGCGCGAGGCCATTCTGGCGGTGACTATTCCCGAGAAGCCAGGGGCGTTCAAAACATTTATCAACTCCCTGCACAAGCGCAGCATCACCGAGTTCAACTACCGTTATGCCGATGCCACCGAAGCGACAATCTTCGTGGGTATCCAGATCCAGGCCGGCGGTCTGGGCCGGGATGAGTTGGTGCAGGAACTTCGCGAGAGTGGTTATGGCGTGGTCGATCTGACGGACAGCGACCTGGCCAAACAGCATATCCGCCACATGGTGGGTGGTCATGCGCCGACCATCACCAACGAAAAGGTCTTCCAGTTCGAGTTTCCGGAAAGGCCGGGCGCGCTGTTGAAGTTCCTCATGTCCATGGGCACCCGCTGGAATATCTCCATGTTCCATTACCGCAATCACGGTGCCGCCTACAGCCGGGTATTCCTGGGAGCACAGGTTAACGATGAGGAGGTGGCGGACTTTGAGGCCATGCTGGACAAAATCGGTTTCCGCTATGAAAACATGACAGATAATGAGGCTTATCAACTGTTTCTGGGGGCGGGAAACGGCGGTAAACAAATAAAAGAATAAAAATTAAAAAAAATTAATCTGTCAAAAATTGTAAAACGAGAGTTGCGTGATAGTCTTACTCCAGATTGTCGAAACCGGCAATATCCCACTGATTTCGATCATTTTTAGAATCCGGGGCATCGGAGCTCGCTGACATGAATCGCAAGCCTGACATCATTCGCGCTATCGTGCTGATCTTCGCCGTGGGCCTGGTTATTACCGGTTTTACCTCGATGAAAACCCCCGAAAGCGGTTTCTCTGCGGCGGCAAATGCGTTTGTCAGTGAAGCCCCTGCGGCTGATGACCGGCCACGTCCCAACTGATCAAATCCCGGTTCAGGCCCGTTTTGCCTGATATCTTTTCCTGTCCGTGACAATGCTGTGCAAGGGTATATCCCAGCTTTCCGTCGGTAACTCCGAAACTTTCTGACATTCGTGGGCCAGCCCGATCAGCTTGGGTGCCAGCCTTGGCGTGTGCCGGGTAAACGCAAAGGTGCGGTCGTAGAAACCACCGCCCATTCCCAGCCGTTCACCCGCCTCATTAAACCCCACCAATGGAAACAGCACTGCGTCCAGTGCCCAGGGCGGCCGTTTCAGGCCATCGCGGAAAGCCGGTTCAGGGATGCCAAAACGGTTTGGCGCCAACCGGGTTTCATCGGTGAAAGGGCTGAATACAAGTCGCCCGGGATAAACCGGATGGAGCACCGGCAGATAGAACTGAAGGCCGCGTTGCCTTGCCAGACTGACGTAAACCGAAGGGTCTATTTCGCCATCATTGGGCAGGTAGACCGCGACATGTCTTGCCCGGCGTAAATCCGGATGGCCAAGAAGATTGATCGCCAGGTTGTCGGCGGCGTCCTGATGTTCCTGAGGACTCAGGGCATTGCGTTGCTGGCGGAGTTCTTTGCGCAGGGCTGCGCGTGAGGGGATGGTGTTCGACAAAATAAGCTTCCCGGGCTGCCGTTATCGGATGTGGCCCTTGAACCCAAAGTTCAAGGTCGGTGGCCGCTGTGACATATTAGGCTTTCCCCAGAAGGGGACGTGCTCACAATGCCCTAGAGTAGCCACCTGGGTAATACGCATCGGCTCGAGGACGAATCCGACCAGCGAACAGCCCAGGAAGTTGTTTCGATTATACGGGTAGTTCGGGGGTCGAATGCAAGGTCTGTAAAAGCGGACTTTGGTAACCGGTTCTGTCAGCGGCCGGAACCTTCACCCAGGGCGGTGTCGAGTTTTTCATCCATGGCGTTAAGGATGCTGCTGGCGGAATCAGACATGGTGTCCTTTTCCAGCATGTCATGGGTGATGTTCAGTGCAGCCATCACCGCAATGCGCTCGGTGCCGAATACTTTGCCACTGGCGCGGATTTCCCGCATCTTGGTGTCCAGGTGTCGCGCCGCCTGTAAAAGCTGGTCACGCGCTTCGTCGGGGCAGGCCACCAGATAGTCCTTATCCAGTATTTTCACTTCGACGGTTGTCGGCTTTTCTGCCATTAGTGATGCTCCAGGGATCTCAGGCGTCCGATCATGGCTTCGATCTTGTTTTTGGCAAGATCATTCTTGTGCATCAACTGCGCACGCTCGCGGTTCCAGTCGTCCTGAAGTTCCCGCAGCATGGCGTTGTCACGCTCAAGTTTGCCACAGTGTTCGATCAGCCTGTCCAGCTTGTCCGCTAATGCCTGAAGTTCGGACTGTTCCATGAGTCGCTCAACACCTGAATGAAAGAAGTGAACTAACTATAAGTGTGGACCGCAAGTTGGTCAATTTACAGGGATGTCATGGGCCGCCCAGCTCTGTGCATCGGCAAGGGGGCGGGCCTCTCCAGAACACGCTTTGAATACGTCCCTGTACGCTCGGCCTCCGCCATCCATGGCTCCGGACGGTTCTGGAGAGGCCCACCCCCTTGCCTCGATCCGGGCTTTTACGGTTATTCCGGCGTGGCGTGGCTCAGACCCTGTTTGCGGCTGCCCTGCCAGGCTTTGAGGGCGGGAATCAGGCTGACCAGCATGGCGGCGACGGGTACGGCGGCTATTACCAGCCATTCGGTGCTGTTGAGAGGCCGCAGGGTGATCTGTACCCCCCAGGTGTCCAGCAGCCAGGGGCTGAGCCCGGCGATGCCAGCGGCGCCGACGGCAAGGGCGACAGCGCAGGCGATCAGTGCGAGTACGAGGCATTCGATGACGTGGAGCAGGGCGATCAGCAGGGGTGAGGCCCCGGCGGCCCGCAGGATGGCCACTTCCTGTCTGCGTTGCACCTGTAGCGTCAGCAGCACGGCGGCCAGGCCGATCAGGCTGGTGACCACCACAAAGCCGGTAATGCCCAGCAGGGCCTTTTCAAACTGTCCCATAAGCCGCCAAAGCTCGCTCAGGGCTACACCGGGCAGGATGGCGGACAGTGGCTCGCCGGAATACTGGTTAACCTCCCGTTGAACCTGGAAGGTCAGAATCTGCCGGTCAATGCCCACCAGAACAGCCGTGATGGTATCCGGGGTCAGGTCCCGTTGCCGGGCCTGATCGGGGGTGACGGTGCGGCCGGGAATGGCAACGCCGGATTCCCAGCCAATATGGATGGCTTCCAGGCCTTCCAGGCTGACGTAAACTGCCTGATCAATGGGTGTGCCGGTGGGGGCAAGTATGCCGGACACGGTAAACGGCATGTCTTTGTGGTTGGAAAAGCTGGTGCGGCCGCCACCGTGGGACAGGGTGATGTCATCACCCACGGCATGCTGGTGGGCGCGGGCGACTTCGGCGCCCAGGACCACTTCGAACATATCGTCAAACCAGGCGCCGGTGGCCAGTTCGGGTGCCTGATCCTGGCCGTAGCGGAAATGCTCCGGATACTGCTCATTGGTGCCCACCACGCGATGACCCCGGTAGCTGTCACCCAGGGAAATGGGCACCATCCAGCCGATCCGCTCGTCGTCCTGCAAATCCTGGAAGGTTTCCCAGCGGATGTTGTTGGTGGCATCGCCGATGTGGAACACGGTGTACAACAGCAGGTTCAGCTGGCCGCTGCGGGCGCCGACGATCAGGTCGGTGCCAGAGATGGTGCTGGTGAAGGACTGTTTTACTTCGGTGCGCAGGTACTGGATGCCCAGCAGCAGGGTGATACTCAGGGTGAGCGTCAGGGTTACCAGGGCCAGCACGTTGCGCCGGTGCCACAGGCTGGCAAAGGCCAGCGAAAAAGCCAGTCGCAGGTTCATGGGGTTGCCTCCAGGGCCGGCAGTTCCAGCTTCTGGTCAAAACGCCCGGCCAGGCTCTGGTCATGGCTGACAAAGACGACGGAGGACTGCTGTTTTGCCGCCAGTTGAAGCAGCAGTTCGATAAACCGGTCGCGGTTATCTGAATCCAGGGCAGAGGTAGGTTCGTCCGCCAGTATCAGTTCCGGCGCCCCGATCAGTGCCCGAGCCGCTGCGACTCGCTGTTGCTGGCCCACGCTAAGCCCGGTAACGGG
The DNA here is from genome assembly GCF_004785685.1 of Marinobacter confluentis. Classification (GTDB taxonomy): domain Bacteria; phylum Pseudomonadota; class Gammaproteobacteria; order Pseudomonadales; family Oleiphilaceae; genus Marinobacter; species Marinobacter confluentis. Next base: position 997,829 of record NZ_SRPF01000002.1, on the reverse strand, counting down.
TCTGCGCCAGTGACTTTCCGGAATGTTCAGGGCGTCCAGTAGGAAAGTTGCAGCGTCAGTGGGTGAAGGCTTTGATCGGTCGCGACGTTTCTGAGACAGCCGGCAGGGCAGCAGCACGTTATCCAGAGCGTTCAGGTAGGGCACCAGGTTGAACTGCTGGAAGATTACGCCCATGTGATCCGCCCGGAACCGGTCCCGCTGGCCGCCTGTCAGGCTGGCGAGGTCGGTGCCCAGAACATGAACGGAGCCCGACGAAGGGATAATCAGCCCACCAATCAGGCTCATCAGTGTGCTTTTGCCGCTGCCACTGGGTCCCTGCAGGAAAAGGTGCTTGCCGGCCGGCAGTGCAACATCCGGATAGCCCAGCGGTTGGTGATGCCTGTTCCACTGAAAGCTCAGGCCGCTGATTTCAAGGGTCCTTCCGAGCGGACGGGAACCATCTCTGGTGGTGTCTGTCTTGCTGGTCATGTTGAGTGTCTGGTATCCGGTGTATGATTGCCGCAGTGAAAATGAAAGCGATCATCAAAAGACGTCATTGGTTTATGTTGCAGCAAAGAGAGTCCTACATGAGATCTTTCCCATTTGCCCTTCTGGCAGGCCTGTTTCTCGCGCTTTGTCTGCCCGCCTTTGCCAGTGCGGAACAGCCACAGGAGATTGACTGGCTGGAGCTGATGCCGGCGGAGGACCTGTACCTGCTCGAGAATATGCCAGAAGTCGATCACGAGGGCGATGGCCCTGCAGCCTTGCCTGATGAAATCATGACCGGCCGCGTGGTGCCGGAAATGGGCGGTAGATCCGGCCGCATTCCCGGTTTCGTGGTGCCCCTGAAAACCACCGAAGACATGCGCATTCTCGAATTTTTCCTGGTGCCGTACTATGGCGCCTGCATTCACGTGCCACCACCACCGCCGAACCAGATTATTCATGTGAAGTACAAAGAAGGCTTCAAGCTGGAAGCCCTGTATGATCCGGTCTGGATAGAGGGCACGCTGGAAATCGAGAAAACAGAAAACGATGTGGCAAAATCGTCCTACTCGATTGTCGCGAAAGACGTGACCCCCTACGAGGAGTAGCGCGCCTGGCAGCCTGCTCCTAGTTTCCGGGCGAAAAGCTTGTGTCTGGTGATGTAATACGGGCGCTGCCCTGGCCAGACGCGCTGACCCATTCAACGGACAGTTCCTTCAATTCCGGGAAGCGGCTCATCAACGGCGAGTTAAACGCCTGACGGCTGATGTCGCTGTCGCATTCCAGTTGCTGGGCCACCTCATAATCCCGGTGAGTCGACTTGTCATCGTGGTTATCACCGTGACCGTGCTTGTCCTCGTCCTTTTCCTCATGATGATCGCTGTGATGGTGCTCATCGTGATGTTCATGCGTGCCATGAGATTCACTGTCGCCCCCGAGTTCCACGGTCGCGGCCGTTACTTTACAGGCGTTTGACTCGGTATTGATCAGCGCGTTGGTTTGCAGCCACTGACGAATACCGGCGAGCTTTTGTTTTTGCTCGTCGGTTCTTGCCTCGTGTTCAAAGCCGGCCAGATTGTAGGCGGGCGAGGTGAACATCAGGTCGATCCGGTTGTTTTCCACGGCCATCTGTAACCGGGCGCTGCCATGTTCGTGTGCTCCCGGATTGTCTGCGGCAATGACAGGCTGGCCAAAGGCGCAGGCGGCGATCAGCAAAGTCGGAATTCTGTGGATAAAAGTCTGATTGGGCATGGGTCGAGGTCTCGGATTGATATGTTATAACATAATGCCCCGTTTCATCGTCTGGAATCAACAGTGCAAGTGTCTTAAATCGGCCTGAATGCTAGGATAGGCCTTCACTCATCGATACAGGAATGTCCCGTTTCATGTCCGAAACTGACCTTTCCAGCTCACAGGCGGCAGCCTTCGAACAATGGGCCAATGTTTTCACCGCACACCAGGCGTTCAGCCATCCTTCCGAACTTCATGGCGCGCTTTGTGGTCGCCTGGCCGCCGGTGCTCGTATGCAGGAAGGAGACTGGCTGACGATGGTCTGTGAGCATATGGGATTGCCCCCGACCGGCGGGGAAGACTCCGGTGATCTGGGCAACTTCATGGTAAACGCCTATGAGGAAACCCTGGAGCGGCTCAAGTCGGCGGATATGAGTTTCCGGCCACTGCTGCCGGATGACGATTACGCCATCGAGCAGCGTCTTGAAGCATTGATTTCCTGGGTCCGGGGCTTTCTTGAGGGTATGGCCCTGTCCGCCGGCGAGTCTCTGGGGCAGGCGCCGGACGAAATCCGCGAACTGATTGAAGATCTGGTGGCCATCAGCCAGTTGTCCGATGAAGAAGAACAGGACGACGAGAGCGAGCAGCAGCTGATGGAAATTGTTGAATACGTGCGGCTTGGCGCCCTGTCGGTGTTTACCGAGTTCAACCCGCCGGAGAAGCCCAATCAGGCATCGCCAACCCTGCACTGATGCATTCTGATCGAGATAAAACGCGAGAGACACTATGGCTGCAATGATACCCGTGAAGGAATTCAGTGACCGCAGGCGCCGGTTGATGGAGCGCATGACCCCGGACAGTATCGCCATACTGCCGGCGGCGCCGGAGCGCGTGCGCAACCGGGACGTGCTGCACCCCTTCCGCCAGGACAGCGATTTCCATTACCTCACCGGTTTCGGCGAGCCCGAAGCAGTACTGGTGCTGATCCCCGGCCGCGAACACGGTGAATCAGTGCTGTTCTGCCGCGAACGTAACCCGGAAAAAGAGCTTTGGGACGGCTTTCTGGTAGGGCAGGAAGGAGCGATCGAGAACTATGGCCTGGATGACGCTTTTCCGATTTCGGATATCGACGACATTCTGCCGGGCATGATTGAAGGCCGCAGCCGGGTCTATTACCCGCTTGGCAAGGATCACGATTTCGATGCCCGTGTGATGGACTGGGTCAAGCTGATTCGCAGCAAGGTGCGCACCGGTGCCCATCCACCCGGTGAATTTGTCGCCCTGGAACACCTGCTACACGACCTGCGCCTTTACAAGAGCGCGGCGGAAATCAAGGTCATGGCCAAAGCAGGCAAGATCAGCTCCGAAGCCCACAAACGCGCCATGAAACGGGCCCGGCAGGGCGGCTACGAATACAACCTGGAAGCCGAACTGATCCACACCTTCATGGAAAACGGCGCCCGTTCGACCGCCTACCCGTCCATCGTGGGCAGCGGCGCCAACGGCTGCATCCTGCACTACATCGAGAACAGCGCCCCGCTGAAAGAAGGCGACCTGGTGTTGATTGATGCCGGCTGTGAATACGAGTGCTATGCCTCCGACATTACCCGTACTTTTCCGGTGAGCGGCAAGTTCAGCCCGGAACAGAAAGCGCTTTACGAAGTGGTGCTGGCGGCCCAGTACGCGGCCATTGATGCGGTGCACCCGGACAACCACTGGGATCACCCCCACCAGGCCGCTCTGCGGGTACTGACCCAGGGGCTGATTGACCTGGGGCTGTTGAAGGGCACCCTGGAAGACGCCCTGGAACAGCAGGCCTACCGTCCTTTCTTTATGCATCGCACCGGCCATTGGCTGGGCATGGACGTCCACGATGTGGGTGATTACAAGATCGGCGATGCCTGGCGTCAGCTTGAGCCGGGAATGGCGCTGACTGTCGAACCCGGTCTGTATATCGCGCCAGATAATATGGACGTGGATGAAAAGTGGCGTGGCATCGGGATTCGAATCGAAGACGATGTGGTGGTCACCAAAGAAGGCTGCCGGGTATTGACTGACGAGGTCCCGAAAACCATCCCGGACATTGAAGCGTTGATGGCGAGCTGACGATACCGTGACAAACACCAGCCACGATACCGACATAGTCATCGCCGGCGGCGGCCTGGCCGGAGCCACCCTGGCTCTGGCCCTTGCCCGCTGTGTGCCGGAACTGCGGGTAACAGTGGTAGAGTCTTTTCCGCTGTCTGCGGATGCCGTTCCGGAATCCTATCAGCCCAGTTACGACGCCCGCTCCACGGCGCTGGCCTGGGGTTCCCGGCTGATCTTCGAACAGCTCGGCCTGTGGCAGCGCTTATCCGCACACGCCACGCCCATTCGCCATATCCACGTATCGGATCGTGGTCATTTTGGGGCCACCCGCCTGAATGCCAAGGACCACCAGCAGGAAGCCCTGGGCTATGTAGCAGATAACCGCTGGATGGGTCTGTGCCTGATGCAGGAGCTGCTGGAAACCGGCGTGCATTGGGAAGCACCTGCGGCGGTGACCGGTATGGACCCGCTGGCAGACGGCGTCGAGGTTTTTCTGGGGGAAGGCGAGCGCGCTGACACAAACCCCCGGTCGCTGACGGCTCAGTGCCTGGTGATCGCCGATGGCGGGCGCTCCGGCCTGCGGGAACAGCTCGGTTTCCGTGTCAATCAGCAGGACTATGGCCAGCATGCCCTGATTGCTAACGTGTCTACCTCCCAGAGCCACCAGAATACGGCCTACGAGCGTTTTACCGATGCCGGGCCCATGGCGCTGCTGCCCAACAGCCCGGCTGATCAGGCTGAAACCAGTTCGTCGCTGGTGTGGACCCTGGATGGCGATACCCTGGATGATCTGCTCGCCCGGGATACCGCAGAACAGTGCCGTCGCTTGCAGGCACGATTTGGCTGGCGGCTAGGTCGCTTCACCCGCATTGGCGAATGCAGCCATTACCCGCTGACCCTGCAGACCGTCGACGAATCCGTCCGGCCTGGCGTGGTGCTGGTGGGTAACGCAGCCCATACCCTTCACCCGGTTGCCGGGCAGGGCTTCAACCTGGCTCTGCGTGGGCTGATGGCATTGGTAGAGCAGTTCCGGCTGGCCGTTACTGAAGACCAGCCGCTGGGCAGTCTGGCGGTGTTAAATCGCTATCAGGCCCGGCACCGCCAGGACTGGAAACAGACGGTGCAGTTCTCGGATTCATTGATTGAGATCTTCGGCCAGTCCATGCCCGCTGTGGCGGCAGTCCGGGATATGGGGCTGACCGGCCTGGATCTGCTGCCGGGTGCCAAGCGCTGGTTTGGCCGTCAGGCCATGGGGCTTGGGGGTCGTCGATCGCAGATTTCGCCGGTGGGCGGTGCTGTACACTCTGGAAAGGAGTCTTCCAGCCATGACTGATTCAGCGGATTTCGACATTCTGGTCATCGGCGGCGGCATGATCGGCTCTGCCGCGGCTTTGGGTCTTTCCCGGCAGGGCTGGCGTGTTGGACTGGTGGAAGGTCAGGCCCGTGATTCGCTCATTGATGCCCTTTCACCGGCCACTGCCGTTGATGACTTCGAGCCACGGGTCAGCGCCCTGTCACTGGCCAGCCAAAAGCTTCTGGATCAGCTTGGCGTCTGGGCTCATGTTCGCGAAAGCAGACATTGCCCTTATCAGGCCATGACGGTCTGGGACGGTGACGGTACCGGGCGGGTTCACTTTGAGGCAGCGGAGCTTCAGTCGGACCTTCTAGGCACCATCGTGGAGAACCGGGCCGTGGTCAGAGGCCTGTTCCGGGAAATTCTTGAAAGCCCGGTTACGCTGATCGATGGGGTAAAGGTCACCGGCTGGTGGCAGAATGCAGACCGCAGTGGCGTCCGCCTGGATGATGGGCGGTCCATGGGCGCGTCTCTGGTGATTGCCGCAGATGGCCCCAATTCACGATTGAGGCAGTGGGCCGGTTTACCCACGCGGGAGTGGGATTACGACCAGCAGGCCATTGTGTGCACGGTAAAGACGGCCCAGAGCCACCGTTCAACCGCCTGGCAGAGCTTTTCCCAGACCGGTCCCCTGGCCTTCCTGCCCTTGTTGAACGAACAGGGCGATGACCATTTCTGTTCCATTGTCTGGTCCCAGGATACCGAAGAAGCCCGGCGGCTGATGGCGCTGGATGACACTGCTTTTGCCGCCAAGCTTGAGAGCGCGATTGAACGGGAACTGGGGGCGGTTGAAGCCGTGTCAAAGCGCTTTGCCTTCCCCTTGCGACAGCGCCACGCCAAGGATTATGTAGCCAGGGGTATCGCCCTGGTGGGTGATGCGGCCCACAGCATTCACCCGCTGGCGGGGCAGGGAGCCAACCTGGGCTACTCCGATGTGCGGGTTTTGCTGGAAGAGCTGGCTCGTTCAAGGTCGGCGGGGCTCAGCCCTGCAGATACTGCTATGCTAGCCCGCTATCAGCGCCGCCGGAAAGGCGAAAACCTGGCGATGATGGCGGCCATGGAAGGCTTCAAACAGCTCTTCGCCCGGGATGAATTGCCGTTGCGCTGGCTAAGGAACACCGGGTTGCGATGGTTTGAAAGACTGGGCCCGGTGAAGCACCGAATCGCCGCCCAGGCCATGGGATTGCAACGCTGAGCTGGTAAGTTCTCTCTACTTTTTACCGTTTTATTCAAACAAGGGACAAGAAATGGCAGGAAGCAGCCTACTGATTCTGATTGACGACATCGCTGCAGTGCTGGACGACGTGGCGTTGATGACCAAAGCCGCCACCAAGAAAACGGCAGGTGTGCTCGGGGATGACCTGGCGCTGAATGCCCAACAGGTCGCAGGTGTCCGGCCGGCGCGGGAGCTTCCAGTGGTCTGGGCCGTGGCCAAGGGCTCGGCGGTCAACAAGGCAATTCTGGTGCCGGCGGCACTGGCGATCAGTTTTTTTATTCCCTGGCTGGTCACGCCAGTATTGATGCTGGGTGGCGCTTTTCTCTGTTTCGAGGGTTTTGAGAAGCTGGTCCATAAATTTCTTCATCGTGAGGAAGACCAGCAGCACAAGAAAAAGCTTCGCGAAGCGCTCAAGGATCCGGATGCCGATCTCAAAGGGGTGGAGAAAGACAAGATCAAAGGAGCCATCCGCACGGATTTCATCCTCTCGGCTGAGATTATTACCATCACCCTTGGCACAGTAGCTACCCAGACCTTCGCCATGCAGGCGGCGGTACTGACGGTGGTTGCGATTATGGTGACGGTCGTGGTTTATGGCCTGGTGGCCGGCATTGTAAAGCTGGATGACGCCGGCCTTTACCTGTCTGAACAATCCAGCGTTATGGCGCAGAAATTGGGCAGTGGCATTGTCTGGGTGGCGCCCTATCTGATGAAGGGGCTTTCCATTCTGGGCACCATTGCCATGTTCCTGGTTGGTGGTGGCATTCTGGTTCACGGGGTTCCGCCGCTTTATGAGGCGGTCAGTGAGTTTGCCGGTGGTATGGGTGGCGTTTCCGGTGCCCTGGTGCCAACCCTGGCCAATGGCGTCATTGGTCTGATCGCCGGGGCGATTCTGGTGGCTGTGATTACACCGCTCACAAAGATCTGGCAGGCGCGAAAGGCCAGCGCCTGAGCTACACGCAGCCGTCGAATAGCCGTGAGACAAGCACGGGCACAGCGGTTTCTACCCGCAGAATCCGCTGACCCAGATGCACGGCCTGGCAACCGGCCTGCTCCAGTTTTTCCACTTCGTAGGGAATGAACCCACCTTCCGGGCCTATGCACAGCACTGTTGGCGCGTTCAGATGTGTCGGGCAGGGGGTGGACGTGCCGGGATGCGCCACCAGCGCCGTTCGGTCGCCAATCAGTCGGGGCAATTCATCTTCCACGAAGGGTTTGAACAGTTTGCGGATGTGCACCTCTGGCATAACCGTGTCCATGGCCTGTTCCAGGCCCAGAACCATGTTTTCGGTGAGCGCCGGCTGTTCCAGCCAGGGAGTCTGCCAGAAGCTTTTTTCCACCTTCCAGGCGTTCAGTAACCAGAGATCTTTCACGCCAAGCGCAGTCGCCGTCTGTAATACCCGGCGAAACATTTTCGGCCGTGGCATCGCCATCACAAGAGACAATGGCAAGGGCGCGGGTGGGTGCCGGTTCAGGGTTACCGCCAGTTCCGCTTCCGTTTCTGTCAGGCGGATGATTTCGCCATGGCCCATCTTGCCGTTCACCTGGCCAACGGGGATTCGGTCGCCTTCGGCGGCTCTGAGGACGGTTTCCAGATGGACGCGTCGGCGACCGGTCAAGAGGGCCCGGTCGGGCGCGGTAAAATCGGATTCGAACAGAAGTGCCAGATTCATCGAAGGGTGAACCTCACGGCTCTGGCGTTTCTTCGTCGCTCGCCGTGTTACGCGCTGCCAGCCGGCCAAACAGGATGCCGAGTTCAAACAGCAGCCACATGGGCACCGCCAGCAGTGTCTGGGAAATGATGTCCGGGGGTGTCAGCAGCATGCCGACCACGAAGCAGCCCACTACGATATAAGGTCGCTTGGCCGCCAGGTCGTCAGGTGTGGTGGCGCCGGTCAGAATCAGCAGAATAGTGGCGATGGGAATCTCGAAAGCCACGCCAAAGGCGAAGAACATCTTCAACACAAAATTCAGGTAGCTGCTGATATCCGGCAGCTCCACCACCCCTTCCGGGCCGATGGCGGTGAAGAATCCGAACACCAGCGGGAACACCACGTAATAGGCAAAGGCCGCGCCCAGGTAGAACAGGACGATAGAGGTAAACAGCAGCGGAAAGGCCAGGCGTTTTTCATGGGCGTAAAGGCCGGGCGCGATGAAACTCCAGATCTGGTAAAGGATGATGGGGATAGCGCCAAACACCGCCAGCACCAGGGCAAGTTTCAGGGGTGCAAAAAACGGTGAGGTAACGTCTGTGGCAATCATGGTCTGGCCGACCGGCAACAGTGACGTCAGTGGTTCTGATACCCACAGGTAGATTTCGTTGGCAAAGGGGTAGATCGCCGCAAAGCAGATCATCACCGCCAGAACCATTTTCAGCAGCCGGTCCCGCAGTTCCAGAAGGTGCTCAACCAAGGGCATTTCGCCCTGGGCCTGGTTGGCAGAGGAGCGGGCGTTACGGTCTTGCGGGTCGGTCATGTGCGTTTATCCGGCGACTGTTCCGGCGCTCCTCCCGACGGCTCCCGGGGGGCAGAGGTATCTTCCGGCGTTTCCAGGGAAGAATGGCCGGAGTTGTTGGCGGCTGACGGGTCTTCATCCGGCTCGAGGTTTTCAGGGGCTTCCGTGCGGGTGGGCTCGCTGGCCTGCGCCTGACTTTCTTTCACCCGTCGGGTCGCTGGTGCTGGACGATGCCTGGGTGTTTCGCTGTCCGGTAGCACCATGTGCTCATATTTTTTGGCTTCGTCCAGCGCACCGCGCACGGATTTCTGTACGTCTTCGAGGCCAATGTCACCGGCTTCGCGAAGCTCCTTGCGCAGTTCTTCCGCTTTCAGTTGGCTGTCGAGCTCGGATGAAAACTGGCCGACCATGCGGCGCGCTGCGCCCACCCAGCGGCCCGCCGCGCGGGCAGCCGTTGGCAGGCGCTCCGGACCCAGTACGATAAGCGCGATAACACCGCAGATCAGCAGTTCGACAAAGCCGATATCAAACATTCAGCCCGTCTCAGCTGTGGGACTTGTCCCGGGAAGTTTCTTCAGCCTTGGCGGGCTGTTCAGTCTGTGACGTCACTGTGGCATCGTCTTTCTTGGCTTCGATGACGTCGGCGTCTTCTTCTTTTTTGTCATCCTCGTTCATGGACTTCTTGAATCCACGAATGGCGCCACCAAGATCGCCGCCGATGTTGCGGAGTTTTTTGGTTCCGAACAACAGAATAACAATGCCAAGAACAATCAGAAGCTGCCAGATACTGATACCCATGTCGGGTTCCTCACGTTACGTGTCTGTTAAGATTAGTGTACGTCAAACAGGCGCTGATCCGGAAACTAGATCATCGTCTAGGATCAGGAGTTTCTGGATGCCTTTTCTTCCAGCCCTGAAAGGTCGAACCGGTTAGCCAGTTCCTGCAATACGTCATCGGGGCCCAGGCCCAGCCGGGACAGCATGACCATGCTGTGAAACCACAGATCGGCGGTTTCATTGACCAGATCCCGGGTCTCGCCGGAGTGCTCTGCATCCTTGGCGGCCAGTAGCGTCTCGGTGCACTCTTCACCCACTTTTTCCAGGATCTTGTTCAGCCCTTTATGATGCAGGCTGGCCACATAGGACGATTCCGGGTCGGCCTGCTTTCTGGCTTCAAGCACCTGCGCCAGTTGCTGAAGAATATCACTCATCCCGTTTACCACCTGCCATGTTAGCTGACTTGCTGTGTTTCTGGCCGTAAATTTCCTCCGGGTCTTTCAGAACCGGGTCAACGCTCTGCCACTGGCCGTCTTCCAGCTTGCGGTAAAAGCAGCTTTTGCGACCGGTGTGGCAGGCCATGCCGCCTTTCTGTTTCACCTTGAGCAGGATTACGTCCTCGTCGCAATCCAGGCGGATTTCGTGAACGACCTGCTGATGCCCGGAAGTCTCTCCTTTACGCCAGAGTTTACCCCGTGACCGGGACCAGTATATGGCCTGGCCCTCGGTTGCGGTCAGTTGCAGTGATTCGGCATTCATCCAGGCCATCATCAGAATATCGCCGGATTCGGCGTCCTGTGCAATGGCCGGGATCAGGCCATCCTGGTTCCAGCGGATTTCATTCAGCCAGTCAGCGGATGAGACTGTAGCGTTGGTCTTTTGCATTTCAATGACGTCCGTTAATGTTTGCGGCCAATACCGGTCACCAGCCAGGCCGCACCCGCCAGTAGAAACCAGCCGTGGGCGGGCAGGGACTGCGCCAGTTGAGCCAAGTCATGGTCGATGCTCAGCCAGGCAATGCCCATTAGGGCAAGAGCCCCGATGCTTCGGCGCCAGCGCCGGTCTGCCCGGGTGCGGCTTTCCCGCAGCAGTTCGATGGCCTGGCGGCTGGCGCTGTCGCTCGGGCCGGAATGGCGCAGTTGCATCAGCGCATCGTGCACCAGTTGAGGCATTTCCGGAGATTGTTCGATCCAGTCGGGCAAATGTTGTTTCAGGGATTTTAGCAGGCCTGCCGGGCCCACGCGCCCGCGCATCCAGTTTTCGAGGAATGGCTGGGCCGTGCTCCACAAATCCAGGTCCGGGTAGAGCTGGCGGCCAAGACCTTCCACGTTCAGCAGGGTTTTCTGCAGCAGCACCAGTTGCGGCTGGACTTCCATATTGAAACGCCGTGCCGTCTGGAACAGGCCGAGGAGGAAATGCCCGAAGGAAATGTCCTTCAGCGGCTTTTCGAAAATCGGCTCGCAGACGGTGCGGATGGCGGCCTCGAACTCGTTGACCCGGGTGTCTGACGGCACCCAGCCGGACTGTATGTGGAGTTCCGCCACCTGGCGGTAGTCGCGACGGAAAAAGGCGAGCAGGTTGCGCGCCAGATAGCTCTGGTCGTCCGGTGCGAGGGTGCCGACAATGCCAAAATCAATCGCAATGTATCTGGGGTCAGCGGGATTGGACACGTCGACAAAGATATTCCCCGGGTGCATGTCCGCATGGAAGAAGCTGTCGCGGAAGACCTGGGTGAAAAAGATTTCCACGCCCTTTTCCGCCAGCACCTTCAGGTTCACACCGGCTTCGCGAAGGGCCCCAACGTCGGCGATGGGAATGCCCTGAATGCGTTCCATCACCAGTACATTCTTGCCCGTGTAGTCCCAGTCGATCCAGGGAATGTAGATCAGCGAGGAATTCTCGAAGTTACGCCGCAACTGGCTGGCGTTGGCGGCCTCACGCTGCAGGTTCAGCTCATCGTGGATGGTGGCATCATAGTCCGCCACCACTTCCGTGGGGTGCAGCCGCGGGCCCTCGGACCAGTAGCGTTCCAGCAGTATGGCCATCAGGTACATCAGCGACAGGTCCTGATTGATCACCCGCTCGATGCCCGGGCGGATGACCTTGACCACCACATCGCGGCCGTCTTTCAGTGTTGCTGCATGAACCTGGGCCACAGACGCGGAGGCCATGGGTTCTCTGGAGAAAGTGGCAAACAGGTCGCCAACGCTTGCTCCCAGGGATTTTTCAATGATGGCCTGGGCCTCGGTGCCGGGGAAGGGCGGCACACGGTCCTGCAGGTGTTTCAATGAATCTGCCATGTCGTCTGGCAGCAGGTCCCGGCGGGTAGACAGGATCTGGCCGAATTTCACGAACACCGGGCCCAGCTCCTCCAGGGCCAGCCGCAACTGGTCGCCCCGGTCTATGTTGGGCTTGGGGAAAAGATGCCAGGGCGCCAGAATGAACAATACCTTCAGCGGAACCGGCAGTTCTTTCAGTGGCAGAAAGGTGTCCAGCCGATAGCGGCAGATCACCCAGAGGATGCGGAAAATGCGTTGCAGTCGCGTCACGATGGCTCCGGCCCGGTAGTGTCATTGGCGGCTTCTATCTGCCGGATGCGGGCATCAAGGCGCTCCACGCGAAGGCTGACCTGATCGATATCCTCGAAAGTGGCTTCCAGTTCCCGACGACCGGGCAGGCTGCGACTTTCCTCGTGGATGTACTCCTCCACGTTGGCGTTGAGGGACTGGAACGCCTGGCGGCTCCATTTTATGGTGCCGCGCAGCCGCTGGCCCAGAAAGTGGGCGGGGACGTCGCCAATGCGTTCGGCCATGGCGGCTTCCCAGTCGGGGTCAAGCTGGTCAATGGCCCGCTGGAACTGGTGCGCCAGGGCCATGTCACCGACAACGCGAATGCGGCCCTGGCTGAATACCTGGTCGTCACCGGTGGCCAGGGCTGCAAACGCCATCGGCCTGCCAGTCAATTCAAGGGCTGGGGCTTGCGGTGGCTGGCTGACAACCTGAACCCGGTTCTCTGCCGGAACAAGCCCCATGGTCAGGTTCAGAGGCGCTTCCAGCGTAAACTGAATCGGGCCGCTCAGCGCTGCCATCAATGCTTTCCGGCCCGCAGGATCCAGGGCCAGCGCCCGGTTGAGCCCACGCTCCAGAACGGCCGTGATGGCTGACATCAGCGTCGGACCGGGAAACATCAGGGTTTGATTCCCACGTGCAGGGCGACCACACCGCCGGTCATGTTGAAGTATTTGCAGTTCGCCAGCCCTGCGTCTTCCATCATGACCTTGAGGGTGTCCTGATCGGGATGCATACGGATGGATTCCGCCAGGTATTTATAGCTGCTGGAATCGCCGGCGATCAGCTGGCCCATCAATGGCAGGGCATTGAACGAGTAGGCGTCATAGGCCTTGCTCAGCAGGGGGTTGGTGGGCTTGGAAAATTCCAGCACCATCAGTTTGCCGCCCGGCTTGAGTGTTCGTGTCATGTCCCGCAGTGCCTGATCCTTGTCGGTGACGTTGCGCAGGCCAAAGGCAATGCTGACGGCATTGAAGCTGTTGTCAGGGAAGGGCAGATGTTCGGCATCGGCCTGAACGTATTCAATATTACCGGCGTAGCCGCGGTCCACCAGTCTGCCACGACCAACCTGAAGCATAGAGGCGTTGATATCGGCCAGCACCACTTTGCCGGTTGGACCCACCAGATCAGAAAATTTCATGGTGAGGTCGCCGGTGCCGCCGGCAATATCCAGCACCTGGTGGCCCTTGCGAACCCCGGAAAGCTCAATGGTGAAACGCTTCCACAGGCGATGGATGCCCATGGACATCAGGTCGTTCATCAGGTCGTATTTGCCCGCCACCGAATGAAACACATCAGCGACCTGGCTGGCCTTCTGGCTTTTCGGCACATTGCGGAAACCGAAGTGGGTTACGTCGTCGGCGGAATCAACCGCTGCCTTGTCTGGCGCTTGCTGCTCGCTCATTGCGTTGTCCTGGCTGAATCTGAACCCTGTATTCTAACGGCTGCCGGATTGTCTACAAGGCTGGCTACAGGTTTAATGGCAACTTACACTGTAATTCATCATCAATTCCCGGAGAAACCTGCTTCATGTCCGTTATCGACATCCATCGCCCCCATGCCCTCGATAAGGCCCATGCTCGTGAAGCGGCCGAAACGCTGGCGAAAGATCTGTCCCGCCAGTTTGACGTGAATTATGAATGGGACGGGGATCTTCTGCGGTTCAAACGTAGCGGCGTGAAAGGAAAGCTGGAAATTTCCGAGCAGGAATTACACGTTCATCTGGAGCTGGGTCTGATGCTGCGGGCGTTCAAATCCCGGATTGAGCAGGAAATCCATACCCAGCTGGATCAGATAACCGGCGCCTGACGCTGGCTAAAGCTCGTCAGGTACCCGGAAGGGTTGGGCATGATGGTTCAGGATGTTATCCAGAACCCGAGTTTCCCTGGCCACCAGTCGATCGATCAGCCGTTCTACGTCTTCCATCTTCCGAAATGCCGAATAGCCCCGATGCAGAAAACTGTGCAGGTCGGTCAGGTCCGCCATCTCCGCCGGGCCCCGGCTAATGGCCAGTAGCCATCCTAATGTACGGTTGCGTACATAGCGGTCAAGCTGGCGGCCCACTTCCGCAACCAGCGTAATCTGTCGGGTTCTTTCTTCCATGCATTTACTGTTACGAAGTGCCTCGCAATAGGCGTCCTCGGTCAGCGCGCCGGGGTCTTTATTGGTGGCCGCCAGCACTTCCACCAGGCCCAGATCCAGCCGCTGTGTCAGCAGGTTCAGCTCCATCAGCCCGGCAAAGGTGTCCAGCTGGTTATCCGGCAACCACTTAACCATCTTGGGGAACACCCGGTCGATGTTGTCGTCCCTGCCACTGTTGTTGGTAGGCGCGTAAAGGTCGGTCAGCAGAAATTCCAGGCCGGTGTGGTAACCGGGATGGTTATAAAGGTCCTGATGGGTGGCTTTCAGGCGTTCAGCCTGCCATTGGGCCAGCGTGAAGGTGTCACCGAGTAGTCTGTGGCCGTTTTTGTGCTGCCGGAAATCGTGGTAGGCCAGCAGCACCTGTTGCAGGCGGCGGGCGCTGGGCGTCGTTACTGGGGTGGCAACGAGTCGCTCACGGTACATGAAGGCTCCACTGAGGCTCTGAAAGAGCGCGTCAGTGTAACCAAGCCCGCAAGTTTATGCAGCTGTTCTAGCTCTGGGCGGCCAGGGGCAGGGTTTCAAACCCCGGGATCCACTCTTTGCTGTCCAGGGTAATAAAGTGGCTGGGCGCCTCGGTTTCCACAATCCGCATGGTGGTTGGGCTCTGACGGGCGCTCCTGAGCATGGCCTCGCGGTCCAGGATCCGGTCGACTGCTGGGATCAGGAAGGTGCCGTAACGGAGATTGTCGTAGGCCGAGGCGTCTGTTCGCTCCATCCAGGCCATCAGGTTCTCGATGTTGCGAACAATGGTCAGGTGGTCCTGGGTTGCCGAGAACAGCTTGGAAAGCAGCTGTTTCTTGCGAGGATTCATCTTGCCGAAGAAGGTCTGGCCGTAAGCTGAAGACGGCGCGCTGTTGATCAGACGGATGAGCCAGGGCCACATGCCGTGGCTGACCGGTTCAAGCACTGCGGTTACCAGTGCCGAGAGTCTACCATGGGGCAGAACCGGGGCTTCCAGAATCACTTCCACGTTCTCATAAAGGTCCGGCCACTGGCGGGCGGCCTCCAGAATGACAGCGCCCCCCCGGGAATGACCGTGGATGCGGATATTGTCGGTGCTGGGGAGGTTTGCAAGTGCCTGGTTGAGCATACAGGCATCGTATTCAATGGTGCCTTCCAGATGCTTGATCGGCGCTTCCCATTCTGGTGCTTCCGGCGTTACACCATTTACCGGTATGTGATAGTTGCTGCAGGTAAGAAGAATCAGCTCAGTGGTCGGTGCTTCATAGGCCTGGGTAAAATAACAATGGTTCTCCAGAAAGCCATGAACGCCAATAACTGTCTGTTCGGCATCGCCGCTGTGATTGCGGACAGACACCGCGCCCATGCCGACTCGATAGACCCGGCCCGAGAACATCTCGGAGTAGGCGCTCTCGATGGGCTTGATCAGTTTACGAACATGACTCGCTTTCATGGCCTTCCTCCAGCACCGCCTGACTTGTGTTATTGGTGTATGTCTATGCTGGTTACACTTTGACGCTGCAACGGCGCACGTTTCTTGGCTCCATATACCGCTTATACGCTGCTCAGCAGGCAATAGCTTTCAAATCCAGAGTATATGAAGCCACTATTACTTGCCTGTAACGTTTTGTAAACCTGTTGAGCGCGGTTATGGGGTGGCGTTATATGGAGCCGCCCTGGCATGTCTGGCACAATGTTCCGTCTCGTTCGTTCTATTGGTAGTTTCATCGTTCATTCGCTGCATCTGGCCGGGGATACACAGGTTTGAGTCAAACGGAATCGCACCTCCTGTTGCCTGTGGATTCGGCGTGGCTGGCCCTGGAGCGCCCGGACAACCCGATGACCATTACAGTCATGCTCAGGGTTGAAGACCTTACCGCAGCCCGCTTCCGGGAATTCGTTAGAATCTACTGGATGGCCTGGGAGCGCTTCAGCTATATGCCGGTTCGCCGTGCCCCTGGCTGGTGGTGGGAAAAAGACCCGGTATTTTCCCTGAACCACCACCTGGAAGTGGTTCCCGGCCATTTCGATGAGTCGGCTCTGCAATCCTGGGTGTCTGCACGGCTCAACCAGCCACTGCCGGACTATCGGCCACTGTGGAAGTTCTGGCTGGTGCCGGGTGCAGAAGGCGGCGCTGCGCTTTTGCTGCGGGTTCACCACTGCTACGCAGACGGGCTGTCTCTGATGGGAATCTTCGAACGACTGTGCCCGCCGTCGCCACAACAGGCCCCGGCTGTATACGGGACTGCCGAGCGCGGAGACCTGGGGCAGTGGAAGAGGGCCGCCAGTGCCTGGCTGAGTGAACTGACTGCGGCCGATGAGCCTCGTGAGTCCGGCTCTGATGGTATTTCGGTTGAGGAAATACCCGGCAATGGCGGAACAGCTTCTCGAAACGCCATCGAACGCGCGGCCCTGAAGAGCATGAAACTGGTGAACGAGTTGAGCCAGATGATGGTGGAGCCGGAAGATACTCCGACCTCCCTCAAGCGCGCTCTGCTCGGCCGCCGCCAGTGCCGCTGGTCGCCACCGGTTGAACTCGAGAGGTTTCGCCGGATTGCCAACGCGACCGGCGTCAAGATCAATGATGTACTGCTCAGCTGCGTTGCGTCTGCGGTGCGAGCCCACCTTCTGGGGGACTTGCGGGAATCGGACCTTCCGAGCCTGGAAGATGCCGTGTTGCATGCAGCTGTGCCGGTGGATATCCGCAGCCGGCTGCCAGAAGAGATCAAACCGGATGCCGATGCCCTGGGTAACTATTTTGGTTCGGTATTTGTGCCCCTGCCAGTGGATGGCGAGAGCGCCCTGGAGCGCCTGTTCCGCATCAAGCATGAAACCCGGCGGCTGAAAAAAAGCTGGCAGCCCGGCCTTTCCTGGGCACTGACCGGGTCTGCATCGCTGATCCCCGAAGCCTGGCGCCAGCCGCTGGCGGACCTTTTCTATCGCAAGGCCAGTGCAGTGGTTTCCAACGTGCCGGGTACCCGCGATGCCCGATACCTGGCGGGCTGCCGCATCACCGAACAGATGTTCTGGGTGCCCCAGGCCGGTGATATTGGCTTGGGGGTGAGTGTCGTCAGCTATGCCGGACAGGTGCAGTTTGGCGTGGTGGCGGATGAAGCCGTGATGCCCCGGCCGGAAACCTTTCTGAATGACTGCCTGAATGAACTCGATGCGTTCTGACTAAGACCAATGGACGAGTCGCGGTTGCCGCAGAATCATGTTCTTCAGGTAGCACCGGGTTTACAGTGAAATGGCCAATAAACACAACAAAAGGTCATAGCCATGATTTACGCAAATCCCGGTAAAGAAGGTTCCGTCGTTTCTTTCAAGTCCCGCTACGGCAATTACATCGGCGGCGAATGGGTTGCCCCGGTCAAAGGCCAGTACTTTGATAACATTACTCCGGTCACCGGCGAGGTGTTCTGCGAGATTCCACGTTCGGGCCAGGAAGACATTGACCTGGCGCTGGATGCTGCCCACAAGGCGGCGCCGGCCTGGGGCAAAATGTCCACCACCGAACGTTCCAATATCATGCTGAAGATTGCCGATCGCATGGAGCAGAACCTGGAGATGCTGGCCGTCGCGGACTGCTGGGACAACGGCAAGGCGGTGCGGGAAACCATCAACGCCGACGTGCCCCTGGCCATTGACCATTTCCGTTATTTCGCCGGTTGTATCCGCGCCCAGGAAGACACCTCCAGCGCCATCGACAGCAACACCGTGGCCTATCACTATCACGAACCCCTTGGCGTTGTGGGCCAGATCATCCCCTGGAACTTCCCGCTGCTGATGGCGGTGTGGAAGCTGGCGCCCTGCCTGGCGGCAGGCAACTGCACGGTAATGAAACCGGCGGAGCAGACGCCGGCGAGCATTCTGGTATTGATGGATTTGATTGGCGACCTGTTGCCACCGGGCGTTGTCAATATTGTTAACGGTTACGGCATCGAAGCCGGCCAGGCCCTGGCGACCAGCAAGCGTATCGCAAAAATTGCGTTTACCGGCTCGACTCCGGTGGGCTCACACATTCTCAAGTGCGCCGCCGAAAACATCATTCCGTCCACCGTGGAGCTGGGCGGCAAGTCCCCCAACATCTACTTCTCCGACGTCATGCAGGCTGAGCCTGAATTCATCGACAAGTGCGTGGAAGGCCTGGTGCTGGCGTTCTTTAACCAGGGCGAAGTGTGCACCTGTCCATCACGCGCGCTGGTGCAGGAAGACATGTATGACGAGTTCATGGCGAAAGTGGTCGAGCGCACCAAGGCCATCAAGCGTGGTAACCCGCTGGATACCGATGTTCAGGTAGGTGCCCAGGCCAGCAAGGAGCAGTTCGACAAGATCATGTCCTACCTGGAGATCGGCAAGCAGGAGGGCGCAGAAGTACTGACCGGCGGCGGCCGCCAGGAAATGGAAGGCGAGTACAACAACGGCTTCTACGTTCAGCCTACCCTGTTCAAAGGCCGCAACGACATGCGGGTGTTCCAGGAAGAAATCTTCGGCCCGGTGGTGGGTGTGACAACCTTCAAGGACGAGGAAGAAGCCCTGGCCATTGCTAATGACACCGAGTTTGGCCTGGGCGCCGGGCTCTGGACCCGCGACATCAACCGCGCCTTCCGCGTAGGCCGTGGTATCCAGGCGGGGCGCGTGTGGACCAACTGCTATCACCAGTACCCGGCGCACGCTGCCTTCGGTGGCTACAAGAAGTCTGGTGTTGGCCGCGAGAACCACAAGATGGCACTGGACCACTATCAGCAGACCAAGAACCTGCTGGTCAGCTACGACATTAATCCTCTCGGTTTCTTCTGATCAGGCAATGTGATTTCGAGCACAGGGACGTGCCGCCTTCCTTCCGCAAACCAGCACCGCAATCCTGACTGGGTTGAGCAGTCTTAATCCCAAAGTCCTGTTTTTACGGCCTCCTAAATGAGCAGAAAACCTGCTCCCTTGGCGCATTTCCCCCGTTCGAAGCTTGATCGACCATGTTTTCAGGCGAGACAAAACGCCCGAGACGCGAGACATCACTCGTCGATCAACACCCAACTCGAACAAGAATCCGGGGGAGTTATGAGCATAACATTCAGAAAGTCAGGGATTGCTGTCGCACTTTCAGCTGCATTGGTTGCCAGTGGCGGTGCCAATGCCGCAGTGGAAGTCTACAACCAGGACGGAACATCCTTTTCCGTGGACGGTTACTTCAACGCCTTCTATGTAAACCGCAGTGATGAACTGGCTGACACCCGCGATTCACGCATCAAGATGGGTTTTCTACCCAATACCATTGGTTTTAATTTCAGCAAGGACATGGGCGACCTGACTCTGGGTGGCCGTTCCTCATTCTGGACCACCATCAACGACAGCCTGGACAGCCCTACCGCGACCGCCATCGACGTGCGTCAGTTCTATGCGACCGTCGACGGTGATTTTGGCCAGCTTCTGATTGGTAAAGACTTTGGCCTCTATGCCCGTAACAACATCTTTCTGGATGAGATACTGATGGGCTTCGGGTCACCGGGTGCGGCCGGCGGTGTGTCATTTGGCAACATCCGCACCGGTTACCCCTATCCCACCCCTTCTGCCCAGATGACTTACCGGGCACCGGCGATGGGTGGGCTGAACGTGGCAGTCGGCCTGCTGGACCCGGCCGATACGGCCACTGGCGCAGGCGATGAGAATTCAGCGCCCAGGCTTGAGAGCGAGGTCAGCTACGCAATGGATCTTGAGGGAGTGTCACTGACCGGTTGGGTCAATGGCCGCTACCAGAGCGCTGAAAACGGCGCAACGGAAGTGGATACCTCGGGAGTCGGTTATGGTGTTAAAGCGTCTCTGGCCGGGCTGTCGCTGGCCGCCTCCGGTTTCAGTTCAAGCGGTGACAATCCGGTGCTGATCACGAACGCCGCCACCACCGAAGACGATGCTGACGGCTTCCTGGTGCAGGGTTCCTACACGTTCGGAGCAAACCGGCTTGTACTGTCTTATGGCGAAACCGATGCAGAAGTGCTCGACCTTGAAACCGAGAACACGACAGTCGGCTTCTTCCACGACGTGAACAGCAACTTCAAACTGGTGGCTGAGTACAACATGTACGAAAGCCAGGTCCGCTCCAGCGGCGCTGCGTCTGAGGAATTCGATACCGTTGCTCTGGGTGCGATTGTGACCTTCTGATTCGCTGTTTAGAAGCGTCAGACTGACCGTCTGTGTCCGACCTCTGTTGGCACAGGCGGTGTTCTGTTAGCACTAAAGTACCGGTTTGGGGCGCCGCAATGTCCGTCTAAAACCCGGCATTGATTTTGGAGGCTTTTAATCAATGACTTACGAGCAGTTTGGCGCGCCGGTTAAAAGCACTGAAGTTGAATTGGCTCCTGTGGCGGAACTCGTACAATCAGAACGACGCCATATTGTTCAGGAGCGCGCACCCATGCGCCCAGTTACCACTCTTCCTGCCGTCCGTGTTGCCAGCTCAAGCGCCCGGGATCCGATGGTGGCAGCGACAACTCTTGCCAGCGAGCTCAACCGGGATCATCTGGGTTGTGTACTGTTTTTCTGCTCAGCGGAATACGATCTGGGACGCCTGGGTATTGCGCTTGAGCACGTGTTTAGAGGCATCAGGGTCAGCGGCTGTACCTCGGCCGGTGAGATTACTCCGGACGGCTATGGCCGCGGCTGTATTACGGCCATCGGTTTCGATAGCCGGTTCTTTTCCATTGATTGTGCGTTGATCCGTGAACTTGACCAGTTCCGGCTGCAGGACGCCCAGACTGTGATTGACGACCTGCTGTCCACCTGTCGCGACGCCAACCTGGCGCCCATCAAGGGCAATACCTTTGCGATCACCCTGCTTGACGGGCTTTCCAGTCGTGAGGAGCTGGTGCTGACAACCCTGAATTCGGCGCTGGGTACCATTCCCCAGTTTGGTGGCTCCGCCGGTGATGATGAAAAGCTGGCGAACACCCATGTATACCACCAGGGACAGTTCCACACTGGTGCGGCCACGGTCATGCTGGTCAATACCACGCTGGATTTCCGCGTTTTCTCAACCCATCACATGGTGGCGGAAGACCAGAAGCTGGTGGTCACCAGGGCGGATCCCGAAAGCCGGACGGTTTACGAGCTGAACGCCGAACCCGCCGCTGACGCCTATGCTCGCGCCATGGGCGTTAGCGTCGAGGTTCTGAACCGCGAAGTGTTTGCGCTGAGACCGCTGGGTGTTCGCATCGGCGGGCATTATTTCGTGCGATCGGTGCAACGGGTCAATCCGGACCGCAGCATGACGTTTTACTGTGCGGTTGAAACCGGCATCGTGATGACCTCTATGACCCCTCAGTCTCTGCTGGCCAGCGTTCGCACCCAGATTGAGGCGTCGGAAAGAGTGGTGGGGCTGCCCCTTGTGACCATCGGTTGCGACTGTTTCCTGCGCAGACTGGAGGCGGAGTTGACCGGAGTTGCCGACGAAGTATCCGAATTTCTGCGCCACCATCGCGTCATTGGCTTCAACACCTACGGCGAGCAGTTCAATGGAATGCACATTAACCAGACGTTTACGGGGGTGGTGATTGGCCAACCTGATGCCGGTTCCGAACCTGAAGCAGACTGATCCACAGGACCCTCGGGATCAGCGAATTGCCGAGCTTGAGGCAGAGAATGAACGCCTCATGGCCATCCGTGATGCGCTGATTTTCCGTGTGGAATCGGGGTCGGCACACAAGCCGGAGCCCTACGCAGCGTTTGAACATTCGGTGATGCTGGCGGAGCAGGTCCGGGAGCGTACCGAAGCCCTCAACCATGCCATGGACGAATTGAAGGTCAGTAACAAGGCGCTCAATCGCGCCCGGGAAGATGCCGAAACCATCCGTCACCGATTGGTGGATGCCATCGAAAGCATTGCCGACGGGTTTGTCCTGTTTGATAACCAGCATCGCCTGATCCAGAGCAACAGCCGCTTCCGCAACTACTGGAATTACTGCGGGCTGGAAGTGCCCGCGGTGGGCACTTCGGTTGTTGAGGTTAAACGGCGGGTGCAGGAGTCGGGGTTGATTCGCGAAGAGCATACCAACGGCGATTCGGAGGGCGCGGTCTTCCTGCTGTCCAATGATCGCTGGGTACAGATGACGGAACGCACCACACGCGAAGGCGGCCTGGTGGTGCTCTATTCCGACGTTACTGATGTCAAGAACAGCGAAATGGCGCGCCGCATCAAGGCCCTGGAAGAGAGCGAACGGTGGATTCGAGTGGTCACCGACCATGTGCCAGCTCTGATCGCCTACGTCGGAGATGATCTGACCATCCGGTTCTGCAATAAAGTCTATGAGCACTGGTACAGTCGCAATGGTGAATCGCCGCTGGGCAAAAGGCTGGAGGAGGTCCATTCACCGCAACTCTATGCACGTCTGGTGCCCCGGATTCTGGAGGTCATGGCCGGCGACAATGTTACCTTCGAATTCGAGGAAATCGGCGAGTCGGGGGAAGTCCGGTATATGTTGCGGTCCTACGTGCCGAATTTTGACGGGCACGGCGACATTGTCGGCTTTTTTGTACTGATTCGGGATATTACCGATCGCCGCAAAACCGCACTGGCCCTTGAGCAGGCCTATGACAATCTGGAAAGACGCGTAAAAGAACGCACCGCAGAACTGACCGGCCTGAATGAACAGTTGCGTGACGAGATCAGCGAGCGGGCGGCCGTGGAGGCGCGGCTTCGGGACGCCAAGCTGGAGGCGGAGCGAGCCAACCTGTCAAAAACCAAATTCCTCGCTGCGGTAAGCCATGACCTGCTGCAGCCACTCAATGCAGCACGGCTGTTCACCAGTGCCCTGCTGGAGCAGTCCTTCGGCCCGAAAGCGGAAGGTCTGGTGCGATCTGTCAGTATCTCTCTTGATGATGTTGAGAACCTGCTTGGCACGCTGGTGGATATTTCCAAACTCGACGCTGGGGTAATCAAGCCGGACATTACCGCGTTTGACCTGCGCGACTTGCTGAACAACATCGCCCGTGAATTCCGTCAGATGGCCACTGCTGAAGGACTGGCGCTGGACTTTGTGCCGTCCTCTGTCGTGGTGAATTCAGACTCCCAGCTGCTGGCGCGAATCCTGCGTAATTTCCTCACCAACGCTATCCGCTATACCGGCCAGGGCCGAATCCTGCTTGGCTGTCGCCGGCAGTCAGACCATGCGCTGATTCAGGTATGGGACACTGGGCCCGGTATCCCCGAGGACAAGCTCTCGGAGATTTTTCAGGAGTTCAAACGCATACGCCCCACGGGGTCGCGGCCTGACAAGGGTCTGGGTCTGGGGCTCGCGATTGTCGACAAGATCTCACGCATGCTGGGACACGACGTGACGGTTCGGTCATGCGAGGGGAAGGGATCGGTGTTCAGTGTCCGTGTGCCCGTCGGTCAGTTGGGTCCCAAGCGGGCGGTAGAGGAGCAGCCATGTCCGGCCGGCATGACCCATGGCCTGAACGGTGCTCGAATCTGGGTTATCGATAATGATCACGGTATCTGTCAGGGCATGAAAACCCTGCTTGAAGGGTGGGATTGCAAAGTCGTGACCGCGGTGTCATCGCTTGATCTGGAGCGTCAGCTTGATCCAGCGAGCGCACCGGTGGATGTGATTCTGGCGGATTATCACCTGGATAATGACGAGAACGGCGTTGATGTGGTCGCAGACCTTAACGGCCGCCGCAAAAATCCCGCGCCGGTGATAATGATCACGGCCAATTACACTAATGAACTGAAACAGCACATACGCCGACTCGGGCATCTGTTGATGAACAAGCCGGTCAAACCCCTGAAGCTGCGCAGTGCCCTGAACCATCTCCTCGGCGACTGAGTGCCAGAGCGCGGCGGCGCTCTCTGAGGTCCTCCGGCCTGGCCTAGCGTTTAAGATACTGACTGAAATCCACGTCACTGGCAGAGAGAATGGCCTGAACCCGGTTGTGAACACCCAGCTTGCGCAGAATGGCCGACACGTGAGCCTTGACCGTGGTTTCGGCAATGTTGAGGTTGTACGCGATCTGCTTGTTGGCTTCACCCTTGGACATACGCTCCAGCACCAGTAATTGGCGTCGCGTCAGGGAGTTAAGCAGTTCCGGTGAAATCGGGTTATCTTCATGGCGGCTGCGGCGTTGGCTAGACATTTTACCGGTGCGAATGATGTCCGATGGCAGGTAGACGTTGCCGTTCAGTATCTGCTGAATCGCATCGGTCATCTGCTGGCGAGGAGAAGATTTGGTGATGAACCCGACGGCGCCATAGGTGATCGCCTGTAACACTACCTGCTTGTCTTCCTCGGCAGACACAATGACCACAGGAATGGTCGGCGCTTCGTTGCGCAGAGCGATCAGTCCGTTCAGGCCGTGCATGCCCGGCATGTTGAGATCCAGCAGAATCAGGTCAATGTCGTTAGTGGCGCGGGTGATGTCGAGGGCTTTGTCCAGATCATCAGTTTCAATGATTTCACTGCCCACAAAACCGGACGCGATTACACTGCTGATGGCTTCACGGAACAGAGGATGGTCGTCGGCGATGAGGATCTTGTAGGCCGGTTCCATGGACGGTTCTGCCTCTCTGTTGTCGTTACAGGGGACTGTGTCCGTTTCAGAATAGCGGGTTTTCGTGGCAAGCGTAGCATCAAGCTCATTCAGCATGTTGGTCTCCGACGCTGGAAGTCGGGAACAGTCGTGTCTCTCTTCCAGTCATTATTGTGATAATCCCATTACAGTCTATTTCAGTCTTCGGTTGAATGAGACCATCGCACCAAAAAACAGGCACTAAAGTACTATTCTTGCGGGCCCCGGAGCTTCGTATGGTGGGGTTATGAAACGCTTCCTCAGACCTGCTTCCCTCTCATTAATCACCCGTTGTCTGGTCTTCGTACTGGGCCTGCTCCCGTTGAATCTGCCAGCGGCCGAGAACGGGCAGGCAAAGCCGGAGATACCCGCGCTTAGCCTTAGCGTTCTGCAGTTCGGAACCGCCCACTGGGAACTGGCGCATCTGGTGTCTCATGGCCTGGACCGGGCCAACGGTTACCGGCTTGACCTGCGATTGGTGGCAAATCTACCGGCGTCCCGGCTGGCTGTCACCAGCGGCAGCGTGAACGGCGCGGTGGCCGATCTGCTCTGGGCCCAGTCCCGGTTCGCGGCTGGTGCGCCCTACCTGTATGTGCCTTTCTCGGCGCAGATCGGCGATATTGTCGTGGCTGATGACTCGGATATCGGGACTGTCGCTGATCTGGCTGGCCGCCGCGTCGGCGTCGCCGGAGGGCCCGACAGCAAGGGCTGGGTGTTACTCCGGCGAGTTGCTGAACAGCAGGGTTTGGACCTGGGCGTGCAAACCGACGTCCAGTTCGGCGCCCCGCCCCTGTTGAGTCAGGCTCTGAAGCGGGGCCAGGTGGACGTGATCGTCACCTACTGGCATTTTGCCGCCCGGCTGAAAGGCGAGGGCGGCTGGCGTTCCGCTTTCGCCATGGAGGACCTGCTGGCGGCCCTGGATCTCGGCCCTCAGTTGCCCGTGCTGGGGTATGTTTTTCCGGCGGACTGGGCGGCGGATCATCGGGCGCTGATCGACCGCTTTGCACTGTCATTGAAACAGACCAAACAGGCGCTGGCTGAAAATCCGGACAACTGGCAGCCGCTGCGCGAATTGATGAACGATCCCGCTGAGCCGGTATTTGACGAGTTACGGCGGGGATTTATTGCAGGTACGCCACCGCTCATGACCGACCAACGGCTGGCTGACCTGAAGCAGCTACTGATATTGACTGGTGCAGACGCCAACACACTGATGCCTGACCGCCTGTTCTATCGCGGACCCGGCCAAGGCAGCCAGCCGTGAACATGCCGGCAGGCGCGCGCCCTCCGGTCTGGAGCTACTGGATCGTCCTGCCGTCGTTCGTTCTGTTGTGGGCTATGGTGGCCCAGCTTCTCGAAACGGCCTTGCTGCCCTCGCCGCAGTCTGTTCTGAACCGGTTTTTGGAGGAGGCGAATTCGGGTCAACTCTGGCATCACCTCGGCGCCACGCTCGGTCGGGTAGTGGTGGCTTTCACACTGGCCATGTTGCTGGGCGCTGTCATCGGTCTGGCCATGGGCCGTTCCGCACTCATCAATGCGTTGTTCGATCCGTTGCTGCTCCTGCTTTTGAATCTGCCGGCGCTGGTGACCATCATCCTGATGTACGTATGGTTTGGTCTGGTCGAAGTGGCCGCCGTCATGGCGGTCGTCATCAACAAGGTACCCAACGTGGCGGTCACCGTTCGGGAAGGCGCCCGTAGCCTGGACTACCGTCTGGAACAGATGGCAACCGTATATTGCTTCACCGCCTGGCAGCGCTATCGGGATGTCTGGCTACCGCAGCTTTTTCCCTACCTAATGGCGGCTACCCGCGGCGGCCTGGCGCTGATCTGGAAAATCGTGCTGGTGGTGGAACTGCTCGGCCGCTCAAACGGCGTTGGTTTTCAACTGCACATGGCGTTTCAGGTCTTCGATGTTGCAGCGATTCTGGCCTACAGTCTGGCATTCATTGCCATGGTTCAGTTGATCGAGCTGGGCGTTCTCCAGCCCCTGGAACGCCGGTCCAGCCGCTGGCGCCAGCCGGAGCCTGCCCATGCTTGAGCTCAGTATCAAAGGCCGCAGTTTCGGCCAGCCCGTGCTTGGAGAAGTGTTCACCAGTGTCGAGCGGGGCGATCGAATCTGCCTTCTGGGCCCCTCGGGCGTTGGCAAAACCACCCTGTTAAATGCCATTGCCGGGCTGGATACTTCCATACCCGCTGATGCCGTGACTGGTCGTGATCAGGTGCGGGTGGGGTACCTGTTCCAGGAGCATCGATTGCTGCCCTGGCGTTCGCTGCTGGCCAATCTCAAACTCGTCGGTGCGACTGAACAGGACGCCACAAGGCTCCTGAGTGAAGTCGGGCTGACTGGATATGAAGCCTACCTCCCCGACCAACTCTCGCTTGGCATGGCCAGACGGGCAGCTCTGGCGCGATGTCTTGCGGTAAAGCCGGACCTGCTGTTACTGGACGAACCCTTCGCCTCTCTGGATCCCGTCATGGCGAAGGATCTCAAAATGCTGATTTCGGGTCTGATGGACAACTACCCTGACATGGCCATGATCTGCGTCACCCACGATAGCCAGGATGCGTCGACCCTGGCGAACCGCCTCTGGTACCTCGATGGCAAGCCGGCCACGCTGAAATGGGATGATGCCATTGGTGATTCATTTGTCGTCGATGGACTTCTTGCAAAGCTGAGGGAGCCCGAAGCTGCCGTGATCTGATGGCCAGCCGGCAGGTCAAGCTAGGCTGTCCCCAGAATCCTGGTGCGCTGGGGACGAAACCCGGTTGTTGCCAGCAGGGCGAGCACCACCGTCACCCCGGCGGTAATCCCGAACGCCATTGGATTCCATTCCAGATAAAGAGAGAAACGTATGGCTTCTACCGCATGCGTAAACGGATTGAACTGACATACCCAGTAAAGCCAGGGACTGGCCTCGTTCATCCGCCATAGCGGGTAAAGCGCCGACGACATGAAGAACATTGGGAAAATCACAAAATTCATAACGCCCGCAAAATTCTCCAGTTGCTTGATCCAGGTCGCAATCAGAAGCCCGAGGGCACCCAGCATCAGGCTGGTCAGAATCAGTGCCGGTAACACCGCCAGATAACCCCAGGCTGGCGGCTCTACATCCACCAGTAGCGCAAGCAGCAGGAAAACATACACCTGCCCGATGGACACCACACCCATCGCCAGCAGTTTGGTCACCAACAGAAAGGGCCGCGGTAAAGGGCTCATCAGTAGCACCCGCATGCTGCCCAGTTCCCGGTCATACACCATGGACAAGGCACCCTGCATACTGTTGAACAGAATGATCATCCCGCACAGCCCCGGCGCGATGTAGGTCTCATAGGTGATGTAGGTTTCGTAAGGCGGAATGATGGAAATCCCCAGCACCGCCCGGAAACCGGCGGCAAACACCACCAGCCACAAGAGTGGACGCACCAGCGCGCTGGCAAAACGGGTACGTTGCTGCCAGAACCGCAGCCATTCCCGGGTCTGTATGCCGATAAAGCAGTGCCAGTATTGGGTTGCATTCATCTCAGCCCGCTCCGGTCAGGGAATGGAAGGTCTCTGCCAGGTTCCGCGTGCCTTCGGTCCTGCAGATTGCGTGGCCCGCCCCGTCAGCCAGAAGCTGGCCCTGATGCAGAATCAGTACCCGATCGTCCTCCCGCACCTCTTCAATCAGATGGGTGGCCCAGAGCACTGTCAGGCCATCCTGCTGGCACAGCATTCGCACATGCTCGTTCAAAGCCCTGCGGCTGGCCACGTCCAGGCCCACTGTGGGCTCGTCCAAAAGCAGCAGCGAGGGCTGGTGCAGAAGGGCGCGGGCAATTTCCACTCGCCGACGGTGGCCGCCATTGAGTTGTCGAACCGGCTCATCGGCACGGTCCAGCAAGCTGAACCGCTCCAGTTCCCGGTCGCCGCGCTGGCGGGCCTCGTGCCTGGACAGACCGTGCAGTGCAGCGTGGTATTGCAGGTTCTGGCGTACCGTCAGGTCCAGATCCAGCGCGTTCTGCTGGAAAACCACCCCGATTCTGCGCATGGCGTCGGCAGGCTGTTTGTTCAGCGATTGCCCGCCCAGCAGAATGTCACCGGCCTGCAACGCCAGCAGACGGGTCAGCAACCCGAACAGCGTGGACTTGCCCGCGCCGTTGGGGCCGAGCAGGGCGTGGAACCGGCCCGGTGTCAGTGAGAAACTGACGTCCCGGAGTACCGTTTTATCGCCGTACTGAAAGCTGAGATTGCTGGCATCGATGGTCATATCGGGATCAGGACGACGGGTCGATGACCACGCCCCAGGGATAGCGGCCGACCTTGATGGATTTGATCACCTTCAGGTCCTCAACATCGATGACCGACACGTCTCCGGAGACGCCGTTGGTGGTGTAGAGGTATTTCTCGTCTTTATCCAGGTCCAACTGCCACACCCGGGCGCCGACCAGCAGGTAATCCAGCACCTCGTAGGTTCTGGCATCGACAACGGCGACGTGGTTGGAAGGCCCCAGAGCCACAAAAGCGTACTTACCATCAGAGGTGAGCTCGATACCCACTGGCTGCACGCGATCCTGGTTCACCCCCGGCACTTTGAAGGACATTTCGTGGATCTGTTCCAGACTGTCCACGTCAATGATGTGCACGGTGCCGCCGATTTCGGCCGAGGCCCAGGCGATTCTGCTGTCATTGGTGAACTCGACGTGGCGCGGGCGCTGGCCGACGACGATATTCTTTTCGATTTTGAAGGTCTCGGTGTTGATCCAGTGCAGCATGCTGGTGGTTTCACTGGTGTTCACAGCCCACTTGCCATTGGGGCTGACGGCCATGCCTTCGGGCTCGATGCCCACATCAATCTGGGCCAGTACATCCTTGTTGGTCACATCGACAACGGTGACGATGGCGTCGTCTTCATTGGCGATATACAGGTGTTTGTTGTTCGGATGCAGGGCGAACTGCTCCGGGTCCTCGCCGGAAGGTAAGGTGTCCACGATTTTACGGGTAGCCAGGTCCAGCACCTGCACGGTGTCGTCGTCGCTGGCACAGATATAAAGCCTGGTGTAATCCTTGGAGAGCAGGATGCCCCTGGGGCGCTTGCCCACCTCAATGGTTTCGACCACCTCATGGGTCTCGGTATCGATCACTGACAGGGTGTTGTCTTTTTCGTTCGACACATAGGCCAGACCAGCAAAAGCCGGCGCGGAGAGGCCGATCAGGCTGGCCATTAATGTGGTTTTGAGGAAAGGCTTCATGGTTGTGGTCCTTGTTATTTTAAGAGCTGCTGCAGGCGCAGTCAGCCGTTGATTCGACAGGCGCTCTCCGGCCGGTCGAACCCCAGGGTGTCAAGTGTGGTGTCCGGGTGCAGAAAACTTTCAAACGGGGCGCGCGCCACCAGACCGCGGGGATGCACCAGCGGTATTGGCTGACGCAACTGGCCGTTCCAGTCGCGATAGGTCAGCTTGCGACCCTTGAAAGCGGCGAGCTGAAAGCCATCGCTGAACAGGAAGTCGCGGATGGCTTTGGGGTCGACTTTGCCCAGTGCGGTCACGGCGGTGCCAATAGACCGGGTAGCCGCCCACGCAGCATAGTCCTCGCTGTTCATTTCCCGACTCGCCAGCTCCCGGAAGCGGTTCTGCAACTGAGCGGCGCCCCAGCTTTCCACCACCCGATGCCAGGCGACCGGTGACATGCCCTGGGTGCCCACGACAGGGCGGGGCAGCCAGGTGTTGAAGGGCACATACTCGCCAAAGTCGCCCCGCACGTCCGCTACCACCACGGCATCGTAGTCAGCCCCTTGTGTGAATAGCGGAAGCTCTTTCGAGGCGGTGCGGCGCAGGTCGGCATCAAAGGTCCAGAGTCTGTCCTGAACAATCTCCAGGCCAAAGCGCTTGCTGGCCCGGCGGAAGGCGCTGGCCCAGTGCTTGTCGGCGTCAGTGGGGCCGGTAATCAGAAAAACCTCCTCCCATTGCCTCTGTTTCAGCCATTGGCCCAGAGCATCGGTGAGCATGGCGTAGCTGGGAATGGTGTGCAGGAGGTTGGCGCTGCAGTGCTCGGTGCGCAGCGAATCGTCTTTTGCGCCGGCGTTGAAAATCAGGGTGTCCGGTTCTGCCAGTCGCGTAAGCGCCAGCAGTGTGGCTGCTGGTAGATTGGTCACAAACAGGCGGACGCCCTGGCTTTGCATCTCGGCAAAGCGTTGGGTCGCCGATTCCGCCGAATCAGCCAGGGCGGTTGCCAACTGGTAGTTCTGACCGAGAAATTTCCCGGTGGTCTGATTGTCTGCCAGGGCCAGCTCGGCGCCTCTCAGCCCTGCATCCTCTGGCTCGGGGATCACGTTTGACAGTATCGGCCCCGGATCAGGCACCCACTGTATGTAGGCCATCCTGACATCGACGGTTTGCGCCTGCGCTGGCGCAAACATAGCACCGGACACAAGCATCAGAGCCAGCGCTTTCAGACCGCGGATAACCATGCATGCCCCTTTAGTCAGAAGTTTCTGTTGTCACTCATCCGAGCATAGAGAAGCGGGGAGGTGCCGGAAATATTCTGAAAGTTGCAATCAGGCAGTACTTAGGGAGGAGATTTCAGCGGTTATCGTTGTTGAGTACTACCAAGGAACTAGGCCAAGGCCTCGAAAGTGGCATTCGGATCGGTTGGGGCTCTCCTTAGACTTGTGGACATTGACGGCAGATGGACGGACATCGATCCCTGCCCGCCACATTTTATCAGGTAGTCAAAGAGGTCGTTATCATGCCCCAGCACGTTTCATTGAAGCTGTTTGTTGCTTCCGGACTGATCGGTATTGCCGGTCTGGTATTCGCCCACGGCAACGTGACACCGCAGGAAGTGGACACCGGAAATCTGCCTGAACTGGGTACGGAGGTTCGCACCTCTAACCCGTTCCGCGAAGATAATGAGTTCGGAGAATTCAACGCCCAGGCGGTCAAGGTCGGTGAAAGCGGTTATGCCGGAAACTGTGCTGTTTGCCACGGCATCCGTGCCATGTCCGGCGGTTTGACGCCTGATCTGCGGGAACTGACCGAATGGGATGACGAATACTTCGTCAATCGCGTTCTCAATGGCACCGGCCGGGGAATGCCGTCATTCAGGGAGAACCTGGACCAGAATGCCATCTGGGCCATCAAGACCTATGTGGAGTCGGTTCCCAAGCCTGAATAACAAGGGCCTGTGACCAATCAACGTTCAGAATCGGGCCGGCTTTTCGCTGGCCCTTTGTCGTTCCGGGGGAAAGGCTATGAAACCTCTTTTTCTGAGTCTGCTGCTATTGATGTGTTGGCCCTGGGCGGGCGCCCAGGAGATGAATGACGGCGAACCATTATTGAACCGTCCGGCGGATCGGACCTACGACATTATCCTCGAGTCCGGTTATATCAAAGTGGGTGTTTACAGGGATTTCCCTCCTTACTCCTATGAGCGGAATGGCGAGCCGGCAGGCATAGATGTGGACATCGGACGCCGTATTGCCGAAGAGATGGGGGTTGAGTTCAAGGTGCACTGGATAACCCCGGACGAGACCCTGGGCGACGATCTGCGGAATAACGTCTGGAAAGGCCATTACCTGGCCAAGCAGCGGCTGGCCGATCTGATGCTGCGTGTGCCTTACGATAAAGAATACGCCTACATGCAGGACTCCACCGGCGAATACATCAATGAGCAGGTAGTGATGTTCGGCCCCTATCAACAGGAAACCTGGCAGATCGCCTATGACCCGCAGCAGCTGGATTCGGTGCAGACAATTGCGGTGTTTCAGTACAACCCTGTTGGCGTGGAAATTGACACCCTGCCGGATTTCTACATGAGCTCCGGGCTTCAGGGGCGCATGCGTGATCAGGTTCGGCACTACCCGAACCTGAGAGAAGCTTTCAGTGGCATGCGAGCCGGCGATGTTAGCGCGGTCATGGGAATGCGCGCGGAAATCGACCACGAACTGGCACAGGTTGAAAATGAAAGGTTCGTGAAAGCGGCTAACGGCTTCCCGGGTATTGGCAAACAGGCCTGGGATGTGGGGATGGCGATCAAACACACCCATCGACAGCTGGGCTACGCGGTGGAGGCCATCATTGGCGAGATCGTGACATCCGGGCAGATGAATGAGCTGTTTTCCCGGAACGGCCTCAGTTACAGCGTGCCCCAGTACTACCGGGAATTCCTGGATGAAGAGTCTATTGCCCGGGCTGAGGGTTCGCAGGGTCAAGGTAGTAATACCAAGTGATTAGAAAACCAGTGCCGGGGGGTAATTGTTGGTTTTACGGCCAACGCGAAGAATCAGGTGCAGAGGCGGGAAGAGTTCCCGGTTCGCCAAAACCGAAAACAAGAGAAACTGGAGAGCGCAACCATGAGAACCAACAAGTTCGGGATTCGCATTGCTACCAGCGCCCTGGCGCTGGGGGTGTCTCTCGGGGCCCATGCGGTGACCGACCAAGACATCATGAACGACCAGAATACGCCTGAGGACATCGTCAGTTATGGCATGGGCACCCAGGGGCAGCGGTACAGCACCATTGAAGATCTGAACAGGGACAACATCCGCTTCCTGCAGCCAGCCTGGGCGTTTTCCTTCGGCAGCGAGAAAATGCGCGGTCAGGAGTCCCAGCCGATGATCAAGGATGGCGTCATGTACGTGACGGCCTCCTACTCACGGGTCTACGCGATCGATGCCCGCACCGGTCAAGAGCTGTGGCAGTACGATGCTCGCCTGCCTGACGGCATCATGCCCTGCTGCGACGTGGTAAACCGGGGCGTTGCCCTTTATGACGACAAGGTGATCTTCGGTACGCTGGACGCCAAGCTGGTCGCTCTTAACAAGGACACCGGCAAGCCAATGTGGATCAAGACCGTAGCCGACTATCAGGCCGGTTATGCCATTACCGCCGCACCGATTGTGGTAAAGGGAAAAGTCATCACCGGTGTGTCTGGCGGTGAATTCGGTATCGTGGGCAAGGTTGAGGCCTACGACGCCAACACCGGCGAAATCATCTGGACCCGTCCGACGGTTGAGGGCCATATGGGCTACGTCTACAAAGACGGCAAGAAGGTCGAGAATGGTATTTCAGGCGGCGAGGCTGGAAAGACCTGGCCCGGCGATATGTGGAAGAACGGCGGCGCAGCGACCTGGCTGGGCGGCACCTACGATGCAGACACTGACTCGCTCTTCTTCGGTACCGGCAACCCGGCTCCGTGGAACTCGCACCTGCGCCCTGGCGACAACCTGTTTTCGTCTTCTCGTGTCGCGATTGACCCGGACGACGGCAGCATCAAGTGGCACTTCCAGACCACGCCGCACGACGGCTGGGACTACGATGGCGTCAACGAGCTGATTTCCTTTGATTACATGGAAAACGGCAAGAAGGTCATGGCGGCGGCAACGGCTGACCGTAACGGCTTCTTCTACGTGTTGAACCGTGAGAACGGCGATTTCATCCGCGGCTTCCCGTTCGTGGACAAGATCACCTGGGCCGAGGGCCTGGATCCGAAGACTGGTCGCCCGATCTATGCAGAAAACGGTCGCCCGGGTGACCCTGCTGAGATGAGCGAAGGCAAAGGCGAGACCGTTGTGGCGTTCCCGTCCTTCCTGGGTGGCAAGAACTGGATGCCGATGGCTTACAGCCAACAGACTGGCCTGTTCTACGTGCCGTCCAACGAGTGGTCGATGGACATCTGGAACGAGCCGGTGTCTTACAAGAAGGGTGCTGCCTTCCTGGGCGCAGGCTTCACCATCAAGCCAGCCAATGATGACTACATCGGTGTGCTGCGTGCGATGGACCCGAAAACCGGCAAAGAAGTCTGGCGCTATGAAAACCCTGCACCCTTGTGGGGTGGCGTGATGACGACGGCTGGCGATCTGGTCTTTACCGGCACGCCCGAGGGTTTTCTGAAAGCCTTTGACGCCAAAACAGGTGAAGAACTTTACAAGTTCAATACCGGTTCTGGCGTGGTCGGTACACCGGTGACCTGGACCATGGACGGCGAGCAATATGTGTCGGTTGCCTCCGGCTGGGGTGGTGCTGTGCCGCTGTGGGGTGGCGAAGTCGCGAAGGTAGTCAAGGACTTCAACCAGGGTGGTATGGTCTGGACCTTCAAGCTGCCGAGTGACCGTGTAGCCAGTAAATAATACTGGCAACATCGGTGTTACAAGAGGCTGCCTGCGGGCAGCCTTTTTTATTGGAATCGTGCCAGTTGATTCGGTTTGGACCAGCTCCTGAGCATCGTTTAACCGACACTCTCAACCGATCTGATAAGGAAAGCTGGTCGCACCAGGGTGGTTCAAGGGGAACATGTTAGTTGGGATAATGTTTCTTCGAGCCCGGTGTCCTGCTTCAGCGCTGATAAAAACTGTTGCGCCGATGGCTGGCCTCCTTCCTCTGCCGCCTGGATCAGGCACAGGCCCTCAGCCGTGCTGCCCTCGTTATAAAGCCTTTTGCCGAGCCTCCAGCGAGCATCGTTGTTACCTGCCTGTGCAGCCTTTTGATACCAGTGCACCGCCTGGTGCCTGTTGATGTCGGTGCCCAATCCCTGGTCATAGGCTCTTGCCACTTCAACCATGCTGATGGAGTCGCCGCTCTCCGCTGCCCGAAAATACCACTGAAAGGCTTTTTCCTGGCTTTTTTCGACACCCTGTCCTTGAGCGAACATATTGGCTACGTTCACCATGCCCTGGCGACTGCCTTCTTCCGCCAACTCAAGATACTGCTCAAACGCAGATTCATACTGCCCCATCTTGTAGACCGCATAGGCGTTAAGAGAACGAATCATGTCCCGTGTTACATAATCCTGATCGTCGGACTCGTTATCCGCAGCCGTGGCTACCGGTGTGGACAGCATCAGACCCAAAGCCAGAGCCGGGACGGCCGTTCGCGTTAACCATCGTCTGTTCATTCTGTGCTCCGTCGCTTTGCAAATGTTTCCAACGCTAACACCGGCTTGCCGGACGGTCTGTCCGTCGAAAGTACCGTCCGGCTCATACATTGGTATTCGGAAGCTCTGTAAGTCATCTTGGAGGATAGACAGACCGGGAGGCGTTCTGGAGCAGTGATTTTCGAACACTGACAAATCAGCAGTTCATTCAACCGGCGTCTGTGGCCAGAATTCTGGAGGCTTTCAACTGCTTCTTGTTCTCGAGGCGCTTGTCCACACACTGCTCTTTGTCGTTGAGTATCACGACGCACTCCAGGCACTGGATGCACTCGTCGTAATCAATCCGCCCGTCCTTGCGGATGGCATTGATGCCGCAGGCATTTTTACAGTGCTGACAGGGCGTGCCGCAAAGATCAACACGGTCAAGCCAACTGAACAGACGAAGCCTGCCAAGCACTGCCAGGCCCGCGCCCAGTGGACAAAGGTAGCGACAATAAAACTTGTGTATAAACATACCAATGACCAGCAGGCCAACGGCATAGGCAACGAAAGGCCAGTGGCGTACGAATAGCAGCGTAATGCTGGTTTTGAACGGTTCCACTTCCGCCAGTTGTTCGGCCAGCGTGAGTGAGTAGAAAGCCGTGCCTACCAGTCCCAGAAGGATCGGGTACTTGAGCAGAATCAGACGCCGGTGCCATTGCTCCGGGATTTTGACCTGGGGGAACTTGAGCTTTTCGCCAAGCCAGGCCGCCATTTCCTGAAGCGCACCGAAAGGACACAGCCATCCGCAGAAAAGGCCGCGGCCCCAGACAAAAAGGGTTAAGAAAGTGTAGATCCAGAGAATAAAGATCACCGGGTCAAGCAGGAAAACATTCAGGGAAAAACCATCCCAGATCGCCAGGAACAGGGTGTAGATGTTGACCACCGACAGCTGGCCCTGAGCATAGAAACCGATGAAGAAAAGCGTGAAAAACAGAAATCCCCAACGAAAACGGTGAACCAGCTCCGGGTGGCGGCTCAGCGATCGTTGTCGGGCGAAAAATACCGTGAGAACCGTCAGCCCCAGAACCAGCAGGGAAATCTGCCACCAGCGTTCTTTCCACAGACCGATCCAGACTGGCTGTCTTGAATCGGAAGGATCGGGTGCGATTTCGACGGCTTCAAACAGGGAGTCGTCGAACCTGACTGGCATACTGAGGTCGGCGCGATCCACCACCAGGTGATTCAGGGCAAGCTCTACGTTGAGTTTGAATTCGGCGGAAGCGCCAGGATTGAAGCCTGCGTTGCCGCCAACCCGGAACAGATGGCGGGCATCAAAGGAGGGAGCGCCTGCCGCCCGGAACTCCGTGGTGGATTCCAGCAGGTTGAGATCCCGCATTTCCACCGAGAGATTGTTCTGGGTCAGCCCAATACGGTTCGGTGTGCTGCCGGGTACAAAGGTTTCAGACACGTGGGGATAGGCGCCACGCGACATGACTGCAAGCACCTGGGCCTGTTCGCCGATGGTCTGCATGAGCTTTCGGTAGCCTTCGTCTCCCAGCAGGTTCCTGCCGACCATCGGGGCGTTGATGTAGCCCAGAAACAGCTCGGCGAACAGCTCGCCTTCGGCGGGTTCAATGGCTATCGGGTAATCCCGGAGCGGCCGGCCCAGCCTGGCCTCAATGGCTTCTGCGGTCACCTGTGACCGGATAATATAACCACGGTCAATTAACTGCTGCCATGATAGCGGCTCGTAAAAATCCGGCTTTGCCCGGGTCGGAGCGCTCTGGGCAAAGCCGTTGAGCTTTTTGCGTGCCACCTTCAAGGCTGACGAGAGCACGGTGTCATTGATGATCAGAACAGACACTGTTGCCTTGCTGACCCCGTCAAAGTGCACCACGTTGCCCTGGCTGGTACGCCCCGAGCGGTCGGAGTTGGAGGTGTTGACAATGATCTGCTCCCTCAGTGAACGGCCTTCGTACTGCTCCACAAAATCAAACAGGGGTTCTTCCCCAAGCCCGTGCAGAAAGACCGGTTCATGGTGGTTTAGCACTCTGACGCCGGTAAACCGGCCTCTGGTGTCAAGCCCGATCAGCATGCTGATGGGTTTGCCGGCAAAACCCTGCAACCGGCTATGGTCCATAGACTCATAAGCGTAGCCGAGCAGTTCCTGAAGCTGATAGACCGGGTAAACAGGGAAATCCGGCAAGGCGTCTTCGATCACCGTTGCAGAAGGGAAGAGCTCCTGGATCAATGCCTGCTTGCTGTCGGATAGTTCGGCCTTCACCGGGGACAGCACAAACAGGCAGACAAGAAGGAGCTTGATGCGCCCCGCCATGGGATACTCCTGAGGTTATTTCTGTTTAACCTCCCATGCTAGGGCTCTGGCCCAGGGTCTCAATGCGACCTCGGAGCCAGCTGTCTGCTACTTTGTGATGAAAAAAGCCTGTAGTAACGGCTGGAGATATCAGGGTCGAATCATTTCCGGTACTGATACCGGAGTCGCTTACTACCAAGGGATGAGTTTTTCGCCCCTATCGAATCATTCCTCTCAGGCAATTGCCGACCTACATTATTGCTGTATCACTGCGATGAACGCGAAATGCCGCGTCGTTATGCGATAACCACAACAAGAGGTCGACACCATGATCTACGCAAATCCAGGTAAAGAAGGCTCAATCGTCTCCTACAAGTCCCGTTACGGTAACTACATCGGTGGCGAATGGGTTGCCCCGGTCAAAGGCCAGTACTTTGACAACATCACCCCGGTCACCGGGGAGGCTTTCTGTGAAATTCCTCGCTCCACGGCCGAAGATATCGAGCTGGCTCTGGACGCTGCCCATAAAGCTGCTCCCGCATGGGGCGCCACCTCAACCACCGAACGTTCCAATATCCTGCTGAAAATTGCTGATCGCATCGAGCAGAACATTGAGATGCTGGCGGTTGCTGAAACCTGGGACAACGGTAAGGCAGTACGCGAAACCATTAATGCCGACCTGCCGCTGGCGGTGGATCACTTCCGTTACTTCGCCGGTTGTATCCGTGCCCAGGAAGACAGCTCCAGCGCAATCGATAACAACACCGTGGCTTATCATTACCACGAACCGCTGGGGGTTGTCGGTCAGATCATTCCCTGGAACTTCCCGATTCTGATGGCCACCTGGAAGCTGGCGCCCTGCCTGGCCGCTGGTAACTGCACGGTGATGAAGCCTGCCGAGCAGACTCCTGCCAGTATTCTGGTTCTGATGGAGCTGATTGGCGACCTGTTGCCACCGGGCGTTGTCAATATTGTTAACGGTTACGGCATCGAAGCCGGCCAGGCCCTGGCGACCAGCAAGCGTATCGCAAAAATTGCGTTTACCGGCTCTACACCGGTGGGTGCGCACATTCTCAAGTGCGCCGCTGAGAACATCATTCCGTCGACTGTGGAGCTGGGCGGCAAGTCCCCCAACATCTACTTCTCCGACGTGATGAAAGCCGAGCCGGAATTCATCGACAAGTGCGTGGAAGGTCTGGTGCTGGCGTTCTTTAACCAGGGTGAGGTGTGCACCTGTCCGTCCCGTGCACTGGTACAGGAGGACATGTACGACGAGTTCATGGCGAAAGTGGTCGCGCGCACCAAGTCGATCAAGCGTGGCAACCCGCTGGATACCGACGTGCAGGTGGGCGCCCAGGCCAGCAAGGAGCAGTTCGACAAGATCATGTCCTACCTGGAAATCGGCAAACAGGAAGGTGCTGAAGTACTGACCGGCGGTGGCCGCGAAGAAATGGAAGGCGATTACAACAACGGCTTCTACGTTCAGCCCACCCTGTTCAAGGGTCAGAACAATATGCGCGTGTTCCAGGAAGAAATCTTCGGCCCGGTGGTGGGTGTTACCACCTTCAAGGACGAGGAAGAAGCCCTGGCCATTGCCAACGATACCGAGTTTGGCCTGGGTGCCGGGCTCTGGACCCGCGACATCAACCGCGCCTTCCGCGTAGGCCGTGGTATCCAGGCAGGCCGCGTGTGGACCAACTGCTATCACCAGTACCCGGCGCACGCCGCCTTCGGTGGCTACAAGAAGTCCGGCGTTGGTCGCGAGAACCACAAGATGGCGCTGGATCATTACCAGCAGACCAAGAACCTGCTGGTCAGCTATGACATTAACCCGCTGGGCTTCTTCTGATCCCGGCACGACGGAATATCTGCAACCGCGGGTCTTTCACACGGGCCCCATGTTGAGTCGGCACAGGGATGTGTATTTATTGCCCGGCGACTGATCGGGCCAGGTTTTCCGGCGGCGTCAGCCAGCCGATAAAACAGGGGTTTTGGTGTCGTTCATTAGGTCCTTCCCGGGACCTTTTTTTATGGGGGCCAAAAGGAGGAGGTTCGGCCACCGAACGCCGGAAAATCAGTTCCAAAGTACCATATGAGTGAGCTGACGGACTCGCTAGCATTGTGAGTGAGTTACCGGGAACCCGGCTAACGGACCCTGAATGCGACGATCAACAACAAAAAGAGGTAAGTGTTATGTGGACCAAACCAGCTTATGAAGATCTGCGGATCGGCTTCGAAGTTACAATGTACTTCGCCAACCGTTAAGCACCCTCTCAATGGCCAGCCTCTCGCGCTGGCCATTGTTTTCCGGGAGTTCCCACCATGCAGATTCGCGTTCTTGGCTCCGCAGCTGGCGGAGGATTTCCCCAGTGGAACTGTAACTGCCGCAACTGCGACGGTTTCCGCAAACGCTCCCTGAAGGCCCGGGCCAGGACCCAGTCCTCTATTGCCATCAGCGAAGACGGGGAGCACTGGATTCTCTGCAACGTTTCGCCGGATATCCGCGCCCAGTTGGCCTCTTTCAGTGCAATGCAGCCAAACCGGACACTGCGCGATACGGGTATCAATGCCGTTGTTCTTTTCGACAGCCAGCTGGATCACACGACCGGCCTTCTGATGCTGCGAGAGGGCATGCCGCTGGACATCTGGTGTACGGCTCAGGTGCACGAAGATCTGAGCACAGGGTTTCCGCTGTTCAACATGCTCAGGCATTGGAACGGCGGGCCCAGATGGAACGAGATCAAGGCCGGCCCGGACACCTTTTTTAGCATTCCCTGTGCGCCTTCGCTCCGCCTGACAGCCATTCCATTGATCAGCAACGCACCACCTTATTCGCCGCGTCGTCATAAAACCCATCCGGGGGATAATATCGGGCTGTTTATTGAAGACACGGGCAGCGGCGAGACGCTGTTTTACGCGCCGGGTCTTGGCCAGCCTGATGACAACATACTGGAATGGATGGGAAGGGCCGGCACTCTGATGGTGGATGGCACTGTGTGGCACGATGATGAAATGCTGCGTTGCGAAGTCGGCACCCGCACCGGCCAGGAGATGGGGCACCTGGCCCAGAGTGGTCCCGGTGGCATGATCGAGGTGCTGGATGGGTTGAGCGCGCGGCGTAAAATCCTGATTCACATCAACAACACCAACCCCATTCTCAATGAGGCATCGCCAGAGCGCGCGGTGCTGGAAAGCCATGGCATTGAAGTGGCTTATGACGGAATGCATCTGGATCTGGCGGGGCAGTCATGAAGGCAGCTGCAAACACCACGATGAACCGTGATGATTTTGAAAAGTCGCTGCGGGCCAAAGGCGAGTTCTATCACATTCACCATCCTTATCACCGCGCTATGTATGGCGGAGAGTGCTCGCCGGAAGAAATCCGGGGGTGGGTGGCAAACCGGTATTACTACCAGATCAACATTCCCCGCAAAGACGCCGCCATCATGGCCAACTGTCCCGATGCAAAGGTTCGGCGTCTCTGGCTTCAGCGCGTGCTGGACCATGACGGCCACGATGGTGATGACGGAGGGATTGAAGCCTGGCTGGGTCTGGCAGAAGCGGTCGGCCTGACCCGCGAAGAGGTGATTGATCAGCGCCACGTGTTACCCGGCGTGCGGTTTGCGGTAGACGCCTACCTGAATTTTGCCCGCCGAGCGACCTGGCAGGAGGCCGCCTGCTCCTCCCTTACGGAGCTGTTTGCGCCAGAGATTCATCAGTCCCGGCTGGATAGCTGGCCTGCCCACTACCCATGGATCAGAACCGAGGGCTATTCCTATTTTCGCAAGCGGTTGTCCGAGGCCCGCAGGGATGTAGAGCATGGTTTGAACATCACGCTGGACCACTTTACCACGGCGGACCAGCAGGCCCGCGCCTTAGAAATTCTTCAATTCAAACTGGATATCTTATGGACTATGTTGGATGCCCTGACTATGGCCTATCGCCACCAGACGCCACCGTATCATACGGTCGCCGATCACCCGGTATGGCATCGGGGGCTGTGATGGAGACTGCGGAAACAAAAGGTATTCCACGGCTTCGCGTTGGCTTCCGGTTTCAGTGGGAGCCGGCCCAGAACGCATACGTGCTGCTTTATCCGGAAGGCATGGTCCGTCTCAATGAAAGTGCCGGCGCGGTGCTCAGTGAAGTGGATGGCGAACGCTCTGTGGCTGATATTGTCCAGAATCTGGAGCGGCGGTTTCCGGAGGCAGGCCCACTGACGGTAGACGTGCTGGACTTTTTGAGGGATGCACGGCAGCAAAGCTGGATTGACATCAGATGACGGATAACCCGAACCCCACAGCGAAGGCTTCGGGCCGGATCGGTCCGCCGTTCTGGCTTTTGGCGGAATTGACCTACCGCTGTCCTTTGCAGTGCCCCTACTGTTCCAACCCACTGGATTTTGACAACACCCGCCAGGAGCTGACGACGGATGAGTGGGTCAGGGTGCTTCGCCAGGGCCGGGAAATGGGAGCGGCGCAACTGGGATTTTCCGGTGGCGAGCCGCTGGTTCGGCAGGACCTGGCAGAGCTGATTGCCGAGGCCCGGCATCTTGGCTACTACAGCAACCTGATCACCTCCGGCCTGGGCCTGACCGAGGCCAAAGTGCAGTCATTTCAGAACGCGGGTCTGGATCATATCCAGGTCAGCTTTCAGGCGTCCGATCCCGAGCTGAATAATGCCGTGGCGGGTTCGCGCAAGGCCTTTGAACAGAAGCTGGCCATGGCCAGGGCGGTGAAGGACGCCGGCTATCCCATGGTGCTCAATTTCGTGATCCACCGGCACAACATTCACCAGATGAACGACATCATCGAACTCTGCGACCGCCTGGATGCAGACTATGTTGAGCTCGCCACCTGCCAATACTATGGCTGGGCGTTCAAGAACCGGGAGGGTCTGATGCCATCCCGTGAGCAGCTGGTGAAGGCGGAAGCCGAGGTGAATGCCTGCCGTGAACGACTGGCCGCCGCCGGTTCCCTGATGAAGCTGATTTTTGTTACCCCGGATTATTACGAGGAACGCCCCAAAGCCTGCATGAATGGCTGGGGCAGCCTGTTTCTGACCGTAGCGCCGGATGGCACGGCCTTGCCCTGTCACAGTGCCCGCCTGTTACCGATTGATTTTCCCAATGTGCGTGAGTCCGGCCTGAGCTCCATCTGGTACGATAGTGCCGGATTTAATTATTACAGGGGTGACAGCTGGATGCCGGAGCCCTGTCGATCCTGCGACGAGAAAGGCAAAGACTTCGGCGGGTGCCGCTGTCAGGCGTATCTGCTGACGGGCAATGCGGACAATGCCGACCCGGTATGCAGCAAATCACCCCATCACGACCGGATTCTGGCGGCCCGTCGGGCTGCCGACCACGCGACCACCGGGCTGGAGGATCTTACCTATCGAAACCCGGAGAACTCCCGGCTTTTTTTCCGGGGCTGAAAGTCGTCTCACTGCAGAACAGGCCGCCCAGTCACTGATTCAGCGAAGTGAACTGGTAGCATCGCGGGCCGGTGTTTATTGGCTGGAATCCGATCAGGTCACCGGCCTGAATCTTATCCACGCCTTAACCGGTCAGGATGCCGAAGCAGCGGTAGCGCCAGCGCCTCTGCTGAACGATCTCGTTGGCGTTCGCAGTAACGTAAACGGCTACGGCGGGGGAGCCCTGTGTGTTTCGCCAGACACGCTATATGCCGTCGAATCCACCAGCCAGCAGATTCTTGCAATTCACCCCGCCGCGGGCACCTATGACGCTCTGACCGCTGACTCCGGGGCCTGTTATGGCGGGCTGGTGTGGGATGAAAAAGGCGGGCGTTTGCTGGCCGTCCGGGAATCCGCAGGGGAACAGCAACTGGTCTGTATAGAGCGCGGCCAGCCCCGGATCCTGCATCAAGGGCAGGACTTTTACAGTGCTCCGGCGGTTTCGGCCGACGGGCGGCAGTTGGCATGGGTGAGCTGGCAGCTGCCAGATATGCCCTGGGTAATGTCGACGCTCTGGCTGGCGGAGGTCTCGGTTGATGGTTCACTTGTTAATGCGCGAACAATCCCCACTCCTGAACCTGCTTGTGTTCAGCAGCCGCTGTTCATCGACGCCAGTGTAACCGTGATGTCCGACCACGACGGTTGGTGGCAACCCTGGCAGTGGTCAGAAAGCGGCTGGCGTTGCCTGGATCCGGTTTCGGCGGACGGCGCCAACGCGCCCTGGCAGCTAGGGGAGAGCCATCATCTGGCTTTGCCCGGGGGCGGTTGGTTGCGGGTGCGTTTCAGGCAGGGCATCGGCGAACTCTGGTGGCAGGGAACGGCCGATTCAGAACCGGCCCGGCTGGCGGAAGCGTATGTGGACTTTCGTTGCCTTCGACGGTGCGGTGACACTCTCTACTGCATCGCCCGATCGACTGACCGGCTGGATACGGTCCTCCAGATCCAGGCTGGTTCCGGTGCAGTAGCCGCAATTGCCGGTGGTGAATCTGCGTTCGGGGACATCAGGCTGTCGGTACCCGAGCCCTTTTCGCTGGCTCCGCACCCCGATGAAAGCGCCCTCATAAGTGGATTCTATTATTCGCCCGTCACCGGGGCCGAATCTAACAGCCAGGCAGAGAGTGCCCAACATCCGGCACCGCTGGTCATGATCGCCCATGGTGGCCCCACCTCGATGGCTTACGCGGCCATCAACCCGGCGATTCAGTTTCTGTGTCATCAGGGCCTTGCAGTAGTTGAAGTGAATTATCGTGGCAGCAGTGGTTTTGGTCGGTCCAGTCGTATGGCACTTGGTGGCCAATGGGGTGTACTGGATGTTCAGGACATGGAACGCGTTGCCGCGTTTCTGTGCAGTACCGGTAAAGCGGCCGAGGGCCGGGTAGCTATCCAGGGGCGCAGTGCGGGCGGCTATACGGCGTTGATGGCGATGGTGACCTCCGATGTTTTCGCAGCC
This sequence comes from Marinobacter confluentis, assembly GCF_004785685.1. Classification (GTDB taxonomy): domain Bacteria; phylum Pseudomonadota; class Gammaproteobacteria; order Pseudomonadales; family Oleiphilaceae; genus Marinobacter; species Marinobacter confluentis. The sequence goes on along the minus strand of NZ_SRPF01000002.1, from coordinate 952,952 downwards.
GGTGTCAGCCAGTTTGGGGTCAGTGACCCTGCAGGGTTACGGAAGCTGACGCATCGTTTCGAATCCGGCTACCTGGACTGGTTGCTGGGGCCGCCCGACACCCCCCAGGCCAGCTGGCAGGCCCGCTCGCCGCTGGCCCAGGCCCACCGTATTCGCAGGCCCATGGCTTTTTTTCAGGGCGGACAGGACCCTGTGGTTGTGCCCGAACAGACTGAAGCCATAGCCCGGGCCATACGGGAGAATGGCCAGACGCCGCTGGTGCGACTCTATCCGGATGAAGGTCACGGTTTCCGGAAAGCGGGCAATCAGGCGGACATGTTGAGGCAGCTTGCCGTGTTCTATTGTAAAACCTTGCAATAGCATTCCAGCGGTCGCACCGGAACTTGGGTTAAACTACAAGTGTCCTATAACAATAACAGTGGAGCGCCAGCCCATGGTCTACGACATTTCGGCTTTGCGAAAATTTGTGTCTCCTGAAATCGTTTTCGGCGCAGGCTCAAGACGGGCGGTGACTAACTTTGCCAGTAATTTTGGCGCCCGCCATGTTTTTCTGGTGTCTGACCCCGGTGTTGAAAAAGCGGGCTGGGTGAGAGAAATCCAGGAGCTTCTGGTGGCCGCCGGCATTCGGGTTACTGTGTATACCGGCGTATCCGCCAATCCCAAAGTGGAAGAGGTGATGACCGGGGCGGAGCTCTATCGCTCCGCCGGGTGCGACGTGATCGTTGCCATCGGTGGTGGCAGCCCCATGGATTGCGCGAAGGGGATCGGCATTGTCAGTGCTCACGGCCGCAACATCCTGGAATTCGAAGGCGTTGATACCATAACAATCCCCTCACCGCCGATGATCCTGATTCCCACCACCGCCGGAACGTCCGCTGATGTCTCCCAGTTCGCGATCATTTCCGACCCGGATCGACGGTTCAAGTTCTCGATCATCAGCAAGGCGGTGGTGCCGGATGTGTCGCTGATCGACCCTGAAGCTACCGAGACCATGGACTCTTATCTCACTGCCTGTACTGGCGTCGATGCCATGGTTCACGCCATCGAGGCGTTCGTTTCAACCGGTGCCGGACCGTTAACCGACACCAATGCACTGGAAGCCATACGGCTGATCAACCGCAACCTGGAGCCGCTGGTGCGCAATACCGCAGACACCGCGCTGCGGGAGCGCATAATGCTGGCGTCCATGCAGGCTGGTCTGGCGTTTTCCAATGCCATTCTGGGGGCGGTGCATGCGATGTCCCACAGCCTTGGCGGCTATCTGGATCTGCCCCACGGTCTCTGCAACGCCCTGTTGCTGGAGCATGTGGTGGCCTATAACTTCAATTCTGCCGAGGACCGTTTCCGCCGGGTTGCCGAGGCCATGGACATCGACACCCGTGGTATGTCCAAACCGGAGGTCAAAAAACGCCTTATGGGCCGGATTATTTCGCTGAAACAGGCTGTTGGCCTGGAAGCCAGGTTGGCAGAACTGGGGGTAACCACTTCTGACATTCCCTATCTTTCCGGGTTCGCGCTTCAGGATCCGTGCATCATGACCAATCCACGAAAGTCCTCGCGCCGTGACGTCGAAGTGGTTTATGAAGAAGCCCTCTGAGTCACCGGCCGAGGCATCTGGAAAGCCCGAGGGTGATCCCGCGCGCTACGGTATTGGTGACCTGATTGGCCTTGGGCGCCAATCGGTGCGCAAGAACTATTATCCGGTGCTTCAGGAGCGAATCGACGAGCTGGAGCAGGAGCGCAATCGCTATAAATGGCTGTTCGAGAACGCCTTACACGGCATTTTCCAGGCCAACCTCCGGGGTGGATTCATTGCCGCCAACCCCGCTATGGCACGCATCTGCGGGTATGACAGTACCGAGGACCTGATCAGCCAAGTGATCCGGTTGCGGGAGCAGCTTTTCTGTCACTCCGGCGAATTCGATGCTCTGCGGCAGGCCCTGCTGGACGAAGGCAGCCTCAGCCTGCGAGAAACCTACCTGCGGCGCAAAGACAATACGCCCGTTGCAGTGGCAATTACCCTGCTGCGTAGGCCCGACCTGGGCCCGGAGCGGGTTGAAGCTTTTGTGGCTGACATTACCGAGCGCTACCAGGCCAGGGAAAAACTGAAACAGCTGAACGCGGATCTCGAGCGCCGGGTGGAAGAACGCACGGAAGCACTTCAAAACGCCAATGTGGGGTTGCGTTATCAGATTGAACAGCGCGAAAAGGTGGAGCAGGAGCTGGTCGTTGCTGTGAATGCTGCGCGCGAGGCTAACGAGAGCAAAGACAAATACCTGGCAGCGGCCAGTCACGATCTGTTGCAGCCCTTGAACGCTGCACGACTCCTGGTGTCTGCACTGGAAGACAGTGCATTGCCAAAAAATGAAGCCGGTATTGTCCACCGCGTGCAGCGATCGTTGGAAAGCGCCGAGGAACTGCTGGCGGATCTTCTGGATATCTCGAAGCTCGATCAGAAAGCCATGCAACCGGAGCGGGTTCCGGTGGACATTGGTGGCCTGATGCGAGGTCTTGCCGAGGAGTTCGAACCCCTGGCGGAAAACGCCGATCTGGATTTCCGGTTACGTACCTGTCAGGTCATGGTGCAGACAGACCCGCGCATGCTGACGCGAATACTCCGGAACCTTCTGAGTAATGCGTTTCGTTATACCCGCAAAGGGGGCGTACTATTCGCGGCGAGGCGTCGCCGTAACGGCCTTGAAATCGGCGTGTGGGACAGCGGTATCGGCATAGAGCCTGACAAACTGGAAGAGATTTTCACCGAGTTCCATCAGATTCTGCACAGGGATAACGGTGGCCGTCAGGGTGTCGGGCTGGGGCTTGCGATTGTGGATCGGATGGCGCGGGTGCTTGATTACGAGGTTCGTGTGGCGTCACGATACGGCAAAGGATCGCGCTTCACGGTTGCGCTGCCACAGGCGGTCTCGACCGGGGCAGTATTGTCCGTGGTTGAACCGTCAGTAACACACCCCACGTCGTTTAATGGGTTGCTGGTTCTGGTTATCGACAATGAGAAGGTCGTGCAGGAAAGTATGCGGGCGCTGCTTGAGCTCTGGGGCTGTGACGTGGTGACGGCAGCAAGCGTTAAAGAGGCCGTGGCAGCCCGCAGAGAAATGGACATCATTCTGGCCGATTATCACCTTGATGACGATCAGACCGGTTGCGAAGCCGTATTGGCTCTGCGTCACCATTATGGCAGGGACATCCCGGCTGCCATACTGACTGCCGATCGCAGCGATGAGATCCACCGGCTGGTTGCGTCAGCATCGCTGCCGATGCTGAACAAACCAGTGAAACCAAACCGCCTTCGGGCTCTGGTGACCAGTCTGATGAGTGCCTGCCATGAAGGCAGAGCGCCAATGTAGTGATACACGGCGATAGCGATACAACGGCGATAATGGAGGATGCCATGACAGATTTCAGGACAGAAAAAGACAGCCTGGGCGAAGTTCACGTGCCTGCAGATGCACTCTGGGGCGCGCAGACGCAGCGGGCTGTGGAGAATTTTCCGGTCAGCGGGCTTGCCATGCCGCCTGCCTTCATCGCAGCGGTCGTGCGTATCAAGCAGTCCGCGGCCGACGCCAATGCGAGCCTGGGTTTGCTGGATGTGCAGCAGCGGGATGCCATCGTTGGCGCCGGCGAGCGGATTATCGCCGGTGAACTTGCCGACCAGTTCCCGGTGGACCGTTACCAGACCGGCTCCGGCACCAGCACCAACATGAATGTTAATGAGGTGATCTCGGCCCTGGCCAGCCAGGATGGGGTCGAGGTGAACCCCAATGATCACGTCAACATGAGCCAGAGCTCCAACGATGTGATTCCCACGGCCATTCATGTCAGCTCGGTCACCGAAGTTCAGGAACGGCTTCTGCCCGCGCTCACGCACTTATGTGGCGTGATTTACGAGCGTGAAGGCCTGTTCAGCGACCAGGTGAAAACCGGCCGTACCCATCTGATGGACGCCATGCCAGTGACCCTTGGCCAGGAACTGCGAACCTGGCGGGAGCAACTGCTGGCCACGGAAAAGCGCCTGGACGGAGCCATTGACGATCTGTTGTCGATTCCCCAGGGCGGCACCGCCGTGGGCACCGGTGTGAATGCGCCGGAAGAGTTTGCCGGCCAGTTTGTAAAATCCCTGAAAGATAAAACCGGTTATGGTTTCCGTTCGTTGAATCACCGGTTTGTGGGCCAGAGTGCGATTGATGCGCCGGTTAACCTGTCGGCGCAGTTGCGGGGTCTGGCCGTGGTACTGACCAAGATAGCGAACGACCTGCGCTGGATGAACAGCGGGCCGATTCACGGGCTGGCGGAGATCAGCCTGCCGGCTCTGCAGCCGGGTAGCAGTATCATGCCCGGCAAGGTCAACCCGGTGATTCCCGAATCCGTGGCCATGGCCAGTGCCCAGGTGATGGGGCTGGACAGCACCAACGCCATTGCCGGTCAGTCGGGCAATTTCCAGCTTAACGTGATGCTGCCTCTGGTCGGCGCCAATCTGCTGGATATGATTGCGCTTTTGAGTAACGCCATGAAGGTGCTGGCGGACAAGGCGATCCGAGGGTTTACCGTTAACGCCGATAACCTGAACGAAGCCGTCGGTAAAAACCCGGTTCTGGTGACCGCGCTGAACCCGGAAATCGGCTATGCCCTGGCGTCTGACATTGCCAAGGAAGCCTATCAGACAGGACGCCCGGTCATTGATGTAGCGGAAGAACGAAGCGGCCTGGACCGGCAGCGGCTGGAACAGTTGATGGACCCATTGAAACTGACGAGAGGAGGTCTTGCCTGAACATGACTGAGCCCCGGGAGCCGAAATCGGCGCTGGCGATTTTTCTTCTGTTCCTGCGCCTGGGGCTCACCTCTTTCGGCGGGCCTGTGGCACATCTGGGGTTTTTTCATAACGAATTTGTGAAACGTCGGCAGTGGCTGTCAGATCAGGCCTATGGGGAAGTCGTGGCGCTCTGTCAGATGCTTCCCGGGCCAGCGTCCAGCCAGGTCGGGCTGACCGTCGGCTATCTGCGCGGGGGTTATCCGGGCGCAGTCGCGGCCTGGGTGGGTTTTACCCTTCCTGCGGCGCTGATTATGGCGCTATTTGCCTCTGGCCTGGCGCTCTGGCCGGAAGCAAGCGCCGGTGGCTGGGTGGTCGGCCTCAAGCTGTTCGTGATCGCGGTGGTCGCACAGGCGGTCTGGCAGATGGCGGGTAACCTCTGCCCGGACCGGCCCAGGCGCACGATTGCGGTGCTGGTCGCGGCTTTTCTATTATTCGCAGGCAGTGTCTGGATGCAGGCGCTGGCGTTGATCGTGGCGGGGGTTGCCGGCGTTTGCCTGAGCCTGCCTTCGGATAAAACCGGTGGCGATCTGGGTGTGGCAATCCGGACCCGCAAACCGCTGGTTTTTTTTGCCGTTTTTGCGGTGCTGCTGGTGCTCGCGTTTCTGCCGTGGCAGGCTGGCTCTTTTGCGGCCATAGCCGCTGAGCTCTATCGAGCTGGTGCGCTGGTGTTTGGTGGTGGGCACGTGGTTCTTCCCTGGCTTGAGGAAGGCTTTGTCGGTAGTGGCGCCATGTCTGCAGACACCTTTCTGGCGGGCTATGGCGTGGCCCAGGCCATGCCTGGGCCCCTGTTCAGTTTTTCCGCCTTCCTGGGCGGTGTGGAGGGTGGCTGGCCCGGCGCCCTGGTGGCCGTTCTGGCGGTGTTCCTGCCGGGTTCCCTGCTGGTTTTTGCGGGCCTTCCGCTGTGGCAGTATGTTCGTAGCCATAGCCTTGCCCGCTCTGCTCTGGCCGGGGTAAATGCTGGCGTGGTGGGCCTGCTAATTTCTGCCCTTTACGATCCGGTTTGGGTTTCGGGCGTAACATCTCCTGCATCAGTAGGTTTTGCGCTGATTGTCTGGATTGCCCTGGCCCTGTGGCGTGTGCCTGTCTGGCTGCTTGCGATGCTTAGTGGGCTGGTAGGGATGTGGGTATTCTGAATAGCAAAAATCAGAGGTTTATATGACAAGTTCCTGCGATATTTCCGGAATGAATGTTCCCCGCAGCCGGTTTCCTGACCCGGAGCAAGACCTGACCGATGTCGTTGGCGAGCAGCAACTGGTGCTGGGCGGCGGCTGTTTCTGGTGTGTTGAAGCGGTATTTCTGGCGGTGGAAGGTGTAAGCGGTGTGGTTTCCGGCTACGCCGGGGGTGCCCCGGAAACGGCCAATTACGAATCCGTCTGTTCCGGCCGGACCGGCCATGCGGAGGTGGTCGCGGTCCATTATGATCCGTCGAAAGTAAGCTTCGGTCAGCTTTTGAAGATCTTTTTTTCGGTGGCGCATGACCCCACCCAACTGAACCGTCAGGGTAATGATCGTGGCACCCAGTACCGGTCAGTGGTGTTCTATGAGAACGCAGAGCAGAAGCAGGTCGCGGAGGCCTACATCCGTCTGCTTAACGAGGCCGGCGTTTATAAAGAGCCGTTGGTGACAACCCTTGAGCCCTTGACAGCCTTTCATCCGGCGGAGGAATATCACCAGAATTTTGCCGCCAGGAACCCTTACCAGCCTTACGTGACAGCGGTTGCCACTCCAAAGATGGAGAAACTGGCGAGCAGCTTTCCTGAACGTCTGAAACCCGAGTTCACCAATAACACCTGAGGAATCACCCATGAGTACATCTGCTGCCGGGTACGACCTGACCCCGCTGACGCGGGAACAAATTGAGGAAAAGGCAGCACACTTGTCGGAGGAAGAGCGTAGAGTGCTGCTGGATCATGGCACTGAGCGCCCGTTCTGCGGGACCCTGCTGGACAATAAAACGGTGGGTGTTTACGACTGTCGCCTTTGCGAGCTGCCGCTGTTCAGTTCCGATTCAAAGTTTGATTCCGGCACTGGCTGGCCCAGCTTCTTTCAGCCTTTCGATACCGATCACATCCGTTATCTGGAAGATTCCAGTCTGGGCATGACTCGAGTAGAGGTACGTTGCCCGCGCTGCGACAGCCATCTTGGCCACGTATTCCCTGACGGCCCTGAGCCTACAGGCAAGCGTTATTGCCTGAACTCCGTTGCCATGACCTTCCGCGCGACCGGCGATTAACGCCGGTCAGGCAACCATGGTTGAAACCAGAAAGGAAGCATAGCCGACGTAGACGAGGCTGAGTATCAGGCCATCAAGGCGGGTGATGATTCTCGGCCTGCCGGTAAGCCCGAAGCCCATCAGCATCAGACCCAGGGTCAGGGCCGTCATCAGGGTCCAGTCTCGATAGAGAACGTCAGATTCAACCGCAAGCGGGTGAATGGTGGCGGCAACGCCAACCACAGCCAGCGTGTTGAAAATACCGGAACCAATGATGTTGCCCAGAATCAGGTCGTGCTCGTTTTTCTTGACTGCGGCCAGGGCTGACGCCAGCTCCGGCAGGGATGTGCCAATGGCAACTACGGTCAGGCCGATGATCAGGTCGCTGATACCCAGGCTCTGGGCGATAAACACAGCACCCCAGACCAGCATTCTTGAGCTGATCAATAGCAGCACCAGGCCAATAACCAGCCACATGATCGCCTTGTTCAGCGGCATAGGGTGGTCAATGATTTCAGTGTCCACATCGCCCGCCAGGGAGTCGCCTTTGCCACGAATTCCCTGAAAAATCGACCATCCCATCACCGCAAAAAACACCGCCAGCAGAACCCACCCGTCCAGGCGGCTCAGTTCGCCGTCAATCAGCTGGTACCCGGCAATAAACGTGAGCGCCAGCAACAGCGGCAGTTCTTTGCGAAGCACCTGAGAATGCACGGCAATGGGTGCGATCAACGCCGTTATGCCCACAATCACCGCAATGTTGGTGATGTTTGATCCATAGCCGTTGCCCAGGGCCAGCCCCGGGTTACCGTCCAGCGCCGCCATCGCAGACACCGCCAGTTCCGGCGCGGACGTGCCGAAGCCGATAATGACCATACCAATCAGCAGCGAGGGCATGCCCAGATGCTTGGCGGTGGCAGCGGCACCCTCGATGAAGCGGTCCGCGCTCCAAACCAGAAGAATCAGACCAAAGACAATAGCGAGACTGGCCAGAAGCATAGTGAAGCCTTGAGTGAATGCGTCTTGAGAATCATGAGCCAACGCATTCTAATCAGTTGACCTGCTCCCGGCTAGTCGTCGTAGACCCCGATAGAAAAGCACTCATTCAGAATCCCGTTTTATTATCGGTTGAAAAACCGGGATAATCGCGCCACCTATCGTACAGGGGCCGTTTGCTGATCGTAGGCGGCCCGCAGGCTTTTCCATAGCTAGGGTGATAACCAATGGCCGTTAGACAGGCAGACGTAGTGCTGATTGGTGGGGGCGTCATGAGCGCTACCCTCGGCATGATGCTCAGGCAGCTGGATCCGTCCCTGGACATCGTCATGGTGGAGCGTCTTGATCACGTTGCCCATGAAAGCACAGACGGATGGAATAACGCAGGTACCGGGCACGCCGGCTACTGCGAGCTGAACTACACCCCGGAAACCGACGATGGCGATGTGACCATCGAGCGGGCACTGAAGATTAACTCGTCATTCGAAGTGTCTCTTCAGTTCTGGTCCTACCTGGTCGAGCAGGGAATGCTTCCGGACCCGAAAACCTTCATCAACCAGACCCCGCATCAGAGTTTCGTCTGGGGTGAGAAAAACGTCGAATACCTGCGGCGCCGCTACCAGAAGCTGAGCGGCCACCACCTTTTTCGTGAGATGCAGTTCACCGAGTCTCCCCGGGTTCTGGAAGAGTGGATGCCCCTGGTGGTGCGGAATCGCGACCCCATGCAGCCGGTGGCCGCAACGCGAGTAGAACATGGCGCTGATGTGGATTTCGGCTCGCTCACCCGCAGCATGGTGGAGTACCTGGAAACAACGACCAATTTCGAATTGATGCTGAGCAGCCCGGTTCATTACCTTGCGCAGCGCGACAACGGGCGCTGGAAAGTACGGGTCAAGAACCAGAAAACCGGTGAACTGACCAAGCTGGAAGCGGGTTTTGTGTTTCTGGGTGCTGGCGGCGGCGCCTTGCCGATGCTTCAGAAGTCCAATATCGAGGAGTCGAAAGGCTATGGCGGTTTTCCGGTAAGCGGTCAGTGGCTGGTGTGCCAGAAGCCGGAAATCGTCGAACAGCATCGCTCGAAGGTATACGGCAAGGCCCCGATTGGCGCGCCGCCCATGTCGGTCCCTCACCTTGATACCCGGATTATCAATGGCAAGCCGGCACTGCTGTTCGGACCCTTCGCCGGATTTACCACTCGTTTCCTGAAACAGGGTTCGGTCTTCGATCTTCTGGGCTCGGTGAGCCCGACCAATCTTGGCCCCATGCTGTCGGTCAGCCGCACCAACATGGATCTGACCCGCTACCTGATCGGCGAGGTGTTCCAGTCGCACAGCGAGCGTGTGGACTCGCTGCGTAACTACTTCCCGGACGCCCAAGAAGACGACTGGAAACTGCAGGACGCCGGGCAGCGGGTTCAGATCATCAAGAAGTCGCCTGGCGGCGGCGGAAAACTGGAATTCGGTACCGAAATTGTTGCCGCCAAAGATGGCTCACTGGCGGCGCTTCTCGGGGCCTCCCCGGGCGCATCCACCGCAGTGCACGCGATGATTGATGTGATCGAGCGGTGCTTCGGTGACCGTATACAGTTGCCCGAATGGCAGGAGCGAATGAAAACCATGGTGAATTCCTATGGTCAGTCGCTGGTGGAAGATGAGCAATTGCTCAAAACAGTGAGGGGGCGGACGCTGTCTACACTGAAACTGGGCTCATATTCTTAATTGTTCTAATACACCGGAAAGCGCTGGCATCACAGGCTAAACAGCCTGACGTGCCAGCGCTTTTTGTTTTCTAGAGCGCTCGTGAGTTGCGATTTGATCTCAAAGCGTTAGTTTATAAGAACATTCAACGAGGAGAACGCATATGAGTGAGCAAAAGTACGATCCCAATAAAGGATACGTCGCGCTCCTGGGCTGGAGCCTGAATGCGATCGAAGCTGCAGACAAGTTTGATCGTCGCTACGTTGTCGTAGCGCCGGACTGGGCGGAAGCCTACTGTAAGGAGCACGACATTCCCTATGTGCCCTGGAACTTCGAGCGCCTCAATGACCGTTCTGTAGAAATCGCGCAGACCCTCAAGGAGATGGGCGTAGATGTGGCCATTCCGTTATTTGAGGAAACCGTGGAATGGGCAGGCGCCATCAACTCGGTTTTGATGGACCAGCCCAAGCTGTTCGGCCAGTCCATGCTGCTGCGTGACAAGGCTCTGATGAAGCGCCGGGCCCAGCTGGGCGGCATCCGCGTCGGCATCTTCGAGGAAGCCCACGACCGAGACGACGTCATCCGCTTCCTCAAGCGGGTCAACCAGACCCTGCTGAAGCTGGACGGTGATCCCAACGACCCGATTCACCTCAAGGCATTCGACAAGGCTGGCTGCCTGGGCCACCGGGTGATTCGTACCCCGGACGAGGTGGATACCATCCCGGAAGAAGAGTTCCCGGTACTGATGGAATCCCACCTGGACGGCTGGGAGTTCGCCGTTGAGGCCTGGATCCACAACGGTAAGGTCGCGTTCCTGAACATTTCCGAGTACGTGACCCTGGGTTATTCAGTGTTCGTACCCGCGACGCCGGATCTTGAGAAGTATCGCGAGCAGATTACCCGCGAGATCGAAAAGCTGATCAAGACTTTCGACATTGAGTTTGGCTTTATCCACCCCGAGTATTTTGTCACCAGTGACAGCACCATGTACTTCGGCGAGGTGGCCTATCGTCCGCCCGGTTTCAAGGTGTTTGAACTGCTGGAGAAATCCTATGGCTTCAATGCCTATCAGGGCATGATCATGTGCTTTGACCCGAAGACCACCGAAGAAGAGGTCAAGGCCTTCTTCCCGAAAGAGGTGGTGGACGCGAAAGGTTACGCCGGCTGCTTCGGTGTGTACCCGCGCCGCCGTGTGGTCAGCAAGCTGGAAATGCCCGAAGAAACGGAAAACCACCCGTACTTCGAGTCTCACGAGCTGACACCGCCGCTGGAAGAAACCGTCACCAAGCGGACCGCCTTTGGCACCCATTGGGGCCTGGTGTATTTCTTCGGCGACGATGCCTACACCATGCGTGATTTGCTGAAACACCAGGAAGAACTGGATTTCTATGTATAATTCCGTAAGGAATCTACAACAACGGGCCTGGTCCAGGTCCTGAGGAAATCGTTTGAGCAGTTCCGACGCTGGAAACCCGGCACCTGTCGTTGATTTCGATAAGCTGGTTCAGCGACTGGACGATGCGATTACGGCTCTCGATGAGAGCCGGTCCTTTGCCAAAGCCGGCAAGTTGCCCCGGGTGTTCGATACGGTTCGCCGGGTGCTGCTTCAGCCGGGCGGATGCCAGGCGATTCAGGACCGCGCAGAGCGGCTTGAGAAGGCTGGTGTCTTTCTGGGCACAGACTGGGCGGAACCGTCCATTCTGTTGCCCCAGTTAACCACCTATTCCCTTCAAAGCACCGAGGCCGATACGGTCATCGTTGAAGCCATGAGCGAACTGCGGCTGCTGTCCGTCGCCCTTGGCCACTATGCCCACGACTCTGTGTCTGCCGAGCAGGCGCACCATTACCTGACCCAGGTTCTTGCCATCAACCTCCCGATGCTGTTCGGTGAGGGCGGCGAGACCGAGCGTGAACAGGGCAAGCTGGCGGTGATCAGCCGTTCCCTGGTTCAGCATGTGGCGTCACAGATCGGTTATGAACACGTCATCGACCGCCTGATTGACGAAATCTGGCGCATCCTTCAACAACGGCCGATTCAGGTGAACAGTGTTCGCCAGATGATTACCCAGATCGCCCTGTGCCGCAGTGATCCGGGCGTAGACCTTGGCAGCGCCGGTCAGGGGGCAGAACGTCTGATTTCAAGCCTTTACGGGCCGACCCAGGCCTGCCGCGAAGATCCGGGTGTGGCGGTTTATGAAGAACGCCTGAGCCACATGGATTCCAGCGCGCTGCAGGGTGAAGCCACCGGGTTTGCCCGATCGATGCACGACACCGGGCTGGTCTCTCCCTATCACGCCAGCTTCATGCGGTTCATTCTTGAGAACCAGGATTCGCTGATTGCGGAATCGCTGGGGCTTTCCATGACCGGGCGCGACTGCCTTCTGCGTTACCGTGACCTGGTTCTGACGCTGATTCGCGAAGGTGTGTTCCCGGAGACATCACAAGGTATTTATGGCCTTGCGCTGCTGCTCGAGCGGGGCATTCTGTACCAGCCACCGGTCGAGCCGGCGCTCTGGCGACAGACGGCACTGTCGATATGCCCGGAAGCCCGCCACCGCCTGGAGCTGGCCTTTGGCTATCAACCCCAGCCCAAAGCCTGGCTGATACAGGGGGTTCTGAACATGCTGGGCCAACCGCTGGGCGTGGGGCAGGGCAACAACCCGACCTGTCAGGCCGCCCGGGCACTGTCCATGTGGGCCTACAATGACCCGGATTATCTGTTGCAGATGGTCACCTGGGCAGCACGGGATAACGAGATCATCATGCATTTCGAGGGTACACCGGTGTCATCCGCCAGCAGTCGCGGAGGCGTTGCCTCCGAGGTAACCATCGATCTCGATCCGGTGTCACTGGTGGTTGTGCCCCACCTTGACCGAATCTACGCCGAGATGGGACGCCTCTGCATCGGCCGTGACGGCGATCCTCACCGGTGGGTGAATCCCGAATTCCATGGCTGGTCAGCGGGCCGGGGCTTTCGTATCAACGTGGACGTTGCCACCGGTAAGCTGGACAACCTGGAAGAGTTTTTGCGGCATTTTTATGCCAGCTATCATCCTGATTACAACGGCAATCAGCCGCTGGTTCATCCACAGCCTGCGGGTGTTGCGGTGACAGACAGCGCCGCAAGGTTTATCGGCTGGCACGCCATTACCATCCTGCGAATCGCGCGGGACCCGGAAGGGGTCATGCGGGTCTATTTCTATAACCCGAACAACGACAGCGGGCAACACTGGGGGGGTGATGTACAGGTCAGCACCGCCAGAAAGGGCGAACGTTTTGGTGAAGCGTCACTGCCGTTCGAGCAGTTCGCGTCCCGTGTCTACATCTTCCATTTCGATCCGCTAGAGCGTGGCGAACCGGCGGAAGTAGGCGCAGAAGAACTGGCTCGGGTTATTGATCGTGTTCACCAGAGCTGGGGCCGCGACAGATTACCCGCCGATACGTTTCAGGCCGAACCGCCGGTTGTCTGAGCCGCCTGATTGCACCACCGCAACCAAAGAGGAACCAGAATGTCGTCAGAGGACAGCAGTAACCAGGTCAACGGTGAAAGCGGCGCCGAGCTGTTTATACGGGCGCTGGAAAGCGAGGGTGTTCGCTATATATTTGGCGTGCCGGGGGAAGAAAACCTGGACCTGCTGGAAGCGCTTCGCAAGTCCCGTATCCAACTGATCCTGACCCGTCACGAACAGGCGGCTGGTTTCATGGCGGCCACCTATGGGCGCCTGACGGGGCGGGTAGGGGTTTGCCTGTCTACCCTGGGCCCGGGCGCCACCAACCTGGTGACTGCGGCCGCCTACGCCCAACTGGGCGGCATGCCCATGATGATGATCTCCGGCCAGAAACCCATCAAGTCCTCCAAACAGGGGCTGTTCCAGATTCTGGATGTGGTGGACCTGATGCGCCCGCTGACGAAATACACCCGCCAGATCAGCAACGCCAACACCATTCCGGCAAAGGTTCGCGAAGCTTTCCGGCTGGCATCAGAGGAGCGCCCGGGTGCAGTCCACCTGGAGTTGCCGGAAGACATCGCCTCTGAAATCGCAAGCCCCGATACCCATATCTTCCAGCCCAGTGATGCCCGCCGGCCTACCGCCAGCAGCAAGAGCCTGGATACCGCGTGCGAGATGATCAAAAACGCCAGGCACCCACTGATCATGATTGGGGCCGGCGCCAACCGCAAACGGGTATCCCAGGCGCTGATCAACCTGGTCAATGCCAGTGGGATTCCGTTTTTCACCACCCAGATGGGAAAGGGCGTGGTGGATGAACGCCATCCCCGCTATCTGGGCAACGCTGCTCTGTCTGCCGGCGATTTCGTGCACTGCGCTATTGATCATGCGGACCTGGTCATCAACGTGGGCCATGACGTGGTTGAAAAGCCGCCTTTCTTTATGAAACACGGCGGGAAGAAGGTCATTCACGTGAATTTTTCCGGTGCCGATGTAGACCCGGTCTACTTTCCCCAGCACGAAGTGGTGGGAGACATTGCCAACAGTGTCGATTACCTGGCCGAGCGATGTGGGCCATGCCCAAGCCATGACTTCAGCCGGTTCATGGAAGTGAAAGCGGCGGTGGACGAGCACCTGGCCCAGAAGGCCGACGACGATCGATATCCGATCATCCCCCAGCGTATTGTCAGCGACGTCCGCAAAGTCATGCCGGATGACGGTATCATTGCCCTTGATAACGGCATGTACAAACTCTGGTTCGCCCGCAATTATCCCGCCTACGACAACAACACGGTGTTGCTGGATAACGCCCTGGCGTCCATGGGTGCGGGCCTGCCCAGCGCCATGATGGCCTCCATGCTCTACCCCGACCTGAAGGTGATGGCGGTGTGCGGTGATGGCGGCTTCATGATGAACAGCCAGGAAGTGGAGACGGCAGTTCGCCTGAATCTGAACCTTGTGGTACTGATCATCAATGACAACGCCTACGGCATGATCAAATGGAAACAGGGACAGGAAGGCTTTGAGGATTTCGGGCTGGACTATGGCAATCCGGATTTCGTGAAATACGCCGAGGCCTACGGCGCTGCCGGGCATCGGGTGACCCGTGCCGAAGACCTGCAGCCGACGCTGGAATCGGCCCTTTCTGCCGGCGGCGTTCACCTGATCGATGTGCCAGTGGATTACAGCGAGAACCGCCGGGTGTTCGATGAAGAATTGGTAAACCTCACCTGTAACCTCTGATCGCTGACGTATAATTGGCCGCACATACCGAATCAAAAGGCACTCAGATGAAGTACAGATGGTTGATGCTCGTTGTTCTGGCGACCCTGGTTACGGTGTTCGCGGG
Source organism: Marinobacter confluentis (assembly GCF_004785685.1). Lineage (GTDB taxonomy): Bacteria > Pseudomonadota > Gammaproteobacteria > Pseudomonadales > Oleiphilaceae > Marinobacter > Marinobacter confluentis. Next base: position 937,921 of record NZ_SRPF01000002.1, on the reverse strand, counting down.
ATGCTCCAGGCCCGAGACGCCACAGCAGGTTGCCACAGAATTCTGGCAGGCCCTGGCGGAAGGCAAGGCCGATGCTGCGGCAGAACTATCGACACTGGCCGATACCGCAACCCTGGAAGGTTTTGATGCTGGCACGTTCAATACTCTTCCGGAGTTTGGCCGTGTCGTCATCGAAGCTGACAAAGCGACCATTGAGACAGTTCTGGCGGCAAAGAAGTCTGCTGGCGATGCGGCGGAAGGCGCGCGTCGGGAGATTACCACCTACCTGGTGCGGGTCAATGACCAGTGGCTGGTGGACTATCAGCGCACCCAAGAAGCCGTGGCGAGCCGTTCACCCATTGAGGGCCTGAAGAGTGATATCAGCCGGTTGCGTGAACAGTTCGACGATGCGGTTGGTCGCTCATCTGAGCAGATTGCAGAACAGGTGGATCAACTGGCGAAAGATTTTGAAACCTATTCGGAAGAAACCGGCAGGAAAGCGGGCGAGGCGCTGGAAAATTTTGGAGAATCGCTGAAGAACTTCAGAAAAGAGATTGAAGAGAAGCTGGACGAGGCTGAAAAAGAGCGTCAGAACTCCCGCGAACCGGATCAGACTACGCTGGAACAGGCCTCAATCTGACTGTCCTGGCGTGAAAGATACAAAAAACCGGCAGCCTGAGAGGCCTGCCGGTTTTTCATTTTTAACAGAACCCTTATTTGACCTGACTGAAGTAGTCCGTCAGGCGGTCCTTGTTGGTTGCCGCAGCAGCGGTCAGTTTCTCAACCGCAGCTTTCGCTTCGTCGTAGTTGGTTGGCTCACCCACCTTGATAACACCTGCCATATTCAGCGGCGCATGGGGGGTGCACTTGTACACGTACACACCTTCTGCATCCAGCGTGACCGTGATTTCCTTGTTGATCGCGCCGGACCAGCTTTCCGCGCCCTCTGGAACGACCTCTGATACCGAGTTGTGGGCGGGGTCGGTCATCACGAATTTCACCGTGTCACCTTTCTCCGCTTCCAGGTAGCCAGGCTCGAATACCATGGCACCATCGGCACCGGAGTTCTTCATTTCCACCACATGCTCGGCGGCCATGGCACTGGTAGAAACCATTGCTGCAAAAAGGCCTGCAGTCATTGCGCTATGGAATTTCATCGTATTACCTCTCAGCGATGTGTGAATTCAAGATGGGATACGGGACGGGTGCCGCTATGGACCCCGCCCGGGGGTTCGTGAATCTACGGATGCCGGGGCGGGTAAACCCGCTTAGTGGCCCGGATGTCCGGTCAGTGAACCGGACGTCCGAGAGATTTCAGTGACACCAGCCGCAGGATGTAGGACAGCTTGATGGCCGTCGCAAAAAGCAGTGTGCCAATATGGGCTGCGATCTGAATAGACATGTTGAATTGGGCTGCAAATGGATAGGACACTAGCACGGTAACGATCAGTGCAAGGGTTGCCAGTAGCAGTGCTGTGTTGGCAAAGCCGAGTAGTTTCTCCATGATTCCTCCAGACCCTTAAACATACATACAAAATATATGTTATTGAATTGAGTTTGGCAAGACAAGCCTGAACGCGTAGAAAGAATAAAAACCAGAGAGGTCGTCCATGATTTTTGATTACGTGATTGTCGGTGGTGGCTCTGCAGGTGCGGTGATGGCCGCAAGGTTAAGCGAAGACCCGGACGTCAGCGTCTGCTTGTTGGAAGCTGGTGGCCGCGGCGACCATCTTCTGATTCGTGCGCCGGCAGGGGTGGTCGCGCTGATGCCTGGCCACGGCAAGATCAATAACTGGGCCCTGCAGACCGAGCCCCAGTCCGAGCTGAACGGGCGCCGGGGGTTTCAGCCTCGTGGTCGCGGCCTGGGTGGCTCCAGCCTGATCAACGCCATGTTGTATGTCCGGGGCCACCGGGCGGATTACGATGGCTGGGCGAGCCAGGGCTGTGAAGGCTGGGGCTGGGACGAGGTTTTACCCTACTTCCGCAAGGCCGAATGCCATGAAAAAGGCGCCAGTGAATTCCACGGCGCTGATGGGCCGCTTCACGTCAGCCAGCAGAAATCCCCCAGGCCCATGTCGAACGCGTTCATTGAAGCGGCTAAAGAACGTGGCTACCGGCCCAAGGATGACTTCAACGACGGCGACAATGAGGGAGTGGGCCTTTACGAAGTCACCCAGTTTCATGAACGGCAGCGAAACGGTGAGCGTTGCTCGACCGCCGCAGCCTATCTGCATCCGATCATGGAAGAACGGTCAAACCTCAAAGTTGTGACCGGCGCCCGCGCGACACGGATTGTTTTTGAGGGCAAGCGGGCGACCGGCGTTGAATACCGCCTGAAAGGCCAGACCTTCAGTGTCTCCGCCCATCAAGAGGTGATCCTGTCCGCAGGAGCTTTCGGCTCACCGCAGCTGCTTCAGCTGTCCGGCGTAGGCCGCCCTGAAGATATTGAGCCCCACGGCATACCCATGGTTCACGAACTGGCGGGTGTCGGCCAGAACCTGCAGGACCATCTGGATTTCATCCTGGCTTACAAATCTGACGACACCGACAACTTCGGTTTCAGCGCCCGGGGCATGATGGACATGCTGCGCCACACCCTTCAGTGGCGCCGGGATGGCACCGGCATGGTAGCCTCACCGTTTGCGGAGGGCGCAGCCTTTGTAAAGTCTGACCCTGCGTTGGAAATACCGGACCTGCAGCTTCATTTTGTGGTTTCCATTGTGGAGGACCATGCCCGGAAGCTGCACTGGGGACATGGCTTCAGCTGCCACGTATGCAATCTGCGCCCGAAGTCCCGGGGCCGCGTGTTCCTGCAGAGCGCCGACCCGATGGCCGAGCCGGCAATCGACCCAAAGTACCTGTCGGATCAACGAGACCTGGCCCTGACCATCAAGGGTGCCAAAATTACCCGTGAAATTCTGGAAGCACCGGCGCTGGCGCCTTATCGCAAGTCAGAGCTTTTCGGCATACACGATGACATGAGTGATGAGGAATGGGCGCAACACATCCGCGCCCGCGCCGACACCATCTATCACCCGGTAGGCACCTGCAAAATGGGTGTCGATGATCAGTCAGTGGTGGACTCTGAACTCAAAGTCAGAGGGCTGGAGCGTATACGCGTTGTCGACGCCTCGGTGATGCCTACCCTGGTGGGCGGCAACACCAATGCGCCGACCATCATGATTGCTGAGAAGATTGCGGAGGCTATCCGGGCTGGCAGGGAAAACCGGTCGAAGCCCTGAATTGTGTCAGGAGATCGAGGTGAGCGAACAGTCACCACAGGACCTGCCATTGGTGTTGGCCGGGCCTGTGCTCAGGCACACTACCCGCAACAGAATCACGCTCTGGCTGGTGGGGTCCAGCCTGCTGACCCTGCGTATGCGGCTGCAACCAGAAGACGGTTCCGGCCTGCCGTGGTTCGATTGCGTACTGACTGACAAAGAAGTTTGTCGGGTGCGTTTCGGGGCTTCCGCCTGCCTGCACCTGATCGAGGTTGAACTGGACGAGGCGCTACCGTCTAACACCTGCATAGGGTATGACCTGGGCGTATACCGCTCTGGGGCTGCAGAAAACGGCGACACTGCTGAATCCTGGATAGAAGAGTGGGCGCCACACCTGTGCATGCCGGGAACCCGATGCCCCAGCTTCGTCATCAAGGACCGGCTGGACCGGCTGATGCACGGCTCATGTCGAAAACCTCACTCGACAGCAGCCGATGGGTTAGTGCGGGTTGACGACGTGCTTCTGGAAACCCGGTCCGACATTTCAGAACGGCCCGCCCTGATGCTGATGACTGGCGACCAGATATACGCTGATGATGTGGCCGGCCCAATGCTAAGGGCGATCCACAGCCTGATAGAGCGCCTGGGTCTTTATGATGAAGCGCTCACCGGTGGCTCGAAAAGTAACAGTGCGGCGTTGCGGGAAGATTCGAATACCTATTTTCATCGGGAAAAGCTGCTGCCGGATACCGACAGTAACGAAGCGCTGGTCGATCGGTTTTTTGGCGGCGCCAGAAAGCCGGTGTTCACCACCGTCAATGCGCACAATCATCTGATATCGCTGAATGAAGTGTTGGCGATGTATTTGCTGGTCTGGTCGCCGGTGTGCTGGGAGCTGGTTAATACGGATCCGCCGACACTGTCTCGGGAAGATGAAGAGGTTTATCAGCGCCAGCAAACCGCCATCAGTGGATTTGTAGCAGGATTGCCCCGGGCCGCGCGGGCCATGGCAAACCTTCCCACCTACATGATTTTTGATGACCACGATGTGACGGATGACTGGAATCTGTCCGCTTTGTGGGAGCTTACCGCCTACGAGCATCCGTTCTCTCGCCGCATAGTCGGGAACGCTCTACTTGCCTATCTGCTATGTCAGGGCTGGGGTAATAACCCCGATGCTTTTGCCGACATCATGCCAGCGATCGAGAGTTTCATGGCGGCACGAACACCGGATAAAATGTTCGACGAAAACCGGCAGGACCAACTGATTGAAGGCCTGCTGAAATTCCAGCACTGGCACTATACCCTGCAGACCTCGCCCCGAATTGTCGTGCTGGATACGCGTACCCGCCGCTGGCGTAGCGAAACCAATCGGGCCAGGCCATCGGGCCTGCTGGACTGGGAAGGTCTCACCGAATTCCAGCAGGACATCATCGGCGAAAACGCAGTGATTGTGGTTTCACCGGCGCCCATGTTTGGCGTCAAGCTGATTGAAGCAATCCAAAGCGTATTTACGTTTTTTGGCAAGCCACTGGTTGTAGACGCCGAAAACTGGATGGCCCACCGGGGCGCAGCCAGTGTGCTGTTAAACATATTCCGCCATCCCCGCACACCGGAAACCTTTGTCATTCTTTCCGGCGACGTTCATTACTCTTTTGCCTATGACGTGCGCCTTCGTAACCGGCCGGACCAGCCCAGAATCTGGCAGATTACCAGCAGTGGTATCAAGAACGAGTTCCCTCACACTCTCATAGAGTGGCTGGACCGTATCAATCGCTGGCTTTACGCACCCTGGTCTCCATTGAACTGGTTTACCAAACGAAGGCGCATGCGGGTAAGCCCCCGCAAACCCCAAGGCCGGGATGCCGGCGAAAGGCTATGGAACGCTGCAGGCGTGGGATTGGTTAAGCTGGACGAGCATGGAGTGCCTACAGGCATTCATCAACTGAACTCACGTTCCGGCGGAACCCGCTTTCTGGATCCCGGTGGTGGACCGGACTGGTAAAGGCTTTCTACCCCGGTGTGCAGTCTCGCGAGATCAGAGTTTCAGAGAGAATTTACAGACATAAAAAAGCCCCGGAAGTCCGGGGCTTTTTGCTGTTTGGTGGAGACGGCGGGAATTGAACCCGCGTCCGCCAGTACTCAGCCTTGAGCTCTACATGTTTAGCGTCTCTCTATTGATTTAAGTTCAAGCGACCCGAGAGCCAGGGTGCAAGAACCGAGTTCTTTAAATCTTAGCCGTTAGCCAGTGAACTCTGGATAACGGAGCATCCCGTAAGCGATGACGTCCTGAGATGGTGCTTCTGGGCTACGGGCGACCCAGTCAGGACGACTAGCAGCTTACGCTGCTAGTGAGTAGTTTTCGTCGTTTGCGACTATTGCGTTGCAGCTTTGGATTAACGAGATTGGCTGCCATCTCGACATGCACCCAAGGGTTCGCCACCAGCGTCGAAGCCATGTCGTCCCCTTAACTCCAGTATATGTGGCCGGGTCAGCCAACTTCAAGGGCTTTCACGGATTGTTCGTCGTCCTGGCTCTGTTTCTCCAGCGCCCAGTTATAAAGTTCAATGAAACTGTCGCGGAAGTATTCCATGGCGGATTCCGGGTCTACCGGAATATTGCGGTCGATGGTAATACCGAACTGCACTGTGCCGGCGTAGCTGAAGATGCTCATACCGATACCGATGTGCCCGCTCTGGGGAACCCAGAACATCGGTTGTTTCAGTTTGGCGCCGGCCAGGTACACGGGTTCTTTCGGGCCGGGGACGTTGGTGAGAACCGCCGAGGCCTTGTCGCTCAGGAGTTTCAGGGCCCGGCGTTCCAGTATATCCGGGCCCCGCCCGAACAGGTCCAGCAGGCTGTAGGTCACCTGAGCCTGATACGAACGCTTCAGGCGATTCATGTTGTGCTGGATCTGGCGAAACCGCATGACCGGATTGCTGACCTCAACGGGCAGTGTCACCAGCACCAGCCCGAAGTGGTTGCCCAACGTTTCGATGGGTTGATGCAACGGGCGCAGATTGAAAGGCACGGCGACCCGGATGCCACACTCCGGCGGGGTTTCCCCGGTGTTCACAAAGTGTCTTTGCAGGGCACCGGCGGCGGCACATAGCAGTACGTCGTTGGCGGTGCCTCGCAAGGCCCGGGCGCAGACTTTCACTTCCGCAAGGCTGAGTGGCTCGGCCCAGGCAACCTGTTTGCGCCCGCTCAATGCCGGGTTCAGGCAGGTTTTTGGTTCCGCTGGCGCCAGCCCCAGCTTGAGAAGGTCGAGGGAGATATTGCCTGCCGTCGACGCCAGTTTCATGGGGTAATCAGGCTCGGTGCGAAGCGATTTCATAAACAGGCTAGCCTGGTCTTTTGCGGCCTGACCGGTGCGGAACAGGCTGCGTGCTGCGTGGCCGAGCTTTCCGGCCCTGCGCCCCGGCTGACTTGCGGTGCCCGTTGGGCGTATCTGTCGCAGGGGGGACTCTGGCTGTCGGTCAGTCAGCGATAGCAGTACTCGCACCAGTGATATGCCATCGGCAATGCAGTGGTGTATCCGTACCAGCAGGGCGCAGCCGCCCTGGTACTGATCGATGTAGTGAATTTTCCAGAGCGGTCGCCGGAAATCCAGGGATGTACTGTTCAAGTCGCTGACCAGCGCCTGCAGTTCCTGCTTGCCAGCGTCTCCGGCCAGTGCGATGCGGTGAACGTGGTTGTCGATATGGAAAAGCGGGTCATCCTGCCAGTAGGTACGATCACCCTGATGAATTACCCGTTGTCTGAACCGCCGGAACTTAAGGAAGCGCTCATCAAGAACGCGTTTGAGGCGGTTAATGGAAAGCGCGTCTTCAAAGATCAGAACCGCAGAGATCATCATCGGGTTCTCGGGGCTTTCCATTCGCAACCAGGACCGGTCCACTGAGGACATCGGTGTCTGGAAAATGGGTGTCTGATGGGTCGGGGTCTGAACCGGTGCCATTACCTGCTCCTTCAGTGTCGTTTTCCCTAGGCTGCCCAGTGGGCAGCGACGACAGGAAGGTCAGTATAGGCCGGTCAGATTCTGATCGAAAGAGGATGCAGATGCGACATGATTCATGGCGTCAGAGATTGGTATCCCTGAGAATGCGTTGCTTCTGGCGGTTCCAGTCGCGCTCTTTTTCGGTGGCGCGCTTGTCGAACAGCTTTTTGCCTTTAACCAGCGCAATCTCGCACTTCACCCTGTTTTTCTTCCAGTAAAGTGCCAGCGGAATGCAGGTATAGCCAGCCTGGTTGACCTGGCCGACAATCTTGGCAATTTCCTTCGCGTGCAGCAGTAATTTGCGAGTGCGCGTCGGGTCTGCAATCACGTGGGTGGATGCGGCGATCAATGGCGTTATGTGGGAGCCAAGCAGCCAGGCTTCGCCACCTTTGAGCAGCACGTAGGCATCGGTCAGCTGGGCCTTGCCGGCTCGCAGGGATTTTACCTCCCAGCCAAGCAGGGCCAGCCCCGCCTCGAAGCGTTCTTCAATGTGGTACTCATGTTTCGCTTTTTTATTTAGCGCGATGGTGGCGCTTGGGGCGCCGGGTTTCTTTTTACTCATGAAGCGATAATCCGGGGTCGGATACGAATTTACCGGCCAGTAGGGTCGCCGGAAAAACGGGCATTGTAGCCCAGGACTGCCAGACCGGTCACGAAATTGAACCGGCAGTGAGAGATGCCAGTCGTGCGGTCGGGAAATCATCCGCTACAATGTGGGCTAATAATGCTGTGAAGGTACGGAATGCCAACCCCTTACGAAACCCACATTGGATCATGGACTCGCCCTACCACCTTCTTCTGGGCGGCACTGGGGGCGACCTTCGGGCTGGCCAATGTATGGCAGTTTCCCTATCTGGCAAGCCAGAATGGCGGCGGGCTGTTCGTGCTTCTCTATCTTGGTTGCCTGTTGCTGATTACCCTCCCGCTGATGGTGACTGAAACGACCATGGGCCGCTACGCCCGCCATGGCCTGGTATTGGCGATGGACGGCTTCGTGCGCAGCGCCCGCTGTTCCCGCTGGTGGCTGTGGGCAGGCCGGCTGGGCATTCTGGCCGCCTTCCTGGTGCTGTCCTTCACCGCCGTGTTTGGCGCCATCTCGCTCGCCTATGTTTTCTTCAGTGCCATCGGCCGGTTTATAAACGTCGGGGCAGGGGACGCATCAGACATTCTTGCGGGGCTGGTTTCGTCACCGGATGAGTATCGGGCCTTCATGGCCTGGCACGGTTTCTTTCTGCTGCTGGTGATCTGGGTTTCAATGCAGGGGGTTGTGCAGGGGGTCGAACGTGCGGTCCGGGCGGTTACGCCGATTATGGTGCTGTTTGTTGCGGTGTTCTGCGGATTCGCTGCATGGCAGGGTGAGTTTGGCCAGGCCGCTGATGCGGTGCTCAGTTTCAATGCCGCTGCATTGTCCTGGGAAAGCCTGAATTCGGCGTTGTTCCACGCCTTTTTCACCCTGGGTCTCGGCATGGGCGTATGGACTCTGTTTGGTGCCTATACGCCGGCTGAAACACGCCTCAAGCGTACGGTTCTGGCGGTGGTGTTGATGGATACGCTGGTTGCAATCGGTGCCGGGCTTGCCATTTATTCGGTGGTGCCCGGCGATCCGGGTATGTCCGGTGAGCGGGGCTTTGATCTGTTATTCCTGTCGCTGCCCGTGGCGATGTCTGACCTGCCGGGCAGTCAGTTTCTGTTGGCGGCGGTTTATCTGCTGATGGTTATGGTGGTCTGGAGTACGTCGCTTGCTCTGCTGGAACCCATCGTGGGCTGGTTTCGCGAGTGGACGGGTGCTCCCCGGGCGCTGTCTGTTTTTATGATCGGGTTGGCGGTATGGCTGTTGGGGTTGGGGTCGCTGTTTTCGTTCAATGTCTGGTCCGGCCTGGAGTTTGCCGGGGGGACCTTCTTTCGCTGGCTGGAACTGTTCACGGGTGGTTTGCTGGTGCCTCTGGTCAGCATTCTGATATCTGTATTCGCGGGTTGGTACCTCACCCGCAGTCTCGCTCTGAGAATGCTTGGGAATACACCTGGCCTGTTCAGCCGGATCTGGCTCTGGGTTATGCGCCTGGTTCTGCCGGTTGTGGTTGCCTATATCGGACTTCAGTACAGCTTTTCCGGTGTCAAGGCCATGTGTGACGGGGCGCCGGGAATACCCTGGTGTGAGCCGCAGTTGCTATTGGAGTCGCCGGTGTTTGAGCAGGATGCCGAAACCGGGGCAGATCCCGCCGGTGAAAGCGCTGAAGAATCCGGGCCAAGGACGGAAGATGGCCAGGCCCCGCCCTCTGACAGCCAACCGGATGACCGTGAACAGCCCCAGGAAGACGTGGCGCCGGGTAATGAGGACGTTCTGTTCCAGAGTGCGTGAAGAGCGGGTGAAGATTGCGTATTATTGCAACCCCAGATACTCCCAGGACCCCGGTTTCAATGCCTCATCAGATCGACAAAACAGCGTTGGTTATGCATTCCGCAGAGCGGATGTTTTACCTGGTAAACGACGTCGCCCGTTACCCGGAATTCCTGCCCTGGTGTGATCGCACTGAAATCCACGATCAGTCTGAAGAGCAGATCACGGCCTCGATGGATATTGCGAAGGGAGGTATCCGTCACCGGCTGACGACCATGAATCAATTACAGCGCCCTGAAATCATAGATATTACCCTGGTGGATGGACCCTTCCGGAACCTGTCAGGCCGCTGGCACTTCAAACCATTGGATTCCTCAGCCTGCAAGGTGATACTGACGCTCGAATTCGAGTTCACCGGCTCCCTGGCCAGGATGACCTTTGGTCAGGTGTTCAGTCACGCCGCAAATACTATGGTGGATGCGTTCTGTCGCCGCGCGGACCAGCTTTATCGTGAGGGTGGGCAATGATTCGGGTAGAAGTGGCTTTTGCGCGCCCGGACCGGCAGGAAATCATTGCCCTGAACGTAGAAGAAGGCATTTCCGCGGTGGATGCTGTGAAGCAGTCCGGCATTGTGACGCTTTTTCCGGAAATTGATCCGGACACTGCAAACATGGGGATTTTTGGCAAGGCGATAAAGGCGCCGGAGAGCCATCAACTGCGCGACGGCGATCGGGTTGAGATATACCGCCCACTCAAGATTGATCCCAAGCAGGCCAGACTTAACCGCGCAAAAAAGAAAGGCTGAATCAGTAGGCCGGTGTCTCTTCCATCAGCTGAGCTTCGTAGTGGGAGAAGCGGTCGTCGTTGTAGTACACAATCACCCTTTGCTCTTTTATGTCGCCACCGCTGCGCTGGAAGGTATAGATGTAATATTCACGGGAAGGATCAATCGGATTCACCATCAGCGGCGTACCCAGAACAGACTGGACCTGACTCCTGGACATCCCCTCAGACAGCGATGTCAGCTCTTCGTCCGTGAGAATGTTGCCCTGCTGGACGTTGATCTTGTACACGCCGGGGAAGGCGCAGCCTGCGATCAGAAGGGTAAGAAGAAGCGCTGTGAGCTTTTGCATCGCCGGGGGAAATCCTCTATCTTGGAAACGCCTGCGCCAGGCAGGTTTCACACGGGTTGAGCACGTAACGAATCAAGTGCGGCACCATCATACCGGAAGCCGCTGAGCACACCAAAGAGCGAATCGTAAACATGGCATCCGAAAACTCCGAATTACGCAAAGTCGGCCTGAAAGTGACGCTTCCGCGAGTAAAGATTTTTAATATCCTCGAGAACGCGGAGGAAGAGCATCATCTGAGCGCAGAAGATGTGTATAAAAAGCTGCTGGAGCAGGGCGACGATGTCGGGTTGGCAACTGTGTATCGGGTGCTGACGCAATTTGAGGCGGCAGGCCTGGTATTAAGGCACAACTTTGAAGGCGGTCATGCAGTGTTCGAGATGGCTGGCGATGATCATCATGATCATATGGTGTGCGCCCAGACTGGCCAGGTTATCGAGTTTGTCGACGACGTCATCGAAGAGCGTCAGAAAAAGATTGCCGAAGAGCACGGTTTCGAGCTGGTCGACCACAGCCTGATTCTTTACGTGAAGCCGGCAGACACAAAGTAAAAAAAGCAAAAAAAGGGGCGGGAAACTCGCCCGCCCCATGAAGCTCTCAGGATCGAGAGGGGAATAGGTTTAACCTGCTTTCAGTTTCAGTGATGGGTCGCCTGACCCTTGCTGAACATCTCCCGGGCGTGGGCGATGGTGTGTTCTGTCATGTCAACGCCGCCCAACATTCTTGCCACTTCCGTAATTCGTCCGGTGTCGTCCAGGCTTTCAATCCTGGAGAAAGTGGCGTCTGAATCGGTGAATTTGCTGACGAACAGATGTTGGTGACACTGGGCCGCAACCTGTGCGAGGTGAGTCACGCACAGCACCTGTCCATTATCGCCCAGGCTTCGCAGCAGACGGCCGACCACTTCAGCGGTACCACCGCCAATACCCACGTCGACTTCGTCAAACACCAGGGTCGGTGTTGTCGATGTCTGGGCGACTACCACCTGTATCGCAAGGCTGATCCGCGACAGCTCACCCCCGGAGGCCACTTTCGCCAGCGGCCGCGCCGGCTGGCCGGGGTTGGCGCTGACCAGGAATTCCACCTCTTCCATTCCATGGGGGGCGGGTTCATCGTCCTTGTTGCGGCTCAGGTGCGTTACAAACTGAACCGCAGGCATGCTGAGCTCGGCCAGTTCTTCGGCAATGCGCTGGTCCAGATTGGCTGCGGCGGCCTGGCGGGCGTCGGACAATTCCGCCGCCACTTTGTCGAATTCGGCCCGCTGTGCCTGTAACTCCGCTTTCAGTTTTTCCACGCTGCCCTCACCATCGTCAAGTGATGCCAGCTCGTTACTCAGGGACTGATGCAGCTCCCGCAGGTTTTCCGGCCCGATTCGGTGTTTTCTTGCCATCTGATAAATGGCGCTAAGGCGTTCTTCCACCTTCGCCAGCCTGGCGGGGTCAGCGTCATAGTCGTCCACAAAGTGGCGAAGGTTGTCTCCGGCTTCACTGATCTGTATCTGGGCCTCGCTCAGCATCTGAATAGTGTCCGCCAGTGCCGGAACTTCCACCGGAAGCTGCTCCAGTTGCTGAAGCGCTTGGCGAACCAGTGCTGCGGCACTGTTGTCGTCTTCGGTACACAGCATGGTCGCCTGGTGGCAGTTGTGGAGTACGCCCTCAGCGTGGCTGAGCTGTGACTGTTCGGTTTCCAGGGATTCCTGCTCGCCGTCTTCCAGTGCAAGCCGGTCCAGCTCTTCTACCTGGTAGCGCAATAGCTGGATCCGGGCTTCGGCTTCGTCAGCATTCTGCTGGCGTTCGTTCAGGCGTTGCCGGGTTGTGTTCCAGGTTTTCCACGCCTGCCGGGCCTGATCAGCCAGGGTTTCGGCGCGGGCAAATTCGTCCAGCAGTTTGCGATGGGTGTCTTTTCTCAGCAGCGACTGGTGCTGGTGCTGGCTGTGGATATCCATCAGCGTGCTGCCCAGGTCTTTCAGGTGCGCCAGTGGGCAGGGTTGGCCGTTGATGTAGGCGCGTGTCCGGCCATCCTTGCTGATAACCCGACGCAGGATACAGTCGTTTTCGTCGTCCAGTTCATGCTCTTCCAGCCACTGCTGCGCTTCGGTGATCCGGGATACATCGAAGGAGGCCGTGATGTCTGCCCGTTTGGCGCCATGGCGAACCGCCCCGGCGTCAGCGCGCCCGCCCATTGCCAGTCCCAGCGCGTCCAGCACGATGGATTTGCCGGCGCCGGTCTCCCCGGTGAGCGCTGTCATACCCTGGCTGAACTGCAGGTCGACGCGCTCTGCGATGGCGTAATTGGAAACGGTAAGTTGTGTGAGCATGTGAGTGACCTCCACCCGATGATGAAAACACTGTGATTACATACAGTGACTGTGAATATATACAGGGATTTTGTGGTTTGCAAATTTCCGGTGTTTTTTGTGGCCGAATGCAAACGCGAAAGGTTGAAACCCGGAATAGGGGCCCCATATCCGTTCGCAAACAGCTTGTCCCTGAGCGAATGGGCAGGGTTCACAGTTAATTCGGTGGGTTGAAGCCCCCCGACGAAGAAGCAGGAGTTGCCATGAGCGCTGACGAGAATCGCAACGACAAGGTCGAAGAAGAGGTGAAAGAAGCCGCTGATACGGCGGCGGATAATGAAGACACAGCATCCGCAGCTGAGCAGGAAGCTTCCGGTAACGAAACGGACGAGCTTGAGGCCCGGGTAAAGGAATATCAGGAGCAGATGTTGCGGTCCCAGGCCGAGATGCAGAATGTTCGGCGCCGGGCTGAAATCGATGTGGAGAAGGCCCACAAGTTTGCGCTGGAAAAATTCGTGAAAGAGCTGTTGCCGGTGGCTGACAGCCTTGAGAAGGCAGTAGAAAGTACTGAAGGACACGAGAACGCCGGTGAGGTGGTGGCCAATATCCGTGAAGGCGTGGAGATGACGCTGTCACTGTTCATGAACAGCCTGGGCAAATTCAACGTGAAGCAGTTGAACCCGGTAGGCGAGCCTTTTGATCCCCAGCAGCATGAGGCCATGTCCATGGTGCCGGCGCCGGATGCAGAGCCTAACAGCGTGGTGGCGGTGGTCCAGAAGGGTTACACCCTGAATGATCGCCTGGTTCGCCCGGCCATGGTGGTGATTGCCAAAGCGGAAAACGGACCAAAAGTTGACGAACAGGCTTGAAAAGCTGAGTAACGCGCCAATATAGCCATTAAACGGCGGCGCACCGGAAATTTCTGAAAAAATCCAGAAGGGATCCGGAAACGCTTAAGACCAAGCAGGAATTGAACTGAACTGACGAATTGGAGTGGTTTAGATGAGTAAAATTATTGGTATCGACCTGGGAACAACAAACTCCTGTGTTGCCATTATGGATGGCGACAAGGTCAAGGTTATTGAAAACGCCGAGGGTGATCGCACCACCCCGTCCATCGTGGCGTATACCGAAGACGGTGAAACACTGGTAGGCCAGTCTGCGAAGCGCCAGGCGGTGACCAATCCGAATAACACCCTCTATGCGATCAAGCGTCTGATCGGTCGTCGCTTTGAAGACGACGTTGTGCAGAAAGACATCAAGATGGTGCCTTACAAGATTGCCAAGGCTGACAACGGCGACGCCTGGGTAGAAGTGAAGGGCGAGAAAATGGCGCCGCCGCAGATTTCTGCAGAAATCATCAAGAAGATGAAGAAGACCGCAGAAGATTATCTCGGCGAGAAAGTGACCGAAGCGGTTATCACCGTGCCGGCCTACTTTAACGACAGCCAGCGTCAGGCCACCAAGGACGCTGGCAAGATCGCCGGTCTGGATGTGAAGCGCATTATCAACGAGCCGACCGCTGCTGCCCTGGCCTACGGCCTGGACAAGAAAAGCGGCGATCGTACCGTGGCTGTCTATGACCTGGGTGGTGGTACCTTCGACATCTCCATCATCGAGATCGCTGATGTAGACGGTGAGCACCAGTTCGAAGTGCTGGCCACCAACGGCGACACCTTCCTGGGTGGTGAAGATTTCGACATGAAGCTGATCGAGTATCTTGCCGATCAGTTCAAGAAAGACAGCGGCATTGACCTGCGTGGCGACTCACTGGCCATGCAGCGCCTGAAAGAAGCGGCTGAGAAGGCCAAGATCGAGCTCTCCAGCAGCCAGCAGACCGACGTAAACCTGCCGTACGTAACGGCGGACGCTAGTGGTCCCAAGCATATGAACGTGAAAGTGACCCGTGCAAAGCTGGAGTCACTGGTGGAAGACCTGGTTGAGCGCAGTCTTGCGCCCTGCCGTACCGCTCTGGAGGATTCCGGCGCCAAGATCGGCGAAATCGACGAGGTTATCCTGGTCGGTGGTCAGACCCGCATGCCACTGGTTCAGGAAAAAGTTAAGAACTTCTTCGGCAAGGAAGCGCGCAAAGACGTGAACCCGGACGAAGCCGTCGCCATGGGTGCTGCCATCCAGGCTGCCGTGCTTTCCGGTGACGTGAAAGACGTTCTGCTGCTGGACGTGACCCCGCTGACCCTGGGTATCGAAACCATGGGTGGCGTAGCTACGCCGCTGATCGACAAGAACACCACTATCCCGACCAAGAAGTCGCAGACCTTCTCCACAGCGGATGACAATCAGACTGCGGTAACCATTCACGTGGTTCAGGGTGAGCGCAAACAGGCGGCTCAAAACAAGTCACTGGGTCGTTTTGATCTGGCCGACATTCCGCCGGCACCGCGCGGCACGCCGCAGATCGAAGTCACTTTCGATATTGATGCCAACGGCATCCTGAACGTGTCCGCCAAAGACAAGGCCACGGGTAAAGAGCAGTCCATCGTGATCAAGGCGTCTTCTGGCCTGAACGACGACGAAATCGAGAAGATGGTCCAGGATGCAGAAGCCAACGCCGACGAGGACCGCAAGTTCGAAGAACTGGTGCAGGCCCGTAACCAGGGCGATGCCATGGTTCACACGGTTCGCAAGACCCTGACCGATGCCGGCGACAAGGTGAGCGATAGCGAGAAAGAGTCTATCGAGGCTGCTATCAAGGAACTGGAAGAAGCGCTGGCCGGTTCCGACAAGGATGCCATCGAGGCCAAGACTCAGAAGCTGACCGAAGCTTCTTCCGAAATGGCACAGAAGATGTACGCGGATCAGGCCGAGCAGGCCGGCGGCGCCGGGGCTGAACAGCCTCAGGGTGAAGCTGGCAAGAGCGACGACGCCGTTGACGCCGAGTTCGAGGAAGTGAAGGACGAAGACAAGCGATAAATCCTCGGTACATCAGGTAGTTGGAAAACGCGGGATCACACCCGCGTTTTCCTCGTTATAAAAACAGGGTTTAAGACATGGCCAAGCGCGACTATTACGAAATTCTCGGGGTCGCCCGGGACGCGGATGAAAAAGAGATCAAGAAAGCCTACCGAAAGCTTGCGATGAAATATCATCCTGACCGGAATCCGGATGACAAGGACGCCGATCACAAGTTCAAGGAAGCCAGCGAGGCTTACGAGATACTGTCGGACTCATCCAAGCGCGGAGCCTACGATCAGTTTGGCCACGCCGGCGTTGATGGCCAGGCCGGCGGCGGCTTCGGAGGCGGTGGCGGAGCCAGCTTCTCTGATATTTTCGGTGACGTGTTCGGTGACATTTTCGGGGGCGGTGGTCGCGGCCGAAACACCCGTGGTGCCGACCTTCGCTACACTCTGGAGCTGGATCTTGAAGAAGCGGTAAAAGGCAAGACCGTGCAGATCCAGATTCCCGGCCACAAAGAATGTGAAACCTGCGACGGCAGCGGCGCCGAAAAAGGCTCCAGCCCGGAAAACTGTGGTACCTGTGCCGGTATGGGCCAGGTGCGCATGCAGCAGGGCTTCTTCACCGTCCAGCAGGCTTGCCCGACCTGTCGTGGTTCAGGTCAGATCATCAAGAATCCGTGCAAGACCTGTCGTGGTGCAGGCCGGGTCACAGAACAGAAAACCCTGTCGGTCAAAGTGCCGCCGGGCGTTGATACCGGTGACCGTATTCGTCTGTCCGGCGAGGGCGAGATGGGCATCGACGGCGGCCCACCTGGTGACCTCTACGTTCAGGTCGCCGTGCGAGAACACTCCATCTTCACCCGCGACGGGCGCAACCTATACTGCGAGGTGCCCATCAGCATCGTCGACGCCTCGCTCGGCGGCGAACTGGAAGTGCCAACCCTTGATGGCCGCGTGAAGCTGAAGATTCCGCCGGAAACCCAGACCGGAAAACTCTTCCGCCTGCGCAACAAAGGCGTCAGCCCCGTTCGCGGCGGCCCATCGGGCGATCTGCTTTGCCGGGTAACCGTGGAAACCCCGGTCAACCTGACCAAGCGCCAGAAAGATCTGCTGGAAGAGTTTCAGGAAACCCTGGACGGTGGCGATAGCAACCACCACGGGCCGAAAAAGAGTTCATGGTTTGAAGGCGTGAAAAGCTTCTTCGACGAAATGAAATTCTGAGGGAAGACAAAATGCGGGTAGCAATCATCGGCGCCGCCGGGCGCATGGGCAAAGTACTGATCGAAGCCGTCGATGGCACCGAAGGTCTCGAACTGGGCGCAGCCATCGTCGAACCGGGCAGCAGCCTGATCGGCGCCGACGCCGGCGAAATGACCGGCATCGGCAAAACCGGCGTGAAAATGGCGGCCAGCCTGACCGACGTGAAAGATGACTTTGACGTACTGATCGACTTCACCTTCCCGGACCTGACCCTGGAAAACGCCGAATTCTGCAAAGCCAACGACAAAATGATCGTTATCGGCACCACCGGTTTGACCGATGCCGAGAAAGAACGACTGGCGCTGGCGGCAGAAGGCACGCCCGTGGTGTTTGCCCCCAACATGAGCGTCGGCGTCAACGTCACCCTCAACCTGCTTCGCACCGCCGCTGCAGCCCTGGGTGACGACTACGATGTAGAAATCATCGAAGCCCACCATCGCCACAAGAAAGACGCTCCTTCCGGCACAGCCTTACGCATGGGCGAAGTGGTCGCCGACGCCCTGGGTCGTGACCTGAAAGAATGTGCGGTCTATGGCCGCGAAGGCTTCACCGGCGAGCGCACCCGCAAGGAAATTGGTTTCGAAACCATTCGTGCCGGGGATGTGGTTGGTGATCATACCGTTCTGTTTGCTACTGAAGGCGAGCGCATCGAGATTACCCATAAGGCTAGTAGCAGGATGACCTTTGCCAAGGGTGCGATGCGGGCGGCGTTGTGGTTAGAGGGTAAGGCTGCCGGTCTGTATGACATGCAGGATGTGTTGAATCTGAAGTAGGCCAGGTGGCTGAGTTGTCGGATTACGCGGCTGGTGCCGCAAATCCGACCTACGCTGGAAAGCGATAGGCTTGCACTGAGGCAGGTGGCTGAATTGGTCTTCTGGAAATGTCGGAGGCCATGGATGGCCGGAGATCAAGCGCTCAGGGATGAGCTTGTAGCGTTTTCCAGAAGACCAATTCAGGCGCCGGCCGGACCCAGCGGCGTACAGTAAAGAAGCAGATTTCACGTGGACACAAACTGCCGCATTTCGTACAATAAGGCGGTTTAACTGCACCAAGCGTATCATCGAAAAGTTTTTAAAAGCGGGACCGGGTCTTCACTCAGTCTCGCTTTTTTGCAACCTGAATTTGCGCTTGCGTTCCCGTTCGTGACGAACCTGTACGCCACTCGATGAGGATACAAGCCTTGAGTACACCAGCCATTCTAGCGCTCGAAGACGGAAGCCTGTTTTACGGCACCGCCATCGGTGCGGAAGGGGAGACCAGTGGAGAGGTGGTATTCAACACCGCCATGACCGGATACCAGGAAATCCTGACCGACCCCTCCTATTCCCGCCAGATCGTAACCCTCACCTACCCGCACATCGGCAGCACCGGCGTTAACGAAGAAGACGTTGAATCGGACCGGGTACAGGCTGCCGGACTGGTGATTCGCGATCTGCCCCTGATGGCCAGCAACTGGCGCAGCCAGGGCACCCTGAAAGACTACCTCCAGCGTAACAACATCGTTGGCATCGCCGACATCGACACCCGCCGGCTTACCCGAATTCTGCGCGACAAAGGCTCCCAGAACGGCGCCGTTATAGCCGGCGCGGATGCCACCGCAGAGCGGGCGCTGGAACTGGCGAAAGCTTTCCCCGGCCTGAAAGGCATGGACCTGGCCAAAGAGGTCACCAGTGACAAAACCTGGACCTGGAGTCAGAGCGAGTGGACCATCGATGGCGGCTACGGTGAACGCACCGAAGCGAAATTCAAAGTGGTGGCCTGGGATTACGGCGTTAAACTGAACATCCTCAGAATGCTGGCCGGGCGCAATTGCGACATCACTGTTGTGCCCGCCCAGACCCCGGCCTCCGAAGTGTTGGCGATGAAGCCGGACGGCATCTTCCTGTCCAACGGCCCCGGCGATCCGGAACCCTGCGATTACGCCATCAACGCCATCCGTGAAGTGCTGGAGACCGACATCCCGGTGTTTGGTATCTGCCTGGGTCACCAGCTTCTGGCCCTGGCCAGTGGCGCAAAATCTGTGAAGATGGGTCATGGCCACCATGGCGCCAACCATCCGGTTCAGGACCTGAAAGACGGCACCGTGATGATCACCAGCCAGAACCATGGCTTTGCGGTGGACGAAGACAGCCTGCCCGCCAACCTGGTGGCGACTCACAAATCGCTGTTCGATGGCTCGCTTCAGGGCATACGCCGCACCGACAAGCCTGCATACAGCTTTCAGGGTCACCCGGAGGCCAGCCCCGGCCCCCATGATGTAGCACCCCTGTTTGATGAATTTATCCGCCTTATGGAGGCACGTTGATGCCAAAACGTACCGACATTAAAAGCATTCTGATCCTGGGCGCGGGTCCTATCGTTATCGGGCAGGCGTGTGAGTTTGACTACTCTGGCGCCCAGGCCTGTAAGGCCTTGCGGGAAGAGGGCTACCGGGTGATTCTGGTGAACTCCAACCCGGCCACCATCATGACTGACCCGGTCATGGCCGATGCCACCTACATCGAGCCGATTACCTGGAAAACCGTCGCCAAGATTATCGAGAAAGAAAAGCCGGACGCCCTGCTGCCAACCATGGGAGGCCAGACTGCGCTGAACTGCGCGCTCGAGCTGGAAAAGCAGGGGGTGCTGGAAAAGCACGGTGTGGAAATGATCGGCGCCAACGCCGACACCATTGATAAAGCAGAAGATCGAGACCGCTTTGATAAGGCGATGAGGAAAATTGGCCTGGAATGCCCCAAGGCCAATTTCGCCCATTCCATGGCGGAAGCCCAGAAAGTGGCTGACGAGATTGGCTTTCCTTGCATCATCCGTCCGTCGTTCACTATGGGCGGCTCCGGCGGCGGGATTGCTTACAACCGCGATGAATTTGAGGAAATCTGTAGCCGTGGTCTGGATCTGTCCCCGACCAACGAGCTGCTGATCGATGAATCCCTGATCGGCTGGAAAGAGTACGAGATGGAAGTTGTCCGGGACAAAAACGACAACTGCATCATTATCTGTGCCATCGAGAACTTTGACGCCATGGGCGTGCACACAGGTGACTCCATCACCGTAGCGCCGGCCCAGACTCTCACCGACAAAGAATACCAGATCATGCGGAACGCCTCCCTGGCGGTGCTGCGTGAGATTGGTGTGGAAACTGGCGGCTCCAACGTCCAGTTCGGTATCAACCCGGACACCGGGCGCATGGTGGTGATCGAGATGAACCCTCGGGTGTCCCGTTCCTCGGCCCTGGCCTCCAAGGCGACCGGTTTCCCGATTGCCAAAGTCGCTGCCAAGCTGGCGGTGGGTTATACCCTGGATGAGCTGCGTAACGAAATCACCGGCGGCGTGACCCCGGCTTCCTTCGAGCCCAGCATCGACTATGTGGTCACCAAGATTCCCCGGTTCACCTTCGAGAAATTCCCCCAGGCCGACGCCCGCCTGACCACCCAGATGAAATCCGTGGGTGAGGTGATGGCCATTGGCCGTACCTTCCAGGAATCTCTGCAGAAAGCCATGCGTGGCCTGGAAGTAGGGTCTGACGGCTTCGAAGAGAAAGTCGACCTGAACACCGTCGACGGCCAGGAAACCCTGATCCAGGAAATGAACGTGCCCGGTGCCGAGCGCCTTTGGTACATTGGTGATGCCTTCCGTTCCGGCATGACCGTCGACGATGTCTTCCGCAATACCCACGTCGACCCCTGGTATCTGGTTCAGATCGAAGACCTGATCCTGGAAGAGAAAGCCCTTAAATCCGCAGGCATGGCGGATATTGACCGGGACACCCTATTCCGTCTGAAGCGCAAGGGTTTCTCCGATGCCCGTCTGGCAAAGCTGCTGGGTATTTCGGAAGTCAGCCTGCGCAAACTGCGCCATGACATGGACATTCGCCCGGTCTACAAGCGGGTGGATACCTGTGCTGCGGAGTTCGCGTCATCCACGGCCTATATGTATTCCTCCTATGAGGAAGAGTGTGAGGCAGAT
The DNA here is from genome assembly GCF_004785685.1 of Marinobacter confluentis. Lineage (GTDB taxonomy): Bacteria > Pseudomonadota > Gammaproteobacteria > Pseudomonadales > Oleiphilaceae > Marinobacter > Marinobacter confluentis. The sequence continues at coordinate 916,816 of NZ_SRPF01000002.1, read as the reverse complement.
GTTTCTGACCGCGAAAAGATCGTCGTCATCGGCGGTGGCCCCAACCGGATCGGCCAGGGCATCGAATTTGATTACTGCTGTGTACACGCGGCACTGGCGATGCGGGACGATGGTTACGAAACCATCATGATTAACTGCAACCCGGAAACCGTGTCCACAGACTATGATACGTCGGATCGGCTGTATTTCGAGCCGATCACCCTGGAAGACGTGCTGGAAATCATCCACATCGAAAAGCCCAAGGGCGTGATCGTGCAGTACGGCGGCCAGACGCCGTTGAAGCTGGCCCGTGGCCTGGAAGCTGCCGGTGTGCCCATCATCGGCACCAGCCCGGATGCTATTGATCGCGCGGAAGACCGGGAGCGTTTCCAGCAGATGATCGGCCGCCTGGGCCTGCTGCAGCCGGAAAACGCGACCGTGCGAAGCCACGAAGAAGGCGTGGTGGCGGCCCGTGAAATTGGCTATCCGCTGGTGGTGCGCCCGTCCTACGTACTGGGCGGCCGTGCCATGGAAATCGTCTATGACGAGGAAGAGCTCGTTCGCTACATGCGCAGCGCCGTCCTGGTCTCGAACGACAGCCCGGTTCTGCTGGATCATTTCCTGAACGCTGCCATCGAAGTGGATATTGACGCCATCAGTGACGGTAAAACCGTGGTGATCGGCGGCATCATGCAGCACATTGAGCAGGCCGGTGTTCACTCCGGTGACTCCGCCTGCTCCCTGCCGCCCTACAGTTTGCCCAAGGCCGTCCAGGACGAGATGCGCGAAGCGGTCAAGAAGATGGCCATCGAGCTGGATGTCGTTGGCCTGATGAACGTCCAGTTGGCTTGGCAGGACGGCAAGATTTACGTCATCGAAGTCAATCCGCGGGCCTCACGCACGGTGCCGTTCGTGTCCAAGGCCATCGGGGTGTCCCTGGCAAAAGTGGCGGCACGAGCCATGGCCGGAACCTCCCTGGAAGAACAGGGATTCACGGCAGAAGTGGTGCCGACCTACTATTCTGTTAAAGAGTCGGTATTCCCGTTCAACAAGTTCCCGGCCGTCGACCCGATTCTGGGGCCGGAAATGAAGTCCACCGGTGAAGTGATGGGCATTGGCGACAGCTTTGACGAAGCCTTTGCCAAGGCGGCACTGGCGTCCGGCGAGCGTTTGCCAGCCCAGGGTACGGCATTTATGTCGGTCCGGGATGTCGACAAGCCGGGCGCGGCCAAAGTGGCCCAGGATCTGGTGGATGCCGGCTTCAAGCTAATCGCAACCACGGGCACTGCCAAGGCGCTGCGGGACGCAGGCATTCAGGCGCAGCGTGTGAATAAGGTCCGGGAAGGTCGGCCGCACATTGTGGATGCGATCAAGAATGGTCAGGTCCAGCTGATTATCAACACCACTGAAGGTCGCAAAGCGATCGCCGATTCGGCGCAGATCCGCCAGTCGGCCTTGCAGACCAAGGTGACCTACACAACCACACTGGCAGGCGGCGAAGCTTTCTGCAGGGCGATCAAGTTTGGCCCTGAGCGCACCGTTCGCCGCCTCCAGGACCTTCATTCAGGGAAGTAAGATCATGGCTGACAGAGTACCAATGACCGTCGCCGGGGAGGCCAGCCTCCGCGAAGAGCTGAAAAAGCTGAAGTCGGAAGATCGTCCCCGTGTGATCGCGGCTATTTCCGATGCGCGTGAACACGGCGATCTCAAGGAAAACGCCGAGTACCATGCGGCACGGGAGCAGCAGAGCTTCATTGAAGGGCGTATTCAGGAAATTGAGGGCAAGCTGTCTTCGGCCCAGGTGATCGACGTGCACACCATTGAGAACACCGGCAAGGTGATTTTCGGTACCACTGTTCATCTGTTGAATGTGGATACCGATGAGCAGGTGGTTTACAAGATCGTTGGCGAAGACGAAGCCGACATCAAAAAAGGTATGTTGTCGATTTCCTCTCCGATTGCCAGGGCGCTGGTAGGCAAGAGCGAAGACGATGTCGTGGCCATTCGTGTGCCGTCAGGTACGGTCGAATACGAAATCGAAAAGGTGGAGCACATCTGAGGGCGGCGGCCCGTGGTTGCCTGTAGAAAAGCCGGCCGGGGATACCGGGCCGGCTTTTTGTTTTCGTGATATTGGTTCAGGCGAGTGCGTTTCAGGCGCGGCCACTTTTCTCGCGAAGCAGGTTTGAAAGCTTGGGGTTCGGCTTCTTTGCCCGACGCATGATCACGGCAATTTTGCCAATGGTCTGGATCAGCTCTGCGCCGGTGGCCTCACACAGGGCTGCAATGGCCTCCTGGCGGACTTCCCGTTCCTGGCTCGCAACCTTGACCTTGATCAGTTCGTGGTCATTCAGCGCCCGCTCCAGCTCTTCCTGGAGTCCCTCAGTCAGGCCTTTGTCGCCGACGATGATGACGGGCTTCAGGTTATGGGCAATGCCCCGGTATTCGCGGCGCTGTTCCGGTGAAAGACTCATGATGGGATATCCTGGGTGGGTTTTTCAGATAGACTGAAATTGTACCAGATCAATCAGGAGGTGACAGTTGGCTCGCTCCAAAACCAGTGACCGCTGGCTCAAGGAACATTTTGACGACGTCTGGGTCAAAAAGTCCTGCCAAGATGGCTATCGGTCCCGGGCCAGTTACAAGCTGATTGAGCTTGATAAAAAAGACAGGATTTTTCGGCCCGAGCAGTAGTTCCTGGAATTGCTGGGTGATCGCCGGGCAGACGTTGTAATTTCGGACATGGCACCCAACATAGGTGGTATAGCGGCCACCCGGCGCGCGCCTCAGAGTATATTACCGGGGTGGGCCAGTTGTGGTGGGCAGACGTATATTTGGTGTATGGTGACAACAAAGGGTTTCTTCTCGCGGAGCGGCTCTTCAATTCACAGGTGACGATCCTTGAACGATATGGCTAAAAATCTGGTTCTCTGGCTTATCATAGCCGCTGTACTACTGATGGTTTTTCAGAATTTTACTCCGACCACCAGTGGGCAACAGGTCAATTATTCGCAGTTCGTTGAGATGGTGCAGGACGGGCAAGTGACCCGTGTGACCATCGACGGACTGGAAATTCAGGGTACTCGTGGCGACGGATCACAGTTCCAGACGGTTCGCCCGCAGGTGGCCGATAACAAGTTGATGGACGACCTGCTGGCCAACAACGTGGAAGTGATCGGCAAGGAGCCCGAGCGCCAGTCGCTCTGGACCCAGTTGCTGGTGGCCGCCTTCCCGATACTCATCATCATTGCGTTGTTCGTGTTCTTTATGCGGCAGATGCAGGGCGGTGGCGGTGGCAAAGGGCCCATGTCCTTTGGCAAGAGCAAAGCCAAACTGATGAGCGAGGATCAGATCAAGACCACCTTCGGCGATGTGGCCGGTGTTGATGAGGCCAAGGAAGACGTGAAAGAGCTGGTGGATTTCCTGCGGGATCCCAGCAAGTTCCAGCGTCTTGGCGGTAGCATTCCGAAGGGTGTGCTGATGGTCGGTCAGCCGGGTACCGGTAAAACACTGCTCGCCAAGGCCATCGCCGGCGAAGCCAAGGTGCCTTTCTTCTCGATTTCCGGTTCCGATTTCGTTGAAATGTTCGTGGGTGTGGGCGCTTCCCGTGTCCGCGACATGTTCGAACAGGCCAAGAAACAGAGCCCGTGTATCATCTTCATCGATGAGATCGATGCGGTGGGCGGCCGTCGTGGCAACGGTATGGGCGGTGGCCACGATGAGCGCGAGCAGACGCTGAACGCTCTGCTGGTTGAGATGGACGGATTTGAGGGCAACGAAGGCGTTATCGTCATCGCCGCCACCAACCGGCCGGATGTGCTGGACCCTGCGCTGCTGCGCCCGGGTCGCTTCGACCGCCAGGTGGTGGTGGGCTTGCCCGACATCATTGGTCGCGAACAGATTCTGAAAGTGCACATGAAGAAAGTGCCGCTGGATGACGGCGTCGAGCCACAGCTGATTGCCCGTGGTACCCCCGGCTTCTCCGGTGCCGACCTGGCGAACCTGGTGAACGAGGCCGCGCTGTTTGCTGCGCGCCGGAACCAGCGCCTGGTGTCCATGGAAGAATTCGAGCTGGCCAAAGACAAGATCATGATGGGCGCCGAGCGCAAATCCATGGTCATGAGTGAGAAAGAAAAGCAGAACACCGCTTACCACGAATCCGGACACGCCATTGTTGGCCGTCTGATGCCGGAACACGATCCTGTCTATAAAGTCAGCATCATTCCCCGCGGCCGTGCGCTGGGTGTCACCATGTTCCTCCCCGAGGAAGACCGGTACAGCCACAGTAAGCGGTTCCTCATCAGCTCAATATGCAGCCTGTTTGGTGGTCGTATTGCTGAAGAACTGACGCTCGGCTTTGACGGTGTGACCACTGGCGCATCGAACGACATCGAGAGGGCAACCAGCCTGGCACGCAACATGGTGACCAAGTGGGGCCTGTCCGAGAAGCTGGGACCTTTGCAGTATGACAACGATGACCAGGGCGGTTACCCTGGCATGCCGTCAGCGCCATCCCATTCACCGGGAACCGCTCAGCGGATCGATGAAGAGGTTCGCGAGATTATCGACAGCTGTTATGAGAAGGCAAAGCAGATTCTGATCGATAACCGTGACAAGCTCGACCTGATGGCCGAAGCATTGATGAAATACGAAACCATTGATCGTCATCAGATCGACGACATCATGGAAGGTCGGGTGCCACGTCCGCCGAAAGGCTGGGGTGACAGCGGGCCCACCGGTGGTGTCACGTCTGATGAGCCGGAGCAGGAAGCCGCTCCGAGAGGCTCGGACGATGGTCGTCGCCCTGACATCGGGCGCCCTGCCGGCGAACACTGACGCCGGTCGCCCGTGCGCCTGTCAGGGCTCGCGGGATATAGACGACGCCGTCCCTGCGGGGGCGGCGTTTCTTTTTGTATATGGCAGCAAAGGTCATGGTTATGGATTTTGCCGGTAGAACCCTTGATATGACGCTGTGTCATGTTATGGGGGTGCTTAATGTAACCCCTGATTCTTTTTCCGACGGTGGCCGTTTCAACCATATTGATTCTGCCCTGGCCAGAGCCCGCCAGATGGTGAGCGACGGCGCCGCGTTTATTGATGTGGGCGGAGAGTCCACCCGGCCTGGTGCAACACCAGTGCCCCTGCAGGAAGAGCTGGACCGCGTCTGCCCGGTTGTGGAGGCTATCGCCCGTGAGCTGGATGTTATCGTGTCAGTGGATACCAGCGCACCGGAAGTGATGCGCGAGACCATGTCCCTGGGCGCCGGGCTGATTAACGATGTCAGGGCGTTGCAGCGGCCCGGTGCGCCTGAGGAAATGGCGAAAACCGGGGTGCCGGTGTGCATCATGCATATTCAGGGCGAGCCTGATCACATGCAGGATAACCCCAGCTATCGTAATGTCCGGCAGGAAGTTTCGACCTTTCTGGCCGAGCGCCTGCGGGTAATCGAAGCGGCAGGAGTGGGGTCGCACCGGATCATTCTCGATCCCGGCTTCGGATTTGGTAAAACCGTTGAGCACAATTTCCAGCTTCTGAATTCTCTGGAGCAGTTGCAGCAACTGGGCCACCCTCTTCTGGTGGGTATGTCGAGAAAGAGCATGCTGGGCCACATTACCGGGCGGGATGTTGGTGAACGCTTGTCCGCAAGCATTGCAGCCGCGACAATAGCAGCCATGAAAGGGGCATCTATCATTCGTGCCCATGATGTCAGAGAAACGGTGGATGCCGTAAAAGTGGTTGCGGCAATGGAGGGGGCCGGTTTATGAGCGACAAGAAATATTTTGGTACTGACGGCATTCGGGGCCGCGTGGGGCAGCATCCCATAACTCCGGAATTCATGCTGCACCTGGGTTGGGCGGCCGGTCAGGCGTTCAAGCGGTCCGGTCAGCGTAACAGTGTGCTGATTGGTAAGGACACCCGTCTTTCGGGGTACATGTTCGAGTCAGCGCTTGAATCCGGTCTGTCTGCCGCCGGCGTGGACGTAAAGCTGCTGGGCCCGATGCCAACACCGGCAATCGCGTATCTTACCCGCACCTTCAGGGCGTCTGCGGGCATTGTGATCAGTGCCTCGCATAACCCGCACCACGATAATGGCATCAAGTTCTTTTCCCACGAAGGCACCAAACTTGATGATGCCCTTGAGCTGGAAATTGAGCGCTGGCTGGACAAGTCGATTGAAGTCTGTGGCGCCAAGGAGCTTGGAAAAGCTTCCCGGGTTGACGACGCCCCGGGAAGATACGTGGAGTTCTGTAAAAGCACCGTGCCGAATTCATTTACTCTCGAGGGACTGCACCTGGTTCTGGACTGTGCCCATGGCGCCACCTACCACGTTGCTCCAAAAGTGTTCCGGGAGCTTGGTGCCCGAATCTCTCTGGTGGGCTCCGATCCTGACGGGCTGAACATCAATCTGGATGTGGGTTCCACCCATCTGGCTACCCTGAAAAAGGCCGTTGTTGAAAAAGGCGCCGACCTGGGCATCGCCTTTGACGGCGACGGCGACCGGGTTCTGATGGTTGACAGGGACGGCTCAGAGGTCGACGGCGATGAGCTGTTATTCATTATCGCGTCCCAGCGCCACGCAGCAGGCACCCTGGGCGGCGGCGTAGTGGGCACACTGATGACCAATCTCGGAGTGGAATTGGCGCTTAGAGAGCAGGGCATCGCCTTTGAGCGGGCAAAAGTGGGCGACCGTTACGTTATGGAGCAACTGGTCCAGCGTGGCTGGCTGGTTGGTGGTGAAGGATCCGGGCATATGGTCATCCGTGACTGCACCAGTACCGGCGACGGCATTGTTTCAGCGCTCCAGGTATTGCTGGCGCTGAGTCGCGCCGGGCAATCCCTGTCTGAGGTTCGTCGTGGCATGAGCAAGCTGCCCCAGAAAATGATCAACGTAAGGGTCGAGGCTCGTTTCGATCCCCTGCAGCGTGGCGATATACAGGGGGCAGTACGAAAAGCTGAAGACCGGCTGGGCAGCAACGGGCGGATTCTTCTGAGAGCGTCGGGCACAGAACCGCTGATTCGGGTGATGGCGGAAGGCCAGGATGAGGTCGAAATTACCCGGGTTGTAGAGGAACTTGCGGCTGTCGTAGAAAACTCTACGGCCTGAGGTGGGCGGTTGTCTGCATCTGGGGGCTCCTGTATAGTTCGGCCTCCCTTGGGTTCCACCTATGCTGGGCCATAACTGAGGTCGGTATGCGACGCAGAATCGTAGCTGGAAACTGGAAAATGAACGGGTCCCGGGCGCTGGTGCAGCAACTGTTGCCGCCGGTGAGTTCGGAGCTCGCATCGCTGGATAACGGCGTTGGGGTGGTTGTCATTCCTCCCGCACTTTACGTTGCCAGTGTGCTTGAAAAGGCCGGGGCCGGTCTTGAAGTGGGCGTTCAGAATATTGCCTGCCAGGATGCCGGCGCTTTCACCGGAGAGATTTCTGCATCGATGGCCAGTGACACTGGCTGTCGCTACGCGCTGGTAGGTCATTCAGAGCGGCGTCAGCTGTTCGGGGAAACTGACGACCAGATCGCAGCCAAGGTGAGTCAGGCGGTAAGCCATGGGCTAACGGCCATCCTCTGTGTTGGCGAGACGCTGGCGCAACGAGAGGCCGGCGCTGCAGAGCATGTGGTTGCAGGGCAGGTTCAGGCAGGGCTGGCGAAGGTGGCCGCCGGCCAATGGCAGAATATTGTGGTTGCCTACGAACCGGTATGGGCCATTGGCACCGGCAAAACCGCCACGGCGGGAGATGCCCAGGCCATGCATGCCGCTATTCGGCAGGAGCTGAAAAAGCTGGGTGCACCGGCCGATGAACTATCGCTACTTTACGGCGGCAGTGTAAAAGCGGATAATGCTGCCGCTCTGTTTGCACAGCCGGACATCGATGGTGGCCTTATTGGCGGTGCGTCATTGAAAGCAGACGAATTTCTGAGCATTTGCCGCGCTATGCCGGGCGAGTGCTGAAGCCTTAGAGAATTTGAGAATATTCGAGAGTCGTTATGGATTGGGTAGAAACACTGGTTGTCGTAGTACACGTGGTGATCGCCGTAGCGCTGGTGGGTCTTGTATTGATCCAGCAGGGCAAGGGCGCGGACGCTGGCGCGGCATTTGGTGGCGGTGCGTCCCAGACCGTCTTTGGCAGCCAGGGCAGCGGTAGTTTCCTGACTCGTGCCACTACGCTGCTGGCCATCGTATTTTTTGTCACAAGTTTTTCGCTCGCGGTCTTCGCGAAGCAGCGCGCAGAAGTTGCCGGCCAGGCCGGCATTCCTCAGGTCCAGCAGTCGTCTGCTGAATCCTCGCCTGCCGATGAAGAATCCGCAAATGAGAGCGAATCCGGGGCCGGGGACGATAATGCGCTCCCCGACCTCGAGTAAGGTTGTTGCCCAGGTGGTGAAACTGGTAGACACGCTATCTTGAGGGGGTAGTAGCGAAAGCTGTGCCGGTTCGAGTCCGGCCCTGGGCACCATTTTCAAAAACATTTTTAAGAGCGTTTTGAAGTAAGTTGTGGAGAGAGCGGCTTGGTTATTCCAGGCCGTTTTTCTTTGGTCAGTCCTTGACCAGTAAGGCCGTCATCTCTATACTCCGGCGGTTATTGGAGTGGGTCAGAAGTAGTGACTTCAAGCCCGTTTCTGACAGGCCAGGTGTCTGTCAGCAGAAGACTATTCAAGCGCATTGAGCGCGTCTTCTGCGAGTTCTTGCAACAAAGGGCCCCAGTTTTCAGGGGCTTTTTGATTAAGGGGCCTGGCGCATCAGGTCCTGGTGCATAAAAAGGGCTGATAAACAGCCCTTTTTTTGTTTTTGGGTTTTGAAATTTTGCAGCGGAGACGTCACAGCCTTGTCAGCAAAGTTGAAACAGCTGGAAGAAATACTCAGACCGGTGGTCGAAGGTCTCGGTTACGAGTTCTGGGGCATTGAATTTCGCTCCCAGGGACACCAATCGTTACTGAGACTGTTTATCGACGATGCCGAAAACGGCATCGGAATCGAAGACTGCGAGTCTGTCAGCCGTCAGGCCAGTGGTGTTATGGATGTTGAAGATCCGATCCGCACCGAATACACCCTGGAGGTGTCATCGCCGGGAATGGATCGTCCGCTGTTCCGTCTTGAGCAGTATGAAGCGTTTGTTGGTCACCAGGTTCAGCTCAGGTTGCGAATGGCCTTTGAAGGTCGGCGCAAGTTCCAGGGGCTGATCAAGGGTATTGAGGGCGATGAGGTTGTGGTTGTGGTGGACGACCACGAATATCTGCTGCCATTCGACAGCATTGAGAAAGCCAATATCGTTCCCGTTTTCGAATAGGTCACCGACGCAGTTCGAACAAGTCAGATTACGCAATGTTTAAATCAAGGGCAGGGCAAACCGATGAGTAAAGAGATTTTGCTGGTGGTTGAATCCGTCTCGAACGAGAAAGGAGTCGAGAAGGATGTCATCTTTGAAGCCATAGAGCTGGCGCTGGCCACCGCTGCCAAAAAACGCTACGACGATGAGGAAGCCGACATCCGCGTGTCGATTGATCGTCGTACCGGGGAATATGAAACTTTCCGCCGCTGGCTCGTTGTTGATAACGACGCAGTCCCGGCGTTGGGGACAGAGCTGACGCTCCAGGAAGCAGAGGAAATCGATACCAACCTGAAGCCCGGCGACATGCATGAGGAAAAGGTTGAATCCGTTGCCTTCGGCCGCATCGGTGCCCAGGCTGCGAAACAGATCATTTTCCAGAAAGTCCGTGAAGCCGAGCGGATGAAGATCGTCGACAGCTATCGCGACCGTGTTGGTGAGCTGGTCTCCGGTACCGTAAAGAAAGTGACACGGGACAACGTCATCGTGGATCTGGGCGCCAACGCCGAAGCGCTGCTGCCCCGTGAACAGCTGATTCCCCGCGAAACCTTTCGCATGGGTGACCGGGTTCGGTCGCTGCTACTGGAAATCCGCACCGATCACCGTGGCCCGCAGCTGATTCTGAGCCGCTCTGACTCGCAGATGCTGATCGAACTGTTCCGCATCGAAGTGCCGGAAATTGCCGAGGAACTGATTGAGATCCGCGGCGCTGCCCGTGACCCGGGCTCCCGCGCCAAGATTGCAGTGAAGACCAATGATCGTCGGATTGATCCGGTTGGCGCCTGTGTTGGCATGCGCGGTTCGCGTGTGCAGGCGGTTTCCAACGAGCTCGGCGGCGAGCGCGTGGACATCGTGCTCTGGGACGATAATCCCGCCCAGCTGGTTATCAACGCCATGGCGCCGGCGGAAGTCGCCTCCATTGTGATGGATGAAGACCGCCATACCATGGAAGTGGCAGTAGCCGAGGACAACCTGGCCCAGGCCATCGGCCGTAACGGCCAGAATGTGCGCCTGGCGACAGAGCTGACCGGCTGGACCCTTAACGTGATGACCGAAGAAGAGGCCGGTGAACGTCAGGAGCAGGAATACAACACCCTGCTTGAGCACTTTACGGCCAACCTTGACGTCGACGAAGAATTTGCCGGCGTATTGATTGAGGAAGGTTTCACATCCATTGAGGAAGTTGCGTACATTCCCATGGAAGAGATGCTTGCAATCGACGGATTTGATGAAGAAACGGTGACCGAGCTGCGCCGCCGCGCCAAGGATGCCCTGCTGAACCAGGCCCTGGCCAGCGAAGAGGCCCTTGACGGTGCCGAGCCGGCGGAAGATCTGCTGGCAATGGACGGAATGGACCGTGGCCTGGCATTCAAACTCGCCGGTATGGGCATTCGCACCATGGAAGATCTCGCTGAGCAGTCAGTTGATGATCTGATGGACATTGAAGGTATGGAAGAAGAACGCGCTGGACAGCTGATTATGACCGCGCGCGCACCCTGGTTTGAAGACCAGGCCTAATCGGGAGGAGGACCAGTATGGCTGATGTAACGGTAAAACAACTGGCCGCAGATATAGACGCTCCCGTGGATCGTTTGCTGCGACAGATCGTGGAGGCTGGCCTGAAAGCCCGCTCCGAAACAGACTCTGTCACAAGTGATGAAAAGCAACAGTTGCTGACTTATCTGAGAAAGAACCACGGAGACAGTGAGGCTGAGCCGAAAAAAATCACCCTCAAGCGTAAAACGACCACGACGCTGAAGGCCGGCCGCACCAAAACGGTCAATGTTGAGGTCCGTAAGCGGCGCACCTACGTCAAACGCGCCGAAATCGAACCGGAAGCTGCCAAGCCGGAAGAAGCGCCGGTTGCACCAGAGCAGGAAGCGCCAGTGACTGCCGAAGCTGCACCTGTGGAAGAGGCACCGAAGCAGGACACAGCGGCACCGGAAGCGCCGGTTGCCGAAGACAAGGCGACAGAAGAAGACAAGCCGGAAGAAAAATCTGCGAAGAAGGCCGCTGAGCCGGAGCCATCTCTGATTCCGGCACCTGAAGATATGCCGATTCCGCCACCTGAAGAGGGCGAAGGCAAAGATCGTAAAGCGAAGAAGAAGAAAGAAAAAGAGAAAGCCCGCAGCCGTGGCGACGAGCCTGAAGAAGGCAAGCCCAAGAAGAAGTCTGCGGGACATCGCGGCCCACGTAACCGTCCGGTGGAAGAGCCTCTCGTCATCAACGAGGACGAGGAAGACACCACCCTGCGCAAGCCGCTTCGTGCCAAAAAGAAACCCAAAGAAAAGCGTCATGCTTTCGAGAGGCCGACAAAGCCAATGGTAAGAGAAGTTGATATTCCCGAAACGATCACAGTTGGTGATCTCGCCCAGCGGATGGCCGTCAAGTCAGCAGACGTCATCAAGAAACTGATGGGCATGGGAGTTATGGCAACCATCAACCAGCCTCTTGATCAGGAAACGGCGGTTCTGGTGACTGAAGAGCTCGGCCACAAAGCCAACACCGTCAGTGACGATGCGTTCGAAGAAGAAGTGCTCCACGAGTTCACCTTCGAGGGCAAGGAAAAGGCCAAGCGTGCTCCGGTGGTCAGTGTGATGGGCCACGTCGACCATGGTAAGACGTCGCTGCTGGACTACATTCGCCGTACCAAGGTTGCGTCCGGCGAATCCGGTGGTATTACCCAGCACATTGGCGCCTATCACGTTGAAACCGATCACGGCATGGTGTCGTTCCTCGACACCCCGGGCCACGCGGCCTTTACCGCGATGCGCGCCCGTGGTGCCCAGTGTACCGACATCGTGATCCTGGTAGTGGCCGCCGATGACGGCGTTATGCCGCAGACCAAGGAAGCGGTCGAGCATGCCCGGTCCGCCGGTGTGCCGATTGTTGTTGCCATCAACAAGATGGACAAGGAAGGCGCTGACCCTGAGAAAATCAAGGGCGAGCTGGCCGGTATGGAAGTCATTCCGGAAGAGTACGGCGGTGATGTCCAGTTCATTCCCGTTTCCGCTCACACCGGTGAGGGCATTGATAACCTGATTGAGGCACTGCTGCTTCAGGCCGAAATTCTCGAACTGGAAGCCTCCCCGGACGCCCCGGCCAAGGGTGTAGTGGTTGAATCCAGCCTGGAACGCGGGCGCGGCTCGGTTGCGACCGTTCTGGTTCAGAACGGTACCCTGCGCCAGGGTGAGATGGTTGTCGCCGGTTCTTTCTTCGGTAAGATCCGTGCCATGACTGACGAAGCGGGCAAGCAGGTCAAATCCGCTGGTCCTTCAATTCCGGTGGAAATCCTTGGCCTCAACGGTACGCCGAATGCTGGCGATGAGTTCTTTGCCGTAGCTGACGAGAAAAAAGCCAAGGAACTGGCCGAATTCCGCCAGACCCGTGAGCGCGAACAGCGTCTGCACAGGCAGCAGGCTGCCAAGCTGGAGAACCTGTTCGAGAATATGGGCAAGGACGAGGTCAAGACCCTCAACGTGGTCCTCAAGACCGACGTTCGCGGTTCCCTGGAAGCCATTACCAAGTCGCTGCAGGATCTGGGCAACGACGAAGTTCAGGTGAAGATTGTCTCCTCTGGTGTTGGCGGCATTGCCGAAACAGACATCAGCCTGGCGATGGCAACCAACGCCGTCATCTTCGGCTTCAACGTGCGTGCGGACACCGCGTCCAAGCGGCTTGTCGAGCAGGAAGGTCTGGATCTGCGCTACTACAGCATCATCTACAACCTGCTGGATGACGTGAAAGCCGCGCTGACCGGCATGCTTGCGCCGGAATTCCGCGAGGACATCGTGGGCATCGCCGACGTGCGCGATGTGTTCCGTTCGCCGAAGTTTGGCCAGGTAGCCGGCTGCATGGTGACCGAGGGCAGTGTGCACCGTAACAAGCCCATCCGTGTGCTGCGGGACAACGTGGTTATCTTTGAAGGCGAGCTGGAATCCCTGCGCCGCTTCAAGGACGACGTGCCCGAAGTTCGCAACGGTATGGAATGTGGTATCGGCGTTAAAGGCTATGACGTGAAGGTCGGTGACCAGATCGAAGTGTTCGACCGGGTAAGGGTTGAGCGCAAGCTGGAATCCACCGGAGCCTGAGGCTCCCGCAGTCAAGAGAAGCATAATGCCAAGAGAGTTCAGCCGAATTGATCGCATCGGCGATCAGATGCAACGGGAACTGGCCCAGCTCATCCAGCGGGAAGTCAAAGACCCGCGGGTGGGCATGGTCACAGTCAATGCCGTCAAGGTAAGCCGTGATCTGGGCTATGCCGACGTTTACGTGTCGCTGCTGACCACAGAAGAACTGACCGAAGACTCACCGCAGGTGCAGGATTCGCTGTCGGTTCTGAACAAGGCCGCCGGTTTCCTTAAAGGACAGGTAGGTCGTGCCATGAAGCTGCGGGTAACGCCCCAGCTTCGGTTCCATTTTGATGCGCTGCTGAGTCACAGCCGGCGCATGGATAATCTGATCCGTGAAGCGGTGGGCGACAAGCCTGCGGTTTCCAGTGATGAAGGTGGTTCTGAAGAAACGGACAAGCCGGAGAAAGACGTTTGAGTCGACGCCGGAAAGGACGGGACGTTAACGGTATCCTGGTGATCGACAAGCCCATGGATATTACCTCCAACGGTATCCTTCAGCAGGTCAAGCGCCTGTTTGGTGCGGCCAAGGCAGGCCATACCGGCGCTCTTGACCCGCTGGCGACCGGCGTTCTGCCCTTGTGTTTTGGTGAAGCCACCAAGTTCTCCCAGATGATGCTGGACAGCGACAAGGCCTATATCGCGACAGCCAAGCTGGGTGTGCGCACGGAAACCGGGGACAGTGAAGGCGCAGTCGTTGAGGAAAAGCCGGTCCCGGCTGAGCTGACGTCCGACATTCTTGAACCTGTTCTGGACCGCTTCCGCGGCGACATCCAGCAGGTGCCCTCGATGTACTCTGCCCTCAAGCATCAGGGTCGTCCGCTCTACGAATACGCACGTGAAGGCATTGAGGTGGAACGTCCGGCCCGCCCTGTCACCATCTACGAACTGACCCTGATCGAACTGCGCGACGACGAAATGGATATCGCGGTCAGCTGCACCAAGGGTACTTACATTCGTTCACTGGTAGAGGATATTGGCGAGGCCCTGGGCTGCGGCGCTCATGTGACGGCATTGCGCCGGACCATGGCATCGGGGTTCACGCTTGCGGATGCCTGCCAGGTGCCAACCCTTGAGCAGATGCGAGAACAGGGCGAAAGTCTGGATGGCTTGCTGGTGGCACCGGACGCGGCTCTGTCGATGTTCCCGGAGCAGCAGCTGGAGGGCCAGGCGCTGGTGTCGATATTGAACGGACAACCAGTTAGAATACCCGGTCAGTCCGAGGAAGGCTTTATCCGCCTGTACGGTGATAGAGGCTTTATCGGGCTGGCAGAAAAATTCCCGGAAGGTGGGGGCACCAAACTGGTGCCCCGTCGACTGGTGAAGAGCGGCTGACAGCCCCCGAGGGGTGCGGTCACCGATTAGCCGGGCTGTAGAGATGCGCGGTTCGGCTGGATTTTCATAGCATCGCAAAACTGAGGTGAGTTATGGCACTTTCTGCCAATGAGAAAGCAGAGATCGTAAAGGACTTTCAGCAAGCTGATGGCGATACAGGTTCCCCTGAAGTTCAGGTTGCCCTGCTGAGCCACAACATCAACAAGCTGCAGGATCATTTCAAGGCCAACAAGCAGGATCACCATTCCCGCCGCGGTCTGATCCGGATGGTAAACCAGCGCCGTAAGCTGCTGGACTACCTGAAGCGCAAAAACGCCGATCGTTACCTGGAGCTGATCCAGCGTCTTGGTCTGCGTCGTTGATCTGATTGTTCAGAACGGACCGGCGGGGTGTAAAACCCTCGCCGGTTGTGTTTTTCCTCCGAACATTGTTTGCGTTTGAATTCTGAAGCAACTGCCTGTCATGACTGGAAGCTGAAATTGATAGCAGGTTGTTGAAAGGCCCGGATGGCGGAATAGAAAGCAGCCAACGCCCCGGGGTTTTGCAACAGCCTGTTAGCTTTCAGACAGGTTGCTTTCTGATTCATCCGCACAACAAAACAGACAGTCCGCATGGGCGGCTGCTCTGAGTCTATTGAACAGATGAAATCGAGATAAATCAGGAGCAATTGTGGATCTGAAGCCCGTTAAAAAATCATTCGAACTCGGCGGCAAGACCGTCACCATCGAAACCGGCCGCATCGCGCGTCAGGCGACTGGCTCCGTGCTGGTAACCGTCGATGATATTTCGGTACTGGGTACCGTGGTCGCGGCGAAAGAAGCCAAGCCCGGCCAGCCGTTCTTCCCGCTGACCGTCAACTACTTCGAAAAAACTTACGCTGTGGGCAAAATCCCCGGTGGTTTTTTCAAGCGTGAAGGCCGTCCGTCCGAGAAAGAAACCCTGACGTCGCGCCTGATCGACCGCCCGATTCGTCCGCTGTTCCCGAAAGGGTTCATGAACGAGACCCAGGTGATCACGACGGTCATGTCTTCCAGCAAGAATCAGGATCCGGACATCGCGGCCATGCTGGCAGCCTCTGCCGCACTGGCCATTTCCGGTATTCCGTTTGACGGCCCGATCGGTGCAGCACGGGTTGCCTACACTAGCGAGCGTGGCTACTTCCTGAACCCAACGTTTGAAGAACTGGAAACCTCCCTGCTGGACATGGTGGTTGCCGGTACTGACGACGCGGTGCTGATGGTTGAGTCCGAGGCTAAAGGTCTGACCGAAGACCAGATGCTGGGCGCGGTACTCTACGGCCACGAAGAAATGCAGTCGGCCATTACCGCCATCAAGGAATTTGCTGCTGAAATCGGCAAGCCCCGCTGGGAATGGCAGCCAGAAGCCGAGAACACCGAGCTTCTGAACGCGGTAAACGCTGAAGCGGCGACGGCGATCGAAGAAGCCTACAGCATCCGTGACAAGATGGAGCGTTATGCCCGTCTTAGCGAGATCAAGAACGCGTTGGTCGAGAAACTGGCCGGTGAAGAGGAAGGCCAGCCGTCAGAAGACGACGTCAAGAAGTACTTCGGCAAGGTCGAGAAGACCATTGTTCGTAAGCAGGTTATCGACGGCAAGCCCCGCATCGACGGCCGTGACAACAAGACCGTTCGCCCGATCGAAGTTGAAGTTGGCGTTCTGCCCAGCACTCACGGCTCGGCCCTGTTCACCCGTGGTGAAACCCAGGCCATCGTGACCACCACGCTGGGCACCGCCCGCGACATGCAGATCATCGATGCCCTGGAAGGCGAGCGTAAAGATCCCTTCCTGTTCCACTACAACTTCCCTCCGTACTCGGTTGGTGAAGCTGGCCGTGTGGGTACGCCGGGTCGTCGTGAAGTCGGCCATGGTCGTCTGGCGAAGCGTGGTGTGGCAGCGGTTATGCCGACCATGGAAGAATTTCCGTATACCATTCGTGCGGTGTCCGAGATTACTGAATCCAACGGTTCCAGCTCCATGGCGTCGGTCTGTGGTTCTTCCCTGGCGCTGATGGATGCGGGTGTTCCGATCAAGGCACCGGTGGCCGGTATTGCCATGGGTCTGGTCAAGGAAGGCGACAAGTTCGCGGTTCTGACCGACATCCTGGGTGACGAGGATCACCTCGGCGATATGGACTTCAAGGTGGCCGGTACCTCTGAGGGCATCACCGCGCTGCAGATGGATATCAAGATCCAGGGTATCACTGACGAGATCATGGAAATTGCGCTTGAGCAGGCTAATGCAGCGCGTCTGCATATCCTGGGCGAGATGGCGAAAGTAATCTCTGCGCCGCGCAAGGAACTTTCCAGCCGCGCGCCGAGCATCACCACCATCAAGATCAACCCGGAGAAGATCCGTGACGTTATCGGTAAGGGCGGTTCTACCATCCGCTCTATCTGTGACGAGACCGGCGCTTCCATCGATCTGGATGACGACGGCAATGTGAAGATCTACGCGGACAACCAGGATGCAGCCAATGCGGCGATGAAGCGGGTGATGGAAATCACTGCGGAAATCGAGGTTGGTGCTATTTACAGCGGCCGTGTTGAGCGCATCGTGGACTTCGGTGCCTTTGTTAACATCCTGCCTGGCAAAGATGGTCTGGTGCACATTTCCCAGATCTCCGAGCGTCGCATTGAGAACGTGACTGACGAGCTGAGCGAAGGTCAGGAAGTTCTGGTGAAGGTACTGGACGTGGACAACCGTGGCCGCGTGAAGCTGTCCATGAAGGAAGTGAAGGAAGGCGAGCAGCCGACGGATCTCTCCGCTCTGTAATTTTGCCTCCCGTAGGTCGGATTAGGCAAAGCCGTAATCCGACAAAAAAGCCCGCCACTCATCAGAGTCCGGCGGGTTTTTTCATTTTCAGGCCTGCTGGTTTCGGAGTTCTCGCACGCCGGGCAAGGCTGTTCAGGAAACGCCACAAGCACGTCCCTGTGGGCTCGGGCTCCGCCATCCATGGCTCCGCACGTTCCTGAACAGCCTTGCCCGGCGCGCTCTCCGGAACTGGTTCGCGCCTACTGTCTCATGAAATCCAGCACTTCTTGCTTGTACCCCGGAATCACAAACGTCGACGCATGCCCGGTATCCGTCTGTAAAAACTGCTTGGGTTCTTTCGCCGCGTCGTATAAACGCTGCCCGTGGTGAAACGGAATAATCCCGTCCCGAACACTGTGAATCACCATCACCGGCACTGGGCTGATATCGCCAATCTGGTCAGTAGCCTCGTATTCGTCTGTAATGGTCCAGCTCAGGGGAATCTGTAACGGCCAGGTGAGCCAGAAGTCGCCGAGTTTTTCCCGGGCGATGGAACGGAAGCCGTCGAAGGTGCCGTCGACGATGACGCCGTCCAGGGGTGGTTGTTCGCCGCGTTTGACCCATTCGCTGGCCAGGGCAATGCCCAGGGCGCCGCCGAGGCTTTGGCCGAGGAGGAACAGGGGCTGGTTCTGGGCGTCCGGGTGTTCTGTCAGCCATCTCAGGCCGGCTTCTGAGTCATGCAGGGTGCCTTCTATGTCCGGTGCGCCGGTGGAGCGCCCGTATCCCCGGTAGTCGATCAAAAAGACGTTGTAGCGCTCCTCAGGCAGCCAGGCGACGTTCATTACGTGGCTGCTGATGTTCTGGGCGTTGCCGTGGAGGAAGTAGACGGTGCCTTTGGGGTCGGATTGGGCGGGTAGCCACCAGCCGTGGAGGGTTTCGCCGTCCGTAGTTTCGATGAAGACGTTTTCGTATTCAAGGTTCAGGCGGTCCGGGGTCACATAGGTGACCTGGTCGGGGTAGAAAAAGACGCTGCTGCAGCCGGTCAGGAACATGAGTGTCAGCGCTGCGGCCAGGCCGGTCAGTGCTTTCCGGGTGTTTAAAAGTACGCGTGGAGTCCGAGTTGCCATTCGCTGCGGTACCTGTCGTAGTGGTCTTCACGGCTGAATTTTCCGAACAGGCTGAAGTCTCGCCCGATGTGCCAGTTGGCTTCCAGGTAGGCCTGGTCCTGGCGGTGCTGGCTGCTGACGATCCAGGCTTTGGTTTTCACGCCCCCTAGCAGGCTGAAGCGGTTGTTCTGGTGGAGGATGCCCAGGTCGGCGCCGGGGGCAGCGTCGTAGCCGCGGCGGAGGTCGTCGTCAATTTCCAGGTCGGCGGTGCCCAGGGCGAAAGCCTGGGTACCGGTGGCCAGTTGCCAGCTGAATCCAGCGCCGCCTTCCAGGTAGGGCGTAAACACCCGCCTGGTTTCGGTATCGGTACGGCGGCCGCCGAAGCCGACCTGCCAGGACAGGGGCGAGAAGAACTGGTTGCGCGGTGACAGGGAGCGGATTTCCACGCCGGTCAGTTGTTCGATCTGCAGTTCGTCATTATCCGTGTACAAACGCGCATCCAGGCGCAGGAACTGAAGCTGGGCCCCGCCACGGTAGCCGGCGGGCGGGTCCAGAATGTCGTGGTAGGCCGGGCGCAGAGTCAGTTCGGTGAAGTTGCGCTCGCCCAGGCGTCCGCCGCTGAGGCTGGCGCGAAAGGTGTCGTGGCCCTGGTCGTCGCGGATTTCGGGCTCTTGCGGGCCTTCCTGGGCGTCCACCCCGCGAATCCGGCTGCGTTCCCGCAGCAGGTCATGAGACAGGGGGGCGGCGTGTTCCCTTGGCCAGCCGTCGGCTTCGCTCTGATAGCGTACATAGTCGTAGGTGGTGTCCAGCACCCGGGCTCGCTCTTCATCATTCAAGGTTTTTACTTCGGGAGCGTCAGCGTCCACGTAGCCGTTGGCAATGGCGGCCGCCAGGGTCTGGTGATCATCCGGCAGCGATTCGATGGAATGATTGACTTTGGTTGCAGCGGAAGGGCGGTAGGTCACGTCTGCCACCAGGTTTCTATCCACTACCCATCGAACGGTATCCGAGGGAATGGCGTGGGTGCTGACTTCGCTCAGCAGGTCGGTGCCGGGGCGGGCCACGTCAATCAGGGCCAGCAGCCGGTAGGCGCAGTTTTCATCAAAGAAGTAATAGTCGAAATTGCGGTCCCGGATTTCCCAGGTGTGGGCCAGCATCATGTCGACCTCCGGCTGGGTCAGGTTCAGCTGGTACTCCCACAGGTCCCGATGCTCAATGTCTGAATAGAGGCGGATTTTTTCATAGTAGGGCTGTATGGAGGTAATGCCCGGATAGCCGCCAAAAATGCCTTTGTAGGCAAACAGGATTTCGCTGTCGTGGGCGGCCGCGTCTGCCGCGTAAGAAATGGTGTTCGCCAGGATCAGGTTGGTTTCATCGTCTTCACGGGGCGGGTCCAGCCGCAGGAAGGTGTGGCCAAACATGGAAGACGGGCTGTTCAGGTAGGAAGCGGCAAACACCAGGGTCACGGTTTCGGTGTTCAGTTCCTCCATCCACTGATCATAGGCCGGGCAGTCTGCCGGTTGTTGGGGCAGATCCAGTTGTTGGCGCAGCCACTGGTCCCGTGCGGGGAAACGGCAGCGGGCATGATCATCGCCACCGCCCGGCTGGGTAATGGCTTCGAGGGTGGCTTTCAGTTCTGCCTCCGGTGAGGTCTTGCCCCGGGGGCTGAGGAAAAAGTCGTCATCATCTGCCTGCCCGGTGTAACCACTGCTGAAGCGGTCAGGTTGGTAGTGCACCAGGGTCAGCCAGGCAGGATGTTGATGAAGGTCGCCGGTATCTGGAAGCGGCGTGGCGAAAGCATGAAGTGACGATGCCAGCCAGGATAGGGCCAGCGCATACTGAAGCTTGGTGCGCATGAATGGTCAATCAGTTCCGGGTTAGGCGAAGGGTGGGTGCGCCGTCCCTGGCGCGTTGTAGTCCTTCAGTGCTGATCAGGCTGCTACGTATTTGCTCAGGGTCTGATCGCCTTCCAGCAGAGCTACGATGGCATCAACCGCCTCACCAGATGTGGTGTCGGACGACGGGAAGATGGTCGCAAAGTTGTCCTGCAGAACCTTGCGGAAAGAATCACGGTCCGCTTCGTCTACGCCCAGCAGTACAGCCAGGGTATCCAGGTTCTCACCGGTGCCACGGGACATGTCGCGGGCAACCTTGTCTATGTTGCTGTCCATGTACATGGCCATGGATTGCACAGACGCGTTGGTCTGGCAACCGAGGGTGCCGGTGGTCATACCGAAGGTCTGGTTGCCAAAGGTTCCGTTAGTAGTTGCAGCCAGAACGTGCGGGGCAATACCGGACTGTCCTTTCCAGATCATTGCGCCAACACCACATCCGGGCTGAGCAAAAGCCAGGGTAGAGGCTCCCATGAGCAGTGCGCCTGCGATGATTTTCTTCATTATTAACTCCTTGTTTAATTTTAGCTGTCGTCGCTAACGGCCCTGACTGATTTCCAGTAAAGACAGATTGGCCGTTGATTCTGAGTATAGTTGAAATGCTGAAAAGGCAAGGCCGATGGTTGCTCAACCGCCCAGATAGGCGTTCTGCACGTCCGGATTCTCCAGCAGGTTCTTGCCGGTGTCGTGCAGGCGAATGCGTCCTGTTTCCAGCACATAGCCCCGGTCCGCAAGGTTCAGCGCCTGATGGGCGTTCTGTTCCACCAGAAACACGGTAATGCCTTCCTCACGAAGCTGACCTATGATCTCGAAGATCTGTTTGATCACCAGCGGCGCCAGCCCCAGGGACGGCTCGTCCAGGATGATCATGTTCGGCCTGCTCATCAGTGCCCGACCGATGGCCAGCATCTGCTGCTCGCCGCCGGACATGGTGCCTGCGCGCTGGTGCTCCCGCTCTTTGAGGCGCGGGAACAGTTCGTAGACATGTTCCTGGCTTTTGCGGATTTCTGCCTTGGTATTGAAGAACCCTCCCATGTGCAGGTTCTCTTCAACGGTCAGACCGGAAAAAACCCGCCGGCCTTCCGGCACTATGGCGATGCCCGAGCGCATGATATTGGAGGTCAGGTCATTGGTAATGTCCTTGCCCTGAAGTATCACGCGGCCTGAAGAGGCCCGGGGGTTGCCGCACACGGTCATCAGCAGGGTGGTCTTGCCGGCGCCGTTGGCACCGATCAGCGATACGATCTCGCCTTTGTTGACCTGAACGGAGACGCCGTGAAGCGCCTCAATCTTGCCGTAATGGGTATGGACGTCTTCTAGTACAAGCATGATAGTTCCTCAGGCCTCACCCAGATAGGCTTTGATAACGTCGTCATTGCGACGGATTTCGTCCGGCGTGCCACTGGCAAGCGGCCGGCCCTGGTTGATGACGTTGATCCGGTCCGATATGTCCATAACCAGGCTCATGTCGTGCTCAATCAGAACAACGGACACGTTGTAGTCTTCCTTGAGGCTGATGATCAGCTGGTTCAGCTCCTTGGTCTCGGCCGGGTTCAGACCGGCTGCGGGCTCGTCCAGCATCAGCAGCTTGGGCTCGGTGACCATGCAGCGGGCAATTTCCAGCCTCCGCTGCTGGCCGTAGGCCAGGTTGCCGGCTTCACGGTTGGCCATGTCGGTCAGCCCGACCCTGTCAAGCCAATAGGCAGCGCGGTCCAGGGATTTACGCTCTTTCTCCCGATAGTTCGGGGTATTCAGAATACCGGAGAGCAGGTTGGTGTTGAGGTGGCGATGCTGCGCTACCAGCAGGTTTTCCACCACCGTCATCTTGCTGAACAGGCGCACGTGCTGGAAGGTACGCACCAGGCCAAGCCGGGAAATCTTGTAGTCCGGTTTGCCCTGGATTTCCTGGCCTTCAAACACAATCTTGCCGCCGGTGGGCTTGTAGAAGCCACTCATGCAGTTGAAAACCGTGGTCTTACCTGCGCCGTTGGGGCCGATGATGGCCACAATTTCGTGTTCCTTTACGTCCAGCGAGACCTGGTCAACCGCCAGGAGCCCGCCGAAGCGCATCGACAGATCTTTAACTTCAAGCATTATCCGTCACCCCTGTGGTTTGAGTTCAATGTGAATGCGTCGCATGGGTAGCAGACCCTGGGGCCGCCACACCATCATCAGTACCATGGCGGCACCGAAGATCAGCATCCGGTATTCAGAGAACTCCCGGGCAAGCTCCGGCAGGATAGTCACGGCAATGGCCGCGAGGATAACGCCCATCTGGGAGCCCATGCCGCCCAGCACCACAATCGCCAGAATGATGGCCGATTCCAGGAAGACAAATGATTCCGGGCTGATAAAGCCCTGCTTGGAGGCAAACACGGTACCGGCGAAACCGGCAAAGAAAGCGCCAATGGTAAAGGCAGATAGCTTCACCGCAGTGCGACTCAGCCCCAGGGATTTAGCGGCAATCTCGTCTTCCCGCAGTGCTTCCCAGGCGCGGCCAACCGGCATGCGCATCAGGCGACGGATAACCAGAGCCGTGATCACCGCCAGCACCAGGGCAATCAGGTACAGGAAGATCACCTTGTGCTCGCCGGCGTAGGCAATGCCGAAGGTTTCGTGAAAGGAGGTGTTGCCCTCTTCCTTCACTCGACGACCAAATTCCATTCCGAACAGGGTGGGGTCGGGAATACCGCCGATGCCGTTCGGGCCACCGGTGAGATTGGTCATATTGTTCAGCAGGATGCGGATAATCTCGCCAAAGCCAAGAGTCACAATGGCCAGGTAATCCCCCCGTAACCGCAACACCGGAAAGCCCAGCACCAGCCCGAACAGGGCGGCCAGAAGGGCACCAATGGGCAGGGCAAACCAGAAGGATATGCCGAAATACTGGGACAGCAGGGCAAAGCTGTAGGCACCAACTGCGTAGAAAGCGACGTAACCCAGGTCCAGCAGGCCCGCAAGCCCGACGACCACGTTAAGGCCCAGTGCCAGCATGATGTAGATCAGAACCAGCGTGGCCAGATCCACAGCGCCCCTTGACGCGATGAATGGCCAGAACAAAGCGCCAATCAGCATCAGGGTGAGCAGAACGGATTCTACTTTCAGTCGCTTCCTCTGGGGCATCGGCGGCCGGTTTGCCATGGGGTTAAGAGCCGGGAGTTTACCCAGACCACCCATGATGGTGTCGCGGAAAAGCTGAAACAGGAAAACCACAACCGCAGCCGCAAAAACCCCAACCAGGGTAAAGGTGTCTGCGCCCTCGAGCTGGACTGAAATGCCTTCACTGACCAGGTTAAAGCCCAGAATCGGATAGGAGATAATCAGTGTTACAACGGCGCTGAACAGCGCATGTTTGAAGTTTTGAGCAGCCATCAGATCTTCTCAACCTCCGGTTTGCCAAGCAGGCCGGTGGGTTTGAACAGCAGGATCAGTATCAGCAGGCTGAACGACACGACGTCTTTGTATTCGCCACTGAGATAGCCCGAGGTCATGCTTTCCGCAACGCCAAGAATCAGGCCGCCCAGCATCGCACCGGGAATGCTGCCGATGCCACCGAGAACGGCTGCGGTAAAGGCCTTGAGGCCGGCAATGAAGCCAAACAGCGGGTCGATGGAGCCGTAGTACATGCCCAGCAGAAGACCGGCGACTGCCGCCAGCGCGGCGCCGATCACGAAGGTAGCGGAGATAATGCGGTTGGTATCAATGCCCAGCAGGTTCGCCATGCCCAGATCCTGCGATACCGCGCGGCAGGCACGGCCAATTCTGGATCGGGAGATAAACAGTGACAACACGGTCATACAGACCAGCGTGACCGCAAAAATCATGATCTGCATGTAGGAGATTGAGGTCTGGAACGAGTCTTCCGGGCCAAAGCGGAAACCGCCTTCAACCAGCGCGGGAAAGCCGATGTTGCTGGAGCCCTGTGCCAGGTGAACGTAATTCTGCAGAAAAATGGACATACCGATGGCGGAAATCAGCGGAATCAGGCGATGCTTGCCCCGAACCGGCCGGTAGGCGACCCGTTCAACCGCCCAGCCCATGGAGCTGGACACAATCATGGCGCAGATCAGCGCGACGATCAGGATCAGAGGCAGCCAGACAATGCCAAGGGCAGTCAGGCCGGTGATGGTGATCAATGCCGTGTAGGCACCAATCATGTAGATCTCACCATGGGCAAAGTTGATCATGCCGATGATGCCGTAAACCATCGTGTAACCGATGGCTATCAGCGCGTAGGTGCTGCCAATCGTCAGCCCGTTAATGAGCTGCTGAATAAAATAAAGGAGATCTTGCATGGATTTGGGACTCCGCTAGCCTGCCTCCTCCCCTACAAACAGACACCTCCCGGGTCGCGGGAGGTGCTGGATACAGGCTCAACAGAAGCTTAGAAAAACACCTTCTCCCGGATCGCGGTGAGAAGGTGCTCTCATAATTACCGTTTTTTAACGATTTTGGCTTAGTTTACCGGAGTTTTACTTCCATCTGAATGCCATTCGTACACAACAAACTCGAATGACTCCATATCACCGGCCTGGTTGTACTCAACGGTGCCGATTGGCGTCTGGAAAGTACCTGCGCGCAGGGCCTCGGCCACATCAAACGGATCCTTTGAACCCGCTTCTTCGATGCCTTCAGCAACCAGTTGAACCGCTGCGTAGGAGGTCAGGACGAATGGGCCGGATGGGTCTTCGCCTTTGTCTTCAAAAGCCTGGACCAGGTCCTGGTTTTCTTCTTTCTGATCAAAGCTCGGCGGCAGCGTAACCAGCAGGCCTTCAGCTGCATCGCCGGCAATGGAGTTGATGTCCTTGTTACCAACGCCTTCCGGGCCCATGAAGGTCGCGTCCAGACCAGCCTGGTCAGCTTGGCGCAGAATCAGGCCCAGTTCAGGGTGGTAGCCGCCGTAGTAGACGTAATCAACGTCTGCCTGCTTGAGCTTGGTTACCAGTGACGAGAAGTCTTTGTCGCCGGCAGTGATGCCCTCGAACATGGCTACTTCAACGCCTGCGTCAGTCAGGGTGTCGCGCACGGCAGTTGCGATGCCTTCACCGTACTGCTGCTTGTCGTGAATGATGGCAACGCGCTCGGGGTTCAGGCTGGCAAGGTGGTTGGCCGCAACCGGCCCCTGCATGCTGTCCAGACCGATGGTGCGGAATACCAGTTCGTAGCCGCGCTCAGTGATTTCCGGACTGGTGGACGCCGGGGTTATCATCAGAATGCCTTCGTCTTCGTAGATGTCAGACGCTGGCTGGGTAGAGCTGGAGCACAGATGGCCAATCACGAAGCGAACGCCTTCGTTGACCATGCTGTTGGCAACGGTCACGGCCTGCTTGGGGTCGCAGACGTCATCGTATTCAACCGCGACCAGTTCTTCGCCCATGACGCCGCCGTTGGCGTTGATCTGCTCAATGGCCATACGGGCGCCAGAGAACTGCATATCGCCGTACTGGGCGACCGGGCCGGTCATCGGGCCGGCGATGCCAATGCGAATTTCAGCGGCGGCCTGGCCGGCTGCCATCAGCGCGGTGGTGGCGCCAACAGCGGTAACGATTTTTTTAATGGAAGTTTTCATTCGTTATATCCTGTTAGGTGTCAGGGTTTCTTATGTTTCCAACGGGTTAAACAAACACCACCACTGATTCCTTGTCAAGATTCGTGGCTGTCTTCGTCATCCTGGTGAACCAGCTTCCGGAAGCTTTCATGCTCATGAAGCTCGGAGAAACTGGGGTCCACTGAAGCATCGTCCCTGTACGCCTCGGAGATTGTAACGGCTTTGTGCAATGTATTTACAGCATCCTCCCAACGGCCGATTTCGGCGTAGGCGCAGGCCAGTTGATAAAGCGCGTGGCCATTTTCCGGCGCCAGCTTCAGGGCGCGCTGGCAAAGGCTGATGGCCCAGAGCGGCTCCTGCATTTCCAGCACCGCGTCTGCCTTGTAGCTCAGCGCCTCGACGTCGTCCGGGCGCAAATCAAGAATGGCGTCATAAGCCGAAATCTTGTTCTGCTGCGACGTTTCCTGGCTTGCCTGCAACCAGAGTGAGTGCAGCTTGTTAGTGCGCTCAATGTCTTTCTGGTTCTGCTGGATGATATCCGATTTCTGCCGCAACTGGTCTTCAATAAATTCCAGCCGGTTTTCGTATTCCACCACAAGCTCATTTACGCGCTTTTCCGCAAGCGTGGTCAACTGGTTCCGCATATCGCGAATGGAATTCCAGCCGATCAGCACCAGAATCGAGGTTGCGCCGGCAATCAGGTAGAAGAAGTAGGTGACCGTGTCCGTCGCGTAGGACATGGTCTTGTCGGCAACGGACAGCTCCTTGTCCACCACCTTTTCGATCAGCTCGGCGCGGGTGTTCATCATTTCCTTGCGCAGGGCCTTGCTCTCTTCAAGCAGATACAGCTCGATGAACGGGGTATACATTGGCTTTTCCAGATGGTCCAGCTGGGCACGTACGTCTTCCGCGTCTATATCTTCCGGCGGTTGCGCCTGGGCCAGAACGGCATGAGGCTGAAACATCGCGATCAGCACCAGAGCCAGTGCTGTTTTAAAGGTTCTCATGGGGCAGTTTTCCCGTTGCTGTGACTCAAAACGGTGCAGACCTTATCATAGTGCGTTAACAAAAAGGCTGGTTGCATTCGCCACGGCAAAGACCTCTAATACTTAGTGGTATAAAGAATCTGGTTTCTGGAACCCGGGAGTGAAGATTTGAACAACTACGAAGGTGTACTTGTGGCGCTTCGCCGTGTCATTCGGGCAACGGACCTGCACTCGAAAAGGCTCAGTAAGCATGCGGGGCTGACCGGGCCGCAGTTGCTGATTATGCGCAGTATCCGGGATCTGGGAGAGGTGACCATCGGCACCATTGCCGACAAGGTCAGCCTGAGCCAGGCCACGGTCACCACGATCCTGGACCGGCTGGAGCATCGCAAACTGGTTTACCGGGTTCGCAGTACCCAGGACAAGCGCAAGGTGCACGCCCATCTCACCGAGGAGGGCGCCGATATTCTTGCCCGCGCGCCCCAGCCGCTGCAGGAGGATTTCATCAAGAAGTTCCAGAGCCTGGCGGAGTGGGAGCAGACCATGATCCTGGCGTCGCTACAAAGAGTGGCCAATATGATGGACGCCGACGATATTGATGCGTCGCCGGTTCTGGATGTCGGGCCGGTGCTTCGGGAGGACGGCTGGAAGGCGAAAGCCTGAGGTCCATCAATGCACAGACGCCCCTTTCCGCGGCTTGTCCGCAAAACACACCTGAAACACATCGCTGTACTGCTTCGCGAAGTTCACGGTAATGCCTTCTTTCAGGTAACCCGGCAGTTCTTCGTAATCGCCCCGGTTACCCTCCGGCAATATCAGATTGCTGATCTTCTGGCGTCTGGCCGCAATGACTTTCTCGCGAATGCCGCCAACCGGAAAAACCTGCCCGGTTAACGTCAGCTCACCGGTCATGGCAATATTCTGCTGGGGCGCTTCACCCCGGGCGATCGATAGCAATGCTGTCGCCATGGTGACGCCGGCACTGGGGCCGTCTTTGGGTGTGGCACCCTCGGGCACATGCAGGTGCACGAAGGATTTGTCGAAAAACGTCGGATCGCCCTTGAACCGTTTGAGGTTCGAGGACACATAACTGTGGGCGATCTCGGCGGACTCTTTCATCACATCGCCCAATTGCCCGGTCAGTTTGAACCCCCGCTGGCTGCTGTGCACCCTTGACGCCTCGATGCTAAGCGTGGCTCCGCCCATGGCGGTCCAGGCCAGGCCGGTGACCACGCCTATGCCTTTCATGGATTTTTCCTTGCGGAAGGCGGGCTGGCCCAGCAATTCGGTCAGGTCAGAGACGCCGACTTTGACCGGCTGGTCCGGGTTTTCCAGCAGTCGCACAATGCCCTTGCGGATGACCTTATGCAGCAGTTTTTCCAGGCTGCGCACGCCAGCTTCCCGTGCATAGCCTTCGATGATCTGGCGGATGGCCGCATCGGTGATGTTCATCTGCTTTTTCAGCAGCCCGGCCCGCTTCAGCAGCTTGGGCAGCAGGTAGTGTTTGGCGATCGCCACTTTCTCTTCGGCGATGTAGCCGGACAGGCGAATCACATCCATGCGGTCCAGCAGGGGCCGCGGGATGGTGTCCAGCTGGTTGGCGGTGCAGATAAACAGCACCTTGGACAGGTCCATCCGCACATCCAGATAATGGTCCAGGAATTCCCGGTTCTGTTCTGGATCCAGGGTTTCCAGCAGCGCTGAGGCCGGGTCACCCTGGAAAGAGGCGCCAATCTTGTCGATCTCGTCCAGCATGATCACCGGGTTTGAAACCTTGGCGTCTTTCAGGGCCTGAACGAATTTGCCAGGCATGGCGCCGATGTAGGTGCGGCGGTGGCCTTTTATCTCGGCTTCATCGCGCATGCCGCCCACGCTGAACCGGTAGAATTCCCGACCAAGGGCGTCCGCCACCGAATGGCCGATGGACGTCTTGCCAACGCCTGGCGGGCCCACCAGCAGCAGGATGGAACCGCT
Source organism: Marinobacter confluentis (assembly GCF_004785685.1). Taxonomy (GTDB): domain Bacteria; phylum Pseudomonadota; class Gammaproteobacteria; order Pseudomonadales; family Oleiphilaceae; genus Marinobacter; species Marinobacter confluentis. The sequence goes on along the minus strand of NZ_SRPF01000002.1, from coordinate 887,775 downwards.
GACTTCACCCTTGAAAGTGCCTTCGGCGAGGAATTCCACGATGCGGTCTTTGACATCGTCCAGGCCGTCATGGTCCCGGTCCAGAATCTTGCGGGCGGCGGCCAGGTCGAAGTGGTCCTCGGAACTGATACCCCAGGGTACCTGGGTCAGCCAGTCCAGATAGTTGCGGGTAACGCCGTACTCCGGCGAGCCCTGCTCCAGCACCTGCAGCTTCTGCAGCTCGTCGTCGAAACGCTCTTTTACCTCTTTGGGCGGATGGAGTTTTTCCATGCGGTCGCTGAAGCGTTCCGCGTCTGCGGTCTTGTCATCCTTGGCCATGCCCAGCTCGCGCTGGATGACTTTCAATTGCTCCTTCAGGAAAAACTCCCGCTGGTGCTTCTGTACCTTGTCGTTCACTTCCTCGCTGATTTCAGCCTGCAGGCGGGCGACTTCCTGCTCTTTTGCCATCAGCAGAAGCACTTTTTCCATGCGGCGCAGCAGGGGAACGGTGTTCAACACTTCCTGCAGTTCCGGGCCCTTGGCACTGGTCATGGAGGCGCCAAAGTCTGCCAGCGGTGAGCTGTCTTCCGGGCCGAAGCGGGACAGGTACTGTTTTACCTCTTCGCCATAGAGCGGGTTGGTTCGCAGCAGTTCCTTTATGGCGCTGATAATGGCCAGGGTGTAAGCCTTCAGCTCATCTTTCGGTTCCTCCGGCTCCTGAGGGTATTCCACTTCCACCAGGTAGGGCGGCTTGCGACGCAGCCACTGGGTAATGCGGAAACGCTGAAGGCCCTGGGCGATGAACTGCACCTTGCCGTTATCTTCCTGGGCGTGATGTATGCGCACGGCGCAGCCGATGGTTTCCAGTTCTTCACTACCGGGAATGGCCTGTTCCGGGTCGCTGTCTTCCACAAAGCAGATGCCCAGCACCCGATGGTCGGTTTCGCCGACCCGCTTCAGGGTTTCCTGCCAGGGGTTCTGGTTTACAACAATGGGCTGAACCTGCGCCGGGAAGAACGGGCGGTTGGACACCGGTAACACATACATACGCCGCGGCATCTGCTGTTTGGGCAGAACCAGGCTCTTGCTGTTCTCGTCTTTGCCGATGTACTCGGTAATGTCTTCGTCGAGGGATTCGAAAGAATCGTTTCGGCTGTCGTCGTTCATCGAGTGCTGGCATCCTGTAAGTTCAGACTGAAAAATGGTGCGGTCCACTGGCTATTTAGCGGCGTTCCCGCGTTTTTCAAGGTGTGTCAAACCGTCTTGTGGGCTGTACGATAACGACTTGAATTCCGTTCATTTGCCCCAAAGTCCTGAGGCAAATCAGCGTTATTCATCCGTTCACAGCATTCAGGTGCCCTAATGACGAATTCCCCCCATGTATTCGAAGCCACCATGGAGAACTTCCAGCAGGATGTGATGGAAGCTTCCGCCCAAGCCCCCGTACTGATCGACGTCTGGGCTGAGTGGTGTGCCCCCTGCAAACAGCTGATGCCGATTCTGGAAAAGCTGGCGGATGAGTACAAAGGCGCCTTCCGGCTGGCCAAGGTAAACGCCGACCAGCAGGAACAGCTGACCGCCAGCCTGGGCGTGCGCAGCCTGCCGACGGTGATTCTGGTGAAGGATGGGCAGGCCGTAGACGGCTTTAACAGCGCCTTGCCGGAGGGCGAAGTTCGCAAAATCCTGGAAAAGCACGTGGAACTGCCGAAGGATGAAGAGGCGCCCTACGATAAGGCCCATCGCCTGTGGGAAGAGGGCGATATAGAAGCGGCGCTGGCCGTGCTGTCTGAAATGAACCGCAACGACCCGGAAGACCTGAAAGTGCTGATTGACCTGGCGCAGTTGAAGGCCGAGCTGGGTGACATCGACACGGCAGAGCAGGTACTCAACAGCCTGCCCGCGGAAGAAAAGATGCAGCACCAGGCCAAGCAGCTGGCGGCGCGCATCAAATTTCTGAAAGCATCCGCCGAACTGCCGCCGATTCATGAATTGAAGGATGCGCTGGATAAAGATCCGAAGGATCCCAACGCACTTCACCTTCTGGCTTTGCATCACATACTGCAGGAAAACAACGCCGACGCTATGGAGCTGCTTATTCGTCTGATGCAGGTAGACAGCAAGTACAAGGACGAAGTGGCCAAAACCACCCTGATTGAGCTGTTCGACAAGCTGGGTAATAACAACCCGGACGTTCGAACCTACCGGCGCAAGCTGTATACCCTGATGCACTGAATGATCCGCCGAGGCAGCAGCAAACGTAGGTCGGGTAGAGCCAAAGGCGAAACCCGACAGAACCCTTGCCCATGCCAAGACTTCCCGATCAGCCACCAAGCTGTGAACTCTGCGAACGCCCGGTTGGCAAGCTCACCCGCCACCACCTGATTCCCAAACACCTCCACCGGAAGAAACGCTTCCAGAAGCTGTTCAGCAAAGAAGACATGATTACCCGCACCCTGTGGGTGTGCCGGCCCTGCCATAACGCCATTCACAAGGCGCGGTCGGAGTTCGAACTGGGACTTTATTTCAATACCCGGGAGAAGCTGCTTGAGGTGGAGGAGCTGCGGACGTTTGTTGAGTGGCTGAAAGATAAGCCGGAGGGGTTTGTGCCGAAGTAATCAGCGAAATGACTCAATGCGTTAAAAGGTTATGATGCCGGGCTTGAGCCCGGCATCACCCGTTTAGGTTAGTTAACCTGTTTGATCAGTAATACCAGATTGGTGAAATCGAAGAGGTCCGGATTGGTCGCGTCACCGCCCTCGATACTTTTCTCCTGCAGCACCATCAGCCTGGGACCGGCCTTGGTGAAGGTCACCGAGCCACCCTCCGGGAAGGTCGCAATCACGCTGTTGCCATCCTCGGTCCAGGTCCCGCCTAGATTTTCCGTGGCTGTCTGGCTGAAGTCAGGCTGGTATGCCTGACGGCACTGCTGCTGCGTGCTATCGCAAAGCGTGGTATCGAAAAGAATCGAGAAGGTCTCATTGATAGTGCCAGAGAAAGTCCCGTCCGAGAGGAAGGTGAAGCTGCCCGTGCTGGACCAGGTACCGATCTGGGAATAGCCGTCGAAGAACCCTGTTCCAGGAGCGCCTCCCAGTTCCACCGCGATCTCGACGAAATTGTAGGTGCCTTCGGCGGTATTGATGCCGGCGGCCTGTTCCTCCAGGGCCGTGATGCGTTGATTGTTGTCGTTGATCGCACTAATCAGAGCGTTGAAGTTGGCGTTGATGTCTGCCGCCGTTGCGGCCGAGCCACTGGTGGCATCCGTGTATCCGGTTACTTCGCCTGCGATTGCGCCTGCGCTCAGGGCCATGGCCAGAAGGCCGGTCAGAAATTGCTTTTTCATGGTATTTACCTCATTCATCATTCTTTATGTCAGCCGGCAACAGATTATTGCCAGACTGCCTCATCCCAGTTGAAACTGTCCCAGACGGCGCTGGGTAAGGGCGTGTCGTTCTCCAAGAAGGTGGCGGTGATGGTGCAATCGCCGGTAATTCCTGCCGTGATGAAAGTGCTGTCGGTGAGCGTTCCGCCGCATCCGGTGACCGTGTCGATCTCGAAATTGGTATCAGGGGTCACATCAAACTGCTTGGCTTCGCCTTCAAGCGCCGGGGTGTCGCCCGCCGGGGTAATGCTGCCGCCTGCGCCGGCCGTGGCCGTGATGGTGAACAGGGTCCGGAACTCGGCGGTCACGGTGCAATCGGAGGTGACAGAGCCAGTGGTATAGACACCTGCAACTTCGCTTCCGGGGCATCCCTGAGCCGTCACATCAAACAGACCCGCACCAGCCTCTGGTGTCAGAGTCAGTGCTGCCGTATCGCCGAAATTCACCGTCGTTGATGCAGGAGCGACAGAACCCGGGCCAATTGCCGTTCCAGTCACAGTGTAAGTGATTGGCTCGAAGCTTGCGGTCAGCTCGCAGTCCGCCGTCACCGAAGTGAAGGTGAACACATCGTTGCTCAGCGTGCCTTCACAGCCCACAACACCCCCGGTGTCGACGGCGCCAATGGTAAAGCCGATTTCCGGAATTAGAGTGACGGCCAGCTCGGAACCATAATCGACGGTTATCGGGCCTTCGGGATCAAAGGTGCCGCTGTTGGCGGGAGAGGCCGTCAGGTCAACCTGGCGCTGCTGCAGTTCAAACACTGGTACGATTTCGCAATCGGCGGTAATGCTGCCGGTTGTGAAAGTCGTGCCTTCGAGTAAGCCGCCACAGCCGGAAGCCGAGATCAGGTCATAGCCGGTGTCAGGCGTCAGCTCGAAAGCGACAGTTTCCCCGAACAGGGCGGAAGCGCTGGTAGGGCTGGAAGTGCCACCGGTAACGTCAGCGACGGTTACGCTGTAGTTGATGGCGTCGAAAGTGACGCTGAGCGCGCAGGCTGAAGTGAGAGCGCCTGTGTCATAGACGTTGCCCGACAGGGAACCCGGGCAGTTGCCGGTTATGGCTCCGATTTCCGAACCCGGATTGGGCGCCAGAGTGAAGGCCACGCTTGCGCCTTCAAATACCGACACTGACAAAGGTGAGACGGTTCCGTCTCCAGTGGCTGAGGCTGTCACGGTGAAGCTAGTGACGTCAGTCAGGCCGTTATCCGGATTGGACGTAAAAGTTGTGGTGGCCTGGGTCACATCGTCAGCATCCAGATCAGTCCGGAGCGTCGTCGATGACCCTTCGATGGTCACGGCGGTGCCGTCCACCTGGCCGTCTACCTGGCCGTCGCTGGCGTCATCCAGAAGCGCGATCACGGTGTCCAGAGGGTCCGTGTCCGCATTGCCCGCGTCCGGGTTCTCGTTTTCGGCCAGTTGGGAGAGCCCGCCCAGAATCGCCGCATACTGCCGGGATTCGAGGGTTTCACCGTTGGCGTCGGGAGTGACGGTCAGTGGGTCAAAGTCGATGCCCAACGCGTTTCGCAGCGTTGTTTTGCCGCTCTCCACGCTTTCTTCCAGCGTTGCGCCCGTGTTGGTTGCCAGGAAACGCCGTGCAGCCCGAACCACCACTTCCGAGGCGGGGCTGATGGACGACGTCTCGGCGCCTTCGGGCAGGAAGGAGCTGAGCTTGCGATCGCCCACGTTGACCGTGGCTCCGGTGGCTTCGTCAGTGTAATTGCCCCCAGTGGCTTCCACCAGCAGCGGCCGGGCCGCGCTATCGGGAATGTCGGCACTCCAGGTGCCATTTTCATCCGCCGTGACCGGGCCGGCAATCGGTTCCCCCGATGCTTCTCCAGCGGCATTCATTGAATAGATACGAACGATTGCTCCGGCAACAGGCCCTTTGACCACTGAACCGCTGACGCTTGATGCCGTCGGTTCAGAAGGGGCCCTTGTGGATGAGCCATCACCACATCCGGACAGAGCAATCGTCAACGCAAGCAGCGTTAACTTTAACTTCATCGGATTTTCCTTTTCGTTTTTAGTCCCTCGCTCACGCTGGTGACCTGCATGGCCTTCAGGGCAGGGCGAGTCGAAACCGGCTAAGGGTGTAGTGTTTGTCTACATGCTAGCCTGCGAAAAGATTAGCAATTGTTAATGAAGTTGCAACCTGCAATTTTTGACGACAAAGGGCCTCGCGGCAGCTCGAACCATTGAATTGCCGGGGATTTCGTCAGCCAGCCTTTTGAAAACAGGCATATGCAAAGCACTCGTTCACTTCTGTAATTTGCCGGTCAAATTTTGTTATTGCGGACGTTTGTTGAGTAACCGGGGCGAGCGGGAGGGGATATGCCTGAAAAAAAGTGACAGACCGCCCGGTGGCGGCCTGTCCGTTTCAGCTTAATTGCGGAACATGAAACCAGGTTCGATATCATTCAGATCATTTTCGTGGGTGATCACGAAAATGAATCCATTTGCGCGATTTGCCATCTGCCAGACCTGTGCGGTTGCATCACTGTCGGCTCCGAAAGTAATGGAGGCCACACCATCGATGACATCCCAGTTACATCCTGTTCCGGAGTAGTTGCAGGAATCACCCTCGAAAATGACCAGTGTTTCGGTCGCTTCTTCCGTTGGAATCGCTACGGTGTAGCTGCCAACAAAGCTTGCGTCAGTGATTGGCTTGGCAATTGAAGTGGACGTGATCCGATTGACTTCGGAAGTATCTCCATCGGATTCTGATTTCATGGCGAAATACAGAGACGTCGCGGACAGCGCAACCCGATAGGTTTCAGAGCCTCCACCGGTTTCATTGAGGGTGAGTTCTCCGTTACTGACGCTCCAGGTCCCTCCTCGCGTACCGGCAGGCTGGCGCACATCGCCGTTGTAGCTGTCGTTGTAGTATTCAACGTAATTGTTGTCTGCCTGTAGCGAGAAGGTCACGACGTCATTAGCGTCTGACCGATAAAGCGACGTCAGCCCGCTCAGTTCTTCTGCAGTTGGCACTGCAGATACGATCGGCGCTGTGCTTTTGAAGGTTCCCAGCCTGGAGAAAGATCCGTCTTCACCAATATCAACATAGATCCCTGCACGCTTTGCCTGGCCTGAGAGAAACAGCAGCTGGTCGGTGGGTTCGCCGATTCCCCAGTTAATCGCGGTTCGGCCTTCGACGGTTGTTGTTGAAGCCGAAACCACATCTTCACCCTGAATATAGGTGAGGGCGTTGTCTTCGCCCACGGTTATGACGGCACCCGTTTCGTCCGGGAAGCCAAGCAGGTAAGTGCCGGCAGTGCGGGCACCATCGACAGCGGTATTCAGCTTGTAAGCTGTGCTTGTACCTTCGCCTGTTTCGAACAGTATGCTGTTGCCGGCATCACAAACGCCGTAAACCTCGTTCACCGTCTGGCCTTCGCTTTCGAAGGTCAGCGTCAGGGAGTCGGTGCTCTGGTTCAACGCCCAGGTGCCGGTTCGTTTGAATGCGCTACCCGGGGTGGTGGTATCGCTGTTGTATTCGGTGAACACGCCCTGACCAAATTCAAAAATCAGGGTTTCATCATCTTTGATGTGCCCGAGTGTCATGCCGGCGAGATCCGTCGCAGTCAGGCTTTTGGCGTTGCTGTCTGAACAGTCCAGAATTGTGGAATCGCCAAGGCTGTCGAGGGTCTCATTGAGGTGCGCTTCGGCCTCTGTCTCGGACACAAGCTGGGTGGCGCCATTCGATGCAATGGCCAGTATCTCCGCCGAGATTGTGTTCAGATCCGCCAGTTTGGAGATGTCTCTTGGCGTAGCGGCCTGGCTAGCCTGGGTGCGGACCTGGCTGCTGATGGTAATACCATTTGAAGGGTCCTGATCATCGTCCAGGGTCTGCAGCACTCTGGCAACGTTGATAGCGCCGTTGTCCTCACCGAGATCACGGGGCGACACGGTGCTTTTACCCTGAACGCTGCCAATGGTGTATTGGCCGATGCTGAACGTAATGTTTTCACCACTGGTGTAGGTGAACTGGCCGTTTTCATCGGTCAGGTAGCGGGTGTTGCCAGACTCAGAGCGCGTGTATTCAAGGCCTGCAACCGGGCTGTCAACGAAGGTGCCGGTCTGGGGTGTGCTTTTGCCACTTCCGGAGTCGCCGCCGCCAGAGGAGCTGCCGCCACCGCCGCAGGCTGCGAGTCCGGTTGTTAAAGTCGCCGCCAGAATAGACCTGAATAGAAGGTGTTTTTTAAGCATTATTGGGTTCCATTTGATATGCCAATCGAAATCCGCCGGTTCCGGGCGGAGGGCCCGAAAAGGGCAGGCCCAATGAAACCTATGCAATAGTCGGTAGCTTGGCAATCAAGAGGATGTTAACCAATGTAAAACATTGATATTGGATCATTCTTTGAGCGTTCAGATGATTTTTTGAGCAAAATCAGAGCTGGAAAAGCCTGGCCAGCACCCCATAGTGTCCCGCGCCCGCAACAAGTTCTGATCTGATTGGTTGCAGGTGGTGGACCAGTGCGCGGAAGTGCGGTTCATGAACCAGCAGGTCCTCATCGCCGTGGAACACATGATCAGGTTGGGGTGGTTTCTGAAGATTGAAGCGCCAGGGCAGCACCATCAGGCGCGAATCCCGCGCAAGTGCCATGGCAGCGTCTTTCGAGCCCTGCGCAATGGCAGTCTGCAGACTTTTGCGGAACGTCCACAGGTGGGAGTCCGAGGTGAGTTGCCGGATATCCGCCGGGCCCATAGCGCCCAGCATGGCCTCATAAAGCAGGTCTTCTGATTGGGTCAGTGATTCAAGCTCGTAGGCAAGATTTTCCGGATCGGCCAATGCCGCCTGCCAACTGCCGGCGGTAAGCTCAGAAGCATGCTCAAAGGGATTGGCCATCAAAGGCACCGCCGGAGTTGCGGCAATGGCGAGCTGTTTAACACGGTCGCCCAGATCATGCGACAGCGCCAGGGCAAACACTCCGCCCCCCGAGAACCCGGACACAGAAAACCGCTCCAGCCCCAGATTATCCGCCAACTGGCGAACGTCATTCGTGTGTTGGGCAAAGTCGTATCCGGGGCAGGGCGTCGAGCCTCCGTAACCCGGCCGGTCCGCAACGACGACCCGCAAGCCCGCGGCAGCCAGCGGTTCACTCAGGTGGGCAAGCTCATATCGTGAACCCGGAATGCCGTGGCAATGAACCCAGGTGCCGCCCTGCCCGGTTCCGGTGTCGGAATAGCTCAGAACCCGACCATCCGCGAGCCGGAGCTGCCGCGTGACAGAATTATCCATGGTTATTTTTCAGGGTGTCGGCGCACAGCAGAAGTTTGCGCTGCAGCGCCGCCTGTCTGTTTACACCGGCTTTGCGCATCATGGATTTCAACTGGGTGCGGCCGGTGTGGGGGGAAATCTGCAACAGCGCGCTGGCTTCACCGACGTCGAGCCCGCGCACCAGGAGATTTGCCAGCCGGTATTCGGCGGGCGTCAGGCTGTAGATGGCGGCCAGGTGCCTCTCATTGAGCTGTGAAGGGCGAGCCGGGTCCAGGAGGAAACAGAGAATGCCCGGGTTCAATGATCTGCCAATCTGAAAACCGTGGTTGGACCGGCGTGACTGGGTCAACACCAGGCAGGCGCCTGTTCGGTCCAGTTTCAGCGTTTCTGTCACGGAACGGTTTTCAATCAGTCGAGCAGCTATTGTTCGCAAGGCGTTTGCATGCTTGCCGTCAAAGACATTAAGGCGGTTACCGGCCAGCCCGAGTCCATAGGTATGTGCCGCCAGAGCTTCCTCGGCGGCAGTATTCATCCATTGCACCCTGAGCCTGCCGTCGGTCTGCCAGACCCCAAACGGAAGATTGTTGAGGGCGTGGCGCGCATCATTGACGGCCTGGTTCAGATCGGACATCAGGCGGGCCAGCCCGCACGCCCGGCGAAGGTGCGGGCTGAAGAGCTCCAGAGCCGACTGTTCTTCTCGGGTAAAGGTGCCTTTGCGTCGTGCCCTGTGAACGCCAATATGCATCCCCTGGCCGTTCTGCCGCTCGAACTGGGTACCCAGGGCGTAAAAATTGCCGTTGGGACGGAATATCCGCTGATAATGATCGGAGCGCTCAAAATCACGGTCGCTGATGATGGCGGTGCTCACCACCGCTTTTCCGAGCGGACTCGTTGCAAGCGTTTCCCGAAAGGGATCTCTTTCGACGGCGCCGGTTTCGTAAAACTGGTTGATGCTTTGGTGAAAACCGGTCGTGAATGACTGGTAGACCACAGGGTCATTCAGATCCGTCAGGCGGATGGTGGCGGTGTCGGTGCGGAACAGCCTTGCGAACTTCTCGAGAAATCTCGGCCACTCGTCAGGCGCTGTCGCGTGTTCGTAAAGATCGTTCAGCAGAGACGGAACGGCTGACACCAGGTCTTTCAAAACGAACGGCTCCTGTTGCTTTTTTCTACACATTTACTTGCAAACCTTAAGTAAAGCATAGGATTTTTCACGGCGCCAACATGCCAGGAAATTGTTACAGGTGAAAAAAAGCCCCGCCAAGGCGGGGCTGAAGTGAGAAGACGAGCCCGTCTAGTTACAGTTGTTGCAGATAGCGTAGGCTATGTAGGTACCGCCGGGGCCCATGGGTGTGCCGCCGGAATTGTCGTAGAACCTCGATACCAGAACCAGCAGCCGGTTGTCCGCAGAGGAATAACCCACTTGCTCACCAAAGCCTGTACCTCCGCCCGAGTAAGTATAGTTGGGCGATTCCATTCTGATCAGCCCGGTCGTTGTGTCCACCTGATAAGTCCAGGTGTTGGGATCAAGATTCGCGGATTGCCGGGTCGTGTCGAATACGTCTGTGTCCAGCCCGAAATTCGTAAAAGCAAAGGTAAGGCCTCTTTGCGATGTAGCTCCACCACTAGCGTCAAAGGCCAAGGTGGCCCCAGGCAGCCAGATGTCCGTTTCAAAATAATTCTGGCCGGCAAAATAGCCTTTCAGAATTACATCGTAGGACTTACCGGCGAGGTCAGCGGCCTGGAAATTCGGGTCCAACTTGACGCCAGTGAGCAACGACGATTCTTTGGTCTGCACCGTGTAAGGCGTGAACGGATTGGGCAGCGCCAGTGTCATGACATCCGCGCCCTGGGAGGCAAAGCCGCCGACCTCGCCGTTCAGCAGGCTCAGTGTGCCGTCAGCGGCAATGCTGAACGCGCCCAGGCTATCGCTCAAGCCGTTTTCTTCCATGATCGGATCGATTGATACGCCCTCATCCTGCAACGGTTTCAGGCCCTGCAGCAGCAGTAACTGAAGCTCGTCTGTCAACGTGGCGTTACCGGTCGCGTCAACGGTAATGTTGAGTGCGCCGGCCCCATAATCCATGAAGTTGGCCACAAGCACAGTGTCATCGATAGGGTCTGTTGTCTGGTTAATGCGTAGGGTGACGAACCCCCAGTCTCCCGCAAGCGCGTCTGCCGTTAGCGCAGGGTCTTTTTTGCTCAGCACATGAGTGTTCATGTCCCGGCCATCGGTGAAACTTCCATTGCTCTCTTCGTACTGGAAGGTATTCGCCTCATTGGCAATGAACAGGCTGCGCTCTGCGTCGAGAGCCCTGAAATCGATCTCGGTGGCACCGTTGATAATCTGGCTGCCATCCTCTGGGTCGATGAGTGTGTTTCCGGGAACCGCTGCGAAAAGCCCTGTGTCAGTGAAGCTCAGGTCAAAGTTGCCGCTTATACCCAGGCACTCGCTGACTGAGTCGAATACCGCATCCCGTCCATCCTCGCTGGCACCGGAATCGATCAGCAGGTCGCCTATGCAGAGGTCGGTCCAGCTAAGAGTGCCGGTTCCGTCGGTGTTATCCACAATGTTGGCACCCTCATGGGCGAAGTGCACCTGAAACACGGATGGTGGATTGCTCAGTCGCGAGCTTTCAATACCAACGGAAGAGCGAAGGTAGTGGAAATCACCTGTGACCGCTGGGCCAGGGGTGGTTTCATCGTCCGGGCTGACGTAGTTGACGGTAACCGTGCCGTCGCTAGGGGTAACACCCGGGGCAATTTCACTCAGCTGGAATGACTCGCCATCATCGATGATCAGGAAACCATCAATCACTGTGGCGTAATCGAAACCCTGAATCGGGTCTGAAAGGCCATACTCACCGTTCTGGTCGACAACAGCTGTCGGGTTGAGCACCAGAGTTGCACTGTCGTAAGTGAAGGTGCCGAATTCGAGGCCGGGCTGGCCTGTGGCGTCGGCTGGTTGAGTGGTGCCCAGGAAGTAGAAATTATCTTCCAGGATCGTCAGCACAGAGGTATTGGTAGGGTCTGCCGGATCCTGAATAATCCAGCTTCCGGCAATACCGGACTGATTCGTGGGTACCCTGGTAAACACTGTGCTTTCCGTCAGGCCAACGTCAGGGTTGTAGGCGGTGAGCGTATCGCCATCCACGACCAGGGCGAGGGGGTCAGGGTTGGTGCCGGCAAGATCGCTCAGGCCCCATTCGCCGTTGTCATCCCTTACGATAGATACATTGGTCACTTCGCCGGTCTGGTTGTCCCACTGGTACTGGCCGAATTCGAGGCCAGTCATACCCGCAGTGTCTTCTTCCGGGCGGAAGGGCAGGTCCAGTTCCTGGTGCATGTAATAGCCGTTTTCCAGGAAAGTCAGTTGCACCCAGGGTGCGTTATCGGTGCGATCAGGATTGCGGGCAATCCAGCTTCCGATCAGGGCATCTTCCGCCATGGGTGGTGGAACCTGATCTGCAAACGGGTTTGCAAGGCGTGTAGAGACAAAGACACCGAAAGGATCGCGGGCGATAATGCGAAGCTCGTCGCCCTCGCTTGGAACAAACGCCGCCGGGAGCTCGCCAGTGAAGCTTGTGGCTTCGTTATTCAGCGGGTTTCCGGTAAAGCCGTTGCCTTCGCCGCCCGTAGTTTGGCCGGTGAAATTGTTACGCACGGAAACAGAGTCATAGCCAGGTGGCAGTGTCCACTCGAAGGTGTAGGTGTCGGCATCGAGGTCGGCAGACTGGCTGGTGATTTCGGGAGCGCCGTTGCTTAAATCGGGAGTTCCACGCCTGATGGTGTAGGTGGCCTGGGCTTCGCCGTTCCAATTGAAAGTGACCTGATCACCCGATGCGATGGCGTTTGGCTCCAGCACTGCAAATTCTTCGTACCGACCAAGGCTTGAGTTAAGTGTAAGGTTGCCCTCAAGAATGGGCAGGTCGCCGCTTGTCACTGAAACGAACGACGGTGAGGCTGTCAGCGTATCTGCGGGAAAACCTGCATAGATCAGTGTTCCAATAGCCGTTACTTCCGGCGTTTCAGCGCCGCTCTGAACCACATGGGTTGGTTCTACGAACGCGAAGAATTGAAGCTGGTTGCCCTGAATCTGCCAATCGCCGCTATCAGTGTCCCGAACAACATTCCAGGGGCCCTGTGCGGCACCAATGTTCAGCTGTGCGGTTCCGGCTTCGGTGTCCAGGTCTGCCAGAGACCAGTTGCGAATCTCATCCGCCAGCTCTCCAGCGTCTTCAATACCGGGGTCTGAACCGAACAGACGATCCTGCAGGCCAGAAATGTCCTCTCCGTTGTTCAGGTAGTCCGCCGTGACCAGTGCTTCCAGGGCGGTTCCGTCCTGAGCGTCCAGGGCAGCTGCAAAAGCCGTTGCCAGAGTGTCCAGTGCCTGTAGCGTGGTTACGCCATCAGAGAGTTCGGTTTCATCGACCACGATGGGATCGGTCTCGACTTCTGGCTGGGTAAAGTTGTTCTGGATGGTCTGGGTCGGGTTGATGCGGTTGGTGATGGTGGCCGTGTTGGTAGCCGAGTCAATCTGAATGTCGATAACATCAAGCGCCGCATCGAATCCGCTGCGGTCAGCGTTAAAGGGTGTGTTTCGAAGGTCAAAATCCTCGTCCACGCCAACACCGTCGAACAGGGGCTTCAGGCGCGCCTTGAGGGCCGTTTCCGCTTCTTCAACCCTGGTCTGGGTGAGCTGAGTAAAGTCCGGGTTGTTGAAGAAAGTCAGGGGGTCACCACCCACGGCGTTACCCACGATCAGGTCGGTGATTGGAGTGATGTTAACCGTGCCGTTCACTTCATCGTCGAACACAACTGACAGCAGCTGGTAGGCGTTACCGCCGGCTATACCGCTGGCGTAGATCAGCACCGGCGGTGACAGGCCATCCAGTGGTAGCTCGAAGGAGCCATCAGCATTGATGTTGGCGGTTGCGGTTTCACCGGCATTATCCCGCGCGCCCACAAACCCCACCAGTGGCGCGCCTGCAGCGGCGGTACCGGATACGGACGAGGTTTCCTGGGGTGTAGAGGAACTGGAGCTGCCGCCCCCACCCCCGCCACCACAGCCGGTTAAAACAAGTGCGGCTGCCACTGCATACAGCAGCAGCCATAGACGACGTGTGTGTTGCCTGATCATCGGGTAACTCCTTGACGTTTTTTTTCTGGTTTCCGAGACCTTCAACCTAGAAAAACCGTCAGGAGCTGGCATCACCCATATGGTGTACGACTGTTATTTTAACCGTCTTTCACAAAACCTTTCTAAGCATTTGATGAAAACGCTCCGGCATTTCCACCTGCGGAAAGTGCCCGGCGCCGTCCAGCCGGTGCTCGGTCACATGGCCATTGCAGCGTGCCCTGGCGACTTCTGGCACCAGGTCGCCGTTGATGGCGTGAATGGGCATTTTCAGGCTGGAAAAGGCCGCCTCCGGTGTCCAGCGAAGCAGGTCAGACCACAGGGGCAGCATGTATCTGGGGTTTGCTGCCGCCATTTCAGCCTTCATCCGGTCCTTGTTCTGTTCGCTCGCCATGCTGGCGGTAAAATTGTCCACCAGGCCATGGATGGCACTGGGAAAATCGTCGTAAAACGGCTGGGCGGTCTGTTGTGCCTGTTCTTCTGTCAGGTCGCCGTAGGGAATCACAAAAGTGTCCACCAGCACCACGCTGCTCACATTGGCCAGTTTCCGTGCGGCCTCAAGCGCCACGGCGCCGCCCATGGAATGGCCAACCAGCGTGATCTGCGGCTCGTTGATGGTCTGGACAGCTTCTGCCACCGCGTCTGCCATGCCCTCAATGGTCCACTGCTCCGCCAGTTGCTGATGGCTGTCGCCATGGCCGGGCAGGTCAATGGCGGTCAGCCGGAAAGCATCCTGAAGGGCGGCCATGGCGGGGTGCCAGTCGCTTCGGCGGCAGGTCCAGCCGTGGATCAGCAATACCGCAGGTCCCTGAGTGCCAGCCCGGGTTACGGCTGCGTTGATACCAGAAGGCAAAGTTAGGGTGTCGTTCGTCATGGGGTTCCTCGTGTCGCCTGAATAGATATGTTTGTTTTTTGAGCAAGCGTTATCTATAGTTCAAAAACTGAACTTTTAACACAAGGATGTCCGATAGTTCTCCTGGCATTGAACTGCCATGGACCGGAAGATCATGAGTGATAACCCGACATTTCTGAATTACGTTCAAAAGCTCCCGGATCTTCTGGAACAGCTGTATAACACGCCCGCCGATGTGGGCCAGTGGCATGGCTTTCTGGAGAAACTGACGGATGCTACTGGCTCGCGTTCCGCCCGCCTTCTGGTGATGGACAAGGAAGCAAAGCGGGTCCATTACAGCGATAAGGTCAATATTGACGACGATCAGCACAGGGATTACGTCAATCACTTCGTGAATCTCTGCCCCTGGCGGCCGGAGCTGGCGCTTAAAGCGCCGGGGCGGCTTTATAACACCTACCACGACTTTTCCTGCAAGCAGGACAGGTTCTACCAGACGGAATTCTTCAATGACTGGGCCCGCCACCTGGACATTGAGCATGGCCTGTGTGGCACCGTCTATCACGATACCCGCTACACCGTGCAGCTTCTGGTTCAACGCACCGGCGGCCAGGGCGCTTTCCCCAAAACATTGACGGCGCAGATCAACCGGCTGATTCCCCACGTGCAGCAGGTTCTGCATCTGAACCGGGCCTTGACGCTGCAACAACAGCAGAATCTTTCGGTGCTGCAGGCGGCCGAGCGTACCTTTATGCCATTTCTGCTGATGAGCGGGCAGGGTGAACTGATCTATGCCTGCCCCCGCGCCGAAAGACTGGCCGATGGCTGTTCCGGCATGACGTTGAATGGGCAACAACTGACCCTGCAATGCCAGCGAACGCAGAATCAGCTACTGAACCGTGTCCGGGGACTAGCGGCGGGTATGGCGGCAGGCGTCGAGCCGGTTCTGGTGTTTTCCAGTGAGAAAAGAGCACCGCTGAGGTTATTGGTTGAACCCATGGAAATGCCGGGCGTTTCACCGGTGTTCTGGGCGGGTGAGGCAACGGTCGCGGTGTATATCCAGGACCCGGAAGAGCACCTGGATATCGATCATGAACTGCTGGCTCGGCTTTTCGGTTTAACGCCGGCAGAAAGCCGCGTGGGAGCCTGGATTGCAAAAGGCGGTGAGACCGCGCAATTTGCTGAACTGAACGATGTGTCGGTTCACACCGTGCGTACCCAATTAAAGTCGGCGATGGCCAAGCTGCGTGTAAGACGCCAGGCGGAACTGGTGGGCGTGGTGCTGTGCTCCGCAGCGGTCAGGTGCATCAACCGGAATCAGGCGCCCATTCTGGGCGCCGACGCCGGCTGATTCAGTGGGTCGGGCAGGTCGGCCCGGTTCAGCCGTTGCCTTTTTTCATCTGTTCGTACTCATCCTCGAAGAAGAACTTCTCCTCCCCAAGCGCCGGTTCCAGCTCGTGCAGCCAGGTGGCGGTCTCGCTGTACTTGGCAAAGAACGGGCGCTGAACCCAGTCCGGGTTGCGGGCCTGTATGAAGCGCAGAACGAATACTTTCTCGCCATGGATTTCGGTGATGCCTTGAACTTCTACTTTGCCCGGGCCTGCACTCATTGAGGGGCCACGCGCAGTGCGGGCCAGGCCGGATACCTGTTTGATGGCCTCACGGTAGATGTGGAAGGCTTCCACCAGAGGCACTTCAAAGTAGTTCTTGGCGCCGGTATCCCGCTCCACAAACATGTAGTAGGGGATGATGCCAAGCTGCACTTCCTTGTTCCAGAGCTTTGCCCAGTCATCGGCGTTGTCGTTCACATGCTTGATCAGCGGGCCCTGGGCGCGGATTTCTGCACCGGTGGCGCGGATGCGACGAATGGCTTCTTCCGCAATATCGGTGGTGATTTCCTGCCAGTGATTGTAGTGCGCCATGATGGCCAGATGCTTGCCGGCATCGACCAGGCGAGCGAACAGGTCGATCAGCTCTTCAGAATCCTTGTCGGTGACAAAGCGATAGGGCCAGAAGGTGAGCGCCTTGGTGCCGATGCGAATGGTCTGGATATGGTCGAATTCCGGCTGTAGCAGCGGCTCCAGGTACTGAACCAGATGTTTGGTTTTCATGACCATGGGGTCGCCGCCGGTCACTAGCAGGTCGCTGACTTCGGTGTGCTCTTTCAGGTAGCCGTGCAGCTTTTCCGCTTCGGTGCTGGCCATTTTCAGGTCCTTGTCACCGACAAACTGCGCCCAACGAAAACAGAAGGTGCAGTAAGAGTGGCAGGTCTGGCCCTGGGCCGGGAAGAACAGCACGGTCTCGCGGTATTTGTGCTGAACGCCATCCAGAACTTCGCCGTCCAGGGTGGGCATATTCATTTCCATCTGGCCCGCCGGGTGCGGGTTCAGCTCATCGCGGATTTCTTTCGCGACTGCCTGTATTTCCTGTTTGTCCGCACCGTTACGGTGAAGCTCGGCCATGCGTTCAAAGTGTTCTTCTTTGAGCATGCTTTTCTGCGGGAAAACCAGCTGGTAGATCGGATCGTTGGGCACCTTGTCCCAGTTGATCAGTTCGTTCATCACGTATTCGTTTACCCGGAAGGGCAGCACACTGGCTACAACCTTCATTTCAAACAGCGTGTCTTCCGGCAGGTTCTGAATCACTTCGATCTTGTCGAGCTGCTTGTCGGTGTAGACCTTGAAGCGCCGCTCTTCGAACTCCACCGCAGGGATGCGGTTCGGGAACGTGACGATTGAATTCATAGGTCGCCCTCTCTGGATGCCTGGGTTGAATGCGTTGGTTAAAAAACGGGCAACGGAGTATACATAATTAGAAACTCATTTTCAGGTCTAATTAAAAGCTTCGCGTCAGCGTAGTGAAAAACCGGTTAAAAACGAGATTATGTGGCTAAAATCGTCAAAAAATTGTTAAACGATAAAGTTTCGGTGGCAGAGTTCTTTAGCGCGGTAAGATTTTTGGCCGGCTGAGTGAAATACTACATTGGTCTCATGTCCCTTGTTTAGAACCCCCTATTTCGACAATATTGCGTAATTAAACTAAAGATAAGCCCTTTCCGGCCTGGTTTTTGCCAAGAACAGCGATTTACTGTCGTAATTTAATAACGACCTCGCGATTGCGGGCGGTCAAAACCGCCATCCTGTTCTATGCTTGATGGATTCGGTGCTGCACCTTTTTATCGACACAGAGAATAATTTACACAGAGCGTGTTAAGCGGAGGTTTTGATGTACCAGGACGATGATCCCACAGAGACCAGTGAATGGCTGGATGCGTTGGAATCGCTGATTGATCAGGAGGGCGTGGACCGCGCCAAGTACATACTCGAACGCCTGTCAGAGCGGGCGAGCCGAGATGGCACCGAGTTGCCCTATTCAATCACCACGCCTTTCCGGAACAGCATTCCCGTTACCCAGGAAGCCAGAATGCCCGGCGACCTGTTCATGGAGCGCAGAATCCGGTCACTGATTCGCTGGAACGCCATGGCGATGGTTATGCGCGCCAACCAGCGCCCGGGTGACCTGGGTGGCCATGTGTCGTCCTTCTCTTCAGCTGCCACGCTCTACGATGTGGGCTTCAACTACTTCTTCCACGGTGGTGATGAAAAGCGGGAATCGGACCTGATCTACTTCCAGGGCCATTCATCCCCCGGTATCTATGCCCGGTCCTATCTCGAAGGCCGTTTTGATGAAAGCCAGCTGGACAAATACCGTGAGGAAGTCGACGGCACTGGGCTGTCTTCCTACCCCCACCCCTGGCTGATGCCGGACTACTGGCAGTTCCCGACTGTTTCCATGGGCCTGGGCCCGATTCAGGCGATCTACCAGGCCCACGTCATGAAGTACCTGCACAGCCGTGAGCTGATCGACATGGGCGAGCGCAAGGTGTGGTGTTTCGTTGGTGACGGCGAATGTGACGAGCCGGAAACCCTGGGCTCCATTTCCATGGCCGGTCGTGAGCACCTGAGCAACCTCATCTTCGTGGTGAACTGTAACCTGCAGCGTCTGGACGGCCCGGTGCGCGGTAACGGCAAGATCATCCAGGAACTGGAAGGCATCTTCCGTGGTGCTGGCTGGAACGTGCTCAAGGTTGTCTGGGGCCGCATGTGGGACCCACTGTTCGAGAAAGACAAGGACGGCTTGATGCAACGGGTAATGGACGAAGCAGTCGACGGCGACCTCCAGAATTTCAAGAGCAACGGCCCGGCCTATACGCGCAAGAACTTCTTCGGCAAATACCCGGAGCTGTCCAAGCTGGTCGAGAACCTGTCTGATGAAGACATTAACCGCCTCAACCGTGGCGGCCACGACCCCTACAAGATCTACGCGGCCTATCACAAAGCCGTGAACGATCACGGCGACCGCCCGACTGTGATTCTGGCCCACACTATCAAAGGTTATGGCTTCGGTACGGCCGGCGAGGCACAGAACACCGCGCACTCCCTCAAGAAGATGGATATTGAACAGCTCAAGGCCTTCCGTGATCGCTTCGCGATTCCGCTGAAGGACGACGAGCTGAAAGACGTGCCTTACTTCCGTCCCGCGCCGGACAGCCCTGAAATCGTCTACATGAACAAGCGGCGTCAGGAGCTGGGCGGTTTCTATCCCAAGCGTCGTAAAGACTGCCAGCGTCTGGAAACCCCGTCGCTGGATACTTTCAAAGCGCTGCTGGACGGCTCCAACGGCCGCGAAATTTCCACCACCATGGCGTTTGTTCGCCTGCTGACGGCGTTGACCAAAGACAAGCGCATCGGCAAGCGGGTAGTACCGATTGTTCCGGACGAAGCCCGCACTTTTGGCATGGAAGGCATGTTCCGGCAACTGGGGATCTACACCTCCGAAGGCCAGAAGTATGTGCCGGAAGACCGTGAACAGATCATGTACTACCGGGAAGACAAGAAGGGCCAGATTCTGGAAGAGGGCATCAACGAGGATGGCTCCATGGCGGCCTGGATTGCGGCGGCCACTTCCTACAGCACCAACAATTTCCCGCTGATTCCGTTCTACATCTTCTATTCGATGTTCGGTTTCCAGCGGGTGGGCGATCTGGCCTGGGCCGCTGGTGATATCCAGGCCCGTGGCTTCCTGATCGGCGGCACCGCCGGGCGAACCACGCTTAACGGCGAAGGCCTGCAGCACCAGGACGGCCACAGCCACGTGCTGGCCCAGACAGTTCCGAGCTGCAAGTCCTATGATCCGTCCTACGGTTATGAGATGGCGGTGATCGTTCGCCAGGGGATCAAGGAGATGTTCGAGGACAACCAGAACGTCTACTACTACCTGACCATCGAGAACGAAAACTACGAGCAGCCGGCCATGCCGAAAGGCAAGAAGGTCGAAGACGGCATTATCAAGGGCATGTATCTGCTTGAATCAGTCGAGACCAAGGGCAAGAAGAAGTCGCCCCGGGTTCAGCTGATGGGGGCAGGCGCGATCCTGAATGAGGTCCGTGCCGCGGCCCAGATGCTGAAAGACGATTTTGATGTGGCCAGTGATGTCTGGAGCGTAACCAGCTACAACGAGCTGGCCCGCGACGGCCTTCACATCGAGCGCTGGAACCGTCTGCATCCGGACGACACCCCCAAGAAGGCATACATCACACAGTGCCTGGAAGGCCAGCAGGGGCCAGTGGTGTCATCCACTGACTACATCAAGCTGCTGTCGGAGCAGGTAAGGGCGTTTATTCCCAAGACCTACCTGACCCTGGGTACCGACGGATACGGCCGCAGTGACACTCGCGAGAAACTGCGTAGCCACTTTGAAGTGGATCGCTACTATGTCGCGGTCACGGCGCTGTCAGCCCTGGCTCGTGATGGCGAGATAAAACAGGATGTGGTTCTCGAAGCTATGCGCAAATACGGAATCGATCGCAACAAAACGAACCCGGTGCTGGCTTGAGGAGATCGTCATGAGTGAACAGGAAATCAAGGTTCCCGATCTCGGCGGCGCTGATGAGGTCGAAGTTATCGAAATTCTCGTCAGTCAGGGAGATTCGGTTGAAGCAGAAGACCCGATTCTGACCGTCGAATCCGACAAGGCCTCCGTTGAGCTGCCCTCTCCGGGTGCCGGCAAGATCACCAAAATCACCGTCAAGGTGGGTGACAAGGTCAAAGAAGGCGATGTGGTTGGCATGATGGAAACCAGTGCCGACGCGGGTTCGGACGATGGCGAGAAAGAAGAAGCCAAAGCCGAACCGGAAGCCAAAACCGAAGAAAAAGCTGAAGCACCGGCCGAAGAAAAAAAGCCTGCGCCGAAGAAATCCGGCGGTTCCCGCAAGGAAACCGTGCAGGTGCCGGCGCTGGACGGCTTCGACAATGTGCCGATCATTGAGATCAACGTCAGCGAAGGCGACGAGATTCAGGTGGACGACCCGCTGGTGACCGTGGAGTCCGACAAGGCCACCATGGAAATTCCGTCCCCCTTCGCCGGCAAGGTTGGCAAAATCCTGGTGTCCGAGGGCGACAAGATCTCCGAAGGCCATGACCTGATTGAAATGACGGTGGTGGAAGACGGGGATTCTGGCGATGACGAAGAGGCAGGCGAGGAAAGCGCGTCTTCCGAGCCCGCCGCCAGTGACAGCAAGCAGGAAAGTGAGTCCAGGCCTCAGGGTAAGAGCGAAGAGCCAAAGGCCGAGCCTGCATCGGCAACCTACGAACCGCCAGCGCCAGGCGCCAAGGTTCATGCCGGCCCGGCAGTTCGAAAGTTGGCGCGGGAAATGGGTGCAGACCTTACCCGCGTCAAGGGTTCCGGCCCCAAGAACCGGATCCTGAAAGACGACATTCAGGCCTATGTGAAAAGCCAGCTGCAGCAGACCCAGCAGGGTAGCGTTGTGGCAGGTGGTGGTGGCTCCGGTATTCCGGGCGTCAAGCTGCCGGACTTCAGCCAGTTTGGTGAGATTGAACGGGAATCCATGTCCCGCATGATGTTCGCTACGGCCAACAACATGCAGCGCAGCTGGTTGAACGTGCCCCACGTGACCCAGTTTGAGGATGCGGACATCACCGATATGGAGGACTTCCGCAAGTCGCAGAAAGCGGCGGGCGAGAAGAAGGGCGTGAAGATGACGCCGCTGCCGTTCCTGCTCAAGGCCTGCGCCACCGCGCTGGCGGAACTGCCGCAGTTCAACGTGTCGCTGGATATGGACCGCAAGGAAGTCATCCGCAAGAAGTTCATCCACATTGGTATCGCGGTTGATACGCCCAACGGGCTGATGGTGCCGGTGATCAAGGATGTGGACAAGAAGGGCCTTTGGGAACTGGCGGCGGAAAGTGCCGAGCTGGCCCAGAAAGCCCGTGACAAACAGCTGAAGCCGGCAGAAATGCAGGGCGCCTGTTTTACCATCACCAGCCTGGGTGGCATCGGCGGTACGGCGTTTACGCCCATCGTGAACACCCCTGAGGTGGCGATTCTGGGTGTTTCCAAAGCGGCCATGAAGCCGGTCTGGGATGGCAAGGAATTCCAGCCACGGCTGATGTGCCCGCTGTCGCTGTCCTACGACCATCGGGCGGTGAACGGCGCCGACGCAGCCCGTTTCACCACGCTGCTGGCCCAGTTGTTGGGCGACATCCGGTCGCTGCTGCTGTAACGCAATGTGAAGTGAAGCGCGGCCATAAGCCGGCATGCTTTCGAAGGAAAGCATGCCGGCTTTTTTGTGCCAGGCCCGATTACTTTTCTTCAAACCAACAAAAACCCCGGCCGAAGCCGGGGTTTTTGTATTCAAGACTTCTAAACGGTTGCTTAGAAGTTGTACTGACCTACGAACATCACGCGGTTGGCGTCGCCGTCGTCACCGTTCTGATTCTCGGTAGACAGGCGAGCGAACTCAACGCCCATGTTGACGCGGTTCACCGGCTTCCACTGGTAGTTCACGGCAACCATGGTGTTGCTCTCAGCAGTTGTAGCTGCGATTACGCCATCGTCAACGCCATCATCCAGGTCTTTCATTGTTGTGCCGTAACCGACGTTGATGGACCGACCGTTGCCCAGGTTCAGGCCAGCACCGATGTTGGCGCCATAGGCTTCGATGGTCTCGAGGTCACCGTTGGTTTTGGCATAGGCTTCAAAGCCGCCGAAGTTTTCACCGGACCGGTAGATGTAGTTTGCTGCTCCGTCAGTAAAGCTTGCAGAGCCCATGATGGTAAGCATATCCGTCACTGCAATGCGACCTGCAACGAAAGTTGCGAAACCGATTGCGCTATCGTCTTCTACAGTGTCGTCATAGGAAACCTGTTTCAGCAGTGCGCCAACCGAGTAGCTGATTCCGCCCGCTTTGTCTTCCAGGCGCGCAGTAAATACTGGAAGTGACGATTTGTCTCCAGTTGTGCCGGCAACGTTAGTTTGAGCGCTGGAGCTGCTGGTGTCATCCTCAATTGAGAAAGACAGGGCGCCAGTTGTATACCGAGCTTGCGTGATACGGCTCTGGAGGCCAGCACGGCCTGGCAGGTTGTCCCAGTCGAGGATAGAAGGGTTGCCTACAAAGCTGTTGTAGTTTGACCATTCCTGACCGATAAGAACACCCTTGTATTCACCGAAGCCGCGGCGCAGGCGAGGGTCGAGGTTCCCGCTATTGTCGAAGTCGAATTCGACCAGAACTTTTACGCCTTCTGGGGAAGTCGTGGTCAGACCCAGACGGGTACCGGTGGCGTCAGCGCCAAAGTGGCCGTCGTTCGTGTCACTGCCGTCTGTTGCAATGCTGGCGAAGTTGCCAGCGCGGCCGCCAGAGGCGATATCCTGATCAATGTCATAGGCCGCTGCCATACGAGCAAAACCATACAGGTCTGCTTTCCACTCTCCGGGGTTCAGCTCGATCGCATTAGCCTGACCTGCAACACTGAAAACAGCGGCGGCTGCCGTTGCACGAATAGCGAGTCTTAATTTGTTGCTTTGCATTATTGTTTTCTCCACACGTTATTATT
Source organism: Marinobacter confluentis (assembly GCF_004785685.1). Lineage (GTDB taxonomy): Bacteria > Pseudomonadota > Gammaproteobacteria > Pseudomonadales > Oleiphilaceae > Marinobacter > Marinobacter confluentis. The sequence goes on along the minus strand of NZ_SRPF01000002.1, from coordinate 864,301 downwards.
GTTCGAACACCCTTAAAATAATTACCAATCAGTGACTACACAATTAAATTCGTGCATTAATCATACTAATGTCTATACAGCCGAATTTTCCTGCGATGAACTTTTGACGACCTTGCTGGTCCCCAACCATCCGCACTCTGTTCTGTGGCGTAGAATGGGCCATGGCCAACAAAGCAGATACCCTGACTTCAAACACCTTTGCGTTTCTCGACATCGAGACAACCGGCGGTAATTCATCCCGGGACCGGATTACCGAAATCGGCATTCGCTTCTGGCGGGATGGCGAAATGGTGGGGCAGTGGCAGACCCTGCTGAATCCCGAAACCCGCATCTCACCCTTCATCGAACGGTTCACCGGTATATCGAACGAGATGGTGGCAGACGCCCCCAGATTTGAAGCGATTGCGGATGATCTGGAAGCCCAACTTGAGGGCAAAATATTTGTCGCCCACAACGCGCGCTTTGATTACGGCTTTATCAAATCCGAATTTCGCCGCCTGGGCCGATTGTTCTCCGCGAAGGTGCTTTGCACGGTGAAGCTTTCCCGGCGCCTGTACCCGGAATTCCGTCGTCATAACATGGATGCGCTGATCGATCGACACAACCTGGCCCGGGTACAGCGCCACCGCGCCATGGGGGATGTGGCGGCTATGCTGGCGTTCTTCGAGCATGCGCTGGCCGAGCACGGGCCGGAGCCCATGAACGCGGCCCTGAACAATCTGCTGCAGCGGCCCAGCATTCCCTCCCACCTGCCGACTGACATACTCCATGATCTGCCCCGGGCGCCTGGGGTCTATCGCTTCTACGGTGAGAATGACGTACTGCTATACGTGGGCAAAAGCACCAACATTGCCCAGCGGGTGGCCTCGCATTTTTCCGGGGACCACAACACCAGCCGTGGGGTCAGAATGTCCGAAAGCCTGCGGCGGGTGGACTGGACCGAAACCGCCGGGGAACTGGGCGCACTGTTGCTGGAACTGAGACAGATCAAGCAGATGAAGCCGCTGTTCAACCGCCGCTCTCGGGCCGCCAAGAATCTGGTCAGCATTGAACTGACGGAGAACAGTCAGGGCTACCTTCAGGCGCGCCTGGTTCGGGAAATCGAGCCCCACAGGCTGGGGGATTACTTCGGTCTTTTCCGCAGCAAGAAAGACGCAGAAAAGGCGCTCAGCGGCATCGCCGCCAAGAACGATCTGTGCAACAAGCTGCTTGGCCTGGAGCCCGACCAGGAAGGCCCCTGTTTCCAGCGGACACTGGGGCGCTGCAAGGGTGCGTGCGACGGCGGAGAAGACAGGGTCAAGTACAACCTGCGCATGCAGATTGCCTTCCACGGCCTGCGTCTGAAAACCTGGCCATGGAAAGGGCCGGTAGGGGTGGTTGAGCATAATCCGGATCGTGAACGGACGGACATTCTCATAGTCTACAATTGGATGCACGTAGCCACGGTGCATGAACGCGAGGAGCTGGCGGACCTGTCTCTGAACAGCCAGGCGGTGAATTTTGATCTGGACTCCTACAAACTGATCGTTAAAACACTGATGGCCAGAAGTCAGCAGCGCCCACTGGAAGTAATCGAGCTGAATGCAGTGGGTTCTCCGGATGTGCTGATGCCCTGAGTGGCGTATCATCGAACTCATATCTGAGATAACGCTTGAGAGATGCCAATGAATAAACAGCCGGTCAGTCGCGAATTGTTTGATGAAGTCATGGTCCCTAACTACGCCCCCGGAAAGGTGATTCCGGTCAGGGGCGAAGGCTCGCGGGTATGGGATCAGGAAGAGCGTGAGTTCATTGATCTAGCCGGCGGCATCGCCGTGACCTGTCTGGGCCACTCGCACCCGGGGCTGGTGAGCGCACTGATGGAGCAGGCAGAGAAAATCTGGCATCTGTCCAATGTGATGACCAACGAACCTGCACTGCGCCTGGCGAAAACCCTGTGTGACCTGACCTTTGCCGAACGGGTGTTCTTTGCCAACTCCGGGGCGGAAGCCAACGAAGCGGCGTTCAAACTGGCCCGGCGCTACGCCTGGCAGCACACCGGGCCGGAGAAAAACGAAATCATTGCCTTTAAAAACGCCTTTCACGGGCGGACGCTGTTCACCGTCAGCGTGGGCGGGCAACCCAAATACCTGGAAGGCTTCGAGCCGGCTCCCGGGGGTATCCAGCATGCGGATTTCAACGATCTGGAATCGGTGAAAAAGCTGATTTCGAAAGACAGAACCTGCGCTGTAGTGGTAGAGCCGATTCAGGGTGAAGGCGGCGTCATGCCCGCTGATGAGGATTTCCTGAAGGGCCTTCGGAAGCTGTGCGATGAACACAATGCCCTGCTGGTGTTTGATGAAGTGCAGTCCGGCGTTGGCCGCACCGGTCACCTCTACGCCTACCAGATGTACGGCGTGACTCCGGATATTCTATCCACCGCCAAAAGCCTGGGTGGCGGCTTCCCGGTGGCGGCAATGCTCACCACAACGAAGATTGCTGAAAGTTTCGTGGTGGGAACCCATGGCAGCACCTACGGCGGCAACGCGCTGGCCTGTGCGGTGGCCCAGCGGGTGGTGGATACCGTCAGCCAGGGCGATATCCTGAAAGGCGTGGCGGCCCGCTCTGACAAGCTGCGTAAGGGCATGATGGACATTGGTGAGCGCTACGGCGTGTTCAGCGAAGTGCGCGGCGCCGGGCTTTTGCTAGGTTGCGTGATGTCTGACCAATGGCAGGGCAAGGCGAAGGAATTCCTCGCGGCAGGTATTGAAGAGGGTGTCATGGTGCTGATTGCCGGCCCCAACGTGATTCGGCTTGCGCCCTCACTGATTATCCCCGAGCCTGACCTGGACGAAGCCCTGACCCGTTTCGAAGCCGCTGTAAAGCGAGTGGTCGGTCAGTAACCGCCAACGAGAGGAGCTGCCTATGTGGCTGGTGCGACCGGCACAGCCGGGCGACCTGAAAGCTATTCTGGCGCTGGCCGAGGGTATCGGCCCCCGGTTGTCCTCAACGCTGCCCAGAAAAGATGAAGCCCTGGCAGCAAAAATCGAGCAGTCGGTTCGGGCTTTTCAAAATGCTGGTGGCACGACTGGACCCGACGAAACCCTGCGCTTTCTGTTTGTGCTGGAGAACACCGACACCGGCGACGTTCGAGGTGTTGCCGGTATCGACTCCAGCGCTGGGCACGGACAGCCCTTCTACAACTACCGTAAAGATGCTCTTATACACGCCTCTCACGAGCTGGGTGTGTCCAATCGGGTAGACGTTCTGTATCCCTCTCACGCACTGACCGGCCACACCTTGCTGTGTGCTTTCACTATCGACCCGGAACTCAAGGGAAGCGAAGCGTTCGAGCTGTTATCCCGGGCACGGTTGATGTTCATCGCCAGCCATCGACCGCTGTTCAGTGATCACACGGTTGTGGAAATCCAGGGCGTGCAGACTGAAAACGGCGAGGTGCCGTTCTGGGACAGCCTGGGGCGTCATTTTTTCAATATGGATTTCGAGACGGCAGACCAGCATTCCGGCGCGCTCAGCAAAACCTTTATCGCCGAGCTGATGCCGCCGAATCCGATCTACGTCACCCTGCTAACGCCGGAAGCCCAGGCGGCATTGGGTCAGGCCCATGAAAAAACCCGGGCCACCTATGAACTGCTTCAGCGTGAAGGTTTCCAGGCAGGGGCCTATCTGGATATTTTTGATGCGGGGCCAGTACTTGAAGCCCGGACAGACAGCCTCAAAACCATCGTTTCCAGTCTGTCTGGCAAGCTGCATGGCAGCCCGACCGATGACGGTGAACGCTGCCTGATTTCCGGCGGTATCCAGGCACAGTTCCGCTGCACGGTGACCTCGATGCAGGAAGCCCTGACCGGCGATATCAAAGTGCCGGTCAAAGCCTGGCACTGCCTGGGCCTGGATGCCGGCGACAGTGTTCGGGTGTCCCCATGCTGATTATCCGCCCGCTGCAGGACAACGACCTTGAAGCGCTCTATGCCATGGCCCAATCAGCCGGTAAAGGCCTGACTACGTTGCCCGCAGACCGGGAACTGTTGCAGCGCAAGATTCGCCACGCTAGGGATACCTTTGATCAGCGCTGCGCCCCGGAAGCCGGCCTTTACCTGTTCGCCCTGGAAGATACCGAACTGCAGCGATGCGTGGGCATCAGCGGTATCCAGGCTCGGGTTGGCCTGGACGAGGTGTTCTACAATTACCGGCTGAGCGTGACCGTCAATGCGTCCCGGGAACTGGGGGTTCACGTGCGAACGCCAACCCTGCACCTGTCCAACGACATGACGGACACCTCAGAGATCTGCTCACTGCTGCTGTCGGACTCCCATCGCGGAGGTGGCAACGGGCTGTTGTTGTCGCGATGCCGGTTCATGTTCCTGGACCAGTTTCGCCGGCACTTCTCAGAGAAGGTGTTCGCTGAAATGCGCGGTGTGTCAGATAAGGAAGGGCGCAGCCCGCTCTGGGATGCCCTTGGCCGCCAGTTCTTCGACATGGATTTTACCGAAGCCGATATGCTGTCCGGGCTTGGCAATAAATCGTTCATTGCCGAGCTGATGCCGAAGTTTCCCATCTATCTTCCAATGCTGCCGGACGAAGCCCGCTCGGTCATTGGCCGAGTGCACGACAACACCGCCCCGGCGCTAAAAATGCTGCAGGCAGAAGGCTTCAACTTTAACGGCATGGTGGATATTTTTGACGGCGGGCCAGTGGTCGAGGCCTTTGTCCACAACATACGCACGGTGCGCGAGTCGACCGACCGCATTGTGATGATCCGGTCAATAAAACCGGCGGTTGATCAGGTGGATGAGCAGGCGGACAGGAGCGAGATCATGGTCTGCAATGGGTCCTTCCAGAATTTCAGGGTAACGACGGTGCCGGCCAACTGCGTCGGCATTGAAACCATAAGTCTCAGCCAGCCAGTGGCCAGTGCCCTGGGCGTGGAAGCCGGGGATCGGGTTCGCCTGGCCCCCTTGAAGGACACCGGGCGGAATCCCACCTACAGTCGTAGGGATGCTGATCACGCCGGCCGGTCCTCCCGGGGCTGAATTTGCAAGTCGGCACTGTTTTTTAAGGAGTTTCTATATGGCTACCCTCACAGGTGACCTGTACATCAGGGGAGTCTGGATTCAGGGCCACGGCGATGAGTTCGAATCCATCCAGCCGGTAACCGGCGAGACGGTCTGGTCCGGCACCAGCGCCAGTTTTGAAGATATCGATGCAGCGGTGCGCGAGGCCCGTGATGCCTTTGCCGAGTGGCGTAGAACGCCCTTTGAGGTCCGGCAGGCCGTCATTAAAGCCTTTGGCGAGCAGCTAGAGCAGAACAAGGAAGCGCTGGCCCATCAGATCGGCCTGGAAACCGGTAAACCGCTGTGGGAATCCCGCACGGAAGTGGCGGCGATGATTGGCAAGATCGGTATCTCCATCAATGCTTACCATGACCGCACCGGACACAGCGAATCCGATGTGCCGGCCGGGCACGCGGTGCTGCGGCACCGGCCCCACGGTGTGGTGGCGGTGTTCGGCCCCTACAACTTTCCTGGCCACCTGCCCAACGGGCATATCGTGCCTGCGCTGCTGGCAGGTAATACCGTTTTGTTCAAACCCAGCGAACTGACCCCGGGTGTGGCAGAGATGACGGTCCGGCTCTGGGAAAAAGCGGGGCTGCCCGGGGGCGTGCTCAATCTTGTTCAGGGGGCGGCGCTGACCGGTAAAGGCCTGTCGGCCCATCCGGGTGTTGACGGCCTCTTTTTCACTGGAAGCTCCACCGTCGGTCACCTGCTGCACCGGCAGTTTGGCGGCCAACCGGAAAAAATTCTGGCCCTGGAAATGGGCGGCAACAACCCGTTGATTGTCCAGGATGTGTCTGATCTTGATGGTGCGGTGCACCACGCACTGCAGTCTGCCTTTCTCTCCGCCGGTCAGCGTTGCACCTGTGCCCGGCGCCTGCTGGTGCCGGAAGGGGACGAAGGGGATCGTTTTCTCCATCGCTTTGTCAGTGTGGTCAGCCAGATTTCAGTGGGCGAATTCGACGCTGATCCCCAGCCGTTCATGGGGTCGGTGATCTCATCCAACGCCGCGGACAGGTTGCTTGAAGCCCAGCAGAGCCTGTTGCAAAAAGGCGCTGAGTCGCTGCTGGAAATGACCCGCTTGCAAGATGACACCGGTTTGCTGTCACCGGGGATCATTGATGTAACCGGATTGGAGATGGTGGACGAGGAATTCTTCGGGCCCTTGCTGACGGTTCACCGTTATAAGGACTTCGATCATGCGATGGAGCTGGCCAACAACACCCGCTTTGGTCTGTCCGCAGGGATACTCACCGATGATCGGGCGCTTTATGAGCGGCTGACCGAAGAGGTCCGCGCCGGCATCGTAAACTGGAATCGGCCTCTGACCGGCGCCAGCAGCGCTGCACCTTTCGGGGGTGTCGGTGCCAGCGGTAACCATCGTGCCAGCGCCTATTACGCGGCAGATTACTGCGCCTGGCCCATGGCCTCCCTTGAGGCAGAGAAAAGCCAGGTGCCGGATACGCTCGCCCCGGGGCTCAACTTCGACTGACGGAACCGATCATGGCCAGACACGCGGTAGAAGCCAATTTCGATGGCCTGGTAGGGCCGACTCACAACTACGCTGGATTGTCCTGGGGCAATGTCGCGTCAAAATCCAACGTCCACGCGGTGTCCAACCCAAAGGAAGCGGCGTTGCAGGGCCTGGCCAAGATGAAACGGCTGGCAGACCGGGGCTATGTACAGGGCGTACTGCCGCCCCACGAAAGGCCTCATCTGCCAACGCTCAGGGCGCTGGGTTTTGAAGGCACGGATGAACAGGTGCTAAGAGCCGCCGCCGAAAACCACCCGTCGATACTGGCCGCGGTGTCTTCCGCTTCCACCATGTGGACGGCGAACGCGGCGACCGTATCGCCCAGTGCCGACACCGCAGACCACCGGGTGCATTTCACGCCTGCGAACCTCAGTGCCAAGTTTCACCGTTCCATCGAACACAGGGTTACCGGTCGCGCGCTGAAAGCGATGTTTGCGGATGACGCCTACTTCGCCCACCATCCGGCGCTGCCTTCAGTCAGCCAGTTCGGGGACGAGGGCGCCGCCAACCACACCAGATTGTGCAACGGTTACGGTGATCCGGGTGTTGAGCTTTTCGTGTATGGCCAGGTGGCGTTCAATGAGCAGGCACCAGCGCCAAAGCGCTACCCGGCAAGGCAGACACTGGAGGCGTCCCAGGCTATTGCCCGGTTGCATGGCTTAACGGACCGAAACGCGGTATTCGCCCAGCAGAACCCGGATGCCATCGACGCAGGTGTGTTCCACAACGACGTTATCGCCGTAGGCAATGGCAACACACTTTTCTACCATGAAATGGCCTTTCTGGACGAAGGTCGGGTGCTGGCAGATATCCGCTCGCGCCTGACCGGCGCAGAGCTGGAAGCGGTTAGAGTCAGCCGGGATCAGGTGCCCCTGGAAGATGCGGTGGCCTCCTATCTGTTCAACAGCCAGTTGCTGAATACACCCGATGGCATGATGCTGGCGGTGCCCGGCGAGTGCCGTGAAATTGATTCGGTCAGCCGTTATCTGGATGACCTGGTCAGTGGCCCGGGCCCGATCACCTCGGTGGAGGTGTTCGATGTCAAACAGTCCATGCGCAATGGCGGCGGGCCCGCGTGTCTGCGGCTTCGGGTGGTTTTGAACGACGACGAGCTGAATGCCATGCACCCGGGCGTATTGATGACGGATGCCCTTTATCAGCGGCTGACCACCTGGGTTGAAGCCCATTACCGGGATCAATTGAGCCAGGAGGATCTGGGCGATCCCATGCTGCTGGAGGAAGTCCGCAAGGCGCTGGATGAACTCAGCGGCATTCTGGGCCTGGGCTCGATCTACGATTTCCAGCTGTAGGCCGGTTATCCCGCCGAGATTGACGTCGTCAGCATCTCCATAGTGTGGCGGATCAGCGATTCCGCCGCGCCCTGGTCGAGGCCAGCCATGGCGTTAAAGCCTGCCTGCTCGCTCTGGCAAAGCATGATCACGCCGTGCAGGGCGCCCCTGAGATAAAGCGCGGTCTCCAGTGGGTCCTGAATACGGTTGCGGTCGATCGTGCCGTCTTCAAGCCCCAGGCGTATGGCGCCTACCATCAGTTCCATCATATCCGATTTGGAGCACATCATGGCCTCGGCCTGTTCCTCATCAGCGCTGGCCATGGCGGTTGATGCTGCGGTCAGTGCGTTGAAATAGTCCGGCTCGTCCCGGTAGAACTGGTAATAGGCCCGGCCCATGGCAGAAATCTGCGCCAGCCCGGTGCTGGCGGTCGCCCGTGCTTCCTTGAATCTTCTGCGAAGACTTTCGCCGGCCCGCAACATGATCCCCCGCTGGATCGAAGCCTTGTCCTTGAAGTAGACATAGAGAAGCGCCCGGCTGAGGCTGGCGGTGCGCGCGATGTCATCCATCGATGTTCGCTCGTAGCCTTTTTCCGAAAAGACCAGTTCGGCGGCGTCAAGAATGGCGTCGTATCGGGCCTGCTTTTCCTTCTCTCTTCGGGTTTTCAGGGGTTCGGTCATGGGTTTCCTGGGGCGGGTTGGCAACGTCAGTATAAAGGATAGGGTAAATGAAAACTCATTATTGACAATTTGTCAAAGAATGACATTATGTCGAAATAGTGGTTTTTACATTGAAGAACGGACTCTTTAAACAGGAATAACAAAATGACCATCCGGCGCCTTTCACTTCGCCCCCTGATTCGCCCCGTTACGCGCCTGGCAACTGGCGACTTGCGCAAGACACTGTTAAGCACGCTGATGGCTGTAATGGTGTTTCTGTTCGTGGGCTGTAAATCCACGGAGCCTTCAAATGATCGCGGCCAGCAACAGAGCAGCCAGGTGGTTCCGGTGCGAACGGCAGAAGTGACGGGTGGGCAGACCGAAGGCGTTCAGCTTCGCTTCTCCGGCATTGTGCAGGCAGCGCAGCGTGCAACTTTGACGTTTCAGGTCAGCGGTACGCTGGAACAGCAGTCGGTAGAGCTGGGCCAGAAAGTGGCGGCCGGGGATCTTCTGGGTAGGGTCTACAATCCCGCCCTTGAACCGGCCCGTGATTCGGCCGCGGCCAGGCTGGAAGAATTGCGGACCCAGTTTGATCAGGCCCAGCGCGAATGGGAACGTTCGCGGCGGCTGCACGAGCGCGGCATGGTGTCAGAGCAGTCCCTGGAACAGCTGGCTTCCCGCCGGGACAGCCTGCGCGCCAGCATGGCTACCGCCAACGCTTCGCTGGCGGAGGCGACACGGCTGCTGAAGGAAAGCGAGCTGCGGGCACCTTTTGCCGGCCGGGTTGAGGCAATTCTGGTGGAGCAGGACGAATTTGTGGCCGCAGGCCAGCCGGTCATGCGTCTGTCTTCCCCCCAGGGCCGCGAGGTAGAAGTGCGTGTGCCGGCATACCTGCTTGACCATGTGGCACTGGGTAATCTGCTGCCGGTCTGGTCGGTTCAGGACCGCAGTCGCCCGCCGGAAAATGGCTCGGTGGTGGAGATTGCCCAGGCAGGCAGTGTCCGCGGTGAGCTACATCCGGTGCTGATCAGCCTGCCAGCAGAGACCCTTGAGCCGGGTGAGCCGGTGGAAGTGGGGATAACCCCGACCAATCTGACGGCCACAACGGTACCCATGCTGGCGGTGATGAAATCCAACGGTGGTGAAAGCGTATTCCGGGTGGTCGATGGCAAGGCTGTCCGGGTACCGGTCACGGTGCAGCGGATTGTCGGGGAGCGGGTTGTTGTAAGCTCCAGCGAGCTCACCAGCGGCGACCAGGTGATTTACGCAGGCATGACCAAGGTGACCGACGGCGACGCCGTGGAGGTGCGCTGATGGTCTCCAGTCCGTCGAAGGCCTCACGCCTGCTGAAGTTCCAGCGTCTGCTGGGCATGATTGTGGTGATGATGTGCATACTGGGTATTGCCGCCTATAGCACCATGCCTCGCCAGGAAGACCCTACCTTTCCTTACCGGGCAGGTCTGCTGACGGTGAGCTACCCGGGTGCCAGTGCCGAGGCGGTGAATCGCCTGGTGGTGGACCCGCTGTCTGACGAGCTACAGCAGGTTGAGGAAATCGACTGGATTCAGGCCACCGGTCGTACCGGTGTGGCGGTGCTGAATATACGCCTGAATGACACCATCTATGAAACAGCCGCAGCCTGGGAACGGGTTCGCCTGGCCATGGAACGCGCGCGCCTGCAGTTTCCCGATGATGTTGGCGATATGGTGCTGGATGACCGGATGATCGATATTCCCGCCATCATCCTGGCGGTCGGCGGTTCTTCATCGGTGGTAGAACTGACGGACGTGGCGGAACGCCTGAAGGATAATCTGTCGGATATTCGCGGCATGTCGCGGGTTGAACTGGCAGCAGACGCCGATGAACAGGTCACCCTGGCGCTGGACGATGCCGCCATGTACCAGCTGGGCATTTCCCCTGCCCGGGTGCTGAACACCCTGGCCCAACGCAACCAGACCATTCCCGGTGGTTACATTGTTTCCGAGGGGCGCCGCGTGTCGGTGCTGCCCAACAGTGAATTCAGCAGTGTCGATGCCATTCGGGCAACCCCCATTGAATTACCGGATGGCTCCCAGGTGCCCCTTGCCGCTGCCGCCGACGTTTGGCGCGGCCCGGCGGAACCAAGGCAGCCAGAAGCCTGGTTCGATAGCGAGCGCGTGGTGTTGGTGTCGCTTTACCTTGAAGAAGGCTCAACGGACGCCATCCGTTTTGGCGAGCGGGTGCGGGAACGTCTGGCCCTGATCGAGGACAACTTTGCCCCCTATGAAATCCGCGAGATGTTCTTCCAGCCAGACAAGGTCAAGGACCGGCTGGATAACCTGGCCTGGAGCCTGGTGTTGTCTGTGCTCATTATCGTCGCGGTGGTGTTTACCGGCATGGGCATCCGCATGGGGCTGCTGGTGGCGTCAATACTGCCCATGGTGGCGTTGATCAGTATTGGCCTGTATGACCTTGGGGGCGGTGTGCTGCATCAGATCGCGGTGATCGGCATGGTGATTTCCCTGGGTATCCTGATTGATAACGCCATCGTGATTGTGGAGAGCATCCAGGGCTATCTGGACGACGGCATGCGCCGGCTGGACGCGCTGACCCGGGCGGTGAAAGAACTGGCTGGGCCACTGGGTGCGTCTACGGGTACCACCCTGGCGGCCTTTGCGCCGCTGCTGCTTTCCAAGGGCGGTACCGCCGATTTCACCCGGGGTGTGCCGGTCATGATCATGCTGACGCTGTCGGTCAGCTACCTGCTGGCGATTTCAGCGGTGCCTCTGCTGGCGGCCCGGTTTCTGAAGCGCCGGGAAGCCGGTGTGAAAGAGAACCCGCTGGTCGGCTTTTCCCGGTTTCTGGGGGCGCTGGTGTCCCGGCGGCCAGGGGTTCTTGTTCTGGCCGGTACCGCCCTGGTTGCGGTCAGCCTGGCCATGACACCCTTCATGAAGAAGCAGTTTTTTCCCAATGCTGATCGGCCCCAGGTGGTGGTTGAGCTCTACATGCCGGAAGGCACAGATCTTGAACGCACCTCTGATGTCGCCTCTGACCTGGAGCGGGCCATACGCACCCGGGAAAATGCGGTCAGGATTCACCGGTTCATCGGGTTTACGGGCCCGAGCTTCTACTACAACCTGCAACGGGAGCCCAAGGCGCCCAATCGTGGCCGTATTGTGGTTGAAACACCGACCCTGGAAGACACCACGGAAATGGTGCGTTGGATTCGCGAGCACGCCCGCAATGAATTCCCGGAGTTGCGGCTGACCGTGGGTATTCTCGGCCAGGGCCCACCCCGGCCGGCCCCGGTTGAGATAAGGCTCTATCACGCCGATGACCAGACTCGCGCGCAGGCGGTTGAGCAGGTGTATTCCGCATTGCGGCGTGTTGAAGGCACGGTCGACGTGCGCCATAACCTCGACCTTGGGGTGCCGAGCATTGCCATAAATGTGGACGATGCCAGCGCCGCGCGCTTCGGGCTGGACCGGTCGGACGTAGCCCAGAGCCTGTACGGCCAGAGTTTTGGTGTAGTGGCCGAGCAGTACCGCCAGGAAGAAGACCCGATTCCACTGGTGCTGCGCTCCCGTGAGGGCATCAATCTGTCCCTGTCCCGGTTGTTGTCGATCAATATCTACAACGAACAGGGGGATGCGGTGCCCCTGTCAGCGATTGCCTCGGTAGACACGGCCTGGGAATCCGCTGCGATATACCAGCGCAACGGCACGCCCATGAATTCGGTGTGGTCTAACCTGTTGGTGGGGTACAGCTTCAGTCAGGCTCTGGAGGGGCTGGACAAAGCGCTGGCAGACAATCCACTGCCAGAAGGTACACGGATGGAACTGGGCGGCGATGCCGAGGGTTCGGGCGAGGCCAACGACGCCCTGCTGACCACCGCTCCCATCGGGCTACTGCTGTTGCTGTTTTTCCTGTTGCTGCAGTTCAATTCGTTCAAGCGCGTGGGTATTATTCTGCTGACGGTGCCCCTGGCTACGGTGGGCATATTCCCGGGCCTGGTGATGTCGGGCTCGCCGTTTGGTTTCCAGTCCTTGCTGGGGGTTATCGCCCTGGTAGGTATCGTGGTGAACAACGCGATTGTCCTGCTGGATGTGATGGACCGTCAGCTGGAACAGGGCGATGCCATCCGTGACGCCGTCCGCAAGGCCGTGGAGCAACGCACGCGGCCAATCCTGCTGACCACAGCTACAACCGTGGCAGGGCTGCTGCCACTGGCGTTCTCCAGCTCCACCCTCTGGCCGCCTATGGCCTGGGCCATCATCTCGGGGCTGCTGGCGTCTACGGTGCTGACGTTGCTGGTGGTGCCGTCGGTGTGTATCTATGTGATTCGCTGTCGCGTGGCTGACCCGGTCAACGCACCGGCCTGACCATCAGGCCCACGCGTTGGCCCACTGGCACCCTGGGGTTCGGGAAAATAATGGCTTCCGGCGCGTCACCCACGGTATAGCGGGTGGCGGCGTCTTCCCAGATCGGGGCGCCAGTGTCGTACTCGGTAAAATTGGCCACATCGTCGGGAATGTGGAACCGGAAATCCTCTCCGGTGTTGATAATCTCGTGCACTACTTCAAACAGGGTGGGGCTCGCCGCGCCCGACTGCTCGGGTGGTGTTTCCCCCTTGAACCGACGACGCAGGGCATCGCGGATGCCGCTGAACTTGTTCAGGTCGTTCTGTCCGAAAGGCTGCACCTTGCCCAGCTCAATGGTAAAGCTTTCGGCGCCCAGTTCTGCTGACGAAAAAGCCGCAAAAGTCGTGGCTTCCCTGTGCTGAAGCAGCAGGGTTTCCACCCCGGCTTCCAGCAGGAAATCCGTCTGTACCTTCGGCAATTTTCGCCCTTCAACAAACGGATAAAGCGCAAACTTCTCCCGCAGGGAGGGGCGGATAGCGGTGTGCAGGTCGTAGTGGCTCAACCCGGCTGGGTGACGCGCGGCGAAGGCCCGGCAGGCGTCTTCCAGTTTTCGCGCCCGGTCTGCCTCCCGCAGGTTGGCATAGTCGGGTTTGCCGTGGGCACCACTAAACAACCGGTTGAGATTGACTTCCATGAAGCGCTCGCCCAGGTCGATGGCCAAGGGGTTGCCCAGAATCAGCAGCACCGGGCAGGCCAGCTGCCACTGGCCCTCAATTAGTTCATTGACCAGGCCGTTCAGCACTTCGATGGGGGCGGTTTCATTGCCGTGAATGCCCGCCGAAACAATCAGGGATTCAGCGTTGGGGTTGGGCCGATCTGCTGGCGGTATCAGGTACAGCAACCCGGCGTCCTGCAACTGTATGCCGGTGCCATCCGCCATGACCACGATTTTTTCTTCGGTCACCCGAGTCGTGGCCGAGGTGGTGTGGGACAGCCAGTCCAGATTGTTGCCAAAAAGCTGTTCGGTGACCGACGACATAGGGAGATTGCCTTAACCGTTGACCGGCCGTTGATGTCGCAGCAGGTAGTTTTCCAGTTTGCGGAATGCAAACACCAGCAGGAACGTCAGGGCCATGTAGATCAGTGCCACGAAAATGAAGGCATCAAAGGGCGCGTAGAACCGGGAGTAGATATTCCGGGCGGCGCCGGTCAGGTCTACCAGGGTCACCACGCTGGCGATTGCGCTGGAGTGCAGCATGAAGATCACCTCGTTGGAGTAGGCCTGCACCGCCCGCCTTGCTGCACTGGGCAGAATGATTCGGCGCATGCGCAGGGCCCAGCTCATGCCGTAGGCCTTCGCAGCTTCAATTTCGCCATGAGGTGTAGCAATGATCGCCCCGCGAATGATTTCCGTGGTGTAGGCCGCAGTATTCAGCGTGAAAGCGAGCAGGGCGGGGTAGAAAGCCTCCCGGAAAATATCCCACCAGAAGGTCTGCTGGATACCGTGAATCTGGGCGATGCCGTAATAGATGATGTAAAGCTGGATCAGTAGAGGTGTGCCGCGAAACACGTAGGTGAATAGCCAGATGGGGCCGTTGATCAGCGGGTTTCTGGAGGTGCGCATGATCGCCAGCGGCACCGCCAGAATCAGGCCCAGAATCAGTGACAGGAACACCAGCTGAACGGTGGTTACCAGTCCGCCCCAGTATTCCATGATGGTCGAGCCCACAAAAATCTCGTTGCCACTGAGCAGTTCGTTCAGAAATTCCGGCATGGCTTAACCTCCCTGAATCACGCCAACGTTGGCGCGTTTGTTAAGCCAGCGGATGAACAGTTCTGAACAGGCAGTCAGGCTCAGATAGACAAAAGCCACCGGAATGAAAAAGTGGAACGGCATACGTTCGGCCTTGGCAGCTTCCTCGGCAACCCGGACCATGTCGGTCAGGCCGATAATTGAAACCAGAGCCGTGGTCTTGAGCAGCACCTGCCAGTTGTTACCCAGGCCGGGCAGAGCATGGCGAAGCATCTGCGGAAGAATGATGCGGCGAAAGGTATGAAAACGGGTGAAGCCAAAGGCACGGGCGGCTTCAATCTGGCCACTTTCAACCGCCAGAAACGCGCCGCGAAAGGTTTCCGTCATGTAGGCACCGAAAATAAGCCCAATGGTCACCACGCCGGAAATAAAAGGATCAAACTGGAAAAAGAAGTCGTAGCCGTAGGCCGCGTAGATTGCATCTGAAAGCCGGTTCACCATCACCTGGCCGCCGTAATAGAACAGCAGCATCATAACCAGGTCGGGTACGCCACGAATCAGCGTGGTGTAACTGGTGGCAATGCCAACCGCAATTCGACTGCCCGAGAGTTTGGCCGAAGCGCCCACCAGGCCGAGAGCCAGGGCGAGCGCCAGGGAAAGGAAGGCCAGTTCTATAGTGACAATGGCCCCGTCCAGAAGTGCGGGGCCATACCCTTTCAGGTCGATCATCAATTTACATCTTGATGTCGTAGGCGAAGTATTTATTCATGATGGTGTCGTAGGTGCCATCTTCTTTGAGGGTCGCCAGTGCTGCGTTGACTTCCTTGGCTAGGTCAGCGTCACGCTTGCGCATGGCAACGCCAACACCTTCACCGAGTTTGACCGGTTCGCCAACTTCCTTGAAGCCGTCTTTGGTCAGGATGGTCTGCTCGCCCACCGGGTAGTCTACGAAGACCACGTCCAGACGCTGGCCTTCCAGGTCCAGGACCATGTCGTCAGCGGTGGTGTAACGGTTGATCGTCACGGTGCCGCCCATTTCCTCTGTCACGTAGGTGTCCATGGTGGTGCCGCGCTGAACGCCTACGGTCAGGCCTTCCATTGCGGCCATGTCCGTTACGTCAGTGTCGAAGTCTTCACGGGCGAACCAGCCGCCTGGTGTGTTGTAGTAGGGTTCAGAGAACAGTACCCGCTCAGCGCGCTCCGGGGTAATGGACATGGAAGACATGATCAGATCGAATTTGCGAGCCAGCAGGCCCGGAATCATGCCGTCCCACGCCTGAATCACGAATTCACAGTTGGCGCTCATTTCTTCGCACATGGCTTCGGCCAGCTCGACTTCAAAACCGGTGAGTTCGCCATTTTCGTCTTTGTATTCAAACGGTTCGTAGGGCACGTCGAATGCAATGCGCAGATCCCTTTCCTGGGCCTGTGCGACGCCTGCCACCATTGTAAGGCTGGCCAGAACGGCGCTTGCTGTAACTATCAGTTTTTTCATGAGTCACTTCTCCAGTTGTTATGTGCCTTGTGGGCTGTTTTTTACCTTGTACTGTCTGCATTCAAGATAGCACTGCGTATCAGAACTTGGGAGCCAGGAACTGCCTCATTCGTTCTGAGTCCGGATTGTTGAACACCTTATCCGGGGTGCCTTGCTCTTCAATCACTCCCTGATGCAAGAACAGGACCTGAGAGGACACATCCTTTGCAAACGCCATTTCGTGGGTCACCACGATCATGGTGCGTCCTTCTTCTGCCAGGTTCTGCATGACCCGCAGAACCTCGCCAACCAGCTCCGGGTCCAGAGCTGACGTGGGTTCGTCGAACAGCATTACTTCCGGCTCCATGGCCAGCGCCCGGGCTATCGCTGCACGTTGCTGCTGGCCGCCGGACATCTGGGCCGGGTAATAGTCTTTGCGTTCGTAGATGCCGACTTTGTTGAGATAGGACTCGGCCCGCTCGATGGCTTC
Source organism: Marinobacter confluentis (assembly GCF_004785685.1). Taxonomy (GTDB): domain Bacteria; phylum Pseudomonadota; class Gammaproteobacteria; order Pseudomonadales; family Oleiphilaceae; genus Marinobacter; species Marinobacter confluentis. Next base: position 847,708 of record NZ_SRPF01000002.1, on the reverse strand, counting down.
CTTCTTGGGAACACCCAGCACGTGGATAGGGGCCTCAGTGATGTTTTCCAGCACGGTCATGTGGGACCAGAGGTTGAAGCTCTGGAATACCATTGAAAGCTTGGCCCGAATCAGCTCGACCTGTTTATTGTCAGCCGGAATCCGCTCGCCTTTTCGGTTGGTTGTGAACCGGATTGGGTCGCCGTGCACGATAATGTCGCCGGAGGTGGGAGTTTCAAGCATGTTGATGCAGCGCAGGAAAGTGCTTTTGCCGGAACCGGAACTGCCGATCAGTGATACAACGTCACCCTTCCTGGTCTCCAGGGAGATGCCTTTCAGCACCTCTAACTGGTCAAAGGTCTTGTAGATGTCCCTGCAGATCAGAGGCGCGGATTCCGCCATGGGGAAGCTCCTGCGGCTGGCTTCGGAAAGCCACTGTTGTACGGGCTGTGCTGTATGAAATCAACACCCATTGTGGATCACTTCACCAGCTATGCAAATCTTTTGCCGCCTAGACCCGGCTGGAGGGCTCATGGGCTTTGCCGGTGGTGTCGGTCAGGGGCTGGTCCATGGACACACGGATGATTTTCGTGCCCTGGCGTTCGATGTCCCTCATGGATTCGTGAACAAAGCGCACGTGGGCTGTTGCAAGACGTTTGGCGGCATCCGGCTTCCTGGCCATGATGGCCTGATAGATGCGCCTGTGTTGGGTAGTGATCCTGTTACGCATTTCTTCCCGCGGATTGAGATTGGCTACCGAGGCCTGCACGGTCAGCAGCATCAGGTTCTTCAGGCCGTTCAGCACGTGCACCAGTACCGGGTTATGGGAAGCCTCGACAATGGCCTGGTGAAACAGATGGTCGGGTTTGGCATTGCTGAGCGGGTCGGTCTGGTCCAGCGTTGAAAATGCCTTGGTGATCTTGTGAAGGTCCTGAGGGGTCGCCCGCAGGGCGGCCAGATAAGCGGCCTGGCCTTCCAGTTGCTCGCGCACTTCCAGCAGGTCATAGAGGGTGCGGGGGTGCCCGGCGAACATCTGTAGCAGTGGCCCTTCCTGGGAGGCTTCCGCTTCTGCCGAAATGATTCGCGAGACAAACGACCCTTTGCCGTGGCGGGTTTCAATCACGCCGCGGCCCTGCAGTTCGTGCAGCGCCTCGCGGATGACGGCGCGGGAAACCCCCAGTCGGGTCGCCAGTTGCCGCTCAGACGGCATTTTCTGCTCGGGGGCCAATCCACCGTCGAGTATAAGTTGTTCAAGTCTGAAAGAAATTTCCTGAGCAATCGCCATGATGGTGCCTGTGAAGCCTGACTGGTCTAACCAGTTAAATTTTATTGTTATGGAAAATGGAAACCCACATCCTATCCACTGAATATGGCTGATTTCAGAGGATTCGTCTATTGAACAACTGTAAAACTGGTCAGACCAGTGGGTAATCCTCTGGACTAAATCCCGGCTGCCAACGAATATCATGTAAATGTCGGTAGCTACCGACGTTTAACTGACGCAGATAACAACAAAGTCAACGGAGATGTGTCGATGAATACGAATAACAACGAACAGCAATCACTGGCTGGGCGCACCGGCGCGCGGTCATCGAAACGCGGGATCTTCAAATCAGTAGCGCTGGCTGCTGCGGTTGTGGGTTCAAGCCTGCTTGGCGCCGCTCAGGTTCAGGCCGCCACCACCTGGAAAATCCAGTCTGTTTGGGACGCCGGCACGGTCGGTTACGACCTGTTCGAAGAATGGGCCAACAGTATGGAGCAGAAGTCGGGCGGCGAGCTGATCATCAAGCCGTATCCTGCCAAATCCGTTGCAGCAGATAACAACGGTCTGTTTGAAGCCGTTCGGAACGGCGTATTGCAGGGCATGAACCCGTTCACTCTGTACTGGTCAGGCAAGATTCCGGCATCAGTATTTCTGTCGTCCTACCCGGCCGGCCCGGATCAGCCGCACCACTGGGATATCATGTTCTATTCCATGGGCATGCTTGAAAAGACCCGCGAAATCTATGAAAAGTTCGGTCTGTTTTACGTAGGCCCGATCCAGCACGACGCCAACATCATCCACTCCAAAAAGCCGGTAAACAGCCTGAAAGACCTGGAAGGCATGAAGATGCGTGTTCCGGGCGGCATGGTTGCCGAAGTATTCCAGGAGTTCGGCGTATCAACGGTCAGTCTGCCAGGCTCGGATATTTTCCCTGCGCTGGAAAAAGGCACCATCGACGCGGCTGACTTCGTAGGTCCTGCGGTGAACTACGAGCTGGGCTTCTCCCAGGTGACTGACTACATCATGTTTGGACCTCCTGGCGTTATGTCTATCTACCAGCCAGTGGACCTGATGGACCTGACCGTGAACCTGCGTGCTTGGAATGCTCTGGACCCAGAGCTGCAGCAGCTGGTTGAAGATGAAGTTCGCAACTACTCCCAGAAGCACTACCTGACCATTCAGGCGCGCAACATTGAAGCCATGAAGAAGTTCAAGGCTGACGGCTCTACGGTTACCCGCCTGAGCCAGGCTGATATGGAAGAATTCCGTAAAGCCGCCATTCCCATCTGGTTCAACTGGGCCGGCAAGAACGAGGACGCCCGTGCCATCCTGGACATTCAGCTTGAATACATGATGAACGAAACGGTTGGCTATCTGGAGCCGGAAGATATCGAAGGCATGTAAGCCCCATTAACTAAACAAAACTGATCACGGGGAAGGGCAGGTAGTGTGAAATTGGCACCACCTACCTTCCCCGCTCTGTGATTAAGGTGATAACAACATGTCTGATCTGAGTTCGTTCGGCTTTGTGTTGCCCCACTGGTTCTATTGGGGCTGGCTGGCGGTGATGCCGCTGATCATGATGGCGCTGGACCGCTGGTTGTCCAGTCGCGGCGTGGGAGCCGTCGACAAGAATGCCGAGGCCAATGAAAAGCTTCAGCAAATAGAAGCAGAACTTAAAAAAAGCGTCGATTACAGCGATGCGAATAACTGGTTCACTAACGCGGTGGACTGGATGAGTGAAAAATCTGGCGTATTCATCTCTTTCTGGACCGTGAACGCGGTGGTTTTCTACTTCTTTGAAGTAGTTATGCGTTATGTGTTCAACGAGCCCACGATCTGGGTTCACGAAGCCAGCTTTCTGCTGTTTGGTATGCAGTACCTGATGGCCGGAGCCTTTGCGCTCCTGCACGGCGCCCATGTGCGGGTTGACGTGGTTTACAACTTCTTGCCTGATCGCGGGCGCGTTGGCATGGATATTTTTACCTCCATGTTTTTCTTCATGTTCGCGATTGCGTTGATGATTACCTCCTGGACCTTCCTTGAAAACTCCTACTCCATGGACGAGCGAACCGTTGAAACCTGGGGTATCCAGTACTGGCCGGTCAAAGGCGTGATGATGTTCGGATCACTGCTGCTGTTCCTGGCGGGACTGTCAAAACTTCTCAAGGACATTGTCATCTTTATCAAACTCGGCCGGGAGCAACACGCATGAGCGCGGATACCATGACCAATTCCAACCCCGGCAACCCATTGATCGGCAAGCTTGGCACCTGGCTGATGATTGTCGCCACGGTTGCCCTGGGTTTTGTGATGCTGGTGGAAGTCATCAACATCCTGTTTTACGACCCCTGGAGCGATGAAAGATTCCTGTTCCGGCTTTCCGGCCTGCTGGCTGACGTCAAGATAGGACCGCTGACCTACATCATGTTCGGCTCGCTGGCCGTGCTGCTGATGATGGGCTTGCCCCTGGCTTTTGTTACAGGTGGCCTGGGCGTAATGTTCATCTATCTGGTGGGCGACTCGATGATGCTGAACATCATCCCCAGCCGCATCTTCCCGATGATGACCAACTCTGACCTGGCAGCGATTCCGCTGTTCATCTTCATGGCCTCCATGCTGGAGCGGGCGGGCCTGATCGAAGAAATGTTCAACGTGGTCTACAAGTGGATGGGCGGCCTTGGCGGCGGCCTGGCGATTGCGACCATATTGGCCTCGACGATTCTTGCGGCAATGGTGGGCGTTATCGGCGCGGCCGTGGTGACCATGGGTATTATTGCGCTTCCAGCGATGCTCAAGCGGGGTTATGACCAGAAAATTGCGCTGGGTTCGATTATGGCAGGCGGCACCCTGGGTATCCTGATACCGCCGTCCATTCTTGCCATCCTCTACGCCGTTGTGGCGCAGCAGTCAGTGGGCGAGCTGTACCTGGGCTCTGTTGTTCCGGGCCTGATCCTGTCCACCCTTTATATTCTTTACGTGGCCACTCGCGCGAAAATCAATCCGAAACTGGGGCCACCGGTGCCAGAGGAGGAGCGGATCAGCCTGAGGGAAAAACTGCTGCTGCTTAAAGACCTGGTTGCCCCTCTGGTTCTGGTGTTTCTGGTGCTTGGCCTGCTATTTGGCGGCGTTGCCACCCCGGTTGAAGCCGCAGGCATTGGTTCGTTTGGCGCGATTCTGGTAGCGATGAAGCACAAGGTATTTTCCATTGCAACCTTGCGCGATGCGTCGGTCACTACGGCTAAAGCCTCAGCCATGGTGCTGTGGATCATGTTCGGTGCCTCTGTCTTTGTCGGGTTCTACATCCTGCAGGGCGGCCAGGACTTCATAACGGAAACCATCCTGGGCATTGGTCTTTCGCCCTATATGGTTCTGCTGCTGCTGATGGTTTTGCTGGTAGTGCTGGGTATGTTCCTGGACTGGGTCGGTATTCTGCTATTGGCAGTGCCGATTTTTATTCCCATTGTTGAAGCATTGGAGTTTCCGGGCCTATTCGGCCTGCCAGGAGTGGAGGGCGCTGACGTAGTGCTCTGGTTCGGGGTGCTGTATCTGGTGAATATGCAGATGTCGTTCCTCAGTCCGCCGTTTGGCTATGCGCTGTTTTACATCCGTGGCGTGTGCCCGCCGGACATCACCATGGGTACGATCTTCAAGTCCTCGCTGGTGTTCCTGGCAATCCAGGCGTTCGGGCTGTTTATCTGCGTACTGATTCCGGGTGTAGTCACCTGGCTGCCAAATCTCGTTTACGGATAGAAACTAAGGAGAATTGATCGATGTTGACAGTTAACCGGCTTGATCTGGCGGATGCCAGACTCCTGATCGAAGGCGCGGCCGAGAAGGCCCGTGAGATTGGCGTACCCATGTGCATCGCCATCACCGACGAGTCTGGCAACCTGATTGCGTTTGAACGTATGGACGGCGGCAAGATCACCAGCGTGACCATTGCCCAGGACAAATCGTTCACCGCATCCGCGGCCAAAAAGGCAACACACGACTACAACGCAGTGAACGTGCCCGGCAAATTGGCCTTTGGCATCCACACTGAGGTGGGTGGTCGTATCAGCTCAGTAGGTGGCGGCCTGCCGGTGATTGTTGACGGAGAAGTTGTGGGCGGTATCGGACTCAGTTCCGGTACGCCCCAGCAGGACATGGACTGTGCCCAGGCAGGCATTGATTACTTTGAATCCAAACGCGGTTAGTCGTTGGAAAAGCAGTGACTTTCCCAGGCAGAGGCTGCTATGAAAACCAGGCCAAGCATCAGTAAAGCGGAGCTGGCGGAGAAATTCCGGAGTTTTATCGACCCGGACTTCGTCATTACCGACAACGAAACCATGAAGCCCTACGAATGCGACGGCATGTCGATGTATTGTGAGATGCCGATGCTGGTAGTGCTGCCGGAAACCGCATCCCAGGTTCAGCAGGTCATGCGCCTGTGTAATGAATACCGGGTGCCTGTGGTGGCCCGTGGTGCGGGAACCGGGCTGAGTGCCGGCGCCATGCCCCACAAAGAGGGCGTGGTGCTATCCCTGGCCAAGTTCAACCGCATTCTGGAGGTTGATCCTCTGGCGCGGACGGCACGGCTGCAGCCCGGTGTTCGTAATCTGGCGATCAGCGAGGAGGTTGCACAGCATGGCCTCTACTACGGGCCGGACCCTTCGTCGCAGATTGCCTGCACCATTGGCGGTAATGTCGCGGAAAACTCCGGTGGTGTTCATTGCCTGAAGTACGGCCTGACGGTTCATAACATCCTGAGCGTGGAAATGATCACCGCCGAGGGTGACCGGGTGGTTGTTGGCAACGACGCCCTGGACGGTTGCGGGATGGACCTGCTGGCGGTAATGACCGGTTCAGAAGGCCTGCTTGGTATTGTTACTGAAGTAAAGGTCAAACTGCTGCCCAAGCCTGAGGTGGCGCGGGTGGTGATGGCAGGCTTTGATAGCGTGCAGAAAGCCGGCGATGCCGTGGGCGGTATTATTTCCGCTGGCATCATTCCCGGTGGTCTGGAAATGATGGACGGCTACGCCATTGTCGCCGCCGATGATTTCGCCCAGGCAGGTTACCCAAGAGACGCCAAAGCTCTGTTGCTGTGTGAAGTAGACGGCACGGTGGAAGAAGTGCAGGAGCATATTGAGCAGGCCGAGAACCTGTTCAGGGAACTGGGTGCGACATCGGTGAAAACCTCCCAGAGCGAAGAAGAGCGTGCGCTGCTGTGGAAGGGCCGTAAATCTGCCTTCCCTGCGGTCGGGCGTATCTCGCCGGACTATTACTGCATGGACGGCACGATTCCGCGCCGGCAGTTGGCCCATGTGCTGCTGGAAATGGAAAAAATGTCCGAGAAATTCGGCCTGCGTGTCGCCAACGTATTCCATGCCGGCGACGGCAACCTGCACCCGCTGATCCTGTTTGATGCCAACGTGCCCGGTGAATTTGAACGCACCGAGGCCTTCGGCGGCAGCATCCTCAACCTGTGTGTGGAAGTGGGTGGTTGTATCACCGGCGAACATGGGGTGGGCGTGGAGAAAATCCGCCAGATGGCGGTGCAGTTCAACGACGAGGAGCTGCAGCAGTTCCACGACTTGAAAGTCGCGTTCGATCCCAGGGGCATACTGAACCCCGGCAAGGGCGTGCCTGCGCTGAAATTCTGCCAGGAATACCGCTCTCTTGAATACAAACAACACGACCATGACACGGTGGAAGTAGCGCATGGCTGATGAATCCGAGGCGTTAAGGAAACAGATCCTGAGCGCCCGAAAAAATAACCAGAAGCTCAACATCGTCGGCGGCGGTACCAAAGACTTCATGGGCCGCACCGCCGACAGCCACGCAGAAACCCTGAGCCTGGCTGAACACACCGGCATTGTGGAGTACCACCCGGTTGAACTGATCATGACCGTTCGCGCGGGCACCCGGATTGCCGACATCGAGGCGGCCCTGGCGGAAGAAGGCCAGTGCCTGCACTTCGAACCGCCGCGTTTTGGCGACGCGTCCACCCTGGGCGGCACTCTGGCCTGCAATCTGTCCGGCCCGGCCCGACCCTGGACCGGTTCCGTGCGGGATCAGGTACTGGGTATTCGTCTGTTGAACGGCAAGGGCGAACACCTGCGTTTTGGCGGCCAGGTGATGAAGAATGTGGCCGGTTATGACGTCTCAAGATTGCAGGCAGGTGCCATGGGTACACTGGGGGCGATCACTGAAATCAGTCTGAAGGTGATGCCGTTGCCGGCGTCATCGATGACTCTGGTTCAGGACATGCCGATGGCAGACGTCATCAGATACATGAACCAGCGTGCTGGCGAATCCAAGCCGATTACCGGCGCCGCCTGGGTCGACGGCAAGGTGTATCTGCGATTGTCTGGCGCCAGGTCCGCCGTGGAAGCCACGGCAGAAAAATGGTCTGGCGAGGTGATGGAGCAGGGCGAAGCCTTCTGGAAGCAACTGCAACATATGACCCATGAGTTTTTTCAGGGCGATGCACCACTGTGGCGTTTTTCTGTGGGTTCAACGGCACCCAATCCTGAACTGGACGGCCCGATGCTGATCGACTGGGCTGGTTCACAGCGATGGTATCGCGGCGAAGCCAACATGGCCAAGCTGGAGTCCATGGCAAAACCTGCCGGCGGACAGGTAAGCCTGTTCCGTGGCGGGGACCGCTCCGACGAGGTAATGCATTACCAGCCAGAGGCTTTGCAGAACATCCAGAAGCGGCTGAAAGAGTCCTTTGATCCTGACGGTCTATTTAATCCGGGGCGCCTGTATAGCTGGCTTTGAGCTCGGCATTGGAGTGGGCAGAGCCGCTGGGACCGTCGTTCCGAAACACGCTCCTTCGGCACATCCATGTGACGCTTGGGCTCCGCCATCCATGGCTCCGCACAGTTTCGGAAGGACGGCCCCAGCAGCTCCGCATCTGAGCTCCAGTCAGGCCGTTAGCAACAATTCAAGAGCAGGAAAATCATGCAAACCAATCTGGTTCAACAATTTGCGAATACTGCAGAGGGACAGGAAGCTGAATCCATCCTGCGTGCCTGCGTACACTGTGGGTTCTGTACTGCCACCTGTCCGACTTATCAGGAACTGAACGATGAGCGTGACGGTCCCCGAGGCCGTATCTACCTGATGAAGATGTTCCTTGAGGGTGAAGAAGTTACCGAGAAATCCCGGGAACACCTGGACCGTTGCCTGACCTGTCGGAGCTGTGAAACCACCTGTCCGTCAGGTGTTAAATATGGCCGTCTGGTCGACATCAGTCGTGGCCTGATGGAAAAGGAAATGCCTCGCGCGCCGAAAGAGCGCTGGATACGTTGGGGTCTGGGTCGCGTAATTCCGAACAGGAAACTGTTTGGCTTCCTGCTGAGAATGGGGCAATTCTTCAAGCCGATCCTGCCTGGTGCATTGGGCGCCAAGGTGCCACCGAAGAAGAGAGCCAGTCCTTGGCCCGCATCCAGCCATAGCCGTATTGTGCTGGCGTTGGCGGGCTGCGCCCAGCCTTCGGCGACGCCGAATACCAATGCGGCGGCTGCAAGGGTTCTGGATAAGCTTGGCATTACCATGGTGGAAGCACCCGAAGCCGGCTGTTGCGGCGCTGTCAATCACCACCTCTCGGAGCATGAGATCGCGCTGAACGCCATGCGCCGCAATATCGACGCCTGGTGGCCAGCCATTGATGCCGGGGCAGAAGCCATCGTAATGACCGCTTCAGGCTGTGGCGCCATGGTTCAGGACTACGGCCATCTGCTGAAGGACGACCCGGTCTACGCCCAGAAAGCGCAGAGAGTCAGCGAACTGTGTACTGACCTTGGCGCGTTCTTGCTGAAGCAGGATCTTGAGAAGCTCAAAGTGCACCAGAGCCCTGGCAAAGTAGCTTTCCACTGCCCCTGCACCCTGCAGCACGCTATGGGTCAGAGCGGCGTGGTTGACCAGGTTCTTGCAAAAGCGGGTATCGAGCTGGCGCAGACCAAAGACAAACACCTGTGCTGCGGTTCCGCCGGAACCTATTCGATTCTTCAGCCGGAATTGAGCCAGCGTTTGCTGAAAAATAAACTGGAAGCGCTTACCATCGACAAGCCGGATCGCATTGTCACCGCCAATATCGGCTGTCAGATGCATCTGGAAACCAAATCACAGGTGCCCGTGCAGCACTGGATAGAGCTGCTGGACAACTGATCGACAAATAAACACCACAAGGAGTGTGGATTCCATGCCAGGAAGGCATTTCGTATTTCTTTACCTATGGGTGCTGGCTTCGCCAGTCAGTGCTGAACTTTACACCTGGACTGACGACCAGGGGGTAACCCATTATTCCGACCGGGCGCCTGTTGCTCAGGATTCTGAGCAGGTCACCCTCGGAACTTCTTCGGTCATCCCCATGGCTGGCAATGTTCGCCAGAGCAGGGAAGTCAGCGCCATTCGCAGGGACGTTCAGCAAGCGCTGGAGCGGGACCGGCCGCGCCAGTCCCGCCCCGCAAATCGTGACTCTTCCGCTACAGAAACACAGTGTGACGGCCTTGCGCGCCGCATCAGCCAGATCCAGCAGCGCCTGCGCGCGGGCTATTCCAATGATCGCGGTAACAGCCTTCGGCGCCAGCGTAGAGAGCTCAGCCAGAAGCATTCCCGCGAATGCATTCTTGGCTGAGGTGCGTCAGGCGAAGTTCGTGGCTACCAGGTAAGCGGTGTAGCCCACGAACGCGGCCAGTAACAGCCCGCCTTCGATGCGGTTAATCCTTCCGGGCCCACGGAAGCCGTAGCCCAGAACAAACAGCGACAGGGTAAGTGCGGCCATCACCAGGATGTCCCGGGACAGGATTTCTGGTGCGACCTGCATCGGGCTGATAACGCCTGCAATACCAACCACAGCCAGGGTGTTGAACAGGTTTGAGCCCAGAATGTTGCCCAGGGCGATGTCGTGTTCGCCCTTGCGTGCGGCCGCTACCGAAGATGCCAGCTCGGGCAGGGACGTGCCCACCGCAACAATGGTCAGGCCGATGATCAGGTCGCTGACGCCAAAGGCCTGGGCAATGTCTACCGCACCCCAGACCAGCACCCGGGAGCTCAGGATCAGCAGTAACAGGCCAACCACAAGCCATATGACAGCGGTACGAAGCGGCATGGCGCGAATTTCCAGTTCGCCGGAAATTTCAGCCGCAAGTGCATCGGATTTTGCCGTCATGCCCTGGTAGATGGACCAGGCCATTAACATGGCGAATACGCCCAGCAACACCAGGGCATCAACCAGAGTCAGCTCGCCGTCAAGCAGCTGCCAGGCAGCCAGGGCGGTTACGCCAGTGAGTATCGGGAGCTCCTTTCGCATCACTGCAGAGTGAACGGCAATCGGGCTGATCAGCGCGGTGATACCCAGAATCAGCGCAATATTGGTGATGTTCGAACCATAAGCGTTTCCAAGCGCCAGCCCTGGATTGCCCTGGGTAGCGGCCAGGGCAGAGACCACCATCTCCGGTGCGGAGGTACCGAAGCCAACCACCACCATGCCAATCAGCAGAGGTGGCATGCCGAAATGCCCCGCTGTTACCGCAGCACCCTCTACAAACTTGCCCGCACTCCAGACCAGAAGTGCCAGGCCGAGGACAATGGCGAGAAGGGGTAAAAACATCAACATCTCCTGACTTAAATGGTGGAAAAAAACCACGGGTTGGATAGCATGGTAGAGATAACTAACTGATTGTCTATCTCAGCATTTATGCGGATAGCATCGGGTATGGTGTTGGCCCAGGAACTCATGACTTTGACGCCCCCGCTGAACGACGTTGAACCGACAGACATTCACCTGCTGACCGGCATGCTGGATACCATGACTGATCATGTGTTCCTGTTGCGGGTAGAGGGTGAGCGTTACCGGCTGGTTTACTGCAACGAGGCCATGGAACGGTTTATGAATCCTACGCAGGAATCCTTCTGTGGCCGGTTCCTGGATGACATAGTGCCCGACCCAGGGGCTTACCAACAGGTCGCAGACAACTACGCCCGAGCCAGGGCTGTTGGTCATGTTATTCGCTACGAGGAAAGCACCGAGGGGTTTGATGCCGCGCCACTGACATTCTTCGAAACAACAATCTCCCCCCTGGTCGCGCGGGACGGCAATACCGTCTATATCTGTGGAATCTCCCGGGATATTACCGCCCGCCGCTCGGCCGAACTGGCCTTGAAGCAGACCAACGAACGGCTCGCCCAGCAGCTAGCGGAAAACCATCGACTCCATGAAATACTGCACGAAGAGGCCATTCGCGACCCACTGACCAACCTGTTCAATCGCCGTTATTTCCTCGAGAGCCTGAACCGGGAAATGAACCTGGCGCAGCGTGAACGCCACCCGGTTACCCTGATGATGCTGGACATTGATCACTTCAAAAAGTTGAACGACCAGCATGGCCACGTTGTTGGGGATCAGGTGCTGGTGGAATTCAGTGAAAGGCTGAAAGAGGGCATGCGCAAAGCCGACGTGGTTTGCCGTTGGGGTGGTGAGGAGTTCCTGATCATGATGCCTGGTCTGTCCCAGGAAGACGCCTACAGGCGAATGCTGGAGTGGCGGGAAATCAACAGTCCCATGGTTTTCAAAGTGGCAGACCAACGGCTCACGATTCGCTTCTCATCCGGTCTCGCTACGGCACCGCAGAATGGAGTGACGGCAGATGAACTGATTACTGCTACGGATAAAGCGTTGTATCTTGCCAAGGAGGCCGGGCGGGATCAGGTCAAGTTGTCTGGGTAGGATTGGGTGCCTGATTCCCGGAAACAACAAAGCCCGCATAAGCGGGCTTTGTCTTGAATCTTAATGGTGCCCGGAGGCGGAATCGAACCACCGACACGGGGATTTTCAATCCCCTGCTCTACCAACTGAGCTATCCGGGCGTGTTGCGTCTGTGCTGCAACGGGGCGCTATTAAACCGGTTTAGGGGTTTTGAGTCAAGGCTGCGCTGTAAAAAATTGCCGGGTGCTCATTGCTCTGGCGGAACATAGCCTTCGGCCTTGTCGAAGGGTTCGTTATTGAAGAAGCGTTCCATCTGGGCCTGCAGGTATTTGCGGGTATTGGGGTCCATCAGGCTCAGATGTTTTTCGTTGATCAGCATGGTCTGCTGGGCCTGCCATTCTTCCCAGGCTTTCTTGCTGACATTCTCGTACAGGTCTTCGCCTTTTTTGCCGGGCATGGGCGGGAAGTCCAGGCCTTCGAGCTCTTCCTGATATTTGCGACAGAATACGGTACGGCTCATGTCTGCTCCTGTGGACTGCTTTGAGAACTAGTCAGAATGGTGCGAATGGGGGCGGGCAGGCCAAGTGTCAGCGCTTCATCCCGGTAAACCCATTGGTGGTTGCCATTGTCCGCAACCTGGCTGGTATTGGCAACGTTCAGTCGGGCAGGCTGGATGTGAAGATGGTAGTGGCTGAAAGTGTGGCGGAAGCCATCAGCCAGCTCGGGCTGGCTGCAGTCGTATCCGTAGGCCTGCTCACAGGCGTCTGGCAGTTCCTCCGGCTGGTAGGCCGGGTCCAGCTCTGGAAGGCTCCACAGGCCGCCCCAGATGCCGCTGGGCGGTCGCCGCTCGAGGAGTATGCGCCCTTCGCGGTCTTCTAGTATCAGCATCCAGGTGGTTTTTTCCGGCTTTTCTTTCTTGGGTTTGGAGCCGGGGTAGAGTTTCTGTTCGCCCCTGGCCTTGGCTTCGCAGTCGGAGTTGAGCGGGCAAACGTCACAGGCAGGGCGGCTGCGGGTACAGACCATGGCGCCGAGATCCATGATTGCCTGGGTGTAGTCGCGGATTCGCTCCTCTGGAGTATGCTGTTCGGCGCATTTCCACAGGCGGTTCAGGACACTGGTCTTGCCCGGCCAGCCGGGGACCGCGTGGTAGCGGGCCAGTACCCGTTTTACGTTGCCGTCCAGAATGGTGGCCCGGGTCTGAAAAGCCTGTGCCAGAATCGCTGCTGCGGTGGATCGGCCGATGCCAGTTAGTGATTCGAGCTGTTCCTGGTCAGCCGGAAATTCTCCGCCATGGTCACTAACAATCTGTTTTGCGGCTTTGTGGAGGTTGCGCGCACGGGCATAGTAACCAAGGCCTGACCAGTGGCTGAGCACGTCGTCCACGGGTGCTTCGGCCAGCGCCGCCACGTTCGGAAAGCGGCGCATGAAGGCTTCGAAGTAGGGGATAACGGTGGTTACCTGGGTCTGCTGCAGCATGATTTCCGAAACCCACACGCGGTATGGGTTCCGGTCATGATGCCAGGGCAGGTCGTGCCTGCCGTTTTTGTCGTACCAGGCCAGGAGCTTGCGGGCGAAGCTGTCGCTCATTGCCCGAACAGGCCCTTCAGCGCATCTTTGACCTTGGCACCATCTTCACCCAGACGCTTGTCGATTTCCTCGCTGGCTTTCTCTGCGGCTTTCTCTTTCGCGCGCTCTGTTTCTTCGCTGACTTTTTTACGGGCAGCGTTGGCGGCGATGGTTTTCAGGGTGTCGCGGAAGCGGGAGCCGTCGAAGGAGCAAAGGCCTGCAGGGTCTTCCGCAAAGTCGCCACGGCACTCAACGGGGATGACCACGTCCTCGACGTATTCTGTTACCCGGCAGGCTTCATCGCGGTGAATTTCGCCAACGATGCGCAGGCCGATTTCGTAATCCAGATCAGTGGCCGCCAGATCAACCGTGCCATCGCCCTCCAGCCTCATGCCGGCGAGTGCCGCCACCAGGTCGGTGTTGTTGAGGGTGTTGCCGTCAATCTTCAGGGTGCCTTTCATGTCGTTGAATGGGGTGCTGGTGCCCCAGCCTGAGGTGCCCAGGGTTTCCTGATTGACCATGGCAATGCCCTGACAGGCCATGCGTGTCAGGTTTACCCGGGTAAACTCGCCCTCGGCCAGGTTGAAGTTGATTTCCCCCTGGGCGTTGTTGCGCAAGGCGGAGATGCGGTTGCCCGTGGTTTTAACGTTTACGTTCATGTTGGCGCCGCCAGAGAGCATGTCCACTTCGGCCAGGTCGGTCAGCAACGGCAGGGTCTGGATGTTCTTGATGTTCTTGGTGATGGTCCATTGGGGATTATCCGTGCGCGCATCCAGCGTGACGCTGGAGGCAAAGGAACCCTCATAGAGCTTACCGCTGAAGTCTTCCACTTTCAGCAGGCCGTTGCGGGCGGTGATCACTGACTTGATCTCGTTGATGGTGAGGTTGCTGATAATCAGCTCACCCAGGCCGAGGTTGATATCCAGCGCGAGCGCACGAAGGGTTTCCAGTGGCAGCAGGTCACCTTCTTCGGCGGAGCCGCCTCCTTGTGGTGCCTCTTCAGTTGCCGCTGCTTCCTCTTCGCTCGCTGGTGGCAGGTAGCGGTCGGCGTTAATGGCATCACCCTGCAGGTTCAGGCCAATGCCGCTATTGGCGAGTGCGTAGCTGGCGCTGCCTTTGAAGGTGGTGTCGTCCAGGCTGAACATCAGGTTGCTCAGTTCCACGGTCCCGGCCGGGCCGCCAATGTCGGTCGAGAAGGCGATGGACTTCATTACATCCGGATCTTCGGTTTCGAGTTCCGGTTGACCGAGGGCCGCCAGCAGCGCCTTCAGAGAAAATTCTTCAATGCTGAGATTACCTTCAAGCTGAGGCTGATCGCCAAAGCCTTTTACCGACAGGTCGGTGTTCAGCGTCAGGTCCGCCAGGCTTGCGCTGAAGCCGCGGATATTGGCGGTTTCATTTTCCAGGTTGGCGTCCACTGAGCCGGCCAATTCGGCGCGAACAGATTCGCCGCCGAAGGGTTCGCCACTCATATCAAAGATGGCTTCAAGGCCAGATACGCTGAACTGATTGAGCGCCTCATTGGCCGCCAGGCTGGCGCTGATATCCCCCTGCACTTCAAATTGCGGCTGGTTGGTCGCGAAGCGAAACGTCAGGTTCAGGGGGAAGCTGGAACCCAGGGTGATTTCGCTGGCATTCAGGGTGAAATCTTCCAGGGTGACGGACTGGCCGGTTGTTCTGTCCTCATAATTGATGCGGGCGTTGCTGATTTCCACGCTCTCGACATTGAAGTTCAGCGGCTTGCTCGCCTCGCCGGTGCTTTCCTGAGCAGTTTCCTCGGGCGCGGTTTTTTCAGGCTGAGGCTCGGCTTCACCTTCGCCTTCCGGCATGATCCGGGTCCAGTTGCCGTTGCCGTCCTGATCAACAACCAGGTTTGCGTCCAGGCCGCTCAGCAGGAAGGTCTCTACCCGGGGCGACATGGTTACCAGCGACCAGAAGCTGAGCTGGGCAACCAGCTGGTCCAGGCTGACAAGGCTCTCGTCCTCCAACCTTGCCTCAACGTTATTGAGCTCAAGCCCCAGCGGGATGAACGACCAGCCAATGTCGCCAGCCAGAACCAGGTCCAGATTGGTGCTGGATTCCACGGCATTTTCAATCTGGGGCTTGTAGGTATTCGGGTCGATCACTGCGACGGCCACAGCCACCGCGATGATGGCGAGAACGATCAGCCCGATGATGGTAAAGGCAACGTAGCGAACAGCTTTCATGGTTCTGGCATCCTTCCGTTATTGCGCGCCCGCCGGGAAAGCGGATGTATGGCTCAAGGATAACCCAGGGTTAACAAAATAAAAGTGGGTGAGTATGACAATACGTTAGTGATCAGCCAAAATAGGCGGCAGATTTCAACAAATAATGATAAGAGGAAGACTCTGTGGCTATTACCGTATCGATCGAGCTGAACCGCGAACTGGAACTGCCGGCCAGCTATGATGAAGCCTTCGACCTGCTGGCCGACGTTCCCGCATCGGTCAGCCATTTTCCCAAGGTTCATAAACTGGTGGATCTGGGCGACAACACCTACCGCTGGGAAATGGAAAAAGTGGGCGTGGACAAGCACGCAATCCAGTCGGTTTACGCCTGCAAATACCACCCGGACAAAGAGAACGGCAAGATCACCTGGGAGCCGGTCAAGGGTGAGGGCAACGGCGTAGTCAGCGGATACTGGACACTGAAAGCCAAAGGTGACAAGGCAACCGCTGTGAAATTCCACACAAGTGCAGAGCTGACCCTACCGCTGCCGGGTATGCTGAAACTGGCGATCAGCCCGGTGATCAAGCACGAGTTCAACAGCCTGGTGGATACCTACATGAACAATCTCAAGAAGGCCTTCTGAACCAGGCTATCAGGGCGATTAAGGCAATCGCGGGACGCCGGGAATCTTAACGGGTATAATAGCCGCCTGAATTTTCCGGCATTTGCCAACTGATAATCGGGAGCCTCCATGGCCGAACGCAAGGCTCGGGTAGAACGAAATACCCTGGAAACACAGATCACAGTCGAAATCGACCTCGACGGCACCGGCAAGTCCTCGTTTGATACCGGCGTTCCCTTTCTGGAACACATGATGGACCAGATTGCCCGCCACGGCCTGGTCGATCTGAACATTGTGTCCAAGGGCGATCTGCATATTGATGACCACCACACAGTGGAAGACATCGGCATCACCCTGGGCCAGGCCTTCAAACAGGCAGTGGGTGACAAGAAAGGCATCCGCCGTTACGGCCATGCCTACGTGCCGCTGGACGAAGCGCTCTCCCGCGTAGTCATCGATCTGTCCGGCCGCCCCGGCCTGCTAATGGATGTACCCTACACCCGTGGCGCTGTCGGTGGTTTTGACGTGGACCTGTTCGCCGAGTTCTTCCAGGGCTTTGTAAACCACTCCATGGTGACCCTGCACATCGACAATCTGAAGGGCAAGAACACCCACCACCAGATTGAAACCGTGTTCAAGGCCTTCGGCCGTGCCCTGCGTATGGCCATTGAAATGGATGAGCGGATGGCGGGCATCACCCCGTCTACCAAGGGGTCGCTGTAAGCGGCCTCTGTTTTTTAAGACTCCCGGTTCAGGAAACCTCTCTTCGCATGAAAACCGTTGCCATTATCGACTACGGCATGGGTAACCTTCATTCCGTCAGCAAGGCAGTTGAGCACGTAGCACCCGACACCCGTGTGCTGGTCACCGACAACGCGGAACAGATTCGCAGCGCAGACCGCGTGATCCTTCCCGGTGTGGGAGCGATTCGTGACTGCATGGCCGAAATCCGCCGCCTGGAAATCGATACGCTGGTCCGGGAAGTGTCCGCTGACCGGCCGCTGCTAGGTATCTGCGTTGGCATGCAGGCCCTGATGTCCCGGAGCGAAGAAAACGGCTGGGTGGACTGCATTGATCTGTTCCAGTCCGAAGTCCGCTTCTTCGGCGATAGCCTCACAGAAAATGGCGAACGCCTGAAAGTGCCTCACATGGGCTGGAACGAAGTTCACCAAAGCATGGATCACCCGCTCTGGCATGATATTCCTGATGGGGACCGTTTCTACTTTGTGCACAGCTACTACGCAGAAGCTGACTACAACCCGGATATCGCCGGCCGTACTCATTATGGTGTCGATCTGGCAGCGGCGGTCGCAAGAGACAATATCTTTGCAGTGCAGTTCCACCCGGAAAAAAGCGCAAGGGCGGGGCTGCAACTATTGAAAAACTTCACAAACTGGACCGGAAAAAACTAGCAGGCAATAGAAAAGCAGTGCTTTGCCGGGGCGGAGTGGCTGTTCGGGGACGTCAAAAACATGGATGTTTTTGTCGAGCGTACACGGACGTATTAACAGCGTGCCCCGAACAGCCACTCCGCCCCGACGAAGCACGGGCGCCCAATTTTCATTGCCCGAAAATCCAGTCCCAAGGAAAAGAGAAAACATGCTGATCATCCCGGCCATAGACCTCAAAGACGGCAAATGCGTAAGACTGCGCCAGGGCCGCATGGACGACTCCACCCAATATGGTGATGATCCGGTCGAAATGGCGACCCGCTGGGTAGAAGCCGGTGCCCGCCGCCTGCACCTGGTGGACCTGAATGGAGCCTTTGCAGGAGAGCCGGTGAACGGGGAGATCGTCCAGGCCATTGCCCGGAAATACCCGGATCTGCCAATCCAGATTGGCGGCGGCATTCGCTCTGCTGAAACCATCGAAGCCTATCTCAAAGCCGGCGTGCAGTGGGTCATCATTGGCACCAAAGCCGTAAAAGAGCCCGATTTCGTCACCGAGATGTGCAAGAAATTCCCCGGGCATATCATCGTCGGCCTGGATGCCAAAGATGGCCGGGTTGCCACCGACGGCTGGGCGGAAGTGTCCGAGGTCATGGCCACCGACCTGGCCAAACGCTTCGCCAACGATGGCGTCGACGCCATCGTCTACACCGACATCAGCCGCGATGGCATGATGCAGGGCGTAAACGTCGAAGCCACTGCCGCCCTGGCGAAAGAAGGCGGCATTCCAGTCATCGCGTCCGGCGGCGTCACCAACATGGACGACCTAAAGCGGCTCGCAACAGTGGCGGACCAGGGCATCCTCGGCGCCATTACCGGCCGTGCCATCTACGAAGGTACCCTGGACATGGCTGAAGCCCAGGCCTTCTGCGACAGCCTGAAAGGATAAGACGTTATGGCGCTGGCGAAACGCATCATTCCCTGTCTCGACGTTGATAAAGGCCGCGTGGTGAAGGGCGTAAACTTTGTTGATATCCGCGATGCCGGTGACCCGGTGGAAGTGGCCCGCAAATACAACGAGCAGGGCGCCGACGAGATCACCTTTCTGGATATCACCGCCAGCCACGAAAGCCGCGATACCACCTACGAAACCGTCGAACGCATGGCTGCGGAAGTGTTCATTCCGCTGACAGTGGGTGGCGGCGTTCGTACCGTGGAAGACATCCGTAAACTGCTGAACGCCGGAGCCGATAAGGTATCCATCAATACCGCGGCTGTCTTCAACCCGGAATTTGTTCGCGAAGCCGCAGACCGTTTTGGCAGCCAGTGCATTGTGGTCGCCATTGATGCCAAGCAGGTCAGTGGCGAAGGCGAAGAGCCTCGCTGGGAGATCTTCACTCACGGCGGCCGCAAGCCGACCGGCCTGGATGCCGTGGAGTGGGCCCGCAAGATGACTGCCATGGGCGCCGGTGAACTGCTGCTAACCAGCATGGACCGGGACGGTACCAAGGTCGGGTTTGATCTCGGACTGACCCGGGCAATCAGCGACGCTGTGTCAGTGCCCGTAATTGCGTCGGGAGGTGTTGGCGAGCTTCAGCACCTGGCGGACGGTGTGACCGAGGGGCGAGCGGATGCGGTTCTGGCGGCTTCGATATTCCACTTTGGGCAGCACACGATTCCGGAAGCCAAGGCGTTTATGAAGGCGCAGGGGATTGTGGTAAGAGATTAGATCGGCGTCTGAGTTGTCGGATTACGCCTTCGGCTAATCCGACCTGCTCTGCTTCGCCAGTGTCGGCCGAATGGCCCGCTTCTCGCCTTCTGCAAACATGGCCCGGTTACCATTCCTCATGGCCCAGACGCCGCTGACGGTCGCCACGGCGATGCCTTCCTCGTCCAGTTGTGGCAAACGTTTTTCCAGATAATCCACAGTGACCCGGTGCGGGTGACCGATGCCCACGGCGCTGCCGTTTTCCTTTGCCCTCTCGATCAGCAGATCGAATTGCCGAGCTACATATTCCTCTGTCTGTTCATGGTCGAGAAACACATCGCGGGTGAGGGTGGGAATCCGGTACGCGGCGGCGACATCTCCGGCCACGGACGATGCGATGGTCCGGCTGTCGACAAAGTAGACCGGATAGTGGGTCAGCTCCGACATTACCCAGTCCATGGCTTTCAGCTGCTGGGTCAGCAGGCTGCCCATATGGTTGTTCACACCCATGACGTGGGGGATAGATCGCAGGGCACGGCGCAGGGTCTGGGCCAGTTCGTTCTGGCTCATTTCCGGGTTTAGTCCGCCCGGGCCCAGTTCCAGCAGCCGCGTGTTTGCCATGGGCGCATGCAGCATGATTTCTTTCTGGCGCTGGTGGGCCTTTTCAGCCAACGCGGTGGTGTGGCGTCGAAACGGCAGGAAAGCCAGAGTCAGTGGCTGATCCAGGGCAATCAGGCGCTCCCCCTGGGCCAGGTTATGGCCCATATCGTCGATGATGATCGCAATAGTGGGGAGCGTTTGCGGCTCGGTGGCCGGCTTTTCACCGGCCAGGGTTGTCGTTGCGCCAGTGATCATCATCAGGGCACTGGCGACGAGGATCGTGATGGATCTCAATCCGTACTTTCCTTTTCGGCATTGCTTTCACTATTGTCGCGCTTGCCAAGAATTCGCAGGCCTTTCAGCAGGTTCAGGGCCGAGCGCAGCTGGAAGTCTCTGTCGGCTGCCGATTCTTTCTGCTCACCCTTCATGTCGGCAGATTCGTCACCGCTTTTGTTCTCAGTTGCCTTCTCGGTCTGGCCGTCCAGGTGTCCGCTCAGGTCGGCTTCTGTGAAGAAGGACTGGCCTTCAAGTTCGGTCAGTTCCGCCGGCTTCACCTCGATATCCGGGCGAATGCCTTTGGCCTGAATAGACCGGCCATCCGGTGTGTAATAACGGGCGGTGGTCATCTTGATAGCGTGGGTCTCGTCCAGCGGGATAACGGTCTGAACGCTGCCTTTGCCAAATGACTGGGTGCCCATGATGACCGCCCGCTGGTGATCCTGCAGGGCGCCGGCCATGATTTCAGAAGCCGAGGCAGAGCCGCCGTTGATCAGAACCACGATGGGGGTATCCGGTACCAGGGCGCCGGGCTTGGCATTGAATCGCAGTCGTGAACTCTGGATGCGGCCTTCGGTGTAAACAATCAGGCCTTCGTCCAGAAGCGCATCGGAAGCTTCGACGGCAGCCTGAAGAATGCCGCCGGGATTGTTGCGCAGGTCGATAACCAGGCCGTCCAGCGCGCCGCCAGCCTCTCTCTCAAGGTCCTTCAGTGCCTGGGAAAACTGCGAACCGGAATCTGACTGGAACTGGGTGATTCGAAGGTAGCCATAACCGTTCTCGATCATCCGCGATTTAACGCTGGTTACCTTGATAATGTCCCGTTCAACGTCAATTTCGATGGGTGCGGACTGGCCTTCGCGCACAATGGTCAGGGTCAGCACTGAACCGGGTTTGCCCCGCATCAGTTTTACGGCTTCTTCAAGGGAGAGGCCCTTTACCGGCTTGTCGCCGAGCTTGACGATAAGGTCGCCGGCACGAACGCCCGCTTTCTGAGCCGGGGTGTCGTCAATGGGTGAGATCACTTTAACAAAGCCGTTTTCCATGCCCACTTCAATGCCCAGGCCGCCGAACTCGCCGGTGGTGCTTTCTTCCAGCCGTTCGTAATCCTTGGGGGCCAGATAGGTGGAATGCGGATCGAGATCGGACAGCATGCCTTTGATGGCGCTTTCCAGCAGTTGCTGGTCGTCGACTTCTTCAACGTAGGCGTCCTTGATGCGGCCGAAGACTTCGGCAAACTTGCGCAGGTCATCCAGGGGCAGCTGTTTTTCCGGGTCGGGCAGTTTGATGTTGACGGTTTCGCCAGCCTCGATACCTTCCAGAAGGTGCTGCGCGTCTTCCTCAGTCTGCTGGCCGTAGGCAGCGCCGGGCAGGGCGCTCAGTGCAAGTGGCACCAGGCAGGTGGCAAGAGTGAGTGCGCGAAAGGCGGCACCATGCTGAATACGTCTGACCCGTCTCATTCACATGTCCTGTGTTATTCCGGTGGCTGGCTGGTTCCCAGGCAATGCTCGACAGTATGGCGTTATCCGGCTGATTTGTCAGCCTTATGGGCGGGCGTGGAATTCGGGTGTTAGCGGGAGCCCAGCCAGCGACCGGGGTTGACCGGCTTGCCATTCTGGCGAATCTCGAAATATACGGCAGGGTCTTCGGTGCCGCCGGTTCGGCCCGCCTGGGCGATGCTTTCACCGGCTTCGACCCAGTCACCGGGGCTGGTGAACAGACTGCTGCTGTGGCCATAGAGCGTCATATAGCCGTCGCCGTGATCGAGGATGGTCATTAGCCCGAATCCCCGAAGCCAGTTTGCAAACACCACCCGGCCGTAATGGACCGCCTTGATCTCGGCTTCTTCCGGCGTGTTGATCAATATGCCCGAGCGGCGGAGCTTGCCGTCGGCATAGCTGCTGCCAAAACTGCTGGCAAGGTTGCCGGATGCGGGCCAGGGCAGTTTTTTCTGCAGTGAGCCGAAGGGCGCGGATTCGTTGGGGGAGGGAATGTCGGCAATGGCCTGTTCCACTTCCCGCAGAAGCCTTTCAAGGCGCTGGCGGTCGGCTTCCAGTTGTTCGCGTTCGTTCAGACGGTTACTGATTTCGGTTTTGAGCGAGGCGAGTGTCTGCTGGCGCTGGCTTTTGCTGGCGGCCAGTTTCTGTTGGCGGTCGGCGACGTCGGCTTCAAGCTTTGCCAGCCGGGCCCGACCCTTCTGGACTTCCTCACGGGTTGCCTTCAGCTGCCGCAGATTGGCTGAAAATGCTTCCAGCCGTTCTACTGTGTCCCGGCTGAGGTATTCGTAATAGGTCATGGTCCGTGCAATCTTGTCCGGATCAATCTCATTGAGCAGCACTTTCACGGCAGGGGCATCGCCTTCCATCCAGGCGGCACGGATCTGTTTTTTCAGGCTTTCACGCTGGTTGTCGAGGGTGCGAACGAGTTTGGTTTCCTCTCCGTCCAGCTCTGCCAGGCGGGCTTGCTGCTGGCTGGCCTGTATCCGGAGTTCCCGTCGTTCGCGGGTCAGCTGGCCAATGTTCTTTTCGAGATCGGCAAGCTGACGCTCCAGTGATGAGCGGTCTTCTTCAGCGTCGCTGAGCCACTCGTCAATGTCGGCAATTTCTTCCTGCAGGGCTTTGATCTGGCCAGGCGTTACCTGTTGTTCCGCCAGCACTGGCGAGGCGCCAGATATCAGCGCCACCGCCAGCAGAAGAGAGCGAATCAACCGATTTTCACCAGGCTGTGCCCGGTCATCTCGGATGGCTGGTCAAGCCCCATCAGCGCCAGCAGACTGGGCGCGACATCGCTCAGTGCGCCGTCGTCGATCAGTGAGACCTTGCGCGGGCCGACATAGATCAGCGGCACAGGGCCGATGGTGTGTGCAGTGTGCACCTGGCCGGACTTGGGGTCCTGCATCTGTTCGCAGTTACCGTGGTCGGCGGTGATCAGGGCCTCGCCACCAACTTCTGCCAGCGCGTCTGCAATCCGGGCAACACAATGGTCGATGCACTCTGCGGCTTTGATGGCGGCGTCCAGATTGCCGGTGTGGCCGACCATGTCGCCGTTGGCGAAGTTGCATACAACCAGATCGTACTTGCCGCTTTTTATGGCTTCGCAGAGTTTGTCAGTCACTTCCGGCGCGCTCATTTCCGGCTGCAGATCATAGGTGGCCACCTTGGGTGAGGGCACCAGGATGCGGTCTTCGCCTTCAAAGGGCGTTTCCAGACCGCCGTTAAAGAAGAAAGTGACGTGGGCGTATTTCTCGGTTTCTGCGATCCGGAGCTGGGTCTTGCCCAGGCTGGATGCGTATTCACCAAGACCGTTGGACAGCTGCGCTGGGGGATAGGCGCAACTGGTGTCGATATCGGCGGCGTATTCAGTAAGCATTACAAAGTCTGCCAGCTCCGGGTGCTTCTTGCGCTCGAAGCCGTCGAAGTCCCTATCGACAAAGCAGCGGGTCATTTCCCTTGCACGGTCAGCGCGGAAGTTCATGAAGATTACGCTGTCACCGTCGTTGATGGTGCCTTCAGTATCGCCGCTGGCCTTGATGCGGGTCGCTTTCACAAACTCGTCGTTCTCGCCCCGGTCGTAAGCCTGTTCCAGCGCGGCAACCGGGTCATCTGCGGTGAACTCAGTTTCGCCGAGGGTCATGGCGTTGTAGGCCTGTTCGACCCGATCCCAGCGGTTGTCCCGGTCCATGGCGAAGTAGCGGCCAACAATGGTGGCAACGCGGCCAACGCCCAGACTTTTCAGCTTGGCTGCGGCTTTCTCGAGGGAAGGCTTGGCGCTTTTCGGCGGCATGTCACGGCCATCGAGGAAGGCGTGAATATAGACTTCTTTCGCGCCCCGGGCTGCGGCCATTTCCGCCGCTGCCAGAATGTGATCTTCATGGCTGTGAACACCACCCGGTGACAGCAGGCCCATCAGGTGAACAGCGCGCCCGCTGCTGACGGCCTTGTCGATGGCGGCAGACAGGGCCTTGTTGTCGGAAAACGTGCCTTCTTCCAGGTCTTTGTCAATGCGGGTCAGGCTTTGATACACAATACGGCCGGCTCCGAGGTTCATGTGGCCGACCTCGGAGTTGCCCATCTGGCCTTCCGGCAGCCCCACGTACTTTCCGGAGGTGTTAATCAGGGTTCTGGGATTCTCCTGCCACAATTTGTCCCAACAGGGGGTGTTGGCAGAGCTGATTGCGTTGTCTTCAGCCGGGTCGCGGTGGCCCCAGCCATCGAGAATGATCAGTGCGGTCGGCTTTTTTGTGGCAGTCATTGCGTATCCCATCAGTGAATTCTGTAAATTTCGTAAAACTACTACATTTTAAACTTATTCGCATTCCATGGCCAACTCTGGCAACTTCGGTCACCTTCTGTCCCCGGCCGTGGGTGTGTATAATCTCGCACCTGGCTCTATCGCACCTAACCTTGCAGCAGGATGATTTAATGGAACGGGTATTCGAATTTGTAGTCAACCACTACATTCTGGTGTCTCTGTTTGCAGCGCTGCTGCTGGCGCTGATTGTTCTGGAGTCCCGGCGTGGTGGTCAGAAGGTTTCCGCGCAGGCGGCCGTCAGCCTGATCAACCGTGACGAAGCTATTGTGGTGGACATCCGTGACCGCAAGGATTTTAACGAAGGTCGCATCACCGGTTCCATCAATATTCCGCTCAGCGGCCTCAAAAGCCGGGTGTCTGAGCTCAAGAAACATGAGAACAAGCAGATCATCGTGGCCGACAAAATGGGCCAGCATTCTGCCATGGCGGTCAAACAGTTGAAGGAAGAAGGCTTCAGCAACGTGGTCCGTCTCAATGGCGGCATTGCCGACTGGCGGGGCAGCAATCTGCCTCTGGTGAAGAAATAATCCAACACAGCTTAACCAAACATAAAAAGGAATGACCATGGCTGAAAATGATCAGGCCGCAGCAGGCACCGAAAACCAGAACCAACCACAGTTCGCGCTTCAGCGTATTTACCTGAAGGACCTGTCGTTCGAGTCCCCCAATTCGCCGGCCGTGTTTCAGGAGCAGTGGAAGCCCCAGGTAAACCTGGACCTGAACACCTCTCACAGCAAGCTGAACGATGAAGGCCAGTACGAAGTGGTACTGTCGCTGACGGTTACCGCCAAGATGGGCGAAAAAGTGGCTTACCTGGTGGAAATCCAGCAGGCAGGCGTGTTCGCCATCAAGAATGTGGAAGGCCAGCAGCTGGGCCACATGCTGGGCGCTTACTGCCCCAATATCCTGTTTCCCTATGCCCGCGAAGCGATTGACGGAGTTGTGAACAAGGGCAGCTTCCCGTCCCTGATGCTGGCGCCGGTCAATTTTGACGCCATCTATGCCCAGGCGCTCAAGCGCAAGCAGGAAGAAGCAGCTGGTCAGGCCAAGGAAGAGCAGACCCACTAATCGCGTTTTCTGCACAAAGAAGCCCCGCCTGGGTTCATGCCAGCCGGGGCTTCTTTGTGGGAGTCGGAAAGGTTCCGGCTATAGAGCGCCCTCAAAGCCGAGCTGCCGCCAGGCCTCGTAGACCACCAGTGCCGCAGTGTTGGACAGGTTCAGGCTTCGGTTTTCGGGCTGCATGGGAACGCGAAGCCGGTGGTAGGCTGGCAGGGAATCGCGGATGTCGGCCGGCAGCCCCCGGGTTTCCGGGCCAAACATCAGGTAGTCTCCTTTTTCATAGGCGACTTCGTGATAGTAGTGGCTGCCCTTGGTGGTTAGCCCGAACAGCCGCTGTGGCTTTTCGCTTTCCAGGAAACTCTGATAATCCGGGTGGACGGTTACCGTGGCGTATTCGCTGTAATCCAGCCCCGCCCGGCGCATCTGTTTATCTTCCAGGTTGAATCCCAGGGGTTCAATCAGGTGCAGCCTGCACCCGGTGTTGGCGCACAGCCGGATGATATTACCGGTATTGGGCGGTATCTCCGGCTCATACAGCACTATATTCAGCAGTGCGTTCGGCACCTTGGATCAGCGCTCCACGGCCAGGGCAACGCCCATTCCGCCGCCGATGCACAGGGTTGCCAGGCCTTTCTTCGCATCCCGCCTGGTCATTTCGTGAAGCAGGGTGACCAGAATACGGCAGCCGGATGCGCCAATGGGATGGCCCAGGGCGATGGCGCCACCGTTCACGTTCACTTTGCTGACATCCCAGCCCAGGTCGCGGTTGACAGAAATCGCCTGTGCAGCGAAGGCCTCGTTGGCTTCGATCAGGTCCAGCTCGTCCACGGTCCAGCCGGCACGCTGCAGGCAGCGCTGGCTGGCGGGAATTGGGCCTGTGCCCATAATGGTGGGGTCAACGCCCGCATTGGCGTGTGCACGAATGGTTGCCAGCGGGGTCAGGCCCAGGGCCTGTGCTTTTTCGGCGCTGCAGACGATCACCGCAGCAGCCCCATCGTTCAGGGCAGACGCATTGCCAGCAGTCACGGTGCCGTCTTTCTTGAAGGCCGGGCGCAGTTTGCCAAGGCTGTCGGCCGTGACACCGGCGCGCGGGTTTTCGTCTCTATCCACGATGATGGGGTCACCCTTACGCTGGGGCACGGAAACGGGAACAATCTGGCTGTCGAAATAACCCGCGTCCATGGCGGCCGCGGCTTTCTGCTGGGAAGCCGCGGCGAACTCATCCTGCTCCTCGCGGGAGATGCCGTACTTCTCAACGATATTCTCGGCGGTCACGCCCATGTGGTAATTGTTGAACGCATCCCACAGGCCGTCGGAAATCATGGTGTCCACCATATTCCAGTTGCCCATGCGCTGACCGTTGCGGCTGTTGGGTAGCACGTGGGGTGCCTGGCTCATGCTTTCCTGGCCACCGGCAATCAGTAATTCGGCATCGCCGCACTGGATGGCCTGCACCGCCATATGAACCGCTTTCAGGCCGGAACCACAAACCTTGTTGATGGTCATAGCGGGAACGGTTGCCGGCACGCCTGCGTTAATCGAAGCCTGGCGAGCCGGGTTCTGGCCGCAACCGGCGGTAAGCACCTGGCCCAGAATGACTTCGTCGATCTGGTCCGGGGAGATGCCCGTTTCTTCCAGCAGGGCTTTGATCACAATGCTGCCGAGCTGGTCGGCACGGAGGCTGGACAAGCCGCCCCCGAATCCGCCTACGGCGGTACGTTTGGCGGCGGCGATAACAACATCACGCATGGCTTGTCTCCGGCTGTTTCAAAAGTTGCACGGCATTGTATCCGAAAGCCGGAGTTGGCCAAAGCTACAGGCCAGAGCGTTACATGTTGAGGCTACGCCCTCCATCCACGGATAGAATCTGACCCGTTACGAAGGGAGCGTCGCAAAGCAGGAACGCAATGGCACCGGCAATATCGTCTGGTTTCCCGGTTCTCGCCAGCGGCGTTTTTGCCAATATGCTTTGTTGATACTGGGGGTCAATTTCCGCATCGCCTTCCGGCCACAGAATCGCGCCGGGGGATACGCCATTGACCCGCACATCCGGTGCCAGATCCTTCGCCCACGACAGGGTCAGCGACGCGAGACCGGACTTGCTTGCACAATACAGCGGGTGGTCCGCCAGTGGCCGCTGGCTGTAGATGTCGATCAGGTTAACGATGGCGCCGCGGGCTTCGCGAAGCGCTGGCAGGCAGGCCTGGCCAAGGAAAAACGGCGCCCGCAGGTTGGTGCCCATGACCGTGTCCCAGTCACTGATCCCGGCTTTTTCAGTGGGATTGGGATAGAACACCGAGGCGTTATTGAGCAGACCATTCAGGCGACCCCAGGCTGCGATCGCCTGTTCTGCCAGCGGCGTGATGGCTTCCGGGTCCGACAGGTCGGCCTGAATCGTGGTGGCAGAATCTTCCCGTTGTTGATTCAGTTCGCTGGCCAGTGCTTCAGCCTGGTCCCGCCGGGACCGGTAGTGAATCACGATATTCCAGCCGCGACCATGAAGATGGCGAGCGGTATGTGCGCCCAGACGATGGGCAGCGCCGGTGATAAGGGCGACAGGGGCAGGCGTGGTCATAGGTATCCTCAAGCGCTGTGAACAGAGTTCTGGATACGTCGCAGGCGTTCATTGTGGATTGCTTCGCCCAGGGCTTTTCCGGTGAAGCCTTCGGCCATCAGCGACTGTGCGCTGACGGAATTGGCGGCTTCCAGTGCGCTCCTGAGCTGCTCGGCCTTACCTGTATTGCCGCTTGAAAGCACACAGCCAAGGGTGTCGAGCAGGTTGGCAAATCTTTCCGGGCGACGCCAGGCATCGGCCTTGTCGAGCAGGTCGAGGATGTTCTCTGCCGTCAATGGCGTTGATGATTCCAGAACGGGAGTGGCGATCGCCACCAGCCTTGCCATGGCGCTGCAGTCGTTGGGGGCTTTGAGGCGTTTGGCCCGTTTTTCGGCGGAGCCAGATTTCATTACGGCCAGGGGAGAGAGTAAAGCTGCGAAGCGCGCTTCGGTGCCCAGGCCCTGCTGGTGGGCGCAACGCAGTGCGGCCACTGCGCGATCAAGCATGGCCTGGTCTGAAGCCAACTCCGGAATCAGCGATTCAAGGGCGCCGCAGTCCCGTAGCACGGTGAAAAAGATGCCGGGTTCTTTTTCATGAAGGGCCCGCTGAACTTCCTGCCAGACCCGTTCCGGCACCAGATGATCCACTTCGCCGGCTTCGGCCATTGCAATCATCAGTGCCATGGTCTGATCACAAACCCTGAAACCCATAGGTTCAAGCCTTGCTGCAAACCTTGCCGTGCGCAGGATTCGCAAAGGGTCTTCGTTAAAGGCATCGGAAACGTGGCGAAGCTGGCGGGATTCGAGATCTTCCCGGCCGTGGAAGGGGTCCACAAGCGTGCCGTCGGTCGCCCTGGCCATGGCATTGATGGTCAGGTCCCGGCGTTTGAGATCGTCTTCGAGAGTAACGTCTGGCGCGCTGTAGACTGTGAAGCCATGGTAGCCCTGGCCGTTCTTGCGCTCCGTGCGGGCGAGGGCGTATTCCTCATGGGTGGTCGGGTGCAGAAAGACAGGGAAATCTGCACCCACCTGTTTATAGCCCTGTTTCAACATCTCGTCGGGTGTGGCGCCGGTGACGACCCAGTCCCGGTCTTTCACCGGCAACTCAAGCAATTCGTCACGAACAGCACCCCCTACGAGATAGATTTCCATGGATTAAAACGCGGCTCCCAGTTCCAGTGCGGCACCCATTTCGGCATCGCTCACCAGTGCGCCCAGGTCCAGGCGGGCACCGAAAACGGATACACCAATACCAGCGGTGAACTGAGTGTCTTCCTCAATGCCGTTGTTGTCATCATTGCTGGCTAGGTTCTGGCGGGCACCGAAACGCAGCTGGGCATAGCGCCAGGCGTCCAGTTCCACGCCAACCGCGAGCCACTGGGTATCGTCGGCGTAGCCAAAGCCTTCTTTCTTTGTCAGATCGAGCTCCGCCGTCAGGACGTGGAAATCACCGCTGTGGGCGATGCCTGCGGTCAGCATTGGGTTCAACTCCAGGGTGTACTCCTCTTCTCCCAGTTGCGGGCGGCTTGCTGCTGAATCCAGTTCCATTGGGATCAGGTTTCTCACAACCACGCCT
Organism: Marinobacter confluentis; assembly: GCF_004785685.1. Taxonomy (GTDB): domain Bacteria; phylum Pseudomonadota; class Gammaproteobacteria; order Pseudomonadales; family Oleiphilaceae; genus Marinobacter; species Marinobacter confluentis. The sequence continues at coordinate 817,917 of NZ_SRPF01000002.1, read as the reverse complement.
GCGTTCCATGCTTTCTCGTCGCCAAATGCGTAGGCGGCGCCGATATCGAGGTTGATGCCGCTTTCATCGGTCTCATTCTCGTCACTGTCGAAATCGTCGTCTTCAAAGCCGGAGACAGCTTCAGTGTACTGGAAAGTTCGAAGCTGTACGTACTTGGGTGACACGCCAACCTGAAGCTGGTTGCCGTTGGCCAGTTCAATGGATTTGGCGATAGAGATCCCGACTTCAGAAACGGCCGCTGCCAGAACGCGACCGCGAGATTGAAGCTCGGTGTCGAGATCAGCGCCGGCTGCGGGAACCACGTTGTTCTCGATGTCTCTCAGTAGTTGCTCGTCGGCGGCGTCAAATTCACCGCGAACCGTGGCCTGCAGGTTGCCATTAGTGAAAAAGCCAACGGAATAGGACTCTGTGGGTATCGCAAACGCGACGCCCACCGCCGCATTGATCCGAACTGTATCCCGGTCAAAGGCCGTCAGACGTTCACGAAGGTCGCCGGCGATGCGTCGTGCTTCCGCCTGATCAACGTTCTGGATATCCCCGAATTCGTCAATGGCATCCTGAATATCATCGATCTGGTCGATGGTTTCTTCTTCATCCGCAAAGCGGGCGTTAACAGACGGAAGAATCAGTCCAAAATCGTCTGACCACTCATGATTCTTCGATGCCAGCATGGCAGGGTTGGAAGCGCCGGCGGCTGCCGGGTGCGCAATTGCTACGCCCGTTCCGCCCATGGCGAAAGAGCGCGAAGGTGAAAAAGCCTCAGGGCTGGCCAGGGCAGATGCGGATGTCACGCATAGGGCAATGGCCAGCGGGGTCTTTGCAAAAGTTGTGAAGGCAGCACGGGAGCGAGCGTTAGGTTTCATCAGAGTCCTCATGGGTGGGGCAAGAAATTAACTTTTCGCAAGATTATCAGGACACCGGAGTGAAATGCGCCTATGAGAAACATCATTTAACAAAAGAGGACGAAAAACAGGAAGTGGCAACAAGACTATCGATTACAGTGCATAAAGCGCTGCCGTTTTCTAGCTGGCATGAAATTTTCATGTTTATTCTGTAACCGTGTGGCAGCCACTTTGCCTTTGGGTCATCCGCCGACACCGAACCCTGCGTTATCTGGAGTAACAGATAGTGATACTGAAATTCAGGCACAGCCATCGAATCATTCTCATGCTCGTTGCGGTCTTACTTCCGGGTACGGTTTCCTATGCCGAGGATGGAACGGCGAAATTCCTGCCGCCCAGGGTCAACCTCATCATCAGCAAAGACGTAGGCGGCTTCCAGGCCGAACTGGACAAGCTGGCCGCAACTATTCGAGCGGAGCGTAACAGCACCCCTTTTGAGCTCAACCAGCAGTGCTCCAATCAGGAAGCATCCCGAATTCGTAAGAAGGTGGTTGTTGCAGGGTTCAATGTTGAAAAGCCCGACCAGACTGTTTTTGGCGGGCTGGGTTCGGTGGGCTACGCGGCCAGTGAGTGGCTGTATCAGAACCTTCTGGACACAGGCGAGGTGTTGCCGTTATCTGCGCCGACAAGGCAAATGTTTGCCAGTCTGAGGGCAGGGCCAACCCGGGAGACTGCCGGTAACCGGCTGGAGCAGTATTCTGCGGTGAGTCGCCAGATGGGTGCCCAGTTTGTGGTGTCTGGTGTCATTCGCAACCTGAACGTCAACCGGGCGGAATCCTGGGATTCGTCCTATGCAGCCTCGATCAAACGGTCGCTGTTCAGTGCCGACACCGAACGGGAGTTTGTGGTGGATGTTGTTCTGCACGATGGTTACACCGGGCGGGTGGTTACGGAGCAGCGTTATACGGCATCAGGCCGATGGGATATTCCGCGCACCGGGAAGGTCAGTTTTGGCTCGCCAGAGTTCAATGATTCAGATTATGGAAAGGCTGTGGCAGGGGTGTTTGACGATATCACTGCCGACCTGATGAGCACCATTGACTGCCAGGCGCTGCTGGTGCCGATTCTTGAGGTAGATGGTAAGGATCTGTTGCTGGACATTGGCACCAAGTCTGGCCTGTTGCCTGGCGACAAGTTGCGGGTTGTACGGGCTGAATGGTCCTTGCAGAGGCCCGATGTGCCGCCCAAGCTTTGGGATACCGGCGTGGATCTTCACCTGCACCAGTTAAGCCTCGACACCAGTCGCGCCTGGATGCCGGCGGAGGGCGCCAGCATCAATGTTCGGGAAGGTGATTACGCGGTAATGTATTAGGGCAGGCGTTAGGGCTGTGGCAGCTGCTCAGGCTGCCTCAGCCGCCGCAATATCCCGGATCTTGCCAACCATGGCCCGCAGGCCGTTGCCCCGTGTGGGAGAAATATGGCGGAACAGGTCCAGTTGCTCGAAGAGCTCATCGATATCGGTCGCCAGCAGGTCGCGTGGAGTCTTGCCATTCAGCGCCACCAGAATGATAGCGGCCAGACCGCGCACGATGATCGCATCTGAATCGATCAGCAGATAGAGCTTGCCAGTGGCTTCATCGTGATGGTGAATCAGCCATACCTGGCTCTGACAGCCGTGAACGTAGTTCTCTTCACGGCGTTCATCTTCCGGAAAGGCGGGAAGCTGTTTGCCAAGGTCAATGATGAACGCGTAGCGCTCTTCCCAGTCGTCCAGAAACTCGAAACCGTCCAGTACGTCCTCAAGCGTGGTGTCTTTGCCCAGAGGGTTGTTTTCAAAAGTCTCTGCAGAGGCAGTCATTACAGCATTCCCAGTTCAAGCTTGGCTTCGTCGGTCAGCATGTCGTTATTCCAGGGCGGGTCGAAGGTGAGTTCAACCGTCACCTTGTCCACGTTGGGTACGTGTTCAAGCTTGGTTTTAACGTCTTCGGTAATCACCGGGCCCATGCCACAGCCGGCGGCGGTCAGGGTCATCAGAACGTAAACGTGGTTGCCGTCTTCGGTGCCATTCTCGATCTTGCAGTCGTAAATCAGACCCAGGTCCACCACGTTGACCGGAATTTCCGGGTCGTAGCAGTTCTGCATGGCTTCCCAGACCTGATTTTCGTTGACCGTGCCGTCTTCGGGGGTCTCAAAGCTACTTTCCAGGGGCTTCTTGCCCAGCGCATCGGCGTTGTGGCCTTCAATGCGGGCCAGGTTGCCGTTTACCGCAACGGTGAAGCTGCCGCCCAGTGACTGGGTAATGGTCACGAAAGTATCCGACGGAATCATGATTTCCGTGCCAGCGGGCACCAGCCGTGCCTCTACCTCGCGCTTTGTCAGTACGACTTCCCGTTCTTGCATGCTGATCAAACCTTTAAGCTACAGTAAAGCTCTCTCCGCAACCGCACTCTGCCGTCGCATTCGGATTCCGGAACTGAAATACGGAGTTGACCCCCTCAGTCACAAAATCAATTTCGATACCGTTGACCAGCGGCAGATGCTCATCTTTCACAAACAGATCCACACCGTCGATGTGAAACACCTTGTCGTCTGCGCCAACGTCTTCCACCCACTGGGTTTCGTACTTGAAGCCGGAGCAGCCACTCTTCTTGATGGCCAGTCTAATGCCTTTGGCTTCGGGCTTCTTGTCGAGTTGTTTGCGTACGTGCTTCACCGCGCTGGGCGTCATGGTGACGGCAACGGTTGGTGTATAGACTTCGGCTGTCATGTTTCCACCTCCATCAGGCAAACAGGCGCTGAACTTTCTGCAGCGCGGTGAAGAGTTGTTCTACCTCTTCCATTGTATTGTAAAACGCGAAGGATGCCCGGGCTGTACCGGGAACCCCGTAAAAATCCATTAACGGCATGGCGCAGTGGTGGCCGGTGCGAATGGCGATACCCTGCTGGTCCAGCAGGGTGCCTATATCACTGGGGTGCAGGCCTTCGATTTTAAAGGACATCACCGGTACTTTGTTTTTGGCCGTGCCAATAATCTCCATACCGGGTACGGTTTCGACCAGTTCGTTGGCTCTCACCAATAGTGCGTCTTCCGCTGCCTGCATGCCTTCACGATCCAACCCGTCCAGGTAATCAATCGCTGCGCCAAGTCCGACCGCTTCGGCGATGGCCGGGGTGCCGGCTTCAAACTTGTAGGGCAGGGTGTTCCAGGTGGTGCGCTCGAAGGAAACCCGCTCGATCATTTCGCCGCCGCCCTGATAGGGGGGCATTTCTTCCAGCAGCTCGGCCCTGCCGTAGAGCGCGCCGATGCCGGTAGGCCCGAACAGCTTGTGGGCGGAAAACATGTAGAAATCACAGCCCAGTGCCTGCACATCCGGCTGGAAGTGGGGCACCGCCTGGGCGCCGTCAATCACCGTGATCACGCCCCGGGCTTTCGCCTGTTCCACCAAAGCGGCCACCGGGTTGATGGTGCCCAGCACGTTGGAGACGTGGGTCAGTGCCAGGATCTTGGTGTTGTCGCCCAGCAGGCTATTGAACGAATCCAGGTCCAGTTCGCCCGCCGGGGTGACCGGAACCGGCACCACTTTGGCACCAGTGCGCTCGGCCATCATCTGCCAGGGCACGATGTTGGCGTGGTGCTCCATCTGGCTTACCAGAATCTCATCGCCGGCTTTAAGGCGCTGGGCCAGGCCGTTGGCGATCAGGTTGATGGCTTCCGTGGTGCCGCGGGTCCAGATGATTTCTCTGGTGCTTGCGGCATTCATGAACGCGCGGACTTTCTCCCGGGCGCCTTCAAAGGCACTGGTGGCCCGGTCGCCCAGGGTATGGGCACCACGATGCACGTTGGAGTGCATTTCACGGTAATAACGATCCATCGCGTCCAGCACGGCCAGCGGTTTCTGGGCCGAGGCGCCGTTATCCAGATACACCAGCGGCTTGCCGTTGACCTGCTGGCCCAGGATTGGAAAATCCCTGCGCACGGCGTCAACGTCGAAGCGGGCCTGGGGTGCTGTTTTGGCCATGGATAGATCGTTCATAACCGCTCAGATCTCCTGAAACGCCTGATTGAAAAAGTCGTTCAGCCTCAGCTGTACGGCATCGCGAACGGCCTCAACGGGCACCTGTTCAACCAGTTCATTAATGAAGGCCATGGTCAGCAGGGTGTTGGCTTCCCGGCGGCCGATGCCGCGGGATACCAGATAGAACAACGAGGTTTTATCCAGCTGGCCGATAGTGGCACCGTGGGCACATTTGACGTCGTCTGCGTAGATTTCCAGCTCGGGCTTGGTGTCGATTTCTGCGCCAGTGGAGAGCAAAAGGTTCTTGTTGCTCATGTTGGCGTTGGATTTCTGGGCATCCTGATGAATGTGGATGCGCCCGTTGAAAATTGCGTGAGACTCGTCCGCCGCGATGTTGCGATAGGTTTCTTCACTGTCGCAGTGGGCGGCTACGTGTTCAATCGACGTGTGGTTGTCGTAGTGCTGTTTGCCCTGGGTAACCACAACGCCGTTCAGCTTGCATTCGGCGCCTTCGCCTTCCAGGCGCACCTGCAGGTCATGTCGGCGCAATGGGCCACCGAAACCGACGCAGTGGCTTTCAAAACGGGATGTCGCTGCCTGACGAACACCGGTGGCGCCTATGTGCTGAACGTTTTCGCCTTCCAGTGTCAGCCGCACGTCGGTGACCTGAGCGCCTTCCGCCAGAACGAATTCGGTGACGGTATTGACCAGTACAGGCTCGTTGCCGCTTGAAATGTATTCTTCTACCAGCGTCATCTGGCTGTGCCTTGCCGCGTCCACATAGATACGCGGGTAGGCAGACCCGGCCGAGGACGCGGTAACCTCATGGACGATGAACAGGGGCTGGTCGAGAACGGCTTCCTTATCCAGTTGGATAAGCAGGCCATCTTCGAAACGGGCGGAATTCAGCCGGGCCATTTGCACAGCGTGGCTGTCCAGGGTGTTGTCCAGACGCTCTGCCAGTGCCGCCGCTTCCTGATCATCCAGATCGCAGAAGCGTTGAATGCGAATGCCGTTCATGTCCGGGAAATCGCTGGCTTCCGGAACCATGACGCCATTGCGGAAAATGACACGATAGCCGGGCAGTGCCAGGCTGCTGCCTTCCTTGCCACTGCTCGGCAGGGAAGCAGCAAGTTCGTCGGACAGCTTCAGATGCCGGCTGGAATATTTCCAGTTTTCGGTTTTGCGGGTCGGCAGTGGCATATCGACCAGTGCCGTGCCCCGTTGTTTGCGCAATTCAAGCAGTGGCCCTGGCAGAAACTCGCCGGCCGGCTGAAGAAAGGCGCTGGAAAGCGTTGGTGCTGACTTCATTCCGCGTCCTCCCTTATGTCACTGAAGAACTGGCAGTAGCTTCTTCGTCTTTCACCCCGAGCCAGCCATAGCCGCGCTCTTCCAGCTCGTGGGCCAGCTCGCGCCCACCGGATTTAACGATTTTTCCGCCGGCCAGTACGTGGACGTAATCCGGTACTATGTGGTTCAGCAGGCGCTGGTAGTGAGTCACCATCAGGATGGCGCGGTCTTCAGCACGTAGTGCGTTCACACCGTCGGAAACCACGTGCAGTGCGTCGATGTCGAGGCCGGAATCGGTCTCATCCAGGATTGCCAGCTTCGGCTGCAGCAGCAGTGCCTGCATGATTTCATTACGCTTTTTCTCGCCACCGGAGAAGCCTTCGTTCACGCCGCGCTTGAGAAAGGCCGGGTCCAGGTCCACCTGTTTCGACACTTCCTTGGCGTGCTTCATGAATTCCGCCGCGTTCATTTCCGGCTCGCCACGGTGCAGTCGCATGGCGTTCACCGCGGTACGCAGGAACTGAAGGTTGCTGACGCCGGGAATTTCAACCGGGTACTGGAACGCCAGGAATACGCCTTCGCGGGCGCGTTCTTCGGTTTCCAGCTCCAGCAGGTTTTCGCCGTTGAGCGTGATCTCGCCTTCAGTCACTTCGAAGGTTTCGCTGCCCGCCAGAACCTGGGACAGGGTGCTCTTACCGGAGCCGTTCGGGCCCATGATGGCGTGGACTTCTCCGGCCTTGATTTCAAGGTTGATGCCCTTGAGGATTTCTTCGCCCCCGACGGATGCGTGCAGGTTCTTGATGCTTAGCATGTAATGGTTTCTCTCTTTCGAATCTGTCTCTGAATTTCGTCTTTAACCGACCGAGCCTTCCAGGCTTACCTCAAGCAACTTGCCAGCCTCTACCGCAAATTCCATGGGCAGTTCCTTGAACACTTCCTTACAGAAGCCGTTCACGATCATGGACACTGCCTGTTCCGGGTCGATACCGCGCTGGCGGCAGAGGAACATCTGCTCGTCGCTAACCTTGGAGGTCGTTGCCTCGTGTTCGACGATGGCCGATTTGTTCTTGCTCTCGATGTACGGGAATGTGTGCGCGCCACAGCGGTCGCCGATCAGCAGCGAGTCGCACTGGGTAAAGTTGCGCGCGCCCTCTGCACCGGGACCAAACTTCACCAGGCCACGGTAGGCGTTGGAGCTTTTACCGGCAGAAATACCCTTGGAGATGATGGTGCTGGAGGTGTTTTTTCCCAGGTGAATCATCTTGGTGCCGGTATCGGCCTGCTGGTAGTTATTGGTCAGCGCTACCGAGTAGAACTCGCCCACGCTGTTTTCGCCGCGAAGAACGCAGCTGGGGTATTTCCAGGTCACAGCGGAACCGGTTTCTACCTGAGTCCAGGAAATCTTCGAGTTCTTGCCGATGGCGGCGCCGCGCTTGGTGACAAAGTTGAAGATGCCGCCTTTGCCGTTCTCGTCGCCGGGGTACCAGTTCTGAACCGTCGAGTACTTGATCTGGGCGTCGTCCAGAGCAACCAGTTCGACCACGGCGGCGTGCAGTTGGTTCTCATCCCGCATGGGCGCGGTGCAGCCCTCCAGATAGCTCACGTAGCTGCTGTCTTCGGCGATAATCAGGGTGCGTTCGAACTGGCCGGTGTTAGCCGCGTTGATGCGGAAATAGGTGGACAGCTCCATAGGGCAGCGAACGCCTTTGGGAACGTACACGAAGGTGCCGTCAGAGAAGACCGCTGAATTCAGGCCGGCAAAGAAGTTGTCACCGGCAGGCACCACTGACCCGAGGTATTTCTTGACCAGTTCCGGGTAATCCTGAATGGCCTCGGAAATGGAGCAGAAAATAACGCCTGCCTTGGCCAGCGGTTCCTTGAAGGTGGTTGCCACTGAAACCGAGTCAAAAACGGCGTCTACCGCCACACCGGCGAGTTTTTCGCGCTCATGCAGGGGAATGCCCAGTTTTTCGTAGGTGCGCAACAGCTCCGGATCGACTTCGTCCAGACTCTGAGGCATGTCCTCGGGGCGCTTGGGCGCGGAATAGTAGGAGATCGAGTTGTAGTCGATCTTCGGATAACCTACGTGGGCCCAGTCCGGCTCTTCCATTTCCAGCCAGCGACGATAGGCTTTCAAACGCCACTCCAGCATCCACTCCGGTTCATTCTTGATGCCGGAAAGGCGTGCGATTATCTCTTCGTTCAAACCGGGCTCGAAGGTGTCGGACTCTATGTCAGTCACAAAACCATGTTCGTATTCCCGTTTGACCAGCTCGCTAACCTCTTTATCGGTGGTCGCCATGATCGTCGCTCCGTATCTCTCATCGAGGGCTTCAGCGCCCTGGTGTTTCTGCGTTTTACAGGAGTACGCCCTGCAATCGCTTTTTGGATGACGGATTTCCCCGCATACCCCTAAAAACTTTAATCCGGGTAGCGAACTCCGTTCTTCTGGTGGGCGATTATACAATACCAGAGTAAAATAGTCAGGTATTAAATCGGATGTGTCGCCATTATACCGTATGGCGGAGTTCGGCAGGTGAGTGGTGCGAAGGTAAAAAAGGGTTGAGCCGGCGTCAGTGGCCAAAGTAAGTGGCCACTGACAGCGGTTCTGACGTGCAGGCCCTGCGATCAGGTCTTGCGGAACACCAGGGTGCCGTTGGTGCCGCCAAAGCCGAAGCTGTTGCTCATGACCAGCGGCAATTTCACGTTGTCCTTGCGCTCTCGCACGATCGGGTAGCCTTCGGCGCCTTCATCCAGGTTCTGGATATTGGCCGACGGTGCAATAAAGTTTTCCCGCTGCATGATGATGCTGTAGATCGCCTCATGCACACCCGCTGCGCCCAATGCGTGCCCACAGAGCGGCTTGGTGGAACTCAGGGGCGGAATCCGGTCGCCGAAGGTTTTCTTCAGTGCCGTCAGTTCCGTCACGTCGCCCGCCGGTGTGCTGGTGCCGTGGGTATTGATGTAGCTGATGTCGTCATCCAGGCCTCTCATGGCCTGCTGCATGCAGCGGATGGCGCCTTCGCCGCTGGGCGCAACCATATCAGCGCCGTCAGACGTGGCACCGAAACCAACCAGCTCTGCCAGGATGTTCGCGCCCCGGGCTTCCGCATGCTCAAGTGCCTCAAGCACGACAATGCCGCCACCACCGGAGATCACGAAGCCGTCGCGGTTAGCGTCGTAGGTGCGCGACGCAAGTTCCGGCGTGTCGTTGTACTTGGTCGAAAGGGCGCCCATAGCGTCGAACATCAGGCTCAGGGTCCAGTGAATATCTTCACCGCCTCCGGCAAACATCACATCCTGACGGCCAAGTGCGATCAGATCGGCGGCATGGCCGATTGAGTGCGCGCTGGTGGCACAGGCAGATGTGATGCCGTAGTTCACACCCCGGATACCGTAGGCTGTGGACAGAGTCGCGTTAATCGAACTGCCCATGGTGCGGGGCACGCGGTAGGGGCCAACCCGGCGGATGCCACGTTCACGGTGGGTGTCGATGGCGTCCATCAGTTCCACCGTGGAGGCACCGCCCGCACCGGTGATCACACCGGTGGTGTCCGCGCGGATATGCTCCTCCTTCAGTCCGGACTGCTCGATCGCTTCCTGCATGGACAGGTAGCAGTAGGCCGAAGCCGGGCACATGAAGCGCATCAGCTTGCGGTCGATCAGGCTTGGAAGGTCCAGGTTGATCTGCCCGCAGATGTGGCTTCGGAGGCCGTTATCGATAGCGTCCTGGCTCAGGCCAATGCCGGATTTTGACTCTTTCAGCGAATGAGTTACTTCTTTCTGATTGGTTCCAAGGCTGGACACGATGCCCATGCCAGTAACGACAACACGACGCATTTAATCGCTCCTAAAAATCATCGGTAGAAGTAAACATGCCCACTTTCAGGTCCTTGGCGGTGTAGATCTCACGGCCATCCACTTCCATTCGGGCATCGGCGATGGCCATGGTCAGCTTGCGCCGGATAACCCGCTTGATGTCCAGATGGTAGCGCACCAGTTTGGCGGTGGGCAGCACCTGGCCGGAGAACTTCACCTCGCCGCAGCCCAGGGCGCGGCCCTTGCCTTCGCCGCCGGTTGCAGCCAGGAAAAAACCGACCAGCTGCCACATGGCGTCCAGTCCCAGACAACCCGGCATCACCGGGTCATCAACAAAATGCACCTTGAAAAACCACAGATCCGGGTTGATATCCAGCTCTGCCACAATGCTGCCTTTGCCGTAAGGGCCGTCGGTCTCACTGAAGTGAGTGACACGGTCCATCATCAGCATTTCATTGACAGGCAGGCGCATCTTCCCTGGGAAAAGAGTGCCTTGACCACAGGCCTCAAGGTCGGCCTTATCAAAGTGATCTGGGGTCATATTGCGGTTGTCCCTGTTACAAAGTTATATCATCCACTTTAACGCCAATTGCACAGAAGGCTATTGACCATTGGTTGCAGTCTGCCCCCCGGGATGCAGGATTTCTAGTCGCGGAAGGCGTTTTTTTGCGTACAATGCCGGTTTTCGCAACCATTTCCCCACTCCGGAGCGGGCAGCACTATGAACAGCTACATGATTCTGAAGAGCATCCACATGACAAGCGCATACCTCACCATTGCGCTGTTCCTGCTTTGCGTCATTCTGGATGCCGTTGGCAAGCCGGGCTGGCGCACAACGCCCCTGCGCTGGATTCCTCATGCCAACAATACGGTTTTGCTGGTTGCCGCCATAGGCTTGCTAATAGTAGGCCCCTGGATGGTGTTTGTGGATGGCTGGGTGACAGCGAAACTGTTTTTGCTGGTGGGCTACATTGGCGCCGGTGCGGTTGCACTGAAAGACACCCGTCGCAAGTCAGTTCGCGTTATCGCCGGTGTCCTGGCCATTGTGCAACTGCTGGCGATTCTGCATCTGGCGCTTGCCAAGCCTTTCTGATTTTGCGAACACGGGCTGCCGGTTCCAGCGACCGGCGGCCTTTTTTCCGTTCTGAATTGTCTGTTTTAAGACTCTCCCTGCCGCATTTTCTACGTAGTAATACGTACGTACGTCCGCCTAGCGCTCAGTAGTTCCTGCTTATATTTTGGTCATTCCTACGGATTGTTAGCTTTCATGGCGCCATGGATCATGAGCCGTGAATGACCTTGTTTGATTAAATTCAAAGCAAACAACAAATATAAATAGGCAGGTCTTACATGAATGTTCAAGCTGGCAATCTGAACGTGCTTTTTATTCCACTGCTGGTTGTAATTCTTTTCTCAGGCTGCAAAGAGTCGCCGCCTCCGGAAACCACTACGGCACCCACGGAGCCGGCACCAGAACCCACCGTTTACACCTTGACGCTCGCGCAGACCTGGTCTGCAAATGCCCCTATTTTTGGTGAGACAACCATCAATTTTGCGGAGATGGTCAACGAGCTTTCGGCAGGGCAACTGGTGGTTGAGGTGGTCGCCGCTGATGAACATCAGCAGCCCTTCGGCGTTTTCGAAATGGTGAAATCCGGCGAGTATGACATGGGGCATTCTGCGTCCTACTACTGGAAAGACATCGACCCCAATACCCTGTTCTTTACCACCTTACCCTTCGGAATGTTGCCTCAGGAGCAGTACGCCTGGTTTTACCACGGTGGCGGCATGGAACTGATGCACAAGGTTTACAGCAAGCATGGGTTGATGTCCTTTCCCGGCGGCAACACCGGCAACCAGATGGGAGGCTGGTTCAGGAAAGAGATCAAGGGCCTGGAGGACCTCAAGGGCCTGAAAATGCGGATTCCGGGGTTTGCCGGTGAGGTGCTCAAGGATCTTGGCGCTGAACCCGTCAATCTGGCCCCCGGAGAACTCTATGACGCATTGAATGATGGTCAGATCGACGCTCTTGAGTGGGTCGGTCCGTCATTGGATCTGGGCATGAAATTTCACCAGATCGCCCGGTTCTATTACACCGGCTGGCATGAACCGGCTACCGAGTTGCAGTTCCTGATCAACGAAAAGAGCTTTGAACAGCTGCCAGTGCACCTTCAGAAAGTTCTGAAAATTGCCATGCGCACTGCCGCCTATGACATGTATACCCAGTCAACCTTCGAGAGCGCGGAAAACTGGTCCACCATTCAGGTGGAATATCCGGGCGTCGAGCTTCGAACCTTTCCTCCGGAAGTTCTTGAGGCCCTCTATGATTCCACGCGAAAGCTGCTAGAGGAGCGGTCTGACGAAGACCCGCTTGCCAAAAACATCCTGAGCTCCCAGTCGCGGTTCTTCTGGAAAGTGCGCCGCTGGACTCAGATTGCAGATCAGGCCTACCTGAACAGTCAGCCGAGGGGCGGCGTGGCCACTTGTAGACCCTGATGTCAGGCCCGGTTCGGGCGAAATAACTGAACGAACAATAAAAGGAATGAAGTTATGAAAAAGCTTGTTAAAGCCGCCGCAATTGGCGCAGTGGTTTCCTCGATCCTCTTTGCCTCGTTGGCTCAGGCGTCGGAAAAGACGTTCACTCTCCGCCTGGCGGAAACCTGGGGACCCAACTTTCCGATCTTCGGTGACACCACCAAGAACTTCGCCGAGCGCGTTGAAAAAATGTCCGACGGACGCCTGAAAGTCCGCATCGACTCCGCCAACAAGCACAAGGCACCGCTGGGCGTTTTCGACATGGTCAAGGCCGGCCAGTACGACATGGGCCACTCCGCGTCCTACTACTGGAAAGGCAAGGTGCCCGAAACCCTGTTTTTCACCAGCATGCCGTTTGGCATGACCGCTGTTGAACAGTGGGCCTGGTTCTACCACGGCGGTGGCATGGAACTGATGCAGGAAGTCTACGAGCCCCACAACCTGCTGTCCTTCCCCGGCGGTAACACCGGCGTTCAGATGGGTGGCTGGTTCCGTGAGGAAATCAAGACTCTGGAAGACCTTCAAGGCCTGAAAATGCGTATCCCGGGCTTCCAGGGTGAGGTATTTGCGGAAGTGGGCGTTAACCCCACCAACATCGCCCCGGGCGAGCTTTACACCGCACTTGAGCGTAACACCATTGATGCCGTTGAATGGGTAGGCCCGGCACTGGACCTGCGCCTTGGCTTCCAGCAGATCGCTGACTACTACTACACCGGCTGGCACGAGCCTGCGACCGAACTGCAGTTCCTGGTCAACAAAAAAGTCTGGGATGAACTGCCGGCTGACCTGCAGGAAATCATGCGAATCGCCATGCGTACAGCGTCCTACGACATGCTGATTCACTCCCAGCACGCCAACGCTGAAGCCTGGGCCACCATCAAGGACAAGCACCCGAACGTGCAGATCAAGCAGTTCCCCAAGGAAATTTTCCAGGCCATGTATGACGCCAACGAGAAGCTTCTGGCAGAAGCGGCCGAAGGCAACGAGCAGGCGGCACGCATTATTGAATCCCAGGAGGAATACCTGAACAAGAGCCGCGCCTACACGGACATTTCCACGCGCGCCTATCTCAACACAATGACAGAAGTTGAGTAAATATCGGCGCTAACTGAACCGGGGTCACTCTATGCGACCCCGGTTCCATCGTTTATACCCATCGGAAAATCGCCAGTTCACCTGGCGGAGGAAGAGTAATGCGTTGGATTATCAAGCTCGATGACGGGCTGGCCTGGTTTTCAATTTTTTGTGGCTGGGTCGCCTGTGCCGCGATGATACTGATGGCGGGGAATGTCTTCTACGACGTTTTTACCCGCTACGTCCTGAACGACGTGTCTATCGGTATGCAGGAGATGGAGTGGCACCTGTATTCGGTGGTTTTCCTGCTTGGTATTCCCTACGCTCTGCGCACCGACGGACACGTACGCGTTGATGTGCTTTACACCCGTTGGAGCGACAAAACCAAGGCGTGGATCAACCTTATTGGCGCCATTATCTTTATCATCCCGTTCTCCTACCTGATCTGGCATTACGGCCAGGCATACGCTGTAGAGTCTTACAGTATGGGCGAGGGCAGCCCCGACCCGGGCGGTCTTGCGCATCGGTGGATTATCAAGAGCGTGATTCCCATATCTGCCGTGTTTACCGGCATAGCCGGATTCAACATGGCCACACAGGCCCTCCGGGTAATGTCGGGTGAAAAAACCTACGAAGCGAAACACGGCGCGGAGGGTCTCGCATGATTGGCATGATTATGTTCGGGGTCGCCCTGCTGATGCTGATGTTCGGCTTCCCTGTCGCCTTTACTTTTGGTGGCGTGGCACTGTTTTTCGGAATTTACGCAGAAGGCATGGACCTGTTTGCCTTTATGCCCTTCCGCATTATGAGCGTGATGCAAAACACCACGCTGATGGCGGTACCCCTGTTCATCTTCATGGGTGTGGTTCTTCAGCGGACCAAGCTGGCCGCCCAGCTGCTAACCTCCATGGGCCGCCTGTTCGGCGGACTGCCCGGTGGCCTGGCCATCTCCACCATTCTTGTTGGCGCGCTGCTTGCTGCCTCGACCGGTGTGGTAGGCGCCAGTGTGGTGGCGATGGGCCTGATTTCCCTGCCAGTCATGCTCGCCCACGGTTACGACAAACGGCTGGCCACGGGCACCATCTGTGGCGCCGGCACCCTGGGCCAGATTGTTCCACCTTCCATCATTTTGATTATTCTGGGTGATGTTCTAGGCCTTCCGGTCGGAGATCTGTTCAAGGCAGCTGTTCTGCCTGGCGTTGTCCTGATCGGTCTTTACATCGTCTACATTCTCATTCTCACCCGATTCAAGCCTGAAATGGCGCCAGCCATGCCAGACGACAACAACAAATCCAGGAGCAAAGAGATACGTGACGCACTATTGGCGATCATCCCGCCACTGGCGCTGATGGTTGTAGTCCTGGGCTCCATTTTTGCCGGTATCGCCACACCCACTGAATCATCTGCACTCGGCGGTGTCGGTGCAGTGATTCTGGCCCTGATCTATCGCCAGTTCTCGTTCAAGATGATCTGGGACGCCTCCAAGGACACGGTCAAGGTGACCGCTATGGTGTTTGCCATCCTGATCGGGGCAACGGCTTTCTCGATGGTATTCAGCTACACCGGAGGGGATTACCTGCTGGAAGAATGGATGTTACAGCTTCCCGGCGAGAAATGGGGCTTCCTGATACTGACGATGATCATCATTCTGGTGCTGGGCTTCTTCATCGATTTTGTCGAAATCTCGTTCATCATTGTGCCGATCCTGGCTCCCATTGCCGAACTGATGGGCATCAACATGCTTTGGTTCGCCATCCTGATTGCCATGAACCTGCAAACCAGCTTCCTGACGCCACCCTTCGGGTTCAGTCTGTTCTACCTCAAGGGGGTGTCGCCCCCGGAAGTTCAAACTACCGACATCTACAGAGGTGTTATGCCGTTTATCCTGATACAGATCGCAGTGTTGATCGCCATTATTGTTCTCCCGGAGGTTTTTGGAATGTCGGCGTCCTGAGGTACAAAAAGCGCCGGTCTGGGCTAGACTTTGGTCTTATCTGGAGGCTACAGCACCGGTGGATAGCTCCGCCGGTGCGCCAAAACAATAAAAAGAGCAGCAGCTATGTCATTAAGAACAAAACTTATACTGCTTGCCCTGGTGCCACTGCTTATTGTCACCGGCATTTTCTCGATTGTGACACTGCATCAGGGGGAGAGGCTGACGGAGCGGGAATTGCAGATCTTCGAACAGAACCTTCGGCGCTCCAAGGAAACCGCGTTGAAAGACTATGTGTCGATCATGCGCACCGCGGTGGAGTTCGTTCGCCAGAATTCCACCACCGAGGAAGAAGCCCAGGACAGGGTGCGGGCCCTGATGCAGAAAGCGTTTTTCAGTGACGACGGCTATTTCTACGCCTACACAAAAGACGGGGTCAACGTTGTTCACGCCGCACAGCCGCAACTGGTGGGCAGGCAGATGTTTGATTTCCAGGATAGAAGCGGCGACTACCTTATCCGCGAGCTGATCAGCATTGCAGAAAACGGTGGCGGTTATTATCAGTACCTCTGGAATCAGCCAACCACTGGCAAGGAAGTGGATAAGGTCGGCTACGTCGAACAGATCGAAGACTGGCAGTGGATGTTTGGCACCGGGCTGTATATTGACGACATTGCCTCGGAGATGCGCCTGATCGAGGCGGGCGTGGATGCCAACGTGCGACAGACGCTGGTGGCTATTCTGGTTGCCCTGATTGTTTCCATCTGCATCATTCTGATCGCCGTGGTTCTCTTCAACGTGCACGAGCACCGCCTGGCAGACCAGAATCTCAAAGAACTCAGCCATAGAACCGTTCAGCACCAGGAAGAGGAGAGGCGTCGAGTCTCCCGTGAGCTGCACGACGGTATTAATCAACTGCTCGTGTCCGTGAAATATCGCCTGGAAACGGCGATGAAGCAGATTCCCCAAACCAACACGGCGATTCAGGAATCCTTGGCCAAGGGAGATGAAGGCCTGAAGCACGCGATCCACGAAGTAAGGCGTATTTCCCACGACCTGCGCCCCAGCGTACTGGATGATCTGGGTTTGCTGGCGGCCCTGAACCATTTGCTGGCGGATTTCCGTGAACGAAATGACATCACCACCTACCTTGATATCCAGTCACCCAAAAGCGAGATATCAGAGGAAGTTGCAACCACCCTCTACCGCATCGTTCAGGAAGCACTCTCGAACATCGAAAAACACGCCCGTGCGTCGAGAGTAGCGGTGAGCCTGGAGGAGGACGCCGAAGGGCTCTTCCTGTGTATCTCCGACAACGGCATGGGAATTGACAAGAAGGATGCCTATGCCAAGGTCGGAATAGGATTGCGGAACATGCGCGAGCGCGTGGAGTTTCTGGGAGGAAGTTTTGAAGTGTTGCCGGGGCAGATAAGCGGCACCCGGATCATGGCCTCATTTGCGCATTTTCAGGCGAGGCCCGGCTAGAACAATAATTCGAAAGCCTGTGTGGCATAACGGTGATAATGCGATGAGCTCATCGGAATCGGTATTGAAAGTCTTACTGGTGGACGACCACATCCTGATACTGGAAGGCATAAAGGCCAGGCTCGATCAGGAGGAGGGTATTGCCGTCGTCGGGCAAGCCGCCGACGGTCTGAATGCACTGGCACAAGTGGAGGATTTGCGCCCGGATGTTGTGGTGATGGACGTTAGCATGCCAAACATGAACGGCATCGAAACAACAAAGATATTGCATGAACGTTACCCGGACCTGAAAGTGCTGATTCTCAGCATGCATGACAACCGGGAATATATTTCGCAACTCATGTCCCACGGCGCAAAAGGCTATATCCTTAAGGACATTTCGGTTGAAGAAATGGTGCGGGCGATTCGCACGGTCGCTGACGGCGCCACTTATATCTGCCGTGCGGCGACCGAAACACTTTTCAACAGCGAGCAGAGCAGTGGCTCGGCAGCCAGTAAACTCACCCGTCGGGAAGAGGCTATCCTGATCAGGGTGGCGAAAGGGCTCAGCAGCAAAGCCATATCCAATGAGCTGAATATCAGCGTCAGAACCGTTGAGACCCATCGGCAGAACATCAAGGCAAAGCTTGTTCTTAATACGACCGCAGAATTGACCAAGTATGCCTACGATCAGCATCTGATCTAGGGCAATCGAGGCTATTGATCGGCCCGGTCTTTTGGCGGCGCGCAGACCAGGTCAAGTAACGTCCGACCTGCGTTTTCGATCTGACCTGCATCGCCAGTAGTCAGGAAGTCCAGAGTGAAACCGCGCATGGCGGCCAGCATGATTCGGGCTCTCTCGTTAGCCTGTTGTTCCGTAAATCCCACCTTTCTGAAAAGCTCGGAAATTGCGCCAACCCAGGGCTCAACCACACCGCTCAAGAAATCTGCGCATTCTTCCCGGTGACGCAGTGCATAGCTGTAGGTTTCGAAATGCAGTTGGTAAAAAGCACGGAATTCTGTCGTTGTATACCGGCGCCAGAAGGTCAGGAAGAACGCTTTCAGATCATCCACGGAATTAACCAACTCGGTTTCGGCCTTGAACAGGGCGCTTTCGGATCCGCGAACCTCGCCGATGATGGCCGCCCATAGCCCGTACTGGCTGCCAAAATGGTAGTTCAGCATGCGGTGACTGATGCCTGAGGTTTCTGCAATCGCACGCATCGATCGAAACACATACCCGTGTTCGAGCGCATCGTTTACAACCTTTCTAAGAATGCTTGCCGGCGGCGTTTTGACCGGCTGTTCCGCCCCTTCAGTTTTCTTTCTCACAGGATTCCTTTGTGTGTCAGTTCTGGTCTCGACGATCAATAAATCACGCCGCAAAGGTTGACATTTTCAAAAAATGATTACTACACTAAAAATGTACCAAGTGGTACATACCGGTAATGATCTTGCCGGATGCGCCTTACAAAAACAAATACGGCAAAGAAGGGTATGTCATGAAAATACCTGGCATCTTGAAAAATTATCCCGGGCTCGCCGGAGTAGCGACATTACCGATGCTTTTCTGCGAGAGCGCAATGGGTCTGGACCTGTCGCCGGCAAACAGCGCATTGTCCATCAATCTCAATACTACCGCTTCTTACGGTCAGGTCTGGAGAATTGAGGGACAGGACCCGAACAACGATCTGATGAACCAGAACGACGGCAACCGGAATTTCGACACCGGACTGGTTTCAGAAGTGTTCAAGATTACCTCTGAGGCATCGCTCCGCTATCGAAATTATGGCGCCTTTATCCGGGGAACTGCATTTTATGACACCCAGATAATGGACCGGTCGACGGACTACGAGGACAACAACACCCCCTTCCAGCCCAGCGCCAATTACCCGAACAATGATCGGTTCACTGAGGAAACACGCGATGAGGCCGGGCGTGATGCAGAACTGCTGGACGCCTATGTTTACGGTAACTGGTTTCTGGGTGACCGGCTTTTGTCGGCACGCCTCGGGCGTCAGGTATTCAACTGGGGTGAAGGGCTGTTCTACCGAAGCGGGCTTAACAGTACCAACCCGGTGGACGTGGCCAAATTCAGGCTGCCAGGTTCCGAAGTAAAGGAAGTTCTGGTGCCGCTGGGTGCCATTTCGGCCAGTATCGATGTGACGGAAAGCCTGAGCGCCGAAGCTTTTTACCAGTGGGAATGGGAGGCTTCGTCGTTTGACCCGGTGGGTACGTTCTTCTCAACCTCTGACCTGTTTGTGCCGGGCAGCCATACCGCTTATACCAACAGCCCGGCATTCGCCAACCCGACGTTCCAGGCCACCTACAGTGGTCTTTCAGCCATGAGTGTGGCCGGGCTCCAGGGTACCGACTATCTGGACAGCGTTGGCAATTTCAAGGTGTCCAGCGTTGGCGACGATATAGAACCACCCGATGATGGCCAGTTTGGCCTGGCGTTCCGGCTGCTGGCCGAGGACCTGAATTACACCGAGTTCGGATTTTACTTCGTGAACTATCACGATAAAGAGCCGGTGATTTCCTCGTCTTTTAACGAGACCTCGCTGGATCTGGATGCGCTCACCAGTGCCGTGACTGGCGGAAGCATCAACAGCTACCAGAATCTGTTGGCAGCCGCCGCTACCGGTGACCCGACTGCAGCTGCAGCCGCCGGACTGGTTCAGGGTTCATCGGTCCTTGAGGCGGGCAACCTGTCCGTCGCCCGCAGGGAATTCCTTGAGGACATCCAGGTGTACGGTGCCAGTTTCAATACCACGGTCGGAAAGGCCTCGGTGTTTGGTGAGGTGACCTACCGCCCGGAAATGCCCATTGGAAAAGCCGCCCTGAATGACCTGGTTGCAGATGTGCTGGCACAGACGCCCCAGCTTTTCGCGGGTCAGGATGTGAACGTCGGTGGTACCGAAACCAACAAGAATTCGACCCTCAATAACTATGAAGAGGTTGAACTTTATAACCTTTCACTGGGCACGGTTTACAACTTCGGGCCGGGGCTGTCCTTCGACAATATGGTTGGCGTTGCCGAGGTGGCCTCGGAAATGGTTCGAGGTAGCTCCCTCAAGTACACCGCTTACGATGGCTCCACCCGTTATTACGCCGGTCGCGCCAACAAGGAATACGCCGCAGGTTTTGGCAGGGACGAGCAGATCGACAGAAATGCGTTTGGCGCTACGGTCTTTGTTTCCGGCCAATGGAACGATGTCTTTGCGGGGGTAAATCTGTCGCCTTACGCCGTCTACAAGGATGATTTCAAGGGTAACTCCCATTCCAACGGTAATTTCATTGAGGGGCGCAGCGCTTACACCCTGGGTGTGAAAGCCAGTTACCTGGCCTCATTGGAAGCGGAAGTTCTGTACACCGGTTTCTCCGGCGCGGGCGAGAGTAACGTCTCCCGCGACCGCGACAATATCGGCCTGAACATCAAGTATTCTTTCTGAGAGGTGCGTATGAAGTCTTTAAAACAAACTCTGTTCGCGTTGACTTTGACCGCCATTCCCACGCTTGGCGCAGCCGCAGTGTCAGAATCTGAAGCGGCACAACTGGGGCAATCCCTGACCCCAATGGGTGCCGAAAAGGCCGGTAATGACGACGGCAGCATTCCCGCCTGGTCCGGCGGAATGACCAGCATGCCCGAGGGTTACCGCCCGGGTGATCCATACCTAAACCCCTTCGGGACTGAAAAACCTTTATTCGTGATCGATGCCACGAATATGCAGGAATATCGTGAAAACCTTACGGACGGCCAGGTAGCTATGCTCGAGCGCTACCCGGAAACCTTCAGAATTCCGGTATACCAGACGCATCGAACCGCGGCCGCGCCGGACTGGGTTTATGACAATGTTCTGCAGAATGCTGTCAGCGCTGAGCTGGTGGCAGGTGGTGCGGGTTTCGAAGGGGCCTATGGCGGCGTTCCATTCCCGATTCCGAAATCCGGCCTGGAAGCCATCTGGAACCACATGACCCGTTATTTCGGGACCTATCTTGAGCGCACTTCTGCCGATATTGCGACCCAGGAAAACGGGGCTTACGCAACGTCCATTATCGATATCAAGCGTTATTCACCGTTTTATCAAAAGGATGGTGATGCCAGCTCCCATGACAATATTCTTTATTACTACCTGGGTGTTGCGACGTCGCCGCCCCGCACCGCCGGCCAGGTGTTCATTATCCACGAGCCGCTGAATCAGGTGTCTGAACCACGCCGGGCCTGGATCTACAACCCGGGTCAGCGTCGGGTCCGTCGGGCCCCGGTTGTCTCTTATGACACGCCGGTTGGCAGCTCAGACGGCCTGCGCACCATTGATGATACGGATATGTTCAACGGTGCCCCGGATCTCTACAACTGGAAGCTGGTGGGAAAGCGGGAAATCTACATCCCCTACAACAATTACAAGCTTCTGGACAAGTCCCTGGAGTACGACGACATCATTCAGCCGGGACATCTGAACCCGGAATACACCCGGTATGAACTGCATCGGGTGTGGGAAGTTGAGGCGACCCTGAAAGAGGGCAATCGCCATATCTATTCCAGACGCACTTTTTACATCGATGAGGACAGCTGGAGCACCGCCGCCGTGGATCTCTATGACGGGCAGGGCGAGCTCTGGCGAGTCTCAATGGCCTATCTGGTGAATTACTACGATCTGCCAGCCGTTCTCAGCAGCGTCGATGTCTTTCATGACCTCAATGCCCGTCGTTACCAGGCCCAGGGATTGGCAAACGAAGAGCGGGAAGTCATTCATTTCTCCAGTACACCGCCCGAGGTCCGGATGTTCAATCCCTCGCACGTCAGGCGGTTTAGCGGCCGGTAACTGGTTGCAACTGCCGGCTGAATGGCAAGGCCGGCCGGCAGGTTTTTTTTACTCGGAGGTTTTTATGGAAAACAACAAAGTTCGCACGCTTGTTGGCACGGGCGTAGGCAATTTTTTTGAGTGGCTGGATTTCACCATCTATGGTTTTTTCTCAACGGCTATTTCACTGACCTTTTTCCCTGGGGAGGATGAAGTCCTGGCCCTGGTGGCCACCATTGGTGCATTCGCAATTGGCTTTCTTACACGGCCACTGGGGGCCTATGTCATGGGGCGGTATGCCGACACGATTGGCAGAACCAACGCGCTGGTCATTACCTTTGCGATGATGGGGCTGGGCACCGTGTTTATCGTGGCGGCGCCCAGCTATCAGGCCGCCGGGGCTGTCGGTGCTGTCTGTGTTCTGCTTGGGCGCTTACTTCAGGGGTTCGCCGCATCCGGGGAATATGGTGCTGCCGCAGCCCAGTTTCTTGAGGTGGCTCCAGACGGTAAAAAAGGACGCTATGTAAGCCTGCTGGCGGTATCTACCTATCTGGCACTTGCCGCCGGCGCCCTACTTGCAGTGGGTGTCTACCAGTTCTTCGGTACCGAGGCTGCCGAAGCGTACGGCTGGCGATACGCCTTCATTATCGGGCTGTTCATTATTCCATTGGGCATGTGGGTCCGGGTTCATATGTCGGATTCTGAGGAGTTCAAAAAAGCCAGGGCCGTCGCCCCTGAAAAACCGGGGAAAATCGACTGGCGTGCCATCATGATTGTCATCGGGTTTACTTCCCTGGGGACCTCGTCCCTGTACCTGTCGATGATTTTTATGCCCAGTTATGCCAAAGCAGCCTTCGATATACCGGTGATGTACACGTCCATAACCACCAGCCTGTCCTGCGCCGTTGTGGCGGTCTGCGCCTACCTGGGTGGGTGGATGAGTGATCGCGCCGGGCCAGTCGTTCCAACCTGTGGTGGCCTGCTGGTGATAACCCTTGGAGGGCTGAGCGCTTATCTCTATGTGCTCTCCGAGCCGATGTTCCTGAGCATTCTGCTTTTTCAGCTGGTGAATGGCATCGGGCTGGGCTTTTTTGTTGGCGGTAGTCTGAGCACCATCAGCCTACTGTTTCTGACCTCGGGTCGTGCACTGGGTATGGGCCTGGGTTACAACCTCGGAGTGGCGGTGTTCGGGGCTTTTGCGCCGATTGTCTCGACGGCCGCCCTGAGTTACAGCATCAACTATGCCCCAGCGCTTTACATTGCGTTTACCTCGGTTATCAGCATGTTTTCCGTCAAAGCGCTGTTGGCGCATCCGGCCCAAAAATTCGACGTAGGAATTGCAAAATGATTGAAGATACTGAATTCCTCGCCCGCCGGGAGAGAGTGAAATCGAAATTGGCAGAACTGGGTGCGGGCCAGTTGGTTGTGACCAACTCCGAAAGCATTTATTACCTCTGTGGTGCCACGTTTGAGGCACTGGAAAGACCCTTTTTCCTGATCATTCCACGCACAGGTCCGGAACGCCTGGTGGTGCCTTTTCTGGAGAAGGATCACCTGAAAAAAGCCCGGGCGCTGGACTCGAAAAATATCTATACCTACTGGGAGTTTCCGGCACCTACCAATGTAGACTGGGCGGCTTCGCTGCGCCGCTATGGCCAACTGGATAAAGGATTCATTTACGAATCCTCCTGCCCCATGGCGGTGGCCAGCCTGTTGCAGGAACTGGGCGGGCGACATATGGATCTGATCGAGCAACTGCGTCTGGTGAAATCGCCGGCAGAGATAGAGATGGTTCGAAAAGCAGCTTACTATGCCGACATGGGCGTGCAGCAGTTATTGGATTACTCCTACTATGGCTCAACGGTTGCCGAAGGCTTCGCGAGAACCAATAAGGTGACCCAGTCCATTATTCGCGATACCCCGGACTGGGATGTTCTGACCACCAAGGTACTGATGGGCACTTTCCCTGCGCCGGTCAGCGCCAAACCGCACTCGGTTCCCTCAACCGATGATCTACTTTGTGAGGGCCCCCATGTGGCACTGGTTCTCACCCGGGCCAACGGCTACGCCGCCGAAAGTGAACGAACCTACTTTACGGCGCCACCCAGCAAGCAGGATATGAAGTACTTCAATGCCATGTTGAGGGCACGGAACCTGGGTCTATCCCTGGTGAAACCCGGGGCCAGATGCTCTGACATCGATAGCGAAGTTAACCAGTTTCTCGCCAGTGAGGGCATTAGCAAGCCGGAGCAGCGGTTGCACCGCATTGGCCACGGCCTGGGGCTGGGTAACCACGAGGGGCCCTGGTTGTCTGAAGGTTCTGATGATGTGCTGGAGGCTGGGATGATTGTGTCCATCGAGCCGGGCATCTACGTGCAGGGGGTGGGTGGCTACCGGCATTCCGACACGGTGCTGGTGACGGAGTCCGGTTATGAACTGCTGACCAAAGCCCCCGGTGTCGACAAACCTCTGGTGCTGGGCAGGAAAACCCTGAAACACCGGATTTTCCGTCGGCTGGTCAGCAAGGCGATTGGCTCAAGGGCCTGACAGACAGTGCTGACAACCCTGCAGTTTTCCTATGTCCTGCTGGGCATCATCATGAACCTGATGAGCCTGCTACATTTCCGGGCCACAGGCACCTATTACACGCCAACCCGGCCCGGTGCCGGCATTGCCGCCATGGCCACCTACGGCATCTGCGCGCTGCTTAGTATGCTGGATTCCCAGTGGCCGTTCCGGATCACCATGACAGTGCTCATGGTGATCCTGGCCGGCGGTGGTGTGATCAAGCATCTGGCGACTGGCAGCCCGGGACAATACGCATCGACAGGCACACGCTGGCTGGCAGTTCTGATCAATGGCTATGGCGTGGTTGTGACGGCTTTTGTTTTGACGGTTTCGTTTTTTGAACCGGGGGGCTAGGAGCTTCATGTTTCCTTCGATCGCCGTCCAGTTAAAACGACTCCAGCGCTATTGTAGCGACGGTCTGTTTGAGTGCAGGCAACTCATCGAAAATGCTTTGAAGCCAGCCGTAAACGGCATCAATCTGAGGTAGCGAATGGTCGCTTTCAGGAACGACCATCCAGTAGCTTCTTCCCGTGCGATATTGAACCGGGAAAGGCAGCACTATGCGGTTGCTGTCCACCCAGGTGTTTGCGGTCGGGAAAATCGCCAAGGCCACGCCCAGGCCGTCCGATGCCGCTTTCAAGGCACCCAAATAGGAATCACAGATAATCGGCTTGTTCTGCGGTTGAAAATCATTAACGCCGAAGTAGTGCCCCCAGTCGTTCATTGCTGGCTCGGCATAGATCAGCCGATGCTGGCTGAGATCGCCTGGTTTTGTGAACTCATGGGAAGCCGCATAAGAGGGGCTACAAACTGGTGCCACAAATGCCTCACAGAGCTTTCGACAGTGAAGTTCCGGCCAGTTGCCATCCCCTAGCCGTATTGCCGCGTCAACTCGTTCGGCGTCGAAATCAACATATGACATACGGGCCTCAATCCGCAGTTCTGTCGCTGATGCATAGTCGTTAAACCTGAGGTAGTTCGGCAGAAGAACCTCTTGTACCGTAAACAAGGGCGCGCTGATATGAAGCACGGACTTATCGAACCTGCGGGAAAATTCTATGTAGCCCTTCTTGTGCGCGGTCATTATTGCTTGAGCTGCTCTGAAGTAACATTCACCCTCCGCGCTCAGAGATAACTGCCGTGCAGAACGCTGGAAAAGCGGTTTTCCCAGCCACTCCTCAAATGCCTTTATCTGTTGCCCGACCGCCGGTGCCGTAACACACAGCTCTTCCGCCGCTTTTTTGAAGCTTAAATGCCTGGCCGCCGCCTCAAAGATTGGAATGTACTTGATCGGTGGTGTCCGTCTGTAGTTCATGGCTCTGCCGACTAAAAAGATTTTCTTTTCTATAGCGTAGAAAAAACCTTTTGATCGGGCAATGGGGCAAAGGATACCTTTATCGTGAATCGTTCAATTCCGGAATTTCTTAGAAAAAGAGGATTTCATGAGATTTACCCCCAAATCACTCAAGCGCCTATTGAACGTCTATCCACCCTATCTGGGTGCTGGCATCAGGATTCAGTATGTCAGCGACGACTGGAAAGAACTGCACGTTGGCATGCCTTTGCGCTGGTACAACCGCAATGCCGTCAACACCCATTTCGGGGGAAGTCTCTATTCGATGGTAGACCCGCATTTAATGCTGCTGTTGATGCAACTCCTGGGACGGGATTATCTGATCTGGGATAAAGCCGCCGATATTGAATTTGTGAAAGCGGGCAAGAAAAAAGTGACGTCCGTTATAAGGATTGAGGATGGTGACCTGGAGGACATCAAACATAAGACGGCCGGAGGGGAAAAGTACTTGCCCGAGTTCACAATTGACGTTGTTGATGAGGCCAATGAGCTGATCGCGCGAGTCAGGAAAACACTGTATGTGCGGAAAAAGAATCAGGACTGAACCTGTGTTATCCAGAAAAGTGGATTTTATCTTGCAGGAACCAACGAATGATTTTTAATAATCGACTTAGCCGAACGCTAAGTAAAATAGAAAAATTCCCGGAATCGCTTCAATACCGTTTGCTTACGTTCATGGTCGGAAGAACGGTCCCATTTGTTGGAACAGCAGGATTGTCATTCGAACACCTCGACCAGAACAAAGCCCGGCTTAGCCTGAAAAGCCGGAAAAAGGTGCTGAACCATATCAATACAATTCACGCCGCAGCGATGGCACTGCTCGCGGAATCAGCAACGGGCATGGTGTTTGCCATGAACGTACGAGATGACTGTGTCTACGTTCTGAAGTCCATGGACATTGATTTCGTCGGTAAAGCAAAAGGGTCTCTGTCTGCAGAAGCAACGCTGAGTGAGGATGCGTGCCAGGCCATCCGAAATACAACAAAAGGCGAGATCTCCGTCCCCGTGACAGTACTCGATAGTGAAGGTGACTCTCCGATTGTGTGCAAGATGGTTTGGGCATGGCGGCCAAAGAGATAGACAGGTCGGCCCCCTCAAGCCATGTTTTAGCTCTGCGATTTCTCCATTTTCTCGGTTAGTTGATCGAGCTTCGATTGAACGGATTGAAGCTGCTGGATGATCTCATCGCGTTCGTCATGAGCCGACTGGGCTTCTTTGGCGTTTTTCTCTTCGCCCATGACTTCCAGAATCGCGCCAATCATCATGTTCAGAAAAACGAACGCGGTCAGGAAGATAAACGTCAGGTAGTAGAGCCAGCTCAGCGGATGCTGCTCCATGGTGGCGTACATCACGTCGGTCCAGTCTTCAAACGTGGCCACCCGGAACAGGGTCAGCATGGCGATGGACACGTCACCCCAGAGAAATTCATCAACATCTGCGAAAAACATCGAGCCCATGGCGGCGTAAATGTAGAAAATGATGAACATCAGCAGCGCGATATAGCCCATTCTGGGAATGGCCTTGAGCAGTGAGTTAATCAGGAAGCGCAGTTCCGGCACAACCGATACCAGTCGCAACACCCGGAAGACTCTCAATAAACGTCCCAGTAGCACCGCATCGGAATTATTCAGCGGGATCAGGCTGCCCACCACAACCAGGGTGTCGAACAGGTTCCAGCCGTCCAGGAAGAAGCGTTTTTTGTCTGGGCAGGCGGCAAACCGGAACAGAATTTCAATCAGGAAGAACAGGGTTATGGCTATGTCCATGATGCTCAGGGACTGTTCAGCCAGGGGCGGCAGTTCGTAGGTTTTGGCGCCGATGGTCAGGGCGGAAAGAATGATGATACCGATGACCACGCTCTGGAAGATCCGGCTGGATTCTATGCGCCGCAACTGGGCAAATCGGTTTTCGGTAGCTGGCTGGGACGACATTGAAAACGGCTCCATGAAACTGCGGGAGCCTGAATTCTAATGGCAGCCGGGCTGATTGGATAGCATCGGCCCGGCCAGGATCTCAGCCGGGCTTTCCATCGGCCCGTGGCGACGCCAGAATTCCTGCGTAACGGGCGAGAAAAATACCGAAGGAAAGCACCCACAGGAGGGAGCTGGACCCCACGCCTGCATGCCAGGGCACGACATCAAAAGCGGTCAGAACCCGCACCAGCGCGGCCAGATGAATCATCAGGAATGCGGTCACCATGCCCCGGGGTAGAACAAGCGGGTGGCCGGCATGGCCAAGAGACACCCGGGCAATCACTCCCAGAATCAGGCAGCCGACCGCGCCAGTGCCTGCGGCATGGGTCCAGGCACTGGTGGGCCAGCCCGCCAGAATGGCACCGGCCAGAAGAAGCAGGGCTATCGGCACCCACAGGATGGACAAGTGCAGCATCCACAGCAGCGGCTCCTTGCGGAATAACCAGCCCTTCCAGCCGGCCAGGCGCACCAGCATCAGAGTAGCGGCGGCTATGGCCAGAGCTGCTGTTACGGCCTGCCACTGCGATACCAGCGACACCATCAGCAGCACCATGTTGAGCAGGACTGCCATATCCAGCGCCGGAACCATTTTAACCCGGGAGGCATCCAACCCTCGCTGGCGAAGCCAGCCTGCGGAAAACGCCGGGGTGATACGCCCACCGATGATGCTGATCAGTGCCATGGCCATGATCAGGGCGCCGTAGCTGAACGCCGGGTCGAAGCGGGTAACAAAGCCGATCTGCATCAGCCACAGCAGCCCCAGTACCAGCAGAATCATCAGTTGCCGCTTCTGCCTGGCGCGCCAGATCCGCCAACCGGCGTCAAGCATGACCAGCGGCAGAAACGCCAGGTTCACGCCATGGATCAGCCAGTCCGGCAGGCCTGAGCCAAAAGCCAGCAGAAGCCGCCCGGCAAGCCATACTCCCCACAGCAATGCCAGCCTGGTACCGTGGGTTCGTTCGGTCTGGGTCCATACGCATACGGCGGTCAGCAGGAAGCCGGCGATGGCGGCGGAAAGAAAGCCAAACAGCATTTCATGCTGGTGCCAGAACAGGCCCGGCATGGTCAGGGGAAGCCGGATCGCGCCGGTGACCTGAAGCACCCACAAAGGAATGGCAACAATGGCAAGAATGGCCATAGACAGAAAAAAAATGCGGAATGGGTAAGCAAAAAGCTGGCGGGCGTTTGCCTGCATCAGAGAGGCTCCACTGGGGTCTGTTTTAAGTATCATTCTAAATAAATGTTTATAGTGATGACATACTCCT
Organism: Marinobacter confluentis; assembly: GCF_004785685.1. Lineage (GTDB taxonomy): Bacteria > Pseudomonadota > Gammaproteobacteria > Pseudomonadales > Oleiphilaceae > Marinobacter > Marinobacter confluentis. Next base: position 788,976 of record NZ_SRPF01000002.1, on the reverse strand, counting down.
CAAGCGGTATGTTTAAAGGTGATATCCATGAACAGCTATCTGGTGCTCAAAAGTATTCACATGATGGCCGCCTATCTGACGGTGGTGCTGTTTTCATTGCGTCTGCTATTGGATGCGGTAGGCAAACCGGGCTGGCGACAGACCCCGCTGCGCTGGATTCCCCACGCCAATGACACGGTGCTGCTGACAGCAGCAATCAGCCTGTTGTTTGTCACCTCCTGGATGCCGTTTGTTCACGGCTGGCTGACGGCCAAAGTGTTACTTTTGCTCGGCTATATCGCCGCTGGCGTTTTTGCCATTAAGCAAACCGCCAACCTGCAAGTTCGGCTGGCGGCATCGGCGCTGGCACTGCTCCAGATCACGGCAATTTTTCATCTGGCGATCAACAAGCCTTTCTGAAGGATTACCTCAGCAGGGTGTTGGCGCATTTTTCCGCGCGTAGTACCACCAGGTGATCACCAGGCAGCTGGCATAGAACACCACGAATCCGATCAGCGCAGCCGATACACCTCCGGTCAGGTCAATGGATGTGCCATAGGACTTGGGAATAAAGAAACCGCCGTAGGCTGCAAAGGCCGAGATAAAGCCCAGCACCGCTGCAGATTCGCGGTTGGCCGCTTTACCGGCTTCCTCTGGCCGGTCGGGCTGTTCTTTCATCAGCAGGTTCCGAAAAATCACCGGTACCATGCGGAAGGTGGACCCGTTGCCAATACCCGTTGCAATGAAAAGCACCAGGAAGCAACCGAAAAAGCCCCAGAAGTTACCTTCGGTAAGTTTGCCTGGCAGGAAGGAGATGACTCCGAAAACCCCGGCAATCATGACTGCGAATGTCCAGAGCGTGACTTTCGCTCCGCCGAGTTTATCGGCCAGAATGCCGCCAACCGGCCGGGCGAGGGCGCCCACCAGAGGCCCAAGAAACGCATATTTCACCGGGTCCACACTCGGGAACTGCATGCCGGAAAGCAACGGGAAGCCAGCGGCAAAGCCGATGAAGCTGCCGAACATGCCCAGATAAAGCCAGCACATCAGCCAGTTGTCCTTGCGGCGGAAGATGACGGCCTGCTCTCGGAAACTGGCTTTGGCATCGGCAATGTCATTCATGCCAAACCAGGCCGCCACCGCTGCAATGATGATCAGCGGAACCCACAGGAAGGCCGCGTTCTGTAGCCACAGGGATTCGCCAGCACGGGCGCCCTCCTGAATGATCAGCGGGTCGCCTACCACCGGGCTGAAAACGCTTGTGGCGATGACCAGTGGTGCCAGCAATTGCATGCCGGACACCCCGAGATTACCCAGCCCGGCGTTCAGTCCCATGGCCCCGCCTTTCTGCGCCTGGGGGAAGAAAAAGCTGATATTGGCCATGCTTGAGGCGAAGTTGCCACCGCCAAATCCACAGAGCAGGGCCAGGATCAGCATGATCAGGTAGGGTGTGTCGGGGTTCTGCACGGCAAAACCGATCCACAGGCAGGGTACAAGAAGGGATGCGGTGGAAATTGCCGTCCAGCGACGCCCCCCGAAAATCGGCACCATGAAGCTGTAGAAAATCCGCAGGGTGGCACCAGATAGCGCCGGCAGGGCGGCCAGCCAGAATAGCTGGTTGGAGCTGTAGCTGAAGCCCAGGCTGGGCATTTTCACAACGAGAATGCTCCAGATGGTCCAGACCGCAAACGCCAGAAACAGGTTGGGAATGGAGATCCAAAGGTTGCGCCTGGCAATGGCCTTGCCTTTGGTTTCCCAGAAGGTCTTGTCTTCCGGTTTCCACTCTTCAAGCACAAAAGCGTTGGGCGTGGACAGTTCCGGCAGATCGGTTTTTTCTTCCTGTGAGCTCCATTCAACCCGCTCAGCGGAACGGATGGCAATGTGCATCCAGCTCAGGGCAGCGGTCGCAATGACAAACAGCAGCATAAAGCTGCTCTGCCAGATACCGATCACATCGTTCAGCATGCCAAAGGTCAGGGGTAGGAAGAAACCGCCCAGGCCGCCAATCATACCGACCACACCGCCAACCGCGCCGACGCTGTCGGGATAATAGGCCGGAATGTGTTTGAACACCGCTGCCTTGCCCAGAGACATGAAAAAACCCAGCACAAAGGTTAGCAGGATAAAGCCGAGCAGGTTCAGCTCAAGGCTGAAGCTGATGGTGCCCTTGATGCCTCTGATCTGATAGTCGGTGGGTGGATAGCTCAACAGGAAGGTGCACACCGCAGAGGCAATGAAGGTCCAGTACATGACCCGGCGGGCGCCATATCGGTCAGACATCCAGCCGCCCAATATACGGAACAGTGACGCCGGAATGGTGTAGAGCGCCGCCACCAGGCCCGCCGTCTTGATGTCCAGTCCGTAAACCTGAATCAGATAGTGGGGCAGCCAGAGGGCTAAAGCGACAAAGGCCCCGAAAACGAAGAAATAATACAGGGAAAAGCGCCATACCCGCAGGTCAGCCAGTGGGCTGAGCTGCTGAACGAACGACTGGGACCGCCTTGCTGCCCGCTGTGATGCCAGCGGATCCTCCCGGGCGATCATTGGGAAAACGATGCCCATAACCGCAAGAATGGCGGCATAGATTTGCGCGGTGTACTCCCAGCCAAAGGCCACGAGCAGGAAAGGCGCGCCAAAGTTGGTGATGGCTGCACCCACGTTGCCCGCCCCGAATATGCCCAGAGCGGTGCCCTGCTTACCGGGCTCAAACCAGGCGGAGGTGTAGGTAACGCCCACAATGAAGGCGCCGCCTGCCAGTCCCACCCCCAGTGCACCGGCCAGCAGCATGCCGTAACTGGTGGCCAGGGTAAGCGCGTAGACACAGGCCGCAGTCACCAGCATTAGCACACTGAACACCAGCCGACCGCCAAAGCGGTCGGTCCAGATGCCCAGGAAAAGGCGGCTGATAGAGCCGGTCAGAATCGGCGTTGCCATCAGCAGGCCAAGCTGGGTATCGCTGAGACCGAATTCCTGCTTTAGCCGGATGCCGATAATGGAAAAAATGGTCCACACGGCAAAGCAGAGGGTGAATGCCAGGGTCGATAGCCCAAGAGCCCGGTTCTGCTCGCTCCGGGTGGCGACGGCGTTTGTGTCCATAATGCGCTCCATATCATGGATGGTGGGATATGGAGTGACTGTAATGGCGGGCTGGGGCCGTAGAATTGAGAAATATCAAGATTGACAGGTTGCCTCCGATGTTGTCCGGAGTCATTGCTTTTTCTATCGCGTGATTCTATAAAAAGGCATATAAAACAGTAGATTGAGAGGTATAGCCCGGAGGTGGTAGTCGCGCTCGGAGGTGAGGGCATTGGAGGTAGCTGCCTGGCCTCGTGTCTCAGGCAGGTGAAACGTAGGGCAGCACGCCGTAGTAAACCGCGCTGAAATGTAACGCACTGCCGCCAATGACAAACAGATGCCAGATCGCGTGCATGTACGGGACACGGTCAGCCAGATAGAAAACAACCCCGGCGGTGTAGGCGATACCGCCGGCAATCATAAGGTAAAGCGCCTGGTCACTGAGACTGGCGACCAGATCTGACGAGGCGAAGACAATCAGCCAGCCCATGGCAATGTATATCCCCACCCTGGCCAGCTTGAAGCGATTCCCGAACACGAACTTCAGAGCCACGCCCGTAATGGCCAGTGACCAGATAATGACCATTAGCGTCCAGCCGGTGGTGTCGCGCATGTTAACCAGCAGAAACGGTGTGTAGGTTCCAGCGATCAGCAGGAAAATGGCGCAGTGGTCCAGGGTTTTGAACAGGGCCCTCAGCTGCGGCCGCCGGGTGCCATGGTAAAGCGCCGATGCGGAATAGAGGAGTATCAGCGACGCCCCGAAGATACTGAAGCTGACCAGCTTCCACATATCCCCCAGCTGGCTGGCAGCGACAATCAGCAAAATGGTGCCGACCGCGCTGAGAACAGCGCCGAGCCCGTGGGTAGCGCTGTTGAGCCATTCTTCAATCCGATAGTGAGTAGAGTCATTCATGGCGCTACAGTACTTCAGCGTACACCTGTACGCAAACCCTTCGAGTCAGAAACTGGGAACTCGATCAGATATTCTGAATAAAGCGAATGAAATCTTCCGGTTTTTCCTGCCATGGCAGGAGAGTACTCTTCAGGTATCAATAACTGCAAAAGCAGGAGGATTTACAGTATGGCAAAGGTACTCGTTCTTTATTATTCCATGTACGGGCACATTGAAACCATGGCGAATACGGTAGCTGAGGGCGCCAAAGGCGTGAGCGGCGCTGAAGTAACGGTCAAGCGCGTACCGGAAACCATGTCCGATGAAGCGTTTGCCGGTGCCGGCGGCAAGTCGGATCAGTCAGCGCCTTTGGCAGATCCCAAGGAACTGCCAGAATACGACGCCGTGATTTTTGGCACACCTACCCGTTTCGGTAACATGTCCGGGCAGATGCGCACCTTCCTGGATCAGACCGGCGGGCTGTGGGCCAACGGAAAACTCCACGGCAAACTGGCCAGCGTGTTTACATCAACCGGCACAGGCGGCGGGCAAGAGCACACCATCAGCTCATTCTGGACCACGCTGGCACACCACGGCATGGTGATCGTGCCCCTCGGTTACGGTATTCCGGATTTCTTCGACATATCGGAAACCAATGGCGGCACACCTTACGGGGCTTCAACCATTGCCGGTGGCGATGGCGCACGCCAGCCCAGCAAGAAAGAGCTGAATATTGCCCGTTATCAGGGTAAGCACGTGGCTGAATTGGCCGTGAAACTGTTTGGCTAATAGCTGAGCAACCACGTCTGTAACGATTGGCTGAACGGGGCTCCGCTGGGGTGCTAGAATCTGGTCCTTACCAGCCCCCTCGGAGCCCTGATGGCCGCAGCGTTCGCTCTTTTTTACAAACTCCTTCCTCTATATGTGACGGTCCTTCTGGGCTGGATTGCCGGCCGCTACCTTGAAGCCAGCGGCCGGCACATTGCCGGCATCATGCTGTACATCGTAACGCCATCGGTTATTTTCTCCGGCGTTATGGCGGCACCCCTTTCACCCGCTGTGATTCTGCTGCCGGTACTGACGTATAGCCTCTGTTCGGTGCTCGGAATACTGCATCTGGCCGTGGCCAAACGTGTGGTCAAGGATGAAAGCGCGAACCTGATGCCATTGGCGGTGGGTACCGGCAACACTGGCTATTTTGGTATTCCGGTGGCGCTGCTGCTGTTTGGTCAGGAAGGATTGGCCCTGTATGTCGTGTGCATGCTGGGAACGTCGCTGTTTGAAAACTCGCTGGGCTTCTATCTGGCCGCCAGGGGTCGCTACAGCATCGGTGATGCTCTGGCGCGAGTGGCCCGGTTGCCCGCGGTTTATGCCTTTGTACTAGCGGTGATGCTGAACCTGTCCGGGTTATCGATTCCGGAGGTGTTTGTGCCGCTCTTTGACAACCTGCGGGGCGCTTACAGCATCCTCGGCATGATGATCATTGGCATGAGTATCATGTCGGTGCGGGGTCTGGCGGGGAACCTGCGGTTCACCGCGCTGTCGTTTTTCGGCAAGTTTGTGTCCTGGCCTCTGGCGGCACTGGCGTTTTGGTGGCTGGATGCAAACTGGTTCGGGATCTACGACCTGGCGGTGCATCAGGCCATTTTCCTGATCTCGATAACGCCGATGGCCGCCAATACCGTGGTGATCGCCACCCTGCTGGATACCTCACCGCGCCAGGCCGCGGGCACCACTCTGCTGAGTACCCTGTTTGCGCTGGCGTTTATTCCGGTGATGGTGGCTCTGGTTATTCCCTGAGCATCCATCGCTGACTCGCAAGGAATAGCCCTCCGGCAAAAAGCCCGGTCAGCGCGCCCAGCCAGTGGGCCTGGTAGATTACGGCGGCGCCAATGAAGGAAGCGGTGCCAGACGGATAGACTGCCTCAAAGCCGAGCTTCAGAGCCATGCCCGCCAATAACAGGCCGTGCCAGACAGGTTGTTGGCGAAGGCCGGCCAGGGCCATAAACACGAACAGCCCGTGAAGACAGCCGGAAAAGCCCCGGTACCAGTCCAGTTGTGGAACTGCCCACTGCAGCCCCAGCGATATGCCAACGGGCGCTGCAAGAAGATACCCGGTTGCCCAGACGGCTGGCAGGCTGCGCCCGAACAGCAAGGGTAAAAGCGCCAGCCCGCCGAGATTCAGTGCCAGATGGACAAATCCCAGATGTATCCAGTGGCCGGTAAGCAGTCGCCACCATTGTCCTGCAGCCATTTCTGCCCGTGACCATTCCAGCCCCTGGCCCAGGGGCGGATACAGACTGATGACCCCCTGAAGCATGATCAGTGCGCCGCCTGCAACCAGCAGCCAGGCCCAGTACCGGATAAATGTTCGGTTTTTGGCGTTATTTCGCATAAATACAAGTCGTTACTGAATGAACACAGCCAGAGCCCGGTTTATCGGTTAGGTTCGGGAAAACCGTGTCTGAATGAGCGTTGATATGTACAACAAGTCTATACAGTTTGCTTTGGCCGTGCTTGCAGGCCTGATGTTAGCCGCACAAGCGTTGTCCGCAGAGTCGGGCGCGATTGTCAAAGAACTCTGGATTGGCGGCCATGGCTACGAGGCAGAACTCACCCCCAGTCGCATCAACGAGCTGGCTGATTCCGGCGAGGGCCGCCATTACCAGGGCCATTTTCCCGAGGACCCAGCCAGCTGGATCCGCGTCACCCGGCTGGAGGATGGCTGGCAAGGCCTGGCTTTTGCCTTCAACCGGCTGCACACCATAAAAAGCGGAGGTGAACATGAGCAGGTTGCCTCTTTCAGCTTCAGTCCCGACCAGGCGCCACAGTGCGGTGTGGACCATCTTCATGCCGATAGCAGTATTACGCCGGACAGCCTGGCCAGCAAAGCCATGGCCCAGGCCGTCTCCGCCAACTACGACACTCTTTGCGCTGATGAGGTCGGTGGCGCCTGCCTGATGCTTGAGCTTGAACTGGCGTTCGATCTGGAATTTCAGAACCGGTTCGCAAACTACAAGACCCGTGCCGGGGCCATCATCAACATGGTTGAGGGTTTCTACCAGGCTCAGCTGGGGGTTATTTTTGACACTCTGTCACTTATCTATCTGGACAGTGGAATTTTCAGTGGTACGAGCAATGCGAGTGACTTGCTGACAGACATTGCCAACAAACGAGGCAATGGTGAAATCGGGTTTCTGGAGAGTTCCCAATCCATCTTCCATTTTATTACCGGTCGTTCGTTGGAAGACGGTATCGCAGGCATCGCCTACCTAGGGTCACTGTGTAACCGATTTGGGGCCGCTAGCGGATTATCCAGAGCGAGTAATTCTGATTCTACGACCGCGATTATCGTCGCCCATGAAATCGGACATAACTTCGGGGCACGGCACGACGGTGAAAACAACAGCTGTCCTGCAGGTGAACACATCATGAGCCCAAGGGTCCAATCTTCATTCACCAGCTTTTCGTCGTGTTCGATTGACTATATGAGAGACGAGATCTCTTCCCTCGGCGCCGTCGAACAATGCTTCAACTTCCCCGCCGATGCCGGCATAGAGTCCGCTACCGGAAATCCGATAGAAATCGATCAGGGCCAGGCGTTCCAGAGCACGTTCGATGTGATCTACAGCGATGCTGCACAACCCGCCGATGGCCTGGTGGTTGAAGGTTCCATTGGTGACGGCGAGGGTACCCTAGAGGAAGTCACACTCAATGGCGCCATCTGCACAGTGACGTCGTCAAACAGCTTTAGCTGCCCGGAGGCGCCAGCCCAGGCCAGACTGACTCTGACAGTCCAGGGAATCGCCGGAGCCAGTTCCGAAGTGAATCTGGCAAATGGCGTTGCCCTTGTCAGCAATAGTGGTGAGGTGAAAGACATACTGTCGGACAACGATACGCTGCTAACCCAGATCACCGTCAATCAAAGCACCGACCCGGATCCCACGCCGGAAGACGATACCCAGGATCCTGATGGCCAGCCAACGGATGCCGACGCCGGTTCAGATACGACCAGTTCCAGCGGCGGCGGTAGCAGCGGTGGCGGTGGCTCATTGGGCTGGTTCTGGCTGCTGGCAGGGCTGGGCGGTGCTGCACGGTTGGCACGGAGGACGTTCTGATGGGGTTGGGTAAAGCGACCATCCTATCCGTCCTGCTTTTTCTGGGGGGTTGCGGCTCGAACGCCGTATCCGGTGCGGGCGAAAGCGACGTCAGCGCCAAACCACCGGCTAACCTGCAGGAAGCTCGCCAGCTCTGGCGGGAATCCGGGGTTGTGAATTATTCGGTCACTGCGCAAATGACCTGCTATTGCCCCCAGGAACTGGTACAGCCCATTCGCCTGATAGTTGAGCAGGGCACGGTCGTGTCCTCAAAGGGCCTGGAGCAGCCGCTGAAAAATCTCACGGAGGACGGCGCCCAGCGGCTAACAGTGGACGGCCTGTTCCTGTTCATTGAAAAAGCCGTGGGCAAGAACGTCGAGACCCTGGAAGTCTCTTATGACCGCAATTACGGCTACCCCATGTTTATCAATTACGACGGTCACGCCATGATTGCTGACGACGAACGCCAGTACCGTCTAACGGACTTCGAACCCTTGCCCGACAGTTGAATCTTCCCGGGCCTGACGGATGTCGGCCCTGGCATGTCGCACAACGCTGACGCCAGCAGTAATTGCGAGCCCGCCCATTACGGCAGCCACGGCAAGGTCAGGCCAGGCAGAACCGGTGCCGAACACACCCAGGGCTGCCGCCATCACCGCAAGATTGCCAATGGCATCATTTCGGCTGCACAACCATACCGAGCGCATATCGGAATCGCCGGCCCGGAACCGGAACAGGGTGATGGCTACCGCAACATTGGCCGCCAGAGCAAGCAAGCCGATAGCGCCCATGGTGAAAGGTTCCGGTGTAATGCCACTCTGGGCCACCCAGGCAGCACGTCCCAGTACGGCCACGCCAAACAGGGCCATGGTGATGCCTTTCACCATCGCTGCCCGCCCACGCCAGAGCATGCCCATGGAGAGCACGGTCAGCGACAGAATATAGTTCGCGCTGTCCCCGAAGAAATCGATGGCGTCGGCCATCAGGGAAACAGAGCCGGACTGAAGGCTGGCATAACCTTCCACCACGAACATCGCCAGGTTCACCCACAGGGCAAACCATAGCGCTTTGCGAAAGCGCGGGTCGGGCTGTCCGGGTTGCGGAGCGCAACAGCTGTTGCATGCCATGATGATCTCCCGTTAACGATTTAACGGTAGTTAAAAGCCTGTAGTTGCTACAGAGTCAACATGTTTCAGGAATTCGGGCCGTGAGTGCCCGGAATGTGGTTATCGCCCTGGGCCCCTGGCTCTGGCAAGTCTTCGGAATAGAGTCCGCCAAGAATGCCGCATTCACTCACAGTGCGGCCCTGGGAGCAGGCAGTCTGAAGCTGAATCAGGGTTTCTTCCAGGTGGGTCAGCTCTTCAAGTCGCTTGCGGACATGGGCCAGGTGGCGAGCCAGCAGCTCGTCAACCTGGCTGCAATCGGCGTCCGGTTGATCGGCCAGACGAATAAACTCGCGTATTTCATCCTGCGCCATATCCAGATTGCGGCAGCGGCGTATGAAATGCAGGCGCTCCAGGTGATGCTGGCGATACGATCGATAGCCGCTGGCTTCCCGTTCCGGTGCCGGTAACAGGCCAATTTTCTCGTAGTAGCGAATGGTTTCTACCGGAATGCCGGTCGTCTTCGAGATCTCACCTATTTTCATGGTCTGTTATCCGTTCTGTGCTCTGGACAGCGTAACACTGACCCTCAGCCCGCCCATGGTACCTTTGCTGAATTGCATGCCGCCGCCATAACGCTCTGTGATTTCCCGGGTTATGGCAAGCCCCAAACCATGACCGGGAACCTGCTCATCCAGACGCATGCCGCGTTTACCCAGTGTTGAAAATGCGTGCTGATCGACGCCAGGGCCATCGTCTTCAACGGTGATAATCAGTTGTTCCCCATTTTCCGCCAGATTGACCACCGTGCTCTGGCGTGACCACTTTCCGGCGTTATCCAGCAGGTTGCCCAGAATTTCATTCAGGTCATGCTCTTCCACGGGCCAGCGGGTGTCGGGCGCCAGGTCCGTTTCCAGCTCAAAATTCTTGTCGGCGTCCAGTCTCCCCAGCATCCACAGCAGGTCCCGCGCCTGGCTCACCGGCTTCGCGGCCTTGCCGGCCTGGGGCCCGGCGAACCGGCTGCGGCGCATTTCGCTTTCAAGCTGGCGGTCTATGTCGGAAAGCCTCTGGGCCAGTTGCTGTCGCATCTCCGGGTCCAGGGCGCGGGTTTCGTCCTCGAGCACCTGGCGAATGGCCGAAACCGGCGTTTTTACGCTGTGGGACAGGTTGGCAAGCGCATCCCGGGACCGGGTCAGGCGCTGGTCCAGGGTGTCCAGAAGCTGGTTCAACTGGCGGATCAGGGGCTGGAATTCGGCTGGCGCTTTGACGTCCAGCCTTTTGCTGGCGCCGGTCTGCAGGGATTTCAGGCCGTTCTGAAGGCGGCCTACGGAGCGGAGCGATAACCGTATGGCCTGCCAGATCGCCAGTAACAGCAACACCAGCAGAATGCCGGATACCACGGCCGTCCAGAGGTGCAGCTCCTGCTGGCTGTGTTGCAGGGTGCTCAGATCTTCCGCCACCACAATCACCACGGGCCGGCCATTCAATGTTAGCGCCTTGCGGTAAGCCAGAAACTCGGAAATGGCTCTGTCTGTTCCGGGGTCGCCCTGGTGAACGAAGCCGCTCTGCGGCTCTTCCAGCAGCGGTTCAAGGGTTTCGGTCCACAGCTCTGGGGAGCTGTGCATCTGCTCGCCGATGCGAATGGCGAAAGCGTGATGAAACACTTCTTCAAAGTAGTCACCTTCGGCGATATCGCGGATTTCGTCCGGGCCGGACTGGCGTAGCTGGTGTTCAAGAAAGGCAACTTCATCCTGCAGCCGGTCTTCCACAAAATCCCGGGCCATACGTTCCAGCAGCAGACCGTGAACTATCCAGGCGGCGAACATCAGGGCGATAGCCGCAGGCAGCAGCAGGGTCAGTAAGCTTTTGCGAATCGAGCTCTGGGTATCAATCCACGGCATTGAAGATATACCCCTGGCCGCGGCGGGTGACGATGGCGTCCGCCCCGGTGATTTTCCGCAGCCGCCGCACATAGGCCTCGATGGTATTGTTGCTGGGGCTGTCGTTCAGGTTATAGAGCTGTTCCAGCAACTGTTCCTTGGAGAACAGCTGCCCCGGGCGGCTCATCAGGCAGCGCAACAGGCGGAATTCGGTACCGGTCAGGGAGTGTTCCTGCCCGTCCGGGGTCTGCAGATACTGGCGGTGTTCATCCAGCTCAAAGCCTCCGGCCGTCAGTTTTGCCTCTACCCGGCCCTCACTGCGGCGGATCAGAGCGTTTAGCCGGGCCAGCAGTTCCTCGGTCTGGAAGGGTTTGGCCAGATAATCGTCGGCCCCGGCTTTCAGGCCATTCACCTTGTCTTGCCAGTCGCCCCGGGCGGTGAGAATCAGCACAGGCATGGTGAGTTTATTGGCCCGCCAGCTTTTCAGTACGTCCAGTCCGTTGCCATCCGGTAGGCCAAGGTCAAGCACCACTGCGCGATAGTCTTCCTGCTTACCCAGCTGTTCTGCCTGTTTTGCCGTCCGGGCTTCATCAACAGTAAAGCCGGCAACCGTCAACTGCCGGTTAAGGCTGTCGGCAATCAGGGTGTCGTCTTCTACCAGAAGCAATCGCATGACGGTTCCCGTGTCGGAGGAGTGTCTGAGTCTAGGGCCTTTTGCTGAATGTAACCTGAAAAACTGTTCATGGAAAAATTCAGCAAGGATTCAGGTTACTGCGGCACAGTGACAGCCATTGTCAGGATACCCATCGGTTTTCAGGAGAAAATAATGAACCCAATCCTCAGAAATGCATTCTTTCCCGCCCTTGCGCTGGCCCTATCTTCGAGCCTTTACGCTGCCGGTGAGCACGGCGGTCATCATGGCAACAGCGCCATGGGCGAGCCGGGTAAGGCGGAAGATGTCTCCCGCACCATTGATGTCACCATGATGGATAACTACTACGAGCCCGAATCCATCTCGGTGAAGCCCGGCGAAACCATTCGCTTCAGGGTGAAAAATGAGGGCGCCCTGGTGCACGAATTCAACATCGGGACCGCAGACATGCACGAAGCCCACCAGGAAGAAATGCAGATGATGGTCAAGCACGGCGTGATCAAGGGCGACCGGATTGATCACAAGATGATGGAAATGGACATGGGCGACGGCCATTCCATGAAACACGATGACCCCAATAGCGTGCTGATGGAGCCAGGTGAAACGAAAGAAATCATCTGGACCTTTACCAAAGCCACCGACCTTGAGTTCGCCTGCAACGTGCCGGGCCACTATCAGGCCGGCATGTACGGCGACATTGATTTTGAATAAGCGGGTGTACGACATGAAAAAATCTATCCTGCTGGCCATGCTGGCCGGTTTTGCCTCTCTGGCAGCTCACGCTGGTGAGTACGATATTTCCGTTGACCGGGTGCAGATCGACACCGGGGATTTCGTGAAGGAAGGCATTGGTTACAACGGCGCATCTCCTGGCCCCATCCTGAGGTTCAAGGAAGGGGAAGAGGTGACTATCAACGTGACCAACAACCTGGACGAAATGACCTCCATCCACTGGCACGGGCTGATCCTGCCTTTCGAGCAGGACGGCGTGCCGGGCATCAGCTTTCCGGGTATCAAGCCTGGTGAAACCTTCACCTACAAGTTTCCCATTGTTCAGGCTGGTACCTACTGGTTCCACAGTCACTCCGGCTTTCAGGAACCCAACGGTGCCTACGGTGCCATCGTGATCGAACCGGAAGGCCGCGAACCCTTCCGCTATGACCGGGATTACGTGGTGCAACTGACCGATAAACATCCCCATTCCGGCGACCGCATCATGCGCAACCTGAAAATGTCCGCGGATTACTACAATCGGCAGCAGCAGACGGTGGGTGACTTTTTCGCCGAGTCGGGCGAGAAAGGCGTCATGGCCACGCTGAAGGACCGCATGATGTGGGGCGATATGCGTATGATGAAAGCCGATATCGAGGACGTGCAGGGTTTCACGGCCCTGATCAACGGCAAAGGCCCAGACCAGAACTGGACCGGCCTGTTCGAACCGGGTGAGCGCATTCGTCTGCGCTTTATCAACTCCTCTGCCATGACCTACTTCGATATCCGCATCCCTGGCCTGGAAATGACGGTGGTGCAGGCCGATGGCAACAACGTGCAGCCGGTGAATGTGGACGAGTTCCGCATTGGCGTTGCGGAAACCTACGATGTGATTGTCCGCATCAGGGACGAGAAAGCCTACACCATTTTCGCCGAATCCATGGGGCGTTCGGGGTTTGCCCGGGCCACTCTGGCGACGGAAGCGGGTATGACCGCCGAGGTCCCGGAAATGCGCGAAGCGCCGGTACTGACGATGGCCGATATGGCCGGGCATATGGATCACGGCAGCATGGATCACGGTGCCATGAACCATGGTGATATGGAGAGCATGGACCATTCCAAAATGGAGGGCATGGATCACTCCATGATGTCTGGCATGGACCACTCCGACATGGGCATGTCTAGCGATTCTTTCTATGCCAGTGGCAGTGGCCTGATGCCGCAGGCCGCCAATGGCGGCAAGTTTCTGTCCTATGCCGATCTGAAAGCCCAGAACCCGCTTTACGAAGATCGCGAGCCGACCCGTGAAATCGAGATGCGTCTGACTGGCAATATGGAACGCTATGAGTGGAGCATTAATGGCGTGAAATACGAGGACGCTGACCCGGTTGTTCTGCAATACGGCGAGCGGGTGCGCTTCAAATTCGTCAACGAAACCATGATGACCCACCCTATGCACCTGCATGGCATGTGGTCGATCCTGGACGTGGGCGCCGATAAGTGGAACCCGATAAAGCACGTAATCAGCGTGGCTCCTGCCACTACCGTTTACATGGAAACGGAAGTGGATGCCCCGGGCCAGTGGGCGTTCCACTGCCATTTGTCTTACCACGCGGCATCCGGCATGTTCCGCAAGATTGTGGTTGAGGGCGGCCCGGAGGGCACTGTGGCCCAGGGTGAGTCAGACGGGCAACAGGGAGGGGAGTCATGAAGTTGCGGATCTCCTTCTTGTGGGGCATTGCCCTGGCCGCCGCTCTGGCAAATCCGGCTCTGGCACAGCAGGACCCGGCCAAGAAAACCCAGACGGCCAAGACCTTCTGGGGCGTGTCTGCGGAAAAACTGGAGTACCGCTACAGCGATTCAGATGAGGAGCTGGCAGCGGTTGAGGGTGGAGCCTTCTACGGTACCGATGAGCTGGAATTCCACTGGTTGTTTTCTGGTGAGTGGGAAGAAGCTCACAACGCGTGGGAAAGTCTGGAGAACCAGTTCGTCGCTCAGATTCCGGTGAGTGATTTCTGGGACGCCAAGGCGGGTGTTCGCGTGGATACCCCAGAGGGAACCGACCGTGTTTACAGCGTGCTGGGCCTGACCGGCCTTGCGCCCTACTGGTTCGAGGTGGATACCAATCTGTATGTCAGTGACGAAGGCGATGCCTCGGTGGATTTTGAGGCCGAGTACGAGCTGCTGATCACCAATTACTGGATTCTGTCAGCCACTTTTGAAAGCCTTGTGGCCTTTTCCGAAGATCGGGAGATCGGTTCCGGTAAGGGCCTGAATTCCACGGAACTGGGCCTGCGGCTGAGCTACGACCTGATCGGCCGCGCCTTCGCTCCCTACGTTGGTGTGGTTCACGAACGCAAATACAGTGACACTGCCGATCTTGCAAGAGATTCCGGCGGCAGTACCGAGGACTGGTTTGCCGTAATCGGTGCCCGAGTGATGTTCTGATTGTGATCTTAGCGGGCCCAGGGGCTTCCCTCGGCCCGTTTTTAACGGCCAATATGATGTAAAATAGATCCATTATTGTTTATCAGGTGCCATGATTGGCGCAGGTCCGCCGGCATTATCACTAAATAGTCGTATCAGACACGGAGGATAAGCACATGTTTGAAGGAAATATGTTTGGGCACACCATGTGGGGAGGGCACTGGCTCTGGATGCTGTTGATGGCCGTCGCAGTGGTCGTTCCCGTTTGGCGAATCTGTCAGCGGGCCGGGTACCCTGGCTTGCTGGGCCTTCTTATTCTGATTCCCATGGTTAATCTTGGCCTGCTTTACTTCCTGGCCTTTGCCGACTGGCCGGCAAGTAGGGCTGGAGATGGTAATGGCTGAGCATCACCACGATCATCACGACCACGAGGCAACCGGCAGTCGTGAAGTCAAAGGTCCGGTACCTCCCGGCACCATGTACACCTGCCCGATGCATCCGGAAATTCGCCAACAGGGGCCGGGGGACTGTCCTATCTGTGGCATGGCCCTGGAGCCAGAAGAGGTGAGCCTGGACGACGGGCCTTCCGAGGAGCTCACGGACATGACCCGGCGGTTCTGGATTGGTCTTGTTCTGACCTTGCCGGTGTTTCTGCTTGAGATGGGCGGGCACCTGATTGGCCTACACCAGATCATGGAGCCGCAAACGTCAAACTGGATCCAGCTGGTACTGGCCACGCCCGTGGTGCTCTGGTGTGGCTGGCCCTTCTTTTACCGGGGCTGGAAGTCAGTGGTCAGCCGCAATCTGAACATGTTCACACTGATCTCCATCGGTACCGGGGTGGCGTTAATCTACAGCCTGGTGGCGACACTGGTACCCCAGGTCTTCCCGGATGCTTTCCGGCAGGCGGATGGCTCGGTTGCCGTCTATTTTGAGGCGGCTGCAGTTATCGTGGTTCTGGTTCTACTTGGCCAGGTGCTGGAACTACGAGCCCGGGAGAAAACTTCTGGCGCCATCAAGGCTCTGCTCGATCTGGCTCCCGCGACGGCAAGAAAGCTGGACGATGACGGCAGCGAGGCTGATGTGTCGCTGGATCAGGTCAAGGTCGGCGACCGCCTGCGGGTGCGCCCGGGAGACAAGGTGCCGTTGGACGGCGAGGTGCTTGAAGGCAGCTCCAATGTGGACGAATCCATGGTGACCGGTGAGCCTCTTGCCATCAGCAAGAAATCCGGCGACCCGGTGATCGGCGGCAGTATCAACCAGCAGGGTAGCTTCATCATGCGGGCCGACAAGGTTGGCCGGGATTCCATGCTGTCGCAGATTGTGCAGATGGTGGCCAGCGCCCAGCGCAGCCGTGCACCGATCCAGGGGTTGGCTGACAAGGTCGCCGGCTACTTTGTGCCGGCGGTGATCTTCATCGCCATTATCGCCTTTATTGTCTGGTCGTTATTGGGCCCGGAACCGCCCATGGCGTTCGGGCTGATTGCTGCGGTCAGTGTACTGATCATTGCCTGCCCCTGTGCGCTGGGTCTGGCAACCCCCATGTCCATCATGGTGGGTGTCGGGCGAGGCGCCCAGAACGGTGTGCTGATTCGTGATGCAGAAGCCCTGGAGCGGATGGAGAAAGTCGACACTGTGGTGGTGGACAAGACCGGCACACTGACCGAAGGCAAACCTCAGGTGACAAAGCTGGTTCCAGCCGAGGGATTCAGTGATGACGAACTGATGCGATTGGCTGGCGGCCTGGAAAAAGGCAGTGAGCATCCGCTGGCCCACGCCATATTGGCCAAAGCCAGGTCCATGGATCTGAAGCTGCCGGATGCAGAGGACTTTGATTCCCCGAATGGCAAAGGCGTGACCGGTACAATTGATGGCAAGCGGGTGCTGTTGGGCAATCGGCTGTTGATGGAAGCTGAAAGCGTCGATATGTCTGCCTTTGAGGATGAGGCGGACCAGCTCCGACAAGACGGCGCTACGGTCATTTTCACGGCCATCGACGGTGAAATCTGTGGTTTGCTCGCCATCGCCGACCCGGTCAAGGAAACCACGGCGGCCGCTATATCGGCACTGCAGAAAGACGGCATCCGCGTGGTCATGCTGACCGGCGATAATCGCGTCTCGGCCGAGGCCGTTGCCCGCAAACTGCATATCGATGAAGTGGAGGCAGAAGTGCTTCCCGAGGACAAGGGCAAGATCGTTCAGCGGCTGAAAGACGAAGGCCGCGTTGTGGTCATGGCTGGCGACGGTGTTAACGATGCGCCGGCCCTGGCGACGGCGGATGTGGGCGTGGCCATGGGCACCGGAACCGATGTGGCTATCGAAAGTGCCGGTATCACCCTGCTGCGCGGCGACCTGATGGGCATTGTGGAGGCACGCCGGTTGTCGCTGGCCACCATGCGCAACATCCGCCAGAACCTGTTTTTTGCTTTCGTTTACAACTCTGCGGGTGTTCCGATTGCCGCCGGTGTTCTGTATCCCTTCTTCGGAATACTGCTGTCACCGATCTTTGCGGCGGCTGCCATGTCGCTGTCTTCATTCAGCGTTATTGTGAATGCTCTGCGTTTGCGGGTGATCAGACTGGCGCCAGAGCGTTAATGCCTTGAGCGGGCCAGGCGACTTCCTATCGGTTGGGTGGCCGGTAATCCGGGTCCAGCCGAGCGCGCTCAGCAACTGATGGGTGAATGGTCGTCGGGATTCCCTCTGGTTGCAGATCGCGAATCAGCGGCCTGGCGAAACGGAAAACGTGGCGCCTTGAATTGTGCAGTCGGGCTCTGGGACTGGGATTAATGTCGGCTAGCAGATGACCTTCTATCTCCAGCCCCGAATCCATCGCCTGCTGCACCATCCATTCCAGAGGCGCATCCGAGGCCAGCAGGCCCTGGTGATCGGCCGGATAACCGCCGCCGATGTCGCTGTGGGAGCCGGCAAACCATACCTGTTCCAGATCCAGCCCTTCCCGGGGAACCCAGAGCGTGGGCTGGAAGTCCTCACGGCGCTCATCAATGGCCAATGCATGGCGGGCAATGCGCACATTGCCTCCGAGTTTGGTGTCGTAGAACTCGTCCTTGCGATCAAAAAGACCCATGAGCGAGAAGGGCACACCAAGGGCGCCGACGGTATCCCAGGCGCCGACAAAGCGGATTTCCCGGGATTCGTGGCTGTGAGCCTTCCTGAATTCCAGGGATTTTGCGCCGTTCGGCTTCCAGGCTGCGCCGGTTTTCTTGTAATGATCGAAGGCCTGCTGAATCAGCCGCGCGTCGGGCCTTTTGAGAATGCCGCAGTTGTTGATGAGCCCGCACAGAGAGCGAATGGTATAGGCGCCGCGGCTAAACCCAAAAAGGTAAATATCCGTGCCGGGCGTGTAGTTCTGAACAATGTACCGGTAGGCATCCATGATGTTCTTCTGGATTCCCTGGCCGGTAATCCCGCCGATGATCGCATTGTGGTAGGACCCGATTCCCCAGTCATAAAAGACATGCTGAGGAAGACCGTCGGCGGTAATGGGCTGGATAGACCGCGCCACCCTTAATACGTTGGTTGGAACATCCGTCTGCAGGTCGTCTTCCGGGCGATTCCACGTGCCGTCTGCACAGATAACGAGGCGCTTGACCATGGCCGTCTCCTTCGCCAAAGATTAAGCGGGGTGTTATTTCGAGTATACCCCAGCTTCAAAACAGGGACAGCTGGCCCGAATCACGGTCGGATGGCACTTTTGGTCGCTTCTGGACGGGGCCTTTGCGACTTCCATGACGTTGCAGAACGCGATCGGTTTCTGAGCGGCTGACATGCTGTTTGCGAAAATCGCCAACGGCCTTGCGGGCCACTCGCGCTGCCTGTTCATGGTCGCAGACCGGGGCAATATAGGTGTTGCCACCAAACCGCTGTTTCTGGGCAGGCGTCATCAGCCACGGGGTGTGGATCATCTCCGCTGGCAGGCCCGCCAGCTCCGGTACCCAGCGCCGGATGAATTCGCCTTCCGGGTCCAGCTTCTGGCTTTGCATGACCGGGTTATAGATTCGCAGGGCATTGATTCCGGTCAGGCCGGACTGCATCTGGGTCTGGGAATAGTGGATGCCCGGTTCGAAATCGGTAAACAGCCGCGCCAGGTGCAGCGCCGGATCCCGCCAGTGCAGCCACAACTGGTAGCTGGCAATGGCCATCAGCATGGCCCGCATGCGGAAGTTGATCCAGCCGGTATGATCAAGGGCCCGCATGCAGGCGTCCACCAGGGGCCAGCCGGTCTGGCCTTCCTGCCAGCGGTGCAGGCGCTCGGAATCGTTAGGGCCGGACTTCAGTTGTTCCATTTCCCGGTGCATGGCGCGGAATTCCAGCGCCGGTTCGTCTTCCAGTTTCTGGATAAAATGACAGTGCCAGTGCAGGCGGGAACGGAAGCTGGTCAGGCTTTTCTGTTTCCGGGGCAGAGTGTTGCGATGGCCGCCGGTGGCTTTGGCCTGCTGGTAAATGTTCCTTAGGCTGACGCTGCCGTAGGCAATGTGGGGGCTGAGCCGGGAGCAGGCATTCACCGCAGTAACCGGGCTCGATATGTTGTACTGGTAGCCAATGCAGCGACGGTCCAGAAACGATTTCAGCAGGGTCTGACCCTTCTGGCTGCCCCCGGCCTGACGGTCATGGCAGGGTGCGCTGGCATTCACTTCAATTCCTGCGGGATCAAGTGTGCCTTCGACCGGTTTATCCGGGGCCGGCAGGTGATCCGGGGCGGGTAGCACCGGTTGGCGCATCAGGTCGGTCCAGGCCTTGTCCCACAGATCACGGTCTTTCAGGCGCCGGACCACGCCAAACTGGTTCCATTCCCGGAACTCCACTTGATGTTCCGAGCACCAGCCAATGACCGCTTTATCGCGCTCAAAAGTCCAGTGTCCGCCGGTTTCCCGGTGGCCGTAGATACGCTGGATTTTGTGGCTGCGCTTGAGCTTCTCCAACATGGTGATCATATCCCCGCGCAACACCGTCAGGCGGTTGCCTGCCCTGGCCAGTTGCCGGTCCAGGTCCGCCAGCGAATCGGCGATAAAATGCCATTGCCGGTCGCTGGTATCCGACTGCTGCCAGTAGTCATCTTCGACAACATATAGCGCGATCACCGGCTTGCCCAGATTGCTGGCGGCCATGAGCGGCGCGTGGTCTTCCGTGCGCAGGTCGCGTTTGAACCAGACTACCGTGGTCATGTCGCCTGAGCCTTCGAACGCCGGCACCGCTCGCTGCAATAGACCACGCTGGCCCAGTCTTTCGCCCATTTCTTGCGCCAGGCGAAGGGCCGGCTGCAGACCGGGCAGGTTTTTTCGGGGAGGTGGGGTTTTTTGTGCATACCGATTTTACGTTGCCGGTTACCCCACAGATTTTACTCCATCACAATCTCGGGCATCGCCCGGGTGCTGGCGCTTTCGGACTTTGCCTTTTCTCGCGCCTCAAGTTCGTGAACGACGCGGGTGGCGATTGACTGATAGGCAGCAGCCAGAGTGCCATCCGGATCGGTCACCAATACCGGCTGGCCCGAATCCGAGCCGGTGCGGATGCGGATATCCAGCGGTAGCTCTCCGAGCAGTTCGGTACCCGCCTCCTCGGCCATTTTCCGTGCGCCGCCTTCGCCGAAGATGTGTTCCTCGTGGCCGCAATGGCCGCAGACGTGGGTGCTCATGTTCTCGATGATACCCAGTACCGGCACGTTCACCTTCTCGAACATTTTCAGCCCTTTGCGGGCATCCAGCAGGGCGATGTCCTGGGGTGTGGTAACAATCACCGCCCCGGACACCGGCATTTTCTGGGCCATGGTCAGGTGGATGTCGCCGGTGCCCGGGGGCATGTCCACAATCAGGTAGTCCAGGTTGTCCCAGTGGGTTTCATACACCAGCCGGGTTAATGCCTGGGTTATCATCGGGCCGCGCCAGATTATGGGGGACTCATCGTCCACCAGAAAGCCGATGGACATGGTCTGGATACCGTGGCCGACCATAGGCTTCAGAATCTTGCCGTCGGTGGTGTCTGGCAGGCCGCTCAGATTCAGCATGCGGGGCTGGCTGGGGCCGTAAAGGTCGGCGTCCAGAATCCCGACCCGGGCACCGGTATTGGCAAGCGCCATGGCCAGGTTGGTGGTGGTTGTGGATTTGCCGACGCCACCCTTGCCGGAGGCAACGGCGATCAGATGTTTTACACCGGGCACGGGATTGGACATGTTAATTCCTCCTGTTATTGCTCGACAAAGGCGCGCTCGATCACGTAATCGCCGCGCACCCCCTGCTGCGGTGACTGGGTGAAACCCATGCCGTCGAGCATCGCGGTGAGATCCTTCAGCATCGCCGGGCTGCCGCAGAGCATCGCCCGGTCAGTCTCAGGGTTGAGCTGGGGCAGGCCGATGTCTCTGGCCAACTGGCCGGTCTCAACCAGGGTGGTGATGCGGCCCTCGTTGCGGAACGGTTCCCGGGTAACCGTGGGGTAATAGATCAGCTTGTCGCCGATGATTTCCGACAGGAATTCATGATTTGGCAGCTGCTTGGTCAGGTAATCGTGATAGGCCAGTTCGCTGACTTCCCGCACGCAGTGCACCAGCACCACCTTTTCAAAGCGATCGTAGGTTTCCGGGTCGCGGATGATGCTCATGAAGGGGGCCAGGCCGGTGCCGGTACCGAACAGGTACAGGTTCTTACCTTCGTTCAGGTCGCCCATGACAAGGGTGCCGACGGGCTTGCGGCCAATGTAAAGGGAGTCGCCTTCTTGCAGATGCTGCAGCCGTGATGTCAGCGGGCCGTCCTGAACCTTGATGCTGAGAAACTCCAGGTACTCTTCATGATTGGCGCTGACAATGCTGTAGGCGCGCAGCAGGGGCTTGCCGTCGACCGGCAGGCCGATCATCACAAAGTGGCCGTTTTCAAAGCGCAGGCTCTGGTCGCGGGTGGTTCTGAAACTGAACAGGGTGTCGTTCCAGTGGTGAACGCTGATGACGTTTTCGGTTCCAATTGCAGCCATGGGATAGTCCTCCGTGTTGGCTAGATCATTTAACTTTCACAGTGAAAAGGCGGCCATGGATGTCATGGCAGTGATAACAAGCAGGGTGCTGAGCATGGCCAGCAGCGCAAATGGCCGCCAGCCCTGGGCAATCAGTGAAGACAGGCTGGTGCGCATACCCAGCGCGGCCATGGTAATCAGCAGGCAGGCTTTGGATGCGGTGGTCAGGGCATCCTGCAAATTCTCGGGCAGCCAGCCCAGGCTGTTCATGGCGAACAGGGCAATGAAACCCAGCAGAAACCAGGGGTGTTCGGCCTTTCCGGTGTTATTCCGGTTCAGCATCGCGCCCAGCAGCAGAACCAGCGGTGCCAGCAGGGCGACCCGCAGCAGTTTGGTCAAGGTGGCGATATCACCGGAGGTGTCCGACACCAGGTAGCCCGCACCTGCGGCCTGGGCTACATCGTGAATGCTGGCACCCAGCAACAGGCCGGTCTGCACTTGGTTGTAACCCAGTGATGAAAACAGCGGTGGCAGCACCAGCATACTAAGGGTGCCCAGGGCGGTAACGCCCACCACCACGCCCAGCAATCGGCGGTCTTCCAGGCGGCCCTGGGGGATCACGGCGGCAACTGCAACGGCAGCGGAAACACCGCAGATGGCCACTGCCACACCCGCCACGAGGCTCTGCAGTGTGGGCAGCCCCAGCCATTTGCCCAGCAGCAGCGCGGAGCCGATGGTGATGGGCACACAGGTCAGCACCATCAGCAGTGGCAGGCTGCCAACGGTAATCAGCTGTTCCACGCCAATTCTGGCACCCAGAAAGGCAATGCCGATGCGCAGAACCTGGCGGCTGCAGAAGGCGATGCCGGGTTGCAGCCGGGTATCACTGGCCTGGCTGGCAAATCCGAATCCCAGGAGCAGAACCAACACCAGCGCAGGCGCACCGTAATGATTGGCCAGGAAGCTGCCGGCCAGCGCTAGCACCACACACAGTGCAGTGCCCGGATAGCGCAGCCGCGCAGGGGCCCACCAATGGGTGTCGATGGCGCGCAACGTCTGGTTCATGACACCTGCTCGCTCAGTTCACGCAGAAAACCCCAGGGATACAGGCCCCGGTAGTGGCCGTCGCTGAAGAAAAACTGCAGGCCGCTAACACCGGAAAGCTCAACTTTTTCAATGCCAATGTCGGCATCGATCAGGCTCAGGCGACCCATGCGCTTTGCCTGGGTGCAGTGTGAGCAGGCGCAGGAGCGGCGCAGAATCAGGCAGCTCAGCCGCGAGGTCAGGCCATCGGGCCAACTCAGCTCCAGCTCGTTGAGTTTGCGCTTAAGGCGGACTTCTTTCGGTGGTTCTACCAGGGTCTGTGCAGACATTGTGGCCTCCGTATTCTTGCAACTCGTTATGACAAGTTGAGGGACAGTTCAGCGTTCCAGAAACTGCAGCTTGTCCGGTTGATCCACCCATTGCTCAGCTTCCGGCATCGGGTTCGAGGTGGAGTCAATCACCGGCCAGATCTGCGAAAGATCCGCGTTCAGCTGAATGAAATGGCGCTGATCCACGGGCAGGTCTTTCTCGTCGAAGATGGCATCGGCCGGGCACTCGGCCACGCACAGGCTGCAGTCAATGCAGGTTTCCGGGTTGATCACCAGGAAATTGGGGCCTTCGTGAAAGCAGTCCGTGGGGCAGACGTCCACGCAGTCGGTGTATTTGCAGCGGATGCAGTTCTCAGTCACAACAAAGGTCATGGTGCTCTCCTCTAATTCGGTGTCCATCGGCCGGCCCGGTGCGGAACGGGCCGGCCGGTGAATCAGGCCGCAGCGTCCAGTTTCGACATGGCCCAGCGGGCCAGTTTGCGAACGTCCGGGTCCGGGTCGTCCATGGCGATTTCCACAAACGGACGGCAGTCGCTGTGGGCGATGGCGCCCAGGGCGCCGATGGCGGCCTTGCGAAGGTTGCTCATGGCATCCTTCGAGCACTCGCCGAGCACCGGAATCGAGTCGGTCGAGCCCAGCTTCCCAAGCGCATCCACCGCCTTTTCGCGGACCTGCCAGAGCTGGTCTTTGGTGGCATCCATCAACGGCTGGACCGCTGCCTGATGATTGAGCTTGCCAATGCTGTTGGCGGCTTCGCAGCGCACCTGCCAGTGGCCGTCCTGCAGCAGACCGATCAGTGCCTGTCCCACCTGTTGCGGGCTGGCATAAACCAGGGCACCGGTGGCCGCCCGGCGCACTTCCGGGTCTTCATCGCGCTGGGCGGTTTCCACCAGGGCCGGCAGGTTTTCGGTCTGTTTCAGCCAGCCCAGGACGGCCACGGCCTCTCGTCGCACGCGGGGGTCACCATCGCTGAGGCACTTCAGGGCCGGGCTCTGGGCACCTGCCAGGCGAAGGGGCTTCAGGGCCCGCAGAATGCCGGAAACCACGAAGGCGTCGGTGCTGTTGTCCAGGGCTTTCAGCAAAGGCTCGCCGGCGGCCGGGTCTTTCAGGTCGGCCAGGGCGTGGGCGGCGCTGTTGCGTACCACCTCATCGTTATCGCCCAGGGCGGCAATCAGGGCATCGGCCATATCCGCAGCTTCAAATTCGTCCACCACCTTGGCCGCTTCCTGACGCACGTTGGTGTCCGGGTCGTTGAGAGCGTGGATCACCAGTTCGACGGCTTCCGGTTCGCCGGAATCCACCAGGTCCATGACCGCCACCCGGCGTATGCCCGGGTCGTCGGAGGTGAGTTTGACGGCAATAGCCTGCAGTTCGGGATCGTCGTAGGTTTTCATGGCTTACCTCAGCGCAGCAGGTAGGGAATGTTGACGGTGACGGCGTCAGTGGGGCAGTCGGCCTCACAGGGCATGCAGTACCAGCACTCGTCGTATTTCATGTGGGCCTTGCCAGTGGCTTCGTTGATCCACAGCACGTCCAGCGGACACACGTCGATGCACACGGTGCAGCCTTTGTCGGCGATGCATTTATCCTCGTCAACAATGACGGGAACGCTTGAATGGTGATTGGCGATAGGCATGTGTTCGTCCTCTCTCAGGGAATCTGTTTGGTGGAATATCAGCCGTTAGCCGCTTTCTGGACCCGCATCTTGCGGTAGGCGTCTTTTTCTTCACCCAGGGATACCAGGTAATCCGCAATGGGGCGTTTGCCGCTGGCCATCTGGCCGTTCTCGTCCTTGAACAGACGGCTGTGGTAGAACCACTCGGCGTCGTTCTGCTCCGGATAGTCCACGCGGTAGTGGTAAAGGCCCCAGCGGGATTCGGTGCGATACAGGGAGGCGCGGGCGGCCATTTCGGCGCAATCGATAATGGACTGCACTTCCATGGCTCTCAGCAGCTCGTGGGGATCACGGGCGCAGAGCTGGCCGACGTCGGCACGCACGGCCAGGATCCGCTCCAACCCGATTTCCATCTTTTTGGTGACCTTGGGCGGCTGAAGGTAGTCGTTGACCAGGCGGCGGACCTTGTATTCCATCTGCTCCGGCGGGATGCCGTCGGCCACTTTCATGGGCGCCTGAATACGCTCAAGTTCCTGCTTGATGAAATCTTCGTCGAGCTTTGGCTCACCCCGGTCCTTGGCGAACTCGACGGCGCTTTCGCCGCAGATCTGGCCGTACACAAAGGCGCCAAGCATGTAGTTGTGGGCCACGCTGGCCATGTCGCCGGCGCAGTAGAGCCCAGGCACGGTGGTGGCGCCGGTTTCATCGGTCCACACGCCTGAAGCCGAATGCCCCGAACAGAAGCCCACCTCAGAAATGTGCATTTCCACCATGCGCTGGCGGTAGTTCACATCCCGGCCCTCATGGAAGCGGCCCCGTGACGGGCGCTCGTTGGTGTGAAGTACCGTTTCGATTTCCTCGATGGTTTCTTCCGCCAGATGATCAAGCTTCAGAAACACCGGGCCTGTGCCGGATTCCAGTTCCTTGAAGAATTCCAGCATCATCTGACCGGACCAGTAGTCGCACTCGATAAAACGCTCACCGAAGGCGTTGGAGGTAAAACCACCTAGCGGGCCGGTCACGTAGGCGCAGGCCGGGCCGTTGTAGTCCTTCAGCAGCGGGTTCACCTGGAAGCACTCCAGGTTCGCCAGATCGGCCCCGACGTGGTAGGCCATGGCGTGGCCGTCGCCGTTGTTGGCGGGGTTCTCGTAGGTGCCGAACAGGTAACCCGAAGTGGGCAGCCCCAGTCGACCCGCGGCACCGGTGGCCATGATCACCGCCTTGGCGCGGATGATGATGGGCTCAGCGGTGCGAGTATTCACCCCGATCATGCCGGCGATATTGCCGTCCGGGTCCTTCAGAAGGCGGGTGGCAGTGAAGCGGTTTTCAATCTGCACCCGGTTGCGGCGCAGGCGGCGGTAAAGGATCTTCTTCACGTTGTGGCCCTCCGGCATGGGCAGCACGTAAGTGCCCAAGTGGTGGACCTTCTTCATGTCGTAGTCGCCGGTTTCGTCCTTCTGGAAGTGCACCCCCCAGCTGTCCAGCTTCTCGATCATCGGGAAGGAGCGGGTGGCGTAGGCCATCAGCGCGGGCTGATGTACAACGCCATCGTTGGCGATGGTGATTTCCTTGACGTACTGCTCGGGCGTGGCATGGCCGGGTACCACAGCGTTGTTCAGTCCGTCCATGCCCATGGAGATGGCGCCGGAACGCTTGACGTTGGCTTTTTCCAGCAGCATCACGTTCAGGTCCGGGTTCTGTTCCTTGGCGGTCACGGCGGCCATGGGGCCAGCGGTGCCTCCACCGATCACCAGGATGTCGGTTTCGATCACAGGAATGTCATTGATTTTCATAGTGCGCTCCTATTTCCGGTCAATCCGGAACTGGTATTTGAATGAATCACCGCGATAGCAGAGGTACTCGAAGTCGATCGGGCGGCCTTCCTGGCTGTGGGTGAGTCGCTCCACGCGCAGAATGGCTTCGCCGGTCTTCAGGTTGAGGTGTTGTTGGGTTTCGGCGTCCGCCAGCACGGCGTCCAGTCCGATGTCGGCGCCGCCGAGGGGGATGCCGAACAGGTTTTCCAGCATCGGGAAAATGTCGCCGGACAGGTCCAGGCTGAACATCTGTTTCCCGATATCCATGGGGAAATAGCTGTTGTCGATGCACACTGGTGAGCGGTTGAGGTATCGCACCCGTTTGACTTCAACGACCTCATCGCCGGGCTGAAGGTCAAGGGCAGCGGCCACGGCTTTCGGCGCCTTCATCTGCTGGATGCTAAGCACTCGCGCAGACGCCTCGTAGCCCTGGGCGGCCATGGCTTCGCCGAAACCTTCCAGACGTTGCACGTTCTGTACTGCTTTGGGTTTGCTGACGAAGGTGCCCTTGCCCTGGGCACTGAACACCAGGCCCTCGTTGTGAAGGTCCCGCAGGGCCTGGCGGATGGTGATCCGGCTGACCCCGAAGGTGTTCATCATTTCGTTTTCCGACGGCAGCCTCTCGTGTACTTGATAGCTGCCATCCAGAATCTGCCGGCGCAGGTTGTCACGAATCTGGACGTACAATGGCAGCGGCGATTGCCCGGCCATCATCTGGGTCACGTTACTCATCGCGCATCCTCCCGGTTGTTATGACAGGTTATGGCGAGTTGGGGCGAAATCAGGTCTGAAAAGTCCATGGGTTCACCCCGCCCTGTTCTGTTGCTTGAAGGCATTGAGGGTTTCCTTGCGGATCAGATCCAGGCACTGGCGTTTGAGGGCCATGAACTCCGGGCTGGTCAGCAGGGACTGCTCCCTGGGCCTTGGCAAATCCACGTCGATGTCGGCAATGATCTTTCCCGGGCTTGCGCTCATCACCACAATCCGGTCAGACAGGAACACGGCTTCGTCAATGTCGTGGGTCACGAATACCACGGTGTTGCGGAACTCCCGCCAAATATCCAGCAGGTTTTCCTGCATCATGATCCGGGTCTGGGCGTCCAGGGCGCCGAAGGGCTCGTCCATCAGCAACACGCTGGGGTAGTTGGCCAGGGCGCGGGCGATGCCCACTCTCTGCTGCATACCGCCCGACAGGGTGTTGGGATACGCATTCTCGAAAGCGGCCAGCCCCACGAGCGACAGGAAGGTGCGGGCAACGCTGTTGGCTTCCTGGCTGCCCACGCCAGACATCAGCGGGCCGAAAGCCACGTTTTCCTTGACGGTTTTCCAGGGAAACAGCGAGTGTTGCTGGAACACCATGCCACGATCCGGGCCGGGCTCAGTCACAGCGACACCGTCCACTCTCACTTCACCACTGGATGGTGTGACGAACCCCGCGATGGTATTCATCAGGGTGGATTTACCGCAGCCGGAGGGGCCAAGCAGGCAAATGAATTCGCCGGGGCGCACTGTCAGGCTGGCATTCTCCACCGCCGTATGAGGGCCGCTTGCAGTATCGAATACAATGTCCACGTCCCTGACCGAAATCCGGCCCCGTTCTGCTCCGGGCGTGCCGGACTTCGCCTGTAAGCGGCTGTGATCCAGCACGGCAAGGCGATTGTCGTTTGCAAGAGCTTCGTTCATGAGCGACCTCCTTTGGCTTGCCACTTCAGCAGCGGGTTGCAGCCCTTGCGGACCAGCAGGGTGCAGAGTGTGCCCAGGCCACCGATGGTGAGCATGCCGATGATGATCTGCGGGTACTGGATCAGGGTGTAGGAGTTCCAGGTGTAGTAACCGATGCCGTACTGGCCACTGATGATTTCGCCGGCCAGCAGCGAGAACCAGGCCACGCCCATGCCGATTGCCAGGCCTGCAACGATCGAAGGCATGGCGCCGGGCAGTACCACATGCCACAGAATGGCGGTGCGGCTGGCACCCAGGCTTCTGGCGGCGCGCACCAGCACCCCGTTGGTCTGCTCCACGCCGTGTACGGTGTTCAGAATCACCGGAAACAGAGCGCCCAGGAAGGTGATGAAGATGATGCTGGACTGCTCGGTTGGCAGCATCAGGATGGCAAGGGGAATCCAGGCCACCGCCGGAATCGGCCTTAACAGCTCGATGTAAGGCAGGATGATGTCCTCGGCCCAGCGCGAACGGCCCATGGCCACGCCCAGAAGCACGCCAATGATAACTGCGAGCAGGTAGGCAATAGCCACACGCTCCAGACTGTGAAGAATGTGCAGGTAGAATTCCTGGCCGGTCAGCTCTGTGATCAGTGCACTGCCCACCACGGAGGGGGCAGGGATATTGTCGAAGTTGATGTAGAAATTGAATCCCCGGGTTGAAGCCAGTTCCCAGAGGAGAACCGCAACAATCAGGGCGGCAATCCGCACCAGGTATCTGGGGCCCATGGTTTTCAGCCAGCCGGTCTGGAGGCGCCTGGGCGCTTCGCTTGTCTGCGCCGCATTCCGGGTCGGCGAAGTGGGCTGCTCTGAATCCTGTCTTTTCAAGCCGGAGGTTGTTCCGGCTTCGGCCAGCGGTTCGGCAGTCCGCAGTGCCGCGTTGCTTTTGCTATCCATCGTTCTTGCTCCTCAGATCATTGCCGGGCAGCCGTGTTCGGTGACTGCCCGGCAAACCATCAATTGGCCATTGCCAGGGCGTTTTCCGGTGTGACCGGGGTGCCGCCGTTATCTGCAATGTATTTCTCTGAGTCGGCTTTCTTGAGGAAGGCCACCACTTCGCCGTCGTCGTCACGCACCATGTAGGACGCCTTTCCGAACAGCTTCAGGCCGGTCAGGTTGTCGTAGACATAGGTGGCGTTGATGGTTTCGCTGGCGGATTCCATGGCATCCAGCATGTCTGCTACCGAGTCGTAGGTGACGATGCCCTGGTCGGCGAACCAGATCTCAGCGGGGGCGAAGTCCGGATTGTTCGGCTGGGTCTCTACTACCGAGCTCACCATGGCTTCGTAATCCAGCCCCATGGTGTCGTAGGCGTTGCGCAGGTAGCTGTCGTCTACCCAGCGACCAAAGTCCAGGTCGGGGACTTCCACTTCCCGCTGTAGCAGGGCATGGTCGTACTCCAGGGCGTCTATCCATTGCGGTTTGACGCTGGCTTCGAAAGTGGTGATGCCGCCTTCGCTGAAGTAGAGGTAGAGCACCTCCTTCTCCACACCGGTCCACTCCGAGACCTTAATCGCCGCTTCCATGGGGTCGTCCTGGATCCATTTTTGGGCTTCCAGGGTGGCACTCAGATAACCCTCAACAACTTCCGGGTATTCATCGGCGAATTCCTTGCGGACCACGGTGCCGTGAAAGGTGGGGATTTCTGCTTCGCTGCCGTCGTAGATCTTGCGGCCGGTTTCCCGGAACTCCATGATTTCCGACCAGGGACAGAAGTCCGCATGGGCGTCGATGCGGCCGGCCTGGATATTGGCCGCGCCAACGGCGGGGCTCTGGTTGACGATCCGTACCTTGTCGCTCAGGCCGGCTTCACTCAGGGCTTTCAGAGTCATGCCCCAGGCTGCACTGCCTACAGGGACCGACAGGGTTTTGCCTTCAAGGTCTGCCAGGCTCTGGGTGTCGGAATCAATTGGCACCACAATGCCATTGCCGGTACCGCGGAGGTTGTAACCGGTCACCCCGATAAAGCGGGTTTCCTGCTTGCCGGTTTCCTGGAACTTGGCGCCATTCACGATCAGCGGGTAGTCCCCCATCACGCCGAAATCCAGCTTGCCGGCCAGCATCTGGTTGGTAATGGGCGGGCCGGAATCGTAATCCCGGTAGATGATTTCGTACTCAACGTCTTCGTATTTGCCGGTAGTCGGCAGATGTTTTTCCAACAGCTCGAGTTTCTCAAGGATGATGCCGCCGGGGATGGTGTTGGTGACCATGCTCTGGTGGCCGATACCGACGCGGATGGTGTCTGCGGAAGCAGCGCTGGTATACAGCGCCAGTGATCCGCACAGCGTCATCGCCGTAATTAGTTTTAGCTCTCTCATCGTTCGTTCCTTCCCGTTTGATTGCACTTGTACTAACAAGTCATGACCCGTGGTGTAGGTGTTGCACCTGCTGTGCCAGAAAGCGGTCGTCGATTTAAAAGCATTTGTTTTTATTGGAATTGAAAGAACACGCACCCGGAAACTGACCAAAAATTGAACGATGGTTCAGCGCCCGTGTTTGGTGCGCAGGGCTTTGTGCGGTGCCAGGAAGGCGCAAAGGGATTTGCCGGTGCTATAACAAGTAGTGCAAGTTAGAGGAACGGAAACCGGAAACAACGGAACCAGACAGGAAGCCGCGATGGCCCAATTCAGTGAAGAGCTACCCGCACCCTCAGTGATGGTGTTTGACTGGCACGGAACCCTGGTAGACACCCACGATGCCATGTTCAGCGCCATGGAAGAGATGCTCCCCCAGCTGGAGGAACTCGGCCTGGTAGAAAGGCTGCTGCCCGAGAGCAAATGCCGCACCGCAGACGATGCCCGCCTGGTGCGTTACATCCGTATATTCCGGCGCCTGCACCCGCGAATTCTTGCCGAACGAAGGGTGTCCCGTACCGACATCTTCAACGCCATATTCGGTGATGACAAAGAGGCCCGGCTGATTGCCCATCAGGCTTACAACGAATGCTACCGCAAATATTTCGGCAAGGTGCGCCCGTTCCAGCAGGGCGCCTATGACTATCTGACCGCTCTCAAACAGATGGATATCCGGCTGGCGGTGTCTACCAATCGCAACCGGGAGTTTCTGGATAAAGAACTGCAAACCGTGGACGAAGGGCGCTGGCAGAAACTGTTCGATGCCACCGTTTGTGCGGACGATGTCACCGAATACAAACCGGACCCGGAGGTCATCACCCGGGCGCTGGAAAAGCTTGATCTGCCCGTGGACGCCACCGCCTGGTACGTCGGCGACAGTTTCGTGGATATGGTGACGGCTAACCGAGCCGGGGTATCCGGTATTTTCTACAACGGCGCCTGCTGGGAGCCCGAGCGCATCAGCAGCTGGTTTACCAGCCGGGACGCCCCGTCTGCCATTGTCGACAGCTTCGAAGAACTGATGGACCTGTTGGCCCTGCTGGAACGAAAGCAGCCGGAGGCTTTCCGGGCCGCACCGGCGGAAGTGCGGCCCCGGCCCTTCCCGAAACCGGTGCGTCCGACCCCCAGGGAAGAGCCCGACTGGCACCCGGCGGTGGTCCGGCTGATCAGGCCGGCGGTGGTGCTGTTCGACTGGCACGCCACCCTGGTAGATACCCTGGACGCCATGTACCACGCGGTGGACGATATGTTCCCGGAGTTTGAAGGCCTGGGGCTGATTGACCGGATGCTGGCGCCGGAAGATAGCAAAACGCCCGAGGACGCCCGGCTGGTGGCCCATGTTCGCGAATTCGCCCGGCTGCACCCGAAGGTAAAAGCCGACCGCAAGATTTCCCGCACCGATATTTTCGAGGTGCTGTTCGGCGACGATCAGGACGCAAAACACGCCGCTCATCTGGCATTCAATCGCCATTACCGCAACCATTACGGCACGGTCAAAGCCTTTGAGCCAAGGGTGCGCGATGTGCTTGAAGGCCTGGCACGGCTGGGCATTCAGGTAGGTGTCATCACCAACCGTGACCGGGAATTTTTCGAGTATGAACTAGCGGCGGTGGAGGACACCGGCTGGACCCACCTGTTTGAGGTGAATGTGTGCGGTGACGACGTGCCCCTGCGCAAACCCCACCCGGACCAGCTGTTGCTGGCTGCCGAAAAACTTCATTACCCGGCGGACCCCAGCGTCTGGTACGTGGGCGACAGCACCACGGATGTGATTGCCGCCAAGCGCGCCGGGATGACCGCCGTGTTTTTCAATGGCGCCCAGTGGGATCAGCCCTGGCTTAACCAGATATTCCCCGGCACCCATAAGCATCCGGACAAGCCCGACGTGGTGGTGAACGATTTTTCCGAATTCTGGGCGCTGGTGCTGGCCTGCGAGATCGGTCCGCCCTAGCCTAGGGGCTGGCCTTTCCGTTAACGCCGGTAAGATAGTGAACGTTTCCTTCGGCTTTCAGCGCCTGTTCAACATCCAGCCCGATCACCAGCACCCCCGCCGGAAGCCACTGCCCCTTGCGAATAATCGGCATGCTGACCGTCACCTGAAAGCGAGAGGTGGATGCATCGTAGCGAATGGGAGAAACGTAGATATCACGTGTGTCCCCGCGAATGTGGCGCTCGAATTTCGGCTCGTCTCCCTGCCAGAAATCCGAGGTCAACTGGCTCATGGCAACCAGGGTGCCAACACTGTTGGTCAGCATCACTTCAGTGACCAATGTTTCATGGCGCTTTTGCCATTGGGCCATGGCCACGGACGCGTCCTGATCCGCAACGCGCCGGGCCATGTCTGAATAGTGGCTGGGCGCCAACGCCTGCCATTGAGCGTCCAGATTCAGGATTTCCGAAAGACTGTTGATTTGTGGACCCTGACGTATGGCGTCCTCCATCGGAATAAGCGCCTGCAGTTCGCGGAACAGATCATAGGCTGAAGCGCGGATATCGCCGGTCTCGGATTCATCCAGGTCAAAACTTCTGTTAATACAGCGCGGGATTTCACGGTTGAAAGCGTCAATAAACCCCGGGTTGCGGCTTGCAAAATCTTTGTTGAAATAGACATGCAGTGGTACGTAGCGCAGGAACTGGGTGCGAAGCCCGCTGGTGTCGCTAAGGGATTCCAGCACCCGGTGATCCATCAGCGCCTGGTCAATCCGCTGGCGATGAAGCAGGGCGATCAGCTGTTCCGACGTCGTGACGGTGAGAAAAATGTCTTTGCCCCGGGAGCGCAGCCAGGCCTCTTCGTTGCTGCCTATAACGGCACCCATTCTTGGGGCTTCCGCCGGTTCCCCGTCGGCTAGGGAGATCAGATGCCATTTTTCCAGGGAAACCGGATTGGTGCGGGATGCTATCTGGTCCAGATAGGTCGACGGGTCAACAGCGAAATAGCCATCAATCTGACTGTTAATCAGTAGCTGGATGGCCCGCCTGGGTGGCGATGCATGGATACGGGTGGTTCGGCCGGCGCGGTCCGCGCTGCAGACAACGGTATCAACGGTCAGCCCGCTTACCTCAGTACCTGCCCCCGGTGTTTCGCTGACAATCTGATAGGGCGGTGCCGGAAAGGTATAAAGCTTGATGTCCTCCGCCTGTGCCGGCCCGAGCAGGGCCAGAATCGCAAGCAAGACTGCCAATACACCCTTCATATGTTCCATGATCTGCAGGCTTTCCGTATCCGGTTGGCATAGTGACTTCTAATCAGGATAGCACCAACCGGCGATTTCGCTGTGCGTATTAAACCCTATCCAGATTGGCCAGCAGGAAGTCTGCTCGCCTGATCAGCGCGTCCCGTTTTTCGGGTTTCTGTTTGTCCCAGTTCCGGTACATCATGCCCATTCGCGGATTGTTGGCGAAATCGTCCCGATGACGGTCAATAAAGTGCCAATAAAGCGAGTTGAACGGGCAGGCGTCATCTTCCGTGCTTTTGTTTACGTTGTATTGGCAGTTACTGCAGTAGTCAGACTGGCGCTGAATGTATTTACCGCTGGCGGCGTAGGGCTTGGACCCTAGATAACCGCCGTCGGCGTGCATCACCATACCCAGAACGTTGGGCAGCTCCACCCAGTCATAGGCATCGGCGTAGACCGCCAGGTACCAGTCGCAGATTTCTTCCGGGCGCACGCCAGCCAGCAGCGCGAAATTACCCGTGACCATCAGACGCTGGATATGGTGGGCGTAGGCATTACGACGGGTGGCATCGATGGCCTTGTGCATGCAGCGCATTTTCGTGTCGCCGGTCCAGTAGAACCAGGGCAGGTCGCGGGTATTGCCCAGGCGGTTTTCCTTGGCGTAGCCGGGCATGGTCATCCAGTAGATGCCCCGAACGAATTCCCGCCAGCCCAGAATCTGGCGAATAAATCCTTCCACGGCGTTAATCGGCGCCTGCCCGGCATACCAGGCCTTTGCTGCCGCTTCGCAAACAGCCAGCGGGTCCAGCAGGCCGCAGTTGATGTAGGGCGACAGAATGGCGTGGAACAGCCAGTCCTCGTCGTCTGACATGGCGTCCTGAAAATCGCCGAAACAGGGCAGGGCGAAGTCGATGAAGTGGTCCAGAGCCCGCTGCGCTTCCTCGGCGGTGACGGCAAAATGAAAGTCGTCCGTGGTGCCGAAATGGTCGGCGAAATGGGTGTCGACCAGTTCGATCACTTCCCGGGTCACGGGGTCCGGTTCTACACGGAAAGGCGCGGGTGCGGGTGGCTTGCCAGTCCATTTCCGGCGGTTGTCAGCATCGTAGTTCCATTCCCCACCTTCGGGTTTGCCGTCGGGAGTCATCAGCAGTCCGGTCTTGCGACGCATCTCCCGGTAAAAAAACTCCATCCGCAGCTGTTTGCGGCCTTCTGCCCAGTCGCTGAATTCCTGTTTGCTGGCAAAAAAACGGGTGTCCGGGCGTATTTCCACGGGCACGCCCAGGGTTTCATGCCATTGACTGATCTGCTCATGCAGGCGCCATTCGCCACATTCGGTGGTTATGACCCGTTCTGCGTCCTGTTCACGTATATGATGTGCCAGTACCGCTTCCAGAGACTGGTGCGGATTATCCGGGTGGTAGCTCTGATAGAGCACAGACCAGCCCTGATCCCGAAGCTGTTGCGCGAAATGTCGCATGGCGCTGAACAGCAGAACCAGTTTCTTTTTGTGATGGTTGGTATAGCTGGCTTCATCATGCACTTCGGCCATGACAATCTGGTCAGTTTCACGGTCGGCCTCTTCTAAGGCACTGATATCCGTGGTTAACTGGTCGCCGAGAATCAGTATCAGGTTTGCCATGGCCGGTTTGCCGCTCCGTTGGGTGAGGGTATTTCATCCTGTGATCATAAGGTACGCGGCCGCATGATCGGTGGTTCAGGCCATCAAGGGATAAAAAACGAACCGGGCAAAGGAATAAAACCGTT
The DNA here is from genome assembly GCF_004785685.1 of Marinobacter confluentis. Classification (GTDB taxonomy): domain Bacteria; phylum Pseudomonadota; class Gammaproteobacteria; order Pseudomonadales; family Oleiphilaceae; genus Marinobacter; species Marinobacter confluentis. The sequence continues at coordinate 753,386 of NZ_SRPF01000002.1, read as the reverse complement.
GCTCTCCCCGTTGTAGCTACAGGACGTTTAAATGTCAGAAGACATCAGTGAGCAACTGGTCAGCCTGCTGCCAAAACTGCGTCGTTTCGCCACCGGTCTGACCGGCAATCTGAGCGACGCCGACGACCTGGTTCAGCAGTCCTGCGAGAAGGCCTTGCGCAAACAGCATCAATGGCAACCGGGTACTCGCCTGGATTCCTGGATGTACCGGATCATCCAGACCACCTGGATTGACCAGAAGCGGCGCCAGCGAAGCGATACCGTATCGCTGGACGCAGAGGCGGTGCCGGAAACCCGGGATCCCCGCAGCGAAAAGGCGGCGGAGAACCAGAACATGCTGGACCGGGTGTCGCAGGTGCTGAAACTTTTGCCGGAAGAGCAGCGGGTAATCATGCTGCTGATTGCCGTTGAGGGGCGCAGTTACCAGGAAGTGTCCGACATGCTGGAGTTGCCCAAAGGCACGGTGATGAGCCGGCTGTACCGGGCGAGAAGCCGGGTGCAGGCTGAGCTGGGGTCGTCTGACGGGCCGGGACAGGGCTCGGAACATTATGGGGAGAAAACCCAATGAACGATCACGATTTTGAAAAGATCATGGCCTACGCTGACCAGGAGCTGGAACCTGATCAGGTTGCCGACGTGGAAAAGCTTCTGGCAGAAGACACCGAGGCCCGGGATTTTCTCGCCCGGCTTCGCGAATCTGACCAGCTGATCAGCGGCGGCCTGGACAGTATCCTTGATGAGCCGGTTCCCCAGCGGCTGATCGACGCGGCCCGTGGCCAGTCTGCTGAATCGTCTTCGGAGTCAGACACCGGTTCAGGGCAGAGCGCCAGAGTTGTGGAATTCCCGAAGAAACCGGCGTTCAGCCGCTGGGCCTATGCCACGGCGGCAAGCGTCACCCTGTTGGTAGCTGCCGGTGCCTTTATACTGTCGCCGGGCGATTCCCGCCAGGGTACTCTGGCCGAGGCATTGAATGAGGCCCTTGAGCAGACGCCCAGTGGTTCGATTCATGGCCAGCCAGACGACACGGTGCAGGTGATGCCGGTTGCCACGTTCCAGACTGCAGAGGCGGGCATCTGCCGCCAGTTTGCAGCCCAGGTTCAGGGTCAGCAGACAGTCGGGCTGGCCTGCCGCTCTGGTCAGGGCCAGTGGCAGATCCGCGCTGAAAAGATCCTGGCAGAGGGAGAGAACGGGCAGAGCTATGCCCCCGCTTCCGGCGGCAGTGGCCCTGTGGCTGATGCATTATCAGACCTGCGTGGGGGCGAGCCCCTGAGCGCCGGGCAGGAGCAGTCTCTGATTTCAGATGGCTGGGAATAGGGGCTGCGCCCCTTCTCAATGGTTTTTTGACAGGGAGTTCCAATGTCATCATTTTCATCGCCGGCATCAAATGCGCGTTATGCTCGCCTGGCACTGGTATCGGGCCTGGCGTTTGCTTTCAGCCCTGAACTCTTCGCCCAGTCAGACAATCTCGAAGCCTCTGTGGCCGGCGGTCTGCGCTTTGAAGACAATCTGTTGGTGGATTCGCTGGACGTATCTTCCCCGGAAAGTGATTTTGCCGCCGTCGGAAACCTCGATCTGACCTATCGGGATAAAGTCCGCAAGAACATCGATCTTCGCTTCGGATATGCGTTGGAAGGTCGGCGGTATTTCCAGGAAGACGACTTCGATCTTCAGCTACATTACGGCTACCTGGATCTGAGCCGCGACCTGTCCGGGATAACCGCAGGGGCTATCGTGGATGCAACCTACGCCCGCATTGGCGGCGAAGCGTTACTGAACAAACAGAAGCTCAGCGGCTATCTGAGTGATCTGGTAACCCGGGATCTCTATATCCGCGGCAGCCTTGGCCTCGAGAATACGGATTTCAGCGGCCAGCAGGGGCGCGATAACAAGGGCCAGAGGCTGGACGCCTCCGGCTATTACTTTCTCAATGGCACCAATCGGTACCTGACGGTAAGTGCCCGCTACAACCAGCGTCAGGCCAGCGACTCAGTATTTGATTACAACGCCCGCCGGATCAGCTTTGGTTATGTGGAACGGATGACACTGGCTGATGACTGGCCGATCAGAGTGCGGGCTGACTGGCGTTACGAAAAGCGGCGGTACGATGAAACCGATCCGGCCCTTGGTGTTCGCCGCGAGGACGACCGCACCCGCTGGCGTTTGCGAATGGATGCCCCTGTCTCTGATTCAGTGACGGTCGAGCTGAAGTATGAACACCGTAACTACAGTTCCGATAACCCCGCCCTGGATTTTGACGACAACCGCATTGAAGTGATGCTGGAAGTCGCCCTGCTCTGACTGAAGCTGGTGGTCAGGGGGCTTCTGATAGCGAAAGTGTGTCTGCAATCCAGTTCCTGCCAGGCAGACCTTTTCCGTAAAGCGGATCGCGGCCGGGTTGTCCCAGGTCCACCAGGTCACGTTCGATCAACCGGTTCAGGGCGTCTGGGTCCCCACTGCTGACGTCTTCCTGGCCACCATAGGCCAGTAACAGACCGGTGATCAGCGGGGTGGCGTAGGATGTGCCACTGGCGGGTGTGTACGCTGAACCCGATCCCGCTTCGGCCACCTCAACGGCAACGCCCGGTCCCGCGTAATCCACATGGGCCCCGCGTCCGGCCCGGCTGTAGAGCCGGCCATCCCGGTCAACTGCTGTTACGCCTACCACGCGGTCATAGGCCGCCGGATACCTGGGCGCGGCAAACGGGCCCTCATTGCCCACCGCTGCCACCATCAGAACCCCGGCGTCGGCCAGCCGGCTGATTGCGGCGGCAACGACCTGGTTGGCAGGGCCGGCCAGGCTGATGTTGATAGCGGCCACCTGCTGGCTGATCAGCCAGTCCATGGCGGCGACCAGATCATGGGAAGTTGCCACCAGCCCGCGATCACGATAATGGGCAAAAACCGATGCGGCGAACAGGTGGTGTCCGGTGGCGACTCCCCGGAATCCGGGCGTTTGGCCAACGAGCAGAGACGCAACCCCGGTGCCATGCTCCCGATCGCGGTCACGATTCTCTGACAGAAAATCCCTGCGGGTAATCTGACTGTCGGAGAATACCAGGTGGTTAATATCGATATCGGTATCAATCATGCCAATGCGAAGGCGTTTGCCGGCCGACGTCTCCGGTAACTGGTATACGCCACCGGCGAGAGCGCCCGTAGCCGGTTCAGAAGGCCATTCGCCGGAAGCCTCGGAAATCCGGTAACCATGGTTCAGGTCAATGCTGGCGCCGGGCAGCTGGCCCTGAAGCCGCTGTCGCACCTGCTCGGGGCTGTAGGCGTCGCCCACACGGAACCTGGCCAGGGTGCCGGGTAGCTGGTTCAGCGGGCGGCGGCTGATCAGGGTCAGCTCGGACTGGGTTAACAGCAGGTCGACCTGTTCTGGCTCGGCCATGATCAGCAGCTCCTGTTGCACCACCAGGTCGCGCTCGCCGAAATCCTCGAAAACCCGGTCCGCAAGGTCGCGTTGGCTTGCCCGCATGTCCGGGTTTTCCATCTCGCCACTGACCTCCTCCATGGCGTCTTCCGAGGATTCTTCGGCTGATTCTTCCGCCGACTCTTCGGCTGCTTCCTCTGCGGATTCTTCCGCAGCCTCTTCAGCGGCTTCCTCGGCGGCTTCTTCAGCGGATTCCTCAGCAGCTTCCTCCGCGGCTTCTTCGGCGGCTTCCTCCGCCGATTCTTCCGCAGCCTCCTCGGCCAGATCCTCGAACTCGTCGTCGGCCAAAGCCTTTACTGGCAGGCTCAGCACGAGCGCCAGTGCCGGAACCAGAAGAAGGGCAAGGCAATGACCTGATCCGCCGTTGGGTGTCCGGGATTTCAGAAAGGGGTAGAGGGTCTTCATGCGTCCATTCTCATTGGCAACGTTGTCTGGGTCACTGACGTTTTCTGGCGCTGGTCCAGGGTGATCTTTTGATCAAACAGTTCAGAGGGCAGGTTCACTTGTTCACTGGCCATCACCGTCGCATTCTGGTGGGCCACCCAGTCAGCCAGCGCCTGAATGCCGCTTCTGTCCAGTTGCGCTGCCGAGCTGTCTATCAGAATAAGGCCCGGCCGTGACAGCATGGCCCTGACCATGGAAATCTTTACCCGCTGGCCCGCCGAAAGGTTGCGCCCGCCTTCGGCCACCGTGTATTCCAGATCATCCGCGGATTCAAGCATGGCATCAAGACCGGCTTTTCCGGCAGCTTTCAGGATACGACCATCGTCTGGTCTTCGATCAAGCCCCAGCGTTAATGCCTTACGCAGAGTGCCTTTCAGAATCGCCGGGTTGCTGCCGATTCTGACTATGCTCCGCCGCAGACTGCCCTGGGAAAGGTCGGCCAGATTCTCGCCATTAAGGGTGACTGCGCCTCCGTCCAGAGTGTCCAGGCCTGCCAGTGCGTTCATCAACCGGGATTTGCCGGCACCGTTGGCACCAGCCAGTTTAACTCGGCTGCCGGCCGAAATCCGTGCGTTCAGCCCCGAAATTGGCGGCAGAACCGTATCAACAAAACTCACCGATAGGGGCCTGTTTCTGGCCAGTTGCCTGCCGCCCGGGGCTTCCCGGCGCCTTGGCCGTTGCAGTGCTGCCACGCATTTTTTATGGGCGGCTGAGAAGGCGGCTCCGTGGTTCCAGACCCCTGCCAGATCCCGCATTGGCTTGAGCGCAATGCCGAGCGCCGACAGGGCACCGGCGATGGTGCCGGTGTCGAGATTGTGCCGGCTGCCGATCCAGATCACTGCAACCGCAGAACAACCCGCTACCATGTCGGGCACGCTTTTCAGAACTTCAGCGTGTCGGACCCGGGTCAGTGCGGCGGATATCAGCCGCCTGGATCGACGGTCGATGCGTTTTGCTTCCAGGCTGCGGCGGCCGAGTTGCCCCAGTTCCGGAGCTATGGGCATGCGTTCGGCCATATCCGCGGCAATGGCGGCCCGGCGCGAGCGCACCCGCCGCTGCATGGACGGAAGCTTCAGACCACCCAGACCGATAGCCATCAGAGCCGCCAGGAACAGCGGCGCCACGACCCAGATAAACGGCAGGTGCATCCAGCCCAGAACCAGCAGCGTGGTGGGTATCAGTACCACTGCGGCCAGCAGCCGGGGCAGGCCCAGCCCCAGCCAGTTGCGAAAGGCCGTCAGATCCCCGACGAATCGCAGTGACATATAGCCCGCCCGCCTTGCCGACACGTCACTCACCGACATGGCAGTGCCCTGGTTGAACAGGGCATGGCGAATATCCAGGGCGTAGTGCTGTCCCATCCGTTCACCACGGGTGCGGGCTGCTACACGGCAAAGGGCGATCAGCAGGCCGGAGATCGCCAGCAGGGCCATGGGCTGCGTGGGCAGCGACTGTTGGCCGTGCAGGGCGTTGAATAACATGCGGGTGGCGAAGGCCGCAGCCCCGGCCGCAGCGCCCTCTGCACAGATCAGTGCAAAAACGCCAATCAGCATCCGGCGGCGGCCTTGCCCTAGCAGTTCCGGCATCATGAGGTTGCCGCGGTTTTCGTTTCCGGCCGGGTGGTTTTACGCAGGATTGCCATGGCTTCACCCGGGTCAGACAGTTCGCCTTTGGTCATGACCCGAATGCCGGTGGCGGCCTGGGCCTCGGCAACGGCCATGGGCGAACAGCTCAGCATGCCGGTGAGGACGTCTGGCTCGTAACCCAGGCGGCGCAGTTCCTGGACACCGCCGGCGGCGGCAACGGCGTCGCCGCAGGCAAAAACCATCCCACCGATCCGGTCGTGGAATTCGGTGTCGGCCAGCAGTGCCGCCGATTCACGCTGGAAAAGTCCGTCTGCCACTTCCATGACTACCACATCGCACTCGTGGCGCTCGGCGTCGGCCAGCAGCCGTTCTATGCAGCGTTTGATCGGTGGCAGTGGCACCAGGTAAGTCGTCGCCAGGCCGGCGTCGGTGAAGTCCGCGGTGTAGTGCACACCCGTGTCTTCGTATTCGTTGAAATCACCGAATGAGCCGGTGCCGGTTACCTTGATGGTGGCGACCCGCAGGCCGGTCTGTCGCAGGCCATAGCCCAGCCGGGCCGTGGCCAGAGTCTTGCCCGAATTCATCGCGGTGCCGAATACGGCGATAACGGGAATACGGGACGCACGCTCCGGGTCTGGCAGGGCGTAATCCGCGACGTTTACGGCCTGGCCGGATGAGTTGGTCAAACGGCCAATGGGCAGCACCCGGGTGGGCGGTTTTACCCGTTCGTTGCGTGCCCGGACCTTGCCCAGGCATCCGCCACCGGCAAGCATGTCGGCGCCTTCCGGGTCTATCTCGGCGATACCTTCAAACTGGTCCGGCGCATATCGGGCAGCACAGGGAAGCACCACCAGATCGCCTACGAACAGCTCTGAGCGGCGGCCGGCGGCAAGCTGTATGCCTCCATGCTTGCCTAGCTCCATGACGCGGCCAAGGATCAGGTCGCCGTGGCGGGTATTCTCAAAATCCGTCATCAGCGATACCGCATGGTCGCGGTTAACGCGCCGGCTGGCGAAGCACCACTTGGCTTCGGCCAGTTGCGTTGCAGGGTCATTCACAATGGCTTCAAAACTCATGATCGGGTCTCCTTGTCTGGGTTGGCGGTTGGTTAATTCACGCGACTCATAATCTGGACCAGGCCCCCAGCCGAGCAGCACTGGGCGAAGTCGTGGCCGCAGCCCTCAAGCAACGTCAGCCGCGCGGTTACCGGCAGGCCCAGTTCGGCCTGGCAGTGAGAAATCAGGCTGACGTAGCGTTCGGCGCGCTCAACTCGGGTATCTCCCTGCACCTGGTTCAGCAGTGGCTCACGACGCAGTGACCGGTCCTGGGCGGTATCCTCGTCACCCACGTACACGTGAATCGGGCGCTTGAGAAATTGCGGTAGGCTGCTTTCCATAAGCAGGTGCCAGTTGCCCCGGGATGAGCCAGCGCCCATGCCCAGGGGGTAGGGCAAGGTGGGCACGGGCAGGGTGTACCAGCCAGCAGCACCCAGGTGAATCTGATTGACGAGTTCCGGAAACAGCATGGCGAACCTGTGGGCCAGTTGGGCGCCACCGGAGAAACCGAAAAGGTCGACAGGCTGGTCGTCAATGGTGCCGTTCTGGCGCAGGGTGTTGAGCAGTGCCAGCAAAGCGAGATCCGGCCGGTGTTTACCGGTGATGCGCTGAAAAACCGGCCAGTTGTTCTTGTCGAACTCCGGGACGATGATGACGCGGCTGCGGGCAGCGGCTTCTGACTGGAAATGCTCGACCAGCTCATCGGCGTTGCGGGAAATGCCGTGAATCGCCACCATCGGCGCTCCGGTCGTTGGCCGCTCTGGCGCGATCACCCGTGCTGAGATCGGGCCTTTGGCACTGACACCTGTCATCTGAGTGACGCGGGTGCCAAAGGCCTTGCTGTCATTGAACAGGGCTGAGATATTCACTATGAGTTCCCTCTTGATTCCGGTGTATCGTGTTATGTCTGGACAACGCAGGCGCGCGGACATTTATTCCGTGGTTTCTGAAAATAATGGTCAGAAATCCAGTCGAAAGCCGACCATGGCAATCAGGATGTCATCGAAGTTCTGGGTATCGCGGTCGAGGGAGGCGCGCCTGAGTGTTGCGTAGGCCTCTGTGTTGATGGCGTCGATATCCTGGGCCAGTTGCACGCCGATCACGTCGGACTGGTCGTTGTTCTGGTCCTCATTTCGGGTCTGACCCCAGTCGACTGACAGGGCGGTATCGCCCAGTTCCGGAAACGGATTGGTGCGGTAGCCGGCCTTGGTATAGAGGAACGTCAGATCATCGCGGTTGCCGTCGATGGCTGTTGCCCGGCCAGTGGCAAAGGTCAGGTTGTAACCTTGATCATTGCGAACCGAGATGGAGCCGGACATCAGATAGTCATAGGTGGGCGGGCTGTTGATGTCACCAAGCTCACTGGCATTGCCCACGCCAAGGGCGGCGATCACCCGAATGTCTTTGATTTCCGAGCTGTAGAAAGCGCTGGCGTCAATTGCCCCGTCATTGATGACAGAGGTTCGGAACTGCCAGTCATCAAATTCCGGTGAGTCGTATCGCAGGCGGGTATTCCGGCTGAATCCGTCCAGGTTGTCAGACACATCGCCAAGGTCCGTGTTGGTCAGCAGGCCGGTGTTGCTGTCCCGGAACAGAATGCCGCCGCCCACAAGGCTGGTGAATGAGAACCCTGCATTCATGGTGCCTGAGAGATCACGCTGGCTGACGCCGTCGGTTGCCGTGGGCCCCTGGCCCAGCCATACCGTGCCGAGATCGTCGTGTGCGATGTAGATTTCAGCGCGCCGGGCTTCGAAGGCTTCGGTGTCGTTCTCGCTGCCGTCCTCCTGGCTGATGCTGGCGCTGTTATTGACCTTGAACTCGGCCTCATAAGCGGCGCCTGCCGCCAGTGGGCCGTCATTGTTGGATTCCGCGATAAAGCGGATCCGGGATGAACTGTTGTTGTTATCCACATTCAGCAGCGTGGTCTTCTTGCCATCGTCTGCTGCCATCAGTGCACGGTTGATCTGGCCGGAAATTTTCAGGCTGAAATCGTCAGTTTCCGAGTGGACCAGGGGGTCGTCGGCATGGGCGGTACCCAGCGGCGCTGTGGCCGCAAGAACAATCGCTGAGACCAGGGCCGGGCGGAAAGTTGAATACATATCGCATCCTCCGTTTGTCGTGTATGTGCCAGTGACAACGAGAGGAGTGCTAAAAATATTCCGTGCTGAAGTTTTGCCTGATGAACTGGGAGCTTCGGGAAAGACGCCCGGGTTGAAGGAGGGTAACGGGGACCTTAGCCCCCGGTCATGTTCATGAAGCGCAGAATCTGCACATCACCTTCAGTGGAAAAGTGATGACGCTCGGGCTTGAGGTCCATGGCGCCGATGATGGCTTCGCGCAGTTGATCATCGGTTTCCGGGTGGCTGCGCAGAACATGGCGCAGATCCATGGAATGTTCATTGCCCAGGCACAGCAGCAAACGGCCCTCTACCGTTACCCGAACCCGGTTACAGGTAGAGCAGAAATTGTGGGAATGGGGTGAAATGAAGCCCACCCGGGTGTTACTGTCCGGCATCCGGAAATAGCGCGCCGGGCCGCCGGAATCCTCTGGCGTGGGAATCAGCTCGTGGTGTTGACTGATGATGTCGCGAACCTCGTCACTGGTACACAGCACCTGGCCGCGGTCGTGATCAGAGATTTCGCCCAGAGGCATTTCCTCAATAAAAGTAATATCTATTTTCTTTTTACGGGCAAACTCTACCAGGTCCGGCACCTCTTCATCGTTGCCGCCTTTCATCACAACGGCATTCAGTTTGATGCCTTCAAAGCCGGCTTCTTTGGCAGCATCGATACCGTCCAGCACCTGGCTCAGGCGACCGGTGCGGGTAATCCGGTGAAATTTCTCGGCGTCGAGGGAATCCAGGCTGATGTTCAGGCGTTTGAGCCCGGCCTTTCGCAGGTCCTGGGCCATGGTAGGTAACTGGCTGCCATTGGTGGTCATGGCAAAGTCCCGCAGGCCGAAGCTGCCAATTTCCTTGACCAGTTCCAGAATGTCCTTGCGCACCAGTGGCTCGCCACCGGTCAGCCGGATTTTTTCAGTGCCAAGGGATACAAATGTCCTGGCTACCCGGGCAATTTCCTCCAGGGTGAGGACCTGCTGGCGGGGAAGAAAAGTCATTTCCTCGGCCATACAGTAAACGCAGCGGAAATCGCAGCGGTCAGTGACGGAAAGGCGCACATAGTTGACGGTACGGCCGAAACGATCTGTCAGCTTGGCTTGTGCCATGAGGAGCGTCCACTTCTTAGTTATTATGAGTAAAGAATAACCCGACTCTTACAGATTGCACAGTCCAATCCGATACCTCCGGGGAGTAGCCCGTTTTCAGTTACCTGAGTAAATCAACGAATATCTGATCGCGAAGAACCGGTTTAAGATTCACTGCGTATACCAGTAATCAATTTTTCACCTGCTTCGCGCCAACGTTGCATTAGAAGTATTGGAGCCTGTAAATGCATATCACCCGTTATACTGATTATTCTCTCAGGGTTCTGATTTACCTTGCCACCCGGGACAATGAGTTGTCCACTATCCAGCAGATTGCCGATAGCTATGACATATCCCGGAACCACCTGATGAAAGTGGTTCACCAGCTGAACAAGAAAGGCTATATCGAAACGATACGGGGCAAAAAGGGCGGCATGAAGCTGCGCATGCATCCCGGGGATATCAACATCGGCGTCCTGGTACGTGAAACCGAACAGGATCTAAGTGTGGTGGAGTGTCTGTCCGGTAACAATGGCTGCCGTATTGCGCCTGTGTGTGGGCTGAAGGGCATGTTCAATGAGGCGGTGGAAGCCTTCCTGAAAACCCTCGACCAGTACACCCTGCAGGATGTGATTCCTGAAGCCCATCGCGCCCAGCTTCTGCGGCTTCTACAGATTGCCTGATGAGCGAGCCCGATACGCAGCCTGTCAAGTTCAACGAAACCGTTCACATCTGCGACACTTTTAACGGGTTTCTGACGCTAGCTTCGGTTAAGCTGTAGGTCGTCCAAAAAAACAGCAATAACAATAATCTGGCTGAGAGGCTCTCGTTGCTTCGTTCCTGTGCATTTCTGGCGATCTGCCTGCTGCTCATCAGTGGATTTGTCAACGCCAGCACTCCAATGGCGTACTCGCCTCCTGTCGTGCTTCAGCAATCCAGTGAACGGATTGATATATCCCGTGAACTTTCCTATTTCAAAGACGCAGAAGCGGCTTACACCATTAATGAGATTATTGGCCAGTGGTCTGAGCTGGCTGATTTTGAGCGCCCCGAGGAAACCCATAACTTCGGTTTCACCGAGTCCCCCTACTGGTTTCACACCCGGGTGCAGAACCGCAACGGACCCTCGACTGACTGGGTGCTGGAAGGCATGTATTCCATCATCGACCGGATGGATCTGTACCTGGTGCGTGAAAATGGCGAGATAGAACGCTACCAGGCTGGTGATGCAGTAAAGTTCGACAGTCGCGGTCGCGAACACCACAACATCAATTTCCGCTTTGATCTGCAACAGGGTGAAACCGTAGACCTGTTTTTCCGCGTGCAGACGACCGGTGCCGTGCAGATGCCTCTGGTGTTGTGGACTAACGAGGCCTTCAGCGCGTCCGACCACCAGGAGCGTTTCCTGTTCGGGCTCTACTACGGCCTGCTACTTTGTATGGCGGTTTTCAACCTGCTTATTTTCCTGTCGATCCGGGACACTAACTACCTGTGGTACGTGTCCTACATTCTGTTTTACGGCCTGCTTCAGTTTTCGGTAAACGGTCTGGCGTTTGAGCATCTCTGGCCCGATCAGCCCTGGTGGAACAACCGTGCCATCTCCTTCTTTATTGCCATGGGGATGTTCAGCATTCTGGGGTTTGCCCGGTCATTCCTTCAGCTAAAGGATAATGTGCCCTGGCTCAGCCGCATCATTGTCGCTGTGATGACCTTTTTCCCCTTTATGGCGCTGGCTGCTGTGGTTTATCCCGATTACAGCCCGGTTATCCGCATTACCACTTTCGTGGCTGCTGTGTCGGTACTGTTCATCCTCGCGGGTGGACTGATCACGCTTTATCAGGGGTTCAGGCCCGCCCGGTATTTCATGATCGCCTGGTCGGCGCTGCTGGCGGGCATGATGATGTATACCCTCAAAACCTTCGGCTTACTGCCCGCCAACTTCCTGACCGAGTACGCCATTCAGATTGGCTCCGCGTTCGAGGCCATTCTACTGTCGCTGGCCATGGCGGCACGGTTGCGGATGCTGATGCTCGAAAACCAGAAAATTCAGGAAGACATGAACCAGCAGCTTGAAAAGCGGGTATCCGAGCGGACATCCGAGCTTGAGGTGGTCAACCGTAAGCTGGAAGCACTCAGTTCCACCGATAGCCTGACCGGGCTTTACAATCGCCGGTTTTTTGATGAGCGCCTGGACCTGGAAGTCGGCCGCAACAGCCGCAGTGGTCCGCTGTCGCTGCTGATGGTGGACGTGGACCTGTTCAAACCGCTGAACGATACCCATGGCCACCTGGCCGGTGATGCCTGTCTGCGCAAGATCGCCCAGATCATCGCGGACGGAGTGTCCCGCAAAGCGGATGTGGTCACCCGCTATGGGGGTGAAGAGTTCGCCGTTATTCTGCCGGACACCGGTGCCGAAGGCGCGCGGAATCGGGCTGAAACCATTCGCCGCAGCGTTGAGCAGGATCTGGATTTCAGTTGGGAAGGCCAGGCCATTGAGGTCACCGTCAGCATTGGTATTGCCACCATTGGGCCGGGTAGCCGGGTTACGGCCGAAGACATGATCGGCGCGGCGGACAAGGCCCTCTACGATGCCAAACAGAATGGCCGCAACACGGTAGAGTTCCGGGAGTGTTCCGGAGACTCGGCCCCCGGAACCCTGATTACCGAGTCTTAGCCCGTCTTTATGCAGCGGGCTGACTGAACTCCGGCCACAGCCGGGTCCGCAACCGGTCCGGCAGTGAATAACCCGCAATCCGTTTCAGCACGGTGCCGTACTGCTTCGCAAAGCGGCCGGTGTTGTAATGGATGCCGTATTTTTTGCACACCGCCTCTACCTGCCCGGAAATTTCCGGATACCGGTGCGCAGGCAGATCCGGGAACACGTGGTGTTCGATCTGGTAACTGAGGTGACCGCTCAGCAGGTGCACCCAGCGGCTGCCGGTGAAGTTGCTGGAACCGGTCAGCTGGCGCAGATACCAGTGTCCCTTGCTTTCGCCATCGCTCTCTTCCTCGGTAAAGGTTTCCGCATCCTGGGTAAAGTGGCCGCAGAAAATCACCGTCGATGACCAGAGGTTGCGCATCAGGTTGGCGCTGACATTCCCCGCCAGAACGATCGGGGCCACCGGAAGGGTCACGGCCGGGAAAAAGATGTAATCCTTGAATGCCTGCCTACCGCCTTTACGGAAAAACTCCTTCAGGAACGGAATCTTCTCTTTCAGTGTTATGTCCCCTTTGCGAAGCCTTTCGAACTCCAGTTCATGCAGGCCCACGCCCCACTGGAAGAACGTAGTCAGCAGAACATAGTTGGCGAACTGAAGCAGGTGTGCCGGCCGCCATTTATCATCCTCGCTCAGACGCAGCAGGGCGTAGCCGTAATCCCGGTCCTTGCCGATGATGTTGGTGTAGGTGTGGTGCTCGTAGTTGTGGGTTCGGCGCCAGGAGTCACCTCCGCAGGCTGTGTCCCATTCATAGGTCTGGGAGTTCAGTGATGGGTCGTTCATCCAGTCGTACTGGCCATGCATGACGTTGTGGCCGATTTCCATGTTCTCGATAATTTTCGATAGCCCGAGGGCGGTGGTGGCCGTGAGGAAGACCGGCGGAATAAATCCGAAGGGCATCATTACGCGGCCGCCTACTTCCAGGCTACGGTGAAGGCGCACCACCCTGCGGATGTAGTTAGCATCGCGTTCGCCAAGGTCGGCAATGACCTGATCGCGGATCTGGTCAAGATCCTGTTGAAGTTCGTTGAGCTGGCTTTCAGTTAACCGTTGCATAAAGCCTTCCTTAAAGATCGATCGCTACCGCGCCCGCAGGCACGGAAACGCAGAGTTGAATGGTTTCTTCGCCGTTGCCGGAGGTTTTGCCGGTCAGGCGGTTTATCACGGTGCCGCTGGTTTTGGTGCAGCTGCACTGGTGGCAGATGCCCATGCGGCAGCCGTGTTTCGGCGACAGGCCGGATGCTTCGGCGATATCCAGCAGCGAAGCGTCCCCACGGGAATCGGTCTGTTTTCCGCTTTTCGCAAATTGGACCTGCCCGCCCAGACTGTCCGCATCAAGTTCGACGGCATCTTTCATGGGCGGAGCTGAGAATCGCGTGCAGTGAATGCGACTTTCCGGAACATCGCGGCGATCGAGCAGGTCACTGGCCAGGTCCATCAGCCCTTCCGGACCGCAGAGGTAGCAGCGGCGGGCACTGATGCCCGGCACCTGATGCAGATGCTGATCGCTCAGGCGTTGAGCCTTGCCGGGTTCATTGGTGGTAAATATGCTCAGTGTCAAAGCGGGCCATTGCTCCGCCAGAACTGCCAGGCGTTTGGAAGCAATGACATCGTTCCGGGTGCGCACGTAGTAGAGGAGGGTAACCGGGGCGTGGGAGCCGGCAGCAGCCATGGTCTCCAGATGACTCAGTACCGGGGTGATACCGCTGCCGCCGACAATGTAGAGCGAAGGTTCAGCCGCTTCCGGAATCCCGAAATCACCAAAGGCTTCGCTGACGCTGAGGGTCTCTCCGGGGGTCAGGCAATCGTGCATCCAGCCGGTCACCAGCCCATCTTTGATGCGCTTGATGGTTAGGGCAATGGTGCCGTTTTCCTGCCATTGGGATGGGGTGCTGGACAGGCTGAAGGTGCGGGTGCGACGCACGCCGTTAATGTCCAGGGTCAGGGCGATATGCTGGCCCGCCCGGAAGCCCTGCCAGCGGCTGGCCGGTTTGAGCACAAAGGTTCTGGTGTCTGCGGTTTCCGTTGTGATTGATACTACCCGCGCCCGGATGGTCTGCTGGGCCAGCATGGGGTCAATGCGCTCCAACAGCGGGTCGAAAAAGGCGGCCGGGTCAGTGCGGTTGAAGAGCTGACGGCCGAGCCAGTGCAGGGCGTTTGACGTTTGAAACTGAGCGAGCATGATGGTCTCCTTTCCTCATGTGTACAAGTGTTCACAATTGTGTACGACTGTACACATAGCCGGATGACAATGCAATCAGTTAGCACGCACTAGCCCCAAAAGACAGGCTCCGGTTATTTTTGATACGACTTTGTGTACACTCGTTTTTTACAAACAGCGCAGGCGACCGTGATCAATGGCGGAGAGAACAAGGCCGAAGCCCGGTGAAACCCGGGAAAAACTGATGGACGCGGCATTGGCACTGGTGGGTAAGGGCCGGCACTTTGCCAGTCTGGGGATACGTGAAGTCACCCGCCAGGCGAGTGTGGTGCCCACGTCCTTCTATCGGCATTTCAAGAATATGGACGATCTTGGGCTTCAACTGGTGGATGAGTTGGGGCTGGTCCTGCGGCGGATGATGCGGGAGGCCCGCTCCTACGTGTTGCAGGCGGACAAGCTGATCGACGAATCCGTGGGCATTTTTATCAGCCACGCCCAGAACAACCGCAGTTTTTTCATGTTCATGGCTCAGGGGCTGGCGGGTGAGAGCCGGGCAGTGCAGGAAGGGATTCGCAGCGAAATGCGCTACTTTGCCAGCGAGCTAGCCAACGATCTTCGCAGGCTACGGGTCGTAGACCACCTGAACGATGCGGATCTGGATATGACCTGCGATCTGGTGGTGCGCAGCGTGGCCTTCAGCCTGACCGATATACTCAGCCTGGCGCCGGACGATGAACCCCAGATAGAACAGGTGAGAAAGCGCACCGCGCGCTTTCTGCAACTGATTTTTGTGGGTGCTGCTAACTGGCGCCGCTAGTTGCATCGCTGAGGGGATGTGGCGCCCTGGCGAAAACGACGAATCTCTGCTATTGCTGAAACGAGCGTTCAAAAATAAAAATTACACCGATAGGAGAAATCGAAATGTCTGAAAAACGGTCTATTCAGTCATTGGGTGCAACAATCGCCGCGTCAGCTCTGATTCTGGGGGCGCCAATTGCTGCGCACTCAGCCAGTGATGGTCCTGAGCTTAAACACACCACGGTGCTTTCTGACCTGGAAAATCCCTGGGATATGGCGTTCCTTTCCGATGGTGCCATGCTTTTCACCGAAAAGTGCAAGGGCCTGTCTATTCGCCTGCCCAACGGAAACGTCAATCATCTATTGGGAATGAACGGTACCGAGGGCTACGCTTCGACGGCAGATGACCTGGTCTGTGCCGGGCAGGCGGGGATGAACGGTGTTGCGGTTGACCCGGATTTTGCCGAGAACCGAACCATTTACGTTTATTCTGCCTCCACCATTAGCGACCTGCGCACCAACAGAGTCCTGCGCCTGAAGTTGAATGAAGAACTCACGGATGTATCCGGTCGCACGGATATCGTCAAGGATATTCCCTATAAACAGGAAGCCACAGACCATCCGTTCGGCGATTCTGGCGCTCATAATGGTGGCCGTATCCGCTTCAACCCGGATGATGGTTACCTTTATGTCACCACCGGCGATAACCACAACAGTCAGTTGCCGCAGTCCGGCGGTTCCCTCGGCGGCAAGGTTCTGCGTATCGACGCTGATGGCAAAGGTGCTCCGGACAACGCAGACGCAACGCCTGAAGGATTTGACCCCCGCATCTACACCTACGGGCATCGTAACGTACAGGGAATTACCTTCCACCCGGAAACCGGTCAGCCCTATGTGACCGAACACGGCCCATGGCACTCGGATGAGGTGAATGCGCTTGTGGCCGGCGGAAACAGTGGCTGGGACCCGCGCCCCAATATGGCGGGCCGTGGCGATTGCCCGGATAACTACTGCGGTTACATGCCCAACCAGAACGAAGGAATGGATCCGGATGAACGGCGCAAGTTCATGCCGATTACCGACACTGCAACCTATCCGGATGCCATGAAGCCGGTCTGGGGTAACAATGGTCTTTCCCAGGGTATCAGCAGTGGCGTGTTCCTGACTGGCGAACAGTGGGGCGACTGGAACGGTCAGCTGGCGGTCAGCTTCCTTGGCATTGGTTTTGGCGGTACGCCGGTTGGGCAGCGCATCAATCTGCTTGACCTCAGTGAAGACGGCGCGTCTGTCCGGAACGTCGTAGAAATGCCGGTGCCCACGGGCGCAATGAGGTATCGCTCACTGGTTCAGGCACCGAATGGTGATCTTTACGCTGCGGTGGATGAAGGGCAGATTTACCGCATCCAGCCACAGTAAGCAGGTCTGAACCGCGCTGTCTCAGGGCAGCGCGGTTTTAATTCCCATCAAAAGGAAACTACATGAAAACTCCAATACTCTGGGCAGTCGCTGCTGTACTTGCCATCGGTATGAGCCATGCGCAGGCTGCGGACGAATCCGCCGGAGAAACCCTGTATTCAAGCAATTGCGCGCAATGCCACGGCCCGAAAGCCAAGGGAATGGCGAGCTTTCCGTCGCTTGCCGGCAGGGATGCGGAATATCTGTCCTCACGCCTGGAGCAGTACCGTGCTGGGGAAAAGGTCGGGGCCAATTCCGGGTTGATGATTCCCAATGCAAAAAATCTCTCCGACGACGATATCGCCAATCTGGCCGCTTACATATCCAGCAACTTTCAATAAGCCGTCACTTTTCTGCCACCCCCGGCCCTGGTCGGGGTAGACCGAAGGCTGCTTCTGAGGTTCCGCACGGTGCTAGAGCAATAAAGCCAGCCCGATGGCTACCAGCGTTGCGATCACCGGTATCGCGACGGTAACCACGAAGATGTCTTTGTAGGCTTCTTTGTGTTTGAGGCCCATGATCGTCAGCATGGCGATGACCGCTCCGCAGTGGGGCAGTGAGTCTATGCCGCCGGAACCCAGGGTGGCGATACGGTGAAGCACCTCGGGTTCAACGCCCATTTCCAGATACCGCTCCGCAAAAGTCTGCATGAAGATCTGCAGCCCGCCAGAGCCAGAGCCCACAATGGCTGACACCACGCTGACCGATGTGAATACCGACAGTAGCGGCGGCAGCGGCAAACCGAGTACCCATTGGGAGAAGCTGCCGAAGCCGTCGGTCTGGGTCACTACGCTGCCGAAACCAATCACTGCTGCAGTATTGAGCAGCGGCATGATCGAATCATTCGCGCCTGCCCCCAGGCTTTCCATCGCTTTCGCCCGAAACTCCGCAAACAGGACGACACAGCTCGTGGCTCCGAGCACCAGGGCAAAGCTTGGCCACAGAATGGGTTCACCGCTGGCGAAGGCGATGATGCCACCAATCCCTGCAGTGTCTTCATCCGCAAGCCCCAGTGCCGTTAGCAGGCGCGGCAGAATGATGGTACCCAGCACCACCGCCAAAGGCAGAATACTGAGCTTCCAGGCCGGGCCGTGTTCAAGGGCGGGCGCCAGGTTTTCCATGGCCTTGTCCTGATCGTTTACCTGGTAGCCTTCTCCGATTGCCCGGGCTTTGGTCCATTCCCGTTCCAGATACGCCATGCCCAGCACAAACATCACCGCTGCAGCGGTCAGGCCGATCAGTGCCCCGGCGAACAGGTCCGTGCCCAGAGAAGTGGCAGCAATGACGTTATGAATTGAGGGCGTGCCGGGCAGGGCGGTCATAGTGAAGGTGCCTGCACCCAGGGCGGTAGCGCCGCAGAACAGGCGTTTGGGCAGGTTTGCCTCGCGCATCAGCGCCACACCCAGCGGATACATGGTGAAGATCACTACGAAAACGACCACACCGCCATAGGTCAGCAGGGCACACACCAGCATGGTGATCAGGATGGTGCGCTTGGCGCCCAGCCCCCGGGTAATGGCGCTGGCGATGGAGCCCGCCGCACCACTGGACGCCATCATCTTGCCGAAGATGGCGCCGGTCAGGAACAGCACGAAGAATTTACCGGCAAAGCTGAAGGCGCCCAGCGGGCCAAAGGGGAAGTGGTCCAGTAATGCGGCAGAAAATCCCATGCCGTTGGTGATGGCGACCACCAGGCTGGACACCAGCGCCGCTACAAGAATGTTCACTCCCCGAAGGGCCATGATAATCAGCAACACCAGTCCGGCCAGCAGCCCCAGGTTTGCAAGCATATAAAAACTTCCGTCTAGAGAGCGTTCGAGAAGAAGGGGTTACATCACCCCTTCAGCTTCCTTGTAAAGAGAACGGACCGGCTGGGCGAATATTTTCCGGACCATAGGTTCAAAGTAGGACAAAGGCAGGGTTTCTGCCTCCGGATCGAAGGCGGGGGAATCGTATTTGCTGACGAATTCCAGGGTCCGCCCGAAATGCGGATTGTCTTTGTAGTTATCCCGCATGTCCCGGTCCATGCCCAGGTAGTGGAAGAAGTAGTAGCCCTGGAAAATGGCGTGGTGCTTCACCATCCAGTGGTTGGCGTCGCTGACGAACGGCTCTAGCAGAACCGCGGCTACATCGGCATGGTTGTAGGAGCCCAGGGTGTCGCCGATGTCGTGCAACAGGGCGCAGACTACGTATTCATCGTCCTTGCCGTCGCGGTGGGCGCGGGTGGCCGTCTGCAGGCAGTGGGTCAGCCGGTCGACGGGGAAGCCGCCAAAATCGCCTTGCAACAGCATCAGGTGGTCCATGATGCGGTCTGGCAGGTCCTTGGCAAATTCACCAAAGGACTGGGCGATGATTTTCCAGTCCTCAGGCTTGCCGTCCTTCATATGGGTGAAGGAGGCATGGGCTGTATCGGCAGAAGCGTTGTGACTCATGATGTGAAATCCTTAATCCCGGAAGCTGTTGTCGATGCGGTCCAGTTTGCGCAGCAGACCCGGCCAGGCCAGATTTCCGCCGAGGCCTTTGGTGACCTGTTCCGCCTGCTGTTTCATGGTGTCGACAATGGTCTGCGGTACCTGGGTCAGCGGCCGGTTGCCTGCCAGCGCGCGAACCTGGATCTCGCAGGAACGCTGCAGGATGAACATGCTCAGGAAAGCATCAGCGATGCTGCCACCGGTGGTTAGCAGGCCGTGATTGCGCAGGATCATGAAGTTGGCGTTGCCCAGATCCTTCTGCAGCCGGGCTTTCTCGTCTTCCCGCAGCGCCACGCCCTCGTAGTCGTGGTAGGACATGCTGGCCAGCGCGAACAGGCTCTGCTGGGAAAGTGGCAACAGGCCTTCCTGTTGGGCCGACACCGCAATGCCGTCCATGGTGTGCAGGTGCATCACGCAGGCAGCATCCTCCCGAACGGCATGGATCGCGCTGTGGATGGTGAAGCCCGCAGGGTTAACGTCGAAATCGTCCGGGTTGATCTTGTGACCTTCCTGATCAATACGAACCAGGCTGGAGGCCGTGATTTCCTCGAACATCATGCCGTATGGGTTGATCAGAAAGTGGTGTTCATCCCCCGGAATCCGAGCGGAAATATGGGTGAATACCAGATCGTCCCAGCCGTAAAGCGCGACCAGGCGATAGGCAGCGGCGAGATCAACCCGCAGTTGCCATTCCTGCTCGCTGACTTCGTCTTTTTTCGATGGAATAGACAGCAGGTTGGGCATAGGACACCTCTTGTTGTTGTGTGGTTGAAGTAAGTTAAGTTTAGGCCCGTGGAATCGGCAAGGAATGTCAACTGGTTTACAATTGAGCCATGACAGGGATAAAAACCGTACTTGCAGACTGCCCGATACTTTCCGGCTTCCCGCCCGAGGCAATGGAAGAGCTAGCTGCGATCGGCCGCGTTCGTACTTTCTCGGGCGGTGAGCAGATTTACGAACAGGGAGCTGCTAACACCACCCTGTGCGTGATCGCCGACGGGGTGGTTCGTATCAGCTCGATCAACCCCGGGGGCCGGGAAGCGACGCTGGTGATGTTCAGCACCGGAGCCTGGTTCGGCGATGCCGTTTTCTCGCCTGGCATGCCACGGGTATATGGCGCAACGGCTCACGAGCCGGTAACGCTGGTGGAGTTGCCCGGCGACGGCTTCAGAGCATTGATGGGGCGCTATCCGCAATGTTACCCGGTGGTTCTTGACATGGTCAGTCGCCGGTTATGGGCGGCGATGTCGATTATCGAGGACGATGCGTTGCGGAACATCCCCACCCGGATTGGTCGTCGGCTGCTGTTTCTGGCACAGATGCAGAGCGACGGTGAGCCGGACGCAGAACCGGTCAGCATCCGCATCACCCGCGAACACATGGCCAACATGATGGGCATGACACGCCAGGGTGTGCATAAGTGGATCAAGGCATTCGAGCGGGAAGGGTTGCTGAGCCTGGGTTACGGCAGCATAACCCTGACCGACCCGGCCGCCTTGCAGGCATTTTTAAGCCGGGTTGACTCAGTCTGATATCAGGAGTTTTCGGCGGCTTTCTTTCGTGGAGCTGCAGCTTTTTTTCTGGCTGTAGTCGGCTTTTTTGGGCCTGTCGCGGTTTTTTTCGCTGCTGCGGGTTTCCTTTTGGGTGGCAGCAGCAGGCTTTCCAGCTCGTCGAGGGCCTCACCAGTGTATACCGCCAGTTTCTGCATGCTTGGCAGGGTGTCACGGCAGCCGGTGTAACCGAAGTTCAGAGAGCCGGCGTAGCTCAGGCAGGTGATATTCAGCGCGCCGCCGTGGGCAATCAGGGACACCGGGTAGATGGCTTCCAGCTTGGCGCCCTGGAAATACAGGAACTCCTGGGGCCCCGGCACATTGGAAATGGTCACGTTGAACACCGGGCGCATACGCCCGCCCATACCGGACATCAACTGCAGAATGTAGGGCGACATCAGCAGCATGGTGTACTGGGTCAGCGCCTTGCGTGGCAGCTTCTGCAGGTGTTCCTTGGCGCTGCGGCTGGACTGTTTGATGTGCTGGAGGCGCACAATCGGGTCTTCCTGGTCGGTCGCCAGGGACGCAATCATGAAGCTGATCTGGGTGCCGGTACCCTGATCGTCAGCCGGACGGATGTTGACGGGGATACCGGCCGTCAGCGGCGTATCCGGTACCTTGTCATTCTCCAGCAGGAAGCGGCGCAGGGCAGTGCCGCAAAGGTAAAGCACGATGTCATTCAGCGAACCTTCCGCAGCCTGGGCCACCTTCTTGATCCGGTCCAGCTGGTAATGCTGGGTAGCGAAACGGCGCTGGGGTGTTACCCGGTGGTTCAGCGCAGACATGGGGCCTGCAAAGGGCGCGGTCAACCCGTCTTCCGGATGGCGCACGGAGTTCACCAGCCGGGTCATGGCTTTGGCCAGTCTTGGTGCCATATCCGCCTGGAGCTTGAGGGCTTCCTTGGCCTGGGCGAGGGCCGCCGTCATGCTGGCTTCCTCGTCGGATTTGCTGGCTCGTGTGCGCTCCGGGCGAACGGCCCAGGGCGGCGGCATGTCGGTGTCGGCCGGGTCTTTGCTCAGTACCCGCTGCAACAGGCGTACGCCGCTGATGCCGTCAATCAGCGAATGGTGCATCTTGGTGTAAAGCGCAAACCGGTTGTTTTCAAGGCCCTCGATAATATGGCATTCCCAGAGTGGCCGGGAAAAATCCAGCGGGTTGGAGTGCAAGCGGGACACCAGTATGCCCAGCTCCCGCTCGCTGCCCGGGCGGGGAAGCGCCGAATGGCGAACGTGGTAATCCAGGTCGATTTTCTTGTCCACTTTCCAGGATGGCGCGATCACGCGACCCAGGTAACCGGGGAAGGCCAGCTTGTAACACCAGGGAGGCGCAATCTCTCCGTCGGCCTTCATCTTTGCCAGCATGTCGCGCAGGAAAGTCTCCGGCGCGTTTTCAGGCAATGAGAAAATCTGAAGATTTCCGACGTGCATTGGTGTGTCTTCCGACTCCACCGCGAGCCAGGATGCGTCCAATGTTCCCAGGCGTTTCATGTGCGTTCCTCTTTGATCTGTTGTAGCTGGAATTCAGGCTTTAGTTGAAGAGCGCAAGTATACGCAACCTACGTCTTTCGCACACCGGGCGACCCCGGAAACTCGCCTACTTTTTGTTTGCTTTGTGCTATGTTTCCGTTCACTAGCAAAAAATGAACGGGGGTTCCGTGGAGTCTAGTCCACTCATCTCGGCCGGGCTACCGGTTGCACTGTTTATCATCATGATCGGTATCGGGATGACGCTGACCCTGCGGGATTTCCGACTGGTGGCGGTCTACCCCAAAGGGCTGATCATCGGCACGTTCGCGCAGATACTGGCGATGCCCCTGTTCGCTTTTATTCTGGCCTCGCTGCTGGGGCTGGCGCCGGCGATTGCGGTGGGGCTGGTGATTATTGCCGCCTGCCCGGGAGGCACGACGTCAAACCTGTTCGTGCTGCTATCCCGCGGCAACATTGCGCTTTCGATTGTGCTGACGGTCAGTGCCAGCCTGATCACCATCGTGACGCTTCCGCTGTTCACCAATTTAGCGCTGCAGTTCTATGCAGGCGAAAGCGAGTCGATTTCCTTACCGGTGGGTCGAACGGTGGCTATGCTGGTGGGTATTGTGCTGCTGCCGGTGACTGTGGGAATGATTGTCCGCACGAAAGCGCCGGATCTTGCCCACCGGGCGGAGAATGCGGTCAGTATTTTCGGCGGGCTGGTACTGGTGGTGCTGGTGGCAGGGCTGATGTGGAGTGCCCGGGATCAGCTCTGGTCACTGCTTCAGCAGGCGGGGCCAGCGACACTCTTGCTGAATCTTTCGGGTATCTTTCTGGGGTTGCTTGCAGGTCGTGCTGGTGGTCTGTCCCAGCGCGAATCCATGGCCGTGGCGGTTGAACTGGGTATCAAGAACAGCACCATTGCACTGCTGGTGACGCTGACGCTGCTGGAGTCCAGCACCATGTCGATTCCGGCTGCGGTCTATGGAGTGTTGATGTTTCCGGTGGGTTTCCTGCTGGCGGCTTACGGGCGAAGAGTCATACCGGCGCCGGCATCAGCCCCGGGTGGGTAACCGCGGGGCTGTGATTACTCAGATGTTCAGAAGTCCAGAGTGACGCCGCCAATCAGGCCGAGCTCGCCGTCATACAGGTCGACTTCACCGAACAGTTTGAGGTTACGGTCAACGGCGTATCGGCCGGTGCCGGTCAGGCCAACGTAATCCAGGTCGCCGGTGATAATTCGGGCACTGCCGCCCACTTCCAGCTTTTCATCAACCTGGTGGCGAAGGCCGCCGCGAAGACCCAGGGCAGTATCGTCTACTGATCCGCAGCCGTTGCAGACGCCGGAATAGTCAGCATCCTGGTATTCCATGGTCACACCGCCCCACAGGTCTGTTCTGGCGTCGATGCCGTGGCGGAAGCCGCCACCGATATGAAGCGCGGTCAGGTCGACGTCGTCAGTCAGATACTTCAGCCCACCAAACGCAAACACGTTTTCATTGATGGCGATTGAGCCGCGGGTATCCAGGCCGATGAATGTCTGTGATTCAAAGCTTGGATAGAGTGCGAGGCCACCTTCAACAAAGTTGTAGCTGAGGCTTTCGGCCGAGACGGCTGCGGGAAGCAAAGTGGCGGCAATCAACCACCCGTGAAATCCTTTTTTCATGATAGACCTTTGAGTTCTTTTGATTTCTATTTTAGGAAAGGCTCCTACTCTCCTGAGTGACGAAGCCGGGCAGAAGCCTACCAGAACGGAAGGGGGGTGGGTTCAGCTTATGCTGTATTTTTGTTACCTCTTGTAGCCTATGTCCCGTTATCGGAGCGGCTTACGGCTATCGAGACCAATGTGGGCTAGGCACAATCGCGCTTAGTGACTAAGCTTCGAATTCGGGCCATTCTGGCTGCACGGAGCCTTCACCATGAATTTTCTTAACGGGATAACCTTGCTGCTGGCTTATCAACTGGTAGGCGAAGTCACGGTAAGACTCTTGGGATTGCCTATTCCCGGCCCGGTGCTGGGGATGGTGATGCTGTTTATCACGTTACTGATCCGGGGTTACACGCCAGAGCCCCTGAACAACGCATCCAGTGCTTTGCTCAGCCATCTTTCGTTGCTGTTTGTGCCCGCAGGCGTCGGCATGATGGTGCATTTCGACCGGATAGCCTCCGAGTGGTTGCCGATTACCCTGGCCCTGTTTTTCAGCACGCTCATTACTATGGTGGTTACCGCAGCGGTTATGCATTTCACCAGCCAGTGGCTGTCGCCGAAGCCGTCGAGCCAGTCAGCAGAGGGTGGCCACGATGAATGAACCCGTTATCACCGATATCTGGGTCTACCTTTCTGCCTCGCCGCTGCTGGGGCTGACCATCACCCTGATAGCCTACGGCATGGCCTATCGTCTTTACCTGAAAGCCAATTCCAGCCCCTTTGCCAACCCGGTGCTGGTGTCGGTCATCCTGCTGATTGTGCTGCTGTTGGTGACGGGCACCAGTTACAGTGAATATTTCGAAGGCGCCCGTTTCGTCCACTTTCTGCTGGGGCCGGCAACGGTGGCGTTGGCGGTTCCGCTCTATGACCAGCTGTCGCGTCTGAAGGCACTTTGGCTACCGGTGACCATTTCACTGTTCTGTGGTGTAGTGGTGGCCGCCGGCAGCTCTATCGGCCTGGCCTGGATACTGGGTGGGTCGCTGGAAATACAGATGTCCCTGGCGCCCAAATCTGCAACGGCACCTGTGGCCATGGGCATTTCGGAAACCATTGGCGGTATCCCGTCACTGACGGCTGTTCTGGTGGTAATCACGGGTATTACGGGCGCAGTGACCGGTACCCGGCTGTTCGAGTTGATGCGCATCCGCGATGATAGTGTTAAGGGTATTGCAATGGGCGTGGCGGCCCATGGTATTGGAACCGCGCGCGCCTTTCAGGTCAGCAATCAGATGGGTGCATTCTCCGGATTGGCCATGGCGCTTTCCGCCTTTGCCACGGCGCTGGTCGTGCCCTGGCTGGTGGATCTGATAGGAATCTGAACTCTGGAACCGAGAACGGGAGTGAAGGTTTATGACGGCAGTTGCACACCAGTCCCTGTGGCTACTTCCAGCCATGGCGCTCAGTCTTGTTGCGCCAAATGTCTGGGCACAGTCGGAAGAGGATGCCGCTGAACCATTCATCACCGTGACTTCTCCACGACTTGAACGAAACCTTTACGAGACTCCCGCAGCCGTATCGGTGACCAACGCTCCTGAAATTCGCGAAGGCCAGCAACGTCTGCAACTGGACGAATCCCTCAGCACGGTGCCCGGCCTGTTTTTCCAGAACCGGTATAACTTTGCCCAGAACCTGCGGCTGTCTACCCGCGGGTTCGGCGCACGGTCGCCGTTTGGTATTCGGGGTATCCGCATCCAGGTGGACGGCATTCCCTACACGTTGCCGGATGGCCAGTCCCAGGTTGATTCCATTGATCTGGACTCCGCGCAGCGCATCGAAGTGATCCGAGGGCCGGCGTCGGTCCAGTACGGCAACGCGGCAGGTGGGGTTATCGATATCACCACCGCCCGGGGCGATGAACTGCCGCAAGGTGGCCGCATACGGCTTGATGGCGGCAGTGACGATTATCGCAAAGCCACGGTTCAGGGCAGCGGTGTGAACGGCAACACCAGCGCCGTCGGCACCCTGTCCTGGCTGAATGTCAACGGTCACCGGGAGCAGAGCGAAGCCGAGAAGGGCATCTTCAACGGCCGCCTGTCCCACGTTCTGAGTGAAGGCCGGCGGGTGACCGCCACCTTTAACGCCCTGTATAACCCCAAATCCGAAGATCCTGCGGGTCTCACCGCCGCGCAGGTAGCCGAAGACCGGAACCAGGCCACTGACAATGCAAAGTCGCTGGACAGCGCGCAATCGGTGGATCAACAGACCCTGGGGGTTGAGTACCGGGACAGTCAGCTGTTGCCGGGCACCCTGACCGTCAACACTTTCTACAACCGCCGGGATTTCCGTCAGCAGCTGCCATTCCCAGGCCCGAGTCAGATCGCGTACGACAGGAATTTTTACGGCACAGGTGCGCAATATCAGCAGGTGTCTGAACTCACTGGTCGGACGTTTAAATGGGTGGTCGGTGCGGATCTGCAGCGTCAGGAAGACGACCGTCGCCGGTACCGCGTGGTATTCAATCCCGGTCAGATTCAGGACGAGGCGCAAACGGCGACCAATTTCGCGGTATTCGGCCAGGGAGATCTTGCGTTAACGGATCAGTGGAATCTGTCCCTGGGTGCAAGGTGGGATCAATTACGCCTGGCCATAGACGACCGGTTTTTTAACGATACCGCGTTTGATTCCGGCGACAGCGTTGCGGATGATTCTGGTTCCCGCACCTTCCGTGAGGTCAGTGGCGTGGTCGGATTGAGCTACCGGTTTGCGCCCCAGCACCAGGTCTACGCCACGGTAGGCACGGCATTTGAGTCGCCCACGTTCACAGAGTTCGCCAACCCGGATGGCGGCAATGGCTTCAACCCGGATATTGAGCCCCAGCAGGCGCTGAATCGCGAGCTCGGCATGCGCGGCGTGATCGGAGAGGGCCTTGCCTTCGACGTCGCGATCTTTTCCATTCTTGTTGATGATGAGATCGTGATCAATGATCAGGGCGCGCAGACCTTTTACCGGAACGCCGGTGAGACCCGCCGTCAGGGTTTGGAGCTGGGCATCGACTGGGATATTTCCTACGCCTGGCGTGTGACCAGCGCGCTGACCCTGGCGGACTATGAACTGCGGGACTTTACCGACGAGCAGGGCAACGATGCCGACGGCAATGATATTCCCGGTCTGCCCTCAACCCTCTGGGTCAATGAGGTGAAATGGCAGGGTGCCGGCGGCCGGTTTGCAGCGCTGGAAAGCCAGTACATTGGCGAGTTCTACGCGGAGAACAGCAACCAGACCGAAGTCAGTGATGTCTGGCTGTTGAGTGCGAGGGTCGGCGACCGGTTCCTGATCGGTGACCAGACCTTAAGTGTGTACGCTGGCCTGCGCAATCTCCTGGACGAAGATTACTTTGCCAATGTGCGCGTTAATGCCAATGCCGACCGGCCCGTGGCGGACCGGGGTTACTTCGAGCCTGGCCCCGGCCGCACCTTCTACGCGGGTGTGGAGTGGTCGTTCTAGCGGCGTTCTAGTCTTCTTTGGACTCCCGTGGTGGGCAGTGACTTTCGCCAATCACAGTCCCGTTATCCACGCTCTCCAGATGCACGTCAAAGCCCCACAGCCGATGCACATGGCGCAGCACTTCTTCTGTGGCATCACCCAGTGGCACCCGGTCCACGGGCACATGCCGCAGGGTCAGCGACCGGTCGCCCCGAACGTCCACATTCCACACCTGAATGTTGGGTTCGCGATAGCTCAGGTTGTACTGGCGGGCGAGTTTTTCTCTCAATGCGCGGTAGCCCGGGTCGTCGTGAATGGCGGTCACCCGGTAGACATCCTCCAGATCGTCATTCTGGATCGCAAAGAACTTCATGTCCCGCATCACCTTGGGCGACAGGAACTGTTGGATAAAGCTCTCGTCCTTGAAGTTCTTCATGGCGAAATGCAGGGTTTCCAGCCAGTCGGAACCTGCGATGTCGGGGAACCACTCCCGGTCCTCGGCAGTCGGGTTTTCGCAGATTCGCCGCAAGTCGGTGAAAATGGAATAGCCCAGAGTGTATGGGTTGATGCCCGAGTACCAGGGGCTGTCGAACGGCGGCTGATATACGACCGCAGAATGGCTCTGCAGGAATTCCAGCATGAAGCCATCATTCACAAGGCCCTTGTCGTACATCCGGTGCAGCAGGGTGTAGTGCCAGAAAGTGGCCCAGCCCTCGTTCATCACCTGGGTCTGGCGCTGGGGGTAAAAGTACTGGGCCAGCTTGCGCACGATGCGAATGATTTCCCGTTGCCAGGTCTCCAGCAAGGGCGCGTTTTTCTCGATGAAATAGAGAATGTTTTCCTGAGGTTCCTCCGGGAAGCGCTGTTTGCGTTTGATCGGATCGTCGTCCTCGCCGGGCTTTGGAATCGTGCGCCACAGGTCGTTCAGTCGGCGCTGCTGGTACTCTTCCCGGTCCTTCTGGCGTCGGGCTTCTTCCGCTGCGGAAATCGGCGACGGGCGCTTGTAGCGGTCCACCCCATAGTTCATAAGGGCGTGGCAGGAGTCCAGAATCTGCTCCACCGCATCCAGCCCGTGGCGTTCTTCGCACTCGGCCACGTAATCCCGGGCAAACACCAGATAATCGATAATAGCGCTGGCGTCGGTCCAGGTGCGGAACAGGTAGTTGCCCTTGAAAAACGAGTTGTGGCCATAGGAGGCATGGGCAATCACCAGGGCCTGCATGGGCAGGGTGTTCTCTTCCATCAGGTAGGCGATGCAGGGGTTGGAGTTGATCACGATCTCGTAGGCCAGCCCCATCTGGCCACGTTGGTAACCTTTGGACGTAGACAGAAACTGCTTGCCGAAGGACCAGTGATGGTAGCCTACCGGCATGCCCACGGAGCTGTAGGCATCCATCATCTGTTCGGCGCTGATCACTTCCACCTGGTTGGGGTAGGTGTCCAGGCCGAATTCCGCGGCGCATTTGGCAATTTCGTCGTCGTACTGCTGAATCAGCTCAAAGGTCCACTCCGAGCTGGTCGAAATGGGCTTTTGCCTCTCCGCCGAGGTGGGCGTGTCCTCCCCGCCGGGGCGGTCCTGAAAAGAACGATCCATCAGGTTGGTCATGCGGCTTTCCTCTCGAACAGCTGGCGGAACACCGGGTAAATCTCGCCAGGGTCTGCAATCTGCTGCAGGGCAAAGCTCTGGGGAAACTGCTCTTGCAGCCTTTCATATTCGTACCAGAGCATCTGATGATCCTGGGGTGTGATTTCCACATAGGCGTAATACTGCACCAGCGGCAGGATGCTGTCGGCCAGCAGCTTGCCGCAGACCGGTGAGTCATCGTTCCAGTTGTCGCCGTCAGACGCCTGGGCGGCGTAGATGTTCCACTCCGCCGGTGAGTAGCGGGACTCGATGATTTTCTGCATCAGCTTCAGGGCGCTGGACACGATCGTGCCGCCGGTTTCCCGGGAATAGAAAAACTCTTCCTCGTCCACTTCCTTGGCACTGGTGTGGTGGCGGATAAACACCACGTCGATTTTCTTGTAGCTCTTTTTCAGGAACAGATAGAGCAGAATGAAAAACCGCTTGGCGATGTCCTTGTGCATCTGGGTCATGGACCCGGATACGTCCATCAGGCAGAACATCACCGCGCTGGTGGCCGGTTGTGGCTGCTTCAGGTGCTGGCGGTAGCGCAGGTCGATTTCATCGATAAACGGAATCTTGCGGACATTGGCTTTCAGCTCCGCGATTTCCTCTTCCATTGCCTTGATCTGGTCTTCGTGGCTGAAGGCTGCGTCCAGGTCTGCGGGAGCGCTTTTCAGGGCTTCCAGCTGGCGCTCCATTTCGCGGATTTTTTTCTTGCGGGCGCCGCCCAGGCCCAGTCTTCGTGCGTGGGCACCACGCAGGGAGCGAACCACATCCAGTCTGGCGGGAACGCCCTGGGTGGAAAACCCGGAGCGAACATACTTGAACGCTTCGGTGTCTTTCAGCTTCTTGCGGGCGAGGTTTGGCAGTTCCAGATCGTCAAACAGGAATTCCAGGAACTCTTCCTGGGTAATCTGGAAGGCGAATTCGTCCATGCCTTCACCGTCGGGGCTGGCCTGTCCTTGCCCCTGGCCCTGACCGCCGCCGCCCTCCGGCTTCGGCAGTTCGTCTCCGGCCACGAATTCCTTGTTGCCGGGGTGTACCACTTCCCGTTTGCCGCCCTGGCCGTGGTGGAAAATCGGCTCGTCGGTATCCCTTGCGGGGATGCTGACTTTTTCGCCGCGTTCAATATCGGTAATCGAGCGCCGATGCACCGCGTCTGCCACCGCTTTCTTGATGTGGTGGCGATAACGGCGCAGGAACCGTTCCCGGTTCACCGCGCTTTTGTTCTTACCGTTCAGTCGCCGGTCGACTATGTGGGTCATGCCCATAGCGTTACTCCCGTACAGCGTATTACGCCATGCTTAATGAGACTTGCGAACACGCAGGTACCATTCCGCCAGTAAGCGGACCTGCTTTTCGGTGTAGCCTCGATCGACCATACGCTCGACGAACTGTTTGTGCTTGTTCTGATCTTCCTGGCTGGCCTTGGGATTAAAGGAAATAACCGGCAGCAGATCTTCAGTGTTCGAGAACATTTTCTTCTCGATCACGCTGCGCAGTTTTTCATAGCTGAGCCAGGACGGGTTGCGCCCCTGGTTGTTGGCCCGCGCCCGCAGCACGAAGTTGACCACTTCGTTGCGGAAGTCTTTGGGGTTGCTGATGCCCGCCGGTTTCTCGATTTTTTCCAGCTCGTCATTGATGGACGAACGGTCGAGAATCTCCCCGGTTTCCGGATCCCGATACTCCTGATCCTGTATCCAGAAATCGGCATAGGTGACGTAGCGGTCGAACAGGTTCTGGCCGTACTCGCTGTAGCTTTCCAGGTAGGCGGTCTGGATTTCCTTGCCGATGAATTCCACGTAGTGAGGCGCCAGGAATTCCTTGATGAACCGCAGGTACCGGTCCTGAACCTCCGCCGGGTATTGCTCCTGCTCGATCTGCTTTTCGAGCACATAAAGCAGGTGAACCGGGTTGGCGGCCACTTCCGTGGTGTCGAAATTGAACACCTTGGACAGGATCTTGAACGCAAAGCGTGTCGACAGCCCGTCCATTCCTTCGTTCACGCCTGCGGCATCCCGGTATTCCTGAATCGATTTGGCCTTGGGGTCGGTATCCTTGATGTTCTGGCCGTCATAGACCCGCATCTTGGAGAAGATACTGGAGTTTTCCGGCTCCTTGATCCGCGACAGAATCGAGAACTGCGCCAGCATGTCCAGGGTATCCGGGGCGCAGGGCGCACCGGACAGGGAGCTGTCTCGCAGCAGTTTGCGATAGATATCGATCTCTTCGGTCACCCGCACACAGTAGGGCACCTTGACGATATAGACCCGGTCAAGAAAGGCCTCGTTGTGCTTGTTATTGCGGAAAGTCTGCCACTCGGATTCGTTCGAGTGAGCCAGAATGACGCCGTCGAAGGGCACTGAACCCATGCCCTCGGTGGTGTTGTAGTTGCCTTCCTGGGTTGCCGTCAAAAGAGGATGCAGCACCTTGATGGGCGCCTTGAACATCTCCACGAATTCCATCAGACCCTGATTGGCCTTACACAGACCGCCGCTGAAGCTGTAGGCGTCCGGGTCATCCTGGGAATAATCCTCCAGCATGCGAATGTTGACCTTGCCCACCAGCGCGGAAATGTCCTGGTTGTTGTCATCGCCGGGCTCGGTCTTGGAAACACCGATCTGGTCCAGTACCGATGGGTACATCTTGACCACCCGGAACTGGCTGATGTCGCCGCCGTATTCATGAAGGCGCTTTACCGCCCAGGGCGACATGATGGACTTGAGATAGCGGGGCGGAATGCCGTACTCCTCTTCCAGAATCGCGGCGTCTTCTGCCGGGTCGAACAGGCCCAGGGGGGATTCGTTCACCGGTGAGCCCTTGATGGCGTAGAAGGGCACTTTCTGCATCAGTAACTTGAGCTTTTCGGCCAGCGAGGACTTACCACCACCAACGGGGCCGAGCAGGTACAGAATCTGTTTCTTCTCCTCCAGGCCCTGGGCGGCATGGCGGAAGAAAGAAACGATGTTTTCGACGGCTTCTTCCATGCCGTAGAACTCAGAGAATTCGGGGTAACGCTTGATGACTTTATTGGAAAAGATGCGTGACAGCCGGGAGTCACGGGAGGTGTCGATGGGTTCCGGCTCGCCGATGGCCAGTAACATTCTTTCTGCGGCAGTGGCGTATGCCGCTGGGTCCTTCTTGCAGATCTCCAGGTATTCCTCAAGGGTGTATTCTTCCTCCTGAGTGGCTTCATACCGGTCTTTGAAATGCTGCATAATGCTCATAGATGGTGCCTCGCTTGCTCTCATACTGTGTAAATACAGCTTCTAAATCACGCAACTTCCCCGTCTGCTGTTGGCTCCGTCCTTTCGGTCGGTCGTTATGGTTATGGGTGAAATGATAGGGAGAGCCCGGCAGAAAAACACGGTGGCTTTCGCCAGTGCTTTTCCGCGCGGGTTATTCTGAGCTTAGTTCAAGCTCGGAGGCTTGGACAGACCGAACATGGTTAAGGTTCATTAAATTATGTTACCGCCGGGTCAGGCGGAAAACGCTTTCGGTTGCACCCGTTAATCCTTTGCGTTTTGCGAACGGATGGTCGTTAGCCAGGGTCTGGGTGTGGATGTGCTCGATGTGGTAATCCTCGGCATAGAGCTCATGGACTTCGTCGTTGCTGACGTTGAACGGCGGTGCAGTGGGTGACCCATCATAGTCCAGGGTAATGAGCAGGGTCCGGGTATTTTCGGGAGTGACGGCTGTCAGGTGCTCCACGTATTTCGGGCGCAGCTCTGGTGGCAGGGCGATCAGGGCGGCGCGGTCGTACACCAGTCGCACATGAGAGAGTTCCGACGGCACCAGTTGGAAAAAATCGCCGTTCCAGATCTCCAGGTTGTCGTGCCGGAACACGGTGAAGGGCTCGCCGGGGTGCACCATGGCCTTTTCGCCGGCTTCTTCGAAAAAGTCCTTACAGGCAATATCGCTCAGTTCCACTCCGATTACCGGATGGCCACGGTCATGCAGCCACCACAGGTCATGGGCTTTGCCACAGAGCGGAACAAGGACCGTGCCCGCGCCCTTGCCGGCGAGTTCGGGCCAGTGTTGATACAGGTATTGATTCACCGAGCCTTCGTGAAAGCCGATTTCTTTATTGGCCCAGCGCTTGTGCCAGAATTCATGTTCCATTGGTGATCTCCTTTGGGAATTTGGCGGTTTCACCCAGTCTAACTTACTCTTGGGGTTTGTTTGTGGAGAGGCAATAATGAAAGCAGTTTTTCTGGATGCGGATACCCTTGGCGACGACGTTGACCTGTCGCCCATTACCGACGTAACCGGTGATCTGGTTCTGCATGGACACACCGGGCCGGACCAGGTGCTGGAGAGAATCCAGGGCTTTGACACGGTACTGGTCAACAAGGTGGTGCTGACCAGGGCGCACTTTGAGGCGAGCCCGGGGCTCAAGACCATTGCCGTGGTCGCCACAGGGATCAACAACATTGATCAGCAGGCGGCGAAAGAGCACGGCATCAGGGTCATGAACGTGACCAATTATGGCCGCTCGACCGTAGCGCAGCACACCCTGGCGCTCATTCTTGCCCTGGCAACCCGGCTTATTGATTACGACCGGGACGTGCGAGCCGGGCGCTGGGCCGACAGCGACATGTTCTGCCTTATGGGGCACCCGATTATGGAGCTGGAAGGCCGCACGCTGGGGCTTGTCGGTTACGGTGACCTGGGGCGGGGCGTGGTTGAGCGGGCCAAAGCCTTTGGTATGAATATTCTGCTGGGCGCCCGCCCGGGCCAGTCCACCGGTGAGCGGGATGGCTACCCCCAGGTTGCAATGGATGAGTTGCTGCAGCGGGCGGACGTGCTCTCCCTTCATTGCCTTCTGACCGAAGAAACCCGCCATATGATCGGCGAGCGGGAGCTGGCGATGATGAAACCCTCGGCCCTGCTGATCAACACCAGCCGTGGCGGCCTGGTGGATGAACAGGCGCTGGCGGATGCCCTGCGAAAAGGAACCATAGCCGGTGCCGGCTTTGATGTGCTGACGGAAGAGCCACCGCGAAACGGCAACCCCTTGCTGGCGGATGATATCCCGAACCTGATCGTCACGCCCCACTCAGCCTGGGCGAGTCAGGAGGCAAGACAGCGAATTGTTCACATAACGGCGAAGAATCTGGCGGGGGCCTGAGAACCGGTCCCGTGAAACCGCCACAATGGCCCAAACTTTCATCGATACTTTTTACTTTTCAGCCATACTCTGCGTATGGTCTGTTATCTGACTGAAAACTGTAAAAAATAAACGAACGCAGGATTGCCCGTGGCTTCATCGCAATTCAAGGACCGGCTCAAGGCCGCTGAAGACTGGATACTGGCCAACCCCGACCCGCCCCAGAGCTGGCCCTGGACCTGGCTCTACAAGACCGGGCGCACGGCTTATGCGCTGGCGCGGGATCTGGTGCTCGGCCATCTTGCGCTACACGCCATGAGCCTGGTCTACACCACCCTGCTGAGCATAGTCCCGCTACTTGCCCTGAGTTTCTCGGTGCTCAAAGCACTGGGGGTGCATCAGCGAATGGAGCCCATGCTATACCAGTTCTTCCAGCCAATGGGCCCCCAGGGGGTGCAGTTGGCAGAACAGATTCTGGGGTTTGTGGACAATATGAAAGTGGGGGTGCTGGGTTCGGTTGGCCTGGCGCTTCTGGTTTATACGGTCATTTCCCTGGTCCAGAAAATCGAGCGCTCGTTCAACATGATCTGGCGGGTGCCGGATATGCGGTCCATGGCCCAGCGTTTCAGCAACTATCTCAGCGTGATCATGGTCGGACCCTTGCTGATGGTATCTGCCATTGGCATTACCGCCACGATTTTTTCCTCCACCATTGTGCAGACTCTGATGGAAATTGAGCCGCTGGGCTCGATCATTATTTTCATAAGCCGTTTCACGCCCTTTGTGATGGTTGTGGGCGCCTTTACGTTCGTTTATGTATTTATTCCCAACACCCGGGTGAAGGTGAAATACGCGTTTATCGGCGGCCTGATTGCCGGTGTTTCCTGGCAGGCGGCGGGCATGCTGTTCGCCTCCTTCGTGGCCGGCTCGGCAAAGTACGCCGCCATTTATTCCAGCTTCGCGATCGGGATCATCCTGCTGATCTGGGTCTATCTGAACTGGATGATTCTGCTGCTGGGTTCCAGTATTGCGTTCTATCTGCAGAATCCCGGTTCGGTTGCCAAGCGTTACAAGGTGCGGCTCTCCCCGGAATTGCTTGAGAAAACCGGCCTTGCCCTCATGTGGCTGGTGGCGAAACCCTTCCATCAGGGCAAACCGGCACCGCAGCAGGAGGACCTGGAAAGCCTGTTGCGGGTGCCCGGGGAAGTGACACGCAACCTCAGTGACAAGCTGATCCGTGCGGGGCTGATCAGCCTGGCCGGTCGCAACGGGGATTGCCTGGTGCCTGCCTGCTCGCTGGAGATTGTGACTATCGGGCGTGTTCTGGGGGCGATTCGCGCCGATGAGGATCGTGTTGTGGATCGGCTGCCCTACAGCATCCCCAGAGATCTGCTGACCCATCATGAAGAGTACGAGTCGGTCACCTTCGCAAAACTGTTGACTGACGAACTGGGTAGCGAAGCGAAAGCCGAAGCCAAAGCCAAAGCGTCAGGCCCTGGCTTTTGACCCTGCTTCAATTGAGTCAAGAATGATCCGCCGTATCCGGACAAACTGGTCGGGTGGAATATGCACCAGTTTCAGTACGTCTTCTTCTGCCATGTTCTTCTGGTGGGCATGACGAAGTATTTCTCGGGTGCCAATGATGATGCCATCGTTCAGAGGCGCGTGGGTCTGGTTTGGTGTGGGCCGCTCGGCTTCCATCAGGCGCGCGTGGTATTCCGGTTCCAGATTCCATTCATTGGCCAGCACCTGGGCAGTCGCCCACTGAAAACGTGACAAGGCCTGATGTGTAAGGCTGGGAGACGGTTCAAACGGTTGCGGTGCCGAGCGACAGATACGCTGTAATTCCCGCCGCAGGGTGATATAGGACAGGGCCGGCAGCAGCCCGGTCATAAAGTACAGGCTGCTGTCTTTTTCCCTGAGTGCCGAGACCAGTTCCGCCGCTTTGGCGCAGGTCAGCCCCCAACGCCAGACCCGTTGTGCAAAAAGGGCTTCACGGCTGTTACGGGCGGCCATCATGGGCCGCATCACCGCGGCTGAAATCACGTTGCGGATGCCGTTAAGGCCCAGGCGGAAAACTGCCTGGTCCACAGACTCAATGGGCTTGTCGCCGGTGCGGAACAATGGGCTGTTGGCCACATGCAAGAGCTGATCGGTCAGCGCCGGGTCGCTGAGGATGATTTCAGCCAGCTCTTTACGGTCGGTTTTTTCGTCGGACAGCGCACGGGTCAGCATGGGCAGTGTCATCGGTCGACGCGGCAGCTCGTCCAGCGTCTGCCGGTGGATGCGCTGTTCCAGGGTATGGAGTATCGACTGGGCGCCACTGTCCTGCTCACGGGTAAGTGCTGCCGGCGGCGCGTCCAGCAGCCAGCAGAAGAGATGTTTTTCCAGCTCGAGGGTGGACGGCTGCTGAGCAGCTTCATATGTCAGCCCAGGCCTTCCGGTGGGGTTTAACAGGCGAGGGCTGGGCTGGGCCGCCACAGAAGTGCGTGGCGAGAATTTCGCCGTAAACCAGGAAAATAAGCCTGGCATCCTTTGCCTCCGGGAAGTGAACGAATGTCCGGGAACTGCATCGTCCCTGTCTATGCAGTATAGAGCGTCACTTCGGTTCTGCCACGGTCACAACCGCTTGTTTTACGTTGTTTTCTAAAAAACTGACCCGCCAAAGACGAAAACAAGCTGGCCAACACCAGCGGTAAAGCCGAGGAAGGCGCCCACCAGGATCAATTTGATCTCATCTTCCTGGAAACAGGGGCGTAGCAGGTCCTGGAATTCTTCAGAAGACAGGGCAATCATCCGCTCTACCATGATGGATTCCACGGCTTTTGCGCGATCGGTTTCAAACACCGGGTTATTGAAGGAAACCCGGGAAATTTCCAGCGCTTTCTCGCCAACCTGGCTCTTCAGGGTGGCGAAGCCGGTGGGGCCGAAGGCAACCTGGGTCAGTGCCTTGCCGAGCCCGGCGGTCTCATCCACCAGGGGCTTGATGTGTTTTTTGACCATGTTGCTGGCACGGTCCCCTTTGGGGCCGTCCATAATGGCGTTGATGATGTTGCCTACGGTCAGGATTTCATGGGTCACTATGTGGCAGAAAGATTCCGCCACTTCCTGCTGGCGCTTCAGGAACAGCCCCTGCAGCCTGAATGGGCCGACTTTTTTCTCGTGCAGGGGCCGGAAGATGACGTTCAGGGCAATCCAGTTGGTGGCGTAGCCGACCAGCAGGCCGAAGAAGGGAAGCACCCACCAGCTCTGGTAAAAGTACCAGACGGTCATCTGGATCAGGCCGAACAGGAAGCCGAAGTAGAAGCCGGAGTTGACGATAAAGCGGAATTCCACTTCGCCGCATTCTAGGAATATCCGGTTGAGCAGGCGTTTGTCTTTGGCCAGGCGGTCGATGACCATGCCTTTGATGTCCAGCAGGTCTTCGATATTGTCCGATACGTCGTCGACCAGATTGTCCACCAGGTGCGGGGTGGATTTGCGTACCCGGTCGTACACCATTCTGCGGGCGGAGGCGGGCAGGTTTTCCCAGAAGGTGGGATATTCCTGCAGCATGAGTTCGTCGACGTATTCTTCGGTGCGCGGTTCGACGGTGCTGATAATGTGGGCCGCGAGTACTTTGGGGTCGATCTGCTGGAAGATTTCCCGCACGGTGCCAATCTTGGAGATGGTGGCGTCAACGCTAATGGCGGCCATTTTCCGGGCTTTTGAGGGGATGATGCCTTGCCAGCCAAGCAGGGGTGGTTTGCCGACGAATTCCAGCGGGTAGAAGGTCATTTTGATGGCCAGCCAGTTGGTGGTCCAGCCGATCAGGGCGGCAATGACGGGGATGCTGAGGTATTGCCAGAATTCTTGATTGCTTAGCAGGCTTGTCATCCGGTGTTCGCTTTTTATGGTCTGGAGTTTGCTACATTACGGGGAGAGGCTTCCAAAACACGCTCCTTGCGGCAAATCCATGTGACGCTTGGGCTCCGCCATCCTTGGCTCCGCACAGTTTTGGAAGCCTCTCCCCGTAATACAGCCCCGACTTCGGAGTTGTCCTTAACGGCGCTATAACTGCACACGGATCATGTTGGTCGGCCCCGCCCCTGTCAATGACTGCCGTGCCGGGCTGAGACGGCGTTACGGTCGGAGTGGCTAGTATCCGATGTCGCCCCAGAGCCACTGGCACAGGGCCATGGCTGCTACGGGGGCGGTTTCTGTTCTCAGGACTCTTGGTCCCAGTGCTACCGGTAAAAAACCGGCTGTTTCAGCAGCGGCGATCTCGTCCTGGCTTAACCCGCCTTCGGGGCCGATCATCAGGGCGATTCGGGTGGGTCTGTTCATCGAGTCTAACGACTGCTCTGTGCGGTGGTGCATTACCAGGCGCAGGTCGCAGTCGCCGGCGTGGTTGAACCAGTCGGGTAGGGTCATGACCGGGAGTATGTCCGGTACCTTTGCGCGGCCGCATTGTTCGGCGGCGCTGATGGCGACCTGGCGCCAGTGGCGCAGGCGTTTGTCTTCACGGTCGCCTTTGAGTTTGACTTCGGAGCGTTCGGTGGCCAGGGGGACAATGCGGGTGACGCCCATTTCCACGGCTTTCTGTACCGCGTAGTCCATGCGGTCGCCTTTGGAGAGGGTCTGGCCGAGGACGATCTCGAGGTTGGATTCGGTGAGGTTGGGTGCGGCACTTTCAACCTCGACTTCGACCCGTTTCTTGCCTGCTTCGGTAATCGTGGCGGTGTAGTCATTGCCGTTGCCGTTGAACAGCAGCAGTGATTGCCCCGCCTGCATGCGCAGAACGCGGCCTGTGTGGTTGGCCGCGTTGTCGTCCAGGTCGCACCGGCTGCCAACAGTCAGCGGCGAGTCGGTGAAGATGCGGGGGATGCGCATGGTGGTTGGCTCAGTCCCTGGTCGCGATGTCGATGCCTTCGGTCAGCACCTGCCCAAGGTGGCGGATCTGCTCCTCGGTGATGACATAAGGCGGCATGAAGTAGCTCACGTTGCCCAGGGGGCGCAGCAGGGCTTCGCGGGTCAGGGCGTGTTTGAATACCCGCATGCCGCGCCGTTCTGCAAACGGGAATGGCTCTTTGGTGGCTTTGTTTTTGACCATTTCCACGGCCAGGGTCATGCCTGTCTGGCGGACATCGCCAACGTGGGGATGGTCAGCCAGGTGGGCCACAGATTCGCCCATCACCTGGCTCAGGCGCTTGTTGTTCTCAATCACGTTATCGTCGCGAAAGATGTCCAGTGTTGCCAGTGCCACGGCGCAGCCGATGGGGTTGCCGGTGTAGCTGTGGGAATGCAGGAACGCTTTCAGGGTTTCGTAGTCGTCGTAGAAGGCGTTGAAAACGTCATCGGTGGTGACCACCACGGACAAGGGCAGGTAACCGGCGGTCAGTCCCTTGGACAGGCACATGAAATCTGGCGTGATGTTCGACTGCTCGGAGGCAAACAGGGTCCCGGTGCGGCCAAAGCCTACGGCGATTTCGTCGGCAATCAGGTGAACGCCATAACGGTCACAGGCTTCGCGCAGTTTGGTGTGGTAAATCGGGTGATGCATGCGCATACCGCCGGCGCACTGGATTAGCGGCTCGGTGACCACGGCGCAGATTTCGTCGTGTTTCTCCGCCAGGATCTTTTCCATGGCTTCGAACTGCCGCAGTGCGTAGTCCTCGTCGGTTTCGCCGGCTTCCTTGTTGTAGGCGTCCGGGGATGGAGCGGTGATGACTTCCATCAGCAGCGGCGCGTAGGTTTCCTTATAGAGTGGCACGTCGCCCAGTGCCAGGGCGCCCAGGGTTTCACCGTGGTAGCTGTTGCTCAGGTTGACGAAATTCTTCTTGGTCGGCTTGCCGTGGTTTTTCCAGTAGTGATAGCTCATCTTCAGGGCACACTCGACGGCAGACGATCCGTTGTCGGCGTAGAAGCACTTGGACAGGCCGTCCGGTGTGACCTCAATCAGGCGCTCAGACAGATTCACCACGGGTTCATGGGTGAAGCCTGCCATGATCACGTGTTCCAATTCGCCGATCTGTTTCTGGATGGCCTCATTGATGCGGGGGTTGGCGTGGCCGAAGAGGTTGACCCACCAGGAACTCACGGCATCGATATACCGGTTGCCGTCGAAGTCTTCCAGCCAGACGCCACTGCCCCGCTTGACGGGCACCGGCCCCAGGGTTTCGTAATCCTTCATCTGGGTACAGGGATGCCAGACGGACTTGATATCGCGGGCGATGAGATCGGCGTTGCGCATGGAGGGCCTCCTAGGAATTCAGGGTGCCAATGATACTGGTCACGGGGTGCCTGTCGCCAGTGCTGTGATTTGGCTAAGGGGCCCTGGCAGTATATTATGGGGGATTCAAACACGGATGAATGCAACGCAAAGGATGCGATATGAGCAAAGCCATTGTTCTTCTTGGCGACCTGGGTACAGAGCACCAGGGATTTCCGCCCACACCCGTAATTGCCGGTTCCCCCACGGTCATGGTCGACGGCAAGCCTGTCGCCCGTGTAGGTGACCCCCTGGCGCCTCATTCCAAACCCAAGCACCCGCCTCACCCCCGCGCCATTGCCGCAGGTTCCGGCACCGTGATGATTGACGGCATACCTGCCGCGGTAACTGGTGGTGCCATTACCTGTGGGGGTGTGACGATTGGGTCTGGGTCGGTGATAGTCGGTAGTTAAATCCCCCCTGATTTAGAAACGACATTTGAGACTAATTGGATAGGCCAGGTTGTCATATGACAACCTGGCCTATACTATAGGCTATGGAATGGCCGAAATGGTCCGTAGACGTCACAAAGACAAAGAGATTGAGGCTGCCCTGGTTTATGCCGAGGAAAACGGCTGGCGGATAGAAATGCGGAGTGGCCACGCCTGGGGCCGGATGTATTGCCCTGCTAATGATTCACAGTGCAGATGCGGAGAGTTCTGTGTTGCCAGCATC
Source organism: Marinobacter confluentis (assembly GCF_004785685.1). Classification (GTDB taxonomy): domain Bacteria; phylum Pseudomonadota; class Gammaproteobacteria; order Pseudomonadales; family Oleiphilaceae; genus Marinobacter; species Marinobacter confluentis. Next base: position 712,252 of record NZ_SRPF01000002.1, on the reverse strand, counting down.
TGGAGCACTCCCAGAAATGCTGGAAATCATGCCCGGCAGATTCGTCGAATCGTGGATAACTGCTCTGGGCTAGCGGATCTGACGAGAGAGGATGAAAGTGACCAGTGACTTCGATTTTACATTGACCTTCGCAGTGCCCGAATTAATCGACTCAGAGACACTGGAAGCGCGGTTGTTTGAAGCCGGCTGTGATGACGCAATTATTGGTCTTGGCCAGAAAGGCCGCCTGGCACTGAACTTAAGCCGTGAAGCAGAATCTGCTGAGGCGGCGCTTATGACTGCATTGCGCGATGTAAAAATGGCTGTGCCAGAAGCGAAGTTGGTAGAAGCCGGGCCCGATCTCGTCGGTATTTCGGAGATGGCAAGGCTGTTGGCATTTTCCAGACAGAATATGAGGAAACTTATCCAGACCAACCTGGCCAGCTTCCCTTTACCGATTCATGAGGGAGCAGCGGGTATATGGCATCTTGCGGACGTGCTGTCCTGGTTCTCCGATAGGCAGAAACGGGATATTCCGCATGATTTGATGAGCGTAGCGCAGGTGGCGATGAGTGTTAACCTGGCGCGGGAAGCGGACCGGGTTGATCCTGGGGTAAGCGCACAACTGAAAGATATTGCTTGAACTCAAGGTGCGATCTGGTTTTTAAGTCCTGCCTCGGTGAGCGCCTCGGCAATGCCGTCAGCCAGTTGCCGATAGCCCTGCGCGTTCGGGTGAATCCGGTCGGCCCTCAGGCGTTCTTCGGAGAGCACTTCTGAAAAAACATCGTCTATTAGCAGGATGCTTTCTTCTGCGGCCAGTTCCTCGTAAATGGGTGAGTCTGACAGGCTGCCGACGGTGGCGCTGATCACGGAGAATTCCGGGACCGCCACCAGCACGGGAAGGGCGCCGTAATCGCGCACAGCGTTGATAATTTCCCGCAGATGTTCCTTTACCTGCGTTGCCGGCTGGCGCCGCAGAAAATCATTGCCACCCAGCTCAACGATGACCAGTTCCGGATCGTGCTCCTGTAGCAGTCCCCCAATTCGTCCCCGGGCTTTTTCGGCAGTGTCGCCGGGTATTCCGGCGTTGACCACCTGCCACCCGGTATCCCGGGCCAGCAGCGTGGGGAAGTCTTCTCCCGCCTGGGCTCCAGTGCCGTGGGTGACGCTGTCCCCAAAGGCCAGTACCACGGCATCCCGCCCCAGGGATTGATAGGCAGGTGGTGGGTCACTGCACGCAACCAGCATTAGCAGCAGCGTCAGTGGGATAAATAACCGCAGTCCCGAAAATCTTTTAGTCAAAGTTACTCGCCAATTACCGTCAGTGCGCCAATACCCTCGAAAGAAACGCCTGGGTCCGCTCGTTCTGTGGATTATCAAAAACGTCGGCGGGTTTTCCTTCTTCCACAATCCTGCCTTCATGAATGTAGATAACCCGGTCCGCCACTTCCCGGGCGAAGCCCATTTCGTGAGTGACCACCATCATGGTCATGCCTTCTTTTGCCAGTTCACGCATCACGTCCAGCACTTCACCGATCATTTCCGGGTCAAGGGCTGACGTGGGTTCGTCGAACAGCATCAACCTGGGGTCCATGGCCAGGGCGCGAGCGATCGCCACCCGCTGTTGCTGGCCGCCGGACAGGTGCGTGGGGTACTTGTCCGCCTGGTTTCCTATACCCACGCGGTTCAGCAACCGCTCAGCTATCTCACTGGCCTCGCTTTGTGAGGCGTCTTTCACTTTCTTCGGGGCCAGCATGATGTTCTGTTTCACCGTCAGATGTGGGAACAGGTTGAACTGCTGGAACACCATGCCCACTTCCTTGCGGATTTCCGCCAGGGACTGCGGGTTGCCGCTTCTGGGTGCCAGCGGGTGGCCGTCTACCGTCAGCTCGCCGGACTCGAATTCTTCAAGGCCGTTCACGCAGCGGATCAACGTGGATTTTCCCGAGCCGCTGGCGCCAATCACCACGACTACTTCGCCCTTGGCAACCGTCAGGTCAATTTCCTTGAGGACATGCAACGGGCCGAAATACTTGTTCATGCCCTTCATGTTCACAATATCAGTCATGATCAGAATTCCTTCAGACAGAAGCAAGTCCGCGCCGCTCGACGAAGCGGAGGATGATGGACAGTGTCAGGGTGATGCACAGGTACAGAATGGCCACCACAAAATACACCTCGAACGCGGTGAAGGTATTGGCAATGTAGATCTGGCCCTGGCGCACAAGTTCACCCACGCCGATGACCGAGAACAGAGATGTGTCCTTGATGCTGACGATGGCCTGGTTGCCCAGTGGTGGAATCATCCGGCGGAAGGCCTGGGGCCATACGATGGACCAGAAAGTCTGATTGCGGGACAGCCCAAGCGAGAGCCCGGCTTCGGTCTGGCCCTTGTCGATGGATTGCACGCCACCGCGAACCACTTCCGAAATGTAGGCGCCGGAGTTCAGGGCAATGGCGGCAATACCGGCGGTTAGCGGCTCAATGGGAGCGCCAATCAAATCCGGTAAGCCGTAGAAGATGAACAGCACCTGCACGAGAATAGGCGTGCCACGGAATATTTCGATGTAGGCCGTGGCAGGCCAGCGCAGGAACCAGTTCTTGTTGATGCTCAGCAGGCCAAAAAAGATGCCCAGGCCAAAGCCGATAATCAGGCCGCCGAACGAAATCATCAGGGTGTAGGGAATCCCTTCGATCAGGAAAGGGATCGAGTCGATGGCCGCTTGCCAGTCGAACTGAAACTGAAATTCCACAGTGAGAATCTCCGAAGGATGGTGCAGTCGGGAGTGGCCGGGGCAAATCTGCCCCGGCTCAGGGGTTCAGGCCGCCAGGGCCCGGTTGCCCTTATTTACCTTCCGGCATCGGGCCAAACCATTTCTCGTAAATGGTCTTGTAGGTGCCGTCTTCCTTCATGGCGGCCAGGGCGTCATTAACGTCATCAACCCATTCACTGCCGCTTTTGAGTGCAATGCCATACTGCTGGCCTTCATAAAGCGGGCCAACGGTCTGCACTTTACCTTCACCCTTGGTGCGGGCGAAGTAGCCGACGTTCGGTGCGTCGTAGAAAACCGCATCGATAGCACGGGACATCAGCGCCATATACATATCGGAGCTTCCCGGGTAGGGCGTTACGCCATCGTCTGCTTCGATGTTTTCGGTGAGATAGTCATAGCTGGTGGAGCCGATTTTGGTGCCGATTTTCTTGCCTTCGAGGTCGCTGAATTCAGTCACGTCCTCGTTACCCTTGCGCACCAGAATCCGCAGGCCGGAATCGTAGTACGGGTCGGAAAAATCAACAATTTCCTCGCGCTCGGCGGTAATGGTGATGCCGGCGATGGCGATATCCACGTTGCCGGTCTGCAGGGCCGGAATAATGCCGTTGAAGTCCATGGTGTTCAGGTCGATTTCAAAACCGGCCCGATCAGCGACTTCGCGAATAATCTCCATATCGAAACCGATCATCTCACCGGTTTCCTGATCCATCATCTCAAAAGGAACGAAACTCGGGTCCGTCACAACCCGGAGGGTCTCAGCGCTTACAGTGCCCGCCGCTACGGTCAGTGCCAGGCTCGCGCCTACGGTTTTCAGCCATTTGTTATTCATGCTTTCTCCTTTCGCGTTTTGGGCCTTATAAACAAAAGCACCCGTACCACCTTAGACCATTGAGGCCGCGATTTCAGTGAATCGCCGGTGATACGGGTTAGCGAAAGGTGGAATTGACTTACTTCTAGAACGGGATGCGTTCGCGCTCGCCAATGCCGAGATTTTTCCAGATGCTGAGGCTAGGCTCTGCCTGGTTCAGCGTGTAAAAGTGAAGACCGGGAGCCCCCGCTTCCAGCAGTTTTTCACACATGTTGGTGACCACTTCTTCACCAAACTGGCGGATGCTCTCGCTGTCGTCGCCGTAGGCTTCCAGCTGCTTGCGAATCCAGCGCGGAATTTCTGCCCCGCACATGTCGGAAAACCGGGTCAGGTTGGAAAAATTGACGATGGGCATGATGCCCGGCACCACCGGAATGGTGACACCCATCTTTTCCAGCCGGTCTATAAAATAGAAGTAGCTGTCCGGGTTGAAGAAGTACTGGGTGATGGCGCTGTTGGCCCCAGCTTCGACCTTGCGGGCGAAGTTCTTCAGATCTTCCTCGGCGGTACGGGCCTGGGGATGAAACTCCGGATAGGCCGCCACTTCCAGATTAAAGGTATCGCCACTGTGTTCGCGGATAAAGCTGACCAGCTCATTGGCGTAGCGCAGCTCACCGGCGGCGCCCATGCCCGAGGGCATGTCACCGCGCAGCGCGACAATCCGGTTGACTCCGTTTTCCCTGTACAGGTCCAGCAGCTCCCCGATTTCCTGGCGGGTACCACCCACGCAGGAAAGGTGGGGCGCTGTGGAAATGCCCTGTTTGTGCAGGTTGATCACGGTTTCAATGGTGCGGTCACGGGTTGAACCGCCAGCACCAAAGGTGACCGAGAAAAAATCCGGGTCAACCTCGGCCAGTTGGCCCCGCACCGTTTGTAGCTTTTCCTTGCCCGCATCGGTTTTGGGTGGGAAAAATTCAAAGCTGAAACGGCGCTTGAACTGCTTCTGGGATTCCATGTTGTTACCCAATCAGTACTTGTAGCTTTCCGGCTTGTACGGGCCTTCGACCGGTACACCAATATACTTCGCCTGTTCCGGAGTCATCTTGGTCATGACGCCACCGAAACCTTCTACCATGGCACGGGCGACTTCTTCGTCCAGGTGCTTCGGCAGAACCTGCACGTAGATGCCTTTATCGCGGGCTTCTTCCGGCAGATCAGCAAACTTGCGCTCAAACAGGTACATCTGGGCCAGCACCTGGTTGGCGAAGGAACCGTCCATGATCCGCGACGGGTGACCGGTCGCGTTACCCAGGTTCACCAGGCGGCCTTCAGACAGCAGCAACAGATGATCGTTGGTGGCCTTGTCACGATAGATCACGTGAACCTGCGGCTTCACCTCGTCCCATTCCCAGTGTTTGCGCATGTAGGCGGTGTCGATTTCGTTATCAAAGTGGCCAATGTTACAAACAATCGCGCCGCTCTTGATCGCCTTGAGCATGTTGGAGTCACACACGTTCATGTTGCCGGTGGTGGTCACCAGAATGTCGGTGTTCTGCAGCAGCGGCTTGTTGATGCACGATTCTGTGCCGGTGTTGATGCCGTCGATGTACGGGGACACCACCTCAAAACCGTCCATGCAGGCCTGCATGGCGCAGATCGGATCGGATTCAGTGACCTTCACGATCATGCCTTCCTGACGCAGAGAGGCAGCAGAGCCCTTGCCCACATCGCCATAGCCGATGACCAGGGCTTTCTTGCCGGACATCAGGTGGTCGGTAGCGCGCTTGATGGCGTCGTTCAGGCTGTGACGGCAACCGTATTTGTTGTCGTTCTTGGCCTTGGTGACGGAATCATTCACGTTGATGGCCGGTACTTTGAGGGTACCTTCGCGCATCATTTCCTGCAGGCGGTGTACACCGGTGGTGGTTTCTTCGGTCACGCCGTGGCAGTTGCGCAGGATTTCCGGATACTTTTCGTGCAGCAGGGCGGTCAGATCGCCGCCGTCGTCCAGAATCATGTTGGGCTTCCAGCCTTCGACGTCGGCACCGACAGTGCGCTCGAGGCACCAGTCGTATTCTTCGTCGGTCTCGCCTTTCCATGCGAAAACTGGGATGCCGCGCTCAGCGATGGCGGCAGCGGCCTGGTCCTGGGTGGAGAAGATGTTGCACGATGACCAGCGTACCTCTGCGCCAAGCTCGATCAGCGTCTCGATCAGTACGGCGGTCTGAATGGTCATGTGAATACAACCCATGATGTTCGCGCCTTTCAGCGGCTGCTCGCCTTTGTACTTTTCACGAAGCTTGATCAAGGCTGGCATTTCGCCTTCGGCGATGTTGATCTCTTTACGGCCCCAGGCCGCCAGGGTGATATCGCGTACTTTGTAGTCGTCGAATTGCTGCAGTTTTTCTGCTGGAGTGCTCATTTTTTGCTCCTCGTTTTAACTTTTGGCCCCGGAGTTTGATCTCCTAGCCTCGAAACTTGTGCTTGTCGGCGGTGGGGGGATCTTCTCCCCGGAAACGCTACGAGCACCCCTGGCGGGGTCCGGCCAGCAATCGCAGATTGCTGTCGTCCAGCTGTCGCATGAAGCTTCGCTTCATAAGCGCTCGGCTTGACCCATGTGCGCTTGGGGTCGGCCATCCTTGGCCGACCACATTCCGGGGAGAAGATCCCCCCACTGCCTCGTTGAACTTTTGGTGATTGCCGTCTTTTTCTAGAAGCCCTCAGCGCCGCTATCACGAAAGCTGAGAGCTAACCCAAGCCCGAGATCAAACCCCGGCCGCGTCCTTCAGGGCAGCAGCGCGGTCGGTCTTCTCCCATGGGAAAGTCGTAAAGGTCTTTCCACCCACGGTGACTTGCTGTGGCTCGCGGCCGAAGTGGCCGTAGGCTGCTGTGGCCCGGTACATCGGGTGCAGCAGGTCCAGCATGTTGGTGATCGCATAGGGCCGCAGGTCAAAGTGCTCGCGCACCAGTTTGATGATCTTGTCGTCACTGATCTTGCCAGTGCCGAAGGTGTTCAATGAGATCGACGTTGGCTGTGCCACGCCGATGGCGTAGGAAACCTGGATTTCGCACTTGTCGGCCAGGCCAGCGGCGACGATGTTCTTGGCAACGTAGCGGCCGGCGTAGGCTGCTGAGCGGTCGACCTTGGACGGGTCTTTGCCGGAGAAGGCGCCGCCGCCGTGGCGGGCCATGCCGCCGTAGGTGTCTACGATGATCTTGCGGCCGGTCAGGCCGCAGTCGCCAACGGGGCCGCCGATGACGAATTTGCCAGTCGGGTTGATGTGGAATTCGGTGTCCTTGTGCAGCAGTTCAGCCGGCAGCACGTTCTTGACGATCAGCTCCATCACCGCTTCTTTCAGATCGGCCTGTGACACGTCTTCGTCGTGCTGGGTTGACAGAACCACAGCGTCGATACCGGATACCCGGCCGTCTTTGTAGCTGCAGGTCACCTGGCTCTTCGCGTCCGGGCGCAGCCAGGGCAGCAGGCCGCCTTTGCGGGCCTCGGCCTGGCGTTCCATCAGTCGGTGCGCGAAAGTGATCGGCGCAGGCATCAGCACTTCGGTTTCATTGCTGGCGTAGCCGAACATCAGGCCCTGGTCGCCGGCGCCCTGGTCTTCCGGCTTCTGGCGGTCAACGCCCTGGGCGATGTCGACGGACTGCTTGCCGATGATGTTGATGACGCCGCAGGTATCGCCGTCGTAGCCAACTTTAGAAGAGGTGTAACCAATGTCCTTGATCACGCCACGGACCAGATCTTCCAGATCTACCCAGGCGTTGGTGGTGATTTCGCCACCGACGATAGCCACGCCGGTTTTTACCATGGTTTCGCAGGCAACACGGGCGTGGGGATCGTCCACAAGGATGGCGTCGAGTACGGCATCGGAAATCTGGTCTGCCAGTTTGTCAGGATGGCCTTCTGAGACCGATTCGGACGTAAAGATGCTGTAATCAGCCATAGGTGCTTTTTCCTCTATAAGCGTTGTTGTGAGTTACTGTACGAAGCGTACACAATTCTATATCAAAAAACTTTGATATGTATTCGATATTTGAAGTCAGTCAGCCTCGGCGGTCTTCCAGAATTCCCGTACCTGTACCTGGAATCCGTTACGTAATCCGATGAACAGTGACTCTCCCGCAACCAGCCCGGCGTCGTCCGCCCAACTGGTGAGTTCTTCCGGCTCGAAGCCCAGCCACAAGTCACCGCAATTCTCTTTGGCCCAGTCCTGGTCGTGGCTGCACAGATCACTGATAACCAGGCAGCCGCCGTTGTTCATCAGCGCCGATGCGTCCAGAAAAATATCCGCCGGGCTGGGCACGTGGTGCAGCACCATATTGGCAACCACCAGGTCGAAAGCATCGCCCCGGGCCAGCAGGTTGTCGGTCACGCCCTCGATCAGATCGATGTTATTCAACCGCTCGTCAATGCAGGTTCGGGTGGCTTTCGCCAGCATGTCCCGGGAATTGTCCAGGGCCACCACGTGTTCGCAGGCTTTCGACAGCACCGGAAGAAAGCCGCCCTCTCCGGGCCCGATTTCCAGGGCGGTTTTCCAGCGCTGCTTCTTCGAACGCTTGCCAATCAGCTCTGCAACGGGCTGGGCGTAAAGATCGAAGGCGGCGATCAGTTCCTGCTGTTCGCGGAATTTTTCCGCGTAGCGGGCGAAGAACGCCTGGGACTGGTCCGCTCGCTGGTTGCGGATGGCCTGGATCTTTTCCTGCAGGTGCTGGGGCAGAGCTATCCGGTCCACGGCATCGAAAATCTGACGGATGGTTTTGTCGATCAGCTTTTCGCTGTCCAGGTGCAGGGGGCGCCGGTAGAAGATGGCGTTGCCCTCGCGCTGAGGCTCCAGTAATCCTGCTTTGTTCATCACTTTCAGGTGGTGGCTCATGCCTGACTGGCGCATGTCGAAAAGCTGGCTGAGCTCAAGAACACCAAACGTATCGCGGCGCAGCACGCGCAGAATTTCCAGCCGAAGCGGATCACCGCTCGCCTTGAAGATGGGGGCGAGTGTGTCGACTTCGGAAGGATGCTCCGACGGTATCTGTGCAGCGGTAGATGTCATGAAACGCAGTCTAGATGGGTTCATTTTCGGGATCAACAACAATATCAAAAAAAATTGATATAGTGCCGGCCCATTGATTTGGCAGGGGCTTTTTAATCCGTAGAAATCTGTAGCGCAAAAAGACGGAGGTTCATTTGCCCCCGCGGTCACTAATCGGCGAAAATACGCGCCTTATTTTTAACTGTTCCCTTAATTCGCGTTAGTTCGCTGACCAAACACTGGAGAAACGTCAATGCCGTCTCGCACAGATCTCGCCAACGCCATTCGCGCGCTGAGCATGGATGCGGTTCAGAAAGCCAAATCCGGCCACCCGGGCGCGCCCATGGGTATGGCGGATATCGCCGAGGTCCTCTGGAACGATTACCTCAGCCACAACCCGGCCAACCCCAAGTGGGCCAACCGCGACCGGTTTGTGCTGTCCAACGGCCACGGCTCCATGCTGCAGTATTCATTGCTGCACCTGAGCGGTTACGACGTTTCCATTGACGACATCAAGAACTTCCGCCAACTGCACTCGAAAACCCCGGGCCACCCGGAATACGGCTATACCCCGGGGGTTGAAACCACCACAGGCCCACTGGGTCAGGGCATTGCCAACGCTGTCGGCTTCGCGCTGGCGGAGAAAACTCTGGCGGCACAGTTCAACCGTCCCGGCCACGAGATTGTTGACCACTACACCTACGCCTTCCTGGGCGATGGCTGCCTGATGGAAGGCATCTCCCACGAAGTGGCTTCACTGGCAGGCACCCTTGGCCTGGGTAAGCTGGTGTTCTTCTACGACGACAACGGCATTTCCATTGACGGTGAAGTGGAAGGCTGGTTCAACGATGACACCCCCAAGCGTTTCGAAGCCTACGGCTGGCAGGTAATTCCCAAGGTCGATGGCCACAACCCTGACGCCGTGCGCGCTGCCATTGAAGCGGCCCGCGCCAATACCGATCAGCCCACGCTCATCTGCTGCAAGACCATCATTGGCTTCGGTTCCCCCAACAAGCAGGGCACCGAAAGCTGCCACGGCGCCGCGCTGGGGGAAGAGGAAGTAGAGCTGACCCGCAAACAGCTGGGCTGGTCGCATCCACCGTTTGAAATTCCGGGCGAGGTTTACCAGGGCTGGGATGCGCGCGAGAAAGGCGCTGCCGCCCAGGCCGAGTGGGAACAGACTTTTGCGGCGTATGAAAAGGCCGAGCCGGAACTGGCCGCCGAGTTCAAGCGCCGTATGGCCGGTGAACTGCCAGCAGACTTCTCCGAAAAAGCCCAGGCTTACATTCAGGAATGCCAGGACAAGGGCGAAACCATCGCCAGCCGCAAGGCTTCCCAGAACACCCTCAACGCCTATGGGCCGCTGCTGCCGGAACTGCTGGGTGGCTCTGCCGATCTGGCCGGTTCCAACCTGACTATCTGGAACAACACCAAGCCACTGACCAAAGAAGACGCCAGCGGAAACTACGTTTACTACGGCGTTCGCGAATTCGGTATGGCTGCCATCATGAACGGTGTGGCCCTGCACGGTGGTCTGGTGCCTTACGGCGCCACCTTCCTGATCTTCATGGAATATTGCCGTAACGCCGTTCGTATGGCGGCCCTGATGAAGCAGCGTTCCATCCTGGTATTCACCCACGACTCCATCGGTCTGGGGGAAGACGGCCCGACCCACCAGCCGGTTGAACAGCTGGCCAGCCTGCGCACTACGCCGAACATGAGCACCTGGCGCCCGGCGGACACCGTTGAATCCGCCGTCGCCTGGAAAGCGGCCCTGGAGCGCACCGATGGCCCAACCGCGCTGGTGTTCTCACGTCAGGCACTGCCGCATCAGGATCGCGACGCGACCCAGTTGCAGAACGTTGCCAAAGGCGGCTATATCCTGTCTGACAGCGAAGGCACCCCGGATCTGATCCTGATTGCTACCGGTGGTGAACTCGGAATCACTCAGGACGCGGCCGCCGCCCTGCGTGAAAGGGGCAACAAGGTACGCGTGGTGTCCATGCCCTCCACCGACACCTTTGACGCACAGAGCGCTGCCTACAAGCAGGAAGTTCTTCCGCTGGAAGTGACCAACCGCATTGCAGTTGAAGCGGGCATCGCCGACTACTGGTACAAGTATGTTGGCCTGGACGGTCGCATCGTGGGCATGACCACTTTCGGTGAGTCAGCGCCTGCCGGTGACCTGTTCAAGGAGTTCGGGTTTACGGCGGAAAATATCGTCGCGACTGCCGCGGAGCTGCTGGAAGCCTGATGACTGCTGCTGCACCGTATCGCATCGCCATTAATGGATACGGCCGTATCGGTCAGTGCGTCCTGCGGGCACTCTATGAAAACCGTTTCCGCGACCACCTGCAGGTGGTCGCGATTAACGAACTGGCGGATATCGATACGATTGCCCACCTGACCCGGTACGACTCGACCCATGGCCGATTCCAGGGTGAGATTGGGGTGGAGGGCGATTCCTTGCTGGTGAACGGCGACCGGATCCGGGTGCTTCGGCACTCTGACCCGGCGGAGCTACCCTGGGATGAACTGGGCGTGGATCTGGTTCTGGAATGCTCCGGCGCCTTCAGCGACCGGGCAACAGCCGAGCAGCACCTGACGTCGGGCGCAAAACGCCTGCTGTTCTCCCAGCCTGCGGAATCCGATGTAGATCGCACCGTGGTCTACGGTGTCAATCATGACCAACTGACCACAGCAGACCGCATAGTGGCCGCTGCTTCCTGCACCACCAACTGCCTGGTACCCGTTATCCAGATTCTTGATGAGGCGTTTGGTGTCGAGCAGGGCAGCACCACCACCATCCACGCGGCGATGAACGATCAGCCGGTCATCGACGCCTATCATCATCAGGATCTGCGCCGTACCCGCAGCGCACTGCACAACATAGTCCCGGTGGACACCGGCCTGGCCAAAGGCATTGAGCGCCTGCTTCCGCATATGGAAGGCAGATTCAGCTCCGTGGCCATGCGCGTGCCCACCATGAACGTCTCCGCCATCGACATGGTGGTTAACGTTCGCGAAAACACCTCGGTGGAGGCGGTGAACAACTTACTAAAAAACGCCGCCCGCGGCCCTTTGCAACACATTCTGGGCTACACCGACGAGCTTCTGGCCAGCTCCGACTTCAACCACGACGCCCACTCCGGCATCGTGGACGGCGGCCAGACGCGTGTAACCGGCGGCACCATGGTAAAGGTGCTGTGCTGGTTTGATAACGAGTGGGGGTTCGCAAATCGAATGCTGGATGTGAGCCATGTTTGGCTTAAAGGGGTCTGACCCCGAACGGGGTCGGACCCCAATCCAGATTCGATTTAATTGCAAAAGATCCGAACAAGGAAACCATGTAATGACCATCAAACGAATGACCGATCTGAACCTCGCAGGCAAACGCGTGCTGATCCGCGAAGACCTGAACGTACCGGTGAAAAACGGCCAAGTATCCAGCGACGCCCGCATCCGCGCCTCGCTGCCCACCATCAAGGCCGCGAAAGACGCCGGCGCCAAAGTCATGCTGATGTCCCACCTGGGCCGTCCGGAAGAAGGCGTGTATGACGAAGCCTCCTCCATGAAGCCGGTCGCGGAACACCTCGGCAAACTGCTGGGCCAGGAAGTCCGCCTGATTACCGATTACCTGGACGGCGTCGAAGTCGCCGACGGCGAAGTGGTCCTGTTCGAAAACGTCCGCTACAACAAGGGCGAAAAGAAAGACGACGAAGCACTTTCCAGAAAGTACGCCGCCCTGTGCGACATCTACGTCATGGACGCCTTCGGCACCGCCCACCGCGCCCAGGCCTCAACCCACGGCGTTGCAAGATTCGCCCCCGAAGCCTGCGCCGGCCCGTTGCTGGCGGCGGAGCTGGAAGCTCTCGGCAAAGCCCTGGACAACCCGGCCAAGCCCGTGGTTGCCATCGTCGGCGGCTCCAAGGTTTCCACCAAACTGGACGTACTCAACGCCCTGGAAAAAGTCTGCGACTCCATCATCGTCGGCGGCGGCATCGCCAACACCTTTCTGGCGGCGGCCGGTCACCCGGTGGGCAAATCCCTGTGCGAACACGACCTGATCGACACCGCCAAGGAAATCGCCTCCCGCGTTGAAATCCCGCTGCCGGTAGACGTCGTCGTCGCCAGCGAATTCGCCGAAACCGCTGAAGCCACCGTCAAAAAGATCGCGGACGTCACCGACGACGACATGATCCTGGATGTGGGCCCGGAAACCGCTTCCAAATTTGCAGGCCTGCTGAAGTCGTCCAAAACCATCCTCTGGAACGGCCCGGTCGGCGTCTTCGAGTTCGACCAGTTCGGCAACGGCACCAAATCCCTGGCCCACGCCATCGCCGAAAGCGACGCCTTCTCCCTGGCCGGCGGCGGTGACACGGTCGCGGCCGTTGACAAGTACGGTGTGGCTGACAAAATCTCCTACATCTCCACCGGCGGCGGTGCTTTCCTGGAATTCGTGGAAGGTAAAACTTTGCCCGCTGTTGCCGTACTTGAAGAACGCGGCGCATAAAAATGATTGACTAGGGCCTCGGATATTACGCCGAGGTTAGAATCGCAAGGAGAGCGGGGTAGGTCTTTCGCGGAATTTGCGAGGCCATGGATGGCCGAGGATAAGCGCACATGGGTGAGGCAAGCGTTTATGAAGCGAAGCTTCATGCGCAGCCGAACGGCAGCAATCTATGATTGCTGACTGGACCCCGTAGGGGTGCTCGTAGCGGTTCCGGGAGCCCCTGCCCTTAAGCTCCGTAGCAGACTCACAAGTCAAAGAAGCGGACCCCAGAATCCGCGACCTAAAATGATTAAACGACCCAAAATCCAACCAAGGAGAAAACCCCAATGGCCCTGATATCGATGCGGCAACTGCTGGATCACGCCGCCGAGCACGGCTACGGCGTGCCGGCCTACAACGTGAACAACCTGGAGCAGATGCGCGCCATCATGGAAGCGGCTGACAAAACCAACTCCCCGGTGATTGTCCAGGCCTCCGCAGGCGCAAGAAAATACGCCGGCGCCCCCTTCCTGCGCCACCTGATCCTCGCGGCCATTGAAGAATTTCCCCACATTCCCGTGGTCATGCATCAGGACCACGGCACCAGCCCGTCTGTGTGCCAACGCTCCATCCAGCTTGGCTTCAGCTCCGTGATGATGGACGGCTCCCTGGGCGAAGACGGCAAAACCCCGACCGAGTACGACTACAACGTCGACGTCACCCGCCGCACCGTCGAAATGGCTCACGCCTGTGGCGTCTCGGTGGAAGGCGAGCTGGGTTGCCTGGGCTCCCTGGAAACCGGCCAGGCCGGTGAAGAGGACGGCATCGGCGCCGAAGGCACCCTGGACCACAGCCAGATGCTGACGGATCCGGAAGAAGCGGCGGACTTCGTCAAGAAAACCCACGTGGATGCCCTGGCCATCGCCATCGGCACCAGCCACGGCGCCTACAAGTTCACCCGTCCGCCGACAGGCGACATCCTGGCCATCGAGCAGATCAAAAAGATCCACGCTCGCATCCCGGACACCCACCTGGTCATGCACGGCTCCAGCTCCGTGCCCCAGGAGTGGCTGAAAATCATTAACGAATACGGCGGCGAAATTCCGGAAACCTACGGCGTGCCGGTCGAGGAAATCGTGGAAGGCATCAAGCACGGCGTGCGCAAGGTCAACATCGACACCGACTTGCGCCTGGCCAGCACTGGCGCTGTCCGTCGCTTCCTGGCCCAGAACCCGGCCGAATTTGACCCGCGCAAATTCCTGAAGGAAACCATGAAGGCAATGACCGACGTCTGCGTTGCCCGCTATGAGGCCTTCGGAACCGCTGGCAACGCCGACAAGATCAAACCGGTTAACCTTGAACGCATGTTTGAGCGGTATGCTTCTGGCGAGCTTGATCCCAAGGTTCGTTAAGTTTGGGAGTTGGCCCTCCTGTTGCAGCCTGATGGCATGGCGGGAGGGTCAACGGTGGGAGAGACTGCTCAGAAAACGCCCGTAAATACATCCATGTAGGGCTTGATCGCGCCATCCCTGGCGCTCAACATTTCTGAGCAGTCTCTCCCACCGTTGCCCGACATGCTCCAGCGATATCTCAAACGCAATTGCAAACGGTCTTTTTGCTTTCCTGTCTTTCTGAATGGGGCCAGAAATATCTGAAAGCTCAGAACAAGCGAAGGCGGGGCACTCTTCCGGGAACGTCAAAAACATGGATGTTTTTGTCGAGCGTACATGGACGTATTCACAGCGATTCCCGGAAGAGTGCCCCGCCTTTGCGCTATCTGCGAACCATTCAGGCTAGGCCCGCAGCCCAGACCATAAAACAAAGCCCAAACCCGATACGCATTAATTTGAATATGCGCGCACCTTGCAATTCCCACCGGGCCGACTCATATAAGGGGTATTAAACGGGCCACTTATGCCCAGCAATCTCAACAGGTGCGAGGACAAGAATGGATTTCAAAGACTATTACGCCGTACTCGGTGTGAGCGAGTCTGCCTCCCCCGAGGACATCAAAAAGGCCTACCGCAAACTGGCCCGGAAATACCATCCGGACGTTAGCAAAGAAGAGAACGCCGACAGCAAATTCAAAGACGTCGGCGAGGCCTACGAAGTATTGAAAGACCCCGAAAAACGCGCCGAATACGACGAGCTCAAAAAATACGGTGCCCGCAAAGACGGATCGTTTGAGCGCCCGTCCGGCTGGCAGAGCCGGTCTGGCTTTGGTGGCGGTGGTTATACCGAAGCCGATGCGGGGCAGTTCAGTGACTTTTTCGAGGAAATCTTCGGTGGTGGCCGTCGTGCAGGCGGCGGTTTCGGTTCAGGCTTTGGTGGTCAACGCCACTCCATGCGCATGAGGGGTGAAGACGTGCATGCGAAGCTGGCGCTGTTCCTGGAAGAAGCCATTCAGGGCTGTGAAAAGCAGGTAACCTTTACCGTTCAGGAACCGGATGCTTACGGCAGGGCCGTGCCACGGCAGAAAACCCTGAAGGTCAAAATTCCCGCCGGTATGAAAGAAGGCCAGCACATCCGACTGAAAGGCCAGGGTGCGCCCGGTGCCGGCGGTGCGGACAGCGGCGACCTGTTTATCGAAGTGGAATACGCACCGCATCCGCATTTCACCGTCGAAGGTCGCGACATATTGGTCACCGTGCCCATTGCGCCCTGGGAAGCTGCGCTTGGTGGTTCAGTCACGGTGCCGACCGTGGGTTCGAAGGTGAACGTGAAAGTTCCGAAGGGTTCCACCAGTGGCAGCAAGCTGCGCCTGAAAGGCAAGGGCCTGCCTGGCAAACATCCCGGAGACCAGATTGTGATCCTCCAGGTTGCAATGCCAGAGCGGCATTCTGAAGAGGCGGAAGCGCTATACAGAAAGCTCGCCGAAGCCGAAAAATCGTTCAATCCACGTCTTAAGCTGCACGTTTAAGCGGGGGGAAGGATGACTGACAAAGACCGGATTCTCAGCGTCGAACTGGTAGAGCCCTCTGCCACATTCACCTTGAGAGAAATCTGTGAACGCGGGGGCTGCCACGCGGAGTTCGTGATCAAACTGGTCAACTACGGCGTTATCGCCCCGGTTGAAGAAACTCCGGAACAGCGCCAGTGGCGGTTTGATCTTCACACGCTCGCGCGTCTGCGCAAAGCCCAGCGCCTGCAGCGGGATCTGAAAATCAACCTCCCGGGCCTAGCGATGTCGCTGGAGCTTCTGGACGAGGTTCAGGACATGCGCCGAGAAGTCGATCGCCTCAATCGGCAGCTACAACAGTTTTTAGGCGACTCCTAGCTAACGGTCAGGGGGCGCTACTCCTTACCAATCTTCTGCAGTTCCGCGTAAATCTTCTCTGCCTCTTCCATCAGCGTGCCGTGGGTACGCAGATCGCCGTTGCGCTGGGCGTGCAGCGCCTTTTCAAGTTTGGCTTCATATTCTTTCTGCAGCTTTTTCTTCGGATCGCCCTTCAGAAACCCCAGCATTATTTTCACCTGTTTTCATTTGTGTGTTCAGTAGCTTACGCCCAGTCGGCCGGAAAGTTCACAAAATATTCATGGTTAAAAACTGGACAGCGCGAAAAAATGGGAATAAATTCCCAAATACAGATTGGGAAAATAATCCCAATCCTGAAAAAACAGAAAACAGTAAACAGGGAAACGGGAGAAACACAATGAAACGCAGTGCTTTGACAACAGCAGTAAAAATGGCGCTCACCGGCGCAGTTGCAGGATCACTGGTGGCCTGTGGCGGCGGTGGTTCAGGTTCCTCGGATAGCGGGTCGGCGGCATCAACCGGCACCAGTGTCGGGCCGGTATCCGGTTTTGGCAGTGTTTATGTAAACGGCACCCGCTTTGAAACCAACGGCAGCGTCAGCAGCGATGACGGCATTGAACGGGAAGGTCAGCTTGAAAAAGGCATGATCCTGAAGGTTCGCGGCAGTTGGGGCGATGACGGCCAGGGCCGTGCGGACCGGCTGGATTATGACGACAGCGTTCGTGGTCGTCTGCAATCTGCGACCTGGAATGAAGTAGAGGGTACGGGAACCCTGCAAGTCGCCGGCCAGGACATTCTTGTGGATGGCCAGACGGTATTCAAAGGCGCGACACCGGAAACGTTGGCCGCGGCAAGCGCCAACACCTACAAAGTCCGCATCAGTGCCTGGCGGCTTCAGGATGGCAGCTTTCGCGCCAGCTTCGTTGGTGCCAAGCTGATCGGCAGTGGCTTCGATGACTTTGACGACTTCAATGAGGTAGAAATCGAAGGCGCCATCGCCGGCCTGGACACCCAGTCCCAGACTTTCGAGATCAACGGCATCACCGTGGACTATCAAAGTGCCGAATTTGATGACGACCTTGAGCGGGATGACCTGACAAATGGCCTGATCGTTGAGGTGGAAGGCTACATCGACGGCAATGGCGTTCTGATCGCCGAAGAAATCGATGACGAAGACGACCTGTTCGGTGACGACGATGACGTCGAAATTGCCGGCGCGATTTCCGGGGATTACGACAGTTCTGCCCGCCAGTTCCAGCTCAACGGCATCACGGTTCAGGTAACCGGCAGCACCGAGTTCGATGACGGCTTAGGCGAGGATGATCTGTCTGACGGCCTGCTGGTCAAAGTGGAAGGCAATTTCCGCAGTGGTGTCCTGGTTGCCGAAGAGATCGAGCCCCGGGATGGCGATGCCGAGCTGGATGGCCGGATTGAATCCCGTAACGGTAGCGACCTGGTTGTCAGTGGCGTTCGGGTGATGCTCACCAGTAACACCCTTATTGAAAACGACGATGATGACGATGACGACGACAACATCGTTCTGCGGACCCAGGATATCGAAAGCCTGATGGTCGGCGATTTCGTCGAGATCGAGGGTCTTCAGCGCCTCGCCGACGGCGGATACCTTGAGGCCATCACCATCGAACGTGAAGACGGCGATGATGATGACTATCAGATGGAAGGCCGGGTGACCGCAATCAATGACAACTCCATAACCGTTCTGGGCCTGACATTAGGCCGCGGAGATGCCGATTTTTCAGGCATTCAGGTGGGTCAGGAAGTAGAAATTGATTATCTGCGGAATATTGGTGGCGATTACATCGTTGTAGATATTGAGGATGACGACTGATCAATGGATGCTTTTGAACCCACTATGGGAATACAATCCCAAATATGAAAGATTCGGACACCAATCCACTGCACCGGGCGCTGTATCGTATTCTGCGCCCGCTGGCCCGCCTGCTGCTTCGCAACGGTATTCCGTTTGCGGAGTTCGCAGAGCTGGTCAGGCGTGCCTATGTGGATGCGGCGCTTGAGGATTTCGCTGACGAGCGCAAGAAGCCCACGGACTCCCGCGCAGCGGTGATGACGGGGCTGACGCGCAAGGAAGTCAAAAAACAGCGGGATATCCTGGCAGGGGAACACCGCCAGGCTCCGGCATTGCGCCATGAAAACCGGGCTTCCCGCGTGGTGTCCGGCTGGGTTCACGACCCGGCCTTTCACGCAAGCAACGGCGAACCTGCGAAGCTTTCATTTGACTCATCGAACCAGTCGTCCAGCGGACCAGCCAGCTTCAGTGAGCTGGTCCGGCGCTACAGCGGTGATATGACGCCTCGCGCCGTGCTCGAGGAACTGGTTCGTGTGGGGGTAGTGGCTGATGATGGCAGCGGAAATCTGGAGTTGCGTCAGCGGGCCTATGTGCCGGCGGGCGACAGTGAAGAAATGCTCCAGATCTTCGGTGAGGACGTATCAGATCTTATAGCGACCATTGATCACAATCTCGTGGGGAGCGAAGCCACCGGCCAGCCCCTGTTTCAGAGAACACTGGTGTACAACAACATCCCTCCGGAAGTCATGGAGCGTTGGCGACACTACGCCGCTCTGCAGTCCCAGGATCTGCTGGAGCAGCTGGACAAGTGGCTTGGTCCCTATGACCGGGACATTGCCAGCCATGGCAAAAGTGATACCGAGGGGAATGTGGTAAGGACTGGCGTCGGAATCTTCTACTTTGAAGACCCGGTCCAGCCAGATATCAATGGAGAGTCGAAATGATCAACCCTGAAGCCTGTGCCCCAACGGAGATTTTCTGGCAGCCAACCGAACTGGTTACCACCCTGCTGTCACGGGGTGCTCGCGACGTGGTCCGACACTGGATCAGCCACAAACGCTTTCTGGACGACAACAACCAGCCCAGATCCCTGTCTGTCGAGAACCCGGGGTCTGACCCTGCTATTAACCCGGACCGCTCAGATTTCAGTCACCTGATCAGTCTTGTCAGCCCGCATCTTGCGCCGGCGGTAATCTGCAACGAATTACTTCGAAAAGGCATTGTTGAGCAGCACGACAACGGTTGTCTGCTGCTTCGCCGAAGTGCCTACGTGCCCGGTGCGGCCAGTGCCGCACAACCCGTTTTTTTAGCGGAAGAACAACTGGCGTACGACAGGCCTGTTCGCCGTCGCCGAAACGATTTTATCTGAAGAATATTGGCCAGAAGCCCGGCCAGGGAGAAACACGCATGAAACCCAAGTCCATTCAGTCAGCAGTCCGTTACACGCTGGTCGCCCTGTCTGCGGGCGTTCTTGTTGCCTGCGGTGGCGGCGGGGGCGGTGGAGGCAGCTTCGGTGTTGCTGATGGCGGTATCCGCGGGACCGGGTCCAGCGTGGGGCCGGTTTCCGGCTTTGGTAGCGTGTTTGTTAACGGGGTTCAGTTTGATACCGGCGGCCTGAACGGCCAGGTAACAGGTGACGATGGCATAACCTTCGAAGAGAACCTGGATGAGGGCATGATCCTGCGCGTTGATGGCGAATGGCGCGCCAACGGCGAGGGCACCGCCAGCGAACTTGAATATGACGACACCCTGCGCGGGCCTATCACCGTTGAGTCCGCCTGGGACCCTGCCAGCAAGACCGCGGTGATCTCCATTCTGGGCCTGCGGGTCAACATCGACCGGCAAACCGTGATCAAGGGTGTGCCCCTGCCTGAGAACCTGGCAACCGACGACCTGGTGCGGGTCAGCGGATGGCGGCTGGCTGATGGAGAATTCCGGGCGAGCCTGGTAAGGGTTCATTCCGGGTCAGCAACCGCCTTTGATATCGACAACGAGATAGAGCTTGAGGGTGAGATTCGTGGATTCGATCCAGTCCCCTGCAGCTTTGAGATCGGAACGGTGATTGTAGACTGCAATAATCTGAGTTTTGGTTCAACGTTGAATCCGGGAGATCTGGCCGACGGTGTCATTGTAGAAGTTGAGGGCAACCTTAACCTTGCTGGGACTGAGTTGCTTGCCACAGAAATTCGCGAAGACGACCAGCGCCGCTATCGCCGGGGAACAGAGGACGACATCGAATTCTCAGGCCCGGTTGCCGAAAACTTTGATGCCAACACTGAAAGCTTCGTAATCAACGGCATCACGGTATTTGTTACCAGCGATACGGAATTTGATGATGGCCTGTCAGCCCCGGATCTGGTGGTTGGACTGCTGATCCAGGTTGAAGGTGATTACCAGTCTGACGGCACCACCGTGATTGCCGATGAAATCGAACTTCGGGAAGCCAATGCCGAGGTTGATGGCCCGATTGGTGCGGCGCTGAACCGCACCGAAGGCACTTTCACGGTGGGTGGGGTACTGGTCCAGATCACATCCGCGACGGTAATTGAGAATGACGACGACTCGCAGCTGCCCCGCGAGCAGCTACTGGATCGCCTGACGACGGGCGTTGAAGTAGAAGTCGAAGGCATCGAACGGGAGGACGACAGCGGTATTTTCCTCGAAGCGCTGAACATTGAAATCGATGACCAGGAATCCGGCGCAGAGCTCGGCGAAGTAGAGCCGCCCGAGTTCGAACTGCAGGGCAAGCTGCGTTCTGTTGACGCTGAATCAATCAGCATTCTGGGTGTTGAGATGAGGGCTCTGGCGGGAGCTTATGACGGAAGCAGTGCCGGGATCCTTCAAGGCCTGATTAATGTCTCAGAGGGTGTTTATCCGCTTGTAGAGGTCGAGTATGTGCCGCTTTCGGGGCAAGCCTTCCTTTACGACGCCACCGAAATCGAACTGGAAGAACAGGACGACGACTGATGCCTCCCTGGCCCGGTCAGGTTTGCTGTCGGGCCTAGCCGGGCCCGCACAGCGCTGATCGGGCAGCGTTGTATTCCTGCCTTATCCGCTGCACCAGCTCGCTGGTGCTCAGCACATCATGGATCTGGCTCACCCCCTGGCCGGCAGACCAGATGGTTTTCCAGGCCTTGGCTTCGTCTTCCATGGGTTTGAGTTTTTCGCCATAATTAATCTCGCCCGGCTGATTCAGCTTTTTCATGTCATAGCCCGCCGCTTCCAGGCTCTGGCGCATGAAGTTGGCAGGAATGCCGGATACCGCCGGGGTGTGGATGATGTCACCGGAAACCGCTTCGATGATCATCTTCTGGTAGCCGGCTTCCGCCTGGGATTCGGTGGTGTTGATAAACCGCGTGCCCATGTAGCACAGGTCAGCGCCCATGGCCTGGGCGGCCAGAATGTCTTCGCCTTTCGATAACCCGCCGGCCAGCAGAATCAGGCCGTCAAAAACGTCGCGTATCTCGTGCACCAGAACAAACGGATTGATTGTGCCGGCATGGCCACCGGCCCCGGCGGACACCGCAATAATGCCGTCAACACCCGCTTCGGCAGCCTTGCGGGCGTGTTTCTGGTTGGTGACGTCATGGAATACCAGTCCGCCATAGCCATGAACGGCTTCTGTGACTCTGGTCGCAGCCCCCAGCGAGGTGATCACAATCGGTACCTGGTGTTTCACGCAAAGCTCCAGGTCCGCTTCCCAGCGGGGATTGGTCTTGTGCACAATCAGGTTGACGGCATAGGGCGCCACCTTGCGCCCGGGTTTGTCTGCCTTCAGGGCGTCCAGGCCTTCGTTCATCTGCACCAGCCAGGACTCAAAGCCCTTACTGCTGCGCTGGTTAAGCGCGGGAAAGCTGCCTACAATGCCTTCCTTACAGCAGGCCAGCGCCAGGTCCGGCCCGGAGATCAGAAACATGGGTGCGGCGACCAGGGGCAGTTCCAGCCTGGCGAGAATATCCAGAGTATCCGGAGTATCTGGAGAGTGTGGCAGTGGCATAGGCAACCTTCTGGGTAAGTGATCAGTGACAGGAACTTTGCGGCACAGTCCGAATCTTAGCCTGCCTGTCAGACTGTGCAAACGAACCATTACATCACGCGCAAGGAGTTACGGAATGGGTGAAGCAAAACGCCGGCAGAAGACCGGTCAGCCGGCACCGAAAAGCACGGGCAACAACCAGAAGCCTTTGATCATCGCCCTGAGCGCAGGGGTGATCGCGCTGATTATCGGCATTGTCTACATTATTACCGCGGCGCCCGATCCCACCTCGGAGTCGCTGCCAACGGCCGGGCCCAATGCTGCACCTTTCCCGGAACAGGTTGATCAGTTCGGGGTTTCGGTCGGCGACCCAGATGCCCCGGTGGTGGTGCGGGAATTTGCAGACTACCAGTGCCCGGCCTGTAAAAACTTCGCCAGTGCCAGCCAGCGCCTGAAAGAAGAGTATGTGGCATCCGGCCAGGTGCGGTTTGTGTTCTTTGACCTGCCGCTGCAGCAGCACGACAACGCAGTGCCTGCTGCGCTGGCCGCGCGCTGCGCCGGTGACCAGGACAGCTACTGGGCCATGCACGACACCCTGTTCGACAAGCAACTGGAGTGGAGTGGCTCCGGCAGCCCCACGGACACTTTTACCCGCTATGCCGAAGACCTGGGGCTTGAAGCCCGGCGCTTCCGGCGCTGCATGGAAACCGACCTGCACATTGAAGAAATCGAACAGAGCCGCCGTGTGGCCATGCAGCTACAGTTGACCAGCACACCCACGGTTCTGGTGGACAACATCCGCCTGACCCGCCCTGGCTGGGGCCAGCTGTCTGCGGTTGTCGAGCGCGAGCTGTCCAGACAGTAATCTCTGAACTGGTGCTTCTGCGGCCGGATTCGATAGAATACGCGGCCACACACATGCTCCGGATTTACGATCCGGCCCGCAGGAGAACCCGAACCAATGAGTCAGAACGTTGTTGTCTGCGCGCTTTACAAGTTCGCAGTCCTGAATGATTACCAGTCCCTACGCCAACCCCTCCAGAAATTGATGCAGGACCACGATGTCCACGGCACGCTGCTGCTTGCCCGCGAAGGCATCAATGGCACCATTGCCGGTTCCCGTGAAGGCGTTGATGCGGTCAAGCAATGGCTGAATGCCGATGGCCGGTTCGAAGGCATTGATTACAAGGAATCCTTCGTGGATATCCAGCCGTTCAAGCGCACCAAAGTGAAGCTCAAGAAAGAGATCGTCACTATGGGCGTGGAGGGCATTGATCCGAAACGCATCGTTGGAACCTATGTCGAGCCGAAAGACTGGAACCAACTGATCTCCGATCCGGACGTTCTGGTCATCGATACGCGGAATCAGTACGAAGTCGAGATCGGCACGTTTGCCAATGCGAAGAACCCTGCCACCGACACTTTCCGGGAATTTCCGGATTACGTGAAACAGAACCTCGATTCGTCCCGTAACAAGAAAGTGGCCATGTTCTGCACCGGCGGTATTCGCTGCGAGAAATCCACGGCCTATCTGAAAGAGCAGGGTTTTGAGGAGGTTTACCACCTCAAGGGCGGGATTCTGAAATACCTGGAAGAAGTGCCGGAACAGGAAAGCCTCTGGCACGGTGAGTGCTTTGTATTTGATGACCGGGTCACGGTGAATCATCGCCTTGAGCGCGGAGAGTATGACCAGTGCCACGCCTGCCGCCGACCGATCACCGAGGCCGACAAACAGCGCCCGGAGTACGAGCAGGGCGTGAGCTGCCATCAGTGCATCGAGTCGCTGACGGAAGAACAGAAAGCCCGCTTTGCCGAACGTGAACGCCAGATCCGCCTGGCTGAACAGCGTGGAGAAGTGCACGTTGGCGGCGAGGCAGCGCGCCTCATTGAGGAGCGCAAAGCCCGAAAGCGGGCAGAACAGGAGCGTCAGGCTCTGCAAAGCGCCGCAGGTGAACGCGCGCAGAGGAAGCCGGGCGCTTGAAGCTGAAAACGAGCAAAGGAGCCCACATGGACCTGAGATCTCTGGCCACCAACCGGCTGAACATGGCCTGTCTGGCCTTGATATTTCCCCTTGCCGCCCAGGCGCAGGATTCAGATTCCCGCAACTGGGAGGGCGAGGCCGAACTGGGGGTGCTGGCGTCAACCGGCAACACCGAGGAGACCAATATCAACGGTCGGGTGGGGCTGAAGCATGAGGTGGCCAGGTGGCGGAACACCGGCGAATTCCGCTCTGCCTTTTCGGAAACCGAGGATGTAACCACGACGGAAAAATACCGGTTGGAACTGGAGTCCGATTATAAATTCGATGAGCAGCAGTACTGGTTCGTGCGGCTGTTTCATGAGGAGGACCGGTTTTCCGGTTATGACTTCCAGTCGTCACTCACCACCGGTTACGGAAACCGTGTCTGGCAGGTGGGCGAGCGGTCTTTTCTGGATCTGTCCGCCGGTGCCGGTTACCGGTTCAATAAACTGGAAGAGCCCAATGCGGACGGCACCCGTGATGACGACGAGGCCATTGGCCGCATCGCTGGCCGATACGATCAGGCGCTGTCTGAAAACGCTCTGTTCCGCCAGACCCTGAGTGTTGAAATGGGGCTGGACGATAACGAAACCACCACCGAGTCGGAAACCTCAATTCAGGCCAACATAGTGGGGGGAATCTCCATGAAAGCGGCCTACCGGGTCCAGCATCTGTCCGATCCACCGGTGGGGTCTGAGGACACAGATACCGAACTTTCCGTGTCGCTGCTTTACGGCTTCTGAAACCAGACCATGCCGCCCTGGCCAGCCGCCACTCAGCGCTTGCGCTCAGAATCGGCGCGGGCCAGGGTCAGGGCATAGATTTCCCGCACGTCTGCGGCAAATTGCTCTACCGAATAATCCGCGGCGAAAGCCAGGGCGTTTTTGGCCAGCCTGCTGCGAAGCGCCTCATCCTCCAGTAACTGCTGAACCCTGTCGCACCACTGATCCTGTTTTTCCGGAGTCTTGAAGCCGTTGAAATCCTGTCGCACCACATCTTCAATGCCACTGGAGCGCACCGCCACAACCGGCAGCCCGGCGGCCATGGCTTCCAGAATCACCATGCCCTGGGTTTCGGACTTAGAGGCAAACAGGAACGCATCACCCAGGTGATACCAGGTGGCCATGTCTTCCGGTGGAACCGGCCCCACCAGAGTGAAATGCTGGCCAAGATCCAGCTCGTCGATGCGCTGTTGCAGCCGCTCCTGCTGGTGCCCCTTGCCGATCATCAGGAACCGGAAGGGGTGATCTGTACGCTGGCGCAGGCTGTGAATGGCATCAATCATGAAGTCGATGTTCTTCTCGTTGGACAGCCGCGATACGCTTACGAACACGGTTTCATCGCCGATATTCAGGGATTCTCTCAGCCGCTGCACATCCTCATCGGACACTGCCTGAAACCGCTGGTATTCAATGCCCGTGGGCTGCACGAAGGTCGGTGACTTCACGCCGATCATGCGCAGGTATTCCTCGGTGGAGTAGGTAGGCACGATCACCCCGTCACACTTGTTGGCAAACCGCTTGATCAGCGCGTGGGAGATCAGATTCCGGAACAGGTTGCCGGGCAGTGGCACAAAGTGGGCGTAATGCTCCAGCCGGGTGTGATAGGTGTAGATCACCGGAACCCGCAGCACCCGGCCCAGAAACAGGCCCAGGGAGCCAAGCCAGAACGGGTGGTGCACGTGAATCAGCGCGGGCTGGAAGATTCTCACACGGTTGCGGATGCGCTTCAGGAAAATGTTCGCCAGGCGGAACTCCCGCTTTTCGCCCATGGCCAGCAGTGACGGTACCCGCAGCACGTTGTCTTCATGCTTTGGCTGGTCCCGGTAGCGGGGCGCCACAATCAGCACCGAGTCATGAAGGGTCTGCAGCCCCTGCCGCAAGCGTTCGATGGAAAGCGGGACTCCGCCGATGAACGGCAGGTAGTTGTTGGTGAACATGGCGATGCGCAGCGGCCTGTCCAGCCAGGGCTTGGGGTCCAGGTCGTAATCCGGATAGTAGTTTTTTTCGACGAAAATAGCGGCGTACAGCTTGGTGCCGATCAGCGCGAACAGACCAACCAGCAGGAAAAAGTTCACATAACCGACGTAGAACAACGAGTAGACAAAGAACCAGAGTGACTCCAGGGTGCTGAGTATGGCGTTGGAGCGGGCTTCCATGGGTTTCATGGAGTAGCTGACCGTGCCGTCGCCGGCGACATCCACGCGAACATAATGGTAAAAGCTGGTGTCATCGTTCAGCACCAGGCCGCCCGCACCACCGGTTGCGATAAAGTGGGTGGCATCGGATACCTGGTCGGAATACAGTGAAAGATTCGCAGAGAATACCGCGTTGATGCCGCGATCCCTGGCCAGCTTCAGCAGCGCCTCTTTGAACTCGGGCGGCTGCAGAAAATCCTCGCTCTGCTCGAAGGGAGCCTCTTCGGAAGGGTCAAGAACAGGGTGGCCGACGAACACAAACGTCGGTTTATCCTCTTTCTCATCCATCAGGTCTCGCAGCCAGCGCATCTGCCATCGCCAGGGGGTCTTGCCGGTACTGTCCAGAAAGATCAGCCGCGCCCTGGCGGTGTTTACGCTGTAAAAGTGTGGTCCGAAGTGTTCGTAAAACCGGAAGGCGCCGAAGTTCTCTTCCTCGTTTTCACCAAAAGTCAGCAGATACGGAATGGTCAGGTTGCTCAGGGTTCCCTGGATTGCCCGGTACTTGTCTTCGCCCCCGCCGCTGACCGCGTTGCCCGCCGATACCATGAAATCCAGCCCGGCCTGATTGAGCTCGGGAATGATCTGGTCCTCGAACACCCGCACCGAATTATTGATATTGCCAACCACCGCAAAGCTGAACCCGTCGCCGTCCGAAAGGCGGGCTTCAATCTGGTCTACCTGTTCGGTGTGCAGTGCCTGGAAATCCGGCTGATAAAGGTTCAGATAGAGCTTGTAGCCGATCAGCAGAATCACGATCGCCAGGTTGACGTAGAACAGGAGTTTCAGAGGCGTGGGTTGCTTCATCTGGGGTCCTTCGGTTTGGTGAGCAGCTCCCTCTGAAGGATAACCAGCCCGATCAGCATGCCAAGATAAATGGTGATAAACCGCCAGGCAACCGTCACCAGTATCAAATGGCCAGAGCCGAGCGAATCCCGGAAAAAGCTGCCGAAGACGCCCTCGGAAATGCCCGACGCACCGGGGGTGGGGGAGAAATACATCACGAACGTGGTTACCACCAACAGGCCCAGACTGACCACGTAATCCACCTCATAATCCAGTGCCCACATCAGCAGTGCGGGAAAACTGAACAGGCTCATCAGGAACACAAAGGTGAAGAACACTGACAGGCTAACGTAAAGCTTCGGGCCTTTCAGGTAGTGTCCGAAGCTGACGGAAAACCGCAGCATTTCCCGCCGTGCCTTGAATTGCCAGCGCCGGTGGCGTGAATCGCCTAACAGGTGCAGCCGGTGTAGCAGGCGCAAAAGCCGGGTCAGGGGGCCAATGAGCCAGCGGGTGCGAAACAGCACCACCATGAAAAAACCAAGATAGAGCATTATCAACACGGCCAGCACCGGGCCCAGGTCACCGGCCAGGGATTCACCCTTGAACGCGTCCAGAGTCAGCAGGAAAAGCGGTGTCAGGGAAAAAATGAATATAACGGCCAGCACGGTGCGAATGGTGGTGGCCGCGGTTGCTCGCCCCAACGGTACACCGTGACGTTGCAGGTACCAGATCTGCGCGAAGCCGCCCCCGGTGGCCATCGGGGTAACGTTTGAGAAAAACAGATTGATAAACACCAGCCGCGCCATGGCAGGCAGGGGAATCGCGTGGCCCAGGGCCCGCAGCGTGAAATACAGTCGCAGCCCGTCGGCGGTGAAATACACCAGTAGCAGCGCAGCCACCGCTGCAAGGGCGCCCGGGGCCAACAGCCGGCTGTCAAAGCTGACGGTACGGCCGGCAAACTGGTCGTAGACCGCCCAAAGCCCGGCAGCCGTCATCGCAACAAAAATCAGGGTGAACACCATCAGCCGCGGGCCAGAGGTGTTACTGCGGTAACGCTCGTCGATCGGTGCGGTCATGAAGCCGCCAGCGCTTGCTGAATCAGTGTTTTCTGATGGTTAGACGGGGCCTGAAAGTACATAAGGGCTCTGAACGGCAGAAAAAACGCAGTCTATCACAGTGACAACCCCCTCAATTTACCAATGGTTTATCTTGACGATTGCAAGATTGTAGAACAATATTACAGTAGGACAATAAATAAAGATTCTGTTCAAACGAGGGATGCACTGTGAACTCAAATCGGATCACCTGGAACACGGAGTCTGCCCGGCGCCGTACCATGCTGACGCTGAAGAAATACAGTTACCTGATTGCCGTGGTGCCGCTGGTGTTACCGCTGCTTATGCTGGAAGCAGGCAGGGCTACTGGCTGGCTCAACCTGTTCGCCTGGGGCGTGCCCCTCTTCGTGTTTGGCATTATTCCGGTGCTGGACCTGATTCTGGGCAAGGACGCGCTCAACCCGGATGAAGAAGCCGACACGCCGCGCATGAACGGCCAGCTGTTCTACCGGGTTATCACCATCGGCTGGGTGCCGGCCTACGCGATACTGCTGGTCTGGAGCATGATGGTCTTGGCAGCTGAACCCTTTTCGTTCATTGGCGGCCTTGGCTGGGTGGTGTCTATCGGCATCATTGGCGGCCTGGGTATCAACGTCGCCCACGAGATGATTCATAAGGACGACAGGCTGGAGACTCTGGCCGGCGGGCTGCTGCTGTCGCTGGTGACTTACGCCGGTTTCAAGGTCGAGCACCTGCGAGGCCATCATGTGCACGTATCCACCCCGGGCGACGCGTCATCGGCCCGCTACAACCAGTCCCTTTACCACTTCCTGCCCCGGGCCTATACCCGCAATTTCATCAACGCCTGGCGCCTGGAAACCGCTCGGCTACGACGCAAAGGGCTAGCCGCCTTCCATTGGCGCAACGAACTGATCTGGTGGTATGGCCTCTCTGCGCTGGCGCTTGCGGGATTTACCCTGGCCTTTGGCTGGCTGGGCGCGGTTTTCTTCCTGGGCCAGAGCTTCATCGCCCTTAACCTGCTGGAAGTGGTGAACTACCTGGAGCATTATGGCCTGCATCGCCGCAAACTGGAAAACGGCCGCTATGAGCGCACCGGTCCGGAGCATAGCTGGAATTCCAATTACTTCCTGACCAACGTTTTCCTGTTTCACCTGCAGCGCCACAGCGACCACCACGCCTGGGCCAAACGCCGCTACCAGATCCTGCGTCACCACGAGATTGCACCACAGCTGCCCGCCGGCTACGCCACCATGTTCGTACTCGCGTTCATTCCGCCGCTGTGGAAGAAAATCATGAACCCCCGGGTTGAGGCCTACTATGAGGGAGAGAGCCATCAGCTGACCCTTAACACTTGAAATCCCTTTGCGCCGCACACAGGTATATAGGCTAAATACAACGCAAACAGAGGGATTTCCCCATGCCCAGGCATTTCGAGCAGGCCCCAGGTCTTCATCAGGAATCAGTGCCGGAAACCGAAGGTTTTGTCTTCAACCAGACCATGATGCGCATTAAGGATCCCGAGCGCTCTCTGGATTTCTATACTCGCGTAATGGGTATGCGCCTGGTCAGGAAACTGGACTTCCCGGAGATGAAATTCACGCTCTATTTCCTGGCCTTTCTGGATGACCGCCAGGCCAATACCGTGCCCACGGATGATGCCCACCGCACGACGTTCATCTTTGGCCGGGAAGCCATGCTGGAACTGACCCACAACTGGGGCACCGAAAACGATGCGGATTTCAGCTACCACAACGGCAACGACGAGCCCCAGGGCTTCGGCCACATCGGGTTTGCGGTGCCGGATGTTTACGCCGCCTGTGACCGGTTTGAGCATCTTGGCGTGGAATTCGTCAAGAAGCCGGACGACGGCAAAATGAAAGGCCTGGCCTTTGTAAAAGACCCGGACGGCTACTGGATCGAGATTCTGCAGCCGAACATGCTGGAAAAGCAACGCAAGGAAGACTGATCAACGGGGGTTTGAGACGCAGTCCCGGAGTAAGCCATCCAGCGCAACTGGATCCAGTCGCTGATCGCTGATGATTTCCAGGCGGCTTTCCTCCTGTTCCGGAATGGGCTGGGTGGTGACTATCCCGTTCAACGCGTTGAATGACATCCAGCCCTTGCTGGTGTTTAAGAACCCTTTCAGTCTTTGCCACTGCCCGTCATTGGCAAGCGTATCGAGCGAGGTGTAATCCATGGTGATGGCGGGTTCGATGCGCCAGCCGCAGGAATAGAAACCTTCACCCTGGTTACTCGCCTGTTGCCACCCGCAATCCTGCAGACTCTGCCACTGTTTTACCGGCGCATCGCCTTTGTGCTTATGGCCTTTGGCACCAGGTGGCGGGTTGAGCCCGCGAGGTCTGTCCAGCCACTCGACGGGAAAGTCACCCATCGACGTCAGATACGCCGACTCATCTGATTCCTGGTGGTCAAGTCCCCAGATTCTGAAAAAACTCCTCTCGCTTTCTTCGCAACAGTCGGACTTATTACCGATCAAAACATCAGCCACCGCAACCTGGGCCTGGAAGTTTTCATTTGCCAGAACCTTTGGCTCCTGCAACCGTTTGGGGTCAATCAGGGTAAAGCAGGCCCTGATCTCGAGTACGTCACGGTAGAATTCTGACTGTAGCGTCTCCAGAATCTGCTTGGGATGACCCAGCCCGGTTGGTTCAATGAGCAGTCTGTCCGGCTGCGCCTGTTTGATCAGCATGTTCAATCCCATCTGCATGGGAAGCCCCGCAACGCAGCACATGCATCCCCCGGGAACCTCCCTGACCACAGCGCCTTGCCCTTCCAGCAAGTGGCCGTCAATGCCTGCCTCCCCGAATTCGTTGACCAGAACGGCCCAGGTCTCGCCGGCCGGTTTTTTGGCCAGAAGGCTCTGGATAGCGGTCGTTTTACCGCTGCCAAGAAAGCCAAAAATAAGGTTTGTGGGTATGGGGTGTTTCATAAGTTTCTCATTCGGGTTGCATGTATATAATGTTATAACATAACATTCCGGCTCGATGATTTCGAATCGAAAAGGAAATTCCAATGGTCAATATTACCTCTTCGCAGTGGCTTGATCGCATAGCCGTCAGTATGTCTGGTATCTGTGCCTTACACTGTCTTACGTTGCCCCTGATCCTGATTCTTGCACCCGCGCTGAGCGCTTCATTTTTCGGGGATGCGCTGTTTCACCAGAGCCTTCTTCTGCTGGTTATTCCGTCGAGCATCGCAGCCATCGGGATAGGCTGTAAGCGCCATAAAGACGGAAAAGTCTGGATCTATGGTATCTCCGGGCTCGCCTTAATGACTGTAGCTGCTTTCTGGGGCCACGACCTGGTCGGGGAATGGGGAGAGAAAGTTCTGACTCTTGCCGGCGCCGGCATCCTTGCTGCCGGTCATATCCGGAATCATGCACTTTGCCGCCAGTCACACTGCGATCACAGCCAGGATTCATGCAACCACTGAGATCTTCCGTGGCAGCGCGACAAGACTCAGCGTGCGCTGTTCTTTGAGGCAACAATCACTGCGGCGGTCAGAATCACTGCGCCAGTTATGCCAACGGCGCCCAATACTTCTCCCAGAAAAATCCAGGCCAGAAGGGCAACGAACAGGGGTTCCAGAGCCACGATAATGCTGGACAGGGTGGCCGGTGTTGATTGCATGCCCGCAAAGAAGCTTACGTAACCAATACAGGTTGGCACCACGCCAATGTAGGCCACCATCAACCATTGCCAGACACTCAGGCTGGCCATGCCCTCGAACCCGCCTATTCCCCAGACCACTGGCAGAAGCACAATGGCGGCGGTCAGGAAACAGATAAAGGCAGTGGTGAACACCGGCGCCCCGGTGGAGGAGTAGCGGCTGGTGAGAGTAAAGCCGGCATAGATGAAGGCGGCGAAGACCGCGATCAGAATGCCGGCCAGGCGCAACTCGCCGGCACTTTCGATGTCGCTGATCACCAGCATGGCGGTGCCGCCAATGGCCGCGATCAGAGCCAGAATGGTGATAATGTTGGGCTTTTCACCCAGCAGCGGTGCCGCCATGATGGCGACCAGAACCGGTGACAGGCAAAGCGCAATCAGGGTGGCAATGCCGGCCCCGGTCAGATCAACCGCCAACAGATAGCTGCCCTGATAGAAGGCCTGGAAGACGCCGAGCGCCAACAAAGGTAGCAGCGCTCTTGGTGTGAGCTTCCAGGCGGAGCGTAGCTCGGCCCTGGCATTTCTGGCCTCCACTCGCTGTTCCCGGAGCATCAGAACAAAGAAAAACGGCAGCGCAACCACCAGGCGCAGGAACCCCAGCGAAATGGCCTGCAGATCGGACGCGTTAAACAGGAATTTTGCCACGATGCCGGTGGTTGCCCAGAGCAGCGCCGCCAGGGCAATCAGTAAAGCGCCTCGAATCATTCGATGAAAAGCTCGATCAGTAAGGGATCACGGCATCATAGGTGGGTAGGCAGCGGCTTTCCAGCCGACTTTAGGGGCAGAGAAGCTGCCCCTGAATAACCGATGGATTGACCGGGTTATTTAACGGTCACGCGCTTGGCATTCTTTTCAAGCGTGCGCTCACCAATGCCGTCTACCTCGGTCAGATCGCCAGCGGACTGGAAAGGGCCGTTCTCTGCGCGATAGTCAACAATGGCCTGGGCTTTGGCTTCGCCAACGCCGTCCAGGCTGGCCAGTGTTTCTACGGTTGCGGTATTGATGTTGATCTGGCCGGGCTCGGCCTGGGCAAAACCGGTCATCAGGCTCAGTACCAGCAGCAGAGTGGCGAAAATCGGGGTGCGTTTCATTATGAAGAGCTCCTTGTAGTTAACGGTGGTAAGACATTCGATAATGCATCGTGTCAGGCCGTCAAAGCGCGGAGCTGGTCTGGTCAAATCCCGGGTAAGCCAAAGTGGGGGAGGAGTGCACGGAACCCGGAACACATTCCATGTGAACCAAAGTCCGTGGCTGACCCCGTGCCTGATCCTTCAGGCTGCGACACATCCTGTGCGCTTCGTCCCTGTCGTTCTTCCCTGTAAGCCCCTGTTCCCTGGGCTGCTCTCCCTGCCCGGCACTCAGTGCCTGGCAATTCCCTGGAGACGTCTTCCCTGAGCCAGCTTTCCTTGCCGGCTTCTCATCCCTGACAATGACCATTCTACCCATGCGCTTGCGTACAGAAATCGGACATACGCTCTGAGCTTTGTGAGACATCTCTTACGGATCTGTAATCATTGCCAGAATCAAATAATGAACCGAAATTCAGTAATTTACGCGAAAAAAATCCCGCCCTGTCGTGGCGCGCGGGCACTACAAACGAGCGGCCGTTTTCCGGGCGCGCACATCCCTGGTGCAAAAGCGGTTGCCCTCAGCGCGCCCGCACTGATAAAGGGCGGCCAGGACAGTCGCGGGTGCAGGAGGGTATATAACAAGTCGTTGAAATATGAGAAATAAACCTGGTTGTGGAACGGCAGATGCAACGCGCCAGCGGTGATAACTAGAAAACAGCACCAACCAAACCAGGAAAAGGACGCACATCATGACGATCAAACATCACGTGAAACTGGGCCTCTCTGCACTTGCTCTTTCTGTCTCTCTGAACTCGGTGGCCGCCGAAGACCCGATCAAGGTCGGCATTCTTCACTCGCTGTCCGGCACCATGGCCATCAGTGAAACCGTTCTGAAAGACACGGTTGAAATGCTCATCGAAAAACAGAATGCCGAAGGCGGTGTGCTTGGACGCCAACTGGAAGCGGTTGTGGTAGACCCGGCCTCCAACTGGCCGCTGTTTGCCGAGAAAGCTCGCGAGTTGCTGGCCCAGGAAGAAGTGGACGTGATCTTCGGCAACTGGACGTCGGTTTCCCGTAAATCCGTATTGCCCGTGGTCGAGGAATTGAACGGCCTGCTGTTCTACCCGGTTCAGTACGAAGGTGAGGAGTCTTCCGAGAACGTTTTCTACACAGGCGCGGCCCCCAACCAGCAGGCGATTCCTGCCGTGAACTACCTGATGAACAACATTGGCGTAGAGCGCTGGGTACTGGCCGGTACCGACTATGTGTATCCGCGCACCACCAACAAGATCCTTGAGACCTACCTGATGGACATGGGCGTGGCCAAGGAAGACATCATGATCAACTACACGCCTTTCGGGCACTCCGACTGGCAGAACATCGTGTCTGACATCAAGAGTTTCGGTTCTGCCGGCAAGAAGACTGCCGTAGTGTCCACCATCAACGGCGACGCCAACGTGCCTTTCTACCGTGAACTGGGTAACCAGGGCATCTCGGCTTCCGACATTCCGGTTGTTGCCTTCTCGGTTGGTGAACAGGAACTGTCTGGTATCGACACCGGCCCGCTGGTAGGGCATCTGGCCGCCTGGAACTACTTCATGAGCGTCGACAGCGACGCCAACTACGACTTCATCGACCAGTGGATTGCCCACACCGGTGACGAAGAAGCCGTGACCAACGACCCGATGGAAGCCCACTACATCGGCTTCAACATGTACATCGAAGCGGTGAAAAAAGCCGGCACCACCGATGTCGACGCCGTTAAAGACGCCATCATCGGCGTTACCGTGCCCAACCTCACCGGTGGCTACGCCGCCATGATGCCCAACCACCACATCACCAAGCCGGTGCTGATTGGCGAAATCCAGGACAACGGCCAGTTCTCCGTAGTCTGGGAGACCCCGTCCACCGTGGCCGGCGATGCCTGGTCTGACTACCTGCCCGGTTCACGGGACATGATCGCCGACTGGCGCAAGCCGATGTTCTGCGGAACTTTCAACACCGCAACCGGCAAGTGTGGCGCGTCTGCTGGTGAAATGGCCGCTGAGTCCAACTAAGGCGGGTTGAAGTAAGGCAACCGGGGGTGGCGCCGCTGCCCCCGGTTTTGCGACCGCAACGCAACATACCTATAACAGACAGGATGGAACCATGAGCATCATCCGATCGCTCACCTTGCTGCTTTTTGCCATCATCATGATCAACCCCGCGTTCGCTCAGGACCAGAACACAGATTCCGGCCGGGCCTTGCTGACCAATCTGGCGGAAGCACCGGCCAGCGAAGTAGAGGACGCCATCAAGTCCATTGTCCGCAGCGGCGACGAACGCGCCCGGGGCTGGCTCGAAGCCTACGGTGCTAACCGGCTGAGCCGCATCAAGGACACCGGGCAAGTGGTACTCGTCCTGAATAACCGGGGCCGGGACTGGGAAATTGCCGACCCGCTGACCGGAGAGAACATGGGCGAAATGTCCCGCCGCGAGCTGGACAGAGTCGCCATTAACAATCGTATTCGGGGCCAGCTGGAAGGCATTCTGGCCATTCTGGACCTGAACGCCGCCGACCCCGATGTGCGCGAAGCCTCCGCCCGGGACCTGATGGGGAAGGTCGATGCGGCGCTGGTCGAACCCCTGCAGGCCCAGCTTGAAACCGAGGAAAACGCCGCCGTGCGCGACCGCATTCAAGCGGCCCTGGCAATCTACCGGGTAGGTGAGGGCGACCTTGATGCCGTCGACGAGCTGTCCGGTAGCCTGCACCCTCGCGCCCGCGCCGCTCTCAGTGAAGCGGTTCGCGGCGACAACCCGGCGCTGGCCGCCAAAGCCAGACAGGCCCTGGCCGCCATCGAACAGAAACTCAAACTGAACAGCGCCGCCGAAACCCTGTATTTCGGTCTTTCCATGGGCTCGGTACTGGTACTGGCCGCCATCGGCCTGGCCATCACTTTCGGCGTGATGGGCGTGATCAACATGGCCCACGGCGAATTGATCATGCTGGGCGCCTATACCACCTGGGGCATGCAGCAGTTGTTGCCCGGCCAACCCGGCCTGGCGTTGATCCTGTCGATTCCGGCCGGCTTCATGGTAGCAGCCACCGCCGGCATCATCATCGAACGCAGCGTGATTCAGTTCCTCAAGGGCCGCCCGCTGGAAACCCTGCTGGCCACCTTCGGTATCAGTCTGATTCTGCAGCAGCTGGTGCGCACCGTGATCTCCCCCCAGAACCGCACCGTGGTGACGCCGGAATGGATGAGCGGTTCGCTGGTGATTAACGATGCACTGTCGCTGACCCTCAACCGCATGTACGTGCTGGCCTTCGCGTTGATTGTGTTTGCCGGGCTGATGCTGATCATGCGCAAGACCCGCCTGGGTCTGGAGGTGCGCGCCGTCACCCAGAATCGCAACATGGCCCGCTCCATGGGCATCCGCGCCACCCGGGTGGACATCCTGACCTTCGCCCTGGGCTCCGGTGTGGCCGGCCTGGCCGGTGTGGCGCTGTCCCAGCTCACCAATGTGGGCCCCAACCTGGGCCAGAACTACATCATCGATTCTTTCATGGTGGTGGTGTTCGGCGGCGTCGGAAACCTTTGGGGCACGCTGATTGCGGGTCTGTCGCTGGGCACCATCAATCAGCTGCTGGAGCCCTGGGCCGGTGCCGTCCTGGCGAAGATCATCGTGCTGGTGTTCATCATTTTATTCATCCAGAAACGGCCGAAGGGACTCTTCCCCCAGAAAGGCCGGGCAGCGGAGGGTTAAGTTATGTGGTTAACGCGACCTCTGCGTGAACGTTCCACGCAACTGTTTCTGGGTGTGCTGTTCGCAGCGCTGGCCGTGGTCACGCTGCTGCACCTGACCATGCCGGAAGACAGCCCGTTCTATGTCAGTTCCTTCACCGTCACGCTGATGGGCAAGTACCTCTGCTACGCGCTTCTGGCGGTGGCGGTGGACCTGGTGTGGGGTTACCTGGGCATTCTCAGCCTGGGCCACGGGGCGTTTTTCGCCCTGGGCGGGTACGCCATGGGCATGTACCTGATGCGCCAGATCGGCGACCGGGGCACCTACGGCGACCCGATACTGCCGGACTTCATGGTGTTCCTGAACTGGCAGGAACTGCCCTGGTTCTGGCACGGTTTCGACATGGCCTGGTTCGCCTTCCTGATGGTCATCCTGGCGCCGGGCCTGCTGGCCCTGGTGTTCGGTTTCCTGGCTTTCCGCTCGCGGGTGACCGGGGTTTATCTGTCCATCATCACCCAGGCGCTGACCTTCGCGCTGATGCTGGCCTTCTTTCGCAACGAAATGGGCTTCGGTGGCAACAACGGCCTGACCGATTTCCGCGATCTTCTTGGCTTTAACCTGCGCACCGACGCCACAAGGCTGGGGCTGTTTATCGCCTCCGGCATCGCCCTGGCGATTGGTTACCTGATCTGCCGTGGCATCGTCACCAGCAAGCTGGGCCGGGTCAGCGTGGCTTGCCGCGACGCCGAAGCCCGGGCCCGCTTCCTGGGTTACCGGGTAGAGCGGGTACAGCTGTTCGTGTTCGTGGTCTCCGCGATGATCGCCGGTGTGGCGGGCGCGCTCTACGTGCCCCAGGTGGGCATCATCAACCCCAGTGAGTTCTCGCCCATTTTCTCCATCGAGATTGTGGTGTGGGTGGCCCTGGGCGGCCGCGCGACCCTCTACGGCGCCGTCATCGGCGCCATTCTGGTGAACTACGCCAAAACCGTGTTCACCGGCGTAATGCCGGATGCCTGGCTGTTCCTGCTCGGCGGCCTGTTTGTGCTGGTTACCGTGTTCCTGCCCCGCGGCATTGCCGGCCTGCTGGCCAGCCGCCGCAAAAAACAGGACGAGCCGACTGATACAGACTCTGACACCGGCAAGGAGGCAACCGCATGAGCCTGTTTGAAGAATTTGCCAACCGGGACCGGGTATTCGAGTTTCTGACGCCTGTTGAATCCCCGGTAGACGTCCGCCACGGCCCGATCCTGTACCTGGAAGATGTGAACGTCAGCTTTGACGGCTTCAAGGCCATCAACAACCTGAACCTGACCATCGACGACGGCGAACTGCGCTGCATCATTGGCCCCAACGGCGCGGGCAAAACCACCATGATGGACATCATCACCGGTAAAACCGCCCCGGACACAGGCTCCGTCTGGTTCGGCAGCCGCCATAACCTGCTGCGGATGAACGAACCGGAAATCGCCAGCCTGGGTATCGGCCGCAAGTTCCAGAAACCCACGGTGTTTGAAGCCCTGACCGTGTTCGAAAATCTGGAACTGGCCATGGCCACCGACAAACGCATCATCCCCACGCTGCGGGCCATCATGCGGCCGGAATACCGCGAACGCATCGACGAAGTGCTGGAAACCATCGGTTTGAAGGACCTTCGCGACAATCTGGCGGGCATCCTCTCTCACGGCCAGAAACAGTGGCTGGAAATCGGCATGCTGCTGATGCAGAAACCCAGACTGCTGCTGGTGGACGAACCCGTTGCAGGCATGACCGAACAGGAAATGGAACGCACCGCCGAACTGCTTACCAGCCTGGCGGGCAAACAGTCCGTGGTGGTGGTGGAGCACGACATGGGCTTCGTGCGCTCCATCGCCCGCAAGGTGACGGTGCTGCACCAGGGCAGCGTGCTGGCGGAAGGCAGCATGGACCAGGTCTCCAACGACCCGGAAGTCATCAAGGTCTACCTGGGGGAGGAAGCCTGATGTCGGATAACAACCTGATGCTCAAAATCGACAAACTCAACCAGTTCTACGGCGAAAGCCACACCTTATGGGATCTGGAACTGGATGTGCCCCAGGGTAAATGTACCTGCGTGATGGGCCGCAACGGCGTGGGCAAAACCACCCTGATGAAATGCGTGATGGGTGAAGAAACCGTCAAAAGCGGAAGCATCGAATTCGCCGGTGACGTAGAGCTGACCAAAAAGAAAGTGGAAGACCGCTCCCGCCTGGGCATCGGCTACGTGCCCCAGGGCCGCCAAATCTTCCCGCTGCTGACCGTGGAAGAAAACCTGCGGGTGGGGCTGGCGGTGCGCAAGGACGGCAGCAAGAAAATCCCGGAACGGATCTACGAACTCTTCCCCGTGCTCAAGGAAATGAAAAACCGCCGGGGCGGCGACCTCTCCGGCGGCCAGCAACAGCAACTGGCCATCGGCCGCGCCCTGGTGATCGAACCCAGGCTGCTGATCCTGGATGAACCGGGGGAGGGCATACAGCCCAACATCGTCACCCAGATCGGCGAGGTTATCCGCCGGCTGATCGAAGAAGACGGCCTGACAGTTCTGCTGGTGGAACAGAAGCTGCCCTTCGCCCGCAAATTCGCCGACCACTTCGCCATCATGGACCGCGGCCGCCGCGTCGCCGGGGGCGAGATTGGCGAGCTGTCTGACCAACTGATCAAGAAGCACCTGACGGTATGACAGTCTACGAGCGCATTCCCAGGCACATGGATTCGGGCCACCGCTTCGACCAGACGCGGCGCTGGGCCGCCACCCTGTCCCTGGGCTTCGAAGCCAGGCAGGAACGGGAACAGACCGTCACCCGCATGACCCGCATCCGCCACCAGGGCCCATTGCGGGTGCAGCGGCCTTTCTACCCCGAAGGCAAAGCCGGCTGCTGCCACGTTTATCTGCTGCACCCACCGGGCGGGTTAGTTAGCGGTGACTCACTGGGCATAGACGTATCCGTGGGCCCTGGCGCCCTCAGCCTGGTCACAACGCCCGCCGCCGCCAAGCTATACAAGGCCGACAGCAACGGCGTGGCCTGGCAGCAACACACAAAGCTGAACGTAGCGGAAGGCGGCACCCTGGAATACCTCCCCCAGGAAACCCTGGCCTTCAACGGCTCCAAAGGCGAACAGACCACCACCATTGATTTGGAAACTGGCGCCAAGTGCATAGGTTGGGAAGTTCTGGCCCTGGGCCGCCCGGTGGGCAATCTGCCTTTTGTTACCGGGCACCTGGAACAACGCTTCCGCCTGAACATGAACGGCAAGCCGTTATGGCTAGAACGCCAGATCCTCGACCCCCTGCATGCCCGCTTCCAGGGCAAATGGGGCCAGGGCGGCGCAACGGTTCAGGCCACCCTGTGGGTCGTCGGCCTGGAAGACGAAGCCGCTGCCATCGAGCAAATCCGCGAACAGTTACCCGCCTCTAACCGCTGGGCCGTCACCCGGCGCCGTGGCGTGGTGCTATTGCGGTACCTGGGCAATGAACGCAACGAAGCCTGGTCGGTTTGCCAGCAAGCCTGGGTGTTACTGCGACCGCTATTGACCGGTTGCTCAGCGGTTGTTCCGAGGATTTGGCTGACATGAAATTTTGTGCGGGAACAGGGCGGGTGGGTCCGTTCGGGGCACGCTGTGAACCCATCCATGGGCGCTTGAGAAAAACATCCATGTTTTTCACATCCCCGAACGGACCCACCCGCCCTGTTCAGCGGAAATTTGAGTTAGCGCACTAGCTCGATGAGAACACTGACTGTTTGCCAGATTCGACCACTCGGATTGGCAGGCTAATTCAAGAGATAGACAAGGTAGGAGGGGGGAACTGCTTCCGGGATCGTCAAAAACAAGGATGTTTTTGTCGAGCGTACATGGACGTATTCACAGCGTATCCCGGAAGCAGTTCCCCCCTCCTGCCGACGAACTCCAAAGCAGAGGGAGAACAAAAAATGGAACTAACCCCAAGAGACAAAGACAAGCTGCTCCTTTTCACCGCAGCGTTATTAGCCGAACGCCGCAAAGCCAAAGGCCTGAAACTCAATTACCCCGAGGCCGTCGCCCTAATCAGCGCCGAAATCATGGAAGGCGCCCGCGAAGGCCGCACCGTGGCTGAAATGATGACCGCCGGCACCGAAATCCTCACCCGCGACGACGTCATGGAAGGCGTGGCCGAAATGGTCGACGAAGTCCAGGTAGAAGCCACCTTTCCCGACGGCACCAAGCTGGTCACCGTCCACAACCCGATTGTCTAAGGAGCTCGCCATGATCCCCGGAGAATACGATTTAAAAGACGGCGACATCGAACTCTGCGAAGGCCGCGAACGCATCACCATCGAAGTCGGCAACACCGGCGACCGCCCGGTTCAGGTTGGTTCCCATTACCATTTCGCGGAAACCAACCCCGCTCTCGATTTCGACCGGGCCAAAGCGAAAGGCTACCGCCTGGACGTAGCCGCCGGAACCGCCATCCGTTTCGAACCCGGTCAGACCAGAGAGGTCACCCTGATTCCATATGCGGGAAATCGGGAAATCTACGGTTTCCGCCAAGAAGTCATGGGCAAGTTGGACACAAAGAGCTGAAGGCAAAACAGAATTTTGGGGGCGGGCCGGAGAAGGCTTTCCGGGAATGTGCGGAGCCATGGATGGCGGAGCCCAAGCGCACATGGATGTGCTTGTAGCGTTTCCTGGAAAGCCCTATCCGACCGGCCCCGGCTCCAAAGCATCAGGCCACCAGAACCCAGGCACCCAAGCAAAAAACGAGGGATAGCATGAAAATCACAAGACAGGCTTATGCAGACATGTACGGCCCCACCACCGGGGACCGAGTCCGCCTGGGCGACACCGAACTGTGGATCGAAGTGGAAAGCGACGCCACCCACTACGGCGACGAAGTAAAATTCGGCGGTGGCAAAGTCATTCGTGATGGCATGGGCCAAAGCCAGCGGGCCGACGACACCGTGATGGATACCGTCATCACCAACGCCCTGATACTCGACTGGTGGGGCATCGTAAAAGCCGACGTCGGCCTGCAAAAAGGCCGCATCGCCGCCATCGGCAAAGCCGGCAACCCCGACACCCAGCCAGACGTCACCATCGTCATCGGCCCCGGCACTGAAATCATCGCCGGTGAAGGCAAAATCCTCACCGCCGGCGGCATCGACGCCCACATCCACTTCATCTGCCCCCAGCAGATCGAAGAAGCCCTGATGAGCGGCATCACCACCATGCTCGGTGGCGGCACCGGCCCCGCCACCGGCAGCAACGCCACCACCTGCACCCCCGGCCCCTGGCACATCGGCAAAATGCTCCAGGCCGTGGACGATATGCCCATGAACATCGGCTTCCTGGGAAAAGGCAACGCCAGCCTGCCGGAATCCCTGGAACTGCAACTCAAAGCCGGGGCCATGGGCCTGAAGCTGCACGAAGACTGGGGCACCACCCCCGCGTCCATCGACAACTGCCTGACGGTCGCGGACAAATTCGACGTTCAGATCGCCATCCACACCGACACCCTGAACGAATCCGGGTTTGTGGAAGATACGCTCGCAGCGTTCAAAGGCCGCTGCATCCACACCTACCACACCGAAGGCGCAGGGGGTGGCCACGCCCCGGACATCATTACCGCCTGTTCCAAGGACTACGTGCTGCCGTCCTCGACCAACCCCACGCGGCCCTACACCGTGAACACCATCGACGAACACCTCGACATGCTGATGGTGTGTCACCACCTGGACCCAAACATCCCCGAGGACGTGGCCTTCGCCGACTCCCGCATCCGGCGGGAGACGATCGCCGCAGAAGACATCCTCCAGGACATGGGCGTGATCAGCATGATCGCCTCGGATTCCCAGGCCATGGGCCGGGTTGGGGAAGTGGTGTGCCGCACCTGGCAGACCGCCCACAAAATGAAAGTCCAGCGCGGCCTGCTACCGGAAGACCAGGACCTGGGCGCCGACAACCTGCGCGCCAAACGCTACATCGCCAAATACACCATCAACCCCGCCATCACTCACGGCATCGCTCACGATGTCGGCTCCGTGGAAGTGGGCAAGCTGGCGGATCTGGTGCTATGGGACCCGGCCTTCTTCGGCGTAAAACCCGCGCTGATTCTGAAGGGCGGCATGATTGCAGCGGCCCCCATGGGCGACCCCAACGCCTCCATCCCCACGCCACAACCGGTGCATTATCGAATGATGTTTGGCGCATTCGGCCGCGCGGCCAGCGCCACGCGACTGAGCTTTGTCAGCCAGGCGGCATTTGATGCGGATATCGGCAAGGAACTGGGGCTGAACAGCACGCTCTCCGCCTGCAAGAACGTGCGCAACGTGCGCAAAGGCGACCTGAAACTGAACGACGC
Organism: Marinobacter confluentis; assembly: GCF_004785685.1. GTDB lineage: Bacteria > Pseudomonadota > Gammaproteobacteria > Pseudomonadales > Oleiphilaceae > Marinobacter > Marinobacter confluentis. Next base: position 669,187 of record NZ_SRPF01000002.1, on the reverse strand, counting down.
CTGCCCGCACCTGACCGTGGACCCACAGACCTACGAAGTACACGCCGATGGCGAACTGCTCACCTGCGAGCCCGCCACCGAACTGCCATTAGCACAGCTATATCATCTGTTTTAGGAGCCCAACATGCTGGAACTCACACAACGATTGGGCCTGGTAGACGCCAGCGAAATCCACGACCACCTTACGCTGCCGTTTGAACTGCGCATGCGCGGCCGCCTGCGGGCCAGAACCGATACCGGTCAGGACGTCGGCCTATTCCTCGACCGCGGCCCGGTTCTGCGAGACGGCGCCTGCTTGCAGGCCGAAAGCGGCGAAGTCATCCGCATCCGGGCCGCAGACGAACCGGTGGTCACCGCCTACATCGAAATGGGCCTGCCCATGGCAAGGCTGTGCTACCACCTGGGTAACCGCCACGTTTCGCTGGCCATCGGCGAAGAAATCACTGCAAAAAATGGAACCCGCGGCTGGGTACGCTTTCCGCCGGACCACGTGCTCGAAGAACTGGCCGAACGCCTGGGCGCTACCCTGGTTCACCACCAGGCCCCCTTCGACCCGGAACCCGGCGCCTACTCCCAGGCAGGGCAGGGGCATGCACACAGCCATGACCACAGCCACTCGCATAGCGAATCCCACAGCCGTTCCCATAACCAGGTGCATAACCATGACCACACTTATGCTCGCAGATAGCAACCAGACCGCCGTTGACGACATGGCTCTGCTGGGCCTGATGCAACTGGTCAGCCCCGCACTGCCAATCGGCGCCTTCGCCTGGTCCCAGGGCCTGGAAAGCGCCTTTGAACTGGGCTGGGTGAACAACGAACAGCAACTGGGCGGCTGGCTCGAAGGCGTACTGGAAGACGGCCTGACCCGCTGCGAACTCCCCCTGCTGGCCCGGCTGCAAAGCGCCTGGGCCGAACAGGATGCAGACGCGCTGGCCCACTGGAACGCCTGGCTGCACGCCACCCGGGAAACCGCCGAACTCAGCGACGAAGACCTGCGCCTGGGCGCCGCGCTCGCCCGCCTGCTGGGTAGTCTTGAACTGCTGCCCCCGGAAGACTTAATGCCCAACGAACCCGGCTACGTCACCCTCTTCGCCTGGGGCGCCACCCTGCGAAAGGTACCGGTTCGTCAGACCCTGCTCGGCTTTTCGTGGGCCTGGATGGAAAACCAGCTGGCCGTCGCCTGCAAAGCCATGCCCCTGGGCCACACTGCCGCCCAGCGACTGACCGAACAGCTACGCCCGAAACTGGTGGAAGCGGTGAATAACGCTTTGCAAATGAACGATGCCGAACTCGGCCCAATCATCCCGGGCCTGGCGCTTGGCAGCGCCCAACACGAAACACAGTACTCACGACTGTTCAGAAGCTAAGGAGATAAAACAATGACACATTGCCTGAGAGTTGGAGTTGGTGGCCCAGTGGGCTCCGGTAAAACGGCCCTCCTGCGCCAGTTGTGCAAAGCCCTTAAAGACCATTACGACATCGCCGTGGTCACCAACGACATCTACACCCGAGAAGACGCCGACTTTCTGCTGAAGCACGAAGCCCTGCCAGCGGACCGCATCCTGGGCGTAGAAACCGGCGGCTGCCCCCACACAGCCATCCGCGAAGACGCCAGCATGAACCTGGCCGCCATCGACGACCTGCAAAGCCGCCACCCCAACCTGGAACTGGTGCTGGTGGAATCCGGCGGCGACAACCTCTCCGCCACCTTCAGCCCGGAACTGAGCGACCTGACCCTCTACGTGATCGACGTATCCGCCGGTGACAAAATCCCCCGCAAAGGCGGCCCCGGCATCACCAAATCCGACCTGCTGATCATCAACAAGATCGACATCGCCGAACAGGTGCATGCGTCCCTGGACGTGATGGAGCGCGACAGCAAGAAGATGCGGGGTGAGCGGCCGTTTGTGTTCACCAACCTATACGACGGAGTAGGGCTGGAGACGATCATCAGCTTTATTCTGGAGCGGGGGATGTTGCCGGAGAGAAGGCCAGAAAAAGTCGCTGAAAGCGCCTGACCCGAACCACAAAGATTCAGAACCACCAAGACACGGAGAAACACCATGAACACAGTAACCCGCCTGCTAATCGCCACCGGCCTGATACTGACAGCCACCACCGCAGCCGCCCACACCGGCCACGGCGCCCACGCTGAAAGCGGTTTCCTCAGCGGCCTGCTGCACCCCATGCTGGGCCTGGACCACCTGCTGGCCATGGCCGCCATCGGCTTCTGGAGCGTGCGCCAGAACAACACCATGAAAAACGCCACACCGGTGTTCGTGATCGGCGGCATGATACTGGGCGCGGGGCTTGCTTGGGGTGGGTTGAGTTTGCCGGGTGTTGAAATGGGAATTACGTTCTCTGTGCTGGTAGCCGGTATTCTTATCGCTACGCTCGCCAAGATACCGACGGTTTTGGGTGGCAGCATAGTGGGGGCTTTTATGCTGTTCCACGGCTTTGCGCACGGCACTGAGATGCCTGCTGGGGTCAAGCTGGCGGCTTATCTGGCCGGCTTCTCGATTGTGACGCTGGCGGTCATGTTTTTTGGGCGTGTGATGGGTGGCCTGATGATGAAGGCGGATAGTCGGTTTAGTCGTGGTGTTGGGGGTGTTTTGGCGGTTGTTGGGGGTTATCTGGCGGCTGCTTGACCTAATCCAGATTGTTGGGTGAAAACAAGCGCCGCTTATGATAGCAAGCGGCCTCTCGACTCTACATGGGGAGCCAAGAATTCCGAGACCGACTCTCCGTCGGAGGGCAATCTCCTCAAACTATGTCCGTATAACACCAAATCCTATCTGATGACCACCAACTATTACCAACGTTGGCAGGCTAACTTATGCCAGTCCGTGCCTGATGGTTGGTGTCGGTAAAAGGCTTTTGGAGTAGGGCTTTTGATGTTCACCAACTTGCATAGCTAGCTAGGGATGGCGCTTGCTAATCATCGGGTTTCAAAACCGGGCGTGCTGGTTTTAGGTGCTAGCTTTCCCAGCTGATGGTGATCTAGAGTGACGAGATATTCGATGCTTTTTGGCTCGACAGACTAAAAGCGCTTTAAGGCTGAGTGTGCCGAAGTTCTTCAGGCGCCCAGCTCAAATGTCCACGTTATCAATTTTCAATTTAAGATATCTGTGTCAGGAGCTTTATAGACAGACTCATCGCGCAGTTACTGAAAATTACCGGCGACTTCGAGACATTTATCCAATGTTGGTCTAGCCTTTACGAAAAATCTACGAATCAAACTCTGAGTAGTTAAGTTTTACAGATTACCGGTTTTATGGTCTAACCTTCAATTTGGGAGATTAAAAGCCATTCTAAAATGCAAGCTGCTAAAAATTAATAAGGATCGTCATGAAGCAGGTAGTCGTTCTTACAGGGCGTCTTTACACAGGAAAGTCAGGATTGGCGAGCCTATTGGAGAAAGAGTTTGCCTTTGAGGTATTCAAAGTTAGCAGGCATCTAAAGAATGTCTCAGAAAGCCAAGGTGAGCGCTCAAATAGGGCGGCTCTGCAAGATTTGGGCATGAAGTTGGATAGTGATACCGACGGAGAATGGCTCTCTAAGACGATAAAAAGCCATATAGATAACGCCAAAAATCTTCGGCCCCTAGTGATAGATAGTGTCGTTAATCGGCGGCAGCTTGAGCACCTTCGAAAGCTGGATGATTTGAACGTTGTTCACGTTCATTTATATGCTGGACGAGTAGAACTGAAAGGCAGAAGCAACCACCAAGACCCTGCTGGAAATCAAGGTGATTATTTCGACCTAGACAATATAAAAGACGAAGAAGATATACTCTATTTTAAGCATGATGCTGATGTGAGGATTAATACCTCTCGAACAGATGAGCTCGATACTCTCGTGAGGGTGGCGGGCAGGCTGGGTCTTTATTCTTCCCCAGATATTAGATGCGTAGACGTACTTATTGGCGGGCAGTATGGAAGTGAGGGCAAAGGGCATGTGGCTGCCTATTTGGCTAAGGATTATGATGTTTTGGTAAGAGTCGGTGGCCCGAACGCAGGTCATACGGTATCAAGTTCCTCTGGACTCTACACCTATCATCACCTGCCGTCTGGATCTAAGGACACTCGGGCAAAGCTGTTGTTGGGACCAGGCACGACGATTTATGTAAAAACACTGCTTCAGGAAATCAAAGACTGCGGAATCTCTCCTGATCGTTTGTTCATAGACCCGCAAGCGATGATCATAGAAGACCGAGATTTAGAGAGTGAGCAAGGTTTAGTTGGAAGTATTGCTTCGACCGGCAGAGGGAGCGGAGCTGCGCAAGCGCGCAGAATAACCGGCCGTCATGACAGTGAGTTAAGGCTGGCTAAAGATGTTCCGGAGCTGAGATCTTTCGTCGGAGACGAAGCGCCATATCGTGGTTCAACTTTGAACCAGCTTGAGTTGGCTTACTATCAGCGAAAGCTGATTCTCTTGGAAGGGACCCAGGGAAGTGGTTTGAGTATCTTTCACGGTAACTATCCCTACGTTACGTCCAGAGATACTAATGTAGGTGGATGTCTGGCTGAAGCGGGGATTTCTCCCAATAGAATCAGGAGAACTTTGATGGTTGTCAGGCCAACTCCAATAAGGGTCGGCAACCCTGACGGATCCAACGGTGAAACGTCTGGGCCGCTGAAACACGAAGTGACTTTCGAAGAGGTTTCAAAAGCAGCTGGTTTGGATCCTATGGAGGTGTCCGGATATGAGAGAACCTCAACAACGAATCGGGCACGAAGAGTTGGCTGGTTCGAATGGGACCAATTTAGGCGAGCCTGTGCCCTGAATGCGCCGACAGATATTGTGTTGACTTTTGCGGACTACATTGACGAGTCTAATCGCAATGCACGTAGATTCGAGCAGTTAACAGAGGATACCATTAAATTTGTGGAGGAGTTAGAGCGAATCGCGAAGGCCCCCGTATCGCTGATCAATACAAGATTCGTGAGGCCAGAAAAAGGCGGGATCGATCTTCGGACAGTCATAGACAGAAGAAATTGGAATAGTTTTAGCAAAAGTGAGGGACCGTAGTGACACCAGATATGCTCATAAATAGTTACCCTCGATTGTTTCACATGGCTGAGCCCGAAAGTTGGGATCTGATTCAGGAATATGGATTGCTGAGTACAAAAGCGACTTTGGACAGATTTGTCGGCGAAGACGAACTACGAAAATCGTTGGAAGAGAGGCATAGAAGCTCGAAGACCAAAGTGGAAGTGAATGAAAACGGTCAGAGCATAGTGTTGCGCGACCAGAAGCCCATGCCTCGAGACCGCCTAGCGTTGGTTCTCAATGACGGAATTACCCCTGAGGAGTGGTATAGTTTTTTAAATAGCAAGGTTTTCACTTGGGCAGAAGAGGAAAGGCTCAATCGTCTTTTGAAGGCTAGAGAGTATCGAAAAGATGAGCACGATGTTCTTGTTCTTGATACAACGGCTCTGATCGAAAAATATGATCGAAGTGTGTTGCTCTGCCATATGAACTCGGGCAACACATTTCCTTACCTTCACAAACGAGGGTGGGAAATATTCAAGAGTGTTGAAGCATACCCTGTCTCAAAAAAGACAGGCAAGCCTCAAAAGAAGGTTGCAGAAGTGGTTTTTGACTACAGCATACCGGATATAAAAGACTTTGTTTTGGAGGCAAAAAGAGTCAAGGGCGATCAATTTATAAAAAATCTCGATTTATGACCGATATTGCGACAAATAAGACCTTGGTTCTTTTGAGTGGGCCTGTGGCGGCTGGAAAAACAAGTCTACTGAAAACTGTTGGCCAGCATATTCCGCTGGGTAGAATCAGCACTGGTTGGTTTTTGAGACAACAGGTTGAACGGCTTTCCTCTGAGTTTACCAGGTACGACCTTCAAGAGTATGGCGATAAGTTAGATCTAGAAACTAACTTTAGTTGGATTTATTGGGATCTGGTTCTTCCATATTTAAAGGACTCACCTGATTGTAATTTATGGTTCCTAGACTCGGTCCGAAAGCTGGAGCAGGTGCATTGTATTCGCAGCAATTTCGAAGGTAGGGTCCTTCACGTGCATGTAACGGCGTCCGATGACGTGCTGAGTGAGCGATATCTTTCTAGGGGGCGAATTGAGGATGAAAACGCATATACAACGGTTGGTCTTCATTCAAATGAAATTGCCGCGCGAGCTTTAATTGATGTGGCTGACTCTGTACTAGAGTTAAGTAGTGGCCCTAAAAATAGAGAGAAAATTGAGTCTCTCATTGAAAATTTAAAGGTGTAGATGCTTACGGTTTGGTTTTAGGCAGTAAAGGTCAGCCTTCCTATGCCCGCCACATGGATGTCACATGAATATTATTTTTCGACTTCTTCTTACATTTAATGCAACGTCACTGTTGATTGTTGTGTTTTTAGTTCAAAATGACTGTCCCCTTGAATGCTCAATCAGGTTCAACTTTTTTGGTCTTGGTTCTTCAGTTTGGTTTTCATATGTAATTTATTCAGCTGTTCCTCTTTTGCTTACTGCCTTGAGTATAGGTCTGAGCGCAAAGCTTGGAAGTGACGAATTCAAGAGGGGAGAGGTCTCAAACGTTGAATATGCAAACAATAGCTTTCTGCCTAGCTATCTTGGTTATTTCTTTGTCGCTTTAAGTGTCAGTGACTGGCAGTCGTTGGTTTTCGTTTATTCAATCTTGTTTGTTTTTACTTTTCTATCTCAGGCTTTGTATTTTAATCCACTGTTTTTGGTGTTTGGCTACAATTTTTATAATATAAGAACGTCGTCTGGATTATGCGTATTTCTCATAAGCAGAGAGAGATACAAGAATCCATCAGAAGTATGTATAGCGAGAGCATTTAGAATAAATGATTACACTTTTATCGAAAGAGGAAGTTTATGGACTACCTATTGGGAAAGGTGAAAGGTAAGGCGAAAAAATCGTATTTTAAGTTGCTTTCAGGCTGCTCTATATTTGATTCGTTTTATTTTGATAGGATTCAAGGTGTAGATTATTCGCCGGATCACAATCTTGACGAGGATTCGTTCTTTAAGATAGAAAATTTCAGTGGGAAAAGCTATTGTTTGGATTTTCTTAAGGGTGACTTTGATTCTAAGGAATATAACGATCTTGATTCAGATAGTTTCAAAAAGCTAGCATTTCTTGTCTCGATTCAAGACGAGAATTACTATTTTCAGAAGGTCACACCCTCGCTTTTCGTTCAAAAGAAAATGATTGTTTTCGGAGAGGTTGCGAAAATTGAGAAAAACCAGAACCGTTTAACGGTTAATGCGGTTCCAGATGCCATTTATTTCAAAGATCAGGATACTATTTTTTTTAAAAGCCTCGCAACAATATCGAGTATATTTCGTGGCATTGACACTCTTTATAAAGTAGCTACCGACGACGAGGTTAGCGAGTTCTTGAATGAGTCATTTCTAAAATTAGATGGTGATTATTCAGTAGAAAAAGTGTCTAAGCCGAATAGGAAGCGGTTGGCACTGGCGATGAATACCCTGGCAAAGATGTCAGATGGCGATAGGGAGAATATGCTTTCATACGTCGAACGTTATTGTCATGGAAAATTAAAGTTTGACGATGAATCTCGTCAGTTTCAGATTTCGAAAGATGAAGAGTTGAAGTTCTTGCTATATGGGATTGAACAGAGGTTTTACACCACTCCTTTCGGAAATGAGAAAAGACTGGCAAACTCTGTTCAAAAGATCGAGTGATTATCATTACATATGATCTGCTTTGGTATCAGGGTTCTCTAAAATGTGTTCCCTGACGCTAGGTTCTGCGGCCTTTTTTGGAAAGATATTCCCGCCGCCGGCAATACCGATCAGCTCGGACACCCAGCCGATTCCGGTGATCATGGGGTCGCCCCATTTTTCAAAATAGACGCGTGGTCGGTTGGGCCTCACGGATGGCGGCGGGTACAAATACACCGCGCACCTCCGCCGGCACGCTCAGGCGCTAACCAGATGCATATCACTAGCAAAATCGAGGAGGTCTGTACTCTGGATAAAGCCCATGGCTCTGGCCAACTCTGGTTTTTTATCGGCCTAGACCGCTCTCAGCTTTGCTCCAGAACTAACCGTTCTCACCTTCTCGTGATCTCCACCAAGAATGCCTTCAATTAAAGCTGATATTTCATCAACTGGAATCCCTAGTTCTGCAGCAATGTGGTCCTTGGTGAGGCGTTCCTTCCACAACTGACCAAAGACCTTTTTCCATAGTACCGACTCTTCACGTCTCATCGGCTCTGGCTCGTTCTTACGAAATCCTCGATAGCTAATCTGCTTACAGAGTTCTCGGTAATGCCACTCTGAGAGGCTCCCGACATCGTAGGCGGTTCGTGTGATGGCTGCGAGAGACACACCCCATCGGTGCTTGCAGGCCATTAATTGTTGCAATGAATGGACCATTGGGACATTTGCGATGAAATCGTCCCTAGGTACCAGAAATGCTGATGCGAATTGGTCAGCTTCTCGCTCTACTTCTCGACCACTTGTCCCTCCATGAAGATGCAGAACTAAATGGCCAAGTTCGTGAGCAGCATCGAACCGGCTTCTTTCAGCTGACTTAAAAGTATTTAGGAATACGTAGGGGACTCCATTTCTCCAGCAAGAAAATGCATCCACGTTCTTGTTACTTTCGGCTAAAGAGAAAACACGTATTCCTTTCGCTTCCAGTAGCTTTAGCAGGTGAGGTACTGGTTTGGAGCCAATTCCCCAATGACGTCTCAGCGCTATTGCAGCAGATTCTGGATCTTCATTCCTCAGATCGAGAAGGTCTGGCTCCGGCAGGTTAAACCGGTCGGTAATCCAGTCATCAAGCAGGTGAGCGATAGCTCCGGCAGATAAAGCCGCGTCTCGCTGTCTTGCAGTGAGTGAGGACAAACTTCGAAAGCTGACTGCTTCTACTGGCAGTTCCTCACAGTCTTCCTGGTAAAAAAAGCTTACCGGATACGAGAGCGCTTTTGCCAAAGCACTAACGGTTTCGTCGCCGGGATCGGCTGTTTGTCCTGATTCAATCCGAGTCAGGGTAAGTTGGGATATTCCGGCGCTTTCCGCTAGACGTTTTTTTGTCAACTGCCGGCGTTTTCTGGCTGTTGATAAGCGCGTTGGATTGAACATTTTTTAAAGCTTTCTCGAAATCTTAACGTCGAAGTCATCGAAGGTATCTGAATCGCGGACACTTGGTTCGAATCCAGGCTCAAAGCTTTCGTCCAAGACAAATATACGATGGTGAAAATCTTCAAACTGGGAGCCTTCAAACCGTTTAGGGCGAGAGACTTCTGCTCTCACTGACCGGCCATCTGATGATACGCAGACGATCCAAACTGTTGGAACAGCCCCGTGTACGTTTTCGCCTACATCATGTGATAGCTCAGTAAACATGTCGGTTTGACCTGCTGCTACGAGATCACGAGATGCTTTGCCCTTCCTGGAAATCGCCTGCGGGTTCCGTTTACTGCAGGCTCTATCAACGTTTTGAAAGAAGAGCTGGATCCCAAGATCATAGTTGACAGTGGCTTCAACATTTCCATCTCTATTGATTTTCCAACCTTCTCGCTCCAAGCCTAATCGGAGTTCTCGTACCCCATGGATGTACGCAAGCTGTCCTGGAGCACTTACAGGATCAACTCTCAAGCTTTCGGCTCTTCCCGCAGCGGCTGCAAAAGCGATTTTCCTAATCAGCTCTGTTGATAGGCCAATTGCGGCAAGATCTTGCTTGACGCTGATTTCGTCGTCAACGATAGTTGATTGCTGCTGATTCTCCATGGGATACGCCTCGCGATGTTTACTTTTTCAACCTACATTGTAGGGTGAAAAAATAAACATAGCAACGCGAAAACGAGAACCGCGACAGATCTATTTTACCCCTGCCCGTTCCCGCCAAATCAGCAGTACCAAAGCCAGCGCCGCCAGTGATCCCATCACAGCGGCGAAGGTGATCCCGGTCGTATTCAGGCTGGTCACGCTCGCCATCAATCCCAGGCCGATCACCGGCACCGAGATAGCGATATAGGCCACGACAAAGAACGTGGACGTCACCGCTGCCTTCTCCCCCGCAGGGCTGGCTGCGGCGATGGCGCCCGTGCCGGCGCGGAATGAGATGTCCTGGCCGATACCGGCAACCACAGCACCCACGACGAACAGGGCGAGGGACTGGGTGTAGATGCCCAGCGCTATCGGAATCACACCGAGTATCAGGGAAACGCAGCCCAGAGGAAGGCGCAGCCTGAGGGGCAGTGTGCCCTGGAGGAAGTGACCCAGGAAAACCGGGACAGATCTATTTTCCGAGCGTTAATTCCTCACCTCGGGATTTTGGCTCACTTTCAGTTTTCGAGATTTTCGGAGGTGGCGGTGTCCAAGCTTTCAGCAACTGCCCAGCCTCCTGATAAAAATGAGGCACTGCTTTTTCCAACTCCTCAACAAACACCTTCCGCCCACTGAACTTCCCGGCCAGGTCGACTTCAAAGACAATCTCCAACGTTGTCGCAGCAGTATTGGACGTATCAGATTCCAGCAATTCCGGCGAATCCCGCAAGTCCTTCAGTGCTTGATAGGTGGTTTCAGCCTTACCCGGTCTGGTAGCGCGAATGAAGAACCCGCCCGGTGCTGTCTTCTTCAGCTGGCGCAGTAGCCAATTAACCCTGGCTTTGGTGCTCTGCTTGTCTTTGGGTGCCGTGAGGCGCATTGAGCAATAGATCATTCTCCGCTGAAGGTCTGCCGTTATTTCCAGGTCCGCCGCTGCGTTGATGATGTGGAGTGCGCAATTCAGCGTCGGTGCTTTGCAGAAGGCATCGGCGTCGTCCTTCACGCGCTTTGCGGCATCGAGGCGGTGATCGTTTTTCAGTTTCAGGGAAACATCGCTGCCTGTGAGGCGGGACATGATAAGGCACAGGTCCCGTTGTTCCTGATGCCAGGCGGCGATGGTGTTCTGTACCTCGTCGCTGGTTTTCGCGAGTGTGGCATTGCTCTTCACTTTGTTGACGACGTCTTTCCATTCGGCGTTCATCTGGTCGAAATGGCTGATGCCTGAGCGGTCGCTTTCCAGGTAGCGCAGTATTTCACTGAGGATAAATACCTGGTCCTCATCCTCCACGCCATCGTTCTTGAGCAGGAGCTGGCACTGGGTACGGATGAATGCCCATGACCAGTGGAAGAGGGATACTGACTTGGTGGCGTTCTTTGAGAGCTTCACGGGGTGATGCGTTGGAAGTGCTGCAAACTGGTTGGTGATGGTGATCACAGCATCCAGTTTGTGGTTTTTTGCCTGCTGGAGGTAACGGGATACCTGTTCCTCCCCAACCGTGTCATTGCCAACTTTGGCCTCTATCAGCGCCCGCCACTCACGCCTGCCGGTGCTGAGGACGAGCAGACCGTCTGGTCGGTCTTTGTTTTTGACGGCTTTCTTGTCTTCATTCTGGAAGACCACCTCTGTCCACGCTTCCAGTTTTGCGCTAGTACCAACACGCACGCCCAGAGATTTCAGCAGAGACTGGCGCAGCTCAAGTACGGAGCGCAGGCCTGCCATGATGACGGAGACGGATTTCAGTTCTCTTGTGCTGTCTGGGGTGATGGGGATGAGTCGGGCAGGTTCTCCGCCAATCAGGTAGTCGGGACGAGACATGGCGAAACGTTCCTTGTTTTTATTGGATTTAGGTTGCTAATTAAGGCTAGCATTAAATTTCGGTTATGCTCGGGGATTCGGCAAGGAAATGTAAAATATTCGGGCCCACATATAACCGGAGTCTGGCGGACCCCGATGGTCCTGGCTTGGAGGGGGTGAGGATGGATTGCATGCAACCTGTGTGGGGATAGTGACCGGTGGTATCGGAAATTAAGTACGACCTCAGTCCGGAAGAGATTAAATCCGTTTATCGACTACGATATGACGTCTACGTGACAGAGCTTGGCTATCCACAAAAGCACGCCTGTCATGTGACAGGGACGCTGCCTGATCCATTGGATGAATCAGGCGATTTATTTGCCGTGTTCAGGAACGGTCTGGTCATCGGTACCTGCCTCAGCAATTACACGAAAAGCAATAATCTCGAATACTATCCTTCGCTGTATAAAATGAGTCGCTTCGCAAAGTCCTATAAAGAGCACGCGTCGGTCACCACCAAGCTGGTTGTCCAAAAAGGCTTCAGAAACAGCTCCGCTGCCTTTCAGCTTGCGCTCGCAACCTACCTGAAAGGGTTGAGTGACGGCGTCAGATACAATTTCATTGATTGCGACCCAAAGATGGTGAAGTTCTTTCACCGGCTGGGATACGTCGTTCATTTACCGGAAGTAAACCACCCTGAATTCGGCAGCGGTATTGTGATGGCGTTGGAGTTGAGGAATGTGGAGCGGCTGATGGATGCCCGTTCCCCCTTTTAAAAGCATCTGCAGGCAGCGGGGTAGCGTTAAAACGGGGACAGATCTATTTTCTGGATCTTAGTGCTAGGACGTGAAACCACCCCTTCTGCCAGGAAACACCTCTCGGGCCAGAAATAAAGGGAAGCCGCAGCCGCTTTTTCGGTGACACGGAGATCTCCCAAACACAATCCCCGAAAAACTCAAAAGTGATTCCGGCGGAACCCACACAGTTCAGGTTGCGAAAGTGCCCGGTTGTATAGGGGGCGCCGAGTGTCGCAGTATCAACTCTCTCGAGGTCTTCATCCAACAAGTGGATATGGAGTGAGTCTTCGAACGGGATGTCGTCGGTCAGAAATAGAAGGTACTGGTTGCCAAGCTGTACACAAGCTTCGAGAACGGTTCCCTCCAGCGGTTCCTCTGAGGTCTTGCCCGCAATGGTTACGAAGCTCGTTGCGAGTTCTTGGTCGTTGCCTTCCTTTGCCAGGGTCAGGCTGGCGTCTTCCCGGATACGTTGCTGCATGTATTGAACCCTACCAGAAAAAACTGACGCCGAAGGCTGCCAGAGCGCCACCTACAAATGCGCCGACTCCAACGCACACAGGCGCACCCGGTCCACAGGCCAGTCCCGCTATAGCACCACCGGCCATCCCGCCCCCGATTCCAGCTCCAGTAATCGCTGCTTCCTGGGTGGCGGCGTCAACCTTGTCCTCAGCATTTGCGATGCGGTAAATCGATAGCCCGAGAGAAAGAACGATCAGGCCCTTTCCAGCGTTGGAAAGCCTCTGCATCGTCGCTGATACTTTCGGGTTGGATTTGCCGGCAGACTCGACGATGGCTCCGTACACAGCCTGTTGCTGTGAGTTCGTCAAAGACTGGAAGTTGGCGCCACGACCAAACAGTTGTTGTGTCTTGCGCCCAACCAGCTCATTGAGTGTTTTGCCTTCACTTTTGATCTGCTGTGCCAGTGCACGGCCGACTGGCGTACTCCTCCCCCGTATCATATCCATGATGAGGTTGCGGGCTTCTTCTGCCTGCCCAGCAGCCTGTTTCCAGGTAATGCGTCCTGACCTTGCTTCGGCACGCAGCTCTTCCGCCATTAGCCGTATTTGACGTGCGTAGGCCTGCCGAGCTTGTCCGTCTATCGTGGCGTGGGTTCCGATATTTGCAATTTCCGCTTCTAGGGCACGTATTGCATGTTCAAAGATCTCCTGATCCGAGCTTTCTTCCGTTGGCCCCGTGTGCTCGGGAGTCGCGTCGCTGTTCACCTGGCCGCTCGAATTCTCGTGCACTAAGGGGGATGCCACGTGGCCTTCCTGGCCAGAACTCGTTGTACTTGTTGAGCCGGGAGTTAGAGCTGAGTCATCTCCGGTCTGTGACAAGCTTGCTTGATTTGCAGCGGAGTTTTTTTGCATACCAGCTAGCCGTGGGCGCACTGGCGCAGGAGAAATCCCAGAAAAAGACGCAGGCGAATGGCTGTCACCAATCACAACGCTACCACTTCCAATAGTGACGCCTCCGCAGGAAATCGCTCCGCCAGTCACGGCAGCTGGAATACCATTGATTAGAACGGTTGAAGAACCGGCGGCTATGGCACGGGGATGTGGTGGATGTTTGGGTTTGGAGTGAGGGGCGAGGGGGTCTCCGACACGGGCAACGGGCTTACCATCAATCAGTACATCAGGCGAGCCGGCCGTCACCGGGGTTGGTGGAAATCCGTTATGGTCTGTACCAACGTCGCCGAGCAAGACAACTTTCTTTCCGCTCATGGTTGTTCATCCTTGATAAATACAGTGCTGAGGATAGACATAGCACTGAGGGCTTTCCATTTGGTCACGTTATTCCATCGCGACCACCGGTAGTTTACCGAGGCGCTGTGATCTGTCAATTTTCCTCGCAAACCGGGACATACCTATTTCCCCCCCAGCCCGTTCCCGCCGAATCAGCAGTACCAAAGCCAGCGCCGCCAGTGATCCCATCACAGCGGCGAAAGTGATCCCGGTCGTCATTAGGCTGGTCATGCTCGCCATCAATCCCAGGCCGATCACCGGCACCGAGATAGCGATATAGGCCACGACAAAGAAGGTGGACGTCACCGCTGCCTTCTCCCTTACAGGGCTGGGCGCGGCGATGGCGCCCATGCCGGCGCGGAATGGGATGCCCTGGCCCAGGGTTGAGGCGATGAAGGTACGTTCAGGCTCTGGATGGTCAGTTTGGGGCGGCGGCCCCCGTTTTCTGGCATCATGCCTGCTTTCAACACCGTCACAGGAAAGTTCTATGTCCCAACTCCCACCGTGTCCTCAATGTGGCTCAGAATACACCTACGAAGATGGCGTGCAGATGGTGTGCCCCGAGTGCGCACACGAGTGGAACGCTGCTGAAACGGAGGCCGCAGAAGCTGCGAGTATGATCCGCGATGCGAATGGCAACGAGCTGCAGGATGGCGACACGGTGACTGTGATCAAAGATCTGAAGGTTAAAGGGACCAGTTCGGTAGTTAAGGTTGGCACCAAGGTGAGAAACATTCGCCTGGTAGACGGCGACCACGACATCGATTGTAAGATTGACGGTATCGGCGCCATGAAACTGAAGTCGGAATTCGTGAAGAAGGTGTGACCAGAAAACCGGACCAGAAAACCGGGACAGATTTATTTTCTCGGCTTTCCCCATGATCAGCTTCCTTTATTCAGCCAGGAGCCACGCCATTACCTCTCTGCTGCCTCGTTTATATTCTTTCCGTCGTTGTCCCTACGCTATGCGCGCTCGGCTCGGGATCTTGTTTGCCGGACTGACGGTAGAGCTGCGGGAGATCGTGCTAAAAAACAAGCCGGCGCAGATGCTGGCGGTCAGTCCCAAAGGTACAGTTCCTGTTCTGGAGCTGGCAGAAGGCGATCGTTCTGAGAGGCTCGTTATTGAGGAAAGCAGGGAAATCGTCGAATGGGCGGGGCGTTGCGGCAGAGTGATCCAAAGGGTTTGTTGAATACTGATTTAGTAAGCGCTAATGCCCTGATCGACTGCAATGATAATGAATTCAAACACTGGCTGGATCGTTATAAATACGCGGATCGCCATCCAGAACTCTCCCAGTTGGATTACCAGCAGAAGGGTGAGGTCTTTTTGCAGGCGCTGGAAACCCTATTGGCCAAGAACCGCTATCTCCTGGGGAGCAACATCAGCATCGCTGATATTGGCATCATGCCTTTTGTACGCCAATTCGCCCACGTCGATCGGGAGGTGTTTTACAGTCTGCCCTATCCGAATTTACAGAAATGGCTGGGGGATTGGCTGGAACATCCAGTGTTCCTGCAGGCCATGATAAAATTCCCGGATTGGCAGGAAGGCGATGATAAGGTGGTATTTCCGCTCTGAAAATCAGCTTAAGCCAGGGCTCTACGGCTTCGGCTCCATTCCGTGGCCGCCGTGCTTAGCGCTAGGTTTACATGAAATATCCAGTGACCCCCGATGGGCGATACATGGTGGTTCGAGGAAGGTTGTGGCGCGTCGCCAATCCATTTCTTTCTGAGCCTGAGCGAGCGTCTCATGTCCAGAGGTTGATGAGCGCTCGCCGCGAGGTCAAAGCGGCCAAGGCTGCAAGCGACGATGCGCGCCTGGCCGCAGCGCGCCGCTCGGTGAATGACGCGAAGGTCGCTCTGGGTGAACGTGGGCCGGTCTGGTGGCAGGACGGCGCCAGGGACTATAACCGCCATCTCGTCAAAAACACTCCCTATCGGGACTGGTATGAGCGGCTAAACGAGCCGAAGGCTTAACAAGCGAATGTACCGGACAATGTCTGCGCCACTTCGCCGCTCCATAACTGCCGCAAATTTCGGAGTTGTAAGGAACCAATGACCAAATCAGTCGGCATAGACGGATGCAAATCCGGATGGTTCTTTTTCCAAAAAGCGGGCGAAGAAATCACCTTCGGAGTGGAAGAAAGCATTTCAAACCTATTCGATTCGCTCCCCGATAACTCCAAAGTATGCATCGATATCCCAATCGGCCTGATCGACCAGGGCTCAGCCGGCCGCGTATGCGACGTGGAAGTCCGAAAACTCCTCGGCCGCGCCAAGGCCTCTTCGGTTTTTCCCGCGCCATGCAGGTCTGTGCTTTTGGCGCGCAACTACGAGGAGGCTAAGGCACTGAGCGTTCAGGCGATTGGCAAGAAGCTCAGTAAGCAGGCCTTTGCGATCACACCAAAAATCAGGGAAGTCGATGAATTCCTGCGCAACAGCGGTCGAAAGGTTTCGATCAGAGAGGTTCACCCAGAGGTGTGCTTCTGGGCTCTGAATGGCCGCAGAGCGCTTGCCACTAAGAAAAAGAAGTCCGATGGTTTCGAGCAGCGGTTGGCGTTGCTCGAAAGGGTGTTTCCGAACGCCCGTGACATGGTCAGCGAAGCCCTGGATGACTATCCCCGCAAATCCGTGGCGAGGGACGATGTGTTGGATGCACTGGTTGCGCTGGTCGTCGCGTGTGCACCGGATGAGGCACTGCAAACCGTTCCTACTTCGCCCGTCGCCGACTCAGAGGGGTTGCCGATAGAGATCGTTTTTACAGAGCCGAAGCACTAGGAATACCGCAAAAGGTATATCTTCCCTATTAACGCCACAAGCGAGAGCGTCATGAATTTTTTGATCGCCGGTATTTTTGCATTCATCGTCGGGTTTCTGGTCTGGCGCAGTAAACGGACCACGGATCCTGCGGAACAGGCCTGTGCGATTGAAATCGGCGCCTTGCTTAAATCTGATCCGGATGCACAGCCTAAGGCCATTGCCGATATTTTTGTCAAACATGGCATTGCGCGGTCTCGCTGTCAGAGCGTTGGCCGGATGGTGATGCCGCAGTTGCGGAAAAATGGTCTGAACCCGGGGGATGCGATGCTTACAATGGGCAGGGTGAAGGCGGCTTATACTCTGGTGCCTTTGTAGGGTATTAGTAGGGTAAACCGGAAAAGATGTATTTTCCCAATAAGAGCGTTCGACATAACCATTCACAGCAGTAGTCTCCGAGGGACCGATTTCAACCTGACCTGGCGTGGCGAGGCCATCACCGGGCGCGGCGTGAACGTATTGCTGGTCCCCGACAACGATACCCGCGAGCCTGGGATCTCACCGGTGGAGCTGGAAAGTGCCAGGCGAACTGTCCAGCGCTGCTTTGCTTACTCCGAGTCCGGTACGACGGTGTCGTCCGATCTTGTCATCGAATGCCGGAGCGATCTACTGCGCGACTATGCAATGGCCGTACCCGACTCTCTGCCTGCCAGCAACGCAGTGCTGGAACAGCGCAGGCAGTGGGAGGCGCGACTGGCGGCAGACACGTTGCGCCAGACCTTTCGCGAGTTGGACCTTAGTGAGGCTTTGCGGAGAATCTGAATTTAGGATGGCCCGCCATGAGAATCGTGGGAAAACCGGGACAGATCTATTTTCTCGGCTTTCTTTGGCGTTACAAAAATCCTAAGGTGCAAAACGAAAGACTGATTTATCTTTCACGCTTAAGCGAAGGAAGTAATACAAGGACGTCTGCACGATGGATTTCAGCCCGATCTACCAGCAACTGACTGGTTTCCTGTGGTATTTGATACCACTCGCCGTTATCGGGGGGTTGATTAAATCACCCTGGTTCAAAGGCAAGGTTGGCGAATTTCTCGTTAACGCCTCGGCTCGTTTGTTCCTGGATAAATCCCGCTATCACCTGATCAAGAACGTCACCCTCCCCACGCCGGACGGCACCACGCAGATTGACCACGTCCTGGTTTCGGAATTTGGCGTGTTCGTTGTAGAAACGAAGAACATGAAGGGCTGGATTTTCGGCAGCCCCCATCAGCGTTTCTGGACTCAGAAAATTTTCCGATCCAACCATAAGTTTCAGAACCCACTGCATCAGAACTACAAGCACGTAAAAACCTTGCAAGCGCTGCTTGGGTTGGGCGACCACCAGATGCATTCGGTGGTGGTGTTTGTTGGTCACAACACATTCAAAACACCGGTGCCTGACAATGTAACGCGAGGTTTTGGCTATGTTCGTTACATCAAATCGAAGCAGGAAGCGGTGCTGAGCCCGGAGCAGGTGGAAGAAGCTCTGGAAAAAGTCGCTTCTGGTCGCCTCGAGGAATCCTTTTCGACTAATCGGGCTCATGTTAGGCATGTGAAAGAGTTGAAGGAAAAAGTGCGATGAACCAGAAAGGATTGCTCACCGCCTGGAGCGACGACAAGGGTTTCGGTTTCATCACCCCAGAGGCCGGTGGCGAGCGAGTTTTTGCTCATATCAGCGTTTATGCGGGTCAGGGCCGTCCCGTGTCTGATCGTAAGGTGAAGTACACCGTCACCAGAGATGCTCAGGGAAGACTAAGGGCTGGGCGTTTCGAGTATTTGGGTGCGGCCGGGATCGGCGCTAAGTTTGCGCCCGGAACCTTATTGGCCGGTGTTTTTGTGTTGGGGTTTTTCGCCCTTTTGGCTAGCCTGTTTTATCAGCACTATCTGCCCATTTCTGTCCTGGCTGCCTACGGTGGCGTAAGCGTGGTGTCGTTCGTGATGTACGGGATGGACAAAGCGGCTGCGCAGCGGGGCGGACAGCGTACGGCGGAAAATACGCTGCACCTTTTTGAGGTTTGTTGTGGCTGGCCCGGCGCGCTTATGGCCCAGCAGGTTTTTCGGCATAAAACGCGGAAGGGCAGTTATCAGTTCGTTTTCTGGCTGGCGGTTCTGGCAAACCTGGGAGCACTGGGCTGGTTGATGATTGCGCCAGAAGCGATGAGCTTCCGGCAGCAGTTGGGTTTTGATTTGTCGAGGTCTCTGACCTTCGATTGGGATGTATTCTGGAGTACAAGATCTTGGACCCTGTAAGTTTGCTGTTTTCTGCGTATCTGAATACGGTGCAGTCAACGGTATCGAATCATTTCAACGAAACCAGAAACTTAGAGGTTACTCCCGTCATCGTACAATACGAGGGTATTCCCGTTTCATTTCAGCATCAGTTATGGCGAGTGCGCCCGGAAAGTGTCTGTGCGAATTATCAGCAAAACATCAGGCAGTTCTCAGAGTGTACCGTTACGGCCTCAAGGCTTTTCAACGCGCTGTGTTTGGAATTGAAGCAATCCAGACCAGACGATTGGCGGCAGGTGCAGATCCAGAACATGTATTGCAATGCTGCTGTGTCTTTCAAGCCCACAGTTGCCAATATAGGCGCCGCACCTAAGCTTTCCGGGTTGGAGGAGGCTCGTCAGGTGTGCAACGCGGCGACGGTTGCGGCTATGGGGAATAGCGATCCCAAGTTGGCACGCGAGCGAGACAAGGCCTGTGAGGTTTATCGGGAATCGAAAAACCATTGACAATTGGGATCTCCGTGGGGTCAACCCCCCCTGCGGGGAGAACCGCGACAGATCTCTTATCTTGGTCATTTGGGTAAACTGGACCTCTTTTCTGGAGTCATTTCCCGCTCCCACTCAGCTTCGTCTCCCGGAGCTGGAAGAAACCGGCCAAACTCGATCATCTGAGTGGCTGGAATGTCCTGGAGATAAATCCAGACGTCCTCAGCAGTGATGCCCGCAATTTGGGCTATCGCTTCAAGCATCTGGCTCATCAGGGCCTGCTTGATCTCGATACTGCGGCCTTGCCGTACCAGGCCGTGCACGAAAACCTGGGGCGTCGTGTTCACTCTGCCACCTACAAAGTGCTCGCTCTCATTGGTAGAGAAAAACAGAACCTGGGCAAAAAAGCGGGGCGCGCCGGTTTGCGTGTTATGGGCCGTTGTTATGGCCTCCGCGATCTGTGATTTCTCCTGCTGCGACAGGGAAAGATTCGCGACCGTGACGGTATAAGTGGGCATGGGGAAATCCTACCGGGATAGATATGCATTTACCTGTTCTGGCTTACATTGAGAATCAGGTGGTCTTGTTTCACTATAGCAACGCTTACCTGCCTGGCCACGCGTACCGGCCTGGTAGGTCGACTGAGAGATTGAACGAGGCGTAAACATGCAAATCGGAGTGATCGCAGACACCCACAGCAAGATGCGTCCCGAAGCCCTGGAGGTTTTGAAGGGCTCGGACATCATCCTTCATGCCGGTGACGTTGGGCGTGACGAGGTTCTGGAAGCGCTGGAGGCGATCGCACCGGTGATTGCGATTCGGGGCAATATCGACACAACAGGGCGTGCAGCAACGCTTCCCGATATTCAGGAAACGCAATTCCTTGACCATACTTTCTACATGCTCCACGACGTCAAAACCCTCGACTTCGATCCGCAAGGCCGTTACCGCGTAGTGATCGCCGGCCACTCCCACAAACCCCGCAATGAATGGATTGGCGATGTGCTTTATTTCAATCCAGGCGGCGCCGGCCCCCGGCGCTTTACTCTGCCGATCACGGTGGGGCGGCTGCAGGTGAGTGAAGAGGGTGTTGTTGGTGAAATTATTGAACTGCCGGTTTGATCCGTTGGATGGCCACGTCCATTTTGAAACTGATGGCACCGCCTGAAAATCTGCCTTTTGGACTCCGATCTTTGATCACCACACCGGTAACCCTTACCCGGCCAATTCGCCAATTCATAGACAGGCCTGGACGTCGTCCCCAAGAGCAATGTCACCCGCCTCAACCACCCGCGTTGTGATTCCTCCGTGCCCGCGCATGGCGTTGTACCCGCCGGGCCCCAGTGAGGTTTCCATCTTGCTGCAGGGGTGGCAAAGGCCGGTGTATTCCAGCACCACATTGCCGATTCGGAATTGCTTGCCCTTCAGGGCCAGCAGGTTCAGGCCAGACACCACGATGTTGCGCCGGAAAACCTCGGGTGCGATGGCTTCACGTTGAAGACAGGACGCAATGGCATGCAGGTGTTCTTGCTGGATCAGGGTTAAAAAAGGGGGGGGTTACCGTATGACCACCTTGACTCACGGCTCACCCAGTGTCTTTGCGATGGCATCGCAGATATCAATGGGAAGCCAAAGCTTTAGGCCGCTCTCATCGATAATCTCGAAATCATCGCCGCCCCGGCTAAGGTAAAACGCCTTCGCATGATTGTCTTTTGCGTCGACCACCAAACCAACACCACCGACTCTTTTAGAGGTCTCTGATGCTTCTTTGATCGCAAAGGTGAGAAGGCGCTTTCCGTAGCTGGAGCCCTTGTATCGATTATCGACGGCCATTTTGGCAAGGAGTAAGGCAGGCACAGGATTCTTCAGTTTCCGCGCAGGCGTGCACTCAACAGGTAAATCAATCGTTGTGTAGGTTAGCGTGATGTACGCCATGATCATGTTTGGATCGGAAGGATCTTCTATCACGAAGGTTCGGGTCATCCGCTTGTCAGAGGAAGCTCTGGCGCTGTGAGCCAGGAATTCATTCAGGTCAGCATAACCGCAATCAAAAGCCTTGCGGTTATGGCGTTTCTGAATCGGCGTCAGCCTCGTCTGTCGTGGCAGTATCATTTATGGATTCCTTGTAGTCCAGTGCGTCCTGCATGAGCTTGCTCGATGGCTTCCGAGGCTTCCGATCCAGGATTTCAAGCATCCTGTTTCCTGTTTCAATGGAAACCTGGATTCTGGTAACCCGATCCACAACCTCTTCAGCTTTTGAGCGGGCTGAATCAATCAGAAACTGGCTCATCGTCATCCCGGATAGCTCAGCAGCTTGTGCGATAAATTGCTGCGTTTGTTTATCCACTCGTGCGACGAGACGAGGATCTTTGCCCGCCTCATTAGTCTGAGTTTTCATTCCCGTGCTCTCCGTAGTTATATGACTTCCCGACCAGGCGTTTATTATCAAATGGCCCATATTGGTCAGTGTCAGGGTGAACGATAGCAAGAGTCCTCATCCTGGTCAATCTGTGTGACGAAACGGCACACAGTTTTGAAGATGTGGACTTGAGTGAAAACCGGCACAGATTTATTTTCTGGCCCTTAGTGCCAGAACGTGAAGGATGTCGTCGGTCAGAAATAGAAAGTACTGGTTGCCAAGCTGTACATAAGCTTCGAAAACGGTTCCCTCCAGCGTTTGCTCTAAGGTCCTGCCCGCAGCACTTCACTGGCATTCTGGTAGCGACCAGAAGCCACAAGATGATCAACGACTTGTGATTGATGGCGGTGAGTAAGATGTTTCTCGTTGCCATGGATGCGGGTCCTTCAAGAATGCTTTTGGCATAATACGCCAATAAATGCTTTTAAGTTCCAGTGTGTTCAAGGCAAGCTATTGACTGGATGGCCAACTCCCTCAAGGATCGAAGGAGCAAAGGAATGAGTAAGAAGATCGTGTTGTTAGGCGATCTCGGCACGGATCACGCCGGGTTTCCGCCCACTCCGGTAATCGCCGGTTCACCGAATGTGTTGATTGATGGAAAGCCAGTTGCCCGCGTTGGTGACCCTTTGGCGCCACACTCCAAGCCCAAGCATCCACCCCACCCATGAGCCATCGCTGCCGGATCTTCAACTGTGATGTCAGTCCAGAATCGGAGACAGATGAGCAGAAGACTACCGTTGAGCCGGGGTTCCACGTTGTTCAGAGCCCAATGAGCAAGACCACTCTGTTAGCTGGTTTATATGGAGATGCATCTGCAAAGCCCAACAGCTTCGATCGCCTGAATCCCGGCCTTGGCAGTCAAGTTTTACCCGGTGAAATGATTGTGCTGGGTGATCCGGAGGGCATGGAGTGTACTCGGGAAGAAGCAGACTTGATGGATGTAGCCGCACAGGTGAATGCAAAAGTGCGGGCGCTCGATGAGGACGAGGCGCAGTTTCTGATCAAGTATTACGATCTTTTGGAAGTCGTGACCTCAACGGGTACTGAGGGGCTTGGCGCTGGTGCAGTCATGGTCTCAAAGCAGATCAAGAGCATCGAAAACACATTAAGAGACATTGAAAAGCTCTATCAGGACAGCTTCCGAAAGCATGGACACCTAAACAATCCGGACTTTTTCGAGAAGCGGCAGGCACTTTACAGAAAACTGGACTTCTCGCTGGGCAGCGTGGCCCGCAAAGGCATGTCACTGGACGATGATGCGAAGGTGAAAAAAGCGCTGGGGTTGTCTTCGAAAAGTATTGTGCATCATTGGAAAGCTGCCGGGGTTGGTAAGATTCCAGGCTATGCCACCCACTACGAGCGTTTGGCGACGGGCGCTCGATATGCTCGAAGCGCTGGCTATATCGGCATTACTCTGGATGCGACTCTGGCTGTGATGAAAATTCACGAAGCCTGCACGGCAGGGGACGATAAGGCTTATGAGGTGGTTTCGTATCGGGAAGGTGGCAAGTTAGTTGGCTCCATGGCAGGTGGCACTCTAGGGGCGGGTGCTTCATATGGTTGTTTGGCATTCGGAGTCACTTCAGCAGGCATTGGCGCTGTGGCTTGTGCGGTGATTGTTGGTGGCCTCGGTGCTGCGGCCGGCAGTCAGGTCGGTAGAAATACGGGTGAGGCTGTCGGCGAGAAGCTCCGAGAGGTAGTTCATGAGTGAGGAGCAATTGACTGCAACAGCCGCAGTTGTGGGTGCGGCTGCTCTAGGAATCGCGATCATTCTGCTCGTGCTGATGGTCACGCTGTTTTTCCGAAAAACGATGGAAGTAGAACGACGGATAGCGACTCCAGGCAAGCAACTCGATGAGATTCGCAGTATCTGGGGAAACGGTCCGATCGGGCGCTGGATGAGGGTGATGCACGTGTTCGCATTCGTGGTCTTCCGGCACATTCCCCGAATAGGGCCTCGTATTGAATCGAGAATGGGGGATGAGTTTGAACCGCTGCCGCTCTCATTGAAACTCTGGGTGACTGTGCCTTACACAAGCTTTGTGGTTTCTATGTTTCTGTTTTTCTTCTCTGGCTGGTATCTTGGCGCCTTCGACTAGGCCCGCACTGTCGGCCCTCTAAATTTTTACTGGCCAGGGTGTGAAAACCCCATTAACCAAGTTCAAGGAAGAGCGAGGTGATTGCAAAAAACCGCCTGAACCACAAAAAGTCACTCGCTATTGGCGGAGTGGTTTTGGTCATTTTTATGGCGTTCTCTCCAATGGTCTATCGCACCTGGGCTTTCGGCTCGGACGCCTGGGGGCTTACCGTTATTGCGCTTCTCGACCCGCAGGAAATGCCATGGAGCCCATTCGATCGTAACAGTTCAGTGATCAGGCCATCAGTGGCTTACTGGCTTCTAACGCACTTTGATTGGCCCTACGAGCGCTGTGGTAGAGCAATGAGCGCGATGGGCGATTGTTCGCAACCTTTGGTTAATTTCGTGGGCGCGTCTTTGGATACACATGGTGCCAACTCGATCATGGAGCGCCGGGGTTATTCGCTGCTTCGGCACTTTGCCGCGAGGGGGAAAGTGTGAACGGTTATCACCGCGGATTTGCGCCGGTACACGAGGCTGTGCTGTACGCCAATGTCGACTACCTGAGTGCATTGCTGGAGTTGGGCGCGAATCCGGACTTGCCAATTCGTCGTCCCGAAAAGCAATACGATGGCTTTAACGCTTATGAGTTTGCAGAGTTACTGGAATCTCGGGATCCAGAGGTGTTTCGAGACGTCCGGGCTGAGCTGGAGAGCAGCTAGCTTCTGATCGATTTTACCCCTACCCGCTCCCGCCGAATCAACAGCACTAAAGCCAGCGCCGCCAGTGATCCCATCACAGCGGCGAACGTGATCCCGGTCGTCTTCAGGCTGGTCATGCTTGCCATCAATCCCAGGCCGATCACCGGCACCGAGATAGCGATATAGGCCACAACAAAGAACGTGGACGTCACCGCGGCCTTCTCCCTCACCGGGCTGGCTGCGGCGATGGCGCCCATGCCGGCGCGGAATGAGATGCCCTGGCCCATACCGGCAATCACGGCACCGCCGATGAACAGCGCGAGGGACTGGGTGTATATGCCTAGCGCTATCGGGATCACACCGAATATCAGGGAAACGCAACCCAGCGGCAGGCGCAGCCTGAGCGGCAGTGTGCCCTGCAGGAACTGCCCCAGGGTTGAGGCGATGAAGATGCTGCCGGCCACAACGCCGATCAACAACCGATTGTCGTAGCCCAGGACCTTGCCCATCATCGCCGGGGCGATGGAGGTGAAGAAGCCGCACATGGCGAAGCCCGCGAAACCGGCAATGGCGGCGGGAATGAATACACCGCGGACTTCCGCTGGCACGTTCAGGCGCTGGATGGACAGTTTGGGGCGAGCAGGTTTCGAGACGGTCTCAGGCGCGGCCCAGATGCAGCACACGGCCAGCACGGCCATGGCAATGTGCACCAGAAAGGTCAGATGCAGTGGCCAGGGCAGGTACTGGGAAAGCGCGCCCGCTAACATTGGCCCCAGGCCCAGCCCGCCCATGTTTGCCGCGGTGGCAAAGAAAGTGGCTTTCTCCCGCCAGTGGGGTGGGGCAAGCTCAATGACGGCCACCGTGGCCGTGCCGGTAAAGATCCCTGCGGACAGCCCCGAGAGCACCCGGCCGGTCAGGATCATCCCCAGGCCATCGGCCTGCCAGAACACCAGGTCACTGATGATGGCGCAAGCCAGGCCCGCAAACAGTAAAGGCCGGCGACCTATCTGATCAGACCAGCGCCCGGTCGTTATCAGTGCGGCGATCACACCAAAGGCATAGGCGGCAAAAATGATGGTGATCATCAGGTCGGAAAACCCGAAACGGTCCTGGTAGATCGGGTAAAGCGGCGTCGGCATGGTGGTGCCGATCATCGTGACACTGAAGGTGAAGGCTGCGCCCAGGAAAATAAGCAGCGGAAACCAGCGGTGTTGCTTGGGTGAGGGCATGCAGGGGTCCCGGTCGGCGATCTTTAAAGGCTGGCTACCCTAACAGAAGGGGCGGGCGAGCCGAAGCTATTTGGAGCCCGAAGACGCTTCTCTGTAAGATGAACCGATTAGGGCAAATAGGACTGTCGGATTTTATGCGAGTACCTGAGCGATTACAGCCGCTTGTTGATGATGGCATGGTGGATGAAGTGCTTTACCAGTTGATGAGCGGGAAGGAAGCCCAGGTCTATGTGGTTCGCTGTGGCGACCAGGTACGCTGCGCCAAGGTGTTCAAGGAGGCGAGGAAGCGCAGCTTCAAGCAGGCCGTGGAATATCAGGAGGGGCGGAAGGTCCGCAATAGCCGCCGCGCCCGGGCCATGGGCAAAAAAACCCGTTACGGTCAGAAAGAGCAGGAAAGCGCCTGGCTGAATGCCGAAGTGGATGCCCTTTATCGCCTGGCTGAGGCGGGTGTGCGGGTGCCGGAACCCTTCGGCTTTGTGGACGGGGTTCTGCTGATGGAACTGGTTGGCGATGATCAGGGCAATGCCGCGCCGCGGCTGGATGAGGTTACCCTGACACCGGATCAGGCCCGGGATTATTATGCCCGGGTCATTGCTGAAGTGGTGCGGATGCTCTGCGCCGGGCTGATTCATGGCGACTTGTCGGAGTTCAATGTGCTGGTGGACGGCCAGGGCCCGGTGATTATCGACCTGCCCCAGGCGGTCAACGCCGCCGGCAACAACAGCGCCGAGCGAATGCTGGAGCGGGATGTGGATAATATGCGCCGGTATTTCGGCAAGTTTGCCCCGGAGCTTCTGCTGACCGACTACGGCAAGGAAATCTGGGCCCTGTACGAAAGCGGCGACCTGCACCCGGAAAGCAGGCTCACCGGTTGTTTCGAGCACGCCACCCAAAGCGCGAACGTGGACGAGCTGATGGCGGTAATCGATGCCGCTAAGGAAGAAGAGTCTGAGCGGCAGGAGCGCCTGCGTGATGATGACGACGAGTAAATCATTGAATCAATTGGACTATCTTCACTAATGAGACTGGCTTGTCTGGGGTAGGAGATATGAAATACATTTCTGGGGTGGTCCTGATGATTTGTATGTCTGTCGCACATGCAACCAGGCAGGACATCGAGATCTATGTAGACAGCGCCTATGAGCCTTTCTCCTACGGTGATGAAAAGGGAGAAGCCAAAGGGGTCTACATCGACATCCTTCGCACCGCTTTTTCCAGGATGGAAGGCTACGATGTCACGCTTACACCCATCCCCTGGAAACGTGGTCAGCGCATCATGGAGCAGGGCGAAGGCATTGGGCTGGCTCCCGTTTTCTTTCATGGCCACGACTGGCCTTATCTCTATCCTTACTCGTTGTCATTTTATACCGAAACCATTCTTGCCATCTGCGATCAGGAAGTGCTCAAACAGCCCCGGCCTGACTGGCCGAATGACTATGTCGGCCTGCGCATCAGCAACGTCGCCGGATTTGACGGCTGGGGTGGTCAGGCGTTCAGACAGCTGGTTGATGAAGGAAAAATCCAGTACGAAACGGCCAACGGCGCCGCACAGAACGTCATGATGCTGCTCAAAGGGCGAGTTGACTGCATCATGATGGAAGAGAACGCCTTTAAGTTTCTGACAAAGCAGATATATGCATCGGAAACGTACGACAGGCGTACGGATGTAACGTATGAAGTGGGCGCGGTAGTCGGTACGGACCCGGTCTATATCGGATTTTCAAAAACGGCCAGGGAAAGCGGTGAATGGCCTTTCTTGCTCGATTTCATGCAGGCCTTTGATTCCCAGATCTATCAGATGATCAAGTCGGGGGAAATCCGTAAGATTTTTGACAACTACACGCTGTGACGACCAGGTGCGCTGCCGGAAAGCAGGCTCACCGGCAGTTTCGAGCACCTTATTCCCGCAGCTTCGACTTAATAGTATGACATGTCTTCATTCCAGTTAGAGATCTTGCCCGAACAGACCCAGTCTTTCGACGCCTGTTCCGAGCCTACGAATCGCCAGGCGTGGCGACCACTGTCATCCGGGTTGTACATGACCGAGGAGTAGGACCGTCCCCGGCCAATGTGGGAGGCCCCACAGCCGTCGCTGCCGTCCGACTCGAGCACACACCATCTAACGTAAATGCCTGCCTGGCAGTTGTTCCTCATCGTCAGCTTGAGATTACCGGAACTCGTCCAGTCGGAAGAAACTGATAGGCAATCATTTGGTGGAAAGTAACACCCATCCTCATCGGCGGCTTTTGCCACTGTCAATGGCGCCATAAGGCTTAAGGCGGCTATAAAAGAGAATATCGGAGTTGGCCTTCTGGAAATTCGGGGAACTGTTTTTCTAATTCTCATCGCGAGCTCCAATCAATGTTTTATCCAAGGA
This sequence comes from Marinobacter confluentis, assembly GCF_004785685.1. Classification (GTDB taxonomy): domain Bacteria; phylum Pseudomonadota; class Gammaproteobacteria; order Pseudomonadales; family Oleiphilaceae; genus Marinobacter; species Marinobacter confluentis. The sequence goes on along the minus strand of NZ_SRPF01000002.1, from coordinate 640,741 downwards.
AAAGCTGCGCTCGACCGAAATGCTCCCGTCGGGCACAATTTTAATATTAGTCAGTCAAATAGCGCCTACGCATCGCCCAGATGAGGTATGCGTTCACAGAAGAGTCAGGTCAATAATTCCACACAACGCATCCAGCCCGTCGTTCGGTGGAGTCTTGATAGGAATAAAGCAAAAAAGCGTATCTAATGCGACATGGATATTTTACTGGGAGAAAACGCCAATGAGCTGGGAAGGAAAAACCGCACCTGATTTCACTCTGCAGGACCAGGAAAGCAAAGAGCACACTCTGTCTGCCTATCAAGGACAGAAAGTCTTGCTCTACTTTTACCCACGTGACAACACGCCCGGCTGTACCATCGAGGCCCAGCAGTTCCGGGACCGGTTGGACGAGCTTGCAAGCCAGGGAGTGCAGGTGCTGGGGGTGAGTCGTGACACGGTTAAGTCACACGAAAAATTCGCCCGAAAAGAGTCGCTGAATTTCCCGATTCTGGCGGACCCGGACGAAGTGGTGGTGAACCAGTACGAAGTGCTGAAGCAGAAAAACATGTACGGCAAACAGGTGATGTCGGTGAACCGTGAGTCATTCCTGATTGATGAAAAAGGCGTGATTGTCCGCCATTTCGGCAAGGTAAAGCCGGCAGAGCATGTGCAGGAAATTCTTGATAGCCTGAAGTAACGGCCAAGCCCTGTCTCGATAGGGCTTACTAGGATACTGTTGGAGGCATGCAGGGCAATCGACGTTGCCGAATTCAAAGTCTGGAGGACGTTCATGCAGCCGAGGGACATTGTGGCTCATTTCATAGAGCACATCCGCGCCCAGCGCTTGGATGAAGCCAAGGAGCTGCTGGCAGTGGAGGGCTTTGAATATGTGGGCCCGAACATGCGATTTCTTAGCCGTGAAGACATGCTGGGCTATCAGTTTGGGATGTTTGCCATCCAGAAAGACCTGGTCTTGCGCCAACTCAGCGCCGATGGCGAGTCTGTGTTCGCGATCCTCGATTATCGAACCTATTTTGACGCGATTGGGGATGTTCGTCTTGCCGTCTGGTTTCGCGTTCGAGACGAAAAAATCCAGTCCGTCGAAACCTTCTATAACGCCGCGGTCATCGAAAACATGCTGGGTGGAAGCCTGCCCGACACGGGCTGAGAAGTGCCAAACATTATCATGGGCGCTTCTCCTTTTTTCAAATTGTGGCGCCGTCGCCCTGCTGTAATTAATTCTGCGAATTAACGTTGCATGGGCTTTCGATCAGCTATGCTTTCTGAGTGAGTCCCAACAACAAGGAAAGATCATGCGTTATCTAATGGCTTTGTTAATGATGGTATTTTTATCAAGTACGGCACTGGCTGGCCAGTGCCCTTCTTTGGTCGCTGAGATTGATGAAAAGCTCAGCACAGTTAAGCTGGACAGTGAGGCCACGGCCAGTATTAAAGCACTTCGGGATAAAGGCGAATCGCTGCACAGCCAGGGTAAGCACAGCGAGTCGGAAAAGGTTCTCAAGCAAGCGATGGATGAACTGGAAGCCGCGAGTGAGCTGGCGGGTGAGGCGTAATCCAGGACAACGCCAGATAGTTTGTGCAGTCGGCGACGATGCAAACCCATCGCCGTCTGCACAGGATCGACAATCATTCCGGACAGGGCCGCAAGTACTGCCATTACAGCGACCATAACGCCGGCGGTGGTTGCCGGCATGGATGCTAGTATCAGCCCCTGACCGATCCTTCCAAGCGTAGACTTTTTTCAAGGCACCCGGGCCCGGCATTTATCAACATAGCTCTCAATGCCCCTTGTCAGCCTCTGGCTCAATCGGGAACCATTCGCTCTTTCCCTGAATCTGACTGCGGCTGTCACCGATCTGGATCGGTATCTGCCAGCGCTTGACCAAACCCGGCTGTGAAGGGTTCTCCACTCGGCCAGAATAGCTTGTCCGCGGTTCGATCCAGCCATAACTGCTTCCACCGGAAATCCGCGCCCATAGCACTTCCGACCCGTTGTCGTTTCCAACGTATGACGGTGCACCTGCCGGCGCAACGGTGGCCCAGGTGGGGCTGTTGCGATTTGCTTCCACGCCCTGCTGAGAGAATCGCAGGAAGGGTTCATCCTGCTCGCCCATCAGTGTTAGCGGGGAATCGCCGTAGTAGGACAGAAACAGTCCCGGACGGGAACTCCCAGGCATGGCCCGCACCATTGCTTTACCCTGCAAGGCTCCGAGATCCGCCACGTTTGCCTGGATCATGCCGTTGGCATCCGGGCGGTATTCGAAATGCCCAGAGATCATACTGACCGTATCTCCAAACTGAACAGGGAGTGACCATGTCCCGATGGACGCGGTTTTACCACTGTCGACAACCTGATCAGGGACATCGACGCTGTCAGTGCGCAGTCGCAGATCAAACCAGCCCCAGTTTGGAGTGGCTTCGACCACAGCCCAGCGCGGGTCTTCGGAAGCTTCGGCGGGGATTGCACCGGGCGCCATTAAGGCGTTGGTACGGTGGAATGCCGCTGCTCCCAGATCGCCTTCGGCATGGTCAGGGCCAATGCGCAAAAACGGCCGACCGGTCTCATCTTCGACCACCAGAGACTTGCCCGTTGGGTTGGCAACCAGCAGTTGCGGTGCGAGGGTCCTGCGCAGTTGTACGCGCAGTTCCGACAGCTCCGGAGGTAACGGGTCCAAAACTGCATGCACGGTGCCTTTGTCCTCGCCAGAGCCTTCGCCATGGCCGTGCGCAACCGCTGCCCACACGAGGATTGCCGGAACGGCAAGCAAGTTGACGTATCGCCGGCCCCGAGGGGGCCGGCTATTATTCAGGCAACGCATTACGCGCCATCTGCCTGAGCAAGAAAGTCAACGATGAGGTCTTCGGATACACCAGGCAAGCTGTTGACTGTGTCTCCGAGGACGTTCATGCCACCGTCAATTGCTACACCAAGCTCGTTCAGCAGTTGCGGTGTGCCGTCCTCAAGCTGACCCAGAGTAGGCACAGCACTGGTGGCACCTGACCCTATGTCAAGGATCGGATCCAGCAGGGTTCCAGGATCGCTGAGGATGCCTGTCAGACCACCGATCAGGCCGCCATCGTCATTGCCGTCCGTGGAGGCCGCTGGCTCAAGCTGGGTAACCAGAGGACCGTTAGGTGCACTCGGATCAGCCAGCACGCTGACGGGGGTGGACTTCGAGGGCAGACGCATACCGTCTTCGCCTTCGTAACTCACAAACAGCATGTACTGGCCTGCTGGAAGCACCGCGCGGTTGCCGGTCATCTTGACGCGCACCTTGTTGTTTCGGCGATCAACGATGGGCAGTTCAACGGCGCGCTGGTCGCCATCAGTCAGGTGAGTCGTTGCCTTGCGACGGATCAGCATGACCTGATCAATATCATCACGGTCTGTGCGGATATCGAAGACACCGCCATTGGTCATTACAGCCACGGGCGCTTTTTCAATGACCGGGCGGTCATCTCTCATGGCGTAAGGTGGCGTGTAGATTTCGAATGACGGATCGCGACCTGCGTAGTCAGCAAAGCCAAGCTCGTCGAAGTTGATAAACGACGCATAGGCCGTGTTGATAGGCGAATGGCCGCCGATCAGAACACGTCCATCCGGCATCAGCGCGGCTGTGTTGTGATAGGTGCGCTCACGGTTCGCCGACGCCATTGGTTGCCAGGTTTCGGTTTCGATATCAAAACGCTCGGATTGAATGATCGCACCTTCCAGGCCAGTCGCAACAACACCGTCGCGCGTACCGCCGGAAAAGACCATGACACTGTTGTCCGGCATCATGACGCCAGAGCCGTACCAGCGTGGCTGGTTCAGCGAGCCCGTCAGGCGCGACTCGTACGCCATGTCGTCACCGTTGGTTGCAACGGTATCTATACGCGATGATGACACCGGCAGGTAGCCACCCGGGCTGCCAGCGGCAACGTAGGTCGGTACACCGCCTGCGGTCAGGAACTCGGAGGTGTGGTAGCCGCCGTTTGCGTCAGGGCGCAGTGGAAGCTGGATCGAGAAGGTCGACCCACGCATGCCGGCACCAATGGCACGCTCCAGTGATTGCTCATCAACTTCTGTTTCTAGCAACTGAGCGACGGCTTCTGTCGGGTCGGTCAGGGTCTGACCGACCAGGTCACCCAGAAGGCTCTCGACCTGGTTCGGATCCAGATTGGTCGGGTTGAGTGTGGTGCTCAGTTCCGAAAGCCCGAGCTCATTGAGGCGAAGCGGCAGGCCGGCATAGCCAAGGTCTGTCCACTGCTTGGATTCCGGATTGTAGGTACCGACGATGTTCCACAGCGCCTGGTCGTAAGCCTGGCCGAAGGGGTTAAAGGCCTGGCCGCCAGCGTTGTAATAGACGTGGCCGTTGGGCAGCAGGTGCATACGTGGGTAGAGCGGCAGGGAACGCTGAGCCGCGGTACCGTTGTTGCTCCAAGTGCCAGTGTCGGCATCGTAAGTTTCAGTTTGTGGCACGTTGCGGCCAGACTGAAGCGGGTCTTCTGGGTACACCGGCTTGAGAAGCTTGGTGACACCACTGGCTACAAATACGTCGCTATTCGCCAGGCTTACCAGGCTTGGATACCAGCGACCGAACTCCATGTTGCCACTCTGGCTCCAGGTGTTCGTCGCAGGATCAAAGATCCGTGCCGCTCGGAGACCCTCCAGCTCAACAACACCCACCGGTAAGCCATCGACGCCAGGCTCGGAGTAGTAGTCGGTGCCGCCTACCGCCATCATCCTGCCATCAGACAGAAATACGACGTCGGCGCAGAAAAGGGCACCGTCGTTCTGTGCGGTATTGTCGGCGGTATCCAGCAGACCGTCAGTCAGCGTGGTGCTGTCGTTGCCATCCGGGTTGGCACCGCCATCAATCGGCGAAGGCTTGGCCCAGCTGGGCTGGTCGTTTTCGTCGAGCGTCATGACGCGAGACTGGTCGTTGACAGATACTTCGCCGAATTGGGCGATAACGGCCAGCTCTGCGTTTTCTGTCCCTTCCAGCGCATTCAGATAAACAAAGCGACCGTCGCCAAGTACAGCAATGGTACCGGCTGTGGGTTTACATTGCAGACTGCCGCTTGCATCGACGATGCATCGTTCGCTGGTTGCCACCTGTTCACCGTCCACCTGAATGGTGGGCTCTGCGAAAGGATCACTAAAGAAGCCAACGTTGCCGTTGGTTTCAGATGGCTGTCCATCGCCCGCACTGCTTCCGTCGCCGCCCAGTAGGCCTCCCAAAAGGGCATGGGCAGGCATGGGCCCCGCGACGGCCAATGCCATCGCTGATGCTAACGCTGCTCGCTTGTAGCTTTTTTCGAGTCGCATTTTTTTCTCCCGGCAGATGCCGTTATTAAAACGGTTCCGCCTGTTTTTGTATTTGTCGTCCGGCCGGCTGGCCGTAACGCCCAGACCAGCTACGGGAGGGGGGCAGGAAAAGTTTCAAAAAAGTGATTTTCGACTAACTGATTGTTGAACACGGCCGATAACACAGGGATCCCTCACCGTGAAAAGGTCCCAGATACGGTCGTGGCAACTGATGCCTTGATCGACTTGTATCGGATGAGTCTGCGCGTCGGACTGCTACTTTGGCCCAGAACGGACAAATCACTGTGGATAGCGCTATCCGTTCTGTGAATGAGCTTTGAGTTTTTGGCCCGGTGTCTCGCTGGGTGCAAGCACACCACTGCGATGATGCACATCCTTATGCTGCGCAAGGTCGTGGTCTTCATGGTGCAGCCCACAAAACCTGAATGAACCGCCCGGCTGGAGGTGTTTTTCGAAATGCGTTCCAAGCTTCAAGCGGGCTGGTTCGCCGGTGTGCGCGAAACCAGCCAATCTATACACAAGGTGATTGAGCGGTAACGGAGCGCAGATCAATGGCTGGCAGACAGCGTCGGCAGCTTCTCAGCCAAGAAGGACTTGCGGAACAAGGACTTGACTTTGGCCGTGAGCGCCGCGGCTTTGAGCGCGATGTATTCACTACGCTGCTGGGATGCAAGCCGTGTGTAGTAATCAATATCGATGTTGCCATGTTCGTTCAGTTTAATCGTTTGGTTACTCATGCGTTGTTTCCTTTCTAGAGAGTTGAATATCTTTTACAGGATCTATGGTAATGAGTGCAGGGCTGTTGAAAAAGCGATCGTTTCTCAGCAGAATGATGAAATAATCTCATCAATCGAGAAATGCTATGCGCCACCTTCCACCGCTCAATGCGCTTCGGGTATTTGAGTCAGCCGCGCGACACCGCAGTTTTGCCGCAGCTGGCAAAGAACTTTTTGTGACGTCATCTGCGGTCAGCCATCAGGTTAAGACACTTGAAGAATATTTGGGCCTTTCACTTTTCAGCCGAAGCAAGCGAACGGTGGCGTTGACCCCGGCAGGCGAGCAATACCTCACATCTGTCAGGCACGCGTTTGACGAGATTGAAATGGCCACCCAGCGACTGACTGCGAACCAGGAATCCAAGGTGGTGAAGATCAGCGTTGCACCCAATTTCCTGACTCGCTGGCTGATGCCACGCATGGCGCGATTCCAGGCACTGTACCCGGATATCGAACTGGAAATTAACGCGTCCATGGGGCTGCTGGATTTTGACCGTACCAGTACCGATATGGCGGTCTATTTCGGGAATGGTGAGTGGGACGACATTGAGGTGCACTTCCTGCGCAAAATCATGTTGGTGCCGGTGTGCAGCCCGCAGTTATTGGAGGGCGAGTTACCGCTGGAAAAGCCTGAAGACCTGGCCAAACACACGCTGATCTATGTCCGCAAGCGGAAGTGGGAGTGGGAGAACTGGCTGCATCAGTCAGGCGTGGATTTTATATCCGCCCGGGGCAGCCTTCAGATGTCCAGCGGGCAACTTGCCACCGCGGCGGCCGAAGAGGGCCTGGGAGTTGCGCTGGCTGATAGCACCCTGACGTCCCGTGAGATTAAGTCGGGGAAGCTGGTGGTGCCTTTCGACATCCAGCTTGACACCAATCGGGCCTTCTACCTGGTCTACCGCAAACAACGTCCGCTGACCATCGGGATGAAAGCCTTCAAGGAATGGATGATGAGCGAGATGTAGGCCATCTGAAAACCGGCATCAGGTAGGTCACGCTTGCCATCCATCCTGGGGCGAAGCCCGCGAAGAGGTTCTCGGGCTAGTGGGGATTGATGTTCTGGTTCACCCGGAACAGGTTGTCTGGATCGTATTTCTGCTTGATCTCGACCAGCCGCTGGTAAGCCTGTCCGTAGGCGAACTCGACGCGGTCCGTTTCGTCGCTGGACAGAAAGTTGATGTAGGCGCCCGAACTGGCGTACGGGCTCGCGTCGTCAAAGAAGGCCCGCGCCCACTTGCGGCAATGGTCATCTTCTTCTGGCGTTTCCCATCGTCCATGAACGTTCATCACATAATTGGCATCCCGGCTCGAATACGCCATGGCATCCTGGGCCACGCGGCCGGCGGCACCTCCAAGGCAGGCAATGAAAATTTCACAATGGGGTGAGGGCAGTTTGCCGCCATATTCTAGCGCCACGCCTATGACATCGTCCGTCAGGGATGCAAAGTTGTGGGATTTCCAGTAATTGCGCGCACCCTCGGTTAACAGGGGGTCGAAGGCCTGCTGCCAGTCCACAAACGGTTGCACTCCGATATGTTCGCCGTGGGCTGTACCGAACGACCGTAACGGGGCAATCAGCTGTTCCCCGGTCTCCGGGTCGCCCGCGTAGCAGATTGCCAGGGCGACGATCGGCGTGCCATGAACGGACTCCGGCAAAAAGGGCAACGGTGGCGCGTGTCGAATCACCAGCCACACGTTCAGGTCCTCGGGCATGGTTTCGGTGAAACGGGCGAACTGCGGGACCACAGAGGCGGCCTGGTCGAACGGAAAGACGATCAGCCCACTCAGCAATTCCGGCCCCACGGGATGAAGCTGAAATTCGAATTGGGTGACGATACCGAAGTTACCGCCGCCGCCGCGCGTGCCCCAGAACAGATCTGGATGATCGGTGGCGCTGGCATGGATCTGCTGGCCGTCGGCCGTGACCGTGTCCACGGAGATCAGGTTGTCGACGGTCATGCCGTATTTGCGGCTCAGCCAGCCGAATCCCCCGCCCAGAGTCAGGCCTGCGACGCCCGTGGTCGAGTTGATGCCTAACGGTGTCGCCAACCCATGTTGCTGGGCGGCCGCGTCGAAATCCGCCAGCGTACAGCCCGGCCCAACGTAGGCTCGTTGCTTGTCTGCGTCGATCTCGATCTCTTTCATCTGCGAGAGATCGATCATCAGGCCGTCGTCGCACACGGCGTTTCCGGCGATGTTATGGCCGCCACCCTTGACCGAAATCCGCAGCGACTGATCGCGCCCGAAGTTGACGGCCGCGACCACGTCCTCTGCCGAATGGCATCGGGCAATCAGTGCGGGCTTGCGATCAATCATCGCGTTCCAGATCTGCCGCGCCTCGTTATAGCCGTCATCTGCCGGCTCATAGACAGAGCCATGAAACTGGCCTCTGAAGGTATCAACGGTTCCTTGCTGCAATCCGGTCATGGCCATCTCCCTGCTCTTATGAGCCTTACTGATCAGCTTGCGCCGTTTGGGCGGAAACACCAGCGGGTTATTAGACTGATTTCGGTCAATGGGTTGGCGCTTAGACTGTTTTTGTCCATGCAGCGGTATTGATGGTGGCGCGTCGTCCGTGGGAGTAGCCTCGAGGTTCCCCCTCAGGACAGGAGCGTCTGATGACTCAGGACACCCATGAAGTGTTGGATCTGGTGATTGTGGGCGGCGGTATTGGCGGTGTCATCTGCCTGAAGTACGCCTTAGACGCGGGCCTGAAGGTGCGGCTTCTGGAGCGCAGTGACCGCGTGGGCGGCCTGTGGAGGGACTTGCCTGCCTGGCAGGACATCCAGTTCCGCAAAGAGGACTGGACGCTCGGCAACCTGCCACTTGAGGGCGAGGGCCAGCCTCATATTCTCAAGAACATCGAAGCATGGGTGGAGCGCTTTGAACTGGCGCCACACATTGAACTGAATGCGCCCGTGATTCGGGCGCGGCCTTCAGGCGACAGCTGGGAAGTGACCACCGAGACTATAACCTACCGGGCGAAATGGCTGGTGGCTGCAACGGGCGGGCACAACCGCCCCATTGTGCCCGAGCCAGAGCGCGAGGCGTCGTTGATTCGGGAATACCATTCATCGGCGTTGCGTGATCCCGGGGAACTGAAGGGCCGGCGGGTGACCGTGGTGGGTGGTGGAGCGTCGGCTTACGATTTGCTGGATCTGTGCTTTGCGCAGGGCGCTGACCGAGTTGACTGGGTTTATCGTTCCACCAAGTGGATGCGGCCTACCCGACGCTTTAAACACCTGGGTGTCGATGTGCGGACGCTGTCGAGGTACCAGATGCTCGGTTTGCCCGAGGGATGGATCTACAGGCTACTCAACAGGGATCTGCGGGCCCGGTACGCAAAAGCAGGCATCAATGCCATTTTGCCGGAGCGCGATTTCGATATCCGCGTTGATCAGCTGATACCCGGCCGGCCGAGGATGCTTGAACATTTTGTGGACATAGAACGGCATCAGGGGGAGGTGGGTTCCTTGAGCGACCACACGGTTACGCTATCCGGTGGCGAGACGTTTGAAACCGATCTCTTACTCTGGGGAACGGGTTACGGCGTCGATTTTCGCTATCTTGGCCTGGAAGGGCTGAACCAGGCGAAAAACCTGAATGAGATTGGCAGCCGCTGCTATTCCGGCTTTCTTTCCTCCGACGCGCCGAATCTGTTTCTGTTAGCGCCGGGCGTCCTGGACACCAATACTTCAACCCCCTGGGCCTATGCCCATGTGGCGAAATCCATCATGTCGCAGATCGGGGGGCACTCCGTGTTTGTGAGACCTCCCCGCGATGCCTTCACCAACCACTTTGATCTGGTCAAATTGCTCGCGCCACAGGATCGTGAGAACTACCGGTTCGGCACCTGGTACCTGAAGTATCTGTGGCTCGCCCTCTACTATCCTCGGCAGCGGCCCCTGCCGATTCCCTGAGCGCTTGGTCCCGATCTGGACAGAGACACACAACATCCGCTAGCTGTGGCCTAAAAAATGGGATCGCCCGTTGCTTTGACCGCATAGAACAGGCAATCGCTCTTCGCAATCACCGGGTTGGTGGTGATCATGAAGGTCTTGATGGCCTGGGCAGGGTAGATTCGCCCATCCCTGATTTGCAGCACCTGTTCCATGTTCTCGGTGCGGTTGTGGCTGATTGCCGTGAGAACGTCCAGGCCTTTTTGCCCTACCCATCCGAGAGGCTCATCCGGCGACACAATCCCGAAATTGCGGTTTTCGATGTCGGGCGGAAACGTCAGGTCCGCATGCCCACTCGGCGTTAACCGGTACTCGATCGTTGCATCGGATGCCAGCTCCACCCGAATCGGATTGCGCAGAACCGCAACGTTCCATTCCGCTTTTTCCAGCGATAGCACGTCAGATTGCGAGGCATACCGAACAAGCCCCTCGTAGGCCAGTTGGTGTGCGTGATCATCCTGAGCCCCGCCACACTCGATGGTCACGGTGGGCACCTCCTGCTCGGAATATTCCATCAGTGCACCCAGGCGAAGATCTGTCATGATCAGCCGGTCGGTAAAGAGCGACGCCAGCGCCTGATGGGCAGCGTCGTTGGTGATGGTCACGGCGAAGGCAGGGCCCGTGCCGGAGGTGTTGTGTACGTCCAGCAGGCACTCGGGGTTGGCGGTCTGAAGCTCGTCCAGTATGGCCCTGGCGATGGCGCCTTCCTCTCTTTCAAACGGTTCTTTGAAGCACCGGTTCAGATCACGTCCGCCTGGCACCTGGCGCAGCGAAAATGTCGGCGGGATTTTCGCGGGATAGACGCCGCCCAGAAGGAAGAGCAGGTTGACCTCTGGGGTGTGCTGCTCCATTAGCCATCGGTGAATCGCGAACAGCCCTGAGGGTTCGTTGCCGTGAAGCAGCGTTGCCATGGCACGGGTTCTGGAAGGGTCGCGGCCAGCAACGCGAATCACCGTGGGCCGTTGCAGCTGGTTCAGCCACTCCAGGGGCGAGCGGCCCAGGGTACGGGGTGACGGGTTGTTGAGGTAATCAAGGGTGTGCGAGTGGCTCACGATGACAGGGTCCATTCGTGCAGTGGTGTGTTTGTTTTCTGATTGCTCATGTAGAGAGACAGCATATTCTTGAACGCTTCGTCGCTGGTCTGGGACCTGGAAAAAGACTCGGTGACCTGTCGCTGCCATCGCGCGCCGGTCATCCCGGTTTGAATCCGGCCGTCGATGATACCCAGCAAGCGGTGGATCTCCGCCTCGTCCACAGCGGTTCGTTGCAGGGCTTCCCGGGCGCGGGGCAGCAGCTCACGGGCAACGTTCAGCAGGGGGGTATCCTGTAACTGTACCTGGTCTTTGTGGGGCCAGATGATGTCTGCATCGATGCCGTATTTGGCGGCTCGATAGAAATTGTGTTCAGCGTAATGAAAGGGAAGTATCGACGTCAGGTGGCGGATATCCTCGAGTACCGCCAACGCCGCTCCGATCACGAACAGCCCGTTCGCGCACATATCCACCGCCGTTGGTCCGGCCGGCATGGAACGAATCTCGATGCGCAGATGACCACCTTCTGTGTGATCAAAAATGGCCCGGTTCCAGGGCCACGTCGTGCCATGGTGCAGTCGCAGTTCGGCCAGTTCCGGTACGTCTCCGCGATCAATCACCGCCATCGGGTCTTCTTCCGACATCAATGGAATGATGGGGGGATACAGGGATGCCGAGGCGGCAAACAGTTCCCAGGCGCTGCGTGCCCAGCCGTTGCCGTAATAGACCCGTGACGGGTGTTTCCAGGTTCTGTGGTTGGGCGACCGGCTGTCGACGGATTGTTTGAACAGGGCGATACGGGTTTCTTCCCAGAGGTGGTGGCCAAACAGGCTGGGCGAATTGCTGGCCAGAGCCAGCGCAATGGGTGTCACCAGCTGCACGGCGTTGAAATAGTCGGCATAGCGGTGGGCAGGAACGCGCCAGTGCAGTTGGAACGAGGTGTTCGCCCCTTCCATGGTGACGTCGTCCGCTTCCAGGTCGATGACGTCATTGCCACCGATATGGATACTGAAGGGCTCGCCCCGTTGCTGGATCAATGCGTTGGATAGCGCATGGTAGCGGGGTTCGTCGGTCATCACCTTCGCGCCCATATCACACTGGCGCAAGGTGGGTAGAATGCCGATGGGGACCAGTTCGCCATTCAAGGGGGCGGCGTGCCGGTTGATGCGCTGAATAGCCCCGAGCAGTTCCTGCTCGGTTCTGGCGAAGGGGGTTCCCTTGAAGGCCTGGGGGCTGAGGTTGTATTCAAGGTTGAAGCGGTTGAGCTCAACCGTCAGTTGCGGATCCTGAGCGCTGGCGGCGATTTCGGTGTTGATCGGCTGAACGCGCAGGTCCGGGTTTACGATGTAGAACTCGACCTCCGCACCAATGGAAGGCTCTCCTTCACCAAAGCCGGGCCGGTCCAGAAGGCGGGTGAGTGCGGTCAGGTCCGTTCGCACCTTGGCAGCAAAACGCTCAAAGTCTTCCGTCGTAAATTCCGATTCTTTTACTGACAGTCCCATCGCGGCTGTGCCTCTAACACCGACCTACCTTGATAGTAGCAAAACCGGGACAGATCTATTCTCCATTGTCACAAAACCAATCGGGTACCGGCCGCCAAGCTGTCCGCCGGCGGCAACTGTGGTGCTTGCAAGCAACCGCTGTGGCCCGATCAGTTGTTGGAACTGACCGAGCAGAGCTTTGCGGCGCATACCGGGCGCAGCGATGTGCCGGTGCTGGTGGATTTCTGGGCCAGCTGGTGCGGCCCCTGTCAGGCCATGGCGCCGCTCTGGCGGCCGGGAAGTCACCCGCCAGAGCGGCGCCATGAACCAAGCCCAAATCAGCCAGTGGCTTCGTTCGAAGGGTATTTAGAAAACCCTATCGGTATCTGAGTTCAAAGCGGCAGTATCCCGACTTCTGAGTTAGCACCTCATGCCCGACGGCTGTCGTCCACGTTATCTGCAAGCCAAGCTTTTAAACAAAAGCGAACATTCGAGTCAGGCTTTTCCCCCGAAGGTTCCAGAGGTGGTGCGCCAGTGATAAACTGCAAAACCGAATTGCGAATGAGTTGCAGTTAGATTAAAGTTACGTACTTTAATTCCAACTAACTGAAACAGGTTTTGCATGCAGCAACATAACTCTAATCTTCGATATGCAATTTTGCTGGCGCTCGGATGCGCCACCTCTGCGGCAGCTCAGGATGAAGCCAACACGCCCCTTCAGACTCTGGCGCCTCTTGAGGTAACCGCAACCCGGGGGCTGGACTCGCTGAATGTCAATCCCGGTGCTGTGACGGTAGTTGACCGCAAGACCGTGGAAGAGCAGGCCAAACTTGGTGGCAATCTCAGTGACATTCTCGCCAAGACGGTACCGGGGCTGTCGCCGTCCACACACGGGCTGACCACGGTGGCGCAGACGCTTCGGGGCCGGAACCTGTTTGTCTTGATTGATGGTATTCCCCAGACCATCAGCCTGCGGGACGGCCTGCACTCCCTCAATTCCATTGATCCCCGGGCCATTGAGCGGATCGAGGTCATTCGCGGCTCGAATGGCGTTTACGGGTTCGGGGGAACCGGCGGCATTATCAACATCATCACCCGGAAGAACGAAAAGGGCGCACCGCTGATGCGCACCGAGATCAACGGTGGCTTCTCCACCGAGCACGTCAAGGACAGCGGCCAGTATGGTTTGTCGCACAGTGTCACGGGTGGCACCGACTTTGCGGATTACCAGCTGCAGGGCTCCGTGGAGAAACGCAACTCCTTCTTTGATGCCGATGGCGACCGGATCCCGCCAGATCCAAACGGACAGGGCGGCATTGCCGATTCCATTGAATACAATCTGTTGGCGAAAGTCGGCTTTGATCTCGATACCGAGCGTCGTGTTCAGCTAATGGCCAACTACTACGACATCAAGCAGGACACCACCTATGTGCTTCAGCCCGGTGTCTATGGCGAGCAAAAGACCCGCGCTGTAAAAGGTGACCCGGGCGGAAAGGATCAGGGTACCGAGAACCTGAATCTGAGCGTTAACTATGACGATGCCAGGCTGTTCGGTGATACCTCGTTTGGTGCCCAAGTGTACTATCGGGATTACATGACACGGTTTGGCTATTTTGGCACTTTCTATCCGGGTGGTGGTCAGTCCAAGACTGAATCCGATCGCCTCGGTGCTCGTCTCGATTTTGAGACGCCGCTGGATGTTGCGTCCGGTGCAACCTTGCTGTGGGGTCTGGATGCGCTGACGGAGACCACTTCACAGCCACTTGAGGATGGCCGGATCTTTGTGCCGGAGATGGATCAGAACAGTCTCGCGCCCTTCCTGCAGGCCGAGGTTCGCCTGGATCCGAAATGGACCGTCAACGCCGGGCTGCGGTACGAAAAATTCTGGCTTGAGGTGGACGATTACACCACGGTTTACGGCAATGACGTCACTGGTGGTGAGTTGGATTATAGCGAAACGGTATTCAACGCCGGTGCCAAGTATCAGATCAACGATGTCTGGGCCGCCACAGCCGCCTTCTCCCAGGGGTTTACCGTGCCAGAAATTGGCCGGACACTCCGGAATGCCCCGGACGGAACCTCTCTTGAACAGATTCGTCCCGCGCCCCAGGTAGTGGATAACTACGAACTGGGTACCGAGGCTGCGTGGGAGCGCGCGGATCTCGCGTTGACCGTGTTCTACAGCGAGTCTGAACTGGGTACCAGCCTGGCCGCTGCCAACCCGAACGAACCGATTCCGGTTTTGCGCAGCCCGGAGCGGATCTACGGGCTCGAAGCCGAGTTCAACGTCTATCCCACGGACGACCTGAGCACCGGTGGTACGTTCACCTGGCTGGAAGGCAAGACCGATTCGGACGATAACGGCAGTTACGAGTCCTACTTGCCGGGCAATCGGATTTCACCGCTCAAGGTCACCGGCTACGTTGAGCATGACACGACCAGTCGTTGGTCCAACCGTCTGCAGGCCATGGTCGTGGGAGAAAGGGATCGGTTTGACGGCAGCGGCTTTGGCCGGGGCCCGGTGGAATCCTACGCGATTCTGGATCTGAGCAGCAGTTGGCAACTGCCCCAGGGTGATCTCACACTGGCTGTGAACAATCTGTTGAATGAAGACTACTTCCCGGTGATTTCGCAGGTCTATAACTTTGACACCCAGTATACCCAGGGCCCGGGCCGCTCAGTGATGCTGACCTACGGACTGGATTGGTAACAATCGTGGGCCGGCTGATCTCCGCTAGCGTGGGATCAGCCGGCTAACAAACCAGCATTCGGAAACGGATGGCCCCTCGTCGAGGTCGGCACAGGTGTCCACCCGACTGATCTCGCGAGTTTCACACCTGGCATCCAGATACCCGGTCGCACCTTCCCCGGAGTACCAGGAAACCGGCACAACGACTGCGCCGTCCTGCTGGGCCACCGCATCGTCGATCTGAAGTTCAGCGCTTATTCCCTGCTTTTCCAGCCACTCCAAAACCGCAATTTCCACACACTGCTGGGCCGGCGTCAGCCTGCCATAGCCCCGGTAGCATGCCAGATAAGGTCGGCCGGCTGCCTCGTGTGCGATCAGGGGTGCCACATCCTGTTCTGAAATTCGCCCGTATTTCCGTAGCGCTGGAAAGACAATCACGCTTGCCGCCAACCGGCACCCGCCCAGATGTGAGCTCTCCCAGACATCGAACTGGCTCTGCTGCTTGTGTGATTCCCTGGCGAGTGCCTGGTAGGTGCGGTATCCGAACTTGGCGCAGCACTTGTCTTTCTTGCCGTGAGTGCAGCAAAGAATCAAGCTGCCGGTGAGGGATGCCGGGGACCAGCGGGTCAAGGACTGGCGGTTTACCAGTGCGTCCAGCAATGCCGGAAGGGCCTCGCGGTCGACATCCAGCCAGAGGTTTTCAGGGAAGAGATACAGCCGATGACGGTCCTGGGGCCAGTCCCTGCGATGGATAAGGTTGACCCGTCGCCCGCCTGCCACAAGGGTTTCAATCCGGTCTACCAGGGCTGGCTCCATATCATTGGCAATCCGGAGGCTTCGGGACCAGGTTTTGCGAGGCCAGCTGATAAGCAGGTTGCATTGCGGATGGGCGCCGGTGCCGGGCAGTGGATCGCCGACTTCGAGGCTTTCTACCGTACAAAATCTTTGCCTGGTCATGGCGTGGAGACTGTTTCGGTGGAGCTTCCGACCGCTGCCGATGTGTCTTGACTCTTGCCTTTGGTGGGAATACAGAACGGACGCCCGTTCACCGCGTCTACCATCACCTGTGCCCTCAAACCGAAGACATCGTCCAGGGCCTGCTGGTGGAAAACGTTAAGGGGATCGCCCCGGTACCGGATCCGGCCCTCACGCATCAGGACCAGTTCATCGGCGTAGGCCGCGGCCAGATTCAGGTCGTGGAGTACAACGAGCAGAGTGCGGCCATGCTGGTGACACAGGGACGCCAGCAATTCCATCAGATCCACCTGAACTTTCAGATCGAGGAAGGTGGTGGGCTCGTCCAGAAGTAACCACTGGGTTTCCTGGGCCAAAACCATGGCAATCCAGCAACGCTGGCGCTGCCCGCCGCTAAGGGAATCAACCGGGCGATCCGCAAACCGGCTGACGTCGGCAGCCTCCATGGCTCTGGTAACCGCCGCTTCGTCCCGCCGGGACCACTGCCGCACCAGCGTCTGATAGGGAAATCGCCCAAGCCCGACCAGTTCACGGACGCTCAGGCCATCGGGCGCATTGGGGCTCTGTGGAAGCACGCCCAACTGACGGGCAACAGCCCGGGTGGACTGCCGGTGGATATCCTGGCCGTCAAGCAGAACCCGGCCAGCACGGGGTGAAAGGGTCCGGGCGAGCGTTTTCAGCAACGTCGATTTACCACAACCGTTAGGCCCCAGCAGAACGGTCAGCTTTCCCGGTTCCAGGTGAAAATCAACGTTATCAAGGATAATGGTCTCGCCGTAGCCTACCGACAGGTGTTCCCCCTTAAGGGAGCCTTCGTCGGAGTGACGGGGAAGAGAATGCTGTGTCTGATCGGTCATGGGATAGTCGCTTTGAATCTGACGCAGATGATAGTATTACGCATTCTCATTAGCAAACCGCAAGCGGCCAATTATGATCCACCCCACCCGTCTGTCCGGGCACCGGAGCCCGGTGGTGTTGTTGTTTTTTCTGGGCATCACTTTTCTGGGCCTTATACCGGCCGTCGTGGCGGGTACGGTAACCGTTGATCACGCCCTCGGGGTAGCGACAGTCGAAACCCCGCCTGAGCGTGTCGTTTCCCTTTACCAGGGCGCTACCGATACCGCGGTTGCCCTGGGTATCAAACCGGTGGGAATGGTTGAATCCTGGACTGAAAAACCGATGTATCGGTACCTTCGTCCTTACCTTTCCGACGTCCGGATGCTCGGCCTTGAAACCCAGCCGGATCTGGAGGGGATTGCCCTGCTGGATCCCGATCTGATTGTCGCCACTCGCAATCGCCACCTCGCGATATTTCCTTTGCTCGAGCAGATCGCCCCAACCGTGGTTATCGAGGATGTCTATGACTTCAAGACTCTGCTGTCGGTGATGGCCAGGGCGACTGGCAAACAGGCACAGGGGCGTTGCCTGCTCGAGCACTGGCAGGCACGGACCCGCGATTTTCAGTCACGGATCCGGAAAAAGCTGAGTGATGCCTGGCCCACCGAGGTAGCCATCCTGAGTTTCCGTGCTGATCACGCAAGAATCTACTATGGCGGGTTTGCGCGCAGTGTCTTGGAAGAACTGGGTTTCCTGGTCCCGAAAGCCCATCGCCAGGACGGCTGGGGTATAAAACTGACGAGCCAGGAAAGCATTCCCGCCATGGACGCCGAGACGATCTTCCTGTTCATGCAGGATGACCCGGCGGTGCAAAGAACCCACCGAAGCTGGACGGCCCATCCCCTGTGGCAGAATCTCAAGGCGGTCAGGGCCGGTGAGGTCTATCCAGTCGATCCGGTAGCCTGGAATATGGGCGCCGGGATTCTGGCCGCCAATCTCATGCTGGACGATCTGTACCGCCATTACCGGCTACCCGATACCCTGCCGGAGGTAATGGACGCATGCTGATGACCAGGTCCACCCGGGCCGCCGGCCTGCTGGGTGGCATTGCCATTGCCGCGGCGGCCCTGTTTGCCAGCCTGATGTTCGGTCATATCCCGGTGTCTGTCGCGGACCTATACCGCAGTGTGGTGGCGTACAATCCCGGCGACCTGGAACAGCTTGTCATACGCTCTGAACGTCTTCCCCGGACTCTGATCGCCCTGGCAGTGGGAGCCGGGCTCGCAGTGGCGGGGGTGCTGATGCAGGCGCTGACCCGCAATCCGCTGGCCTCGCCAGGCATCCTGGGAATCAATGCCGGCGCCCTTTTTCTGGTGGTTGTGGGGGCGAGCCTGTTTGGCCTGACCGCACCAACCCAACTGATCTGGCTGGCCTTCGCCGGGTCCGGCCTGGCGGCGATGCTGGTGTATTTTCTCGGCCATGAACCCGGCCGGGGAATTTCGCCGATCCGGACGGTGTTGGCCGGTGTCGCGTTGACTGCCCTGTTTATGTCGTTTTCCCAGGGCCTGCTGATTCTCAACCAGGAGCGTTTCGAAAGCATGCTGTTCTGGATTGCCGGTTCGGTTTCCGGTCGGAGTCTCGAGGCGGTTGCCCCCTTGTTGCCCCTCATTGCAGGGGGACTGGTGTTCAGTCTGTTGCTCGGCCGTCAGCTCAATCTGCTCGGCCTTGATGATGAGGTCACCCAGGGGCTGGGCCTGAACGTGGCACAGATCCGCCTGCTTACGGGGCTGATGGTGATCGTACTCGCCGGAACCTCGGTGGCCATCGCAGGGATGATCGGCTTTGTGGGTCTGATCGTGCCCCACATTGCCCGGGGATTGCTCGGTACCGATCATCGCTGGCTGATCCCGGGTGCCGCCGTGATTGGTGGCGCGCTGCTGATGGGCTCGGATACCCTGGCGCGGCTGCTGATTCCGCCCCGTGAGGTGCCCATCGGTGTTGTGACGGCCCTGATGGGCACGCCGCTGTTCCTCCATCTTGCACGTCGGGTCGGGCAAAGCTCATGAGTAAAACACTGGTATTGCGTGGACCGGCAGATCGATGGTCGGTGCGGATACAGCCGGCCGTGCTTTGGGTCTGCCTGGGCTTGGCCGGCCTGCTTTGCCTGAGCGCCCTGGTCTCGCTCTCCCTGGGTACCTACCCGACTACGGTGCCCCAGATAATCCAGGCCCTGTCGGGTTCGGAGGATCTGTCCGGGATCAGGCTCATTCTGCTGGAGATACGCCTGCCGAGGATCCTGATGGCGATTCTGGCCGGAGGGGCACTGGGGCTTGCCGGGCTGCTGTTGCAGGGTCTGGTGCAGAATCCGCTGGCGTCACCGGATGTGGTCGGGATCACCAGTGGTGCATCGGCCGCAGCGGTGTTCACCCTGTGGATAACCGGCAGTGCCGGGGGCACACCATTGCTGGTACCCGCCGCCATTGGTGGTGCGCTGGTGGTAACGGTGCTACTGGTAATGCTGTCTTGGCGCGGCGGGGTCAGCCCGACCCGGTTGGTGCTGATTGGCGTCGGGCTTGCGGCCGGGCTTTCTGCGGTCACTACCCTGATTCTGGTGGTCAGCCCCGACGCTACGGCCATGTCTGCGTACATCTGGCTGACCGGAAGCCTCTACGCCGCGCGCTGGAATGATGTTTTCGGTCTGGCACCGGTGGTCATGGGCGGTCTCGCCGTGGCCATTGCCGTGGCCCGGCATCTGGATCTTCATGCCCTGGGTACCGATTTGGCCCTGGCCCTTGGCAGCAGTGTCAACCGCCAGCGCCTCGTGCATCTGCTGCTGGCGGTTTTGCTGGCCGGCGGTGCGGTCGCTTACGCTGGCGCCCTGGGTTTCATCGGGCTACTGGCCCCGCATATGGCCCGTCGGATCATTCGCACCGGCCACGTCGGTCTAACCGTGATCAGTGCCTTGCTCGGATGCCTGATACTACTCTGGGCGGACCTTGCCGGTAGGGTTATGTTCATCCCCAGGGATCTACCGGCGGGACTTTTCGTAGCCGGTGTCGGGGCGCCGTTTTTCGTTTTCCTGTTGTACCGACTGAGACGCCAATCCTGAACGCTGGACGCAGGCATAAAAAAGCCGGGGTATACCCCGGCAAGGAAGACCGCAACATCGGTCAGAAATCGTGCTGATAAGCGAGCGTGATGGTCCGGCCCCGGCCCCGGAAATAGTAGTCATCGCTGGCCCGGGCTGCCTGGGAGTAATAAGTGATGTAGGTTTCGTCCAGCAGGTTCTCGATGCCCAGGGAGACTTTGCCGGCACCGGTCTGGTAGGCGAGTGAGGCGTCAAACAGGCCGTAACCGTCAAAGTCCAGGGTGTCGCCTTCCACATCCCGGTCTAGGAAGTGGCTGTACTGGAAATGACTGGACAGCGCCTGTGTCCAGCCGGCCGACCAGGTGGTCCGGAGCGTTTCGGGGGGAACATTAATGCCCGTCAGCTTCTGGTCAACCCGGCCATCACCGTCGGTATCCGATTCACCTTTCACGTAACTGTACGAGAACCCGAGCTGATGACGGGGGTGAATATCTGCCTCTGCGGTGACTTCCCACCCCTCGATCTCGGTTTTCTCGCGGCTGCCGACCCAGACGCCGTTGCGCTCGGTCAGGCGCTCACCGAAATCCGAATTGGACTGGTAGTAGCTGACCTCCAGCCGATAGGTCTGCCAGTCCATGCGCGTACCGATTTCACGGTTATCAGTCACGATGGGCTGTAGCTGCAGAAGGCTGTCAACATCCTGATTGGGCGTGCTGATGCCGCGAAGAACCCGGCCAACATCCGGCATCCCGAAGCCTTCCGAGTAGTTGCCATAAACCTGGGCCCAATCGTTCAACTGGAGGACCACGCCGGCGTTATAGAGCGTTTCATTGAAGTCCGGGTTGCCACCGTCAACCACGACGTTGTCCTGGGTAACATTGCTGCGATCAATAGTGGTGTAGGTATCGACCTTGAGCCTGGCCCGTTCGTGGCGGGCCCCGCCGTGAAGCGACAAACGGTCTGTGACGTTCAGGTCCGCCTGCAGAAAGGCGGCCAGGTTCCTGAAACGGGACTCTGGTACATAGGTCCGATCGGTTTCGACCAGTACCTGGGTGGTCTCATCCTGCAGCAGATCCAGGCCGGTGGTCAGGGTCAGGCGGTCATCAAGCAGGCCGTTGCGAGTCAGCGTGAACTTGCCTCCCAGCTTGTCGGATTCATTACGGGTCTGGTCGTACTGGGTGTCGCCATTGCTATCCAGGTAGGGGAAAAAGGGGGTGGTCGCGAATTGGGCCCGGAATGACTGGCGATAGAGCTGGGTATCCACCCGGTTGCCCAGCCAGTCATCGTGAGTATAGGAGAGGCGGGCGGTTGTTACCTCGTTGTATCCCGGCTTGCCATCGGGATTGCCCGGCCGTGCAGTGGTCGGCACACCGTTGGCGCGATCACCTGATACCGGCTCGTAATCGCCATCGGCTTCGAGCTTGAAGCGATTGATGAAGATTTCAATGTTCTGGTTGTCGTCCAGCCAGTAACCGATCTTGGCCAGTACATCGTGGCTGTCGGAGTTCTGGATTTCACCCGGGTACGCAATACCGACGATCTCGTCCTCGCCATCGTAGAACACGCCGCGCTGCTGGTATGTGGCACCACCCAGGTACTCCCAGTTGCCGGCCTGGCCACTCACACGGTAGTTCAGCTTGTAGCCCTGGCCGTCCGAGTCTACGTCGTCGTCGGAGGTCACGCTGGCAGAGACCGACTGGTTTACCTGGCCGCTGGCCGTTTTTCTGGTGACAAAATTAATTATGCCCCCGGTGGCGCCGAGACCATGTTCGGCACTGGCACCGTGAATCACCTCGATGCGCTCAACCATCGACAGATCAATGGTATAGCTGTCGCGGGCGCTATCGCGCAGCGGGTTACTCTGCGGCACCCCGTCAATCAGAAACAGGGGCGACCGGCCACGAAAAGTTTCACCGGCATTGGACAGTTTTTGACGACTTGGCGAGTAGGAGGGGATCAGGTTGGCAAGAACCTGTCCCGGGTCATTGCTAATGGCAAGTTGCTGCTCGATTTGTTCCCTGGAAATGATGGTGGTCTTTTGCGGCATCTGGTCCGTGCTGGCCTGGTTTCGTGTGGCGCTCACCACCAGTTCATTCAGGTTTGCGGTGTGAACGGCAGGCGTGGTTTGCGTCTGACCCGGGCTGATTGCTGGAAGTGTGGCCAGCCCGGCCAGAACCAAAGTGCGGGCGGAAAAGGTTTTAGGCATGAGGGTTAACTCGTTTTTGGTGTATTTAAAGCCGCAGGCAGCAGATGTTGGGCTCCCATAAAACGCAAACGATAATGATTACGATTTAGAAATGCAAATTATTAGATTTGCGGGCTGCAGGCAATGTTTCTCTTGATTAAGACAATAATCATCATTCAAGAAGGGGTTCTACCCCGTTTCTGAGTACACTCCTAAAACGAGGCGGAATTTCTGGTAGCGAGAGCGTTGGTCTATCTTCCTGAATGTTCGCTTTGCGACCCAAGCGGCCAATTCATGGCGTCAATCTCCGGCCAAATTAGGATCCCAATACCAACCTCGGGCAGATCACCGTGAATCAGCTCGGTGTCTTCCTGCTCCTTCTGCCCGTGGCGCATAGCCTAAATGAAAATACTTTTTTACGGCGAAGAAAGGTGCAATGGTGGTGTGACTGTAGCCTGACGTCTGAAAACAACAGAAATGAATCTGGAGACCGCTATGAAACCCGCCCAACGCCGCGACAGTTCTCTTTCGAGCCCTGATTTTGCAAGCCTGCAGGGTGTCTGGCGTTCCCAGGGTTACGGCACTGTGTTGCTGATCGAGGAGGATGGGTACACCCTTTTTGAAGAAACCAGCATCAGCTGCCTGAAGATTCATGAGGGCAGCATTGAAGAACTCGATCACTATTACGAAGATTTGGTGGTATCGCTGGGTGGCCAGGCGTTCAGTGCCCATCGGGTAACGGGCGTAGCACGGATCAGCTTCCGTCGCCTGAAAGGATTGCCCGCCAGTGTCACTGAAAGTCGCAGGCATAACGCAAAGGATCCGCAATTCAACTTTGACGTTTTCTGGCGAACCTTTCACGAGCAATACGCCCTGTTTGAACTCAAGGGTGTGGCCTGGGACCGGGCGCATCATGACTATCTTCCCCAGATTAACGCGAACCCATCACAGGAAACGCTCTTTGCCGTCATGGTTGCGATGCTTCGGCCCTTGAAGGATGGCCATATTCGCCTGCATTCCGCCTTGGGTCATTACCGGGCAGGTGCCGAGCCGGCGCTCTTCAGGCGGCTGACGCGGGAACTTGAAGAGGCCAATGATGACCGTGAGCTCACCAGCTACCTGGGCGAGGTCAACGAGTCGGCCCGTGACTTGATCCATGAGGATTATCTTTCAGGCGCCGTTAGCCGTGGCGGCAACCGGCTAGTGGAGTGGGGGCGGCTTAATGACCACATCGGTTACCTGAACATCCGGGCCATGGCCGGGCAAAGCGGCAAGTCAGGCAAACCGGCTGCGGATCTCAATGCGGTCGACAATGTGATGAAGAGGGTGCTGGCCGATGTTGGCGAGCTCCCCAATCTGGTGATCGATCTTCGCAACAATGGTGGGGGCTTCGATGGGGTTGCATTGCGCTTTGCCGCGTACCTGATGGATCGCAAACGGCTGGCTTTCACCAAGTCAGCCCGTCATGGCAATGGATTCACCGGAAAGCAGTCTGTCTATGTCACGCCAGCCGATGAGACTTATCAGGGCAACCTGTTTGTGCTGACCAGCGAGCTTACGGCCAGTGCCGCAGAAATCTTCGTGCTCTCTTTGCTGCAGCATCCCCGTCTCACCCTGATTGGCGAGCCTACCCAGGGCATCCTTTCCGACACGCTCGAGCGTCATCTGCCCAATGCCTGGCACCTGACCTTGTCCAATGAAATCTATCGGGCTTACGACGGGGAGTTTTATGAAGATGTCGGCATCCCGCCACACATCCGTCTCAAGTATTTAGGCCGAAAAGGGCGCGAGGAAGGCAAGGACCCGATGCTGGAGCGGGTCATGGGGTTGTGCTCTCGATTGTCAGGCAGCTGAGCGATAAATCCTTCGCCAACCGGTAGGTATCGAAATCCCGAGCCAGGAACAACTGGCCCTGGTAGTGCTGCATGGCTTCGGCAGCCAGTTGATTGATATGAGGCGCGCCGCCAGGCCCCGACTGGTAACGGGAGCTGAAGTGAGTCAGCACCAGGTTGGGAAGCTGTGACTGCTGGGCGAATCTTGCCACCTGCTCGGCAGAACTGTGTTGCGGCCATGGCCCGACGCGGTCGGCCACGTCCTGGGTATAGGTGGCTTCGTGGATCAAAACATGGGCGCCTTCGCAGGCCTCGGCCAGCAGGGCCGGGTTCGATACCATCCTTGCGGAGTTTGTTCTGCAGCAGTTGTCGCTCCAGCTTCGTTTCGGTGAACACATAAGCGCGACAGGAAACGCGATGGGACAGCGCGACGGCGCTCACGCTGAACTGCTCATCCTGCCAGTGGAAGTTGGGCGCTTCGGAGTCTATGAAGTTCAGCGGGTAGCCCAGGGTGGAGTCGCTGTTATCCATCACTGCGGTGATCAGGTGCTGCACCTGGACGGGGGCGATGATATCCAGTGGCTCCGTACGGCCGAGCATGGAGGCACTGGTGAGCAGCCCCGGCAAACCGAAGGTGTGGTCGCCGTGGATGTGGGTGATGAATATGGCCCGCAACTGCATCACCGAGTAGCGAGTACGCATCAACTGGTGCTGCGTACCTTCGCCACAGTCCACCAGGTACCAGGGTTTGGGGCCGGAGTGGCACAGGGCCAGGCCGGTGACGTTGCGTGACCGTGTGGGGGTTCCGGCGGATGTGCCCAGGAAAGTGAATTCCATGGTTCCTCGCTTTGTTCAAATGGGGTCAGACCCCATGTCGTTTTGCGGCATCAAATGTCTTGGGGTCTGACCCCAACCTACTTGTTAACACTAGACATTGCTTTATCGTGTATTCAAGTGAACGTGCTGCAACGAAGGGAGAGGGCTATGACGGCACCAGGCGATCAGCTTCGCGTGTTCTACGATGGCGCCTGCCCGAGCTGTGTCAAGGACCGCAGGCTCTATGAGCGACTCGCGGGCAGGACCGGCGAATCGGTGGAGTGGGTTGATATCACTGGCCGTGACGATGAGTTGAAGGAGCTTGGTATAGACCCGGAAGCAGCGCTTCAGGAGCTCCATGTGGAGGATGGCCAGGGCAACATCCACCGGGAACTGGATGCCTATATCCTGTTGATGTCGCGGGTCTGGCTGCTGAAACCTCTGGCCTGGCTGATTGGTCTGCCGGTTATACGGCCGGCGCTGGCGAAGCTTTACCACAAATGGGTCGGCGAGAGGCTGGAGAAAACCGGGCGTATGCCTACTTCAAAGGAAAAGCAGAGAGAAATCGAAGCGCGGAGGGCCGAGGTTGAAGCTGAGGAAAGCGCGGAGGACAGAGAGCAATGGTAAGGATCGGCGGAAAACTGGGACAGATTTATTTTCTTGTCCGTTTACACCCGATCAATAATCCCACACAACGCATCCAGCCCGTCGCTCAGCCACTTGCTCTGGGCGGAATTTTCGGCCAGGCCCAGCATGCCCGGAAATGCCAACGATACGGTCCTCGGCGCCGATGGCGTAAAGGGTCTCGGTGGTTTCTTCGGTGAGGGTCTTTTCTATCAGCGTTACCTGCCTGTTTCTGTTCTCGCGGCCTACGGTGGTGTCAGCCTGCTGTTGTTCGTGATGTACGGGATGGACAAAGCGGCCGCGCAGCGTGGCGGGCAGCGTACGGCGGAAAATACGTTGCACCTTTTTGAGCTTTGCTGTGGCTGGCCAGGCGCGCTGATGGCCCAACAGATGTTCCGGCATAAAACGCGGAAGGGCAGCTATCAATGCGTTTTCTGGCTTGCAGTGCTGGCAAACCTCGGCGCCCTTGGCTGGCTCATGATTGCGCCAGAAGCGATGAGCTTGCGGCAGCAGTTGGGCTTTTCCTAGCTGCTTGATTTCCGCTCATCTGCCCTGATTATTTCTAGCATCCGATCAATCAGAGGCAGATCCACCATGACCGACATCCGACACCTGGTGTGTCCCCATTGCCACAAAACCAATCGGGTACCGGCCGCCAAGCTGTCCGCCGGCGGTAACTGTGGTGCCTGCAAGCAACCGCTTTGGCCCGATCAGCTGTTGGAGCTGACCGAGCAGACCTTTGCGACCCACACCGGGCGCAGTGATGTGCCTGTGTTGGTGGACTTCTGGGCCAGCTGGTGCGGCCCTTGTAAGGCGATGGCGCCTCAGTATGAACAGGCCGCCAGGGAATGGCAGGGCAGGGTCCGCTTTGCCAAACTCAATACCGAACAGGCGCCTGGGCCGTCCGGCCAGTTTGGTATTCGCAGCATTCCCACGCTGATTCTGTTCCGGGGTGGCCGGGAGGTCGCCCGCCAGAGCGGCGCCATGAACCATGCCCAGATCAGCCAGTGGCTTCGTTCGAAGGGATTAACTTAGGCCTGGATATGGGCCAGGTGGTGCCCAGTTACTCGATGGTGTAATCCCGCGAGCTCTTGGATTACGTCTAGGAAATCTTCGGTCATTGCCTATGTTTTTGTAGGGGCTGAAGCCTCATGGTGAGGTGCGGAGGGCATCTCTGCCCCGCAATCCGATAACCTGATGGAGTGAGTCAGACTATGAACAGGCTTTTTTCTTTTATTTCGATTGCAGCCCTGGGCACACTTTCTGCGACCGCATCCGCCGATATGTACAAATCCGGCGGAGGAAGTCTCTATGCGGGGGGCAATTACACTTTCGTTGATGTTGAAGGCGATGGCTTCGACGCAGACCTGGGAACGCTGTCGGCAAAGGTAGGTGGCTATGTTACTCCGATCCTAGGCCTTGAGGCCCGTGCCGGTTTTGGCGTTGCCGATGAGGATCTGGGTTTTGGTAACGATCTGTCGGTTAACAGCTTCTTTGGCGGTTACGCAACCATCAATGCGGTGAATGAGTCCCCGGTAACGCCCTACGGGATTCTCGGTTTTACCCGCTATGAACTGGAAGTGGATGGCCCCTTGGGATCGGCCAAAGAGGATGATTCCGACCTTTCCTACGGTGTGGGCGTGAACATTGCACTTTCCGAGGAGTTATCGGGCAATCTTGAATACATGCGTTATGCTGACAAAGACGATGTCACCGTGGACGGCATCGGCTTGGGTCTGACTGTGCACTTCTGAGTCTGCACTGCTAACGGCAGTGGGAGCCGGGGATAGGGCTATTGTTTGGCGACTTACCTATCCCCGCCTGTTACCTTGGCAACGTAAGCCGCCACAGCCTGGATCTGCTCTGCAGACAGGGATTCTTCAAACGCCGGCATAATGCCAACGCCGCCGGTGACGGCGTTGATCACGGCTTCCCTCGATGGTTTTAATTCATCCAGGTCCGGGCCGATAGCGCCGGTAGAGCCAGCGTCTGCAAGGGCATGGCATACAGCACAGGCAGGCTGTGCTTCCTGGGTGAATACCTTTTTTCCCTTTTCGATGTCGCTGGCCTGGACGAGAGGCGACAAGCCAAACAGGGGAACAACAAACAATAGGGCAATCAGTCTCATATCACGTCTCTCTGAGAATGCTGGGTGGGGCCGCCCTGATTTCGGGCGGCTCCTCTGGGTGTATCAGCTGATCGCGACGGTGACGCCGTGGTCTTTCCAGCCATTGTGGCCATAGCCACGCTCATTATCGGTCCGGCCTTCCGGCTGGCTATTGCCTTCAACGTCGGTCGCCCGGCTGACAATACGATGTTCGCCGGGTTGCAGGTCCGCTGCCATGACAAATGGTCGCCAGGCGTGGGGGCCAAGGTCCGGCCCCAGGAACCGGGCCTGCTTCCAGGTTTTACCGCCATCAACCGAAACATCCACTTTTTCAAGCGCTACCGTGCCGCCAAACGCGACGCCGTAGATCATGTTCCGGCCACTGCTGCCGGTTGTCAGAGGCGCGGTCACCCAGGATTTGACGTTCATCTCCCACATCGAGGGTTGGTCCGGGGCGCCTTTCACCCCCACATCCCGGATGCGGTAACCCGAGGCCTGGATCTTGGCATCGGTCTGATTCTCGGTGAAGGCAATGTTCTTCACATACTTG
Organism: Marinobacter confluentis; assembly: GCF_004785685.1. Classification (GTDB taxonomy): domain Bacteria; phylum Pseudomonadota; class Gammaproteobacteria; order Pseudomonadales; family Oleiphilaceae; genus Marinobacter; species Marinobacter confluentis. The sequence goes on along the minus strand of NZ_SRPF01000002.1, from coordinate 612,480 downwards.
ACGTTGTTAACGCCGTAGTAGCCCGGCACCACCATGCGCAGGGGGCCGCCATGGGTATTGCTGAGGGGCTCGTCGTTCATTTCCCACGCCAGCATCGCCGTTTCCAGTGCTCTGGTCGGTACCGATCGCTCGACCACGACCGTTTTGGGGTCAAGCCCGTCAGGCAGGGTTTCGCCGCCCGTGCTGGTGATGTACTTCGCACCCGCTACGGTCCCTCCGAGGGCTTTCACAACATCTTTCAGGGGTACGCCCGTCCACATAACGCAACCGGCGGCACCAACCGACCACTGGGTACCACCCGCACCATGAGGGAAAAAGGCTCGGCCGTTTCCGGAGCACTGAAGTACCGAGGCGGTGGTGGTAACGCCCATCTTTTTCAGTTCCCCGACGGTAAGGGTTCGGGGATTTTTGACACCTTCGATGTTAACTTCCCAGACATCCGGATTTTCAGTTACCGCCTCCGGAGGTGCGGGCAGGTTGTTGCGAACAAAGAGGCGATCACTGGCTGTGATGACGCCGTTGCCGATGGCACCCCTTTTGGTCTCCATCGTGTTGGCGCTATGCACAATCAGGGCATTGCGCTCTTTCCAGGCGGCATAATCGGGCAATGATTTGGGTTCCTCGCCTTTTGCGAGCGGTATAAAGCCCAGGAGGCTCACCGCGGCCATGGCCCCGGCGCTGCCAAGCAGAAGGCTTCTGCGCGTGGGGTTTTCCAGGCCAGGGTTATTCCGGTCTTGCTGAAGTGCTGCTTCCGATTGCATGTTCCTTCTCCTTGCTTGCCTTGTTGTTGTTGGAAGGTGTGACCAGCGCTGATGACGATTACAGGTAACATCTTTATTAGTTATAGGCGCTGGTCAAATAATGAGCAATGTTCCAGGCAAAACGGGGCGGTTTTTCTTCAGGTAATGTCGGTAAACCGGCAGGCCATGTGCTGGGATATGATCAGTGAAGCCTGTTGCCACGGTGCGGCTGGCGCCGGATTTCCGGCCGAGTCAATTGACTCAACGGGTGTTTTTAATGATCGACAGAAAGTCATCTAAAGGCAGGGGCTTGCTGAAGAGGTAGCCCTGGAAGGCATGGCAGCCCATGTCTTTGAGTGCGGTCATCTGGCTGTTCGTCTCGATGCCCTCGGCAACAACCTCCAAACCCAGCGATTGGGCAAGAACAATGACGGATTTTGCGATGGCTGAGCTGTTCCGGTCCAGAAGGACGTCGTGCACGAAGGACCGGTCAATTTTTAACTCGTCGATGGGCAAGTTCTTAAGACTGGTCAAGCTGGAATAGCCCGTACCAAAATCGTCGAGGGAAAATCTGACGCCGAGCGCTTTCAGCGTGAGCATTTTTTCGTGAATATCCTCTGGCCCATCAATAATGGCGCTTTCCGTAATCTCGATTTTGACCTGTGAGGGATTAACGCCGGTTGTCTCTATCTGTTGCTGGATTGTGTCGGTGAACTCTTTCTCAAAGATCTGCAGAGAGCTGACGTTAATCGCCATGACAAACTCTGGATCGACGTATGGCTGAATCTGGTCTTTCAGGTCACTGCAAGCTTTGATAAAGATCCATGAACCAAGCTCCTGAATCTGGCCGGAGTCTTCGGCAATGCCTATGAACTGGTCGGGTGAAATAAAACCTTTGGTTGGATGACGCCATCGTGCGAGCGCTTCTGCGCCTCGGATCGTGCCGTCTTCATGCACCTGTAGCTGATAGTGAACCTCGATCTGGCCAGCGTTTATTGCGGTAAGCAGGTCGTTTTCTATCTGGACTCTCTCCAGAAAAAGCCTTTGCATGTCAGGGTTGTAGAAGTGTATCTGATTTCGGCCAGATTCCTTGGCCTTGTACATCGCAAAATCCGCTTCGCGAAGCACGTCACCGGCTGAGATTCCTCCTTTAAAGAGCGTGATGCCAAAACTTGCCGTGATCGTTTCCGGTCCTGTGGAAATGGCAAACGGTTCCCGGATCAGTTCGACGACTTTATGGGCAAACTGATCAGACAAATAGATCGCGGTTTTCAGGTTTCCGCTCAGGCTATTGAGAATGATGACGAACTCGTCACCACCGAACCGGCCGAGAGTATCCGCTTTTCTGATTTTGTCTTTGACCCGGCGTGCAAATTCAGTGAGTAGTTCGTCGCCTACGGCATGGCCTGCGGTGTCGTTAATTTTTTTAAAATTATCAACGTCTATGAACAACAGGGCGCTATAGGTCTGGGTGCGTTCACTGAGCGCGAGTGACTGGTTTAACCGGTCACTGATCATGGTTCGGTTGGGCAATTCCGTCAGGGGGTCGAAGTAGGCGAGGAGCTCAACTTCCTGCTGCGCTTGTTTGCGATCCGAAATATCAATATTGACGCCAATCAGTTTGTCCGAGTCATCCGCGCCGCCTTCCTTGAAAACAGCGTGGGCATGAATGTGTTTTATCTGCCTCGTTTTCTGACAAATGATCCTGAACTCACTATCAAAATCATTTCCGGTCTTTACGGATTTTTCCAGATCATAGTTGATCCTTTTTCGGTCGTCCTGGTGAAGACCGTTTTCCCAGATCGTGAGCGGCAGGTCGGGAGTCGAAATGGGAACTCCGTATATCTGATACATACTCGTGTCCCAAATAAGTTTTTGGGACAGCAGGTCGTACTCCCAGATACCAATATGGGCCGCTTCAGTGGCAATCGATAATCGTTCCTGGGAGATTTTAAGTTCTTTTTCCGATCGCCGGATGTGAGATACATCGACGCCCGTGCTGATAAAAACATCATCGTCGACAGGCACGCTGGTCATTTGAAGGGTCTGATCGGTGCCTGCAAAGTTGACCTCCCAGGAATGGGGCTGTTTCTCCGTAAAGATTTTCTCAACGATGGGCATGAAGGCCCTGGTCGCTTCCACCCCCGGAAAAATCTCGTCAGTGGTTTTGCCTTTCACCTCGTTGAGGGATTTTCCCCAGTTTTTCAGGGCGGCAGGGTTGGCATTTAACAGACGCCAGGTTTGGATAGCGCCATTAGCGTCTTTTTCCAGTTGCCAGATATGGACTTCCTGAAGGATTTGATAAAAAACCGTTTCGTACAAACGGTTGGGATCGAACGCATTCGATCTGCCCATTCTGGACTCTCCTGAATCTGGCACCGATGCCCGTTTGTCTGACGAAGACCCTTCAAGACTTGGCTGGCTGTGCTATATGAGATCAAATTCTTTGGATTGTAGCCGATAAAACATCAGGAGCGATGTGATTTTGGACCACCGGGCGGACCGCAAAGCCATGCGCGAGATATCGTGGAGTAACGCCAATCCCGAGAAGCAGCATCGCGTCGCTTCTCGAAGGTAATAAATCGGTTGGTTTTTAGTTTCCTTTCTTGAATTTTGCTTTGCAATTCCCAGCCATGCACAGAGCACAGTAGTGCTCACGATCCTCATGTTCCTTGCCTTCGGCGATAAAGATGCCGCAGCCGTTGCAAAGCAGGGTGGCGACGTTGCCTTCAACTTTCACAATTGCGTGTTCATAGTCCATCAGACACCTCGCGTTGAATCCGTCTACTGGCCAGCCAGTTGCCCGACATAGGCAGCGGTAAAGGCCGCCTCCTGAAAAGCCTTCAAACCTGTGTCGGCAAAGGCAATGGGCAGGGGGTTGGATGCCAGGGTGGATTTGATCAGTGTCGGGGGCAGCAGCGTCACTGTCAATTCGGGTTCGGTGATCAGTTGAATGGCGGCTTCCATTTTGAAACTGATGGCGCCACCGGCAAATTTGCCTTTTGGCATCCGCTCTTTGATCGCGACGTGGGTAACCCCGTAATCGGCCTGTAACTCCGCAAAGTTTGCCTGGAACTGTTTAAGATCGTCACGGCTGTGGTTCTTCGGTAGTGACAGTTTACGCACCTTGCAATCAGGCAGGTTGAACTGCCCCCTGTCCATGTTTAGCAGGCAAATCACTGCATCGCTGCCGCTCAGTTCAACTCCACACACGGTCATCGCTGTTGTTCCTTTGTCGTTGTTCGGAGCAATGGGGGCTGCTCGCGCAATGTTCGGGCTTTACTAATTGGGGAATCAACAGCCACTTGTGGTCAATGCGATGCCGGGCTGGCGGTTCTGCCTTGCCGACGTATAACGGATCTTACAGTTGGCAGGATCCGGCGCGTCGGTAATCTGCACATCGACGGCTCCTAGTTGCCCGCTACAGTTTCCGCCAACGAACGAATAATTGCCGGTGGCGTCAACGGCTTTGCCGATGCCATTGGGATGGGGGCAGGGGTATCCGCAGCGCATGGTGACCGTTTCGCCTTCCATCTCCACGGTATGGTTCGTTGGGCAGTCGAGCTTGTTCCCAACGATTGCAAGGGAGTGTGCTATGCCTGCAGCTGATCGCATGGACCCCTCCAGGGCTTCAAGGGTGGCAACCCGGCTGTCAGCGCCGAGATCTGCAAAGCGAGGCAGGGCAAAGGCGGCGAGAATTCCGAGAATAGCGATTACGATGACAAGCTCAATCAGGGTGAAGCCTTTTCGGGATGCTTTTGTCATCTTGTTTCCCTGTTTCATTTCGATTAACCGAATAGCAACAGCATCGTGCTTTCGAAACAACGGCTGTTGTGAACTTATCCAAGGGGTTTTATCGTAAAGTGTGGCAACCCGCAATGTCAGGAGTCTTTTATGCTTAAGTTTGTATCAGTGAGGACAGCCCTGATTCTGGCATCACTGACGCTCACCCCGATGCTCGCGCAAGCGAAGTCGGTCTGGATTGATGTACGTTCGGAAGCCGAGCATCAGCAGAATCACATTGATGGAGACCCCCTCATTCCGCACGGCAACATTGTTGCAGAGGTGACCGAACGGTTTCCGGACAAAGACACGGAAATAAATCTGTACTGCAAAAGTGGAGGCAGAGCCGGTAAAGCCAAATCTGCCCTGGAAAGTGCGGGCTACACCAATGTAAATAATGTGGGTAGCGTTGCCGAGGCGCGGGAGGCGCGTAATCCATAAACACAATGTTTGTTGGGCGCTAATGCTGATCCTGCTGACTGCGCAAACGTGGCTGGTGGCGTTGAAAGGGATGTGACAGATCTGCTCAACAAGTCCCGTCCTGAGGACAGGGTGTTGCTGATCGGAAAAGACGGTGGCATCAAGAGCCGTGAACCCGGCCTCAACCTTGAGGGGATTTTCCGCCGGATCGATGCCATGCCGATGCGCAGGCAGGAGATGCGTCAGTGACTGGACCGAGGAACAGCGTCGAATGAACACAGTTCCGGCAACTTATCCAATCGGCGCGCCCGGTAAACCATGGGGCGCGGAGGAGCGCGCTGAGTGGCTGTTACAGCAGACCCGTCAGCGCAGTTACGAATCCGATGTGCTCAGCGCGCTCGAGAGGCTGCGTTCGCGCTTCGATGTGCAGGAGTACGGCCGCCTGGAATATGGCCCGGACGTTTACCCGCTGATGGCGGTCCGCAGTCGGGACTGGCGAGCCGATCGGCCGGTGGTGCTGGTTACGGGCGGGGTGCACGGTTATGAAACCAGCGGTGTTCATGGAGCGCTGCAGTTTGTTGAGCGGCACACAGCGGGCTATGCCGACCGAGTAAATCTACTGGTCGCGCCATGCGTCAGCCCCTGGGCTTATGAGCGTATTCACCGCTGGAATGCGCACGCGGTGGATCCCAACCGCTCGTTTCGTGATGGTGGCCAGGCCGGAGAGTCCTTGGCGCTAATGCAACTGGTCGCGTCGATTGATGAGCCGATATTGCTGCACATCGACCTGCATGAGACTACCGATACCGACGAAACCGAGTTCCGCCCGGCGCTTGCGGCCCGTGATGGCAAGCCGTTCGAGCCGGGGACCATTCCGGATGGCTTCTACCTGGTGGATGACACCGAGCGTCCGCAGCCTGAATTCCAGCAGGCGCTGATCAAGGCCGTGGAAAAGGTGACCCATATCGCACCGGCGGATGAAAAGGGCGAGATTCTGGGCTCACCGGCGGCGGACTTGGGCGTTATCCGGTATCCGCTAGCCCAGCTTGGCCTTTGCACGAGTATGACCAATGCCCGCTATCGGACCACAACCGAGGTCTACCCGGACAGCGACCGGGCAACTCCCGAACAATGCAATGCGGCGCAGGTAACCGCGGTGTGCGCGGCGATTGAATATGCGCTTTCAACCTAACAGGGTATAGAGATCCCTGTGTTTTTGCTGCACCAAATGTCCTGGGGTCTGACCCCAGTCTCCAGTCTCATTGAGACTAGGTCTTTTTACGCAGAAAACTCCAGATAATTGTGCCGACACCGATGAGAATAAACGCAACGTTCGAAATCACGAACGGAACCGGGTCGCTCTCCATGGTCCAGGTTTCCCGCATCGTGTAACTGTTGAAAACGTTGTACTCCCGGCGTGAGCCAATCATAGTCCCACCCGTGAAATTCCCGATTCCAACCAGTATCCAGCCTATGCCGAACACCGGGTAGGAAACTTTTCCCAGACTCTCTATCGTTTTTTTCTTGAGGAGAAGCGACGGGAAGACCGCCAGAGCAATTAGAATATAACCGAGTGTTGTCACTGATCTGCTCCGTTTGTTTTTTGGCTTGAACCTTTCGAAGTTTTTAGTCAGGGGGCGCTCTTTTGCGCTGTCACGGCACTTCACCAGTTCGCATGGCTCAGCGCCTCGGGTGTAATCTCACTGATGGACTTGCAACCGGAAAGCCCCATGGTCAGTTCAAAATCCGTTTTCAGGTTGGCAATCACTTCCCTCACACCGGCCTCGCCGGCAATCGCCAGGCCGTAGACCCAGGGCCGGCCCAGACAAACGGCTTTGGCACCCAGCGCCAGCGCCTTGAAGACGTCGGCGCCGGTGCGGATGCCGCTGTCCATGATGACGGGTATTCGGCCGGCAACCGCTTCAATCACCGCTGGCAGGGCCTCGAGGCTGCCAATGGCGCCGTCCACCTGGCGTCCGCCGTGGTTGGAGACAATGATGCCGTCCATGCCATAGTCGACCGCTTTGCGGCCGTCGTCCGGATGCTGGATGCCCTTGAGCACGATTGGCAGGCGGGTGTGGTCACGCAGCATCTTCAGATCGTCCCAGGTTAACGAGGGTTTGGAATAAACAGCGATAAATTCCTGTACCGCCGCCATGGCCTTGCCGGAACTGATGCCGTCCAGGGCACCACCGGGCCAGGACTGGCCGATCTGTTTCAGGGTCTTGAGGGTCTCCAGCGACAGTTTGGGCCTTGCCATATTGGCCTGCGGGCTTGGGTTTTTCAGGCTTTCCAGAAACACCGGGTCGCTGGTGTACTGGGCTATGCCTTTGCCCCGCAGAAAGGGCAGGTAGGCCAGATCCAGATCCCTGGTGCGCCAGCCCAGCATGGTGGTATCCAGTGTGACCACGATGGCTTCGCATCCACATTTCTCGGCCCGGCTGACCAGGCTTCGCACCAGGTCGTCGGATTTACTCCAGTACAGCTGGAACCAGCGTGCGCCGTCACCCATGGCATCGGCTACCTGCTCCATGGGCTGCGACGCCTGGTTGGAGAAGATCATGGGTATGCCCTCGGCTGTGGCGGCACGGCCAACAGCCTCGTCTGCATTCTGGTGCGCCATTTCCAGCACGCCGATCGGGCTCAGCAGGAAGGGGCTGGGCAGGGTGCGGCCGAACAGGTTAACGGTTGTGTCCCGCTCGGAAACGTCGTTGAGCATGCGCGGAACAATGCGCTGGCGGTCAAAGGATTCCCGGTTTGCTCGCATGGTACTTTCGAGGCCTGCCCCGCCGGCGATGTAGGCATAGGCTTCCGCGCTCATGGCGTCGCGGCCCTTGCGCTCGAGCGCATTAAAATCCACCGGCACCAATGGTCTTTCGCCGCTAAGGCCCTTGCTGTAAATGTCTTGCTGGCGGCTGATGGTCGGTGCTTTACGACCTCCGGGGCCGTTGCCCATTCTGGAGCTCCTTATGGCCGTGCGTTGCGGCATTCAGTTGTTTTTATGGGTGCTACTATAACGCTAGGGCCAATAGGGTGTAAAAAACCCCGGATGGCTAGGCTTTATTGAAAATCGTAATCAGACAACCGCGACATATCTATTTCACTGGCAGCTTTAACGCCATAGAATTGGTGGATGGTATCCAGCCTGGTGTTCACATGGCGCCCAGATGACGAGCCGGGAGCGCCTCAGAGGTGAATTTGGTCAATAAACATTTTTTGGAAAGATTTTCGGCATCATTGCGCCCTGCGTTTTTGGCTTTATGCCTCGCTCTGCCCGCTGTCTCGCTGGGTAGCAACAAACTGATCTTTGCGTTCAGCGGAGCATCTGCGCCTTATAGTTCGTCGCTTGACGATGTGGCTACCGGGCTGTTTCCGGATCTGGTGAGGTTGGCATTCAGTTATATTCCGGAATACACCGTGGAAACTGTGGTGCTGCCCTGGGCAAGAGCGCAATACAACGTCGGACAGGGTATCAATGATGGCCTTCTGACTTACCCCTCGAAGGAGCGACAGGACTACGCAATTTTTTCGGCGAAGCCGCTCTTCACACAGGACTATGGTCATCTGGTCTACTCTGCTGACAACCCGAACATCGAGTTGATCGAATCAGCGACCAGCTTTGCTGACCTGTCCGGTTTGACGGTGATTGTTGAGAAAAGCTCCGAATGGGAAGAAGACAACATCCCCGGCTATCTGGAGCGTGAGCCTGGCCAGAACATGACGGCGATGATGCATTTACTAATGCTGCGCGGGGCAGGGGATTTCATGGTGCAGCCTGCGGAAGACGCCCGATTCAACGCCCAACAACTGGGCTACTCCAAGAATCTGAAAGTTCGCAAAGTTGATTTTATTCCAGACTCCCGGATCCCTTTTCACATAGGCATTTCGCGAAAGCTTCCGTCCGCTGGCGCAATCATCGAACAGGTCGATGCGGTCATGCAGAATCCCGAATTCCAGTCCCAAGCAAACACTCTGATCGAACGTTATCGGTAGCATACACACCGGGGCCCAGGTCACCTGCCGATCCATTCTACCCGGCCGGTTTGGGGGAGGGTGTCGAACAGGATTTGTAGTGGGGTCTGTTCAGGCATTGGCCAGCGCCCTGACACAGCGGCGGAACAGGTCCGCTGAGAAGAACGGGTGCTCGCCTGCCTGCTCTGCCACAAATAGTTGCCCGCCAGAACCATAGATGCCACCTTCGATCATCAGGTTGTCGCTCATTTCGAAGTCCTCAATGGTGTGGCCCCGTTCGTCCCGACAGGTTGCGCCTACCCGTTCCCGATAGTGCTGGCTGTCCAATGTGAATCCGTAGGCGCGTTTGCCCTGTCCGATCATATAGCCGACCTCAAAGACGGTGCCGGGGTCTGCGCTGATGCCGCGAAAGGGTGTCAGGTTGGCGATGATGGCATCGCAGCTGTCCATCAGGCCGCGGTTCGCCCGGTAGATTTTGTGACCGCGCCTGAGTTTTGCCTCATTGCCTGAAAATGCCAGTTCGGTGTCCAGCGGGTCGATGCCCTCGAACCCGTGCTCCTGAAGCAGGCGTTTTTTCTCGGCGACGATGGTCTTATGTTCCGCCGCGGGGAAGAAGACTTCTGGTCCCGCAAGGTAAATTCGTTTTGTTTGTGCCATGGATCAACTATTCCAGAACTCCAGGCCAGTTTGCATCCGCCTGAACAATGAACTCTTCTGGGCTCTTCAGCCAGCTGTCCTGCACCGATTGGTTGTAGTTCAGGTATAGCCTGCCCTGTTTGATGCTCCAATGCCTCGGGTCGCCCTTGGCAAGATAACCCTGGCTGACCGCCCAGGCGCAGTAGCCGCCATAGGCTGGTGCGTAGCGCTCAGGATTGTCTTTGAAGCGCGCAAGGTTCTCGGCGCTGGCGAATCGCCAGGTTGCTCCCTGGTAGTCGGTGGTGTAATCCGCCGAACCCTTCGTGGGTTTCCCTTCCTCAAAGTAGCTCACCGTGTCATAACCGCCCGCGCCGGTGTTGCTGAGCAGGCCTGTATAAACCGGTGATTCGGCGGCCAGCGGGCTGGCGGTTGTCAGCAGGGCAGTGACGATGAATATCAGGAATCTGTGCATGCTGTTTCCCCTGATCAATGATGGTGTTAATCACTAGGACACGGTTCGCGGTCATTTGTTACTCATTGCCTGGCTAAAAATGGGTATTGGCCTCTGTAGCGTAGGAGGGTTCGGTTTTTACTACCATTTTAAGGTCTGCATCCAGCGAAAACCTGAATTAAACTTTTTGATGACACACAGCGACTAAGGGAGGCTTCACTATGGCTTACCCACCGAATGTCGTTTTATTCGATGTCCTTGAGACATTGATTGACTTGGATCCGCTGGCGCTTCGGCTGGAAAAAGTCGGCCAGCCCGCCACTACTCTGGCGCCCTGGTTTCTGCGCTTTCAGCGCGATGCCATGGCACTGACCCTTGCCGGTGATCCGGCACCCTTCGAAGCAGTTGCACGGGAAGCTCTTCGCACGGAAACGAAATATACGCTCAGTGAGCGTGATATTGAGTACGTGGTCGAAGGTTTTGCCACTCTGCCCACGTTTGATGATGCTGCGCCTGCATTGAGGCAACTCTGCGAGGCGGGCGCCTCGGTCGGGTGCCTTACCGTGAACAGTCCCGATAAAACGCGCCGTTTTCTGGAAGGGGCAGGGCTGTCCAGGTTTGTTGATCAGGTTGTGACGGCTCAATCCGCAGGCGTCTGGAAACCTCATCCAAACATCTACCATTTCGCCGCAAAGACCATGGAAACGCCCATTGAGCGCCTTGCTCTGGTAGCGGTGCATGCCTGGGATTGCCACGGCGCGAAACGCGCCGGAGCCCTTGCCGGTTGGTGTGCGCGCCTTGAGTGTCGGCCCGGTGATGTTTTTGTGCCGGCGGACGTGACTGGCGACAGCCTGGTTGAGGTTGCGGACAGGCTGATGTCGTTGCACTGAACGTCAGCTATGACTGATTCTGTCGGGCAACCCAGCCAGGATCCGGGTTCTGGTTGCGATCACTCAGAGACCAGCAGGTCGGCATTGATCTCGCTGATGGATCTGGCGCCGGTCAGCACCATGGCGACCCGCATTTCTTTTTCAATCAGGTCCAGCAGGTTGCGGACGCCGGCCTCGCCGTCGGTGGCCAGGGCGTATATGAAGGAGCGGCCGAGCATGGTGCAGTCGGCACCCAGCGCCAGCATGCGCACCACATCAAGACCGGTGCGGATGCCGGAGTCCACCAGAATTTTCAGGTCGCCTTTGACCGCATCAGCAATCGCAGGAAGCGCCCTGGCGGTGGATGGAACGCCGTCAAGCTGGCGGCCGCCATGGTTGGAAACAATAACGCCGTCGGCGCCAAAGCGCACCGCATCCTTAGCATCCTCTGCATCCAGAATGCCTTTGATAAGCATTGGGCCATCCCAGAATTCGCGGATCCATTCGAGATCCTTCCAGGAGATCGAGGGGTCAAAGTTGTTGCCCAACCAGCCAATGTAGTCTTCCAGGCCGGTCTGGGTGCCGCGATAGGCGGAGATATTGCCCAGGTCATGAGGCTTGCCGAGCAGGCCCACGTCGTAGGACCACCGCGGGTGAGTCATGGCTTGCAGATAACGGCGCATGGCCGCATTGGGGCCGCTCATGCCGGAGTGCGCGTCCCGATAGCGGGCGCCTGGTACGGGCATGTCGACGGTAAATACCAGAGTTTTTACACCGGCTGCCTTGGCGCGCTCCAGTGCATTCTTCATGAAACCGCGATCTTTCAGCACATAGAGCTGGAACCACATCGGCCGGTTGATCGCCGGTGCGACTTCTTCAATCGGGCAGACCGACACGGTAGACAGGGTAAAGGGAATGCCTTTGCTCTCTGCCGCGCGCGCTGCCTGAACCTCGCCCCGGCGGGCACACATACCGGTCAGGCCCACGGGTGACAGAGCCACCGGCATGCTCAGGGTTTCATCAAAGAGCGTGGTTTCCAGGCTCAGGTCTTCCATGTTCTTCAGAACCCGCTGGCGCAGGCCGATGTCGGCCAGGTCCGCGACGTTGCGCCTGAGGGTGTGCTCGTTGTAGGCGCCGCCATCGACGTAGTGAAACAGAAAGGGCGGTAAGCGGCGCTTGGCAGCAGCGCGGTAGTCAGTCGAGGCGGAAATGATCATCGCGGATTCCTTAAGGATTTTTTTATTCGGCCATGTTTTTGGGCATTGGCGTAAATTGGTAAGGCCAATTAACCGCTATTGGCTGACTAGATTAAAAAACCATCAATCCTGTGTCAAACATGGTAATAGGGTTTTTGTGAAGAGCGAGGGGTTGTCATTGATCGTTTGGCTGCGAGTGGTTATTATTTTTGTAAATTGGTAAGACCAAAGGATCGACAATGGAAGTGGGGCAGATTCGCCAGCACCGGCTCTCAGACGACATTGTAGAGCAGTTGGAAACCATGATTCTGGAAGGCACCCTGCAGCCCGGGCAGCGCTTGCCCGCCGAGCGGGCCCTGGCAGAGCGGTTCGGTGTTTCCCGGCCGTCGGTGCGCGAGGCCGTGCAAAAGCTGGCGGCCAGGGGACTGTTAATCAGCCGTCAGGGCGGTGGCAATTACGTCAGTGACTCCCTGGGCTCGAGCTTCAGCGACCCTTTAATGGGCCTGCTGGAAAGCCGCCCTGAAGCCCAGCGCGATCTGTTGGAATTTCGTCATACGCTGGAAGCCGATTGCGCCTATTACGCTGCCCGGCGCGCCACCGACCTTGACCGTCAGCAACTGCAGCACGCCTTTGACGAACTGCAGGCCTGCTATGCCTGTGAGCCCAGGGCAAGCCGGGCTGACGAAGCCGCCGCCGACGCGCGTTTTCACCTGGCAATTGCCCAGGCCAGCCACAATCTGGTGCTGCTGCACACCATGCGCGGTCTGTTCGATCTGCTCAAGCGCAGTATGGTCACGAATATCGGCGGCATGTACGCTCTGCGCAGCGAAACACGGCACACCCTGATTGCGCAGCACCAGGCACTGTTTGATGCAATCATGGATGGCCGTGCCGAAGATGCAAGGCGCGTTGCTGGCGAGCACATCCGTTTTGTGCAGGACGTGCTGGACGAGCGCGAGGAAGAAATTCGCCGAATGGCCCGGGCGCAGCGGCGTGAGCGGCCATAGATGTAACGGCCTATATTTTACGTACAGCCGTTATGGTTGGAGCAACTCAAAGGTTTTTTCGATCAGGGAACGTTCTTCCTTGGCAATTCGCTGGGAAAACAGTTCACCAAGGGCTTTGTCCTCTGGGGCCGGGCAGGTCGCGGCGATTTCCAGGCAGGCATGAAACAGTTGGTCTGTGCTGAACAACGAATCGCTGCCCTGGGGACTTGGCGCTGACTCTCTGTTGGCAATGACTCCGCTCGCCATTCCGGTAAGTGCTTCCAGCACCTGAGGGTCCGGCCGATGGGCGATGAAAGCCTGGTCAAATCGTTCAATATCGTTGGCGCTGACAATTTCAGCACCGCCGGCAAGCTCCGACAGCGTTTTACAGTGGTTCTCGATAATGCAGTGCAGCTTGGCCCGCTCTGGCATCTGGTTTCTGCCGTCTGCCCACATCACCTGAACAATAGGAAGAACCGGTGCCAGGTAGATAAAAGAGGCCGGAAGGTCATGTTGGGACAGGAGGGCAGACAGGCCTTCTTTGCTCATCCAATAAGCCTTATGGTTGTATAGTAGAGAGGCCGTTGCCTCTGTATTAAACGGAGTCCTATCGTAAAACAATGAGAAGTTCATGTAAAAGACGGTGTTACCTTGGTAGCGGGTCTAACGGTTGGCCCTGTCAGCAGGTGTTATCGTATTAACTTACCATTAGAGAACTAAGCTTTTTATTTGACTGACAGGAGGTACCAGATTTTGCGAGCTTCATTTCGATTACAGGCCAGTGTTCTGTTGTTTGCCATAATGATGCCGTTTGCCTCAGGCCACGCCGCAGAAGGTGATGGCGATGCAACGGAGGAGTCACTGCGCCAGGATATTCAGACCCTGAGCGAGGAGTTGGCGGATGCGACCGACGAGCAACAGGAACGCTTGATGGCGGACATCGAAGACGTTCTTGGCGCAATCGATGCCCGCATCGCGACGCTGGAGAACCGGCTGGAAGAGGAATGGACGTCCGCCGACAAGCTGGCCCGGGCCAAGGCGCAGACGGCTGTTGCACACCTGCGCCGTGAGCGGGCAAGGGTGATGGAATGGTACGAGCGTATGCAGGACAGTACCGGCGTTACCTGGGAATCCATGAAAGACAGTTTCGATCAGGCGTTAGATAAACTATCTGGGGCTTGGCAGGATGCAGAGCAGAATGTTCGTGAAGCCGTTGACGAGGATAAATGAAGTTTGAGCATCTAGTTCAGGTCAATGACCTGACGAAGCCGGAACTGCCGTTCCTGACCCGCTTTCAGCTCTGGGAAGGCCTGGTGCTGAGGGCCCGTCGCCCCGACAAGTTCCTGGTAGGCGTTGATGAATACGAGATTATTGAGCAGCACCCAGCCTACATGAAACGCTGCCTGGAGTTGCCGGGGCTGCAGGTTGTCGACGAGGTTACGTTCTGGCCGGAGTCGAGAATCGAATATCGCACGTTTCGGACAGACACTCTTTCGAGTGCCGCTCTCACGATGGATATTGAAGAACCGGAGCCCGGATCGCTGTTTGTGCGTTTCAGCTATCACACCGCAAGCATCGAGAACCGGGGCGATTCGATGCCCTACGACCAGTTTCTGCAGGAAGCCTATCTACAGACAGACATAGAAACCATTCAGACCATAAGGCAACTGGCGGAAACCGGCGTGTTCTGATTCTGGTTTTCTCCGCTGGAGTACGGACTGCGGCTGGCTATAATGGCGTGGTTTGGTCTGCCTCCGTAACGCTGACAACAATCACCAGCCCTTTCCTTTCTTTCATACCGGGGATAGTAACAATGCCTAAAGCCAGTGAGATCAAAAAGAACCAGCCCGTTGAATACAATGGCCGGGTGTATTTTGTGAAGGACATCGAGCGTTCCGTGCCCCAGGGCCGTGCCGGTGGCAGCCTGTATCGCATGCGCATGTATGACGTGGTAAGCGGCGCCAAGCTGGATGAGACCTTCAAGGATTCTGACATGCTGAACCTGGCAGATCTGGTACGCCGGGCGTCTGTGTTTTCCTACTCTGATGGTGAGGAGTATGTTTTCATGGATTCTGAGGATTACACCCAGTACACCCTGAACCGTGAGGCCATTGCCGACGAGCTTCTGTTCATTGATGAGCAGACCCAGGGCATCATGGTGATTCTGCTAAAAGATGCCCCAGTGGCCCTGGAATTGCCGCCGACAGTGGATCTGGATATCGAGGAGACAGACCCGTCGGTCAAAGGCGGTTCGGCAACAGCCCGTACCAAGCCTGCAAAAATGACCACAGGGCTGGTGGTGCAGGTGCCAGAACACATCTCAACCGGGGACCGTATCAAGATTAACGTCGAAGAGCGGAGATTCCTGAGCCGGGCATAATGAGTGCTGTATTCACTCTGCGGCCTTATCAGCAGGAAGCCGTTGACGCTACGCTGAATCACTTCCGCAAATCGGATGAATCCGCCGTTATCGTGCTGCCAACCGGTGCGGGCAAAAGCCTGGTAATTGCTGAGCTGGCCCGCCTTGCCCGGCGCAGGATCCTGGTGCTGACCCACGTCAAAGAGCTGGTTGAGCAGAACCACGCCAAGTACGAGAGCTATGGGTTAACCGGCGGCATTTTCTCCGCCGGACTCCGGCGCAAGGAAAACCGGCATCAGGTGACTTTTGCCAGCGTGCAGTCTGTGTCGGCAAATCTGGATCAGTTCCGGGATGAGTATTCGTTGTTGATTATCGATGAGTGCCATCGGGTCAGCGGCGAGGACACCAGCCAGTATCAGGTGATCATCGAGCAGTTAAAGCAACAGAATGACTCCCTCAAAGTACTGGGCCTGACAGCCACACCCTACCGGTTGGCCATGGGTTGGATTTATCGCTATCACTACCGGGGCTTTGTCCGCGGCTCTGTCGATGAACAGCACAAGCCGTTCCAGCACTGCATTTACGAGCTTCCACTAAGCTACATGATTAACCGAGGGTATCTCACCCGGCCTGAGCTGGTGAACGCGGCGGTGGCGCAATACGATTTCTCCGCATTGCCCCAGGACCGCTTTGGTGAATATGCAGAGAACGACGTCAATCAGCTGTTGAGCAAACATAAGCGCGTGACTCGTGCCATCACTGAGCAGGTGATAGAGCTGGCCGCCCAGCGCAAAGGCGTGATGGTTTTTGCGGCCACGGTGGAGCATGCCCGGGAGATTACCGGCTATCTGCCCGAAGATCAGACCGCGCTGGTGATCGGCGCAACCGATCTGAAAGACCGGGACCTGATGATTCAGCGCTTCAAACAGCGGCAACTAAAGTATCTGGTGAACGTGTCCGTGCTCACCACCGGTTTCGATGCCCCCCACGTGGACTTTATTGCCATTCTTCGTCCTACCCAGTCAGTCAGCCTTTACCAGCAGATCGTTGGCCGCGGTCTGCGCCTGGACGAGGGCAAGCGGGATTGCCTGGTGATCGATTACGCAGGCAACCATGTGAACCTGCATCATCCGGAAGTGGGAGAGCCGAGACCGAACCCGGACAGCGAGCCGGTGCAGGTGTTCTGCCCGGGCTGTGGTTTTGCCAATATTTTCTGGGGCAAAACCGACGAGGATGGCCATGTGATCGAGCACTATGGGCGCCGATGCCAGGGGTTGCTGGAAGCTGCGGCAGTCGATGAACCCGGCCGCCTGCAGCAGTGCGATTACCGTTTCCGGTTCAAGGAGTGCCCCTACTGCGGTGGCGAGAATGACATTGCCGCCCGTAACTGCCACCAGTGCGACAAAGCCATCATTGACCCGGATGATCAGCTGAGGAACGCCTTGAAACTCAAGGACGCGATGGTGATCCGTTGCGCGGGAATCACACTGGATGGTGCCGGTAGTAGGCTGAAAATCACCTATCACGGCGAGGATGGCGAGGAGCTAAGCGAATCTTTCGAATTCAACAAACCAGCGCAGCGAAACGTGTTCAACAAGCTGTTCGGACGTCGTTTTGACAATGGCCAGGCTCCGAGGCAATTCAGCACAGTGGCTCAGGTGATTGAGGTGGAGGCCTGGTTACCCGCGCCGGATTTTGTGGTTGCCCGCAATCAGAAGCACTATTGGCAGGTGCAGGAGCGGATTTTTGATTATCAGGGTAACTACCGTAAGGCGTACCAGGCGTGAGACTTTTTCAAACACGCGTCAGTCTGCTCCATCCTCTTTTTCGTCTGGTGAAAACCCATATTGGGTAAATAATTGCCCAATATGGGTAGCGCGTCCTGAGTGGTCGCTTTTAGCCGAACGCTGGCTGGCGTGGCTGACTACCAGCGACCCATTTCATCCAGGCCATATCCAGCGGAACCAGCACGTTCAGGGCGAACAGCGCCCAGCCCACGGGTTGCAGGCTGCCTGCAAACCACATCATGAGAGCAACCGCTAGCAGGCTCCAGACGACATCGACTGCAATCATCACGTTCAGGTACTTCTGCTGCCAGCCTTCATTGAAGGCCACGGCTGCCATGTCTACGCACCACAGCAGCATCACAACGCCGACTACCAGGTAGAAGGTGGCGCCGGGGCCACCCGCCCACTGGGCAACGGGTCCTGAGGCCAGGATGAGCGCCAGCGCCAGGGGCGCGGACAGGAAGACATCGCTCAGAAGAATCTGTTTCACGCTGAATCGACGGATCAGGTTTTTCATGGGATCACCTCAATCGGGTTTCGCAATGGGTTTGACTACGCTACAAAGCTTCTACCCGGGCGGTGATAAGCTCAATTACCTGTGAGGTAATGGTGCAGCCGACCTTTGGCAACGATAATGTTGAAACACTCGGAATTGACAGGAAACTCAATGAGCGCCTTCGGTACGCTGTTCAGAGAAATGCGGCAGGGTAAGCGCCTGAGCCAGATGGATTTTGCGCTTGCATGCGAGGTGTCGTCGAAACACATCAGCTTTCTGGAAACCGGCCGCAGCAAGCCCAGCAAAGGCATGGTTCTGCATCTGGCGCAGATGCTGCAGGCGGACCTGGCCGGAACCAATCGCCTGTTGTCGTCGGCGGGTTACAGCCAGGTCTATTCTGACCAGGATCTGAATGCCCCCGGCATGGCCATGATCAGGGAGGCGCTTGATCACTTGTTGCAGGGCCACCTGCCATACCCTGCGGTGGTGTTCGACCACGAGTATTATCTGGTGATGGCCAACAAGGCGATGCAGGCGATGATGGCCAGAATGATAGAGCTTGGCGCCCAGTTTCCGGCCCGGCCAAATTTTCTGCTATCGCTGCTCGATGAGCAGGGCATGAAACCCTTCGTAGGCGACTGGGAGAACATCGCTTGCCACATGCTCCAACGTGTCTACCATGAGCATCTTGCCGGCCCCTTCCGCGACCAACAGAATCGATTGTTGGAGCAGGCGCTTAGGGTGCCCGGAGTTCCCGAAAACTGGAAAAGCCACGTGGTGGAACACCTGGATTACCCGGCAATTCCCTTTACCCTGAACCTTGGAGACCAGCAGCTCAGGATCTTTTCCACCATCGCAACCATTGGTACGCCCCTGGATGTGACCGCGCAAAATCTGAGGATTGAGCATTTCTTCCCGATGGATGAGCACAGTAAGGCGTATTGGCGGGAGTGAGGCTGGTGTACTACAGCTCTACAAAACGCGGCACCAGCATGAGCACTAGATCAGCGCCAGGAAAATTTCTGCAGTTTCCATCGGGTTGGGTCCTCCTGCATTGCCAAGTTCTCCGGCGAAGAATAGATTGAAAGGCTGGATTGAGTGAAACAGGCCAGACCGATGAAGCCGCTATGCTTGATTGCTGTTTATCTTGTCGCTGTGACATTTCCATTGATTCTGTCGATGTCGTTTGGATGGCCGCCACGACAGTTCCATCAGGAATTGGCGTCTGGTCTGGGCATTCTGGCCTTCTCGATGATTCTGATGGAGTTCGTCCTGTCTGGTCGCTTCAGGGCGGTTTCAAATGGGGTCGGGCTGGACAGGACCATGCGACTGCATCAGTTGGCGGCTCGGGCAGCGCTGGTCTTTGCTTTGCTTCATCCTTTGCTTTATCAGGGTACGCCATCGGGTGGCCCGCGCCCGTGGGATCCTGGCCGCCAGTTAACGCTCACGACGGATTTTTCGGCCCTGTCCACAGGCATCGTTGCCTACCTGCTTCTTGCAGGACTGGTTGTGATGGCAATCGGGCGCACCCAACTGGGCTATAGATACGAAACCTGGCGCCTGTTACATGGGGTCGTCGCGTTACTGATCGCGATTCTGCTGTTGCATCATACCGTGTCTGCAGGGCGTTACGGCTCGCACCCCGTGATGACCTGGGTGTGGCTGGTGATGACAGGCGTGGCTGTCGGTTCCCTGCTGGTCGTTTATCTATGGGTGCCCCTACGGAAGAGGGCGCGCCCATGGCATGTTGCATCGGTGAATCGATTGACCCCCAAGCAGTGGGAAATGACCCTGGCGCCGGACGGGCATTCCGGTTTTTGCTACAGAGCCGGTCAGTTCGCCTGGGTGACTGTCGGGCACAGCCCATTCTCGATGAGCGAAAATCCGTTCTCTATCTGTTCAGCGCCAGCAAGTGGCTCGAAGATCTCGTTCATGATTAAAGAGCTTGGTGACTTCACGCGAACCGTTGGCCAGATAGAGCGTGGGACATTGGCCTACCTGGATGGGCCTTATGGCAATCTTTGTGTGGATCATCGAACAGAACCCGGTGTTGCGCTGATTGCCGGTGGTGTGGGTCTTGCGCCGCTACTGAGCATTCTCAGACAAATGCGTCTGACCGGGGATTCCCGAAAAGTGAAGCTGGTTTATGGTAATCGGCTGGCGGACCAGATTGCCTATGGTGAAGAGTTGGGGGAAGAGGACGTTACATACGTGCTTTCGGAACCGCCTGAACACTGGAAGGGCGAAGTGGGCTTTATCGATGCAGCGCTTCTGGACCGTGTTTTTTCAGATAAAGAATTCGGGGAATGGGTTTTTGTGATGTGCGGGCCCACAGCCATGATGGGGGTTGTCGGCGATCATCTGATAAGCAAAGGGACGCCCTCCCATCGTATCCTGTCGGAGCGGTTCAGCTATGACTAGTGCAGTCATCGGCAAACCAGATGCTGATGGTTGAAATCCCGCCAGCGCAGGTCCTCGGAGGCTTGCGCTGCCGATAACGGTCACGCGGTCAGTAAAGTCCACACAAAGACCATCTGGGCACCAAAGCTGATAAAGAATGAAAACGTGCGAACCAGAGGAATCTTGAAAGTAAAAGCCACTGCATGTGCCAGTCGCATCCAGAAATAAACCATGCTGGCGATGGCAGTAGATTCGGTTCCGATTTCCATTGCGTTTGCAACCAGCACCAGTGCCGTGAAAACAACCAGGTTTTCGACGGCATTCTGATGGGCCTTCATGAGACGCTGCGCCCAGGGAGACTGCGGTTTCGGTGTGTCCGGATAGCCCATTGCCTCGCCTAGTCCACGCACGGCAATACGATTGACAATATAGGGTATCCAGAGTGTACCTGTGAGCAGTGTGGTCAGTGTGAGATAAAATAGCTCAGTCGTCATGGTCGTCTCGCTCTCAAAGTGGGTCGGCTTGGCTTTTTACGTCTGAATCCGCGATAGGTTTATTTTCAAACCTCCTGCAGCGGCGCCGCCGTCTTCCTTAATCTGAACACCAGAAGCCGATTGTTTGCTGGCATGTCGAAAATATCTGCCAGCATCAGGCCAGCTTCTTCAGCCAATCTGTCAATATCATCCAGATCCCGGATGCCCATGGCGGGTGCCTGGGCTCGAAGGTGTCTGTCGAACTGGCGGTTGCTTTCGCTTGAATACTGCCCCTGCTGGTTAAAGGGGCCGTAAAGACAAAAGGCGCCGTTTTCGAGCAGGCGTTTTCCGATTTGGCGGAACATTTGCTCCACTTCATTCCAGGCCATGATGTGTGCTGTGTTCGCGGAGAAGGCCCAGGTGAAGCGGTCTACAGGCCAGTCAGGGTCGCTTACGTCCAGCGCTATGACCGGTAGTACGTTCGGCAGCGCCGCCTGTGCAAGGCGCGGGCGGCAGGTATCTGCAGCATCTGGATGGTCGGTGGGCTGCCACTGAAGGTGAGGCATGGCCTGGGCGAAGTGCACGGCGTGTTGTCCGGTGAGGCTTCCGATTTCCAGCACCTTGCCCGGTGTATCAAAGATCTGGTGCAGCTTTTCCAGGATGGGAGCCTTGTTGTTTTCGCAGGCCTGGGAATAGGGCAGGTGGCTGGGCATTCAGTTGCCACCCATGGCCATCAGTTGGTCCACTTCAGTGCGATCAGGCATCGAAAGTGCTGCACCGGCACGGGTGACGGATATGCCTGCCACGGCATTGCCGAAGCGGGCCGCCTCTGCCAGTGAGCGGCCCTCTGCCAGTGCCGTTGCCAGGCCGCCATTGAACGCATCGCCGGCGCCGGTGGTTTCAACCACCGCACCCGCATTGACAGCGGGGATCACTCCCTCGAAGTCATCGCTGCTGACGTAAACGCCTTTCTCACCCAGGGTGATCAGTACGTTGGGCACGCCCCAGCTGCGCAGTGTGGCAGCGGCGGCCTCTATTTCCTGCATGGTATCCACCGGCTTACCCACCAGTGCACTGGCTTCTGATTCATTGGGAGTGAGGTAATCGATGCTTTGAAATATTTCCCGTGGCAGTTCGCCACCCGGTGCCGGGTTGAGCAGAACCGGAACACCATGCTCCTTTGCCAGCGCCATACCCCGTTGGCACACGGCGAGTGGTAGTTCCAGTTGGGAAATGAACAGAGCCGAGCCGGCAATCACGTCGGTGGCGGATTCAACGTCCGCTTCGCTGATACCGTCGCAGGCGCCCGCCACAATAATAATGGCATTTTCGCCACGGGCATCGTCTACCACAATGCTGGCGGTGCCGGTCGGGCGATCCGGATCTTCAGAAATCAGGGCGGTGCTCATGCCTTCCTTCTGATAGATATTGCGGGCCATATCACCAAAGGCATCGCGGCCCAGGCGGCTGATCAGGTTTACTGGTGCGCCCTGGCGTGCTGCGGCGATGGCCTGGTTTGAGCCTTTGCCACCAGGGCCCACCGCAAACGCATTGCCCCGTAACGTTTCACCCCAGGCAGGCATGCGATCGGCGCGAACGACCAGGTCGGCCATGAAGGAACCCAATACAGTGATGGGTTTGGGGCTCATAGTAGTTCTCCGTTGATTTGTTTCACTAACGCCCCGCGGCCCAGCTGCCTTTCGCCAGCTCCATCGCCCTATCAACCTCCTCGGCCGGAACTTCGGCCGGATCGGCTATTTCCAGAGGGTCATAGTGGAATACATACAGCCGGGAGACGAACTCGGCTACCGGCAAAGAGGCTTCACCATAACGCTCGTTGTGGCCGTGAGTTGAGGTGACGATGCCCTGGCCCCAGTTCTGCCCGCTGTCGTTGTTGGGGTTGAAGAAATAGACCCGCATGGTTTTGTCGGCATCCAGCGCCAGCCGCTGAATGGTAATGGCGTGCCAGCCAAGAAAGCGCGTGGCGCTATCAGTCACCGCTATTCCCGCCGGCTGTGGATTGATGACCGGAATGTTGCCGTTATAGAAGGGGTGGTAGGACGCATAGAAATCGCGGATAAATCCGTCGAAGTCTTTAAGGTTACCGGTGAACACGTCGACGGCAATGCGGAAGCCATGGCCGACATGATCGCCGTGGAATTCTGAATTGACCCACTTGTGGGGGTCTTCGCCGCGACCAATGCTACGCCGGCCCATTTCGAAGTAGATACGGTCCAGGTGCGGCACGGTCAGCAGGGAGACCGCGTCGACATCGACCGGCGGCTCGGTCGCCAGGCCAGTGCCAAGTTCCCGCGATGAGATGCTGTCACCTTCAAAACGCATGGTGATTTCATCATCCCGCGCTGCCCAGGCAAGAATTCTCAGCAGTTCTGCCGGCATGTTATAGGCCCACATGGACAGGGCGCGGGTGGATTGGCAGGTAGGATAGTTGCCCTGGCCGATGCCCAACGGGCGCCCGAGGACATTGAGCACATCGGCCAGCAGGAAGCATTCTGGCGACCGACTGGTTCCAAAAACCGCTTTTATTTTCTCGGCCGCCGCATCACACAGCGGCAGGCGTATCTGGCGCCACAGCGAGGGTGCGACGGGCGGCGCGTAAAGAATGCCCCGTTCGAGCATCATCGCCAGGCCATAGGCACACTGGCTGGTTTCCGGGAACAGGGCTTCGTCAATCAGTCGATGAATCAGCGCCGGATAGCAGTGAAACGCGTCGGCACCGGTGTAACTCAGCCCCAGGGCCGTTGGAATCAGTTCATTCCAGCGTTCTCTCAGGTACCTTATGAAAACCGGCATGTAGGCGGACACCAGTCCGGTGGAATGCATGGCCTGGGCGAAGGCGATGGATTCCTGTAGCAGGGTGGCATCGTCCATTTCCGCCAGTCGTTCGGCGTAGACTTCAAAGCCGGGATCCTCCCGGCAGCCCTCGGTAGGGCTGAACACGGCGTTAATCAGTTGCACCGCATCGTCGTTGATCTCGCCGCCGAGTGCGTCGGGCTTTTCCAGGCAGACTGCGATCTGGGTTACCATGTGTTTGACGCCCGCGACCTGCACCGGGCGCTGCGCCAGAATTCGCCAGACCTCAGCAACCAGATGCTCCAGCAGATTTTCGTAGCCCAGGTGCTGCAGCAGGTAGTGATAGAGGCTCTGGACCGCGTGGCCCAGTTGCTCTGGCCGTAGCCGGTCGCTCTCATGAAGATCACCCACGACCAGATCGAGATTCATTGCCAGCACCTGGGCGAGGAAATGATGGGCGTGTTCCGCGGAAATGGACGCGTGAGTGTAATCGCCTTTGGCGACTGCGAGCAGGCGAATCTGGCTCAGGCTTTCAACCAGCGTTGCGACCGGTTCCCCATGCCGAACTGTGCGAACCGCCAGTGACGGCACCAGCGTCTGGGGGTAATCCCAATCGCTGCCGCCGAATAACCTGGCTGCCTCAATGGCAGGCACACGCCGGTAGAGCGCGTCCAGACCTTCCGGACTGAACATCAGGGGCCTGGCGGCATCGATGACTTCGAAGACCGGTGAAACGCCGTGAAGCGCGTTGGCTTCCGCAAGGCGGCTGATGGCCGCGTCGAGCTCTTCAAGACGCTGGTCTGATGGGCCGTTGCTCTGGTTGTCAGGCTCAATGCTGTCTTTGGTCATAGTGTCCATCCTTCAATGAACCCCGGGACATGTCAAATAGCGTCGCCCTGCCGAAGCGCCAGACCTCTGGTTTTTACGTCAGCCTTGCATTCATTTAAACTCAGTGCCGGTAGTCATCGAGTCCGTTTCTACCTACGCCTGGACCCTGCCCCTTTATGAATAACGATGCGTTTAAGCAAAAGCTTGATTACCAGTTGCTGGATAGCCTGGTAAAGCAGACGCCTATTGTGATTGCGGGGCATGCCATTGTGGCCTTGATCAATATCGCGCTGTTCTGGAACACAGTCAGTCTGGCCTTTGTGCTGGCGTGGGCCACCTTTGTGCTGATCACCGTGTTGTCCCGGTGGGCCATGAAAAACCACTATCAGACGAACTGGCAGCTCAGGAGCCCCGGTTACTGGCGTCGCTTGTTTGCGGTCAGCTCGTTGATGCTGGGCCTTGTGTGGTGTATCTGGTCTTTGTATGTAGGGTCGGCCATCGGGTTTGACGGGCTTGGTCTCTCGATTCTGGCAATCACCGCCTCGGGGCTGGTGTCCGGCGCCGTGGCGTCTACGTCTTCATCGTTGCTTTCCTACGTTCTGTTTACCGGCCCGACACTGCTTCCCCTGAGCGTGGCGCTGTTGATGATTGATCAGACCCAGTTGCAGGGCATTGGTGCGTTAATGGTGTTGTTTTTCATCATTACTCTGCGCCAGGTCCTGCAAATTCATTCGGTGCTGAAACAGAGCATCACCAATGGTCTGGAGCTGGAAGAAGCGAAAGAGCAGACCGAACGGCTGGCGCAGGAGCTGTATGAGCAGTCAACGATGGATGCACTAACGTCCGTCACCAACCGTCGGGGCTTTGATGAAGCGTTGAACGACGAATGGCAGCGGGCCAGACGGTCCGGGCTGCCACTGACCCTGCTGATGATCGATGCCGACTGCTTCAAGGCCTACAACGATAGCCTGGGGCACCCGGCCGGAGATGAATGCCTGAAGCAACTGGCCGCTACCCTGCGTTCCCGGATTAAAAGGGCCGGAGAAACCATTGCCCGCTATGGCGGAGAAGAATTCGCGGTGCTTCTGCCGAATACAACGGCGAGCGAGGGTGTCGAGGTTGCAGAAATTATTCGCAAAGGTGTGTTTGAACGGAACATTCCCCACCCGGCGTCTCACGTATCCGACAGGGTAACCGTGAGCGCTGGCGTACACTGTGTTTCCCCCGATCAGATGGAAAGCAGCCAGACACTTATCGAACTTGCGGACCAGGCCCTGTATCAGGCAAAAGCAGACGGGCGAAATTGCGTTCGAAAAGCCTAAAGGAGATTTATCCAATGCCAGTGACTTTCAGTCTGTTAACCCCGGCGGAAATTGTGTTTGGCCGGGGCCGGATTGCTGAACTTAACGAACGCGCTTCTAAACTGGGGTCCCGTGCCCTGATCGTGCATGGCAGTAGCCCTGGCAGGCTGTCGGCGGTGTTCGAATCACTGACGGCGGTGGACATAGTCCAGACCCTGTCCGTCGGCAAAGAACCGGATCTGGACACGCTGACCAGCGCGATTGAAGAAGGTAAGTCACTGGGGGTGGATCTGGTGCTGGGTATTGGCGGTGGCTCTGTAATGGATTCAGCCAAGGTGCTCGCCGCCATGCTGCCGGCCCAGACCGGTTTGATGAGCCACCTTGAGGTGGTCGGCGACGGGCTTCCGTTGTCTGGCAGGCGTCTTCCACTGATCCTGATTCCAACCACCTCAGGAACCGGTGCCGAAGTCACTCGCAATGCGGTGATCGATATTCCACAAGCCCAGCGCAAGGTAAGCCTGCGGGATAAAGAACTACTTCCGGATCTGGCTCTGGTGGATCCGGCACTGACCGACAACTGCCCCCGGCATGTCACCCTGCACTCGGGGCTGGACGCCGTTACCCAGGTCATCGAACCGTACCTGTCATCCCGCGCCAACCTATTTACGGACATGCTTTGCCGCGAGGCGATTCCGAAGGGCCTGATGGCGTTGAAGCAACTGATGGAAGGCGAATCGGCGCAGGCGCGGGACGCGTTGGCGCAGTTGAGTCTATTCGGCGGACTGGCGCTTGCCAATTCCGGGCTCGGCGTTGTACACGGGATTGCCGGGCCATTAGGCGGGCTCTGCGGCGCCCCCCATGGTGCGATTTGCGGTGCATTACTGCCAGCGGGCATTGCCGCAAACCGGGATCATGTGGTGAATGCCGACCAGAAGGCGCGGATCGATCAGGTCATTGGCTGGATCGCTGAGGTGTTCGAGACGTCGGCAGAACAGGCATTACCCCGTTTCCGGGAATGGATTATCCAGAGTGGTCTGCCGGGGCTGGAGTCGCTCGGCGTGACGGAAGAGCAGATCGTTGCCGCCTCACAGGCGGCGGCCAGCTCTTCCTCCATGAAGGCCAATCCGGTCGAGCTGTCTACCGCAACCGTTGAGACGGTGATGCGCCAGTCGTTCTGATCACTCGACGGTCAGGTTTGGCGGGGCTTTTGGCCGTCGGTCATCCATGTTTTCCGGCATCTGAAAATCCTCCCAACTGATGGCTCTGGGCTGCTCACCCAGATCGGGAGTTTCACTGTCTTCCCGCGAACCGGGGAATTCAGTGTGAGCTACAAAAACTACGCTGAGCGGGCGGGGCAGTCGGTGCGCTAGCGCGCTAACCGATCAATCGCTCAGATTCAATCCCATCTCCCAGAAGTCGATTTCCAGTCGCGTAGCATCCCGGAAGATGCGGGTCAGTTGCTCGAAGCGTGTTGGTGAAACATCTGCCAGACGTTCATCCAGCCAGCGAATTTCTGCCTGCATGGCTTCCTGGAACTCCTCGCTTTCGTACATTCCGATCCAGGCGTCATAGGGATTGGCTTCGCCGCGAATGGTTTCAGCGCGCTGGTTCAGCCAGTTGGCAATTTCGCCATAGCCCACCATGCAGGGTGATAGGGCAACGTGCAGGTCCAGAAGATCACCGCGGTTGCCCGTGTCGAGCACGTAGCGGGTGTAGGCCAGGGTAGCGCGAGCTTCCGGCAGGTTAGCCAGTTCGTCCTCTGAAATTCCCCAGTCACGGCAGTAACGGATGTGCAGGTCCAGCTCTGTATCCAGGATCGCCTGCATGCCGTCCTTGGCTTGCCGCAGGTCTGCCAGGGTCGGGCTTTTGTAGGCGGCCAGGGCGAAGGCACGGGCAAACTGGATCAGGAACAGATAGTCCTGTTTGAGGTAATGCCTGAACGATTCCCCCGCCAGGGTGGCGTCGCCGAGTTGTCGCACAAAACTGTGTTCGATGTAATCACGCCATTCGCTTGGGCAATGGTTTTTGAGGTCTTGAAACTGGAAGGGCATGGGGCCTCTCTGATTAAAATCCGGGAACAGTGGTCAGGCAGCTATGGTAGAGCTTACTCTAGGGCAGCGAAAATCGGTCTTGTAAACATAGCAATAGGTCAGAACATTGCATCTGTTCACCCCGGGAGGGCCATTTCATTGCCTGAACTGAAAACACTAGGCTTGTTTCTTGTGACCGCGCTGGCGGAGATCGTGGGTTGTTACCTGCCCTATCTCTGGCTGCGTGAGGGCAAAACCATCTGGCTGCTGGTGCCCGGTGCTTTCAGCCTAGCGGCGTTTGCCTGGCTGCTGTCATTGCATCCAACAGCAGCGGGGCGGGTCTATGCAGCCTATGGTGGCGTCTACATCTTTATGGCCATTGCCTGGCTGTGGGCAGTGGATGGGGTTCGACCTACCGCCTGGGACCTGGTTGGCTCAGCGGTTGCGCTGGTGGGCATGGGAATCATCATGTTCGCACCGCGCACCACTTGAGCCGGAACGGGGCCAGTCTCAGTGTCCTGGCCCTTCAGCACCTACCTGATCTTTGTCGAACTGAGAGTGGGTGCCGTCGCAATAGGGCGCATCGTTGGTGTGTTTGCACTGGCACAGGAAAGCGTGGCCATCATCCTCTGCGGTAAACATTTTCGGGGTGATGCCGGTGCCCGAATGGGAGCCGTCGCAGAAAGGTTGATTGTCTGAGCGGCCACAGGCACAGAAAGCGTATTTTTTGCCTTTCTCCAGCGTGACTTTTACGGGTTTGTTATCTGCAATGACGGGGTTGCTCATAAAGTCTCTCCTTGGTTGTTATAAGAAGGTGGTACGGACTTGCCGCCGATGCGGATCGGATCGCCGTCAGACCTGACGATAGAACTGCCGAATCGCCTCCAGTAACCTGTCCACATCCTTCCGGTTTACATCCAGATGCGTCACGAATCGGATTGGTTCACCGGCGGTAATTAGGATGCCCTGTTCGGCAAGGTAGTTTTTCAGTTCCGAGTCTCTGCCAGATCGGCAACGGGCGTAGACGATGTTGGTCTGGGTACTGGCCGGGTTGATGTCCAGTTGCGGAATGTCGGCCAGTCCGGCGCTCAGGTAGGCGGCGTTTTCATGGTCTTCGTGCAGCCGCAGCGGGTTCATTTCCAGGGCGATTCGGCCGGCAGCGGCAAGTATGCCGGCCTGGCGCATTCCGCCGCCGACCATTTTGCGAAGCCGGGTTGCGCGTTCAATAAAGGTCTCAGAGCCCAGCAGTAGTGAGCCGACAGGTGCGCCCAGTCCTTTGGAAAGGCAGACGCTGACGGAATCATAGTGCCGGGTTATCTCGGTCACGTCACAGTCGGATTTCACGGCCGCATTGAATACCCGGGCGCCATCCAGATGCAGTTGCAGCCCGTGCTCGTTGCAGAATTCACGGGCCCGGCGCTGGTAGTCCAATGACAGTGCTTTGCCGCCAATGGTGTTCTCCAGCGAGAGCAGGCGGGTGCGGGCGAAATGAAAATCGTCGGCCTTGATGGCGGCCCTGGCTTTGTCGAGGTCGATGCTGCCGTCAGCTTCGTTTTCGATCGGTTGCGGCTGCACGCTGCCGAGTACGGCGGCGCCACCGCCCTCATAACGGTAGTTGTGTGCCGACTGGCCGCACAGGTACTCATCGCCCCGCCCGCAGTGGCTCATGATCGCCAACAGGTTGGCCTGGGTGCCAGTGGTGGTGAACAGCGCGGATTCAAAGCCCAGCCGTTCGGCGGCGTAAGCCTGCAGGCGGTTAACGGTTGGGTCGTCGCCGTAGACGTCGTCACCTACCTCTGCGCTTGCCATGGCCTCGCGCATTTCCGCGCTGGGGCGGGTGACGGTGTCGCTACGGAAATCGATCATGGTGCCGGTACCCTGTGTTGTCTGCATCACTGCATTCTACAGGGCACCGTGGAGGAGGGAAGTTGTTGGCGTTAATCAGAAATACTGTTTAACACCCAGCAACAGCCGGTCCCGGTCTTCAAACTGGCCGAACAGGCCGCGCTCGGTGCCATGGAAGGTTTCGAATTTCAGTTCAAACTCGGTGTCCGTCCGGTACTCGTAGGTGGCAGCGGCTGACATCATGCGGTCGCCGGTGTTCAGCGAACTGTTCCAGCGCAATTCCGTTTCGATGGTGTCGTAGCTGAAGCTTCGGCGAACAACGGCGGTGGCGATGCGATCCTGAGCCGGGCGAACCAGGTCGCCTGGGGCATTTCGGACGTTGTCGAATAGCAGTTGCAGGTTGATGAACAGGTCCATGGGCGCAAAGATGTCCGCGCCCAGGGCGAGCGTGCCCTGATCCAGATCGACGCTGTCCAGGCTGGTGGCCGAGCGGGTGTTGAAGGTGCGGCTTGGGTGCCAGGCGCCCTCTGCCCGCAAGGCTACGGAACCGATAGCCATATCGGCGCTCAGCCCCAGCATGTTTCGCCGTTCGTAGTAACGTTCCAGCACGGGTGCGTTGTTTTCAATTTCGATGCGCCCCAGTGGTTCGTGTTCCATGCCGGAATAAGCCATGGCGCTGACGCCAACGGAGCCGAAGAATCCTGATACCTGCAGCCCGGCTGCGGTTCCCTCGATCAGGCTCTGGTCCCGAACGGTGGTGATTCTGGGTGCTGGCTGGCCGGGGTCGGCGCCGTAGCGGAATCGGGGTGCTGTCAGCTGGAACCAGGCGCCTTCATCCGGGATCTCGTGGCCGGTCGCATCAGGAATCAGCGCAAGCTCAACGCGCCAGTCGTCTACGGTTGTGTCGAAGTAGGCGCTCCACAGGCCAATGCGTGCATGGTTCGCGTCTTCCAGAATAAACTCCTGGAAGCTCTGGGGGTTCAGTACGTCAAGCACCTTAAGGCCATCCAGTCGCCCCCATACAATCTGCTGTTTGCCGAATCGGGCGATGCCGTTATCCAGCTCAACCTCTATGTAGGCGTCACGCAGTGCTAGCGTGCCGGCCTCGCCCAGATTAGCCGGGCGGGACAGGTTGGAATAGGTGTCCAGCGGCGCCTTGCCGGGCTCCAGGCGGTCGACTTCATCCAGCCGGGCGCGGGCAGACAGTTCCAGCCTTGCGCCTGGGGCCAGGGAAAAACTGGCTGAGGGAGCCAGTTCAAGTTCGCCCTGAACGGATTTGCCCGCTTCAGTGCCATAGCCGTAGGACAATTCGGTGGGCAGCTGCCAGCTGGTGAGTTCCGCTGCAGCTGCGGTGTTGACGGCCAACAGGCCGCTAGCGATAAATAATCGGAGTTTCATAAGCTTACTTCAGAACTGAGGATGGCAGGCCGCGTGTCAGGCCACTGGGCTGGAAAATGCTGCCGGGCAGGGTGTCCGGATGGCTGACGTCCCGCAGTGCAAACACGGTGCTGTGGCCGGTCTGGTGGTTGGTGGCCTCAATCCGGATGGCGGTAACGATACCGTCGATGGTTTCCACCTGATGGACGTCGATGGTTTTCAGGGGCTCAAGGTCCGGGTCCTGAAAATCCACTTTGGCAGGCATCCAGGTGCTGGTGTCGACCAGTGCTCTGAAGGCGCCGTAACCAAGCTGGCGGGCAATGTCGTCGCTCTTTGGCGAACCGGTGATCACTTGCAGCTTTCTGCCGTCGAGGGTTTCGGTACCTTCGTAGCTAAAGTTGTAGTCGTCCATATCAAACTTGAGTTCGGACTGAATGTCTTCGTAGGTGAAGTCGGTGCCCAGGAAATAGTCACCCCGCGCCGAGGCCGGCAGGCGACGGGCCCGGCGTGTGGCGGGCACGTAAAGCCAGCGGTCGTCATCACTGGCCGCTTCATGAAAATCGTGGCTGAGGAAGGACACGCCTTCGACCGACCGGGGCTCCAGGTAGCTGATGCGGGTCAAACGGGCGTCGTCTTCATTCAGTTTCAGTACCAGGGCCTGGCGCTCGCGAACCTTGTCGTTGCGGTCTGTCAGGGTGATGTCCAGAATCCGTCGGGCGGCAGCACCTTCTTTTCGGTCCGCCACATTCTGGGCGATGGTGTTGCCATCAAGGGTTTCTTCCGCGCTGGCATTGTTGGGGTAGGCAAAGAAGCCAATCACGATGGCCAGTACGGCGGTGGTGGCAGCTGCTGCGAAGACGCCACGGCGGGCTGAACTGGCAACGGCAAACAAGGCAGGCACCAGCAGCAGAGCGGCGAGGAAGCTGGTAAAGGTGGCGACGGCGATCAGCCCGCCAAAGCGTTGCAGTGTGGGCAGTTCGCTCAGGGTAAGAACTGCGAACCCAAGGCCAAGGGCGGCAGAGTTGAAAAAGCATGCCCGGGCGACCGGGGGGAGTGCATGGTCTACGGCGGCGATGACATCTCCGTTGTGCATACGTAAAGCCTCTTTTAATTTGTCGACAAGATGAATGGCGAAATCAACGCCCACGCCCAGTGCAATGGCGGCGAACATGGACGTTGCCGGCTCCAGGTAAACGCCGCTGTAACCCATGCAGGCATAGAGCACGAGCAGGGCGAAACAGACCGGAACAATGGACACAAAGCCGGACGCCAGAGAGCGGAACATAAAGGTTGCGGCCGCCAATACCAGCAGCAGGGAAACGGCGACGCCGGTCAGGTGGCTTTCCTGCAGGCTTTTCATCCAGTGGTAGGTAAGATTGACGTCACCCCCGAGCTTGGCGGTAAAGCCGGGCTCATTGAATTGCTGGTCTATGTACCCCTGGATGGCTTCCACCGCCTGCCGGTTTTCGCTGAAGTGGGGGTCGTTCAGGATTACCCGCACCAGCCCTTTCTGGTAAAGCGTGTCGATATCTTCTTCAAGTTCGGTGGGGTCGCCGGAAATCTCATAAATCAGCAGGTACTGGGCGATGGCATCGTTGCTGTCCGGAAGCAGCCGCTTTTCGCCCGCGGGCAGTTCTTCGATGGCTTTATGCAGTTGGCTGATGTAATCGGTAATGGCGACGGTTTTCTGCACGTGGGGCTGGCGTTCCACGAAGGTTTGCAGATCAATGATCTTCTGCATTCTCTCGACATCGATCAGCCCGTCTGCCTGGTCTGCCTCTACCATGATGTTGAGGAAGGCGGTGCCGGCGAAGGTATTGTTGATCATCTCGTCGGCAACGCGAATGTCTGCGTCTGGCTTGAAGTTATCCACCTGGGAACGGTCCACGGTGACTTTCAGGGCGCCGTTGACGGCAATGATGGCCAGTACCAGGAAAATCCCCAGAACCGTTTTTGAGTTGGACGCCGCAAAGGAACCGCAGTGGGCCAGGAAACGGCCGGTGCCGCTGGGGCGGTTTTCCTTCCAGTTGTCAAAGGCTGAGCTGGCTTTGGGCTTCATCAGAACCAGCAGGTTTGGCAGCGCAAAGATGGAAAACAGCCAGGCCAGGAATACACCCAATGCCGCAAACCAGGCAAAAGCGGTGATCGGCGGCATGATGGAGACTGCTGCAATACCGATAAAACCGGCGATGGTGGTCAGGGTAGTCAGGGTGATCGGGCGCAGCATGTCTGCCATGGCTGCAACGACCAGCTCTCGGGTAGGGGCTTCCGGCTGGCGGGCCCGGCGCTGGTAATAGGCCGACAGGATATGAATGGCATCTGCCACAGCAATGGCAATGATGATGACCGGCAAGGCGTTAGTAATGGCGTAGTAAGGCACATTCAGCCAGGCCATCAGGCCCATGGCGCCGCCGGTGGCGCCCAGTACCACGAACACCGGGCCGGGCAGGGCACCGAAGCGGCGGAAAGCCAGGAAAATAAAGCTGACCACCAGAACGAACACAAACGGCTGCATCTTCCGCGCGTCTTTATCGATGTAGGCGCTCATCAGGCCGCTGACGGCACCGGGGCCGGCAACGTGGAATTCGAAGTTCAACCCTTTAGTATCCAGGTCAGCGATGATGCCCTGGATGGCATTGTAGGTCGCGCCCGCCTGGTCGATGTCGAGCATCTCAGCCATCACGATGGCGGCGGTGGCATCGGTATTGACCAGGGTGCCCTGATGCTGGGGCATATTCTGCCAGCGCTCTTGGGCATCCCTGGCATCGGCTTCGCTCAGGCTGCCGTAGGGGATGTATTCATCCACAAGAACGGCGCCGTCGTCGCCGCGAATGGAGGATTTGGTCGCAAGGCTGGACACCCGGTCATCGCGAACATTGTCCAGATCGGCGATCCGATCGGAAAGCAGCGCCAGTTGTTCAAGCACATCCCCCTGAAATACGGTGCTGCCATCATGGCTGACCATGGCCACGGCCACTGTGTCGGTCAGGCCGAAGGTCCGGGTGATGTCCTGATCGGTCAGCAGTGAAGGGTGATCAGAGGGAATGAAGGCTTTGACCGACGTATCTTTGACCAGGTCCATCAGCCCTGCGGCCGTGCCCAGCAGAAGTGCGAATGAAATCAGTACGACGATCAGGGGATGGCGGGTGATATTCCAGAAAAAGCGTTCGGTTTTCGTACGCGCAGGCAATGCGTCAGTCGGGCGCAGATGGTTTTTCATTGTCTATGACATCCTTGTCATCATAAAACGAGGGTTGATCCCTGAGCTGTCGGGCTCTGTTTGTGTTCACAAGAGCGTTGAGCCAGGGAAAGGTGCCAGCTATCCTTGGGCACCCTTTTGCGGCGGCTAGGTTATGTGATAAGTGTCGTTAAAGCAACCGCAGTGGTTCAGGCAGTATTCTGATGCCCGTTACCCTTTTGCCATAACAGGTATTGTCATAACAGGAGCTTTTCAATGGCGGAAACATCACTGAAAGAACAGCTGAGTAGTGCAGTAAAAGATGCAATGCGGAATAAGGACAAAACCCGTCTGGTGACCTTGCGCATGGCCCAGTCCGCCGTGCGACAGATCGAGATTGATGAACGCCGTGATCTGAGCGATGACGACGTGCTGAAGGTTCTGGACAAGATGCTCAAGCAGCGTCGCGATGCGGCCAGTCAATATGATGAGGCAGGGCGCGAAGAGCTGGGGGACAAGGAACGGGCGGAGATGGTGATCATTGAGGAATTCATGCCCGCTGCCCTGACCGAAGACGATCTTGACGCGCTCATCCGGATGGCGATCAGTGCTACGGATGCCAGTGGTATGCAGGATATGGGAAAGGTGATGGCTGAGCTCAAGCCCCAGGTTCTGGGACGTGTTGATATGGGTCATCTGAGCAAGAAGGTGCGGGCAGCGCTGGCGGGTTGAACCGCCAGTGCCGGCCACACGTTCAAGCGATCATCGCACTTTTGAAAGAAATTTCTGGGTCAGTTCATTCTGGGGTTCGTTAATGACCTGTCTGGCCTCTCCGATCTCTGCAATCACGCCCTGGTGAAAGTAGGCCACGCGATCAGAGACATCCCGGGCAAAACCCATTTCGTGGGTCACGCAGATCATGGTCATGCCTTCTTCGGCCAACAGACGCAGCGTTTCCAGAACCTCGCCGACCAACTCCGGGTCAAGTGCAGACGTTACCTCGTCAAGCAGCATGAAGTCCGGTTTCATGGCCAGTGCGCGGGCAATGGCCAAACGCTGTTGCTGGCCGCCGGACATTCTCGTCGGGTAGACGTCGAACTTGTCTCCCAGGCCAACGTGCTCAAGCTCTTTCTTGGCGATTTCCATCGCCTCATCTCGGCTCATCTTTTTGACAATGCGAGGTGCAAGAGCCGCATTTTCCAGCACGGTCATGTGCGGGAAGGCGTTGAACTGCTGGAACACCATGCCGAGCTTCTGACGAAGTTTGTCTTTGTTGGTGGCCTTGCTGTGAACGTCGATATCATTGACCAGGATCTTGCCCGAATTGATGGACTCGATGGCGTTGATACAGTAAAGCAGAGTTGATTTTCCGCTGCCGGAACCGCCGATGACGCTGACGACCTCACCATTCGGAACATCCAGACTGACGCCTTTCAGTACCTCAAGGTCACCAAAGGATTTATGGACATTCTGGACGCTGATCATATTGCCATTTTCCTTTCGAGAGACCGCCCATAGTGGGAGAGCGGGTATGAAATAATGAAGTAGAAGATACCAACACCAATCAGGATCGTGAGTGGTTGCTGGGTCCGGCCAATGAGCTGTTCCGACGTGCGCAGCAGTTCCATGTAACCGATCACCGATACCAGGGCCGAGTCCTTGATAACGCTCAGGGCTACGCCCAGCCAGGACGGCAATACCGCACGCAGGCCGATGGGGAAACGGATGTGATAAATGGTCTGCCAGTAGGTCATCCCCAGTGACCGAGCCGCGGTCTGCATGGATTGACTGACGCTTTCGAAGCCGCCCCGGAATACCTCACTCATGAACGCCATGGTGTACAGCGACAGAACAATGGAGCCTGCAACGAACGGATCCAGGGGATAACCGATCGCGCCCACGAAGGTTGAGAATAGAACCAGTTGGATGATCAGCGGAACGCTTCTGAGAACGTCCAGCACGCCGCCAAACAGGACGTTGACCGCCCGGTTGCTTTCCGCTCTCGCAAAGCCGATGACCATGCCCAGTAGGGTGCCTACGACAATGGCCACCACGGAAATGGTGATGGTGTTCCAGATACCGGTCAGAATGTAACCGGTGTCGTCCCAGGAAAGAGGAGTAAACAGTGAGTTCATCAGATTTCCCCCTTGAACAGTCTGCGGGAAAGAAGCGATGAACCGAACAACACCAGCTTGGTAATGATGAAGTACATGACCGCCGCTACGATGAAGAATTCGAGGGTGCGGAACGACGCGGACTGAAGCCTCTGGGTGGTGCCAGACAGTTCACTCATGCCGACCAGGATACCCAGCGAACTCATCAGGATGGACCAGACAAACTGGTTGGTCATCGGATGATAAATGCGCCGCAGCATCTGCGGAAGAATAACGTATCGATAGGTCTGAATGCTGGACATACCCAGGGATTTGGACGCGCTGTACTGGGTGCTGGGAATAGACTGGAACCCGCCCCGGAAGGTCTCGGTCAGGTAACCTGCATTAATAAAGACCAGGGCGCTGAGAACGGCTACGTAGGGGCTGAGGTGAATACCAAAGGCCCCTAGGCCGAAATACGCCATATAAATCTGAAAGAGTGCCGGAGTGTTACGGGCAATTTCGACCCAAACCGTCGCGACATAGCAAAAGGGCTTGCTGTTGTTCATCTTGGCGATTGCCAGAAGGATAGCGATGACAATACCCAGAAGCATGGCGAGCACGGAGACGTGCAGGGTGACGAAAGCACCGTTCAGTAACTCGGGCATTTTCTGGAACACGATGTTCCAGTGAAATTGATATTCCATACCTTGGCCACTTGGTGTGGTTTAAGAGGGCTGACCAGCGCCCGGTTCGGGTCACTGGCCAGTGTGCAAAGCAGTTACACAAGAGGCTGTGCGACTTACTTGTTATCCCTCAGGGACTGGATCAGGTCAGCAGGAGCGTCGGACCCGAAGTACTTGTTGTACGCTTCATTCATGTTGCCATCGCGAATCTGGCGTACCAGGAACAGGTTCAGGTAGTTGATCCAGGCAACTTCACTGCGCTTGGCGATGATGCCGACTACGTCATCGTAGTTGGGAACGAAGGGGCCGGCTTCGAAATCCGCAAACTCTTCGCTTTGCAGTTTGGTGGCGATGTTGGTGTTGGTGGAGATGATGGCATCTACCTTGCCCTGATAGAGACCAAGGAACGCATCGTTTTCGGATTTGAAAGATGTGTAGTTGTCTTTGCCCCAGCCCTGCTGCTCGGCATAGGCAAGGTATTCGGTTTCGTAGGTTGTGCCCAGTGCGGCGCCGACTTTCAGGTCTTTCAGATCATCAAAGGATTCGATGTTCTTGTCTTCGTTGGCGATCACCTGGAATTTGAACACGAAGTACGGGTAGGTGAAGCCAACAGACTTGGCGCGCTCGAGAGTGTCAGACGTTGAGCCGATAACAACGTCGGTCTTGCCGGAAACCAGGGAGGGAATACGGTCGCCCCAGGTGAGGTTCAGGACGTTCACGTCGACACCCAGCACTTCGGCCAGGTCCTTACAGTAGTCAACATCGAAACCGGCCGGCTCGTTGTTGCTATCCAGATAACCCATTGGCGGGAAATCAAGAACCACGCCGCAGTTCAGTGTGCCCCGTTTGATGACGTCGTCAAGCTGATCCGCCGTCGCATTCATTGAACCGAATGCAACGCAGGCAAGCGCTAGAGTTGTTAATTTCTTTATCATAATTCTCTTCTCCGTTTGTTTGTCATCGGCCAGAAAATACAATATGTATATGCACTGACAATCTACACAACAAAGTCTACCCCAGAATTTTTAGTGATAATCACTAAAATCCCCAATTAAAAAGACTTTTCGACTCTTATTTAATGTTCAGGCAGGCTTCCTCCTTCAGATTGGTTAAAATTTGACAGTTAGCGCAATCGCGCTTCGAAAGCACCTCGTCAGGCAAAATCGTAGTCTCCCCCTTTTTTGAGCGCCTCCTGGTAGGCCGCTCGGGCGTGTACGTTCTTCACCCAGGCGTTGATGGCGGGCCGGTTATTGCCAACGATGCCCCGGGCCACGGATGCTTCCAGCGGGAAGCTCATCTGGATATCCGCGGCGCTGAGATTTTCCCCCAGAAACCAGGTGTTTTTCGCCAGGTGGGCTTCCACGAAATCCAGGTGTGTGTTGATCATAGGGCCGATGAAGATTTCATTGGTTTTGTCTGAAATGCCTTTCGCCACAGGTTTGATGAAAAACGGCATCGGGCTGGTTTTGACTTTTTCAAACACCAGGCGCATCACCAGCGGCGGCATCAATGAGCCTTCGGCATAGTGCAGCCAGTATGTGTAATCCAGCCAGGCCTGGCCGCCGGTTTCAGGCAGCATGCTATCCTTGCCGTAGGTATGAGCCAGGTATTCAATTATGGCGCCAGATTCTGCCACCACCAGATCGCCGTCGGTGATCACCGGTGATTTGCCCAGAGGGTGCACCTTCTTGAGGCTGGCCGGCGCCAGCATGGTTTCTGAATCGCGCTCGTAGCGCTGGATTTCGTAGGGCACGCCGAGCTCCTCCAGCATCCACAGGATGCGTTGTGAGCGGGAATTATTGAGGTGGTGAACGGTTATCATTCGGGCGCTCCGTTGGTATTGGAAAGGTAAGTTGTTAAGCAGTGTAGTCCTCAAAGGGCTTTTTGGTTCACCAGAAATACATCTGCGGTCAGGAAAGGATGCCAGGCTATTTCTTATAAGGCGGTATTGATATATCTTGAATGCGCTAATTGCGGTAACAAGAAAAAGTCCTATGCAACGCAAGCAGTTCCGGCTTATCACCGCAGTGTTGGTTGTTCTCGCCGGGTGGTGGCATACGCCCATTCATGCAGAGTTACGGCCCTTTACATCCCAGCCGGCCAATGCGGTGGATCTGCAACAGAGCGGAAACCTTCACATGGCCCGCAGCAGGACCTTTCCGGATACCTATCAGCAGATTCCCGCCTGGATAGCAGACCAGGAGCCGGCTAATGCCGTTGCCCTGACCGGTGGCGAGTACTGGCTGTTCAGCGAGGTGCGCCATGATGCGGACGTCACAAGCTGGGTGCTGAACCCCCATAATTCCCTGATCAACCGTATCGAGGCCCGGGTATACAGTGAAGACGGGCAGGTGCAGACTTTAAAGATGGGCTATCAGCATGATTCGGAATACATGCTGCATTACGGCAAGCGCCTTGAATTGGAGCCTGACACCACTTATCGGGTGCTGATGCATTTTTCCAGCCCCTACTTTTCATCACACCCTGAATTCGACCTGATGCCGGAAACGGACTATCGCCGGCAGGTCGCGATTGAGAATGCCCAGCTGCTTTCTTGCGGTTGGTTATGCTCACTCCCTGGCGACGGTGGTCATCACCATCTGGCTGGCTCTGGCGTTGATCAGTGGCACTCTGGCCTGGCGCCGGGGCTACCGGCCGGCCCGCTACTTCGTGTTCGCTTTTGTCGCGCTGATTATTCCGGGTGCGCTGATTCTGCCCGCCAAGGAACGGGAGCCTGAGCTTCACGAAGCCATCAGTGGTATAGAAACCCCGGCCAGCGCCGGGGTCAATTTACTTACATCTGGTAGGTTGGCATCCGGAGTCAGTGCCCGGCGCTCTGGTCTGCGCTCTCTGAGCTTTCAAAGATCGCCGGGTCGGCTTCGCCGTTCACCTGCAGGATACCCACCAGGCCCTTTTCTGCCCGTGACAGCGCGTGGTCTACCAGGATGTACCTGCCTGGATAGTCCGTTACAAACTCAACCATTGTTGCACCGCCAGGAGGCACCAGCGTGGTCTGGACATCCGTGAGTGGAGGGCTGGTCAGGGACGCCTGATCGTAGACCCTGTCAAAGATCTCGCCGATTACGTGGAAGCTGGATACCAGGTTGGGTCCACCAACGCCGAAGAAAATGCGGACATTGTCGCCGGTTTCAGATTCCATTTTGTGGATACCGGTGAGGGCATCCATGGCACCGTTGAACATCATGTGCTCGGGGCGCTCGTCGAGCATCTTGTCGAGCGAGAACTCCTGCAGGCCGGAGGAGCCGTGACGTTGTGCGGTGTAGAGCTCGCCCTGCATCACATAGAATTCACGATCGACTTCGGACAGCCCGCCTTCAGGTTCCACCAGAATCATGCCGTACATACCGTTGGTGATGTGCTGGGCCACCATTGGCGTGGCACAGTGGTAAACGTACAGGCCCGGGCTCAGCGGCTTGAAGCTGAAGCTTTTGGATTGGCCGGGCGCTGCCTGGGTGACCGCTGCACCGCCACCCGGGCCGGTGACCGCATGAAAGTCGACGGAGTGAATGTTGGAGCTTTCGTCGGCGTTTTTCATATTCACTGTCACCGTATCGCCAACCCGCACCCGGATCATCGGCCCAGGGATGGTGTTATTGAAGGTCCAGAACTTGTAGCTGCTGCCATCACTCAGCCGACCGACTACTTCGGTAGTTTCAAGGTCAACGGTGACATTCTTGGGTCCCCGCTTGCCGACCGGTTCACCGACGTCATGA
Organism: Marinobacter confluentis; assembly: GCF_004785685.1. Classification (GTDB taxonomy): domain Bacteria; phylum Pseudomonadota; class Gammaproteobacteria; order Pseudomonadales; family Oleiphilaceae; genus Marinobacter; species Marinobacter confluentis. The sequence continues at coordinate 572,026 of NZ_SRPF01000002.1, read as the reverse complement.
GGGTCTTTGGAAAGGTCTTTGTCGGTACCGCCCGCCTGCTGCTGCGGGTCGCCGACGATCAGTTTGCCGACCATGCCCGCGGCCTTGTGTCCGGGCAGTGTGCAAAGGTACTCGAAGGTCCCTTCCTTATTGGCGCGGAACACGATGGACGTGGCCGCACCTTTGCCGGAAATCTGGTCGGACTGGGCATCGAACTCGGGTATGGCCAGGTCATGAAGCGCGCCATCGCCATTGACGACGTTGATCTGAACCACAGCGCCCTCAGCTACTTTAAGGTCAGGATTTACCTGACCTTTGGTGGGGCCGGCTTCACTGATATAGACCAGCTTGCCGTCTGCGATGTCGGTTCGCAGAGTAAAGGTGACATCCGGTATGTAGGTGACTTCGGAATTGCTTTGCGGGTGTTCTGCGTAGGCCGGCATGCCGAGGCCGACCATGGCGGATAAAGCGGCTAGCATCATAAAAGCTTTCATGGCATTTCTCCCTGCTTCAATGACCCGCTGTGAGCGAGTCCATGATTAGTTTTAACATGTAAATAAAATAAATGTAATAAGTGAGGAGTAGGTAATTTCCGGAAAAGCGGAACTGATGTGTTTTGGGGTGGTCTTCCGGTTTATCGGTGTCTGTTATGGTGAAAAATCTGCCTTGAGGGACGACTAGTTATAATTTCAGAGGAGAAGCCGGCCATGGGCACTTTGCTGACGATACTCGCGGTTCTGTTTCTGGGTTTGATCGTAATTATTCCACTGGTTGAAAAATATGCCCCCAAGGGCGAGTCCCGGGACTACAGCAAAATCACGCGGTGGATTTTCCCGCTGCTGGCGCTGGCTCTTGTTCTGCAGATGCTTCGCCATTTCTTTATGTGAAGGTAAGGGCCGAACCTGTGAATCCCGCTGCGATTGCCCTAGGCTTAGAGAGATTCATTGGCTGGAACGGGCGGTTCCCAGAAGCTTATGCCTGACAAAAAACTACGCACCAGATCCGATAAACAGTCGATTGACCGTTTCATTAACGAGGTTCGCACCCTTCCCAACCGGGGTGGCAGCGGGCAGGGCAGGCTGATTTTTGCCCTGGACGCCACCGGTAGCCGGGAGCCAACCTGGGACCAGGCGTGTCACCTGCAGAGCGAGCTGTTTGTGGCGACCCGGGACCTGGGTGGCCTCGCAATTCAGCTTTGTTACTACCGGGGGTATGGTGAATTCAAGGCGACACAGTTCGTGTCCGAGACCGGGCAACTATTGAATCTGATGAACGGCGTTTCCTGCCTCGGCGGTCGCACCCAGATCAGCCGGGTGCTGGCCCACGCCTTAAAAGAAACCCGCACAAAAACCGTCAAGGCCGTAGTGTTTATCGGCGATTGCTGCGAAGAGCCGGTGGACGAGCTATGCCATACCGCCGGCGAACTGGGCATGCTGCGAACCCCGGTGTTCATGTTCCATGAAGGTGCGGATGCCCATGCCAGGGCGGTGTTCCAGCAGATCAGCAAGCTTTCCGGCGGCGCTTATGCCCCGTTTGATCGCAACAGCCCGCAGGCACTCAAGGATCTTCTGGCCGCCGTTGCGGTCTATGCTTCAGGGGGCGCCAAGGCCCTGCAGGACTTTTCCAGCCGCAGCTCTGCTGAGGTAAAACGTCTGACCCAACAGATCAGGTAGTCAACCGGGAGTCTACGAGTGCCATTGACCTTATTGGTTGTTTTTCTGTCGGTTGTGGCCTGGGTCTGGCTGCGGAATCAGCCGCCGGGCCAGCGCAAGCCGGCCATCATCAAGCTGGCCGTTGCCTCCGGTATCGCAATTGTGGTGGTGATGGCGCTCACCGGCCGGCTGCACTTTCTCTTTGGTTTGTTGGCGTTTCTTCTGCCCTTCCTGCGGCGGATGCTGCCTTCTCTGTTGATGGGGCAGATGGGTGGTGTCGGCGGGGCCAAAGCGAAACCGGGAAACCAGTCCCATGTGTCCAGCGATATCCTTGATATGACTCTGGATCATGATTCCGGAACCATGAGTGGCCAGATCCTTAAGGGGCCTATGGCCGGGCGTGCGCTGGCGGATCTGGGCGAGGACGAGTTTCTTGATCTGTTGCAATACTGTCGGGCGCAGGACGAGGATTCCGCCAGGTTACTGGAAAGCTACCTGGACCGCCGGTTCGGCGATTCCTGGCGCGCCGATGACGATGGCGGCGAGGGCGCCGAGTATGGGCCTTCTGGTGGCAGTAGTTCCGCGGGTGGCCCGCTGACGGAAAGCGAGGCCCGGGACATTCTGGGCGTAGAGCCCGGCGCCAGCCGGGACGAGATCATTCAGGCCCATCGCCGGATGATGCAGAAAATGCACCCCGACCGGGGTGGCAGCAACTATCTGGCTGCCCGGATTAATGAAGCCAAAGAGTGCCTGCTGGGCTGACAAGCAGACAGAGTTTAGCTCCGGTCGCGGATTGTGAGGGCCTGTTGTTTCAGGTCCTTGATGAGCTCCGGCACTTTGAGTGGCAGCAGTGCCCTCGCCGTTTTCAGTAAGTGAATCACCAGATTCATGCGCTTGTACCACAGCACCCGCTGGATCTTTTTCTTCATCGGGCGATAGCCTTCCTGGAACAGCTCATCGATACAATCAGCGTTGTTGGTGAGACTGTATCGGCTAAGGTTCAGCGGTACCGCAATATCCGCTTTTTTCAGCTGTTTGCGGGTGTTGAAGTCAATGCCGATATTGATGGCGTTGCTGATGACATCAAAGGTGTCTTCAGGCTTCGGGTAACGGGTGACGTGGCTCAGGTCGATGGCAATGGTGATGCCTGCACCCATGCTTGCCAGGGGTGAGATTGGTACGTTCTCGACCAGTCCGCCATCGACCAGAATGCGACCGTTCACTTCTACCGGAACAAACAGCCCGGGCACTGCCATCGAGGCACAAACCGCGTCGGCCAGGTTTCCTTCCCGGAAGACCAGCTGTTCGCCGGTTTCGATATCCGTGGCGCAGATAGCGAGCGGGATATTGGCGTTTTCAATTCGCACGTCCCCCAGATCACGATGGATCATGCTGCGGATGTTATCGGTACTGAACAGGCCGCCGCGCTCGAAGGTGAAGTTAATAATCTTGGACAGGTTCAACGTTGAGCAGATCGAAAGTATGGATTCTGCCGGGCGACCAAAGGCGTGATAACTGGCAACCAGTGCACCCACGCTGGTTCCGGCAATGCAGTGGATATCGATCTGCTCTTCCTCGAACGCTTTCAGCGCGCCAATGTGAGCGATGCCCTTGGCAGCACCGCCGCCCAGAGCGAGGCCAATTCGGGTATTAAAGGGGTTGAGTTTCATCGTCGAATTCCTGTTTCAGTCACCGCCCATCTCCTTTGACCCCCAGCCGATCAAGATACAGGTGAAGTTCCGCTTCGCTCATGTCCACGTATTCCAGAACACGCCCGTAAAGCATAACCGTGGGGACGTTGCGGTCCTGCAGTTCCTTCTGGGTTTGTTGCAGCACATACAGAACGATTCGTTCGGTGCGGGTCAGGCCATCCCGGACATCTGGGATGGCTTCCAGTATGGCCTGCCATTCTTCGGGGCGCATCAGCGATGTTCGACGGGTGGCTGGTTAGAACGAGTGTCCAAGAAGCCCGAGCACCCCCAGGGCGATCAGATATCCGGCAACGATGTAGTTGAGCAGTTTGGGGAATACCAGAATACCGATGCCGGCACCAAGGCTGATGAGGGGGGCGAGTTCAAGATGCAGGGTCATGAGAGGCTTTCCTATGGTTTTGCTTTGTCGAATTAATGTCGGATAGTTCCGGGTAACTTAGCATGTACCGACAATCTTCTGAAATCTTGTCCTCCCGTTACCTTCTATCACCTTCTATCACCTTCTATCACAACCCCAGCCGATCCCGCATTGCGTAATACCAGGCGCCAATGGCCGTTAATGGCACCCTGAACGCCCGCCCGCCCGGGAAGGGGTAATGAGGCAAGCTGGCGAAGGCGTCGAAGCGTTCAGCCTGGCCCTGAATCGCCAGTGCCAGAGCCTTGCCGGCAACGTGGGTGAAGGTGACACCGTGGCCAGAGCAGCCCTGGGAATAGAATACGTTGTCCTGCAGGCGGCCCAGTTGCGGCAGCCGTGACAGAGTGAGCAGAAAGTTGCCGGTCCAGGCGTAATCCACTTTTATCCCGGTCAGTTCGGGGAACGTTTTGGTCATTTTGGGGCGAATCAGCCGTTCGACGTTGGCGGGGTCGCGGGCACCGTAGACCACGCCGCCGCCATAGATAAGGCGTTTGTCGCCAGACAGGCGGAAATAATCCAGCAGGTAGTTGCAGTCTTCCACGCAGTTGTCTTCGGGTAACAGGCGCTGGGCCGTGGCCTCATCAAGGGGCTCGGTAGCGATGATCTGCGAGCCACAGGGCATGGATTTGGCGCCCAGTTCCGGCACCAGGCCGCCCAGGTAGGCATTGCCGGCCAGCACCACGAACTGTGCTTTGACTTCGCCATCGCGGGTTTTTACCGTTGCCGGCTGGCCGGGAACAAGCTGCGTGACTTCTGAATGCTCGTGAATGACACCGCCCAGGCTCTCCAGTGCGGCCGCTTCACCCAGGGCAAGGTTCAGGGGGTGGATATGCCCGCCGGTGTGATCAATGGCGCCGCCCACGTAGCGATCGGTACCGACCCGGGCCCGGATGGCTTCCTGGTTCAGCAATTCTAGCTGGCTGTAACCAAACCGCTGCCATAGTGCCTGCTGGTTTTCCAGGTGTCTGAGCTGGCGCGGGTTGAGGGCGGCGAAGATGCCACCTTCTTTCAGGTCACACTGAATGGCGTAATCCCGAACCCGCTGGCGGATGATCTGGCTGCCTTCGAAGGCCATGTCTGCCAGCAGGCGCAGGTGATCGGGTGTGGTCTGGCGCTCAATGCTGTCCAGGTCCCGGCTGAAGCTGTTGACGATCTGGCCGCCATTTCTGCCGGACGCGCCCCAACCAACGGTTGCTGCCTCCAGCACCACAACACGGTAACCGGCTTCGGCCAGGAACAGGGCGGTGGATAGACCGGTGTATCCGCCACCCACCACACACACATCGGCCTCAAACTGGCCTTTAAGGGCAGGGCGCGGCGGTGCCGGATTGGCACAGGCGGCGTAATAGGAGGGAACCGGAGAATGCTGTGTCATGGTGTGTCGCCAAAGGGAATGAGCGCCAGTCTATGTCAGGGTTCGGAAATGGGGAAGACACGTTCTTCTACCTATATCGGAAGCCAGGATTGCGGGTAAAAGTACTGCTATTATCGGCTGGCAACCACGCCTGCGCCCCATGCTAAAGAGAGTCCCGATGAACGCTACCAGCTCTTCTACCACACCCACAGACCAGGCCGGATGGCAGGCTTTGGCAGACCAACTGACTTTTGAGGGGCGCGCCTATGTAAATGGCCGTTACCAGTGGGCAAGTAGCGCCGAAACCTTTGCCTGCCTGAGTCCGGTTGACGGCTGTGAGCTGGCCAGGGTTGCCAGTTGCGACAATGCTGATGCGGAGCTGGCTGTCGTGGCTGCCAGAAAGGCCTTCGAAAGTGGTGTATGGAGTCAACTGGCACCGGCTGAACGCAAAGCTGTCCTGATCCGTTTTGCTGCGCTGATTGACCAGCATGGCGATGAGCTGGCGCTCCTGGAAACCCTGGATATGGGCAAGCCCATTGGCCATGCACGCACGGTGGACGTGCCAGCAACGGTGCGGGCAATCCGCTGGACCGCCGAGGCCGTTGATAAGGTGTATGGTGAACTGGCGGCCACGCCCCACAATCAGATTGGCATGATTTCCCGTGAGCCGATGGGTGTCGTGGCGGCCATTGTGCCCTGGAACTTCCCGATGATCATGGCCTCCTGGAAGATTGCGCCGGCATTGGCCACGGGCAATTCGGTGATCCTCAAGCCTTCCGAGAAATCCCCGCTAACCGCCATTCGTCTGGCCGCTCTGGCAGCCGAAGCCGGTATTCCAGAGGGTGTTTTTAACGTGCTGCCCGGCTATGGCCACACGGTGGGCAAGGCTCTGGCGCTGCACATGGACGTGGACTGCCTGGTATTCACCGGCTCCACCAATGTAGCCAAGCAACTGATGATCTACGCGGGTCAATCCAACATGAAACGGGTGTGGCTGGAGGCCGGTGGCAAAAGCCCCAACATTGTCTTTGCCGATGCGCCGGACCTGAAAAAAGCGGCCGCAGAAGCGGCGACTGCCATTGCCTTTAACCAGGGTGAGGTCTGTACCGCTGGTAGTCGGCTACTAGTGGAAGAGAGCATTCGCGCCGAATTTGTGGGGATGATCTGCGAGGCCCTGCAAACCTGGCACCCGGGCCACCCGCTAGACCCGGCGACCACCTGTGGCGCTATTGTCGACCAGGCCCAGCTTGACCGGATTATTGAGTACATCCGGGTAGGTCAGGCTGAAGGGGCAACCCTTGTAGAAGGCGGCATGCGGATGATGGAAGACACTGGGGGGCTGTTTGTTCAGCCTGCCGTGTTTAATGAGGTGACCAATGACATGCGGATCGCATCGGAGGAAATCTTCGGGCCGGTGCTGTCGGTTATCGGTTTCACCACCGCAGAGGAGGCGATTGCCATTGCCAATGATTCCATCTACGGTCTGGCAGCAGCGGTGTGGACCTCAAACATCAACACCGCTCACAAAGTGGCCAGGGCACTAAGGGCAGGCAGTGTGTGGATCAATCACTACGACGGTGGTGACATGACCGCGCCCTTCGGCGGCTTCAAGCAGTCTGGCAATGGCAGGGATAAATCCCTGCATGCGTTCGACAAGTACACCGAACTCAAGGCCACCTGGCTGGTACTGGAATAAGTTCAATAATGTAAAACGGCGCCCTATCGGCGCCGTTCTGGTATTCGTAAGCCGGCTAAACGGTGTGCAGATACCACAGGTATTCCAGATCCGAGATGGTCATCTCGAATTCATTCAGTTCGTGCTCCTTGCAGGCTACGAACACGTCCATGAAGTCCCGGCCGAGATAATCTTCCATCACCGCTGATTGGCCAAGTTCCCGCAGGGCATCCCGCAAATTGTTCACCAGGCTGGCTTCGTGCTGTTCATGGGCGTTGCCCACGGTAACCGGTGGCGGCTCGATCCTGTTGGAAATACCGTAGTGAATACCCGCCAGTACTGCTGCCATCAACAGGTAAGGGTTGGCATCCGCACCCGCTACCCGATGTTCAATGCGCAGTGCCTCTGGGTCGCCACCCGGCAGCCGCAATGAGGCGGTGCGGTTGTCCACGCCCCAGGTCGCCGCGCTGGGTACGTAATACTCCGGGCTGAACCGCCGGTAGGAATTGATATTGGGGCAGAACAGCGCCATGGCATCGTTCATGGTGGCGACCAACCCGCCAACTGCCCAGCGCAGCATGTCGTTGGGTTCCTCGGCATCACCGGCGAACACATTCCGGCCCTGTTCATCCACCAGGCTGACATGCAGATGCATGCCGCTGCCTGCCTGGTTGTGGTAGGGCTTGGCCATAAAGGTGGTGTCCATCTCATGGTCATAGGCCATGTTCTTGATCAGGCGCTTGAGCAGGGTGGCGTGGTCGCAGGCGCGCACGGCGTCTTCCACATAGTGCAGGTTCACCTCGAACTGGCCCGGGGCGGATTCCGCTACCAAGGCGTCTGCCGGCAACTCCTGCTCACGGGCCGCATCCAGGACATCTGCCAGGAATTCGGCGTACTCGTCCAGATCGTCAATCGAATAGGCCTGGGTGCCCGCCGGACGTTTGCCGGAAATGGGCGATTTCGGCGGTTGCGGGCGGCCAGCCAGATTTTCCTGGTCAATCAGGTAGAACTCCAGCTCATAGGCGGCGACCGGCGTCAGGCCCAACTCATCGAAACGCTTGACGATGTTCTGCAGCACCACGCGTGGGTCCGCGAAAAACGGTGTTTCCCGGTCCAGTTCGAACATCGTCAGAAGAAGTTGGGCGGTAGGCCGCTTTTGCCAGGGTTCCATGGTCAGGGTCGCGTCGATAGGCAGGCACACGCGGTCGGCCTCGCCAATATCAAGGCCAAGGCCGGTTTCTTCGACGGTCGTGCCCTGGATATTCAGCGCAAAGATGGAGGCCGGCATGGCGACGCCGCGCTCAAACACCTTGGCTAGCGCAGACGGATCTACCCGCTTGCCGCGAACAATGCCGTTCATATCCGGAATCAGCAGGTCAATAAACTGCAACTCGGGGTGCGCCTGAAGAAACGCGTCAATGCTCGCAAAACCAGAACCCATAGGAAAAGCCTTACACCACTCGAACCGACCTGTGGCGAGGGGCCGACACAGGGAATTTTAAGGTTACGTTATCCTGCTTTCCGGGGCGTATTGCAATATAGGCATATACCGCAGCGGTACGCGCCGGCATCTGCATTTCCGGCTTTCCGCCCAGAGCAAACAGGTCTGCTTGCCCAAATCTGGTTAAGGTCAATGCACCAGTGCATGATAGTCTGACCTGTATCGCGCGAAACTCAGATACTGTCCCCGGTGGTCAACCAGGTCAAGGGCATCGAACGCTGCCACGAAGGCCCGTGATTCACCCGTGCTGATCACACCCTGATATTCACCTTTCCAGTCCATGAACTGGACCAGATCCAGCAACAGGGTCATGGCCAGTGAACCATTGGCTTTTTCCAGGTACTGGTAGGCCAGGCCATAGTGCTGGTAGCGGTAGCTGGCATTACCGGCATCGTGCGCGGTCACGTCCCACAAGGGCTCATAATCGTAATGCTGATAGGCCGCTGCGATTGGCTCACCGGCCACCACAGTGGCCTGGCCTTCGGCGAACCAGAGGGGCAAAAGAGTCTGGTCGGAATGGTATCGGCTCAGATTTTCCTGAACGTAGTGGGCAAGGTCGTGGGTGAAAATCCGGCCTGCGTCGTAGGGCCAGCTGCCGGAATAGGGCGCGATGGCAACAGCGGCGAGGGAAGCGGATGAAAGCTCTGTGGTCGTGACTCTTGAACTCAGGCAGGCAACAAGTCGCTTTGGATAGGGGGCCACTGCACTTCGCTCGTCAATAAAATCGCTCCAGTTCATGCGGAAATGGTTCAGCACGCCGTCGATCCGGTTATCCAGCTCAGTGGCTGCCGCGCGGAAGGTATTTTCGCTGTAGGCGGGGGAGCCGTAGACACGAACCCGCCCGCTGGCGGTCTCGAAATACATTGTCTCGCCGACACAGGCTTTAGATGTGTGGTTCAGGCTCCAGCTCGCCGTTGGGAAGAAGCGCCCGGTATCCCTGGCATCCAGAAAGTAACCATGGTTGTAGTAGCTGTCATCATCTCCGTAGTGAGGGTCGCTGCTTGAGCTGCTGACTTTACAGCCTGCCAGCAGGACAACGATCAGCCCCAGCAGTCCTTTTTTCCACCCGTTTTTACACCTTTCCTGCCAGGCTGTTGAGTTCTGTCCCATGAGTCCTCTCCGCGAGCTTATGTTGCTGTTTATCGTCGCGAAGATCAGGGGGCCTGTCCGTCAAGGGGTGTAAAAACCGGGTAAAGGTCGTTTACCCGGCTCGGTTACACTTTGAATGGGGCCGTTGCCGGAGCAGGTAAGTTCAGATCTGCTTATGGACAACATTCGATAACTGGCTACGGCGGCCATCCATATCCAGAGTGCGAATGGCGAAATACCAGGTGCCTGCTGCGAGTTCATCGATCAGTAATTCGTCGACGTATGCGTCGCCGATGGCAAGGCTCTGATCCAGTGCCTCCGCGCTTGTACCGTAAACCACTTCGAAGCCAGCGATTTCACTCATGGCCAGGCTTTCGCCATTTTCGCGCGTCAGCGGGGCTGTCCAGCTAAGCAGCGCAGCATTGGCAGGAATGGTTGATTCAGGTGTTGTGTCTGTCCCGGAGCCTGTACCGGTATCAGTATCTGCCAGGGTTTCATCGTTGGTGTCGACAGCAGGTTCATCGGTACTGGTGCCAGAATCATCCGTTGTTGGATCGCTATCGGTGGTCCCTGTAGGCGCTTCTGTGTCAGTAACGTTGGTATCGCTGTCGGCATCGCTGTCGGCATAGGTGTCTGCAATCGTTTTGAAATGCTGCACGTTGCGATATTCGACAATCACCAGTTTCTGACTGATAACGCTTGAGCTTACTGTGGCCTGAAGCTCTGAGGCTTGTAGGGCCGCCGCAGAAATAAGATCTGTAAGCGCTATGTTAGTGCCATCACCCATCAGGCTTATCTCGCCGGTCGTGCTGACCTGGGAACTGAGGTTGGCGAGCACCTCAGAGATTGAGTTCCACTGTGCCTGGTCGTTGACCAGCGCGAGGAAGGCGGCATTTGCAATGGCAACCTGAATGGCGTCAGCGGTCACACTGGTCATCTGGTCAAGTTTGGTCAGATCCGGTGGGGAAAGACGCAGGGCGCCGGCCGGCAGGTCAAACCAGTTTTCTACGGTTGCATAGGCGCTTGAAAGTGAATCCGGCGAAAGACCGTTTGCATTGCGTTCTGCCAGAGCCACTGCCAGGTGCGTCAGGGGTGTCAGGTTGACGATCTCGGTGGTCAGATCCCCGGCTCCACGAAGGCTGAAGCTGCTGTCCACGGACATTGGCTGACCAAAAGCAATGGATGAAGCGTCGGCCTGATCGCACTGGGGGGCTACATCGCAGATCATACGGGTAGCGTTATCTGCCTGGAGCTCTACAAGGGCCCAGCCATCAGCCTTGCCGCGAAGCTGCCATTCATAGCTGCCATCTTCTGCTGTTCTTACGGGTTTGGCGGCCTGACGCTGAGGCGTGTAATGGCCGTTCTTGTCGGCTATCAGGCGGTTGGCGACAACGAGGCCTTGCTGGATGACCCCTTTCATGGCTGCGCCGGCAATCTGCGCTGTCGGCTCGCTGGTGTTTTCGGTCCGAGTAGTTGTAGAGCTTTCTGCAAAAGGAATGTCAAGGTCGCAGCCGGAAAGCAGGACCACCATAAAAATAACAAGCAGTCCCTGCCTAGACAAAATATTGCCGCGATATTGCATAGTTCCGCACCATTTTATTGACGAATTCGTGCGAATCATACAGCGGCAGTTTTTGGTTATATGCGGTCTGGTTCCGGATTTTCCGGGCTGGAATCGTCAGGAAATTGGCGTTTACGCATCGATACAGGTTGTGGTGAAAGTGTTACACCGAGAGAGGTTGAACACTTGCCGTTAAGGTACTGTTCTGGTGAAATTTTGCTCAGCCATGGTCGGAGATCTAGCGCACTTGCCGGAGAAACGTCTGTTGCGGGGATTACAAATTAAAACAGTGGGATTGGGGCCGGGTCAGCGAAACCACTTATTCCCGGCGTCAAGATTTATCTAGCGTACCCCGGGTTCTCGTGTTACATATCGCCCGAACTACCTACACAAGAACGCGTGCGTCCTGCACGTTTGTATCCATCCCTTTTCTTTGAGGGACACTACTGATGTTGAAGCCTTTCAAGCCTGCGGCACTCGCTGCCGCTATTGCTGTGTCAATGGGTGCGTCTTCAGCCATGGCGGCGGAAGAAGTGCGTGTTTATAACTGGTCCGACTACATTGCCGAGGACACCCTGGCAAAGTTCACGGAAGAAACCGGTATCAAGGTGATCTACGACGTGTACGACAGTAACGAGATCCTGGAAGCGTCGCTGCTTTCCGGCCGCTCCGGTTACGATCTTGTTGTGCCTTCCAACCACTATGTGGCGAAGCAGATTTCAGCAAAGGCTTTTGAAAAACTGGATCATGACAAGTTGCCCAACATGACCAATCTGAATCCGGACCTGATGGATGATCTGGAGAAAGTGGACCCGGGCAGCCAGTTCGCCATTCCCTATCTGTGGGGCACCAACGGCTACGGCTATAACGAAGGCCGTATTCAGGAAATCCTGGGCGAAAGCGCCCCTACCGACTCCTGGGCACTGGTGTTTGATCCGGAAGTAACCAGCAAGCTGGCCGCTGGTGGTTGTGGCATTGCCATGCTGGATTCCGGCGAGGAAATGGTGCGTGCGGCCATGGCCTATGCCGGGCTGGATCCGAACAGCAATAACGCCGAAGACATTAAGAAGGGCGGTGAAGTGATAAAGGCGGTTCGTCCGAATATCACTTACTTCCATTCGTCCCGCTACATTGGCGACCTGGCTAACGGTGATCTTTGCGTCGCCGCCGGCTATTCCGGCGACATCCTGCAGGCGGCTGCCCGCGCTGAAGAAGCCGGGAACGGCAACGTCATCCGCTACACCATTCCAAAGGAAGGTGCGGTGCTGTGGTTTGACATGATGACCATTCCCGCCGGTGCCCCCAACGTTGAAAACGCCCACAAGCTGATGAACTTCCTGATGCGTCCGGAAATCATCGCGGACGTGACCAACTATGTCTGGTACGCCAACCCCAACAAGCCGGCCAACGAGTTTGTTGATCCGGAAATCCTCAGCGACACCAGCATTTACCCCACCGATGAGGTGATGAAGAAGCTGTACATCATGGAAGGTCGTCCGCAGGACGCCCAGCGCCTGATGACACGCACCTGGACTAACGTGAAGTCTGGTCGTTAAGGGGTGGACAACGGTAACGATACCTCCGCGCAAGCGGAGGTATTACTCAGCATTCAGGGCATCTCCAAGAGTTTTGATGGCACCCTGGCCGTCGACGATGTAAGCCTGGATATCCGTAAGGGTGAGATCTTTGCCCTGCTGGGTGGATCTGGCTCCGGCAAGTCGACCTTGCTGCGCATGCTGGCCGGATTTGAATCGCCCAACGCTGGCAAAGTCATGCTCGATGGCGAAGACATCACTGGATTGCCGCCCTATCTGCGCCCGACCAACATGATGTTCCAGTCCTATGCTCTGTTCCCTCACATGACAGTGGAGCAGAACATCGCCATGGGGCTGAAACAGGACCGGTTGCCCAAAGCGGAGATCCGCGACCGCGTTCAGACCATGCTCAAGCTGGTCAAAATGGAAACCTTTGCCAAACGCAAGCCACACCAGTTGTCCGGTGGTCAGCAGCAGCGCGTTGCCCTGGCCCGTTCTCTGGCCAAGCGTCCCAAGTTGTTGCTGCTGGACGAGCCCATGGGAGCACTGGACAAGAAGCTCCGATCAGAAATGCAACTGGAGCTGGTGGAGATTCTGGAGCAGGTGGGTGCGACCTGCCTGATGGTGACGCACGATCAGGAGGAGGCGATGACCATGGCCAGCCGTATCGCCATCATGTCCCAGGGCCGTATTGCCCAGGTCGGCTCGCCAGTTGATATCTACGAGAGCCCGAACAGCCGGATGACGGCCGAGTTCATCGGTTCGGTGAATATTTTCGAGTCCCGGATTCTGGCGGACGAATCCGACAGCATCACCCTAGAGAGCGCGGCTCTGGATGCGCCTGTGTTTATCGACCGGGGCGTCAGCACCCCGGCGGAAAGCACCGCGACCCTGGTTGCGCTGCGCCCCGAGAAGGTCTACCTCTCAAGCGAAAAACCGGAAGGCGAGACCAACTGGAGCAAGGGCACGGTCGATAACATTGCCTATCTCGGGGACATCAGCTGTTACTACGTAAAGCTGGCCAGTGGTAAGCGCGTGCAGGCCACCATGGCCAATGTTGAGCGCCGTGGCGAACGCCCGACCTGGGGCGACACGGTGTTCGTGTCCTGGGAAGCCTCCAGCCCCATTCTGCTGTGGAGCTGACGCCATGGCTCGCAAACTGATGTCTACGGCACTCAAGGGCCGGATAGGTGCGGTTGTATTCCACCGCCGGGTGGTGTTCGGCATCCCGTTCCTGTGGTTGCTGCTGTTTTTCCTGTTGCCGTTCGCGCTGGTGCTGAAGATCAGTTTCTCTTCCGCCGTGATGGCGATTCCGCCCTACGAGCCGGTGTTCAGTTTTGTCGACAACACCTTCACGGTGATGGTGAATTTCGGCAACTACCTGTTTCTGCTATCCGACAGCCTGTACATCGCCGCTTACTGGGGCTCGGTCAAGATAGCCCTGGTTTCCACCCTGGTGTGCCTGCTGATTGGCTATCCCATGGCCTATGCCATGGCCCGCGCTTCGGCCAGCACACAGATGGTGCTGCTGTTATTGGTGATGCTGCCTTCCTGGACCTCGTTCCTGATTCGCGTCTATGCCTGGATGGGCATCCTTGGCAATCAGGGGCTGTTGAACAACCTGTTGCTGTGGCTTGGGGTGACCGACGAACCGCTGAAGATGCTGAACACCAATTTTGCGGTGATCCTGGGCATTGCCTATGCCTACCTGCCGTTCATGGTGCTGCCGATCTACACCAACCTGGTAAAGCTTGATGTGCGTCTGCTGGAAGCCGCATCTGATCTGGGATGCCGCAGCCTGACTACCTTCTGGGCGATTACGCTGCCACTGTCAAAAGCGGGCATCATTGCCGGTTCCATGCTGGTATTCATTCCGGCGGTGGGTGAATTCGTGATTCCGGAACTGCTGGGCGGGCCGGATACGCTGATGATCGGTAAGGTGCTGTGGGAGGAGTTCTTCAATAACCGTGACTGGCCGGTGGCCTCTTCGCTCGCCATTGTGATGCTGGCGCTACTGCTGATCCCGATTGTGCTGTTCCATCGTTTTCAGGCCAGGGAGCTGGAAAAGAATGGTTAGGTCGCGGCCCGTCAGTTTCTCGAAGGTAATGCTGATACTGGGCCTACTTTTTCTCTACCTCCCCATGGTTGTGTTGATTGTCTACTCGTTCAACGCATCCCGGCTGGTGTCTGTGTGGGCCGGCTTCTCCACCCACTGGTATGGTGAACTGTTCCGGGATCAGCAGATACTGTCAGCGGTATGGATGAGCCTGCAGATTGCTTTTTACTCGGCCAGCATGGCTGTGTGCCTGGGCACCCTGTGTGCGTTCGTGATGACCCGGTTCAAACGCCTGCGCGGGCGCACTCTGCTTTCCAGTATGATCACCGCGCCCCTGGTCATGCCGGAGGTAATCACCGGTCTGTCTTTGCTGCTGTTGTTCGTGCAGATGGCGCAGACCATTGGCTGGCCGGTGGACCGGGGCATGGCAACCGTATGGATTGCCCACACGACTTTCTGCAGTGCCTATGTGGCGGTTGTGGTCAGCGCCCGATTAAAAGAAGTGGACCGTTCAATGGAAGAAGCGGCGATGGATCTGGGCTGCACGCCATGGAAAACGTTTTTCGTGATCACCCTCCCGGTCATCCTGCCGGCCCTGGTTTCAGGGTGGCTACTTGCCTTCACTCTGTCTCTGGATGACCTGGTTATTGCCAGTTTCGTCTCCGGTCCTGGCGCGACGACCTTACCGATGGTGGTGTTTTCATCGGTCCGGATGGGAGTCTCCCCGAAGATCAATGCCCTGGCTACGTTGATTATACTCGCCGTGTCGCTTATTGCTTTTATTGCGTGGTATCTGATGCGACGGAGTGAGGTCAAGCGGAGAGAGAGTTGATTACTGTACCCAAAGCCAGGGTTGTAGGTGCTGAGGGAGAAGCTGGCGATCAGGCTCAGCCGGGGGTTAGCGCGAAACTGAGCAACCAGCGGTTACCACGCTCAATTTTCGACACCCGGTGTTGGTAAAGGTCGGGGCGAAACAGGTAAAGCCGCCCGAAGAGGTTGAAAATGTTTTTCTCGCAGATGAACTTGCCGCCGGCTTTGGGTTTGATCAGCACGTAATTCAGCTTGTACAGCTTGCCCTCAGACACCATGTCGATATGGGGGCCGACTTTATGACCTTCCGGGTAGCGAACCAGATAGATATTCAGGCGTCTGGAGTGGAAAAGAATCCGGGTTTTTACCTTAGCTGGCATGGTTCGCGAGTCGCTTGAGCAAAAGTGCATCATGATTCTGCGCGCCTTATTCCTTCTGGGTCAAGCGAGTGAACCCTGAGCCTACCGGAAGGCTTCTGCCATACTCATTCGGTCGCTTTTCACTTTTGCGTATATGACGATTACCGGAAGCATGCTAAAACGTCTCGCCCGCTGCCTGCCAGTCTTTCCTGCCGAGCGCCGGGTAAACTTCTGTTCAACGGGCTTTACCATCAGGATTTCAGCATGTCAGACAAATTTTTCTACAAAGGCCGGCAGGACGCGCGCCAGCACCACACCGCTTACGGCGGCTTCCAGACCAGAGCCAGCCAGAAGAGTGGGAGCCGAAAGTACCCGCTGACGCTGGTGGTTACCAGCGAGGCGCGCAAACAGGAAATTGAGGCGCAGGTGTCTGCGGCAAAGCTGCATGCAAACATAACCGTTGATACCCGAGACGGCGCGGCTGAGTCCATTGGTGAACTGACCGTGCTTCTGAATAAAGGGTCAACCGTCATCACCGAAGAAGCGCCGTCCCGGAACGACCCATGCCGCTGCGGCAGCGGGTTGAAATTCAAGAAGTGCTGCGGCTGACGACACAGACATGAAGAGGGCAAATGACTGAACAACTTGCTAACGCCCTTGTTCCCCTGCTTTCGCTGATTGCCCTGGGGGCCATTCTCGGTCGCAAAACCGATTTTTTCGAAACCGGGGCGCTGTCCGGCCTGGTGACGTCTGTCGGTATTCCGGCGCTGTTGCTGCATTCTGTGCTGAGCATGGAAATGGACATCAGTGGCATGGGTGCGCTGGTTGGCATAACCATCGCCTGGCTGGTGGTGATGTCGCTGGTCACCGCGCTGATGCTTTCTCTGGCTGGTCTGCCGGTCAGGTCTTATCTGCCGGCGTTGGTCCACCCCAATACCGGCAACCTGGGCATTCCGGTGTGTTTTGCCCTGGTTGGTCCTCAATCGCTTGGTCTGGCGGTGGTGATTTCATCCGTGATTCAGGTCAGCCACTTCACTCTGGGCATTGGCTGTCTGTCTGGCCGGTTCTCCATGGGCGCAATGCTGAGGAACGGTCCGGTTCTGGCGTTGATTGCCGGGGCTTTGCTGCTGGCAACGGATAGCCGTCTGCCGGGGCCGGTGATGACAACCCTGGATATGCTGGGGGCGATTACCATTCCGGTTATGCTGATGTTGCTGGGCAGCTCTATTGCCGGGCTCAAACTGACCGGCGCCCGTGATATGGTTTGGCCTCTGGCGTTCAGCTTCTACCGACCACTGGCCGGCCTTGCCCTGGCATGGCTGATGTTGCTGGTCTGGCCACTGACCGAACTGGAGGCGCAGGTTTTTCTGATTCAGTGCGCTATGCCGGTCGCGGTCATGAGTTACGTGCTGTCGGTCAAATACCGGGGCCCATCACAGGAGATTGCAATGACCGTTCCGCTGTCACTGGTGGTTTCGTTGGGAGCTGCCATCCTTATCGCCGGATGCGATACCGGGCCGGCTGCGCCTTCTAAAGCCAATCAGATGGGCCACAGCGCTCCATCGGCAAGCACTGCCAAGGCCAACCAGCAGATGCTTGATCGGCGACCCTTTGCCAATCGCGAGGATTTTACCGATGCCCGGCGAGGCCTGATCGCCCAGGACCCTGAACTGATGATCGAGCATCTTGAGGGCGGTGAAGTCTGGAATATGATGGACTACGCCTTTATTGACACTGCGGGCAATAACGCACCTGTGTCGGTAAACCCCAGCCTCTGGCGCCAGGCGGCCCTGAATAATATCCACGGCCTGTTCGAGGTCACCGATGGCCTTTACCAGGTACGGGGTTACGACCTGGCGAACATGACCATTATCGAGGGCGACTCCGGCTGGATTCTGGTGGACCCGCTTACAGCGCGGGAGACGGCCAGCAGGGCCCTGTTGTTTGCCCGGGAACATCTGGGCAATAAGCCTGTGCGCGCGATTGTCTATACCCACAGTCATATCGATCATTTTGGCGGCGTCCAGGGCATCCTTGAGCATCTGAGTGAAGAAGAAAAAGCCGACCTCAGAATCATTGCGCCGGAAGGCTTTGCGGATGAGGCCACCAGTGAAAATATCATCGCTGGACCGGCCATGACCCGTCGGGCCACGTTCATGTACGGCAGCCGCCTGTCGCGGGATGAGCGCGGCCACGTTGGCACCGGCCTGGGCAAGGGTCCCGCCTTTGGTACTTTCGGTTTTGCCGAACCGACCGACCTGATCCGTGACACCGGCACCGAAATGACGGTGGATGGGGTGCCCATGGTTTTCCAGATAGTGTCCGGATCCGAGGCGCCAGCGGAGTTCACCTTTTACCTTCCAGAGAAAAAAGCGTTCGGCGGGGCCGAGCTGGTCAGCCGCAACCTGCATAATCTTTACACTCTTCGGGGCGCCAAGGTTCGTGATGCCCGGTTGTGGAGTGGTTTTATCGATGAAGCCAGAACCCGGTTTGCAGAAGCCGAGGTGTATTTTGGCAGCCACCACTGGCCAATGTGGGGACAGCAGAACATCCAGAATTTTCTGGCCAGGCAGCGGGATACCTATAAATTCATCCATGACCAAACGGTGCGCCTGATGAATCAGGGCGCCACGCCAAGGGAAATTGCCGAGCAACTGCAACTGCCGCCGGCGCTGAACCAGGATTTTCATAACCAGGGTTACTACGGCACTGTTTCCCACAATGCCAAGGCGGTGTATCAGCACTACATGGGCTGGTTTACCGCTAACCCGGCGCAGCTGAACCCGCTGCCGGAGAGTGAATCGGCCGCACGCTATGTGGAAATGATGGGCGGCGCCCAGAAGGTTCTGGACAAAGCCCGCGAGGAATTTGAGGCTGCGGCAAATATGAGTGCTGCCGAGGGCCGGGATACCTATCGGTGGTTGGCGGAATTGCTGAACCAGCTGGTTTTCGCCGAACCGGATAACGAACATGCAAAGCAGCTGCTGGCCAACGTCTACGACCAGTTGGGTTATCAGGCGGAATCCGCACCCTGGCGGGACTTTTACCTGACAGGTGCTTTGGAATTGCGCCATGGCGCTCCGGAAGAAGGTATCAAGCCGGCGATGATGAGAGAGGTCTTGCTGAATACGCCGGTAGCGCTTTTCTTCGACAGTATGGCGGTGCGCCTGAAAGCGGAGGACGCAGAAGGGGAGAGCGCAACGATTAAAATCACCTTCACTGACCTGCAGGAAAGCTATCTGTTAACCTTGCAGAACTCGGTGTTGCATAACCGCCTGACCAGTGAAGACACCCCGGCCGACGCGACCCTGAAGCTGACTCGGCCGCTGTTCGTGGATCTCCTGATTGGCCGGGCCGGCCTTAAAGAATTGCTGTTCAGCGACGACATCCGTTTTGAGGGCAGCCGGCTTGAGTTGATCAGTTTCTTCAGCATGCTGGATAAACCGGACGGCCGGTTCAACATCGTGACGCCGTGATGACCATAAAACACCAACGGCTCGTAGTGTCCTGATATCAACTTTTCGGGATAGGAGCTCAAAATGGAAGCGACAGCCCTGTTGCTCACGGCTGCACTGTTTGGTGGGATGGTGCTTTACTCTGCAGGCTTTGCAGGTTTTCTGTTCAAGGTGCTACCACCGAACACCGCCGGGGCTTCCCTGCGCCGCGCCTTTCCGGTTTTCTACCTGCTGGTGATCGCGACCTCCTTAGCGGCAGCAGTCATGGTGTTTTCATCAGATCTGATGAGTGCTCTGGCGTTGGCGGCGATTGCGGTCACAACGGTGCCGACTCGCCAGCTTCTGATGCCCGCTATCAACGACGCCAGTGATGCGGGGAATAAACGACGGTTTGGCATTCTGCACGGGGTCTCTGTGCTGATTACCCTGGCGCATATTGCATTGGCTGGCTGGGTGCTAATACGGTTTCTGTAAACCTGCAAAGGAATGGCCATAGAGGTCGGGAGAACTGATGACAGAGACGACCGAAGCCCGCCAAAGGGCAGTTCTCAGGCGGTTGGACAAGTTCAGCCGTTTCACCGATAACAGCATCGCACTGCCGTTTACCCGTTTCCGGATCGGCGTAGAGGCCATCATCGGCCTGGTGCCAGTTGTTGGCGATGTGGCAGGCCTGGTGATGTCCGGTTACGTGCTGCTGGAGGCGCAAAGGGTCGGTGCCAGCAAGGACTTGAAACTGCGCATGTTGCGCAATGTGGGCATCGACTTTGTGGGCGGCCTTTTACCGGTGTTCGGTGATGCCTTCGACGCCGTTTACAAAGCCAACACCCGCAATACGCGCCTGCTTCGGAACTACCTGGAGGAACAGCTTGCCGTGGAGCCGCCCCAGCCGCCTTTTCCCTGGCGGGCACTGATCGCCCTTGCCATTGTGTTTGCGGTGATCACCGGTGGGTTGTCGCTGATTCTCTAGGCGGGAGATGGCCATGAATGACCAGTGGCTTCTGATACTGGCTGATGCTCTTCTCATTTTTCATACGCTGCTTGTGGCCTTCGTTATTCTCGGCCTGGTAGCCATATTCATGGGTCATTTTTTCTGTTGGCGCTGGGTTCGGAATATCTGGTTCCGGTTGAGCCACCTAACCGTCATAGGCGTGGTGGTTCTTCAGGCCTGGCTTGGGGTGCTATGCCCGCTGACTGAATGGGAGATGGCCCTGCGCGAAAGCGCGGGGCAGGCGGGCTATGAGGGGTCCTTCATTCAGCACTGGTTGCATTCCATCCTTTACTACAGCGCGCCGGAGTGGGTGTTCATTCTGGCCTATACCCTGTTCGGATCCCTGGTTTTGGCCAGCTGGTTTCTTGTTCGCCCTGGCAGCCGACGCAAGTAGCCCGGAAAACAGACTGCTGCGTACTACTGATGTGAATCCATTTTTCGGGAAAGGTTGATTGTCGATGACATTTCCAGTGAAGCTGGCCTTTGTCACCCTGTTATCCGTACTCTGGATCCTGGCAGCGCCCGCGTGGGCCGAGCAGGCCATCGGGGGAGAAGGGGCGTTTCCAGGCCTTACTGAAAACGCGCCTGAACTGGATCGGCTGCACAGCCTGGTGATTGCGGTTGATGGCGAAACGGTCTATGCCCGGGCATTTCGTGGGCCCGGGATCGATCAGCCCGTCAACATCAAATCACTGTCCAAAACCGTGCTGTCTGCGGTTGTCGGAATGGCGATTGAGCGGGGTGTATTCAGCGGCACCGGGCAGCCAGTAGCGGACATTCTTGATGTGCCTGCCGGGGCCAGTGACCGCATTGGCGAGGTAACCATCGGCCATCTCCTGTCCATGCAGGCCGGTCTGCAGCGAACGTCGGGGCAGTATTACGGGCCATGGGTCAACAGCGATAACTGGGTGGATTATGCCTTGAGCCGCCCGTTTGTGGCGGAGCCGGGGGGTGAAATGCTGTATTCCACCGGCAGTTACCACCTGCTATCCGCGGCATTAACCACAGGCACCGGGCGTAGCACCCTGGCGGTTACCCGGGACTGGCTGGGTGACCCGTTGGGCGCCGACATTCCCGCCTGGCTGACTGACCCACAGGGGGTCTATTTCGGCGGTAACGACATGCAGCTGTCGCCCATGGCTCTGCTTAAACTTGGTGAGCTTTACCGCAACGGTGGGGTGCACGACGGCGAACAGATTCTTTCCAGGGACTGGATTGATCAGTCATGGACCGAGCGTGGCAGGTCTCGGTACACCGACGACCGTTACGGCTATGGCTGGTTCATGACCGACCTGGGCGGCCACCGGGGCTATTACGGGCGGGGTTACGGCGGCCAGATGCTGTATGTTTTTCCTGACCTGGGCATGACCGTGGTGATGACGTCTGACCCCCAGCCACCGGCGTCCCCGTCGTTCATGCAGAAGCAGAATGCGCTGCTCGAGGAGTTTGTCATTCCCGTTTTGTCGCCTGCTCCTGCTTCCGCGTCTCAAAACTCTCAAGCTCAACGTTGATGGCGTTGGTCGAGATCACGATTTCGTACAGTGAATACAGCAGGGATATGGACAGCAGAATCAGGCTGAACCCAAAGGCAATGGCGCCCGCCAGTTCGACGCCCAGAAACAGGACAAACATGGACATGGTGCAGAGGAAAAAACTGAGCACGCCGTAAGCCTGCATGCGTTTGGTCAGCACAATACGCTTGCGCAGCATGCTGATCTGGCGGGCAATCAGTGCGTGGTCTTCTTCCGTATCCATCTGCTTTAGCTGGCGGATCAGTTGTGCAAGCACCAGAAAGCGGTTGGTGTAGGCCAGCAGCAGTAGCGAAATGGCCGGGAACAGAAGGGCGGGGGTGGTCAGAGTCAAGGTTTACTCCTGGTCTTTGGCTGGGCAGGCTTTGTAGTATGGTCGCAGATGTTACCGGCATACAATTTTCTTTAAAGGAGCAACACGCCCTATGCGCTCTATTGCATTACTGGACGGCGGCCTGGGCCAGGAAATCTATCGTCGGGCCCGCTCGGTAAGCTCACCGCTGTGGTCTGTGGCAGTCATGCAGGAGCAGCCTGAGGTGGTGAAGGGCGTGCATGAGGACTTTATCCGGGCGGGCGCTAAAACGCTCACGCTGAACACCTACGCCGCAACGCCGACCCGTCTGCGGAAGCAAGGCTTGCACGAACAGATAGGTGCCATCCATCAGAGGGCGTTTCAGGTTCTTGAGCAGGCGATTGATGCCACTGGCCTGTCGGTGGACATAGCCGGTTGTCTGCCGCCACTGGCGGCCAGCTACCAGGGCGAGCCAGCCCGATCTTTTGACGATCTGAAAAGCGAATACGATACCCTGGTCCGCCTACAGGCGGGGGCGGATGTTCTACTGATCGAAACCATGACCAATATCGCTGAAGCGACCGCTGCCTGTGCCGCTGCAAAACAGCTGGGCAAGCCTTTCGGAGTGTCTTTTCGTCTTGAAGTCGACGGTGCGCTGAAATCCGGTGAAAGCCTGGCCGAGGCCGTGGCCGCAGTTGCAGACTATTCGCCCGACGCAGTGATGCTGAACTGCTGTGACCTGGAAATCCTCACCGCTGCCATGCCACAGCTGGTGGTCATGTATCCCCGGGTAGGCGGTTACGCCAATGCGTTTGAATCGGTTGAAGCCGTCGCCGAAGGTGGCTTGGTGGATTCACTGCAGGCACGGCCCGATGTTTCGCCGGGTGCCTATTCAGCGCAGGTGCAGCAATGGTTACAGGCCGGAGCATGCGTAGTAGGTGGGTGCTGCGAGATCACGCCCGACCATATTCGCGACCTGGCCGGGGCAATGGCTGATCAGTACCGACTGGTCCGTTTTTCCGACCTTACTTCCTGAAGAAGCGCGGGTTGCGCTCGATGAATGAGTCGATCCAGCGCTCCAGAAAGGATTTTCGGTCCGGCTGTTTGAGATAGCGCCACCCCAGAACCGAAATTACAAGGGCGCCCAGGGCGTCGACGATCAGGTCCCACATGGTGTCCGTCAGCCCCGACGGGTCACCCAGCATGGGCTTCTGCATGTTCATGCCGAACAAGGAATCCATGGTGAACTCAAGGATTTCCCAGAGTGCGCCGACCCCCAGGGCAAACATGAACGCGAAGAAGGCGACAAAGCCGGGTTTCATGTGCACTTGGATTTTCTCGGTTTCGTTCATGATGTGAACCAGCAGAAAGCCGAGAATGCCCAGCAAAAAACCGGACATGGTATGCAGCGCCATGTCCCACCACCAGAACAAGGTGTAGTAGTCCCGAATCTCCCCCAGAAAAAGCGACGCGAACACAAAGCCGATGGCAGCCAGTTGAAGTTCCGGTGGAATGTGAATGCGGAATCGACGTTCGAACAGCAGCGGGAAAAACGTGATGGCGATAATCATTGCTGTCAGGAAAGCGGTAAACCAGCGCTGTCCCCAGATAGCAAAAACCGTTTCGGCCAGAAGAATGAGTTGAAGGGCTACAGTGATTCTTTGATGGGTAATCCGGATGCGCATAGGGTCGTTGTCTGCGGCGAGTGGTGATTCACCCTAACACATCACAGATCTGCGAAGACGCGTCAGCCGTCGATGGATTCGTCCTGACCCCACTGGAAAAACTGATAGCTGTTCCGGCCATTGGCCTTTGTGGCATACATGGCAACATCGGCGTTGCGCATCATGGTGTCAGCGTCGGTTCCGTTCTCCGGATAGACCGCAATACCAATGCTGAGCGCCACCTGCAGTTCGATGCCGTCAATGGTGCGTGGCGATGCAAACCGGGCCAGCACTTTTTCAGCAATCTGGGCCGCGTCCTGACGTTCTTCAATTTCCGTCAGCAGGATAACGAACTCGTCACCGCCGTGGCGGCTGACCGTGTCAGTGGTTCTGACGCAACTCTGAAGCTCAGTAGACACTTCCTGTAACAGATGGTCACCCACGGCATGGCCATGGGTGTCGTTAATCATCTTGAAATCGTCCATGTCCAGAAACAGCACGGCGATTTTCTTGTTGTGGCGGTTTGCCATGCCAATGGCGTGGGTCAGCCGCTCCATCAGGCACATGCGGTTTGGCAGGCCGGTCAGAAAGTCATGCTGGGCGCGATAGCTCATTTCCTGAATGGCAGCTCCAGACTGGCGGGCATCGTGGAATACGATGACGGCGCCAGTTGCCCTGCCATTGCGATCGATTATCGGGGCTGCGGAATCTTCAATGGCAACGACCTTGCCGTCCCGCCTGACAAGAATTCTGCCCAGGGCCAGTTCCACAATCTGGTTTTCCTCTATGGCGCGCTGGGCTGGATTGGGGGCCCTTTCACGGGTGGCGCCATCAAAAATAAAAAATACCTGTTCTACATACCGTCCCAGTGCCTCGGCGCGGGGCCAGCCGGTCATCTTCTCGGCCACTTTATTGAGGTAGATCAGTTTGCCGTCGGGGTCTACCACCATTACGGCGTCACTAATCGCATCGAGGGTAATCAGTGCCATGTCCTCAAAGGATATATTGCCCAGTGGGCCGGGATTTGAAGGGCTCACGATTGAAACACCCTTCGATGCCCAGGGCGCGCGGCTGAGATGAGTAAAGCGAGTATCCGGTGTAATCTCCCCATCCGATGGGGTTGGCGTGGGCTGCATCAGTATCTCCCTGTGGTGTCCGCTACTACCAATGCTGGGCTTCTGGTTTTATTGAGTCTGTACGCAAGCTCACTCAGAGCCGGGTTGCCGGCAGCAATCTGTCGGATTCCTTCTTGACGACCTGATAACACTCGCAGCTTCGGCGCTCCAGCTCACTGCGGTCCAGAACCCGTATGCGGCTGCTCCCTGCTGTCCACGTGAACCAAAGTGCATTCAGGATACAGCAATTAATGATGGCCTCTGTACGTTACCGAACATAGTGCGCCTTTCCTAAAAGATTTGCTGAAGTTATTCGGTGATTATCAGTCTTATTTCATCTTGCATCTGAATTGCATCTGAATTGCATCTAACGCCCTCTGTGTATGTCAGCGCACAGACCGGCGCCCACGAAAGGTTCACGTGCCCGCCCGTTTTTTACAGCGATTTTGGCGAGCGGGCTTTTTATTTTCAGGTGCGAGTTGATCTGATCGGCCGGTTAGCCAGTCTTATTCAAACCGCCTGACCTGGCTGAGTCGGTTTCGCCAGTAGTACCCGTTCAGGGATGAGCGGGTGACGCCCAGGGATGTGGATGAGTGAATGAACTTGTCCTCCCCCATGTAGATCCCCGCATGCTGGTCCTTACCCTTGATCCGGAAAAATACCAGGTCGCCGGGCTGGAGCTGGTCAGGTGGGACTGTTTTGCCGGTGGCCAGCATCTGAGAGGTTGTTCTAGGTAACTGGCGCCCCAGAGCTTCATCAAACGCCGTTGCAATGAACCCCGAGCAATCGAACCCGCTGTCTGACATTCCGCCATATTGGTAGGGCGTGCCCTCGTAACGCTCGAAAACCCGCCAGAGACTGTTTGCCACCGCCGATTCAGGTGTGGCGTTCTGCGCCGGTTTCCAGCCTGTATCAGTCGCGGCAGGAAGCTGTTGATGGCTGGCGCAGCCGCCAAGCCCAAGCAGAATAATCAGTACCAGGAGGGGAAACGCAGGCCGGGAATTCATCGGTTATAACCTCAACCAGACAACAAAACTTGAGGTTAAAGCGGCAGGGGCCAAGTTGTCAGGTTAAACTTTGCATCGATTTGTATTAACGGAGCTACCTATGCTTATTGATCTCTCCACGATAGATGCCAGTCACATTCACCCAATCCTGACCCAGGCCATTATTCCCCGGCCAGTGGCCTGGGTGCTGTCCAGGAACCCCGGGGATGACTTCAACCTGGCGCCTTATTCGTTTTTCACGGTGGTAACCAGCAAACCGCCTATTCTGATGGTATCGGTGGGCAAGAAGCCCGCTGACGGCGTTTTCAAGGACACCCGGGTTAATATCGAAACCCGTAAACAGTTTGTGGTGCATATTGGCGATCAGAGCCATGCCCGGGCCATGACCCTCTCATCCCGGCATCTGGACCATGGACAGTCAGAGCTGGACGAGCTGGATCTCAAACTGGTGCAGGATGAAGGATGGCCCATGCCCCGGGTTGAGGGTTGTCCGGTAGCCCTTTACTGTGAGCTGCGGGAAGTGATTGAAATGGGCGATACGCCCCAGTCCCTGGTGTTCGGGGACATCAAGCAGGTTTTCGTTGATGATCGGGTTGCTACCATCAACGAGCGGGGGCGCTTCGTCTTTGATGCCAAAGGCATCGACCCGATTGCCCGCCTGGGTGGCAGCGAATATGGCACCCTCGGCGAGATCCTGAACGTTCCGCGGCCGGACTGAGGCACGGCGGTGCCTCAGCTCTCAACCGCCGGGCCGGCTACTTCTTGAAAAACGCCATGAAGGCACCGGCAGCAACGGCCGCGGCGCCACCAATCAGGTACCACATGGTTTCATCGGTAAACCGGCCGGTCAGTGATTCTGTGATCTGGCCGCCCACTGACTGGGATGACTGATACCCGAAGTAGAGCAGGATGGCGCCGACAACCAGCAGAACAACGCCGACAAGTTTCTGATTTCCCATAATGTTTACCGCCTAGATAACAGGTTTTGATTGTATGTCTGAGGATCCGCTGAAAACACTGTCTGATATGGCCAGCGATGCCCACGCCCGCATCCAGGCCGCCCATGAGCACATTAATCCGGTTGTGGAGGTGCGCCGTGGCATGCGTGATACCGGTATTCCTGCCGATGTGATGACCATCGACTGCCTGCGCACCCGCCGCCGTATCACGTTGATTCTGCACGATGAGCAGCCGGGGGTCTTACTTTACCAGTTTATTACCATCGAAGAAGAGGTCGGCAACGACTTCCAGAGCATGGCCTTCTCGCAGATGGATGCTCACAAGCTGTTTCAGTGGATAGAAGGGTATTTTGGCTGAAGGGCTAGAAACCTGTGTCGCTCTGTTAACGGAACCCTTTGTTATTTAAGGGGTCCAACCGGGCTCAGAATGAATCCAAAGGAGTACGGAATGAAATATCTGATGATGATGCTTGTTGCCTTTGCCCTGGTAGGGTGCTCGGCACAGCCCAGGACCATTGTGTCCCAGGATCCGGGCGACACGGTGGTTGGCGACAGGCCTGAAGGTTATCCCAGAACGGTGGTCAAGGCCCTGCCTGATCAGCCGGGTTTCTGTGTTGAGGTCACTGAAAGTTGGAAGGAAGGCCAGCAGAACGGAGACACTGTCTGGACCAAGCAGAAAACCGTCGAAAGCACCGCTTGTACCAAAACCCGCTGGGAACGGCTGTCTATGGGTAAATACTGAAACCTGCCTGGTTGGCATCCGGCGCGGTATGTCTTTATGATCTCTGAATAATTTCCATACCGGATGCGCCCATGAAATTCCCCACGGCTACCGTGATTTTGGTGTCGTCAGCCCTTGCCTTTGTGCTCTGGAGTCAGACCCGTGAGCCGGCAGCACCGCTGGATGCAAGCCGTTTTGCCAACCTGTCGGCCAACCCGGTAGAGCGCGGCTCAGCCGTTGACTGGATAACGGAGCAGTTGCCAAGGCTTTGCGAAGAAGCCACGGGTCTGCCAGAGGACAGCCGCGAGCATGCTGACTGCATGGCGGCCAGCGAATCAAAAGAACCATCCTGTCGCCGGGCAATGGCCGACCGTTTCCCCGCTTTGATCGGGTCCGAACAGACCTTTCGTGATCTTTCTGTCACCATGATGGACTGTCTTGTGCAACAGTCCCGCCTGCTTGGCGAGTGAGAAGCCAGAACGATTGAAATGGGGGTGAAAAAGGCTGTCTGGGAGGCAGAATTTCATCGCCCTGCATTCAGCGACGAAGAGTAATTGCTATGTTGGTTTTTTCCAATCCTATCGGGTCCGGCGGGCTCTGGTTTGACAACCTGACGACGTCGGAAGGCATGCCGGTGGCATACGATCCCCAGGCCAGGGCTTTTGTGCCTATGCCGCCCTTCTGTGCCAACCGGGAAAGAATCGGCTGCAACTGGATCGCGCCCGAAGAGGGGGCTTTCTGCCGGTCCTGCGCCATGACCGCGCTGGCTCCGGACCCCAGTATTGAAAACGCCATTCCCAACTGGGCCGAAACCGAGGCCGCCAAACGCTGGGTGCTGGACAATCTTGGCCGCTGGCACTGGTTCCGGCCGGAAGACCCGGGCACACGCCCGGTTTTCCATATGCTTGCCGAGGGTGTGATGCCGGTACAGATGGGCCATGGCAATGGCGTGGTGACCATCAGCGTGGCAGAGGCGGACCCACTGATCAGCACCACCCGCCGCAAGGCTCTGGATGAGCCCTATCGTACGATGATAGGCCACATGCGCCACGAGATATCCCACATGCTCTGGTGGCGCCTGAGCCTGAGGGAGGATTTTCTCAATGAGTTCCGTGAGAGGTTTGGTGACGAACGGGCTGACTACTCCGCTTCGCTCCAGCGCCATTACGAGAATGGCCCGCCGGTCGAGTGGCGCCAGCGCTACCTGACCAGCTATGCGTCTGCGCACCCCCATGAAGACTGGGCTGAAACCGCTGCACATCTGCTGCACCTGACCGATATAGCAGACAGCGCCGTTGCCTCGGAACTGGGTTCCCCGGAATTGCCGGATTATAAATGGGACCCCTATTCGGAGATGGACTCAAACAGACTGATTCACATCGCGTCGCAACTGACGGTCAGGATCAATCACGTGAATCGTTCCATGGGGCTGTCGGATCTTTATCCGTTTACCCTGTCGCCGGTGGCCCGGGAAAAGCTGGTTTTCGTGCACGACTGGCTGAAACGCGGGGCTCAGGGCTGGTAGCGGCGCCAGAACGAAAACATTGAGACCCGGTGCAGAAGCTGGCAAAGTTCAGCCTTTCGAATTCTATCCAAGCGAGAGGGACAGCCGGTGACGGATCTTGTTAATTACCAACTGAACGACGGCGTAGCCACCATTTCCATCAGCAACGGCAAGGCAAACGCCCTCAGCCACGAGGTTTTTGCAGCGCTGAACACGGCTCTGGACCGTGCTGAGCAGGACAAGGCGGTGGTGATTCTCACAGGCCAGCCTGGCATTTTCTCCGGCGGTTATGATCTCAAGGAAATGCAGAAGGGTCCGAAAGAGGCTACGGCGCTGGTCACTGTGGGTTCCACCTTCACGCGGCGGCTGGCGGCGTTTCCGCTTCCGGTCATCGGTGCCTGCAGCGGCCACGCCATTGCCAAGGGCGCGTTCGTGATGCTGTCTGTGGATTACCGCATTGGTATCCAGGGTAGCTTCAAGCTCGGCCTGAATGAAGTGGCTATTGGCATGACCATGCACCACGCCGGCATCGAGATCGCACGTCACCGTCTTGCCCCTGCGCATTTCTATCGTTCGGTTGTTAATGCCGAAATCTACAGCCCCACCGGCGCCATCGAAGCCGGTTTCCTGGACGAGGCGGTTGAGCCTGACACCCTGATGGCTCGTGCCAATGAAGTGGCCCAGCAGTTCAAACAGCTGAACATGAAGGCTCACGCCCAGACCAAGGTCAAGGCCAAGGCGGAGTATCTGGAACTGCTGGACCGCTGCATACTGAAAGATGGCGAGAGCCTGGGCCTGCAGGACTGAGCCGGCCACCAGCGCCGCTAGACGCCCAGCAGAAAATCTGACACGGCGGCGTTGAAGCGGCGCGGATCTTCAATGTAGGGCGCGTGGCCCAGACCTCTGAGCTCGAGATGCCTTACATTTCCAATGTTGTCCAGCAGTGGCTGGGCTTTGGCCAAGGGCGCTACCGCATCCTTGTCGCAGGTGATGACCAGAGTGGGGGCCTGAATCTGATCCAGCTCTGGCACCAGGTTCGCGGTCTGGATCGCCCAGGCCGCATTTACAACACCTTCCGGACGCGATTCTGCGGCGATACTGGCCACTTTCTGGAATAGCGCCTCGCTGGTGTTCGCTGGCAGCATGCCTTTGGCGCGCCGCCTGCCATATTCCATTTTTGGCAGTTCCTCCAGCTCCCGCAGCCGACGCTGATAGCGCTCGTTGGCGCCATCAGAGGGCGACAGGCCGTGGCCCGGATGGGTACAGGACAGAATCAGGCGTTTGACCAGGCCGGGTTTCAGAATCGCGATTTTCATCGCCACCAGGCCGCCCATCGAGTGACCCACAATATTCACCGGGCCGGAATGGCAGGACGCCAGAAATTCGATCGCCACTTGCGCCAGATCGGCCACGGAATCACCGGCAACGTCGGATTCGCCATAGCCAGGGGCATCCCAGGCCCACATTTTCAGTGACGGTGCCAGGGCGGTGAGCTGGCCCACCCAGCTTGAACCATTGCCATTCAGGCCGTGAAGGAATAACACGGGTTCACCACTGCCATTTTCCAGGTAGCTGAGACGACCATGCGACAGGCGGATGATCGACCGGGGCATTTGATTGTCCATAATGGTTACTTCGCTCATGGTTGCTTGTTGTCAGAACGGGGAAACTTCGCCGTCGTCCGAGCCTTTCAGAAGTCTGCTGCTTTCCGGACCTTCGCCGCTGTCTTCCTGGTCGTCCTGTCGGTTGCTCCCGCCGTCGTCAGAGAAAAGCGCCTTTTCGGTTTTGCCCTGAAGCAGGAACTCGGCGCCGGCTTTCGCCATCTTCTGGCCGCTGTGAGCGATGCCGTAAACGGTCTGAATCTCCCAGTTGTATTCGGTGTTCAGTTTTTCGGCCTGAGCTTTGTTGACCTTGTAAAAGTTCTGTCCTTTTTCGAACCGGTGTGCGCCCTGTGCAAGGGCAATATCAAGCTGGCTCAGCAGGCGGTGGGATGGGTCGTTGTCTTCAGTTCCGAGCATGATGACCAGCCTGTGCTTGTAGGCAGGCTTGAGATCCTCAGGCTCGATACCTGTGTTCTTCAGGCCATACCGAAGCGGCAGCGTCCAGTCCGGAAAGGTGTAGCTGCCGGCGTTTGCTGCTACGGCAGTGCCAATACGGGCCTGTGGCCACATCATGACCATGCGGTGGACGAACTGGGCACCACTGCCGTGGCCCCAGATGTCGTAGGTTTCTGCATTCAGGGCAAACTGGTTTTTTACGGCGTCGAAGACCCGCTCGAGGGCCGCGAAAGACGATTCCTCAGGCGGATTGCGCTGGCCTTTGGATTCATCGTAAGAGGCAGAATCGGCGGTAACCCAGTTACCGGACTGGTAACCCCAGCCAGTGGGGAAGTTATCCTGGGAAAACTCCGGAGCAATGATCAGCGCATTGTGGCGCTTGGCATAGGTGCCCCAGTAATCCCGGTAGGTGTTGGCGTCCCGGCGGGCGCCGTGCATGACCATGACCACCGGGGTGTCGGCTTCAACCTTGTCGGGCCGGGCGTACCAAAGCCGCATATTCACCGGCTTGCTCTCGGTGCCGGCTGACACCACGAAAGAGCCGTAGCTTTCGAAGGTTGCAGGCTGGAACAGGTCGGAGTCCTCAGCGTAGGCGGCTTCATCAGGCTGAACGGAGGCGCAGCCTGAAAGCAGGGAGATGAGCCCGACAAGCAGTAACGCAATGAGTTTCATGGGGCAGGTCCTCGGTATTGTTGTTGGTTCAGGATTTCAGCTGGCTGCCGGAAGTTTTTGCCTTCCAGCACTGAACCAGCGTGTTATCAATCAGTTCCGGCCCCGGGGCCTGTTCCCGGCACTGCTGGTCTGCCAATGGGCAGCGAGGGTGGAACGGGCAGCCGCTGGGACGGTTCATCGGGTTCGGAAAGTCTCCGGCAAGGCCAGGATCTGGCACGGTTTCACCCGGGGAAATGCTTAGGGCAGAGTCCATCAGCGCGTGTGTGTAGGGGTGTTTGGGATCGGTCATAACCTGATCCCGATCGCCGCATTCAACGATCTCGCCCAGATACATCACCGCCACCCGGTCGGCCATGTGCTGCACAACCGACAGGTTGTGAGTCACAAACAGGTAGGTCAGGTCCATCTCGTCCCGCAGATCCAGCAGCAGGTTCAGAATCTGGGCCTGGACTGACACGTCCAGCGCCGACGTGGGCTCGTCACAGATCACTACTTCCGGATTCATGATCAGCGCCCGGCCAATGGCAGCGCGCTGGCGCTGGCCGCCTGAAAGCTGGTCCGGGTAGCTGTTGAATACCCGTGTTGGCAAGCCCACAAGTTCCATGATCCTGCGGGCCTGGGCGTGCTGTTCCTGACGGCTGCCGATGCGGTGCACGGCCAATGGCTTGGTGATGATTTCACCAATGGTCTTGCGCGGGTTCAGTGACGAATAGGGGTCCTGGAAAATCGGCTGAATCATCCGCGCCCGCTCCATGGGTGGCAGGTTTTCAATGCGCCTGCCATTGAGGGTTACGGAACCGGAATCCGGCTTCTGAAGTCCCATGATGGTGCGGGTCAGGGTGGATTTGCCGCAGCCGGATTCGCCCACCAGGGCCAGTACTTCGCCCTTGTTCAGGGTCAGGCTGACGTTGTCCATGGCCTGAAGCGGCTTGCGTTTGCCAAACAGCCCACGGCGGACCATGAAGGTGCAGCTGACGCCGTCGACCGTCAGTATCGGTTCGCCTTTTTTGAGGGCAGAATCTTCCGGCGTCTGGTTTGCTGCCTCTCGTGCCGTGTTAGCGGTGTTTTCCGGGGTCTGAATGTTCGGCTCATGGCAGACGAAATAGCGCCCCTGCTGCAGAGCTTTGGTGGGCGGCGTGTCGGTTTTGCAGATATCCGCCGCTCGTGGGCAGCGGGATGCGAACGCACAACCGCTAATGGTGCCGGTCATCGCCGGGACAATACCGGGAATGGCGCCCAGGCGCTGCTGGGAAGTGCCGCGATAGCCGGGCACGCACTCAAGCAGGCCCTGGGTGTAGGGGTGGCGCGGATCTTCAAGCACCTCGGCGGTTCTGCCGGTTTCTACAATATCGCCGGCGTACATCACAGCGATATGGTCGGCCGCTCGCGAGACGACACCCAGGTCGTGGGTGATCAGGATCATGGACATGCCGAATTCCTGCTGCAGTTCCCTCAGCAGATGAAGAATCTGGGCCTGAATAGTCACGTCCAGTGCCGTTGTCGGTTCATCGGCGATCAGCAGTTCCGGCTCGTTCATCAGCGCCATGGCAATCATTACCCGCTGGCGCTGGCCGCCGGAAAGCTCATGGGGATACTGCTTCAGGCGGCTGGCCGGGTCAGGCAGGCCGACTTTCTCCAGTAGATAAATGGCGCGTTTTTCCGCTTCAGATTCCGACACCTTGCGATGCAGGGTCATGGTTTCCTTGAGCTGGCGGCCAATGGAATACACCGGGTTCAGGCTGGTCATCGGCTCCTGGAAGATCATGCCGATGCGTTGGCCGCGAATCTTGCTGGCCAGCTCTTGCTCGGTGGCGTGGGTCAGGTCGCTGCCCTCGAAACTGATGCAGCCGGCCGAGCGTTTAGCTGCGGGCGGAAGCAGGTTCATCAGTGCCAGGGCGGTCATGGATTTACCGGAACCGGATTCGCCAACAATGCCCAGGGTTTCGCCCCGGTTCAGCTCCAGGCTGATGCCTCTTACCGCATGCAGCGTGCTGGAGTCGGTTGGAATATCCACGGACAGATTCTGGATATCGAGAATGGATGTCGTGCTCATTTCACTACCCATGTCAGTTCCTCCGGTTTGTCACAGTCACGTCCCGCACGCCGTCGCCCAGCAGGTTGATGGCGATCACCAGAATGAAGAGCGAAATGCCGGGGAGGATTACCAGCCAGGGCTGGAAGAACATCGCCTGTTTTCCTTCGGCGATCATCAGACCCCAGGACGGAATGGGCGAGGGAATGCCCAGGCCCAGGAACGACAGGGTGGCTTCGTTGAGAATGGCTACTGCCACTTCCAGGGTGAAAATCACCATGATCTGGTTCACCAGATTGGGGAGCACTTCTTTCACCGCAATCTGGAACTTACTGCAGCCCATGGCTTGGGCGGCGGCGACAAAGTCCAGTTCCCGTAATCGCAGGGTGGCCGAGCGGGTAACCACCAGATAGAACACCCAGTGGGTGGCGCCGATCACGAAGATGACCACGGTGATGGACTGGCCAATTACAAATACCAGCGCCATGATCAGCAGCAGGCTGGGCACCGCAAGCTGGCAGGTCACCAGGAAATTCACGGCCTGGTCCAGCCAGCCACCGTAGTAGCCGGCAATCAGCCCGAGTGTGACCCCGATGATCATTCCGATGGTGGCGGCACCAATGCCGATGGTCATGGAAATTCGGGCGCCGTAGATAATTCGGCTGAGGTAGTCGCGACCGAGATGGTCAGTGCCCAGCAGGTATTCCCAGCTGCCACCTTCCACCCATACCGGTGGCAGCATACGCAGCGGCAGGTTCTGCATGTAGGGATCATGAGGCGCCAGCCAGGGTGCGAACAGGGCAAAAATGGCCATCACCAGCAGAATGCCCAGGCCGATTTTCAGGCCATAGTGGCTTCGCGCGCGTTTAAGCGCCGCCATGGTTGGGCTCAGCCCCAGGTTGTTTTCTTCCTGAGTGGCGTCAGTCGCTGTCAGGCCGGATTTGTTCATTGTTTGATCAGTCGTCATCATTCACCCCATCCGGATCCGCGGGTCAAGCCAGGCGTTGATCAGGTCAGCGGCCAGCGTGAGCAATACAAAGGTCAGTACAAAGATCAGGATCAGAGACTGAACCGTGGGGATATCCGAATTGAATATGGATTCAACGGCCAGCCGGCCAAGCCCGTTCATGCTGAACACCGACTCGGTGACCACCGAACCACCCAGCTTATTGCCCAGTTGTACCGCCAGCACGCTGACGATGGGCAACAGGGCATTGCGCATGGCCTGTTGCAGAATCAGCCGGTAGCCCATGAACCCCTTGGCCCGGGCGGTGCGGATGTAGTCCGAGGACAGCACGTCCAGCAGCCCGGTACGGGTCAGCCGCATCACGGCTGGCACAGAACTGGCACCCAGCACCAGCGATGGCAGGACAAAGTGTCGCCAGGTGGCGTCGCCGGATACCGGGAAGATCGGGAATGTCACCGCGAACAGAATGATCAGCATCAGCCCCAGCCAGAAGTTTGGAATGGCCTGGGCGGACACCGCCGTGGACAGGGCAAAGCGGTCAACCCAGCTGTTGGGCTTCAGAGCAGCGCTGATACCCAGGGGCAGGGCGATCAGAATGGTAACGGACAGCGATGCCAGCGCCAGGGTAATGGTGACGGGGGCGTGGTCCTTGATCAGCTGGACCACCGGCTGTTTCCAGAAATAGCTTTCACCAAAATCACCCTGCAGGGTGCTTCCCAGCCAGTCGAAGTACTGTACGGCAGCCGGGCGGTCAAAGCCGTATTGTTCACGGATGTCGTCGACCATTTCCTGGGGCGCGTCTTCACCGGCAATGGTCTGGGCCGGATCAGTGGCGTAGTGGAACAGCGCGAAAGTGCCGAAGGACACGGTCAGCGCGACCAGAATGGCCATCAGCCCGCGGCGGAGGATATAAGTAAACATTATTGTTCGCTCCAGCTGGCCTGCCAGAAACGGGGAACGCCGTCTTTGGGAACCGGAAATTCGAGCCCCGGTGCCAGCAGATAGTTCTGACTGTAGGAAAACAGGGGTACCCAGTAGGCCTGTTCGGCGATGCGGTTCAGAGCCTGGCGATACAGGCGCTTGCGCTCCTGGGTATCGATGGTGCGCTCGGCCGCCAGTACGGTGTCGGCCAGGGCCGGGTCGCCGCTGTAATTCCGGGCGGAACTTTCGGCGAAATGGACACCTGTCGATGCCGATGCATCAGCGGTGCCGCCGCTGCCGTAGGAGGCGAAAAAGGCACCCATGTCCTTGTCGTTACGCACCTTGGCAAAGACGTTTAATTTCACAAATCGAAGGTCTACGTCCAGCCCGATGGCCTTCAGATTGCTGACCACAGCTTCGGCAATGATCTTCTCCCGGTAGGCCCAGAGCTTGAACGAGAAGCCATCGGGGTAACCCGCCTCTGCCAGTAGTTTCTTTGCCTTTTCCGGATCGTAGTCATAACGCGGGCCGTCGGCTTCACAACCGAACTGGCGCGGATGGCAGGCGAAATCGATAACTTCAGCGCTGCCGCGAACCAGGTAACGGGTGATTTCCTCGCGATTGATGGCGTAGTTGATGGCCTGGCGTACTTTGCGGTTGGTGAAGGGGCTGTCCGGGTCTGCGTAGCCACCGGCATCCAGGGTGATGTAGCCGATCCGGATATCGTTGCCTTCTTTGCGGCGCACACCGGGCAGATGGCTGATGTTGTCGGCCACATCCGGTGGAACATCCATCATCAGGTCGATGCCACCACTGAGCAGCTCTGCCTGCTGGGTGCCCTGGTCAGGAATAACCCGGAAAACCATGGTATCTATGGCGGGGTTGGCTTTCGGACTGGCCTGATAATAATTGTCAAACCGTTCAATGACGATTTCGCGGCCCGCGCTGAATGATTTGATGCGGTAGGGGCCAATGCCGTTGAGGGGCCTGTCTTCAGCCGAGTTCTGCCTTCCCTCGACGCCATCGTAGGTACCCTCTTTGCGAACCGGAATGCTGATGGCCATATCCCGTAGCGCCATCGGGTATGGCAGACGCAGGTTGAATCGCACGGTTCGCGGGCCGACTTTCTCAACACTTTCAAGCCAGGACTGAATCACCGGTCCACGGCTGGTATCGGCGTCGTCGTTCAATACCCATTCGTAGGTGTACACAACGTCATCCGCCGTCATTGGGCTGCCGTCGTGAAAAGTGACGTCGTCGCGAACGGTGACTTCAAGTCGGGTCTGGTTGACCCACTCGTAGGATTCTGCAGCCAGCGGCTCGAACTCCAGCGTGTCCGGGTTAACGTAGAACAGGCCGTCGTCCGTCAGACGCGACAGAATCAACCCTTCGCGCTGGATGGAATAGAGCCGGTCGACTGTGGTCAAGGGTTTTGCAAAGGCAACCACTAGCGAGTTGTCTTCCTGGCCCGCATCCGCAGGTACGGCCAACAGGCTGGCGATAAGCGCGCCCAAGAGGCAGATGCCTGATTTCACCGGGGTCCGGGTCCTCATCTTCTCTCCTGATTGTAGTTGTTGGAGATTCTGATCGTTCCACCCTGGCAGTCACCATGGATGCAGGATCAGTGATTGAGGCCAGTCTAGGCAGGACGAATGGATTTTAAAATTGAATATAAGTCATAACTTTATGCATTTTCTGCATGCATTGAGGTTACTGCTCGGCATGGCCGGTCATGGTGGCGTATTCACCCAGTGAGGATTCAACCTGGCGCTGAAGGCATCGCACCAGGCTGGTAATGGCGGGCGTTTCTTCAAAGCCGGGTGGAAACAGAAGTACAAACTGCAATCGGTAAGCAGGGGCAAGTGGCATCAGGCTGAAGCGTTTCTGGTCCATAGACATAGCGGCCAGCCGGTCAATGATGGTAACACCCAGCCCTTCCACCACCATCTGGCAGGCCATGACGCTGGAGGTTGTCTCAATCTTGCAGTTCAACTCGATACCGGCGCTGTGAAATATTTCCTCCATCTGAAAGCGCGGCCGCAAGCCGGGTGCGAGAGCAATTATGTCGTGCTCTGCCATCTGCGCCGGCGTGACTGAGCCAAGCTGCTCGAGAGGATGGCCCTTGGGCACCATCACCATGGCGTCGGTATCAAAGAAAGGCCGCTGTATAACTGAAGGATGGTTGCAGGGCCTGGTAAGGGCCACTGCAATATCGTAATGACGGCCTGCTACCCATTGCTCGATGTCACGGTGGCCGCGGACGTCCACACTGAACCGCTGTTCGGGGTGTTCCTGGACAAACCTTGCGAGCGCAGGGGAGACGAGGCTGTTGGCCAGGCGGGCCAGGGCAACAATACGCAGGGTTCGCGTTTCACCATCCTTGATTTCCTGCACGATGCGGGGCAGATCATCCAGATTCGCCAGGATCTTTTCGGCCTCACGAAAGAACTCCTTTCCCTCTGGTGTCAGAACCAGGCGTCGCTTCTCCCGTTTGAACAGTTTCATCTTCAGTTCATCTTCGAGTGTCGAGATCAAACGGCTGGTGGCCGGCTGGCTGAGATTCATTACTGACGCTGCGGCGACCAGGGAGCCATGAATCACAACCGCGCGAAAGCACTTCAACTTTTTGATATTCAATCTATTCTCCAAGTTAGATGCATAAAACGCATAAACCTATCCAATGTTTTCAATTTACATAGGTATCAATAGTAGACGATAACGTCAGTGTGAAGTAATAAACGCCACTGACGTATGCATCAGTAAAAAACAAGAACCGGAGGCAATATGAAGTTCTCAAAATCGCTGCTGGCAGCTGGAATGGCCAGCCTGGTGGCATCCCCGGCATCAGCCCTTGAAGTGGAAGTAGGCGGCCAGGTCAACCGGGCAGTCATGTACGTGGAGGACGGTTATAGCTCTGAAGCCAGTGACGGGAGCGGAATTCTTGGTCAGGGATCGGACACCGAGTTTTATCACGTCGACAACCGGAACAGTCCAACCCGTTTTACTTTCGGCGCGACCCAGCGGCTGTTTGAAGGTTGGACCGCAGGGGCGGTGATTGAAATCGGTGCCTATGCCAACTCCTCTCTTGATGTCAGTCCTGCCGAGAAAAACACAGATGCGGAACTGGATGAGCGGATTACTGACGCGTTCGTGGATTCGCCCTACGGTAAGCTCACCCTGGGGCGCGGCGAAGGCGCGGCCTACAATACGGCCCGTCGGGATTATTCCGGGACAGGGGTTATCAGCTTCCGTCACCCGGGCCTGATCGGCGGAGGACTCTATTACGCGCTGAAAGACTCTTCCGTCAAAACCAGTTTCAATGCTGACGGCAGTTTTCGCGACCGCCAGAATTTTACGGCTGATGAGTTAAGTACGGAGGAAGGCGCCGGGAGGTTAAACCGTACAACGATCGCCGGAAGCATACGCGATTACAATTTTGAGGGACGACACGAAAGAATCCGTTACGACAGCCCCCGCATCGGCCCGGCGACGGTCTCCGTCAGCGCTGGCAACGATGGTGATACCGGTTCGAACTCGGTTTTGCAGGTTGGCGTGACATCAGGGCTCCGGGTACCCGGCGGCCGAATGCTGGTTGGTGCAGGATACTCACGAGCTACCGTGAACAGGGAAGCGCCGAGTGGCTCTGATGATCCCGATATCAATACCTACGGTGGCTCGGTTTCCTATTTCCACAGTGATACCGGGCTTAACCTGACGTTCGCAGCGGTCAATCGTGCCGAAGAGCTTTCGGAAGAAGAAGCCACCGGCAACTTCTCTTCAACACGCTCTGAGCTGGGTCAGTTTCGCTACGCAAAGCTCGGGTATCGTCCCAACCGGACCCATGCGTTTGATATCCACTATGGCGAGACCCTGAATCGTAACAAGGACGATGAAAAAGGATCCGTAATCGGTGTCGGCTACGTCTGGAGCCCGGTGGATATGTTCGATGCTTACGCCGGCGCCAAGATTCACAGTTTTGAGCGTGGTTTCTGGTGTACGGAGTCAGGCAGAACCTGCTACAGCCCGGAGTATGAGGACATCACGATTGTCACCACGGGCCTGAGGGTCAAGTTTTAAAGTGAAGACCTTACGAAAACAAAGAAAACAAAAAAGTGGAGTGTGATTATGCATCCCCCCCTGAAAAGCCTGATTATTCTAGCGACAGTTGGTCTGCCGGGTGTGGCAATGGCTGCCCCTAACGGTGACTTTACTGACGTGAACCCCTTGAATGAGGATACCAATTTTGCGGCGGTGGACATCGGTGGCGACACTGGTATCGGCTACCTGCCGTCCTGGACATTCTTGCGGGATCTGACGATAGCGACCCGAGACTCATCCGCAACGGTATCCGTAGCGGGATCAGCCATCACTGATGCACCGGACCCCGTGTCGGGCACGGGCGTATTCTCCTTTGAAGAAATAACCGATGATTACAATGCCAACAGACTCGAGCAGTGCGTGGCCATTGACGAGAACCTTGACATCAAGTTCAGCTATCAGGTTTTCACTAATCGCGGTTCGGTGAACAACAGCCTCCGGCTCCAGTTGAATACCAACTTTTATAGTGACCTGGAAACCTGCAACAGGGACATGCAAGCGAACAGTACCGCCAATCGCCTGACAGACGCTGAGTTTGATGTGAACCGAAGGTTTCACTTCGGCGATGGGGGTGTTCTGCAAAACGAATGGGCTCTTGTCGAAGAAGCGAACCGCGAAACAACGGGCCCGATGGTGCACCCCGCCGAGCAGATTTCTGACGGGGCAAAGGCTGTTCGCTTGTCACTTCGCCCCTTCAGCTTTAATGCCGACTCTGACCCGGACGATGTGCGTATCTGGCTGGACGATATTCGGGTAGAGCAGGATGGCAGGAATCTATTGGTTAATCACGATTTCAGCGATCCGGATCTTATGGATGGGGAATTCGTGACGGCGGATGCCAGTGGCTGGCAGCTTGCGTTGGCACCCCGCAATGGCGTGGTTCCGCTGGCTTCTGCAGGCGACTTGCCCTTTGCATTGAGTGGTGAGAACGGGGTCTATTTCAAGCGTCTCACCGGCGAATACGATGATACCAGCCTGGTTCAGTGCATCAGCAGGGCGGATATCCCGTCCGGCGTTCTGCAACCTTCGGCCAACGTCACGAGTGATGAGCCGGCCGCTGGTTTGACGGCCGCGATCCGTGCGGAGTTCTTCACTGACGGGGCCTGTACCAATGCCGATACCCTGGAAGATCTCGCAGGGGAACTGGAGATTACAGGGGATGCTCGCCAGTGGCAGTTCCTTGGGACCACCGGCGATATCGCTGCAGACAGCATTGCAGGCAGTGGCTCGATGCGCCTCACTCTCAGCGTCCGCGACCGGACCGGTGGCAGTGACGGCCCGGACGCAGCGCTGGCCCGGACAGTATTCATGGATGATGTCCAGTTGTCGGCCCTGACCCTTGCCAGGCCCACCTTCAGCCCGAGCGGCGACCAGAGTTTCCTTGAGACGCTGACTGTCACTGTCGACGGCCGTCCGGGGACCACGCTGTATATCACCACGGACGGCTCCGATCCTGATACCAGCAGCATGGCATATCAGCCCGGA
Organism: Marinobacter confluentis; assembly: GCF_004785685.1. Classification (GTDB taxonomy): domain Bacteria; phylum Pseudomonadota; class Gammaproteobacteria; order Pseudomonadales; family Oleiphilaceae; genus Marinobacter; species Marinobacter confluentis. The sequence continues at coordinate 530,862 of NZ_SRPF01000002.1, read as the reverse complement.
GAGACCATCGTATTGACGGAAACAACAGAGCTACGGGCGATTGCATCAGACGGGCAGGCGACATCAGAGGTACAGTCGGCTCTCTATACCCGCCTGAATCGCTCGGATCTTGGCAGTGAAAGCAGCGGCAGCTCATTCGGTTGCAGCCTGGGCGGTGCCAAGGACCCGGTGTTGCCTCTGCTGGTTCTGCTGGCGTTAGTTGGATTGGCGAGGAGCAAGTGGCGGGCTAACGCCTGACGAGCAACAAAGCCGGTCGCGACCTTTGCTCCCTGTCTGATGACAGGGAGCTTTTTTTTCGCCCGGCAGAACGTACGCACTGATTCTGTCAGCCCGGACGGGCTGGTGTGGCATGATGGGAGTGAATCAACCCGGGAAATGAACCAGATGCCAAACAGCGGTGAAGTCAGCCAAACCAGCGCGGCATGGTCCAGCATCGAGATACTGCGGGATTGGCAGTTTCAGGCCGTGATGGGTGCCGCCATCCCTGTCGGGTTCCTGTGGGTGGCGTGGATCAGGCCAGACGCTGCCGCTTTGGGTGCCGGAGTCACAACCCTGCTTGCGTTCGTGGTTGTGTTTCCCCTTCTGGAAGAATTTGTGTTTCGGGGAATGATTCAGCGCTGGCTGCTGAACAAGTCGATTGGAAAACGACGCTACGGACCCATCACCCTCGCCAACCTTGTTACCACCGTACTGTTCGCAATCGCTCACCTGCCACGAGGTGGGTTACTGCTCGGTTCAGGTGTGATTGTCCCCAGTGTTTGCCTCGGGTATTTCTTCGAGCGTCACCAGCGGCTGGTGTCTCCCATCATGATGCATATGGCCTTTAACCTGATTGTCACAGTGGCGGTCATTGTTATTGGCGATGGCTGATTGGCCCGAAAAAAGGTCTGACATCACAGGGCCCCTCATTCAGGGTGTCGCAAACGTTATGGAGCCGCGCTAGTCTTAAGGCAATCTAAAAGGACTTTGGAGGACACTGGTGGCACCCAGGCAGCGTTTTCTTCTGATCGCAGTGCTGGCCATGGTTGCAATTGGCATTTCTGCAAAGGTTGCGCTGACACCGCCCTGGCTGGGGCTGGACCTTTCTCCCCACACGAATCCGGGTGGCCTGGAGGTCACGGCCATTCATCCCGATTCTCCCAATGCCAATGCAGTTTCTATCGGTGATGTTCTGGTTGCACTTGAAGCTGCTGACGGCCGCCGTATCGAACTTGCGGGCAATCTGGTCATGGAAGAGCCTGATCTGCTCAGGTACCACGAGCTCAATCTGTTCATGCAGCGCCAGACCGCTCTCGACAGGACATTGCGAGAGGGTGGCGGGTATTTCATAACGGCGTCAGGAGAGAGGTTGCCAGCCGCTGCCACCCGCACACCCTGGCATCAGCTGTTTCGCGGTTTTGCGTTACACACCTTCTACGGGTTGATAGCGTTGGCTGTCGCTGTTGGTATCTGGGCCTTCCGCCCGCGAAGTGCTGCGACCCGGCTTTATGCGCTGTCCGGCGTGGCAACCATGGTGAATACGCTGACTCTGGCCATCTATGGCGACCGTGAGTTTGTGCTCAGCGGCGAACTGTTCGGTGTGGTTGCCGCGGTTAACCATCTGGCTACGCTGATGGTCAATGCCTCCCTTGTTTCCCTGTTCTGGGTGTATCCCCGCCCATTGGCGCGGGCGCCGGTTCCGACTCTGCTGATCCTCACAGCGGTGGTTATGTGGATACTGAGCGAGCTGCAGGTCGGCGACAGCGCCCAGCTGACGGTTTATCTGCCGGTGGTGGTGGGGTATCTGCTGGGCCTCGCCTTTGCCGCGGCGCAGTGGATCGCTTCGCGGGGCAGACCCCTGGAGCGGGCGGCGCTGAAATGGTGTGTGCTGGCCATCTTCCTCGGCAGTGTGCTGCTGATGGGGCTGATCATGATACCACCGGCTTTCGGTTACCCGCCGGTGGTTCCATTGCTGTTCGGGTTTGGCGCCTATCTGATTCTCTACCTCGGCATTGCCGCCGGGCTGGTACGTTATCGGCTGTTTGACATCGAACGCTGGTGGTTCAAAACCTGGCTCTGGTTTGCTGGCGGTTTAATGGTGCTGGTGCTGGATGCAGTGTTGATAATGGGCGCGGGGCTAACCAGCGCTTATGCCCTGACACTGTCACTGGCCATCGCAGGCTGGCTGTATTTTCCGCTGCGCCAGTGGCTGTGGGACCGGTTTGGTCAGCGAACCGGAATCTCGCTGAATGAGGCATTGCAGGAGCTGGTGGACAAGCTTTTCTCGGCGTCGACCGAAGCCGAGGTACGCCGGGCCTGGCCCGACCTTTTGCGCATGACGTTCAAGCCCCTGAGTCTGAAGATGCAGGACGTGTCCGGCCCACATCAGGCGGTAGAGGTTTCCGATGACGGGGCGCTGATGGACATGCCGCCGCTGGCCGGCGATTGCCAGCGGGCCAGCCTCGAATTTGCCAGCGGCGGGGCAAGATTGTTCACCAAGGAAGACATCCGCGTTGCGAACCTGCTTTACGACCTGACCGGTAAGGCATTGCAAGCCTTACAGGCCAGGGATGCCGGGGCCGCAAAAGAACGAAGCCGTATCATGCGGGATCTGCATGACGATCTGGGGGCGCGTCTTCTCAGCCTTGTCTACGTTGCCGAAACCGACAGCGTCCGGGAGGTTGCACGTTCGGCGCTGGCCGATCTCCATGGCCTGGTGGATACCGCCTCAGGCCAACCCGTTCATCTGGTGGATGTGGCCAATGCCTGTGAGGGGGAAGTACGCCAGCGTCTGAATGATTCCGGCATTGAGCTTGAATGGCAGGGCGGCTCCGATCTGCCGGATCAGCATCTGTCTGCGCGAGCAGCCACGAACATTGCCCGAATTGTGCGGGAGGCAATTTCTAATACCATCAAGCATTCGGGGGCCGATCGTGTGCAGGTTGTGTGGCGCATTCAAGGTGGCCAGTTGACCGTGCGCGTCCAGGATAATGGCAGCTTCGACATGTCTGCGGGAATGGGCGATGGCCATGGGCTAAAAACCATGCAGGTCCGCGCTCGTGATCTTGGCGGATCTGTGGAATGGCGAACAGATCCCGGGGAAGGCTTCGAGATTGAGCTGCAGATGCCTGCCAGCTAGCGGTCAATCATGCCCATTCGCATGGCTTCGCGGGTGGCTTCCGCCCGTGATGAGACTTCCAGTTTGCGGTAAACGCTTTTGACATAGCCAGCCGTGGTGTGGCGTGTGATACCCAGTGCCTGTCCCACCTGAGCGAGCGTGAAACCCTTGGCGATCAGCTCCAGTACTTCTTGCTCCCGTGGTGTCAGGTCTGGCTGGCTTGAGGTGTCGGGCGGTGCAAAGGTGGCCAGCACCCGGCGAGCTACCGAGGGAGATAAAGGCGGCTCGTCCTCAATCAGGCCGGAGAGGCGTCGAGCCAGCTCTGCCTGGGGCTGTTGCTTGAGCAGATAGCCCCGGGCACCGGCCCTGAGCGCCGGGAAGACATGACGGTCGTCGTCATGGATGGTCACCACAATGCAGAGGCATTCCGGAGCCTGTTCGCGTAGATCGCGTATAAAATCTATGCCGGTGCCATCGGGCAGGCTCAGATCGATCAGCGCGATATCCGGCGTGAAACCAGCTTGAAGCAGGTGAGACAGTTTGTCCCGGGCCTCACTGAGGCGACCGGAAACGGTCACCGAAATGCCCGGGAATACTTCCGTCAAAACACCCTGTAGCCAGTCCTGGGCGCCTCCATGGTCTTCCAGTAAAAAGCCCAATTTCATTGCATCGTCCTGAAACCAACAGTGGATATATCCTTATCTGGTACCTGTTGCTCGGATCGCTTCAATGACTCAATCCAATGCGTCTTCTATCAAGATACTCCCCGCGAATGAGGGGGTCAAAGCTGAAATCGCGCCCCTCAGTTGCGGTCTGCCGGCCTTTGTTCGTTCCCGATAAGCTTTTTACACAAGTCTGATGAAGCAGTGCAGATGGGGGCAGACATAGCCAGAAGGAAGTTCGATGAAAACATCGTTCGCTATTCCCTTGACCGCAAGGTGAATGGATTTCTAAAGAGTGTCTTTTAAGGATAAAACCATGAAAACGATAAGTCTGTTTACAATCAAGGTTCTCACTATTATCACCGTGTGTTTTTCATTGGCTGCCTGCGACTGGTTCGACGGGGACAACGACAACAGCGCGACCACGACAGGCGATGAAACCAGTACAGGGGGTGGTGGCGATAACGGCAGTGACGATGGTGGCGATGGTGGCGGAGACGGCGGTACCGTTTCCGACGCACCCGCAGCGCCGGTAGTGACGCCGTCCTACGACGACTGGACACTGACATTTACCTGGCCGGACGTTGCGGAGGCCACGTCTTATCAAGTGTTCGAAGATCCAGACGGAGTGAGTGGTTTTTCCCGGATTGGTCCCGACCTGACAACGAACGAATACGTCAACAACATCAGCCTGACCGAGCGCAACGGCGCCCGTTATGTCGTGGCTGCCTGCAATAGTGTTGGTTGTACGGATTCGGATGAGGTGACGCTGGATGGGCTTGATAGCGGCATCACAGCCGTCGTGGTCAGCGGCGATACGGCTCCCGGGATTGGCAGCGGAGCCGTGTTCAATGATGCACTGGGCACACAACTGCGCTTTGATACCAACAGACTTGGCACAATAGCGTTTCTGGGTTCGACGGACCAGACCGATAGCAGCGGGTCCCTCAGGGACGGCGTTTTTCGCCAGAGCGCCGGGTCTGGCGTTGAGCTTGTCCAGGCGGATGATACGACGCTGCCCTCCAGTGATGCCTCCTACAACGGATTCCTTGAGGTCCTGGTCGCAGAAAGCGATCAGATTATTTTCAGCGGGATTCTCAACCGGCAGTCGGCCGGTTCGTCGACAGACGACGTGGATGGTCTGAATAACGAGGCGCTCTTGCGCAACACGGCGGGAGTGACGGGCCTTATTGCTCGCGAGGGCGAGCCGGGGCGCGGTGGCACAAGCTTTCCCACGATGGACGCTGGCGATATTTATTTCACCGAGAATATTCAGGGTAACAGACTCTTCGGATCTCTCAGCATTGACGGGGCTGGCGGGGTGACGTTCAAACCCGGCTCCAATACGGATGGTTTTGAGGTTCTTGATGACTCGCCCTACTCGGTCGGTGGCGCTTTCTGGACGGTTACTGGCGCTGGCCAGAAGGAGCAATCCCTGCGTCGGGCTGTTACTGACCTGCCCGGCAACCTGAAACCGAATTTCTTCGGCTCCAAGGAATACGACCAGAACCCGGCGGGCCAGCTTGCATTCGGGCTGGCCGTTCGCAACGCCGATGGTACTTCGCTGCCTGACTCTTCGAACTCCGGCGTCTACGTCCGCAATGCTGACGGCACGTTTACGGAAGCGGTAAGAGAAACGGGCAGTTCTGCAAGGGATTCTATCGACGATCTGGGTAGCGCAACGGTCCGCATAACCGATAACGGCGAGGTGTTTTATCTGGCTCAGCGCGATGTTTCGTCTTTCGGGTTCAGGGGGCTGTATACAAACTCGGTGGATAACAGCGACTTTACCAAAGTTGTCCGCACCGACCAGCTGTTCCTGCTTGAAGACGGATCGACGATGGAGATTACCGATTTTATCGGGGGCGGGGGCGCCTTTGATGTGGGCGCAAACGACAAGGTTGCGTTTCTGGCGAATGCCGGCGCGGTTTCGGACGAGGATACCCTGCTGTTCTGGACGAATGACGGCGCCAACACCAGCATTCAACGATATTTCGTTGAGGGCGACCCGGTGCGCGGCTTACCCGATGCGTCTTCGGTGAATCTTGACGTACCGAGCGTAAGCCCTGCTCCCAGGCTGAGGCTGAGCCGCGATGATTGGGCCGCTTTCCAGGCCAGCGATGAGTCCGACTCGTCAAACCCGCGCAGGGTTCTGCTTGCCACCAGCCCTGCAGGCTATACCCGGCTGATTGTTCGCGAACAGCAGCAGTTTGCCGTTGACGGAGTCGAATATGGTGAAGTGACTGAAATCCTGGACTACAGGATGGCCTCGGCCGTTGAACTGGTTATTTCACTCCGGTTTGATCGTGACGGCATATACGGCCTTCAGCCTGACGGCACCTTTGTCCCATCGGATGGAAAGAACGGTATCTTCAGGGTAAACCTGTGTAGTGCCGACGAGCCCTGCTAGGCGAAACTTCAAGCAGAGGTTTCATCGGCAAAGCTCGGCATATCAATAAAAAACGGGTAGGGCGCCAGTGGACGCCCTATTCTTCTTTCCAGGAAATGGTGACTGTGCGTTTGCCCCACTCTTTGGCGGCTTCGACGTCCAGCCCCATGTAGATATCAATCTTGTCTTCCCAGCGTTTGTTCATCTTGTCGCGAACAATGTAGGTTCCCGGCAAGCCGTCAATGGTAACCTCTGTGCCATGGGTCAGGCCGTCGTCAATCAGGTCGCGGGAGACCGCGATGGCCTTCATGCCGGGCTTGAGCGTATCGCCCCAGGCCGTCAGGGTGGGGTCACCGGCTTTGGTCTGGCTGTTTACGGAGTTGTAGGCGGTAGCGGTGACTTCTCTGGGATTGCCGCCGCTGCAGCCAACCATGGTGGTCGCGGTGACGAGGGCGATTAAAGTGGTGCGCATAGCTGATTCGTCCGTTTGTGAGAGTAACTGTATAGATAGGCTACGATCATAATGGTCTGACGTTTCACTGCAAATGCTGTAATTTGATGCGATCAGCAGAGTTTAGGCGGAAATAAAGCAGGAGAAGCCGGCAGGATGTTCCACATACACGTAGAGCGAACTATCGCAAAAGACATCGACACCGTGTTCGAGGCCCTTTCGGATCACGCGGCTTACGATCGGTTTCCCGGAGTGGATAAATCCTTGTTGATCGAGCAGGGAACTGATGAAAAAAATGGCAAAGGCGCGCTGCGGGTAATCGGAGCCGGCGCCCTTGAGTTGCATGAGCGGATTACTCAATTCGAACGGCCGGTCAGAATGCATTACCACATTGAAAAGTCCCGGCCGTTTCCGCTGGACCACCGCCGCGGCGAGATCACGCTTCAGCGTGTGGGGGACAGCACCCGTGTTATCTGGATCTCGAGTGGGCACATCAAGGTGCCTCTGGCAGGGCACATTCTGGACAGGCTGGCGGGTAAACAGTTTTCCAGAGCCTTTGCCTCGGTATTGAGAACTATCGAAAAGCGTTGAACCAGACGCCGGGGCATCAGATACCTACGTCCTTCACATTTTCCATCACCACATACGTACTCGTCTGCAGTACGTGGGGCAGGGCGGAGATCTGCTCGCCAAGCACCTTGCGGTAATCGGCCATGTTGCCGGTGCGGACTTTCAGAAGGTAATCAAAATTGCCTGCGATCATGTGGCACTGCTCGACTGCGGAAATCTGGCGCACTGATTCGTTAAACGCAGCAAGAGCCTGGCTGCTGGTGTCGTTAAGCTTTACTTCGGCAAACGCGATGTGGTTCTGACCCAGCTTGGTGTGATTGACCAGCGCGGTGTAGCCGGCGATGTAGCCTTGCTCCTCCAACCGGCGCATCCGCACCTGGCAGGGGGTTTTCGATAACCCGACGCGGGATGCCAGTTCGGTCACGGTCACCCGCGCATTTTTTTGCAGTTCCCGGATAATTGAGTGATCAATCCGGTCCAAATCAACCATGTGTGCCTCCTGATCTTTATGGAACTCCCCTGCGTAAACCCGTTAAAGCTACTAAGCTAAAGACAGTAGAGGCGCCTGAAAACCGGCGTTGCGGATCAGTTCCCAGCGTACACAATAAGGCTTTTTGCCTGCGCAGTAAAACTTCTGAAAAACGAGTCTTTGTTTTTGCCTGCTAAAAAAGCCACAACGATCTGCCTAATCCATTTTTACAGTGAAACTGTCTTTGTCGTTCTCGGTAGAATGCGAAGAAGACTGTCAAAGCACTCAAACATGAGGGTTCAACTATGAGACCACAGCAATCAGTGACGCCAGAGCTCGTCGATAGCCGCCAGGCCATCCGCGATTATTACCTGGCTGACGAGTACACAGTCATCAGTGAAATGATTGCCGGTGCCCAGTTGACCCGGGAAGAGCGAGATGCCATTTCCAGACGTGCGGCGGGCCTGGTCCGCAGAGTCCGGCACAACTCCAAATCCACCATCATGGAAAAGTTTCTGGCCGAGTACGGCCTGAGCACCAAAGAGGGTGTGGCCCTTATGTGCCTGGCCGAGGCCATGCTGAGGGTGCCAGACAGCACCACGATCAATGAGTTGATTGAGGACAAGATCACTGCCGGTGCCTGGGGCGATCACATGGGCAAGGCGTCATCCTCGCTGATCAACACCGCAACGATCGCCCTGTTGATGACCAGTAATCTTCTGACCGAGACCGAGCGCCAGAGCGTTGGTCAGACCCTGCGCCGTCTGCTGAAGCGCCTGGGCGAGCCGGTCATCCGCACGGTGGCGGGGCTGGCCATGAAGGAAATGGGCCGGCAGTTCGTGCTTGGGCGTGATATTAACGAAGCCCAGAAAGCCGGCGAAGATTACATGAAGAAGGGCTACACCTACTCCTACGACATGCTGGGCGAGGCGGCCCGGACAGATCACGACGCCCAGCGCTATTACAACTCCTACTCGGATGCCATCGACAGCATCGCCCAGCATTGCAGCGGCGACGTGCGCAAGAACCCGGGTATTTCGGTCAAATTGTCCGCGCTGCTGGCCCGCTACGAATACGCCAACAAGGACCGGGTAATGAAGGAGTTGGTGCCCCGCGCCAAGCGCCTGGTCCACAAAGCTGCTGCCGCCAACATGGGCTTCAACATCGATGCGGAGGAGCAGGAGCGGCTGGACCTTTCACTGGACGTGATCGAGACACTTCTGAGCGACCCGGACCTGGCCGGCTGGAACGGCTTCGGGGTTGTGGTTCAGGCCTATGGTAAGCGTGCATCCCATACCCTTGACTGGCTCTACGGCATGGCCGAGAAGTACGACCGCCGCATTATGGTCCGCCTGGTAAAAGGTGCCTACTGGGATGCGGAAATCAAACGCAGCCAGGTTATGGGGCTGAATGGATTCCCGGTGTTCACCCGCAAGGCCTGCAGTGACGTGTCCTATCTGTCCTGTTCAACCAAACTGTTGAACATGACGGACCGCATCTATCCGCAGTTTGCGACCCACAACGCTCATTCTGTGTCGGCCATTCTCGAGCTGGCCCGCGTGCGGGGCGAAGCCAACTATGAGTTCCAGCGCCTGCACGGCATGGGCGAGTCCCTGCACGCAGAAGTCATGCAGGAAAGCGGCGTACCCTGCCGTATCTACGCGCCGGTTGGCCCCCATCGGGAATTGTTGGCCTACCTGGTACGTCGTCTGCTGGAAAATGGTGCCAACAGTTCGTTCGTCAACCAGATTACCGACGAAGAAATCACGCCGGAGATGATTGCACGGGATCCGATCGACACGGTGCAGGAGATGGGCAGCACCATTTCCAGCGACGCGATCGTCCATCCTCTGAAAATCTTTGGCGAGCATCGCCGCAACTCCAAGGGCTGGGACCTGAGCGACCCGGTTACTATCGAGGCCATCGAGAAAGGCCGCGGTGCCTTCAAAGAGCATCACTGGAAAGGTGTCCCGCTGATATCCGGCAAGGTTGCCGGCACCGAGGTGCAGGTGGTTCGTAACCCGGCGAATCCGGACGACCTGGTTGGCCACGTCACCCAGGCCAACGAAGCCGACATTGATACGGCCATCTCCGCCGCCGAGAAAGGTTTCAAGAAGTGGTCAGAGACCTCCGCCGAGGATCGTGCCGCGATGCTGCGCAAAGTCGCGGACCTGTATGAGGCAAACACCTACGAACTGTTCGCGCTGACCTGCCGCGAGGCGGGTAAATCGTTGTTTGATGCGGTAGCGGAAATTCGTGAGGCGGTCGATTTCGCTCATTTCTATGCCAACGAGGGTGTTCGCTACAAAGACGACGGCCAGGCCCGGGGCCCCATGGTGTGTATCTCGCCCTGGAACTTCCCGCTGGCCATTTTTACCGGCCAGATTCTGGCGAATCTGGTGGCAGGCAACACCGTGCTGGCCAAACCAGCGGAGCAGACGTCACTGCTGGCCGCCCGTGCCGTTGAGCTGATGCACGAGGCCGGTATCCCCAAGGACGCCATTCAGCTGTTGCCGGGCACCGGTGCCACTGTTGGCGCTGGCCTGACGTCGGATTCGCGGATTGCCGGCGTGTGCTTTACCGGCTCAACGGCAACCGCCAAGAACATCGATAAGGCCATGGCGGAAAACATGGCCCCGGATGCGCCCCTGGTGGCGGAAACCGGTGGCCTGAACGCCATGATTGTGGATTCCACAGCATTGCCGGAGCAGGTGGTGCGTGACGTGCTGGCCTCTTCTTTCCAGAGTGCCGGCCAGCGCTGTTCCGCTCTGCGGATGCTTTATGTCCAGAAGGACATTGCTGACGGCCTGTTGGAAATGCTGTACGGCGGCATGGAAGAGCTGGGTATTGGCGATCCCTGGCTGCTGTCCACAGATGTGGGCCCGGTCATTGACGATGCGGCGGCCAAGAAAATCACCGATCACTGCAAAAAGTACGAAAACAAGAATCAGCTTCTGAAGAAGCTGTCTGTGCCTCATACAGGCAATTTCGTATCGCCAGCGGTGATCCGGGTCAGCGGCATTGAGGATCTGGAAGAGGAAATCTTCGGCCCGGTGCTGCACGTGGCCACCTTCGATGCCAAAGACATTGACAAGGTTGTGGATGACATCAATGCGAAGGGTTATGGACTGACCTTTGGTATACACAGCCGTGTGGACAAACGGGTGGATCGAATTTCCCGCCGAATCAAGGTGGGTAACACCTACGTCAACCGGAACCAGATCGGCGCCATTGTGGGTTCCCAGCCGTTTGGTGGTGAAGGTCTTTCCGGTACGGGTCCCAAGGCTGGCGGCCCTCAGTATGTGCGCAGGTTCATGCACGGTGATGCCGTTCAGGTTGCGACAGAGTCTGTCGATGGAAAGGTGGATGCAGGCAAACTTAGAAGCCTGATTGGCAAACTGGATTCAGTGGAGCCCCTGGAGCCGAAGACCCGCATCGAAACCATGAAGTCGGTGCTGGAGTCAGTGCCAGAGGCGCTGGATGCGCACCCTGAAGAGATGCCGGGGCCAACCGGTGAGAGCAACATCCTGACCAACCATGCTCGCGGCACGGTGATCTGCCTGGGGCCGGACAAAGAGACGGCTCTCGAGCAGATGACCATGGCACTGGCCCAGGGCAACAAGGCGGTGGTGATTGCCCCGGGTGTCAGCCATACCGTTGATCGCGCTGCCCACGTTGGGCTGCCGGTAGTCGGGTTTGAGGGCCGCCTTGAGGCAGAGGCTCTGGAAACGGTTAATGGTTTTGAGGCCGTGGTCAGCTGTGCCAAGCCGACGCTGCTCAAGCCATACCGTCAGGCGCTGATGAAGCGTGACGGCGCGATCTTGCCACTGATCACTGAGCACAAACTGGATCAGCGCTATGTGATCGAGCGGCACCTGTGCGTGGACACGACGGCTGCGGGTGGTAACGCCAGCCTGATTGCGGCGGCGGAGTAGTTCCGGGCACGAAAAGCCCGGGAATAACGAGGTGGCGCTCCGGATGTGGAGCGCCGTTCTCGTTTATATGTGTCAGATTTCTTCGGAAATTTCCCGGAAGGCCTGAGTCAGGGTTTCTGGTTCCTGGGCGCCGGATATCAGGTAGGTCTGGTTAATAATGTAGGCGGGTACCGCAGATACGCCGGCCTGCTGATATTTTGCTTCGTCCTCGCGAACGGCGTCGGCGTACCGATCTGATGACAACACGGCTCTTGCCTCATTGCCATCAAGCCCGGCGCTCTCAGCGCAGGCGACCAGCACGTCTGAATCTGAAATGTTTTCTGCACGGCCGAAATAGGCCTCAAAACAGGCCATCTTCATATCCGTCTGTTTACCCTGCTCACCGGCCCACTTCACCAGGCGGTGCGCATCGAAGGTGTTGCGGGTGTAGCGTTCCTGCAGCTTTTCGAAATTCAGGCCCAGCTCCTTTGCAACGACCATCATCTGGGACTGGTTGTCCCGCACTTCGTCTTCGCTGCGGCCATACTTGCGGGCCAGGGCGGGGAGGATCGGCTCCGCGTCGGCGGCCGGGTCCGGGTTCAGTTCAAACGAATGCCACTCAATGGCAAAGTCCATTTCATCGTTCAGGGCCGCCATGGCCTTTTCAAGCCGCGCATACCCGATGGCGCACCAGGGGCAGGCAATGTCTGACACTATGTCGATCTGAAGGGTGGTCACGGTCGCTCCTGTTTATGAGTCGGTTCAGCCAACAGCGTAACCCAATCAGCCCGCTGTCGCCTCATCAGTCACTGACCGAATTTCCTCGTTGGTCAGCGGGCGGTAATCGCCGGGAGCCAGGCTCGGGTCCAGGGTGATAGCGCCCATGCTTTCCCGATGCAGGCGGGTTACCCGGTTACCTGCCGCATGGAACATGCGCTTGACCTGGTGATAGCGGCCCTCGTAGATCGTTAGCCTCGCCTCCCGGTCGCTCAATATGTCCAGGTGGGCCGGCGAAGTTCGGAGCTGCTCGTATTCAAACCAGATACCTTCGGCAAACTGCCTGACGGTTTTATCGTCAATCGGGTGGGCGGTCTGCACAAGATAGACCTTGGGTTTTTTCACCTGGGGGTCGGTCAGTCGGCGGGACCACTGGCCGTTATTGGTCAATATCAGCAAACCGGTGCTGGCACGGTCCAGGCGGCCGGCAATGTGCAATTCATCGATGGCAGGATCAATCAGGTCGATAACGGTTGTGTGACTGGAGTCCCGGGTAGCGCTGAGAATGCCGGCAGGTTTGTTCAGCATCAGATAGTGGGCGGTCATGCCCTGCTGAACGACGCGGCCCTGCTGGATTACCTGCTCGAAGACAGTCACTTCCCGCGCGGGGTCGTGACAAGGGGCGCTATCGATCAAAACGGTACCACTGGCAATCAGCAAATTGGCCTGCTTGCGGCTGATACCGTTCTGGTTGCTGATAATGCGGGAGAGTTTCATGGCGTGTATGTTAGCCCGCCATGAAACCGGAATCACTGGATTTTACCGATCCAGAAACTGGGAGAGATGCAGCGCAAAGGTGCCGTTATGTTCGGCGCTGTAGCCGGCATACAGGCGGTTGCCATCAATTGCGATGCTGCCTGTGGTGATCTGCACATTACCGCCGACTTCGGATTCGGCGAGGCGGTCACCGTCACGATTATACTTGCCGTTCTGACCACCGCCGACTACAAACAGTTCGCCGTCTTTCAGGGCCGCATCACGAACAATGCCCTTGCGTGACCGGGTATTCCAGACCACACGGCCGGACGCATCCAGCTTGGCCACGCGATGACCTGCCGCACTCGATGTGGTCATCACCAGGTCGCCCCGGTTGTCTTCAAACACCATTGGCTCGCCGGGCAGGCCGTAGCTCTGGAATGCCGCGGTGAAGTTGCGGCTCCACTGCTGCTGGCCCTGGGCCGAATAACGCACAACCTGTGCAGCGCCATTCTCTTCAAGGGAATTGGTGGCAACTATGTCGCCGCTCATGGTGAAGATGGCTTCGCCGAATGCATATTCCGGATCTGCCTGCTGGCGGGTCCAGAGCCGGTTGCCATTGGCACTTAGCAGGCTGGTGGCGGAGCCTCCGCCAAGCAGAATCTGGCCATTGATGTTCACCGTTACAGACTGGGCATTATGATTGGGGTGATCAACGCTCAGGAGGGGTTGACCGTTGAGATCGTAAACGCGGGTTTTTACGCCGGATACATAGACTTTGCTGTTGGCTACCGTCAGCGCGTTCATGGGCTGGTTTTCGCCCAACAGCCTGCGCCAGCGCTCGTTGCCCTGGCTGTCAAAACTGATCAGAACAGAGCCCTCAGAGGATGACTGCTCGCCCTGGCGACGGAACTGATTAACCAGAACATAGGCGTTATCCTGGTTGTCCAGCACCAGTGCTGCCGGTGAATCGTCGCTGCTGTAGGCTGCCGTGGACAGATCATAGTCCCGGGCCCAGAGGCGTTGGCCAGAAGGCGAATACTTGACCAGGGCAAGGTCGTGTACCCTGGCCTGAAGGTTGGCGCTGATGGTTGAGGCGGCAACAACAACATTGCCGTAGCTGTCTACCTGCATGTCTTCCAGCCAGGCCAGACGGTCGGGATCGACGTCTGCCCTGGGGTTATAGATGTTGACCCATTCCGGGCTGATGGTTGCGGTGCAGGCAGCCAGGATTACAAAGGCAAAGAATAGCGACGGCCATTTCAGGCGGGATTGAACGTTCATACAACACTCCTATCCGTAGGTTGGTTTCATCGGGTTATTGGTAAAACGGAACCAGTGTTGTTTTTGAAGTTGATGCTTCCGTGCAGGCCATAAAGCATAATTACCCAAACTAGGGAATTCATACTAATTCCCTGAAAGTCCAATATTTTTCGGGATTTACATCGTGCTGATGCTGAACTGGCCGTTATTGTCGGCCTTTATTCCCACATTCTTTGTGGTGTCGATTACTCCGGGTATGTGCATGACCATGGCGTTATCCATGGGCATTACCATCGGGGTTCGCAGGGCGCTGTGGATGATGGCAGGGGAGCTGGTTGGCGTTGCCGTGGTGGCAGTTTCCGCAGCCGTGGGTGTAGCAGCTCTGATGCTGCAGTATCCCACCGCGTTTACCCTGTTCAAGTATGCAGGCGGAGCCTATCTGGCGTGGCTGGGTGTCCAGATGTGGCGGTCAAAGGGCCGCATGGCGATGCCGGAGGGGCCACTTGAACCCGGCGCCGAAGTGTCCCGTCTGCAACTGGCTTCCCAGGGGTTCATAACCGCCATTGCCAACCCCAAGGGCTGGGCTTTTTTTGTGGCGCTGCTGCCGCCGTTTATCGACAGCAGTCTGCCCATGGCGCCGCAGCTGACGGCGCTGATACTGATTATTCTTACGCTCGAGTTCATCTGTCTGCAGATCTACGCCCACGGCGGCAAAAGTCTGAGCCTTGCACTCAGCCGGGGCGGTGGTGTCAGAACGGTAAACCGGGTTGCGGGCAGTCTGATGATTCTGGTGGGTGCCTGGCTGGCGCTTGGCTGAGCAGGTCAACAGGCAGTCAGTTACTGGCGTAACGTTCGTGCAGTATGCCCACGCGGTTAACGTAGGCTTTGGTTTCGGCATAGGGTGGAACGCCGCCATGGCGGCCAACGGCGCCCGGGCCGGCATTATAGGCGGCCGTTGCCAGGGTGATGTCACCCTTGAAGCGCTGAAGCATCTTGGCCAGGTAGTGAACCCCGCCGCGAATGTTCTCGTTTGCGGACAAGGCGTTGTTCACCCCCAGTTCGCGGGCAGTGCCGGGCATAAGCTGCATCAGGCCCTGGGCACCAGCCGGGGAAACCGCGGTTTCATTGAATGCGGACTCGGCGTGGATAACGGCGCGTACCAGGGCAGGGTCTACGCCAAACTCCCGGGCGGCAACCGCAATTTCGCGCTCGTAGGGTTCAAGAAACAGGGGAGTCTTACTCCAGTCAACGCTGGAGTCCGGGTCACAGGCGAAGCAGTGGAAGCGAATCACTTCGAAACTGGTATTGGCCGGCTGGATACCACTGAAAGCCACCACACCGTCGTCGTCAGTGTAGCGGTACACCACTTCGTCTTTGGTGGATGGCAGCTTTTGGCCGGAACTGCCAACATTGGTGAACTCAACGGTGCCGTCGGGGTGAACTATCCTTTTTACGTCACCGGTCGCTGTCAGCGGCAACATCAGCACGCAGAAAACCAGTTGAGCAGCCAGTCGGCGGGTAAACCCCATAATGTCTCACGCCTGAAAAATCGTTTATGTCCGGATTATACGACCATTACCGACCGGGAGTAGAGGAATGAGTTCAAAAAACATCGTGCTGATCGGCATGCCCGGCTGTGGCAAAAGCACGGTGGGTGTGCTTCTGGCCAAGCGCCTGGGCCTTGGGTTCACCGATACAGACCTGCTCATTCAGCAGCAGGTCGGCCGCACACTACAGACCATTGTCGACGATGAGGGCTACCAGGCCCTGCGGCGGGTGGAAGGTCAGGTTCTGCTGGGTCTGGCTGTGCACGGTCATGTAATTTCGACCGGCGGCAGTGCCGTCTACAGCGAAGCGGCCATGGCCCATCTTGCAGAGAATGGCGTTGTGGTGTTTCTGGATATTCCGCTGGAGGAAGTGAAGCGCCGGATAGGCGACCATAGCCTGCGAGGTATTTCCCGGCATCCCGAGCAATCCCTGGAAGATCTTTTTCAGGAGCGCCTCCAGTTGTATCGTCGCTATGGGCAGCTTGTCATCCGGGCAGATCTGCCGACGCCGGACCAGGTCTGTGACGCGGTCGTGGCGGAACTGGTTCGTCATGATCTTGCCCCGGCGGTGCACTGAGATGGCGGCCAACCCGAAATCATCGGCGCTGTTTTCGTTTGGTGTTCCGGCGCTGTTTGTCTGGCTCTGGAGTACCGGTTTCATTGGCGCCAAGTATGGCCTGCCTTACGCCGAACCCTTCACGCTGCTGGCCATCCGTATGCTGATTACCATCAGCCTGCTGAGTTGCCTGGCCTGGGTTCTGAAGGCGCGCTGGCCGGGCTGGCGCAGCGCAGGCCACCTGGCGGTGACTGGCCTGCTGGTCCATGGTTGCTATCTGGGTGGGGTTTATCACGCTATTGATGGCGGCATGCCTTCCGGCATCGTGTCGTTGATTGTGGGCCTTCAACCTCTGGTCACGTCCGCCGTGGCCATTATGGTGCTGAATGAAAAAATCGTTCCGCGACAATGGCTGGGACTGGTGCTCGGGCTTGTCGGCATATTTCTGGTGCTGCTGGAGAAGTTCGCGGCTGATGAGTCCCAGGGCGGTTTTCCGGCCTGGACGCTGATCTGGGCGGCGCTGTCACTGGCGGGTATTTCCCTGGGCACGGTGTATCAGAAGCGCCGTGGCACCACGGCGGATCTGGTATCGGGGGCGCTGATTCAGTTCACCGCTGCCGCAACCCTGTTTACCATTGGCGCTTTTACCCTGGAGACCCGTGAGGTGGAATGGGCGCCGCCGCTGATTTTTTCCATGGCCTGGCTGGTGTTCGGGGTGTCGATCGGTGCCATCCTGCTGCTGATGTGGCTGATTCGCCGGGGAGCGGCGTCGCAGGTGGCCAGCCTTTTCTACCTGGTGCCACCCGTCACCGCGCTGGAGGCTTACCTGCTGTTTGGCGAACGGTTGGGGCTGCTGGCCATGGCCGGTGGTACCCTGTCTATTGTCAGTGTCGCCCTGGTGGTCGTGCGCCCGCCCACCAAAGCTATTGGTTGAGAGAATAAAGCGCCTTGAGGATTTCTATGGAAGGATTTTTGCGAGTATCGGTCGGGCAGTCTTCAGACGCTGGCCGAAAACCCGTCAATCAGGATTTTCATGGCGCGCAGGTTCCCGTCGGCGCCGAGCTTGATTCCAAGGGCATCGCCATGGCGCTGGCCGACGGCATCAGTTCCAGCGATGTGGCGCATATCGCCAGTGAAACCGCCGTCGCCAGCTTTCTGCAGGATTATTACTGCACTTCTGCCGCCTGGTCAGTAAAGAAGTCCGGCAACCGTGTCATCGCGGCCACCAACGCCTGGCTTGCCTCCCAGACCAACCGGTCCTGGGCCCGTTATGACAAAGACCGCGGCTATGTCTGCACTTTTACCGCCCTGGTGGTCAAATCCACCCGCGCGCATTTTTTTCACGTGGGTGATTCCCGGGCATACCGGGTTCAGGGCCGGGGCCTTGAACAGCTGACCCGTGACCACCGGCAGTGGATATCGCCAGACAAGAGCTACCTGGGGCGGGCCCTGGGGGTGAATGATCAGGTAGAGATAGACTACCACTCTGTGCCCGTTGCCCCGGGTGATACCTTTCTGCTGGTTACGGATGGCATCTACGAGACGCTCCGCCCCGGTGTCATAGCTGGCATCATTGCTGAGCATTCCGACGACCTGAACGCCGCTGCCGCGGACATTGTGAAGGCCGCCCATGACCAGGGCAGCGACGACAACCTGACGGTGCAGATCCTGCGCGTTGAGCAGTTGCCCGAGCCCAGGCTCCATGAACTCCAGCAGCACGCAACGGAACTGCCGTTTCCGCCAGAGCTTTCTGCCCGCAGCCTGCTGGACGGGTACGAGATTGTTCGCGAACTTCACGCCAGCAGCCGCAGTTATGTTTACCTGGCCCTGGATACAGAAACGGGAACGCCTGTAGTGCTTAAGGTGCCCGCCACGGATGTCCGGGAAGACCCGGTGGCACTGGAGCAGTTTCTGGCGGAAGAATGGGTGGCGCGTCGGATTGACAGCCCCTTTGTGCTGCGCGCCTATCCCCGGTCACGACCGCAGAATTACCTGTATGTGGCGACGGAATACATTGAAGGTCAGACCCTGGTCCAATGGATGCGGGACAATCCCCGTGCCCACGTTACTCGCGTCAGGGCGGTGGTCGACCAGATTGGCAGGGGGCTAAGGGCTTTCCACCGGCAGGATATGATTCACCAGGACCTGCGCCCGGCAAACGTGATGATCGACAGTGTTGGTACCGCCCGGCTGATCGACTTCGGTGCTGTGCGGGTTGCGGGCATCAGTGAGGGTATAGGCGCGGATAATGAGCCGATGCTGGGCACCCAACAGTATTCAGCGCCGGAATACTTCATGGGCGAGGGCGGTTCAGCGCGTTCCGATGTGTTTTCGCTGGGGGTGATCACCTATGAGATGCTTGCCGGGCGCCTTCCCTACGGCCCCGAAGCGTCACAGGTCCAGAATCGTGCCGGTCTCAATCGCCTGAAATACCAGCCGGTCATCCAGTACAATCGCAGCTGCCCGGTCTGGGTCGATGGTGCCCTGCGCAAGGCACTGCACCCCGACCCCCAAAGGCGATATGCCGAGGTT
Organism: Marinobacter confluentis; assembly: GCF_004785685.1. Taxonomy (GTDB): domain Bacteria; phylum Pseudomonadota; class Gammaproteobacteria; order Pseudomonadales; family Oleiphilaceae; genus Marinobacter; species Marinobacter confluentis. The sequence continues at coordinate 511,939 of NZ_SRPF01000002.1, read as the reverse complement.
TCAGAATTTATCTACGATCTCTATCATCCCCGGCAGGAATTCGTGAATGCCGCCAGACCACCGCTGATTGAGCGTAATCCCGAGGCCCTGTGGAAGGGCCTCTCCCTGGTGCTGGCGGTTCTTCTGATGGGCCATCTGGCCCTGTCTTACCTGTAACCTTTAGGCAAAAGACTTCTTGGCCTGGGTGCGAACGTGGGTGGTGTAAAGCACCAGGCCGACCAGGGTCAGGCCGCCCACCAGGTTGCCCAGAACCGTGGGGATTTCATTCCACATGATGTACTGGTAGAGAGAGAAATCCGCGCCCATCATCAGGCCGATCGGGAACAGGAACATGTTTACCACGGAGTGCTCGAAACCCAGATAGAAGAACACGATGATCGGCATCCACATGGCCATGATCTTGCCAGTTACGTGGGTGGAAATGGTGGCACCGACCACACCCATGGACACCATCCAGTTACAGAATACGCCGCGCAGGAACAGCACCAGCCATCCGGCTGCGCCGGCTTCCTGATAGCCCACGGTGCGGCTTTCGCCCACTTCCATCATTTTCTGGCCAATGGCGCTGATTTCTTCGGTGCCGCCCATTGAAAAGTTCAGGTAACCAAAGGTGGCGATAAAAAGTGCGCCGCCGAGGTTACCCAGCCCAACCAGTCCCCAACATTTGAGCATGCGTGGCACGGTTACGCCGGGCCGTTTGTCCAGAAGAGCGAGTGGTACCAGCGTGAAGACACCTGTAAGCAGGTCATACCCCATCAGGTAGAGCATGCAGAAACCCACCGGGAAAAGCAGTGCACCTAACAGGAAAGAGCCGGTCTGAACGGCAATGGTGATCGCAAAAATGACGGCCAACGCCAGTGTTGCCCCCGCCATGAAAGCGCGAATCAGTGTGTCCCGTGTGCCCATGTAGATTTTGGCTTCACCGGCATCCACAAGTTTGGTGACAAACTCGTTGGGTTGAAGATAAGACATGCTTTTTACCTCGTTGTGTAGCGTGTGAACATGATTTTCAGGCCCAAAAAAAAGCGCCCACAACCGTCTGACATTGTCAGATTGTGTGGACGCCATTGTCCAAAACTCAGTTTTCCGGGACTGCAATATCAGTGAAGATCGTCAACAGGATCTGGCTTATCTGACGCAAGCGCCGTGCCGGTTAAGGCGTGAATCTGAAAATAGTCTGAATTTCAATTAACTGAAGGCAGTTCGGAGGGCCACGCGGAGAGCCGAAAAACAGAGCGGGATCTTTATGCTCCGCGCATTGTCCCGTTTTGGTGCGCCTGGCGTTGCGGCGCACCAAAACGGGATCGCTGGTTGGGCTGCTAGTGGACTGCTAGAAAGTGGTTTCGAGAACTTTGCCCATCCGGGTGTTACCCAGATCCTGCTCAAAGTCATCCCCGTTCCAGGCCGCATGGCCGGCAATCATCACCAGGGGCACAACGCCGTCGGTGCGGTTGACCAGTTGTTCATGCTGGAATTCTTCACGATACTGGCGTTTAACGGTGTTGTTGTGGTCCAGGCGGCGCAGGGCAGAGGGGTCGATGAGGATCAGGTCTGCCTGGTCACCCACATTGATGCTGCCACCTTTAACGCCGAAGACCCGGGCCGGGTCGCTGGTCAGGCGGCGGACCATGTAGGCGACGTCTTCATCACCGCCGTCCGAGGCCAGTTTCAGTGCCCGCAGGTTGCCGTCGTAAAACGCCATATTGGTCAGGTGGGCGCCACTGTCGTTAAAACCGGGCAGCAGCTGGCGGTCCATCAGCAGTTTGCGCACCAGCCGTTCATCCCGGTTGGCAGAGACGGTATACCAGCTCAGATCGCGGTCGAAGGCGCGCAGCATGGCCATCACGAAATCGCCTTCGTCTTTCACCCTGGCAAAGTGCTCCTGAATCAGGGCTTTTTCGCTGTCTGAGAGCTCCATCCTTCCCTTGTTGGCCGCCTTTATGCGGTCGTAGACTGCTTCAAAGGTCATGCCTTCCCATTCCCGGAGCGGGCAGACGTCGATGGTCATGTCCGACATGGTGCGATTGAAGGCGTAGTCTTCCAGACGCAGCAGCCGCTTGAGCCGGGCCAGGCCAAAGCCTTTCTTGCCGTGCATCCACATGGCCTTGAACTGGTCGATGTATTCCGGGTCGTCCAGAATCCGGCGTCGGGTTTCCCGGTCTTCAAGCTCGGTTTCGTTCAGAATCCGCAGCTCTTCGATTTCCTCGGAAAGCGGTGTTACTGCGCCATCGGACCAGGTCTTGAAGGGCGCGGCCAGTGCCTGCAGGTGGAAGTCTCCCTTCAGCAGGCGGGAGTTCAGAACCCGCGCCAGCAACCGGGCCAGGCGCACGATCTTACGGTTGCTCTGCACATCCAGTGCTGCCACCACGGTGGTTTTCAGGGGCTTGCCGTGAATCCTGCCACAGCTGAGCAGGAAGGTCTTGATGGTACCAATGGTGCTGTCCTTGGGCGGCGTGGCCTGCCAGACACCGCCCTTACGGCGCACTACGTCGGTCAGCCGCTTGATCTCGTGGTACTTGGCGAACTGGGTCGGAATGGTTTTGCGGGTGTTGGGCTGGTTCGCCAGATAGTGAAAGGGCAGGGCGTCGGTGGAAAAACCGGCGTAGCCGTCATCCAGGGCCTGTTCCAGCAGCGTTTCCATGGCCACCAGTTCGTCTTCGGTCGGGTCCCGGGAAATGCTGGCTTCAAACCCCATCACCTCTATACGCAGCATGGAATGGGGCACCATGGTGACCAGGTTGGGGCCCAGGTTAAGCCGGTTCAGATGCTGCATGTATTCTTTTGGATTCTGCCAATCCACCTTGTCGGCAGTTGCCCTGAGCACCGTTTTTGGAATGTTTTCGACCCGGGCGTAACAGTCGACAATTGGATCGGCGCCGTCCTTGCGCTGGGCGCCGAACGCCAGCCCGAGGCTGCAGTTGGCAATAACCACGGTGGTGGTGCCGTGGCGGACGGATTCGGGCAGGCCAGGGGCGACTTCCAGCTCCAGATCATAGTGGGTGTGGATATCGAACAGGCCGGGCATGGCCCAGCGGTCCTCTCCGTCAATGACCTTGCGGGCCATGGCGGGGTCCAGTTCCGGCGCCCGGGCAGCTATTTTGCCGCCGGCGATGGCGATGTCTTCCCGTACCGGCAGATTGCCGCTGCCATCAAAAACCTTGGCGCCGCGGATCAGATAATCCCAGACTCTGTTCTGTGCTGATGTATCACTCATGATCGCCTCAACGTTTGCTCTGCTGTTCGAAATAGGCCGATAACAATCGGGTTCCCGTTTCAATGACCTGATCCCGGGAAACGGCCGGGTGCCCCTGAAAAACATGACGGTGCACGATGCCTTCAGCCATGGAAAACAGGCAGAAAGCGGTGGTTTCAATCTGATCGCGCACATAACGGGCCACGAACGCCCGAACCCGCTCCATCAGTATGGCTTCACCCTTATCCATCAGCGCCGCCAGGCCAGGGTCAACCCGCCGCCGGTACTCCAGAACATCATGAAGACCGGCTTCCTGCTGATGAAAGTCGTATAGAAACCCCAGTGCCTGCCGGAAGATCGGCTTGACGTTACCGGCGTCATTGGCGCTGCCGGCCACTTCCAGGCCGGTATCGGGCACCTGTAGATGGTCATGCAGCTCTTCAAAACGCTGCCGGGTGATTTCCAGCAATACGTCATCCTTGTTGTGGAAATACTGGTAGAAGGTGCCAGTGGCAACGCCCGCTCTGTCGGCAATGGATTTGGCGGTTGTGGCTTCAAAGCCCCGGGCGGAAAATTCGGCAAAGGCGGATGCAAGCAGGGCGTTCCGTTTGAGAATTGCACGCTGCTGTTTTGGGGCAGCTTTCGGAGTTGCTTTCATAGGGATTGTCCAATCGGTATAGGCGGATTGAACAACAACCAAAACTTGACGTCAAGTTCAGGTTCTAGCATTCTCAGTGGCATAAACGGTCGCCAGGCCGTGACAACAGCACAAGGAATCCAATGTGAAACCCGACGACTGGAAGGCCAGAGGCGTCTACCACAACATCCGTGGTCGCAACCTGTTCACGGTGGACGAAGGCGATCCGGGCCAGGAAACCATTCTTCTGATTCATGGCTTTCCCACCTCCAGTTGGGACTGGTTGCCCATATGGTCCATGCTGCGCAGGTATTATCGACTGGTGGCCGTGGATATGCTGGGTTTTGGATTTTCTGACAAGCCCGCTGACCATCGTTATTCCATTCATGAACAGGCGGACCTGATTGAGGGCCTGGTCAAACTCCTGGAGCTGGAAGAGTTTCATGTGCTGGCCCATGACTATGGTGACACTGTGGCGCAGGAACTGTTGGCGCGGCAGAATTCAGGGGAGGGCGTTGGCCAGTGGCGGTCCGTCTGCTTTTTGAACGGTGGGCTGTTTCCGGAAACTCACCGCGCGCTGCTGACCCAGAAACTGCTGCTGAGCCCGCTGGGGTGGCTTTTCAACAAGCTATCGAGCAAACGGAAGTTCGACAGTGCCTTTTCCCGTGTGTTCGGGCCGGATACTAAACCATCGGCTCAGGAGCTGGACGATTTCTGGTCACTGGTGACCTACAACGATGGCAAGCACATCTTCCATAACCTGATTACTTACATGAGTGATCGCAAACGGCATCGAGACCGCTGGGTGGACGCCCTGCGTCAGTTCCGTGTCCCGATTAGCCTGATCAATGGCTCGGTTGACCCGGTGTCCGGCCTGCACATGGTGTCGCGTTACCGGGAGCTTGGCCTGCCGCTGGCCTGGCTGGAAGAGCTGCCGACGATTGGCCACTATCCGCAGGTTGAGGCGCCCTGGGCGGTGTCTGAGTCCTACCGAAAGTTTCTGGAGTCGTTTTCCGCTCGGGCATAGTCTGTTAATTTGACCGTCAATTGTCAGGGAAACCGGTGGAGGGACGGATGCAGGCAATCTTGGAAGAGGGCGTAAAAGCCTGGCTGGATACGGCTGCACTTTCGTTGCTCGCGGTTCTGGCCGCCTATGTGTTCAGCCGGATCGTTGCGTTTCTGGTCAGGCGCCTGTCCAAAACGACGTCTGTGGCCCGTCTGTTTTTTGATGCCTCCGCCCGGGCCCTGGGAATGGCTTTCTGCCTGCTGGTCCTCAACGGTGTTCTTGAGGCAGCGCCTGACGACCTTCCGTTTCTGGATAACTTCCAGCAGCTTGCTACAGTGCTTCTGGTTATTTCCGTTACCTGGGCAGCGGTGCGCTGTACGTCGTCAATCGGTGAGGTGATTGTAAAACTCAATCCCGTGCTTGAGGGGCAATGGAAGCGAGCCCGCAAGGTGGAAACCCAGACCCGTTTCCTGGTGCGTGGCCTGAATATCGTTATAGTGCTGCTCGGTACCGGTATCGCGTTGATGACGTTTGATCCGGTCCGTCAGCTGGGTACCAGCCTACTCGCGTCGGCCGGTGTTGGTGGCATCATACTGGGCTTTGCCGCGCGCCCGGTTCTGAGTAACCTGCTTGCGGGCATGCAGATTGCGCTGACCCAGCCGTTCCGGATAGACGATGTGCTGCACGTCCAGGGCGAATGGTGCTGGGTGGAAGAAGTAACCGCCACCTATGTGGTGTTGCGGGTCTGGGACCTTCGGCGCCTGGTGGTGCCTCTGCAGTGGTTTATTGAGAATCCGTTTCAGAACTGGACCCGTAACAGTGCGGACCTGATCGGCAGCGCCATGATCTGGACTGACTACGGCATTCCGATCGAACCGCTGCGTGAGGAATACGCAAGGCTGCTGAGGGCTTCGTCCGCCTGGGATGGCGTCACAGAATCCGTGCAGGTGGTTGATGCAGGCGACAAGGCTATCCAGATCCGTTTTCTGATGAGCGCCGGTGACTCCAGTACACTGTGGAACCTTCGCTGCGACATGCGAGAGGGAATGATCCGGTTTATCCAGAACCAATACCCCGAGTATCTGCCCAGACACCGTGCGCAGATGCTTGAGACAGCCAACGAGCTTCTTTGATTCGACGCTTATTCAGCTCTTATTCAAATCTGATTCAAAAAAGGAAAGACTATGTTTGCAGGCAAGCGACCCGGCAACCTTGGGGTAAAAGATGGCAAACTGGCGGCCTGTCCTGGCACACCAAACTGTGTGTCCAGCCAGGCGAGTTCGCCACGGCAACGGGTGATGCCCCTGCGGATTTCCGGTGATCCGGGCGCCGAAATGAGAAGATTAACAGACGTGGTCAATAATATGTCCGGCACCCGACTGGTCGACGAGGGCGAGAATTACCTGTATTTCGAGTGTTCGTCAAAACTGTTGGGGTTTGTCGACGATTTGGAGTTTTTCTGTGATCCCGATGAGGGGGTAGTGCACGTCCGCTCCGCTTCACGCCTTGGCTATTCCGACCTTGGCGTCAACCGCAAGCGGGTAGAGGGTATACGCAGAAAGTTCGAGCTTGCCTGACCTGGGCGTCAGTCCCAGGCTTTTTCCTTGAGGCGGTAAAACTGCTCAACCACGGCATCCATGGCCTGTGCGTCATATTCCCGCAGGCCGCTGACCACCAGTTTTTTAGACACCAGCCCGGCTTCGCGGCCCCGGGACATTAACCGGTAGTCCAGGGCAACGTTGCCGCGTTTGCCGTCAGGTACCAGTTCCGCATGCCCAAGCTCCAGCTGTGGCTCCGGGGCGTCCAGGGTTTCCATGGTCAGGCTCATGCTTTGATACATGATCATCGGCCGGTCAGGGTTGAACATCACGCCCTGCTTTTCCATCAGCGGCTTGATGGTGTGGGGGAAGTTCTTGCCTGATTCCGCCACATAGCTACGTACCAGGTGCTCAATAATGTCCGGGTCCCGCGTTGACTCACCTTCGCGTTCTACTTCGATATACACCTTGTCCCGGTCGTCACACACCCGGATAACGCCGTCGTCATCTTCTCGAAATGTCAGCGGTACACAATCTCCCAGCAGGCTTCGGAAATGAAATGTCATCTGCCGTGACAGGCCGAAATGCGCCACCAGTAAAGCGAACAGAAGGTCACCGGGCACGCAGAAACGCCGTGCATCAGGGTTGTGAATAGGGTTGAAATCGCCGGCGACTTCCTTGGCAAAACGACTGCCCTGCTGGGCGCTGATCAGTAGTTTGCCGTCCTGGATCGAGTGGTAGCGTTCGAGAAACATGGTGTCCTTTTCATTATCGCAACTTCAGAGCTTTGAATAGTGGCCTTAAAAAGCCGGTGTCACAAGGCTCTCTCAACCAATGTCTAAGGTATCCGGCCCCAATTTCTGCCTTTATGACTACACTTATGGATCCGGGAAACTGACCGGGTGGCGTCAGGATACGAATTGTCACTGAATTTTTGAACCAGAAATTACATGATGTTCGTATTGCAGAAATGTTCAGGTGGATTAGCGTTTTCTGCCATTTCCGGGAAAAAAAGAGACAAGTGAGTTCAGGGGGGATCACAGGATGGTTAGAAACCTTAAAAGCACCTTGGTAGGGCTGGGGCGGCGATTTCGGATAAAAACAGGGTCTGGAGCGCTTGCGGGCCTTGTGCTGATGGTAGCTGCGAGCTCGCAGGTGAGCGCGAACGACGGCGAGCGCTTTTACATATTCACGGAAAGTTACCCACCCTACAATGCGGCCGTGACCGGCCAGAGCTTCGCCCATGAGGCGGAGGACATTACCGGTATCTGCACGGACATGGTAAAAGCCATGATGTCCCGCCTGGATTACCACTTCATCATGAAAATGCGCGACTGGAGTCTGGCCTATAACTGGGTTCAGGGGCGCGAGAACCACGGCCTTTTCTGCACGGCCAGAACGGAAGAGCGGGAAAACGAGTTCCAGTGGGTTGGCCCGCTGGCGTCCATCGAGTGGACCCTGTTTGCGGCCCCGGATTCAGACATTACCCTGAATTCGCTGGATGAAGCTCGCCAGTACAAGATTGCCGGGTACAAAGGCGACGTGATGTCCGATTACCTGATTGACGAAGGCTTTGACGTTATTGCGAATGTCAGTGGCGAGCAGAACCCGCGACGTCTGACCCTTGGTCAGGCTGATCTATGGGTCACTGACGGTGCTGTCGGCCCGCTGATTGCGGAAGAAAAGCACGGCATTACCGGCCTCAAGCCGGTGCTGGTGTTCCGCGAAACGCCGATGTATCTGGCGGTCAGCAACGAAACTGATCCGGAAGTGGTTGAGGATCTTCAGTCGGCTATCGATGAAGCCCGCGCGGCCGGCGAGCTGTCGGCCATTCTGGCGGAATACACCCAGTAATTCCGGGTATTGCGTCAGGAATAAAGGTCAGTAACGGTTATTTAACGCACGGGTCCGGGGTGTGTGCTAGCGTTAGGGCATACCCTTGTTTCTGATCGGTGCCTTTCATGAGTAACCCCAAGCACACCCTGTTCTGGATGACCACCTTTCTGGCCGTCGTGGTGGTGGTTTGCGCACTGCTGTACCAGCCCCTTCAGACGGCTTTCCTGGCTAACTGGGTGTTCAATCTCCTGATCCTGGGCGTGTTGTTGGTGGGGATTGCCATCACCTATCGGCAGGTATTTGTGCTGTTTCCGGAACTGCGCTGGATTGCCCAGTTCCGGACCGGCAACGCCGGGCTGTCGGTCTTGCAGGAACCCCGCCTGCTAAAGCCGCTGGCGCGCCAGCTCAATGACGATGCCAAGCGCGACCGGTTTTCGCTGTCCACGCTTTCCCTGCGCACCGTGCTCGACGGCATTCACAGCCGCATGGACGAGCAGCGGGAAATCACCCGCTACTTTATCAGTCTGCTGATTTTCCTGGGTCTGCTGGGTACCTTCTGGGGCCTGCTGGGCACTATCAATGCAGTGGGTGCTGTGATTGTTGATCTGGATATGGGCCAGGAAGATTTCGGCAAGGTGTTTGGCCGGCTGCAGGCCGGGTTGCTGGAGCCGTTGGAGGGCATGGGCACCGCGTTCAGTTCGTCCCTGCTGGGGCTGGGTGGCTCTCTGATTCTGGGGTTTCTGGATATACAGGCAGGCCACGCCCAGAATCGCTTTTACGACGGCCTGGAAGAGTGGCTGACTGGCGTCACCAACCTGGTGGGGCGCGCCGCGGAAGTCTATGACGAGAACGAGCTGACGGATCAGCCATGATTGGATCCAAGCGCCGGAGCCGGAGCACCATCAACGTGTGGCCCGGTTATGTCGATGCCCTGTCAGCCCTGTTGATGCTGATCATTTTCATGTTGATGATCTACGTGGTCAGCCAGCTTTACCTGGCCCAGGTCCTGTCTGACAGGGATTCAGAGCTGGCCCGGTTAAATAGCCGGCTGCAGGAAATCTCCCGGCTCCTGGGCCTTGAACAGGAAGAGACCCAGGCGCTGGAGCAGGCGATGTCTGCGCTTCAGACCGAATACGGCGAAACCCTGGCGGAGAAAGCCGAGCTGTCAGAGGCTCTGGAAGAAGAGCGCGACAGCCGCCTGGAACAGCAGTTCAATGCTGAAGCGCGTATGGCGCAGCAGGCCGAACAGTCCGAAGCCCGGCAGGCGATCATTCTGCAGCTTTCAAGGCAGATTGCGGCATTGCAGGACCAACTGGCCAGAATAGCCGCGGCATTGCGTCTGCAAAAAGAGGTGACGGCGGAAAAAGAGGCAGAGCTTGCCGATGTGGGTAAGCGCCTGAATACCCTGCTGGCAGAGCGGGTCAATCAGCTTGAGCGTTATCAGTCGGAGTTTTTTGGCCGGCTTCGGGAAATCCTTCAGGATAACGAGAACATCCGGATAGTGGGCGACCGCTTCCTTCTGCCGTCCGAGCTGCTGTTTGCCTCAGGCTCCGCAAGCCTTGATGAGAGTGGCCAGCAGGAACTGGACAAGCTCGCCAGCGTATTGCTGGACGTAGTGTCAGAAATCCCCGGTGATATCGACTGGATACTGCGTATCGATGGCCATACTGACCGTGTTCCAATCAACACCGAAGAGTTTCCATCCAACTGGGAACTGTCCACGGCCAGGGCAGTGGCTGTGGTGAGGTATCTGGCGTCAGAAGGAGTGCCCCAGTCCAGAATGGCGGCGGCAGGTTTTGGCGAGTATTTCCCGGTAGATCAGGGCGGTTCCGCTGAGGCGCTTCAGCGAAACCGACGGATCGAGATCAAACTGACTGACCGCTGACCGGTCTAGCTTGCGCGCCCGAAGAACCGGTCGAAGAAGCCGACCTCCCGGACGTCCGGAATGCGCTGGTCCGTCGTGTTTTCCATGGCCGGACGCCAGAACAACTCCGGGTTGTCCAGATGTGCTGCGCCGGCGCGTTCAGTGGCACTGTAGGAATTGTGATCACCGCCAATGCCGGCGGCCTTGAGCTCCTGACACCAGAGATACAGCGAAGTCCGGATAACCCGCAGCAACCGATTGTAGTTTTCCCGGCTGATGGTAATAGCCAGTTCGGCCGTCAGGTTGATGTTTGACTGCAGAAGCGCCATTTCCTCTTTATCAAAGACAATCCGGTTGCCTGTGCCTTTTTTGCATTTGAGACAGGTTTTCTCAAGGGACTTCACGCCTTCCAGCATATCCCTACGCCCGAACTTCTGCTTCTGTTTATCGTCGACCGGGGCCGGTATCCAGCCATATTGCGGTGATCGGGCAACAATGTAACCCATCACGTCACGCCGGTAGGGGGGCAGGTCGTCTACGTTGGCGTATCCGTCAAATTCGGTGCGCATCCAGGCCGCCATGGTGCGCTGGCGCAGCATCATTGCCAATGTGATTGCCGATGGCATGATGTCTTCAAGTAGTTCACCGGCATCTTCAAGCCGTTCTTCAAGGTGCTCAACTGCTGCTGACATAGCTGGTTCCCTCCACCATGCGACTGAGTTCGCGGTCTTCAGTTCGATGGTGCCATGATTGTTATTAAATTGGTTTTGAAGGCTCTGGCGGAATCCCGGAAGAGTCATTGCTTAATATTTAGTCAGTGACGGCGCCGGCCGCAACGGTAAAAAAGTAGCCTATTTGTTACTGGAAGTAAGGAAAGGTGATGGGTATGCTCTCAGCCCCTGGTTTCCTGTGGCTTGGCTGACGTCATCCGAGCAGCACTATCTAGTTAGTAGCACTGTCGAGTAACCATATGTCTGACCTGGCGTTGTACCAGTATGTCCTGATCGGTCTGATTTTTGTCTGGAGTGGTTTTGTCCGTTCCGGGCTGGGATTTGGCGGTGCGGTGCTGTCGCTGCCGTTTCTGTTGCTGGTGGTAGACAACCCGCTGCTGTTCCTGCCACTGATTGCGGTGCATCTGCTGGTATTTTCGTCGCTCACCATCTGGATGAATAATCGAAAGTCATCAAGAGTTGACGATCAGGGCAGGGCATCCGCTGGCACCGTCGACTGGCGCTACCTCTGGCGCATTCTGGCGATCATGATTGTGCCGAAACTGATCGGCGTATTCGGCCTGATTACCCTGCCTTCAGACATCATGAGCCTGATTATTTTCGTGATTGTGGCGGTGTATTCCATGTCCTACATTCTCGACCGTCCGTTTCGCAGTAACAACCGGTTTATTGATGTGGTGTTCCTGATGCTGGGTGGTTACGTCAGTGGTACCTCGCTGATCGGTGCACCCCTGATTATTGCGGTGGTGGCCCAGCATCTGCCGAAGGAGAAGCTGCGGGACACGCTGTTTGCGCTCTGGTTCATTCTGGTGCTGATCAAGATGGCGGCGTTTATTTGGCTGGATATTGACCTGCAGCTGATCCATCACCTCTGGCTTCTGCCCTGCGCTGCGGTGGGCCATATTATCGGGCTTTATGCTCACGACCGGATACTCAAAGCCGAGACCCCGGTGTTTTTCAGGGTGCTGGGTTCGGTGCTGCTGATTGTCAGCAGCATCGGAATGTTTCAGGTGATTGCGTCAGCCTGACGCGGGCTTTGGCGTATCAAAGCAGGCCTAACCCAGGGTTGCGTCCAGAAACATCATCACCACGAAACCGCCCAGCAGCGAGAAGGTCGCCAGGGTTTTGTGTTCGCCGCGGTGGGTTTCGGGAATGATTTCATCGCTGATGATGAAGATCATCGCGCCGGCCGCAAAGCCCAGGGTCCAGGGCATCAGTGGCTCTGCTAGCCACACCATGGTGCTGCCAAACAACCCGCCCAGTGGCTCCAGCAGCCCTGTGAGCAGGGCGATGGTGAACGCCTTCAACCTCGACTTTTCAATGGCCAGCAGGGATATGGCCACTGCCAGGCCTTCAGGAATATTCTGCAGGCCAATGCCGATCGCCAGAGCGGTGCCGTTACCAATATTGCCGCCGCCAAAACCAACGCCGACCGCCATGCCCTCGGGAAAGTTATGCAGTGCAATGGCAATGATGAATAGCCAGATGCGGCGGACACGAGCGCTTTGCGGCCCTTCCCGGCCAAGCCGGAAGTGTTCGTGGGGCAGGCGCTGGTGAATCATGTAGAGCAAAATGGCGCCCATCAGCAATCCCAGGATGACAATGAGCGTCGCGGTCCAGGTTGTCCCTGTGAGTTCTTCGCCGTATTCAATGCCCGGTAACAGCAGCGAGAAGAAGGAAGCAGCGAGCATCACGCCCGCTGCGGCGCTGAGCATGCCATCCTGCAGCGAGGGTGTCAGGCGGCGGACAGCAAACACACCCAGCGCGCCGACACCCGTGCCCAGGCCGGCCAGCAGGCTGGCGATCGACCCCATCCACACAACGCTTAAATCACCGAACATCAAAAACCCTTATCAGACAATAAGTTTGCAATCACTGTCGTCTACGAAATGATGTCGGGATTGTCTCTGCTTCAGCGTTTGTTGTCAGTGCGGTTGCTATCAGTACTTTCGAAGATCTTGTCGGCAGAGGCGGCCACAAACCCGCTGTAGAGCTGTCCGTCGGCTTTGGGATAGCGCAGGGCAAACTCGTAAAAGCAGCTCGGGATGATGGCATTCTTGTCGGAGAATGCCACCTCCGCGCGATCCGCCATGGTGGAAGACTGCTCCAGGAGTTCCTCCGGTGAGCCTTTGATCTCACCGCCGGAGCTGTTCAACTGGTAGCCCTCATCTTTCAGGCGCTGGTTGACCTCCGCCAGGGTTTTGAACTGGCTCAGATGGTTCACGCTGACGGTAAAGTGGTTGGCGCGATAGCCCCAGGCGGCAAGCCATGCGGCGTACTCGCTCTCCTCCAGAAGCTGTTGATAGGTGGCGTAATCGAGATCCCAGTGGCGACCGGAATAGAGGAAGTTGTCGGCAGTGGTCACTGACGGATCCACTGCGTCTACCAGGGCGTGAACGGTGGACTGCAGAGCCGCCGAGCACTGGTCGACCAAGAGCTCGGAAATGAAAACTTTGGGGGCGGTCGGGTCCGGGTGTTCAAAATGTTGGGCATACAGCTTCTTGGCTTTGAAATGATATTCGCCGCCCTGCTGATAGCCCAGGGCCTTGAAATGCGCCGCCAGCTTTTCCAGGTTGAGCCTGTCCGGGTTGAAGGTTCGAAGCGCGATGTGATCGTTGACGATGGCCTTGCCCTGGGTGTTGTCCAGCAGCCGGTGGATGTGCCCGGCTGACGGTGTCACCTCGCAATAGTTTTCCCACAGGTTCTGGAACAGGGTGTCTCTGTCAGTGTGCACGGAACGCCTCCTTGATGGGGTCTGATTGGCGGCTTGTGGCCATTGCCCGGTTCTGGTTCTGGCCCGCGGCCTCCAGGTCAGCAAACCAGACGTCGGCACCGCCCATGCTGTCGATGTCCAGGCCCAGGCTGTTTGCCAGGGACTCGGGGATTTCCAGTAGCTGGTGGGCCGGCAGATAGCGGGCGGCGGTGGTGATGGTCGCCCGGAAATCCGCCAAACTGGTGTTTGCGACCATCAGTGTCTTACCCTGTCCGCCGTTTGTCCATGGGGCTTTTGAAGGCGTTCTGTCAGGCCCAATGCGCGCGCGGCAGTGGCTGGATTGGCGAACTGATCGCAGCGTCTGGACCGGGGCTTCTATCGTTGGCCCGCCGTCAAACGGGTCGATAAAGCCGTTGAACCGGAAGCCCTCCGACTCGAGCATATGCAAGGCCGGACGTGTATCCGGATGGACCTTGCCAATTACGGCCCGTGCCGGTTCATCCATCAGGCTGGTATACAGGGGGTGTTCCGGCATCAGGTCCGCAATAAAGCCGTTGTCGCCGGTGCCGACCATCTGGCTGACGGTGGCAAAATCCAGGTCGACAAAGTGTGTCTGCAACCAGCGCCAGAAGGGGGATTCGCCGGATGGGTCAGACACGCCCCGCATTTCGGCAATCACGGTGTTGGCGAATCTTTCCGGGTGCTGGGCCATGAACAGGAACCGCACCCGGGACAGCAGTTTGCCCGCCCAGGCGCGTCGATACTGCGGGCGCAGGTAAAGCGTGCAGATTTCACTACCGCCTTTGTAGTGGTTGCAAAGGGTCAGTGTCTGTTGATGGCGGCTCAGCCCAAGGGTGGGCGACTGGCGTGTGGCATGGCCTACGCGGTAGTGGTAAAGCGGGCGCCGGGTGCCTACTGATGCCTCAATGCCGGTGGTGCCCATGATGCTGCCGGTGTTCGGCTCCACCAGCACGAACAGATAGCTCCCGGCCGCCTGTTGCCCGTTGGCATCGGCAAAACTGGCTATAGAACGTTCGATCTTCTGGACCAGAAAATCATGATCATTCACCAGCGAGGTGAAACCGGGGCCGGATTCGGCGGCAATGGTTTTGAGTTCAGCAAGGTCGCTCATGGCGACGGGGCGAATGATCATGGGGGAATCCTCTTCCGGTTTGCCCCAGTATGACCTGGCCTGATGCCATATTGCAGTGATAAAAATGATAGATTGACTTACAATTATGGCAAATTAACAGATATTTTTATCATTATGGCAATCATGAAAACTAACAGGCTCAGTCCCCAGGATCAGACGTTGCTACTGCACCTGCGCCAGAATGCCCGCATCAGCGTGTCGGATCTGGCGCGGCAGCTGAACCTGTCGCGCTCGACCGTGCAGAATCGCATCGCCAGGCTGGAAGCTTCCGGCGCTATCCGTGGCTATTCAGTGGAACTGGGTGGTGAATATGCGGCCAGCCAGGTAGAAGCCCATGTTTCGATCAAGGTGCTGCAGAAACTGACGGCCCGCACCAACCGGGCTCTGGAAGCTATCAGCCAGGTGTCCCAGCTGTATTCCGTCAGCGGTGAGTACGATCTGATCGCCATCGTTCAGGCCCAGTCGCTTGAGGAACTGAGCGCCGTACTGGACCAGATCGGCAATCTTGAGGGTGTCGAGCGCACCAATTCCGCTGTCGTGCTTGAAACCCGCTTTCGTCGTTAGTAAGGCTTGGGCCTAATACCCAAATGTTCTTAATGGGCTGCTGGTGCCGGTCGATAACCTGTTTATTCAGGAATCGAGGATGATTGTCATGGTTTCCCCCATTAACGTGCCCGGCTTTTCAAGGTCCACCACCGAGTCGCCGTCTGGCAGTCAGCCCGGACGTGGTCGCGGCGACGTTGCGAATCAGGGCGTGACCGGCGATCAAAAAGCTCAGAAGTCCCAGGGTTCAGACATCCGCACTGTTGAAGACGCGATGAATGTGTTGAAAGCCCGCTTGTCCCAGCGTCTTGAGCAGCAGTTAGGCAACCTGCCTGCAAGCGCGTCCGGGCGATTTTCCGCGCCCGCCTTTGAAGCGCCTTCGGCGGAAGTGGTGGCCCAGCGGATTCTGGGGTTTGTGCAGCAGCGCCTGCAGGCTGAGGCCCGCGCCGGTGCTGATCCGGAACGTCTGGCCGGGTTGCTGTCAGACGCCAGGGCCGGAGTAGAACAGGGGTTTGCCGAAGCCCGCGAACAGATTCAGGCCATGGGTCTGATGAATGACCAGCTTGGTAGTGACATTGACGACAGCTACAGCCGGATACAGAGCGGCCTTGATGGCTTGCGTGACCAGTTTGTCGAGGGTAAGAGCGGGACCGTTGTGGCGCAGCCGGAGACTTCATCCGGCTATCGGGTAGAGCGAGCTGTCGAATCGCTATTTTCCTTCGAGGTGACCACCGAAGAAGGCGACAAGGTAACTGTGCAGATGGCCGAGCAGCGCTACAGTGGCGCATCTGGACAGACCACCACGGGCGAGAATGGCCGCACCACGGAATTGAGCACCATCGACGCCTTTTCCGGACGCTATTCCTTCAGCGTTGAGGGTGACCTGAACAGCGAGGAGCAGCAGGCGCTAGCGAAGCTGTTCGAGAAGGTCGGGAAAGTTTCTGAGCGGTTTTTCGATGGCGATATTCAGGGCGCCTTCCGCAAGGCACAGGATCTGAATCTGGGTGGCGACGCCCTGGCAAGTTTCAGTCTCAGCCTGACCTCAACCCGAATCGTATCGGCTGCCGCCTACGAATCCGTGTCTGCGCAGCCGGCTGAAAATGCCCAGCTCAGGCCCCTGGGCGGGCTTGCCCGGGACCTGCAGGGGCTGGCCCAGTCAGCGTTTGAGCGGGGCCTGTCTGAACCTGCCTTTGAAGGGCTGATGAAATCGCTGCTTCAGGAAATCCGCCAGTGGCAGGGCGGACGGGCCGATGGCTCGGCGCTGGCCCCGCAATCACTGATGGACGATTTTTTAAGCGGCGTTATTGGCTCGCTTCAGCCGCCTCAAGCGTAAATCCCTGGCGGGGGAAATGGACGTGAACCTCGCCAACGCGCTTGTGACTGCGGGACAGGATGATGCGCCGGTCGTCGGCGAACACCAGGGTGCCTTTGACGGGGTCGCGACCATAGTCATCCGGAGCCACCGTCACCCGCTGGCCGGTCAGGGGATCTTCGCTGGCTGATGCCAGGGCGCGCGGGCTGGCGGCTTTGGCGGTATCCAGCCCCTGTTTGTCCCCTATCTTCTGGCTGCTGCCATGGCCAAAGGCTTTCATGCGCGCCAGCCAGTCCTTCACTTTCGGGTAATCCTCAATCCACGGCTTTTCCCCCAGTTCGGTGACGAACCAGAGGCCGTGATAGGCCGAGAAATCCGCAATGGTGGGCTGGTCGCTGAACAGGAAATCGCTGGTCAGCATCTGTTCCATGGCCGCCATATGCTCAAGCACCACGGCTTTCGCCTTGGGGCCACGGGCGGTGCGAACGCGGGATGTTTTGCCCATCGCCATTCGGTCTTTCAAGAACAGAAAGGCATTCCACAGCGACGTTTCCTTGATCAGCTTCTTCAACATGTTCTTGTCGCTGGCGGACATCACGCAGGCAAAGAAGATCTCCAGGTCCGCCTTGCGGACGAAATCGAGGATCTCCTGAGGCTGGCCGTCAAGGCTGAGCTCCGGTCGGCCGCTGATGCGGGCCAGCTCATCAGAAATGACCCGGGTGTCGCAGAACACATCGGCGCCAATCTGGGCCACGGGCACTTTGCGATAACCACCGGCAAGAATCGATAGCACCTTGCGGGGTGGCATCTCACGAACCGTTACGGACTGCCAGGGAATGCCGGTATAGCCGAGCATGGCGCGCATTTTCTCGGCGAAGGGCGACATGGAATAGTGATAGAGAATCAGGTCCTGCATGGAATACCTTTTTGAGTCAGGGCACGAGCGGCAATCACTCTAGACTAATTGCCGACCTTGTCACGCGTAAAAGTGTGTTTTGCTTCGCAATGTTCTATCTTTGCAGAATAAAAAAACGGTTCAATTATAAATAAAAAGGAGCCTTCGATGGCCGATGAAAGCCAGAAACAGACATCGATCCACTGCCTATTTTACTGGGCGGAAAAAACACCGGACAAAGTGTATCTGACCCAACCATTTTCCGACGGCTCCACCGAAGACATTACCTGGAAGCAGGCAGCGGACCAGGTGCTGCGTATGGCGACCTACCTCAACGGCCTTGGTATTCCCGAGCGCAGCAATATCGCCATTCTTGGCAAGAACAGCGCCCACTGGATTCTGAGCGACCTGGCGATCTGGGCCGCTGGGCATGTATCAGTACCACTTTATCCCACCCTGAACGGCGACACGGCGGCCTACATACTGGAACACAGCGAGGCCAAACTGCTGTTCCTGGGCAAGATGGACGGCAAAGCCGATGGCTGGAACGATATCAGGGACCATATTCCGGCAGACCTGCCGATTGTTTCCCTGCCCATGTCGCCCAGGGACGATACCCCAAAATGGGTGGAGATCATCGAACAGAATGAACCGGCGGAGCCAAAGCTTCCGGACCCGGATGACATGTCCACCATTGTTTATACCTCCGGCAGCACCGGGCGCCCCAAGGGCGTGATGCACAGCTTCCGCACCATGATCGCGGCGGCTCACGGGCTCCAGCAGATCTTCCCGGTGTCCAATGAAGAACGGATGCTGTCCTATCTGCCCCTGGCCCACGTGGCTGAACGTGCGGCGGTTGAAACTCAGTCGCTCTACTACGGTTTCCACCTGTACTTTGCCAACTCACTGGATACCTTCCAGGAAGATCTCCAGCGGGCCAAACCGACGCTGTTTTTCTCGGTGCCGCGCCTGTGGATGAAGTTCTATCTGGCCATCAACAGCAAGCTGCCACCCAAAAAGCAGAAGATTCTGTTTAACCTGCCGGTACTGAACAAACTGGTGAAGAAGAAGGTTCTGAAGCAGCTGGGGCTGGACCATTGCCGTGCCGCACTGACCGGCGCCGCGCCCCTGTCTGCCGACATCATTGGCTGGTACCGAAACCTTGGGCTGGAACTGCTGGAAGTCTACGGCATGTCCGAAAACTTCGGTTATTCCCACGCCAACCGTCCGGGCCAGGCCAGAGTCGGCACCGTGGGTGTGACCAATCCGGGTGTCGAGCACCGGCTGGCAGAGGGTGAGGAAGTGCAGGTTCGCAGCCCCAGCCAGATGCTGGGTTATTACAAGAACGAAGAGAAAACCCGGGAAGACATCACTGAAGACGGTTTCCTGAAAACCGGCGACATGGGGGAGATCGACGCCGAGGGTTACCTGCGGATCACCGGCAGGGTCAAAGACCTGTTCAAGACATCCAAAGGCAAATACGTGGTGCCGGTGCCCATCGAGAACCGCTTTAACCACCCCAAGGCGGAAGTGGTCTGTGTGGCCGGTGCCAATCAGCCCCAGCCGTGCCTGATGATTCTGCTATCGGAAGAGGCCAGGGCAGATCTTGACGCCGGTGGCAGCCGTGATGAGCTGGAAAAGGAGTTGGCCCAGGAGCTGGACGCGGTAAACCGGGAGTGCGAAGGCCATGAAAAGCTGGCGTTTGCGGTGGTGGTGAAAGAACCCTGGACCATGGAAAACGGGATGCTGACGCCTACCATGAAGATCAAGCGTAACGTGCTTGAGGATTTCTATAACCGCAGGATGGACGACTGGTTCGCCCAGAAGAAGAAGGTGGTCTGGGAGTTCTGAGGCTTTTCACAGGCATAAAAAAACGCCGGGCCCCGAATACATCGGGGTTCCGGCGTTTTTCGTTCAGTAACGCTGAATCTGCGTTAGCCCTGCATGCCTGGCTGGTAGTCCTGGGTGACATCGGCCGCGCGCTTCTTCAGGAAGCCGATTTTGTAACTGATCACCTGGAATGCTCTCTGAGCTGCTGCACGGGTGTACTGGCGCCTGACATCGTTTCCGTTGTGGAGGATGCTGGACGGCAGCGGGTGATGAGATACGTTATGGATTTGAGTCATAGCGCCTCCTCCTTTGTATAAGTGGGTTGATAGTGAGTCGCAATTGATTAGCTGACTATGCAATGAATTCTACGGGTTCGTTTTTGCAGCGTGAATACGTTAAAATCCGTACAAACGTTGCAAATATGCAGTTATTTATGGATTGGGACTACCTTCGTTATATTCACGCCCTGGCCACCGGTGGAACCTTTGCCAAAGCCGGCGAAATCCTCGGTGTGCATCAGACCACCGTGCTCCGCAGGCTGGACCAGATGGAAGAGCAGATGGGGATTCAGTTCTTCGAGCGCGACCGCGAAGGGCTGCACCTCACGCCCGTGGGCGAAACGGCCTTCCGTGAGGCCGATCGGCTGGCTTCTGACATGGAAAATCTGGAACGCCAGCTGATTGGGCAAGATACAGTGCCGGTTGGCAAAGTCCGGCTGGCGGCAACGGATGTCATGGTCAATGCCCTGATCGGCCCGCTGGTGTCGGAACTGCTGCAGGCCTACCCCGACATTGAGCTGGAAGTACTGACCGATAACGATGTGCTCAATCTCAGCCATCGCGATGCGGACCTGACCCTGCGCCCGGTCAACAAGCCTCAGGCCACGCTGGAAGGCGACCGGATCGCCACCATCGAATCCGCGGTCTACGGCTCACCGGATTACTGCCAGCGGCATCCGGATATGGATCTGGACAATGCCCCGGAGCTGAACAGCTGGATATTGCCGGACGAAAGCTTCAGCCATCTCGCGACGGGGCGTTGGTATCGCAAGTCCCTCAAGAACACCCGGTCGCTGGTGAGGTGCAACAGCCTGCAATCCATGTATTCGCTGGCCAGAGCCGGGGTCGGTCTGGCCGTTTTGCCCTGTTACCTTGGGGATATAACCACCGACCTCAGGCGGTTGACGCCACCACTGGAAGGTGAGGGGGTGGACCTGTGGCTGATAGTCAATAACGAAACCCGGCATATGGCCCGGGTCCGCCTGGTGATGGAATTTCTTGGCCAGCGTCTTTTGGGTCTTGGCCCCCATATTGAAGGTACGGCCTGAGCCGCTTACCAGTCTCCGCAAAACGGCCAGAACTGGTAGAAGCGCCAGCACTGGAATTCCTGCTCGCAGCTCTGCAGCTGGTTGTCATAACGGAAGGCGCGGTTCTGCACCCGCTCTGACAGGGACACCACCGCCGGTTTGGCAAGGTAGGTCTGCCGCCGGTATCCCGCGCGTCCTTCATGGTAGGCCAGATACAGCTCCCTTGGCTGATTCAGCGTGATGTCAGTTTCTTTCCGGGTCAGGTGGTTGTACCAGCCGACAAAATCCAGCGCGTACTTCATGTTGGTGCGCACCACCGATACGCCCCCTCCATTGGCCTGAAGGTATTCGCCCCAGGCCGGGTCCAGGGCCTGGGCATAGCCGTACGCAGTGGTGGGACGAAGCCAGGGAATAAAGCCCAGGAGCTGCGTTCGGGGTGGTCGGGCATGGCTGCGGAAAGACGATTCGTAATACACAAACGCCAGTTGAGTCGCGATCGGAGTGCCCCACTGGTCCTGTGAATCCTTTGCGTAGTCATACCAGACCGGGTGTTCGCGAAAAATCTCGCAGATATCCTCCGGGTTGGCCGGCGGATCCGGCTCCAGCAGGCTGAATCGCAAAGTTACCAGAATGGTAATAATCAGCCCCAGGGTCGGCAAACCGTACCATCGCAGGCGTGATGCCCATGTTGCGGGCAGCAGTTGGCGTCTTCTGGGTCTGGACATATCTTGCGTCGGTTACTCGGCTCGTGGCATAACGGGGCTTTCGTACCAAGGATACTAAGTTCATGCCCGCACTATCCCAAATTAAACCGCTTTTAGTTTGTCTGTTGTTGCTGCCTGGCTTTGCCCATGCCAGTCCACTGGCAAAGTCGGTGCTTGAGGCCTCGCCCGTTGACGATATTGTGGCCCAGTATCCGGCGATGATGACCGAGGGTGTTCGTCAGGGGCTGAGGCAGAGCGGGCAGTCCGACCCGATGGTGGTTACCACGGTCACCGCAGTGGTGCGCAATGCCTTCCGGGCAGCGGATATGCAGTCGGCACTGGTATCAGACCTGTCCTCTGAGATGAATGAAGATCAGCTCAAAACTGTGGGTCGCTGGTATGAGACGCCATTGGCCCAAAAGGTTTCACAGGCGGAGATCGCGGCTTCAAGCCCGGATGTCTGGCCCCGGATTGAGCGGGGCGCGCCGGATATGCAGGCCAGGTTCAAGGGCAGCGACCGGGCCGCACTGTTCACCCGCTATGATCGCGCAGCCCGCGCCACTGAAAGCGCGGTAGACACCACCGTAGCCGTACAGTTGGGCCTGGCGACAGCCATATCGGCCTTCCAGGGCAGCAATGGCCCGGGGTTTGACCGTCTGAAACAGATGATTGAAGGCAACCGGGATCAGGTTCGGGCAATGGTCGCCCAGCAGGTCTACGATGCCTACCTCTACACCTACCAGGATCTGACCGTTGACGAGCTGAAGGATTACATCGGGTTTCTTGAATCCGATGCCGGAGCCAGGTTCACGCGCGTGGTAACCGGCAGTATCCAGGATTCCATCACCCAGCCGGTGGAAGCCGTAGGGCGTCAGCTTACTCGCTTTCTGGGGTCTTCCTGAGCCTGAGCGTACCGAGACACAAGCGGGCGGGCTGGTTCAGATTGGAGGTGAAAAACATCAACCGGCGAACATCGTTCATTTCCATCTTCCGGCCACTCGGCGCCACGGCAACCTCCGCCAGGCTCTGCTCAATCCGGTTGATTCCTGGGGCAATGTCCAGAGTGCGATTGAACCGGTCCTGATAGACATTACTGTTCTGCTCATGGGTCATATCGTTGATTCTGAGCGTCAGCGGTATGCTGTAGTCCTGTGGATTCCAGAGCAGGATCTCCAGGGCCTGGTACCCCCGCCAGTCCGAGGGCAGGTTGTCCAGTGATGCGCCTGAATAGCGCCGGGTCGTGAGCCCGATGTGTAATGCGTTGTCGGGAAGGGGCCCACAGCTGCCGTCCGTATTGGTGGTTACGTTGCCACGCCAGAACTCCCCGGGGTTGGCCTGCCGGAAGTCATAAAGATTTGGTAGCCACTGGCTGACCTGAACCTGCTGAAGCGCCACCCGGCTGACCGTGATCAGATCGATGGCCAGCATGGCCGCGGCAAATAGTCTAAGCAGCCGTACCTGTAACCTGCCGGATTGCTGGAAACTTGCCAGCGGCCGTAACGCCAGGACCGCCCAGAAGCCGGTGAGATTGCGGAACATGTCCCCCGTGTCCGGGTCCCGGGTGTCCAGGGACTGCAGCAGTTCGATGCCTGCGCCCAGAAGCAGCACCGCTGCGGTTCCATACAGCCAGAGTTTCCAGCCGGAATAAAAGCGCCACGGCCGAACAGCCAGCGTGAGCAGAGCAAAAAACAGGGGGTGGCCGAGGTTCCAGGCCGATATGATCAGCGGGCCGCCACTCCAGCCGGGGCCGCCAATGAAAAACAGGGGAAACAGGCAGATGAGACCCGCCAGAGCCAGCCAGAAAACAGCACGGCCCCGGCGGGAGAAAACTGAGGGCAAACCCATCAGCTCCGGCTGGTCACCTCCAGCAGGTGGTAGCCAAACTGTGTTTTCACCGGGCCAAGTACAGTATTAACGTCGCCGCTGAAAACCACCTTGTCGAATTCCGGCACCATCTGACCGGGGCCGAAGGAGCCCAGGTCACCGCCATTGCGGCCGGAGGGGCAGGATGAGTGCTTCTTTGCCACTTCCGCAAAGTCTTCGCCGCCTTCAATGGCTTTTTTCAGTTCTTCACATTTTGCTTCGCTGTCTACCAGGATATGACGGGCAGTTGCCTGTGCCATGGTGATGTTTCCTCATTTAGCTTTTTACGTAATTACACGAACCTGAATGCTGCCCGCCACAGCGATTTCAGGCAAGCCCTTTTTATCCGTGTTATTGCGGCCTCACGGTTTGTGCCTGAAATCTGTACAATGCGCGCCTTTCGTTCCGGTGTGTAACCGGGCATTCACCTGATGACGGATTGTTCCTTTGATTTCCACCGCAAACATCACCATGCAGTTTGGCGCCCGCCCGTTATTCGAAAACGTGTCGGTCAAATTTGGTAACGGCAACCGCTACGGCCTGATTGGTGCCAATGGTTGCGGCAAATCCACCTTTATGAAAATCCTGGGTGGAGATCTGGAGCCGTCCGCCGGTCAGGTGATGCTGGACCACAACCAGCGCTTGGGTAAGCTGCGCCAGAACCAGTACGGTTATGAAGACTGTACCGTTCTGGATACGGTGATTATGGGACACGAAGAGCTCTGGCAGGTGAAGGCGGAGCGCGACCGCATCTACTCGCTGGCGGAGATGAGCGAGGAAGACGGCATGGCGGTGGCGGACCTTGAAGTCCAGTTTGCCGAGCTGGATGGCTATACCGCTGAAGCCCGGGCCGGCGAACTGCTGTTGGGGCTGGATATTCCCGAAAGCCAGCACAATGGCCTGATGAGTGCTATTGCCCCAGGGTGGAAGCTGCGTGTGCTGCTGGCCCAGGCACTGTTTTCCGACCCGGATATCCTGTTGCTGGACGAGCCCACCAACCACCTGGACATCAACACTATCCGCTGGCTGGAAAACATTCTGGTGGCCCGCAACAGCACCATGATCATCATTTCCCACGACCGCCACTTCCTGAATAGCGTGTGCACCCACATGGCGGACCTGGACTACGGTGAGCTGCGCCTGTTCCCGGGCAACTACGACGAGTACATGACCGCCGCCACCCAGGCCCGCGAGCGCATGCTGTCGGATAACGCCAAGAAGAAGAAAGAGATTGCCGAACTGCAGCAGTTTGTCAGCCGCTTCTCGGCCAACGCGTCCAAAGCCAAGCAGGCGACTTCCCGTGCCCGTCAGATCGACAAGATCCAGCTTGAGGAAGTAAAGCCCTCCAGCCGCGTGAGCCCCTTTATCCGCTTCGAGCAGACCAAGAAACTGCATCGCCAGGCGGTAACGTTGCACGGCTTTAGCAAAGGATTCGAGAACGATCCGCTGTTCAATAATCTGGATCTGAAAGTGGAAGCCGGGGAACGGGTGGCTATCATCGGTCCCAACGGCATCGGTAAAACCACGCTGATGCAGTGCCTGGCCGGAAAAATGGTGCCGGACAGCGGCGAGGTGAAGTGGACCGATAGCGCTCAGGTGGGCTACTACGCCCAGGACCATTCCGACGATTTTGCCAACGACATGACCCTGGCCGACTGGATGGCCCAGTGGACGCCGGACGGTGAGCAGATGGTGCGCGGAACGCTGGGGCGGATGCTGTTTTCCGGTGATGAGATTGGCAAGTCGGTGAAGGTGATTTCCGGTGGCGAGGAAGGCCGAATGCTGTTCGGCAAACTGATTCTGCAGAAGCCGAATGTGCTGCTGATGGATGAGCCCACCAACCACCTGGATATGGAATCCATCGAGGCGTTGAACCTGGCGCTGGAAAACTACCCGGGCACACTGATTTTTGTCAGCCATGACCGGGAATTTGTGTCGTCCCTGGCCACGCGCATTCTGGATCTTTCCGGTGAAGGCGTGACGGATTTCAGTGGTAGTTATGATGACTATCTGCGGAGCCAGGGGTATTACTGAGGACTGCTGACTTGGTTGCAAAGCGAGCGTTCAGGTTTGGGAATGGCGCCGGCCCTTAACTGCGCCGAAAAATGCGATCCATGACAAAGCCAATTACCCCGCCCACTCCAATCGGTAAAAGCGCGTAGACCGGGATAATCACCAGTGCGATCGGAGCATTTGGGTTCGTACTCAAATCCAGTGTGCCATGCGACCAGGCTAAATAGCCGAAACCTAGTAAGCATGGCGCGATCAGCGAAGCAGGCCGTTCATACGTAAAGCTGATAGCAAGGATGGCACCCCAGGCAATGGCATTTAAGCCACTGATTAACAACCAGCCGCTCAGACCGGCGTCGGTGTACTGCCCAAGCCATTCAGAGCCCCGAGGCAAGCGTGCCAGGTAGGGTAGGATGATTCCTATCACCACCAGCATGAGGCGAGCTTTAAGGAGAGCCGGGGCGGACTTATTAATCCCTGACTTCATCGATCCACGTGTCCGAGCGAGCGTTCAGGGTCGATTTCGTCCCGCACCAATTGCTTTAGCACCTTGATCTCCGGAAATCCCCCTTGCTCCTTGCGGGACCAGATCCGCTTTTCATTAACCCACACCTCGAAAATTCCACCGCTTCCCGGATGCAATGCCAGCGAATCCAGCTCGCCTTCGAAGGTGGTCAGCAGTTCCTGTGCCATCCAGGCCGAACGAAGCAGCCACCGGCACCCTGTGCAGTAATAAATATCAACTCTGTTTGTCATTGTGCTCGCCCATTAATTCCCGAGTGTATTTGTTCGCAGTATGTTGGCGCCAGTTGCCTTACCCGGCTGCAGGTCATGCCAGAAAACCAACGGGGTGCCGCTCATACCCAGTGTCCCGCCTCACAAGCTGACCAGATTAACGCTTTTGCTTAAGAGTTTGGGGAGCCGGGCTTGGTCGCAAAGCGGACATTAAGATCCCAGTCACGAAGGTCAATTTTGAGGTTCGGATATGTCGTGCCTTTGGGGCATAGCTTAATCATAGGCCAGGAGTATACTAGAACCCGGGTAAGTCCAAACATTTGGTTGACTTCGCTTGCATGGTCGACAGGAGCTGGATATTAAAAGCAATCGTAAGCTCAAAAGCCGAAATTCGTATCGTTTAATCAAACAGAGAATCATCGGCAATTTTTAAGGGGAGTAAAGTTTATATTGGTAAGTAAACCTAAAAGACCTTCCTAAGTCTGCGCGAAAAGTGGTGTCAGACGAGTTTAAGACTGAACGGCGGAACGAAATATGATCGTTGGACCGACGCCGAAATGCTTCGTCTGACACCTTCTGTTCAATGCAACCCGACGGAGTTAGGAATGGATTGAATAGACCCTCGACCGCGATTTTCTGCGCGCGTATGTTAAGCCAGCCAGGCCCAAGCCAAGCAAGGCAAGAGTGCTGGGCTCAGGGACTTTTGTTGTGGGCGTTGTTCGGACCAGCGCAACTCCGCCACCAAAGTAAGTACCTCCAGGTGAATAATTATCAGATGTTAGGTCGAAGTATTCGGCTCGTTCTCTGTATACCCCATTTTCAGGGTTATCGAAGATGCTTTCTGATAAAACTGATGTTCTATTGATTCGACCATCGCCATCTAAATCATTTCCAAAATATGCGTAGGTAGCGTTGAAACCTGTTGAGTATTCGAATGGCCGGCCAGTCTGAACACTCTTTGAGTCCCTCGCGTAAGTCCAACCAAACAACTCTCCAAACTTGAACGCATTATCAATGCCGTCGCCGTAGGTCGTAATACCATAAGAGAATTGGCTGGTATTCTCATCGGCGTCCCAAACGATGGATGGAAAAAAAGCGTCATACAATGCTGACATTTGTTCGTTGGAAGCGACACTCCAGCCACCACCTTGAATGCTGCTGAAATCGTCATCGACTGCCATGCCGATGGTTTCAGTCCACTGAAGCCACTCTGTCCCGCTGTCTTGATCTGTAACTATTCTGGTGGTCTCATCCAGACTGTAAGCGTCTGATATGGCGGGGGTTGCCATGGTTAGTGCGATAGCCAACTGCCTCAAGTATTTCACATCCAATCTCCTATTAGTTCTAGGCAATTCTCATTCCGAGCTAATAACGAAACGTAACCAGAGAAAACTAAAGCATAGAAAATGCCAGCATTTAATTTGCATTATTTTCAGTTTTTTATGGGTTTGCATTTAAATTAGTGTAAAATATCTCGACACATAAATTGTGCAACCTCATTATGTGCCTGCCTGATCGGATAGGGAATTGAGATGCCGTTGGCAGCCTATCTATAGATATGCCTCAAATAGCGTTGTGCAATCACGTCACTGTTTTACCGGAACTATCGCGTAGCTTGGATTCTAACCACGTTACCGAGGACATCAGAAAGAAGAAAAATGCTTTTACCAGCGGTGACCTATAACAGCACCTTAGGTGAGGGTGTAAGGATGTTCGCTTTTGTTTAGTTGAGTTCGGAGTGGATCTTGGTTGCAGAACGAACATTCAGATTTGATGATGCTAGCGGCTAGAAACGTTTAGCCAAGCCTGAAAAGGGGCACCCGAGTTCTCTAACTCGATATGAACCAATCCCAATTGCTCGGCCCGTGCAGGATGAATCTGGCCATAGAGCTGCTCTGCAATGTTGCCGTCGGCAAAGCCGGCCTCATTCGCAGTTTCTTGAGAGGCAGCAAATACAATGCGCGGGATTCGAGCCCAGTGGGCGGCCGCCAGGCACATGGGACAGGGCTCGCAGCTTGAATACAGGGTTGCTTCCGGCATCTGGGCATCGCCCAGCTTCTGGCCGGCCTTGCGTATTGCCGCTACTTCAGCGTGGGCAGTGGCGTCGAAATCCTGCTTTACCCTGTTACCCGCTTGCGCAATGACTTTGTTGTTATGAACCACCAGAGCGCCAAACGGGGCTCCGCCATCGTCAACCGATGCCAGGGCTTGTTGAATGGCCTGCTGGAGAAATGTGATGTCAGTGTCGCCTGCCAAAGGATTGCTCACGGTAGGCCTCCATTCGTTCCGGAAAATTGGTTGGGTGAAATGTACCGGTTCTGAAAGTCAATACGACGGAAATACCGTTATGTCCCGCTTTTTTAGCTGAGGTCCGCGAGTAGCATTGGTCGCAAAGCGAACATTCAGATGGTGCACCTTGTTACCTGAGTTTTCGGTTTTATTCACAGTAATTCAGCCTCTACTCGCCAAACTGTTTCTAACAGGAACGCCACATACCTGAGCTACCTTTTGAGCGAGATATTCGGCATCCTCGGCATATTCTGTGCTGTGAAAACTGCCAATTCTCCAAGAGTTTTTTCCGGGATAGGTATGCCTTGAATCCTTTTCATATCTGACTCTTACCAGAACGCCGGGGCCGGTTTCCTCGATCCCACGTTGATTCGTTCTTGGCGTGGTCATTATCTGGACGTCTTCGAATTTGTGAATCGGAATTTTTTTAGACGGCTTAAACTTACTACCCGGCCACCTCGCTTCAAAAACGACCATTTGAGTAGAGTGGTCCCAACGTTGTCGACGTTCTTTCAATACCAGAGTCATTCCAGCTGCAACAAGCGCCAACCAGAACAGAATTACAAACAATAAAATTGGCCACGGTGCAGTAAACAAAGCAAGGAATGGCATGAATGATGCGCCCAAGACAATCCACCCTAGTACCTTATAATTATCCTGATAGGCGACTATTTGATGGTTGGAAATGTCCATTTCCAGTCTGACGTAATTGCTCGCCGGATTCGTCACTTCATCCATTACACTACCCCATGATTATGCGTTGAGCGGTGAGTATTTCAACTTGCCTTCGGTCTTACGCTCAAGGTCCTTGCCAAGGTCGATCAGCGCTTGCTCTTTCATGCTTCCAAGGGAGCTGATACCCATCATGAAGCGAAGGCCGTCGTCAGTGCGAACCTCCATGTGATAATTTTTGGACGTATCACCGCTGGAAACAGTAATTCTCCCGATCCGGTAAACGCCTTTGGTTGAAAACCGTTTTCCTTTTTTCCCGAGAAAGTGCTTTCCTCGAAGAACGAATTCAGCACCGTCGTTCTCAATCGTTATCAGCTTGTCCCTGAGCACGTGGTAAGGAATAGCCAGAGCCATCAAACCAATCCATCCGCCAAAAAAATAAACGTAAGGCTCCCAACGGGGTCTGTCCCAAATAAAAAATAAAATAACAGCCGATACCGCTGTAATTCCCCAGAACCAGTACAGACGGGGATATATAGCTCTTCTAAGTTGCCAAGTTCCGTTGACAGCCTTGTCCACTTTGTAAGTATCAGTCAAATACATAGGCGCATCCCGAACCCAGGCGCGAGCATTGTGCGTGTGTAACCAAGCTGACCGTAGTACGAATTGGCTTCTGACGCTGCGATGATTATCAATTTCTTGGCAATTTACGCTGAAAATATGCGGCAACCTTGGCAGAGCGAAGCGGCGAAAAGGCAAAACGTTGCAGGGCCGTCAAGCTCAGAATGGAGTGTTCGCTTTTTTTTAAAAGCGTGAAAATGAAGCATTGTTTGCAGTCGACTGATCAGGCCAAGTAATGTTTAAACTGCGATTAGTCGTCCAGAAATGTACTGTGAGCCCGGAATGCAACAAACCCAGAACACGAGCCACTGCCCCTGCGGCAGCGCGAAGCCTTATTTACAATGCTGCCAGCCGTTGCACCAGGGGCAGGCGGCGGATACGCCGGAAGCGCTGATGCGCTCCCGCTTTGCTGCGTTTGTACTGGACCTGCCGGACTATCTTCGTTCAACCTGGCATTCAAGTACACGGCCTGCTTCGCTCAGTCTTGAAGGCTCACCGGCCTGGTCGTCATTGCAGATCCTGCAGAGCTCGCAGGAAGGTGATTCGGGCCGCGTTCATTTTCGGGCAGTCTACCGTGCCGGGAGCGGATGGGGATTTCTGGAAGAGAACTCCGATTTCCGCAAGGAAGCAGGGCGCTGGTATTACCTTCAGGGCGACACCCGGGAAGGCCGGCTTAATCCCGGCCGCAATGACCGCTGCCCGTGCGGCAGCGGTAAAAAACACAAGGCCTGCTGTCTCTAGCCCAATCCGCCACCATCCATTCTCGCAAGCAAATCGTTCACGGCAGTCGCAAACTGCACGGGCGAATCTTCCTGCAGGAAATGGCCACCGGTGAGCGTGACATGGGGTTGGCCTTTGGCGCCGGGAACGCGTTCCTGCACGTACTTGTCGCCGCCGCGGGTAACCGGGTCGCCGTTGCTGAAGGTGGTCAGGAAGGGTTTTTCCCACTGCTCCAGAACCTTCCAGGCGGCGCGGTTGGCTTCGGTGGCCGGGTCGTTGGGTGAGGCGGGGACCAGCTTGGGGAAGGCCCGGGCGCCGGCTTTGTATTTTTTGTTGGGGAAGGGGGCGTCATAGGCGCGCTTTTCATCCGGCCCCAGTTTTTTGAAGCTCCCGGTGTCGATGATTTTTGCGATGGGGAACCAGGGGCTGTAAATCGCGAAGTTTTTCCAGATCTGGAAGGCTTTCGGCAAGGCCTGGTCGCCGGTGGGCAGCATGCCGTTGCCCAGCACGATGGCGCGGAAGCGGTCGGGGTTTTCCGCGGCCAGGCGCAAGCCCAGCAGTGAGCCCCAGTCCTGGCATACGAGGGTGATGTCGGTCAGGCCGGTCTGGTCCAGAAAGCTTTGCATCCAGTCCATGTGTTGCTGGTAGCTGTAATCGGTGATGTCGGTGGGCTTGTCGGATTTGCCAAAGCCGATCAGGTCCGGCGCGATTACCCGGTGGCCGGCGGCGGCACATATTGGGATCATGTGGCGGTACAGGTAGGACCAGGATGGCTCGCCGTGCATCATCAGTATGGGTTTGGCATCGGCCGGCCCTTCGTCCACGTAGTGCATGCGCAGGCCGTCTACCTCGATGTAGTGGGGTTCAAAGGGGTAGTCCAGCAGGCGGTTGAATCGTTCGTCGGGGGTGCGCAGTGCGTCCATGTTGTTTCTCCGATATCCGTTGGCTGTCGCGTTATTATTGTAAGCTTGCTTAACATATCATGACTTTCAGGGTTTTGGGGGCCATGGTTGAAACAGCGTCAGGGAGATAACTTGGATAAGTTGCAGATTGAGCAAGTCAGCCGGCAATGGCTGGAAGAGATTGTGATCGGCCTGAACCTGTGCCCCTTTGCACGCAGGGAGCTGGTGAACAATCGCGTGCGGTTTGCAGTGTCTGAAGCAGATTCAGAAGAAGCGTTATTGCGAGGCTTGCAGGAAGAGCTGCGGTTTCTGGAGGAACATCCGGATACCGAGACCACCTTGCTGATTCACCCCGGTGTGCTGACCGATTTTGATGAGTACAACGATTTTCTGGCGGCTGTGGACGGCCTGCTTCAGCTCCTGGAGCTTGAGGGCATATACCAGGTGGCCAGCTTTCACCCGGACTACCGCTTTGCCGGAACCGGGGCCGAGGATGCGGAGAACTACACCAACCGCTCACCCTATCCGATGCTGCATCTGCTTCGTGAGGCCAGCGTTGAACGGGCGGTGGACAGCCACCCAAACCCGGACGCCATTCCGGAGCGCAACATCGCTGTGATGGCGGAGCTTGGCGCCGACGACCTGCGCCAGCGGCTTGCGCGAATCATAGCTGGAAACGCTTGATCTCCTGGTCCAGGTTGTTGGCAATTTCATCCAGCTCCGCTACCCGCTGGGAAGTCAGTTCGAAGTCGGTAGCGACGGCGGCGCTGCTGTCGCTGGTGGTGTGAATGCGCTCTGTGATCTGTTCCGAGACGGACTCTTGCTCGCCGGTGGTCACTGACACTTCGTTGTTGATTTCGCTGATTCGCTCAACGTAGGTCAGGTACTCTTTGAACGCTTCATGAACATGGCCAACCCGACCGGATATGTCGTCGGCGTTCCTGACGCTGGTGGCAATGGATTCGACGGCATTGCGTGACCCGGCCATCACCGAGTCTATTTTCTGGCGGATCTCTTCCGTGCTTGACTGGGTTCGGCTCGCCAGGGTTCGCACTTCGTCAGCGACCACGGCAAATCCTCGGCCCTGTTCACCGGCCCGCGCTGCTTCTATGGCGGCATTCAGTGCAAGCAGATTGGTCTGTTCAGCGATATTGCGGATGACATCGAGTATCTGTTCGATGCCAACCACTTCCTTATCGAGCATCTGAATGACCTCTGTTGCGGATTGCATGGTTCTGCCTAATTCGCCGGTGGAGGTTACCGCCGCGTTGACGGCGGTTTCGATGTCATGGGCCTGGGTTTCGCTCTGTTTGACTTCGGCGGCGGCTTCGCGGGTATTCTGGGCGACCTCCCGAACACTGGCCGACATCTGGGTCACCGCTGTGGCAACGGATCGCAGATCCTGGCTCTGGTTGTTCAACCGGGTACGCACCGAATCGGTCGCCTTCGCAGAATCGGTGGAGATGGTGTTGATGTCTTTGTTGAGCTCGGCGATCCGGGCAATCATGTCCCGGATGTTGTGAACCAGCTGCTCAGTAGACTGGAAGATCTCGCCGATTTCGTCCTTTGCGTAGTGCCCCACCTCGCCGCTGAAATCACCGTTCCCCACCTGTTTCATATAGTCTCTCAACCGGCGGATGGGTCGGCGTACACTTCGTACCACCAGCCAGGATACAAGCAGGCAGAGCGCCAGAATCAGGGCTGTTGCCGTAATCATGATGGTACGGCCAAGCCCTACCTGTTCAAGTGCCTGATCGCTAATGCCCACAACTGCATCATCCACCTGCTGCGAGACCGCCTGTAGGCCACGACCGGCCTCCGCCAGTGCAGATTGAACCGCGTCTACACGTGCCGGCAGCACACTGCGAATCTCAACAAACAGGTTTTTCTGTTGGGCAATCAGGCCGTCGTTTGCCGTTGTCAGGCGCTCCAGTTGATCAAACAGGGGGTCCATGTCGTCGTAATAGTCGGCAAAGGCGGGATCGGCCCGTTTCTGGTCCAGAATCGGAAAAGTCAGTCGCGCAACGCCGTCCAGGCTGTCTCTCAGGTCTGCCTGAACCGTCTCAATGACCTCCAGGCTGTCAGCGAGTGAGGCGTTAATAGCCAGCAGGGAAGCATTGTTGAACAGTCCCTGTAGCCGGTAGGCCAGGGCGATGGCATCTACCTGCTCCATTGCATCCAGGTTGCGCTGGAAAACCGGTTCCGCCCGGGTTTTCAGTTCATTGATTTCAGCGCGAACTTCGGTGATACGGGCTTCGGCGTCAATTGAACGCTCGTGGCTGTTCATGTTCCTGATCAAAAGCTCAAACTGCTCGCGGGCCTGTTCCACTGACTCCGCCAGGCCAGCTTTTATGGCCGGCACCTGGTTCAGCAGAGGGAAGTCGTTTTCCAGCCGGGCAATGATTTCATTGAAGCTGTTGATGTCGGTTTCCACTCGCGACCGGATGTCTGCCGATTCCCCGGCTACCCGGGCGTTGTAATGCTCCGCAGCGCTGGTGCTGATGTCTTTCAGGGTCAATCGTGCACTTGCGATGGTCTGTTTGACCGGCAGGGCTTCAGAGACCAGGGCGTCCAGTCCCTGGCTGGATTGCTGCAGGCTGAACAGGCTGGCGACCAGAATTCCGATGACGCCCAGACCGACCATCCCGAAGCCAAGGCTCAGGCGGCTGACAAGGGTCAGGCGAAAACGGGTCAGCCAGGAAAAGCGGCCTGCCCGGGGGCGGGAAGAAGAGAGATTGGATTGAGACATCGGCAAAGGCACCCATTAATCGGCCACTCAACAGGCGTCATCTCTTTTGAGACAGACACTGAAGGTATAGTCTAAATGCCCTATAAATGCAATCGATTGCATATTCTGGTGTAGAGTTGTGCTGAGGCGGAGTGGAACATGATCAATCAGCAGTCATCAGAGGCTTTCCCGAATCCACTCCCCGAAGGTCTGAACCGCCGCCACGCGCTCGGGGCTCCAGCCCTGAGCGAAGTTGATCCGGAAGCAGCACTTGTACTGCCCGGAGGCGGAGAAGATCTCGCCGGGAGCAATGGTCAGGTTCTGGCTGCGGCCCCGATGGTAGAGTTCGGTGGTGTTGACCCGGTCCGGCAGTTCTACCCAGGCCACCAGCCCGCCTTTGGGACGTGACAGCCGGGTGTTTTCCGGGAAGTGCTGGCTGACCAGATCCACCAGCTGCTGGCTGCGCATCCGGTAGGTTTCCCGGGCCTGGCGCAGGTGCCGGTCGTAGGCGCCCTGGGCCATGATCTCTGCCGTCACCATCTGGGGCAGGGTAGAGCCGGATACTTGCTGGATGAATTTCTGATGGGTCACCTTCTCCAGGTAACGGCCCGGCATGATCCAGCCCACCCGCAATTGCGGGTCAATGGTTTTGGATACCGAGGAGCACAGCAGTACCCGGCCGTCACGGTCGAAGGCCTTTACCGATTTGGGACGACGGTCGCCAAAATACAGCTCGCCGTAAATGTCGTCCTCGATCATTGGTACATCGTATTTTTCCAGCAGCTCCATCAGCTCCTGTTTGCGTTCATCGGGAATGATGGACCCCAGCGGGTTTGAGAAAGTAGCCACGGACACCAGCGCCTTGATCGGCCATTTCTCCAGCGCCAGCTTCAGGGCTTCTACGCTGATGCCGGTGTCGTGGTGGGCCGGTATTTCAATCACTTTCAGGCCAAAGGCTTCTGCCATCTGGATCAGCCCGTAATAGCAGGGCGATTCCAGGGCAATGATGTCGCCGGGTTGGGTCAGCACCCGCAAACCCAGGGCCATGGCGTTCTGGCAGCCAGCGGTGCTGATGATTTCATCCGGTGATACATGCACCCCAGCGTCCACGGCGCGGCGGGCGATCTGCTGGCGGAATTCCGGCAGGCCCTCTGGGGCGTCATAACCCACCCCCAGATATTTGCGGGTTCGGGACAGACGGGTGAAGGCCCGCTGAACGTTGCCCAGAATCGGAAAGTCCAGCGCCGGAATCGCCGCGGACATGCTGACGCCTTTCTGGTTGGCAGAATCCCGCTGAACTTCCATGACCAGTTCCGAGGTCGTTGCGGCCCGTGGCCTTGGCTTCATCTTCACCTGGCGTGGCATGGCCAGCCGGTCGTCCTGGCGCCGGGCCACGAAATACCCGGATTTCGGCCGTGCCTCTACCCAGCCCCATTGTTCCAGCAGGCTGTAAGCGGTGGTCACCGTGGAAATGCTGACGGCTTCCCGCCGTGCCAGGTGGCGTACCGAGGGCATCTTGTCGCCGGTCCGGAACAGGCCTTCGCGAATCTGCTGGCTCAGTGAATCCGCCAGTTGCGCATACAGATTGGTTTCCATTGTTGCCCTCGCTTCGCAATCGACCAGTACAGATGAAAGAAAATGGACCATGACAGATGGGGGTTTGGCACATCTGTACCGATCAAAATACCAAATAAGTGAATCTGTAACCATTGCAAAATTCGGTTCAGGATGAACAGGCTCACAAACCGATAATGAAGGAGAAGGACCATGACCACTGCAAACATCCAATCGCTTAAAGGCCTGGGGATTATTCGCAAGGCGGACGCCGCAGCGAAAGCGCAGAACGCGGTCATGGTGGTGATTTCCGGAAAGTGGGTGATGCAGATGCTTCAATCTCGTCGAACCCGTCGGCACCTGGCCCAACTGAGCGACCACTTGCTGGCCGACATCGGGCTGACCGAGGAGCAGCGTCAGGCTGAGCTGCTCAAGCCATTCTGGAAAATCCAGGGATTGGGGAGATGACCATGGAAGTGCTTCTGAGCGTTTTACTTTTTGCGTTGGTTTCAACCGCCACGCCGGGCCCGAACAACATCATGGTGATGACCTCGGGCATGAACTTCGGGGTATGGCGAACGCTGCCTCATTACCTGGGAATCTGTATTGGCTTTCCGGCCATGGTGCTGGCCATCAGCATGGGGCTTGGCAAAGTGTTCGAGGCGGTTCCGGTGATGCATCAGGTGATCAAGGTGCTGGGTATCACCTATCTCATGTATCTGGCATGGCGGATTGCGACCACTGCCACGGAGATTAAAGAGGATGACACCAGCCGTCCTCTGTCCTTCTTGCAGGCTGCTGCTTTCCAGTGGGTGAATCCCAAGGCCTGGGTGATGGCGGTTGGCGCTCTGGCCACTTTTACCACGGTGAGTGGGGCAGTGATCCAGCAGGCAAGCTGGATTGCTGCGGCGTTTCTGGTGGTGGCGGTGCCCTGCGTTGGGGCCTGGATGCTTGGAGGTGCGGGGTTGCGACGGTTGCTGCAGAAACCAGTCTATCGCCGCTGGTTCAACTGGACCATGGGGCTGCTGCTGGCGCTGTCGGTGATTCCCATGGTGTCCGTGGAATTTGCCGAGCTGATGTAAAAAAGGCAGCGGGGAAGCCCGCTGCCTTTTTAAACGATCACACTTCAAGCGTGCTTCCGTTTACACGCGTGTCAGCGTGACATCGATGTTGCCACGGGTGGCGTTGGAATAGGGGCACACCTTGTGGGCTTCTTCGATCAGCTTATCCGCCTGGGCGTCGTCCATGCCCGGCAGGGAGATCTTCAGCTCTACTTCAATGCCAAAACCGTTGGGGATCTGGCCGATGCCCACTTCACCTTCGATGGAAGCGTCGTCAGGCATGGGCAGCTTGTCCCGACCGGCGACAAACTTCATGGCGCCGATAAAACAGGCGGAATAACCGGCCGCAAACAGCTGCTCGGGATTGGTGCCTTTGCCGCCAGCGCCGCCCATTTCTTTGGGGGTGGCTAGTTCAACGTCCAGCACTCCGTCAGAGGAAATAGCGCGGCCGTCACGGCCACCGGTGGCTTCTGCTGATGCGCGGTACAGAACTTCTTGAATCGCCATAATCTGTTCTCCCTGTGTCTGCTTCTGATTGTAAGATCAACCCCAACTTAACGCACAAAAGATTTGCGCGCAAGATAAATGTCCGGTTTGCGTAATGGATTGGGTTACATCCGGCTATACCGGGGTTTTCAGGTTTTCGCGAAGTTTCAGTAACTGGCGCTTGAGCTCCATCAGGTCGGACACGCTCTGGTTGCTGGCGTTTACGATACAACCGGGAATGGTCTTCGCCTGATCCTGAAGCGCTTTTCCTTTCGCAGTCAGATGAAGATCAACCACTCGCTCGTCCTCCTTTCGACGCTGGCGGGTCAGCAGCCCGTCGGCTTCCAGTCTTTTCAGCAATGGCGTGACCGACCCCGGGTCCGTTAACAACCGCCTGCTGATATGGCTGACGGTAATCCCGTCTTCCTCCCAGAGCACCAGCATGGCCAGATACTGGGGGTAGGTAAGGTCCAGCGCTTTGAGCAGTGGTTTGTAGGTTTTGGTCATCATCAGCGATGTGGAATAGAGGGCGAAGCAGAGCTGGTTATCCAACAGCAGTTCGGAACAGGTGGTGTCTTTAGTCATGGCGTTAAAAACCGTTGCGCTAAGAATCTGCGCACAAGTTTACGGCCATGGTGCCGGGTATTTCCAGCAGGGGACGTTGGCAGCGCCGGTTTTGCCCCTTAAAGTAGGCAATCCAGCCTGACGATGAGGGTTTATGACCGCATTCCGACATCCCACAAAAGGTGTTTCCATGCCCATCGGCGAGGAGCCCCTGGAAGCCCATGAGCCTGAACAGGCAGGGCAGCTGCTGGCTGATTTTATTCGTCGGCATCCCCGGTTACTGATTCTGACTGGCGCCGGTGTCAGTACCGATTCCGGCATTCCGGATTATCGCGACGGCGAGGGCAGCTGGAAGCGCAGGCAGCCGGTCCAGCACGGGGATTTCATGGCTAGCCAGCAGGTGCGTCAGCGATACTGGGGTCGAAGCCTGATTGGCTGGCCGATTATTCGAAACGCCACGCCCAACCCGGCCCATCAGCGGATTGCCGAACTGGAAAAGCGAGGCCACAGCAACCTCCTGGTGACTCAGAATGTGGACCGTTTGCACCAGAAAGCAGGAAGCCATCTGGCGATGGATCTTCACGGCCGGGCCGACGAGGTAATCTGCATGACCTGCGGCAACCGCTCCAGCCGGGACCTGGTTCACGAACGCTGTGCCGAACTGAACCCCGGCTTCGATAACTACTCGGCAACGGCAGCCCCGGACGGAGACGCCGACCTGGAAATCGATTTCTCCCGGTTCAACATTGCCGACTGCACCCACTGCGGCGGTATTCTCAAGCCGGACGTGGTGTTCTTCGGCGACTATGTGCCAAAACAGCGGGTGCATTCGGCGCTGGACGCACTCAAAGCCAGTGATGGCCTGCTGGTGATCGGCTCGTCCCTGATGGTCTATTCCGGTTTCCGTTTCTGCCGCTATGCACAGGAATGGTCGCGACCAATGGCAACGCTGAACCTCGGCCGAACCCGCGCGGATTCGCTGGTGGATCTGAAGCTGAATGCCACCATCAGCCAGACCCTGGACCACGCACTGGCCGAACTTTAGTCTATGAAGGGCCGGTTTTTCGGCATCTACCTATAGGGAAGTGATGCCAATTTCATTAGCTTGCTACAATGACGCCCACAACCTATTCCTACCAGTTCAGCGCCACGAAAGTTCGTTATGAATTTTTCCGGCTGTTACCCATCTCGTTATTCGTGGTGGCGTTCGGCGCTGCGTTCGGTTTAGCCGCTGTACAGAAGGGGTTGGAACCACTTCAGGCGATCCTGATGAGCGCCACCGTCTTCGCCGGTGCTTCCCAGTTCGCAGCAATCGATATGTGGGGTAGTGAAGTATCCCTGCTTCCGCTGATTGCCGTGGTTTTCGCCATCAATTCCCGCCACCTGCTGATGGGCGCCTCGCTCTACCCCATGCTCAGGGACATGTCCCCGGGCCGTCGCTACAGCCTGCTGCTGTTGCTCACTGACGCCAACTGGGCGGTGTCTGCCCAGGAACACCAGCGGGGCAAACGCAACCTGGAGGTCATCCTCGGCGGCGGCATCGCCATCTGGATGGCCTGGATCATTGGAACCTGGCTGGGCGTCTATTTTGGCGGCTTACTGCAGGACCCGAAATCCCTGGGGCTGGACATGGTGCTGGGCTGCTTCCTGCTGGCCATGGCCCTGGGTGGCAATAAATCCCCGAGAACCCTGGTGGCCTGGGCGGTAGCCGCAATAACGTCCCTGGCTGCCTGGAAGTGGTTGCCGCCGAATATGCATGTGGTGGTCGGGGCGCTGGCTGGCGGTGCTATTGGTTTTTTCTGGCTGGAAAAAAAGCCCGGGGATAGCGGTGTTAAAACCGCGGAAAACGAGGGGGATGCATGAGCATCGATACAACAACCGCAGGCATCCTTGCGCTGATCGCAATTATCACCGCTGTAACGGTGGTTACTCGCTTCGGCGGTGTTTTCCTGATGTCTTTCGTCACCATCAGTTCCAGAATCGAAAGCTTCATCAACACCATGGCCAGCTCGGTTCTTATTGCCATAATTACACCAATGGCTTTTAGCGGGGATGCGGGTTCTGTGGCGGCGCTGATTGTGACGGCCGTAATCATGCTGGCAACCAAAAAACCGTTGCCTTCGATTGCCGGGGGTATCGCTGCAGCAGGTCTCGTCCGCTATGCGGGACTAACCATATTCTGACGGCATACTCGTAGAGAGGACGGGGCAGGGTAGGCCGCCCAAAAATGTGCGGAGCCATGGATGGCGGAGCCCAAGCGCACATGGGTTCGGCCGAGCGTTTATGAAGCAAAGCTTCATGCGACAGCCGAACGACAGCAATCTGTGATTGCTGGCTGGACCCCGCAGGGGTGCTTGTAGCGTTTTTTTGGGCGGCCTACCCTGCCACGGCCGTGCTGGTAGCACCTGAAGCGGACTAAGGCGTTGCTTCAGACATTGGATTGGTGTTGCGTAACGCCAGTTCTCCCACTCCGGGGAGTTTGATGCCAAGTCCCAGCGGATTAACGCCCAGCGACAGGCCGAGAATGTTTAACTCCAGCCCTTCCCGTGTACCTGCAAGAATTCCAAAGTAGCCACCCAGCGATAGCTGATAACCGGTGCCACCCGGCACCTCGGCCACCAGGTCATCGCCAAGAAAGTCCTTGCCAATCGCATGATTGGGTAAAGCTACATCCATCTCCGGAATCTGACGAATCACCCAGGAAACAAATGTATTGCTGTTAGGCCCTGGCCAGGCCTCGTATTCAGTAGGGTAGGGGTAGCGTTCGATAACGCCGCCCAGTTGATCAAGGATCGCCTCGGCCCGGTCACCACGAATGTCGGCAATCAGTGTGGGTTCGGACCCATACCAGGCACGGTCCGGAGCGTCCGGTCGGGACTGGACGACATAATGGCGCCATCCCGTTACCTCATGCACGTAGTAGGTATCGGCACTGGCTTCCTTGGTGCTGATCCAGGTGTGCACCGCGAAATAACCGCGCCAGTTGTAGGCACGGGCGCCATATACCTGCACCACAGCGCGTTGTTCCTGTTCAGGGGTGGGCGCAATGCCGGTGCTGGAGCGGTCGGCCGTGCGCCAGCTTGATGAATCCTGGAAACTCGCGCAGGCGGCCAGGAAAAGTGGGCCTGTTAACAACACGGCCAGCGTCAGGGCGACGCCGATAAAACACTGCTTCACTTTGCGCATGGGTATCCGAAGTCAGAGGAAGTCGTTCAATTTACGATACGGAACCCATAGAGTTCATCCGCCCGCCGAAGTTCCCTGGCTGAGCATCCTGCGCCTGATCAGCGTCACCAGCTGGTTCAGCATTTCCTTGGCCTGGCCATCGTAAAGCATGTGGAATTTCTCCTTCTGCACGGCCATTTCGTGGCTCGAGCTGGAAGCCAGGGAATCTTTGCGCAGATCCATCAGATGGCATGCGGCCAGATGCGCTTTTATGTGGTTGTCGATCAACTGGGTGACGAGTTCGTCGATGTCGGCGTGGCAGAAAGGTCGAACGCGATTCAGTACCTTCCGGGCTTCCAGCGCCGCATTCCGGGCTTCCAGACGGAGTTCGCCGGTGTTGTCGTCGGATTCAACGGCCCGTAGAAACATGCCCAGTTTGTCATGCAGTGACCACACCAGTGGCCAGATAGCGTCGTAGGCTGATTTTTCCGTTGCGTAGCGTTCGCCGGCATTGGCATCCTGATGGTTTGCCGTAACGGGGCTGCTGAACTGGGAGGCCTGCCAGGCATTGATGTCTTTCCACAGGCTGTCTACCCGGTATTTTACGACGTTGTTCTGCTCGGCCATTTTGCGCCGGGCCAGACTGCCTGAGATGACAGCGTAAATAGCCACGGCCAGCGCAGTGACGGCGATCAGCAGGAGAAGGGGGTTGTCGTTCAGAAGGTTGAAAAGATAGTCCGTTTCCATGGATGCCCGCTCCGTTGTGTGTCAGTAGGCGCCTGACGCTGCTACTGATCCGGGCCGGCCTGCCTGAAAGGTAGTGCGTTCAGTGCGTCTTCGGCGTAGGCCATGACATGGCGCGCCTCTTCCTCGGTAAATCTGGCAATGGCGTCCTGGAAACCGGGGTGCACTATGCCGTGCCAGGAATGTGTGATAACCGGCTCGAACCCGCGGATCAGTTTATGCTCGCCCTGCGCGCCTGCATCGAAGCGCGCCAGGCCCCGATCAATGGCCAGCTCGATTCCCTGATAGTAACAGGTTTCAAAGTGCAGAAAGTTATATTCATCCAGACAGCCCCAGTAACGGCCATAGAGTGTATCTTCACCTGACATGAACAGGGCGCCGGCGATCATTTTGCCCTGGTGACTGGCCATGATCAGGGTCAGATGTTCCGGCAGGCGCTCCCGGACCTGCTCAAAAAAATCCTTGTTCAGATAAGGCCGCTGCCCACGCTTCAGGTAGGTGGCCTGGTAAAACACATAAAACGTCGACAGCACCCGGTCGGAGATGTCACGGCCATGGAAACGGCTGAAGCTGATTCCCTGTTCTGCCACCTGCCGGCGCTCTTTGCGGATAGCCTTGCGTTTGCGAGAGGTCAGGGCAGTCAGAAAATCCTCGAAGTCCTGGTAGCTTCTATTATTCCAGTGGAACTGGCAGCCAATCCGGTGCAGTTCTGTTTCCTGGTGCAACAGTGACTGATCAGCGGCGTCTGGAAACAGCAGGTGCCAGGAATGCACCCCCAGATCGGCAATCAGGTTATCCAGCAGGGTGGGAACATCGCCGGTTTCAAGACTGGCCCGGACGGCAGGGTCAATCAGCAGTCGGGGCCCCCGGGAAGGGGTAAACGGCACCGCGACCAGCAGTTTCGGATAGTAAGGCAGGCCATGGCGCTGATAGGCCTCGGCCCAGGCAAAATCAAAAACATATTCGCCCATGGAATGGGTTTTCAGATAGGCGGGCGCCACACCAACGACCGCGTCGCCGTGCTGAATGACCAGGTGTTGGGGCTGCCACCCGGTTTCCGCGCTGGTGCAGCCCGACTGTTCCAGGGCCGCGAAGAATTCGTATCTCAGGAACGGATTGGCCTTGCCCGCCAGTGCTTCCCACTGGGCTTGACCTATACCTTCGATGGAATCACGGGTCGTAATGGTCAGTGGCTGGTGTTCCGGAACGGGCATCTGGGGTCTGGCTCCTCTTGCTGTATCGATACCATACGCCAGAACCCGGCGAATGATCACTGCCTGTGAGTCTCGCAGTGCCAAAAAGACGGCCTCCGTGTAAAGGTTTTGCAAAAACAGGACCGGCCGGGCAGCGGATTTTCAGGGCATGATAAACTTCCGGCAGGTTTCAGGAGGAGTTTTATGCAGAACCGGGTTTTGCTGGTTGAAGATGATGAAGAGCTTCGCACCCTGCTGGCACGTTATCTGACCAATCAGGGCTTTACCGTGCGCGAGGCAGCCAACGGTAATGACGGCCTGTCTCTGGCCATGGGCCAGGATTGCGACATCGTGGTGCTGGATATCATGCTGCCTGATATCAGCGGCCTGGACGTACTGCGCCAGATACGGGCGAAAACCCATCTGCCGGTGGTGCTGCTTACCGCCCGGGGCGATGAAACCGATCGTATCGTCGGGTTCGAAGTGGGCGCCGACGATTACATTCCCAAACCCTGTAACCCGCGTGAGCTTATTGCCCGGTTGCAGGCCTTGCTGAGGCGAATCGCCTGGGATCAGGAAGTGGGTGTGGATGAAACCAGACTCTATGGCGACCTTCGAGTAGAGCCGGTACAGCGCCGAATCTACCAGAACGACACCGCCATGGACCTGACCGCCACCGAATACGAAGTGCTGCAGGTGTTACTGGCCCATGCTGGCAGTGTTGTTCGCAAAACCGATCTGATGCAGTGGGCCCTGGGCCGGCGGCTTGAGGCCTATGACCGGACCCTGGACATGCACATCAGTAACCTTCGCAAGAAACTGGGTAACGATGACCCGCCGCGAATCGAAACGGTGAGAGGGTTGGGCTACAGCTACCGGGTGCCGGCATGATGCCGAGGCTCAGAGTCACGCTGTTCTGGCGTGTGTTTATCTCGATCTGGATGGCCATGGCGATCACCCTGGTTGCGGGGAACATGGCAACCCACGCGCTGCAGGATCGCGAGCGGGCCGCCATCGAACGCCAGGCCGGTTTGCGGGATGTGGCGATGCAGGCGCTGGCGTTTCGCCGGGACGACGATGGTGGCAGTCTCTGGCGTTATCTGAAATCCGAAGGCCAGCGGCTGGACCTGCACCTGAGGCTGATCGAAGTCGACCAGAATGATGAAGAGTTGCCCCAGGTGATCCGCGAGCGGCTGGAGTCCAGTGGCTGGTATTCCCTGAGGCCCGCGGTCATCCCGGTGGCGGATGACTACCAGTTGGTGGCCTGGCCGCGCAAGGGTGCAGAAGGCTGGGTGGATGCGCGGCTGTATCGCTGGATGGAAGTGCTGCTGGCGTTTGTGATTATCACCCTGGCCTGCTGGTGGGTAGCGCGCCGGGTTGCGCGCCCGCTGAAGCATATGGAATCCACCGCCCGTGAGATTGCCGGCGGCCATATCGACCTTCGGGTCAGCCGGAAAATTGCGTCCCGCCGTGACGAAATCGGCGCCATGGCCACCGCGTTCAATGGCATGACCGAGCGGCTTTGCTATCTGCTGGAGCGCCAGAAGCACTTGATGCGGGATATCTCGCACGACCTGAGAACGCCCCTGGCGCGCCAGCGCGTGGCTATTGAACTGGCGAGTGACGCCAGTGCCGATGATGAAATGATGGCGTCTATCCTTCGCCAGAATGAACGTCTGGATGCCATGACGACCCAGATTCTGACCCTGTATAGCGTGTCTGAGCAGGGTGGCGATATACAGCGTGAACCAGTGCAGTTGC
Organism: Marinobacter confluentis; assembly: GCF_004785685.1. Classification (GTDB taxonomy): domain Bacteria; phylum Pseudomonadota; class Gammaproteobacteria; order Pseudomonadales; family Oleiphilaceae; genus Marinobacter; species Marinobacter confluentis. Next base: position 467,610 of record NZ_SRPF01000002.1, on the reverse strand, counting down.
TGCACGTATTGAATCGTGTACTGGCGGATGCAGCGGACTATGCCGAGCACCGGGGTATCGATTGCAGGTTGACGGTAATGCCCGATTCAGAGCGTACTCTGGTTCTGGGCGACCCCAATCTGTTGCAGCGGGCCTTCGATAACGTGCTGCAGAATGCCCTGGACCATACGCCGCCGGGTAACCCGGTTTCACTTGGTCTTAAAACCGTTGGCCAGCGCCTGGTGGTGGACATTACCGATGAAGGGCCGGGTGTGCCGAGCAGCGCACTGGGCCATCTGTTCGAACCCTTCTACCGGGCCGACAAATCCCGGGGTGGCAAAGGCTGGGGGCTGGGGTTGGCTATTGCCCGGGATATCCTTGGCCTGCATGATGGGGAAATTGAAGCATTCAACGGTGATCGGACCGGGCTTGTAGTGCGCCTGAGCCTGCCGGTATTCACCCGGAACGTGTGATGTCTGAGCGGGATAGGACAATGGCGGTTGACTACCCGGTACCCGCCGGGCTTCTGGAGCGGGAAACCGAGATTAAAAAGAGTCGGTTCATTGCCCGGGTTGTCCCGGTTTCTAACCGTGAACAGGTCAAGGCCTGGCTGGCCGAAGCCCGCGCGGACCACCCGGACGCCCGACATATCTGCTGGGCCTATCAAATCGGACAGCCTGGTGCGGCTGCGGAAGCCGCCATGAACGATGACGGCGAACCTTCCGGTACCGCAGGTAAGCCTATCCTTGGGGTGATTCAGCACAAGGATATGGGCGATGTGCTGGTTATGGTCATCCGCTATTTCGGTGGCGTGAAACTGGGTGCTGGCGGCCTGGTCAGGGCTTATGCCGGCGCGGCTGAAAGCGTGCTTTCGGAGGTTGAGCGAGTTGTTCAGAAACCGCTGGAAGAGGTTCGGGTGAACATTGGCTTTGCAGACGAACAGCCCCTTCGGCACTGGTGTGAATCTAACGATGCTGTGATTGAAAACGTGGATTACGGAGCCACAGTAAAGGTAACGATGGAGTTGCCGCAGGAAAAACGTGACGGGTTAATCGAATTTTGCAATGCGCGAGGGCTGAATATTCTGACCGAAAGCCAACACACAGGAGTGACCGAATGATCAGGTTGTTATTGATATCGATGTTTGCGGTGGCCATAACCGGCTGCGCCAGCAATGTGGTTACGGATTACGATTCAGGGGCCGCATTCAGTGATTACAGCTCCTGGAATTTTGCGCCCACCAAAGACGGTGAAGACGCCTACGTTTCCCTGGACGGCGCCAGGATTCGCACCGCCATTGAGCGGGAGATGGAGCGCGAGAACCTTGAACAACGGGCAGCTGGTGAGGCTGACCTGTTGGTGACCTGGCGGATCGTTACCGAAGAGCGACTCGAACGTGTTGGCTCGGGCTTTGGTTTCGGTCTGGGATTCGGCAGTGGCAACTTTGGCTGGGGAATTTCGGCACCGCCGCCGATCGAGAAAGTAGAAGAGGGCAAGTTGGTGGTTGAGCTGGTCGATTCCCAGAACAAGCAGGTGGTCTGGCGTGCTGCCAGCCGACGCTACCTGAACGAAAGCCAGTCCTCTGAATCCCGGCAGGAGCTGATCGATGAGATCGTCACAGACATGTTCGAGAAATATCCACCCGGGGTTTGAACAGGTAACGTGTTGAAAGGTTGGATGTAATGAAGAAAAACTCTGGCGGCGGGCTGGTCTTTTCCACCGAACAGGGACGAATGTGCCCTGATTGTAGAGAACCAGTGGCCGAATGCCGCTGCGGCGATGCTCAGGCGCCGTCTGGTGACGGCGTGGTCAGGGTCAGCCGTGAAACCAAGGGGCGCAAGGGCAAAGGGGTAACACTGATCACCGGTATTCCGCTGGCCGGCGCTGAGCTCAAGGCTTATGCAAAGCTGCTCAAGGCCCGCTGCGGCGTTGGCGGCACGGTGAAAGAGGGCGTGGTTGAAATACAGGGCGACCAGCGCGACACCCTGGTGCCGCTTCTGAAAGAAAAAGGCTGGACGGTCAAGCGCGCCGGCGGCTGACATTTTGAAATTCCTGCAGCGAGGAGGTAGTGAATGCACGTCATAGTGCTGGGTGCGGGCGTTGTCGGTGTTACATCGGCCTGGTACCTGCGCCAGAAAGGATATGACGTTACGGTTGTTGAAAGACAGCGCAAGGCCGGCACAGAAACCAGCTTTGCCAATGGTGGCCAGATATCGGTATCCCATGCCGAGCCCTGGGCGGGTCCGTCTGCACCAATGAAGGTGCTCAAATGGATGATCAGGCCGGATGCGCCCCTGCTGTTCCGGCCCCGAATGGACCCTGCGCAATGGCGCTGGGCCGCGTCTTTTCTGAGGGAATGCACTTCCGCCCGTGCCGCCTACAACATCCGCCAGATGGTGAATCTGGGCACCTACAGCCGAAGCTGCCTTCAGACACTGCGCAAAGACCTGGGCCTGAATTACGACCACCTTGAAAAGGGCATTCTCCACTTTTATACCAGCCAGAAAGAATTCGATGCCGCCCAGGAGCCTGCAAGGATCATGCGGGAACTGGGCTGCGACCGGCAGGTGATTGACGCCCGCCGCGCAGTTGAGCTGGAGCCGGCATTGTCCCCAGTCCGTCATCGCATCACCGGAGCCACCTACACTGGCGATGACGAGTCCGGCGACGCCCGGAAATTCACCCAGTCGCTGGCGAAGAAGGCCGAGGAGGCCGGTGTCCGGTTTCTGTATGGCACCGACGTCGTCGGCCTGGAAAAGGCATCTGGGCGGATTCTTGGGGTCAATGTGATCCATGATGGGCAGCACCAGACCCTGAGGGCTGACAACTATGTACTGAGTCTTGGCAGCTACAGCGCCATTCTGGCTCGCAAAATCGGCGTGTTTCTGAATATCTACCCGGCCAAAGGCTATTCCATCACCGTGCCGGTGAAAAACGAAGAGGCGGCCTACCGGGTCAGCCTGACCGATGACGAGTATAAGCTTGTGTTTTCCCGGCTGGGAGACCGAATCCGGGTTGCCGGCACGGCCGAACTGAACGGTTACAGCCGCAAGCTGAACCTGACCCGCTGCCGAGCGATTGTACGGCGCACGGCCGAGTTGATGCCCGACGCAGCCCATTGGGATCAGGCGGAGTTCTGGGCAGGCTTACGCCCGACCACACCTTCCAATGTACCCTACATTGGCAGAAGCAAATTCCCCAATCTGTTTCTGAACACCGGTCATGGCACCCTGGGATGGACGCATTCCTGCGGCTCGGCTGCGGCGCTGGCGGACATAGTGTCAGGGGTGCGTCCCGACCTGGACTTTGCCTTTACCGGGCTATAGAAACAGGCGGTTCAGATTCCGGTTACGGCCGGATCTCAAGGTCGTCCCCGGCCCGTGGCCGCTAATTCTTCGCTGATAGCGGTATCTGCAATAATCATTTCAGATCTGAAATAAAAATTTCATAATGAAATAAAGTTAACCCTGCGATTGAACCATCGGCAGCCCTCCCCGATTACGTATTAACACCTACTTTTCAGTGTCTTATCGATAACTATCGTTTTTTTGTACAAGTTGGCACCCCCTTTGCGATGACGGTGTAAAGCGACCCTTTGAATCGGGTAATCCTTTCACCATCAATTGCGTGCTGACTGATTATGACGAAACCACTGGAAGGCGTGCGGATCATTGATCTGACGCACATGCTCTCAGGCCCCTACGCAGGAATGATTCTTGCCGACCTCGGTGCGGACTCCATCAAGGTCGAGCCATTGAAAGGCGAGGGCACACGCAGCCTGCTGGCGAAGGATCCGAAGAATTCCTACAACGGCCAGGGTGCCTATTTTATTACCCTCAACCGCAACAAGAAGAGCATCTGTATTGATCTGAAATCTGAGGAAGGGCTTCAGACTTTCTATGATCTGGTTAAAGAATCCGATGTGGTTATCGACAATTTTTCTGCGGGTGTGCCCACCAAGCTGAAGATTGGCCATGATCATCTGTCGGAAGTGAATCCCAAAATCATCACCTGCTCGGTCACGGGTTTTGGCCAGGACGGTCCCAACTACCTGCGACCCGCGTTCGATCAGGTGGTACAGGGTATCGGCGGCGGTATGTCCATTACCGGCCACGACGAGAACCATCCCGCCCGTGCAGGGATTCCCATCGGTGACCTGGGTGGTGGCATGTTTGCGGTGATGGGCATTCTGGCAGCCCTGCATTCCCGTGCTGCCAATGGCTACGGCCAGCATGTGGATATTTCCATGCTGGACTGCCAGGTCAGCATGCTGAACTACATGGCCACCATGTATTTCCTCAGTGGCGAAAACCCATCGCCCATTGGCAACGCCCACTTTGTTCATGTGCCCTACGACGCTTATCGCACCAGTGATGGCTTCGTAATCATCGCCGTGATCTTTGACAGCTTCTGGGAAAACCTCGTTGAGCTGCTTGGTATCGACGACCTTAGAGACCCGAAGTACAAAACCCAGCCAGGCCGTTTTGCCGACAAGCACAAGATCAACGGCATTCTCACCGATCTGCTTGAAACCAACACCACTGAGCACTGGGTGAGGCTGCTTTCAAGCGCCCGTATCCCCTGCGCGCCAGTCAATAAATTCTCCGATGCCCTGACCGATCCCCAGGTGCTGTTCAGAAAGATGGTGGTGGATATTCCCCAGGCGGATGGGGGCTTCGTCAAGGCGCCCGGTAATCCCATCAAGCTGAGCAAAGACGCCTCGGATTCTTACACACCGCCCCCGCTGCTGGGCCAGCACACTGAAGAAGTGCTCAAAGCGATGGGTTACAGCAGCGAGCGCATTGCCCGGCTGCGTGAACAGAAAGTGGTGGGGTGATTCATGGCTGACACAGTTCGCATTAATGAAGTGGGTCCGCGTGATGGCCTTCAGAGCCAGGGTAAAACCCTGTCGGTTGAAGATCGCCTGGCGATGATCGGCCATCTTGTGGGTGTGGGCATCCGCAATCTGGAAGCCGGAAGTTTTGTGTCACCCAAAGCGGTGCCACAGATGGCGGGCACTGACCGGGTGTTTGCTGCCCTGCCATCTTCGGATTCTGTGCGCTACGCCGGGCTGATTCCCAACATGAAGGGCTACGAACTGGCACTGGCAGCCGGCGCAAGAGTGATGAACGTGGTTCTGTCAGTGACTGAAACCATGAACCAGAAAAACATCCGGATGTCGCTGGACCAGACTGCCCAGGTCTGTGAAGCCATTGTACGCCGGGGTTGTGATGACGGTGTTGAAGTGCAGGCCTATCTGGCGGTGGCCTTCGAGTGTCCGTTTGAGGGCAGGGTGGCTCCGTCAGTGGTCAGACAGTTTGCCGAACACATGCAGGCGGCCGGTGCGGCAAAGATCATCATCGCCGACACCATTGGTGCTGCCAACCCGGCTCAGGTGCGCCAGGTACTCCAGGAAGTGTCGCGGGTCGCGCCCCTGGAAAAAGTATCCTGTCATTTTCACGATACCCGGGGCATGGCCCTGGCGAACATCCTCGCGTCAGTTGACTGCGGGGTCAGGGAATTCGATTCGTCGATTGGTGGCCTTGGCGGCTGCCCCTTCTCACCGGGGGCGACCGGCAACGTGGCCACTGAAGATGTGGTACTGATGCTGGACAGCATGGGCTACCAGACCGGTATCGATCCGCTGGAGCTGGTGCCCGTGGTTCGTGAAGTGGAAGCCCTGACCGGCATGAGTCTTGGCGGTAAATCCTTCCGCTGGCTGACCCAGCAGTGGGAAAAGCGCAACGAGGGGCCTGGCCATGGTGGGTAAAGTGCTCGGGTTTGCCGCGCAGATCGCCCCCTGGGCGGTGGTCAGCGGTCTGGCCTATGCCGCTGCGTTTATCAAACCGACGGTAGAGCCGCTGCCGCTGCCCCAGCCGTTGAGTGAGCCTCGGGATCTGTTCTATGACGTCGCCGGTTCACCGCAGAGCAGTGTCTGGTTTGCGGGCAACAACGGCGTGATTCTGGAGCGCAACGGTGCGGACGATAGCTGGGTTCGCCACAGCATGGAGCGGGCCATTAATCTCCAGGGCATCGCCACTTCCGATACCGGCCTTGTGGTCGCCGTTGGCAATCAGGGCTGGCTGTTTCGCAACGACGGCTCGGGCTGGGAGAGCCAGCAACTTCCGGTTTCCGAGATTGCCGGCAAGCTGATTGAGGTCGCCTGGCTGGATGGTCATTTCTGGGCCATTGGCGAAATGGGTGCCGTCTTCCGGGGCAGCGCCGACGGTCAGAACTGGACCGACCTCAGCCTTGACGGCGATGTGGCGATGAACGATATCGCCCGTTCTTCCGATGGCCGGCTCTGGGTCACCGCGGAATTTGGCACGCTTTACCAGTCCACTGATAACGGCCAGTCCTGGCAAGGCGAAGAGTTGGGTTATGAGAGCCTGCGTTCACTTGCCTTTAATGACGACCAGGGTGTCATTGTGGGCAACGGAGGGGTGGTCTACCTCAGCATGAATGGCGGCGAGAGCTGGCAGCGCCACCAATCCGGCACCGAAGAACACCTCTACGACGTGATATACGACGGCGAACGATGGCTGGCCACAGGCAATGGTGGCGCCCTTATCAGCTCGGATAACGGGGCGAAATGGTCAGACATACAGCCGGATGGTTTCGCAAGCGGCTATCACGCCCGCCTGATGGCAACCGAAGAAAGCGTTCTGCTCGCTGGCTCAACCATTGGCCGGCTGTCTGGTGAGCGCTGGACGCAATGGCCTGAGGGGGGCGAGTAATCATGTCAGTCAGCCGGTTTGCAGGGTCTTTATCCGAGTTCTGTATTCGCCATCGGGTGCCCGTGGCCGCGGTCATCCTGGTGTCCACACTGCTGATGTCGCTGACGCTGTTCACCATGGACGTGCGCACCGTATTCAGCGACATGGTGCCCAGCAACCATCCCTATGTCGATGTACACGAGGGATATAAAGATACCTTTGGTGGTACCAACAAGGTCAGCATTCTGATCGAAGCCAATGAAGGCACTATCTTTACCGCTCCGATCCTGGAAGAAGTGCAGCGGGTGACCCGCGAGCTGGCAAAAGTCAGTGGCGTAAATCCGTTTCAGGTGGTGTCCCTGGCGTCCCGCAAGCTGAAGTCGGTCAGCGCTTCGTCCATGGGCATCGAAAGCGTCCCATTGATGTGGCCAGATGTGCCGGAAAGCCAGCAGGGCATTCAGGAGCTTGAAGAGGCGGTGGTGAATAACCCTCTGGTTTACGGCATCTACGTTGAGCAGGACCTGGGCTCCACGCTGCTGCAGATGGATTTCTACGATCACCTGGTGGATTACAGCAAGATCTTTCCGCAGATCCAGGCGATTCTGGATGACTCGCCGATCAAGGATCAGGTGTCCCACCACGTTGTCGGCGAGCCGATTCTGTATGGCTGGGTGGATTTCTATCTGGAAGAAACCGTGGCCATTGCCCTGCTGTCACTGGCAGCCATGCTGCTGGCGCTGTTTCTGCTGAACCGGACCTGGCGCGGCACGCTGTTGCCATTGCTCAGCGGCGTGGTATCCACCATCTGGGCCCTGGGTATCGGCGTTTTGCTGGGATTCAACTTTGACCCATTGGTCATTGTGGTGGCATTCATCATTACAGCCCGCTGTTTCAGCCACGCGGTACAGCTCATTACCCGATTTGACGATCTGTGCGACGGCGAAGGCGTGGCTCCAAGGCTGGCCGCGGAACAGACCATGAAAGAACTGTTCAGGCCCGGTCTGTTGGGGCTGGTGTCTGATGCGGGCGCCATTCTCTGTGTGGTGCTGACGCCGATTCCGCTGCTTCAGAAGGTCTCCATCATCGGCGCCATCTGGGTCATGACCATCGGATTTTCAGCGGTCATTCTCACGCCCGTCATGCTGAGCTGGGTCAAGGCGCCGTTGCGTTACGCCCATCCGGTCAATCTGCGTTTTCTGCTGACGGCGGTTCTGAACGTTGCAGTAAAGGTGGTCGAAACCCGGGGACGCTATTATGTTCTGCCCATTACGCTGGTGGGTGTTGGTTTGCTGGTTTTCAAAGCCACGGATCTGACCATTGGCGATGCGACGACCGGTTCCCCAATACTCTGGGAAGACTCTTCCTTCAACCGCGACAGCGCGCTGATCAACGCCAATTATCCCGGCACCGAACAGATGTTCATTGTACTGGAAGGGGACGAGGACGATGCGCTCAAACGTCCGGACGTCCTCGACTGGATGCAGCGTTTCCAGCGCCGGATGGAACGCATGCCCCAGGTCGGTGGCAGCATTTCGCTGGCGGACATTGTGGTGGACGTGCGGCGCAACCTGTACGAAGGCAACCCCCGGTACGGCGAGCTGGGCAACACCCGGATTGAAAACGGCGAACTGATCAGTTTCTACATGCAGGGCGCAGCCCCGGATGACCTGGCGCAATTTGCCGACACCCTGTTCCGCAACGGCTCAGTGATCCTGTTTTTCCGCGACCGCCAGGGTGAAACGCTGCGCCAGGCCACTTACCAGATCAAGCGCTTTATCGCCGATAACCCGCTGGAGGGTGTGGACGTTCGGCTGGCAGGGGGTTCCCTGGGCATTATCGCGGCGGTCAATGAAATCCTGCTGTCGGACCAGATCGAGGCCATCGCCCTGGCGCTGCTGGTGGTCATTCTTTCCTGCCTGGCGGTTTACCGGTCGTCGGCCAGCGGTATCTTTTTCATCGTTCCGGTGCTGATTTCGAATGTGGTGACCTTTGCCTTCATGGCGTGGCAGGGCATCGGCATGAGCATCAGCACACTGCCTGTGGTGGCGCTGGGCATCGGGCTGGGAGTCGATTACGCCTTCTACATCGTCGATTCGATCAAGGAATATCTTGAGAAGTATCCCGACGCCGATCATATGGAAGCCATCCGCCAGTCGCTCTATTCCGCAGGGCGCGGTGTACTTCTGACATCCGTCACCCTGGCGGCTGGCGTTCTGCTCTGGTCTTTCTCGTCCCTTCGCTTCCAGGCGGAGATGGGCACTCTCATCGGGCTGTGGCTGCTCGTGTCAGCGTTTACCTCGCTGTTCGTCATGCCCTCCCTTGTCCGGGTGTTAAAGCCGAAATTCATATTCGGTGACTCACCAACACAGGCCGATCCCGCCCGAAATTCGGACCGGCTAGCGCAATCCACTCACTGAGAATGGGTAATTCATATGAAAACCGAAAAAAAGAAAATCCATGTGGATAGCCACCCCTGGAAGCCTGCGCTTCTGGCTGCGGGGGTAATGGTCGCCTCTCTGGGGGTTCCCCGGACGGTGTTGGCTGAGGAAGACTGGTTGACCAAAGACTGGGAGGTCAGCGGTTACATCCGGGAATATCTGTCCTGGAATCTGGAGAACCCGACGCTGATTGGCCCAGGGCCGAACGTGTTCGACGGCGAGCAGCGGGATGATTATCGCTACGACCTGTCCATGGCTCGAACCGTTGGCAAGCTGAACCTGTTCCGGGATTTCGACGGCGTAAGGTTCAAGTTTACCGGCCGGGTAGCGCGGGAAACGCCGACAGACTACCTCAAGGACCTGCAGGCCGTGGCCGATGAATGGGCGCAGACGGGTGGTGCGCCCGGAACCTCCGTGGACCTTCGTCGCGATGTCTATGACAGCGAGGATATCCGCGAGCTGTGGCTGCAGGGCGATGTGACCGATACCACCAACCTGAAAGTGGGCCGGCAGCAGGTGGTCTGGGGTGAGACCGACTTCTTCCAGTTGCTGGACGTAGTACACGGCTACGATTTCCGCTGGCGTTCGTTTCTGGAACCAGAGAACGAAGAGCTTCGCAAGCCGCTGAACCTGGTCAACCTGGTCCAGCGCGTGGACAGCCTTGATGGCAGTGTGCAACTGCTCTACATACCCGGACGCCTGAACGACAGCGAAGACCGCGGTAACAGCTATGACGTCGAAGGCGGACGCTGGGCCAACAATCCGAACAAGGGTATTACCTTTGAGGCGGCACCGCTGGGTGCAAATGTACCCTATAACTATGACCACTCAGAAGCCGATATGGATGACGATTCCTACGGCCTGCGTTGGAACGGCCTGGCTGGCGACTGGGGCTACTCGCTGGGCTGGTTCCATGGACCCAACCCGAATCCGGTGGTCAATCCGAACCCGGTGGCTAACGGTGCCCGTCCTGATCTTCAGACCAACCCCTACGACTACGAGGGCGACCCGGCAGAGGCGGGAGAGTTCATCTACCCCTACATCGACATCTTCGGTGTAACCGCCAACAACTACTTCGCCGGGCCGGACCTGGTGTTCAGTACCGAAATTGCCTACATACCAGATGCACCCTACAACGTCGGCACTGCTGGCGGACTGGCGGGTCTGGGTGCCGGTGAGGCCTGTGGCTTCTTCCCGGGTTTTTGCGGCATCGAAGAGAAGAGCCTGGTGCGCACCATGATCCGCATAGACAAGCAGTTAGACCTGCAGAACGTGCTTGGCACCAGCCGCCCGTCCTTCTTCACCGTGCAGTTGTTCAGCAACTACATCACCGACTTTGACGAAGATGAGCAACTGGTGAATCTGGCCGGCTTTGGCGGCGAGACCGAGGAGTTCAGCAGCATCATCACAGCGGTTCTGGCCACCAACTATGCCAATGACCAGATCAATCCTTCCCTGGCGGTCGGTTCTGACCTGACCTACGGCGGTGGTTTTGTGATTCCGTCGGTTGAGCTGGCCTATGGCGACCACGTCCGGGTTCGTTTGGAAGCGGATATCTTCTTCCATGAGACAGATCAGGAGCGCCCGCTGGAAGGCTTTAACGATACCAACCTGTTCGGTTACTTCTCGGGCAACGACCAGCTTACCGCCCGTCTGACCTACCAGTTCTGAGGAGAGCATCATGAAAACAATGACATCTATCAAACGTCTTACCCTGGCCATTGGCCTGTTGGCGAGCGCCGGAAGTCTGGTGGCGGCAGAGCTGTCGCCGGGCGATGTGATCAATGCCGGTAACCTGAGCGAGCAATTGAATAACACGTTCGAGGGCGACAGCATTGATTCCCTGTTGACCGACCTGCAAAAGCGATTGATTCGGGAAGAAGGTCTGCAGATTACCCTGAAGGCCTCTGAAGAGATTCAGTTAGGTAGCGATTATCTTGCAGCGACTGAGCAGTACTCTGACCAGGCAACTTTTAATCCGGAAACACGGATGATGGAAGGCTGGAAGGCTGGCATGCCGTTTCCCGACGTAACGGAAGACACGCCTAATGCCGCTGAAAAGCTGATCTGGAACCACCATGTGGCCCAGCCAACCAAGAACTTCCAGGATTATCCTGAGTTCGCCTATCTGTTCATTGATGATGAACGTGGTCTGGAACGGACCCAGGAATGGGTGCTGCGCCGGTACTACATGAAAGGTCGCCTGGGTGAGGAAAGCACCGTGGAAGGCGATGGCGATATACTGTGGAAGCAGCTGCTTTACGCCACTTACCCCAACGACATTCGTGGCCTGGGCCTGTTCACCGTGCGCTACGACAGCCCGAAACTGGATGATAGCTGGGCGTATCTGAAATCCGTTCGTCGTACCCGCCGCCTGTCGGGTGGCACCTGGATGGACCCCATTGGTGGTACTGACCAGTTGAACGACGACATCGAGATCTTCAACGCCCACCCGACCTGGTACCCGGAATACAAGCTGCTGGGCAAGCGCAAGATTCTGGTGGTGGCAAACAGTCAGGCGACCTCCTGGGACCAGGATGCCAGCGGCAACGCTGAGTATCCGATTGTTGATCTGGAAAACGCGCCATACTGGAACCCTAGCGACCAGTGGGAGCCACGCGAAGTCTGGGTTATTGAGGCAGTTGCTCCGCCAGAGCACCCCTACAGCAAGAAGGTCATGTACATGGACACCAAGTTCCCGCGTTTCTATATGGCGGATGTGTACGACCGCAAGGGCGAATTCTGGAAATGGATGAACTACAACCTCAAGACCATTGAGACAGAAGACGGCGACCGTGGCATCGTATCCAACGCCGGTTTCACCATCGATTACCAGCGTCGCCACGCGACTATTTTCGTGCTGGCAGCCAACGCGAAACTGAACACTGAAGGCACCGATGGTGATTCCATCAGTCTCCGCGAACTTGAGCAGGCAGCAGTACGCTGATGCCCGCAAATACCCGACTGAACAGTCAGGAGGAAGTATGAGCTTTCGACTAGGGGTTGATGTGGGCGGCACCTTTACGGACCTGCTCCTCATCAATGATGATACCGGGGCTACCTATACCGCGAAGGTGCCCTCTACACCCTCTGACTCGTCCCAGGGGGTACTGAACGGCATCGAGAAAATCTGCCGTACGTCCGGGATTGATGCCAGGGAGATACGCTCGGTCATGCACGGCACGACCGTCGCGACCAACGCCATCCTGACCCAGAAAGGGGCCAGGGTGGGGCTGGTGACCACCCAGGGCTACCGGCAGGTATTGCACATTGCACGGTCGTTCGTACCGGGTGGCCTGGGCGGCTGGGTGATCTTCAACAAGCAGCCATTGCTGGCGTCACTGGAACACACGGTGGAAGCTATTGAGCGTGTCAGTGCCAAAGGTGAGGTGGTCACTGAACTTGACGAGGCCGATATCCGCGGCAAGCTTGAACAGCTTCGCGATGCGGGCATCGAAGCGCTGACGGTATCGCTGATCAACGCCTACGCCAGTGGTGTCAATGAAGAGAAAATTGCGGTGATTGCCGCAGAAGTGATGCCGGATATACCGGTATCACTGTCCTCCCGCGTGGTTCCTGAAATGCAGGAATACGAACGCACGGAAACCACGGTGGTGAACAGCTTTGTTCGCCCCGAGGTATCCAATTATCTGGATCATCTGGAGCACGAGATCAAGGCGCGGCTGGCAGACGATGTGCAACTGTCCATTCTGCGCTCTGACGGTGGTCTGGCGACCTGCGATTCGGCGTCCTATACGCCGGTGAACCTGTTGCTGTCTGGTCCGGCTGGCGGTGTCGCCGGCGCCATCTGGTTCTGCTCCCGAGGTGGGTTCGACAAGGTACTGACCTTCGATGTAGGGGGCACATCAACCGATGTGGCGTTGATCGAAAACAACAGCGCCCGTTTGCGCCGGGAAACCCGGGTTGGCGACGTAGCGGTTCGGGCACCGTCGGTGGACGTGCGCACCGTGGGCGCCGGTGGCGGCTCCATTGCCTTTGTACCGGAGCTGACCCGCGCCTTGCGGGTTGGCCCTGACAGCGCCGGCGCTGAGCCCGGGCCCGCGGCCTACAACAAGGGTGGTGAACAGCCCACGGTAACCGATGCCAACGTGGTGCTGGGCTACCTGCCTGCAAACCAGAAGCTGGGCGGCGATATGGAGATCCGCAGGGATCTGGCCGAAGCGGCGGTCCAGAAAGTGGCCGACGGTATGGGCGTATCCCTGAAGGAAGCCGCCGAAGGCATAGTGCGAATTGCCAACGAGCACATGTTTGGCGCCCTGAGGCTGATTTCCGTCGAGCAGGGGTATGACCCCCGGGAATTCGCCCTTTGTGGCTTTGGCGGTGCCGGCCCTCTGCACGCCAATGCGCTGGGTATTCTGATGGATGCCTGGCCAGTGATTGTTCCGCCGTCGCCGGGGGTGCTTTGCGCCTACGGAGATGCCACAACCCGGGTAAAAGACGAAGCCTCGCGGTCCCTGGTCAAAGGCTTTTCAAAACTGGATCAAGCCCAGGTTGTCGAAATTCTCGAGTCCCTGACCCAACAGGTCAACCGGTCTCTGGAAGGACAGGACATTCCCCGCCAGGACCAGACCATTACCTGGCAGGCCGACGTGCGTTACCAGGGTCAGGCCCTGCTGCTGACCCAGGACGTGGAACCGGACGAACTCAAGTCCAAAGGATTGGGCGTGCTGCAAACGGCTTTTGATGCCGAGCACCAGCAACTGTTCAGTTTCTCGCTGGATGAAGAGCATGAACTGGTCAACCTGCGCGCCATCGCCAGGGCACCCAGGCCAAACATTACCGAAAAGGAATGGACCGCCGAAGCTGAGCAACTGAGTGACGCCGTCACCGGTGAAAGCCCGATCTATTTCGACGGCCAGGACCATACCGCCACGCTGTATGACCGTGAAAAACTCTGGCCCGGCCATGTGATACCCGGCCCGGCTATTGTTACCGAGATGGATTCAACCACCGTGGTCTTCCCGGGTTATCAGGCCGAAGTCGACAAGGTGGGTAACCTGTTGATTGAGCCTGTTGGCCACAAGGGTAGGGAGTAATCGTATGCCTGCGAATATCATTCAACCCAATAGCACGCCGCTTCAGCGAGTGGATGTGGATACGGTCACCCTCGATATCATCGAGAACGCCATGGCCAACGCCCGTAACGAGATGGACGCGGTACTGATCCGCACCGCCATGTCGCCGGGTATTCGCGAACAGGGCGATGCGTTTCCGATGATCGCCAACCACGACGGCAAGATGGTGGTGGGCCAGTTCGGCTCCTTTATCACCGGCTTCACTGAGTCCTATGGGGGCACAATCGAAGAGGGTGACATCTTCCTGACCAATGATCCCTACATGTGTGACGGTGCCGTCAGCCACCTGCCGGACTGGCTGGTGCTGGTGCCCATTTTCAAGGACGGCCGGCTGATCAACTGGTCGGCCATGTTCGGGCACATGTCGGACGTCGGCGGCAAAGTGCCGGGCAGCCTGCCCACCGATGCCCAGACCATCTTTGAGGAAGGTATCCGCATTCCGCCGGTGAAGATCTACAAGAAAGGCGAGCTGAATGAGGACGTGCTGGACCTGATCCTGCACAACGTGCGGATGCCGCGCTGGAACAAGTCTGATTTCAACGCCATCGTGGCGTCCTGCCGCACTGCCGCAAAACGCTGTATCGAGTTGGCCAACCGTTTCGGTGACGACGTCTTCACCAGTGCCCTGAGCATGATGCTGGAGCGCAACTACATTGCCATGCGGGAAATCATCCGCAATGTGGTGCCGGAAGAAAAGCGCTCCTTCGAAGACTACATCTGTGACGACGGTGCGGGCCTTGGCCCATACACCATCCGCTGCACCATGTGGCGGGAGGGCGACAAGGCCATTTTCGATTTTGAGGGTACAGACCCCCAGGCGCCGTCATCCGTGAACTTCTACCTTAACGAGGAGATGTTCAAGATGTTTTTCGGGGCCTTCACCATCAACCTGTTCGATCCGTCGATCCTGTTCAACGATGGCTTCTACGATCTGGTGGAGGTGAATATTCCCCAGGGTTCCATCCTAAAGCCGAACTTCCCGGCGGCGCTTTCGTGCCGTACCCACCTGCTGGGCCGGATTTTCGACGTGATGGGTGGCCTGCTGGGTCAGGGCACACCGGACGCCATGAGCGGCGCCGGCTTCTCTGATTCGCCGCACTTCATGTATTCGGGTTACGACGAGAACAACGAATGGTTCCAGCTGTTCCAGATCGGCTTCGGTGGTATTCCGGGTCGCCCGGTGGGTGACGGCCCCGACGGTCACTCACTCTGGCCGGGCTTCACCAACGTCCCCAATGAGTTCGTTGAAGCCTACTTCCCGCTGCGGATTGAAACCTACGAAACCATTACCGATTCTGGCGGTGCAGGCCTGCACCGGGGCGGTAACGGCATTCGCGTGGGCTATCGCCTGCTGGCGGACGGCGAGATCTCGATACACGACGACCGCTGGCTGACCTATCCCTGGGGCGTGAACGGTGGCGATCCGGGCCAGCGTAGCCGCAAGGAACTGATCCGTGCCAATGGCGAGCGTCAGATGCTGCCGTCCAAGTGCGACCATGTGAAAGTTCAGGCCGGTGACCTGGTGGTCTTCGACACCTGGGGTGGTGGTGGCTGGGGTAACCCCCTCAAACGCGAGCCGCAAGCCGTTGCTTCGGATGTTCGCAAGGGGCTGGTCAGCGTTGATGGCGCCAAGCGCTACGGCGTTGTGCTGGATGCCACCGGAACGGTTGATGCGGATGCCACCTCGGCACTGCGTGCTGTCATGGCGAATAGCCGGGACGATTCAGCGCTGTTCTCACGGGGCGGCACCATTGAGGAAATCAAGGCCCGTTGCCTGGAAGAGACCGGATTGCCAGCGCCGGCCATGCCGGTTTGGAAGTCTGGTGCCGGAGGTCGGGCATGAGCCTTGATTCCCGCACCCTGGCGAAAGCCGAACGGTATGCGTTGATCATTGTGGACATGAGCCTCGGGTTCACGGACCCCGCCCGCAGCCCCCTGGCTGCGGAGTGCGGGTCAGTGATCGACGCAAACCGGGTGCTGATTGAACGCTTTCGCATGGCGGGACTGCCGGTGATTTTCACAACCGTGGCCTACAGCTCACCGGAGCAGGCCCGGGTGTTCCGGGAAAAACTGCCGGATCTGGACGTTCTACAGTCTGGCTCCGGGCTTGAGCTGATTGACCCCAGGCTTGGGCGGTTGGACAAGGAAGTGTTGATCACCAAACACTGGGCCAGTGGGTTCTTCGGAACCGATCTGCACCTGCAACTGAAAAGCGCCGGTGCAGACGGCGTCATTGTGACCGGCCTGACGACCAGCGGCTGTGTTCGTGCTACGGCGCTTGATTGCCTGCAACACGACTACCGCACCATTGTGGTTGAAGAGGCCTGTGGCGACCGGGACATGGACGCTCACAGGGCCAATCTGAAAGACCTCAACACCAAGTACGTTGATGTGCTTTCCCTCGAAGCTACCCTTGCCCATGTTTTCTGAGCGGCTGGCAGCTGTAGCGTTTGGTCTGCTGCTCTCGGCTTGCAGTACAGTGCCCGAGGCACCAGGGGTGGGTTCCAACCGGCAGGCCCTGATCGACGGGCTGGCCGACGAACCAAAGGCCTGTGGTCAATACCGCCGTCTTTATGTGCAGGGATTCAAGGCTAATGTCGCGGCGCTGAGCGATTCCGATGACGCCCTGAAATCCGAGGCGGAAAGGTTGTTGCGCCAGAGCACGGATTTACTGGATGCAGCTGGTGTCGAACAACGGGACTGCTCACGCCCTTACTGCATCATTGAGCCCCTGCAAGGCGGGCGCCTTGATAGCTGGTGCGGTTTCCGGATTGCGGCGGATGAGGGTGAGGAGCTTTACCAGTGGCTGAACTGGTCAGATCTGGGCAATAGCGGCCCAAGCCAATAACGAGGATAAAAAAATGGCTGCACAAACGCTTTACGACAAGCTGTGGAGTCGCCATCTTGTCGATGAGCTGCCCGATGGCAGTTCGCTGGTGTACATCGACCGTCACCTGTTGCATGAAGTCACCTCTCCCCAGGCCTTTTCCGGGCTCCGCTCCCTGGGCCGAAAGCCCTGGCGGTTGGACGCCAACATTGCCGTTCCTGATCACGCGGTGCCTACACGCAACCGTGAGCTGGGTGTGCCGGGTATTGCCGATCTTATTGCCCGAAAACAGGTGGAAACCCTGACCGCCAACTGCCATGAATCCGGTATTGAGCTGATTGAGCTTGAAGACTCCCGCCAGGGCATTGTGCACGTTGTGGGGCCGGAGCAGGGGCTGACGCTGCCGGGTATGACCATTGTATGCGGCGATTCGCACACCTCGACCCACGGTGCTTTCGCAACCCTGGCCATGGGTATAGGCACCAGCGAGGTAGAGCATGTGCTGGCCACCCAGACCCTGCGGACCCGGAAGCAGAAAAATCTGCGAGTCAGGTTTGAGGGTGAGCTGGGTTACGGTGTTACTGCCAAAGACCTGATTCTTGCCCTGATCGGGCGAATCGGTACGGCGGGTGGAACCGGATATGCTATTGAATACGCCGGCAGTGCCATCGAACAACTGTCCATGGAAGGGCGGATGACCATCTGCAATATGAGCATTGAGGCCGGCGCTCGCGCTGGCATGGTCGCTTACGACGAGAAGACCCGAGCTTTCGTCAAAGGTCGCCCCCGAGCGCCGGAAGGCGCAATGCTGGAACAGGCCCACAACTACTGGCAGACCCTGGTGTCGGACGCCGACGCCGTGTTTGACCGCGAGGAAGACTTCAACGTCAGCGAACTTGGCCCACAGGTAAGCTGGGGAACGTCCCCTGAAATGGTGACGGGTATCGGCGGCACCGTGCCCGATATCGACCGGGTGAAAGACGAGTCGGCTCGCAGGAACCTTCAGCGCGCATGCGATTACATGGGCCTGAAAAGCGGCCAGCGGCTGGAAGGCCTTGCCATCGACAAGGTCTTTATCGGTTCCTGCACCAATGCACGCATCGAAGACCTGCGTGAAGTCGCCCATCTGATCAAGGGGCATAAGGTTCATTCTGCTGTCAAACAGGCGTTGATAGTGCCAGGCTCGGGTCTGGTTGGCTTGCAGGCTGAACGGGAAGGGCTGGCAGAGGTGTTTGCACGGGCCGGTTTCGAATGGCGCTCTGCAGGCTGTTCCATGTGCCTGGGTATGAACGATGACCGTCTCTCAGCCGGTGAACGCTGCGCGTCCACCTCTAACCGCAACTTCGAGGGTCGGCAGGGCAAAGGCGGGCGCACTCATTTGATGAGCCCGTTGATGGCGGCTGCTGCGGCCATTACCGGTGAACTGACTGACGTGAGGAAATTCTGACCATGCAGCCTTTCGAAACCCACACCGGTATCGTGATTCCGTTCAATCGCTCGAACATCGATACGGATGCCATCCTGCCTAAACAGTACCTGAAAATGCTGGAAAAGACGGGTTATGGGCCGCACCTGTTTGACGACGAACGATACCTTGACCCGGGCGACGTGGACACACCCGTTGCTGATCGCCGCCTGAACCCTGAGTGTATTCTGAATCAGACGCCCTACAGCCAGGGTTCGATCCTGCTGGCACAGGCCAACTTCGGGTGCGGCTCCTCCCGGGAGCATGCGGTCTGGGCACTGCGGGATTTTGGCATTCGCGCCTTGCTGGCGCCGAGTTTTGGCGACATCTTCTTCAACAACTGTTTCAACAACGGCCTGTTGCCGGTGATTCTCGATCAGGAATTGATTGATGAACTGTTTGAGCGCTGTGGCGTTGAGCCCGGATTCGAGCTGACGGTGGATCTGCAGAACTGCGAGATCCAGGGAGGCGGTTCGACCTGGCCATTCGTGGTCGAAGAAGGTCGCAGACAGAACCTGCTGCAAGGTTTTGACGAAATCGGGCTGACGCTTGAGCGGTCTGACGCCATCCGGCATTACGAGGCCGGCCGCAAAATTCAGGAGCCCTGGCTGTTCCGATAGGCACGGGCATCGGCTATTCTGACTACCTAACGGTCCGAACAAGAGGCGCCCGTGAAGTTCAACAACTCTGAAAACAAACGGGTCAGGGTTTGTCTGATTGGCAACTCCAAGCTCAGCAAGATGGTGCATTCGCTGGTGCCTGAGTTCCAGTCGATCGCCGATATTGTCATCATCGACAGCATCTTCAATGACGCTTTGCTGGCTGCAAGACGACTGGTAGAGCATGACGCTGTTGATGTGTTCATCAGCGCCGGTGCCAACGCCTACTACCTCAAAGACACGTTGCCGGTTCCGGTTGTTTCCCTGAAGGTTCGCCAGTCTGATCTGGTCAATGCGGTGCTCAGAGCGCGGCAGGTCAGCCCGCGGATACTGTTGATGACCCATGAGCATCAGGCCACCTGGACAGAGTTTCTGGATTACGTAGAAGGCGTCAACGTTGACCATCGAACCTATGCCATGGCGGAGGAAGCAAAAGACATCTTTCACACCATTCGCAAGGACGGCTTTGGTGTCATTATTGGCTCCAGCTATGTGTGCGACCTGGCAGAGCAGGCCGACATTCCCTATGTGATGGTGTATTCCCGCGAGTCCTGCCGTTACATGATCCGGCGGGCGATCACCGTGGCCGGGGAGTACAAACGGGAACGGGAACAGAGCACCTTCGCCCAGTTCATGATCGACAATGCACCGCGGCCAACCATCATCACCAACCGTGACGAACAGGTGATCAGCTTCAATGAGGGCGTCAGGGACCTGATTCCCGACATGGCCACCGGCAAGCGCATTGACCGGTTTCTGGACCGGCGCTTTCTGCAGTCTGCCGATACGGTAGCGGAAGGTCTGCTGCTGGGGGACCGGTTGTGTCGCGTGGCCAAACGGGCCTTTGAAGTCGGTGATGAACGGGTTGGTAATCTCTATGCGATCACCGCGGCGCCGGTCAGGCAGCACGACCGTTCGGCTGCTGGTCGTCAACTGGTGTTCAGGTCTGAAAAAATGGACGAGGTCACTCGTCTGCTGCAGATCTACGGCGCTACGCCGGGCGCGGTGCTGCTGCGGGGTGAAACGGGCACCGGCAAGGAGCTGGCTGCCAGGCAGATTCATGAATCCAGCACCCACAGTAACGGGCCCTTTGTCGCGATCAACTGCGCGGCCATTCCCGATGAACTGTTTGAGTCCGAGCTGTTCGGCTATGCCGATGGTGCCTTCACCAATTCCAAGAGTGGTGGCCAGTCGGGCCTGCTGGAATCCGCCAATCGCGGCACTTTTTTTATGGACGAAATCAACTCACTGCCTATGCCGCAGCAGGCAAAACTGTTGCGGGTATTGCAGGAGCGGGAAGTGAGGCCGGTCGGTGCCCGCAAATCCATTGCGCTGGACATTAAATTTGTAGCGGCGTGTAATCACAACCTGCTGGAAGAGGTCAAAGCGGGCCGTTTCCGTGAGGATCTTTATTACCGGTTGAATGTATTCATTATCAATCTGCCGCCTTTGAGAGAAAGGCCGGAGGATATCGAGCCGCTGACCCGGCATTTCATCGACAGGCTGGGGCAGCAATACAGCATCGACGCGGACTCTGAGGCGCTTATTGGCGTCTTGATGCCATTGTTTAACCGTTTTGACTGGCCGGGAAACGTGCGACAGCTTGAAAACCTGCTGGAACGTTTGCTGGTTTCCACGACCCTTTACCCGTCGATTGACGAGTTCTCCCGCCATCTGGAAAGCCTGGCACCGGAGCTGTTCACGCGAGATCTCGCGCTGCCGGTCGGGCCGGACTCAGGCCACCTTCAAGTGGTGGAGCAGGAGGAAATTCTCAAGGTACTGGATCGCTTTGGTGGCAATAAGACTCAGGCTGCCGAGTATCTGGGTATCAGTCAGACCACACTCTGGCGGCGCCTGAAACAGATCAGGGCGGCGACAGAGCGCTGAACTTTTGAAAAGTTCCACAGGTCACCCGAGGGTGCCGGGTGACCTGTGGCAAGTCAATCAGTTATCCAACTGATCCCTGATCAGCTTCTTGTTGATTTTGCCCACACTGGTCTTGGGAATATCGTCCACGAAATCAATTTTGCCCGGAATGGCCCATTTGTTAATTTCGCCGGATTCCACAAACTGCTTCAGATGGTCCTGAAGGTCTTCCAGCGTGGCTTGTTCGCCGGGCTTGAGCACGACCAGCGCATGGGGGCGTTCACCCCATTTTTCGTCCGGCACACCCACAACAGCGGCCGCTGCAATGGCCGGATGCTGGCTGATCAGGTTTTCCAGATCCAGTGAAGACAGCCATTCGCCCCCGGTCTTGATCACATCCTTGATACGGTCCTTGATGACCAGGGTGCTGTCCGGCTCCATGGACGCTACGTCGCCGGTGTGCAGCCATCCGCCCTGCCAGAGCTCCTCGCCTTTCTCCGGTTCCTTGAAGTAGCTCTGGGTCAGCCAGGGCGCCCGGGCCACCACTTCGCCCTTGGCGTCGCCATCGTGTGCAACCGGATTGCCGTCAGGGTCAGTGATCTCAATTTCCACCATGGGTACCGCTATACCGGTCTTGATGCGTTGGGTGGTCTGCTGTTCCAGTGGCAGCTCAAGGTCTTCCGGTTTCAGGTGCGTGGTCGACAGCAGCGGGCATGTTTCCGACATGCCGTAACCGGTATACATCCGGATGCCCAGTTTGGCGCCGGCATCACACAGGCCGCGGGTCAGGGCGCTGCCGCCGATCAGTACATGCCAGTTGCTCAGGTCTGCGGTCTTGATGGACTCGGTGGCCATCATCATCTGCATAACGGTGGGCACGCAGTGAGAGAAAGTGACCCCGTGCTCTTTCAGCAGATCCACCAGCAGTTCTGGTTCATAGCGGCCGGGATAGACCTGTTTTATGCCGAGCAGGGTGGCGGCATAAGGCACGCCCCAGGCGTGAACGTGGAACATCGGAGTCACCGGCATGTAAACAGACGATGACCGCAGCATGGGCATTTCATCAAAGGCCGACAGTGAGCCGGTCATGGCCAGTGTGTGCAGCACCAGCTGACGGTGGCTGAAGAACACGCCCTTGGGATTGCCGGTGGTGCCGGTGGTGTAAAAGGTGGTGGCGATGCTGTTCTCGTCAAAATCCGGAAAATCAAAGCAGTTGTGGGCATTGGCCAGTAGTGCTTCGTATTCGCCAGCACTGTCCAGAGAGGTCGACTTTGCCTGGGCTTCGTCTGTCAGCTGGATGTATTTGCGGACGGTTTTGATATCGCCTTTGACGCTTTCAAGAATGGGCAGGAAGTCATCGTGGATCAGAACCAGGTCGTCTTCGGCGTGGTTCATGGTGTAAACGATCTGGTCCGGCGACAGGCGTACGTTGATGGTGTGCAGCACCGCCCCGATCATCGGAATGGCGAAGAAGCATTCCAGATAGCGAGGGGTGTCCCAGTCCATAACGGCGACCGTGTCACCTGGCTTGACGCCAGCGTCGGTCAGGGCGTTCGCCAGCCGGTGGATGCGGTCCACCAGGTCGGTGTAGGTGTACTTGCTCTTATTGGCGTAAACGATTTCCTGGTCTGGCGCATAACGCGGCGCCGACAGCAGAAGCTGTTTGATCAGCAGTGGGTATTGGTAGGCGTTGTCTGCCGGCGGCAGAATGCGCGTATTGGCCATGACTGTCCCTCTTTCTCGCTTGTTGGTTTTATTGGAGAAGAGGGACTAATCTGCCACAGATCGAGCTTTACTGATAGGTACAAAGGTAGGCGGTGTCGACGTCGGTTTTTGCCTTGAAACTGGCCTGGCCGGCCACTTCAAAAAACTCGCCCGCGCCATAGGTCATCCATTCGTCCATACCCGGCAGCAGTACGGTCAGAACGCCGCTAAGTACGGTCATGGTTTCGCGCTTGTTGGTGCCGAATTCGTATTCGCCCGGGCTGATGACGCCAACGGTGGCGGGCAGGGTGGCGGACTGGAAGGAAATGGACTTGGCCCGGCCGTCAAAATATTCGTTTACTTTTAGCATGTGTCAGGCTCCTGAAAAAATGAGGATGCCCACTATACGGGAATTTTATGCACTTCCAATGACAAATTTTGGGCGCCGTTTGCGACGGCGCCTGATGGATTCCGGTTATTGATCCCAGGGATGGCCGCGTGTCCCTTTGGCCGGATCGATACCCATGTGCATGGCGGCCTTGGCCATGATATTGGCACTGACCGGTGCCGTAATGAACAGGAACACCACAATCAGTACTTCAGAGATACCGATACCCTCGCCCCGGGTACTGAAAAACACCACCGAGGCCATGACAATAGAACCGATGCCTACGGTTGTTGCCTTTGTTGGCCCATGCAGACGGCTGTAAAAATCCGGCAGCCGGGCGAGGCCAATGGCGCCGACCAGGGTGAAAAAACCGCCGGTCAGCAACAGGATGACAATGGCGTACTCTGCGATCGTACTCATGATGAGTGCCTCCGATGATTATTCGATCACGCTGCCGCGCTTGAGATACTTGGCCAGGGCAACGGTGCCGACAAAGCCCATGACCGCAATCAGCAGGGCTGATTCCAGATAGAGCCGGGTGCCCAGGGTAATGCCCAGCAGGATAATCAGGCCGATAGCGTTGATGTACAGCGTGTCCAGAGCCAGCACCCGGTCCGGCGCGTCCGGTCCCTTGATCAGGCGATAGACGTTGAGCAGGGCCGCAATGACGACCATGCCAATGGTTATCTGTAGCGCGATGGTCATCATTGAAACATCTCCTTCAGGCGGCGTTCATAGCGCTCACGGATGCTGCTGATTACCTCATCAGCATTGTCGGCATCCAGCGCGTGAATCAGTAGCAGCTTGTTGTCGTCGCTGACGTCTGCGCTGACGGTACCCGGGGTCAGGGAAATGGTGCTGGCCAGAATGGCAATGGCCAGCGGGTGTTCCAGCTCCAGCGGGTAGGATACGAAAATGGATTTTGGTTCACGCCCACCCAGAATCAGCTTTGCGACACTGACGCTGGCAACCACGATATCCAGCAGTACGATGCCGATATAGCCGGGCAGCTTCCAGGCGTTGACGAAAGCGCGGCGCTCCGGCCAGAAACCGCGGGTAATCTGGGGAATCAGCCACGCCAGAATAAGACCCATGACGATGCTTGCCCCGGAAACGCCATTGCTGAGGAACTGCCACACAATAAACAGCAGCAGGCTGAGGTAGGGCTGGGGGAAGGTCAGTCGATCCAGCATGGTTACTTCTCCTCAACCATCGGGGTTTTGAGAACTTCGATATAGGCCGCCGGGTTATGCAGTTGGGCAGCGGTGCTGTCTACATAGCGGCTCAATGGCTCGGCCAGAACCACGATCACCAGGCTCAGTGCGATCAGCGCACTGGCAGGTACGGCAATGGTGCCGGTGAGTTTTCGCGGCTCCTCCAGGTGGCCTTCGACGTTGCGCCAGAAAACAATGCTGCCGGCGCGGCTGTAGGCAATCAGCGTAAAGAAACTGCCGACCAGCATGACCAGCCATAACCAGGTCCGTACCGTGCCAGGCACCGCCGAATCAAGAATCAGCAGCTTGGCAAAAAAGCCACTCAGCGGCGGCAGCCCGGCAGCAGCGACCGCGCCGACCAGGTAAAGCACACTCAGAAACGTGCGGTTCCGCATTCGTGGGGCGGTTACGATCTGATCGGATGCTGTGCCTCTCTGGCCTGAAATCAGATCGGCCAGCAGGAACAGGCCGCCCACTACCCAGGTGGTGTTGACCAGGTAAAACAGTGCCGCTGAGGTCCCCCTTTCCGAGTTCAGGGAAATCGCCGCCAGAAGGGTGCCCACCGAGATAATGACCTGCCAGGCAAAGAGTTTTCTCAGATTGGTGGCTCCCAGCGCGCCTATCACGCCCATCACCAGAGTGATCAGCGCCAGTGGGAACAGCCAGTCCATGCCCAGACCTGAAAGATCTCCGGCCTGTTCGCCGAAAATCAGATTGCAGACCCGGATAATGGCGTAAATGCCGACCTTGGTCATGATGGCGAACAGCGCCGCTACCGGCGCCGTGGCATTGGCGTAGGCGCTTGGCAGCCAGAAGCACAGGGGCAGAATGGCCGCTTTCAGCCCGAAGACCACCAGCAGCATCATGCCGCCGGCCTGCACTATAGGCAGATTTCCCGGGGCGACCTGAGGAATTTTCTGGGCCAGATCAGCCATGTTTAGGGTGCCGGTCACGCTGTAGATCATGCCAACACTGATCAGGAAAATGGCCGACCCCACCAGGTTCAGCACAACGTAATGCAGCCCCGGTACCGTGCGGTTTTTGCCCTCGCCGTGCATCAGCAGGCCGTAGGAGGCGATCAGCAACACCTCGAAGGCTACAAACAGGTTGAACAGGTCGCCGGTCAGGAAGGCGATGTTCAGGCCCAGCAGCTGGAACAGGAAAAGCCCGTGAAACTGACGGTTGTTGCCGTCAGCACCGCCCAGGGAATAGATGTGGGCGAACAGGGCAAGCACCGACGTCAACACCAGCATCAGAGCGGCCAGGCGGTCGAGAACCATCACAATGCCGAACGGCGGCTGCCAGTTACCAAAGGCGTAGAGCCGGTAGCTATCATCGTTGGCCAGCCCCATCAGCAAAATCGCGGAGGCCAGGGTCAGTGTTGTGGTTGCGATACCCAGGGTGCGGCGCAGTGCAATGGGCGCGTACCCCATGAAAGCCTGCAGGATGCCACCCACCAGAGGTATAAGAATCGGCGCAATCAGCCAGTGGTTCATGATTTGGCGTCCTCCCGCCCGGTTTCGCCTTCAGTCTTCTCTGGCTCAACGCTATCCGAGACCTTGCCATCAACATGGTCATCACTGTGGTCCGCAAGGCTGCGCAGCGACAGTACAACCACAAACGCGGTCATCGCGAAGCCGATAACAATGGCGGTCAGAACCAGTGCCTGGGGCAGTGGGTCGGAATAGGCCTCGGTGCTGCCAATGATTGGCTGGCCACCGGTTGCCAGGCGCCCGGATGAGAACAGGAACAGATTAACGCCGTAGGAAAGTAGCGTCAGGCCCATCACCACGGGAAAGGTTCGGGCTCTGAGTAACAGGTACACACCGGACGCGGTCAGTGCGCCAATGACGATTGCGAATGCCAGCTCCATCAGTGGCTCTCCCCTTGTTCGTTGTTCACTGTGGCCTGGTGCTCCGACCGGCTGGTAATCGCGGAATGGGGCGACAGCCGGCCAATACTTACCAGTGCCAGCAGGGTCGCGCCGATAACGGCCAGATAGACTCCCAGGTCGAACACCAGCGCGGATGCCACTTCAAACTTGCCGACAACCGGCCAGGAAATGTAGTCGAACGTGGATGTCAGGAACGGGTAGCCGAAGGCAAAACTGCCGGCGCCGGCAATAACCGCAAACAGCAAGCCCAGGCCGATCACGTTGTGGTACTTCACTGAAATACGGTCCTGGGTCCAGGACATGCCGTTGGCGACATATTGCAGAATCAGGGCAATGGCTGTAATCAGCCCCGCGATAAATCCACCGCCGGGCAGGTTGTGCCCGCGCAGGAAAATATAGGCGGAAATCATCAGTGCCAGCGGCAACATGGGCCGCGCCACCTGCTGGAGCATCATCGGGTAGGCGTCCCTGGACCAGACATTGCCAAGGCTGTCGGTGCTCGGTGGCGTCATGGCGGTGTTCCGCAACATGGCAAAGATGCCAAGGGCAGCGATGCCCAGCACTGCAATCTCACCCAGGGTATCGAAGCCCCGGAAATCCACCAGAATCACGTTGACCACGTTGGTGCCACCGCCGCCGGGTTTACTGTTTTCCAGGAAGAAATCAGAAATTGAGGTAAACGGCTGGGTCAGCATTGCGAGCGTTACCAGTGTCATGCCCAGGCCAGCTGCACCGGCGATCAGTATGTCCCGGGTACGGCGGCCCGCCGGCGTCTCTATCGGGGTCCAGGCCGGCATGTAATAAAGCGCGAGCATCAGCAGCACGATGGTGACCACTTCCACTGAAAGCTGCGTCATGGCCAGATCCGGAGCGGAGAAGCGGGCAAAGCCCAGGGAAACCATCAGGCCGACCACGCTCAAAAGCACAAGTGCGTAGAACCGGTTGCGATGCAACGCTGCGGTTGCCAGCGCACAGACGACCAGTACCGCGATGCCAATCAGGGTTGGCCAGTCCGCTGGGGACAGGCCGTTGGAGCCGATTGAAATACCCATGGTCGTCAATGGAACGACGGCAACCGCGATAACGCTGGCTACCAGGAGCATGGCGTAGCGCTGAAGCGAACCGTTCTCGATGCGCGCGGTAATGCCGTTTGCCAGTTCCGAGGTCCGGCTGACGAAGGCTTCGAAAATTGCTTTCTCGTCAATTTCCTTGAAGCGTTCGTGAAAAGCGAAAAAGCGCTTGCGCTGGCTGTACATCAGCAGGCCACCGGCAAATGCTGCAAAACTCATAAGCAGTGGCAGGTTGAAGCCGTGCGCGACCGCAAGTTTGTAGTCCGGAACCGGTCCGCCGAGGGTCGCAGACGCGGCAGCGAAGAGAATCGGGCCCACGGAAAGTGCAGGGAACATGCCGACGGCGAGGCAGGCAAAGACCAGAATTTCCACCGGAATTTTCATGTACCGGGGGGGTTCATGGGGCGGAAAAATAGGCAGGTTTTTGGGCTTGCCATTAAAGAAGACGTCGTGAATAAATCGGGCCGAATAGGCCACCGCAAAAATACCGGCAAGGGTGGCAATCAATGGCGGCAGATAGGCCCAGATGCCGGGAAGGTTCAGTTCCAGTGCTTCAGCGAAGAACATTTCCTTGCTGATAAAGCCATTAAGCAGCGGAACGCCCGCCATTGAGGCAGCCGCCACCATGGCCAGGGTGGCGGTGTGCGGCATGTAGCGCCAGAGGCCGTTAATCTGGCGCATATCCCGGGTACCGGTCTCATGATCAATGATGCCGGCAGCCATGAACAGGGAGGCCTTGAAAATAGCGTGGTTGATGACATGGAATACCGCCGCGACCGCAGCAAGATTGGTACCCATGCCGAACAACAGCGTTATCAGGCCGAGGTGGCTGACGGTGGAATGCGCGAGCAGCCCCTTGAGGTCGTGCTTGAACATGGCGACATAGGCACCGATGAGCAGCGTTGCCATGCCGGTGAAACTGACCATATAGAACCATTGCTCGGTTCCCGCCAGGGCCGGGTAAAGCCGGGCCATCAGGAATATGCCGGCCTTGACCATGGTTGCAGAGTGAAGGTAGGCGGAAACGGGCGTTGGCGCCTGCATGGCGTGGGGTAGCCAAAAGTGGAACGGAAACTGTGCGGACTTGGTGAACGCACCCAGCAGGACGAGCGTCAGCGCAATCGGGTACAGGCTGTGGTTCTTGATCAGCTCGCCGGAGGCAAGCACAACGGATAGCTCATAGCTTCCCACAATGTCGCCAATCAACAGAATACCGGCCAGCAGTGCCAGGCCGCCGCCACCGGTAACGGCCAGTGCCATACGGGCACCCCGGCGGGCATCCTTTTTATGGGTCCAGAAGCTGATCAGCAGGAACGAAGTCAGGCTGGTCAGTTCCCAGAAAATCAACATCAGCAACAGGTTGCTGGAAAGCACAATGCCGAGCATTGAGCCCTTGAAACACAGCAGCAGGGCGTAAAACTTGCCAACGTTTTCGTAAGGCTTCAGGTAATAGCGGGCGTATAGAATGATCAGCAGCCCGATGATCATGATCAACAGGGCAAACAGCAGCGATAGCCCGTCCAGACGGAAGCTGAACGCCAGTCCCAGCGAAGGCATCCATGCATAACTGGTTTCGACGATGCCGCCGTCAGCAAGGGTCGCCCAATGCGGATAGAGCGCCGCCAGACCAATAATGGCAGGCACGGATGACGCTATGGCAATCGCCGTGCGCCCGCCCTGGGCAAACAGCGGTGCTGCCAGGGCACCCAGAAAAGGTAATAAAACAACCAGCGGTAGCGACATCGCAACCTCTTTTTAGTTTTTCTTTCATGGATGGAGAGGTTTTATTGACGGACTGATAATACTTGGCCGTCGGTTCAGGTCAAGACAATGAAAGTCTTAGAGGTTTCGGCGATCCAGGTAGGCTTTGTCCGGTTCGCCGGAATTCCGGGCGATGGCAATGCGCTGGTTGGCCCGGCCGATCACCTTTTTCTGCAGGCGGGTTTCCCAATCCAGAGCCTCTTTGTCAGACGCGCTCCAGGTTCTGTTGAACAGTAGTTTGCTGGCGGCCACGGCATCCGGTGACCGCTCTGCAAGCTCACGGGCAAAGGCCAGCGCCTCGGCCATGGGGTCATTACAGACCCGGCTGACCAGGCCCATGGCTCTGGCCTCAGTGCCGTTGAACCGGCGTGCGGTCATTGTCAGTTCCTTGGCCAGATCAATGGGGATGAGTTCCCGCAGGGTGACTGCCAGGCTCATGTCCGGAATCAGCCCCCACTTGCTTTCCATAATGGAAAACTCGCAGTTCGCCGTGGAGAACCGGAAATCCGCACCCAGGGCAATCTGGAAGCCGCCGCCAAAACAGTAGCCGTGGGTTACAGCGATGACCGGGGCCGGCACATCGCGCCATAGATAGCCCACATCCTGCGCCAGGTTGCTGATCTTGCGGCCGGGTTTGAACAGAAGTTTGAGAAAGTTCACCGGGTTTTTCGACACGGTTTTGACATCAAGGCCGGAGCAGAACGCCTCGCCCGCACCACTGAGAATGATGGCACGGACACTGCGATCCTTTTTGAGCGAACGGGCAGCCTCGGTGATCGCCTTGAACATCGGCATGTCCAGGCCATTGTACTTTTCCGGCCGATTCAGCGTAACCATGGCAATGCCATCTTCGATGCTGATCTGAACCCGTTCTTCAGGTTGCGTCTTTAACGAATCGCGAGTGCTCATAATGTCGGTTCCGTGTCATACATTCGTCTAATGCCGCTATGCTACCATGTCGCATCCTGATGAGAATGCCCGCGCAACGCAATGAGAGAGCTGATAATGACCCAAGCCTACCCCAATCTTCTGAAGCCGCTGGACCTTGGTTTTACCGCGCTGAAAAACCGTGTGCTGATGGGTTCCATGCACACCGGCCTGGAAGACCGCTTCTGGAATATCCACAAGCTCGCCCGATATTTTGCAGAGCGTGCCGAAGGGGGCGTGGGCCTGATGGTTACCGGCGGCTTTTCGCCAAACATGGTCGGTCAGCTTTCGCCTTTCGCATCCACCATGAATAACCGTGGCACCGCCATTCTGCACCGACATGTCACCAGCGAAGTGCACGACGCCGGTGGTAAAATCTGTCTGCAGCTGCTTCATGCCGGGCGTTACAGCTACCATCCGTTCAGCGTATCAGCGTCGGCTACCAAGGCGCCAATTACCCCGTTCAAAGCGAAAGCCCTTTCTACGAAGGCCGTGGACAAGCAGATCGACGATTTCGTCAGTGCCGCGAAGCTGGCAAAACTGGCCCGTTACGATGGCGTGGAAGTGATGGGATCGGAAGGCTATTTCATCAACCAGTTCCTGTGCGAGCGCACCAACAAGCGCAAGGACAAATGGGGCGGGCCCTTCGAGAACAGAATGCAGCTGCCGGTGGAAATTGTTCGCCGCATGCGCGAAGCGGTGGGCCCGGATTTCATCATCATCTACCGGCTATCGATGCTGGACCTGGTAGAAGGCGGCCAGACCTGGGATCAGGTGGTCAAGCTGGGCAAGGCCATCGAACAGGCGGGCGCCACCATCATCAATACCGGCATTGGCTGGCATGAAGCGCGGGTGCCCACCATTGTGACGTCTGTGCCGCGCGGTGGATTTTCGGAAGTCACCGCCAAATTCTATGGCGAAGTCAGCATACCCGTGTGCACCACCAACCGGATCAACACGCCGGAGAAAGGCGAGGAGATCCTGGCCAGCGGCAAGGCGGATATGGTGTCCATGGCCCGGCCGCTGCTGGCGGATTCCGAGTTTGTCCGTAAGGCCCAGGAAAACCGTAGCGACGAAATCAACACCTGCATCGCCTGCAACCAGGCCTGCCTGGATCACGTATTTCAGCTCAAACGTGCCTCCTGCCTGGTCAACCCCAGGGCCTGCCATGAAACCGAGTTGGTACTGACCGTGGCACCTGTTCGTCGTCGTGTGGCCGTGGTGGGAGCTGGCCCCGCAGGACTCGCGGCAGCAACAACAGCAGCGAAACGTGGCCACCTGGTTACGCTGTTCGAGGCGGACGGCCAGATCGGCGGACAGTTCAACTACGCCAAGCGAATTCCCGGCAAGGAAGAGTTCTTTGAAACCCTGCGTTATTACCAGCGTCAGATCGAACTTCTGGATATCGATCTTCAACTGAACACCCGGGTTGATGCCGACCTGCTGAAAAAAGATGGTTTCGACGACGTCATCATTGCCACTGGCGTGAAACCCAGAACGCCGGGCATTCCCGGCATCGATCACCCGAAGGTACTGGGGTATCTGGATGTGCTTAAACACAATAAACCCGTTGGCAAATCGGTTGCCGTCATCGGCGCGGGTGGCATAGGCTTTGACGTCAGCGAGTTCCTGACTCACGACTTCAGCCATCATCCGGAAGGCCAGCAGGCGGACTTCGAGGACTGGAAAGCCGAGTGGGGCGTGCAGCCGGATTTTGAAGGGCCGGGCGGCCTGGCTGAGCGCAAACCGACCTCTTCCCCGCGCAAGATTTACCTGATGCAGCGCAAAACCAGTAAGGTGGGTGGTGGTCTTGGTAAAACCTCGGGCTGGGTTCACCGCAACAGCTTAAAGCACCGGGACGTCGAAATGCTGGGTGGCTGCAGTTATGACCGGATTGACGACCAGGGGCTTCATATCACCCTGTCTGACAAAGACGGCAAAGCGCTTGAAACCCGGGTGCTGGATGTGGATAACGTCGTGATCTGTGCGGGCCAGGAGCCATTCCGGACCCTATACGACGAGCTGGCAAGCGAGGGCATCAAAACGCACCTGATCGGCGGCGCCGATGTGGCAGAAGAACTGGACGCCAAGCGGGCCATCCGCCAGGGCACTGAAGTGGCAGCGGGAGTCTAGGCAACCTTTATGACATTACTGATCGCGTTTGCGGTTCTATCCATAGGCTTCTCGTTCCTCTGTTCGGTCCTGGAAGCGGCATTGCTATCGATTACGCCGAGTTATATTGCCTCGCTTAAAAAGGATAGCCCGAAGCTTTTCAAACGGCTGAGAAAACTGAAAGACGACATTGATGACCCGCTGTCCGCCATTCTGACCCTCAATACCATTGCCCACACGGTCGGGGCAATTGGTGTGGGCGCACAGGTAGCTGTGGTTTTTGGCGAAGCCTGGGTTGGTGCGGCATCGGCGGTCATGACCCTGGCTATCCTGTTTCTCTCCGAGATTATTCCAAAGACCATCGGAGCCAAATACTGGCGCGGTCTTGCGCCCCGTTTGCCGGTGATTCTGGGTTTGATGATGAAATCGCTGCTGCCGTTTATCTGGCTCTCAAAAATGGTAACCCGCCGGATCGGTTCGAAAGAGGCAGAAGTGGATGTCCGTGCGGAAATAAGCGCGCTGGCAGAGATCGGTCGTGACCAGCAGGCCCTGGATGAGGACGAGAGGCGAATGATCCAGAACGTCCTCCGATTCCACGAGATCAAGGTCAGTGCGGTAATGACACCACGCACGGTGTGTAAAACGATTCCGCCGGACATCACCGTTGAGGCGTTTCGCAACAAGGTCAAAGCAGGGCCGTTCTCCCGCTACCCAATGATTGACGAAGACGGCGAAGCCCTGGGCTACATCCACCGCAGCGATCTTATTGGCATGTCGGATGACCAAGACCTGAAACAGGCGCTCAGAACGGTAAAACGGATCAAGGGCAACACCAACATTGAATTCGTCTTCGCCGATATGCTGCGCGAGCGGCAACACCTGGCAGTGGTCTATGACGAATTGGGCACCTGGCTGGGCATAGTGACGCTGGAGGACATATTGGAGACACTTTTGGGCACTGAAATCATGGACGAAACCGACAACGTGTCCAACCTTCGACGCTACGCAAAACAGCGCTGGAGCCGCCGCCTGAAGAAATATCAGGCCTGAAAAGACCGGCCTGACGGGTCAGCGGAGGCTTTTCATGGCACTAAAAATGGCATTTGCTTCAGCTTCAAGTACCTGACTGCGAAGGGAATTGCCCTGAAGGAGGGCCTGTTCGAGTTGCTTCTGCTTCATCGTGTAGAGCCGGTTCAGGATATCTGCCTGGCTTTGCTGTATCGGTGTGTTCATGGTTGTCTCCCCATCATGCCACCTGTCGGTAAACTTTACGTTCGGGAGCCTGAGTGGCGCTCTCAATCTCTTGGATGCATAACCCGGGCCAAACCCGCGTGGGGTGGGCCTTACAGGCCGAATCGTGATCGGTAGGCGCCCGGTGCCAGGCCGGTATGCTTGCTGAACAGACGACTGAAAGAACTGACATCCTCATAGCCGATGCGCCGGGTGATCTCGTCGACCGACAGTTTTGACTGCTCCAGAAACTGCCGGGCCGATTCAATTCTCAGCACCTGCAGGTAGCTGGTTGGTGTGTCACCGGTGGCCGCTTTGAAGCGGCGAATCAGGGAGCGTTCTGTCAGCCCACTCAGAGCGGCAAGAGTTTGCAGTGTCACTGGCTGGCTGTAGTGCTGGTCCAGCCATTCCTGAAGCTGCATGATGGCGGTGTCCGAATGATAGCGTCTGGCCTGAAGCGCAGAGTAGGGCGCCTGGCTGGTCCGGCCGGCATCGACTACAAAGGCTTTTGCCAGCTCACGGGCGGTCTGTGCACCGGCGTAGCGTTCGACCAGATAGATGCCAAGATCCCACCACGCCATACCACCGCCGGCACAGGCGACAGGCTCGTCCACAGTGATCAGTTTTTCCGGATGCAGATCCACCTTCGGGTAACGCTGTCGAAACTGCTCACTGAAGCCCCAGTGGGTGGTTGCCTCCCGGCCATCCAGCAGCCCGGCTTCTGCCAGCAGAAACGCCCCCGTGCAGTTGCTGGCCAGCCGCACCTGGCCGTTATTCTGCTGGCTGGACTGCGCCAGCCAGTCAACCAGCCCCCGGTTTTCGTTCAGTACCCGTGGAATCGGTGCGCCGATGGTGGGAATCATCACCAGGGAGTTCTCAGCGGGTTTGGCGGCAGGGTCGGTCAGTGCGCCATCTGGCAAAAGGGTAATGCCGTTAATACAGCGAAACGGCTGGCCGTCGAACGTTAGCAGACGCGTGGTGAATTTCGGTGTCGGTTCTTCGTTGTTAATCCGCGCCCAGGTAACCCCCGCCAGTCGGAAAAGATCAATAATGCCGGTAATGGCACTCCCTAGAGCACCGTCAAACCCAATAACAGTGACTGTCTGCATGCGAACTCCAGGTCAGGGCAATGGCGGGGATACCTATCCGGGACTGTCGTCAGCATGGATGCTGACGTCAAGCTTACATGGATGTATTAACAGCGTGTCCCGGATAGGTATCCCCGCTATTGCCCGATCGCCGAACTCAAAACATGGCAGTATTGACCAGGATTATGTCATAAATGCCGATTTTCAGGGAGTGCAGGCTGTGAGAGGCTTACCGCAATTAACAGGAGATCCGAAATGACCGACACACTGATCGACCGCCGTGACCTGGCATTCCAGCTTTACGAAGTCTTTGATACCGAAAGCCTGAGTAAGCGGGAGCGATTCAGCGAGCACAGCCGCGAGACCTTCGACGCGGTAATCGAGACCGCCGACAAGATCGCCCGGGAAAAATTTGCCACCCACAACGCTCTGGCCGACAAGGACGAGCCGAAGTTCGTGGACGGCCAGGTCGAGATGTTGCCCCAGGTCAAGGAGGCATTTGACGCGTACGCCGATGCCGGGTTTATTGCCGGACGTTACGACTACGAGCTCGGCGGTATGCAGCTTCCGGAATCGGTTATGGCAGCCTGCAATGGCTTCTTTACCGCTGCCAACCCGGGAACGGCCGGTTATCCCTTCCTTACTGCTGCGGCCGCCAACCTGATTCGGGTGTTTGGTAACGACCAGCAGAAGAACACCTTTTTGCCCCACATGCTCAGCGGCCGTTTCAGCGGCACCATGGCACTGAGCGAGCCCCATGCCGGTTCTTCGCTTGGAGATATCCGCACCTCAGCGACGCCGACCGACGAGGGCGATTACCTCATCAAAGGCGCGAAGATCTGGATTTCCGGCGGTGAACAGTCCATCACCGAAAACATCGTTCATATGGTGTTGGCAAAAATCAAGGGTGCCCCAGCCGGGGTCAAGGGTATTTCCCTGTTTATTGTTCCCAAATACCTGGTGAACGAGGATGGCAACCTGGCCGAACGCAATGGCGTGCACCTGGCCGGTCTGATTCATAAGCTGGGTTACCGCGGCACGACCTCGACGGCGCTCAGTTTTGGTGATGATGCCCCCTGCCACGGCTATCTGGTGGGCGAGCCTCATCAAGGCCTGAAATACATGTTCCAGATGATGAACGAGGCCCGGGTGGGCGTTGGCATGGGCGCCGCCCTGATTGGCTACCGCGGATACATGCACAGCCTGGAATATGCCAAAGATCGGCTGCAGGGTCGAAAAGCCTCGGAAAAGAACCCGGAGACGCCTCAGATTCCAATCATTGAGCACGCCGACGTTCGCCGCATGCTTCTGGCCCAGAAAGCCTACAGCGAAGGCGGCCTGGCTCTGTGCCTCTATGGCGCACGGCTGATGGACGATCAGCACACACATCCGGATGAAGAAAAACGGGTGGGCGCCGGCAAACTGTTGGACCTGCTGACGCCGGTGATCAAGGCCTGGCCTTCCGAGTACGGCCCTAAAGCCAACGATCTGGCGATCCAGGTCTACGGCGGCGCTGGTTACACCCGTGAATACCCGGTGGAGCAGTGCTGGCGCGACAACCGTCTGAACCCGATCCACGAAGGCACCAACGGCATCCAGGCGCTGGATCTTTTGGGTCGCAAAATCTGGCAGGACCAGAGCCACGGCCTGCAACTGCTGATGCAGGAAATGCAGATCGATCTGGAGGCGGCGACGACAGAACGCTGCCAGCAGTGGGCACTGTCCCTGAGCGAAACACTTCAGCAGGCGGTAAAAGTAACCCAGGGCCTGGGCAAATCGCTGATGTCGGAAGACCCGGACCGGGTGCTGGCAAACGCGTCCTGCTATCTGCACCTGTTCGGACACATCATGGTGTCCTGGATGTGGCTGCGCCAGGCCAATGCCGCGGCTCATGCGCTGGGCTCGGCCAACACCGACGATGAGCGAAATTTCTATCAGGGCAAACTGCAGGCGGCGCAGTACTTCTTCCACTGGGAGCTGCCGACAGTGGCCCAGGATCTGGTGTTGCTGAGAAATCAGGACGACACCTGCCTCAACATGAAGGCCGACTGGTTCTGAGGCTGGCGCTTCTGTAATTGGCGAACCGGGGCTTTGTGAACCAGACTTGAGGGCATGTCAGCTGCAAACGGATGCACTGTTATGCCCCCGTCATTCACAAATGGCGAATCGCCGCCGGTTTCCTGCGAAATTCAGGCGCTGCTTCGTGAATATCTGACGTCCTCCCGGTTGGCAGAAATCGTCTACCGGGACGACGCCGGGCAGATTCAGACAACCCACGATATGATCCGTGACCTTTTTGGCCGTGCCGGTCAGGATTTCATGCTTTTGGGCCGAGGCCAGATGCTCAGGCTGGATCACGTTCTCAGCCTGGATGGCCGACTGCTCTCCCCGCCTTCGTCGTTCTGAAAACCGTATAAACAAAGCGTAACCTGCCAGCCATCGGGGGGAAGGATTCCCTGCTGTAGACTCCGCCGTGTTGTTTCAAGCAATCATCGAAAGGATACGATTATGAACAAGCTGACTTTGAGCGCACTGGCACTTCTAATGACCCTAGGCCTTGCTGCCTGTAGCCAGGATGACGAAGGCGCTGATTTTGAAGAAGCCGGCGAAAACGTGGAAGACATGGTCGACGACGCCGGTGACTCTATCGAGGAAACCTATGAGGATGCCACGGGTCAGAACGACACAGCCTGGGAAGAAACCAAGGATACCGCTGGCGACGCAGCCGAAGAAGTGGGTGAAGCCGTTGAAGAAACGGGTGACGAGATTGAAGAAAGCGCAGACGAGATGGGCCAGTAGGCCAGTCTGATACCCGTTGACGGAAACCCGGCCACTGGCCGGGTTTTTTATTGGTAGTGTCAAAAAACGTTAAACAAAGTGACGCGGATCTGACCGCTATCTGTCATCTGCCTTGCTGAAACTGAAGCCTCACGCCAGACCACAACACTGCCGAGAGGGACTTTTACCATGGCGAAGCAAGACATCGATCCGAACTACCTTGATCCAAACTACGAACCCGCCGTCAATCACACTGAAAACCCGACCTTTGCCTCTGTCCTGAGTGCCCGGATGAACCGCCGGGTGGTTATGAAGGGCAGCGTCGGTGCCGCACTCGCCAGCCTTATGGGTGCCAGCCTGGTGGGTTGCTCTGACAGCGATAGCGACAGCGGCAACGTCGGTGGCTCGGGCACGGGGGCCAGCAACACTGAACTGGGTTTCAAGCCGGTCGCCGTCTCGACTGAGAATCGCGCCGTCGTACCGGAGGGCTATACTGCGAAATCATTCGTTCCCTGGGGTACGCCACTCACTGGCAGCTACCCTGAGTACCGCGCAGACGGCACCAACACCGGTGCGGATCAGGAACAGCAGGTCGGCATGCACCATGACGGCGTCCACTTCTTCCCGATTGACCAGAAGGCCGGTGGCAACAGCTCCACTGAAGGCCTTCTGGTGATGAACCATGAATACATCAATCAGGGCGCCTTGCACGCCGATGGTCCAACCAGAGCCGCTGATAATGGTGGCGTCCGTCCCGCCGATGAGGTTCGCAAGGAAATCGCAGCGCACGGCGTGTCGGTCATTCACATCAAGCAGGGTACCGATGGCGAATGGGAGGTTGTGCACGGCAGTCCCTTTAATCGCCGTGTAACTGGCAATACTGCAATGGATATTCGTGGCCCGGTGCGTGGCTTCGAAAAACTGATCACCAAGCACAGTCCTGATGCGACTGAGACCCGTGGCACCCTGAATAACTGCGCCATGGGCCCGACGCCATGGGGCACCTACCTTACCGCGGAGGAAAACTGGCACGGTTACTTCGCCACCGCCGATGAAACCCGGCCCCGTGAATACGTCCGCCACGGCGTTGACAGTACCTCCCGCTATGATTGGGAGCTTGCCGATAACGGTGCCGATGAATATCTGCGCTTCAACGTATCAACCCTGGGCGCGACCGCGGCAGACGATTATCGCAATGAGGCCAACACTTACGGCTACATGGTCGAAATTGACCCCTTCACGCCGGAAAGTAAGCCCCAGAAGCGCACGTCTCTGGGCAGGTTTGGTCATGAGGGCGTCATTTTCGCGCCGGCTGTCGAGGGCCAGCCCCTGGTGTGTTACTCAGGAGACGATTCTCGCTTCGAATACATTTATAAGTTCGTCTCTGCACAACCCTATTACGCGGCTACCGCAGGGGGATATCTGCTGGATACGGGCACGCTTTACGTGGCCCGTTTCAACGAGGACGGCAGCGGTGACTGGCTGGCACTTTCCCTGGAGGACGCCGATTTCGCTGCCGCAGTGACGGCTGCGCAGGGTACGACCGTTGGCAACATCGCCTTTGACGGCTTCTCCAGCCAGGCGGATGTGCTGGTCAATACCCGGCTGGCGGCGGATATTGCCGGGGCAACCCCAATGGATCGTCCTGAGTGGGGCGCTGTCGATCCGAACACGGGCGAGGTCTATTTCACCCTGACCAACAACAGCCAACGAACTGAAGATCAGGTGGATGCGGCGAACCCTATTGCCGAGAACAGGACCGGGCACATCATCCGCTGGATGGAAGACGGGGGCGACCACAGTGCTGACAGCTTCATGTGGGACATCTTCGTGTTTGCCGGTGAGCAGGGCACCGAAACCGTTGTGGATGGCGAGGCAGTGGTCACACTTGATGACACCAACATCTTCAACAGCCCCGACGGACTGTGGTTCGACTATAACGGTCGGCTGTGGATCCAGACGGACGGCAGTGACGCTGCCCCTTACCAGAACAACATGATGCTGGCGGCCAACCCCGTAACCCGGGAAATCAAGCGGTTCTTTGTTGGTCCACAGGGCTGCGAAGTGACTGGTGTCGTCACCACGCCGGATACCCGGACCATGTTCGTGAATATCCAGCACCCGGATGGAAACTGGCCGAATTCGGCTGAGTCACGACCCCGTGATGCGACGGTGATTGTGACTCGCGATGATGGTGGTGTCGTGGGCGCCTGACGGCCCCGAAACCACTGCAACGAGAATGGCCGCCCGGGGAAACCGTGGCGGCCGGCCGTAAACCGAGTGTTGACGCACGAAATAAACGGGGTGTTAATGCAGTAAATACCATTTATAAAAATAACGAGGTTGCTATGGGTTTTCTCAGTCGGCCTGTTCTTTTGGTGGGGGTACTGGTTGCGGTTGTTGCAGCCATCGTTCTTGGCCTGGCTGCACCTGTCATGGGGCTGGATACGGTATCGATCCTGGCCGGGTTGGTCGTCGGCCTTGCATTGGCCACGATGTATCTGGTGTTGCGAGTCCTGGAGCCGCTGGATAGTTCCATCAGCCAACTGGGCGCCGGTGAGTTGGGCCCGGAAAGTCCCCTTGGCAAACAGTGCGCGAACCTGCTGGCTGATGCCAGGGCGGGCCGTGCGCTTGTGAAAACCCTGTCCGGCGGCGCCGACCGCAGCGCTATTTCGGCGGCACAGGTTTCTTACGCCGCCGATCAGTTGAAGCTTCGGCTTGATCTTCAGGTTAACGAAACCGCCCAGATGGCCGACTATGCCGGCCAGATTACCGAAAGCGTTCGGGAGTCGGCCCAGCAGGCCACGGAAGCGGCGACCATGGCGATACAGAATCGCCAGGTGAGTGTTGAAGGCCGGGAAGCATTGGCATCGGCCATCGACAGTGTGCGCGTGGTTCACGAACAGTCCAGTGAAAATCTGCGCCTGATTCAGGAGCTGGATGAAAAATCCAATCGCATTCAGGGTGTAACCACCACCATTCAGGGCATTGCCGAGCAGACCAACCTGCTGGCGCTCAATGCCGCGATTGAGGCGGCCCGCGCAGGAGACCAGGGCCGTGGGTTTGCCGTGGTTGCCGATGAAGTCAGGCAATTGGCGGGTCGCACGGCGCAGGCCACGAGTGAGGTGGCAGAAACCCTGCAGGAAATAAAATCGGATACCTCATTGATTGTCTCCCGCATTGAAGACCTTGCCAGAAGCGTAGAAACCGGTCTGCAATCGGTTGAAAGCGTTGGCGGTCGGCTGGACCAGATTCGCGATCAGTCTGACCGGGTTCAACAGCAGGTTGCCCGTATTGCGGAAATTGACCAGAACAATGAACAGAGTCTGCAACAGGTGTCGTCGGCCATTGAAACCGTTCGGGACCAGATCAGCGAAAGCGACGCCAGCGTCGCATCCCTGGCCGAGCAGGCGGCCACACTGATGGAGCTGGCGGAACAGGCCAATGCGTCGTTTGCGTTTAACAGCGAGACCAGCTATCACCGGCCGTTCTACGACCTGGCCCGTTCCGGCGCTGACCGCATTGGCCAGGTGTTTGAGCGGGCGATTGCCGATAACACCCTGTCCGAGAGCGCTCTGTTCGACAGAACCCGTGCTACGATTGGTGATACCCAGCCACCCAAATACTCCAGCAGTTTTGACCGTTTTACGGACCAGTACCTGCCGGACATTCAGGAATCGGTGAAAAACGCCCATAACGCGATTGTTTTCGCCATTTCCACCGCCCCCGATGGTTACGTGCCCACCCACAACCGGGACTTTGCCCATGCCCCCACCGGCGACCCGCAAGTGGATCTGGTGAAGAGCCGCAGCAAGCGACTGTTCAATGATCGGACCGGCATCCGCTGTGGTCAGCACACGGAAAGCATGCTGCTACAGACCTACCGCCGGGATACCGGTGAAATCATGCACGACCTGTCGGTACCGGTTTACGTGAATGGCAAGCACTGGGGCGGTTTCCGGGTGGGGTATCGTCCGGACAATCACTAACGGTCGCGGGATTTGCGTTTTCTGTCGCTGTGATAGACTCGGAACGAGAGCATCAGAGGAGGCCTGCATTGAGTGATCCAGAGTTTATCCCGGCGAGTCCGGACCCCGAATCCCGGCGCTCTGACCCGGCCCGCAATCTCGCGGTGGCAGTCTATATCCTTCAGGCGCTGGCCTTTTTTCTGGGTGGTATCACCGGTCTTGCCGGGGTCATCATTAACTACATCAAGCAGGACGAAGTGCGGGGCACCTGGATTGAACCCCATTTTCGCTGGCAGATCCGCACTTTCTGGATCGGCCTGTTGTGGGGTGTGATCGGTTTTGTAACCACGTTTATCATCATTGGCTGGTTTATCCTGCTTGCCGTCTCCATCTGGGTGATCTATCGCATCGTCAAGGGCGCGCTGGCCCTCAACGACGGGCTGCCACCTGAGTAAACGCCATCAGTCATTGGTGACATCAGCAAGGCCCACGGCGCTGATGGCGCCGGCAAGCCCCATCAGGCCGAGCATCAGAATCACCGCGACTTCCGAGATCATCGAAACCAGCGCGGTCAGGCCGCCGGTGACCAGCAACAGAACGCCAATGACGGTGTTGCTGACCGACGTGTAATCGGTGCGCTTGTTGCCCCCGGCCATATCCACCAGATAGGTTTTTCTGCCCAGGCGAACCCCGGCGTGGGCAATGCTCAGCACAAAGAACCCGGCGGGATAGAACCAGCCAACCCAGGCGCTGCTCCCGAACTGCCACGCCACCAGGCCAACGGTCAGGCACGCAGCGCTGGCAATCAGCGCGCCGCGAATCATCACCTTCCGGCTGGAATCGTCGGCCATCCAGCCCCAGACACTGGCGCTGACAGAACTTGCCAGACTGCTGGCCAGCAGGAACACGCCCAGCAGCATGCCGCTGTCGTTCGCCCCCTGGGCCAGCACCACAAAATAGGGAGCAGCCAGGGCCGAACAGAGTAGTAGCGCGCGGGTAATCA
Organism: Marinobacter confluentis; assembly: GCF_004785685.1. GTDB lineage: Bacteria > Pseudomonadota > Gammaproteobacteria > Pseudomonadales > Oleiphilaceae > Marinobacter > Marinobacter confluentis. The sequence goes on along the minus strand of NZ_SRPF01000002.1, from coordinate 425,427 downwards.
CAAAATGTCGGAAAGGCGGGTCGTCCCGAAGCAGTGACAGGCTTTGCACCGCCTGTTTAAGGGCGCTGCCACCGCCGCCGGTTTCCCCCTCGTATTCATCAACCGAGGCAAACAGCAATCCCGCGATAACCCACAGGCCGGCCGCCAGCAGCAACAGCAGTGTGTAAAAAAGCAGGCCGGGGTCACCACGGTTCCAGAAAAGCAGCAGGGTGAGAATGACGGTGGCGGTGCCGCCAATGGTTGAGGCAAGGCCAGACAGCCGGCCCCTGCGCTTTTTGGGAATGCATTTGCCCTGAACGTCTTTCATCGACACCGAACAGAAACCCCGCGCCAGAGAGAACAGGACCAGGGCGATAATCACGCCGTAACCCGCCGCGTAGCCGTCAAGAAACCAGATACTGGCGGCCATACCCCCGACACTGGCCGCCTGGCCAAAGCTGCCCAGGGTCCAGAACCACTTGCGCACGGGCTTGCGCCGGACCCAGGCACCGATCACCATTTGCGGAATCATCGAACCGGATTCCCGGATTGGCACCAGCCAGGCCACCAGGGCCGGTGCGCCAACGGCGCTGAGCAGCCAGGCCAGAACCGTTTTCGGGCTGACCAGCAGGTCGCCCAGTTTGGTCAGAACGTTACTGCCCATGATCAGGAAAAAGTTTCGTGGCACCTCTCGGCAGGCTTCATCAGGGATGTCGGTGCAGGCCCGGGCGTCTTCTTCATTGGCAATGAGGCTGTAGACCTGATCCAGAGTATCCTTCGTGTTGTCGGGCAAGGTGCTCTCTCCTGCGGGTAGTTTTTTTAAAAGGATACCAGTTCTGTCTGTAAACTAGGGGCTTTGCACCCCTGGAGTTCTGAATGCTGAGTTACCTTCATGCTTTCCACGCCGGTAATTTTGCCGATGTTCACAAACACGCGTCACTGGTCCTTGCTATTCGAATGATGCAGGCCAAGGCGTCCGGCATTGCCTGCTTCGATACCCACGCCGGTAGCGCCCTTTATGACCTGACCGGGGAACGGGCACTGAAAACCGGGGAAGCCGACTCTGGAATTCGCAGGGTCTGGGCCTGCCGCAGCAAACTGTCCGGCGACGATTGGCGGGCACTTCTGAGCGCCCTGAGTAGCGCCGGGAATGACACGGGTTCGTTAACAGAGTATCCGGGTTCGCCAATCTGGTTTCAGCGCTATCTGCGACAGCAGGATTCGCTGTCGGCGTTTGAGCTGCACCCGGCCGAGGGCGGTGCCCTGGCAGATTGGGCCGTCCGTCAAAAGGGCGGCGGCCGGGCTGGCGTACGAGTGTTCCAGGAAGATGGCCTGAAAGGGCTGATTGGCAAACTGCCGCCAGCCCAACCCCGACTGCTGGTTCTGATCGACCCCTCCTATGAGGTAAAAGCCGATTATGAGTCGGTAGCGGCAACACTTCAGCAGGCGTGGCAGAAATGCCGGCACGGGGTTTTTCTGATCTGGTACCCGATCCTGGCCGGTCGACCGGATGAACGCCTGAAAGCTGCCATCGCTACTGGCCCTGTGCGCAAGGTGCTGTGCAGTGAAATTGTTCTGAATCAGCAACCTGATCGGGGCATGTCCGGTTCCGGCATGCTGGTGGTGAACCCGCCCTGGGGGTTTGATGCCAGACTGTCGGCCATGCTGGCGGATGTTGCGGGTGATCAGTGCCTGGGAGTAATGCCCAGTCTTGACTGGCTGGTACCTGAGTAGCCGGTCTGTTTGCACAAAAGGCCCTGTCGCCACGGGCGAAGTTTTCTGCAATTTCTCTAGGTGGCGTCAGGCATTCTTGCAGATTGCCCGATTTTTGGTAACGTGCGTGAGCTCTCCGGCGCCATTGAGCGGGCGGTGACCTTCTGTGACGGCAATAAACGCCGTGCCGCGCAGATACTGGAGGTAAACCGTCGCACGCTTTACCGTTGGCTGGATGCAGATAAGGACGAAACTGATGACTAACCAGAAGCACGCGATGCTGTTCGGACTGGGGGCCGTATTGTTGTGGTCTACGGTAGCAACGGCCTTCAAGCTGTCGCTGAGGGAGTTGAGCCCTGTTCAGTTGTTAGTGGTGGCCTGTTCCGCCTCGGTTGTGGTGATGGCGCTGATTCTTATGGCCCAGGGCCGTTGGCACCTGGTGTTTTCGCTCACTCGCCGCCAGTACCTGCAATCTATTGGCATGGGGCTGGTGAATCCCTGTCTGTACTATTTTCTGCTGTTTGGCGCTTTTGACCGCTTGCCCGCCCAGGAAGCTCAGCCCCTGAACTATACCTGGGCGCTGGTGCTGGCCTACCTGTCGGTGCCTTTCCTGGGGCATAAACTGAGGCGCTCGGACATAATTGCCGGGCTTGTCTGCTACAGCGGTGTGGTTGTGATTGCGACTCGTGGCGACCTGCTGGCGATGACCTTTTCAGACCCATTGGGCGTTGCTTATGCCATCGGCAGTACTTTGGTCTGGGCGTCCTACTGGATTATTGCCACCCGCGACACTCGCGATCCGGTTGTGGGGCTATTCCTGAATTTCACCTGCGGCTTGCCGGTGATTGCCCTGGCCTGTGGCCTGACTGACGGGTATGACTTCCCGGTGACCACCGGGCTAGCTGCCGCTGTCTACGTAGGCGTGTTCGAAATGGGCATCGCCTTTGTGCTCTGGTCTTACGCCATGAAAAAAGCTGAAAATACCTCGAAAGTCAGCAATCTGATCTTTATTTCGCCGTTTCTCTCGCTGGTATTTATCTACTTTATTCTCGGCGAGATTATCCTGCCGTCCACATATATTGGCCTGGTGCTGATCATGGCGGGGCTGTGGATTCAGCAGAAGCGGTCAAAACCGCCTGCCGTGGCGGCCGTGGGCTGAAAGGGAGTGAACGTGGCAGGCTGGTCTGTTTACATGGTCAGAACCTCTGGCGGCGCCCTGTACACGGGTATCACCACGAACGTAGAGCGCCGGTTTGCGGAACATCAGGCCGGGGCACCGAAAGGCGCCCGCAGCCTGAGGGGCAAGGGGCCATTACAGCTGGAGTACCAGGCGCAGGTTGGTGACCGCGCCATGGCTTCCCGGCTGGAATGGGCCATCAAGCAATGGCCCCGGGATCAGAAAGAGGCTCTGATCAGAGGTGAGCGTTCTCTTCCTCAATTTCCTGATGACGCCGGATGAATTCGCCGGCGTCATCGACCGCCCGGGTGGCCCGGTCCAATTCGCCGGCGTGAATCTGGAACACGTGCCAGAGGCTGTTGTAGATATCGAGTGTCACTTCTACGCCATCCCGCTTCGCGGCGTCAGCCAGGCGCTGGGAATCGTTCATCAGAATTTCTTCGCTGCCAACCTGAATCAGCATGGGCGGTAATCCCGACAGGTCCCCGTGTATCGGCGAGATCAGCGGATTGGCCCGGCTTTCAGGGCCACAGTAGAGCCGAGCGGCTTTATCGATCCATTGCCGGTTCAGCAGAGGCTCCTGTTCTGGCGAATACAGGTGATCATTCGACAGATCGACCCAGGGTGAAAACAGGGTCAGGGAGGCGGGTAAAGGAATGCGCTTTTCCTTCAGCCTGAGGCAGAGCGCGACTGCCAGACCGCCGCCGGCAGAGTCCCCGGCAAAGGAAATGGCACCGGGCGGGTGCTCCTCATCGAGCAGAGCGCGGTAGAGTTTTTCAGCATCGTCCAGAGCGGCGGGAAAGGGGTTTTCAGGGGCCAGCCGGTAGTCGGGCACAATCACCATGGTGTTGCTGGACTTGGCAAGGTGGCCGGTCAGGCCCCGGTGTGTTGTCGGCGACCCGCAGATGAAGCCTCCGCCATGCAGGTACATCACGATGCCTCGGGGCTCCTCAGTATAACTGACCCGGTTTATTGCCATGCCCTCGGCTTCAATCTCCTGGAAATGGCAACCCTTTGGCGGACGGGAGGTCAGGTACGCCTTGCTGATCAACTGCCTTTGCAGCCTGACTGGAACAGACGGCTTGAGCATCGGGCTCACAAGCCATCGCATGGTCTGGCGCAGGGCGAATTCGAGGGCTTTCTGGTTCATATACTCGGCTCTGTGTCGGTTTTCCACGGCATCGACCGTGCACTCAATCATGGCCCTGGTGTGCTAACCTTACGGCCTGACAGCATGACTGGTCTTTACGAATCTTTTACTCAATTTTGACAGGCGCTTAACTCTACGTGTACTGGAAAACAGATACCATAGAAATACCTGGCTGGGATAGAGCGTCCCTTCTGGAGAACGTTGTCCGGTTCGATTCGGCGAGGCATGACGGGCTTAACGACGACATGGTGGCCTACTGCCGGTTCTACGGTCTGGATCTTTGGGTTGAGTATCCCGAGGTGGCATACCATCAGGGTTATGTGGATGCAGAAAAACATCAGGTGATGGTTCATTATTTTCGCCTGCCGGATCAGGATGACCAGCCTGGTAAATCCGCCAAAGGCACCGTGTTTATTTTTCACGGCTACTTTGACCACGTCGGGCTATACAGCCAGTTGATTGAGCGGTGCCTTGGGGAAGGTTTTGATGTTCTGGCCTATGATCAGCCCGGACACGGCCTTTCCAGCGGTACGCCTGCGGCCATTGGCAGCTTTCTGGAATATCAGGCGGTATTGACGGACGTGATGGAAAGTGTGCGGGGCAAGGTGCGTGGGCCCTGGTTTGCGGTGGGGCAGAGTACCGGGGGAGCCATATTGATTGACTACCTGTTGTCCAACCAACATACCCGCGAAACCTCTGATTTCAGGGGTGTGGTGTTGCTGGCCCCGCTGGTTCGCCCGGCAGGCTGGCTTGGTGCCAAGTTGTTACACAGCGTTGTGAAACCTTTTGCGTCCCGCTGGCGCCGCGCGTTCGGTACCAATAGCAGCGATTCCCGGTTTCTGGAATTCCTGCGCGAGCATGATCCGCTGCAGGCGCGGGCCGTACACGTGGACTGGGTCAGCGCATTAAGGCAATGGGTGCCGCACATCGAGTCGGCCCGGCCGGTGGATTTCCCGGTAACGGTGGTGCAGGGCGAAAAGGACACAACAGTGGACTGGCCCCACAATCTCAGGATAATCAGGAACAAATTCTCTTCGGTGGAGGAACTATTGATTCCGGACGGGCGTCATCATCTGGTAAACGAAGCCAAGGATTTGCAGGCAGCGGTGTTCAACACCATTGTCGATACATTCGAACAGAAATCAGAAGGGCCTCTGTCCGAGGCCTGCTAATAACAAACCCACTATCGGGAGAATACCGTGAAGAAAACAGTCCTCGCGTTTGCATTTTCCACCCTGACCTTGGGTGGTTGTATGACTTATGACCCATACACTGGCGAAGAGAAAACCTCGAACGCCACCATGGGCAGTGTAATTGGTGCCATTGGCGGTGCAGCGGTTGGTGCTGCTACTTCCAGCAAGAGCGACCGGGGCAAGGGCGCCCTGATCGGTGCCGCTTCCGGTGCGGCCGTTGGTGGCGGTATCGGCTATTATATGGACCGCCAGGAAGCTGAACTTCGCAACAAACTGGAAGGCTCTGGTGTGCGGGTCGTGCGCAATGGCGACCAGATTGACCTGGTCATGCCCGGCAACATCACTTTTGATGTTAACCAGACCACCATCAAACCTTCATTCAGCAATACCCTTGAGTCGGTGGCGCTGGTACTGAAAGAATTTGACAAGACCACGATTCAGATCGAAGGCCACACTGATAGCACTGGCTCCCGGGATTACAACCAGCTGCTGAGTGAGCGCCGTGCCGGCTCCGTACGTGATTTTCTGCTTAACCAGGGTATCCAGGCCGGTCGTACCCGGGCAGTGGGCTATGGGCCGCGTTACCCCATCGCTTCAAACGATACTGCAGCAGGGCGTGAGCAGAACCGCCGCGTTGAACTGACGCTGGTGCCGACCCAGCAGTAAAGCAGGGTCATTACGGCGCTGTAAATCAGACGTCAGAAAGAGAAATGCCCGGCCAATGGCCGGGCATTTTTTTATCCGTTCAACTCCGGGTCAGTCCCGCTTTGACAGCCAGTCGTCGATGCGACCTTTGAGCTTGTTCAGATGATCTTCACCGGATTCGCGGATCTCGGCAATTTTCTTTTTCGCTTCGTCCATCCGGCCTTCAAGCTTCTCGATTTCCTTGTCGAAATCCTTGCGGATCTGCCTCTCAGCGTGCTCGTCCTTGGCCTTGGCGATCCTCTCCCTGGCGTCAGCCTTCAGGCTGTCGATCTGCCTTGACCAGCTATCTGTCTGGGTTTCCAGTTTCTTCTGCAACGTATCCTTGAGTGACATAGTGCTCTCCCTTTCTCGAAAATGTCTGTCTGGAACGAATGTCTGACAGGAGCGCGTCTGATCAGAACAGGACGCGGCAGCGAATCGTGCCTTTGACCTGAAGCAGTTTCTTCAGAGCAAGCTCGCCATATTCCTTGTTCACATCCACCACTACGTAGCCAATGTCCTCTTTGGTTTGCAGGTACTGGCCACAGATGTTGATACCATTCTCGGAGAACACCTGGTTGATCTCGGACATGACGCCCGGCACGTTTTCGTGAATGTGCAGCAGGCGATGCTGGTTCGGGTGCGATGGCAGGGCGACTTCAGGGAAGTTCACGGAAGACACTGAGGTACCGTTGTCGCTGTACATGGCCAGCTTCTCCGCTACTTCCCGCCCGATGTTTTCCTGGGCTTCGATGGTGGAACCGCCGACGTGAGGCGTAAGAATCACGTTATCAAACTCGCGCAGCGGCGAAATGAATTCTTCGTCATTCGACTTGGGTTCAACCGGGAAGACGTCAATGGCGGCGCCCAGCAGTTTGCCGCTCTTCAGGGCATCGGCAAGTGCGTCAATATCGACTACCGTGCCGCGCGAGGCGTTCATCAGAATGCTGCCCGGCTTCATCTGGGCAAACTGCTCTGCCTTGAACATGTAACGGGTGGACGGTAGTTCCGGCACATGCAGGCTGATGATGTCGCAGGTGTTCAGCAGTTCCTGCATCGTGCCAACCTGAGTGGCGTTGCCGATGGACAGCTTGGATACGACGTCGTAGTAGTAAACGTCCATGCCAAGGCCCTCGGCCAGCACGCTGAACTGGGTGCCGATGTTGCCGTAACCGATAATGCCAAGCTTCTTGCCGCGAATTTCATAGCTGTCTTTCGCAGACTTCAGCCACTCGCCGCGATGGGCCTTGGCGTTTTTCTCCGGAACGCCGCGCAGCAAAAGGATGGCCTGGGCAAGAACCAGTTCGGCCACACTGCGCGTATTGGAAAAGGGCGCATTAAAAACCGCAATGCCACGACGGGTTGCCGCCTGCAGGTCCACTTGATTGGTACCGATGCAGAAACAGCCAACGGCGACCAGCTTCTGGGCTGCTTCGAAGACTCTCTCAGTCAACTGGGTGCGGGAGCGGATGCCGACAAAGTGGGCGTCGGCAATCTTTTCAATCAGCTCGTCTTCGGCCAGTGAGTGGGACAGGAATTCGATGTTCGTATAGCCTGCGGCGTTCAGGGTATCAATCGCGGACTGATGAACGCCTTCAAGCAGCAGGATGCGGATTTTGCTCTTTTCCAGAGACGTGTTTGACATGGCTGGGTTCCGAACCTTTCGACATTGAGTTGGTCATTGGAAATGACCTGTGAGCGGCGCAGACAGCGGGCAGGCTCACAGAACAGGGGCGGTATGATACCATAGCTCACGCATTTTACAGCGCGTCACGATCAACCTTTTGTGAGACTGCAATTCCATGAATTCTGAACAGATTATCGCCGCTCTGAAATCCCTGATGGCAGAGGGCCCTGCTCCGGGCAAAGTCCTGACCGATCCAGCCGACCTCGATACCTACGGCAAGGACTGGACCAAAATCTACCCGCCCAAACCGGTGGCCATTGTGCTGCCGAAAACCACGGAGCAGGTGCAGGCGCTGGTCAGGTTCGCCAATGACAATCAGGTGGCACTGGTGCCGTCTGGCGGTCGTACCGGGCTGAGTGCCGGTGCGGTAGCCGCCAACGGTGAAGTGGTTGTGGCGTTCGATAACATGAACCAGATTCTGGATTTCAGTGCCAGTGACCGCATGGTTCACTGCCAGGCAGGCGTGGTTACCGAGCAGCTTCAGAATTTTGCCGAAGAAAACGACCTGTATTACCCGGTAGATTTCGCCTCGGCCGGTTCCAGTCAACTGGGGGGTAATCTTTCAACGAACGCGGGTGGCATCAAGGTCATCCGTTACGGCATGAGCCGGGACTGGGTTGCCGGGCTGAAGGTGGTCACCGGCAAGGGCGAAATTCTGAATCTGAACAAGGATCTGGCCAAAAATAACACCGGCTACGACCTGCGCCATCTGTTCATTGGCGCTGAGGGCACTCTGGGCTTTATCACCGAAGCCACCATGAAACTTGCCCGCCAGCCGAACAATCTGACGGTGCTGGTGCTTGGCCTGGGCGATCTCACCAACACCATGGACGTGCTGCAGACCTTCCAGAAGAAGATCGACCTGACCGCTTACGAATTCTTCTCCCACCAGGCCATGGGCCATGTGCTGGCCCACGGGCAGGTGCAGGCGCCGTTTGAAACCGAAGCACCCTATTACGCGCTGCTGGAATTCGAGGCGGTGTCCGACCAGGTAATGGACGATGCCATGGCCCTGTTCGAACAGTGCATGGAAAATGGCTGGGTGCTGGACGGCGTGATCAGCCAGAGCGAAACCCAGGCCCAGAACCTGTGGCAGTTACGTGAGCGGATTTCCGAGTCCATCGCGCCGCGAACACCGTATAAAAATGATATCTCCGTGGTGGTATCGAAGGTGCCCGGTTTCCTGGAAGAAATTGATGCCGTTGTGAACGAGCACTATCCGGATTTTGAAATCATCTGGTTCGGCCACATCGGGGACGGCAACCTGCACCTGAACATCCTCAAACCGGAAGACATGGCAAAAGAGGATTTCTTCGAGAAATGCCAGCAGGTGAACAAGTGGGTTTTCGAGATTGTTCAGCGCTACGAGGGCAGTGTGTCTGCCGAGCACGGCGTCGGTATGACCAAGAAGCCCTATCTGGAGTACACCCGCAGTGCCGCCGAAATAGCGTATCTGAAGGGTATCAAGCAGGTATTCGATCCGAACGGCGTGATGAACCCCGGCAAGATCTTCGACTGATACCTGATTTTCCGATACCCGGGAAGGAGCGGCGGTGCGGGCAGCAGGATATCCGCCATGGTTGAACAGCTTCCGTCTGATGATGACGCCGCCCGCTATCTGCTGACGCCAAACCGGTCCATGAGCTGGCAGGGCAATGTCCGTATCTGGATGGCGCTGCTTGCGCTGTCTGCGGTAATCGTCACTGGCTTCACCCTGATCGGTGCCTGGGTAATCCTGCCGTTTGCAGGGCTGGAGCTGGCAGCGCTGGCGGCCGGCTTTTATATAAGCTCCCGCCAGTGCCAGAAACAGGAAGTACTGGTTCTGGGCCCGGACAACATCCGTCTCGAAAAAGGCATGAAGCGCAAGGAAGCCGAATGGGAAATGCCCCGCCAGTATACCCGCCTGTGGCGGAACGAAGCCCGCCACCCGTTTACCCCTTCCAAGCTTTTCCTGCAGTTCCGCGATGAGGAAATTTCCGTCGGCGGTTTTCTGAATATGGAAGACACCGAGGCATTGCTTGCTATCCTTCAGCGATACGGCATCACCATTCAGAAGCGTAAAAAGCCGGAACCACGCTGGTTCTGAGGCAAAAACAGGATTCACCATGCAAGATCATATTGTAGTTCTCACCGGTGCCGGGATGAGCGCCGAGAGCGGCCTTTCCACCTTTCGCGACAACGGCGGCCTTTGGGAGCAGTACAGCGTTTATGACGTGGCCACACCCGAAGCCTTCGAGCGCAATCGGGAACTGGTTCTGCGCTTCTATAACGAGCGCCGCAGGCAGCTTGAACACGCGCAGCCCAATCGCGGCCACCAGCTTCTGGCACAGCTTGAGAAAGACTACCGGGTAACCGTGATTACCCAGAACGTGGACGACCTGCACGAGCGGGGCGGCTCCTCAAACGTCCTTCACCTTCACGGGGAACTGACCAAAGCCCGCAGCCTTGACCACCCAGAGCTGATTTACGACATTGGTTACGCTGACATCAACCCGGGCGATACCTGCGACCGCGGCTCCCAGCTGCGCCCCCATGTGGTCTGGTTCGGTGAGGAAGTGCCCATGCTGGATGCGGCTGCAGAACTGGTCAGGACCGCAGATCATCTGCTGATCGTTGGCACATCGCTCCAGGTCTATCCGGCCGCCAGCCTGGCTCACGAGGTGGATATGACGGTGCCAATCACCGTGATTGATCCTGATGCGCCGGGTTCCCTGGTTCGCGCAAGGGTTATCCGGAAAGGTGCCGGCGAAGGGCTGGCAGAATGGATGGAAAAGACGCCCCGTGGAGGGGCCATCTGATTGTAAACTCGGCTACACTCCAATTACGCCCGAGCGGGCGTGCCCTTTGCTGTTTGTGGGGCCAACGGGTCTGACCTTCAGGGAGTCGATTGCCATGAGTATTGTCAAGGAATTCAGGGAGTTTGCGGTAAAGGGTAACGTCATGGATATGGCGGTGGGCATTATCATCGGTGTTGCCTTCGGCAAAATTGTCTCGTCGTTTGTGGCCGATGTGATGATGCCCCCAATCGGGTTACTGATTGGGGGTGTGGATTTTTCCAATCTTGCGATCGTCCTGCGCGCGGCGGAGGAGGGGGCAGAGGCGGTCTCTCTCCGTTATGGCGTGTTTATCCAGTCGGTATTTGATTTTGTCATTGTCGCGTTTGCGGTTTTCGTGGCCGTGCGGGCACTGAACAGTATGCGGAAAAAAGAAGCGGAAACACCGGCTGCTCCACCGGCCCCGTCAGCGCAGGAGCAGTTACTGATGGAAATCCGGGATCTGCTTAAACACAAGGCTGAGTAATCCCCGGAATTTGCGTCGGGCCGGGCGCAAGCTCAGCCCGGCGTTTTCCTCAGGTATTCTTCAAGTTCCTGCCGGAATGCTGCCTGAACCCCAAGCCGTTTCATCATCCAGTAGTGTCCTGCGATCATCCGGTCGATGAAAATACTTTCAATCGGCGGTTTGAAGTAATCCAGGTACTTGAACACGGTTGTGGTTTTTGCCGCTACGTCCTTGTGCAATTCTGATTCGGCGAAGTTGTAGGGCGTGTCGCCTTCGAAGGGCTTGATCAGAATATCCCGCCACATGGCGTAATAGGCCTCGTCCACCGCGGGCTGGGATTCGACACGGGCGCCAAGATCAATCAGGTGGCGGTCAAGGGCGGCGTAATCTTCTTCCAGCGCTGACACCAGCGCCTTGCGGTAAGCTTCAATAATCTCCGGCTTCAGTTTTTTCACGCAGCCGAAATCGTAAAGAATAATGGTGCCGTCGGGCCGGTAGGCAAAGTTGCCCGCGTGTGGGTCGCCATGGATGCACTGGTAGCGGAACAGCTGGTCCGCCATCATGGTGAAGATGCGGTGGCCGATCAGGTTGATGGAGTCCTGGCTGTACTTTTCCGGTGTGACCTTGCTGATATGGTCGCCTTCTACCAGCTCCATGGTCAGCACCCGTCGAGACGAATGGCTGCTGAACACCTGGGGAATCACGATCCATTTGTCGTTCTTGTGGAAGTCCTGGAAAAGCGCGAGGTTGCGGGCCTCGTTTTCATAATCCAGCTCTTCTTTCAGTCGCACCCGGATTTCGCCGAACAACTGATCCACGTGTTCTTTCGGCAGTTTCAGCAAGCCGCCGAGTTTCAGCGCCATACGAAGCTGCTTCAGATCGCTGTCGCAGGATTCGTCAACGCCTGGGTATTGCACCTTGATGATCACGTCGGTGCCGTCTTTCAGCCTGGCCCGGTGGACCTGGCCAATGCTGGCAGCGGCGTAGGGCTGTTCCTGCAGGTAGTCAAAGAGTTCTGATACAGGCTTGCCCAGCTCGTTCTCGATCTGGCCGACAATCACCTCGAACGGCATGGGCGGTGCTTCTTTCTGCAGCCGCTGCAGGGCATCGGAAAATTCTTTGGGCAGAAAATCCTGGGTCTGGGAAGCAATCTGGCCGACTTTCATGACGGCGCCTTTCATTTCGCCCAGAGTGTCGGCGATCCGGTCCGCCATTCGGGTATAGCTTTCGGAGCGTGCACCTTCGTTGTCTTCTTCGCTGCGGAATAGCCGTCGCGCCCGTTGGCCAGCATATTGCCCGGCCACCGAGGCCGTCATGCCAGCAAGTTTGAAGAATCGTCCACTACGGGTGGTAACAGGTTTTTTGCTCATGCTGGATATACGTTCTCAGGAACGGTTGGACCAGAAACGTCGGGCGGCTTTCAGCCGTCTGAGGAAGACACCACATGAGTCTCGACAAACAGGGCTCGTTCCAGTTCCAGAGACAACGTCTGGCCGGGTTCAAGCGGCCCGACTCCGCTGGGAGTGCCGGTGAGGATGACATCCCCTGGAAGCAATGTGAAGTGAGTACTCATGTGGGCGATCAGGGGAAGGATCGGGTTGAGCATGTCGCGGGTATTGCCGGTCTGGCGGCGTTGCTGGTTGATATCCAGGGTAAAGGCCAGGTGGTCGCGGGGAAGCTGCTCTACGGGCACGAAAGGCGATAGCGGGCAGGCGCCATCAAAGCACTTGGCCCGCTCCCAGGGGTGGCCCTTTGCTTTCAGCTCCGACTGCAGATCCCGGAAGGTCAGGTCCAGCGCCAGGCCATAGCCCAGAATGGCGCCTTCCACATCGCTGGCGGATGCATTGGTCAGCGGGCGGCCAATCAGCACCGCAAGCTCGGTTTCATAGTGCACCGCGCCCTTGCTCGGGGAGAGACTGATCGGGCGAGTAAGATGGACGGCGGACGTGGCCGGCTTGATAAACAGCAGCGGCTCGTCGGGCACCGGGTTGTTCAGTTCCCGCGCGTGCTCGGCGTAATTGCGCCCGACACAGACAATTTTGCCCAGCGGCAGGTTTACGGGTGTGCCATCTTTCCAGTGGTGCTGATAGTCCATCAGGATTCATCCTCAAATGAGCAGACAGTATAGACCTCTAACCCTTCATCCTTCAGCCTCTTTGAGCCACCCAGGTCGGGCAGGTCAATCATCGCTGCGACCTCGACGATTTCCGCGCCAATGCGACGGATCAACCTGGTGGCTGCCAGCATGGTGCCACCGGTGGCAATCAGATCGTCTACCAAGACTACCTTGTCGCCCGGACGAAAGGCGTCCTTGTGCAGCTCGACGGAGGCCGTGCCGTACTCCAGCTCGTAATCCTCTACCAGCGTATCGAAGGGCAGTTTGCCCTTCTTGCGCACCAGCACCAGAGATGCGTTCAATTCGTAGGCCAGCGCTGAACCAATGATAAACCCCCGTGCGTCCACGGCGGCGACCGCATCAATACTCTGGCCGTGATAGCGATGTACAAAGGCATCAATCAGTTTGCGAAACGCGGTCCGGTCCTGAAGCACGGTAGTGATGTCGCGAAAGGCCACACCGGGCTTGGGCCAGTCCGGCACCGTGCGGATGGCTTTTTTGATGCTATTGGCAAAGTAGTCCATAGGAGCTCCGGCAGATCGCGGTTTATGCCGCGTCCAGGAAAATGAATTTCAGAACGAAGACCACGGCAATGGTTACAACGCTGGCGTTCAGGTCTGACCAGCGGCCGCTGAGGGCTTTCAGGGCGACGTAGGTGATAAAGCCCAGGGCAATACCGTTGGCGATGGAGAAAGTGAGGGGCATCATCAGGGCCGTAACAACGGCTGGCGCGGCATCTGTGACATCGTCCCAGTTCACCAGTTTCAGACCACTGGCCATCAGCACCGCGACATAGAGCAGGGCGGGGGCAGTGGCATAGGATGGAATGATTTTGGCGATGGGCGATAGCAGCAGGCAGGCCAGGAACAGGCCAGCGACCACGACGGCTGTCAGGCCGGTGCGGCCTCCGGCGGATATACCGGCAGTGGATTCGATGTAGCTGGTAGTGGTGGATGTGCCCAGTGCGGCCCCTGACATGGTGGCGACGGAATCGGACATCAGCGCACGGCCCAGGCGGGGTAGTTTGCCGTCCTTGTCCAGGAGTCCACCACGTTGAGCGGCACCGATCAGGGTACCCGAGGTGTCGAACAGGTCGACGAACAGAAAGGCAAAAATCACGCTGATCATGCCAACATTGAAGGCGCCCGCAAGATCCAGCTGCATGAACGTCGGCGCCAGACTCGGCGGCGCAGAGACAAACCCGTTGTATTCCACCATGCCAAGCATCATCGCGATGCCGGTCACCGCCAGAATGCCGATCATCACCGCCCCGGTGATCTGGCGGAAAGACAGCGCGCAGATAACCACAAAGCCGCCGAAGAACAGCAGGCTTTCGGCTACCTTGATTTCACCCAGGCCCACCAGTGTGGCGGGGTTATCTACCACAACGCCTGCATTTTTAAGGGCGATCAGGGCCAGGAAAAAACCGATGCCGGCGGAAATGCCGAATCGCAGGGACATGGGAATACTGTTGATGATCCATTCACGGATCTTGAAAATGCTCAGGAGGAAGAAAATGAAACCTGAGATGAAAACTGCGCCCAGGGCGACCTGCCAGCTATAGCCCATGCTGCCAACAACGGTGAACGAGAAAAACGCATTCAGGCCCATACCTGGCGCCATGGCGATCGGATAATTGGCCCACAGCCCCATGATCAGGGTGCCGATGGTGGCGGCCAGGCAAGTCGCGACAAACACCGCGCCGAAATCCATGCCGGTGTTTGACAGAATCGCGGGGTTTACCACGATGATGTAGGCCATGGTCAGGAAGGTGGTGAAGCCTGCCAGTATTTCTTTGCGGACGGTGGTTCCGTGGTCCTGGAGCCTGAAAAGTCGTTCGAGCATGACGGGTGTCTGCCTCGCTGATGCCGGATGAGTCGCGCCCGGGAATCGGGCCATGGGAAACGCCGCATTCTACCGGCTGGTGCCCTTGAGGCCAAGGCAGCTGACACCTGGGGGCTGTCGAAAATTTTGACACCCGGCTGGCCTCGGTCTCGCCTGCAAAAACCAGACAGGCGGACACTACTCTCTCGATTGAGCTGTGATCCGTCTTGGCAGTATCAGGCGTATTTTAGACTCATCATAAAGCTGCCGGTGCACAACTGTGTCGGCGATGTAGCTGACAAGAGGAGTATGCTTGATGTCTTTAATACGCCTGGCTTATGCCAGTGAAGCCACCTTCAATGAAAAGCCCGTTGAACAGGGTGTCGAGCCGAACGTGGCGAGAATTCTGATGACGTCCCGCAAAAACAACGCCAAGACCCAGATTGTCGGTGGGCTGTATTACGGAGACGGCTGTTTCTTCCAGTACCTGGAAGGTGAGGAAGAAGCCGTCAAGGAACTCTATGAACGTATTGCAGCGGACGACCGTCATCGTACGGTGACGACCCTGGTGGAAGAGCCCCTGTCCGCGAGGACGTTTTCTAACTGGTCGATGAAATACGTGCCCCTGTCGTCTGACGTTCAGAACTTTCTGGACCGCCACGGCATGAAATCCTTCCAGCCCCTGAACTTTACCCGCCCACTGTGCGAAGAAATGATTCAGCTCATCCGGGACTCCAGCGAGCAGGGCCGGGTCGTGAACCACAGCGAACTTGCGTCCTCCCGCAAGGCGGCGTCTTCGGGAACGAGCGGCATTGGGATTGGCCTGGTTGTCGCAGGCGTCGCGATCGTCGGTGCGTTGATCTACGCTGCCACCATGCTGTGATCAGGCGGGGCCTGGCGCTATAAGCAGGCCTGATCCGCGAACATAAGATTTGTTCATTTGATTCATGGCGTGACTCTGTTTAGCGTCAGGTTTATTAGCAACTATCCTTAGACGATCTTGCCGAACCGATGCTGACAAACGGAGCAACACCATGAGAGCGATTCTCTGCAAGGAATACGGCCCTGCCGAAAAACTCGTCATCGAAGACATCGCCAGCCCTGAAGTGAAGGGTCGGGGGGTGAAAGTGCGGGTGAAGGCTGCGGGCCTTAACTTTCCGGACACCCTGATCATCGAAGGCAAATACCAGCTTAAACCCACCATGCCGTTCTCGCCGGGTGGTGAAATGTCAGGTGAGGTAATTGAAGTCGGCGAGAAAGTGACCCGTTTCAAACCCGGTGACCGGGTAGCGGGCCTGACCGGATATGGTGCATTTGCAGAGGAAGTGATCGTTCCCGAACAGAACATACTGCCGATTCCTGAATCCATGTCTGACGAGAAAGCAGCTGCTTTTTCCATGGTTTATGGCACTTCCTATTACGCGCTCAAGCAGCGGGCCAACATCCAGCCGGGCGAAACCCTGCTGGTACTGGGCGCCAGCGGTGGTGTGGGGCTTGCGACTATCGAGCTTGGTAAAGCCATGGGGGCGAAAGTGATTGCCGCGGCCAGCACGGCTGAAAAACTGGCGGTTGCCAAAGAAGCCGGCGCTGACGAGCTGATCAACTACACCGAAGAGCCGCTGAAAGAAGCGGTGAAAAAGCTGACCAACAGCAAAGGCGTGGACGTGATTTACGACCCGGTCGGCGGTGACTTCACCGAACAGGCTTTGCGCGCCATGGCCTGGAACGGCCGCCACCTGATCATCGGCTTCGCCGCGGGCGACATTCCCCAGATTCCGGCCAACCTGACGCTGCTGAAAGGCTGCTCGGTGGTCGGTGTTTTCTGGGGTAGCTTCACCCAGCGCGAGCCGGAGAACAGCGCCAAAAACATGATGGAACTGCTGCAGATGTTCGCCGAAGGCAAGATCGACCCGAGAATCAGCCAGGTCTTCGAATTCGAGGATTACGCCAAGGCGCTTGGTGCGCTGACTGGGCGCACGGCTACTGGGAAGATTGTTCTCAAGGTTGGTTCCTGAGGTCTGGTTTTGAGGTGGCCTGTTGAGTCTGGCCCTAGCCTTCCTAGTTTGGTGCGTGGCCGTGGCTGAGGGCCCCTCCACAAAACCGCTACGAGCACATCCATGTGCGCTTGGGCTCCGCCATCCCTGGCTCCGCACATTTTGTGGAGGGGCCCTCAGCCACGGCCTTCAGACTTTTCGGATATCTCTCGAACCGTAAAATTGTGGGTCGGATTAGCGTTATCCGACCTAAGTTTCATGTCCATCTTGGCGATATCTTGAAGGTTACGCGAGTACCGGTGAGACTACCTTCCCAAAAATGTGCGGAGCCAGGGATGGCGGAGCCCAAGCGCCCATGGATGGGCTTGTAGCGTTTTTTGGGAAGGTAGTCTTACCGGTGCTTAGCACCAAATTTGTAGGCTAGGGTCGAAGCTAACAAGCTCGACTGAAGCCTCAGAACTGAACCGAACCAGAATCAATCTGCTGCTTTAATTTCGGCGTCAGCCGGGTGTAAGTCTTTTCCCGAGGCAATAGCGCGAAGACCTCGTCACCATCCCTCTCCAGCGAATACCCCAGCTTCTGAATATCCACCTTCCGGTACTTAAACGTCCCCGTTTTCTCGATGGCATCGGTCACGCGGACAAACACAGGAACAGCATAGGCCGGCAAGTTTTCAGCCAGGTAACTCAGCAGCCTGTCCGGCTCGAACTGGTTGATATCCGTCTGGGGAACCAGAGTGACCATACCGGCTTTGCCGTTAGTGCCGGGGATTTCCACGCCGTAAACGATGGCTTCTTCCACCAGGCCGGAGCCGTCGATGATGTTTTCCACTTCGTTGGTTGACACGTTCTCGCCTTTCCAGCGAAAGGTATCCCCCATGCGGTCCACAAACTGCAGGTGGCCGCAGCCGATGTTTTTCAGAACATCACCGGTGTTGAACCACTCATCGCCTTTCTTGAAGGCGTCCCGCAGGATGGATTTTTCCGTGGCTTCTTTCTGGGTGTAGCCTTCGAAGGACCAGACCTTGGTGATTTCGCTGATCAGCAGGCCGGGCTCGCCTTTGGGGACTTCCTGCATGAAACCTTTTCCATCCCGTACCGGATCCCGGGTGCCGTCGTGGAAGGCCACCAGTTTGTAGGGCGCGGTTGAGAATCCGACGGTGTTGTTCATGTTGAAGAAGTTGCTGAAACCAATATTGCCTTCGCTGGAGGCATAAAGCTCTGCCACCGTCTCTATGCCGAACCGGTCTTTGAACTCGTTCCAGATCGAGGGCCTCAGTCCGTTGCCGATCATTTTGGTGAGGTTGTGCTGAAGGTCTCTTTCAGATCGCGGCTGGTTCAGAAGATAGCGGCATAGCTCGCCTACGTAACCGAAAGTGGTGGCCTGGTAGTAGCGCACGTCGCTCCAGAATTCGGTGGCGGAGAATTTGCGTCGCATGACCAGGGCGGAACCACCGGCCAGCACCGAGCCCCAGCAAACCAGCAACGCAGTGCCGTGGTAGAGGGGTAGGGTGCAGTAAAGAACGTCTTCAGGCTTCATCGCCAGGGACATCAGGCCAAAGCCGCCGTAGGCTTTGACAAATTTCCGGTGGGACCCAGGCGCCGCCTTGGGCAGGCCGGTGGTGCCGGAGGTAAACAGGTAGACTGCGGTGTCGCCCATGGTCGGCGGGTTGACCACCTGCGGTGGGTCGCTGCGATGGCTGCTGACCTTCGCGGCCATGTTGGTGTAGCCCTCGGGGGCCTCGCCAAAGGCGTTCAGGGTATTGGTGTCTGCCAGGATCTGGAATGGTTGCGGGTGGTCCAGCTTGAGGGAGCTCTTGATATCATCAAAGCTGCTGATCAGCTCTTCTCCCACAATCACCATTTTGGGCTCGATCAGGTTGATGCTGTGGTTGAGCACCTTACCTTTCTGGGAGGTGTTAAGCATGGCGCAGGCAACGCCAAGCTTGGCCGCACCGGCCACCACTGCCAGCAGTTCGGGGCGGTTTTCCAGAAACACCGCAATGGCATCGCCCTTGGTCAGCCCCTCAGACATCAGGTAGTTGGCAATCTGGTTGGCCCAATGATCGAACTCTCGCCAGGTCAGGCTGCGGTCTTCATAGAGAATGGCGGTGCGATGGCCGTGCCTGGCGGCGTTGCGTTCGATCAATCTGCCCAGGGTCAGCGGCTTTTGCGGTCCCTTGGCTCCGTAGTAATAAAGGCCTTTGGCAACACTGGGAACTCGCCTGGCGATTCCGGGAATACTGCGAACAATGTCCCTTGCTGTAACGGTATCCTGGCTCATGCGGTTGCTCGTTATCCGGCGTTTTCATTTTGGGGGTTGTCATGGTTTTCGTCGGCCGTGACCTCTGCCAGCAACTGGCTGCGTTTCACCTGATCGCCTTTTTTGGCGAGAAGGCTGGTCACAGTGCCATCCCGGTCTGCTTTAACCGGATGCTCCATTTTCATGGCTTCCAGAATCACCAGCGTGTCGCCCTGTTTGACGGTTTGCCCCTGCTGTACCAGAACGTCGATCAGTGCGCCGTCCATGGTGGCCTTGATCCGGCCGCTGCCACTGGCGGTTTGTCCGCCGGCGGGCTGATGGGTCAGGTCACGCAGGGCCAGGGTCTGGCCGAATGCCTGCAAATATAGATGATCCCCCCGGCGGTGATATTGGCAAACCTGACGGACACCATTGTCGATAATGCATGCCTGGCCTTTCTCGGCCCGCACCAGCGTGAGTTCATACTGATCTCCGCCGGCGGTGACGGTGATGTGATTGCCGTTGGCGCGCACCAGAACATCCAGAGTCTGTTCGCCTGCATCCAGCTTCATTGGCGTCACGGTAGCGGGTGCGTTGCTCCAGGCACTCTGCCGGTTCGCTGAATGTACCTCGCCCTGATTGAATAGGGTTGCTGCTAATGCCAGTTCCCGAATACCGATCTTTGCGGGTGACATGGAGCAATCATTCTGGAAACTCGTCTGAAGGAATGCCGTGGTTGCTTCGCCCCGGCCAAAGGTGTCGTTGGCGATAATTCTGGCCAGAAACTGCTGGTTGGTGGTGATGCCGAACACGGTGGTGTCTTCCAGCGCGCGGATCAGGCGGCGGCGGGCTTCGTCCCGGTTCTGGCCCCAGGCAATGACTTTGGCCAGCATGGGGTCGTAGTGGGGGCTGACCTGATCACCGGTGCGCACGCCGCTGTCGAATCGGATGCCCTCGTCCATGGCAGGGCGGAATTGGTGCAGGGGGCCGGTCTGTGGTGTGAAGCCGTTGGCCGGGTCTTCCGCATAAAGCCGAACTTCGATAGCGTGACCGGTCAGGGTAATTTCACTCTGGCCCAGAGGCAGCGGCTTGCCTTCAGCTACTGCCAGTTGCCAGGCTACCAGATCCTGGCCGGTGACCAGCTCCGTGACTGGGTGTTCAACCTGCAGCCGGGTGTTCATTTCCAGGAAGTAGAAGTTGCGATCCTTGTCGACCAGGAATTCCACGGTACCGGCGCCTTCGTAATTGCAGGCTAGCGCGGCTTTGACCGCAGCGTTACCCATGGCTGCTCGAAGTGCGTCGGTCATGAAAGGTGAGGGCGCTTCTTCTACGACTTTCTGGTGCCGGCGCTGGATGGAGCAGTCCCGTTCGCCCAGATAGACGGCGTTGCCGTGTTGATCGGCGAAGACCTGGATTTCGATGTGGCGGGGTTCGATGACGGCTTTTTCCAGAATCAGCTCGTCGTCGCCGAAGGCCTGTTTTGATTCGGATCTGGCGCGCTTGAGGCTGTCGGCCAGTTCGGATTCCTGTTCGACCAGGCGCATGCCGCGACCACCGCCACCGGCGGAGGCTTTGATCATCAGGGGGTAGCCTATATTGGCCGCGGCTTGAACGAGCTCGGCGTCGCTGGCATTATCCCCCTCGAAGCCGGGTACGACAGGCACACCAGCTTCCTGCATGGCAATCTTCGAGCGCCGTTTGCTGCCCATCAGTTCAATAGCCGGCTCCGGTGGCCCGATAAATACCAATCCCGCGTCTTTGCAGGCGCGGGCGAAGCCGGAATTTTCTGACAGGAAGCCGTAGCCGGGGTGAATGCAGTCGGCCCCGGTTTTGCGAGCGGCATCGAGTATGGCATCAGCATTCAGATAGGAGGCGTTTACCTGCGCCGGGCCAATGCACACGGCTTCGTCAGCCAGTTCTACGTGCAGGGCTTTGGCGTCTGCCTCTGAGAAGACGGCAACAGTGCGGTAACCCAGGGCTTTGGCGGTGCGGATGATCCGGACGGCTATTTCACCGCGGTTGGCTATCAGGAGTTTTCTTAGCATTGTGTTGTTCTCTTGTTTTGGTGCCCGACCGCAAGCGAATTTTCTACTCGCCTGGCTTTTTGCCTTTTTCTACATCTGTTTCTGCCCAGCTTGGTGGCCGCTTTTGCATGAAGGCCATTGTGCCCTCTGAGCCTTCGCCGCCGCGTATCGCCCGCGCGAATTTCTCGGCCGCGCTGTCCAGCAGCTCGCCCAGATTCTCATTGCCCACCCTGAGCAACAGCGCTTTTGTCTCAGCCGTGGCGTTCGGCGCGCAGTGGCGGATGCGGGTCAAAATCCTTCCCAGCATTCTTTCCAACTCTTCGTCAGAACTGGCTACCTGGTGAATAATGCCAAGATCACATGCTTCCCTTGAATCGATCCTTAACCCCAGCAACGCCAGCCGCCGGGCTTGTGTCAGGCCGATTCGTTGAACCACGAACGGGGCAATCTGGGCAGGAATGACGCCCAGGGTTGTCTCAGGCATGCCAAACTTGGCGGTTGGGCCGGCAATGGCTATGTCCGATACACAGGCAAGTCCAAACCCGCCACCCATGACCGCGCCCTCAATAACCGCGACCACCACTTTCGAGCTTTCATTCACCTGCTGGATCATCTGCCCGAAAGCCCGGTTCAGTCGGTAGAATGGATCTGTCTCCCCCTCAGCAGTCTTCTGGGAATGCGCCGCTGCCATGTCCCGGATATCACCGCCGGCACAGAAATGGCCATCGGAACCACGGATCACCACCGCGCGAATGCTGGTGTCCGTTTCGATCTGCGAAAACACCGCCGAAAGTTCCGCAACCATCTCAAGACTCATGGCATTGCGGGCGTCGGGGCGGTTGATGGTCAGGAACAGGGTCGGGCCCTGTTTTTCTAACAGAAGCGTTTCACACTGGGGTAGGTTTTCCATAAATGACTCCACGATAATGGCCTGGCACCCAGGGTCAGTCTTTCTGTTTGCCTGGCAAAATGCCCATGGTCTTGCAGATAATGCCCAGCATAATTTCATCTGCACCGCCGCCGATAGACACCAGCCGCACATCCCTGTAAGCCCGGGACAGCGGGTTGTCCCACATGTAACCCATGCCGCCCCAGTACTGCAGGCAGCTGTCCGTCACTTCGCGCCCCAGCCGCCCAGCCTTCAGCTTGGCCATGGACGCCAGCCGGGTGACATCCTTGCCTTCCACGTGCAGCTCACAGGCCTGATAGGTCAGGGCGCGCAGTGCTTCCACTTCACTCTGCAGTTCGGCCATACGGAAGTGGATCGCCTGGTTGTTGATCAGCGGCTGCCCAAAGGTCTTGCGCTCGCGGCAGTAATCGATTGTCTTCTCAATGCAGCCTTCCAGCGCCTTGATCACATTGGCTGCGCCCCAGAGTCGTTCTTCCTGAAATTGCACCATCTGCATCATGAAGCCGGTGCCTTCGGCGCCAATCCGGTAGCGCTGGGGTACCCGCACGTCGTCGAAGAAAATCTGCGCGGTTTCAGAAGAGCGCATGCCCAGTTTGTTCAGGTGCGGGCTGAAGGAAATGCCCGGTGAGTTCATGGGCACCACAATCAGGGATTTATTCTTGTGGGGTTTATCGTCGGAGGTGTTCGCCAGCAGGCAGATAAAGTCGGCCTTGGGGCTGTTGGTGATCCACATCTTGGAGCCGTTGATGATGTAGTCATCGCCATCTTTCCTGGCACTGGTGGTCATGCCCGCCACATCGGAACCGGCGCCTACTTCACTGACGCCGATGCAGCCCACCATGTCACCGCTGATGGCCGGCGCGAGGAAAGTACGTTTCAACTCATCCGAACCGAACCGGGCAATGGCTGGTGTGCACATATCTGTCTGAACCCCAACCGCCAGTGGCACACCGCCACAGTGAGCGGTGCCCAGCTCTTCCGCTGCGACCAGGTTGTAACTGTAATCCAGCCCCATGCCGCCATATTCTTCGGGTTTCTGGATACCAAGAATGCCGAGGTTGCCCAGTTTCTTGAAAACCTCGTGAATCGGAAATTCTCCGGCTTCTTCCCATTCGTCGCAGTGGGGGTTTATTTCCTTCTCCACGAAATCGCGGACGGTTTTTCTCAGGGCTTCGTGTTCTTGTGTGAACTTCATTCTTGTTCTCCTGATGGTAGAGAGTCCGTGCCTGGTTGTCTGGGGGCACTTTTCTAGCTTGGGTGGCGGGTGTGTGGGCCCGGTTCCAGAAAACCGCTACAAGCACGTCCGTGTGCGCTTCTCTTCGGCCATCCATGGCCTCCGACATTTTCTGGAACCGGGCCCACACACCCGCATATGTCTGAACATTTACTCGTTACCCGATCAATTTTGTGGCCTTTGGAAAAGCGTGTTCAGTAAAGGCGCTTTCCCCTGGGCTGATAGAACCGTTTGGGAGGGGCTGTCCAAAAATGTGCGGAGCCATGGATGGCGGAGCCCAAGCGCCACATGGATGTGCCGTAAGGAGCGTTTTTTGGACAGCCCCTCCCAAACGGTTCTCCCCCCAAGCTGAGCAGGCCTACAGGCGGGCCACACCAAAAGAATTAGGCCGCAACTGCCGGACTTCAGCCTCCCGGCAAACCGAAAGCACCAAAGCCAGAACCCGACGCGTATCCCGGGGGTCAATCAACCCGTCGTCCCACAACCGGGCAGTGCCAAACAACGCCGTTGAACCATCTTCCAGCTTTTTGGCCGTCGCCTGTTCCAGAAAATCCAGCGTCTTGGTATCCGGCTCAATGCCACTGCGGCGCTGTTTGTCTTCAGCCACAATTCGCATCACCTTGCCAGCCTGAGCCGGGCCCATGACCGCTGTGCGGCTGTTGGGCCAGGCGAAGATGAATCTTGGGTCCAGCCCGCGGCCGCACATCGCGTAGTTACCTGCACCATAGGAACCGCCGATCACAATTGCGACCTTTGGTACCCGGCAGTTGGCCACCGCCTGAATCATTTTGGACCCGTGTTTTATGATTCCGTTCTGCTCGGAATGAGTCCCTACCATGAAGCCCGTGGTGTTATGCAGAAACAGCAAGGGCGTGCCTGCCTGGTCGCAGAGCTGGATAAATTGCGCGGCCTTGGTAGCGCCGGCCGGGGTGATTGGGCCGTTGTTGCCGATGATGCCGACGGAATGACCCTCAATCCGGATAGTGCCGCACACGGTCTGGTCGTCGTATTCGTTCTTGAAATCCATGAACTTCGAGCCGTCTGCCAGGCGAGCGAGTATGTCCCGGACGTCGTAGGGCTTTTTGGCGTCTGCTGGAATCAGGCCCAATAGCTCCTCTTCCGGATACAGCGGTTCTTCCCACTCTAATTCACGCAGGGGTGGCAGCTGCTCGTTCCAGGGTAGGGATTCCAGAATGTTGCGAGCGTGGCGGATGCCGTCGGCGTCGTCCTCGGCCAGGTATTCGGCGGTGCCGGCGACTTCGGCGTGCATCTGTGCGCCGCCCAGTTCTTCATCGGTGGCCACTTCGCCGGTGGCGGCTTTCAGCAGGGGCGGGCCGGCCAGGAACATTTTGGCTTTCTCGCGAATCACCACAACGTAGTCGGACAGGCCAGGCTGATAGGCGCCGCCTGCGGTGGCGTTGCCGTGAACCACCGTGATCTGGGGGATTCCGGCCGCCGACATTCGGGCCTGGTTGGCAAAACCCCGGGCGCCCAGCACGAAGATGTCGGTGGCGTAGTTCAGGTTGGCGCCACCGCTTTCCGACAGGGACACCACCGGCAGCTTGTTTTCCATGGCGATCTGCTGCAGTCGCAATGTTTTGTCCAGGCCTGCGGGGGTGATGGTGCCGCCCTTGATCGCGCTGTTGCTGGCCACGACCAGGCAGCGAACGCCGCTGACGGTTCCGATGCCCGCGATAATGCCGCCGCCGGCCTGGCTGCCGTCCTTGTCGTCGTGCATTTTGTAGCCGGCCATGGAGCACAGCTCCA
This sequence comes from Marinobacter confluentis, assembly GCF_004785685.1. Taxonomy (GTDB): domain Bacteria; phylum Pseudomonadota; class Gammaproteobacteria; order Pseudomonadales; family Oleiphilaceae; genus Marinobacter; species Marinobacter confluentis. Next base: position 400,455 of record NZ_SRPF01000002.1, on the reverse strand, counting down.
GAAACGGCGTGCCCCGGTCCAGCAGGCGGTTGATGCGGTCCCGGGGGAGCAGTTTGCCGCGGCTGGTAAATTTTTCCCGGGCGGCTTCGGCCAGGGCCAGTACTTTCTGTTCGGCCTCCCGGAAGGTATCAATGTGCGCCTGCATGGCCTGGGCATTGGCCTCAAAGTCTTCGGATGCAGCTGTGGTGGTCGGTTCGAGTACCTGCATAATGCTCTCTCAGTCCTCGCTCAACACTTTTGGTGTTACGGCGCGATGGAAGCCATTGAACGGTTCGTTGTTCCTCGCTTTCGGGAAGGGCCAGACCCGGCCGCCCTGGGAGGCACCGCCGTCGATGCGCAGGCAGTCACCGTTGATAAAAGCTGCGCCTGGGCTGAGCAGAAAACAGATAGCCGCGCTGATTTCGGATTCGGTGCCCATGCGCTTCAGGGGCACGTTGTCGCCCAGGCTGCGTATCCACTGCCTCATGTGTTCCGGGTAGTTGTCCATGCCGCTGGAGGCAATCCAGCCGGGCGCCACTGCGTTCACTCGAACGCCGGCGGCGGCCCACTCCACGGCGGCGGTCTGGGTAAAGTTCACCATGCCCGCCCTTGCTGCACCGGAATGGCCCATGCCCGGCATGCCGCCCCACATGTCTGCAACGATGTTTACAATGCTGCCGCCGGTTTTGGACAGAGCCTGGTTGTAGGCTTCCCGGGCCATCAGGAAACCGCCGGTCAGGTTGGTGCGAACCACGGTTTCCCAGCCTTTCTGGTTGATGCCAGCAAGCGGGGAGGGGAATTGGCCACCAGCGTTATTGACCAGTCCGTTCAGCCCGCCGTGTTCGGCGATAATGGCTTTCACAGTGGCCTTTACCGGTTCTTCTTCACGAATATCGCAAACATGGGCAGAGGCAATGCCGCCGTCTTCGAGAATCTCGGCTTTCACCGTTTCAACTTTTTCAGACTTGCGCCCAACCAGGGCGACCTTTGCGCCGAGGGCGGCAAGCTCGTGGGCGGTGCAGCGGCCAATGCCGGAGCCGCCGCCGGTGACGATGAAGGTCTGCCCCTGAAAGAGGTCGGCTTTGAATACAGATTGATAACTCATGCCTTTGGTCTTCCTTACAAAGAGGCCAGTGCCGATGGAACCGGCACGGGAAATTCCAGTAACTGCTGGGCGAATGCCTTGCCCTGGGGGTCAATACGCAGGCTTGCCACGCCGCCGCCGCCCAGGCTGTGCTCCAGCAGGAAATTGAACGCGTGGAAGCCCGGCAGGGCCCAGCGGGTTACCTTGCCCTTTTCCGGGTCCAGGGTGTGGCGCATCCAGTCGGCTACGGCGTGTTCGGTCAGTGCGGCTTCGATATAGGGGGCGTAAGCAGCCCGGCGGGCAATTACGCCTATGTTGCTGTGGTCGCCCTTGTCGCCGCTGCGTGCCCAGGCCAGTTTGATCAGCGGCACCGATACGTCTGTGTCTTCGGTTATCTCGCTGTGGCTTTGAGGCCTGATCTGTTCAGCGCTAAAACCGCCACTGGTGTCGACCTCGACCGACGTTGTGTTCTGGTTCAGATCCACCGATACCGATACGTCGGATTTGGGCACCAGACAGGAATACAGGCGAATCTTGGGCCAGACAGTCGGTCGGCCGCCGACAATGCCGGTGATGCCGGGCGCCATGCCGGTAGCGGCCTGGGCAATTTCCCGTGAAAACAGCACCAGGGCCTCTTTTTTAGGGTGGGCCACGCTGATCTTGACCACCACTTCCCGGCAGCAATCAGCGTGGCCGTGGGGACCGTAGGTCGCTTCGGTGCCCAGAAGCTCGACGTGGGTGTCGGTGTAGTCGGCGTAGCCTTTTTCGGCGAACATTCGCGTGGTCTTTGCGAGGATGGCATCAGCAACCGTCTGGGCTTTCGCTTTCGCGTCCAGTCCCGCCAGCAGAAAAGTCACCGTACATTTGAAGCCGTCCGGCCAGGTGCCGGAGACCTTGTAGCTATCGGTGGGCGGAAGCCCTTTGGCGCCGGTCACAGCGACCTGGTCTTCACCTGTCTCGTCCAGCTTTACCTCAGTGAAATCACACACGACATCAGGCAGCAAATAGGCTCGCGGGTCGCCGATTTCATAAACCAGCTGTTCGGCAATCGTGCCGCGAGACACCTTGCCCCCGGTGCCCGGGGGTTTGGTGACCACGAAGTCGCCGGTCTCACTGACTTCCGCAATCGGGAAGCCCATGTTGTCAAAGCCGTCGGCCACATCTTCCCAATCCGTAAAGTTTCCGCCGGTGGACTGGGCGCCGCATTCCAGCAGGTGGCCTGCCAGGCTGCCCTGGGCGAGTCTGTCGTAGTCCGTCCAGCTCCAGCCAAATTCATGCACCAGAGGCGCAAGCACCAGGGCGCTGTCGGCGACGCGGCCGGTGATCACGATGTCTGCCCCCTGTTCCAGTGCAGTGACCAGCCCCGGCGCGCCCAGGTAGGCGTTGAGACTGACCATCATGGGTGGCATGGCTTGGCCAGTGGTCATTTCGGTGGTGCCGGCTTCCGCCATTTGCTTTTTCTGGGGCAGCAGGTCATCCCCCAGCACCAGCGCAATTTTCAGATCTACGCCTGCGTTTTTGCACAGCGTCTGCAGAGCTTGGCGGCAGGCAACGGGGTTCACGCCGCCGGCATTCGCCAGCACCCGTATACCTTTGGCTTTGATGTCGCCCAGAAGCGGCGCCATCACGGTCTCAACGAAATCCCGGGCATAGCCCTGGGTGGGGTCCTTCATCTTCTGCCCGGCCATGATCGACATGGTGATTTCCGCCAGGTAGTCGGCCACCAGGTAGTCAATATTCCCGCTTTTAACCAGCTGCTCTGCGGCGGTTTCGGTATCGCCCCAGAAGGCGGCGGAGCAGCCGATGCGGATGCTACGGGGGGCAATGTCGGTCATTGGGTCACCTTCTATCGACTGGCGGAGTCAGTAAGCGGACTGGTCTTTCCAGAACACGCTGTAAATACGTCCCTGTACGCTCGGCCTCCGCCATCCCTGGCTCCGGACGGTTCTGAAAAGACCAGTCCGCTTACTTTCTGGCTAAGATAGTAGAACGTGAAACTGACAATACCAAGCAAGCGCTTGGTTTGTAAACAGGCCGAATGAAGATAGAATAGGAGTTTCTTAGCTGCTGTATGGAATTCCTTTTGAATCAAGACGCCATTCTCAAATCCCTGGTCGCAGACAATCTTGTATCCGACCCGTCCAGTGCCCGCGGGCGGCTTTTGCACGAAGCGGCCGGCCTGTTCCGTGACAAAGGCTATGAACGCACGACGGTGAGGGATCTGGCGGCAGCTGTCGGCATCCAGTCTGGCAGCCTGTTTCACCATTTCCGCACCAAGGAAGAGATTCTGAAAGCGGTAATGGTGGAAACCATTCGCCTTAATACCGCGCTGATGCAGGCGGCAGTGGACGAAGCAGGCACCGACCGTGACAAGCTGCGGGCGCTGGTGAGGGCGGAGCTTGAATCCATCAACGGCCAGACCGGCGAGGCTATGGCCGTGCTGGTTTTTGAATGGCGCAGCCTGTCTGAGCCCTCTCAGGCAGAGGTACTTGAGCTTCGGGATATTTACGAGGCCATTTGGCTTGATGTGCTCGGCGCGCTCAGCCGTAAAAAAGTGCTTCTGGCAGACCCGTTTGTGATCAGACGGATGCTGACCGGTGCCCTCAGCTGGACAGTTACCTGGTATCGCCCGGACGGTGGGCTGAGCCTGGATGATCTGACAACGCAGGTGATGGCGATGATGGGGCTGGGTAGCAGTACCTGACAAGGCCTGGTCCGAGATGAGGCATTCACGCGTATGGCCTGTTCCGCTCGCAGTAATGCATCGATGGAGACCATACTGACGTATAGCTCCAGGGGTTAGTCGTCAAAACAGTGGGGTCGGTATGGCAGGTTTTTTTCGAACGGCAATGGTTCTAGCTGGCTGCGGCATCTGGATGGCTGGTTGTGGCGGTGGCGGTGGAAATTCTAACAGCGAACCCCCGCCGGACCTCTCGGGCTCTATCGCCATAGAGACCAATACACGTATAGACCTTGATACCGCTGACGAAATCCGCCTTGGCCTGTCAGTCAATAATGACCTGCCCGAAAATGCCCAGGGTTTACCCGCCAATGCCGCCGTTGGCGGTTACCTCAGTTCAGCTGGCGGAGACTATATCGGGCCGGCGAGTAGGTTTCGGTTCTATCGGGATCACATCGACCTGTACACCGCAGAGCTGATTCCGGGTACTCGTATCTCATTGCAGATATTCAGTTCTCCTGCAGACTTTCTTGCCACTGATGCCGAGTTACCCACCCGCCGTGTCCGCATCCTGAAATCCGAAGCCGGAGGCCTGATTGAGGCGACCGAGCCCGTATCGGCAACCTCCAATCTTGACCCTATCAATATCACATTGCCCGACGGTTTCGAGCCCGGGTCCTACATCATCGAATTGAGTACCAGCGCCGGTCGGCCTTTTCGCTACGTTTTGTCGCTGGCAGACCCTACCAGCGTCCGCGGATTCAATGCCCGATACACCGAGCCCGCTTTCGTGATGGACGAAGCGGTGGTTCGTATGGCGCCGCAGGCCGGCGTGCAGGCCCTGGCTGCCCTGGGCGTAAGCTCAAGAAAGCATCTTGGTGACGATGTCTGGTTGATACAACGTGGTCCAACAGGCGTTCGGGCTATGTCCGGGAGTGCTGGTGCCGGTGAGAGAAAAGCTGCGATAGACTGGGTTCGCTCTTTGGGGCAGCAGCCGGGAATAGATCTGGCGGAACCCAATTATGTTTATGCCTCAATGATGGTGGCGCCGGACGACGATGACCTCTATTCCCGCCAATGGGCTCTACCTTTCATTCAGGTTCCCCTTGCCTGGCAGGTGGCAGAAACCAGCGGTGCAGGCGTTGGCATTGCCGTGCTCGATACCGGGTTGTTCAGTGTTACTCCCGTGGCAGGCGGAAACTGGCATCCGGATCTTGCTGAGAACGTTCGATTGTTGCCGGGAATTATGGATTATGTTTCTGGCAGCCTCGATATCGATCAGGAGGACACCGGCTTGCGGGACAGCAATCCCGCTGACCCCGGCGATGGCCGAGCCCAGAGCAGTAACTTCCACGGTACTCATGTTGCTGGTATTGCGGCCGCCGCAGACAACGCCGAAGGTATTGTCGGCGTTGCGCCCAATGCGCTCATCTACCCGGTTCGGGTGTTGGGTCGGGATGGCCTAGGATCCGGTGCGGATCTGATTGCAGCGATAAACTGGGCTGCTGCTCAACCTGAAATCGACGTGCTCAACCTCAGCCTTGGGGGTTTGGGCCCTAGCGAATTACTGAAAAGTGCCATAGACAATGCCTACAAGAATGGTGAGGGCCAACTGATTGTCGCAGCTGCAGGCAACGAAGCATCAGATCAGGCGACGTATCCGGCTGCCTATGCAAATGTGGTTGGGGTTGGCGCGGTTGCCGGTGATGGTGTGCGTGCGGGTTACTCCAATGTGGGGCCGTCTGTCGACGTGATGGCGCCCGGCGGTGATGGTTCAAGAGACGCCAATCAGGATGGTTTTCCGGATGTTATCGTCAGTTCCTGGGGCACCGACGAAGGGGGTGAGTTTTTGCCAAGCTATGCCGCGCTTCAGGGCACTTCCATGGCGGCACCTCACGTTGCCGGTGTCTACGCCTTGATGAAAGGTAAACTGCGGGCCGACGGAAGTGATTACACGCCCGAGCAGTTTCTGGCCAGTCTGAGAGCAGGAGCACTCACACGGCAGGTTGGTCCCGCCTTCGAATACGGCGCAGGCCTCATTGATGCTCTCTTCGCCATGGATGCCGCTCTTGCAGGCGATTTGCCGGTTACTCTTTCGTCTTCACCTTCGGCCCTGCAATTCAATGCTGCGGTCACCAGTGCTGAACTTGTTCTGAACGCTTTCCCTGAGAATGAGCAGGTGACGGTCGAGTCAGCAACCTCATCGGCCAGTTGGCTTCTCGCGACAATTGACCAGCCCCAGCCGCCATCTTCTTCTGCCAGGGTTACAGTGACGGCAGAAACAGGTCAGCTTGATGCGCAAAAGCGTTACGCCACAGAGCTTGATATTAGCTATCTGACGGCCAGTGAAGGTGTGAAAGCACTCACCGTTCCGGTTTCCTTGAAACTTGGGACCTCGCCAGATGAAAAGGAGGCCGGGCGCCACTATGTTCTGGTCATCAGTGCAGAAGGCGAGAACAATGGCGGTGTGGTTAGCCAGGCCGTGGTCACGTCTGCAAATGGCCGCTATACCTTTGCCTTTGACGATATTGAACCGGGCAACTATTTCCTGGTTGCGGGCACCGATACCGACAACAACGGATTTATCTGCGAGAATGGCGAAGCCTGCGCTGAATACCCGGTTAACGGTTTGCCGGAAACCATCAGTCTGGGCAACGACCCGGTCTCGGGTGTAGTGCTTAGTACCAGTTTTAGGCGGCCAGCGATCAGCGCTTTGGGCCTGCCCCGGATCGGCTTCGAGGGTTATCGGGTTGAGCCGGAAAAAACGGGGCCGTCCGCGATCAGAGAGTATGCACCTTGAGAACACTACCAGAATTCATTGGCGCCGCTGTCACGGCCATGCTCGCAGCTCTGGTGCTGACCGCCTGCACCAGAACATACTCTTCTACGGCAGATGGCGCCCCCCTGGCCCGCCAGATCACCGCATCGGATCAGTGTGGGGTTGGTTCTGAAGGCCTGACATACCTGGCCAGCAAAGACGACCTGTCTACGCTTGATCGCTGGCCAATGCAGAACATCACGATGAAGCCCCTCACTGAGCTGGATTTCAGCCGCGAGCACATACTGATTGTGGGCATGGGGCAGAAGCCAACCGGGGGCTTCGGGTTGACCCTCGCCAATTCGCAGATTGTCGATGATACCCTCAGGCTGACCGTATTCCTGCGGCGCCCGCCGGCCGATGCGGTGGTTTCACAGGCGCTTACCACACCCTGTGCCGTTCTCGCGATTACCCCTGACCACTGGCAGATGCTGGAAGTAAACGGCAACGGTCTGGCGCCGTTGCGCCTTGATCCACAATTCAACCGTTGATCTTTCCCCACGAATCCCTAAGCTATGGCTCAGTTTTATCCACTAACCCGTAGAGTCTCGTCCCGCCTATGAGCCAGCAAAAACAGCCACTGAGCCAGCAAAAAGAGTACAACGCTGATGCCATTGAAGTCCTCAGCGGCCTGGACCCGGTTCGCAAGCGCCCGGGCATGTACACCGACACCAGCCGGCCCAATCACCTGGCCCAGGAAGTGATCGACAACAGCGTCGACGAGGCACTGGCCGGTCACGCCCGGCGTATTGACGTGATTCTGCACAGTGATGGCTCGCTGAGCGTGGAAGACGACGGTCGCGGCATGCCGGTGGACATGCACAAGGAGCATGGCGTTCCCGGTGTTGAGTTGATCCTTACCCGCCTTCACGCCGGCGGCAAGTTCTCTCAGGGTAATTACAATTTTTCCGGCGGTTTGCACGGGGTCGGGGTTTCGGTGGTTAACGCCCTGTCGACCCACCTTGAAGTATTGATCAAGCGCGATGGACAGCTTCACCGGATGACTTTTGCCAGCGGCCACAAGGAAACCGACCTTGTGGTTGTGGATACGGTGGGTAAACGGAACACCGGCACCCGGCTGAAATTCACGCCAGACGCCAGCTATTTTGACAGCCCGAAATTTTCTATAAGCCGCTTGCGCCACAACCTCCGCGCCAAGGCGGTACTCTGCCCGGGCCTGCATGTGACCTTCGTGCAGGAGCAGACCGGCGAGAAAGACGAATGGTTCTATGAGGATGGTTTAAGGGACTATCTGCGCAGTGAACTGGCGGATATTGAAGCGGTGCCGCTGGAGCCGTTTGTTGGCAGTTTTGCCGGTAATTCCGAAGCGGTGGACTGGGCCATCCAGTGGCTGCCTGAGGGTGGCGAAACCGTGATGGAAAGCTACGTCAACCTGATTCCGACAGCCCAGGGTGGCACCCACGTAAACGGGCTGCGCACCGGTCTGCTGGAAGCCATGCGCGAGTTCTGCGAGTTCCGCAGTCTGCTGCCCCGTGGTGTGAAACTGTCGCCGGAAGATATCTGGGAACGCTGCGCTTACGTGCTTTCGTTCAAGATGCAGGAACCCCAGTTCAGCGGCCAGACCAAGGAGCGCCTGTCTTCCCGGGAAGCCGCCGGCTTTATCTCCGGAGTGGTAAAAGATGCCTTCAGCCTGTGGTTGAACCAGCACACCGACATTGCTGAAGTACTGGCAGAACTGTTCATCAGCAACGCCCAGCGCCGGCTGCGAGCCAGCAAGAAAGTGGCGCGTAAAAAGGTGACCTCGGGGCCAGCGCTGCCCGGCAAGCTGGCGGACTGTTCCGGTAATGACACTGCCCGGTCCGAGCTGTTCCTGGTTGAGGGTGATTCCGCCGGCGGTTCTGCCAAACAGGCACGTGATCGGGAATTCCAGGCGGTGATGCCACTGCGGGGCAAGATCCTCAATACCTGGGAGGTGGATTCCGGCGAGATTCTGGCATCCCAGGAAGTGCATGACATCGCCGTTGCCATTGGCGTTGACCCGGGTTCCGATCAGCTTGACGGGCTGCGCTACAACAAGGTCTGTATCCTGGCCGACGCAGACTCGGACGGCCTGCACATTGCCACGCTTTTGTGTGCACTGTTTGTGAAGCATTTCCGTCCGGTGGTCGCTGCAGGCCACGTGTTTGTTGCCATGCCGCCACTGTACCGGGTGGATCTGGGCAAGGAGACCTTCTATGCCCTGGATGAGCATGAAAAGCAGGGTATTCTGGATCGGCTGACGGCGGAAAACCGGAAAGGCAAGATTTCCGTTACCCGTTTCAAGGGGCTGGGTGAAATGAACCCGCTGCAGCTGCGTGAGACCACCATGGCACCGGATACCCGCCGGCTGGTGATGCTCACCATTGAAGATGGGGACGACACCGATGCGCGCATGGATATGTTGCTGGGTAAGAAGCGCGCCTCTGACCGCCGTACCTGGCTTGAAACCTACGGCAACATGGCGGATATCGAGGTCTGACCGCGGGGCCAGACCTTTATTACTAAACGTGCTTTGACCAGCACCCTTTATTCTTTCTAAGTTTGATCTAAAGTCGCTATCCTGCCGGTCTTTGTTCAAAGGATACGGGAATGGATTGGCAGGGCTGGTTTGTATTGAGCCTGGCCGTGATCGCGCTGGTACTGATGAGCGTGGGGCGGTACGGGCCGCACCTGGTGATGTTGTCGGTGCTGATCGTGCTCAGCGCTACAGGTGTTATCAGTGCAGACGAAGCGCTGTCCGGTTTCAGTAACAGCGGCCTGATTACCGTTGTCGCCATGTTTGTGGTGGCCGCCGGCATTCACCACTCCGGCGGCGTGGATCTGGTTGTTAACTACCTGCTTCGGTCGCCCCGGAGTGTACGGTCTGCCCAGGCGCGGATCATGCTGCCGGTTGCCCTGCTGAGCGGCTTTCTGAACAACACCCCGGTGGTTGCCACCATGATTCCGGCGATACACGCCTGGTCCCGGAAAATCGGCATTTCTCCCTCCAAACTCATGATTCCGCTGAGCTATTCCGCCATTCTTGGCGGTACGCTGACACTGATTGGCACCAGCACCAACCTTGTGGTCAACGGCCAGTACCAGCAGCTGACCGGTGATGACGGCTTTTCCATCTTCTCCATTACCGCCGTGGGCCTGCCCGTTGCCGTGGTTGGTATCGGGGTTATGCTGCTGTTTCTGCCGCGTTTTCTGCCTGACCGCAAGGACCAGCAGAAATTCGGCTCGATGCGGGAATTCACGCTGGAAGTGGCGGTGGCCTTTGATGGTCCGCTGGTGGGTAAGACAGTGGGCGAAGCCGGTTTGCGGGAACTTGACCGGCTCTACCTGGTAGAGATCGAACGGGACGGCAGCGTGGTCACCGCGGTACCGTCCGAGGAGCGCTTGCGGGGTGGCGACCGCCTGGTATTTGCCGGGGACACCCAGGCCATATCCGACCTGCTGCGCATCCATGGCATTGTGCCTTCGGTGCACGATGATGAGCCTAGCCTGAGCAAGGACCGCGCAGAGCGTCGTCTTGTGGAAGCCGCACTGTCGCCCCAGTCCGAGGTTCTGGGCATGACCATTCGCGATGCCCGTTTTCGTGACCGTTACGGTGCGGTTGTGCTAGCGGTTGCACGGGGAGGTGAACGGGTATCAGGCAACCTGGGCAACATTCGCCTGAAGCCCGGCGATGTTCTGCTGCTGGAGGCGCGCCCGGCGTTCGTCAGTCGTCAGCGATACGCCAAGGACTTCCTGCTGATCAATGATCTTGAAACTGATACCCCACGCCATGACCGGGCCTACCTGTCATGGGTCATTCTGCTGGTGCTGGTGGGTTTTGCTGCCAGTGGCAGCCTGAGCATGCTGAATGCGGCGCTGCTGGGCGCAGCGCTGATGGTGCTGACCGGGTGCTGCTCCGTGGGCCAGGCCCAGAAAGCGGTGGACGTACCGGTGATGCTGACCATTGCCGCTTCCTTTTCGCTGGGCGCCGCCCTGGAGGCCACGGGCGCGGCGGGATTTGTCGCCCGGGGGATTCTTTCGGTCAGCAGTGGCAACCCCTTGTTAACGCTTCTGCTGGTCTACATTGCGGTGTCAGTGTTGACTGAGGTGATTACCAACAACGCGGCAGCGGTGCTGGTTTTGCCTGTGGTTCTGTCCATGACCGGTTCCCTGGGCATTGCTCCGGAACCCTATGTGATTGCCGTGATGATGGCCGCCTCAGCCAGTTTTGCCACGCCGCTTGGCTACCAGACCAACATGATGGTGTTCGGACCGGGGGGCTACAGGTTCATGGACTTTGTTAAAGTGGGGCTGCCGATGAATGTGTTTATCGGCCTGCTGACAGTGGGGGTTATCTCGCTGGTTTACGGTATCAGAGTCTACTGAGTTCGCCGTCCAGAGCGTTGGCCAGAATGTCGCAACAGAGCACATTCAGCCGGCCATTTTCGCGGTAGCCCAGTGACAGGGTCACGCACATGTAGGCGCCGGTAATGCAGAGGTAGGGCGCCGTCACCTGCAGCGAGCCGGGCCTGGCGATGGCCTGACGCAGATATTGCTGGCGGTACCAGTCAGCGCTGCTGGTGCTCTCCAGAGGGCGGAACCGGGGGTCCAGGTTTCTTGATGTGGTGTCTGATACCAGCGTATCGCGAATCTGAACGCCATTTTCGTCCACAAGGTAGCACCGGGACACCGTGGGGTGGTTCAGCAAGGTCCGGCAGGCTTCCGTCATTGCACTTCCCTGGCACAGCGACTCAACGGCCCTGTGAAAATCCTGCTCGAAGAATGACGTCAGTTGATCGGTAGGTTCCAGGGTTACCCGGTTGCGGCTTTTGTAATCACTGAGGAGCTGGTCCAGATTGGCAAAATCCCGGTGCTGCATCTGATCCAGCAGGATGCTGGGCTTCTGGAAATAAAAGCCCTGGACAAAGTCGACGCCGGCGTCAATGGCAATCATTGCCTGATCGTGAGTTTCCACGCCTTCCAGAAGGACCAGGCAGCCGGACTGATGAAGCAGGCCGACAATGCCGTTCAGAATCTGTCGTGCCTTGTGGTCATCTGTGGCACGGGTCAGAAGCGTACGGTCCAGTTTGACAATGTCGGGTGACAGATTCCAGATCCGCTCAAAGTTGGAATGACCCGCGCCGAAATCATCAATAGCGGTCAGGCAACCCAGTTTCTGATAATAGGATACGGTCTCGCGCAGCTTGTCGGCATCGTCGGTTGGCTGCTCAACAATTTCCATCACGATGCGATGGGGAGGCAGCCCGGTTTTTTTGAGCAGCTCGCCGAAAAACGAGTCGGCCTGGCTGCCGGAAGAAACTACCCGCGGTGATACATTCAGGAACAGCCAGTTCAGCTGATCATGGAAACTGGAGTAGTTGCTGATATGTAAATAGCGGCAGAGGCGGTCCAGCAGTAGATTGTCGGCATCGGTTGCCGCCAGTTCGAACAGGTGCAGCGGCAGAACGGCTGAGTTGTCATTATCAAAGGCGCGGATCAGTGCTTCGTAACCGACAACGCGTTTGTGGGAGAGGCTGAAAATGGGCTGCAGTGCAGTTCTGAGTGTCAGACCCTGGTAGTCGGCGGTCCAGGTGCTTCCCTCTCGGGTCAACATGGGGGATAACAGATCAACGTCCGGAACGGCCGGTGCTTCTGAGAACGGTCGTGGCATGGGCTTTTCTGTGTCTGATTAACGAATTCACCGGAAGCCGGGTTTCTGCCCCGCTGCCGGTCTGTTGATCATCCCGCCCGTAAAACTGGTGCTAAAGCAGTCGCTTACTGACCAAAGCGGACATTTGAACAGAAGATTGCCAAAAACCGCCCTGTATTGCCAGTTTTTCATGTAAAAACACGAAACCTAGCGTAACTGTATACACTTGAAAGTTCTGAAAAAATCTAGTTGTTACTTGGAACAACGACTGACTCGTCGAATTCGATTTCCATTTTTATCTCTCTTGTTTGATTGATGTGGAACCTGCCAGGCTGCGTGGGGTTCCAGCGATAACCATAGTTTATAACAGTCATCTTTGGCCTCAATCCGTAAAACCCCTATCAGACCAAAGACATAAGGAATAGTACCTACAGTTTTGGTCAGTATTTCTGATCATGGCGTACAAAACATTATGTTTGGTTTGTGCACGTCCTGTTTCTAGACTGCAGAGGTAGACAGAAGGGAGTCAGCAGATGCCGCAGTTACGGAATACCGTCAGGGAATATGGGCTGGTAGCCATCGTGCTTCATTGGCTGGTTGCAGTCGTTATTTTTGGACTGTTTGCCCTTGGATTCTGGATGGTGGACCTGGACTACTATCATGAATGGTACAAACAGGCTCCGGACATCCATCGAAGCGTTGGTATCCTTTTGCTGGGCGCGATGCTGTTCAGGTTGTTGTGGCGTCTGACCAACCTTCGGCCCGGACCGTTGCCAGGCCACAGCCGTCTCGAAGCGCTGGCTGCCCACGGGGCGCACCTTCTGCTTTATCTGCTGATTTTCACGGCGATGATTAGTGGTTACCTGATCAGTACTGCCGACGGGTCTTCGATCAGTGTCTTTGGCTGGTTTGACGTGCCGTCACTGACCGGTCGTATTAAAGGCATGGAGGACATTGCTGGTGTTGTTCATTACTGGGTGACCTGGGTGATCGTAGGCCTGGCGTCGCTCCACGGAGTGGCAGCGCTCAAGCATCATTTCGTTGATCGGGACGACACTCTCCGGCGCATGCTGGGCAGGTCCGGAAATCATTGACAGGCATTGCAAGGCACACATCTCAAGGCGCCAAGCCTTGATTACATCCGATAGGAGTGGATTATGAAAAAACTGATTCTTGCTTCCGCGGTTTCCCTGGCTGTTGCCGGTGGTTCCGTTCAGGCCGATGAACACAGTGGCACTTACGCCTTTGACAAGAAGGGTGCGCACCAGTTCATCACGTTCAAGATCTCCCACCTGGGTTACAGCTGGCTCTACGGCCGGTTCAACGATTTCGATGGCGAGTTTGTCTATGACGCCGAGAATCCGGAAAACAGCTCGGTATCCGTCACCATTGATACCGGCAGCGTGGACTCCAACCACGCCGAGCGTGACAAGCACCTGCGCTCAGACGACTTCCTGAACGTCGGCGAATTCCCCGAGGCCACCTTTACCAGCAAGCGCATCGAGGTGGATGACGACGGTGAGGCCGATATCATTGGTGACTTCACGCTCAACGGCGTGACCAAAGAGCTGACGCTGGACGCGGAAATGCTGGGACACGGTAAAGACCCCTGGGGTGGCTATCGCATGGGTTTTGAAGCCGAAACCGAGTTTAATCTGGACGACTTCAATATTTCCTATGAAAAGCTGGGTGAAGCCTCCAGAGAAGTAGAAATCATCATTTCTGTCGAAGGCATTCGTCAGTAACGGTGAGGCCAGAGCCGCTACCCGACCGAGAGGGTAGCGGCGGTTGTTCACACCCTGAATCGGCCCGTCTGCTGACGAAGCTCGTCGGCGTAACTGTCCAGGTTTGCACTGATCTCGCTGATGCTGCCGGAACGCCGGGAGCTTTCAGACGCCAGCTCGTTGATATTCACGATGTTGCGGTTGATTTCCTCGACCACCTGGGTCTGTTCTTCAGTCGCAGAGGCAACACTGGTATTCACATCCATGATGTCGTTCATGGACTCCAGAATTACTTTCAGCTCTTTTTCCGCTTCTGACGCCATGCTTCGGGTCTCGCTCGCCTGTTCGCTGCCGGTTTCCATCACGCTCACGATATCTGAAACGCCGGTCTGCAAGGTGGTGATCATGCGCTGGATATCTTCCGTGGATTGCTGGGTTCGCTGGGCCAGGGTGCGGACTTCATCCGCCACGACCGCAAAGCCGCGCCCCTGTTCACCGGCCCTTGCTGCTTCGATAGCCGCGTTGAGTGCAAGCAGATTGGTCTGTTCGGCAACGCCACGGATTACATCCAGCACTGAGGTGATGTTCTCGGAATCCTGGGACAGTTTCCGTATGACCTCGACAGCTTTTACGATCTGCTCTGCCAGTGACTGCACCTGAGCTGATGAATTGTGAATAATTTCCCCACCGTTCCTGCTGGTTTCCTGGGCGTGTCGTGTGACATCCGCCGCCCGGGAGGCATTACCGGCTACTTCTTCAATGGCGCTTTGCATCTGGTTCATGGCGGTGGCCACCATGGAGATCAGGTCGCTCTGGCGCGTAACTCCGTCATTGTTGTCTCGCGCGGCGGTGGACAGTGATCTGGCTTCTTTCCCCAGGTTGTCGCTGAGTGCCTGAATAGTGCCGATCATTCCCTGCAGGTTGGCCAGGACCTGATTGAAGCTGGTCGCCAGCTGGCCCAGATCATCCTTGGACTCAACCGGTACGCGCTGGGTCAGGTCGCCCTCGCCCTGGGCGATGTTGTCCAGCTGGTCCCTCAGGGATTTGATCGATCCCACGATCATGCGCAGGAAAATAACGAACAGCGCGACACACACCAGCACCGTGGTGATGCCGGCAGTCATGATGACCAGTGAGCGGCTGACTGCCTCCGCCGACGCATGGGCAGCCGATTTCTGGGCCTGCTCATCGGCATGAGACCCGACAACATCAAAGTAGGCCCGAAGTTCGTTAAAGGCGGACTGGCTTTCGCCCTTGAGCGTCGATTCTGCGGCCTGCCTGATACCCGACTCGGCAAGGTCCATGGATTTTTCCGCCGAGGTCATCCAGCTCTCATAGGCGGTATCAACGCCTACAACTTTTTCTTCGACGCCTGTTCCCCTGAGACGGTTAACCGCCGAGTTCAGACGCTCCTGGGCCTGACTGGCGTTTTCAAGGAAGTCTTCCTTGAAGTTGGCGGTATCCCGCCCCAGGCTTGCCGCGTCAACGAAGGACATCTGGGCCACCAGGGCCTGGTAAAGATCCCGGTCGGCGTTCAGTACCTCGCTGATGGCTGGCAGTGAGTTACCGGCAATATCGTCAGTGTCGGCTACCAGGTCCCGGAAAGTCAGTGCGCTCAGAATGCCCATCAGAAGCAGGGCAACGGCGGTAATCGCAAAAGGAAGGCAAATCTTGGAGCGAATCCCCAATATTCGATTAAGGTTCATTGAGCAGCCCCCTGCTGGTCAGCCGGTCGATCCCGGTCTGTTGAGAATAGCAGGGGATGGGTTTATGTCACGTATGTAATCTATTGCTTTTTGTATATTTACTGATCAGGTGGTTCGTTCATTCTCGTATTGGTCTGGGTTGTCGTCGCGGCATAGATGACGCTGGCGCCAGAACTGGGCAAAGAAAATGACCAGACCGATGACGGCGACCGCCCATACGTAGGCTTCCGCAATCTGGAACGAGCCACTGATGGCAAATTCCAGTAGTAGCATCAACGCCAGCGCTAGCAGGGCGTTGATGATTGCAGTGACCAGAGCTTGTCCGCAGGCTTTGAGGTTCTGTTTCATAGATCTCCACGGATGCGCGCCAGAAAGGATTATCCATCTGTAAACGTTTGTAATGGAGAATACGGTGCCGGCGGCAGCTGCTCCATGCGGGAATTCCGCTATTGGAATCGGCACAGGGTGTTGGTGTATCCGCGCCAGGCTCCATATAATGAGGCGCGTTTAAAGATACCCAAAGGTTATTTCTGACAGGCAAAAGGGGCATCCATGCCAGAATTCCAGACGACGGACGAAGGCTTTGAGAGAGTTTCGCTGAGGGACTACACCGAAAAAGCGTACCTTGATTATTCGATGTACGTCATTCTCGACAGGGCATTGCCCAACATCGGTGATGGCCTGAAGCCCGTTCAGCGCCGCATTGTTTACGCCATGTCCGAGCTGGGCCTGAAATCGACGTCGAAGTACAAGAAGTCTGCCCGTACCGTGGGTGACGTGCTGGGTAAATTCCACCCGCACGGTGACAGCGCCTGTTATGAAGCCATGGTGTTGATGGCGCAACCGTTTTCCTATCGCTATCCGCTGGTGGATGGCCAGGGTAACTGGGGCGCGCCGGATGACCCCAAATCCTTTGCTGCCATGCGTTACACCGAATCCCGGCTGGCGCGTTTTTCCGACGTGCTGCTACGCGAGCTGGGCCAGGGCACGGTTGATTGGGTGCCGAACTTCGATGGCACCATGAACGAGCCTTCGGTACTGCCAGCGCGGCTGCCCCATGTTCTGCTGAACGGTACCACCGGAATCGCCGTTGGCATGGCAACGGATATTCCGCCCCACAATGTTCGCGAAGTCGCTGCCGCCTGCATTCGCTTGCTGGACCAGCCGGATGCGACGGTGGAAGACCTGTGCGAACACGTGAAAGGCCCGGATTTCCCGACGGAAGCGGAAGTCATCACACCGCGTAAGGATATTCGCCAGCTTTACGAAACCGGCCGCGGTTCCCTGCGTATGCGGGCCCGCTGGATCAATGAAAGCGGTGAGATCGTGGTGACCGACCTGCCGCATCAGACTTCCGGTAACCGCATTCTTGAGCAGATCGCCCAGCAGATGCAGGCTAAGAAGCTGCCCATGGTGGCGGACCTGCGGGACGAGTCGGATCATGAAAACCCGACGCGCCTGGTCATTGTTCCGCGCTCAAACCGGGTGGATCACGAAAGCCTGATGGCGCACTTGTTCGCCAGTACCGATCTGGAGAAAACCTACCGGGTAAACATCAACGTCATCGGCAATGATGGCCGTCCGGCCGTGAAAGGCCTGAGGACGATTCTGACCGAGTGGCTGGCATTCCGCCGTACCACCGTGACCCGCCGGCTTCAGCACCGGCTGGACAAGGTGCTGGCACGCCTGCATATCCTTGAGGGTCTGCTGGTTGCCTACCTGAACATTGACGAAGTCATTGCCATTATCCGCTATGAGGACAAGCCCAAAGAGCAGCTGATCGCCAAGTTCGGGCTGAGTGAAGACCAGGCGGAAGCAATTCTTGAGCTGAAACTGCGCCACCTGGCCAAGCTTGAGGAAATGAAAATCCGCGGCGAGCAGGACGAGCTGGCGGCGGAGCGTGATGAATTGCAGTCGATTCTCGGTTCCGAAGACCGTTTGCGGGAGCTGATCAAGTCGGAACTGATCGAGGATGCGGAAACCTACGGCGATGATCGTCGCTCGCCCATTGTTGAGCGCGGTGAGGCCAAGGCCTTCAGCGAGACCGACCTGGTGTCCAATGACCCGGTCACCGTTGTGCTTTCGGAAAAGGGCTGGGTCAGGGCAGGCAAGGGCCACGATATCCAGCCAGACGCTCTCAGTTACAAGGCCGGTGACAAATTTTCAATGGCCGCAAAAGGCCGCAACAGCCAGCAGGCCGTTTTCCTGGACTCCACCGGTCGGGCCTATTCCCTGGTGGCGCACTCGTTGCCCTCAGCAAGGGGCCAGGGCGAGCCGTTGAGTGGACGGATTAACCCGCCCTCCGGCGCGACCTTCTCCGGATTGTTGATGGGTGAACCGGCGCAGAAAGTGCTGCTGATCACCGATGGCGGTTACGGTTTTGTGACGTCTCTGGGGGATATGATCAGCAAGAACAAGAACGGCAAAGCCGTTGTCTCCGTGCCCAAGGGCGCGCGTATCATGCCACCGGTGATGGTACCGAAAGCCTCTGAAACTCTCTATCTTGGTGCCATTTCCAACGAAGGCCGTATGCTGGTGTTCCCGCTGAGCGAGCTGCCGGAGCTGTCAAAAGGCAAGGGCAACAAGATCATCAGCATACCTTCGGCTCGGGCCCAGAACCGTGAGGAATACGTGGTCGCAGCCGCCGTGTTTGCCAAGGACGACCAGATTGAAATCTGGGCCGGCAAGCGCAAGATGGGGCTTCAGTTCAGTGACCTGGAGCATTATCTGGGCGAGCGCGGACGCCGCGGACATAAGTTGCCCCGTGGCCTGCAGCGTGTGGATGGCATTGAAGTCATACCGTCTGCAAACAACGCTGCGGCACTTGCACAGGCCGCCGAAGAACCATCCGAAGGCCAGCCGTCAGCAGGGGAGCCATCCGACCGTGAGTGAACTGGTACTGATTAACGTATCCGGCCGGGACAAACCGGGCCTGACGTCGGAGATAACCGGCATCATGGGCCAGTACGACGTGCGGATTCTGGATATCGGCCAGGCGGTGATACACGATCACCTGACCTGGGGCATCCTGATCGAGATCCCGGACGAGTCCAAGTCCTCGCCGGTGATTCGTGACCTGCTGTTCCGGCTTCACTCCCTGGACCTCCAGGTGCGTTTCGCGCCCATTACCATGGCGGAGTACCAGCAGTGGGCGGAGGGCCGCAACCGTGCCTGCTATATCGTGACCCTGCTGTCTCGCGACATCAAGGCGGAACAGATTGCCCGGGTGTCTGCTATTACCGCCCGCCACGGCCTGAATATTGACAACATTACCCGGCTGTCGGCCAGGCCATCGCTGAACCAGGCCGATAATCGCCTGGCCTGCGTGGAATTTTCGGTGCGTGGAACTCCGTCGGACCTGGAGCAGCTTCGGGCCGATTTCCTGCACATTGCCGGGGAAATGAACGTCGACATTGCTTTCCAGGAGGACTCCATCTTCCGCCGCAACCGGCGCCTGGTCGTGTTCGACATGGACTCCACGCTGATTGATGCCGAAGTGATTGATGAGCTGGCAAGGGAAGCCGGCGTCGGTGAGCAGGTGGCAGAAATCACCGAGCGGGCCATGCAGGGCGAGCTGGATTTCAGTCAGAGCTTTGCCGAACGCCTGGGTTTGCTGAAGGGGCTGGATGAATCGGTGCTTGAAGGTATCGCCGCGCGGCTGAACCTGACCGAGGGTGCGGAGCACCTGATTCTCAGCCTGAAATCACTGGGCTACCGAACGGCCATTCTGTCTGGCGGCTTCACTTACTTTGCGCGGCACCTGCAGCGCAAACTCGGTATTGACTACGTTTACGCCAACGAGCTGGAAATCGAGAACGGCAAGGTGACCGGCCGGGTCGCTGGTCAGATTGTCGATGGCAACCGCAAAGCCGAGCTGTTGCTGGAGATTGCCAAGCGGGAGCGCATTTCCCGGGAGCAGGTCATTGCCGTCGGGGATGGC
The DNA here is from genome assembly GCF_004785685.1 of Marinobacter confluentis. GTDB lineage: Bacteria > Pseudomonadota > Gammaproteobacteria > Pseudomonadales > Oleiphilaceae > Marinobacter > Marinobacter confluentis. The sequence continues at coordinate 380,895 of NZ_SRPF01000002.1, read as the reverse complement.
GCCAATGACCTGCCGATGCTAAGCCAGGCCGGGCTGGGCGTGGCGTTCCGCGCAAAGCCCCTGGTGAAGGAGTCCGCCCGCCATTCCATATCCACCCTCGGGCTGGACGCGATCCTGTACCTGATCGGGTTCCGGGAAAGCGACAGTCGTCAGTGATCGCCGAAGTCGTAGTTCATCTCCGGCACAGGCGCCTGCAGATAGTAGCCCTGAATGTAGTTGACGCCGGCCTGCCATAACGTCGCCAGCACGCCGGCGTTTTCCACCAGCGGTACGATGGTCAGCTTGCCCGCGCTCTGCAGGCTCTTGACCATCTCGTTCACCTCGTCCCGAGCTTCGCCGTTTTTCTGGATTTCCTCGGTAAAGGATCCATCAATTTTCACGTAGTCAACGTCGATATGCTTCAGCGTATTGAACGGATTGAGTGCACAGCCAAACTGTGAAATCGACACTTTGCTGTGCAACTGGTGCACCGCCTTGGCAAACTCTTTTGCCTGCTTCATGAAGTTGTTGGCGTCCCCTTCACGAATCTGGAAGATCAGCGAATCCCCCGGCAGGCGCGCGGCTTTCAGGGCGACACTGAGCCAGGGGGTGAAGGTCTTGTCGTCAAGGGTCTCGGCCGTGATGTTCAGGAACAGGCGGGTGTCGTGGCCCCGGGACCGGTGGCTGGCCAACTGTTTGATGGTCTGCAGAATCACCCAGCGATCGATCTTGATGGCCATATCAGACGGCCCGACCGGCGGCAGGAAGTCGTAAGGGGAGACTTCTTCATCGTCTTTGTTGAGCATGCGGACAAAGGCTTCGTAATGTTCCTCGCCCTCGCCGCGCAGATTGATGATCGGCTGGAACAGCAGGCGGAAGCGGTTATCGTCCAGGGCCTTCTGAATGGCGTCAGCCGAATTACTTTCGTCCAGGGACTCGTAATCCGCCGGGTTGTAAACCAGAACGCCGTTGCCGAGTTCATGGCCTTCTTTTTTCTTGAGCTCGGACGACGCCGTGTGGGCCCGGCCCATCAGGTCCGGCGCCTTGGGAGCGTTTTCGGTGATTGCGGCAACACCAATACTTACGGTGATCTGGACGGTGCGACCATTAATGTCGAACAGATGGTCTTCGACTTTCCTGCGGATGTTTTCGCACACCTCTGCCATGGCTTTCTCTTCGCAAGGATGGCTCAGCAGGCAAAAGGCATCATCGCTGAGCCGCGCAAGGGTGTAGCCTTCCGGCGTCTGGTCGCTCAAAACCTTGGCCAGATCGCCCAGCATCAGGTCGGAACCGGCGATGCCAACCTGGCTTTTCATGGACATGAAACTGTCGATGGAAATGTAGGCCAGGGCGCCACTCTGGTTGTCCTTACCGGCGTTGGCGATGGTCTTTCCGAGCAGGTCCATCAGGTGCTGGCGATTGTACAGGCCGGTCAGAAGGTCCTGGCTGCTTATCTGTCGCAGCTTTTCTTCCAGCTCCGCATCGTTCTGTTCCGGTTGCAGCACAATCTGGGTGCACAGCTCACCATCGTAAGTGGCGGCCGACACGGTCATGTTCACGTTCAGTTCCTGGTCGTCGCTGCGGCGAGCAACACAGGTGAGGGTCTTGCTTTCGTCGTCTTTGCCGGTGAAGGCTTTCATGAACTCTTTGTATTTGTTCGCGCTCTCGCCGGTCAGTGTGTCCAGCACCGGAATGCAGATCAGGTCGTCGATGTCGTCATAGCCCAGGAATTCCATATAGGACTGGTTGGCGTAGATATGCATGCCATCGTTGATATAGGCAATGGCGTCCTTGGAGCTTTCCAGCAGCAACTGACACCGCTGCTCGGATTCCCGCAGGTGGGATTCCAGGGTCCGGCGGCGACGGCGGTCCTCAAGGGCGGACAGCTCGCGATTCACCACCAGAACCAGTTGGTCTGTGTTGTCAAAGGGAACCGTGTCCTGGCCACCGGCTTTCATAATGGCGACCGCCCGTTCGTGGCTGAATTCCCTGGTTAGAAGGATAAAGGGAATGTCTTTGTCCATGCGCCGGATCATTGCCAGAGCGCCATCCGGACCGAATTCCTGTTCCACATCATCACGGGCGAGCAGCAGGTCCCACTGGCCTGTTTTCAGGGTTTCCTCAAGGTCTTCTTCGGAGGTGATCCGGTGTGCCCGTGTGGCTTTGCCGGAGTTTCTGAGCAGGCTGACCATGGACTCCGCGTCATTCTGCGAAGGGTCGAGAATCAGCAGGTGAACAGTGGTGTTTTTTTTCTGCATTCGTCAGGGATCTCGCAGTACGCAATGGCTTGTAGCTAACGCTGAATGATGCAGGGGTTACCTGTTAATAACAACCCTTGAAACGGGCTCTGACGGTTCGCTTCCCTCTGGCCGCCGTTAGAGAGACGGCCAGAGCGAATCGAACTCGTCTTCACTGGTGCCTGAGGACGGGGCGGGGTTGTGAACCGGTGACGCGCCGGCGTTCTGGAGCTTCAGCTCGAACTGGCTGATGCTGCCGGTAGCGCTTACCTTGCGGGACAGGGTGCCCTGATCTTCCCGGCCGTCATAAAGCATGGATATGCGGCTGCCGGACTGAAAGGGCAGTCTCGGCGTGATCAGGGTTGCGGCCTGGTTTACCACGCTGATTTCCGGCAATAGCAACCCGCGAAGATACTCGCTGCTGTTACCGATCTTCTGGATAAGGCGAACGCCACAGGGGGCCGCGCTGGGTGCCAGCAGTTCTATACCGATCTGGGTGCCCTGGTTTTTGACCTGGCGAATCCAGCGTACAACCGCGATGCTCCAGGGATGGTTAGACTGTTCCCGCACACCCAGTACTTCGCCAGCCTGCAGCGACGGGGGAATATGGGTCTCCCAGGCAACGCAGTAGCCACCCGGGCTGGTGTTGATCAGCAGCGCATGGTGAGACTTCGGCCGATTCTGGTCCGACGCGCTGTCTGGGGTGGCGCCAATGCTGTTGCGGAAATTGATGGGGGTATCCGCGGAGTGTGAAAGCTCGTCGCTGGGCCCGGCATCGTGGGCGCCGGCCCAGGCATCTTCCCGCTGCCTGGAGCCTCGCATGAACATATTGTTTTCCGGGTCGCCGTCATCCACTGCGCGCTCGTTGTTCCCGCTGACAAACTGATTGAAGGTTTTTCCGCCGGCAACGTAATAGTGAGTCGCGGTCAGCCCCACGCAGATTTCCAGGGTGCCCCGGCTGGCAATTCGGTTGAAGTTCCGTTTGGCCAGAATGCCCAGCGCCTGGCTGAGATGGGTCAACAGTGTGTTGCCCACCGAAGGCGGCAGTTTCAGTCGCGTTCCGGACTCTGACGATGTGCTTCTTGCATGGAGGACATCGCCGATTTCTGCTGACAGGTTGCGGGTGTCAAAGTTGAGACTGTCGTGGCCCGGTGACTGATCCAGCAGGCTGCGATAAACCGGTGCATTGTCACGTTCGAGATTGACGACAAACAGGCTGTCCTCTTCCGCGGCGGGTCCGCATTGGACCCAGTCTGTCCAGGTTTCGAAAAGGTCGTAAGCCTGGCTCAGTTCCGACTGGCGCAACTGGTTCGGCCGTGAACAGCCCAGCAGCAACAGCCGCTTGTAGGCATCTTCGACCGTGCTTGAGCGTCTTTGCTTGAGCGCTTCATCATCGATCGCCTGGTTGTGCAGTTTGTTTCGCAGGGCAAAGCGGAACATTCTGTGGCATTCCAGCCAGCTCTGTGCCGGGCTGGGACAGTACAACTGGTGTGAGCGAAGAATGGTAGCCGCAAGTTCTGACGTGGCGCGGTGAATGGACGTTGCAATGGCTTTGCGATTCTTGTCGACCCCGCCGTTGTCCAGGCACTCCATTACGCACAGTTTGTAACCCGCAGCGGCATGCAACTGCAGTGCCTGTGACAAGTTGGCAATTTTCCGTTGTTTTTCCGGCAGCGCAATGGACAGACCCAGGTAATGCCGGGAGAGCTCCTCGCAGACAAAATGAATCTTGGGGCGGATCAGCTCTAGCAGCTGAAGCCTGTGGCCATGGGATATAAACAGCTGGTTGAGCTCAATGATGGCGTGATAGAGCTGACGTGACGCTTCCCCGATGTTTGCCATCGGTAGCTGATTGACCCAGTCCCTGAACGCTTTTGGCGTTGTTTCACAAAAGGACAGACTCGCTGTTTTCTGGTCGGGAACTTTCAGATCTGGTTTCAGGGTCGTGCCTTCCATTTAATAATCACGCCAACGCTGTGTTTTTTCGTTATAGATATTATGACCTTAAAATAGCAAACGCACGGCAAAAAGCGAGCAATAGTCAAGTTGACAATAGTTAACAACTGATTCCCGCAACAGGTTGCGAAACCCGTCACGCAAATAGATCAATCGGAGTCTTGCCCGGTTTGTCTGGGACTTCCCGAACCAGCCGGGGCACAAGAAAGCCCGGAAGCCGGCCCAGTAACTCCCTGACAATACCGCGGGCCCTGTCATCGCTGACCGCAAAATGATGGGCGCCTGCCACCGGGTCGAAGGCATGAAGGTAGTAAGGTAGCACATGGCATTCGAACAGGCGCTCACTCAGCTCAGCGAGGGTATCGGCGCTGTCATTGATGCCCCGCAGAATGACCGACTGGTTCAACAGGGTAACGCCAGCGCTCCTGAGCCGGGCCATCGCGGCTCTTACAGATTCATCCAGCTCATTGGGATGATTGACGTGCACCACGACCACGATTTGCAGCCGGCTTTCGCCCAGCAGCGACAGCAGGTCAGGGGTGATGCGCTGGGGAATCACGATGGGCAGCCGGGTGTGGATGCGTAAACGGCGTATATGGGGAATATTGGCAATGGCGCTGGCCCAGTACGACAGCAGGCGGTCGCTGGCCACCAGCGGGTCACCGCCGCTGAGGATAACTTCATTGATGTCCGGGCTGGCAGCCAGAAACCGAAGGGCGGCGTCGCGGTCGTCCGGGGTCAGGCGGTGTTCATCGTAGGGAAAATGGCGCCGGAAGCAGTAGCGGCAGTTGATGGCACACTGGCCGGTTACCATCAGCAGGGCACGGCTGTCATATTTGCGGATCAGCCCGGTGGTGACCATGGCATCGGCTTCTTCCAGCGGGTCGTCCAGATACCCGGGCAGTGTCTGGCCCTCGTCAGTGACGGGCAGTACCTGGCGTAACAACGGATCATCCGGATTGCCAGGCTCTATCCTTTGGGCGTAGGGTTCGGGAACACGAATGGCGAACAGCTGATGGCCAATGCCAGCGCCTTCACGCCATTGCGCAGGGTCCAGGCTGAGCCGGTTCAGAAGCGCATCGGGCGAGGTGATCGAGCCGGACAGCAAAGCCTGCCAGGTCTGGTCAGTTGGGGTATCCAGGTGGTCGCCCCGGCTATCGACGGCGTGGGCTTCTATAAGCGCGGCGGTTCGCTGTATCATAGCGACCTTTGAATTTTTAACTGCATCGTTTCAGGTGATAATTTCATGGCTTCATATTCTACCAACGAATTCCGCAGCGGTCTTAAAGTTTTGCTGGACGGCGACCCCTGCATCATCCTCGACAATGAATTCGTTAAGCCCGGAAAGGGCCAGGCGTTCAACCGTGTGAAACTGCGTAACCTGACGACGAACCGGCAGTGGGAGCGCACGTTTAAATCCGGCGAAAGCCTGGAAGCGGCGGACGTGATGGATCAGGAAATGGAGTACCTGTACACCGATGGTGAATTCTGGCACTTCATGAAAACCGACGGATCCTTTGAGCAGTATCCCGCTGATGCCAAAGCGGTCAGCGATGTTCTGAAATGGCTCAAGGAGCAGGATGTCTACACCGTGACCCTGTATAACGGCGCGCCGCTGGCGGTGACGCCGCCGAATTTCGTTGAACTGGAAGTGGTTGATACCGACCCGGGTATGAAAGGTGATACCGCCCAGGGCGGCACCAAGCCGGCGACCCTGTCCACCGGTGCGGTGGTCAACGTGCCGCTGTTCATCACCATTGGTGAAGTTCTGAAAGTGGATACCCGGTCCGGCGAATACGTGAGCCGCGTCAAGAGCTGATTGATTCTTCATGTCTGACCTGGATGACTGGCAGCCAACCGCTTCGTTGGCCGCCCTTGAAAGCCGCGCACAACAGCTTGCCTGGGTGCGCGGCTTTTTTGCGAGCCGCAAAGTCATGGAGGTGGAAACACCGGTGATGGGGCGGTGCAGTGTGACTGATCTGAACATCGGCAGCGTCCCCGCGTCTCCGCAGCTGCCCGGCGACGAATCCCGGCAATACTGGCTACAGACCTCGCCCGAATATCCCATGAAGCGCCTGCTGGCAGCGGGCGCAGGGCCAATCTATCAGGTTGCCCGGGTATTTCGTGATGGCGAGCGTGGCGTTCGTCATAACCCGGAATTTTCATTGCTTGAATGGTATCGGCCCGGTTTTGATGATCGGGAACTGATGGCCGAGGTGGCCGATCTCGTCTGCGGCTGGCTGGGGTGCCCAAGACCCGCTTACCTGACCTACCGGCAGGCGTTTGAGCAGTTTGTAGGCGTTGACCCGTTTGCAGCAGACGATGAGTCATTGAGGCGACTTTGCGCGCCATGGATGACGGACGCGCAGTTATCACGCCTGTTGCGGGACGAGTGTCTGGACCTGTTGATGAGTCTGCGTGTCGAGCCGGAACTGGCGCGGATGGGGCCGGTGTTCATTACCGGGTATCCGGAATCCCAGGCAGCGCTGGCAAGAGTGTCGGAGGTTGACGGGCTGCGCCAGGCACACCGTTTCGAGCTTTACGTTGGTGGAGTCGAGCTGTGCAACGGCTATTGGGAACTGACAGACGCTGACGAGCAGCAGCGCCGTTTTGATGCCGATAACCGCGCCCGGCGCCGGGCGGGGCGGCAGGAAATGCCCGTTGATCAGGCCCTGCTTGCGGCGATGCGTGCCGGCGTGCCCGATTGCGCGGGCGTTGCCCTGGGGCTGGACCGGCTGCTGATGCTCAAGCTGGGGCTTGACGATATCGCCGGAGTCCTAGCGTTTCCCGTGGAGCGTGCCTGAGCACAACCCGTCCTGTCAGTCCCGGTTGTGTTCCAGTTCGGGCAATGCCCCGAAGGCTTCACCCATTCTGACGGTTTTCCCGGCCACCTGGTCCCCGTTCCAGGTGACTTTGCCCCGGGGCATCACCATGACAACGGTCGAGCCAAGCCGGAACCGGCCCATTTCCTCGCCCTTTGCAAATGAAATCGGCTTGGCCAGGTGTTGGTAATTGCTTGTGCTGACGCCTTCAGTACCGGGTGCGACCACGCCGGCCCAGGTTGTTTCCATGCTGCCGACAATCATCGCCCCCACAAGCACAAGCGCCATTGGGCCTGCCTCTGTATCGAACACGCAGGCAACTCGCTCGTTGCGGGCGAACAGGTTGGGTACCTGTTCGGCGGTGATCGGGTTGACTGAAAACAGTTTTCCCGGGACGTAGGTCATTTCCCGCAATGTGCCTGCCATTGGCATGTGGATACGGTGGTAATCTTTCGGCGACAGGTAAATGGTGGCGAACTCTCCGTTCTCGAAGTCTTTCGCCCGCTCCGGGTCACCGCCGAGCAGTTCGTTCAGGCTGAAGGATTGACCCTTGGCCTGGAAAACCCGGTCGTCAGTGATTGTGCCGAGCTGGCTGATAGCGCCGTCTACCGGGCTGACCAGAACCGATGCACTGTCGTCAACCGGGCGCAGGCCGGGCTTGAGTGCCCGGGTAAAAAACGCATTGAAGCTTGGGTAGGCTTCGGGGTCCGGCTCCAGGGCTTCACTCATGTCTACGCCGTAGCGGCCGATAAACCATTTAATGACGCGGTTCTTGAGCACCGGGCTCTTGTCCATGTCTGCAAGCCATCCGGCTAGGCGCGAAACCGTCAACTGCGGTGTGACGTACTGGCTCAATACAAACAGCTTGTCGAACATTCACTCGGATCCTTTGCACTCAAGAGCGGCAAAGCTTAACAAATGCTGTGGCCGGGGTATAAATGCTTTTGCATCTTCGCGGTTACCGCCTGCGCTTGCTATGATCAAGTCAGGCCGCGAGGGCGGGCTACTGCCACGCCGGGATTCGCTCGGATCATCATTATAAAAAGGTACGTTTTCTCGCCATGCTATTCATAATCGGTGCAATTGTTGTAACTGCATGCGTTCTGGGAGGCTATGTCCTGCACGGGGGCAACCTGGCCGTACTCTGGCAACCCACGGAAATCCTGATCATTGGCGGTGCCGCGGTGGGTTCCTTCATCATCGCGAACCCGGTTCACACCATAAAGGAAGTGGGCAAGGGCATCATGACCCAGCTCACTGGCTCGCCCTACAACAAGAAGTTCTACATGGACCTGCTCAGCCTGATGTACGAGGTGTTCGACAAATCCCGGAAGCAGGGCGTGATGGCCATTGAGGAAGATATTGACGACCCGGCCTCCAGCCAGATTTTCAGCCGCTACCCGGCGATCATGAAATCCAAGTACCTGCTGGCTTTCATTACCGATTATCTGCGCATCATCAGCGCCGGCAACATGGCCACCCATGAGCTGGAAGGCATGATGGAAAACGAGATCTACAGTCGCAACCACGAAGTTGAAGAACCAGCCCATGCCGTTAACAAGATTGCAGACGCACTGCCCGGCCTGGGTATCGTTGCAGCGGTACTGGGTATCGTCATCACCATGAACTTCCTCACCGAAGGGCCGGAGCGGATCGGCCTCAGTGTGGCCGCAGCGCTCGTTGGTACCTTCCTGGGCATCTGGATGGGTTATGGTTTTGTGGGGCCCCTGTCCGTTGCCATGGAGCATTCCGCCAAGTATGAGATGAAAGCCTACGAATGCGTGAAATCAGCCATTGTCGCCACGGTTTCCGGCCAGGCGCCGCAGATGGCCATTGAATTCGGCCGCAAGGCGCTGCCTTCCGACAAGCGCCCGGGCTTCCAGGAGCTGAACGACCATGTTCGCGGCAAATAGTCAGTCTCTAGCGGCTCGGGAGTAGTACCGTGGAAGATCAGCCAATCATCATCAAACGCAAAAAGGTTGTTGCGGCCGGTCATCATGGCGGCTCCTGGAAAGTGGCGTTTGCCGATTTCGCGACGGCCATGATGGCGTTCTTCCTGGTGCTCTGGCTGACCGCAACGGCCTCGCCAGAACAGAAGCTGGCGGTTGAAGGCTATTTCAAGGACCCGGTGGGTTATACCGAGGGTGGTTCGCGCAATCCCGTCGACCTCGGAGGCAGCGCTTCGGTTGTCAACGAGTCCAGCGAGGATATCGCCGACAGTGACATTCAGATAGAGGACCAGGTGGTAGAAGAGCTGGCCCAGACCCTGGAACAGCAGAAAATGGAGCAGCTGTTCCAGGATCTCAAAGAGCGCATTGAGCAGAACGAAACCCTGCAGGATTTCAAGGATCAGTTGCTGATTGATATCACCAGTGAGGGGCTGCGCATCCAGATCGTTGACCGGTCCCAGCGCCCGATGTTCGACAGTGGCCGCGCCGAGCTCAAATACTATTCCCAGGATATTCTGTTCGAGCTTGCCAAGACCCTGTCCACGGTGAATAACAAGCTCAGCATTACCGGCCATACCGATTCCTCGCCATTCAACGGTCGCCCGGGGTACACCAACTGGGAGCTGTCGGCAGATCGCGCCAATACGGCGCGTCGTGCGCTGGTTGCGGGCGGGGTTGATGGCGGGCAGATTGGACGTGTGGTCGGTCTCAGCGATTCGGTGCTGTTCAACAAGGACGACCCGCAGGCCCCGGTGAACCGGCGTATTTCCATTATCGTGATGAACAAGAAGGCCGCCGACGGAATCCAGAACAATGCGCGGCAGTCTGACGAGCCGCTGATTGACCTGACCGCACCTACGGAGGAAGACCAGCAGAGAGCCATGCAGTCGCTGGAAGAGGGAAGCTGGACAAACGACCAGGAGCCGCCGAAAGAAGGTGAGTTGAACTGGTAACCTGGCCGGTCAGTCGAGCTTCAGCCCTCGGGCCTGCTGCTCGGCCATATCCTCCAGAATCCGGTGGAAGCTTTTCAATCTGGCGCGGCTGAGACGACCTTCATCGGCCGCCGCCTGAATGGCACAGCCCGGGTCGCCCAGATGGCTGCAGTTGCGGAATTTGCAGTGGCCGATCAGGTCCCGGATCTCCCGGAAACCATACTCTATTTCCGAGGGCGACATGTGCCACAGGCCGAATTCGCGAATGCCCGGCGAATCGATCAGGTGGCCGCCGCAGGTCAGGTGGAACAGTTTGGCGGTGGTCGTGGTGTGAACGCCCTTGCCAGTGCTCTCCGATACGGCACCTACGCGGATGGCCTCGTCCGGCAGTAACGTCTGGATAATGGAGGACTTGCCCACGCCGGACTGCCCCACAAAGACACAGGTTTGGCCAGCGATCAGGTTTTCAACACCCGCCGCCTTTCCGCCTTCGGTCTGAGCAGAGGTCTGTTCTACCCGATAACCCAGGGCTCGGTAGCGTTCCAACAGGGTGTTAATGGCGTCCCGGTTCTGGTCATCCAGCAGGTCGGATTTGTTCAGAAGCAGAATGACAGGAATATCAGTGATTTCTGCGGCGACCAAGTAGCGGTCAATCAGATTGTCGTGGGGCTCGGGCTCCGGGGCTATGACCAGGATTATATGGTCGATGTTGGCAGCCACCGGCTTCAGGGCGCCGAAGTTGTCCGGGCGCTGCAATAGCGATTGGCGCTCACATCGGGCCACGATCACGCCGGTGTCGTTGCCGCTCATGCGCCAGACGACCCGGTCCCCGGTGACCAGGCTGTCGATGTTTGCGCGCACAAAACAACGAACGACCTTGCCGGCGTCTTCGCCTTCCAGCGCCTCAATGTCCAGCTGCTGACCGTAGTGGGCGATGATCAGCCCCTCCTGCTCTGGGCCAAGGTCGCCGGCTTCAATCTGTTCGCCGATCATCTTCTCTTTGCGCGCGGCGCGGGCTGTGCGTTCCTGCTGGACTTTCGAGATCCGCCATTGCTGCTGCTTGTTGAGTCGACGTTTGGCCATTGCTTTGGTGGTTATCCGCTGGGGCATTGAGGTGGTGTCACATCATACGTTATTCGTCTACCATTGGCCGAATTGTGTTTATTGCTGCGGAGTCTTTGATGCCTGAAGCCAACTACCTTGTCTGGATTGATCTTGAGATGACTGGGCTGGACCCGGAAAAAGAGCGCATCATCGAGATCGCTACCATTGTGACCGACTCTGAGCTGAACACTATTGAGGAAGGACCGGTAATAGCCGTTCATCAGTCAGACAGCCTGCTGAACGCCATGGACGAGTGGTGCACCCGCACCCACGGCGAAAGCGGTCTGACCCAGCGGGTTCGGGACAGCCGGATCAGCGAGATTGACGCCGAGCAACAGACCATCGAGTTCCTGCAACGCTACCTGGAGCCCGGGCAGTCACCGCTGTGTGGCAACAGCATCGGCCAGGACCGCCGGTTCCTGGTGAAATACATGCCGGAACTGGAAGCGTTTTTCCATTACCGGAACCTGGACGTAAGCACCGTGAAGGAACTGGCCCGGCGCTGGCGGCCCGATGTACTGGAGGGCGTTCAGAAAAAAGGTAGCCACCTGGCGCTGGATGATATCCGCGATTCCATCAATGAGCTGCGGCATTACCGTGAGCACTTTTTCAACCTGTAAACCGGCGGGCTTCAAAGACCATGGCGTGCCAGGGCCCATTGAACGTGCTCACGCACGAGTTCCGATGGATGATCTGCCCGCTGCTTGAGCGCCTCAATCACCGGAATGGTTGACGGCGCATTACCAAGCCCCACTGCAAGATTGCGAAGCCAGCCCTGATAGCCGGTACGGCGGATGGCGGAGCCCTCCGTGCGCTTCAGGAATTCTTCTTCGGTCCACAGAAACAGGGTGGCCAGTTCCGCGTTGTCCAGCCCGTGGCGGGGCTGAAAGTCGGTTTCGGCGGTGGGCTTACTGAACTTGTTCCAGGGGCACACCAGTTGGCAGTCGTCGCAGCCGAATACCCGATTGCCCATCTTTTCCCGCAATTCCAGCGGAATGCTGCCCGAAAGTTCAATCGTCAGATAGCTGATGCACTTGCGCGCATCCAGTCGATGCGGGCCTTCGAAAGCGTCGGTGGGGCAGATATCCAGGCAGGCAGTGCAGGAGCCGCAATGCTCTTTCTCAAAGGGTTCATTCACCGGCAAGGGGGCACTGGTGAAAATTTCACCCAGGAAAAAAAACGAGCCGGCTTTTGGATGAATCACCATGTTGTTCTTGCCAATCCAGCCAAGCCCGGCGCGCTGGGCCAGGGCCCGCTCGAGTACCGGTGCGCTGTCAACGAAGGCCCGGTACTCAAAACCCGACACCGCTTCATCGATTTTCTTCGCCAGGGTCGCCAGGCGCTTGCGCATCAGCTTGTGGTAATCGCGACCTACCGCATAACGCGTCACGTAGGCTTTCTCGGGGTCAGTAAGTACTTGCGCCGGGCTGTCTGGTGCGGGCAGGTAATCCAGTCTTACCGAAATAACCCGGCGGGTACCTTCGACCAGCGATCGGGGCGTGTATCGCTTATCGCCATGGTCGGCCATGTAGCCCATCTCGCCGTGAAAGCCGTCGTCCAGCCATTGTTGTAAATGTTGGGCGTGCACACCTGTGTCCGGATAGGTAATGCCCAGATCACTGAAGCCCAGATCCCGGGCCCATTTGTCAATCATATCAGGCAGGTGCGATAGATTTGGGTCGGTGGTTTCGGTCATTTCGGTCTCACCGGTAACAGCTGTCCCGGACAGGATGATGAAAAGATAATGTAAAGACGTTGATTAAGTTATGACCTTTTTTTGTATTTTGCTATGCTTTACAGGCAACTGGCCGATTTTCTTAAACCGGATTCTTTAGCAGGAGCGGCTTTCAATGCCCCTGGTCAACTATCACAGCTTACCAGAAGAGCTCTATTCCGCCGATGCGGTCAGGGCGATTGATCGCTATGTGATTGATCAGCAGGGAGTTGATGGTTTTCAGTTGATGCAGGCCGCCGCTGCCAGCGCATTCCGGCGGCTGATGAAAGAGTGGCCGGAACCGTCATCGATTCTGGTGCTCTGTGGCGCCGGCAACAACGGTGGCGACGGTTATCTGATTGCCGCCAGTGCCCGGCGCCATGGTATTGAGGTCTGTTGTGTGGCAGTTGCGCCCACGGAAAAGTTGGCGGGCGATGCCCGTAAAGCCTGGCAGAAGGCACTGGCGGACGGGGTCAAGGTTCGGCCGCTGGACGCCTGTGCCGATGAGCTGCCCTTTGACCGGGTAGATCTGATTGTCGATGCGATGCTGGGTACCGGCATTACTGACCAGCCCCGGGAACCTTTCGCGGTCTTGATCGAACGCTGCAACCGGGCAGTGGCGCCGGTTATGGCGGTTGATGTGCCGTCGGGGCTGGATTCAACCCTGGGTAAGGTTGCAGGGGTTGCAGTCCGGGCTGACCTGACGGTGACCTTTATAGCCCTTAAGGCCGGACTGTTTACCGCGCAGGGGCCAGAATACTGTGGCCGTCTGGCCTTTGAATCGCTGGATACGGATGAATGGGCCTCGGAAAGCGGGCAGGTGCCAATGGCGCGGCGGGTTGACTGGAGCTCGTTGATGCCCTCGCTGCCTCGCCGCCCTGCCGGCGCCCACAAGGGCCGGTTTGGCCACGTATTGATCGTAGCCGGGGAGCGCGGGTTCGGTGGCGCAGGCCTTATGGCCGCAGAGGCGGCGGCAAGGTCCGGCGCCGGGTTGGTGTCGCTGGCTACACGCCCGGAACACGTCGGGGCGGCGCTGGCAAGGTGCCCGTCGCTGATGGTTCAGGCGGTCACCCATGGCTCGGAACTGCAGGGCCTGATTGATGCTGCCACTGTGATCGTTTGCGGCCCGGGAATAGGTCAGGGCGCCTGGGGCCAGCAGATGCTTCAGCAGGTGATTGCCAGTGGCAAACCGAGAGTTCTGGATGCTGATGCCCTGAATCTGCTGTCTGCCAGAGCGACCTATCCGGCAGCGAATCAGGTGCTGACCCCACATCCAGGGGAAGCCGCACGGCTGCTTGGCTGCGCAGTGACGGAAGTGGAAGCAGACCGATTCAATGCCGCCAAACGCATTCAGGCGATTCATGGCGGCGTTGTTCTGCTCAAGGGCGCAGGCACCGTGATTACGGATGGCGAAGGCGTTCCGGCGGTTGTCAGTGGTAGCAACCCCGGCATGGCTACCGGCGGCATGGGCGACGTGCTTTCCGGGCTGATTGGCAGTCTCTGGGGGCAGTTGAAGAATGCGCGGCAGGCCACGGTGATGGCCGCGTCTCTGCATCTTGAAGCGGCTCGGGTGGCATCGCGATCCAGGGGGTTCATGGGGTTGCTGCCGACGGACGTCATTGATTGCTTGCCGACGGTGTTGTCGCAGGCAGAGAATGCTGCCCTGGTTACCGCGGGTATCCGGCGGGGGGAGGAATAGATGGCAGGCGCCGTTATTGAAAAAAATCTGTTCCTGGCTGATGAAACCGCGACAGAAGCGCTGGGGCGAGCTCTGGCCATGGCCGTGAAGACCAGAGGCAGCAGGGGCGCCACAATGTATCTGCGAGGCAACCTGGGCATGGGCAAGACCACGTTCAGCCGGGGTGTGATGCGGGGCATGGGCCATGAAGGCGCGGTCAAAAGCCCGACTTACACCATTGTCGAGCCCTACGAGCATCTGCAGCCGATGGTGTATCACTTTGACCTGTATCGCCTTGGCGATCCGGAAGAACTCGAGTACCTGGGTATCAGGGATTACTTCGGCAGTGCCAGCCTTTGCCTGATCGAATGGGCGGAACGCGGTGCGGGAATCCTGCCGGCACCGGATATCGAGGTTGAACTGACACCGGAAGAAACTGGGCGCAGGGCCGTTTTGCGATCCCTGACGCCCCTTGGAAAAGAATTACTGGAAGACCTGCGGGCATCAGCGCCCGTGGGTAACTAACAAGGAATCAGAGAAGGCTATTCCAATGCAGACAAGGCAGATTTACAGCATGAAAACCGGGCTCTGCTGGTTGCGCAGGGCAGGTGCGGCGCTGCTGATGGTCGCGGCGCTGCCCCTGAATGCCGGGGTCAATGTGGAAAGCGTCAGAATCTGGCCGGCACCGGATCATACCAGGCTGGTTCTGGATGTGGGCGATGCCATTGAGCACAATGTGTTTTCCCTGTCTGGCCCATCCCGTCTGGTTATTGATCTCAAGAACAGCAGCCTCAAGGCGAACTTTGATTCCCTGGACCTGAGCGGCAGCCCGATCCGCCGTATTCGCAGTGCCCCCAGAAATGGCACTGATCTTAGGGTCGTTCTGGACCTCAAGAGCGATATCAAGCCCAGAAGTTTTCAGCTGGAACCGAATCAGCAATACGGCCACCGGCTGGTGGTTGATCTGATCGAAGAAGGCGCCCGCAAAGCGCGCCAGGAAGCCCAGCCAACGGTTACCGCCAGCGCCAACGGCAAGCGGGATATCGTGGTGGTTATCGATGCTGGCCACGGTGGTGAAGACCCGGGTGCCATCGGCCCCCGCGGTACCCGCGAGAAAGACGTGGTGCTGAGTATGGCCCGCACCCTGGCAGACATGATTGAGCAGAAACCAGGCTATACAGCCCGGCTGACCCGCACCGGTGACTACTACATTGATCTTCGGAGCCGGACGATACTGGCCCGCAAGCACAACGCTGACCTTTTCGTGTCAGTACACGCGGACGCCTTCCGCACCCCCCAGCCCAGGGGTGCGTCGGTGTTTGCCCTGTCCCAGCGTGGTGCGACCAGTGAAACCGCCCGTTGGCTGGCAAAGTCCGAGAACCGGTCTGATCTGATCGGTGGTGCCGGCGGGGTGTCGCTGGAAGGCCGCGATGACATGCTGGCGGGGGTGCTGCTGGACCTGTCGATGACCGCCAGCATCAATTCCAGTCTCGGTGTTGGCAGCACGATCCTGGAGCAGCTCGGTGGCGTGGCCAAGCTCCACAAGAGCGGTGTTGAGCAGGCGGCTTTCGCGGTTCTCAAGTCGCCGGATATTCCATCAGTCCTTGTTGAGGCGGGATTTATTTCCAACCCGACCGAAGAAAAGAATCTGGGCAGTGCGGCCTATCGCCGCAAGTTGTCCGAAGCGGTGTTCCGGGGTATCGATGACTACTTTACTAAAACACCACCACCCGGCACTCTGCTGGCCTGGCAGAAGCACAACGGCAACGTGACCAGTCAGGCAAGTCAGTATCGGATCCAGCGTGGCGACACCCTGTCTGGCGTTGCCCGCAGGATGCAGACCACCGTCAGCGAGTTGATGCAGTATAACGGACTGAACAATGACCGTGTTATGGTAGGCCAGACGATCCGCATTCCCGCTTCCTGATAACGAGGTTGTTCTGTCAATGCCCGCCATCCGATTGCTGACACCACGCCTGGCAAACCAGATTGCTGCTGGCGAGGTGGTCGAGCGCCCGGCCTCCGTTGCGAAAGAACTGATTGAAAATGCCCTGGACGCCGGGGCCCGTCGGGTCGATATCGATATCGAACAGGGCGGCGTCAAGCTGATCCGGGTGCGGGACGACGGCAGCGGTATTGGCGAAAGTGACCTGCCACTGGCGCTCAGCCGCCATGCCACCAGCAAGATTGCTGACCTGGACGACCTGGAGGCAGTCGCCTCCCTGGGTTTCCGGGGCGAAGCCCTTGCCAGTATCTCATCGGTATCACGGCTGGCCCTGACATCCCGCACTGTAGATCAGGAAGCAGCGGCAAAGGTTGAGGTGGAAGGCCGGGATATGGCTGCCACCATTGCGCCAGCCGCTCATCCTGTGGGCACCACCGTTGAAGTCAGGGACCTGTTTTTCAACACGCCCGCCCGCCGTAAATTCCTGCGCACTGAAAAAACCGAGTTCAATCACGTTGAAGAGTGCGTTCGGCGCCAGGCGCTCAGCCGTTTCGATACCGGCTTTACCCTGCGGCATAACCAACGGGTGATCCAGAGCCTGCGGCCTGCAGAAAACCCGCTGGACCGGGAGCGCCGCATTGGCTCGCTCTGCGGCCAGCAGTTCATTGATAACGCGGTGGTGATAGACACCGAAGCTACCGGGCTTAGGCTCTGGGGCTGGGTTGCGCTGCCGACGTTTTCCCGCAGTCAGGCCGATCTGCAGTACTTCTTTGTCAATGGCCGGGTGATCCGTGATCGGCTGGTGGCCCACGCGGTGCGCCAGGCCTACCGGGATGTGCTCTATAACAATCGTCACCCGGCGTTCGTGCTCTATCTGGAAGTGGATCCGGCCTCGGTTGATGTGAACGTCCACCCCACCAAGCACGAGGTGCGGTTCCGCGACGGCCGGCTGGTTCATGACTTTATTTTTCGTACGCTGCACAAGGCGTTGGCAGATGTTCGCCCGGACGATCATCTCCGCGGTGCGGTGGCGCAGTCCGAAGGTCGGCACCCCTCGGCCCATGCCCAGGCGTTCGGTGTGCAGGTTCCGATGACCGACGCCCAACCGGCGGGTTTTGAGACAGGGCAGAACCCCTATCCCGCAAACGGACACTCTGGCGGCCAAGGGCAGCGACCTTTTCAGCAGGAATGGCAGGCCAGGGACCAAATGGCGTTTTATCAGTCGCTGAACCAGGGCGGAGGAGTCGAATCTTCTGGTTCCGGTGTAGGCGCCATGCCCTCGGGCGATCGGTCGGCGATGGCCGTCACCCCACCGGTCGATCAGGGCGACAGCCCGCCTCTGGGTTACGCCATCGCCCAGTTGCACGGCATCTACATTCTTGCCCAGAGCCACCAGGGCCTGATTGTGGTGGATATGCACGCCGCCCATGAACGTATCACCTATGAGCGTATGAAGCGTGCGCTGGAAGCGCAGGACCTGAAAAGCCAGCCCTTGCTGGTGCCGGTCTCCCTTGCGGTCAGCCAGAAAGAGGCGGCCCTGGCTGAAACCCATGGCGCAGAACTGCTTCAGCTTGGCCTGGGCGTTGAGCGAATCGGTCCGGAAACCCTCGCCATTCGCCAGGTACCTTCGCTGCTGCGGGGCGCTGACACGGAACAGCTGGTCAGGGACGTGCTCTCGGACCTGATTGAGAACGGCGAGAGCGACCGGGTTGAAGCTGTCACCCATGAACTGCTGGGCACCATGGCCTGCCATGGTTCGGTGCGGGCCAACCGGCAGCTTACCATTCCGGAAATGAATACCCTGCTGCGGGATATGGAGGCGACAGAGCGAAGCGGTCAGTGCAATCATGGCCGTCCGACCTGGACGGTGATGACCCTGGCCGAGCTCGACAAGCTGTTTCTCAGAGGCCGCTGAACCCGTCATGGTGGCGTCTCTCCCCCCGGCCATTTTTCTGATGGGCCCTACCGCCTCCGGTAAAACCGACCTTGCGATTGAGCTATGCAGACGGTTGCCCTGCGATATCATCAGCGTGGATTCCGCGATGATTTACCGGGGTATGGACATAGGTACCGCGAAACCGTCACCGGCAGAGCTTGCCGCTGCACCCCACCGGCTGATTGATATCTGCGACCCGGCCGATACCTACTCGGCGGCGGACTTCCGGCGTGATGCCCTGGCTGAAATGGCCGTCATCAGCGCGCGAGACCGAATTCCCCTGTTGGTGGGCGGTACCATGATGTACTTCAAAGCGCTGCTGCAGGGCCTGTCGGCGCTGCCTTCAGCCAGTCCATCGCTGCGGCGTGATATTGAGAACCAGGCAGAGGCGCAGGGCTGGCCATCGCTCTACGCCGAACTTGCACATAAGGACCCGGTGGCGGCCAGACTGATCCATCCCAACAACCGGCAGCGCCTGATGCGCGCGATTGAGGTCATCCGGCTGACCGGTAAACCCATCTCGGTGCTGTGGGAGCAGACGGGTAAACACCCGCCAGAACGGGATTCAGTTGAAAGGGTTGAGGATTACACCTATTTCACTCGCTGGCAGGCAGACGAATCGCCGACTCTTCCGTATACTGTAACGCAGCTTGCGATAGCGCCGTCTGAACGATCTGTGCTTCATGAAAGAATTGCCCGGCGTTTCCACCAGATGCTGGAAACTGGTTTTCTGGATGAAGTCCGGTCACTGATGGCCAGAGGAGATCTCGATCCTGATCTGCCGTCCATGCGATGCGTTGGATACCGCCAGGCCTGGGAACATCTGGCCGGCGAGTATGGTGAACAGGAAATGGTCGCCAAAGGCATTGCTGCGACCCGGCAACTTGCGAAAAGGCAGCTGACTTGGCTGCGCAAATGGTCCGATTTGGACTGGCTGGACAGCGATGATCCGCAAAAGGTTGATCTGACCTTGAAAATAATCGGATCTCGCACCAAATTGAAATCATAAAAGACGATCTGCACTTATCATAAACAGGAGAATAAACATGTCAAAAGGGCAGTCTTTACAAGACCCTTACCTCAATGCTTTACGCAAGGAACGCATTCCGGTTTCTATCTTTCTGGTGAACGGTATCAAGCTGCAGGGCCAGATCGAATCTTTCGACCAGTTTGTCATTTTGCTCAAGAACACCGTAAGCCAGATGGTCTATAAACATGCGATTTCGACGGTCGTGCCGGCGCGCAATGTTCGTATTCCGCCCCAGGCACCCGGTGGCGAAGAATCCGAAGACTGATCTGGAGTTGACTCTACTTGTTTGAACGCCCCGATGTTGGTGAACGAGCGATCATCGTTCACATTGATTTTTCTGCCTATTACGATGTAGAAGATCTGGACGAGTTCCGCGAACTGACATGGTCCGCAGGCGTTGAGCCCGTCGGTGTGGTAACCGGAACCCGCAAACAGCCCAGTTCCCGGTTGTTTGTGGGTACGGGCAAACTTGAAGAAATCCGGGACGCGGTCAGCGCCAACAACGCCGATATCGTGCTGTTCAATCATTCGCTCAGCCCCAGTCAGGAGCGCAACATTGAACGCGAGATCCAGTGTCGGGTTCTCGATCGCACCGGTGTCATTCTGGATATTTTTGCCCAACGTGCGCGTACCCACGAAGGTAAGCTTCAGGTTGAGCTCGCCCAACTCGAGCACATGTCGACCCGCCTGATCCGCGGCTGGACGCACCTTGAACGCCAGAAGGGCGGCATCGGCCTGCGCGGTCCCGGTGAAACCCAGCTGGAAACTGACCGGCGGCTGCTGCGGGAACGCATCAAGTCGATTCACAAGCGCCTGGAGAAAGTTCGTCGGCAGCGCAACCAGGGCCGTCGTGCGAGAACCCGCGCAGATATTCCGACCGTTTCTCTGGTTGGCTACACCAACGCCGGAAAGTCGACCCTGTTCAATCGGCTGACAACCTCTACCGTCTACGCAGCCGATCAGCTGTTTGCGACTCTTGATCCAACACTGCGCCGCCTGGAAC
The DNA here is from genome assembly GCF_004785685.1 of Marinobacter confluentis. Taxonomy (GTDB): domain Bacteria; phylum Pseudomonadota; class Gammaproteobacteria; order Pseudomonadales; family Oleiphilaceae; genus Marinobacter; species Marinobacter confluentis. The sequence continues at coordinate 360,610 of NZ_SRPF01000002.1, read as the reverse complement.
TTCCGGACATTGGTCCTGTCGTTATGGCGGACACCGTGGGTTTTATCCGCCATTTGCCGCATAAACTTGTGGAAGCCTTCAGAGCGACTCTCGAAGAAACCACCCAGGCATCCATCCTGCTTCATATCGTTGATTGTCACGATGATCGGCGCGACGACAACATCGAGCAGGTGGAAAACGTGCTGGCGGAAATTGGTGCTGATGAGATTCCAATGCTTCAGGTTTTTAACAAAATTGACCTGTTAGAGAACTTTTCACCACGTATTGAACGTAATGAAGAAGGCGTGCCGGTTCGTGTCTGGGTCTCCGCTGTCTCGGGGCAGGGTATGCAGGAGCTGTTTGACGCCCTGGTAGAGCGACTGGCCGAGGACGTGGTACATCATTTCGTCCGGTTGGGTCCGGTCGACGGCAAGCTGCGCGCGCTTTTGCACGAGGCGGGCTCGGTAATTGAGGAAACCCACAGGGATAACGGTGATTCCGTACTTGAGGTAAGGCTCCAGCAGCGGGACTGGCTGCAACTCCTGAGCCGCGCCGACATGAAAGAACACGATGTGATGCTTGAGCAGATGTAGAGTTGGCCTGATGGCGAACTGGCCGGAAGGTCCCATTAACAGTTAGGCAGGCTGTGCTATTGCCGGGGCGCTTATAAATCCCTAGTATTTGCAGCCATTCGAACAGTCTGGAACGGAGAACACTATGGCCTGGAATGAACCGGGTGGAAACCGCAACGATAACGATCCCTGGGGAACCGGCGGTCGTCGCGGTGGTAATGATCAGGGGCCGCCTGACCTGGACGAGGCGCTGAAGAAAGGCCTCGATAAACTGAACAAGCTTCTGGGTGGCAAAGGCAATAAATCCGGTGGCAACGGGTCATCGTCCGGTGGCAGCAGTGGCGGCTTCGGCGCCGTGCTGGCCATTGCCGCGATTGTTTTCGTCGGTTACGTGATTTTCCAGTCCTTCTACACGGTGGACGAACAGGAGCGGGCAGTGGTGCTGCGTTTCGGTGAGTTCAGTCGTATCGAAGAACCCGGCCTGCGTTTCAAGGTACCGCTGATCGACAGTGTGGCTCTGGTGCGGGTGACCAACGTGCGCACAGCCGAGTCCTCGGGGCAGATGCTGACCCAGGATGAAAACCTGGTGTCGGTGGACCTGCAGGTACAGTACCGTGTCAACAATGCCCGTGACTATGTGCTGAACGTCCGGGACTCCAACCAGGCCCTGGCCTTCGCCACAGACAGTGCCCTGCGTCATGAGGTTGGCAGTTCGACCCTGGATGGCGTTCTCACAGAGGGTCGTGCGGAACTGGCGGTCCGGATTGAGGAAAGGCTTCAGACCTTCCTGCGGGAGTACAGCACCGGTCTTGGCATTGTCCGGGTCAACGTTGAGAGCACCCAGCCGCCAGAGCCGGTTCAGGATGCCTTCCGTGAAGTGCAGCGAGCCCGTGAGGACGAGCAGCAGGTCAAGGAAGAAGCGGAGCGCTATCGCAATAAGGTGGTTCCGGAAGCGCGGGGCCGTGCCCAGCGTCTGACGGAAGAAGCTGCCGCTTACCGCCAGCAGGTTGTTGAGCGGGCCCGCGGTGAGACCGCCCGTTTCCTCGCCGTTCTGGATGTTTACGACCGGGCGCCTGAAGTGACCCGTGAACGTATGTACATACAGGCACTGGAAACCGTGCTGAGCAACACCAGCAAAGTCATGGTGGCCACCGAGGGTGACGACAACATCATGTACCTGCCGCTTGACGGGCTGACGAATCGTGCCGGTGCCAGCGGGCAGAGCGGAAACAACGGTAGCTCAGGCAGCAACCAAACAGACATCAAGGCGCTGTCTGACCAGGTAATGCAGGAGCTGCAGAGCCGTCAGGATTCAGGCGTGCGGAGGAGCCGTTAATATGGGAGCTAAAGGTGTAGTGGGCCTTGCGGGCGCCCTCATCGTCGTGCTGGTGGTTTTGTCCAGCGTCTATATCATCCCGGAAACCCATCGGGGCGTGCTTTTGCGCTTCGGCGAGCTGATCGAGACTGACATCCAGGCTGGTATTCACTTCAAGGTGCCGGTGATTGACCGGGTTCGTGAGTTCGATGTCCGGCTGTTGACCACGGACCTGCCGTCCCGTCAGTACCTGACCATCGAGAAAAAGCCGCTGGACGTGGATTCCTACATTGCCTGGAAAATCCAGGACGTGGATCAGTTCTACCGGGCCACCGGTGGCGATGAATATCGCGCGTCGTCTTTGTTGATGTCCCGAGTTGATAACGGTCTGCGAGACGAATTCGGTGTGCGCACCATGGTCGAGGTTGTATCCGGTCAGCGGGATGAGCTGATGACCACCCTGACCACACGGGTCAACGAGACTGCACAAAAGGAATTCGGCATTCAGGTTGTCGATATTCGGGTCAAGGCTATCGAATTTCCCGGGGAAGTCAGCCAGAACGTTTACCGTCGCATGGCGGCCGAGCGTCAGGCGCTGGCACAGGAATTCCGGTCCCGGGGTAACGAGCTGGGTGAAGGCATCAGGGCTGACGCAGACCGTCAGCGTACGGTGATCCTGGCAGAGGCCTTCTCCAAAGCGGAAGAGGTCCGCGGTGAGGGTGATGCGGAAGCGGCGCAGATCTACGCTGATGCATATGGCTCGAACAGTGAGTTCTATTCGTTCTATCGCAGCCTGGAAGCTTATCAGAGCACCTTTGCTGACAAGGGCGATATCATGGTGATCGACACCGAGAGCGACTTCCTCAAGTATCTGCAGGACCCCATGGGCAGCCGCTGATACCAGAGTCAGAAAGACGAAAACCGGAATGCTCAGGCATTCCGGTTTTTTTGTGCCTGCCAACAGTGTAAAATCTCGCCGGTTTTGGCCCGGCTTTTATTGATTCCGGGCATCGCCCTAATTCCTGTGAACGGACAACCGAATCTCATGACCGTATCTGATCGCTGGCTATTGCCGGATGGCGTCGAGGATATTCTTCCGCCACTGGCCGGACAGATCGAATCCCTGCGCCGGGAAGTAATGGATACCTGCCAGCGCTGGGGTTATCAGCTGGTTATCCCGCCGTTGATCGAATACCTGGAATCCCTGTTCACCGGCACTGGTCACGATCTGGAGCTACAGACCTTCAAGCTGACCGACCAGCTGACGGGTCGTATGATGGGGCTGCGGGCCGATATGACACCCCAGGCTGCCCGTATTGACGCCCACACCCTTGGCCAGAAGGGCATTACCCGTCTCTGCTATGCCGGGCATGTATTGCATACCCGTCCCCGGCATATGCTGACCGGGCGTACGCCCATCCAGGCGGGCTGCGAACTGTTTGGCAGCAGCTCTGAAACGGCGGATATGGAAGTGATCAGCCTGATGCTGGAAACCCTGAGGGTTTCCGGTCTTCCCCGGGTACATCTGGATCTGGCCCATGTCGCCATTTACGAGAACCTGGTCAGCGAAGCGGGATTCGACCGGGTCGCAGGCGAAGCGATTTTCGATGCCATGGGTCGCAAGTCCGTGCCCGAGCTGGACGCCTGGTTGGGTGACTGTCCCGCAGGGTCGGCCGGTGAAATGCTGAGAAAACTGGCCCGTGTCAGTGGCGGCGTCGAAGCGCTCGCTGAAGCAAAACAGATTCTTGCCGGCGCTCCCGAACCCCTGCAGCATGCGCTGGGGCAACTGGAGCGGGTTGCTGACATGCTGAGCCGGGATTTTCCGGAAGTCAGTTTCGGCTTCGATTTCTGCGAATTGCGTGGTTACAACTATCATACCGGGCTGGTTTTTGCCGCTTATGTGCCGGGCCACGGCGATGCCGTGGGCAAGGGTGGCCGTTACGATGCCATCGGCAGTGATTTTGGCCGGGCTCGCCCGGCAACCGGTTTCAGTCTAGACATTCGGTCGCTGGCCTCTCTGGGTCATCGTGCCAGTCATGCCAGCGGCCTGATCTGGGCGCCGGCAGAAGACGATGACGCCCTGGATGGTGTCATCGCAGGGCTGCGCCTGACCGAAACCGTGATTCGCGCCCTACCGGAGGACAAAGATACCGACCCCCGGGCCCGCGGATGCGACCGCATACTTGTAAAGAAGGACGGCCAGTGGGTCGTGGACCACCTGGACTAACTGAGCTGGACGAATCGAGAGAGAATCATGGGTAAGAACGTTGTAGTACTGGGCACCCAATGGGGTGACGAAGGCAAAGGCAAAATCGTCGACCTTCTGACCGACAAGGTTTCAGCCGTCGTCCGGTTTCAGGGTGGTCATAACGCGGGGCATACATTGGTCATCGAGGGCAAGAAAACGGCCCTGCATCTGATTCCGTCAGGCATTTTGCGCAAAGAGGTCCTGTGCCTGATCGGTAACGGTGTGGTTCTCTCCCCGGAGGCCTTGCTGAAGGAAGTCCGCGAGCTGGAAGCCAACGGTGTGGCTGTGCGCGAACGTCTGAAAATCAGTCTGGCCTGCCCGGTTATCCTGAAAACCCACGTTCGCATCGACCAGGCCAGAGAGCGCGCCCGTGGCGTTGACAAGATCGGCACCACCGGCCGCGGTATCGGCCCCGCCTATGAAGACAAGGTCAGCCGCCGTGGCGTTCGTCTGGGGGATCTTCTCAACCCCCAGAGCTTCAAGGAAAAACTGCTCGAGATCATGAGCTATCACAATTTCGTGCTCACCGAATATTTCCACGAAGAGCCGGAAGATATCGATCAGGCGTTCTCCGAGCTGATGACCATGGGCGAGGAAATTCTGCCCATGGCCGCTGACGTTACCGATATTCTGCATGATCTGCGCAAGCGTGGTGAACACATTCTGTTTGAGGGCGCCCAGGGGTCACTGCTGGATATCGATCTTGGAACCTATCCCTATGTGACCTCGTCCAATACCACTGCTGGTGGTACCGCGACCGGTACTGGTTTTGGCCCACTGTTTCTCGATTACGTTCTGGGTATTACCAAGGCCTACACCACCCGTGTGGGTTCCGGCCCTTTCCCCACCGAGCTGTTTGACGACATGGGCAAGCATCTGGCGGTGAAAGGTAATGAAGTGGGCACCACCACCGGGCGCTCCCGCCGCTGCGGCTGGTTTGACGCGGTTGCCCTGCGTCACGCCATACAGATCAACAGCGTGTCTGGCATCTGTCTGACCAAGCTGGACGTTCTGGATGGTATGGATACCGTCAAGGTATGTATTGGTTACAAGACTCCGAACGGGGAGATTACTCGCCCGCCAATTGGCTGTGACACCTACAAGGACATCGAGCCGGTGTTCGTCGATCTGCCGGGCTGGCAGGAGAGCACGGTCGGTCTGACGACGCTGGAGCAACTACCGGAAAACGCCAGGTCCTATATCCGTTTCCTGGAGGAGCAGATCGAAGCACCGATCGACATTATTTCCACTGGCCCGGACCGGGTCGAAACCGTGATCCTGCGGCACCCGTTCGGGGAATAACGCCCGTCAGGGCTTGCCCGCAATCAGTGTCGCCCGCTTCGGCCCGGGATAACCCTCGATGGTTTTCCCCGGGTCGTCCGGGTCCAGAAAATCCGCGAGAGAGTTAAACCGCATCCACTCGGTCTGGCGCTGTTCATCAGTGGTCGTCACGCTGACGTCGACCACACGTCCGTTAACGAACCCCGTCCGTCTCAACCAGAGCAACAGCGTGTCGCAACTGGGTAGAAACCAGACGTTTCTCATTTGGCCATAGCGGTCTTCCGGCATCAGGCTGTAGCCTTCCGGGCCTTCCACAACCAGGGTTTCCAGCACCAGTTCGCCACCGGGCTTCAGGGTGTCTTTCAGTTCCAGAAGATGGTCCAGAGGAGACCTGCGATGGTAGAGCACACCCATGGAAAAGGTGGTGTCGAAAGATTCCAGCCTGGGGGGCAGGTCTTCCAGCTTGATCGGCAGCAGGTCCGCCCGTAGTGCTGGTGAAACGTAGCCTTTGACCGCGAGAAACTGGAACAGGAACAGTAATCCCGGATCCACGCCAATGACCCGGCCGGCACCTTCCCCAAGCATTCGCCATAGGTGGTAGCCCGAACCACAGCCCACATCCAGAATCTGGCGCCCGGACAGGTCCGACAGGTGGGGCAGCACCCGGTCCCATTTCCAGTCAGAGCGCCACTCGGTATCAATGCGGGTATCGAAAAAGTCGAAGGGGCCCTTGCGCCAGGGCATCAGCCCTCGCAGGCCGGACTCCAGCTGTTGTCTGGCTTCATCCGGCAGCATTTTTTCGCTGTACAGCCCAACCGCTGACTGGTTGAGCTCAGGGCGAACAGCATCGATAGCGGGCAGGGTGTCCAGCGCTGACAGCCAGCGGCTTATGTCACCGTGGGGGTTCTGGTCAAAGCGTTTGTGAAGCTGGGTTTCGAGCAGCTCGCGCCAGTGTTGCCGGCCACTATTGGTCAATTCATCGAACAGCGGGGCATAACAGGTTTGCCAGTTGAAGCGGGTCATGGGCGTGAAAGTTCCGTCAGGACGATTTGATGGCCAGCATGGAAACAAAATTGAAGCACTGGTACCACACCATCACCTCTGAAAAGCCGCACTTCTCCAGCCGCTGCTGATGTTCTGCCAGAGTTTCCGGCAATAGTACACGCTCCAGCGCCGAGCGTTTCTGGCTGATTTCCAGATCGGAATAGCCGTTGGCCCGCTTGAATTCGTGGTGCAACCGCGTCTGGGTTTCCTGCTCCGAGTCCGATTCGAAGCGGATTTTTTCAGAGAGAATCAGTACGCCGCCGGGTAGGGTGGCGCTGGCAATGCGTTCCAGAAGGGCATTTCGATGCCTGGGTGGCACGAATTGCAAGGTGAAGTTGAGGGTGGTGACCGAAGCCGTTTGTAAGTCAGTCTGCAAAATATCTTCACAGCGCAGCGAGACGGGCAGAGGGTGATCATCCAGGGCAATGTAATGCTCGGCCCGCTCAATCATGTCCGGCGAATTATCAACACCTACGAGCGTGCAGTGCCTGTCAGCGATGCCGTGGCGCATAGCCAGAGTGGACGCGCCCAGGGAGCAGCCCAAATCATAACAGTGGCTGCCAGGCTGGGCGTACTGGTCGGTGATGACCTCGATCATCGGAATGATGGTGGTATAGCCGGGCACAGAGCGGCGGATCATATCCGGGAAAACCCGCGCGACCGCCGCGTCGAAGCGGAAATCAGCGGACGCCTGTTCACTGGCGAATAGCCTGTCCTGCGACTGGTCCGGCTTGTGTGTGCTTCTGGGCATCTGCCTTATTCCTCTTTCTGGCCAGTGCCTTCATTCACCGGGCGGTCATGAACAGGGGCGGGGCCCCGGCTGCAACGGACGCCCCGGTTTTTGTAATCCACCAGTACGCCCCTGAAAGAGGGGTCCACATCCGCAGCAATGGCCAGATATCCCTGTTCACAGACGGCGTGGAGCTCGGAGGATTTAGGCGACATCCGGAAGGGTTCGCCGGGTTGCAGATGTATGGCTTCAAACTCGCCAACTGGCACATGGTCCTTGTTGTCGGAATGGTCGATCTTACCGCTGATTTCCAGGGCTACGACCGTGGCAATGAGGGTGGCAATGGCGGTCAGGATCAGGCTGCGGATGGTAAATCTGGCTTCGGTCTGGCTCACAGTGGTCTCCGAGAGTTGGGGTTGCTGTCGGTCAGAACTGGCCCGGTATACTGATGGACGGGCTCTGCAGGGCGGCAAGCTGCTCCCTGAGTGACAGTATCTGGTCTGACCAGAATCGTGGCTGGGCGAACCACGGGAAAAACCGGGGAAAGGCCGGGTCATTCCAGCGTTTTGCCAGCCAGGCGCAGTGGGCAATCTGGCGATAGCAACGCAGGGGTTCAATCAGGTGTCTTTCGCGCCGGTTGAAGTCGCGGAACATCTCATAGCCTTCCAGAAGCTCGCCGAACTGCCGGCCCCGCTCGAGATCATCGCCGTTGAGCAGAAGCCAGAGATCCTGAATCGCGGGCCCCGTGCGGCAATCGTCCAGGTCCACAAACAGCATCTGCTCATCGCGACAGAGGATGTTGCCGGCATGGCAGTCGCCATGGATCCGCAACTGGTGCACGTCGCCCGCGTCTTCCATGCGTCGCTTGCAGTGTTCGATCAGGTCCGGAACCAGAGAATCCCAGGCCGGCCGAAGATCGTCAGGGACCCAGTTTTCACGAACCAGAAATTCGGTGTTGGCGGTCATGCCGTTGATCAGGTCGAGTGTTGGGCGTTCAATAAAGCGGGCCGTGTCACCGTGATTGTGAAGCTGCCCCAGCCATTGGCCGAGCCTGAAGAGGGTATCCGTCACGCTGGTGTCCGGCGCCTGCCCGCCACGCTGGGGAAAAACCGCGAACAGGAAATCGCCAGTGCGCCCGAGAGTGTCGCCAGTGGGCAGCGCCATGGGCGCCACCACCGGAATGTCAGCGTTCAGAAGCTGGAGGGTAAATTCGTGTTCTTCGCGAATCTGGGCTTCGCTCCAGCGGCCGGGGCGGTAAAATTTGGTGATGACGGGGGGCTTGTCTTCCAGGCCAATCTGATAAACGCGGTTTTCATAGCTATTCAAGGCAAACAGCCGCCCGTTTACCACAAATCCAGCGTCTTCCATGCCGTCCAGAATGGTGTCCGGTTTCAGGGCGTCGTAAGGATGGCTACTGGTGTGGGTCATAAACGGGTTTAGCGCCTTGCCGTCTGTCGGGCTTGCATGTTACTGAGATGGTACCAGTTCTCGTCCAGTTCCCAGCGAATACGGTCAATACTGTCCTGACTGAGGATGATGTCGCCGGCCCGGGCCTGAACCTGGGCCAGTTCCCGCTCGGCCTGTTGCCACTCGCGGCTGGTGTCGGCCAGATTTCGCATGCTGGGGAATATGGCGTTCAGGGCATCCCGGGTTGGGGTTTCCAGTGAGCGCAGGGATGTCATAATGGCGGTGTTCCCTTCAACCCGGACAACCCGGTGCTGGTAGGGATAATTTGCGACAATGTCGTCTGCCTTGAGGGCATGATTGAGGCTGATCACCTCAAATCCGCGCCATCCGAGCCAGCCTACAAATAGCGCGGCGACCAGCATAACGATGATGAACTGCTTCCTGTCAGACATTGTTTCACGGCTCCCAGCACTTTCCTGATCGCGGAGTATAACGGTTTTGGGCGGCTCTCCGGAATGTGATTGAGTGTTTTTCAGGCATGAACGCTTTTGCGATACTTGAATTCCGGACCAACAGGCTTGCAGGCACTGGCTATGATGAATTCTGACGCGAACTCCGAAACTTTTCACGTTCAGACAGTGGTGATCGGCGCTGGTGTGGTGGGGCTGGCTATCGCGCGCAAGCTTGCTCATGAGGGCCGGGAAGTTCTGGTGCTGGAAGCCGGCCCGCGGTTCGGTGAAGGTCTGTCCTCCCGGAACTCCGAGGTGGTGCATGGCGGGCTCTATTATCCCGAGGGCTCGTTGAAGGCGACTTTATGCGTTCAGGGGCGACGGGCGCTTTACGAATACTGTGAAACCCGTCATCTGCCGTTTCGAAAATGTGGCAAATGGATTGTCGCGCAGGGAGGTGAGGTGGAGCGCCTGACCCAGATTCAGGATCAGGCCCGGAAAAACGGCGTGGAGCTGGATCTTCTGGGGGGGCGGTCATTATTGAAACAGCTTCCTCAGGTGGTTGCTGACGCTGCGCTGCATTCCCCTGAAACCGGGATTGTCGACAGTCACGCACTGATGTTGTCACTGCTGGGGGAACTGGAGAGTGCCGGAGGACAACTGATATGTCAGGCGCCGGTCGAGCAGGTTGTGAATGACTCTGATGGTTGTTACGGGCTGACAGTGGGTGGGGCAGAGCCCTGCTTGCTCAAGGCTACGGAAGTGGTCAACAGCGCCGGGCTGGGGGCCGTGCCCCTGGTCAGCAATTGGGAGGGAATGCCCGCTAACAGCTTACCCACCCAGCGCTTTGCCCGTGGCGTCTATTTCAGCTATAGCGGGCAGCATCCTTTCAAATCCTTGATCTACCCGGTTCCCGAGCCGGGCGGGCTGGGCGTTCATCTGACCCTGGATATGGCGGGACAGGCCCGGTTCGGGCCTGATGTGGAATGGATTGATGCTCCCGATTATTCGGTTGACCCTGAAAGGGCGAAGGCGTTTGCAAAGAGCATCCGAAAATGGTGGCCCGAACTGGATCCGGACAGGCTTCAGCCTGCCTATGCCGGCGTGCGGCCCAAGCTTCACGGTCCTGACCAGTCGTTCGCGGATTTTCGAATTGATGGTCCCGATGTCCACGGCCTGGAGGGCGTGGTTCACCTGTTCGGCATTGAATCACCTGGCCTGACGTCCTCACTGGCTATTGCCGATCATGTGGCTGGAATACTGAAGCCCTGACCGGACCTCAGCCGGGTGTGCGGGCCAGAGCCCAGACCTGAACCTCCTGCGCGCCGGCCTGCTTCAGGGCTTTGGTGAAAAGCCTGACGGTGGCGCCGGTAGTGACCACATCATCAACAATCGCCACCCTGGGTGGTGGCGTTTTAACGATTCGGAAGATGCCCGCAAGGTTGTTCAGCCTTGCATGGCGATCCAGGCCGCGCTGGGTTCGGGTTTGGCGGGTGCGGGTCGATATGCACGCTGACCAGGACAGATCAAGCGCCCGGCTGAGGTGTTCGGCAATGTCCGAGGCCTGATTGAAACCCCGCGCCCGCCGTCTGGCCGGGTGCATGGGGGTGGGAACCAGCAGGTCAGGCCTCTGGTCCGGCTGCTGGGTGAGAAGCTCGGACAGATGTCGTTCCAGCCCTTTTAGGAGCGGTTTGGCAAAGGCCCTTTGCCCGGAATCTTTGTACCGATGGATCATCCGGTCAACCGGAAACCGATAATGCCAGGGAACGATCACCCGGGAAAACGGCGGCGGGTTCTGCAGACACTCGCCGCAGCTGAGCCCCTCGTCGGGGAAAGCCAGCGGTAACCCACACTGCCGGCACTGCCGGCACTGCCAGCGGTTCCAGGGCAGTTCATCATGGCACCCTGTGCACAATCCAAAGCTGGCCGCCGGTTCCAGGCAGGCCACGCAACTTCCTTTGCCGTTAACCTTTAGTGCTAACAAGGTTGACAGCGTGTCCAGTCCCTTTATCATTTGTTCATTCGCTATCCATAGCCAATTGGCGCTTTCCAGCCCGATGCTCAACGCAGGACTGTAAGCAGGGCAAAATTAACAGGACTCAACCATGACTGCCACCTCAACCAAGCTTTCCACCGGACCACGCCACGACTGGACCATGCAGGAAGCCCGCGAACTGTTCGAGCTGCCGTTCAATGATCTGATGTTTCGGGCCCAGAGCGTTCACCGGGAAAACTTTGACCCCAACGAGGTTCAGGTGAGCACCCTGCTGTCCATCAAGACCGGCGCCTGCCCGGAAGACTGCAAGTACTGCCCCCAGAGCGGTCATTACAACACCGGCCTGGAAAAAGAAAAACTGCTTGAAATTGAAAAGGTCATTGAAGAGGCCAAGGCGGCCAAGGCCAAGGGCGCGTCACGATTCTGCATGGGCGCCGCCTGGCGCAGCCCCTCGAAAAAAGACATGGGCTATGTGGTGGATATGGTTCGCCAGGTTAAATCCCTGGGCCTGGAGACCTGCATGACCCTGGGCATGTTGAAGCAGGAACAGGCGGATGAACTGGCCAGCGCCGGCCTGGACTACTACAACCACAACCTCGACACCTCCGAAAAATACTACAGCCACATCATCACCACCCGCACCTATCAGGACCGCCTGGATACCCTTGATAACGTTCGCAAAGCTGGCATGAAAGTCTGCTGCGGCGGGATTGTTGGTATGGGCGAGGATCCGGACGACCGGGTCGGGCTGCTGGTCCAGTTGGCCAACCTGCCACAACAGCCGGAGAGTGTGCCGGTGAATATGCTGGTAAAGGTGCCGGGTACCCCGATGGAGGACGTTGAGGATCTGGATCCGTTCGATTTTATTCGCACTATCGCGGTAGCGAGGATCATGATGCCTGCGTCTCACGTACGCCTGTCTGCGGGCCGTGAGGACATGAACGAGCAGATGCAGTCCCTGTGTTTCCTGGCGGGTGCCAACTCCATTTTTTACGGTGAAAAACTGTTGACCACTGCCAATCCCGGCGCCGATGCGGATATGGCGCTGTTCAAGCGCCTGGGTATTCGCCCCGAGCAGCGTGAGCAGGCTCACCCGGAAGAGGCCGAAGAAGCTGCAATCGTCGAAGCCGTGGAGCACGAGCAGAACCGTCATCTGTTTTACGACGCCACCCGCGAATCTGCATAGATTCATAGCGTCTATAGAGGACAGCCATGCGCGATTTCGCGGCGGAACTGGAACACCGGAAACAGGCGGGCTTATACCGCACCCGCCGCCAGATCAGCGGCCCCCAGCAGCCGGCCCTGGTGTCTGACGGTAGGGCGCTGCTTTCCTTCTGCAGTAACGATTATCTGGGGATGGCCAGCCGTCCTGAGCTGTCCCGGGCAGCCGCCGAGTCCATGGCATCCAACGGGGTGGGTGGCGCAGCGTCCCATCTGATCTGCGGCCATCACGATGCCCATCATCAGCTTGAGCAGCGGTTGGCCGAGTTTACCGGTCGCAGCGCCGCGCTGTTTTTCTCCACCGGCTACATGGCCAATATGGGTGTGATATCTGCCCTGGCCGGTCGCGGCGACACCATTTTTTCAGACCGTCTCAATCACGCCTCCATCATCGACGGCTGCATTCTCAGCCGCGCTCGCGTGCGCCGCTATCCCCACGGGGATGTCAAAGCCCTTGAGGAACTGCTGAGCAGCACCGACGGCCACAAGCTGGTGGTGACAGACGGTGTCTTCAGCATGGACGGTGACGTGGCGCCGCTGGCGGAACTTGCCAGGCTGTGCCGTGTTTACGATGCGTTGCTGGTTGTGGACGACGCCCATGGTCTCGGTGTGTTGGGGCCGGAAGGGCGGGGCAGTGTCGCCGAGCTTGGACTCTCAGAAACCGATGTGCCGGTGTTGATCGGCACCCTTGGCAAGGCCGTAGGCACCAGCGGCGCGTTCGTGGCGGGACCCCGGTTGCTGATCGATTACCTGGTGCAGAAAGCGCGTACCTACATATACACCACAGCCATGCCACCGGCCATTGCCTCAGCTACCAGTACCAGCCTGGACCTGATCCGGCGGGAGCAGCACCGACGGGATCATCTCGATGGCCTGATCGCTGCTTTCCGTAAAGGTGCATCCGAGCTTGGTTACGAACTGATGCCCTCCCGCACACCGATTCAGCCGATCATGGTCGGCGACAACTGGACGGCACTGGCGCTCAGCCAGGCGCTGGAGCAGCGTGGCCTTCTGGTGACGGCCATTCGCCCGCCGACCGTACCGGAGGGAGAAGCCCGCTTGCGGGTGACGCTCAGTGCCGCTCACACCCAGGCTGACCTGCGGCAATTGCTGAACGGGCTTGCGGAGTGCCGGCAAATACTTGATGCCCGGGAAAAGCAGGCGGTATGACGGCGCTCTCGGATGCCCAGTCTCTGGTCGTGATTGGCGGCTGGGGCGTCGATGCCCGGATGCTGCAGGCGGTCGTGGCCCGGTGGCCTGGCCGGGTGCACTTTGTGTCCCTGGGCGATGAATTGCTGTCTTTGAATCAGACCCTGTCTGATGTTGCTTTGGGACTTGTTAGCGAGTACTCCCAACCCGCCGCATGGCTGGGCTGGTCTCAGGGTGCTCAGGTTGTTATGGCGGCAGCGAATCTCCCGGGAACCCCAGTTGAAAAGGTCATTACGTTGGCGGGTTTCCCACGTTTTGTCGCGGGCGATGGCTGGACTGACGGAATGGCAGCGGAAACCTTCGAAGCCTTTCGCATGGGCCTGGCGGCCGACGCCAACCGGACCTGGCGCAGGTTCCAGCAGTTACTGATCCATGGTTGCCCTGGCGAAGAGTCGAACCAGGCCCGGAAAGAGCTCAGCCGGTGGATCAAACAGGGGCCAGTGGCCAGGAGTGACAATCTGGAAAACGGCCTGGCCTGGCTGGCCCATGAAGATCAGCGCCTGCTCTGGCAGCGTCTTGAAGTACCTGCCTTGCATCTGCTGGCAGGTGCCGACGCACTGGTTCAGCCCTGGGTGAAACATCTGCCTGTTCCCGACTCTTCAAGAGTTCAGGTCATGCCCGATATGACTCATTGGCCAGTCGGGCTGAAAGCGGCTGAGTGCGGCCGGTGGTTGAAGGACTTTGCAGCCATTGGCGAGGCAGTCACATGACGGGTTCGGCACATTTTGAAGCCCAGGCTGCGCCGGACAAATCCTCTATCGCCCGGGATTTTGGCGCGGCATCCGGCACCTACAACCCGGCAGCCAGGCTCCAGCGTTACATGGGCGAGGTGATGCTCGACCGGGTTGAAGTGCTTCCGGCTGAAGGCGAATCTCCCTCCACAGCCCTGGATCTTGGCTGCGGTACCGGCTGGTTTACCGGTGAGGTCGCGGCCCGCTCAAAAGCCGTGCAGACCCTGGGTGCAGACCTTGCCCCGGGCATGATTCACTTTGCCCGTTCCGCCGGCTCAACAGGGCTGAACTGGCTGGCGGCCGACGCTGAGGCGCTGCCACTGGCGGATCACAGCGTGGATCTGATTTTCAGCAATCTGATGATCCAGTGGGCGGAAAACCCTCGCAGGGTGCTGGCTGAGTGCCGACGCGTGCTTCGCCCCGGTGGGCAGTTAATGATTTCGACCCTGCTGGACGGCACCCTGGACGAGCTCAGGGAGGCCTGGCGACGGGCCGATCCGGACCACCAGCACGTGAACCGTTTTGATACCGCAGAGGATTATCAGCAGTGGGCTACTGCCGAGTTGCCCGGTGCAACGCTGACCCGTGAGACCGTGCGACTTGATTATCCGTCGCCCATGGCGCTGCTGGCGGAACTGAAAGCCATTGGCGCCGGTTTCAAGGGGGCTTCCCGCCGGTCCAGTGCGACCGCGCCTGGCCGGCTGCGGGCCATGTGCCGGTATTATCCGGTTTCCGGAGATGGCCAGATTCATGCGACCTATGAGGCGGCCTGGTTAAGCTGTCGTCTCCCTGATTCCATTACTTCCTGACTCCCAGGCTGATCAATAAAGGCAAATAAATGGCGAAGAAGAGTTTTTTTGTCACCGGCACCGATACCGGCGTCGGCAAGACTCTAGTGTCTGCAGCGATTCTGGAGGCCGCATCGGCAAGGGGGCTGAAAACCCTGGGCATGAAGCCCATCGCTTCCGGCTGCGATTCGACGCCTGACGGCCTACGGAATGAAGATGCCCTTGCGCTGATGAAGGCCATGACCGAGGCACTCGCCTACGACCAGGTCAATCCCATCGCCCTGGAACCGGCTATCGCCCCCCATGTTGCTGCAGCCCAGGCTGGACGACAGGTAACAGCGCAAAGGCTGGTGGGCTTCTGCCGCGGATTGCAGATGCGCCCGGCGGACCTGTTGCTGGTGGAGGGTGCCGGCGGCTGGCGGGTGCCCCTGAATGACCGCGAGACCTACTCCGCGGTGCCGGTTTCGCTGCAGATGCCGGTGATTCTGGTGGTTCCCCTCAGGCTGGGGTGTATCAACCATGCGCTGCTGACGGCCGAGGCGATCCGCCGGGATGGATTGACCCTGGCAGGCTGGGTTGCAAATCGGCCTGATGCCAGGCCGATGGAATGCGAGGAAGAAACCCTGAGTTACCTTCAGAATCATCTCGGGGCGCACTGCCTCGGGGTATTGCCCTGGCAATCTCAACCTGACCCGGCGGCGCTTTCAGAACGGCTTCGCATTGACATTCTGTTTGAAAATTGAACAATTTTGTGGCTTACTTGATCCTGACGTTAGTCTTGGAATGAGTCGTTATGATCAGTAACACGCTCGGAATTGGTATCCAGGGAGTGCAGGAAGGTCTTCAGGGCATGGAGATGTCTGCCCGCAAGATCGCCCGTGGTGGTGTTGATGGCCCGCAGGGCAGTGCAGCCAGCACTGGCGGACTTATCGAGCCAATCATTGATCTCAAACTATATGAGCGCAGTGTTCAGGCCTCTGCCCAGATTATTAAAACCGCGGACGAAACACTTGGAACCCTGCTGGACATTACCGCCTGATTCGCTGACTGGCTCGACCGGTTTGCCTGTCAAAGACAAACCCCTCCTTCTGGCATGAACATCACCAGCGCTTTCCCGCCTATGGCCCCTTCGGTGACACCCACCAGGGCAACGGCATCTGAAAATCCCCGCGCCGGTCAGGCTGCCAACGCCAGCAATCAGAATGTCCAGGGCCTTGATGCCGCGCAACTCGAGCAACTGGCCGACCTGAAAGCCCGTGATCGTGAAGTACGCGCCCATGAAGCGGCGCACCAGGCCGTTGGCGGCCAGTACGCCGGGGCCATTTCCTATGTTTACGAACGCGGACCGGACGGCGCCCAGTACGCCGTTGGTGGTGAGGTATCCATTGATACCGCGCCCGTTGACGGCGACCCCCAGGCCACGATTGAAAAAATGCGTACGGTACGCGCCGCTGCCCTTGCACCTGCCGAACCTTCACCCCAGGATCGCGCTGTTGCCGCCCAGGCAATGCAGCTGATGCTGCAGGCACAGGCGGAACTGGCCTCTGAGTTGTCTGAGAGAGATGAATCAGCGGGCGTCAGCGCGGATTCGGCTGAACCCCGCCGGGTCAGCCAGGATGCCTCGTCTGCCTATCAATCTGTTTCCGGGCTTGGTTTGGATACCGAGGCTCGGCCCACGTCAGAACCCTTCCGGGCAACTGCCTGATCGTAAAATTTCTGCACAAAACCTCACACAAATTTCAAAGCTTTCTATTGACAATTCTGTGCCACTAAACGTATGTTTCAAACAAGTGTTTAATTTGCGGCGCAAGCACTGTTGTTGAGCCGCAAATCCGACCCCGAGGCAAAACGTCACGTTCCGACTGTGGCAGTGAATGAACAATTGAGGTGAAGCCCAATGCCTGATTACAAAGCGCCCCTGCGCGACATCAAGTTTGTTATGTCTGAGTTGCTCGACAGCGAGCAGCATTACGCCAATCTGAACGGTGGCGAGGATGCTACCCCGGATATGGTAGACGCCATTATTGCGGAGGGAGCCAAGTTTTGTGAGCAGGTACTGTCACCCCTGAATCAGGTTGGTGATCGCGAGGGTTGCACCCTGACTGAAGACGGCGTCAAAACGCCCACCGGCTTCAAGGAAGCCTATCAGCAGTACGTCGAAGGCGGCTGGCCTTCCATGACGGCGGATCCCAATTACGGTGGCCAGGGCCTGCCTCACTCGCTTGGACTGGTGATGAGCGAGATGGTGGGCACCTGTAACTGGTCCTTTGGCATGTACCCGGGCCTGAGCCACGGCTGTACCAACACCATCGAGACCCACGGCACTGAAGAGCACAAGCAGACCTATCTGACCAAGCTGATCAGCGGCGAGTGGACCGGCACCATGTGTCTGACCGAGCCCCACTGTGGTTCTGACCTGGGCACCCTGCGTACCAAGGCGGAGCCGAACGCTGATGGCTCCTACAGCATTACCGGCACCAAGATTTTCATTTCTGCCGGCGAGCACGACATGGCGGAGAACATTGTTCACGTGGTTCTGGCTCGTCTGCCGGGCGCACCTGAAGGCACCAAGGGTATCTCCCTGTTCATTGTACCCAAGCGCCTGCCCAACGACGACGGCTCTGCCGGTGATCGCAATACCGTCTCCTGTGGTTCCCTGGAACACAAGATGGGTATCCACGGCAACGCTACCTGCGTGATGAACTTCGACGGTGCCAAGGGCTGGCTGATCGGGCCTGAGAACAAGGGCCTGAACTGCATGTTCACCTTCATGAACACCGCCCGTATCGGTACCGCGATTCAGGGTCTGGGTGCTGCGGAACTCGGCTTCCAGGGTTCCCTGGCCTACGCCAAGGACCGTCTGGCCATGCGTTCACTGAGCGGACCGAAAAACCCGGACGGCCCGGCTGATCCGATCATCGTTCACCCGGACGTTCGTCGTATGTTGCTGACCCAGAAGGTCGTGGCAGAAGGCGCTCGCGCACTGATTTACCTGACCGCACAGCAGGCGGACCTGGTTCACAGCGGCAAGACGGAAGAAGAACGTAAAGCAGCGGATGAAGCCCTCGGCTTCCTGACGCCCATTGCCAAGGCTTTCCTGACCGAAATCGGTTACGAAGCCGCCAACCTGGGCATGCAGGTCTTCGGTGGTCACGGTTTTATCACCGAGTGGGGCATGGAGCAGAACGTGCGAGATGCCCGTATCGGCATGATCTATGAAGGTACCACCGGCATCCAGGCGCTTGACCTGCTGGGCCGCAAGGTACTGATGACCCAGGGCGAGTCTCTGAAAGGCTTTACCAAGCAGGTTCACCTGTTCTGCAAGGAAAACGCCGATAACGAGCAACTGAAGGAATTCATCGAGCCGCTGGCCGCGATTAACAAGGAGTGGGGTGACCTCACCATGAAGGTTGGCATGACGGCGATGAAGAATCGCGAAGAAGTCGGTGCCGCTTCAGTGGATTACCTGATGTACTCCGGTTACGCCGTGTTTGCCTACCTTTGGGCCCGCATGGCCAAGGTTGCTCTGGACAAGATGGTCGAGGGCACCACCGAAGAGATGTTCTACAACGCCAAGGTGCAGTCGGCGCGCTTCTACTTCAAGCGTATGCTGCCACGGTCCAAGACACACGCAGAAACCATGCTGGCGGGCGCTGACAGCCTTATGGACATGCCAGAAGAAGCCTTCGCCTTTTAAGGCGGGTTTCTGAAAAAGGTCAAAGCCCGCTCTCCCCTTCGGAAGCGGGTTTTTTCGTGATAAAGGACCGGGGTTTTTTGTGAGACGCAGGGCTGATTGAGTTAGAATAACCGACCTTGCCCGATCGAATATTTGATTGAAAACTGGAGAACTGAGATGGCTGATTACCAGGCACCCCTGAGGGACATGCGCTTCATTCTGAATGAAGTATTCGACGCACCGGCACTCTGGGCATCTCTGCCAAAAGTGGCGGAAAACGTAGACCCGGAGACTGCCGACGCCATTCTCGAGGAAGCCGGTAAAATCACCAGTGGCGTATTGGCGCCCCTGAACCGCGAAGGCGACGAGCAGGGCTGCAAATGGAACGACGGTGAAGTGACCACCCCGGAAGGCTTCCGCGAAGCCTACCAGACCATTGTGGAAGGCGGCTGGAACGGCCTGGGTGGCAACCCGGAGTTTGGCGGCATGGGCATGCCCAAGACGCTTGTCGCCCAGTTTGAAGAGATGATGCAGGCCGCCAACATGGCCTTTGGCCTGGCGCCCATGCTGACCGCCGGCGCCTGCCTGGCACTGGACGCTCACGGCAGTCAGGAACTGAAAGAAAAGTATCTGCCGAATATGTATTCTGGCGTCTGGTCCGGCGCCATGGACCTGACCGAGCCCCACGCCGGTACTGACCTGGGTATCATCCGCACCAAGGCCGTGCCCAATGATGACGGCTCTTTCAATGTCACAGGTACCAAGATCTTTATCACCTGGGGCGAGCACGACATGGCCGAGAATATTGTCCACCTGGTGCTGGCCAAGCTCCCGGACGCGCCCAAGGGCCCCAAGGGGATTTCCATGTTCCTGGTACCCAAGTTCCTGGTGAATGACGACGGTTCCCTGGGCGAGCGCAACCAGTTCAGCTGTGGCTCCCTGGAAAAGAAAATGGGCATCAAGGGCTCGGCCACCTGCGTAATGAACTTTGACGGCGCCAGGGGCTGGCTCGTAGGCGAAGAGAATAAGGGCCTGGCCGCCATGTTCACCATGATGAACTATGAGCGTCTGGGCGTGGGCATCCAGGGCATTGGTGCTGCAGAGGCTTCTTTGCAGAGTGCCCGTGAATACGCCATGGAGCGCATCCAGAGCCGCGCCCCGACTGGTGCCCAGCAGCCCGAGAAGGCCGCAGACCCGATTCTGGTACACCCGGACGTCCGCCGTATGCTGTTGACCATGAAAGGTTACGTAGAGGGCGGCCGCGCCTTTTCAACCTACGTGGCACAGTGGCTGGATATCTCCAAATATTCTGACGACGATGATCGCCGCAAGCACGCCGAAGGCATGGTGGCGCTGCTGACACCTGTCGCAAAGGCGTTCCTGACGGATCGCGGGCTGGATACCTGCATCATCGGTCAGCAGGTGTTCGGTGGCCACGGTTTCATCCGCGAGTGGGGTCAGGAGCAACTGGTTCGTGACTGCCGCATCACCCAGATCTATGAAGGCACCAATGGCATCCAGGCGCTGGACCTGATGGGGCGTAAGGTTGTCGGCAGTCAGGGCAAGCTTTACGAGCTGTTTGCCGAGGATGTTGCAGCATTCATCGAGGAGAACAGCGATAATCCGTTCCTGCGATCATACCTGGAGCCCCTGGCGGCATCCCTTGAACGTCTGTCAGATGTGACCGAGCATGTCATCAGGCAGGCATCGGATAACCCGGATTCCATCGGCGCCGCGTCAGTGGATTATCTGGACCTGTTCGGGCTGACAGCGCTGGGCTTCATGTGGGCGAAGATTGTGAAGGCGGCGGCCGAGAAAACAGAAGGCGACACCTCCGGGTTTTACACCGGCAAGGTGAAAACCGCGCGCTTCTACTTCGATCGCATGCTGCCAAAGACCGTTGCGCTGGCGGAGGGTATCCGCAGCGGCAGCGATTCCATGATGGCGCTGACCGCCGAAGAGTTCTGACAGGATCAGAGCTGTTCCACCAATGATGGATCCAGCACGAAGGGGTTCTCATTACCCTGAATGTCGGACACCAGCTGATGTCGCGTCAGTTCCCGGTCGTCCGGCGGATCCATCTGGTTCCAGCCCAGGAACACTCGATGCGCGCCGGCCCAGGGCAGGTTGTAGGTACTGACCATATAGGCAACCGTGCGCGCAATGTCTCCCTTTACGCCTGCTGGTGGTTCAAAGAACTGTGCGCTTTCGCGGATACCACATTCATCAGGGGCGCCGCCGGTTGATCCCAGTTCTTCATAACGGGAATGGCGGCGTGACATTTCAATGCGGCTGCTGACCGGCACGATATTGTGAAGGTCTGAGGCAATCTGCCGGTAACGGTCGTCCTTGATGCACTGGCTACTGGTGCCACAATCCAGCGCGCTACGCACCTGAGACAGCGGATAGATATAGCCATCGGTCAGAAGGAAGCCTTTGTTGCTAAAGGGTTCGTTGCAGAAAAAGGTTGAGCCTCCGTCAGCGTACAGGTTGCCCCAGAACTGGTTCTTGACGACGCTTTCCGGGTCGCTGAAGCGGGTGTTTTCGCCGGTTACCAGTGATGAAAAGGCAAGGACGGGAAGAGCAATGAGGAAATAGAGAAGCGCTTTCATAACGGTCATACCTCTTAGTGTTTCAAGCGTCATCCCTGACCTGGTGAAGTCAGAAAAATGACGCTTTATTCACCATTAATGCGAAGTATGACACAAGAATTGACGCATTCCGCGCTTTTTGGCGCGGGCTTTGTATGAAAGTGTTAACGCCGTCACGATTATTTCAGGCGATTTCGCAAGTTCTCATAGGCTGATTTCAGGCTTTCACCCAGCTCATGTGTTTTTTCCCGCACGTCTTTGGAGGCGTCTTCAGCATCGTGCCAGAGTTCGTCTACGCGCCCGCGAAATTTTTCCCAGTCTTTTTCAAGATCATCCCATTCGTCCTTGACCTCTTCTCCGGCAAGGTGAAGTTGAACCCGGGCTTCGTCGCGATAGGTTTTCACTTTCTCGGAAAGCTGTTTCAGTTCGTCTCGAACACTCATGATAAAACCTCCTTCTCAGATGTCTTCAGTACGGACAGTGTGGCCAGTGAAGGTGTTTTTCAAGGTGTATCGGAAATGCGTCTATCCGGTTGGGCCAGAAGGGTGATCAGGTCCTGAATGTGGTGCCAGGGAGGCAGGGAATCGAAGCCCTTGGCGGCACGGTCGGCGGCACTGCAAAGTTCAAAAGCGGAATTCAATTGTGCCCGGCTCAGGCGTCTGGCGGCCTGCTCAATGGCTCGCGCTCTCTGGGGCTGGAAGACGCCGCGTTTTTTGAGAAACCCGGAGGCGTTCTCGCCGCCTGACTGTCTGGCCGTTGCAATGCGAAGTTCCAGTGCCAGATTCAGGTCACGGGTCAGCACGGTCAGAAATCCCAGTGGATTCTCACCTTCCTGCTGAAGGGCGCCAGCGATTTTGCGGGCATGAGTTGCGCGGCCGGCCAGGGTTTCGCTGATCAGCTCGAAACCGTTAAAGCGGGAGCTGTCCTGAACCGCTGCTTCGATGGACGCCTCATCAACGGTGCTGTCCCCGGCGAATAAAGCCAGCCGGTCCAGCTCCTGGCTGGCCGCAAGCAGATTACCTTCAAGGCGCTCAGCAAGCAGGTTGAGTGCGCCTCGGGTCAGGCTGATGCCCTGCTGCCGGGCACGCTGCTGAAGCCAGCCGGGAAATTTGTCGGCGTCGATGGGCCAGAGGGGAAGATGGGTCCCGGTCTGTTGCAGTGCCTTGTACCATTTGCGTTTGGTCTCTGCAGCATCCAGGCGGGCGCTGATCAGAATCAGAATGATGTCTTCCGGCGGGTCCTGCAGAAAATGCTCGATAACCGCCCGGCCATCCCCCAGCTTGCCGCTGGGTAAGTGAATCTCGATGCGTCTTTTCTCGGCAAACAGCGACAGCGCGCTGAATTCCTCACCAACCCGATTCCAGTCAAACTGCGGATCGGCGTGAAAGGTCAGCCGGTCCTGGTAGCCCGCATTCCGGGCGGCTTTTCGGATGCGATCACAGGATTCCTGCACCAGCAGGGCTTCGTCGCCAGACACCAGATAGACAGGAGAGAGGCCTTTCTCCAGTTGTTGCTCGAGCTGGTTGGCCTGTATTTTCACTCTGCGGCCTCAAGGGAATCCAGACGTGTCTGGTTCAACGGCGCCAGGCGGAACAGTATCTGCTGTGCGAGGCGCTCCGCCAACTGGTCCTGGAGGGTGTCCTCTTCCCGCTGCTTGGCCAGCACGTTGGTTTCGTCGTAACGGTAGGTTTCTGCACTGGTTACCCTTTCAGTGGCCAGCAGGGGCGTCTGATCCGCAGAAATCACCTCTACCCCGACGCTTTGCCTGAGAGTGTATTCCGCCGCTGCGGCTCTCGCGGTAACCGCATTGGCCCGCCTTTCCTGGCGGAACTCGCTCAGCCGGAGCACTGCTTTGGCGCTGTCGGCATCGGCGATACGGACACTGCCCAGCTCCAGCTGGTTTTTTATGGCCCGGCAGAGCCGATCCGGGATCGGCGTTTCGCATTGCAGGGCCAGCGGCTGGACAGCCTCAGGTACGTTGGAGGCGCCTCTCAGCTGAAAGCCGCAACCCGCCAGGGCCAGGCTCACAATCAGGCACAGAAAAACCGGCGCCCGTGGCATATCAGTTGGCGACCACGTTGACCAGTTTGCCGGGCACCACAATCACCTTGCGTACGGTCTTACCTTCGGTGAAACGCACCACATTCTCGTTTTCCAGGGCCAGGGTTTCCAGGCTGCTTTTGTCGATATCTGCCGGCACGTCTGCTTTAGCGCGCACCTTGCCGTTGACCTGCAGCACCACCTGGATTTCGCTGCGAACCATCGCGGTCTTGTCGGCAACCGGCCAGGGTGCATCAACCACAGGCTCGGCGTGCCCCAGGGCCTGCCAGAGCTGGTGACAGATGTGCGGCACAATCGGAGCCAGCAGCACCACGGCTGTTTCCAGAGCTTCCTGGCGTACCGCTTTGCTTTGAGCTGCGTCGTCCGTCAGCTTTGCCGACTCGTTCAACAGTTCCATCACCGCGGCAATGGAGGTGTTGAAAGTCAGTCTGCGGCTGATGTCGTCGCTGACTTTCGAGATGGTCTCATGGGTCTTGCGTCGAAGGTTCTTCTGGCCGTCGGTCAGTCCATCGGCGTTCAGTGCCGGTGCGGGGCCACTGGCTACGTGCTCGTTGACCATTCGCCACAAGCGCTTGAGGAACCGATGGGCGCCTTCCACGCCGCTGTCGGACCACTCCAGAGACTGTTCTGGCGGGGCCGCAAACATCATGAACAGGCGAACCGTATCGGCGCCGTGTTCGTCGATAATGGCCTGGGGGTCGATGCCGTTGTTCTTGGATTTGGACATCTTGGTGACGCCGCCGGCAACCACCGGTTGGCCATCGTCTTTGTGGACGGTTTCGACCACCTGTCCCTTGTCGTCGCGTTTGTTGATGACGTCTGCGGGGGAAATCCAGGTTTTCTTGCCGGCTTCGTCTTCCCGGTAATAGGTTTCTGCCAGCACCATGCCCTGGCACAACAGGCGGTTGAAAGGCTCGGAGCTGTTCACCAGCCCCACGTCCCGCAGCAGCTTGTGGAAAAAGCGGGCGTACAGCAGGTGCAGAATGGCGTGTTCGATACCGCCGATGTACTGGTCTACAGGCAGCCAGTAGTTGGCCGCCGCCGGGTCCAGCATGCCCTTGTCATAGTTGGGGCTGCAGAAACGGGCGTAATACCAGGAGGACTCCATGAAGGTGTCGAAGGTGTCGGTTTCCAGCGTGGCCGGCTGGCCTTCAAAGCTGGTTTTTGCCCACTCCGGGTCGGCCTTGATGGGCGACTGCACGCCGTCCATCTCCACATCTTCCGGCAGAGTGATTGGCAACTGGTCGTCCGGAACCGGTCGTTCGGTGCCGTCTTCCATGGTCATCATCGGAATCGGCGCACCCCAGTAACGCTGGCGCGATACGCCCCAGTCGCGAAGGCGGTAATTGACCGTGCGCTTGCCGATGCCTTTCTCTTCCAGGTAGTCGGCAATGGCATTGAACGCATCTTCGCTGGTCAGCCCGTTGTACTTGCCGGAAGACACCAGAAAGCCTTTCTCGGTGAAAGCCTGTTCCTGAACGTCAATCTCGCGGTCATCGCCGGGTGCAATCACCTGCTTGATCGGCAGCCGATACTTCACGGCAAATTCGTGGTCGCGCTCGTCATGGGCAGGAACCGCCATCAGGGCGCCGGTGCCGTAATCTGTCAGTACGAAATTGGCGACGTAAACCGGGATTTCTTCGTGGGTCAGGGGATGAATCGCCTTGAAGCCGGTATCAATTCCTTTCTTTTCCATCACCGCCATATCCGCTTCCGCGGTCTTGCTGTTGCGGCATTGCTCCGCAAAGTCGGCCACTTCCGGATAACGCTTAGCGGATTTCCGGGCAATGGGATGCTCGGTGGACACCGCCATGTAGGTCACGCCCATCAGGGTGTCCGGGCGGGTGGTGTAAACCTCCAGCGGGTCGTGGCCGTCTTTCATCTGGAACGTCAGTTCGGTACCGATGGATTTGCCGATCCAGTTCCGCTGCATGGTCTTGACCTGTTCTGGCCAGTCTTCCAGCTGATCCAGATCGTTCAGCAGTTCCTCGGCGTAATCGGTGATGCGGATGAACCACTGGGGAATCTTTTTCTGTTCAACCAATGCTCCGGAACGCCAGCCGCGGCCGTCGACCACCTGTTCGTTGGCCAGAACCGTTTGATCCACCGGATCCCAGTTGACCGTGGACATTTTCTTGTAGACCAGACCTTTCTCGAAGAGCCGCGCGAAGAACCACTGCTCCCAGCGGTAGTAGTCCGGCTTGCAGGTGGCCAGTTCGCGATTCCAGTCATAGCCAAAGCCCAGCTGTTTGAGCTGGTTTTTCATGTAGGCAATATTCGCGTGGGTCCACTTGGCAGGAGCCGTCTTGTTGGCAATGGCGGCGTTTTCGGCGGGCAGGCCGAAGGCGTCCCAGCCCATGGGCTGCATCACGTTCTTGCCCTGCATGCGCTGGTAGCGGGAAATCACGTCGCCGATGGTGTAGTTGCGCACGTGGCCCATGTGCAGTTTGCCACTGGGATAGGGGAACATGGACAGGCAGTAGTACTTCGGTTTGCCGGGGTCTTCCTTCACCATAAACGTGTTGTTATCGTCCCAGAATTTCTGGGCTGTGCGCTCAACATCGCCGGGATTGTATTGCTGGTCCATTCCTGCCATTACCAAAGTTACCCTGTCTTAAAATAGATGTCCGAAGAGGCCGAACATTCTAACGCACAGAAGGCCTTACAGGTAGCCTGCCAAATTCTTCATCCTGTGCCATGCTTATAGTGCCGGTGTAGGTCAGAGCGGGTATGGCTGTTCAGGGCACGCTGTGAATACGTCCCTGTACGCTTGACAAAAACATCCCTGTTTTTGACATCCCTGAACAGCCATACCCGCTCTGCCCCGGGCATTGGGAGTCAGCCTCCTACGGTAACCTCCGATGTCTGGTGTCGGGGTGGGGATAGCCTTTGCGGGACTGTCTTCAGCATGGATGCTGAAGTCAAGCTTACATGGACGTATTCACAGCGTGTCCCGCAAAGGCTATCCCCACCCCGGCGCTGCAACCGTAGTCTGACCAAAAAAGGAGCGGCCATGAAAGAACAGGAACGAACACATTTCTCAGGCAAGGCCCTTGAAGCCTATGACCGCATGCTGGAACGGGTTCAGGCCCGGCTCAGCGACATGGAGGAAACTACCCGGGATACGCTGAAAGAGGAAATCGAGCGGGCGGCGGAGTTTGAGTACGAACTGGCAGAAATGACCCGCGAAGAGGTCGCTTTGCTCGGTGAGTATCTTCAGCGGGATCTGGAGCATCTGCTTCACTTCGTCGAGGAAACCGGCGAGGGCCTCAGCGAGTGGTTGCAACTGGACATTTCGATGCTGGAGCATCAGCTGGCGAACATGCTGTTCTCAGTAGCGGATAAAACGAAGCTGGATACCCTGGAACTGAGCCAGAAACTCGAAACCCACGCGCCCAGTCAGTACATCAGCGGCGAGGTGGCCACTGCCGGCATGTTCAAATGCCTGAACTGCGGCCATATGCGCTGCCTGACCGCAACCAGCCACCTGGAGCCCTGTGATGCCTGTGATTCGCACTACTATGAGCGGGTAACCAGCCGCTGGCCCCGTAAAACCGAATAAAAGTAGGTCGGATTAGCGTGGCTTGGGAATCACCCGCTCACGCACAAAGACAATCAGGATCGCCGCCAGCGTCAGCACCGGCCATGAACCCGATAGCATGAAGGGCGTACTGCCCTCGGCGACGTGGACTTCGCCGGTCATCACCGCCCGCTCGAATTGGGGAATCGACTCGGTGATCCGGCCCTTGTCATCGATAATGGCCGTCACGCCGTTGTTGGTGCCTCGCAGCATGTACCGGCCGGTTTCCAGGGCCCGCATGCGGGCAATCTGCAGGTGTTGCAGAGGGCCGATGGAATCGCCGAACCAGCCGTCGTTGCTGATGGTCAACAGCAGGCCGCTGTTGTAGGCGTTGAACGCGACGAAATCCGGGTAGGCCACTTCGTAGCATATAAACGGCATGATATTGATGCCGTTGGCGTCCAGAGGCTGCTGGTCAGACGGGCCCCGGCTGAAGCTGGACATGGGCAGGTCGAAAAAGCCGATCAGGCCTCGCAGCCACTGTTGCAATGGTACATACTCGCCAAAGGGCACCAGTTTCTGTTTGTGGTAAATTCCGCCGCCGTTGCCAATGGCCATCACGCTGTTATGGAAGGTGAAATCCTCGACGCGGTCGCTGAAACCGTACCAGGGAATGCCGGTGATCAGGGTGCTGTTTTCGCCCAGATCATCGCTGATGCGCTCGATAATGGCGCCGGCCTGGTCCTGGGGAATCGGGATTGCGGTCTCCGGCCATAGAATCAGGTCGGTGTCCCAGTGGCCGTTGGTCATTTCCAGATAGGCAACAATCTGGTCCCGCAGAAAATCCGGGTCCCATTTGATCTGCTGGGGGATGTTGCCCTGCATCGAGGCGAAGCTTGTGGGTTCTTCAGCCAGTTCCGTCCAGTTGGCGCTGGAGAGCGCAGGGCCGGTGACCCAGGGCAGAAGCACCGTCACAGCGACAATGGCCGCACTGGCGTATCGGGTATTTCGCACCAGCCACCAGCAGGCGATGGCGCCGCAGCCGGTGACCGTCACCCAGAAGGTCAGGCCGTGAACGCCCAGCAGCGGTGCAAATCCGCCGAGAGGTCCGTCCACATGGGCGGTTCCCAGATAGAGCCAGGGAAACCCCGTCAGCAGCCAGCCCCGGACCCAGTCGCCGAGAATCCAGACTGCGGGAAACAGAATCAGCCGCCGGATATTGCTGTCTTTGGCCAGCTTGCCCCAGGCCCAGAACGCCAGGCCGTGAAATAGTGCCAGCCCGGCTACAAAGATTGCCGTCAGCAGGATCGCCAGGGGAACGGAGGTATTGCCGTGCTCGCTGATGCTGACGTAGACCCAGCTTGCACCGGAGCCGAACAGCCCAAGACCGGTAAGCCAGCCGGCACGAAACAGCCTGTTTGAGGCCAGTGGTAGGCAGCACAGTAGAATCAGGAAAACCGAAACCGGCCCCAGCCACCACCAGTTGAATGGTGAAAAGGTCAGTGTCTGGACTGCGCCCGCTGCGACAAGCAGCAGAGCGCGAGGCCAGTTTTGTTGCAGTAGAACGGATGGCATTGCCGTCGCCCGGGGGCTATTGCTCATTGTTGCGAGAGACCTGAAGCAGACGGATTACCCGGTTATCGGCGTTGGCAATGGTAAATTCCAGCCCCTGGCATTCCACGGTTTCACCGCGACGGGGCAGGTGGCCGAATTCCTTCAGTACCACACCACCGATGGTATCGAATTCCTCTTCATCCAGCTGGGTTTCAAAGAACTCGTTGAAGTCGTCGACCGGGGTGACAGCCTTGACGGCAAAGGTGCCATCGCTGCGGGCCTTGATGTGGGTTTCTTCGTCGAAATCGTGCTCGTCTTCGATCTCGCCAACGATCTGCTCAAGCACGTCTTCAATGGTAATCAGCCCGGCAGTCCCGCCGTATTCGTCCACCACAATCGCCATGTGGTTGCGGGTTTCCTTGAATTCCTTGAGTAGCTGATTCAACCGTTTACTCTCGGGAACAAAGGTGGGCGGGCGCAGGATTTCACGGATGCGGTTCCAGTTCAGGTCGTCATTCAGGGCGAGTGGCAGCAGATCCTTCGCCAGCAGAATCCCGATAACATCGTCCTGGCTGTCGCCAATGACCGGATAGCGGCTGTGGGCGGCACTGATGACCTCGGGCAGGAACTCTTTCGGATCCTGGGAGGCTTTCACAGTCACCATCTGGGAGCGGGGGATCATGATTTCATCCACCCGCATATCGATAACCTGCATGGCGCCTTCGATGATGCTCATGGCATCGGCGTCTATGATGCTTTCTGACTCGGCATCACGAAGGATTTCCAGCACGTCCTCGACGGACTCAGGCCCGCTGGAAAAGGCCTGTGATATACGTTCCAGCCAGGACTTGCTGTTGCCCTGACTGCGACTCGACTGATCGTCGCTCATGAGTCTTTTTCCGTATCCTCTGTTTCGTAAGGGTTGCAGAATCCGAGTTGCGCGAGCAACCGGATTTCGAGGGCTTCCATGGCCTCGGCCTCATCGTCTTCAATATGGTCGTAGCCCTGAAGGTGCAACATGCCATGCACCACCATATGAGCCCAGTGCTCCGAGGGGGTCTTCCGCTGTTCGCGGGCCTCCTTTTCGACCACTGGTGCGCAGATGATCAAATCACCGGCTAACGGCACCGTTATACCGGCTGGCGCCTCAAATGGGAAGGACAGCACGTTGGTTGGCCCGGTTTTATTGCGATACTGCGCGTTGAGTTCCGCGCTTTCCGCCGAATCAACAATGCGAATGGTCACCTCGGACTCCTCGTCGCCCAGCCATGCCGTTTCCGCCCATGTCTGAAAAGAGTCGTCCGCGGGTATGCCGCCATCGTCAGTGGCAAGCTGAATATCGACCGTCAGACTGGCCACAGTGCTCAGGCGCCCCCATCGTCAAATACATCATAGGCTTCAACAATACGCTGAACCAGAGGATGCCGGACCACGTCCCGGGATTCGAACCGGGTAAAGCCGATTCCGGATACATCGCTCAGCACAGAAGCCGCGTGTATCAAGCCGCTATTCTGGCCCCGTGGCAGATCCACCTGGGTGGTATCGCCGGTGATGACCGCCGTTGAGCCAAAACCGATCCGGGTCAGGAACATCTTCATCTGTTCGCGGGTGGTGTTCTGGCTTTCGTCCAGGATGATAAACGAATTGTTAAGCGTGCGGCCCCGCATGAACGCCAGCGGCGCAATCTCGATCACACTTTTTTCGATCAGCCGGGTGACGTGGTCAAATCCGAGCATCTCATAGAGGGCGTCATAGAGTGGGCGCAGGTAGGGATCGACTTTCTGGGCCAGATCGCCAGGAAGAAACCCTAGCTTTTCCCCAGCTTCCACCGCCGGTCGGACCAGGAGGATGCGTTTTACCTGCTCGTCTTTCAGCGCCTCCACTGCACAGGCCACTGCCAGCCAGGTTTTACCGGTACCAGCCGGCCCAATGCCAAAATTCACATCGTGGGTGCGGATGTTGTGCAGGTACTTCTGCTGGTTCTCGCCACGCGGTTTCGCCTGCAGCTTCGGCGTTTTGATGACGGTAACGGCGCCTTTGTAAGGCACATCCTCGGCAAGACGTTCGAAACCGGTTTCCCGGATAAACAGGTGAACCATGTCCGGGGAGATGTCGTTCGTGGCCTCGGTTTCCCGATAAAGATGCCGAATCACCTCAGTGGCCGCGGCCACGTGTTCGGTTTCCCCTTCCACCCGGAAATGATGCCCCCGACGCCCGACTTTCACGTTCATGCGCCGTTCTATGTGTTTCAGGTGCTCATCAAACTGCCCACAAAGCGCAGCCAGTCGGCCCTGGTCCACCGGGTGTAAATCGAATTGTCTGGAATCGTTGGCGTTCAAAAGTGCTCCGTTTTGATGACTCCCGTGGATTCGGGGAGAAGGCATTTCATGTTTGGTGCTGTCGGTCGCTGGCCGGGCATAGCTTCCAAAAAACGCCCGTGAATACTTCCATGTAGGGCTCGATCGCGCCATCCATGGCGCTCAACGTTTTTGGAAGCTATGCCCGGCTAGCGCCCTTTTCTAACTATGTGCAGGCCCGCATACAGAAAAACAAGCGACAGGTGTCCTGTTATTTGCACCAAGCCGCCGTTGTTGGATTGCGCTTCGCTTTATCCAACCCAAGTCTACTCCGTTGGACCGCAGACACGTGGAGGTTTCTCTGAGAGTGGCGGGTATCCCTTTCCAAAAATGTGCGGAGCCATGGATGGCGGAGCCCAAGCGCTCATGGATGAGCTTGTAGCGTTTTTTGGAAAGGGATCCCCACCACTCGTCACGCACCAGAATCAGGACCCATGGGGCCGAAACCTCAATACATCTCCGAGTTAGCAGGAACACCACGCAAAGAATTGGGAAGTGCTTCCCGAATCTCGACGTCAATAAAGTTGCCAACAACCTCCGGATTCTCATGCCGGAAGTTTACGATGCGGTTGTTCTCGGTGCGTCCCGCGTATTCGCCAGGGTCCTTCTTGGACAGGCCAGTCACCAGAATGCGCTGGGTCGTTCCGACCATCTTGCGGCTGATGTCCATGGCCTGCTGGTTGATGCGCTCCTGGAGGATGCTCAGCCGCTTTTTCTTGACGTCCATGGGCGTGTCATCCGGCAGATCTGCCGCCGGAGTCCCAGGGCGGGCGCTGTAGATGAAGCTGAAGGACACATCGAAGCCGATGTCATTGATCAGCTTCATCGTGGCCTCGAAGTCTTTCTCGGTTTCTCCCGGGAAGCCAATAATAAAGTCCGAAGAGAAACTGATATCCGGGCGGATCTTGCGCAGGCGGCGGAGTTTGGACTTGTACTCCAGCGCCGTATGGCCCCGCTTCATGGCTGCCAGGATCCGGTCGGAACCGCTCTGGACCGGCAGGTGCAGATGGCTGACCAGTTCCGGCACCTGCTCGTAGGCTTCAATCAGCGAATCCGAGAATTCCACCGGATGGGAAGTCGTGTAGCGGATGCGGTCGATGCCGTCGATGGTTGCAATCAGGGTGACCAGTTCCGCCATGTCCATGACGTCGCCATCGTGGGTTTCGCCACGGTAAGCGTTTACGTTCTGGCCCAGCAGGTTGACTTCCCGAACGCCCTGGCCGGCAAGATGGGCGACTTCGGCAATCACGTCATCCACCGGACGGCTGACTTCTTCGCCGCGGGTGTAGGGCACTACGCAGAAAGTGCAGTATTTGCTGCAGCCTTCCATGATGGAGACAAACGCGGAAGGGCCATCGGCGCCAGGGTCCGGCAGATTGTCGAACTTCTCGATTTCCGGGAAGCTGACGTCCACCACGCCAACGCCGTTACCTTTGGCGCGGACTTCGGTGATCATGTCGGGCAGGCGGTGCAGGGTCTGGGGGCCAAAGACCATGTCGACATAGGGTGCCCGGTCGATGATGGCCTGGCCTTCCTGGCTGGCGACGCAGCCGCCCACGCCGATGATCAGATCCGGTTTTTTGGCCTTGAGGCCTTTCCAGCGGCCGAGCTGGTGGAACACTTTCTCCTGGGCTTTTTCCCGGATGGAGCAGGTGTTCAGAAGCAGGATGTCTGCGTCGTCCGGTGTGTCGGTCATTTCAACCGTTTCGCCGGTACGCAGCAGGTCTGCCATTCTGGATGAATCATATTCGTTCATCTGGCAGCCGTGGGTCTTGATGTAAAACTTCTTGGCCATGTTTCTCAACGTGTCTGGGATCAAATGGGAACTGCGCATTATAACGGGGTGATCAATTGGCAACCACCTTTGTCTCGGTATTCCTTATTTTGTCTGTGGTATTCTTTTGGCCTGCAACTTCGGTGCAGGAAGGCTTTCGCGAATAGCTTGCCAAAACACGCTCCTTGCGGCACATCCATGTGACGCTTGGGCTCCGCCATCCGTGGCTTCGCACAGTTTTGGCAAGCTATTCCCGAAAGCCTCCCGTTACTGCGCAGTTGCCTGTCAATCTGAAACCCTAATTTTCTGTCCCGATTATTTATGACTCCCGAACGCCTCGCCCGAATCAAACAAACCCTCAACACCCGACAACCAGACCTAAGCGTCCTGACAGACCAGGTCCACAAACCCAGAAACCTCTCGGCCATCATCCGTTCCTGTGATGCGTTCGGCGTCGCCAACATGCACGTGGTCTGGCCCCGGGAGGGCTTCCGGGCCTTCCGGAAAACCGCCGGCGGCAGCTATCACTGGGTGACAACCCATACACACCCCACCATGGATGACGCAGTGGGCGCGTTAAAAGGGCAGGGCCACAAGCTGTACGCGGCCCAGCTCTCAGATCGCGCCATTGATTTCCGGGAAGCGGATTTCACCGTGCCTTGTACGGTCATCCTGGGTAACGAGGTAGATGGCGTCAGCGACAATGCGGCCGACCAGGCCGATGAGCACATCGTGATCCCGATGATGGGTATGGTGGAGTCCCTGAACGTATCGGCAGCCTGCGCCATTATCCTGTCCGAGGCCCAACGCCAGCGGAAGCTGGCCGGAATGTTTGATCACCAGCGTCTGCCCGATGCGGAGTACAACCGCCTGTTGTTCCGCTGGTGCCAGCCGGTCGTAAAACGCTACTGCGATGACCGGAATCTGCCTTATCCGGCGATAGATCCGGAAACCGGCGAACTGATCGACGGCGTAGCCTGGATGAGAGAAACAAGAGAACTACGAGCCGAGCAAAAACGAGCAAGGGCTGAAGCCCGCGAAAGGGCTTCCAATCAGTAGAACCAGAGTTATCTCAAAAGCCCGATCGCCCGTGACGCGGTTAGGTCTTTTCTGCAGGAATAAAGGTGTCTGAGCGAAGCGAGTTCTTTTTCCGAAAGCAAAGACCTAACGGCGGCGCGGACAGCCCCCTCAGATAGCAGGCCCAGAGGATCAGGACTCCTCCCGCCCCTCCAGATATCGCTGCAACTGTTCCCGCAAAGCCTTGGGTAGCTTAGTGATCGTCAAAGCATCATTGTCGCGGTCATAATAGATAGCCTGGTTTACCAGGTCAGAAGAGAAAGACACGCTCATGCCGCCGCCAGAACCGGCAATGCGCACCAGCTTTTTCACTTTGCGATGGTCCGGGTGCAGCACGCCGCTTTCCGGGATTTCGGCGGTTTCGCTGGCGAACTGTTTGAAGCGCTGGGGCTGGTCTTCGTCCAGATAGCCGGACAGGGCTTCGATTTCCACAGGCTCACCAAGGGCGTGCTGTTCCTTGCAGAATTCGTAGGCGCGGTTGCGCACTTCGCCGGCCTTTTCCGGTTCCGAGGATTTGGCGAAGGCTTCCACCGCGTCCAGAAAGGTCAGGGTTTCTTTCTCTACGTCCACCAGATTGGTGAATCCGCAGAGTCGGATGAAGTGGTCGCCGATCTCGCCGGTGCCCCGGGCATGTACCAGCGTCAGGTAGTTTTCGCTGCCCTGTTCGCTCAGCCAGTCGTCCAGCTCGATTCGTACCGCCAGGTTCAGCCGCGAAAGGCTCAGTACGTCGGTGGTATCCAGCGCCTGCTGTCCGTCGAAGCGCAGGGCGCTGTCCGTTTCCAGGACCAGAAGATAGACCACATCGGAATCCGCCAGTGCTTCGTGGACCACCATCAGGTGCCCCTGGTGTTCTTCCTGGCTGCCGGTGAGCAGGTCCTGCCATTGTTTGAACAGGCGGTCGGTCAGTGAGGCAAAGCTCTGGCGGTCCTCCAGATAATCCTTGAGCCAGGCGCTGAACGGGGATTCGCCGGTGTCCTCGGAGAAACGGCCATATTTCTTGCCCGGTTTGCTGTTGAACAGCCGCTTCATCTGTTTCTGCAGGCCTTCATAATCCCCGCCGGGCTCGCCAAGTGGTTCGCCCAGCCGCAGTCGGGCCGGGTTTCCGGGCTGGAGTTGGGCGGCGTAGGCGGCACGCAGGTGTTTTATGGCCATAACGATGATTCCTGAACATAGAACGAACAAAGCCCCGGAGCCATTCGGCTCTCGGGGCCAGGTGTCATTGCCGGTGTGAGATCAGATTCGCTTGTTGCGAACCAGATCCTGAACCAGCTTGTTGACGGCTTCGGGGATTTCTTCAGTGCTGTCAGCGGTGATCGAGGCTGAGGCAACGTCGGCACCCAGGTTCACCACAATCGCGATCAGGCTGTGGGCGCTGACCACCTGAGCGGCGCGGCGGCGATCGTCGGTGTTCCCGGCGTTGTCTTCGCTGAGCACAACGGTGGTTTTGCCCTGATCAAACAGTGCGCGTTCCAGAGCCAGAGCCAGGGCCTGCGCCTGCTTGCCGTTACAGGCAATGATGGCAGGCTTTTGGGCCAGGCGACGCTGGCGTTCTTCGGTGGTCACCGGGTCCAGCGACTCCACCGACTCCGCGCTGCCGGCGATCATGCCTGCACCGATGGTGACGTTGCTCAACCGGTCGATGACAATAAAGCTGCCAGTGACGTGGTTGCTTGGGTAGGGGTCAAAGGCAATGGGCTGGCTCAGGGTCAGCTCGCACAGGCCGATTTCGTTGAGCTGAAGCGCTCCGGGGTTTTCCCGCTTTTCCAGCGTGTTGACGTCGGTCTGGTGTTTGATCGCTTTCACTGTGGCTGATGAAAAGGTCGGGCCCAGCTTGATGTCGTAAAGGCGACCGGTTTCCAGCGGCGCGTCGGTCATCCAGACGATGTTGGCGAGGAATCGGTTGCCCACTTCCGGCTCGTCTTCGGCTTTCACCAGCATGTCGCCACGGCTGACGTCGATTTCGTCGTTCAGGGTCAAGGTGACCGCCTGATCGATGTAGGCTTCTTCCAGGTTGCCGTCAAAGGTCACGATGTCCTTGATGGTGCTGGTGCGGCGTGAAGGCAGTGCCATGACTTTTTCGCCGGGACGGATGACGCCGGATGCCACGGTCCCGCAGAAACCACGGAAGTTCAGGTTGGGACGGTTGACGTACTGGACCGGGAAGCGGAAGTGCTCCAGGTTCTTGTCGTGGGACACCTGAACCGTTTCCAGAATTTCCATCAGCGGCTGGCCGTCAAACCAGGGCGTGTTCTCGCTCCGGTTGACCACGTTATCGCCTTCCAGCGCGGACATGGGCACAAAGCGGATGTCTTTCAGGCCGAGCTGACCGGCGAAGGCCAGGTAGTCGTCCTTGATTTCGTTGAAGCGCTCTTCGCTGTAATCCACCAGGTCCATCTTGTTCACTGCAACAACTACATGGCGAATGCCCAGCAGGGATGCGATGTAGGAATGGCGGCGGGTCTGGGTCAGTACACCGAGGCGGGCGTCGATCATCAGGATCGCGACCTGCGCCGTGGAGGCACCGGTGGCCATATTGCGGGTGTACTGCTCATGGCCAGGGGTGTCGGCGATGATGAACTTTCGCTTGTCGGTGGAGAAGAAGCGATAGGCCACATCAATGGTGATGCCCTGTTCGCGCTCCGCCTGCAGGCCGTCCACCAGCAGGGCCAGGTCCAGCTTCTCACCGGTGGTGCCCATTTTGGCGCTGTCGGTTTTCAGGCTGGCCATGTGATCTTCGTAGATCATCTTGGTGTCGTGCAGCAGGCGGCCAATCAGGGTGCTCTTGCCATCATCCACGCTGCCACAGGTCAGCAGCCGCAGCAGTTCCTTGTTCTCGTGTTGCTTCAGGTAGGCCTGAATGTCTTCTGCAATAAGGTCGGACTGGTGTGCCATCTTAGAAGTACCCTTCCCGCTTTTTCTGTTCCATGGATCCGGCAGAGTCGTGGTCAATCACACGGCCCTGACGTTCGGAGCTGGTTGCCAGCAGCATTTCCTGGATGATCTCCGGCAGGGTGTCTGCCTCGGATTCAATGGCGCCGGTCAGCGGGTAGCAGCCCAGGGTGCGGAAGCGGATGGATTTCATTTCCGGCTTCTCGCCTTCCTTCAATGGCATGCGTTCGTCGTCCACCATGATCAGGGTGCCGTCGCGCTCGACGACGGGGCGCTTGGCGGAGTAGTACAGCGGAACGATTTCGATGTTTTCCAGATAGATGTACTGCCAGATATCCAGCTCGGTCCAGTTGGACAGAGGGAAGACGCGGATGCTCTCACCCTTGTTGATCTTGCCGTTGTAGATATTCCACAGCTCGGGGCGCTGGTTTTTCGGGTCCCAGCGATGATATTCATCACGGAAAGAATAAACCCGTTCCTTGGCGCGGGACTTTTCTTCGTCCCGACGGGCGCCACCGAAAGCGGCATCAAACTTGTATTTGTCCAGAGCCTGTTTCAGGGCCTGGGTTTTCATGATGTCGGTATGCTTGGCACTGCCGTGAGTAAAGGGACCAATACCCTGCCGGATGCCGTCTTCGTTCTTGTGAACGATCAGATCCAGGCCGTACTCCTTCGCCTTGCGGTCCCGGAATTCAATCATCTCCCTGAATTTCCAGGTTGTGTCCACGTGCAGCAGTGGGAAAGGCAGTTTTCCGGGATGGAAAGCCTTGCGGGCCAGGTGCAGCATTACCGCAGAATCCTTCCCGATGGAATAAAGCATGACCGGATTGTCGAATTCGGCAGCGACTTCCCGGATGATGTGGATGCTCTCAGCTTCCAGCTGTTTAAGGTGCGTCAGGTTGTAAGTGGTCATCGTGTCCTGTTACCGCGTTGCTTGCGCCGCGCTAAAGTCAGCCCGGGGCATGGCGTGTGAAAGCGCAGATGATAACAGAAGCGGCCATGGCATAAGAAGGCGGGCTGCTAGAGTTTGATGCTATAACAATATAGCGGTCAGGGCTTTTCGGCTTCCGAATGCAGCGCAGCCTCAGAGGGCCGAAGCGGCGAGCAATTTGCTGACGTAATTGTCCACGTACTCGAAGCCGTTGCCGTCGAACTCCGCGAACTGCACGCCAATCTGGAATTCGTTGCGGGAAATGCGCCGCATGTAAACGATATGGCCGTTTGCCACCACCGATACTGGCTGGCCGGCCACAACCGGAACCGGGAAGGTCGCTTTCACATCAATCCAGGTGCCGGGAGCAGGGGTTTGCTGGCCTGGAATCAGTTCCCGTACCTGTTCCTGACCACAACTAATCATCAGCCCGGTGCGGGAAATATTGGACACCGAGCAGACCAGAGAACTACCATCCGGCTTCTCAATCCTGGCTTCGGTGGCAACGTCTACGCGCTGCTGGTTGCGAAGGTTTGATTTTACAACAAGGTTCTTGGTCATCGCTTATTTTGACTGATTGGCTTAACTTCCTGAAAGTCTAGTTGTTTAGTTAGTGACCAGCAAGGTGTGACCGGTATTGGTATGCTCATCGTCAGTATGATTCTGGGCGATGCGTCATAGAAATGAAACAAAGGCAGGGTATATGGCAGACAAAATAGCATCCGTTGAAACCGGAAATGGCAAGGTAGGCTTTATAAGTCTTGGCTGCCCGAAAGCTCTGGTTGACTCGGAGAGGATCCTCACGCAACTCCGTCTTGACGGCTACGATGTGGTGCCAACCTACAATGACGCTGACATCGTTGTGGTCAATACCTGCGGTTTCATTGATGCTGCCAAACAGGAATCCCTGGACGCCATCGGCGAGGCGATCAGCGAGAACGGCAAGGTAATCGTCACCGGCTGCATGGGAGTGGAAGCCGACAGAATCCGCGAGACCCATCCCGGTGTTCTGGCGGTATCTGGTCCCCACGCCTATGAAGAAGTGGTTGGTGCTGTTCACCAGTTCGTGCCCCAGAAAAAGCAGCACGATCCCTTCACCGACCTGGTTCCGCCCCAGGGCATCAAACTGACGCCGCGGCACTATGCCTATCTGAAAATTTCTGAAGGCTGCAACCACCGCTGCACCTTCTGCATCATCCCATCCATGCGCGGCGACCTGGTCAGCCGGCCCATTGGCGATGTGATGGATGAGGCCCAGCGCCTGGTTGATGCCGGGGTTAAAGAGCTTCTGGTCATATCCCAGGACACCTCGGCTTACGGCGTGGACCTGAAATACCGCACCGGCTTCTGGCAGGGCCGCCCGTTGAAAACCAGGATGCAGGCTTTGTGCGAAGCCCTGGGCGAACTGGGTGTATGGGTTCGCCTGCACTATGTGTATCCGTACCCCCATGTGGACGACGTCATCCCGTTGATGGCGGAAGGCAAGATCCTGCCGTACCTGGACATTCCCTTTCAGCACGCCAGCCCGAAAGTTCTGAAAGCCATGAAGCGCCCGGCCCACGACAGCAAGACGCTGGAGCGCATCCGCAGGTGGCGGGAAATCTGCCCGGAGCTGACGATTCGGTCGACCTTTATCGTTGGTTTTCCCGGTGAAACTGAGGAAGATTTCCAGTACCTGCTGGACTGGCTGGACGAAGCGCAACTGGATCGGGTTGGCGCTTTCAAATACAGCCCGGTAGAGGGTGCGAAAGCCAATGAGATTGAAGGCGCGGTTTCCGAGGACGTTAAAGAAGAGCGGCTTGCCCGTTTCATGGCAAAACAGGCCGAGATCTCGGCCGCCCGCCTGCAGGCCAAAATCGGTCAGACCATTGATGTTCTGATTGACGAGGTCGACGAGGAAGGCGCCATCGGCCGCTCCAAGGCGGATGCTCCGGAAATAGACGGCATGGTGTACCTCAACGAGGAGACTGGCCTGGTTCCCGGGCAGATCGTTCAGGCGGTGGTTGAGCATGCGGACGAGCATGATTTATGGGCTAGGCTGGTTTGAATGGGTTCTTAGTCCAGCCCTAGCCTGGTTGTTTCGGGGGAGGGCGTCGGCGGATGCCCCCTCCCAAAAAACGCTACAAGCCCATCCATGGGCGCTTGGGCTCCGCCATCCATGGCGGAGCCCAAGCGTCACATGGATGTGCCGCAAGGAGCGTGTTTTGGAACCCCCTTTCTGCCACGTGCCGTTAACTCCAGAACCCCGCAGGCTAGGACCATAGCAAGCAGCCACCACCCGTAGCCGAAGAATTATTCCCCAAGCTTCCGAACAAGAATCTCATTGAACAGCTTCGGATTGCCCTGACCTTTGGAAGCCTTCATCAATGGCCCCATAAACCCGCCAAGCATCTTCTTCTGCTTTTTGGGGTCGGACTCCTGCTGATACTGGGCCACCTGATCCGGCATGCTCGCCAGAACCTCATCGACCATGGCTTCCAGGGCGCCGGTGTCGGACACCTGCTTCAGGCCTTTGGCGTCGATGATGGCGTCCACGCTCTCGCCTTCGCCGGTCCACAGGGCTTCGAAGACCTTCTTCGCGCCGGCAGACGAAATCGTGTTGTCTGCGATTCGCACCACCAGGTCGCCCAACTGTTCGCCGGTAATCGGCGAGTCGGCCACGGACTTTTCTTCCGCATTCAGACGCGCAGAGAACTCGCCCTGAACCCAGTTGGACGCCAGCTTGGCGTCTTTCCCGCGCTCAGCGGCGGCCTCGAAGAAGGCGGCCAGTTTTGAGTCACCGGCCAGCAGGCCTGCGTCGTAGTCGTTCAGGCCGTACTGCTCCATAAAGCGGGCTTTCTTTGCATCAGGCAGCTCGGGCAGGCTGTTGCGGGCCTCGTCGATGAAAGAATCATCGATTTCTACCGGCAGCAGGTCCGGGCAGGGGAAGTAGCGGTAGTCGTTGGCTTCTTCCTTGGTGCGCATGGAGCGGGATTCATCTTTATCGCCGTTGTACAGGCGGGTTTCCTGCACGATGGTGCCGCCGTCTTCCAGGATATCCATCTGCCGTTCGACTTCGTGCGCAATGGCCTGCTCCATGAAACGGAAAGAGTTCAGGTTCTTGGTTTCGGTGCGGGTGCCCAGCGTCTCCGAGCCTTTGGGCTTGAGGGAGATGTTGACGTCAAACCGCATCGAGCCCTGGGACATGTCGCCATCGCAGATGCCGAGCGATGTCACAATGCCGTGAAGCTTTTTGGCAAAGGCCACCGCTTCCTCGGCGTTGTTCATATCCGGTTCGGTGACCACCTCGATCAGCGGCGTACCGGCGCGGTTCAGGTCTACGCCGGTCATTCCGTGAAAGTCTTCATGGAGTGACTTACCGGCATCCTCTTCCAGATGTGCGTGGTGAATGCGCACCCGCTTGGTTTCGCCGTTTGCCAGATCAATGTCTACAAAGCCGGGACCGACAATCGGGCGTTCCAGCTGGGTGGTCTGATAGCCTTTGGGCAGGTCCGGGTAGAAATAGTTCTTGCGCTCGAACATGGAGCGCCGTTCGATCTCGGCGTTCACCGCCAGGCCGAACATCACCGCATAGCGGAAGGCCTGTTCGTTGGGCACCGGCAGGGTGCCCGGCATGGCCAGGTCAACGGCGTTGGCCTGAGTGTTGGGCTCGGCGCCATAGGCGGTGCTGGAGCCTGAAAAAATCTTGGTTCTGGTGGCGAGCTGAACGTGAATTTCCAGCCCGATCACAATGTCCCACTGCATATCTGTTCTCCTGTTTCGGGCTTATTGCGGCTCGCGCTGGTGCCAGTCGGTCACCTGCTGGAATTTATGGGCGGCGTTCAGCAGACGGGCCTCGGAGAAATAATCTCCGATGATCTGCACGCCCACCGGCAGCCCATCCACAAAACCCGCCGGTATTGACATGGCCGGAATGCCCGCCAGGTTGATGGCGATGGTGAACACGTCTTCCAGGTACATGGTGACCGGGTCGTTGGTCTTTTCACCCTGATTGAACGCCGGTGAGGGCGTGGTCGGGCTCATCAGAACATCCACGTCTTTAAATGCGTTGATGAAGTCCTGCTGAATCAGACGGCGCACCTTCTGGGCCTTGAGATAGTAAGCGTCGAAATACCCGGCCGACAGGGCGTAGGTACCCACCAGGATCCGGCGCTTGACCTCGTTACCAAATCCTTCCGCTCGGGTGCGGGTGTAAAGGTCCATGAGATCTTTCGGGTCTTCACAGCGATAGCCATAGCGCACCCCGTCAAAACGGGACAGGTTGGCGGAAGCTTCCGCCGGCGCAATCACGTAATAGGCCGCGATAGCCAGCTTTGCATTAGGCAGCGAGACTTCTTTCACCGTCGCGCCCAGCTTTTCGTATTCCTTCACTGCATCCCGAACCTGCTGCTCCATCGCCGGGCTGAGCTGGTCGCTGAAGTACTCCTTCGGTAGCCCAATCTTCAGGCCCTTTAACGGCTCGTTCAGTGCGGCGGTGTAATCCGGCACCTCGCGGTCTATGGACGTGGAATCCTTGGGGTCAAAGCCCGCCATCACGTTCAGCATCAGCGCATTATCTTCCGCCGTGCGGGCCATGGTGCCGCCCTGATCCAGGCTGGAGGCAAAGGCAATCATCCCGTACCGGGAAACGCGGCCATAGGTGGGCTTGAGCCCGGTAATGCCGCAAAGTGCTGCAGGCTGTCGAATGGAGCCGCCGGTATCGGTCGCTGTTGCCGCCGGCACCAGTCGCGCAGCTACCGCTGCGGCCGATCCGCCGGATGAACCGCCGGGCACGCGTTTGCTACCCTGGCCAAGTCCCCATGGATTGGTAGTGGCGCCAAAAAAGCTGGACTCAGTGGACGACCCCATGGCGAACTCGTCCATATTGGTCTTGCCCAGACACACCGCTCCCGCCTTGCGGAAATTGGCCGTAACTGTGGCATCGTAGGGCGGAACGAAATTCTCCAGCATCCTCGAACCACAGGTGGTAAGAACGCCGTTGGTGCAGAAGATGTCCTTGTGGGCAAATGGCACTCCCGTCCAGGGCGTTGCATGGCCCGCCGCACGCTGCTCATCGGCGGCTTTGGCATCTGCCAGCGCCTGATTCTCAGTCACGGTAATAAAGCTGTTGTACTTGCTGTCTTCCTGTCGGATGCGTTCCAGGAACTGCTGGGTCAGCTCCACGCTGGAAACCTGGCCGCTTTCCAGATCCCGGGAAAGCTCTGCTACGGATTTGTTATGCATGATACGTCCTTCACTCTATAACGCGGGGCACGAGGTAAAGCCCGTTTTCAGTGGCCGGCGCGATTGCCTGGAAGCGCTCCCGCTGATCGCTTTCGGTCACTTCATCGGCACGCAGGCGCTGAACTGCATCCAGCGGGTGGGCCATGGGCTCAACCGAATCGGTATCCGCAGCGCCCAGCTGATCCACCAGATCCAGGATGTTGCCCAGATCCTTCTCCAGAGCCGACACCTGCTCGTCGTCCACGCGAATGCGGGCGAGCACAGCGACTTTCTCAATGTCCTTGCGGGAAATGGTCACGAATTGTCTCCCAGAAATGTATATGAAATGTCTTTAACAATACGATTTGTTAACTGAATGCTTGCCAAATGTTTTTAGGCAACCCAAAAGTACCGGGGGCGTTCGAAGGAGTCTTTCCAAAACTGTGCGGAGCCATGGATGGCGGAGCCCAAGCGTACACGGATGTACTCGAAGCGTGTTTTGGAAAGGCTCCTTCGAACGGCCCTCCACTGAAGCCATAAAAATAAAGACGCATGGTAACAGATTCGAACAATCGCGGGAGGGGCCAAAACACTGAAGAAAAGCAATAAAGGCCGCCCCGGAGCCCCGATGGTGCCTTGCCTGAGGGGGTGCTCACTGCTAAAGTTGCGGCATCTTTTCCGGACCGCAACTCTCAGGTTGAAACTACACGAATGTTGATCAAAAGACTCAGAGGCTTATTCTCAAGCGACCTGTCCATCGACCTGGGCACCGCCAACACCCTTATTTACGTGCGTGAGCGCGGAATCGTGCTGAACGAGCCGTCCGTTGTGGCCATTCGCACCAACGGCTCCCAGAAAATGGTCGCTGCCGTCGGCGCCGAGGCCAAGCGCATGCTGGGCCGCACCCCTGGCAATATAACCGCCATTCGCCCCATGAAAGACGGCGTGATCGCGGATTTTGTGGTTACTGAGAAGATGCTCCAGCACTTTATTCATAAGGTGCACGAGAATAGCTTCATTACCCCGAGCCCCCGGGTACTGGTTTGCGTCCCCAGCAAATCCACCCAGGTAGAGCGTAAGGCCATCCGCGAATCTGCGATGGGTGCCGGCGCCCGGGAAGTTTTCCTGATTGAAGAGCCCATGGCCGCCGCCATCGGTGCGGGCCTGCCGGTAGAAGAAGCCAGCGGCTCCATGATTGTGGACATCGGTGGTGGTACCACCGAGATTGCCATTATCTCCCTGAACGGCATTGTTTACGCAGAATCCGTGCGCACCGGCGGCGACAAATTCGACGAAGCCATTGTGACCTACGTGCGCCGCAACTACGGAAGCCTGATTGGTGATTCCACCGCCGAGCGTATCAAGCACGAAATCGGCTGTGCCTATGAAGGCCTGGAAATCCGCGAGATTGACGTACGTGGCCGCAACCTGGCTGAAGGCGTACCGCGGGCCTTTACCCTGAAC
Source organism: Marinobacter confluentis (assembly GCF_004785685.1). Taxonomy (GTDB): domain Bacteria; phylum Pseudomonadota; class Gammaproteobacteria; order Pseudomonadales; family Oleiphilaceae; genus Marinobacter; species Marinobacter confluentis. The sequence goes on along the minus strand of NZ_SRPF01000002.1, from coordinate 316,544 downwards.
AGCGAAGAGATCCTGGATGCGCTGCAGGAATCCCTGGCGCAGATTGTTCAGACGGTAAAAAGCGCGCTTGAGCAGTCACCGCCCGAACTCGCTTCTGATATCGCCGAACGCGGTATTGTGCTGACCGGTGGCGGCGCCCTGTTGCGCGGCCTGGATAAACTGATCAGCGAAGAAACCGGCCTGCCGGTGATCATTGCGGAAGATCCGTTGACCTGCGTGGCCCGTGGCGGCGGCAAGGCCCTGGAAGTTATTGACCGCGGCGGAATCGGAATGTTCTCCCAGGAGGGTTAAGCCTGTGGGGAGCGCTCGCTATTAAGACTATCTTTGTCCAGGGCCCCGTCCCTGGTTTCCGTCTGACCATAGTATTCGTGCTGTCGATCGCCATGATCGTGGCCGACGCACGATTCAATCAGCTTACCCCCGTAAGAAGCGCCATCGGCACTGGGCTTGCCCCTGTCCACTGGCTGGGCAACGCGCCTGGCCAGTTCAGCGACTGGGTATCCAGCCTGTTCACCACCCGCGATGACCTGCTTGAACAGAACGAAGCGCTGCAGGCCCGCCTGTTGATACTCGAGCGCCGTGCCCTGAAATACGCGGCACTTGCCTCTGAAAATAATGAACTGCGCCAGTTGATGAATTCCTCCGAAGTACTCGATGACCGCGTCATTGTGGGCGAGGTAGTTGCGGTATCGCCGGATCCGTTTACCCATGAAATTGTTATCAACAAGGGTAGCCGCGATGGTGTCCGGGTCGGGCAGGCCATCCTGGATGCCCACGGGCTGATGGGGCAGGTCCAGCAGACCAGTAGTTTCACCTCCCGCGTCCTGCTGGTGTCTGACAGCAGCCACGCGGTGCCCGTGGAAGTCGTCCGTAACGGCTTGCGGGCAGTGCTTCTGGGTAACGGCGATACCGATGCACTGGAGCTGGTTCACGTGCCGGACACCGCCGATATCCGGGAAGGCGACTTGCTGGTGAGCTCTGGCCTGGGCGGGCGTTTCCCGAAAGGCTATCCGGTGGCGGAAGTCGACAGCATCACCAAAGAGCCGGGTGAGCCTTTCGTGGAAATTCAGGCCAACCCCAGGGCAGAGCTGAACCGCAGCCGGCTGGTGCTGGTTGTATTCACGCCTGAAGCCGAAACCGGAAACGGGCAGAATGCCGATGAAGGACTGGAGCCCGGTGCAAATGTGCCGGCGCCACAGGGGGAGGCGCCCTGATGTTATCGGTTATCAGCTATCCAGTTTTCATTATCAGCGTAATCGTTGCGTTGGTGCTCAGCAGCTCCCTGTTCCCCCTGGGCTGGTTCGAGTACCGTCCCGAGTGGCTTGGCCTGATGGTGTTTTACTGGACCTTCCGGGCGCCCGCCCAGTTCGGCATTCTGCTGGCCTGGTGTCTGGGGTTGCTGTTGGATGTGCTCGAGGCAACGCCGTTGGGCGTGAACGCCCTGGCCATGGGGTTGATCGCCTTTCTGGTACTGACCGTGCACCAGCGCCTTCGCATGTATCCTTTACCTCAGCAGTGTCTGATGGTGTTCCTGCTTCTTGGTATCAACCAGATGCTGGTGCACTTTATCAAGCAGACTCTCGGCGCCGAGGATTCCGGTTTCAGTTACCTCTGGCCGGCTCTGACCAGCGCGCTGGTATGGCCGGTGCTATGCATACTGCTGGACAACCTGAACCGCAAACTGGGCTAGTGCATCCATGCGTTCCATTATCCTGGCTTCAGCATCACCAAGACGCGCGGAGCTGCTCCGGCAGATGGGAGTGGAGTTCGAGGTCCGGCCTGCTGATATTGATGAAACTCCCGGCCCTGATGAGCAGCCCGGTGATTACGTACTGCGGCTGGCCAGCGAAAAAGCGCTGGCGGTCAGCCGGTTAGCGCCTGAGGCAATCGTTCTGGGTTCTGACACGTCGGTGGTGATTGACCAGCGTATCCTGGGTAAGCCCGCCACGGCTGATGAGGCAGCAACAATGCTTGAGTTGCTCTCGGCGCGTAGCCACCAGGTGATGACCGCCGTTGCCACCGCGGTGGAAGGCTTTGCCGAGGCCTGCCTGGTGACCACCCACGTCCACTTCCGCGCACTGCGACCCGATGAAATTGCGGCCTACGTGCGTTCCGGCGACCCCATGGATAAGGCCGGAAGTTATGGTATTCAGGGTCGCGGTGGTATTTTTGTAGAGAGTTTGCAGGGCAGCTACAGCGCTGTCGTGGGTTTGCCGCTTCGCGAGACAGCGGATCTGCTTGCGCGGGCGGGCTACCCGGTGTGGACAACCTGGCAACCAGGGCAGGAGAGCCTTAATGAGTGAAGAGATTCTGATCAACGTAACCCCCGTTGAAACCCGGGTCGCGCTGGTTGAAAACGGTATGCTTCAGGAAGCCTATATCGAGCGTACCAGCCGCAAAGGTAACGTTGGTAACATCTATAAAGGCAAGGTTGTGCGGGTACTTCCTGGCATGGAAGCAGCGTTTGTGGACATCGGGCTTGAGCGTGCCGCCTTCATTCACGCCTCGGATGTGGTTACCGACCAGCCAGCGGTGACCGATACAGCGGACAGCGCCCGAACCGTGCCGGATATCCGCACCCTGTTGCGGGAAGGCCAGTCGCTGGTGGTTCAGGTGACCAAAGACCCGATTGGTACCAAGGGTGCGCGCCTGACCACGCAGCTGTCCATTCCTTCCCGTTACCTGGTATTCATGCCCGGGGTTTCCCATATTGGCATTTCCCAGCGCATTGAGGACGAAACAGAGCGAGCGCGGCTCAAGGCGCTTATCGAAGAGGGCTCAGCCAAGGAAACCGAGGTCAATGGTGGCTATATCATCCGTACTGCTGCGGAAGCGGCATCGGCGGATGACCTGCTCGGCGATATGGTGTATCTGCACCGGCTCAGCCAGGCCATTGAGGACCGGATTAGCCGGTCTCAGGCGCCTGCGGTGGTTTACCAGGATCTCCCGCTGTTTATTCGCACCATCCGCGACCTGATTCGCCCGCAGACCGAGAAAGTCAGAATCGACAGCAAGGAAAGCCATCAGCGGGTCATGGAATTTGTCGAAGAGTTTGTCACCGAGTTTTCCGAGAAGGTCGAGTATTACCCGGGCGAGCGGCCGCTGTTCGATCTTTATTCCGTCGAGGATGAAATCCAGAAGGCCCTGAGCCGCAAGGTCCAACTGAAGTCCGGTGGTTACGTCATCATCGACCAGACCGAAGCCATGACCACCATTGATATCAATACCGGTGCTTTTGTGGGGCATCGCAATCTTGAAGAAACCATTTTCAAGACCAACCTTGAGGCTGCCCGTGCAATCAGCCGGCAGCTGCGCCTGCGAAATCTCGGTGGAATCATCATCATCGATTTTATCGACATGGAGGACCCGGAGCATCAGCGGCAGGTTCACCGCATGCTGGAAAAGATGTTGGAGCGGGATCACGCCAAAACCAAGATTACCGGGGTATCGGAACTCGGGCTGGTGGAAATGACCCGCAAGCGCACCACGGAAAGCCTTGGCCAGGTTTTGTGCGAGCCCTGCCCAATCTGTGATGGTCGTGGATTCCTGAAAACCAGCGAAACCGTCTGCTACGAAATTTTCCGCGAGATCCTGCGGGTCAATCGTGCCTATGATGCCGAAAGCTACCTCGTGATGGCCTCGCAGAGCGTGGTTGATCGCCTGCTGGATGAAGAGTCGGATAACGTGGCCGACCTTGAAACCTTCATTAAAAAGGCCATCCGGTTCCAGGTTGAACCCTTCTACAGTCAGGAGCAGTACGATGTTGTTCTGCTCTAGCCACCTGACTGGCTTCATCCCCTAACCGCCACGGCGACCCTGATGAATGCTGCTGCCGCTGAGGAAAAGCCAAAAGGGTTCGCAATCAGAACCCTGGCAAAGCTCGCCACCCTGTTCTGGTGGCTGCTTCTGGCTGTTCTTGTGCTGGCTGCGCTCTATGCCGGGTTAGGGCGGCAGATTACCCAGAACATCGATGACTATCGCCCGCAGATTGAGCAGCAGCTGTCCGATCTGGTCGGGCAGGAAATCGTGATTGGCTCCCTGTCGTCCCGCTGGAACTGGCTCAACCCGACCATCATTGCCCGTGATCTTTCGATGAAACCGACAGCCGGCGAGGCGGATGTGGGCTCTCTCCAGAGCCTGCGGGTCGGCCTGGATTTTCTGGCGTCACTGCGACGGTTCCGGATTGTGTTCTCGGATTTCGAGGCCAACGGTCTGGAACTGGTGATCAATCAGTCTGCCCAGGGCGAAATTGAGGTCGAAGGCGCGGATCTGCCAGAGCCGGTGGCCGATGACCTGAGCGAGTGGATCGACCTGGCGGGCCAGTGGCTGTCCGACCCCTCTGTCAAAGTGACACGGGTTATCCTGGGGCTGAGGGATGGCGCTGGAAAACTCAGGCAAGTTGAAATTCCCCAACTGGACCTGGTTTATCGTCAGGGGCTGTTTCATGCATCCGGCCGGGCCATGCGCCCCGGCACCACCCAGCAGCTTGCGAGTTTCAGGTTGGTGGGTCAGCACTTTTTCCGCGGCGATTTTACTGGCCAGTTCTACGGGGATATCAACTCCGGGCGCCTGTTTGACGGCCTGATCCAGGAATATGGCTGGCGGGGCATTCGCGCAGAGGGTTTTGATGTGGGCGGTCAGCTCTGGCTGACTTTCCGGGATGGTCTGATGGAACAGGTCAGTGGCATTCTGAAGACCCCCTATCTGCAATTGGGCGTGGGCAGTGAGTCCCTCGCACCGCTGGAAGATATCAGCGCCCGATTCGGTTGGCGCCGCAGCGAGACCGACCGGCAGATCAGTGATCAGGGCGAGGAATCAGAAACTCCTCCATGGCACCGTACTGGCCAGTTTCACCTGAATGACCTGAGCTGGCGCTGGAACGGCGAAACCGTCCCCGGTTTTGATCTCAGATTTCAGACCGGTTCAGCGCTGAATGTGCTGGTGGCGGACCGCTTACCCATAGCTCCGGTTCGGGGCCTGCTCAGCCGCCTTCAGATTCTTCCTGACGCGGTTTCAGGCGCTCTTGGCAGATATCGCCCGGCGGGCAATCTGGATCAACTGCTTCTGCAAGTGCCCACCGATGAATCCGGTCAGTTCCGGCTGACGGCTGAGCTCAGGGACATTCAGGTGCGGGCGGTGGATGGTGCGCCCGCAGCTCAGGGGCTGTATGGCTCGCTGGTGGTGACCCCCAGCGGTGGCCTTGTCAGCGCTGACTCAGATGACCTGACGTTCGGGTTTCCCTCGCTGTTCCGGGGGTTGTGGCAGGTTCGCAATTTCTCGGCAGACGTTGCCTGGCGATTCGATGACGGCGCAACCAGAGTGTATTCCCAGGATATTGCCATGGACTATGGGCCGGAAGCCCGGTTGAGTGGCGCTTTCGACCTGAAGCTTGTTCCCGGGGGCGAAGATGTTCTGGGTCTTCAGGTGGGCGTCCAGAACGGCAAGGCCGATATGCTGGCCGACTTTGTCCCGGCAAAGATTGTCGACCAGGGCTTGTATGACTGGCTGACCACCGCGATTCGTGAGGTGGATATTCGTCAAGGCAGCTATTTTGGCCATGGCCAGATTGGTAGCGGATCTCCCCCGGGATCCTTTGTGTCTTCCATGGTCTACGATTTCGAAAATGGCACCGTAGCCTACGATGAGCGCTGGCCGGAAGTGACCGGGGCGTCAGGGCGGGTGTTCGTGCATCAGGGTCAGACCCGCATCGATCTGGCGACTGGCCGGACCGGCGGAATTGATCTGCAACCCGGACAGGTCAGGGTGGAGCCAGGCATCGGCGATGACAGCACCATGGTTTATATCGATGCCGCGGCGCCTGTGACAGGCGATGCCCTGGCCTGGTGGATGGAGGGCAGTCCACTGGGTGAACTGGCGGGAGCAGCCTCGGACAGTCTCGTTGTTGAAGGTGATTTTTTCCTGGACTTGGGCCTGGCCCTGGCGCTGGATTCGGAGCAGGCCCCGGAAGTTAACGCTCGGGTGCGCACCGAAGCCGGTTCCGTGCGATTTCCCGGGGCCGATCTGGAGTGGACGAATGTCTCAGGGGAGGTCAGTTACAGCACCGAAAACGGATTTTCCAGCGCACCGGTCAGCGCACGCTTCCTCGGCAACCCGGTGTCAGTCTGGTTCCGCAAAAGTCAGTTTGGCAACGGTCTCACCCTGCGCCAGCAGGGTCAGGTAGATGTCGCCGCCCTGCAGAACCGGCTTGACCTGCCCGAAGGCAGCTCCCCCGGGGTAAGTGGCAGGCTGGCCTATGAGGCGGTACTTGAACTGCCTCCGGATAGCGACCCCGTTATCCGTTTGATGTCTGACCTGGTGGGTGTCACGATCGACTGGCCAGCCCCCCTGGGCAAGCCCGCCGCAACCCAGGCCCCTCTGGACATTACCCTGGAACCTGGGCTGAGCGAGGGGCTGGGGGTCAATGTGGACTGGCAGGAGCGAATGAACCTCGATCTGGTGCTTCAGGCCGGAAGGGTTGACCTGGCAGTGAATGATCTGCGCCTCGGTGAACGGCGGTTCCAGGACATGCGTCTGGACGCGGTATCCGGCGCTGAAAACTGGCTGATCAACATTTCCTCGGACTGGCTCCGCGGTATGATCACCTGGCCAGTGGCAGCGTCCGGTTCCGGGAGCCTCGATCGCGATCGTGTGGTGAACGTTGACCTGGAAAAGCTGGCCCTTGCCCGCAATGAGGAACAGTTGGCCGAAGACGAGGCGCCATTGCAGGCCGAGGATCCGGTAAAGGCGTTCCAGGACATGGATTTTGCAAGCTGGCCTGAGGTCAATGTGCGAATTGCGGACCTCCAGATCAATAACGAAAACGCGGGCAGATGGTCGTTTCGGTTACGGCCGGAAGCCAGCGAGGTTACCGTTGAAAACATCGAAGGCCAGCTCAAGTCACTGATGCTGGCCGGTGTGCTGCGCTGGCGGATTGAAAACAATCAGGAGCGCACGGGCTTTCAGGGCACGCTCAATGGTGAATCTCTTGCTGATATAGGCGCATTGTTTTCCAGCGAAATCCCTTTCCGCAGCGACAGAACCGCCATTAATCTGGATCTGGACTGGCCGGGCCGGCCGGATCAGTTTTCGGTAGACAGGCTCAGCGGGAGCGCGAGCATGCGCTTTGATGATGGCGTGATTCTGGAAGGCAACAGTACCGCTCAGCTTTTCCGGGTGTTCAATCTGCTCAATTCAGACACCCTTTGGAGAAGACTGAAACTGGACTTCTCGGATCTTTATGAAGCCGGCGTTGCGTTCGATGCGATTTCGGGGAAGGCCACGCTGGATAATGGCTTACTGACCCTCGACCCTGAGCTGCAGATTGTCGGCCCGTCTGGCGCCTTCAAGTTCAGTGGCACCACCAGCATGGCCCAGGAAACCCTGGATATGAACATGGTGGTGGTGTTGCCCCTGACCCAGAACCTGCCATTGGCCGCAGTGCTGCTGGGTGCAGGTGCGCCCATCGGGGGTGCCCTCTTCGTGCTGGATAAAGTACTTGGCGACCCATTGAGTAAACTGACCAGTGCAACCTATAGTGTGGAAGGGTCATGGGATGAGCCAGACGTTCGTCTCAGGCGGGTATTTGATAATGGCGACTAGAGCGCAGGCAACAGCAATCAAAGGGAGCAGGCCGTGTCAGCAGTGACAGTGAAAGGCGTTTCAGCGCAGGAAAACCGGGTGGCTGCCATTCAGATGGTCAGCGGCGCGGATATTGACAGGAATCTGGAAGAAGCCCGGCAGTTGCTGGTTCAGGCCGCTGGCATGGGTGCCAGGGTCGCGGTACTGCCAGAAAACTTTGCCGTGCTTTCAACCCGCAGGATGCTTGAGTGTGGCCGCCTGGAAATCGGCACGGAAGGGCCGGTTCTGTCATTCCTTGCAGAACAGGCGGCGGCCCTCGGTATCTGGATTGTGGGTGGTTCCGTTCCTGTCGCAACCCGCCCGGACGGGTCCAGGATTGAAGACCGTGTCCGTGCAAGCTGTGTCGTATTCGATGACACCGGGCGGCAGGTTGCGCGTTACGACAAGATTCACCTGTTCGATGCGGTCGTCGAAGATGCCCAGGGGCAGTACCGGGAATCCGATACCTTTGAGCCGGGTGAAGAGGTTGTCGTTGTCGATACACCGGCCGGCCGGCTGGGGCTGGCAATCTGCTACGACCTGCGCTTTCCGGAGCTTTTCCGCAAGCTCCGGGAGCAGGGTGCGCAGTGGGTCACTCTGCCCAGTGCCTTTACCTGGACCACCGGCGATGCCCACTGGCATGCCCTGATCAGGGCCCGGGCCATTGAAAATCAGGTCTGGCTTGTGGCACCGGGGCAGGGTGGCTACAACAGTGAGCGGCGCAGAACCTATGGCCATAGCCTGGTAGCAGACCCCTGGGGCAGAATACTGTCGGAGCTGGATGAAGGCCCTGGCATTGTTACCGCAGAGCTGGATATGGACCGGTTAGAGGAGGTCAGAACCCGCATGCCGGTGTGGGATCACCGAAAACTCTGACGTCATCGTCAGGCGGATTCAGCGTCGTCGATGCATTCCCGCAGATAGCGGAACAGTTTGCGCGGCTGGCCCGTGTTCTTCTCTTTCTCGGCATCCCGCCTGGCGTTGCGCGCCAGGTTCCGCAGGTGCTGAATGTCTGCGGTGGTGCAGTAGTCCAGAAATTCCCCCACGGCACTGTCGCCTTCTTCAATCATCCGGTCGCGCCAACGCTCGGCCAGGTGGTGCCGGCGGGTGTGTTCTTCGCTGCCTGAATAGAAGGCGTCAATCTGGCGGGAAAGCCCTTCCGGGTCGTCCTCCTGACGGATAACCTTACCGATGTATTGCAGGTGTCTGCGTTTGGCTTCGTTCTGGCGAATACGGCGTGATTCTTCGATTGCGGCCCGCAGTGTGCCGCTGATGGGCAGGGTGTCGAGCTGGTCGTTGCTCAGATCCAGCATGCGTTTGCCCAGATCCTGCAGGGCCTGCATCTCCCGTTTGAGCTGGGATTTGCTGGGGCCATCGTATTGTGGTGCTTCGTCGTCGTATTGATTCATTAGTCCAGCTCGGTTGTCGGATTACGCATAAACCAGCGTCGCAAGTCCCAGAAACGCCATGAACCCGACACAGTCCGTCACGGTCGTCAGGATGACGCTGCCCGCCAGGGCCGGGTCAATATTCCGCGATTTCAGGAACAGCGGCAGTACCGTGCCCACCAGCGCCGCGGCAATCAGATTGATCACCAGCGCGGCGGCAATAATGACGCCAATCATGATGTCGGCGAACCAGAAAGAGGCGGCCGATGCCACAACCGTCGCCCAGAGCACGCCGTTCAGCGCACCCGCGACGAATTCCCGGTTAAGCAGCCAGCCTACATTGGCGCCACTGATCTGCCCCACGGCCATGCCGCGAATCACCAGCGTCAGGGTCTGGCTGCCGGCGATGCCGCCCATGCTGGCGACGATGGGCATCAGCACTGCCAGTGCGACTACCTTCTCGATGGTGGCTTCAAAGATGCCGATAACCGCCGAAGCGGTAAACGCAGTCAGCAGGTTAATGCCCAGCCAGACCGCGCGGCGGCGGGTGGTCTTGAGGATGGGCGCGAACGTGTCTTCGTCTTCGTCCAGACCCGCCATGCTCATCAGTGAGTGGTCGGATTCCTCCCGGATAACGTCAACCACGTCATCGATGGTGATCCGCCCCAGCAGGCGGCCCTCTTCGCTGACCACCGGCGCCGAGATGAGGTCGTAGCGTTCGAACAGGGTAGCCACCTTGTTGTCTGACAGGGTCACAGGAATCGGATCTATGTCGGTGTCCATCACCTCACGCACCGTGGCGGCGGGGTTGGATACCAGCATCTTGGTGATTGGCAGCATGCCGATAAATTCATCCCGTCGGCTGACCACAATCAGGCTGTCGGTCATCGGCGGCAGGTTGCGATGCCGGCGCAGGTAGCGCAGCACCACGTCGATGCTGATGTCGGGCCGCACTGTAATGGTGTCGGTGTTCATCAGGCCGCCGGCGGTGTCCTCCGGGTAGGAGAGCACTTCCTCGACCCGCTGCCGGTCCTGTTCGTCCATGGTGTCCAGGACTTCCTGAATCACCGTATCCGGCAGTTGTTGCAGAAGGTCGGCCAGGTCGTCCGACTCAAAATCTTCAATGATGTCCGCCAGCTCCTGAGCGTTCAGCTGGCTCAGGAAGTAACTGCGGATATCATCGTTCAGATACTGAAGAACTTCGCCTTCAAGCTGTTTGTCGACCAGATTCCACAGCAGGGCGCGCTGGCGCGGTGGCGAGGATTCCAGCAGATGGGCAATATCGCTGGGACTGAGGCCACCGTTGAGAATGCGGGAGACCTGCTTGAGCGCGCCACTGTCCAGCGCTTCGCTCAGTGAGCGAAGACGTTGGCGAGCCTGGCTTTTTTCAAGGATATCGGTCATAGAGCACCCGCAGTCTGAAAACGCCCGTATTATAGCGGAGTTAGGCTTGCCTGGTGAGAAAGAGTTTCGGTTGAATGCCGTGGCCGGTTGGCCAGGGTTTTACTCGCCTTCGCCAAAATAATCGTCGATCAGCCCGGCCAGAGCTTCGATGGCTTCGACCTCGTCGTCTCCCTCGGCAATCAGCTCCACTTCCATGCCCTGACTGGCGGCCAACATCATCACCGGCATGATACTTTTTGCGTCCACCTTCCGGCCCTTGCGGCTGATGTGAACGGCACTGTCATACTGGGAGGCAGTCGCCACGAGTTTGGCGGCTGCCCGGGCGTGAAGCCCCAGTTTGTTGATAATCGTGATGTTGCGTCGGACCATAAAGTCAGGATTCCCGGCTTTGCAGGTGCGGTAGTTCAGTGTGGCGAACCTGTACGTTGCTGTAGCGGCTCTGGAAATGACGGCTCAGTTGCTCACAGGTATAAACCGACCGGTGCTGGCCACCGGTGCACCCGATGGAGATGGTCATGTAACTGCGGTTGCTGTCGGCAAACGACGGCAACCAGTTTTCCAGAAAGCCGATCAGGTCGTTCACCATCCTGCCGCTGAGTGGGTCGTTTTCCAGAAACTCGATAACCGGCTGGTCGATGCCCGTAAAACGTCTTAGCGACGTATCCCAGTAAGGGTTCGGCAGGCAACGCACGTCGAACACGAAGTCTGAATCCAGGGGTACACCGTGCTTGAAGCCGAAAGACTGGAACAGCAGCGCCAGCTCCTGTTCCCGGCGCCCGGCCACTCGCTGTTTCACCATGTCCCGCAGTTCATACATCGACATGCCGGTGGTTTCGATGTAAAGGTCGGCAAGCCTGGACAGCGGTTCCAGCAGGAGTTTTTCATTACCGATGGCCTCCCGGAGTGAGGTTTTATCGTCACTCAGGGGATGCTTGCGGCGGGTGGCGTGGAACCGTTGCAGTAGCGACTGCTCATCGGCGTCAAGATAGATGATTTCAACGGTAACACCGGTCTGCTGCAGGCTGTGGTACAGGTTTTCAAAATTGCTGAGTTCGCCGGAGAGGTTGCGGGCGTCAATACTGACCGCCATTTTCGCCAGCCTGCTGGGGGACGACTGGCCAGTAGCCTCCTGGGTCAGGGGCACCAGCAGGCCGATGGGCAGGTTGTCGATGCAGTAGAAGCCCAGGTCTTCAAGTACATGCAGAACCGTACTCTTGCCAGAACCTGAACGGCCACTGACGATGATCAGTTTCATGCCCGGTTACCTCAAACAGGTGTTTTCAGTGGCTTTCCGCCAGCATTTGCCGGTAGAGCGTTTCGCCATCCGTGCACTGGCGCAGATGGTCACAGAAGGCGCGATCGTTGAACTTTTCGGCGATCTGGCTGAGCAGTTCCAGGTGTTCGCTGGTGGCTTCCTTGGGAACGACCAGCGCAAACACCAGGTCGACCGGCTGGTTGTCGATGGCATCGAAGCCAACGCCGTCTTCCAGGGTCATCAGCACACCCACAACGTGATCCAGCCCTTCGAGGCGGCAATGGGGAATGGCAATGCCCTGGCCGATGCCCGTGCTTCCCAGACGTTCCCGGGATACGAGGTTATTGAAAATCTGGGCATCACTGAGCGTTTCATCCCGATGCTGAATCTGTTCTGCGATCGTTTCCATCACCCGCTTTTTGCTGGAAGCTGGCACCCGGCAGAGCGTCAGTTCAGGCGCGAGAATGTTCTCAATAGTCAGGGTTGTATCGGTCATGAATCGACATTGGTTCCGTAAAAAAAGGCTGCGGCGCTGAAATGGCTGTACGCCAGCGCCGCAGCTCGATTAGTGACATGCAGGGTGGGCCGACCTAACGGGCACCATTGCCGTGCATACGGTCTACGTTCTTTTCCTTGTGCTTGAGAACCTGCCTGTCCAGCTTGTCGACCAGGGCATCAATGGCTGCGTACATGTCCTCGCTTTCCGCCTTTGCGTGTATTTCGCCGCCAATCACATGAAGAGTGGCCTCGGCCATCTGTCTGACTTTTTCAACCTCAAGGGTGACCTGACAGTTGCTGATGTGGTCAAAGTGACGCTCAAGCTTGTCAAACTTACCAGTAACGTAATCTTTCAGCGCGGGAGTCAGTTCTACGTGATGGCCGGAAATATTGAGTTGCATAGGCGTCTCCTTTATCAGCGGGCTGATGTGTCCTACACCAGTCGCTTGCGTTCGTTGGATGGAGGTATGTGCATTGCTTCACGGTACTTGGCCACGGTCCGTCGGGCCACTTTAATACCCTGATCCCCTAGCATGGCTGCAATTTTGCTGTCGCTCAATGGCTTTTTCGGCGTTTCGGTTGAAATCAGTTTCTTGATCATCGCCCGGATTGCCGTCGACGAGCATTCGCCGCCTTCGTCAGTGCTTACATGACTGGAAAAGAAATATTTCAGCTCAAATATGCCACGGGGGGTGTGCATGTATTTCTGCGTGGTCACCCTGGAAATTGTCGATTCGTGCATTTCCACCGCCTGGGCAATGTCAGACAGAATCAGCGGCTTCATGGCCTCTTCACCATGGTCCAGAAAACCCTGCTGGTGTTCGACAATACGTGTCGCCACTTTAAGCAGGGTTTCGTTGCGACTCTGCAGGCTCTTGATAAACCATTTTGCTTCCTGCAGCTGGTCTCGCAGGTAGGTATTGTCGGCGCTGCTGTCTGCACGCTTGATAAGTGAAGCATAGCTGGCATTCACTCGAATGCGCGGTGCGATGTCCGGATTCAGCTCAACCCGCCACCGGTCCTTGTGCTTGCGAACGATTACGTCGGGGATAACGTAGTCCGGTTCGGCCTGATCGATGGTGTCACCCGGGCGCGGGTTCAGGGCGGTAATCAGTGCCAGGACTTCCCGCAGCTGATCTTCTTTCAGACGGCTGCGGCGCAGCAACTGGGCGTAGTCGCGGTTGCCAAGCAGGTTGATGTAGTGGGTAATGACCAGCCTTGCCTGCGCCAGCCAGGGTGTTTCAGGGGGCAGCTGGTTCAGCTGGATCAGCAGGCACTCCTGCAGATCACGGGCGAAAACGCCCGGCGGGTCAAAATGCTGCAGCCGGTGCAGCACCGCCTCGACTTCGTCGAACTCCAACTGGTCTTCATCGGTTTCCTCGACCATACCGGAGTGGATTTCCTCCAGCGGTGAGGTCAGGTAGCCGTTGTTGTTGACCGCATCCAGCAGGGCATGGGCGATGGCCTGGTCACGCTCACTCATTGGCGTCAGGTTAAGCTGCCACTCCAGGTGATCCCGCAGGGTTTCGGTGGGGGAGTTGCGGGTTTCAAAGTCGTGGTCGTTTTCATCATCGTTGCGGGCGGCCGTGCTGGGGGCTGACTGGTAGATATCTTCCCAGGCGGTATCCACCGGAAGGTCGTCGGGAATGTTGTCCGGGCTGTCGGTTTCGGAAGACCAGTCTGGGCCGTTTTCGTTTTCATCCCAGTCGGCCGGGGTGTCGGTTTCGGCGCTGCTGGCTGTGTTGGCGTCACTGTCGTCAGCGCTGGCTTTGTCCAGGGTGTTATCAGGGGACTCTGAAGCATCAGCGGCCTGGTCTTCGTCCTCGGAGGTTTCCAGCATGGGGTTGGATTCCAGCGCCTGCTGGATTTCCTGCTGAAGGTCGAGGGTTGAAAGCTGCAGAAGCCTGATTGCCTGTTGCAGCTGGGGTGTCATGGTCAGGCTCTGACCCAGCTTTAACTGTAAAGAGGCTTTCATAACCATGATTCAGGGTCCGTCACTGAGTCCCTCATGTACAGGGCGTTGACAAAAACTCTATGTATGTTGGCAACTTGCCAAACCAAGCAAGTTCTTTGCCGAGTGTACTTGCTTGCGCCTGGCAAAACAATCAGGCGGTGTGACGTAGCGGTTCGCAGAGCTGGTTCAGAGTCTGAATTCATTGCCAAGATAGACTTCTTTGACCTGCTGGTTAGCGAGGATCTGATCGGAGTTGCCAGACGCAATGATGTGACCACCACTGACGATGTACGCATTCTCGCAGATATCCAGGGTTTCCCGCACGTTATGATCGGTGATCAGCACGCCAATGCCCTTGTCCCGCAGGTGCCGGACAATCTGCTTGATGTCACTTACGGAAATGGGGTCAACGCCGGCAAACGGTTCGTCCAACAGGATGAATGCAGGCTCCATCGCCAGGGCCCGGGCGATCTCGACCCGTCGGCGTTCACCGCCTGACAGCGCCATGCCCACGCTGTCGCGGATGTGGGTGATGTGGAACTCTTCCAGCAATTCTTCCGCTTTCGCTTCGCGTTCGTCGCGCTTGAGATCGCGGCGGGTTTCTAGAATGGCCAGAATATTGTCTTTCACGGTGAGTTTGCGGAATACCGAGGCTTCCTGGGGCAGGTAGCCAATGCCCTGGCGGGCCCGGCCGTGCATCGGCAGTGGCGTGATGTCCTTGCTGTCGATGGTGATCCGGCCATTGTCGGCGGGCACCAGCCCCACAATCATGTAGAAGCAGGTGGTCTTCCCGGCGCCATTAGGGCCCAGCAGGCCAACAATTTCGCCGCTGCGGATTTCCAGTGACACATCGATGACGACTTTTTTCTGTTTGTAACTCTTTGCCAGCTTACTGGCTCTCAGAACTGCCATCCGCTTCCTGCCCGTTTTCGCTACTGCGTGAATTGCGTGGCTGGATAACCATTTCTACCCGTCCGCCGCCGTCACCCTGGTCGGCGGAGCCCTCAGCGGTGACCACACGTTCGACGCTATCATAATGAATCAGGTCGCCGCGAAACAGGTTGCCGTCCTGCTCGATGACGGCTTCACGTTCAAAGGTGACCCGATTATCGTCCGCGGACCAGGTGATATTGAGGGCCTGGGCAGTGGTTTCACCCTGGCCTTCTACGGCGGGCTGGTTGTAGCGGGCGGGCTGGCCATTGGCTTCAATTCTGCTAACGCCGTTTTCGCTGCGATGAAGCACTACCCGGTCGGCGGTAAGCAGAATATTGCCCTGGCTCATTTCCACGTCACCGGTATAGGTGGCGATGCCCTGGCTGTCGTCCAGGCGCGCGTTGTCAGCACTGACCCGGATGGGCGTGTCTGAATCCAGCTCAAAGGCGCCGGTAACGGGGGCGAACAGAACCAGTAGCAGTGGCAGAATTGCAGAAGCCTTTCTGCTTTTGCCGATGATCTGGCGAGAACAGTTAATTACCGGTTTCATAGCGTCCTTCTACCTGCGCGTTGAGTTCGAGTATGCGTTGGTCTATCCACACTTTCATGCCGGTGGCCCGGGTGATGCCCAGGGCGTCGTTGATTTCGACAGGTTCATCGGTATAAATGGTGTGTTCCCCATTATTCAGAGTCAGTGCCTGGGTGGTCAGGGTCATCGGGCCACGCTGGTCGGCCAGGCGCACGATCCGCACATCACCGGTCAACTGCATCAGGTCCCGGGCTTCCAGAAACTCGCCGTCAGCAGCCTCGACTTCCCAGGAGGCATTGCCGGCTTCGCCGAAGAGCATGGCCCTCGGTTGCTCCATCCGGGTCAACTGGTCGGATTCGAACTGCTCGATACGCTGGCTTCTGATTCGGCTGGCCAGCTGCCCGGTGTCACTGAACGACAGATACTGGCCGCCGATGACAAACGAGTCTGGCTCTGCCTCGCCGCGAAGTGCGGCGGCATCGACCGGCGTTGAGGGTTCATCGCTTTGCCAGAGCACCGCCATCAGGGCGGCGATGGTTACCAGTAGTGCCACTGTTCGCAGCCGGGGGTTGCGTATCAGCTCGCCTGCAGTCATTGGCCGGGTTCCCGGTATGGCAAGAGCGCATGGTCAAGTTTTCCCTGGGCGGCCAGTAACAGATCACAGATTTCCCGCACTGCCCCAGAGCCACCGGCCGCGGCCGTGCACAGGTCCGCTGACTCGCGCACGGCCCAGTGCCCGTTCGGAACCGTGATGCCCAGCCCCGCGTAGAGAATGGCGGGTAGATCAGGCAGGTCGTCGCCCATGTACGCAATGGCCTCTGGGGCCATATTCAGTGAGCCTGAAATTTCCAGCAGGGCCACTTTCTTGTCTTCGCGGCCCTGCATCAGGTGGCGGATGCCCAGGCTTGTCATGCGTTTTTCGGTCAGCGGCGAGCGCCGGCCGGTAATCACTGCCACTTCAATACCCGCCGCCATGACCTGCTTGATGCCCAGGCCATCGAGAATATTGAAACCTTTCATTTCGTCGCCGCTGGCGGTGAAGTACAGCTTGCCATCGGTCATGATGCCGTCGACATCCAGTGCCAGCAGTTTTATGCTCCCGGCCTTTTCAAGGTCAGCCTCTGGCCAGTTCGGGCTGAGGTTGCCAGGCATCAGATCACTCCTGCCCGCAGCAGATCATGCATGTTGATGGCGCCTGTCAGCAGGCCCTCGCGGTTGATGACCGGCAAAGCGCTGATTTTCATCTCTTCCATAATGTTCAGTGCTTCGGCAGCCAGTTGGTCTTCATGAATGGTGCGACCGTTCCGGGTCATGACATCGGATATGACCGTGGCATGAATGTCTATGGAGCGGTCCAGGGTCCGGCGCAGGTCGCCGTCGGTGAAAACGCCGCAGAGCTCGTCGGCGGCGTTGATCACGGTGGTCATGCCCAGCCCTTTGCGGGAGATTTCCAGCAGGGCGCCGCTTAATGGCGTGTCTTCCCGAACCCGCGGGATCTGGTCACCGGAATGCATGATGTCTGACACCCGAAGCAGCAGGCGTCGGCCCAGGCTGCCACCGGGGTGAGACATGGCAAAATCCTCGGCGCTGAAACCGCGGGCTTCCAGCAACGCCACCGCCAGTGCGTCACCCATTACCAGGGTAGCGGTGGTGCTGGACGTGGGTGCCAGGCCCAGCGGGCAGGCTTCCACGGCGACGCTGACGTCCAGGTTGGCAACCGCTTCCCGGGCCAGGGTTGAGTTGGCGTTACCGGTCATGCTGATCAGCGGCGCGCCCATGCGCTTGAACAGTGGCAGAATGGTGAGGACTTCACTGGTGTTGCCGCTGTTGGAAATGGCAAGTACTACGTCCTGGCCGGTAATCATGCCCAGGTCACCATGGCTGGCTTCGCCGGGGTGGACGAAAAATGCCGGGGTGCCGGTGCTTGCCAGCGTTGCTGCAATCTTGTTTCCAATGTGTCCTGACTTACCCATCCCGGTCACGACGACACGGCCCTTACAGGCCATGATGGCTTCACAGGCTTTGACGAAGCTGTCGTCGATTCGCGACAGCAGCGCATTGATGGCGTCACGCTCGATTTCGATCGCCCTGAGGGCTGATTCCCGGAAAGTCAGGCTTGTGTCGCTGTTCATTCGTTGTCCAGATTCTGCTGATGAGTGGGTTGTGATCTGAGTCATCAGATGTACCGTGTTTTCGCGTGTGGCCAGAGTATATCACTTCCGGCTGAGGCTGAAGGCTGCATTGACATCCGTTCATTTTGACGCTGTTCGATTGAGGTTCCCGCCAGCTTGGCATAATGTAGCGCACTTGGACGAACGCCGGGCGTGGTATGAGCGACACAACTGATTCTTTTAGTGAACCCTACATCGAGCTGACGGACGTGGTTTTCTCCCGGGATGACCGTCGTATCTTCGATGGTGTCAGCCTGAAGATCCCCCGGGGCAGGATTACTGCCATTATGGGGCCCAGCGGCACCGGGAAAACCACTCTGCTTCGGTTAATCGGCGGCCAGCTGAAACCGGATTCCGGCAGCATAATCCTTGCCGGCGAATCTGTGCCTGACCTGAAGCGCAAATCGCTTTATCAGCTGCGTGAAAAAATGGGCATGCTGTTCCAGAGCGGCGCCCTGTTCACCGACCTGAGTGTGTTCGAGAACGTCGCCTTCCCAATTCGCGTGCATACCCGCCTGCCCGAGGACATGATTCGCGACATCGTGCTGATGAAGCTGGAGGCTGTTGGTCTCCGCGGTGCGCGGGACCTGATGCCAGCGCAGCTTTCCGGTGGCATGACCCGTCGGGTGGCGCTGGCCCGCAGTATCGCGCTGGACCCCGAACTGATCATGTACGACGAGCCGTTCGCCGGGCAGGACCCCATTGCCATGGGCGTGTTGGTGAAGCTGATTCGCGACCTCAATCATTCCATGGGCATGACCAGTGTGCTGGTGTCTCACGATGTTCCAGAATCCCTCAGCATCTGCCATCACGCCTGTATTGTGTCCGATGGCCGGATTATCGGTGAAGGCACTCCGGACGAGCTTCGCAACCACCCGTCAGCCAAGGTTCAGCAGTTTCTCAAAGGTCATCCTGACGGCCCTGTGCCTTTTCACTATCCGGCCGCAAACGCTGGTAACGACTGGGGTATTGATGGGGGTGGAGGGTGATGCAGTGGCTGGCGGATCTGGGCAGGCAAGGGCGTGAGTTGATCGAATCCCTGGGGCGCTCCGGGCAGTTTCTTGCGGGGTTTCTTCTGGGTGTTCCGAATGCCCGGGTCGGTTTTCCGTTGCTGGTCAAGCAGCTGTATTTCGTGGGTGTTCTGTCACTGGCCATTATTGTTGTGTCCGGCCTGTTTATTGGCATGGTTCTGGGACTTCAGGGCTACACCATTCTGAGCGATTATGGCTCTGAGTCCGCCATCGGGCAGATGATTGCCCTGACGCTGGTCCGTGAACTGGGGCCGGTGGTGACCGCGCTGCTGTTTGCCGGCCGCGCGGGCTCTGCATTGACGGCGGAAATTGGCTTGATGAAAGCCACCGAACAGCTGTCCAGCCTGGAAATGATGGGTGTGGACCCATTGCGGCGAGTAGTTGCCCCGCGTTTCTGGGCGGGTTTCCTCGCCATGCCCGTGCTGGCGGCCATTTTTTCAGTGGTGGGCATCTGGGGCGGCATGCTGGTCGGTGTGGAATGGCTGGGCGTATTCGAGGGTTCCTTCTGGGGCAACATGCAGTCATCGGTCAGCTTTACCAGTGACGTGCTGAACGGTGTGATCAAGAGTGTGGTGTTCGGCTTCGTCTGTGCCTGGATTGCGGTTTATCAGGGGTACGATTGCGTGCCCACCTCAGCGGGCATCAGTTCAGCCACCACCAAAACCGTGGTGTTCTCGTCGCTGGCGGTTCTGGGGCTGGATTTCGTGCTGACAGCGGTGATGTTCGGTGATTTCTGAGCGGGTTATAATAACGCAAAAGGTTGAGGGTTAACTCATGGCACAACGGAAGTCGGACCTGGTAGTGGGGCTTTTCATGCTGGCTGGCATAGCCGCGCTGCTTTTTCTGGCGCTGCAGGTCAGCGGGCTGACGCCCAAATCGTCCGAGGATTCTTACACGCTCTACGCCAATTTTAATGACGCCGGTGGCCTTGCCCCGCGCGCGCGGGTTTCCATGGCAGGGGTAACCATCGGCAGTATCCGCGAAATTTCGCTGAACCGGGAAACCTTTCAGGCCCGGGTCGTCATCGATGTGAGCACCAGCGTTGATAACATTCCGGCAGACAGTGCAGCAGTTATACGTACATCTGGATTGTTGGGTGAACAGTATATTGACGTATCGGTTGGTGGCGACATGGAATCGCTGTCCGACGGCGACACTTTTTATTCGACTCAGTCAGCCATGAATCTTGAGCGGCTGATTTCCAATTTTGCATCTGGTCAGTAGACGGCTCTGGTGATTTCCGGGGCAATCAGAGTTTTATAGGAGATATTGATGATCGCATTCAGAACTGGCCTTGTGGCCCTGACAATTCTGCTGTTTGGAGCTTCAGTGCAGGCCAGTGCAGAGACAGAGGAAGAGCTGCGGCAGTACGTTGATCGCAACACTCAGGAACTGGTGGACAAGCTGAATGCAGAGAAAGGGCTTTACGATGAAGACCCAGAGGCCTTTTACGCCAGCATGGACGAAGAGCTCAGCGACTTTGTTGATTTCCGCCGCATCGCCGCCCGGGTAATGGGACGGTATGCCCGCCAGAGCACACCGGAGCAGCGGGATGAGTTCGTTGTGAAGTTCAAGCGCAGCCTGTTCGATAGTTATGCCCAGGCGTTGGTGAGCGCAGAGGATTTTGAGATTGAAGTGAAAGAAGCGTTTATCAATCCCGAGAACCAGGGCCGGGCGTCGGTCCAGATGGAAGTTATCAGTGCGTCGGGCAACCGTTACCCGGTCACCTATTCCATGTACAGAACGAATGAAGGCCAGTGGATGATGGAAAACGTGATTGTCGAGGGCGTAAACATTGGCCTGGCATTCCGTGACCGCTTCACTCAGGAGATGGAACAGAACCGCGGTGAAGTCCAGAAGGTGATTGATGGCTGGGGTGACGCCATTGAATCCCTCAATCTTGAGCAGGAAGTTAACAAGTCGTGAGTCAGCCGCCCCGGCTGGAGCTTGAAGGTGACTGCCTCAAGCTCAGTGGCGATATTGGCCCGGCGAATGTCGGTGGCATCCGCAGCGAGGGCGAGCGGCTGATCGCCGGGCTCGACCAGGACATCACTGTCGATCTGTCCCGCCTGGGTGCCGCGCACAGCGTGGTGCTCTCACTGTTGCTTTGCTGGGCGCGCCTGGCGCGCTCGCGCAATCAGGTGCTCAGGGTGGAGGGCGCCGGAGAGCGCCTGCGGTCCCTGGCGGCACTGAGCGGTCTTGACGAGCACCTGCCCGGTCTATCCCATAGCTGACCCAGCGTCCTTAATTGGTTACAATCCCGCTCTTGGTTCACAAACGCCCGAGGAATATTTATGGAATCCGCCGAAGTCGTCGAGCTGGTTAAAGAAGCATTGCCGGACTGCGAAGTACAGGTTCAGGTTGATGGTAACCACTATCTCGTCGTTGTGGTGGGCGAGGTGTTTGAAGGCCTGCCAACCATCAAACGGCAGCAGATGATCAATAAGGCGCTGTTCAAACACGTCATGGATGGCACCATTCATGCCCTGCACCCGAAAGCATTCACCCCAGCTGAATGGGCTGCCCGTCAGGGCTGAACGTCCTGACAACCGTCCCAACAACAACAGGATTCTACCGTGGATAAACTTCTGATCAGAGGCCGAAAGCCATTGTCTGGCGAAATCCGGATTTCCGGAGCCAAGAACGCTGCGCTTCCGATTCTGGCCGCAACGTTGCTGGCGGATGAGCCTGTGACCGTTGGCAACCTGCCGCACCTGAATGACGTCACCACCATGATCGAGCTGCTGGGCCGCATGGGCGTTGAACTGATGATAGATGAGAAAATGAGCGTTGAAGTTCACGCCAATACCATCAAGCACTTCCACGCGCCCTATGAACTGGTCAAAACCATGCGCGCGTCGATTCTTGTGCTGGGCCCGCTGGTGGCGCATTTTGGCGAGGCCGAAGTGTCTTTGCCCGGCGGCTGTGCCATTGGTAGCCGCCCGGTGAACCTGCACATTCACGGCCTGGAAGCCATGGGCGCCGAGATTACCGTTGAGAATGGCTACATCAAGGCTAAAACCAACGGCCGCCTGAAGGGCGCTCACATATTCCTGGATACGGTCACCGTGACCGGTACTGAAAACCTGATGATGGCGGCGGCCCTGGCGGATGGTAAAACCATCCTCGAAAACGCCGCTCGCGAACCGGAAGTGGTGGACCTGGCGGAATGCCTGATCGCCATGGGGGCAGATATCAAGGGCCATGGCACCGCGACCATCGAGATCAACGGCGTGCCACGCCTGCACGGTTGCCACTACAACGTGCTGCCGGACCGGGTCGAAACCGGCACCTATCTGGTTGCCGCTGCGGCCACCCGCGGCAAAGTAAAGCTGAAAGACACCCGTGAGGATCTGCTGGAAGCGGTTTTGCTCAAACTCCAGGAAGCAGGTGCCGAGATCGAAACCGGCAAGGACTGGATTTCCCTGGACATGAAGGGCAAGCAGCCGAAAGCCGTCAGCATCCGCACGGCGCCTTACCCCGCATTCCCCACGGATATGCAGGCGCAGTTCGCGGCGATGAACGCCGTCGCAGAGGGCTCCGGCACCATTGTTGAAACGGTCTTCGAAAACCGCTTCATGCACCTACAGGAACTGATTCGCATGGGCGCTGACATCACCCTCGAAGGCAATGCCGCGATCATCAAAGGTGTGGACCATCTCACTGGCGCGCCGGTCATGGCTACCGACCTGCGGGCTTCAGCCAGCCTGGTTATCGCGGGCCTTGTGGCCGACGGCGATACCGTTGTGGATCGTATTTACCACATCGACCGTGGCTACGAATGTATTGAAGAGAAGCTGCAATTGCTGGGCGCGAGTATCCGCCGGCTGCCAGCTTAAAGACACTGACCGGAACAGAGCATGACCGATTCCATCACCATTGCCTTGTCGAAGGGCCGAATTCTTGATGAAACCCTGCCGCTGCTGAAAGAGGCGGGGATTGAGCTGGTCGACGATGTAAAGAAATCCCGTAAGCTGGTGTTTCCAACCACGGACCCGAGCGTCCGTATTCTGGTTTTACGGGCGACGGACGTGCCGACCTATGTTCAGTATGGCGGCGCAGACCTGGGTGTGACCGGCAAAGACGTACTGATGGAGCATGGTGGTGAAGGGCTCTACGAGCCGCTGGATCTGAATATTTCCCGGTGTCGGTTAATGACGGCAGGATTGAAAGGCCAGCCAACACCGCCGGGTCGAATCCGGGTTGCTACTAAATTCGTAAACCTTGCGCGCCGTTATTATGCGGCCCAAGGTCGTCAGGCGGACATTATCAAGCTCTATGGTGCAATGGAATTAGCTCCGATTCTGAATCTGGCCGATGAAATCGTTGATATTGTAGATACCGGCAACACGCTCAAAGCCAATGGGCTGGAGGCCAGAGAGCTGATTGAGCATATAAGTAGCCGATTGGTGGTAAACCGAACCTCCATGAAGATGAAACACCAAGGCCTTAACCCCATAATTGAAAAAATGGCAGCCGCTGTAGAAAAGCGTAAACAGAGCTAGGCAGGCGGTTGGAGAACTACTGGTTGAAAATGTGCGGAGCCATGGATGGCGGAGCCCAAGCGTCACAGGGATGTGCCGTAAGGAGCGTTTTTCAACCAGTAGTTCTCCAACCGCCATTACTCATCATCGCCGGGCTTACCCAAGTGAGACTCAGGACCAAGAAATGACCGATATCAGCATTACCAGACTCAATGCTTCCCAGAACGACTTCGATTCTGAGCTAGCGCGCTTGCTGGCATGGGACGATAGTGTGGATCAGTCAGTGAACGAGTCGGTTCGTCATATCCTGCATCAGGTGAAAACCCGGGGTGATGCGGCGGTTCTGGAATTTACCGAGAAGTTTGATCGGCTGAAAGTTGGTTCTGTAGCCGAGTTGGAGATCAGCCAGGAACGTTTGCAACAGGCGCTGAACGCGATTCCTGAGGATCAGCGCATCGCCCTTGAAAAGGCCGCTGACCGTGTGCGTGACTATCATGAACGCCAGAATCAGAAGTCCTGGCAGTATGAGGATCAGGACGGAACTGTACTGGGCCAGAAGGTGACGCCGCTGGATAGGGCAGGGCTTTATGTGCCCGGTGGTAAAGCAGCCTACCCGTCTTCTGTTCTGATGAATGCGATTCCGGCCAAGGTCGCCGGAGTTAGCGAAGTGATTATGGTTGTACCTACTCCGGATGGTGTCGTGAACGACATGGTTCTGGCTGCGGCCGCCATCGCTGGTGTCGATCGGGTGTTCTGTCTGGGCGGAGCCCAGGCGGTTGGTGCGCTCGCTTATGGCACTGAAACGGTTCCTGCTGTCGATAAAATTGTCGGGCCAGGCAATATTTTTGTGGCAACCGCCAAACGGGAAGTGTTTGGCACCGTCGGTATCGATATGATCGCCGGCCCGTCGGAGATTCTGGTGATCTGCGATGGCCAGACAGATCCGGACTGGATTGCCATGGATCTGTTTTCCCAGGCGGAGCACGATGAGCAGGCCCAGTCGATTCTGATCAGCCCGGACGGAGATTTCCTGAATGCGGTGGAGAAGAGCATTAACGCGTTGCTACCTACCATGGAGCGTGCAGACATTATCCGCACGTCCATGACGGACCGGGCGGCGTTGATTCAGGTGGCGGATCTGAAAGAGGCGGCTGCGGTTTCCAACCGGATAGCGCCGGAGCACCTGGAGCTGTCTGTGGAGAATCCGAACGAGATGCTTGAAGACATCCGCCACGCCGGTGCGATTTTCATGGGGCGTTATACCGCCGAGGCACTGGGTGATTACTGCGCGGGGCCGAATCACGTCTTGCCTACCAGTGGAACGGCGCGTTTTTCCTCGCCGCTAGGGGTTTACGATTTTCAGAAGCGTTCTTCCATTATCGGCTTCACCGCGCCGGGTGCCGACAGAATGGGCCGTGTTGCGTCTGTTCTGGCCCGGGGCGAGGGGCTGACCGCACACGCACGTTCTGCGGAATACCGCGTTAAAGACTGAAAGGGCTGCAACTATGAGTAAGTTCTGGAGCCCATTGGTGAATGACCTGGTGCCCTATGTTCCGGGTGAGCAGCCAAAGATGGCGAATCTGGTCAAGCTGAATACCAACGAAAACCCCTTTGGGCCGTCCCCGAAAGTGGTCGATGCCATTCGTGCCGAGCTGAACGATAACCTCCGTTTGTATCCAGACCCGGAAGGGGAGGCGCTGAAAGACGCGATCGCCCGCTACCACGGGCTGAATCAGGATCAGGTTTTCCTGGGCAACGGCTCCGATGAGGTGCTGGCCCATATTTTCTACGGTCTGTTCCAGCACGGTCAGCCGGTGCTGTTCCCGGACATTACCTACAGTTTCTATCCGGTTTACTGCGGGCTCTATGGTATTGAGGGCAAGACAATCCCTTTAACCGAGTCCTTCGAGATCAATCCGGATGACTACGCCCAACCCAATGGCGGTGTGATTTTCCCCAATCCGAATGCGCCGACCGGTCGCTTTCTTGAGCTTTCGAAGGTTGAAGCGATTGTAGCCGCCAACCCGGACCGTGTGGTGGTGATTGACGAAGCTTATGTGGATTTCGGTGGTGAATCGGCGATTACCCTGGTGGATAAATACCCGAACCTGCTGGTCAGCCAGACCCTGTCCAAAGCCCGGTCACTGGCAGGGCTTCGAGTCGGCTTTGCGGTGGGTCATCCGGACCTGATCGAGGCCCTGAACCGGGTCAAGAACAGCTTCAATTCTTATCCGCTGGACCGCCTGGCGCTGGCCGGTGCGGTCGCGGCGTTTGAAGACGACAGCTGGTTCAAGGCGACCTGCGAAGGCGTGATCGGTGAGCGGGACTGGGTGACCAGCAAACTGGAAGCCCTGGGATTTGAAGTGCTTCCATCCAAAGCCAATTTTGTCTTTACACGTCATCCCGACCATTCCGGCGAGTCCCTCGCCAGAGGTCTGCGGGATCAGGGCGTAATCGTGCGTCACTTCAACAAGGCGCGGATCGACGATTTCCTTCGCATTACCACCGGCACAGCAGACCAGAACAAGCGCCTGATTGAAGTGCTGACCGGTCTGGTCTGAACGCAAATCGACATTCAGTCCGAATGGGAGATTACCCGTGGCCTCCAGAACCGAGATTCTCAACACGCTGACCCAATGGCTGTCGCCTGATGACTTCAAGGACTACTGCCCGAACGGACTGCAGGTGGAAG
The DNA here is from genome assembly GCF_004785685.1 of Marinobacter confluentis. Classification (GTDB taxonomy): domain Bacteria; phylum Pseudomonadota; class Gammaproteobacteria; order Pseudomonadales; family Oleiphilaceae; genus Marinobacter; species Marinobacter confluentis. The sequence goes on along the minus strand of NZ_SRPF01000002.1, from coordinate 290,588 downwards.
GTTCGGATGAGGTTAGCCGTATCATCAGTGGAGTTACCGCTTCCCGGTCGCTGATTGACGCTGCGATTGAGGCGGACGCGGATATGATTCTGGTCCACCACGGCTATTTCTGGAAAGGCGAAGACCAGGCAATTCGTGGCATGAAGCGCGAGCGCATCCGGCTGCTGCTGGAGCACGACATCAATCTGGTGGCTTATCACCTGCCGCTGGATGATCACCCGGAATATGGCAATAACCGCCAGCTTGCTGACGTGTTGGGTATCCAGAACCCGCGCCCGCTCGATGGCCTGGTGTGGCAGGGTGAGCTAGAATCACCACTGACGCCGGCGGAACTGGAACAGCGGATTGCCAAGGCTCTGAGCCGACCGCCGCTGCATGTCGGCACTGGTTCAGACACTATTTCCAGGGTCGGCTGGTGTACCGGCGCCGCCCAGGGATTTATTGATAAAGCGCTGGAGGCCGGTCTGGACGCCTATATCAGCGGCGAGATCTCAGAGCCCACCACGCACACGGCGCGGGAATGCGGCATTCATTATTTTGCGGCGGGACATCACGCTACCGAGCGTTACGGGGTACAGGCGCTCGGTAGTGCGCTTGAAAGGGTATTCGGGGTAGAGCACCGGTTTATCGACTGCGATAACCCGGTGTAGTGGTCGAGGACGTTTTAATCAGGACTGCTTCTGTTTTTCCGGCATACCGAAATCTTCCGCCAGGGTGCCTTTCTCTTCTGGGTCACTTTTGGGGGCGTAGTCTCTCGGGGGTTCGGCGTTGTCGCCGTCGGATGAGCTGCCTTCAAGGCGGTCGCGGGCGTTTTCCTGCTCCAGTTCGTGCAGCCATTCCTCATCGTTGCACAGCCTGTTCGCGCCCCGGGCCATGTGCTGGTTCACGTCCCGGTAGGTGTCGTTGAAACGGCGCAGCAGATGGGCCGATTCCATAAAGTGTTCATTGACCTGCGCCTGATAGCGGGTGTATTCGTTCCTGATTTCTTCAATCTGCTGTTCTGCCCGACGCTGCCTGAGCGTAGACCCCTGGCCGGAGCGGCCAATCAGTACGCCAATGATCAGGCCGACAATCAGTGCGGCTATGGCTGCCAGAATCAGGTTATTCATAGTTCACTTCATCCTTTTATCGAATCCGCCGCAACGTGGCGACAATTTGCAAAATCGGCCACAATACGCCGCCGATATTAACGACCCCAAACCGGGATCTGCATCCATGAACGTTCAGAAAAGCACTAGCATGACACCGATTGAACGCTACCAGAAAGATCTGGAACGCCCGGAATTTCATCGCGACTCCGCTCAGGAAGATGCCGTGCGTCGTTTGCAGTCACTGTACGACAAACTGGTCGTGGCGGAAAGTGAGCGGGATAAGCCATTGGTCAAACTTCGTCTGAAGATGAAGAAGGGCCGGGAGACTCCGGTCAAGGGCCTGTACTTCTGGGGCGGTGTGGGCCGCGGCAAGACCTACCTGATGGACACTTTTTACGAAGCCCTGCCGTTTGACCGCAAAATGCGGGTTCACTTCCACCGCTTTATGCAACGGGTCCACAAGGAACTCAAGGCTCTGAAAGGTGAAAAGAATCCGCTGGATATTGTTGCGAAAAAGTTTGGTGATGAGGCGCGGGTTATCTGCTTCGACGAGTTTTTTGTCTCCGACATCGGCGATGCGATGATACTGGCCACGCTGATGGACGGCCTTTTCAGTCGCGGTGTCACCCTGGTCTGTACATCCAACATTGTGCCAGACGGCCTTTACAAGGATGGTCTGCAGCGCGCCCGCTTCCTGCCGGCCATTGAGCTGGTAAAGAAACACACCGATGTGGTGAATGTGGACGGCGGCGTCGATTACCGGCTGCGAACGCTGGAGCAGGCGGAGCTTTTTCACTATCCGCTGGATGACGATTCGGACGTCAGTCTTCAGAAAAGCTTTGATAGCCTCGCTCTGGAAGGGGGAAGTCATAGCCTCGAGTTGGAGATTAACGGCCGCAAGCTGACGGCTCTCAGCCACGCTGACGACGTGGTCTGGTTTGATTTCAGGACGCTCTGTGACGGCCCTCGGAGCCAGAACGATTACATCGAGCTGGCGCGGGAATTTCATGCGGTCATCATCAGCAATGTCCCGGTGATGGGAAAGAACAACGAGGATCAGGCGCGACGCTTCATCAATCTGATCGACGAATTCTACGACCGCAACGTCAAGGTCATCCTGTCGGCGGAGGCGGCGATCACCGACCTCTACACCGGCGGCCGCCTGGCCTTCGAGTTTGAACGCACTGAATCGCGACTGCTGGAAATGCAGTCCCGGGAATACCTGGAAGCGCCGCACAAGGCCTGATTTAAACGAGAAAAGAGGTTTCAGAATGAGCAGTGATAACGTTGTAATTGTCAGTGGTGTACGTACCCCCATGGGCGGCTTCCAGGGTAGCCTGGCGGCGGTTTCCGCCCCTGAGCTGGGCGCCATCAGCATTGCTGAAGCGATTCGCCGTGCCGGCCTGCAGCCTGCAGACGTTCAGGAAGTGATCATGGGTAACGTGCTGCCCGCTGGTCTCAAGCAGGGCCCCGCCCGTCAGGCCATGCGCCAGGCAGGGCTGCCTGACAGCACCGGTGCTACCACCATCAACAAGCTTTGTGGCTCCGGCATGAAAGCCGCCATGTTTGCCCACGACCTGATCAAGGCGGGTACCAATGATGTGATGGTCGCTGGCGGTATGGAGAGCATGTCCAACGCCCCCTATCTGCTGCTGAACGCCCGGAAAGGGTATCGAATGGGCCCGGGTGATGCGGCACAGGACCATATGTTTCTGGACGGCCTGGAAGACGCTGAAACCGGCCGACTGATGGGCTCCTTCGCCCAGGATATGGCTGACCAGAAAGGCTACAGCCGTGAAGATATGGATGCTTACGCCATCCAGTCCCTCAAGCGCGCAAAGTCCGCCATTGAGCAGGGGCTGCTGAAAGATGAGATCATCCCGGTCACCGTCAAATCCCGAAAGGGCGATGTGGTGGTGGAACACGACGAGCAGCCGTTCAATGCCAATATCGAGAAAATCCCGAGCCTGCGGCCGGCCTTCAAGAAGGATGGTACGGTAACCGCCGCCAACGCTTCCTCTATTTCAGATGGAGCCTCGGCCCTGGTTCTGATGCGGGAATCGGAAGCGGAAAAGCGTGGGCTCAAGCCTCTGGCGCGCATTGTTGCACACAGCACCCAATCCCAGCATCCATCAGAATTTACCTGTGCGCCTGTGGGTGCCATTGAAACCCTGTTTGCTAAAACTGGCTGGACTAAAGACGACGTAGACCTGTTCGAGATTAATGAAGCTTTCGCAATGGTTGCGATGATGCCAATCCGCGAACTGGGTCTGGATCCTGAAAAAGTGAACGTTCATGGCGGGGCCTGTGCACAGGGTCATCCGGTGGGCTCAACCGGCTCGCGCCTGCTGGTAACACTGATGCATTCCCTTAAACATTACGGCAAGAAGAAGGGCGTTGCGGCACTGTGCATCGGCGGCGGCGAAGCCACTGCCATGGCCATTGAAATGCTGTAAGCCCAGCAGGTTGATTTGCATAACCCCTCTCCAACGGCTGGTTGCAACGGGATTTGTTGACTATATTGAACCGGTGCGACCGGGAACCTGCCGTTGAGAGGGGTGTAATCGTAAAATCATACTTTTGACTGATCAAAGCGCCCGATGGCGTTAGCTATAGTGCCATCATCACGAGCACTGTGCATGAAGCCTCCAAACATCGTGAATACCAATAAACAAGAGCAGCGACTCAGAACAACAATGGAGTAGCCTTCCAATGACAAGAAAAACAAACCAATGGCAGCAGTGGGTCAAATTGCCGCTGGCCGTCGCAGTAGCCGCCGGTATGTCCGGCCAGGCGTCTGCCTATTCATTCTATATCGGGGATGTGGAAGCGTCTCTGGATACGACCCTTTCTGCAGGCGCCACCTGGCGGACCAAGGAACGTCAGGATCGTCTGATTGCTCAGGGCAACCTCGGGCCGCAGTTCGTGGGAACAAACCAGGGCGCATCATCCAATAACTTTGACGACGGCAACCTCAACTTTGATCAGGGCGACACCGTCTCCAAAGTGGTTCAGGGCCGATCAGATCTGTTTCTGAACTACAACGTCGATAGCGATGTACTGACTCGAGTCGGTGCCTTTGTCCGTGGTCGTTATTACTACGACTTCGAGCTGAAAGACGAGTCACGTGAACGCCGGGAGTTAAACGACGACGCAAAAGACAATGCTTCTGGTGCCGATCTGCTTGACGCCTACGTTTTTTCGGACTGGTATTTCGGCAATGTCCCCGTCAGCATTCGTTACGGCAAACAGGTTGTTAGCTGGGGTGAGAGTACGTTTATCCAGGGCGGTATCAATACCATCAACCCGATTGATGTTCCCGCGTTCCGTGCACCTGGCGCCGAACTGAAGGACGCCCTTTTACCTGTTGAAATGTTCTACATTTCCGCAGGTGTTACCCAGAACATTACCCTTGAAGCCTTCGTCCAGACTGACTGGGAACCGGTAAAGCCAGACGACTGCGGCACATTCTTCTCCACTAACGACTTCGCGGCAGACGGGTGTGGTCCTGTCATCCTGGCTAGCGCCCAGCCGCAGGAGTTTTACCTCGATAATGGTGCCGGCCTTGCAATGAGGGCGCCAGATAAAGACGCTGACAGCAAGGATCAGTTTGGTGTCGCCATGCGCTGGTATGTCCCGGCACTGAATGACTCCGAGCTTGGCTTTTACTACATAAAGTACAATAGCCGTCTGCCTCTGGTCAGTGGCACGCTGGGCTCTGGCACCGGCGACATTGCCAATTATTACATTGAGTATCCGGAAAACATCGATCTCTACGGCATCAGTATCAACACCACCACCCCAGGCGGATGGTCTCTGGGTGCTGAGTACAGCTTCCGCGAAAATGTACCGGTCCAGTGGAGCTCGTTTGAGCTGATTCTGGGTGGTTTGCAGATTATCGATTCTGAAGGCCCTCTCAGCTTGCTGCAGATCAAGCGTGAGCAGGAAGCCGGTGTTCCGCTCGGCGCGGGTGCCTTGAGTAATCAGGAAGTGGATGGCTACGACAGGTACAACGTATCTCAGGCGCAGATGACACTGATCAAGTTCTTTGACCAGGTCATGGGTGCCAGCCGTATGTCATTCGTGTCGGAAATTGGCGGTACCTATGTTCACGACCTGCCGGGTTACGATGAAGCTCGCTATGGTCGGTCGGGCACCTTCGGGGTCGGTACTATTCCCCGCGCATCGGGAGCTGACGCCTGTTTCACGGGCTCGGATATCCTTGGCGGTGCTGGCGCCAACGCGAACACAAGTTACTGTAACAACGAAGGTTACACGACTTCTTTCTCGTGGGGTTATCGAGCTCGACTCGTCTGGGATTACCCGAACGCCATTGCTGGTATAAACCTGCAGCCGCAGCTGGCCTTCAGTCACGACGTCGAGGGTTACGCGCCGCAGCCGGCAGGAAACTTTATCGAAGACAGGAAGTCTGTTGGTATCTCCCTTCAGGGTGTTTACCAGAACAAGATTACAGGTAACATCGGCTACACCAACTTCATGGACGGCGAACCGTTCAACGAGTTGACCGACAGAGACTTCGTCAGTGCGAGCGTGTCCTACTCGTTCTAAACCCGAATGTGCCTGAAATAGTTTAACGAGGTAACTTAAATGAAACTGAACAAGACACTATTGGCTACCGGCATTCTGTCGGCAGTCATGTTCGCCGGCAACGCCTACAGCGCGGTGTCGGAGAGCGAAGCTGCGAAACTGGGCGATACGCTCACCCCGATGGGTGCGGAGAAAGCCGGCAATGGCGGCGAGATTCCGGCATGGGACGGCGGCCTGACAACTCCTCCGGCCGGTTACAAGAACGACGGTATCTATGTGAATCCTTTCCCGGACGAGCAGCCGAAGTTCACCATCGACCAGAGCAACGTTGATGAATACGCCGACAATTTGTCACCCGGCCAGATCGCAATGATCAAGCGCTACCCGGATTACAAAATGCCTGTGTACCCGACACACCGTACCGCGGCCTATCCGGAAGATGTCATGCAGGACACCATGGCAAACGCGACAACGGTCGACCTGATCAAGGATGGTAACGGTCTTGGTGATTACCAGACCGCGACTCCTTTCCCGATTCCGCAGAACGGCCTTGAGGTAATCTGGAACCACATCACCCGTTATCGCGGCGGTTCCGTTATGCGGAACGTCGGTCAGGTTACACCGACCGAAAGCGGCGATTTCAGTGTTGTGAAGTTTCAGGACGAGCTGACCTGGCGCACCTACCTGGCGGATTACGAGCCAGGCGAGGACCCCAACGTACTGTTCTACTTCAAGCAGGCCATTACTGCGCCAGCCCGCCTTGCGGGTAACGTGCTGCTGGTTCACGAAACCATTGACCAGGTTGCAGAGCCACGCCGTGCGTGGGTATACAACGCCGGTCAGCGCCGTGTTCGTCGCGCTCCTCAGGTAGCCTATGACGGACCGGGTACCGCAGCAGATGGTATGCGTACCTCAGACAACTTCGACATGTTCAACGGTGCGCCGGATCGCTACAACTGGGAACTGTTGGGTAAGAAGGAGATGTATATTCCTTACAACTCCTACAAGTTGCTGGACCGGGATCTGAGCTATGACCAGATCATCAAGGCCGGCCACATCGAGCAGAATTACACGCGCTACGAGCTGCACCGCGTATGGCATGTGCGCGCAACCCTGAAAGATGGCGAGCGTCATATTTACGCGCAGCGTGATTTCTATCTTGACGAAGACACCTGGCAGGCATCAGTGATTGATCACTATGACGGCCGTGGTGAACTCTGGCGTGTTGCTGAAGCCCATGCCCTGCAGTTCTACGACCAGATTGTGCCCTGGTATGCGATCGAGACCCTGTACGATCTGTTGTCTGGCCGTTACCTGGTGCTTGGTCTGACCAACGAAGAGCCCGAGCCGTACACCTTCGGTGTAGAGCGTCGGTCACGCGAGTACACGCCTTCGGCACTGCGCCGTGCGGGTACCCGCTAGTCAGACGTACATCGCGCGGTCCTGAGCTGCGCGATGGTTTGAAATTAAAGGCGAGCCTACGGCTCGCCTTTTTTCGTTGTGGTTCCGAGTCTTTTTTGCAGCCCGACCCATTCTTGGTTTAACCTTCCTCTACTCATACTAAAGGCGTACCCGTAGTCGGTCGCCAACAATGACTGTTCAGTCAGAGCTACTTTTTACCGGATGGAAGGGAAAATGCCCGGGTGTCCGGAATTCAACGGGGCAAAGCGTGAAACCATTTGATGATGGCAGTGCCGCCAACGATGAGTTCCAGTCTGTTCTTGGGGGTTCTTATCGGGGTGAGCTCGTTAAAGATTTATTACGCCAGCGCGTTCGAATGCCAGACCCGGTTGCGGATTATCTGGCCCGGCCCGGATTAACCGGGAAAATACGACAGGCTTGTGAGCCTGGCAAAATACTTTTTCTGGAGTCACCGCCCGGTTTTGGCAAATCCCACGGGCTTTGTGCCGCATTCCATGAATCGGAGACCGGCGCCGATCGGATCAGATGGATATCACTGACAGGCCAGGAAAACGATGCGGGCCGCTTGCTTGCGCTGATCGAAATAGCCTTAACCTCAAGGGCGACTACTCGTCTCCGGGGGCAGCAGAATGCCTCGAGTTATACCGATGCGCTGTCAGTGCTGCTGTCAGGTGTTGCGGCTTCCGGTGCGGAAGATTCCCGCTTTCTGGTTATCGATAATGTCGGCAGTATTGCCCATCCGGCCTCTACCGCGCTATTGCATCAATTGGTTGTGGAAACGCCAGCCAACCTGTCGCTGATACTGGTGTCGCGCAAGCCACTGCCGTTTGAGACCCATTCCCTGGAGCTGGCGGGCCGGTTCAGGCGCCTGGGCGCCGAAGATCTGGAACTCACACGGTCTGAAACCTTTGAATTTTTCGGCGACAGCCTCACCAGCCAGAAGCTGACCACCGTTACCATCGAGCATCTGCACGCTTTGACCGAGGGCTGGCTGACACCTCTTGGCCTCTATCAGAGGGAATTGCAGGAATCGACGGAATCCAGACTTCCGATTCAGGATTCGGCCAGTGTTGAACGTTTTCTCAGGGATGCCGTTCTGATTCCACTGACTCCGGGCCAGCAGCGTTCACTCAGGATTATGGCAGAGCTGGACGTGGTGTCTGACGAACTGTTTCTGGCGCTGGCGGATTCTGCCTGTGATCATGCTTTCAGGCCCTCCGCTGCATCAGAGGCAGGTATTCCATTGCGCGCGATCCCGGGCAGAGGGCGGTGGTACCGGTTCAATCCACTGGTTCATGAATGGCTTCAGACGCCGGTAATGGCAGGACTGGAGGAGAGGGCGCTGAGGGCCAGCCGCTGGTTCAATCACCGGGGCCGGTTCCCTGAAGCGCTTAGATACGCACTGATGGCCAATGCCCATGATGAGGCCATGCAGATCGCGTCAGATGCCTCAGAAGCGCTGTTGATCGGCCAGGATACCGCATCATTGCTGGCGCTGAGGCAGAGCCTGCCCATGGACCTGTTTGAGCAGAGCCCTCGCCTGAAGATTGTGTATGGCTGGGTCCACGCCATTGGTGGGCAGTTTGCCCGGGCCCGTGCTCTGATTGACGACCTTGCGACGACGGCGGATCAGGCCCTCCAGGGCCGAGTCGATGCCCTGCGGGCGTTCATACTGCGAGGTGAGGGGGCGGTTCTGGAGGCGCTGGAAGTGGCGGATCGGGCTCTGGCTTCGGCGGATCTATCCGCTCAGGGACGATTGGTGACAGAGCTCGTCCGTTCCAGTGCCATGTGTGCCCAGGGCAATTTCACTCAGGCCCGGGAAGCGAACCGCAACGCTGCCCGTCTGGCCAGAGAAGCCGGGGATAACGGTTCTGAAACCCTGGCGGTTTATGCCCATGCCCGAATAGAACTGGGTAAGGGTGCGTTGCGCCATGCCGAACAGCTGCTCAGAACAGGCCTGGATACAGCCATCAACGAGGCCGCACGCTCTGCCCGGGTTGGCGAGGTGCGCCTGCAGTTGCACCTGGTGATTGTGCTCTGGCACCAGGGCCGGGAACGGGAAGCCGACCGACTGCTGGTAAACTGTGTCCGCCATGCAGAGCAGACTCGTGATCTGGCCCTGCTGTTAGCCATGTCTCTTAGGGTGCTGATCTGTCGGACACATGAGAGACTCGACGAAGCCTTTACCTGGATCGGCCGGGCGGAACGAACCATGCAGGCCTGGAAGGTAGATGCGTCGGTCTATGTCCCGGTGCTGGAGGCATTGAAAGGCAGCACCTGGCTGGTTTCTGGCCAGATTGAGGCCGCTACCCAGGCGCTTGAGCGGCTGGGCCCCTGGCGGTCTGCCAACTGCGTTCCTGACATGTTTCCGATGATGCCGGGGCTGCTGGATTGCCTGCAGGCCCGGCTGGAGATGGCAAACCAGAAGGACGAATGCGCAGCGCGGACTCTGAAAGCCATCCGTGACAGGCATCATGAAATGGTGCCGTTCGGCCTGGAGCTTCATGTTCGCCTTCTGGAGAGCGTCATCGCGTCGCGCCAAAAGGGCATGCCGGCTGGGCAGAAAGCTCTGGCAGCTGCCATTGATTTGGCAGCCGGCGAGCATTACCTGAGCCCCTTCACCGAGTTGAGGCGGGAGCTGCAACCTTTGATGGAAAAGGCGTGGCCCCACCTGCCGCGGCTGCCGTTCGTCGATGAAATCGGGCGTGTTTACGGAATCAGGACCGCCCCGGTGGTCGAAACCGCGCAACTGGCGGAGCCCATCAGTGATCGAGAGCAGGGCGTGCTGGAACTAATCGCACAGGGCCTGTCGAACCAGGACATCGCAGACAAGCTGCATATATCGCTGCACACGGTGAAAACCCACGCTCGAAGAATCAACGCCAAACTGGAAGTAAAATCCAGAACCCAGGCGATTGTCAGGGCCAGAGAGCTTGGGTTGCTATAAACCCCGGGTTTCCCGAAGCAGCTCGTCTATTCGCGCGTCTTTTTCTAGCCAGATCTGTCCGACCCAGCGCTGGAAATCCGCTCTCACTTTCGGGCTGCTCTGATAGTCCATTCCCAGGAATCGTCCCGGAATTTCGCGGGTCCTGATATCGATCACGATGTGATGAATGCGCCCGCACAGGTAATCCCAGATGCCTTTACGGCTGTCGGGATACACAATGGTCACGTCCAGCATGGTGGTCAGGGAATCACCCATGGCTTCCAGAACAAAAGCGGTTCCGCCAGCCCTGGGTTTCAGCAGGTGGCGATAAGGGGATTTCTGGGCGGATTGCTTGGCCGGGGTGAAGCGTGTCCCTTCCATAAAATTGAAGATGGTCACCGGGGTAAAGCGGAATTTTTCGCACGCGGCCCGGGTGGCTTCAATATCACGGCCTTTCAGGCTCGGGTTTCTGGCAATCTGATCCTTGGTGTGGCGTTGCATGAACGGAAAATCCAGCGCCCACCAGGCAATGCCCAGAAACGGCACCCAGATCAGCTGCTGTTTCAGGAAAAACTTTAACAGGGGTATCCGGCTGTTCAGCACGTGCTGGATTGCCGGGATGTCGGTCCAGCTCTGGTGGTTGCAGGTCACAAAATACCACTGGTCCTTCCGGAGATCGGCGACCCCTCGCACATCCCAGGTGACCTGGTGAAGCGTGTCGGCGAGAAGATTATTGAAGCCGATCCACAGCCAGGCGATCCGGTTCAGAACAACGGTACAAGCTTTACGAACGCCTGGAACCGGAATGACCAGCTTCAGAACCGCAAAAACAATCAGTATCGGAAACAGCCACAGCGTATTCAGCAGAATCAACGTTATGGCCAGGGCTCCCTTTACCGGCCCTGGTAGAAGCGTCTTGATCAAATCATCCCTCGTTCGTAGCGGGCTCCAGTTCACCCTGGCCGGGTAGCAGGGCTTTTTCCTGGCTGCTGGAGGCCAGCTGCACCAGATCACTGGCGCTGATCTTCAGCGCGGTGTTGCGGAAGTCGCGGTCGTATTCCAGAAGTTTGTTAAAGGTAATCATGCTGCGAATTTCGCTGATGTATTCCTCGCCCCTTTCGGAGTAACTGCTGAGGCCGGCGGCCAGTGCTGTGCCACTGCTAAACTGCCCTTTCTCCCGGGCTGCCCGGCGCAGATCGCGAACCTCCTGGTAAGCCGGGTGGCGGTTGAGATTCTGGATATAGCTGGTGATTGAGCGGTAAGGTGAGGAAAAGGCAGCTACCTCATGGTTCTTACCTTCCTCCCGGCCCTGGGGAACAACGCCACAACCCTTGGAGAAGCACCACTGGCCGAACAGATTATTGCCCTTCAGGGCAAATCTCGATGTGCCCCAGGCAGATTCATTGGCAGCCTGGGCCATGATCAGTGAGGGCGGAATAACATCAAGCCGGGCACGCAGGCGCCGGAACATTTCGTCGCTGCCTGGATCTTCGTCCACCCGCAGACGTTCGGCCTGGCGTTCCAGCCAGCTGGTTTCCGATTTCGACAGTGTTTCTTTACGGCTCAAGGTTTCCAGGTACTGGCGTTCAATCAGAATTCGGGAATTGGCCAGAACAATGCGAGGGTAGAGATAGGAGAAGAAAGCATTTTTCTTTTCGCTGACGTCCTGGAAGCGGGAAAAGTCCGGAAGACCTGCTTCGGCCCAGCGCGGCAGGGAGGGTAACGCATCCAGCGTAATGTCCTCACCGGCTCCGCCAATACCCCTGTCGGGACTCGGTACGTGAATGGCGCCCCAGATTGCAAATGCAACCAGCGGAAAAACAAGCAATAGCGCCCTGATGCCAGCGGACATAAACCCTCTCATTGTTCTGAATTCAGTCGGAATTATAGCAGGGTCTACGTCGCTTTTGCGCCTGTGGCCCATTCCCGGACTGGCAGATTCAGTCGGGAACCCGTGTCGCCAGTACCAGTCCGAGCAATTCATCGTTCGCTGTACTCTGGCGAACCTGCAGATAGAACTGGTCCCGATCCCTGGTGTAGAAACCGGTCAGTGTCAGGCCGGTTGTAGTGAAGCTGGCTGCTCCAGAGCTGTCGCCGGAATAGGATAGCGACACCGGCCCTGAAGTTTCGCCTGAGGGCTCTGACACGGTTTCTGCGCTTACATCATGCACCACGTTGAGCTGGTTCGGGGACAGGCTGGCGGTACTCAGAGAGTTGATCGTGAGCAGGGCGTTGTCGAAATGGGATAGGCGGTTTGAGTCGGCCGCCATGGCCATGCCAACACCCTGCAGGCGGAAGCGACCTGAGTCTGGTCTGGCGGAATCCGCCTGTTCACTGGCAATCAGAATGCCCTTGCCAAGACTGGCCGTGTCGATATTGAAGGCCATGAAGGTGCCTTCAGGCGTGGTGGCGCCCATGCCGATCTGAGGCTCTGCATCCGGGCCGCTGACGCTGTCCCGGTCCAGGTTCAACCGGCCAAGGCTTTTCAGCGCCTGGCCTTCGCCAGCGCTGAACACCCGGGAACGGCGTTCGCTGATAAGCCAGCTGGCATCTCGTAATCCCGGATTGTCCGCCGGTGCGCGCGTGGTTACGGCGCCGGTGTTGTTGCGGCTGACGGCGCTGGAGGCCATTGTCTGGGTGACCGTGCCGGCAGACACCGCCCAGTCGCCCACGCCGGACTCTACAACCATGACTTCCGATGGACAGCCCTGGGCCGAGCAGCCGTTCATCTGTGCGGTCAGGTACACCACGTTGTAATCGCGGCTGTCCAGAATGCCGGCGTCAAAGTTGTCCGACCGCAGAAGATTCAGTTCCAGCACAGAAAGGTAATGATTCTCCAGTGTCGCTTCCCGCTTCAGTTGCCGGTTCTCTGAGACCAGTTCAATGGCCTTGCCGGCGGTGAAATAGCCACTGACTACGCGGTCTGGCAGTGTGTCATTCTCTTGCGTTGTTGGGAGGAAGGCGTCCAGATAATAGGGGTTACGGGTCCAGCCGATGATTTCGGACGAACCCTCTCCGGTGATGCTCTGAAAAAGCGCCCGGCCTGCCAGCAGACGATTATCGTTTTCGATAGTGGCGGCGCCTGGCGCGGATGAATGGGTGTTGAGTTCCCAGAAGTTGCGCTCGAAGAACTCGTTGCTGGCGCTGTGGATCAGGGTTTCCCGGTTGTAGGGGATGTCACTGGCCAGCGAGGTCACCAGAATATTGAACACGTCGAAGCTGGTCAGGGTCAGGCCCGGGTAGAAATAACCGGTTCCGTTGGTGTCGCTGACGGTTTCTTCAGCCGCTGACCGGACGCCCCATTGCCCGGCATTCACCAGAGAAGACTCGCGGAAAGTCTGGCCAAGCTCGGCAATCCACAGCACCGTGTTGTAATCAGCGGAACTGGCGCTGATGCGCCCGGAAGACTCCTGCCCGAGCAGGGCGTAATCCGCCATGGAAGCGACATAGCTTGCAAAGTCTGCGCGCTCATCCAGAAAAGCAACGGCCTGCTGAACGTCCAGGGTGGCGGGGATGTCGATCTCGAAATCGTGGACCTGGTCGGCCAAAGTGCCCCAGACATACTTGTTCAGGCACAGGGAGCCGCCGGCGTCATCGACGCAATCCAGAATCTGCTGGAACTGCTGCGGCGAATAAGCTCCCAGGGTTTCTGCGGCAAGGTATTCCGAGAAGGGGTTGATCTTCACGTCCCGATCCGAATCAGCCGCCAGGGATCGCAGTCTCTCGCCCCCGTAGCTGGCCTCGACAATGACGTCCGGCCCCAGTGGCAGTCCGTCGTTGAAGGTGATGATCGAGCGCTTATTGCCTTCAGACTGTATGCGAACCGATGGAAAATCCAGCGGCCGCAGACTTTCATCGGTCTGGTAAACGGCCAGGCTTTCGGGTTCGACAATGCGAAGGTTTCGACGGGTTTTCTCACCATCCGGACCAACCGCTTCCGGCACTTCGAGGGTTACGCGGATCTGGTTGGCTTCCAGTTGTGCAGACTGGCTGCTATCGCCGGTGCTGCTTTCGGAGAAATCGTTCAGTGAGTTTTCACCGGGTGGAAAGCTGTTGCCTCGGCTGGCGGCATCGTCCAGTGCGTCGTTGTCGAGACTGCATCCGGTTAGCAGGATGGAGAGGGTGAAAAGCGAAGCCGATGAAAATCGGAAAAATGCTGGTTGAGACTTGTCCCTGGTCATACCAAACCCTTGGTTTCTGAAATCCGGGACAAGTCTATCAGTGGGATGTTTTTCAAAGAGTGAGACACGTCAAAGACTGGGACGCGGTCACTCCTTGACTAGAGGCCGTTTTCCGATCAGCGGATCAGAAGAACAGCTTCATACCGGCGAGCAGACCTTCGTCCAGATCCAGATCACCGCGACCGTCAAAATCCGTATTGAGGTAACGATAGCCCACGAAAACCTCGGCATTTCGGATAACCCGATAGTTGGCGCGTAGCTCAAGGCTGGTCATGTCGTCAGAATCACCAAACGAAAGGATGCTTGGCGCGTAGTGCAAGCCGCCGGTGAAAGAAAGCCCGGGCGCATCCGGAATGTTGACGGTGGCGAAGCCGCCAAGACCCACGGCGCCGCCGTCCAGGTTGTCATCTTCCCATCCCAGTGCCCGGACACCCAGGCCCGCTGTTGTGGGCAGATTCCCCAGCGCGGTTCGGCCCTGGGCGTGGAAATCGATGTTGCCGATATGGCGGCTGCCTTCGTGATAGGTGTAGCCGGCGCCCAGCTGCATATCCGACGTGGTTTCGAAAAAGTTGACCTGGCCCTTGGCAGAGTTGTTGGTCAGGCTGATGTCCGCATCGGCTGCAAAAACGGCGGGGCTGGCAAGCGACAGCAGAACCAGAGGAATACGGGATGCTTTCATGCGACTACCTTTCAATTTGAGTTTGGCAAATGGTAACGACACCCCGCAGGCCGCTCAACTTAAAACGGGTTAAGGGAGCCGAAAGGGTTTGAGCATTAGTGGCTTGTGGTCTCGCCACCCTGATCCAGGTCATCCGGTGAGGCGTTTTCCGCCGGAACACGATATTCCTCGTTGGCCCAGGCGCCCAGATCGATCATTTTGCACCTTTCCGAACAGAACGGTCGGTACGGGTTATTTTCATTCCATTCCACGGACTTTCGGCAGGTGGGGCAATCTACGTTCATAAAACCCTTGTCAGATACAGCGTTGATCGGCTCAGGATGAGGTGGCTTGACAGTATTGTTCCAGAACTGCTCTGAGCATTTCAATGTTTACCGGTTTGGCAACGAACGAGTCCATTCCTGCCTCACGACAGAGTTCTTCATCTTTTTCCATGGCGCTGGCAGTCAGTGCGACCACGGGCACCCGGGGCCGGCCCTGGCTGATCTCCCACTGACGCAGTCGCCTGGTGGCCTCAAAGCCATCCACACGGGGCATCACGCAGTCCATGAAAATCAGGTCGAACGGGTGCCACTGCCACAGGCTGGAAGCCGCTTCACCATCGTTGGCGGTCATCACATCACAGCCCAGTTTTTCCAGCAGCCGCTGAGTCAGGGTGCGGTTAACCGGGTTATCTTCGACCAACAGCACTTTCATGCGCCCGCAGGGCAATTCCTGGCGCCGGGTATTATCGCTGACTTTCTGCAGCGAAAAGCGGGTAAGAAAGACCCGTTTATTCTTGACGGCGTCGGCAAACAGCTGGTGAAGGATTGGAGTCAGGCAGGATTCCCGCAGTGATTTGCTCAGAAAGGCATCGGCGCCGGCCTGGCGAAAGTGTTCGGCGTCCCCACGCTGGGGATTTGAAGACAGGATCAGCAGGCGGGTGTGCTCCCACTGTCGGTTGCCTCTAATCTGGCGGCAAAGCAGGTCGCTGTCCATATCCGGCACAAAGCCGTCCAGAACAATGGCGTCATAGGCGGCGTTGGCGTCTGCGGCCTGTCTCATGGAGGTCAGGGCATCGCCAGCGGACTTCACGGCTTCAATGCTGAGATCATGCCGTGACAGCATTTCCAGGGTTATTTTCCGTGACAGCTCATAGGAATCCACCACCAGAATGCGTTTGCCGCGGATCATGCTGGTATCAGGACGGCTCTGAGCGGTGCTCTCGGGCGCAACGGCAAGGGACAGTTCCACCCAGAAAGTGGAGCCTTCCCCTGGGCGGCTCTCCAGATCGAGGGTGCCGTCCATCAGGCGGACAAGCTGACGTGAAATCGTCAGGCCCAGTCCGGCCCCTGGCAGTTGGCGCTGAAACCGCTGGCCAAGCTGAACGTAGGGTTCATACACCAGCTCAACGTCTTCCGGATTAATACCGACGCCGGTGTCCTCGACGGACATTCGCAGCCTGACCGTGTTCTCCCGTCGTCCCAGCACCTCAATGCTGATCAGCACGTGGCCAGAGTCAGTGAACTTGATGGCGTTGGACGTCAGGTTCAGCAGAACCTGGCGTAGCCGGACCGGGTCCCCTTCCATGGCCCAGGGCAGGTTTTCATCGATCCTCAGTTCCAGGGCCAGGCCCTTTTCCCGGGCCCGGGCACCGAGCATGTGAACCAGATCGTTGAGGGTATCCCGCAGATCGAAGGGAATATTTTCCAGCACAAGCTTGCCGGCTTCCATGCTGGAGATGTCCAGCAGGTCATTGATGATCGAGGACAGTCCCTCCGAAGCGTTCAGCAGGGTGTGAACGTATTCTTTCTGGTCGGCATCCAGCGGGGTGTCTGACAGCAGGTTTGCGTACCCCAGTACGGATTGCAGTGGAATACGTAGTTCGTGGCTGACATTGGCCAGAAACTGGCTTTTGGCATGGTTGGCACGAACGGCTTCGTCTCTTTCATCCTGGGACTGGGCCGAGTTCTGGCGGAGCGACAGGGTGTCTTCCAGCAGCTGCAGGCGCATGGTGTTAAGGGCCTGCTCCAGTTCACTGAGCTCATCGCTTTTGGCCGGCGGCCGGCGCTTCAGTCGCAGCGGTTCGATCAGTGCATCAAGATTCAGGCGGGCGGCGTAATCGGCGATGGCTTCAAGGTGCCGCGACAGGGTAAACCGAACAATCAGCAATAGCCCCAGAGTGCCAAGCATCACGAACAGGGACTGGAATAGCAGGGTGATCAGCGCGCGGTCCAGAATCTCGGCGTAGACCGTTTCGATTGACGAGGTAACGGTCAGGTTACCCATGGGCTCCTGGTTTGTGGCGGAATCACGGTTGAACACCAGTGGAAAGGTCTGGGTGATTACCCGGCCGTCAGGATAAGTGCCGGTGCTGAACTCGTCGCCGCTGGCGGTAATGACGCGGGCGTGCTGGATGGCCGGAATCGCGCGCATGTCATCCAGGCTGTTGGCCACTTCTGAGTAGTTCATCAGCCAGAGGTTGTTGCTCATGCTGCCAGCCACCAGTTCTGCGGCCTTTTCCTGGGTGTCCCGCAGCTCGCTGGTGCGCCGGTCGACCTCGCCAATCATCTGCACGCCGGTGGCCGCGAGCGACAGTAAAACGCTGAACAGCAGAACGTACACCAGCAGCCGGGCCGCCAGTGGCCGAATACCTATGCGTCTGTCAAACCGGATCGGGGGCAAGGCACGATTCCCTGTGTCATCAGAAGCGTCGCAAAAGTCGGGAAAGCAACCGTCAAAGCAACTATTCCGCAGTCTAACAGACCGTCAGCACTTGGACACGTTCGACAGAATTTTCCCGCACAAACCGGAAACGAACGTTCAGATCGTACAGGTGGGCGCCGTAAACCCGGTCCTCCTCACGGCCGCGGCGAAAGGATGGGCGGGGGTCGTAACTGACGACGTCTTCAATCAGGCCTCTGAAGCACGGATATTGATTGGCAGGTAGTGCTGCAAGCTGCTGCTCGGCCTCTGGCAAGAACTGCACCGGCAACCTGTCTGTGGGCGCCGATTCCGCCCAGCCCAGGCCCGCTTCAGGGACTGAGTCGGCGAAGGGCAGGTAGGGTTTGATATCCAGTATGGGCGTACCCTCGATCAGGTCATGATCGCTGATTTTGAGGACCAGGTTGTCCTGATCATCGCGGCCCAGTCCCTGGTTGCGCACCACGGACAGCCCCAGGCTGTTCGGGCGAAACGGCGACCGGCTTGCAAACACACCCATCTTGCGATTTCCGCCCAGCCGCGGCGGCCGAACTACCGGGCGCCACTCCGCCCGCACGGCTTCATGAAACTGGAAAATCAGCCATAGATGGCTGGCGGTTTCCAGGCCCCTGAACGCATCTTCGCGGTTGTAGGGTGGCTCAATCACCAGTTGCGCGTGGGCGTGTCGGGTCAGGCCCGGCTGACGGGGCACAGCAAACTTGTCCCGGAAACAGGACCGGGTAATGGCAATGGGGGTTAATGTGAGAGCCTCGCCAGCGGGCCGGGCAGGGTGTCTGCTCATAATCTGGGTACGGTTTGGTGGTTGGGGCAGTCGCCGGGAAAATGTTCAAAGCAGCCTACCAGACGCGATCAATACTGCCAGAAAAATAGAGTTCGATCCTGAGTATCAGTGAGCCACGGTCTTTGAAACTCTCAGATCTGGGGAACTCCACCGCCGGAATAATCTCACCGAACAGCCAGTCATTGTGAATTCGATAACGCCAGGTCAGGTCGGCAAACAGGCTGGTGTGGCGCCAGTTTGGCTGGCTTTCTCCGATCAGGCCCAGCCGGGGGTTGATGGTGGCGCGGTTGTTCAGCCGTTTATAGCTGCTGAGCACCTGGGAAAACACGAATTTCCGATCGTCGTGAAGCCATTCCAGTTCAGACGCCAGCAGACCCTGCCACCCGTTGCCCAGGTCCCGTCCGGCGCCGAAGGAGCTTCGGGCGCCCCAGCCATCCTGATGGAAGTAATAAAGGCGCTGCTTGACCGCAAAGTTCCACGGGGACCCGGTTTCATCCCAGCGCTTCTCGGCCGTCGCCCGCCAGAAGGCGTCAGCGGGAATCCGCAGCCGTACGCCGACATCGTTACTCAGGTTGATGGCGTCACCAACACTGGACAGCACCCGCAAGGCGCCGGTGGCCTGGGTTTCGCTTCGTTCTTCGTTGGTAATCTGGCGGATTCGCCGGCGCTCTTCCAGAGGAATCAGTTCGTCACTTTCGCTCTCCACGACCAGCCGGAGTTTATGTTCGACTGTGGGAAGTTCCAGGCGGAATTTCACCTCGGGGTCGAACTGTGCCGGGTCGCCGTATTCTGATTCGGTGGCGAAGCCAAGGCGAACATAACTCTCATTGCCGGGTAGCGCCTGCTGGCTTCCGGATAGCGTGCGGTCGGCCCATTCGCCGAGGGACTGGATGCGCTGGCCCTGGGTCCTCTCCTGCTGGATGACCCAGTTTGAGAAACTGAGCCAATAGGAATCCCTGGGTTCACGCCAGTACTCATCCGGTGCAAAGTTGTAAAAAGAAGCGGGCAGGTCTTCGGGCAGAAGCTCGGGGTTTTCCCTGTCGATAGTGACCGGCGGGGTCTGGGCGCCGTGGGTGACGGTCGCGATTGCCATCGCAAGTGCGGCGATGAGCTTCGGCCAGTCACAGACACATCGCAGAAGGTCAGATAGGGTCAATCAGGCTGTCCGTTGAAATTCCGTTGTTAATTGAGCGTGAATGGCAGCGACCTGCGCCTTTGCCTGCTCAATGCCCGAGGCGTTGTCGATCAGATGGTCTGCCTTGCTTCGCCGGTCAGCCCGTGACAGCTGAGCATCAATAATACGCTGAATTTGCTCCCGGGAATTGCCGTCTCTGGCCCGGGTTCGTTCGATCTGTACCTCAACGGGAACATCGATAACCAGCACCCGCTCAACCAGTTCGTGCTGATCAGTCTCCAGAAGCAGTGGCGATACCAGAAGGGTATAGGGCAATGGGTAGTTTTTCGGGTGAAGCTGCCGGATCATTGATTCGCGAATCAGCGGGTGCAGCAATTGCTCCAGCCACTTTCGTTGGTTCTCATCCTGAAAAATCAGGGCGCGTAACGCGCCCCGGTCCAGGGCTCCGTCTGGCTGAAGAATATGGTCGCCAAAATGTGCGGCAATGGCGTCCAGCGCTGGTGTGCCTGGCTCCACAACTTCACGGGCTACGTCATCGGCATCCACCCAGTGTACGCCGTGTTCCGCAAACAAGCGCGCAATTGTGGATTTACCAGAACCTATGCCGCCGGTTAGACCAACAACGTGAATAGGGCCTTCCATCAGAGCCCCAGGTAGGCATACCAGGCGGCCTGAATCTCCGCGCCAAACCAGAGGCTCAGCAGGCCCGCAGCCGCCAGGTAGGGGCCAAAGGGAATCGGTACTTCACGGCCCTGACCCCGGAAGACAATCAGGCTGATGCCGACAATGGCACCCACCACGGAGGAGAGCAGAATCACCGCAGGCAGAAGCTGCCAGCCCAGCCAGGCACCAAGAGCAGCCAGCAGTTTGAAATCCCCATGGCCCATGCCCTCCTTGCCCGTGACCAGTTTGAACAGCCAGTAAACGGACCAGAGCGACAGGTAGCCGGCAACCGCCCCCCAGAAAGCACTACTGAAATCGGTGAACGTATTGAAGTAATTGAGCACCAGACCCAGCCACATCAGTGGCAGGGTCATGCTGTCTGGCAGCAACTGGGTGTCGAAATCAATCACCGTCAGCGCCACCAGTGCCCATACCAGCAGCAGTGCCCAGAGGGCGGCGTAGCTCGGTCCGATGATCATCACTGTGATCAGCGAGAACAGGGCTGTGACTGCCTCAATAATAGGATAACGGGGCGAAATGCCGGTTTTGCAGGACGAGCACTTACCCTTCAGCAGCAGATAGCTGATGACCGGAATGTTTTCCCAGGGCTTTATTCGATGGCCGCAGGAAGGGCAGGTTGACGCAGGGGAGGACAGGGTGACTGGCTCCTCCGGCTTCTTCTGGCCCTCCGGCAGTTCCAGGAATTCCTCACACTGGCAGCGCCAGTCCTGCTCCATCATCCTGGGCAGGCGCAGGATGACGACATTCAGGAAGCTGCCTATGCAGAGAGAGACAAAAGCAACCACCGTGAACAGTAGCCACGGCGTTGCGAACAGCGTGTCGAACATTGGCATCCCGTCAGACGACCTGACCCATCTGGAAGATTGGCAGGTACATGCCGATGATGAGGCCACCTACGAGTACACCCAGAACGGCCATAATCATGGGTTCCATCAGGGCGGTGAGGTTGTCGACCATGTCGTCCACCACGGATTCGTAGTGATCAGCGACCTTCTCCAGCATTTCGTCCAGGTTACCGGATTCTTCGCCGATGGACGTGAGCTGGACTGCCATTACCGGAAACACGCCTGTTGTTTTCATGGACGCCTGGAGCTGGGTACCGCTGGATACATCGTCACGGATTTTAAGAACCGCATCCCGGTAAACAGCGTTACCCGTGGCACCAGCCACCGATTCCAGGGCATCAACCAGGGGAACACCGGAAGCAAAGGTTGTGGACAGTACCCGGCCGAACTTGGCGACAGCCGACTTGTCCAGTATCTCGCCGACAATCGGAAGTTTTAGAACATACCGGTCGACCACATCAGAAAATTTCTGGGACCGGCGTTTGGCTTCCTTGAACAGGAAAATGGACCCGACGATCCCGAGCAATACCACGAACCACCACTTCTGCATCCATTCCGATATCCCGATAATGAACTGGGTAAAAACCGGAAGGTCAGCGCCGAACCCCTGGAAAAGGCTTTCGAACTGGGGCACAACTTTAACCAGCAGAATAGCGGTTACCACAATGGCCACCACGATAACTGCGATAGGGTAGGTCATTGCCTTTTTTACTTTTTTCTTGAGAATCTCGGTTTTCTCGAGATAAGTCGCAATCCTGGCCAGCATGGTTTCCAGCGCACCGGCTTTCTCGCCTGAATCGACCAGGTTGCAGTAGAGGTCGTCAAAATGCTTCGGATGGCGCCTTAGCGAATTGGCAAAGCTGGTACCTGATGCAACATCGTTCCTGACGGCAGAAATGAGCTCACGAAGGCCCTGGTTCTCAAGGCCGTCCGTCACAATGTCGAAACTCTGAACCAGCGGCACACCGGCCCTCATCATCGTCGCCATTTGCCGGGTGAACATGGCAATGTCAAAAGGGGTGACCTTCTTGCTGCCGCCAAACAGCGGCTTAGGCTTTTTCTTGACCTTGTCCGGGATAATGCCCTGCTTACGAAGCTGAGCCTTGACCAGTGCCAGGTTAGTGCCAGACACCTCACCCTTGGACTTGTTGCCTTTGCGGTCTTTACCTTCCCAGACAAACGCCTGAAGTTTTTCTACTTTCTGCACCATGCTGCTTAATCCTTCGTCACGCGGTTGGCTTCCTCAAGACTGGTCACACCCTCGATGACTTTGCGAAGGGCGGATTTTCTCAGGTTTCGGAAGCCTTCGGCCTCAGCCTGCTTTGCAATTTTGATGGAACTGGCCTCTTCCATAATCATGCTGGCCAGATTCTCCGTAATCTTGACCACCTCATAAATACCGACGCGGCCTTTATATCCTCCATTGCATTTATCACAGCCTTTTGGACGGTACAACGTGAAGCCTGTATCAATTTGTTCCTGTGTGAACCCTTCCTTCAAAAGTACGTCCTGGGGGACATCTGCCGCCTCTTTACAGGCACTGCAGAGCCGGCGGCCAAGACGTTGGGCAATGATCAGACTGACAGACGTTGCGATGTTAAAGGCGGGAACGCCCATGTTCATCATCCGCGTCAGGGTTTCTGCCGCGCTGTTGGTGTGCAGGGTAGACAAAACCAGGTGACCGGTCTGTGCCGCCTTGATCGCAATATTGGCGGTCTCCAGATCCCGGATCTCACCGACCATGATGACGTCCGGGTCCTGCCGCAGAAACGCACGGAGTGCTTCCGCAAAGCCCAGGCCCACCTTGTTATTTACGTTGACCTGGTTTACGCCCTCAAGGTTGATTTCCGCTGGGTCTTCTGCCGTGGAAATGTTTACCTCAGGGGTGTTCAGAATGTTCAGGCCGGTGTAAAGAGATACGGTTTTACCCGAACCCGTTGGGCCGGTCACCAGAATCATGCCCTGAGGCTGAACCAGTGCATCCATATACAGCTGTTTTTGATCGTCTTCATAACCCAGGGCATCAATGCCCATCTTCGCCTGGCTCGGGTCCAGAATCCGCAGAACGATCTTCTCGCCCCAGAGCGTTGGAAGCGTGTTCACCCGAAAATCGATAGCCTTGGTTTTGGACAGCTTCATCTTGATCCGGCCATCCTGGGGCACCCGCCGCTCGGAAATATCGAGCTGGGACATGATCTTTATCCGGGCGGAAATCTTCGGCGCCAGTTTGATCGAAGGCCGGGACATTTCTTTCAGAATGCCATCCGTGCGATAGCGCACCCGATAAGTTTTCTCATAGGGCTCGAAGTGAACGTCCGAGGCGCCGCCGCGAATGGCATCCAGCAGCATTTTATTCACAAACTTTACGATTGGCGCATCGTCGACATCGCTGGCAGCGACAACCGCACCGTCGTCTTCCTGGTCGCCGCCTTCGGTTTCAATGCCTTCGAGGTCCGAATCGTCCAGGTCACCCATCGTCGTATCCTGAGACTCAAGATACTTGTCGATGGCTTCACGCAATTTGGCATCGTCGACCAGCACGGCATCGGTGCTAAGACCGGTGTTGAACTTGATCTCGTCCAGGGCCTGAATATTGGTCGGGTCAGAAACCGCAATGAACAGCCGGTTGCCCCGCTTATACAGGGGTAGGGCGTTGTGCTTGCGAATCAGTTTCTCGTCAACGACCTTCTCCGGCATCATCTCCGGCATGAAGGCGCCGAGGTCCAGAACCGAAACGCCGAATTCCATCGCTGCCGAAAACGCCAGTCCGCTGCTGCTGGCAAGCTTGTTCTGTACCAGATAGGTGATCAGCGGAATCCTGTTCTGGGAGGCCTGTATAAAGGCATCCTTTGCGGTGGACTCGTCCAGCAGCCCGTCATCCACAAATCGACGGGCAAGTCCGGTCAGCGTTACGTTGCTTTTGTCAGTAGCCATAGGTGATTAACAATGCCGCCTAAGTTGCTGAAATCGTGATTTGAAAACTTACCAGAGTTTAGATGGAAGGCCTGCTTTTGGAAAGCGAGCGAGCTAAAAGTTGCCCGCTGACCTGATCTGTCGCAAAAAAGCAGGTGACGAAAAATGTCACCCAATGACATTCAATGACACCTTCACGGGATAGTGACGAGTAGCCTATTATGACGTATCAATGGCTATCTGGTTGATTATATGATGCATGCAGGATTGCAGGTGTAGTTGGCACAAGACATGCTTCAGTCTGTGCAGGCTACTCCCTTTCCGGAGTATGACTTACAAGAATGTGGAGATTCACGATGAAAAGAGTTCAACAGGGTTTTACGCTTATCGAACTGATGATCGTTGTTGCGATCATTGGCATCCTAGCGGCGGTTGCTATTCCTGCTTACCAGGACTACACCATCCGTGCGCAGGTTTCTGAAGGTTTGAGCCTGGCTTCTGGTGCCAAGACGGCTATGGCTGAATTCTACAACCAGACCGGTCGGTTCCCGTCAGGCACTGGCGCTGGCGCTGCCAACGAGTCTCTGGGTCTGCAGGATCCGGCTAATATCGTTGGTTCTTATGTGTCCCAAGTTGAGACCGGCAGTGGCAGCGGCGGCATCATTCAAGTCACTTATGGCGAGAGCGTTAACGCCCAGATTGACGGTGCCATCCTGGAAGTGTCAGCAGTGACGTCTGCAGGTAGTATTCAGTGGGCCTGTCGTGCAGGAACAGATCTTGAAGCCAAGTATCTGCCAACAAATTGCCGTTAAGGTAGTTTGAGTAAGAAAGTATCTGTCAATTGGAGGTTGTGAGATCAGCCTCCAACATCGGTACTGTAACCGCGACATAGCTCGCGGTTTTTTTATGATAAGGCTGGAGGGCATCTTAATCGGTCAGACGCTGCTGTTCGTGTCGATAGTTGAAAATTCCTCACTTTAAAGTCAACCGGGTAGCATCGCTGATACCTTTAAAGCTTCGTTAAATCTGTCCGAAATTGGCTTCAGTAAGGCGACTGCCCACACGGTTAGCCGTTCCTGTCAGTTAGGCGACTTGCTCAAGCTATACATTTTTGCACGCCTCAATCAGACCCGGAAGCGCCAGAAGACTTCAAAAGGAATGTCATCTTATTTGGGGAGTGCTTTGATAAATGAGGTGGGTAGTCCAAGCCTTCGAGACCATTGCTGACTCCCTTAATCAGGAAAATGGTAATGCGATCAATAAGGTGTGTCGTCAGTTCATTGTCCTCTGCATTAAGGCGATACTAAGTCGTGGCCAGTTGGCAGCCATTGATGGCACCAATTTCGAATCGGTCGGGATCCTTCTATGCTTGCCGCTTCGAAGGATGAGCTCAAGACTTTGGTGCAAGAGGAGAAAGGCCAGTTTAGCCTCACTCAACCGTACGCTAGAATGATGAAGTCTGGCCGGTACGCAATAGTAGTGAACGAAAACGCGCAGAATGCAGTGGATGCAGCACGTCAATCGATCGTTCATCACCAACTAAACTAGAAGAGCGGCGATGACCCGCAGCTAGAGCCGATTAAATAAGAGACGCGTGAGGCGATGGCGGGTGCGTTGGAAAGCGTCGTTGCCGAAGCAGGTCACTCCAATGGTGAACAGGTCCGAAATTTTCCATCGCCCGAGTAAGATTTAGCAGTGCCTTGAATCGGGCCATGAGCAACCAGCGTACTGGCAAGAATTTCCAGAAAAGTTATTGATTACACGCAAAAACGCCCCAGGCAACATCCAGGGCATAGTGATTGGCATTTCAAGAGGCTTTGTAAATTGAGTTTTTACAAAACTTCCAGTGGCGAGCTTTGTTATATTCTGTTTGACTGCCATGACCAATACTGACGCTTGTCGACAAAATGTGACCCTTTCGCTGACCGGATTTGCAAATTTCTGTTCGTTGTAGATCCAGACGACTGAATTTAATGACTATAATTGTGGCATAACTTATGCGTCAAAATTATTGGGTTGTCCGTGATTGGAGAGGTGTCTTGGGAAAATTTGAAGGATTTACGCTAATCGAATTGATGATTGTTGTTGCGATAATCGGCGTAATGACAGTAATTGCGGTGCCAGTTTATGAGGAGTTTACCATCCGAGCTCAGGTTTCTGAAGGTTTAAGCCTTGCTTCAGGTTCTAAAACGGCCATCGCTGAGTTTTACGACCAGCGAGGTAACTTTCCCTCTACAAATGCTTCTGTTGGACTCCCTTTAGCCAATGCGCTGGTTGGGCGATATGTTTCTTCTGTAGACGGAGGGGCGGCCGGTGGTTTTGGTGTTATTCAGGTTACCTATGGAAAAGACGTTAATCAGAAAATCTCTGGCGATATTCTTGAAGTGTCTGCCGTAACCTCTGCCGGAAGTATCCAATGGGTTTGCCGGTCTTCCTCATTGGATCTCGAGTATTTGCCGTCAAATTGCCGCTGAAAACCTGTGGAAATCCATACTTCATGTAACTTTAAGCCAAGAGAACTCTTTGTGTTCGATGAAAAGCTGCAATCAATTGGCTCTCAATTATTGTTAATCGCTTTCTGCTGGGTTGTCATTCTTGTGCTCGGGTATTTTGTTTACTCACCAGCGCTGAGTGGACCGTTCCTTTTTGACGATTACGGAAATCTTAAGTCCCTTGGGCTCTACGGTGGAGTTACTGACTGGGAGACATTCAAGTCCTTCGTTTTTGGTGGTTTTTCCGGACCTACTGGCAGACCGATTTCCCTGCTGACCTTTCTTTTAGATGCTACAAATTGGCCCGCACCATCGGCCGGATTCAAGCACACGAACCTTTTGTTTCACTTGTTCAATGGAACACTGGTTTTTGTGCTGGCGTTTCAGATCCTTCAAGTTTTTGGGAGGTTTGCGCTAAAGAGGTCTCTCTGGCTCGCTTTTATCGTAGCCAGCCTTTGGTTGCTTCATCCGTATCTGATCTCAACAACAATGTACGTTGTCCAGCGCATGGCCATGTTGTCCGCCATGTTTTGTCTACTAGGGATGATTAGTTATCTTTACTTCAGGAAGATGCTTCCTGGGAAGCCAATGGCAGCATACGCCGGTATGACACTTTCCATTGGTATTTTTACAATTCTGGCGACTTTCTCTAAAGAAAACGGGGCTGTTCTACCGGTTCTCATACTCTGTCTGGAAGCGACCGTTATAAAATCAAACGCTAGCTTCCCGCCGTTGAATAGAGCATGGAAGTGGCTAGCATTTGTCGTACCATCATTAGTCCTTGCCTACATGCTCCTAAAAGGGCCGTTCTCAGCGGGCTGGTTTCAGGATTATGCTACCCGTGATTTTTCACCTTATCAGCGACTCCTCACCCAATTTCGCGTTACGCTGTCCTATCTGCTCAGTTGGCTCTCACCTTCGGTATCAGGCGGTCAGATCTTCTACGATGACATTACCGTCAGCAAAAGTATTCTATCTCCTGTAATCACGTTGCCCGCTCTAGTAATGGTTGTCGGATTGATTCTAATGGCGCTGTGGAAGCGTAGCGAATGGCCGGTTCTGTCATTCGTGATCTTGTTCTATTTCGCGTCTCTTGCCATCGAGTCCACTACAATTGGACTTGAGATGAAATTTGACCACCGTGTGTACTTGGGAAGCGTATTTATCTTACTGCCTGTCATAGCCTGGACAGCAAATAACTTGCGGCCAGCCCTGAAGGTCTCCGCCAGTATTGTGACGGTGCTGGTTCTGGCCAGCCTGACATATTTTGCCGCAAGTCTGTGGGGTAACTATCAGCATCTGACTATGGTCTGGGCGACGAAACATCCGACTTCGGTCAGATCTCAGACTGAAGCAGCGCAAATGCTTTTTTCTTATGGCCGACCCGCTGACTCAAGAGAACTTCTGAATCAGGCCTCTGAACGCATCCCAGACAATTTCAGGCTTAGGCTCACTCAGGTTCTGGTGCAATGTGTGACAGGTGGTGTAAAAAATAACGACCTAGACAGCGTGAAAGCACTTGCTCGCACAGGGCCCTACAGGCATACCGATTTTAACCTTCTAAGCAGTCTTTTGACCCGATCTGGCGATCCGAACTGTAAAGGAGTGAATCAGGCTGATGCTCGGGACATTACCGGGGCCTTACTCGAGAGTTCCGACTATACATCTAGAAGAAATTTGGCGTACGCGCATTTACATTACTATCATGGTCTCGTGCTCTTAAGGGCTGGGGAGCAACAGCGAGCCCTCGAGCTATTGAATGAAGCCCTTGAGTCCCGCTCATCTCTTCATATGCGGATGAATATTGCTTCGTATAAGGCCAGTGCAGGCCTTTACCAGCAGGCACTGGAAGACGCCAAGTTCGTAGAGAAGCGATTGGAATCTGGAGAGGTGACAGGCAGGGCAGCGGTTGAGTCCCCTCAGTTGAAGGATGTGAAGCACTTCATCGATGTTGTTGAGCAGGATATTGCAAGCGCTGGACCAGCAGGTGAAGACTGAGCTAGTCAGCAAGCTCAAATGCATTAGAACTTACAGAGGCTAAATGACCTGATGGGCGTATCTGTTGTCATACCCGCTAAAAACGAGTCGGGCTCAATCCCTGCGTTAATAAAAGGCTTACAGGCACTGGATGCCCTGGATGAGATCATTATAGTCGACGACGGCTCAACCGATGGCACTGGTGATATTGCATCAGAACTCGGAGCAAAAGTCGTGCGCCATCCTTATTCAAAAGGAAACGGTGCAGCCATTAAAAGTGGCGCGAGATCAGCCGCGGGAGATACCATTGTTTTTATGGATGCGGACGGACAGCATTCTCCAGAGGATGTCGCCAGGCTCCTGGAGCGACTCGGCCAAGGCTACGATATGGTTGTGGGAGCACGCCAGGCAGGATCGCAGGCGAGCGTTGGGAGAGGCCTAGCGAACTCGTTATACAATCGGCTGGCCAGTTATATGACTGGCCAGAAAGTTGAAGACCTCACGTCTGGTTTCAGAGTTGTGAAAAGGGAAATGTTTCTTCAGTTCCTGAGTCTTTTGCCTAATGGATTTTCTTATCCTACCACATCAACTATGGCTTTTTTCAGAGCAGGATATTCTGTCGCTTATGAACCCATTCATACGGCCCAGCGGGAGGGCAAAAGCCATATAAAACCGATACGAGATGGCGTTCGGTTTCTGCTCATCATCTTCAAAATAGGTACGCTTTACTCGCCTCTAAAGCTATTCGTACCTCTCGCTTTCGCTTTTTTCTTTCTTGGCGCTGGATATTATGGATACACCTTTATCACAGAGAACCGTTTTACAAATATGAGTGCACTTCTTCTTACAACTTCTTTGATGATTTTTCTTGTCGGGTTGGTATCAGAGCAGATCACATCACTTCTTTACATTAGCTCTGATAAAGATTCCGATAAAGGCGAAAAATAAAACAGGCGCCAATATGATTCATATTTTTCTAGGCACCAAAGCGCAATTAATAAAAATGGCGCCTATAATGAAGATCCTCGCGGATCGTGGCATATCGTATAATTTCGTACATTCCGGGCAACATCAGGAGACCATATCTGACATTATTTCTGATTTCCAAATTAAGCCCCCGGATCATTACGTTACGAATGGGCCGGACATAAAATCGAAGTCTCAGGTTCCAAAGTGGTTATATCTTTGCTTAACACAAACAGGAAAAAACTCACCCTGCTGGGCTGGTCGTCCAAAAGGGGCGAGCGATGTCGTGCTTGTCCATGGAGATACACTATCGACACTGGCAGGCGCGTTGGCGGCCAGACGGATGGGTTTTCAGTGTGCTCATATCGAGAGTGGGTTGCGATCATTTAATATATGGCATCCATTTCCGGAAGAACTGATCAGGCTCGCAACCTTTAGGCTAGCCAGTATTCTTTACTGCCCCGACGAATCGGCTGTCGCGAATGTATCAAATTTGAAGAAAATAACGACCAATACTCAGGGCAACACAATGCTGGATGCAACGAGACTTGCGGTTAAGGCCTCAGTGCGTTTCAGTTTACCTGAGTTTGGAATTGTTTCATTGCACCGCTACGAGAACATATTCAATACTGAGCGACTTGGCTGGATCGTAGAAAAAATAATCGATATTTCTAAAGAATATCGGGTTATGTTCATGATGCACCCTCCTACGGAGAAGCGGCTTCGGGACTTGTCGCTATACAGCGAATTGGAAGCTCAGCCTAATATTGAGTTGAGAAAAAGGATGGGATATTTTGACTTTTCAGGTTTGTTGGCCAACGCGAAATTTTTGTTAACCGACGGGGGAAGCAATCAAGAAGAGAGCAGCTATCTTGGGCTTCCGTGCCTCGTAATGAGAAGGGCAACTGAACGAGCTGAAGGGGTTGGACGAAACGTCGTGATTTCAAATTATGATAGCCAAGTTATTTCAGAGTTTTTTCAAAACCTTTCAAAATATAGAAAAGAAAGCATATTCGGAGCTCAATCGCCGTCAGATATAATTGTTGACCATTTAGAATCTTTTTATTAGTCCTAATTTTTCAATTTTTAACTAGCATCTCCTCGCACACTTGGATAGCTCTCGCTTCCCAAGTGTGTTTTCGTCGTATTGTCTTTAGATGTTTCCGCTTCTCTTCGAGCATTGCAGGATTTTTAGAAAGTTTCTCGAGAAAATGAGCGATTTTTTCCTCGCTCTCAACCCACCCTAAGTTTTCCTCGCCAACAATCCGTGCAGTTTCTCCACCAGGCGAACATAATATTGGTAGTGCGAACCCAATTGATTCGTAAACTTTGATGGGCACTGATCTCTCGAGATAACTTCCGTCACTTCGAACAATAGAAAAAAGGTCGCTCTGGTTGTAAAGTGACGGAATTTCACTCCCTGAACGATGCAAAATTTTAATAGAGTCTGTAACGTAAGGTAGATAGTGGGATTTCACTTCTTCCCATTCTTTTTCTCGGCAACAAACAGTGAGAGTAATATTGCTTTTTGCTTGCCCAATCGCTTTAAATAAAGGTCTAAGGTTATACGTTGGTGGTTTAATCCCGCCTACGTAGAAAACGCGAAATGTTTTTGCATTTTTTGTTTCGGGCGAATCATCGAAAATTTCAGTACCTGGTGGTAAGTACCTTAATTTCTTGAATTTTTCAATATAAGGTAACACCCTAGCCATCGCCTCAGAAGGGAGATAGAGCGTGCTAAGGTACCTGGTATGATATAACCAGTCAAACCAGTACAACGGAACAGTGATGGCTCTCCCCCACCAAGGGAGCATTTCTCGATAGGAAGAATCTCGCCAATAAACATCCCGATTGAAAAGCGCCACTGGTATGCCCTTGGAGCTGCAGAAGTCGAGAAACTTATGATCTATGAAAGGGTTCAACGGCAGGCGATGCGATTCCGACATGGCATAGGGGATTGTAAGATTCTCCGCATAAACAAAGTCAAAAATTTCACCTTCATCTAGCCTTTTTCTAACTTGTTTCATTTTCGATTTTCGTTCATTAATCGTACCGGTAACCTCTACAACGGAGGCGCCAAGGTTTTTAAAAGCTTTCAGCATTTTATAAGGACGAACTTCACTGCCCGAAGTTCCATTTTCCTTAATCGGTCGAGGGTGATGGAAAATTAATTTAATATCTTTATAATTTCGATTCATTTTCAAAGATCCAAAGTCGAAGCGTAAAATAATATCGGAGGAATTTATCTCCAGATTTATTTAAAATATTTAGCGAATTTCTGGATTCTTAATTTTTAAAATAAAAAATAAAAAAATCGTTGACCGAAAAATTCTGAAAAAATATTCTAAAGATAAAGCGATTAATTTTTCTTTGAGTGTAAGATTTCGATTCGATGAAATCTTTAAATACCTATGTAGGGGAGGCAAAAAACCGGAAATTACTATCATTGGGATTTGTAATTTATTTGGAATCGACGCATATAGCCCGCCTGCAGTTCGCGCCTTTTTTCTCAATATTTCTCGTAGTGTATTTCTTGCCGGGTGACTGACAACTGTGTGTTCCGAATAACAAATTGTTAGACCAGATTCAACGGCTCGCTCTCCCCATCTGACATCCTCTCCAGAATAAGCCTCTCCCTTGAAAGGACCAACTTTGTCAAAAGCAGTTTTTCGCGCGAACATGTTTGCGGTAACTGAGTATGGTCGACCTTCAAGAATTTCATGCTGGGGAAAAGCAAATGCTTTTTCGTAAATTTCACAGCAGTTCGGCTGGTCGGCTATGGAATAAAGATCAATTTTCCCGCCTACAAAGTCAACGTCTGGGCGGCCAATCAGAACTTCCACGGCTGATTCGATCCATTCGCTTTTGGGATTGCAGTCGGAGTCAGTGAAAGCAAATATTTGTCCTTTGGCTAGCGCAAGCCCCTTATTTCTTGCAGCATAGGAACCAGGGCGGGTTTCGTGAAGGATTCGGACGTTTTGCCATATAGGAAAAGTAGGGATTCGTTCATCAGGAGCATTGTTGACTACAAGTACCTCAAAGCATGATTGAGGGTAGGTTTGTAAAGATAATGCCCCCAAGCATACTTCGAGCCGGTCCCAATCTTCAAACGTTGGAATAATTACCGATACGAAAGGCAGGCTGCTTTTTGTTCGATGGTGCATGGATGTCCTGCGTAAAAATCACAAGTACGTGTTGTGATCAAACTAGATAGGCTCGGAGCCAGATATCATCGTTCAGACTTTATCGTACTAAAGAAAAGTCGAATCGGATACGTCTTAGTTTCTCGGTTCGTTCGTTGTTCACGGTCCGCTGATCCATTTTTAGTGGGGCCAGACTGTTTTCGTGTTAGGGTTTCGTCTGATTGGTGAGGCAGGATACTTCGTTTGGAAGTGGGGCGGTAGCAGGTAACTTGCGCAATAGTGCGTTGAGAGCGAACCTTACGCTGAATGAGGCTGCAAATCAGAGCAGTTCGGGGTAACAATATCCAATATGGCAAATACGGTAACACTCTCAGACAGAATCAGTTTTGCGGCGGAATCAGATCAATCAATTCTTGAAGCTGCCCGAAGCCAAGATGTTGCGCTGGAGCATAGTTGTTGCAGTGGTCGCTGTGGAGTCTGTAAAGCCAAGGTTGCTCGAGGGTTGACTAAGGCCATTAAGCCGGAAGCCTCTCTGTCAGAGGATGAGATGTTAAATGGCTTTATTCTCACTTGCTGTCGAAGCGCCACAACAGATGTACAACTCGATATTGAGAGTCTGGAGAGTCTAGGCGGACTAAAGGCAAAAATTTTACCGTGTCGCATTAATCAGATTCACTTGCTCGCGGATGATGTAATTGCGGTGACTCTGCGCACGCCACCTAGTAGTTTTCTGGAATACTTACCTGGCCAGTACGTCAACGTAATCGGAGAAGATGGGATACGGCGAAGCTACTCCATTGCCAACGCCCCCCGAGATGATGGAACAGTTACGTTACAAATCCGAAAAGTTGAAGCCGGACAGATGAGTGACTACTGGTTTAACAGGGCCAGGGCGAACGATTTATTACGCATCGAGGGCCCACTCGGAACTTTCTGTCTACGAAAAACAAAGGCTTCAACACTAATCCTTTTGGCGACTGGCACGGGCATTGCGCCGCTGAAGGCGATTCTCGAACAGCTATCAGCATCACCTAGGCTCAATACCTATAACAGTATTCATCTTTATTGGGGAGGACGGACGGAGCAGGACCTCTATTGGAGACCAGAGTTCTCCGACCTCCAAGTCCATTATATTCCGGTACTGTCTCGCTCGCCCGAATGGAAGGGGCTAACAGGGTACGTGCAGCAGGCGGCATTAAGTAACGATTTAGATCTAGGGGACGCGGTAGTCTATGCTTGCGGTTCAGAAGCCA
Source organism: Marinobacter confluentis (assembly GCF_004785685.1). GTDB lineage: Bacteria > Pseudomonadota > Gammaproteobacteria > Pseudomonadales > Oleiphilaceae > Marinobacter > Marinobacter confluentis. The sequence goes on along the minus strand of NZ_SRPF01000002.1, from coordinate 256,849 downwards.
TGATTCATGATGCCCGGACGCAATTCATATCGGCGGGCCTCGCCGCAAATCAATTTTATTATGAGTCGTTCGTAAGCTCAGACTAATTCAATGCTGGAGGACCGATGAAGGCAGTAATCTTGGCAGGCGGCATGGGTACGCGTCTGAGTGAAGAAACCAGTATACGTCCGAAGCCAATGGTCGAGATCGGCGGTAAGCCCATTCTTTGGCATATTATGAAGATGTATTCAATGCACGGTGTCAATGACTTTGTGATCTGTTGTGGCTACAAGGGTTACGTTATAAAAGAGTACTTCGCCAATTATTTTCTGCACATGTCTGATGTCACCTTTAATATGCGTGACAATAAAATGGAAGTACACAATAAAAGGGCTGAGCCCTGGAACGTTACATTGGTTGATACTGGTGAGGATTCTATGACGGGCGGGCGTTTGCGCCGCGTCGCCAAATATGTCAAGGACGAAAAAGCTTTTTGTTTTACCTATGGTGATGGTGTGGGTGACATTAATATCGGTGACACACTTCGTTTTCACAACGAACATGGCAAGGCCGCGACTCTTACTGCAACCTATCCGCCGGGTCGTTTCGGAGCAATGGATATCGAAAAACACCAGGTAATGAGCTTTAAAGAAAAGCCTAAAGGCGATGGTGCCATGATAAATTGCGGATTTTTCGTGTTATCGCCAAAGGTACTTGATTACTTGAGAGACGATTCCAGCGTATGGGAACAGGCCCCACTGATGAATCTGGCGGAAGATGGTGAACTCATGGCATATGAGCACCATGGTTTCTGGCAACCCATGGATACTTTGCGAGACAAACACCTGCTTGAAGAGCTTTGGGAAAGCGGCAGGGCTCCCTGGCAAAACTGGGAATAAGCAAATGGTTTCATCGGTTAATGCCGCTTTTTGGCGCGGTAAAAAGGTGTTTGTAACCGGACACACAGGCTTTAAAGGCAGTTGGTTATCGCTGTGGCTTCAAAGCATGGGAGCCCAAGTTAAGGGGTTTGCACTCGAGCCCCCCACCGCACCCGCACTGTTTAACGAGGCTAAGGTGGCTGAGGGTATGGAATCAGAAATTGGCGACATCCGCGATCTCGCAGCAGTTTCAAATGCTATGAAAGCTTTTAATCCTGACATCCTGTTTCACATGGCTGCGCAACCTCTGGTGCGTTTTTCTTATCGGGAGCCAGTTGAAACATACAGTACCAACGTGATGGGAACCGTGCATGTGCTTGAAGCGGCGCGTCACTGCCCAAGTCTTGAAGCGATCGTTAACGTTACCACTGACAAGTGCTATGAAAACCGCGAATGGATTTGGGGATATAGGGAACATGAAGCGATGGGCGGGCATGACCCATACAGCAACAGCAAAGGTTGCTCTGAACTGGTGACGGCTGCTTATAGAAACTCATTTTTTAACAAACCAGACTCAGCCTCAGTAGCTTCGGCACGTGCCGGCAACGTCATTGGCGGTGGAGACTGGGCAGATGATCGTCTGATTCCCGATATCCTTAGAGCTTTCGAGCGAGGCCAGCCAGTTGTCATTCGGAACCCTTCTGCAGTTCGGCCTTGGCAGCATGTTTTGGAACCACTCAGTGGATATCTAGTGCTAGCCGAAAAACTGTACACAGAAGGACAAGCTTTTGCTGAAGGCTGGAATTTTGGCCCAAAGGATGAAGATGTTCAGCCTGTAGAATGGATACTAGGCCACATGGTTAAGCATTGGGGAGAGGGAGCCAGTTGGCAGTTGGACGAGGGCCCGCAACCCCATGAAGCTCAGTTGTTGAAGTTGGACGTATCTAAAGCCAACTGCATTCTGGAGTGGCAGCCGCGCTGGCCGCTGGCTAAAGCATTAGAGATGATCGTCGAATGGCATCAGTGGTGGCTCGGCCAAGGCGATGCGCGCCAAATAACACTGGATCAGATAGAACAGTACCAAGCTCATTGAGCCAAACACTCACGTCAAAGAATGTAATGCAGGCGACCCATGACACTCGAAAGCATTCGGGAAGAAATAAACACACTCGTTGAGAAGTACGCTGCCAAAGCCTTGGCGCCCAAGACTTTCGTACCAGGCGAGTCGGCAATCCCACCTTCTGGTAAAGTGATTGGTGCGCGAGAGTTGCAGCTGATGGTTAACGCTTCGCTTGATGGTTGGCTGACCACAGGCCGATTCAATAAGGAGTTCGAGCAAAAACTTGCTGAATTTATTGGTGTGGATCACTTGATAACCGTTAACTCGGGTTCCTCAGCTAACTTAGTTGCTTTTAGTACTTTAACGTCTTCAAAGCTCGGCGAGCGGGCTATTAAAAAGGGTGATGAGGTCATCGGTGTTGCAGCGGGGTTCCCCACGACGGTTAACCCGATAGTTCAGTTTGGAGCAGTACCGGTCTTCGTAGACGTTGAGGGTAAAACTCATAATATTGATGCTGACCTTATTGAAAATGCGATCACGCCAAAAACCAAAGCGATTATGCTTGCCCACACTTTGGGTAACCCGTTCAACCTCACCAAAGTGAAGGCGCTGTGTAAAAAGTACAACCTTTGGTTGGTCGAAGACTGTTGCGATGCCCTGGGTGCAACCTTTGCTGGGCAAATGGTAGGCACCTGGGGCGATATTGCTACGCTGAGCTTTTATCCAGCGCACCATATTACAATGGGAGAAGGTGGAGCTGTATTCACCAATAACCCCCAGTTAAAAATGATTGCTGAGTCATTTCGCGATTGGGGCCGTGACTGCTATTGTGCGCCTGGCTGCGATAACACCTGTGGCAATCGTTTCGGCCAGCAATTCGGCACCTTACCGCACGGGTATGATCACAAGTATGTTTACGCGCACCTCGGATACAATCTGAAAATTACCGACATGCAGGCAGCTTGCGGTTTGGCACAGCTGGATCGAGCGCCTGAGTTCATTGCTACCCGAAGGCGGAATTTCAAGCTACTCAAAGAAAGACTTGCGAGCCTGGGCGACTTCCTCGAAGTCGCTGAAGCAACCCCCAATAGCGAACCCTCATGGTTTGGATTCCCTGTCACAGTGAAAGAAAGCGCCGGCGTAAAGCGTGTGGACCTTCTCAAGTTTCTTGACCAACACAAGATCGGCACGCGTTTGCTGTTTGCAGGTAACCTAACTCGCCAGCCTTATTTCCAGAATCTGGAATACCGTGTGGTCGGGAACCTGATCAATACCGACCGCACCATGAACCAAACATTCTGGCTGGGCTTGCAGCCGTCGTTAGGTCAGGAGCACTTTGATTTTGTGGGCGAGAAGCTGGAAGAGTTTTTCGGGGTCAATTTTTAGGTGCCCCATGAACAAAATAATTGATGAGGATTTGCAAAACATTATCGGTGCAGATCTGCCCTGGGGTAAGTTGTCCGGTTCAAAGATAGTGGTAACAGGAGCGGGAGGGTTCCTCGGTGGGTATCTAGTTCGTAGTCTTTTGCGACTGAATCAGTCTGGTAAGTTGGGCAGGCCGATTCGGGTTATTGCTGTCGTGAGAAATATCGATCTGGCAAAGCAGAGTCTGTTCGATTGTCTTGATGTGCCGGATCTTGAGTTCTTTGAGTGGGATCTTAACCAGATCGCAGTACCTAACATCTCCGGTTGTAACTATGTCATTCATGCGGCGAGTTTGGCCAGTCCTCGGTTCTATTCAACTAACCCGGTGGACACGTTGCTCCCAAACAGCGTTGGTACAGCTGCACTACTTCAGCTCCTCACAAACAGTTCGGATCCCCGGGGTTTTCTTTTCGTTAGTAGTAGTGAAGTGTACGGGAAGGTGCCCGACAACAGCGTCCTTCAAGAAGGAGATTACGGCGTACTTGACCCTGCGACCGTAAGAAGCTGTTACGCAGAAAGCAAGAGGCTCGGCGAGACGCTCTGCGTTTCTTGGAGTCAACAATACAAAATACCGACTTTTATTGTTCGTCCTTTTCATACTTATGGCCCTGGATTGCAGCCAAACGATGGGAGGGTCTTTGCCGACTTCGCTTTCAATATTATTCGGGGAGAAAATATAGTCATGAATAGCGACGGTACGGCCAGACGAGCATTTTGTTACGTCACTGATGCTGTGATTGGCTTTTTTACTGTTCTTTTAAAGGGAGTTTGCGGTAATCCATATAACGTTGCTAATCCGGAAGGTGAGTTATCAGTCAGGGAGTTGGCTGATCTCCTAGTCACTCTTTATCCTGATAAAAAGCTTGAAGTCGAAATGCGTTCGCAGCAGTCTAACTATCTAAAAAGTACCTTCAATCGTCTGATCCCTGATATCGCTAATTTATCCAGGATAGGGTGGAAGCCCTTAGTGGCTCCTGAGATGGGATTTCGTAGAATGATAGAGAGCTATTCTAGCAATGAGTAACCTTAAAATATTAAAAAAATTATATAAAAGCGGAGGCATAAAAAAGCCGGACTATATCCAGCAGGCATCCAGCATGCATCAGATACTTTTCGATTATTCGGATTTCATCAAGGAAACCGACATTCGCGAGATCAATATCTCGAACGAAGGTGTGATTTTTGATATTGGGGACGATCGAATCAAAATGATCGCTCCGCGGGATGAAAACCGTGTAGCTCCCATAGAAATACTAAATTTTGATAGCTATGAGCCAACTGAATCCAAAATAATGGATGCTCTATCAGCCAAGGCAAGTTCTATTCTCGATGTTGGCGCAAATATTGGCTGGTTCTCATTGCGCTTCGCCAAACAAGCTCCTGAGGCTCACATTTACGCGTTTGAGCCTATTCCCAAAAGCTTTACTTTTCTTCTATCTAATGTTTCGTTAAATCAACTCGGCTCACGAATTAGTTGTTTTAATTACGGGTTGTCTGATACTAGTGGTAGCGTTGATTTTTATGTTGCGCCTACGAGCAACACAAATGCGTCCCTGAAAAATGTGGCGGCGGATGCGAATGCGAAGCCAGTTAAGTCCTTGATACTGACGCTAGATGATTGGTGCGCGAATTATTCGGTTGCTCCTGACGTTATAAAGTGTGATGTTGAAGGAGCAGAGCTTTTGGTCTTTCGTGGAGGAGAGAAAACGATAGAGCGCTACACACCGATAATTTTTACAGAGTTATTACGAAAATGGTCTAAATCATTTTCCTATCACCCAAATGACCTTTTGGATTATTTTGATAATCTTGGGTATAGCTGCTTCGCCATATCTGGATCCGGATGTAGAATTCTAGGAAAAATTTCTGATAAAACGTCAGAAACAAATTATATATTCCTTCATAAAGAAAAGCATTCCAAACAAATTCAGTTTGTAGAAAACTTTCATGAAAATTGACACTATTGAGCTTGCCCGAAGAATTCGTATCCAATCACTTAAGATGGTGAATAAAGCACGGGCATCCCACATCGGTAGTGCTTTATCAATCAGTGATATTATTGCAGTTTTATATGGTGAAGTGATGCGGGTTGACCCATCGACGCCACAGTGGGATGAAAGAGACCGGTTTTTGCTGAGTAAAGGTCATGCTTGTGTTGCGGTTTATTCCGTCCTGGCAGAGTTAGGTTACATTTGCAAAGAAGAGCTTCTAACCTACGGAGACGATTGGTCGCCGATGATGAATCACATCAGCCACAAAGTACCAGGTGTGGAGTTTTCAACAGGGTCTCTCGGCCATGGGCTTCCATTTGGCGTGGGCAAGGCATTAGCCGCGAAAAGGAAGGGTATGGCTTGGAAAACTTATGTTTTGCTGAGTGACGGTGAACTGGACGAGGGCTCGAATTGGGAAGCTTTGATGTTTGCCGCTCATCATAAGCTGGATAATCTTGTCGCAATCATCGACTACAATAAGATTCAGAGCCTTAGTAGCGTTCACGACACCTTAGCCCTCGAGCCTCTGACTGACAAATTTTCTGCTTTTGGTTGGCAAGTGTCAGAGGTTGATGGCCATGATCATTTCCAGCTCGTTACGGCGTTTGACGCCGAGAGCCCAAAAGGGGTGCCAAAGATTATTATCGCTCACACCATTAAAGGCAAAGGTGTCAGTTTTATGGAGAACAGCGTGCTTTGGCACTACCGACCGCCTAGCGATGAGCAGTTAGGACAAGCTTTAAAGGAATTAGCTAATGCGTGATGCCTTTATTGATGAGCTTATACAGCTAGCCCGAATTAATCCGCAAATCGCACTCGTTGTAGGCGACCTCGGTTACGGCGTTGTTGAACCATTTGCAGAGGAGTTTCCCGATCGATTTATTAATGCGGGAGTCGCCGAACAGAACATGACCGGACTGGCCGCCGGAATGGCCTCGGAGGGGTATCATGTTTTCACCTACTCCATTGCGAACTTCCCCAGCTTTCGCTGTGCAGAACAAATCCGAAATGATGTGGATTATCACAATTTATCGGTAACTGTTGTCGCGGTCGGTGGCGGGTTGGCCTACGGGGCTCTGGGATACTCACACCACGCGATTCAGGATTACGGGCTGTTTAGGTGTTTGCCCAATATGTTGATTGCAGCTCCGGGCGATCCTCTTGAAGTGCGGGCATGCCTGCGCTATTTAATTGAAAACCCACAGCCTTCGTATCTTCGCCTGGGCAAAGCAGGTGAAAGGTCGTTTCACGAAAAGGTGCCCGACGTCGTGCCAGGGAAATGGCTTCATGTTGCTGGAGCATTGGAATCTGGTCGTAATGTGCTTCTAAGCACCGGGGCGACTCTAGCCATTGCGATGGATCGTTGGCAGGCTTCAACGGACCCGGATTTTTCAGTGAACTCATTGCCGCTATGGGGGATGGCCGCCAAACCCATGCAGAATGAGCAGATAGCTGATTGTTCTGCGGTGAATACCATAGAAGACCACTTGTATGACTGTGGGTTTGGTTCGTGGTTGTTGGAAGCAGCTTCATGCCACTCAGGCCTCACGGGGCGGATTATTGTTGAAGCTTTGAATCGCGAAGTTTGCGGAAGTGTAGGTAGCCAAAACGCACTCAATATCCTAGGCGGAATCGGGCCCAAATAGCTGCAATTAAAAGTGAAATATTTGATAAAAGATTAAACCTATGATCGATATTTTGTTGCCCACCTACAATAGATCAAGCTTCCTAATAAAGAATTTGAGGCATTTGAATAATCTCATACAAGATGAGGGATTGGAAAAATATATAAAAGTTATAGTATCTGATAATGCATCTTGTGACGACACCGTGGAGCGCATGAGAGAGTTCGAAAAATCCATTGACTACCAATTGGAATTCTATGTTCAAGAAGAAAATATAGGTGGTGAAAAAAATTGCATATATTTGCTCAGTAAATCAAAAGCCGACTACGTAATGTATCTTGGAGATGACGATTTTATCCCGGCTGGATACTTGAGCTTTGTGTTGAATGTGATAAAAACTGAAAAAGCACTCTGTGTAATACCTGGATTTTCCAATATTTTAATGGATGGAAAAATAGTACCAAAAAGGGCTGCAACCTTCGCTGTCAAAAAATATGAGCCTGGATTCAAGACTGTTTGTGAGCTTTCAAGATTTGGTCATCAGTTGAGTGGTTTGGTTGTCGCGAGAAGTTCTTTGTATGATAAGTACATAAAAAATCCAAAGCATCACAACATATATCCGTTTATTTTCTTTTTGACAGACTGTATGTTGCGAGGTTTTACATTTTACGCACCAAAGTATCAGGTATTAGTGAGTCAGGGGAATATTAAAGATTGGAGTTATAATTCGTCAGGTCTTATAAGTGATGTTTTCAAAAATTATGAGATTGCTTTCCCAAATGATAAGCCTAAAAGGCTTGCGGCAAGCTTAGCTTTTGCTCAAGCACAACCTTGGCGACTTGGAATCGGTAAGAATCCAATTAATACAGCAAAGGCATTTATAGGTATAGTCAGTTCTAGCGAAATCGATTTCGAGCTAAAGTTCCGTTTAATTTTTCTATATCCTCGAATCTACAGTTCAGTGATCAGGAAGGTTTTTAATCAATCGCGCGACCGTTACAGTCTCTAGTGAAAACTAGGCCACTATATAAAGCAATTTTCAAGAGCATGCTCGGACGCTATGCATCGTATCTTGTTAGCTTGTTTTCTATGATGATTTTGGCAAGAATTTTCACGCCAGACATTTTTGGTACTGTTGCAGCCATAATGGTTTTTTTCACCTTCTTCCAACTAATGGCTGAAGCAGGCCTTGGGCCTGCGATAATAAATATTAATCGATTGGAGTCTGCTGATCGGGACGGCCTCTTTGGATTAACATTATTTATTGGATTTGTATTAGCATTATTATTTTTACTTCTTGGTCCAATTTTTGTGGCATTTTACGAAATGCCCCGTGTTGATAAAGTTGTGCCTTATATTGCAGTTAGCCTGCTTTTCTTTGCTGGCAGCATTATTCCCACAGCGTTTTTACTGCGTGAACAAGCCTTCTTTCGTATTGCAAATGTCGGCATAGCGGCGGAAATAATCAGTACGAGCTTTACAATTGGGTTGGTACAGTTGGTTGATCCGCTGCACGCTCTGGCAGCCAAGGCTACCGTAAACGCTGTAGCCCGTTTTTTTATAAGCTGGTATTTTTCGATTAATACAGAATTCGGCAGCCCAATGCCGGGAAGGAAGTTCTCGGCCATCAAGCCATTGTTGGGGTTTTGTGGATACCAGTTTGGCTTCAATTTCATAAATTATTTTTCACGTAATCTCGACAATATTTTGATTGGAAAATATCTGGGAGCGGAGCTGCTTGGAGCATATGATAAATCATACCAATTAATGAGATACCCGTTAATGCTTTTAACCTCTGCCATGACACCAGCGGTACAGCCGGTTATCCGAAAATACTCTGGCGATCCGGTCCAAGTAGAGTCAATACATCGTGACTTTACATTCAAGTTGTCGCTTGTAGGTGCTGTTGCGGGGTTGGCCATGTTTGCGCTCGCGGATTGGCTTGTATTGATTATTCTCGGGAATCAATGGTTAGGAGTTATTCCAATAATTCAGATACTTGCAATAGCGATTCCGGCTCAAGTGGTACTGTCAACTTGTGGAAGTTTTTTTCAAGCGATGAACAGCGCACGCACACTGTTTTTGAGCGGTGCATTCTCTGCGGTGTTTACGGTTGGCGCTATTGTAATAGGTATCCTTTATCGAAACATTGAAATACTATGCTGGTGTTTAGTGGGAGCGTTTCATATCAATTTTGTTCAAGCATACTATTATATGTATAAAAAAGTATTTAAGGCGCCTTTATATTTACATCTAATAAATATGATACCCGCGTCTATTGTGGTCGTGGGTATGATTGGTTGGTCGCTGTGGATAATTAATTAGTGATATTATATCCTTATACCGTCGTGCGGCTGTCGCACTTTGAGCCAGAGATTGCTTTGAGATATGGCCTCTTGAACTCGGCAGTGGATTTTTTTCGCATTGGTCATAGAACGATCAGGTCTAGGAGCGTTGATCTGTGAAGTATTCTTTACGAACTTCGTTTTAGCGTTAAAGATCTCGTTCGCTCAACTAACTATTGGATTTGCTCATGGAATTGCCTTCGCTAGTTCCCAAAATCTTAAAACTTGCCGACTCCGCCAGTAAGAAAGTCCTAAAAATCTACACCACCGACTTCAAAGTCAACTACAAATCAGACGAATCCCCCATTACCGCCGCAGACCTCGCCAGCCATCAAATTATCGTCGACGGCCTCAAAGAGCTCACGCCGGATATCCCTGTTTTATCAGAAGAAGGCTCCGATATTCCGTGGGAAGAACGCAGTAAATGGCAGCGCTTCTGGTTAATCGACCCGATCGACGGCACCAAGGACTTCACCCAACGCACAGGTGAATTCACCGTTAACATTGCTTTGATCGAAGCTGGCGAGCCGGTGCTCGGCGTCGTCACTGCACCCGCATTGAAAGAGGCCTACTGGGGTTCAAAGGGCGAGGGCGCATTCAAGCGTGACTCGGACGGTAATATCCAGAGGATCACAGTCGCTGAGCCGGGCGACACGGTACGTGTGGTCGCCAGCAAGAATCACCTCAATGATGACACCAAGGCTTTCATCGCCAAATTCGAATCCCGGGAACTCGTTCAGGCAGGCAGTTCGCTCAAGTTCTGTCGAATCGCAGAAGGCCATGCGGATATCTACCCCAGGTTGGGGCCGACCTGTGAGTGGGATACGGGCGCCGCACATGCGGTTCTGTCGGCCGCGGGTGGCAAGGTTGAAACCCTTGACGGAGCGCCACTTAAATATGGAAAACAGGATGTTCTGAATCCCTTTTTCGTGGCCTCGGGCGCCTGGTATCGTCGAAGGGTTCAGGGATAAACGCAGCAAGGCGTGATCCATGTCTCTGTGCCTTGGGGTTACATATCCCCTTAAGGTCGTTATACTTTGCATTGCTCAGGAAGGGCGCGCACATAAAAGCCATCTGGATCTTCAAGGACCGAAGACATGCCCCAGGCAAGTGGACTGCAGTTCACCGCCACCATTGGCGGACTCCCCCGGGATTTTTTCAGCGTCGTCGGCTTCGAGCTGACCGAAAGCCTGTCGAGACTGTTTCATGGCCGGCTGGACCTGGCCAGTACCTTTTCCGACATTTCTGCGTCTGACGTACTGGAACAACCGGTTGACCTGGTGGTCTGGCAGCACGGCGAACCTTTGCGCCGCTTCACCGGCGTGGTCAACGAATTCGCCCGGGGCGACACCGGCCACCGCCGTACCCGCTATGAAGTCATTATCCAGCCGCCGCTGTGGCGTTTAGGACTGATGCACAACAGCCGCATTTTCCAGACCCAGACCACCGACGCCATTGTCAAAACCCTGCTGGAAGAGCGGGGCATCATCGACACCACCTTCGATCTGAAACGGGTTCCCGAAGAGCGGGAATACTGCGTCCAGCATCGGGAAAGCGATCTCTCGTTTCTGGAAAGATTGGCTTGTGAAGAAGGCTGGCACTACCGATACAGCCACGGCGACGTCAACGGCGAAGAACAACCCCAGCTGATCATCGCCGACCACCACGGCGATGCCCCAAGGCTTCCGGCCTCTGAATACAACGCCAAAGCCGGCGGCAGCACCCAGCAACCCGCCATCTTCCGTTTCAGCTATCAGGAACGGGTCAGAGCCGCCTCCGTGGCCATGAAGGACTACACCTTCAAGAACCCCGCCTACGCCCTGATGCACGAACACCAGGCCGATAAGTTGGACGCCCAGCGGGAAGACTATCAGCACTACGACTACCCCGGCCGATTCAAAGCCGACGCCAGCGGTCAGCCCTTTACCGAATCCCGGCTGGAAGGATTACGAAACGACGCCAGCACCGCCAAAGGCAAAAGCAACCGCCCGGATTTCACCCCCGGCGCCAAGACCGAACTCACCGAACACGACAACGACACCCTGAACCGGGAATGGCTGTTCACCAGCATTACCCACAAAGGCGAACAGCCCCAGGCTCTGGAAGAAGAGGGGGGCAGTGGCCCCACCACCTATCACAACGACTTCCAGGCCATCCCCGCTGACCGAACTTGGCGGCCAAACCCTAACACCATCAATCGCCCACTCATGGACGGCCCCCAGATCGCCATCGTCACCGGCCCGGACGGGGAAGAGATTCACTGCGATGAACATGGAAGAGTCAAAGTAAGATTCCCTTGGGACAGATACTCCAAAAATGATGAACACTCCAGCGCCTGGCTAAGAGTTAGTCAGGGCTGGGCCGGCGGCCAGTATGGATTCATGGCTCTACCCAGAATCGGCCACGAAGTCATCGTGTCCTTCCTGGACGGCGACCCGGATCAGCCGATCATCACGGGCAGAACCTATCACGCCACCAACACACCACCCTACGCGCTGCCGGAACACAAAACCCGTACCACCTTAAAAACCCAGACCCACAAGGGCGAGGGCAGTAACGAACTGAGATTCGAAGACGAAGCCGACAAACAACAGATCTACGTCCACGCCCAGAAAGACCTGGACCTGCTGACCGAGAACAACCGCACCGAAGTCATCAAAAACGACAGCCACCGCACGGTGGAGAACAACGACTTCAGCCACATCAAAGGCAACCAGCACAGCACGGTGGATGGCGAAAAGCGGGAACAGACAGGCAAAGACCAGAGCTTCAACGTCACCGGCACCCTTCACCTGAAAGCAGGTACCGCCTGGCTCAGTGACTCTGGTACCGAACTGCACATCAAGGCAGGCCAGAAAGCCGTCATCGAAGCCGGTGCGGAAATCACCCTGAAAGCCGGCGGTAGTTTCGTGAAGATTGATCCCAGTGGTGTCGCTATGGGTGGGGCGGCTATCAAGTTGAATGCGGGTGGTTCGCCGGGTAAGGGGAGCGGGCAGAAGGTGCAGATGGCGGAGATGCCTGGGTTGGTCAAGAAAGACGTTGGTGCATCTGAGTCCGAACCGTTTGAGGGCGTTGATCAGCGATCGGATTCAGGCCCGGCGCCGATCACTGCCGAGGCGCTTCTGATCGCTGCGTCTGAAAGGACACCCGCTCAGCAGCTTTGTCATAAAAAACGCGATGGATCCTGTGATGTTATCGACTGCCCCTGCACTCAATAAGTCAGAGTCGTGGATCGACTTTGAGGAAGCGCTCAATCAGTCTGGCGTCTCTTTGCAGGACAGCTGTTTAATGATCGTTGACGCCTCAAGATACGACAACACGGAAGTTTTGAGAACTATTTATAGTCTTGATCAACAGCCGGATTGGTTCTGGTTATTCAGCGAAACGCCTTTTGAAGAGCACAAGGAGGCGGGTCCGCTAGTTGTCAGGACAGATTTTAATAGCGTACTGGCCCAACAAGCCGTATCTACCTGGGGATCAGATGAAGCGCTGGTCTTGCTGGCACTGCGGCAGGAGAAAGAACACGCGTTAACGGGCATAAGAAACAGTTTGATGGTTCGTTTCGAAACATACGGACCATGTTTTTTGCGGCCGTACGACAGCAGATTTTTGGAAGTTCTGAATGCCTGTTTGCCCGAAGAGATTGGTGGGCTGGTAAGTAATGGAGGGGTCCTGATCTGGTCGATAAATAACAAGAATCGGGTTCATTGGTCGAGCGCAAGAGGTTTGGTTCATGAAGCAAAGGGTTTGCGGGCGAACCAGTCCCAGTCTTTTGAGCGACTACTCACATGGGTGAGCGGTTGGCCCCGATGCTTGGTAGTTGCCGCTGAACTTAAAGCCTCACAACGACTCCCATTGATGATTCGCGAATTATGGTCCGCTGGCCATTCATGCCCTTCGTCGGATCACGAGCTGGAAACCTTGTTGAAAAGCGTGGAGCCGGATTTTCACGAACAAATTGAAAAGGATTTTGTTAATGTCAGGCGTTAAGCAACCCTCCTGCAAACCCTCTCGCAGGTTTTGGCTTGAGTTGGCGGGTGAGCAATCGCTCGATGGACATAACTATTGTTTACAGAACCACGAAGCGGAACAACCCTCCTTTGAGCCATTGGAACCTTGTCCAGTAAACCGTGGACGAATGGGCCCCATTTTGGCCGGCCCTGCTGATGCACCTGAAGAGCGGTCTCTGGTTCTAGAGCTGCATGGCGATGAAACAGTCGTTGTACCTTTGCTAGAGCGGAAGGTGATCGCACCTGAAGCGCTTTTGCCACCACAAAGGAATTATCAGAATAGCCTCATGGTGGCAGTGCATCCCACACTGTTTTGTGATGTGGGTGAATTAAGCTATCCACGGCCACTAACCGGTTATCGGGAGAGTATTGCAGCACCATTGCGGACTGGATGGATCTACGTCTTCTTTCGTGGCCAGTTATGGCGAGAACTCTCCGTCACAACCGCCGAAGATTCGGCGCCATTGATGCGGGATACAAACCTCGGCAAATGCCGGCAGGGGCCTGAAAAAAACAGAAGCCAAAGACTTCCTGTTGGGCCGGACGCCGATACGTTGCACATACCCGCCAAATTGCTGGGCCAAGACGTATACAATGATGTGGAACTCGCATTCAGCGATACTCAATGGTCCTGGCAGCACATCGAAGCGCTGCAATCCAACAGTGTCCTTCGCGCCAGTCGGTGCAGGAACGCAGGTGCAGTGAAAGGATTCCTGAACCGAATACCGGGTACCATGTTTCCCGACTGGCATCTGGTTGACGAACTTGAGCCCATGCGTGCCCGCGATAACCCGCTTGAGCGCGACATATTTATGCTTAATCAATGGCTGCGTGATGTTGATGGCGGCGAAACCCGAAAAATCCAGAACGAAGTTGTTGCACAGCGAGATGCCATTGAATCGGGTGACTCGGTGGTTGATGCGGATATGGGGATCTATCCGCAGACAATACTGCCACGTTGGCGTCATCAGCATTTGGTCGGCAAAGCATTACCGGAGGTAAGGCCTGGCACGGACGTATTCAGAGGCCTACGGGACAGGTGCCTGTTAACACTGACCCTCCGTGACCCCCTATTTGCCGCCAGACAACTCGCGAACCATATCAACCAGGCTCTTATATTAATGTTTGAGCTGGTAAATAACATCAGCGCGCGCGCCCATGGCAATACTGCCGAACTGTTCCATAACAACTTCCGCCGAGAAACTCTGCCAGATGGCAGTCCGAATCCTCTGTATATCGAAGGAAGTTGGTTTGATACCCGATTGGATGACAGTGAAGACGGCCTGTTGCTGCGAACCTTGTATGAGGTTGAACGAAAAGCCTTAAGGCACTTTCTGGTGGAGGCGCAAGGGGCGCTGGTTCGACTGCTCGATGATACCCGAAGACCCGAAAACCTGACCGAGGTGCTACGCGACCTCTTCAACCTGGAAGCAGGTGATGATATCGCCGGCTATGTCCAGACCGGGCCTCTGCTCGCTGCATTGAGCGTGACGGTGGGGCGGATGGATCCGTTGGTCCTGCCGCAACAGGCGGGCAGAATGAGTGCTTTTGGCGCTGAAGAGCTGAATGAAGCCCTGCTACTGGGGGCTCACCCATTGACCGCGCAGCTGCTTCCTCTTAATGCGCTGGATGACACTTTGCCCGGCGATGCAACGGGCGCAAAGCTTCAGAAAATGGTTGCGGCGCTTAAGGACCGTAAGCATGAATTGAGGACGTTAGAAGGCAATTTCCTGCGCAGTGTCAGTGGCCACATGGCCGAAACAGGCGAGCTTGTCGCCGAAGAGCATGCTCACGATACCCGCTTCGGGGCACATGCTTTTTCTACACCGTTCAGTGAAATAAGCCAGTGGTGGCTTGGTGGTTTTCAAGAACAGCTGGAAAAGCAGGGTGCTGTCCTCGAATTTAAAGCCAGTCAGGTAATCGGGGCCTTTGAGGGCTTCGTTGAGGCTGCCATCCCTGGGAAGACCACATTAGAACTGCAGGGCGAGGATGGAAAGAAATTCGTATTTCTCAGCGTTGTAGACGATGCCGGGAACACTCTGACCTCAGGCGCAGCCATGGCAACAGCGCTGAAGTTGGCTGAAGTGGAGGGCTTTGAGGCGGCGGCCAAACAAAGACCCGTCCAGAGCTGGCTGTATGGACGAGTTGTTAGCCCAATGGGAGTGCCCGGCCTGCTGGTTATGTTGGATTTGTGGAATTTATGGAGTGCTTTCAGGTATTCCGGTGAGACCTACCGATACGGGGTAGGTTTGGCCAGCGCAGGTTTGGATTTGGCTGTGAGCACTGGCTTCTTTGTTTCGTCTCTTCCGAATCGATCTGAAGGACTGGACAACTTGGTCGGTAGATTGAGCAAGAACGCACAATGGTTCTCGGAACTTTCGAACGGTATTAATTCCTCAGCCGAAGAAGCTGAAGACGTTGTCCGTAGCAAATTGGGGGCTGCCGGCTGGATAGCCGGTAATATGACAGCCGCCATATTTACATGGGATGCAATAGCTCATGGATTAGACGGTCGCATGAAATTGGCCGGCACGGATTTAACTAAAGCCGCAGGCTTGGGCGTTATGGCCAACTCGGACATCATCGCGGGTCGTTATTTGACCCCTACAGGCAAGAAGTTCCTGCAGCGTTCGGGCGTCCAGGCTTTAGTCCAGGCAATTGATAGTCGGTTAGCAGGTTCGGGCTTCGCTTCAAAATGGGTCCGAGGAACTCTCGCCTGGGGCGGCAGAGTCACTGCGGGCTGGGTAACGTTACTGGGGTTCTGTCTATACGGTACAGGCGAATGGCTGTATTCCAAGGTCAAAGACGATGAAGTGAGTAAGTGGCTGCGGGCAGGGCCTTTTTCGGGGGATCTGGACGAACAGAATGAGGAACTGAAAAAAGACGATGCGGCATACCTGGGCCTGATCCGAGCAATGATGCCCATTTCACTGATCCGCATAACAGGCAATGAACTATCTGCGGCGCTTCAGAAAACGGGTATGCAAATGTGGGAAGGAAATGCGGAGTCTTTATTTGTATTCAGCACTCCGGCATTCACGGTGACGGGTGAACCACTCAACATGGAATGGACATTGGCGTACGAGCGAAGCCTTGACCGCCCCAGCCGTGATCCTGGGGGCAGGGTTCGGGTGGCTCACGAGACTGGAAACATCACGCTGACGCATGACCGGAAGCAGAGCGAGTCCGCCATCCAAAAAGGGCTCATTCAGCCCATTGATCACAGTTTTGACGGCGAGCAAACCGCCTGTTTCGTGATCAGTGAGTCGCAGTTCAGAACGCCAATGCTGCCAGCGGAAGGAAGTCTCGAGTCTGTTTACACCCGCTACTGGATTAAAAGCCTTAAGTTGACCTACGAGGTATCTGTTTGGAATCGCACCAAAAAAGAAGCAAAACCTCGCGAAATTACTCAAGAATTCACCAATCTGGAAATTGAGATCGATAATGTCCTCAACCGATCCGCATACAGGCCGTCTTAAGGCATCGACATACGCCCCCGGAGCGTATTGCCGTGACGCGATCCCGCAGCAGCAGGCGCTGGAAACCCGGGATGGTTTTACCCGAGCTGTCGGTGGTACCGACTATCTGGAACGGCTGCCCTGGGGGGACTATGCCTACCTGGATATTCACGTCCGTCCGAATTACCTCAGCAACTATCAGGAAAGGCTAGCGTCCGGAAAGCGATACATGGCGGGGGGTGCCTGGACCCATCATCAAAAGCCAAAGGACCTCATGAAGATGCGCTGGAGATTGTTGTTGGCCATTCCAGGCGCTTTTGCGGATTATGGAATGCTGAAGTTGTTTTTAGCATGTGCGCTTTTGGCGGATATTGCATCCCATATAAAATTTGGAACGTTCAATGGAACTTACTTGGTGGCGATTGTCTTTGGTCTCCACTTATTTTGCCGCTACCCTCTTACCTGGTTAGTAGGGCGTTATGGACATCTCCTCACCAAAGACCGAGGCTGCGGCTTCTTCCGCACTACCGGCATCGTAAAATTTCGAACCTGGAAAGAAGAAACCTTTGAAGCGCCGTTCGTTGAGTTTGACCCCTACATCTCGTTTCATGTCAGCCCCAAGGGGCCGGTGACCCATAAGCTGGAGCTCTACCACCGGTACACGGGGTGGAGTACGGTTGTGGCCTCAACCGGCCACCTCACCACCACCGAACTCTACGCCCACTGGGATGAGCTTCAACGCTACATGGATGTCAGCCAGCCCTTACCCGATGTGCCTACCTTGGAACCTTATCGCCACCTGGATCCGACCACGGCCGAATACGACGCTGCCGGTAAGCGCGGCCGCCCAGCGGATTACTGGGCAACGATGGATATCGAGTGGTGGGAAAAGGAGGGCTACCCGGCGCATATGGAAAAGATCCGAAACTTCCCTTGGAAGACCCTTAAAGACCGCATGGCCCAGAGCGTGCCCAACCTTAATGACGGCTCATACATCCCAGCGGTCGGGTACCAGACATTTTTATGACGACAATGAGTCCGCCGGAAGGCGATCACGAATCTGGTGAAGTCCCTGCTTATCGCTCCGATGCCATTCCGGTATTACCGCCCGGCGCTCGTCGCACCACTCAGGACGGCCAGATATTGGCATTAAGCCCGGCACCCGTGGCAACCGGAGAGCGGGCAGTGGATGCTAACTCCTGGATCCGGCGGAAAACCGAGGGGTGGTTGGATCTACAGGGTGGTAACCTTTTATTCAGTGCCGAATTTGCGTTGATGTTTCTGAGCTTGAGCATCCTGTCTACAGGATTTTTAGGGTTTGGACTAATGTTAGCGCTAGGCCCTGACTCAAACGGAAACTGGGATTGGGGTTCCCCTCTCTACATATTTGTAGGAAACCTCATGGTTTCATTACCTTGGGGACTCTATCTGTATTTCGTCAGCAATAATGCGCTTAAGGAAAGTCCACCGATTCGGTTAAACCGACAACGCCGGGAGGTCGCAGTTCCTCGCTGGACGGACGGTGAGAAGCTCAAGTTACCATTTTGGAACACAAATGCAGGCTTGATTGCGTATATTTTGCTGATACTCACAATTGTTTATCTTTCCTCCGCCGTGACCCAAGGCAATTCATCTGATCAATATCGCGACATGTTGGTGTTTTGGGGATTGGTTGTTCTCGGTGTTGAAATTACGGTGATTGCTCTTTATCTCTTCATCGCACTGCGCCTAAAGAAAAAACACGCCCCCCGCCTCATCTACGAAATTCACCCCTGGGAAAAACTCGTCGCGTACATCGAAACCCAGCAGAACATCGGCCCCAGTTTGATGACTACCAATACCTTCCTCACTCTGGCTATACCCAAGCCTGATGACCCGGAATCAGCACTTGCAGCGGCGAAAATCAACGTGGGTCATGAGACCGCAGGCCTGGCCCAGTGGGAGTGCATTCGCCGGTTCATGGAAGACGGGCCCGAGGCTTGTCCAGACCCAAGGAACGATGACACGCTGGCTCACATCATCACCGAGCGCCGTATCAAGACCCTGGCACTGCGCGGGCTGCCTGAGGAATTGAAGGCCTCGTCGGAACCATTGCCAGAAGCACAGTGGGCCAAACCGTCTGAAGAACTCCGGGCCATCAACGAACAGCTCATCCGAGCTTACGAGGGCGGCCTGCGATTCACCCGCGTGGGGCCGCTTTCCAAGTGGCAAGAGGCGCCCAAGGAAAAGAGGCAAAAGAAGCAGGCCAAGGGCCGTTTCCGCGCCTGAGTTTCATCTCAACAAAAGGAAATAGTGATGTCAGAAAACCGCGATTACCTCGAACTGTCCTTCCGGTCCATTCAGTGCTTTACCGACGACGGAAAGCTCGATGAAAAGGAGTTGGGGGAGCTTGTCCGTATTGCTGAGCGGGATGGTGTGATCGATGAAAACGAGATCCGCGTTCTTCGAAACATCATTTCACGTATCAAACCAGAAGAGATTGATGACGCGATGAAGCACCGGCTGTCGGAGGTAGAGCGAAAGCTGGCCAATGCCTGATCGGGTCTGCCCCCAGGATAAAGGATTATCTGTTATGCGTTGTTTTGTTTTATCGCTAGCGGTTTTTGCTGGCTGGGTTTTCTCCGCAGTTGCTCATTCGGAACCCCCGGCGCTTGCCCTCGCGGGCGTATACGAAAAAGGCGTCAACCTCGAAAACTACTACGTCAGCGAAAAGCTGGACGGCGTTCGCGCTTATTGGGATGGGGAGCAGTTCTGGTCCCGGGGTGGCAATATCTATCGTGCGCCGGAATGGTTCACGGAAGATTTCCCGGATACCAGGATGGACGGTGAACTCTGGATGGGGCGTGGCCGGTTTGCGGAGCTTTCCGGTGCGGTTCGGCGTCAGGATCCGGTTGATGAGAGTTGGCGGCAGATTCGGTTCATGGTGTTCGATTTGCCGGGTGTTGATCAGCCTTTTGCAGATCGCGTTGCAGCCATGAAGCAGCTGCTGGTGCCGTCGCCGTCTCCCTATCTGGCAATGGTGGCGCAAAAGCCAGCCGAACAGCACGAAACGCTGATGGCGGCGCTTGATCAGATTGTGGAGCAGGGCGGTGAGGGTTTAATGCTCAGGCGTGGAGACAGCCTGCCGCACGCTGGCCGTTCCGACGATCTGCTAAAAGTGAAAAAGTACCAGGACGACGAAGCCGTCGTCGTCGCGCACCTGCCGGGCGAGGGCAAGTTTGCGGGCATGCTCGGATCCATTCGCGTGGAGCGGCCAGACGGGCGACAATTCAATATTGGAACCGGCTTCAGTGACGCTGAGCGCAAAGCTCCACCGCCGGTTGGTGCGGTGGTTACCTATAAACACTACGGTTTCACTTCAACAGGCTTGCCAAGGTTCGCCAGCTTTCTTCGAGTGAGGGCGGATGAGCCCGAAGCGGCCAGTCTTATGAAGGATTAAAGCCGCAGTCGCACAAGTTGACACCAACCTCCGTATCGCTAAACTATGCCGTCTTCATGGACAGAAGACATCACTGGATTATCAGGAGCAATGGAATGGAATCCCCTGCAAAACGTCAACTGACGATTGTTGACCTGCCTTACCGTATTGAAAATTTCCCCCTAATAGAAAAACTGAAATCCCGCCAGAAAACCGGTGAGTTTTTTAATGTGGCCGGCATTGTCATCGCCATCATCGGTGGCCTGATTTTTATCGCTGGGCCCAGTTCTATCCGGGTTGGCTGGGATGGCCCGTCACTCTGGGAAATTCTGCTGCTGAATCCCGGCATCATTCTATCGCTTGGTGTGATGTGCATGTTTATCGCTGGCCACATCGTGCCGCCGGTTCTTCAGGAAATCGATACCTTTATCGCCGATAACTTCACCCTGATTGACGATGAGGGTAACTCGTCGCTGGAAGGCGTAATTCAAGGTGAGATCGAAGCCGATGGCGACCTGAATCTGATCTTTGTGCCCACGATTGACAGGGCCATGGCCGAGCAGGGCGTGTGATGACAAAGCCGGACCCTGCAAGGCTTCGCAAGGCACTGGAGCAGAACGATAAAAAAGAGCTGCTGAACGTCTGGGCTGACCAGCCGTTTCTGGCCCTTTTTGGCCAGGATCAGGACGGCGTCGAGCGCCCGATTTCCGTATTCCTTGGAAGTTACCTGGCCATCGTTATGGTTCTGGATGAGGACAAAGAGCAGCATCTCATTGATTCTGTGAAAGCCGACCCTGACGTGAAAACCTTCGTCAGAAAAGTGCCGCTTTCAGAGCTGGCGCGCCTGGCTTACTCCGACGGCGCTACCCTGGCACTGACGGGCGAAAGCATACTCTTCCACCACTCGTCTCTGGTGCTGCTCGGTTATACAGCGCTGCTGGAGAACGAAAAGGGCCAAACGACCTACTGCAAGATTAAAACCTTCCCTCTGGAAGGGAGTGCCAATATGGATCTTGCCCCGGGCTGCGTTCAGCGGTGGACCTTCACGTCCGACAGTTCAGAAGAAAGAACCCCCAGGGTGATCTTCGATGATTCGCTGGATTGGCAATCCAACCCTTATCTTCCAGCACTACCGGACGACGCCGTGCCGGCTTCGGGGCTGACGGCCCAGGAACGTGCGGTGTTTGATCGCAGGGCGAAGCCGAGTCTTGATGATGTTCCCGCACCGCTGGATGTTATCGATGATGGAACCTGGCCCGCGCCCAGCCCCTTATTGCCTGAAGACTACCTGACAGGGCCCAGGCAGATACATGCGATGCTGGAGGCATTTCTGTTTCCGATTGCCAAGCGGCTCAAACTCAGTGTTCAGGCAGATGATGAGAAGTCAGTCCGGTTTGAGATCCAGTATCTGGACGAGGTTGAAACTGCATCTGGCGCCAGCATCACCCCATTGACGCTCTATAGTGAAAGCCTGGCGCCTGAAGAGCTGGCCGCCTTGCCGTTTTCGCTGCCTGCTGACCCTGGTCTTCATCCGTTTCCGTCAGCCCTGAAAGCCCTGTTCAAGCGGCATCTGGCCTGGTGCCTGTTCGCCGAATCCCGTCAGATTGATGGCAGCTTCAGTTTCATTGCAGGCCCCCTCAGAAACCTGCTGTCGGCCCTGCCGGATAACAGTGATACCCGCTTCGTGTGTAACCCCGAAGACCAACGTTTTCCCTATCTGGCGCGGTTCAGGAGCGAGGGGCAGGAGGTCCCGGTTCTGGTGCTTGGCATGCAGGGTGATCAATGTGTCTGCAACCCGCTTGAAGACCAGGTGTTAAATGATGAAATGACCCTGTGGAAGCTATCCGGTGCGTTTGTCTTGCCAGTCAGCGGCCTGGATTGCCCGGCGCATTGGTACACCGGTGTCAGGTTGTCGGCCCGCTATATGCTGTCAGATGCCCGCAAGGCGGTCTCAATGTTGGGCCTTGTGATGAGGAACCAGAAGGCGGCCTGAATCAGCACTCAAGCTGGCGATCGCGACGTTCCAGAAACCAGATAAAGGACTGGCTTACCAGCCACGCCACAAGCAGGTAGATTTCGCTCAGCAGGAATACCCTCATTGTGCCCATGATCAGGTTGGTCATGCCGAAGAACAGGGTGGCGAAGATGAATAGGCCCAGCAGAGAGCCATCCATTGCTTTGCGCTGGATGTGGTCTGCCAATGAGCCGCACTGCCAATGCGGAATGCGCGAGATGTCGTCTTCTTCCAGTTCGGCCACGGCACGGGTGTAGGTCTGCAAATGCCAGCCGGAATCCAGGGGCGTTTTCAGATCCAGTCGGTCTCCCTCGGCGTTACTGTATAGCTCCAGCGCCAGCGATGTGGATTCGCCGGAATTCAGGTGCGTAATCCGCCTCTGGCTCAGGTCGAGCGCATACATATGGCGGCCTGTGCCAGTCACCGCCGTAAAACCTGCCAGAGCCAGCCAGATCGCCAGCCATATTCCCAGAACCAGTACCAGGTTGTTCTGATCCCATGGGCTGCTCAGCCAGGGCGCCACAAGGCCGTAACAGAATACGGCCACCACCGGAAACCAGTGAACCAGCAGACTGGTCAGCGCGCTGCTGTTTCCCGCCAGAATATAGTGATTGTCTTTTTGCGGTCGGGGCAGCCGCTTCAGATTACTGATGGGGTCGACGGGCGTTTCTGCAGCCTCAGCGTTGGTGGTCGTCATGATTTAAAGATTCCTTTCAATGGGCATGAACACCAGATGAAAGGGCATGCCCTCGCTCATCCGTTGGGTGTTGTTCTGTCGGCTTTCCGGTGCCTTGTCTGAAATGGCGAGTGCATAGTCGGTGCGGTTGGCGTACATCATCTCCAGCATAAACATGGGCTCGCCGGGTGGCCGGGCACTCTGCCATGAGCGCGTTGAGGGCACGGGGCGAATCAGCCCCTTCGCAAATTCTGGCAGCCTGCCATGTTCCTCAAGGCTTTTTACCAGTGCGCCGGCCCCTGTTAATGAGCCTTTCTGCAGCAGCAACTGGCCATCCTTGCGTAAACCCACCAGCCCATCCGGCCAGTTCTGGTCCCGCCAGTGTTGAAGCTGGGCCAGGGGCAGTTTTTCGGTTGTGAGAATGGCTTCCCAAACCGCGTTCAGCTGCTCAATGCGTTGTTCTGAGAGCACAATAAACGCTTCCTCAAAGGGCCCTGACGGCGACCCCTCATGCCTGTCCAGTGGCAAAAGGACACGCCCCTGATGTTTCAGTGCATTCCGGCGGGCTTCCTGTAAAGACAGGCCGCCATACCGCGTCCCCAGCCTGTTTACAGACACCATTTGCCCGGTTTCCCAGCCATCATCGGCATGCGTCCAGGAAGTGACAATGAGTAAATCCACCATGCGCAGTTTTTCCATCTGCGTGGTTTCACAGCGCACCAGAAATCGATGAGTGGACCTGCTGACCATGGCAGGCACTGGTTTGCTGCAGTTTTCAGGCTCCAGCCCGATGTTTTCGTGGGTCAACTCCATGTCGTGATTGGGCGCCAGCCAGCGCAGGCTTTCCGGAGATTCGGTCAGCGTCTGTTGCAGTTCAGCGGCCAGAGCCAGGGTTCTGGTTTCAGCCAGAACCGGGGTGGCGAAAAGACTGCCGATGATCAGCACCAACCAGAGTCCGGCACGGCAGGGATTTGGGTTACGCATCTTCCTCAGCTCCTTGCCGACTGCATGGTCTTCCGGGCCGTGGCACCAAAGCCACCGCGTTGAGTGGTGCCGGTATAAGTCTTGTTGCCGGATGACGCCAGTTGGGATCGGGCCATGGTCACTGAACCGCGCATAGTCTGATTGCCCAGGTACTGACCATTCGCAGCCACGTAGTGCCAGAAAAACGGGATGTGGCTGTGGTGGGAATAGCTACTACTGCCGCTTTCTCCGCCGTCATGAAGGGTGCTGTCTGCAATGCCGTATACCGGTTGCAGCTGTTTTTCACCCAGGGATTCAGGTGCCGGGAAGTCCCCCTGATAGGCGCTACGAAGTACGGATTCGTCTACCAGAAAACTCTTAAAGGGCGGTCGGAAGTGGCCGTTGTCCGTGGTTTCACAGGTGGACAGGTTGTCTGCGCTGCACCAGCCGTCAGCGCAGGCCAGGTCACCGGTTACATGGTCGAAGTCAGCGGAACACTGGGCAAGTGAGGTGTACTCCGGTGCCATATCCGCATGGCGGCTTTCGGCCTCGGTGCTAAGGGCTTCGCAATAGGCAAGGGAGGAGCTCAGTGCCGAATGGCAGGCCCGTACGTCCTGGAAAACACGAACGCTGGTGTGGAGTGGGTCAAGGCCCAGCACTGCAAAGGGGGTTGCGCCCATCAGTACCAGAGTTGCCGCCTGAGTGCGCTTCTGCCGCCGGGTTCGCCTGGGCAGGTTGTGATGGGGCAGATCATGCTGAATCCCGTCCTGGGTGGCCATGGAGTATCCTTCTCCGTCGTCCGTTTGATGCGCGAATTTATAGCAAGCCGGGGTAAAGGTCAATCGGGGATATAGGCGCTTTCCCGACCCGTGAAATGCCGGTAAACTCCGGGCTTTTTCGGGGCAGTATTACCCCAGCGGAGAAGGAACCTCCATGAAACGAATTCAGATGACCCCCCGCCCTGACTGGTGTTCCCAGGCTGAATCCTTCGGGTTCAGATTCCACACCCTGGAAGGCGAGCCTTACTGGGATGAAAGCGCCTGCTATCAGTTTTCTCTTCGTGAGATCGAAGAAGACATAGAAGCGCCGACCGAAGCGCTCCATGGCATGTGTCTTGACCTGGTTGCAGAGGTTGTCAGAAGCGAGCAACTGCTGACCCAGCTGGCCATCCCCGAAAAAGCCTGGGGTTTGATCGCCGACAGCTGGAAGTTCGCAGAGCCCTCTCTCTATGGCCGTATGGATTTCTCCTACGATGGCCATGGCCCGGCAAAATTCTATGAATACAACGCAGACACCCCGACATCGCTTTATGAAACCGGTTTTTTCCAGTGGCTTTGGCTGGAGCAGCAGATCGAGCGGCGCCAACTGCCGGCGGGCGCCGACCAGTACAACCGCCTGCAGGAAGCGTTGATTGAACGCCTGGAAATGATTGGCCGGGCAGGGCAGCCGCTTCATCTGGCCTGCTGCCGCGACCACCCTGAAGATGCAGGAACCATTGAATACCTTGCAGACTGCGCCGAACAGGCGGGCCTGAGGCCCTCAACCCTGTTCATGGATGACATCGGCCTTGGGCCTGACGGGCGTTTCATAGGGCTGGGCCATGCGCCGATTGACCAACTGTTCAAGCTCTACCCCTGGGAATGGATGTGGCAGGAGGCGTTTTCCGGCCAGATCGCGACCGGCGGCACCCAGTTTATCGAGCCACCCTGGAAACTGATTCTTTCCAACAAAGGCATACTGCCTCTGCTTTGGGAGCGCCACAAAGGGCACCCCAATCTGCTGCCTGCCTGGTTTGAAGGTGATAAAGGCCGCGCGCCGGATCTGGACCGCTGGGTTCGCAAACCCCTGTTTTCCCGCGAAGGCGCCAATATCTCCGTGGAAACACCCGTCGGCGTAGAGCAGCAGGTGGAAGGCCCCTACGGGAACATCCCCACCATCATCCAGAGCTGGTGCCCACCGCCCCAGTTTGCCGGCCACTACTGCCTGATCGGCAGCTGGGTGGTGGGGAAGGAGCCCGTAGGCATCGGCATCCGCGAAGACAACACCGCCATCACCCGCGACACCTCCCGCTTCATCCCCCACTGCATCACCGATTAACTCTTTTTTGGGGTCAGACCCCGGTGCATTTGGCCTGCCAAAATGCATCGGGGTCTGACCCCAACTGGCTGTTGCAAGACGCAACGAATGTGGTAAGTTGCAATATACAGTTTCAACCAGACAGGTGATTACCATGACCACTGCCGTTCGTCTCGATGATTTACTGGTTCGTCAGGCTGCTGCCGAGGGCGCCGTTCACCGGCGTTCGACCCCGAAGCAGATCGAGTACTGGGCCGAGATTGGTCGGGTGGTTGCCGGTGAGGTAAGCGCCGAGGACCTGATTGCGATTGTGCAGGGAATTCGCCAGATCGCGGTTTCGCCCGTGGTGGCAGAGCCTTTGACCAGTGAGGATTTATGGGCCGAGGTGGACCAGGCCCGGGAAAGCGGCGATCTGAGTCGCTCCATTGCCCGGGGGCGGGTTGTGTATCAGGCGGCTGATGATAAGCCCGGCTATCTGCAGGCTATTCATCCGGACGGTACCCGGGAAATCGGGCAATTCCGCAACGGGCGCTTCGAGGCACTGAACCCCCGTGACCATGCAGCCTGAATTGTGGCTGCTGGTTGGCGGTAATGGTGCCGGTAAAACCACCTTTTATGAGCAGTTTCTGGCCCGGCGCAAAATCCCCCTGGTCAATGCCGACAAAATCGCCCGAAGCCTTTGGCCGGACGCGCCTGAAAAGCACAGCTATGAGGCCGCGTTGATTGCACAAAAGGAGCGTCATCGCCTGCTCGAAGACCGCCAAAGCTTTTGTTTCGAAACCGTGTTCTCGCATCCGTCCAAAGTGGACTTTGTGGGCGCAGCCAAGGCAGCAGGGTTCCGAATCCGGCTGTTCTACTTCCACCTGGAGCTGACTTCGCTGAACAAGGCCAGGGTCGCCTCCCGCGTGAAGTCCGGCGGCCATAATGTACCGGCCGCCAAAATCGAGGCTCGCATTCCCAGAACCCTGGAGAACCTGCGCCAATGCATAGGGCTGGCAGATGAGCTGCACCTCGTGGATAACAGCAGCCTTGACCGGCCTTACCTGCGGGTAGCGGTCTGGGAAGCAGGGCAGTGGCGCAACTGCCAATCGGCCCTTCCAGACTGGGCGAAAAACCTCATCGATACCGAATAATTGGGGTCAGACCCCAAGACATTTCGCCCCGCCAAATGCACTGGGGTCAGACCCCATATCGGGTGTTCATTTCTTCGCGGAAGGTTTCGGTGCCCAGGGCTTTGCCGCTGATGGCGGTGTAAAAGATCAGATCGTCGGTGCCGGGCGGTGGCGAGCTTGCCACGAAGCTGCGATAGCTTGCCTGGCGAAGGTCCGGATCGGGTTGGTAGTTCAGGTAGCAGTCATGGGGTGTGTGCCACTTGGCCCGTAATCCGTAGGCGTGATAAAGGTAGCTGGACCACCGGTAATCCTCCGGATTGTCCACCATGCCGGCCTTGACGGGGTTCAGCTCGATGTATCGCTGGCACTGCAGAAAATAGCTTTCGGTATCTACCAGGCAGGACTTGAAGCGCCCCTCCCAGAGCGTGCCCGTTCGTTCGTACTTGAAGTTGAAGTACTGGGCGTAACGCTGGCCCAGGGCCTTCATAAAGCGGGACAGGGAATCATCTTTCCGCGGCGTGACCAGCAAATGGGTATGATTGTCCATCAGCACCCAGGCATGAATATCTACCTCGTGCTCTTTGCGGTACTTTGAAAGAAACGCCAAGTAGGCGCCCCGGTCAGCAGGGTCCTGGAAACACATCTGCCGGTTATTACCCCTCTGAATCACATGCTGAGGGATTCCGGCCGGACAAATCCTTTGTCGG
Organism: Marinobacter confluentis; assembly: GCF_004785685.1. Classification (GTDB taxonomy): domain Bacteria; phylum Pseudomonadota; class Gammaproteobacteria; order Pseudomonadales; family Oleiphilaceae; genus Marinobacter; species Marinobacter confluentis. The sequence continues at coordinate 229,112 of NZ_SRPF01000002.1, read as the reverse complement.
CGTGGCATCTCACACTCCTTGTGAAAATTCGAGCGGTCAATCTGCCGCACCATAACCGTGATTTCAAGCCGGGGTCAGACCCCAGTGCATTTTGATGGAAGAAATGTGACGGGGTCTGACCCCAAATCATGTACCATTTGGGGTTGGCAAATGCATTGGGGTCTGACCCCAGAACGAAAGGTGATAGATGACCTGGTACGCGCTTCAGCACAAACCGGCACAGGGTGATCGCGCTGTGGAGCACTTGCAGAATCAGGGTATTACCTGCTTTTATCCAAAAGTCAGCGTGGAAAAAATCAAGGCGGGTAAGCGCACTAAACAGCTTGAAGCCCTGTTCCCCGGCTACCTGTTTGTCAACCTGGAGCAGACCGATCCCATGTGGGCCAAGTTGCGGTCGACCCGGGGGATTCTGCGTGTTGTCAGCTTCGCCAATAAACCCGCAAGCATTCAGGATGAGGTCATCGAGCACATCCGGGATGGCCTGCACACAGTGGCGGAGCAGGGCGGTATCAAGCCTGGCCAGGCTGTCGAGCTTGACGATGGGCCTTTCCGGGGCATCAGTGCCATTTTCCAGGCTTATGACGGCGAAGAGCGGGCAATCGTGCTGATCAGCTTCATGCAGAAACAACAACGGGTGACCGTGCCGGTCTCAGGCATCCACGCCCGAAACTGAATGCAACCTAAACACTTTCACAAAACTTAACTTCAAAAATAACCGAAACGCCCAATCTCAGGCCGTTTGTCACTTGCGTGACATCCATGATGCCGTAGAATCTTCACAAATCTGACACACACCATACTCAACCTGACAGGGAATAAGTCCAGGCACGTCTTCGCTGTTTTATTCGTCCCTGCCTTGCTCCTTTGAAACATGTAACTCTATGACCTCAAAACACTGGACCCTGGTCGGTGGGGCGGTAGCGTGCCTTTTCGTCCTTTCAATTGCCCCGGTTGCCACCGCTGCGCCCTGGCTGGAGCCTGGTGACAGCAGAGCGCGTTTCGCCATCCAGAAACTGGCCGATCGGGGGCACCTGGACAGAGTAGCCACCACCTGGCCGGTGTCATGGGCAGACATTCATAGTGGCGTCGACCAGTCATCACTGGCAGGCGACGAATCCGTCGCTGGCGCCTACGCCTACCTGGGTTTCGAAAAGGAACAAAACGCGGTACCGGGTTTCCGGGCAGAAGCGGCCATTTCTGGAATCAGCGAGTCCTTATTTTTTCAGGGATTCTCGGCATCCAACGCGGATCATCAGGGTGAACTCAAAGCCGACCTTCAGTGGCAGGGCGAATATTGGGCGTTTGGCGTCAGCCCCTCGGTTGCCCTCAATCCCGAAGACGATGAAACGCTCCGGTTTGACGGCAGCTACCTGGCAGCAACCGTCAGTAACTGGGTTGTCGGTGCTGGCGCGATTGACCGCTGGTGGGGCCCGGGCTGGAAACACAGCCTGATATTGTCGAATAACGCCCGGCCACTGCCTTCGGTCTGGCTGAATCGCAGCGAAACCGCCGCCCCTGAAACGCAGTGGTTACAATGGGTCGGACCCTGGCAGTTCAGCCTGTTCGCGGGGCAGTTGGAGAGCAACCGGGTGGTGCCAGATACAAAACTGATCGGTATGCGTTTTGGCTTTCGCCCGCTGGGAGGCCTGGATATCGGGCTGTCCCGAATCATGATGTTTGGCGGCGAAGGCCGGCCGGAAAATTTCTCAACCATCGTGGATATTCTGGCTGGAAGGGATAATTCGCAGGATGGCTCCGAGAATGACCCCGGCAATCAACTTGGCAGCATCGATATACGTTACGGCTTTGCGGTGGGCGACCAGAGCATGGGCCTGTATAGCCAGATGATGGGCGAGGATGAAGCCGGAGCCTTTCCCGCCCGCAAGTCCTGGCTCTTCGGTGCAGACTGGACAAGCTCGCTTTTCGCCCAGGACCAGCAGTGGTACCTGGAGTACGCCAACACTCTGGCCGACGATCTGCTGGGCGACCCGCTGCCTAATATCACCTATGAACACTTTCGGTACCAGACCGGCTACCACCATTACGGCCGCAGCATGGGCGCCAGCATTGATGGCGACGCGGAGGCCGTAACGTTCGGGGTGTTCAACTTCTTTCCCGATGGCAGTAACCTTGGCATGAACCTGACCGCAGCCAGCCTGAACCAGGACGGCTCCGTTGGTGCGACCGTTACAGATAGCGACGTCTTTGCCTTTCTGCCGACCAAAGATCAGGACGTTGCCATACTGGAAGCCAGCTACGGCACCCAATTCCTGAACGGCTGGCTGGACCTGACCGCCCAGGCCACCGATAAAAAAATTGAACTCCTAAGCGGCGAGAGAGACCAGTGGTCTGTCGGCGCCGCCTGGCGTTACCGCTTCTAAAAACTTTATTCTTTGAAACAGGGTCTGACCCCAAAAGGGGTCTGACCCTCTTATACTGACCCGTTCATAATTAACTGAGTCTTCATAGATTCTATGCCCCAGGACTAACAGTGAATCTAAAAAAACTTCTCTTCGCAGCCGCTCTTGCGTTGCCAGCTACCATCGCCGCCCAATCGATCAGCCAGTCCCAGATCGAACAGTTCAAGAACATGCCCCGATCCCAGCAGGAAGCCCTGGCTGGCCAGTATGGCATAGACCTGGAATCCATCACCGGCTCTGGCGGCATGCAGAACCAGCGCCCCCGGGATGTCGACGTGGTTGAACCCGTGGACGCCGTATCGGATCAGGAACGGCAACAGGCCCAGCGGCAAGGGCAGCAAGAACAACAGGAAAAAGACGATGAGCAAGACCGGAAAAACGGCGGCCTGAAACCCTTCGGCTATGACCTGTTCGCGGGCAGCCCCACCACCTTCGCCCCCGTAACCGAAATCCCCATCCCCAACGATTACACCCTGGGCCCCGGCGACGTGTTGCGGGTTCAGCTCTGGGGCAAGGAAAACCAGCAACTGGAGCTGCCCATCAGCCGGGACGGAACCATAAGCTTCCCCCAGTCCGGCCCGCAAACGGTCGCAGGCCTGACCTTTGACCAGGCCCGGCAGCAGATCAAGAAACGGGTGTCCGAACAGTACATCGGCGTACAGGCCAGCGTGAGCCTGGGCGAACTTCGCAGCATGCGCGTATTCGTGCTGGGTGAGGCCAGAAACGCCGGTTCCTACACAGTCAGTTCCCTGTCTACCATCACCAACGCCCTCTACGTGTCCGGCGGCATCCAGCGCACCGGCTCCCTGCGTAAGATCCAGCACAAACGCAACGGCGAACTGATTGGCGAACTGGACCTGTACGACCTGCTATTAAAAGGGGACACCTCCAACGACAACCGACTGCAGCCCGGCGACGTCATCTTCATCCCGCCCGTTGGTGACCGTGTAGGTATTGAGGGCGAAGTCTACCGCCCGGCCCTGTACGAGCTTAAAAACAACACCAGCCTGCAGGAACTGGTCAAACTGGCTGGCGGGTTGACCCCACAGGCCTACCCACAGCTGGTGCGTATTGAACGCAACAACGATGACTTCCTGCGCATCATTGCCGAAGCCAACCTGACCACTCAGAAAGGCAAGCAGGCAGCGGTGAAACCCGGTGACCGAATTGAAGTAGCCTCCATTTCAGAGATCACCGGGCAATACGTTGAAGTAACAGGCGCCGCCACACGGCCGGGCCGGTTTGCCTGGGTACCGGGAATGCGCATTAGCTCCGTCATTCCCTCCCTGAACAGTGATCTGCTGCCCGAAGCAGACCACCGCTACGCCGCCATCGTTCGGACCGATCCGGAAACCGACACCGTATCCGTCATCAACCTGCGTCTGCGGGATGCCGTCTCGAATCCCGGTGGTGCACAGGACATACGCCTGCAGGAAAAAGACCGGCTACTGATCTTCGCTGATGAAGGCAAAGTGAACGCGAAAAGCGAAGACCGTAACGAAAGCCAGGAAGAAGAGCTGCGCCGTCGAGGCACTGAGATTCAGAACGTGGAGGGCCAAGAACCCGACTACAGCCGCTTCAGCCGCGAAAGCCTGTTCGCCCCCGTGCTGGAACGCCTGAAATCCCAAGCCAGGCCCGGCGCCCCGCAGCAAACCATCCAGGTAACCGGCCCCGTGCGCTACCCCGGTGAATACCCGCTGCCCGCATCCAAACAGGTGGCAGATGCCATCTACGTCGCTGGCGGCCTGAAAGACTCTGCATCACTCTATACCGCAGAACTGGCAAGCTTCGAAGTGGACGAAGAAGGCACCGGAATAACCCGCATTCAGAACCTGGACCTTCAAGCCGTGATGGCCGGCGACGCATCGGTATCCCTGAAAAGCCGTGACCGCCTGCTGATCAAATCCATCCCCGAGTTCGCCCGTACCAGAACCATCGAACTGGACGGCGAAGTGCGCTACCCCGGGGAATACACCATCCGTGATGGTGAGACCCTTCGTGACGTCATCGAGCGCGCCGGCGGTTTGACCAGCAACGCTTTCCCGCAAGGCGCCGTATTCACCCGCGAAAAACTCCGCCAACTGGAAGCGCAACGACTTCAGGAAGCGGAAGAACGGCTACAGGGTGACTTGCTGGGAGTTCAACTAGAGGGCAACGACATAGGCGGCCAGAGCGCAGAACGCACCGAACAGGTACAGAAATTGTTGGATGATGTTCAGGAAGCCCGCCCCGTTGGAAGAATGGTGATCAACCTTCAAGCGGTGGTCAGCGACAGCGACTACCAGCCCATCCGCCTCCAGAATGGCGATACCCTGACCATTCCCGAAATACCCCAGGCTGTCAGTGTATTCGGCGAAGTCCAGTTCCCAACCAGCCACCTTCACACCGAAGGGCTGACGGTTGACGACTACCTGGAACGCAGCGGCGGCCCCACCCGCCAGGCAGACGAAGACAGGGTATACGTCGTGAAAGCAGACGGTTCCGTAATGCTGCCAGAGAAAAGCCGCTGGTTCGGCGGCCGCAGCCAGCAACTGGCGCCGGGCGACACCATCATCGTCCCAATCGACGTAGACCGCCTGAACCAGCTGGAACTGTGGACCAACGTAAGCCAGATCGTCTACCAAATGGCCCTAGGCGCCGCCGCCGTAGGCAATCTGTAAACGGCCAAAGGGCCAGAGGGTCTGACCCCAAACGGGGTCTGACCCAGCCACCACCCAAGCCAAACCAGGGCACAACCAACGTGGCCGAACAAACCAGCCCAGGGGTCTGACCCGACGAGGTCAGACCCCACAAGGCACCCAAGCACAACCAAGGAAAAATAAGTGGCCGAACCAACCACACCCCACTACCCAGACGACGAAATCGACCTCCGCGAACTCTTCGCCACCCTCTGGCGCGGCAAGTGGATCATCATCGCCACCACAATCATCTTCGCCGCAGGCGGTGTGTTCTACGCCCTCAGTAAGCCAAACATCTACCAGGCGAACGTACTCCTGGCTCCTTCGCAAGATGAAGGCGGAAGCCGAGGACTTGGCGGCCAACTTGGTGGCCTGGCTAGCCTAGCGGGCATCAACATAGGCGGGGGTGGGACCAACCAGACAGTCATGGCAAAAGAAGTCCTCCAGTCGCGTGCCTTTCTGACGGATTTCATCCATCGGCACAACCTTACTGTTCCCCTCATGACGACCAAAGCCTGGGACATGAGAAACGAAAAGTGGGTCATCGACCGGGAAGTTTATAACCCAGAAACTCAGGAATGGCTGATCGATCACGATGGCGAAAGCCTGAAGCCCACGGACTGGGATATGGTGAAAAAATTCAAAGAGAACCACCTGAGCCTGTCGGAAAACAAAGACACCGGCATGGTCAGCCTGAGGATTAAAAGCCAGGCACCCCCAGTGGCAAAGCAATGGGCCGAATGGCTGGTACAGGACATTAACGAACACATGCGAGAGCAGGATGTACAAAAAGCCGAAGCCCGCATTGATTACCTTGAAGCAAAGCTCAGTGAAACCAACATTGCCGGCATGCAGCAAGTGTTTTACCAGCTCATAGAAAGTGAAACCCGGACAGTCATGCTTGCTAGCGCTCAACAGGAGTACGTGTTCGAGACAGTCGATCCAGCCGTGGTTCCTCAGGAAAAAAGTGAGCCGAAAAGAGCGCTGATTGCGGTGATAGCCACAATGCTGGGCGGTATGCTTGGGGTATTCACAGTATTTATCCTGGCCTTTATCCGCTCAGGTAGAGGGCAGGCTGAAAGTGAAGATTAAAGCTGGACTCGATAAGAGGCCCTTATCGGTTTTATAAAGCCCTCAGTAACGAATTGGTTAGATGTTCGGATTTTCACCCTTGTAAAGCCCGTTTCCAGAAAATAGCAGAAATTATCCGGTGAAATTCGTATCCAGCCCTGGAAATTCAATCAGGTCAATTACTAACTTTGGATAGCATGTTTCCAAACAGTCGAAGTCATTGTTGGGTGAGACTCGTTTCCAGCTCTGGAAATTCAATCCGCTTCATTTCCAGCTTCGGAAAAGTGCTTTCCGAGTAATCTTACTGTTTGCGACCAAAAGTAAGTTTCCAGCTTTAAAAGTCGTTTTTCCAAATTTGGACGCATATAAATGGCTGTAGTTAATCGATACGATCAAGATCAAGCATGACTTCAGACCGAAACGAACGAATAGCCAAAAACACGCTGATGCTCTATGTCCGTCAGCTCCTGATCTTGTTCGTTAGCCTCTACACTGTCAGGATCGTTCTGGATGAACTGGGAGTAGAAGATTACGGCATCTATGGCGCTGTTGGTGCGCTCGTTGCCCTCAGTGCGTTCTTGCCAGGCTCACTGGCTCAAGCAACACAACGTTTTTTTTCCTTTGCATTGGGTGATCAAAACGATGAGCGACTCAAAAAGACATTTTCAGTAAATCTAGCTCTCTACGCCTCAGTAGCCCTGATAGCCTTTGTTGTCCTCCAGACAATTGGTCTCTGGTTTGTAAATACACGACTGGACGTTCCAGATGGCCGGTTTGAAGCTGCAAGCGCTCTTTATCATTATACAACGTTGACATTTTTGGTGAGCGTAGTTACCACCCCCTTCATGGCCATCATCATGGCTCATGAAGACATGAAACTATACGCCTATATATCGATTGTCGAAGCATTCATGAAACTGGGTGTGGTGTTCTTACTTCAGCACATCTCATGGGACAAGTTAGAACTGTACGGCCTGCTGGTGCTGTGTGTGAGTTTTGTCAATGCATTGCTCTATATCGGAATCTGCATTTACCGATATGAAGAATGCCAGCTCCGAAGAATCTACTGGGACTCCACTCTACTGCAGGAAATTATCAGTTTTACGGCTTGGACAGTGTTTGGGCAGATTTCAACCATCACCCGCACCCACGCTGTAACCATTTTATTGAATCAAAGCTTCAGCCCGACAGTGGTCGCGGCAAGAGCACTCTCAGTGCAGATCGCCAGTCAGGTAAACATATTCTCAGGAAACTTTAATGCAAGCTTGTACCCGCCCATTATAAAAAGCTATGCCGCAAACGAACGCGAGAACATGTTCGGGCTGATCACGGGTGGTTCGAAAATAACCTTTTTTCTGCTGTGGGTGTTTGCGCTGCCCATGATGGTCGAGATGGAAGCAATCCTCGGCATCTGGCTTACCACTGTTCCGTCTGACGCCGTCCTTTTTTCTCGACTGGGACTAATTGAAGCACTCATTCTGTCAGTGAGCATGCCGTTAACCGCAGCAGCCAGAGCCCCTGGAAAAATGAAAGCGTATGAACTCACGCTGGGCACTATTCAGATAGCGATATTTCTCACCGCTTGGGTGGTAATAGCTGGAGGCGCACCAGCCTACAGCGTGTTCATTGTGGCAATTATAGCCAACATTTTGATGTTCGGTGTCCGGCTTTACCTGGTTAACCGGCTCATTGGATTTCCGATGGGTGCCTTCGTGAAGCACACTGCAATACCGTTAATGGCTATGGTGTTCGTTACAGCGCTCCCGATTTCTGTCCTGAACCAGTTGTCGCCAGAAGGCTTTTGCTGGTCAGCGCTGGTAATATTTACTAGCTTCGTTGCATCTACTATTGCGATGTATTTCATCGGGCTCGACAAAGCATGGCGATTGAAAGTAATAAGTATGATTCGTTCACGGTTACCCAAGTTGCAAAGTGCATGAAAAATATTCTGGTTTTTGGTGGGACCGGTGCGATGGGCAAACACTTGGTGCAATTGCTTGCAGAGCTGGGCCACAGTGTCAGTGTCACAACACGCACCGCCCGAAAAGCAACCGCAAATATTGAGTACATCCAGGGAAACGCCAAGGATGACAGCTTCGTTGACCTGATACTGGCCCGCAAATGGGACGCGATTGTTGATTTCATGATGTACCCCACACTGGTCTTTGAGCAGCGGGCGCCAAAGCTATTGGCCGCCACTGACCAATATATCTACTTAAGTTCCGCCCGCGTCTATGCCGATTCTGCAGAGCCGATTCAGGAAGATTCGCCCCGGTTGCTCGACAGTTCAAACGATTCCGAGTTTCTTGTCACAGATGAATATTCGCTGGCGAAAGCAAGACAGGAAAACATGCTGAGGCAGTCTGGTCGCGACAACTGGACTATCGTACGCCCCTACATTACCTACAGTGAGCAGCGCCTGCAGTTGGGTGTGCTGGAAAAAGAAGGTTGGCTTTACCGTGCGTTAAAAGGCCGCACCATTGTTTTTTCGGAAGATATTGTGGCTAAGCTAACCACCTTGACCTACGGGTTCGATGTGGCCGATGCCATTACCAAACTGATTGGTGAGCCCCGGGCATTGGGAGAGACCTACCACATCACGCAGAGAGAAGCCGTCACTTGGCACGAAGTGCTGAATGTGTACCTTAACGTATTAGAGAAACTCCTCGGCAAGCGTCCCAAAGTACTGCTTCTTGGGTTAGACGACTTCTCTCGGTGTACGCGGGCAGAGTACCAGGTCAAATACGACCGCCTGTTCAAACGAACATTTAACAGTTCAAAAATTGCCGAGTATGTAGATGTGAAAGATTTTTTTCCGCTTGAGCAGGGGCTTACTCGCTGCCTAGAGGAGTTTTTAGAAAATCCACAGTTTTTGGCTATCGACTGGCGTTCGGAAGCTATCAAAGACCGTTACAGCGGCGAAGTAGCAAGCCTTACAGAGCCCGGTCACTTGAAGCAGAAGCTCAAGTACTTTATTTACCGATTTATCAAATCTTGAAAGCCAAGCTTGGTGCATTCATGAGCAAGTTTTACACTGACGAAAAAAACGTTCTTATTCTGGTCGGGCTGTTGAAAGCGAATGGGATTAGAAAGGTTATTGCCTCGCCGGGAGCCACAAATATTACGTTCGTCGCGAGCGTGCAATATGATCCATTCTTTGAGGTTTACTCAGCAGTAGATGAGCGTTCGGCTGCCTATATGGCATGTGGATTGGCGCATGAGTCCGGCGAGCCCGTTGTCATAAGCTGTACTGGTGCCACTGCTTCTCAGAACTATACTCCAGGCTTGATCGAGGCGTACTACCGCAAGCTTCCAGTGCTCGCAATTACCTCTACACAGCTTGTTAGCAAGGTTGGGCACCTTGTTGCACAGATTACGGACCGCAGCAATATGCCGAACGACACTCAGCGGGTCAGCTTTGACCTCCCCATTGTCAAAGACGATGACGACTGGTGGGAATGCGAGGTAAAAGCCAACCAAGCGATTCTTGAGCTGAAACGCTGCGGCGGTGGCCCGGTTCATATCAATTTACCAACACGATACAGTCGCGTTTATGAAACCAAAACGTTGCCAACTTGCCGCGTGATGAACCGATTTACCACAGCTGACAAACTGCCAAAATTGCAAGGCCGAGTGGCGGTGTTTGTTGGCGCTCACCGCGACTTCAGCCCACAGGAAACAGAAGCGTTGGACCTTTTCTGCGGCAGTAATAATGCCGTAGTACTTTGCGACCACACCAGTGGCTACAAAGGCAAGTATCGTGTCGTTTACTCTCTGGCGGCCAGTCAGGACCAGATGGACTTGAGTGACAACAAGCCGGACGTGACTATCCACATCGGAGAAGTTACAGGCGATTATGCGGGCATGGCAATGGTCGGAAATGAAGTGTGGCGTGTTAGTGAAGATGGCGAAATTCGCGACACCTTTCGCAAATTGCGCTACGTATTTGAGATGGACGAAAAAACCTTTTTCGAACGCTATACAGACTCATCTAAAGCACCGGCTGATCAATACCTGAAGCTATGCCAAGCTCGCCTCCAAGAAGTGCAGGAAGATATCCCCGAGATCCCTTTTTCGAATATTTGGGTCGCACAGCGCACAGCACAGAAAATTCCGGAAGGTTCCGTTATACACTTCGGCATTTTGAACAGCCTCCGGTCCTGGAATTTCTTTGAGCTGCCGGATTCCGTAACTTCAATGTCGAACGTGGGAGGCTTCGGAATCGACGGAGGGCTATCAAGCCTGCTGGGCGCATCACTGGCCAATCCCAACAAACTCTACTTCGGCATTATCGGCGACCTAGCATTTTTCTACGACATGAACGCACTGGGCAACCGCCACGCCGGCAAGAACCTACGTATCATGGTGATTAACAATGGTAAAGGTACCGAGTTCCGGCAATACAACGCTGTAGCTGCGCACTTTGGTGAGCAGGCTGATGAATTCATTTCGGCGTCAGGGCACTACGGTAATAAATCGCCCACTCTGATAAAACACTACGCGCAGGGTCTGGGTTTCAAATATATCAGTGCTTCTTCTAAGGAAGAGTACGAAACCGTATACGGCGAATTTCTGGAGAAGCATACGGGTGGGCAATCGGTAGTGTTTGAGGTCTTTACAGATAGTGTCGAAGAGAGTCGGGCTTTGGAGATAGTTAGGAACATTAGGAAAGAGCATAAAATGGCAGCAAAAGCTGCAGCTCGGAGATTGCTTGGGGATCGATCAGTTAAAGCGATAAAGAAGGCTCTGGGTAAATGAAAAAAATCGGAATTCTGAATTTTCAATACTCAGCCCATAACTACGGCGCAGTACTCCAAGCTGCCGCTCTTGAGTATATCTGTCGCCAGCTTGGCCATGATCCTCGACATCTAGATTTTATTCCACGGCCAAAGGTTACCGTCAAGGGGGGAGCAGGGAAGTTACTTAGAAAAATGGGGTTAAGAAAAGTGCCGAAGGCTATTCACTTCGCGAATGAGAAAGCGTTCGAGAGGTTCAGGCAAACCTTTCTCACCAGAACGCGACCGATCAAATCAAGAAGAGAGTTTTCTGGCGTCGCAAAGTGCTTTGATTCCGTCGTCGTCGGCAGCGACCAAGTTTGGCGTCCCACATTTGCCAATGACATCATGGCTTTTTTCCTAGGATATGTTCCAAAAGGTGTGAATAGAATTGCATACGCCGCCAGCTTCGGAACGGCCACTTGGGAAAAGACCGATGACAAATTTTTAACAGCACGAGTCCAAGAAGAGTTGTTGCAGTTCAAGGCCGTTTCTTGTCGCGAGGAATCCGGTGTAGAGATTTGTAAAAACGTTTTTGGCGTTAGGGCTGTGCATGTTCTCGATCCGTTGTTGCTGGTTGATGAACCGTTTTTTGAGAACGTTGTGTCGAATTCTTCAGTAAGGTCAAGAACTAAACTTGTTTATTATAAGCTAGACTCTACCCCTGATTTTCAAGAAGACTTGAAAGTAGTTGGCGCGGAACTGGGATGTGATGCGGTAAACATTTACTTCAAGGATTCTGATGTTCCTGAATATCGGGAGGTGTCGGATTGGTTGGCGCTGATTCGGAATTCCGAAGTTGTGATCACGGATTCTTTCCATTGCATTTGTCTTGCCCTACGATTTGGTAAAGAAGTTATTTACTGCCCTAATGTGAGTAGGGGGCAAACGCGGCTGGATAGTTTGTTCAGAAAGCTGAATATCGAAGTGGAACCATTGTCTTTTGATTTGAAGACGTCGATGTGGAAGCTTTACGGAAATAGTGGTGTTGAGGCGGTTCTTGAAGTTGAGCGCAAAGAGTCAATCAGATTTTTATCAGACGCTATACGTGAATAATTGCAGCCTCGATTTCTCATTTTTTCAGTCTTTAGTCGCGCAACTTTCGGCACTCCACTCAGATTTTCTTAAGCCGATAAAAATCTTGTGTTCAGTGACAATAGCTTCCGGATTAACTTCGTTAGGACCAAGTTTTGAAATTGCTATCTTATTTCAGGGCTTAAAGTCACGGGGCTAAATCCGATTTTAACTATTTTAATTGGTTAAACTTATGGTCGATCCTAAAGTAAGCATTATAATATCATCCTACAATAGTGAGAAGTATATTGGTGATGCACTACTTAGTGTCGCAGATCAGACATTAAAAGAAATAGAGGTTATTGTAGTTGATGATGGATCATGTTCCAACGAGACATCTATAATTTGTGAAAAATATCGGGATATAATCAATGCGCCTCTTTTATACATTTATCAAAAGAATGGTGGTCCCTCGAAGGCACGCAATGTTGGTTTGTCTCGGGCTCGGGGTGAGTATATCGCTTTTCTCGACTCGGACGACACATTTCTTCCTACCAAGCTTCAAATGCAATTGAAAATACTATCTGACCTTCCGAAGAATTACGCTTGCGTCATAGGTTGTGCGGAAATAATTAATTCCGAAACTCGAAATAAAATAATTTCTTGCCCTGATGAGATAGATGGCTATTTAGATGTCGAAAAATTTGTTTCAGGTTATATAAAGATAGAAGGAACTCCTGGCTATTTTTTTCGTAGATCTTCTCTGGAATCAGTTTGTGGATTCGATGAGTTGCTTAGGAATAACGAAGATTTTGATTTATTACTTCGCATTGGTTTAAAGTATAAGATAAAAACACATAAGGATATAGTATTTAAACAGCGGTGCCGGCCAGATTCCTTATCAAAATCAGATCCGATTCAGGCTCTTGTAGGCGTTTTGGCGTTTTGTGATAAATTAGAAAATGAATTTTCTGATGTGTCTGATGCTTCAATTGCAAGGAAAAAGCAGCGAGCATATTTTTCAGCTGCAATGGGATGTATTAGAGAAGCGCGTTTGAGGCACTATCTGTGGTTGGTTAATATGGGACTGAACATGACTGGAGTTAAAGGATGGAAGGGATTTTTGGTGCTTATTTCTTCCCGTCCTTTCCGATGGCTTGCGATTAAACCACCCGGAGTTTCACAGAATGGCGCCTGAGATCCCGAGGCGAATTCTCTTTCTCGTTAGCTCCATGCAGGGCGGCGGCGCTGAACGTGTGGCGGCTTTGTTGAGCAATCATTGGGCGGCGCAGGGGCATCAGGTGACACTTATGCCTACCTTTTCTGGGAGAGGTGAGTGCCTTTATTCGTTGGATGAACGGGTACGGTTGGAATATCTTGCAGACCGAGTCGGTGGCTCGAAACGCTCACCGCTGAACAAACTTCGACGATTTATTGAATTGCGATGTGTTATTCGTGAAACAGCACCGCACGTAATTCTTTCTTTCCTCTCTCATGTGAATATAGCAGCGATCGTGGCGGCCCAAGGCCTGGGTGTGCCAGTGGTGGTTTCGGAACGGACATATCCTCCCTCCGGACAGTTGAGTATACTTTTAAACAATTTTCGAAAGTGGACATACCCCCTAGCGAATGCCGTGGTGATGCAGACCGAGCAAGGGCGAGATTGGCTAGCTACTTCTTGCCCGCGGGCTAAAGCTTATGCAATTCCTAATCCGGTTGTCTATCCACTTCCTGTCGGCAATCCTTTATTAGATCCTGGGACCATTGTACGGCCTGAACGAAAAATTATCCTTGGGGTTGGTCGTCTGAGTGAAGAGAAAGGTTTCCCTTGTCTAGTTGATGCTTATTGCAGACTCGCAAATAAGTTCACTGATTGGGATCTTATTCTCCTCGGCGAAGGACCGGAGCGTGAAAAGCTGGAGCAACAAGTAAAGAGACTTGGTTTGGAGAGCCGTGTTTATATGCCAGGCAGGGTTGGTAATTTAGCCGACTGGTATGAGCGCTCTAGCTTTTACGTGATGAGTTCTCACTTTGAAGGCTTCCCAAATACGTTGGTAGAAGCCATGGCTCATGGGTTACCGGCTGTTAGTTTCGATTGTAGTACAGGTCCAGGCGATATTATCCGACATGGCATTGATGGTTTACTTATTCCACCTGTTGACGGTGTGCCGGCGTTGTGTTTTGCAATGGAGCATTTGATACAGAATGGTACCTGGCGGAAGGAGCTGGCAGAGGCGGCGAAGTTGGTTCGTAGACGGTTCTCCATGTCACGTGTTGCCGAAGAATGGGATTCTGTTCTGGGTTTAAAGTAAGAATAAAGTGTCTGAAATAAATATTTCACAGTCTCATGTTGATTATTGATGCCTCAGTTATCTTCATTTTCATTGGCTGAACTGGCAGTGCCGGTGTTGTTCATTTTTTTCGCAGGCCTCTTTGCCACGTGGTTCGTGACTCGTTCGGTCCTGTTGAGTCTGCTTCTGCCCTTCATTAAAGCAGGTGTGTTTTTGTTCTACTACGGAAGCTTGTTCGATGGCACTTGGACGTTTCTGGATGATTGGAACTATATACATAAGGGTGAAAGCCTATTAGGCCAAGGCATTAGCATTACTAACTTTTGGTCGGATGTTCCGGCTCTTTTTTCAGCCGCTGGTGGTCAGCATTTCGTCTATTATCTTTTCAATGCGGATGCCTTCAGGCTTTTCGGGCCCGAATACTACGCTCCTGTGGCAATAAACATCGCACTAACGTTCGTCGCCGCTGCCTTCATGTCAAAGGCAGCAATATGCGGATTATATGTGCCCCAACGATTAACAACGGGAGCTTATACGTTTTTCGTGTTGTCGCCGAACTTGATCGCTTGGTCCACGGTCATGAATGGCAAGGACACGATAGTCATGACAGGCACAGCTATGGCTGCCTACGCAGTCAGCCAATCGGAAATGGGAAACCATCGAAGAGCATTGCTGTCAGGCTTGATGGTTGGTTTAGTATTATTTTTTACACGCTTTTACACACCCCTACTAATGTTGACTGCCCTCGGGGGCGCCATTTTGCTTAACGGAAACGGCCGACGGTACCCTTGGATATGGCTTTTGGCTATTTCAGGACTCGTGGTGGTGTCAAGTACACTTGGTATTAGTAGGCTTGCTAGTGCATTTAGTCAACTACAAGAAGGATTTGTGAACCCTGTCTATGGGTCTATTCGCTATCTTTTGACTCCCATCCCTTTTAACACAACAGAGCAATACAGCTTTATTAACCTTCCTCAGCTGTTTTATTGGATGCTCATTCCATTTATGGGATATGGCGTTTACCGTACTTGGCGACGAGCGACTCTAACATCACGCTTCATTGTTATTTATTTTCTCTTGATAGTCATGCTTTATGCCATTTTCGGTGAATTGCAGGGCCCTAGGCATAGATATCAATTGGAAGTCTTGATCGTGACGTTCCAATTCCTTGGAATATTAAGTGTGATTAAACAGATGGGATTTCGCCGCTCGGGGCAAAAAATTTCCCGATCCAGCGTAGTCATTGACAATAGCGGGGCGCGAACATGAACATACTGCACATCATCACCGGGCTGACAACAGGTGGGGCTGAGCGTGCGCTATATAACCTGCTAAGTGGTAGTTTGGCAGAGTCCCGAAGTGCGGCTGTGCTTTCCCTTCAGGACGAAGGAGTTTATGGACCCAAAATCAGGTCATTGGGGGTTCCGGTTTATACCCTCGATATGAAGCGCGGAATATCTACACCAACTGTTATCTTGCGATTACGCAAGTTGGTCACAAGGCTTCGTCCTCATCTCGTTCAAGGCTGGATGTACCACGGCAATATAGCTGCCAGTATTTCTGCACGACTAGGCGCCGGGTTTCGCCCCGTTGTCGCTTGGAATATTCGCCATAGTCTTTACTCCTTGGCCGCGGAAAAGCCCCTGACTCGCCAGATAATCAGAGTGAATCGCTGGGCTTCCGTAGGCGCCGATGTTGTAATATATAACAGCAGCCTTTCCCGTAAACAGCATGAAGCGTTTGGCTTTGCAATGAATCCCGGCCAGGTCATCCCCAACGGGTTTGATACTGTCTCGTTGTTTCCGGACTATGAGCGTGGCCAAGCGGCTCGGTTGGCATTGAACATGCCGCTAGAGGCGGTGGTAATTGGCCATGTGGCGCGTTTTCACCCGATGAAGGATCATGCTTCATTTCTTCGCGCAGTAGTGGACATCATGCCCAAGCGTCCTGATGTGATGTGTCTGCTGGTCGGGCGTGATGTCGACCTCCAAAACCCGATGTTAGACCGCATTGTGCCGCCCGAGCTTGAAAGCAGATTTCGTATTGTCGGTGAGCGGGATGACGTGCAGGATTTAATGCTTGCAATGGATGTATTCTGCCAAAGTTCCTGGTCTGAGGCCTTCCCAAATGTGCTGGGCGAAGCGATGGCCTTGGGCGTGCCTTGCGTAGCCACGGATGTGGGTGACAGTCGTTGTATAGTGGGCGACACAGGCGAAGTAGTTCCTCCCTCGGATAGTGACGCGCTGGCAAGGCAACTACTTTCGATGCTGGGTCGGTCCGCAGAGGAGAGGGCATCGCTGGGTCAGGCAGGGCGGCAGCGAATCGAGGAGCGGTATGCTTTACCAAAAATGGTGAAGCAATACTCGGACCTTTATACGAAGCTTGTCTCAGAATGATCGGGGCAGGACCTTTATTGTCAACTTCTTTTGCAGACAGTCTACCGCTTTGCAAATGACCGATTTCAGGGAATAAAGTCTAGTGTGTGGTATCGCAGGTTTCTGGGCAAGTAGAGCCGATCTAGCTGTCGGGGAACGAATGGCGTCGCTGATAGAAAGTCGTGGCCCCGACGATTCAGGTATCTGGGGTGATGAGCAAGCAGGGGTGGTTCTGGCCCATCGCAGGCTTTCGATCCAAGACTTGTCGCCTGCTGGGCATCAACCCATGGGGTCTCCTTGTGGACGATATTCATTGGTGTATAACGGGGAGATCTATAACCACCTAGATTTGCGTAAAGAGCTTGAAGCTGATGATGGTGGCTTTGATTGGCGGGGCCACTCAGATACGGAAACGTTGTTGGCGGCATTAGCGCACTGGGGTGTAAGGGGTGCATTGGAACGCGTGAATGGAATGTTTGCGTTTGCTCTTTGGGACAAGGCTGAACGCATACTTTTTCTGGCTCGTGACAGAATGGGTGAGAAGCCACTCTATTATGGTCGCAGTGGTGATGCTTTCCTTTTTGGCTCGGAACTCAAGGCGCTAGCAGCACATCCGGACTGGCGAAACAAGATTGATCGAGATGCCTTGGCTTTGTATTTGCGCCACAACTATGTGCCCGCACCTTGGAGCATCTATCAGGGCATTGCGAAGTTGAAACCGGCGCACTTCGTCGTTATCCACAACGGCGGTCTAGAGTTTGGTGAGCCCCAGTGCTACTGGGATCTCGGTACAGTAGCAGAACAGGGAGTGGCCAATGCTACTGGCAGAGCCGACGAGCTGGTGAATGAATTGGATGGGCTACTGCGCGATTCAATTGGGCGACGCATGGCTGCGGATGTACCGCTTGGCGCTTTCTTGTCCGGTGGGTACGACTCCACAACGGTCGCCGCGTTGATGCAGGCGCAAAGCGAGCAACCTATCCAGACCTTCACCATTGGGTTTCATGAAGAAGGCTACAACGAGGCCGTGCACGCACGCGCCGTGGCCGAGCACCTAGGTACAGACCATACTGAACTTTACATCACGTATGAACAGGCGATGGCGGTTATTCCAAAATTGCCTGCTATTTATGACGAGCCTTTTTCAGATTCATCACAGATTCCAACCTACTTAGTGAGTGAGCTAGCCAGTAAGCAGGTAACTGTTAGCCTTTCTGGGGATGGGGGTGACGAACTGTTTTACGGCTATGATCGCTACTTCAAGGCTGAACAGATATGGGGCAAACTGACCTGTCTGCCACTCCCACTGCGCAAATTAGCCGCCGTTGTGCTTGCTCGCGCCCCAGGCAATGGGCTAGAAAGCGTAATGCAGCTACTGCCCAGAAAGTTTCAGGTTAACCATCTTGCCGATCGTTTGCCAAAACTGGCCGAGATCTTAGGTCACCAATCCGGCGAAGCGTTATATCGAGAGATGGTTTCTCATGCCAAGAACCCAGCGCGGCTCGTTCTGGGTGCCACTGAGCCGGAGACGATCCTCAGCTGCCCAGACCGCCTGCCTAGCCTCCCAGGTCTGCGAGAACGGATGATGTATCTGGACATGATGACCTATCTGCCCGACGACATCCTCACCAAGGTTGATCGGGCTAGCATGGCGGTGAGTCTAGAGGCGCGAGTGCCGCTGCTGGACCACCGGTTAGTGGAGTTCGCCTGGAGGGTACCTTTCGAGTATAAATACCGAGATGGTCAAGGCAAATGGCTATTGCGCCAGGTACTATACCGCTATGTTCCGCGCGAGCTGATGGACCGGCCAAAAATGGGATTTGGTGTACCCATTGAACAATGGCTGCGAGGTCCACTGCGGGAATGGGCAGATGAACTTTTAGATGAGAGCAGACTACGGAATGAAGGCTTTTTTGACCCTGAGCCCATTTGCAAGATGTGGAGGGAGCATGTTACCGGTGAAAGACGTTGGCATTACTACTTATGGGATATATTGATGTTCCAGGCTTGGCTGGAAGCTAACCCTAAAGCGCACTGATAGACCTTTGCACGTCTCCCTCTCTTTGGCCTCAATCTCTTAATCCGATAAAACTGACAGGTATGTCGTGCATTCTTTCAATAAGCATGAAGATAAATTAGCTATTATTAGCATCGGCTACGTGGGCCCCATTTTCACCGAGGAAAACGGCAGATTATTCAGTCCTACCTCGGATTTCTCACGATCGGATAAAAGAAAACGGCTGAAAGTGCTATGATTTCAAGTTCCTACAAACGAAAAACAACACTACCGGCCTCCATTCAAAACGATACCTAAAAAACTGATCTTCTTGCCACTCTCTCGCGGCCAAATTCAAGCCGATTTCTCCGGTGGCCACATCAGCTCCGATGCCAGACTGCTCTTGCTTCGCGAAGTCGACAAACAACATCGTCTGACCTCGGTTCTCAATGCCCCTAGCAACCCGGTGTAAACATCCCTGTTTTAGTTGCACCGCTGATTAGAGCTTTCCGCCTGTTGGTATTTCGCCAGATATTCTCATGGCGTCAGGTCTTCCAGTGAATCGTGGGGACGTTCATCGTTGTATTCCGTCATCCAGGATTCCGTTCGTTGCCGGACTTCGGTGAGATTTCGGAAGACATACATATTCAGAATCTCGTCTCGGTAAGTTCGATTGAAACGCTCTACATATGAGTTCTGGGTAGGCGTTCCGGGTTTGATGAATTCCAGTGCAATGCCGTTCTGTTCAGCCCAATCCGCCAGAGCAATAGAGATGAACTCCGGGCCGTTATCCATACGCAATTTGGCGAGATAGCCTCGCCAGGCGATGATGCGTTCCAGTACCCGAATGACCCTAGGGGCCGGTAGATTCAGATCAACCTCTATGGCCAGGATCTCCCGGTTAAAGTCGTCCACCACGTTGAAAGTCCGGAAGCGGCGACCACAGAACAGGCTGTCGCTCATAAAATCCATCGACCAGCAGAGATTAGCGGTTGCTGGCACGGTCAAGGGCTCCGGGTTTCTTGTGGGAACCGGTGCACCCGTTTGTGGTTCCAGCCATGCCCCCATCGCCTCAATACCTTGAATAGCTTGCTGAATCCGTAAGCTGGGTAACGTTCAGCAGCGCTCTGAAGCGCTGCAATCACGGGTGTATCTCTCGACGTATCTGGCCGATAGCGATACACAGAGTCACTGATGCCAGCGATTCGGCAGGCTCGGCGAGTACTAGTGCCATGAGCCTGCTTGAGGTAATCCACCAGTTCTCGTCGAACGGCTGGCTTTACAGCTTTTTTTCGATGACGTCCTTCAGCAGCTTATGGTCCAGGCTCAGCTCGGCGTACATCTGCTTCAAACGACGGTTTTCCTCTTCCAGCTCCTTGAGCCGCTTCACATCAGAGGCTTCCATACCGCCGTATTTGGACTTCCAGTTGTAGTAGGTCGCATCGGAGATGCCGTACTCCCGGCATACCTCCTTGACCAGTCTGCCGCCTTCAACCTCTTTCAGGATCTTGACGATCTGGGACTCGCTGTACCGTGACTTTTTCATGTCGCTCTCCGTTTGCCTCATTGTAGGCCGGAGAACTCTAATTACGCATGCACCGATTTTAGGGGATGGTTACATCAGGCTGCCATGTTCGTTCATCATTTAAGTTAAAGTTGACACAGACGTTACAGCGAAATCGAATAGGAGCGAAGTTGTGGCTAAAATACTGGTTTATGAGTTGAACGAAGTGCCTTGGCGTGTGGTGGATTTGTATCTTCAGCATCGCCCTGAGGCTTTTTTGCACAGTTTTATGAAGAACGCATCCTGCCTGACTACTCGCACGGTCGACTCCGGGGAACTCCACCCATGGAGCACTTGGCCAACAATGCATCGTGGAGTCAGCAATGATAAACATGAAATAAGGTATATCAATCAGGACCGAAGTTGCGGGGAGGCTTCCCCACCTGTCTGGGAGCTGGTAGCTGCTAGTGGTAAAACCGTTGGAGTCTGTGGAAGCTTGCAAAGCTATCCGCCAATGGAGAATCCGGAGGCGCTTTTTCACGTTCCTGATACTTTTGCTCCCGGCAGCGAAACGCGGCCTGATCGTTACGCAGCTTTCCAGCGAGTTAACCTGAAACTGACAGGTGAAAACAAGGCCGTCGCGAAGGGGTATGGGCTGAAGGATCTGCTTGATGGGGTGCAGCTGTTCCGCTCTGGCGTTTCCGTAAAAACCGGATTTCGGCTTTCACAACACTTGGTAAGGGAGAGAGTAGATCCCAAGAACAAAGCCTTGCGCGCAACCATGCAGGCCCATGTGGCATTCGATGTGTTTCTGGATGCGCTTAAACAGTCCAAGCCCAACTACGCAGCAGTTTTTTCAAACCATGTTGCCGGAATGATGCATCGCTATTGGAAGTATTCTTTTCCGGAAGATTTCAATTATTCACTGAAAGACTCCGAGTTTGACCGGTTCCACAGCCAGTCGATCCTTAAAGCTATGGATATTTTTGATGAGCAGCTCGGTGTGTTGGAGCAGTTTGCAGATCGCGAAGGCTATGAGATTGTTGTCAGTTCCAGCATGGGGCAGGAAGCCGTTGAGCGGGGTGAGTATGTTCCGGAACTCAAGCTTGATGATGAGTCCTTGTTAGCCTCGGCTTTCGGTTTCCAGGGAGCATTCCGTATGAACCTGGCGATGCAACCAGACGTCGCGCTGGAATTCTTGAGCCAACAGAAACTGCTGGAGTTTGTTCAAAGCCTGCCGCGCCTCACAGACGCGGAAGGTCAGCAGGTGCTGATCAAGCGCTATAATGAACAGGGCCTAACTCTTAATCTGTCGGTTCGACGTTCAAAGGCGGCTGTGGAGTCTGGTACTTTGTACTTGGATGAAAAGCCCGTTCGCCTGGATGAACTGGGCTTCAGCGTCATCGAGCGCGATCCCGGCACGGGATATCATCAGCCTGAAGGTATCTGGCTATGGAAAGGCGCAGCCCAACCCAAGCTTTCTGGCAGGGAGGTGGTAGACAGCCGGCAGTATGCGCCCACGATCCTGCGCGCGCTCGGTGTGTCTTGCCCGGATTATATGATGGCGCCGGTAAACTGAGTGGATTAGTCGTTGAGTTCCCCGTTGATTGTATTAACCTCAAACACCTCTTGGTATTTATTCAATTTCCGAAAAAGCACTATTCTGGCGTTGGTTCAGAAGGGTTTTAGGGTGGTGTGCTTGTCTCCCCAAGATAATTACTCGGAGCGTCTGGCTGAGATGGGGGCGGAACATATTGCATTGCCTCTGGACGGCAAAAGCACTGGTATTTTGCAGGAACTGCGTAGTTTCAGGTTTATCTGGCAGTTCATGCGCCGCCATAACCCGGACTTTGCGTTTAATTTCACAGTCAAGATGAACATCTACAGTGGTTTGGTTTGTGCTTTGTTACAGATCCATTTTGCCAATAACATCTCCGGCTTGGGTACAGCCTTTATTCACGATTCCTGGCTGTTTCGTCGCGTACGACAGGTTTATGGGCTGGTTAACCGCAGGGCTGAACGCTTGTTTTTCCAGAATGAGGAAGACCTGGAGGTATTCCGGGATTCCGGTTTGCTGGGTAACACGTCGGTTATCCTTTTGCCGGGATCAGGTGTTGATCTGCAGCGTTTCAAACAGTCCAAGTTGCCTTTAGAAAAGCCCATAACTTTTATAATGATTGCCCGTCTGCTTGGAGATAAAGGTGTGCGTGAATACGCCGCAGCGGCGTCTATGTTGGGAAAGTGGGGCATCGAAGCCCGGTGTCTTTTATTGGGGCAACTGGGTGCGAGTAACCGAACCGCTATTTCCTCTGAGGAAGTTCTGGCCTGGCAGGCTGAGGGCCTGATTGATTATCTGGGCGAAACTGATGATGTGCGTGGTCATATTGCGCGGGCCCACGTACTGGTGTTGCCTTCTTACAGGGAAGGAATGCCTCGCACGGTTTTGGAAGCCGCTGCTATGGGTCGTCCTGCGATTGTCACGGATGTTCCAGGTTGTCGCCATGCGATTGAGCCCGGGGTTACGGGTTGGTTATGCAAGGCGCGTGACTCCGAGTCTCTGGCCGAACAGATGTGTAACGTGGCAAAAATGGAGCGCGCAGAGCTTCAAATGGCAGGTGATGCGGCGCGAAGGCGAATGGAGGGGAACTTCAGTGAGCAAGTTGTCGTAGATGCCTACCTGAAATGCCTCGATTCATATGGTTGACTTACACAGCTGTTATTTAATGTAAAAGGCTTATTTGTTAATAGCCTTAAACTGCGTCTGTAAGGTAATCTCCCCACAAATTGTAATGCCTTTTCACTCAGCACGGCGAAACACATGGAATCTATAGGCTATCTCGGCCTCTACTCAGGGATTATCGCGTTCTTTTCGATGTTCATTCTGAAACCCGTCGCATTGAGGGTGCGCCTGCTTGATCAGCCGGATCACCGAAAAGTGCACGTCGGCGTTGTACCCTTGACGGGCGGTTTGAGTGTTTTTATTGGTGTACTCGCGGCCTGGATGGTACTGATGCCGTTGGCGGGCGGTTACGGCATTTATTTGCTGGCGTCTTTGCTGCTGGTTGCGCTTGGTGGGGTGGATGATGCCCGCGATGTGCCTGCCAGGTTCCGGTTGTGGGCACAGGTAGCGCTGGGAGCGTTGTTAACTTATGGTTCCGGTGTTTCCCTGGTGCATCTCGGAAATCTTTTCGGCCTCGGTGTTATCGAGCTGAGCTGGTTTGGTCCATTGGTGACGATTGCCGCGATTATTGGTGCTACGAATGCTTTCAATATGGTGGACGGCATTGACGGCCTGGCTGGCAGCATGAGCCTGGTGACGCTCTCCTCACTGTCTGTTCTGTTTTTCTTTGCGCCGGGTAACCACCTGGAGTTGGCATTGGCGTTTTCCATTGCCATCGCGCTTCTGCCTTACCTCGCTGCGAATTTGCGGATACCACCGTTTAGAACACGTATCTTTATGGGCGATGCGGGGTCCATGTTTATTGGTTTTTCGGTTGTCTGGTTGTTGGTGAAGGGTACCCAGCCAGAGGCACAGGCGTTGCGGCCGGTGACGGCGCTGTGGATCATTGCTGTGCCTTTGATGGATATGGTTGCAATCATGGTCCGCCGGGCCCGGAAAGGTCAGTCTGTGATGAAGCCAGACAGGGAACACCTGCACCATATCTTTCAGCGGGCCGGTTTGTCTGATCGCCAGGCTTTGCTGGTAATAACCGCGTTTTCCGTTCTGTTTGCGGTGATCGGTATCGGTGGTGAGTTGCTGTTGGTTCCTGAGTGGATCATGTTTGTTCTGTTCCTGGCACTGTTCGTTGGTTATAACTGGGCTATTAAGCACGCCTGGCGGCTGGTGGTGCTGTTCCGTCAGCAATATGAAACTCTGGATCGGAAATAGGTCCGGGATTGAGCGACAGTTTCGGAAGTTCACCCCTCAATCGGTAGCAAATTTTCCGCCTATCACATCCGCGCCTTAGCTGAGATAATAGAACTTCAAGATCAAGTTCTGAATAAAAAGGGCGGCTATGACCACTGAATCGGTACTGGTAACGGGGGCCGATGGCTTTATCGGGTCTCACCTCACTGAACTGCTTGTACGTGAGGGCTACAAGGTAAAAGCATTATCCCAGTATAACTCGTTCAACTATTGGGGTTGGCTTGAAAACATTGATTGCCTGGACCAGGTAGAGGTCCTGAATGGCGATGTTCGGGACCCCCACTACTGCAAGCACATTACCAAGGGCGTAGACGTTGTTTACCACCTGGCTGCGCTGATTGCGATTCCCTATTCCTACGTAGCGCCAGATAGCTACGTGGATACCAACATCAAAGGCACCTTGAACATCTGCCAGGCTGCGCTGGATAACGGCGTGAAACGGGTGATTCACACCTCAACCAGTGAGGTCTACGGCACGGCTCAGTATGTGCCCATTGATGAGCAGCACCCGGTTCAGCCGCAATCGCCTTACAGCGCATCCAAGATTGCCGCTGATGCCATGGCGATGAGTTTCTATAACGCCTTTGACCTGCCTGTTACCGTGGCCCGTCCGTTCAACACTTATGGGCCGCGCCAGTCCGCCAGAGCGGTTATTCCAACCATCATTACCCAGATTGCCGCCGGCCAGAAATCCATAAAGCTGGGTGATGTGTCGCCCACCCGGGACTTCAACTACGTTGAAGACACATGCCAGGGGTTTCTTGCGCTTGCCAATTCAGAGAAAACGGTTGGTGAAACCGTGAACATCGCGTCTAACTTCGAGATTTCGGTGGGCGACACGTTGAATCTTATCCGGAGCATTATGAACAGTGATGTCGAGTTCATAACGGATGAACAACGTTTTCGGCCGGGTAAATCCGAGGTGTTCCGGCTGTGGGGCGAGAATGCAAAAATCAGGGAACTGACAGGTTTCGTGCCGCAGCACACCATTGAGGATGGCTTGCGAAAAACTGTGGAATGGTTCACCGAGCCAGACAATCTTAAGCACTACAAGGCCGGGATCTACAATGTCTGATTTCAGTGGCCGGCTGATTGAGTTTGTTCGGGACCATTATCGCACCAATGAGTTCATTCCACTGCACGCACCTGTGTTCACGGGGCGAGAGCGGGACTATGTGCTGGACACAGTTGATTCTACGTTTGTGTCCAGTGTTGGCGCGTATGTTGATCGCTTCGAGCGGGATATGGCGGATTATACCGGGGCGCCCCGAGGCGTTGCGACGGTGAACGGAACGGCCGCGCTGCACATTGCGCTTAAGCTTGCGGGGGTCGAGTCGGATGATCTGGTCATAACTCAGCCGTTGTCTTTCGTTGCCACCTGCAACGCTATCTCGTATTGCAACGCTCAGCCGGTGTTTGTGGATGTCGACAGGAAAACCCTTGGCTTATCTCCGGTATCCCTTGAAGCCTGGCTTGAGGAGAACTGTCGGGTTGGGGGTGATGGTGTTGTTCGCCATAACAGTAGTGACCGGGCCGTAAAAGCGTGTGTACCCATGCACACCTTTGGCCACCCGGCTAATCTAGATGGGCTGATGGAGGTCTGCCAACGCTGGAATCTGGTGTTGGTAGAAGACGCGGCGGAATCGCTTGGCAGTTTTTACAAGGGGCGCCATACCGGATCTTTTGGTGCCTTGGGGACCTTGTCGTTTAATGGCAATAAAATTATCACCACCGGCGGTGGCGGCATGGTGCTTACCAGTGAGCCATTGGGGGTTCGGGCCAAGCACCTGACCACCACTGCGAAAAAGCCACATCCTTATGAGTACATTCACGACGAGGTAGGCTACAACTATCGGCTGCCTAACTTGAATGCAGCCCTGGGATGTGCCCAGCTTGAGCAGCTTGAGGGCTTCATTGAGCAGAAAAGAGAGTTAGCCCAACGTTATGGTGAGCTGTTCAAGGGCAGTGAATTGAGTTTTATTGAAGAACCGGATCACTGCCGCTCGAATTATTGGCTGAACGCCCTTGTG
The DNA here is from genome assembly GCF_004785685.1 of Marinobacter confluentis. Taxonomy (GTDB): domain Bacteria; phylum Pseudomonadota; class Gammaproteobacteria; order Pseudomonadales; family Oleiphilaceae; genus Marinobacter; species Marinobacter confluentis. The sequence goes on along the minus strand of NZ_SRPF01000002.1, from coordinate 203,030 downwards.
TGTGAAGACAATGAGGCGCGCAACCGACTACTTGAAACAACGAACAGCAAGGGCGTAATGACGCGGCCAATATGGGCGTTGATGAACCAGCTTGATATGTACAGAGATTGCCTGCGCGGGCCGCTGGACAATGCTGAGTGGTTGGCTGAGCGTGTGGTAAATCTGCCAAGTGGTGTTCTGGGGGCGGCTCAATGAAACGCATCGCTGTGTTCACCGGTACGCGGGCAGAGTATGGACTGCTGTACTGGTTGTTGCGTGGCATTCAGGAAGATGATGCCCTTGAGCTTCAGTTAATCGTCAGCGGCACCCACCTTCTCGCGGAGTTTGGTGACACGGTAAAAGCGATTGAGGAAGATGGCTTTGCTATTGATGCCAGAGTAGACATGTTGCTTTCTTCGAGCTCGGGTGTAGGTATTGCCAAATCCATTGGCGTTGGGACGATTGGCTTTGCCGATGCCCTGGACCGCCTGGCCCCAGATTGCATCGTGGTGCTCGGTGACCGTTTTGAGGCGTTATCAGTTGCACAGACGGCTATGGTGATGCAGATACCGATCGTGCATCTTCACGGTGGCGAGTTGACCGAGGGCGCTATTGATGAGGCGATCCGTCATTCCATTACCAAAATGGCACACCTTCATTTTACAAGCACGGAAACCTATCGAAATAGGGTCATTCAATTAGGTGAGCAGCCTGACAGTGTATTTAACGTCGGTGCGCCGGCGATGGAGAATATTCGGCGGCTTGATTTTCTTGATCAACCTGCATTGGAGAAATCTTTAGCTTTTGATCTGGGGAAAGAACCACTGCTGGTGACCTACCATCCAGTGACTTTGAAGCCAGGCGGTGGTATTGAATCACTTCGAAACCTCCTGACCGCTCTTGAGGATGTGGTACTACAGAAAAAAATAGTGATTACCTTTCCCAACGCGGATACCCATGGGAGAGACCTGATCCCGCTGTTGAAGTCATTTTCAGAGAAACATGCTGGCCAGGTTTTGTTAGCGCAGTCGCTGGGACAGATTCGGTACCTGAGTCTTATGAAGCTGGCGGGTGCTGTTGTTGGTAATTCTTCCAGTGGCTTGTTGGAAGCGCCGGCACTGGGTGTGCCCACGGTTGATATTGGTATGCGTCAGAAGGGTAGAATCAAGCCTGAATCAGTGGTGAGCAGCGCGGACGACCTAAAGGCGATTCGAGACGCCCTGGAGTATGCGCTATCGCCCGAACACAGGAGCGTTTGTGCAGCCGCAGCTAATCCATATGGCGATGGTTACGTTAGTGAGAAGATTATCCCGATTCTCAAGACCCGAGACAAAGCAGAGCTTCTATTCAAAACGTTTCACGATCTGAAGTTTTGATAACGGCAGAAGGGTTCATGATCCTCAAGGAAATCCGATAACTATGACGGTCAACATCATTGCTGAAGCCGGTGTTAACCATAACGGTGATAAAGATCTGGCGTTTGAACTTGTCAAAGTAGCGGCGGCTTCTGGCGCTGATGCGGTCAAGTTTCAGACCTTCAACGCACAGCGTCTGGCCGCGTTGACGGCGCCCAAAGCCAGATATCAGCAGTCCACAACGGACGCGATGGAAAGCCAGTTGGCGATGCTTAAAAAGCTGGAACTTCCGGAGGCCTGGCACTCGGAACTCAAGGCCTATGCGACAGAGCTGGGCATTACCTTTATCTCTACGGCGTTTGATATTAAAAGTCTGGCGTTTCTTCAGACACTTGACCTTCCGTATTACAAGGTGCCTTCAGGCGAGATAACGAATGCACCGCTGTTACTTGCGTTTGCCGGGACGGGCAAGAATCTGATCATTTCAACTGGGATGGCAACCCTGGGTGAGGTCGAGCAGGCGCTGGCAGTCGTTGCCTATGGTTACAGTCACAACAGTGAACCATCAGGCATGGATGATGTCTGGCGCTTCTGGAGTTCAGCCAGCGCCCGAAGTGCAATCGCCGGGCGAGTGTCTTTATTGCATTGCACGTCACAGTACCCGACCCCTATGTCTGAAGTGAACCTGAGGGCCATGGATACTCTTCGCCAGGCGTTTGCTTTGCCGGTCGGTTATTCGGATCATTCCGAGGGGTTGTTGATCCCCGTCGCTGCTGTTGCCCGTGGCGCGACGATCATTGAGAAACACTTCACCCTGGACCGACAAATGCCAGGGCCCGATCATCGGGCTTCATTGGAACCTGATGAGTTGGCTGAGATGGTGTCGCAGATTCGTGAGATTGAGTCGGCGCTGGGTGATGGCCAGAAACGGCCCCAGGAGAGCGAATGGGATACACGCCAGGCTGCAAGGCAGCAGATCATCTTTGCCGAGCCCGTCGTCCGTGGTGACATCATAACCCGGTCAGCTCTGACCACCGCACGCTGTGGCCGGGGTTTGTCCCCGGCACTGAGCTGGGACCTGGTAGGGACTGCAGCCAGCCAGGATTTTAAACCCGGAGATGTTCCGGAGTGACCGGCGGAATTTGTGATCTTTCTGGCAGGCCATCAATCCTTCTGGGGGCGGGTGGGCATGCCCGGGTGGTTCTGGAGCTGGCCATAGCCTGCGGTGCAAGCGTGAAAGGGGTATGTGACCCGGAGCTTTCTGGCCGCGGTGTGAGCCTGTGGCACACGGTTCCGGTGCTAGGTGGTGATGACTATCTCAATGGGGTTACCCCTGAGGATGTCTGGATTCTAAATGGTATAGGAATGATGCCTGGCAGTGGCGTTAGGCATTCCATTTTTCAAAGACTAAGCCAGGCCGGTTTTGAGTTTCCGGCACTGACGCATCCTGCAGCCTGGGTTGCCGGATCGGCGACGCTGGAAGCTGGGGCACAGATTATGGCCGGTGCTATTGTGCAGGCGGGCGTTTTCGTTGGCCTGAATACGATTATCAACACGCGAAGCTCAGTGGATCATGATTCACTCATAGGCAGCCATTGCCATATTGCCCCTGGAGTGACACTTTGCGGGGATGTGCAGGTTGGGGACCACACTTTTATCGGAGCAGGCGCAACAGTGATTCAAAGTGTGGCGGTTGGCGCCAATGCCTTTGTTAAGGCCGGCCAGGTCGTTACCGGAAATGTGTTGTGAGATGCTGAGAAATCCATTCTATTGTGCAGACAGAACTGCAAGCCGGGAGCCGAACTTTAGATGAAAAAATGGGAGAACGTTCTAGTCCGCCCGGACATGCCTCTTGAAGAAGCCATTGCTGTTCTGGACAAAGGCGGATTAAGAATTGCGCTGGTTGTTGACGCCGCCGGCGAGTTAAAAGGTACATTGACTGACGGCGATATCCGCAGAGCATTGCTTCGACATCTTCCCCTGACGTCGCCGGTTGAAGAGGTGATGTGCAGTACGCCCCATGTGGCGGGGAGTGGCTGGAGCAAAGACAAGATTCTGTCAGTGATGGAAGATCTGCAACTGCTTCAGATACCCGTAGTGGATTCGCGCAAACACGTTGTTGGGCTGGAAACGCTGCATGGTTTGATGGAGCGCAGAACGATCAGGAATCCGGTGTTCCTGATGGCCGGTGGGTTCGGGACACGGTTGCGCCCGCTCACGAATGAGTGCCCGAAACCGCTGCTTAAGGTTGGGGATAAGCCGATCCTTGAGTTGATCCTCGAGAGCCTGGTGAGCGCAGGATTCCATCGCTTCTTCATATCTACCCATTATTTGCCCGAGATGATTCAGGAGCACTTTGGTGATGGCTCTCAGTGGGGGGTCAGCATTGAGTATGTTCACGAGGAAAACCCACTGGGTACTGGCGGTGCCCTTGGCTTGTTGCCCAAAGACAGAATTGATCTGCCATTGCTGATGATGAACGGCGACTTGCTGACTACCGTGAATTATCGGGGCCTGCTGGACTTTCATGCAGATCACGGCAGTGTGGCAACCATGTGTGTGCGTGAATACGAGCATCAGATTCCATACGGTGTTGTTCAAACGGACGGAACCTACATTCGGAGTATGGAAGAGAAACCGGTTCAGAAATGTTTTATAAACGCTGGCATCTATGTGGTATCGCCGGAGCTAGTGAGCGCGGTTATGCCGGGCCAGCGTGTGGATATGCCGACTTTGCTTGAGCAAAAGATGGGTGATGGCGAGAAAGTTTCGATGTTTCCGGTTCATGAATACTGGCTCGATATCGGCAAGATGGACGATTTTCATCGGGCACAGAAGGAAGTGGGCTATTTATGAAACTGGCCGTCATTCCTGCCAGAGGTGGCAGTAAGCGACTTCCTGGCAAGAATATCATGCCGTTGGCCGGTAAGCCTCTCATCCAGTGGACCATTGACGCAGCCCTCGAAAGCGGAGTATTTGATCGGGTCTGCGTCAGTACTGACTGCGAAACAATTGCCAGTGTGGCCCGTGCTGGCGGCGCCGATGTGCCTTTCCTGCGCCCGGACGCGCTGGCTTCAGACACGGCGACTACGGCAAGTGCGCTGGCGCATTTTATCCAGATGCTGGAACAGGCTGAGGCCTGTTCGTTCAGCCATGTCTGCCTGTTACAGCCGACCTCGCCATTGCGCACGGCTGAGGATATCCGCGAAGCGGAAAACCTGCTGATGGCGGATAATCTGGATGCGGTGGTGTCGGTGTGTGAGCTGGAGCACCCAATCCAGTGGTGTAATCGCCTTGGGCCAGACGGCAGCATGAAAGGCTTTGTAACACCAGCGGCGAACCGCCGATCCCAGGATCAGGAACCGTTTTACCGGTTGAATGGTGCCATCTATTTTTGCAGGACGTCTGTTGCCCTGAAGCTGGAGACCCTATACAGCGAGGATGTCCGCAGTCGCGCCTGGGTGATGGACCAGGCTCATTCTGTGGATATAGATACTGCGCTTGATTTCGCAATCGCGGAAGCGGTGATTGGCTATGAGTCGGGTCAGTGGTCAGGTACTGATACTGGCCGTGTTTAAGCGAATCCTCTCTGCATCAATCATCATTAACATTGGCCTCTTGCTGGGGCGATTGCTGGGTTTTGTCCGGGAAATCCTCATTGCTGACGGCTATGGTGCCAGTTGGCAGGCCGATGTAACCGTGACGGTTCTGACCCTGCCAGACATTCTGATCAATATTCTGGTGGGCGGTGCGTTGACCGCAGCACTGGTTCCCAGTTTTACGGCCGATAAAGCCGCTGCGCGGGCTCTGGCCTACCAGGCGTCGATTGTCATTTTTCTGTTTTTCCTGGTCGTCGCCGGTGTTCTGGCTTGGCAGGCTCCGGTTCTTGTGGATTTGCTGGCACCGGGATATTCCGGGCAGACGCGGCAGGTCGCTGAAATCGGCGTAGCCGCTGTGGTTCTTCTGTTGCCAATCTTTGTTCTGACCGGGGTTACAACGGCGCTGCTTCAGGCCAGAGAGCGGTTTGCCATACCCAGTCTCGGCACTTTCTTTTTTAATGGGGTTCTGATTGTTGGCCTGTGGATGGCCATTCAACAGGAAACGTTCAACGTTATGGTTATTGTGTTGAGCGTGTTTGCAGCCGGTACGTTGAGATACGTTAGCCAATTGGTGGCCGTTCGCCCGGGCATTGCCCCGGTCAGATCGATGCAGCCTTGGTTGATTTCAGGGGATCTTGTGCGCCGCTACTGGCAGGCGATGCTGTCGGGCGGGATTCTGTTTGTTTATCCGGTTGCGGCAAGGGCTTACGCTTCTTTGGTGGGTGAGGGCGGGGTCGCCATGTTCAGCTATGCCATGAGGCTGATTGAGCTACCGCTGTTGCTTTGTGTATCTTTTCTGGGTGTGGTTCTACTGCCACGAATGTCAGAGGCCTACGGTCAGAACCGGAAAAGTTTTATAAGATTGATTGCCTACGGCCTGCAGGCGGTATTTTTACTGGGAACGGTGGCTATTGCGACGCTCTTTGTTGGTAGGCAGGGCTACGCTCAGGCTGTGTATGGCCGAGGACTGCAGCCGGAAGCAATGCAGGAGGTTGTTCAACTGGTTGGCATTGGCCTGCTTTGTGTGTTGTTCCAGGGCGCCGTTACGTTTATGACCGCTGCTTTTAACGCCGCCCGGCAGACGCAGTTACCTCTGGCGATGAATCTTTTGGGAGGTGTTGGTCTGTTTCTGGCATTGCAGGCCGGCGGTGGGCGTTCGCTCCTTGAAATCATGATGGCCCTCACCTTCACTTATGGTCTTCTTGCGCTGGTTTATTCTGTGGTTCTGGGGCGCCGGTTTCCGGGTTCCGGTCCTTGGCGCGATGGGCAGTCATTAAAGTTTATGGCGGGTGTTTTGCTGATCAATGTACTGGTGGCGGCCGCGCATTGGTGGCTTTTGACCTCTATTGCGGGGGGCTGGCTGTCGGTGATGCTCACGATAGTGGCTGGGGTTCTGGCTTTGGTACTGTCGGCCCTGTGTCATCGAGACGTTCGTGCCCGTATTTTCAAGGTGAGTTTCTGAATGTTTCATTATCTGTACATAACCCGTTCCCCGGAAGTGGCCGCCTTTGTGGAACAGGCCGGTGTCACGCGGTTATTCGTTGACCTGGAAATCCATGGAAAAGTGGACCGGCAGGGGCATCTTAATACGGTGATCAGTCGCCACACCATGGAGGATGTGACGAGAGTCAAATCGGTGCTTGGCGTCGCTGATTTGTTGGTTCGCCTTAATCCACTTCATCCGGGGTCGCGGCAGGAGGTTGACGATGCAATTGAAGCTGGTGCTGATATTATCATGCAGCCCATGTTTCACACGGTTGAGGAGGTGGCGGAGTTCGGCCGGTACATTGATGGCAGAGTTCGCTTCATGCCTCTGGTTGAAACCGCAAGTGCGTTGAACCAGATTGGTTCGATATCTGCATTAAACTGTGTTGATGAGATTCACATCGGGCTGAACGATCTCCATCTGGATCTGGGCCTTGAATTCATGTTCGAACCTGTGGCTTCTGGCCTGATAGAGCAGAGCATTGAAACTGTTTCCAAACCGTTCGGTTTTGGCGGCGTTGCCCGAGTTGGCCAGGGCGATGTGCCTGGTGAGCTGGTTATGGCGGAACACGTGCGTCTTGGTTCGACCGGCGTGATTCTCTCCCGTGCTTTTCATGCCGGCGCTGACACCGTTGAGGCATTGAATGATGGATTTTCTTTTCGTGAAGAACTGAAAAAACTGATGAGCGAGCGTGAAACACTTTTGAGCATGGACACTGATTCGCTGAATGCGAAACATCTGGAGTTTCAGGCTGGCGTTAAAAAAATCCTGAGTAAAAAGCTGTGAAACGGGTATTTGATATTCTGGTGTCGGTCTCAGCGTTGCTGGTTTTGTCACCGGTCTTTATCGCTATTCCTCTAATGATCCGCAGGGATGGCGGCCCGGCACTTTTCCGGCAGCCAAGGGTAGGACTTCACGGCAAGGTTTTCAGCATCTACAAGTTCCGGAGTATGGTGATGAACTCTGAACAGCTGGGAGGCCATAGCACTCAGGCGGATGACCCTCGAATCACGCGAGTTGGCAAATTTATCCGCAAGACCAGTATCGATGAGTTGCCGCAATTGCTTAACGTAATCAGGGGCGAGATGAGTATTGTGGGGCCAAGGCCCAACGTGCCTGCGCAGCGGACTGAGTATACCCAGCAGCAGTGGGACCTTCGAAATAGCGTTTTGCCGGGCATCACCGGGCTTGCCCAGGCAACTCTGCGGTCAAACGCGACCTGGCAACAGCGGTATGATCTGGATGCCGAGTATGTGCGTGCATGCTCTATGGGCCTTGACCTCAAGATTATCCTGCTGACTGTGAAGCAAATTTTCACCAAAGGCGGCAACTGACAATGTGTGGCATTTTTGGATATTACAGTTCGGGTGGAACCCGGTACTCGGACACTGAGCTGGCCGCGATGGGGGAGACCATACGCCATCGAGGGCCGGACTCCCAGGGCATCTGGCATGATGTTGATCACGGCGTAGCGTTGGGGAACCAGCGGCTGTCAATTCTTGATCTTGAGCATGGCGACCAGCCTTTTATTTCTGATGATGGCCGTGTCGTGGTTGTTCAGAATGGTGAAATTTTCAACCATGAAGAAATCGCTGAGGACCTGAAAGGGTCGCCCTGGGCCTGCCGCACCCATTGCGACACAGAAGTGATTCTGCGCCTTTATGAGAAAGCGGGCATTGCCGGTCTTGATCAGCTCAATGGGATGTTTGCCATTGCGATTTATGATGCCAAGGAAGAGGCGCTCTTTCTGTTCCGGGACCGCGTGGGGGAAAAGCCCCTTTATTATCATCTGGATGCGGATGGCCTGGTATTTGGCTCTGAAATCAAGGCGATTCTTAGCCTGTTGCCTGAAAGGCCGGCTCTGGACTACACCGCACTGAATCTGTTTTTTGGCCTGAACTATGTGCCCCAGCCATACACCCTTTTTGAAGGGGTGCGGCATGTAAAACCCGGGCATTATCTGCGAGTCGACCGCAGCGGAATCCGCGAAAACTGCTGGTGGGATCTTTCCCGTATTCAGCTTGAAGAGAAATCCGAGGCCCAATGGATCGATGAGTTTAATTCGTTGCTCGATGATTCCGTGCGCATCAGGCTCCGTGCAGATGTGCCTTTCGGGGCCTTTCTTTCGGGCGGCGTAGACTCGTCAACGGTAGTTGGCCTTATGAGTCGGCATATGCAACAGCCGGTGAGAACCTACAGCATTGGCTTTGATGACCCGAAATACGATGAATCTCCCTACGCACAGGAAGCAGCGACGCGTTTCCAGACTCAACATACTCTGGAAATCGTTCAGCCTAATTTGCTCTCGCTCTGGCCGATGGCCACCTATCACTGTGACCAGCCCCACGGGGATGTGTCTTTCCTGCCCACGTTCAAGGTCGCTGAGCTTGCAGCTCAGGATGTGAAGATGGTCCTGACCGGCGATGGCGCTGATGAGCTTTATGCAGGTTACGACAAGTACAAGAGCTTTTTCGGCAGCGGCGAAGATGAGTATGTCTGCGATGATGACTTCGCCCAGCGCTACATAGCCAATATCAGACTGTTCGATGATCCGAGTCTTACACGTCTATTTGCAGAGGGTGTGCGGCAGCAAATGAGTCCTGAACACTCGGTTTCAGCTGTTGTCAGAAAAGAGCTTGAGCGGTCCAGGCACATGGGTCGAATCAATCAGGCGCTGTTTGTGGACACCGAGCTTTTACTGTCTGGAAATAATCTGGTCAAACCAGACCGGATGGGCATGGCGGTTTCGATTGAAAACCGGGCACCGTTTCTTGATTACAGGTTGATTGAGCACGCCTTTTCAATGCCCGGTGAGCTTAAGCTTCGTCAAGGCGAGACTAAATACATCTACAAGAAAGCCGTTGCCGGCCTGATAGGCGATGGCCTGGCCTACCGGAAGAAGCAGATGTTTACCGTTCCCGTGGGTGACTGGTTCAAAAAGGACCTACGCCCACTCTGTGAGGACCTGCTTCTGAGCGAGAGAACCCGGGCCAGGGGGTTGTTTGATTATGATTATGTCGAGAAGCTGCTGACTGATCATTGCGATGAGCGAAACAACAATACCCGCGAGATTCGCGCCCTGATGGCTTTTGAGTACTGGTGCCGAGAGTTTATGGATTGATGAAACATCTTTTGATGGTGTGTTACGGCGGTGGCCACATGAAAGTGCTGGCGCCCCTTTATGGCCCGCTTTCCAGCCGATATCGCATCAGTATGCTGGCATTGACCTCTGCCGGGGCTTTTATGCGGGAGCAGGGCATACCGAGCCTTGGCTTCAGTGATTTTGCGTTCTGCCACGCGCCGGAGATTCAGGCGCACGGTCGCAGGCTGGCTGAGAATATGACGAGTAATGGCACGGTTTCCCGGGAGGAGACAGTGGCTTACATGGGCGCGTCTTTTTTTGACCTTGTGAACCAGTCGGGTGATGAAGAGGCAGCCGCTGAGCAATATCAGCGCAAAGGCCGCGCGGCTTTCCTGCCGGTGGCATCCTTGCGAAAGGTGATTGCTGAGCTGGGCATTGATGCGGTGGTGACGACGAATGCGCCCAGGGCCGAAAGGGCAGCGCTGGTCGCTGCAAAAGAGGCTGGATTGCCGGCAGTGTGTATTAATGACAATCTCTGGATACGCGGCGGGGTTGCTGATGTTGCCGCAGATGGCCTGGCGGACCGGATCTGTGTTCTGAGCGAACAGGTGAGGCAGGCGCTGATCGCTGAGTGTGCTGTTAACCCCGGCAAAGTGGTTGTAACAGGAACGCCAGTATTTGATGCTTTAAAGAATGTTTCCTGGGTGCCCGGCAAAGACGTTGTACCAAGAGTTCTGCTGGCGGATTGTGATCTACCAGATGTTCACCCGTATCTGGACCTTCATAATGCGAATCCGGGTATTGCGGAGGCTGTCAGGTCGGAGCTCAACCGGCTCGCTGAAGACGGAGTGATTGACGTCTATTTTCGACCCCACCCCAGTCAGCGGTTTGATTACTCTGCGTATCCTGCGATTAAGTTATCGATGCCGGAAGAGAGCCTTCATGAGCGTCTGGCCCGCACTGATGTAGTTGTTACCGCAATCAGTACGGTTGGAGTGGAGGGCAAGGTGATGGGGCTGGGGCTGGTATCATTGGAGAATACTGTATTTTCGACGATCCAGTCCTATGGACGGCTTGGGCTCTCTAGCGGTATAGAAGAGGCCTGTGAGCTGGAATCAGCTATTCTGCGCGAACATCAGAAGGTACAGAAGCGTGAGCCAGAACAGATGTACGAAGGTGTGGCTGTGGAGAACATCGTTGCTGTTATTGACGCTCTTTTCACTGGGCAGACCTTCGAATGAGCGGGAGCCGGCTTCAGAATGATTAAGCATTTGTTGCGGATGTCCAGGCATCAAAAGCGCCGCATTTTCGTGGTTCTGGATATGCTGGCGCTTGCCTTCTCATTGTGGGCAGCCTATGCCTTGCGCCTGGAGGATCCGTTCTGGTTGCCGGATGCTCCGCAGGCACTGACTCTTCTGGTAACTATCGTCTTCACGGTTGCCGTTTTCATCCGGTTTGGCCTATATCGGGCGGTGGTCCGGTTCTTCGGGGACAAGGGCTTTCTCACGATCGTTTATGGTGTATTTGCATCGGCGCTTTGCCTGATTGTGTGCGGCTATCTGTTCAAGGCGATGGTTCCCAGGTCGGTGCCGATCATCTACGGGGCGCTGGCGTTTATTTTTCTGAGTGGTATGCGCCTGAGTATTCGTGAACTGATCAATCAGCCATTGCAGCGTAGTAAAGAATCGGTTGCGATTGTTGGCACCGGAGAAACCGGGCTGGCTCTGGCCTCTGCGTTACGCCAGGGTGCGGAGTATCGTCCGGTCATGTTTGTCAGTTTCGATAAGGCCAGTCATAAATCGATGATCGGAGGTGTTCCGGTTGTCAGTATTGATCGCGTACACAAGCACATAGGCCGCTATGGTGCGCGAAGAATTTTGCTTGCGCTGGACGCAGACTCTGTCGTGGATCGTACAGAGTTGCTCAGGGAGCTGGAGGGTCTGGCGGTTCCTGTTCAGACCGTACCTTCGGTGTCGGAAATCGTGGCCGGCCGGGCCCGTATCAACGATATCCGTGACCTTGAACTTGAAGATCTTTTGGGCCGCGCCCCCGTGCTGCCGGATGCCGCAGTGGTTGCAGGGAGTATCTACCAGAAATCCGTAATGGTGACGGGGGCTGGTGGCTCGATTGGTTCCGAACTTTGCCGCCAGGTTATTGTTCATCAGCCAAAAGTGTTGGTGCTTTTTGAACAGTCAGAGTTTTCGCTCTACGCCATTGAACGCGAATTGTTGGCGATCAAGGCCTCGGAAGGGCTGGATATCGAGATCTATCCGATGCTTGGTAGTGTTGTCCACCAGAGAAGGTGCGAGACCGTGATGCGGACCTTCGGGGTGAACACGGTCTATCATGCAGCTGCGTTTAAACATGTGCCTTTGGTTGAGCTTAATGTTATCGAAGGTATTCAGAACAATGTATTCGGAACGCTGCATGCTGCAGAGGCTGCAATCACTGCCGGTGTCGAGCGTTTTGTGCTTATTTCCACAGATAAGGCGGTACGCCCAACCAATGTTATGGGCGCCAGCAAGCGACTTGCAGAACTGGTGTTGCAGGCACTGGCACAGAGGCAGGACAAGACCATTTTTTCCATGGTGCGCTTTGGTAATGTTCTGGGATCGTCTGGTTCCGTGGTGCCGCTGTTCCGTGATCAGATTCGCAAGGGTGGCCCGGTGACGGTTACCCATCCAGACATCATCCGCTATTTCATGACTATCCCTGAGGCGAGTCAGCTGGTTCTGCAGGCTGGCAGTATCGGTGTGGGTGGCGAGGTATTTGTTCTTGATATGGGTGAGCCGGTTAAGATTGCCGATCTGGCTCACAAGATGATTCATCTGATGGGATTGGACGAGAAAACAGAAAGTAATCCCTATGGCGATATTGAAGTCGTTTTTACGGGGCTGCGCCCGGGGGAGAAGCTTTATGAAGAGCTGCTTATTGGCGACGACCCCCAGGGCACTTCTCATCCCAGAATCATGATGGCCCGGGAAGTCTCTTTGTCATGGCAACAGGTTGAATTACTGCTGCGGGAATTGCAGCGCGCCAGCCAGGCTTTCGACTGTGCCGCCATTATCAAAGTATTGAAGGACGCAAAAACTGGGTATGCCCCCAATGGCACATTGGGAGACCTTGTCTGGTGTAAGGGTGACGCAGACCCAACTGCAGAAAACGGGGATGAAAAATTACACCGGTTTCCAGTCTGATTGAAATGTCGGTAATCATCTGGTTGCCGGAGAGTGTAAATAAGAGATGTTTAGGGACTATGATCAACATAAAACACCACGGAGCGGTGACAGGCGTAACTGGCTCATGCCATGAGCTGGTTGTCGGGCAATCAGGCATTTTCATTGATTGCGGCCTGTTCCAGGGCGAGGAAGCCGGCAACGGCGCCACTGCGAATGACCTTTCCATTGATTTCCCCATCGACCACATTCGTGCGTTGGTCGTCACCCACGTTCACATTGATCACGTGGGCCGGATTCCCTATCTGCTGGCGGCGGGTTTCCAGGGGCCGATTATCTGCTCTGAGCCTTCGGCCATTATGCTGCCGGAGATTCTTGAGGATGCCCTGAAGATCGGTTTTACCCGGGACAGGGCACTGATCGAGCGGGTTCTTGGGCTGATTCGTTCCCGACTTGTGCCTGTGCCTTATGGGCAGTGGCATTCTGTGTTTGATGGCCAGGATGGTTCGCTTGCTGTGCGGCTGCAAAGGGCGGGGCATATTCTGGGGTCGGCCTACATTGAGTGCGAAGCGGAGAGTGATGGGGCTTTCGAGCGCATTGTGTTCAGCGGCGATCTGGGCGCGCCCCACTCGCCGTTGCTGCCAGAGCCCATGCCGCCGGAGCGGGCTGACCGCGTGGTGATCGAGAGCACCTATGGCGACAAGGATCACGAGAGCCGGGTAGACCGGCGTTATCGCCTTAAGGCTGTGCTTGAGAATGCGTTGGCGGATGGGGGTACGGTGTTGATACCGGCGTTCAGTATTGGGCGGACGCAGGAGTTGCTTTATGAGATTGAGAGTTTGATTTATGAGTTTGGGGGTGAGGCTGGTATGGGGTCTGACCCCTCGGGGTCAGACCCCTTGTGGGACGATCTGGAAATCGTTGTGGATTCGCCGTTGGCGGCCACCTTCACCCGAATCTACCGCGATCTCAAACCCTTCTGGGATGCTGAGGCCACAGAGCTGGTCAAGCAGGGCCGGCATCCGTTGTCATTCGAGCAGCTGACGGTGATCAATAGCCACGAAGACCATTTGAACGCGGTGGACTATCTGACGCGCTCTCACCGCCCCTGTGTGGTGTTGGCCGGTTCGGGCATGTGTGCCGGCGGCCGGGTGGTGAACTATCTGAAAGCGATGCTGGGCGACAAGCGCAACGACGTGCTGTTCGTGGGCTACCAGGCCAAGGGCACACCGGGCCGGGATATTCTGACGTACGGGCCGCATGGTGGCTGGGTAGAGCTGGACGGCGAGCGCTACGATATTCAGGCTCGCATTCATCAGGTGGGTGGTTACTCGGCCCACGCGGGCCAGTCGGATCTTGTGAGATTTGTTCGTGGCATAGAGCCGCCACCGTCAGAAATACGGATTGTGCACGGCGATGCGGATGCCAAAGAATCCCTCAAGAGCCAATTTCATTCAGCCGGGTTAACGGGGATAATGATTCCCGGTTTAGCGTGAACCCGTTTATTTTCCAGTAAAGGATTAGAGATACCATGAAAAAAATCGCCGTAGTCGGCCTTGGATATGTGGGCCTGCCCCTGGCAGCCGCGTTTGGGGAAAAGCGGGAGATAGTCGGCTTTGATATCAATAAAAAGCGGATTGCTGAGCTGAAAGACGGCGTTGATTTTACCCGTGAAGTATCCCGGGAGGAGCTTGCGGTTTCAAAAGGTCTTTCGTTTACCGATTCACTGGAAGGCATCCGCGATTGTCAGATTTTTATTGTGACGGTTCCCACGCCCATTGATGAATTCAAATCTCCGGACCTGACTCCGCTGGTTAAGGCCAGCGAAAGTGTTGGCAAGGTTCTGAAATCCGGCGATATCGTGATTTATGAATCCACGGTTTACCCCGGTGCTACCGAGGAAGTCTGCATTCCGATACTTGAGAAGATATCCGGCCTTACTTTCAATAAGGATTTCTTTGCCGGATACAGCCCGGAGCGGATTAACCCGGGTGATAAAGAACACCGGGTAACGTCCATTAAAAAAGTCACCTCCGGTTCGACCCCGGCGATTGCGGATGAAGTAGATGCGCTTTACGCCGGCGTGATTACTGCAGGGACTTATAAGGCCAGTTCAATCAAGGTCGCTGAAGCCGCAAAAGTGATTGAGAATACCCAGCGTGATCTGAATATTGCATTGATGAACGAATTATCAATGATTTTTTCAAAACTCAAAATTGACACCCATGAAGTGATTGCGGCGGCTTCGACCAAGTGGAACTTTCTGCCATTCAAGCCGGGACTTGTGGGTGGCCATTGTATTGGCGTTGACCCTTATTACCTGACCCACAAGGCGCAGGCCATTGGTTATCACCCCGAAATCATCCTGGCGGGCCGGCGGGTAAACGACAATATGGGCCCATATGCGGCGTCTGAGCTGGTCAAGGCGATGATCAAGGCAGGTCATACCGTTGCCAATGCCAAAGTGCTGATTATGGGTTTCACATTTAAAGAGAATTGCCCGGATTTACGGAATACCCGGGTAATTGATGTGGTTAAAGAGCTGAAAGAGTTTGGCTGCCATGTGGATATTACCGATTGCTGGGCAAGCAGTGAGGAAGCCCACGAGGAATACGGTGTCAAACTTGATCAGAATCCACAGAATGGATTCTATGATGCCGTGTTACTTGCCGTTCCCCATCGCGAATATGCAAGCCTGACATCGGATGAACTTCGACAGTTTATGAAGCCCGGCGGTGTGTTGTTTGATCTCAAGGGTGTGCTGCCTTTGGGTGAGGCAGATTTACGGTTGTAAATACTTCTTTATGACAATGCCAGAAGCCGGCTAGATGTGCCGGCTTTTTTATGGATTAAAATCCGGTAAATCAAAAATTTTGCTATAAATAAATTATTAAATTATTATTGGGTCCGACTTCCAGTCATTTTCATCAAAAAAGTAAACCATAAATAAAGGTTTTGTTATCCATGGCAAAGATCAACGATTATTACCAGAAAAAGCAGCTTATGGAAAAGCTTTCTGAAGAACTGGCACAACTGGAGCAGGATCAGGCTTTGAAAGGCGAGCTGGAATTTGAAAACAAGGTTCGCGATTTGATGAAAGAATACAAGAAAGCACCGAAAGATGTGCTGCAGATTCTTTCCGCGATTGATCCCAGCATTTCTGGTGGTAAAGTCGCAGCTACTGGCGGCACCCGTGCCAAGCGCCCGATGAAAACCTACAAGAACCCGCATACCGGGGAAGTGGTTCAGACCCGCGGCGGCAACCATAAAACGCTGAATGAGTGGCGTAAGAAGCACGGCAAGGAAGCGGTACAGAGCTGGCAGCAGGATTGATCGTATCCTGTTGAGTGTGGTGTCGGATTACGCCCCGTTGGGCCTAATCCGACCTACGCCATTACCCCGCAATCTCTCTCCTTATCCCCGGCCATTCCTGTTTATCTCTTCCAATTGCGCATTGGCTTTTTCAAGGGCCTGTTTGCTGGTAGCGATGTCGGTCACGTCGTAAACCATCAGGCAGACTTTCTCGACCTTGCCGTCGATGCCAGCCAGGGGGCTGATGGTCAGGTTCTGGTACATGAATTCTTCGGTGCCGGTAATTGGACGGGTGTTGCGAAATCGGAACAGGTAAGGGCGTTGTTCCCAGGATGTGAACGCGCGGGTGTTGAGCATTGCGACGGAATCTACCTTGCGGGTCAGCCAGGCTCTGGGGATGTCCGGAAACGCATCAAACAGGCTGCGGCCCTGGATTTTGCCGGCGGACAGGCCGCTGTGGTGTTCCATGAAGCCATTCCAGATCTGAACCCGGAAATCCAGGCCTATGACCACAAGGCCGACTTCCACGGACTCCAGCATGTCGACCAACCAGTGAAAGGAATTTGCGTCGTCTGCGTCAATGGTCATGGTCAGTCCACCAGGTATTTCAGGCGTTGTTTCAGAAAGGGCACTGAATCTTCGGTCAGCAGAATCAGCATGTCGCAACTGATGTTGGTGTTTTCCAGCTCATAGCCGATTTCAATACACAGCAGTTTTTCCTGTTTCGAACGGTGATAGTCCAGCAGGTCGCCAACCTTGCGGTGCTGCCCCAGAACGGTCGGGTGGCCCAGGCGCAGCTTGATATCCAGCTGGTCACTTATGCCGTTGATAAAGGCCCCGAACAGGATGCTGGACATGTCCATCAGCACCTCCACCTGCAGGTTTTCGGTGGTGCCTTCTTCATACATCAGCAGTTTTGCCATTTCGTCGAAATTGGCATCGGCGAACAGCAGCATGGCCTCACCGGCGATACCGGCCCCGAGAAACCCCTGGCAAACGGCGGAATACCGGGTGTGGGTGTCGGCCGCGGAAATTGCCATGCTCAGTTCGCTGGTGGTGATCATTTCGACACGGGGAATCGGCTGTTTCACGAATACCTTCAGCAGCCTTGCCAGCAGGTCTGAAGAGCGCCCCATGGCAACGTTGGAGATTTCCTGAAGGTAGTCCGGCAGGCTGACCGGGGTGGGTTCTGGTGGCGTGGGCCCGGGCCGCGCTTTCCCGGTTTCGAATTCGTCGGGTTGCAGAAAGCCATAGTCCCGGAGGATACGGGCAACCTGGTCGGTGTCCGTGGGTTTTTTGATGAAGTCGATGGCGCCGAGTTTGCGCACCCGCTCCCGCGCTTCCGGCTGAATGTCCCCAGACACCACAATGGTCAGCACCGGCAGATCCTGCTCGCGAATCGCCTTCAATACCTGATAGCCGTCCATTTCCGGCATGTTCAGGTCCAGGAACAACAGCTCTGACCCGGTTTCTTTCAGCCGCTCAAGGCCGTGGCGTCCGTCAAAGGCGAAGGTGACATCTGCTTTCCAGTTTTTGGGTAGGGCGCGGGCCATCTGTTTGCGCGCCATGGAGGAGTCATCGCAGATCAGGACTCGGATGGTCATGGTGGCTCCGGTTGTTATTTTCTTCAGTATAGCAGTGGGATAGGTGAATTCTATGGCCTGTGAACTGCCTCACTCTATTGGCGGGTCTGCCTGGGATAGTATGGCCTTGCTGCGATAACAAGATGTTACATAGGCAGCCGGCTGATTGCTTGCCGGCTGACGACTCAGAGACACGGATCTATGAAAAAGGATGCAGTTCGCTTCGCTGTTCCCATCACCCTATGCCTTGGGTTGTCTCCCCTGGCAGTGGCAGAGCTTGAGCCCATTTCCGACGCCGAAATGAGTGAGGTTCAGGGGCAGGCGTTGATGACTGTGGATAACGCCGGGGATGGCACCCATAACTTCACCCGCGTGACCATGGGCATGGATGTTAAAACCCGCCTGAACGTGGATGACGCGGTAATGGGCGGCGATGACGCCGGCGCTGACCTGGCTGTGTCTGACCTTGCCCTGGGCCACTACGCCGAGGATCCAAACCGCGTCCAGATCGACGGCCAGACCTACGCGGCGGGTGAGGTGGTTCGGTTCCAGGGCGCGCAGCCATATTTTGAATTGGCTAAACGCGACGGTGAGCTGTCTGGTTTTCGCATGGGCTTTGGCGAGGCCCGGGGCACACTGTCCGGCGATTTCGCCAGCTTCAGCGGCAATCTGGGCATCAAGCTGACGCAGGAAGATGGCACCCAGGTAGATGCCACCCTGTTCGATGAGAGCGGTATTGCCACCAAACGCCGCGCAACCCAGATCGGCATTCCCGGTGCTGATGGCACCTGCTCATCACCTGATCAGTGCGTGGCGCTGACCAACATCAAATCCATGAATGTGGGTGTGGATAACGGTGACGGTACCGTCGGGTTCACTAATGATCTGTTTATGGCGTTCCAGCAGGAATCGGTGAACTGGCAGCAGGTGAATGGTGCCGGTGTTATTCAGGGCCCAGAAGGGGTGTTCATGAACCTGCCCACCAGTATGAACCTGGACATGCAGACACTGCAGAACGGCGTTCAGCGTGAACGCACCCATCGCGGCACCGGGATGTTCTGATAGACTGCGCAGCAATCCCATTTGATTCTGCGCAGGAGCTCTGAACGGTGATCCGCTCTTTCTACTGGCACGATTACGAGACCTTCGGGGTCGACCCCATCCATGACCGGCCCTGCCAGTTCGCCGGCGTTCGCACCGATGCCGACCTGAACATCATCGAAGATCCCCTGGTTATCTACTGCCGCCCGGCTGATGATTATCTTCCGTCCCCCCAGGCTTGCCTGATCACTGGCATTACCCCGCAGAAAGCCCTGCAGGAAGGCTATCCCGAAGCCGAATTTATCGCCCAGATCAACGAGGCTTTCAGCCAGCCCGGTACCTGTGTGGTGGGTTACAACAGCCTGCGGTTTGACGACGAGGTCACCCGCCACACTCTTTACCGCAACTTGCGTGATCCTTATGCCCGGGAATGGCAGAACGGTAATTCCCGCTGGGACATTATTGATATGGTGCGGCTGACCTATGCCCTGCGCCCGGAAGGCATCAACTGGCCCACCAAGGAGGACGGCAGCCCGAGTTTCCGGCTGGAAGAACTGACGGCGGCCAACGGCATCAGCCACGAGAGCGCCCACGATGCCATGTCGGATGTGGAAGCGACCATTGCCATGGCAAAGTTGATCAAGGAAAAGCAGCCAAAGCTGTTTGATTTTGTGCTCAACAATAAGGACAAGCACTCCGCACGGGCCATGCTGGACACTGCTACCATGAAGCCGGTGTTTCACATCTCGGCAAAATATCCGGCTTCCCGGGGCTGCTGCGCGATGGTCGCTCCGGTCGCGGAGCACCCCACCAACAAGAACCTGGTGATTGTGTATGACCTGCGGGAAGACCCGACCGAGCTGATTCAGGCCACGCCGGAACAGATTCGGGCGAGGGTGTTTACCTCTCAGGCAGAGCTAGGGGAGGGCGTTAGCCGGTTTGCATTGAAAGGGGTGCAGCTCAACAAATGCCCGGTGCTTGCGCCCTCAGCCATGCTGAAGTCCATACCGGAAGACCGACTGGCGTCACTGGAGCTTGATGGTGAACGCCTGCGACGCAATCTTTCACTATTGAGGGAAGCGCCAGATCTTCCCGCCCGTATCGCCGAGGCTTTCGACCAACCCCACGAAGGTGATCTGACGGACCCGGACGAGCAACTCTATGCCGGCGGGTTTATTAGCAAGTCTGATCGGGAAACCCTGAACTGGCTGCTTAAGCAACCGATCGAAACCCTGGGTGAACAGGAAGTTCATTTCGAGGACGAGCGCCTGGCCGAACTGGTCTTCCGGTTCCGGGCCAGAAACTATCCGAGCACACTCATTGGCGAAGAAATGGAACGCTGGGAAGAATTTCGTGGTCAACGCCTGATGCACCCCAAAAAAGGCTGGCTGTCGCTCGAAGCCTTCGCCCAGGAACTGCAACGCCTGGCCGCAGACCCCGAACTGACACCCCAGAAGCGCCAGATCCTCGAGGAGCTGCACCTCTACGGCGAATCCCTGATCCCCTACCTCTGATTGGGGTCAGACCCCAATGCATTTTAGCTGGCCAAATGCACTGGGGTCTGACCCCAAATTGTTATCGGCGTTTCTGGAAGTAGACG
Organism: Marinobacter confluentis; assembly: GCF_004785685.1. Classification (GTDB taxonomy): domain Bacteria; phylum Pseudomonadota; class Gammaproteobacteria; order Pseudomonadales; family Oleiphilaceae; genus Marinobacter; species Marinobacter confluentis. The sequence goes on along the minus strand of NZ_SRPF01000002.1, from coordinate 182,817 downwards.
CTCAGGTCCTGGCCCATCAGGCTTTGGACTTCGCTGCCCAGGGTTTCTGCCTGAATCTGTTTTTGCACGGGGCCGGTGGCCAGGCTGTGGCCGTCGGTGTCGCGAGCTTTGACCAGTTTCCAGTCGACTTCGTTACTGACCAGCGCCATCAGTTCGTTCAATTGCTCCGGGTTCTGTTCGGCGAACCAGCGGTCGCGACAGCCGCCCAGGGCGTAGAAATCAGGGTCTGCGAGCAGTGCCTGCCACACCGGGTCCTGGCGGTTGTTCAGGACCATTTTCCGTAACTGCCGGAGGGCAGGGCGGGTGGGCTTCAGGGCGTGCCGGGCAACCAGCTGGCGGATATGGCGGTCGCCGCTGGTCTGTTCGCTGACGCCGGTGTGCATGTGCACGATGGCGCCCGCGGTGGTTCCGGTATTGGCAAGCGCAGCCAGCGACACATCGGTCATGTTCGCTGAAGGCAGACGGCCGATTTCTATCCAGTGAACTTTATGATCATCGGCCAGGAATCGCTGGGCGACGGACCATGGCCAGAACACAATGTTGTTGATGCCCAGCTCATCCGCCATTCGCGTCGCTTTGGCGATGTTGGCCAGGGATTCGTCCACCGCAATGACTTCAACATCACTAAGGTAATGTGCCAGCTCCATGGCCCGCTGTCCGGAGCGGGCGCCGCACACCATCATTCTTAGGGTGTCCGGGCATGCGTCTGTGGCAACCCCCAGTTCATTGGCGAGGGCGCCTTTCAGGCTGCTTTTGGTGCGGTAAGAAAGCGTGGACCAGCTCGGCCAGGCCTGGGGAAGGTCGGTTTTTTCCAGAACCAGCTCGCCGGATTTTTCGTCGAAGCCCTGTTTGATGGCTTCTTCCATGGCACGGTCGTAGTAACTGGCGGCCATGGCAGCCTGCATGCCCGCTGGCCAGTCCACCAGGTTCCAGGCTCCAAGTTGCACCGCAAACGGTTGATGGAACAGAGCACCGTACATGGCGCTGAGAATCAGGGAGCCAACCAGGCTGTCCTGGGTGTCGCCAAGGGCAAGCTGGGCGCTGATGCTGTCGTTGATGGCATCAATCAGTCGCTCTTCATCTTCATCCGCGGTCAGCGCGTAACCGGTGCGGTCGACATAAACCGCAAGAGCCAGAGCCAGGGGCTGAAGTTCGTCACGAAGCTCTGCGGTTTGCGCGACTTCGGCCAGAACGGAGCGGCGAAGCATTGTTATAAGCTCTTCGACGGCCGGATCTGGCATCAGGGTTTTGTTCAGCGCCAGTAACAACAATGAATCCTGGCTGGCGGCGTCCAGGAAAATCTGTGCGTTCGGATCCGTCAGGTCGTATTGCTGGCGGATGATGGCCGCTACGAAACGCCCCAGTTCCTGATGAGGCAGACCGTCGTGGCTGAGCAGGGCGATGGCGTCCTGCGCGATGTCGGTATCCGCGCTGGTAACATCAAGGTGTTCTGCACACTGCAGCATACCGCTGTAAACAGACGGCCATTCCAGGCCAGTCTGCAGCAGCTTTCGATAGTGCAAATAGGCAACATCAAAGGCGCCCTGAATACGTTTGGCATGGGCAATACCGCAGAAAGCGGCTGCCGATTGCCGGTCCATTTCCAGTGCCTGCAGAAAGTACTGTTCAGCCAGGGCCGGGCGTTCCGAGCGGATCGCCCAGTATCCCAGATTGGTGAACTGCTGCGGCTGGGCCGGATCATGGCTCAGGCTGTCGGTGAACAGGGTGTGGGCCTTTTCCAGTTGGCCGTCGTCCATTTCCACCCGCCCCAGAAGCCCCAGCGCCGCAGCGTTGCCAGGTTCCTGCGCCAGAACTTCGCCAAGATAACCCCGGCATTCCAGGCGCGCCTTGGCGCTCTGAATCAGCGAGACCGGGCTGTTGGATTCGCCGTAGGCCAGATTTGCCTGCAGCAGAAGCCGCGCAATACAGGCCCGTTGGTCATCTGTGGCGTGGATACTGTGCTGTGCTTGCATGGGACACCTCGTTTCTAAAAAATCGCCCTTAGCCCGTTAACCCTGCAGCAGCTGCAGAACCTGCTGGGGCCGCGCATTGGCCTGGGCCAGAACCGACAGGCCCGCCTGCTGCAGTACCTGGGTACGGGCCAGTTCGGCGGTTTCGGCCGCGAAGTCTGCATCCCGAATCCGGCTGTTGGCCGCCGAGAGGTTCTCGGACGTTGTGCTCAGGTTGGCGATGGTGGACTCGAAGCGATTCTGCAGCGCGCCCAGCTCGGCCCGGAAGCCGTTGATTTTGTCGAAGGCGTAGTCGATGGCCACCAGAGCCTGTTCTGCGCCGTCCCGGGTCGAAATGTCCAGCTCGTTGACCGTAACCGTGTTGTCGGCAACCGTGGCGTCATAATCTTGCTGAATGACGGGTAAGCCGCCACCGTCCAGCAGGTTCGGCGTGGTGATCGATACGGTGTATGGTGAACCGAACTGAGAGGAAAAGATGATTTCATCGTTGACGGAGTTCAGGTTGGCGCGAATGCCGGTATCGACCGTTTGGGCGTTAACCTGGGCCACAATGTCATTCAGCGAGGTCGCACCCTCAACCAGGATGTCGGTGCCGTTTAGCTGGACGTTGATGTCGACCGGCGTCGCTGCGCTGAATGCTCCGGCCAGGGTTAGATCCTCTGCAGCGGCAAGGGTGACGGTGTCAGTCAGTGAGGCCGTCGGGGCAGAAGCAATGGTGACTGAGGGAGGATCGAAAGTGTTGCCAGCCGATACAGTAATATCGAAGTTGTCATTGGCAGCGTCGTACGCAACCGTTGTATTGGCGTCGGCAAAAGCCGTCTCAATTTGGGTTGCAATAGCCGCACCCGCGGTATCCAGGTCGGCTTCGGGAGCTATAGTGATATCTGTTCCGCCGACTGTAAGAGTGCCGCCGTTGGTGAAATCAAAGCCAGCGATTGAGTAGTTATCAGCGTCAGTCGCAGCGTTAATGCTGGCGACATCCTCCGTAACTGTATCTCCATCAGCCGTTGTCAGGTTAAAGATAGCTGGCACGTCAGCGTTATTAGCGTTGGTGAACGCCAAATCTGAACCATCGGCGACAACGGAGATGCCCGCGAGATCACCGCTCACATCAAGGTCAATCTGATCCTGAATTTCGGTAGCCAGCGCCCCTGCATCTGCGAAGGCTGTATCGGCGATCGTGAGGGTTACGCCGTTGATCTGGACGGTACCACCTACAGTCTGAGCGCCATCGAAGGCGAAGGCAGCCACCGATGCAGCGGTTTCAGTCGCTTCGCCCGGGCCTATAATACTGTTCGAAAGGTCGGCTGTTTCTTGTAATATCGAACCAATCTGGCTGCCCCGTGAGTCCAGCCCGCTGACGCCAATGGTTTCGCCGGCATTGGCGCCCACCTGGAAAGTCTGCTCGCCAAACGTACCGTCCAGCACTTTCAGACCATTGAAACTGGTCTGGCTTGCTACCCGGTTGATTTCTTCGATCCGCTGCTGAACTTCCTGGTTCAGTGCTTCCCGGTCTGAGGTGCTGTTGGTGGCGTTAGCCGACTGAACAGAAAGCTCGCGGATGCGTTGAAGGTTATTGGTGACCTCATCCAGAGCGCCTTCTGCGGTCTGGGCCAGGGAAATGCCGTCATTGGCATTCCGAGTCGCCATGTTCAAGCCGGTAATCTGAGCCTGAAAGCGCGTGGAAATGGCGAGGCCAGCCGCATCGTCCTTAGCTGAGTTAATGCGCAGACCAGAGGACAGCCGCTCTAGCGCGATGTTGGCGTCGCCCTGCGATGCGTTCAGATTACGTTGGGCATTCAGCGAAGCAATGTTGGTGTTAATGACCTGAGGCATATCAATTCTCCTGCTCAGCGGTGCCGGATGCCCAGTGCCCGAATGGAGAAGGGAACCTTTGCCGGCTGAAATTATTGGAACTTGCCGTTTTGCAGGGACCAAGCGAACTGTGTGCCAGTTTTTAAAGTTCGCGGTAAGTTACGGTTTTTAATAAGCGTTTGGCGCCTTGGTTGCTGGATCAGGTTTGAAACTGCCAAAAGATTGCCATCTCAAAAGGAACTGAATTGCCGCTTTTACATTCGTTTACAAAAACGACAGGTTTTTTTCTAAAGCAACCGAGAGGGGGGCCGTTAAGTGATGTAACAGGGGGGCGCTGCCAACAGAGAAAAAGGCGCTTCACCTTTTCCATGAAATAACGACCTATGTCGAAGGAGAAGCACTATGGCTCTCGGTATCAACACCAACGTAGCCTCACTGAACGCGCAAAATCAGCTTGGCAAGTCCCAGGCCCAAAACGACCAGGCCCTCCAGCGTCTGTCGTCTGGCCTGCGCATTAACTCAGCTAAAGATGATGCAGCCGGTCTCGCAATCTCGACACGGTTCAGCTCACAGATTTCGGGCCTGAACGTGGCTGTCCGTAACGCTAACGACGCCATTTCGCTGTCGCAGACAGCTGAAGGCGCGCTGAACGAAGTTACCAACAACCTGCAGCGTATTCGTGAGCTGGCAGTTCAGTCTGCTAACTCCACCAACAGCAGCTCTGACCGTGAAGCACTGAACCAGGAAGTTCAGCAGCGGATTGAAGAAGTAAACCGTATTGCCGGGCAAACCGCTTTTAACGGCTTGAAAGTTCTCGACGGCAGTTTCGGTGACGCGGTTTTCCAGGTTGGCGCCAACGTGGGTGAAACAATTGGTCTGGACTTGAATACCAGTGTACGTACTGACTCTGTCGGTGCTGTTGCACAGGCGGTATCCGCGGACCTGACCACGCAGATTGCCGAGGAGGTCACGGCGGTTACAGGCGCTGCGGCGACCTATGGCATTGATTCGACAGCGTTGATCGCGGATTACAGCACGACGGGCGCCTCATCAGGTACATCGACCGTTCAAGTTGATACCGCGGCGGTAGGTGGTGACACGATCGAGATAAACGGGGTGACATTTACCTTCGTTGATGACACCACCCCTGGTGAAACTGTTGTCGACGCGAACAACGTCACGATTACCAGGGATATTACAAACACTGCATTGACCGCAGAGACGACGGCGCAAGCACTTGATGCTGCTATTGATGCCTACAAGGCTGACGTTGATCCCACCTTCACAGCGTTTGACGATGTAACAGCATCAAATGCAACCGGCACTTTGACGCTGACCTATGGCACTGACGGCCTGCCTAGCACAAACGGCAACACCATCGGCACGGCAACCGGCACGCTTGCGACAACTAACACGTTGGATGCTTCGGGCGCCGACGGTGACACTAGCGCCAACCGCACCTTCACCATAACTGACCCTGAAGGTAACAACCTTTCGGTAACGCTTAACAGCAACATCACGTCGGCGGCAGATCTCAACACTGCAATTCAGAATGCCGCTGGGTATGGTGCAGCTACGTTCACATCCGCAGTTGATGGCGACAATGTTGTCCTGACTGACGGATCTGACATTGACGGTAGCTTCTCAATCGGTGGAACCGATGCCGCGTTGATCACTGATGCGAACGTGGCGGCCAGCACTTCAGCCGGTGCGACAGCAGTGACCGGGGTAGCCGCTCAAGAAATCGTCGTGGGCGAAAATGACCTCACCTTCCAATTTGGTGACGGCGAGGCGCTCGCGGTTGAAGCTGGAACCTACAGCACCGTTCAATCCTTCGTAGATGCGGTCAATTCAACGTTGGGTAGTAACGCCACTGCGGTTCTTGGTGATGATAATGTGCTCACCATCACTTCCGGTGAGGCCATTACTGTCGCAGCCGCAAACGACACCAGCACAGCCTTCACTACTGGCGAGAATGCGGTGTCAGGCAGCCTTCAGGACTCTGACGTCCTGACGGTAGCAGGCGCCAACTCAACGATCCAGCGCGTCGATGCGGCTTTGACCTCGATCAGCGATCTGCGCAGCACCTTTGGTGCGATTCAGAACCGCTTTGAGTCGACCATCGCCAACCTGAGCACTTCGGTGGAGAACCTCAGCGCCTCGAACAGCCGTATCCTGGACGCAGACTTTGCGGCAGAAACGGCGGAACTGGCCAAGTCGCAGGTTCTGCAGCAGGCGGGTATCTCAGTACTGGCGCAGGCTAACGCCCGCCCACAGCAGGTTCTGTCCCTCCTGCAGTAATTGGGGCATAGCGGTACAGGCCGGGGCTGATCTGATAAGGAGAAGCCCCGGTCTAACGCCGTTTGAGAAGAGTGAGGTGAGCTATGAATGACGTTAACCTGAACAGCCCGGATCTGAAGTTGGTTCGCAACAGTGAGCAGGCTCCGGCTCGGGCAATTTCGTCATCTCAGGCCGATGGCAGCAGTGCCTCAGCCCAGATTCCAGCCACCCTGCAGGCCCAGGAACCTTCGAAAGCCGAGCGGCTTGAGAATCGTAACGAAGGCCAGCGGGAGCAATTGGATGAAGCGGTCTCGCAACTGAACGATTTTGTCCAGAACGTTCAGAGGGATTTGCAGTTTGAAGTGGATAACGACCTGGGGCAGACCGTGGTAAAGGTTGTCGATCAGTCTACCAAAGAAGTTATCCGGCAGATTCCGAACGAGGTTGCTTTGAGGTTGGCAGAAAATTTGCAGCAGGATGAACCGCTGACGTTGTTTAATATCACGGTCTAGGGCTCGCCAGCCCTGGCCTGGTGTGAATAACGGACCATCAGCACCGCCGCACCCAAGAGGGGCCGGCGGTGTTCTGCGTTTTGGCAGGGCTAAATAAGGGCCTAATAAATGGACGCCCGTTACCGCCTGTTACAAATTGGCGGAAGAAAAAGGCAAAGTTTTGCCGCCTTTTGCCGATAAACTGAACAGTATTCGAATTCGCCCCCTTGAGGAGGCATGTTATGGCAAATATTTCATCGTTAGGTGTAGGTTCAGGCGTACTGACGTCCGATCTGGTTGACCAACTGGTCAAGGCCGAGCGAGCGCCTACTGAGAATCGGCTGACCCAGAGAACCGAACGGACTGACGCACTGATTTCCGCCTATGGAAAGCTTCGCAGTGCAGTTACGGAGCTGCGCCTGCCCATGCGTCAACTGGGTTCGGCCGAGGCGATGAAATCCTTTTCGGCGACTTCTTCTGGCGAAAATGTGGATGTAGCAGTAGATGCGGCAAGCGCGTCGCGGGGATCCTACAGCCTTGATGTGTTAAGTCTGGCCGAATCACAGGCGCTGGCGAGCACCGAAACCTTTGCTGATCGGGATGCCACCAGGGTGGGTCGTGGCACACTGACTCTGCAGGTGGGCGACAAAACGACAGAAATTAACATCGGGTCTGGCAATAACACATTGCAGGGCCTGGCGAACGCGATTAACGAGGCGAACGCCGGGGTTTCTGCAGGCGTGATTGATACCGGCAACGGTTTCCGGCTGACGCTGTCAGCGGATCAGACGGGCACAGCCAACGCCGTAAAGATTACAGCAACCGAGGAAGCCGGTGCTGAGGGGCTTGCCCGTTTTGCCTTTGACCCGGCTGACCCGCTTGCTAACCCGGGCATGGAGCAGACAATCACAGCCGCCGATGCGGTTATGACGATAAACGGTGTTGAGATAACCCGCTCGACCAACACCGTCGAGAATGTAGTGGAAGGCCTGACCTTTAACCTGACTGAAACGGGCAAGTCCACGGTCAAGGTTGAGCAGGACACTGCCGCTGTGGCTGAAAGGGTTAAAGCCTTTGTCGACAAGTTCAACGAATTGCAGAGCACCATTACCGAGCTTTCTTCCTATAACAGCGAAACCGGGCAGGGCAGTATTCTTACAGGCGATGCAACGGTGCGTAATATCCAGAACCAGCTGAAGCGGGTGCTGGGGGATGTCATCCCGGGCCTGGAAAGCGCCAGTGTGCGTAGCCTAGCAGATGTGGGTATCAGCACGGATTTTCGTACTGGCCAGTTGCAATTTGACAGCGAGAAATTCCAGCGAGAGCTGCGGGAAAACCCGAATGACGTAACCGCGCTGTTCGCTGAACAGGGCCGGGCAAGCGATTCCCAGGTTGAATTTGTCAGGAGTGGTTCTAACACGGCAGCGGGCAGCTACGATATCAACGTCACCCAGATGGCAAGCCGGGGCAGTTTGAATTATGCGGTTGCTGGCACGGATACTATTGATGTGCAGGCGGGCAACAGTTTCACCTTCAAGGTAGATGGCGAGACCACGGCAACGGTATCGATTGCGGCCGGTTCCTACGCGGGGGCCGATTTTGCAACGGCAATTCAACAGGCGCTGTCCGATAATTCAGCCCTTAACGCCGCCGGGCGTTCGGTGCAGGTTGCCTACAGCGAGGCGGAAGGCCTCTCATTCACGTCGAATCGTTTTGGCGATGACTCGAATGTGAGTTTGACCGGTCTGAATAACGCTACCGGGATTTCAGCGGCCGATGGGGTCGCTGGCAAAAACGTTCAGGGCACCATCAACGGGCAGGTCGCTGAGGGCGATGGTCAGGTGCTTTTCCTGTCGAACAATGCATCCGGGGCTGCCGCAGGCCTGCAGTTGAAGATTACCGGTGGCGATGTCGGAAGCCGGGGTAATATCACCTTTATTGAAGGCGTGAGCGAGAAAGCCGTTGACGCCATCACCAGCATTCTGGGAGCCCAGGGGGCTTTAAGTGCGCGCACCGAAGCCCTGAACGGGGATCTGGAGCGTATTCAGCAGGACCGGATTGATCTGGAGACCCGCATTGAGTCATACCGGTCACGGCTGGTTAGCCAGTTCAGTGCGGCGGATTCATTGATCGCCCAGCTGAACAGCACCCGGGATTATGTGAGCCAGCAGTTCGCAGCCCTGACGCCGCGTAACGGCAGAGACAACTAAACCGGCTATACTTTTATAGTGGGCCCGAATAAAGCAGAACCGGCTAGCGCCGGTGAAGGAAGAGGTAAGTTATGAATGGTTTACAGGCATACCAACGGGTAAACACTCAGACCAGCATCACTGATGCGGATCCGCACAAGCTCATTCACCTTCTTTACAGTGGTGCTTTGGAGCGGATCAATATGGCAAAGGCCCGCATGCAGGCCAAAGATTACGAGGGCAAGGGCAAGCTGATCTCGAAAGCCATCGAAATCATCGGCGGCCTTCGCAGCTTCCTGGATTTCGAAAAAGGCGGGGACCTGGCGGTTCGGCTAGAAGCGCTTTACGACTACATGGAACGCACGCTTTTTGAAGCTAACCGGCATAATGATGTTAAGAAGCTGGAAGAAGTTGCCAACCTGCTTCGCTCGGTCAAGGATGGCTGGGATGGCATCCGTGAAGAGGCAATGTCACAGCAACAGGCCGTTTGATCGAATCTTGGAACCACTCAATACCATTCATGTTGTAATCAGGCGCCAGACTGCTGTTCTGGCGCTCTTTTTATGTCTGGTCTGGATGCCCGCATACAGTGCCTGGGCCAGCGATGTTTCCGACCTGGCAGGCGCTAGCACTGATACCGTTGTATTTGCCATTCCTGACGTCTGGCCCTGGGCCTATGAGGACTCTGACGGACGCCCCCAGGGCAGCCTGGTGGCGGTTGCCAGGCGCCTGGCCGAGTTGACCGGCGTACCCGTTGAGCCCCGGCTTCGCCCTCTCAGGCGGGCCATCATTGAGCTTGACAGCGGTGAAGTGAATTTCAGCCTGCTTTTTCAGAGCCCGGCCCTGGATAACCGCGCTATCAATGTCGCAGAGGTGGTTCAGATCGACATCATGCTGGCCGCGCTGGCGGGCAGCGATCACCCCCTGTCACTTGAAGAACTTGCGGGAAAGCGCATCGGCTACATCCGCGGGACCTATCTTGGCGAGGCCTTCGAGAACAATACAGAGGTTCAGAAGGTACCCGTGGCGGTCATCAGCCAGGGGATTGAAATGCTGTCACTGGGTCGCCTGTCTGCCGTTCTTGCCAGCGACCATGCCATTGTCCGAACCCTACAGACCATGGGGTTGGGCACGGATGCCCTTCGTTTCAGCAAGCACATCAAGGCGCAGCCCGGTGCCCTGTATATGTCCCGCAGAGCACAGCGCCCGCAGGTTGCGGAAAAATTCCGTAAAGCGGTTTCTCAAATGGTTGAAAGCGACGAACTGAACCAGATTTTCTTCGGTGATGCCGGTCGCCCGACACAGGATGATGCGGGCCGACCCGCCTCCTACTCCGCCCAATAGCCATTCCCTGAGCTCTCCCGTACAATATCGCTCTTCTTTTCGATACATCCATTCTGTTCAGTCTGGAGCACAGGCATGTCTGATATTAAAAAAGTGGTGCTGGCCTATTCCGGTGGCCTGGATACCTCGGTCATCGTTCGTTGGCTGCAGGATACCTATGATTGCGAAGTGGTCACCTTTACCGCCGACATTGGCCAGGGCGAGGAAGTGGAGCCGGCCCGGGCAAAGGCCAAGCAGCTTGGTGTAAAAGAGATCTACATCGAGGATCTGCGTGAGGAATTTGTCCGGGACTATGTGTTCCCCATGTTCCGCGCCAACACCATTTATGAAGGCGAGTATCTGTTGGGCACCTCTATTGCGCGCCCGCTGATTTCCCGTCGTTTGATTGAGATTGCCAATGAAACCGGCGCCGATGCCATCTCCCACGGGGCAACCGGCAAAGGTAACGACCAGGTACGGTTTGAGCTGGGCGCTTACGCACTCAAGCCAGGGGTCAAGGTGATTGCCCCCTGGCGCGAATGGGACCTGAATTCCCGTGAAAAGCTGCTGGCCTACTGTGACGAGCGCAATATTCCGGTTGAGAAGAAGAAGGGCAAGAGCCCCTATTCCATGGATGCGAACCTGCTGCATATCTCCTATGAAGGCATCAACCTGGAAGATCCCTGGGCCGAGGCCGAAGAAGACATGTGGCGCTGGAGCGTGTCACCGGAAGCGGCTCCGGAAACCCCGACCTACGTTGAGGTAACCTACAAAAAAGGCGATATCGTGGCTATCGACGGCCAGGAAATGAAGCCCCACGTGGTGCTGGAAACCCTGAACAAGCTGGGTGGCGACAACGGTATTGGCCGTCTGGATATCGTCGAGAACCGGTATGTGGGCATGAAGTCCCGCGGCTGCTACGAAACACCGGGCGGCACCATCATGCTGCGGGCTCACCGTGCCATTGAGTCCATCACCCTGGACCGCGAAGTCGCCCACCTGAAAGACAGCATCATGCCGCGCTATGCCGAGGTGATCTACAACGGTTACTGGTGGTCACCGGAGCGTGAAGCCCTGCAGGCGCTGATTGACCAGACCCAGAACTACGTTAACGGTACGGTTCGTCTGAAGCTCTACAAAGGCAATGTGGACGTGGTTGGCCGGAAGTCTGACGATTCCCTGTTCGACGAGAAAATCGCGACCTTTGAGGAAGATCAGGGCGCTTACGACCAGAAGGATGCGGAAGGCTTTATCAAGCTGAATGCCCTTCGTTTGCGGATTGCCGCCGGTAAAGGTCGCAAGCTCTGACAGACGGGCGACTGAATTTCGGGCATAAAAAAAGCCAGCTCATTGAGCTGGCCCATCAAAGAAAAACAAAAGTAACAAGGAAAGAACGAAAGTGCCTGAAAAATTCGTTTATCCGGTGGATTCGGTGGCCCATATGGCGGCGGAGGTACTACTCGGCTCCTCCACCATGGGGGATACTGCTTGAATCCACAATTGCAGAATAGGGCGTTGGTACAAGGAAGTCTGTTTGTGATCTGTGTAACCGTGTTACCAAGTGTGTAATGGCGCGATCAAGCGCCCTGGGCAATTTCCGGAACCGTTTCTGTAAACCGGCGAGTCTCGTAAGCATCTACCAGCCCCTGAACCGCCGCCCGCTCCATTTCCTGCACTGAAGGCGTTCCGTTCTGTGCATCAGCGCGGCAAAGCACCAGGCCTGCCTCAACCGAAAGATAGCCCGCAGTGGTCTTGAAGGCTTTGTGATTAATGCCATCAAATACCCGGCGAAAGGCGGTGGTGGTGCAGTAATCGCTGTTGGGGAAATGGGCAACAATGGCAAACTGGTTGTCGCCGACCCGGCATAAAGAATCCATGGGCCGGATCAGGTGGCTCAGGCGGCGGGCGATGCCGATAGCAAGCTCGCTGATCACTGCCGGGGAATGCTTGCGCTTCAGCGCCTGCCAGTTGCGGATGCCGCACAGTACATAGGCGGTTGAGCCGCCCCGGGACTCTGTCTGGCGAAGGCATTTGCCCAGTTTTTCACGGGCATACCGGTTGTTACAGAGGCCGGTTTCCAGATCAATGATGTTGGTGGATTCCAGCTCGCGGTTGTTTTCAATTAGCAGTGAGTTGGCTTTCAGCAGGGTGTTCTGGCGGTCGGCCATGCGGTCAGCGGCGAAAATACGCGGAATCAGCTGCTTGGTCATATCCGACTTGTAGATGAAATCGTCCACGCCCCGGTCGAAGGCTTCGGAGAGGGCTTCAACGCTTTCCCTTGCGGTCAGCAGAATCACATAGGTGTAGTGGTTGTTCTGCTCGTCCTGCTGGCGCACCTGGTCGGTCAGCTCCAGCCCATCCATTTCCGGCATCAGCCAGTCCGCGATCAGTACGCTGACCGGGCGCTGTTCGATAAATTCCAGCGCGGCCGGTGCGTTGTTGGCAATGCGCACGTCCCGGTAGCCGGCGTTGCGCAGGGTTCGGCCAACCACCATGCTGCTGAATTTGGCGTCGTCTACCACGAGGATGGGAAGGTCTAGATTCGGCATTTGTTCTACTACTCACCATTCCATTGTCAGATGCGGTGCCGCCTCGGTCTTGTTATGCTTTGGCACCTTGAATAAACAGTGGGGCCAGTATAGCTTTTTGTGGCTGCCCTGACGTGGATAAATGTAAAAAGTGAGAATACGTCATGCCTTCTTTTGACATAGTGTCTGAAATTGATATGCACGAAGTCACCAATGCGGTCGACCAGGCCAATCGTGAACTGGGCAACCGCTGGGATTTCAAGAACGTGGAAGCAAACATCGAGCAGGACGACAAGGGCATTACCATCAGTGCCGAGCAGGAGTTCCAGCTGGAACAGCTGATGGACATGCTGCGGATGGCCTTTGCCAAGCGCAACATTGATTCCCGCGCCCTGTCTGAAGACGGCGAAAGCAAATCGGGCAAGCTGGTGAAGCAGCACTTGCTACTGAAGCAGGGTATTGAAACCGATATGGCCAAAAAGATCGTTAAAATGATCAAGGACGGCAAACTGAAAGTTCAGGCCAGCATTGAAGGCGACAAGGTGCGGGTGAAAGGCAAGAAGCGCGACGACCTGCAGACGGCTATTGCCCTTCTGAAAGAAGCCGAGCTGGACATCCCCCTGCAGTTCAACAATTTCCGCGACTGAATTTGGGGTCAGACCCCTGTGCATAACTTGCTGTTTATCCACAGGGGTCTGACCCCAACGTATTGAGGGAGCTGTACCATTTTACACGGCCTGAACCGGACACTGCTCAAGGAAGCGATTTATACCTACACCCGTTGGCAGGTTGTGGCGATGCTGTTTCTGGGTTTTTCTGCCGGCCTGCCGTTTCTGCTGGTGTTCTCTACGTTGAACGCCAGGCTTGCGGATATTGGCGTGGAAACCGCCACCATCGGGTTTTTCAGCTGGCTGGGTATTACCTATTCCATCAAGGTGTTCTGGGCGCCGATCGTAGACCGGCTGAAGATCCCGGTGCTGGACCGGCTGTTCGGCAAGCGCCGAAGCTGGATTCTGCTGGCCCAGGCGGGCATTGCCACCGGCCTTTACCTGATGGCCCAGGTGGATGCTATTTCCGCGCCTGAGATGATGGCCTACTGTGGTTTGCTAGTGGCTTTTTCATCTGCGACCCAGGACGTGGCGATTGACGCCTATCGGATAGAAATCGCCGAAGAGCGCCTGCAGGCGGCCCTGGCCGCGACCTATATCTTTGGCTACCGGCTGGCGCTGCTGGTGGCCGGGGCAGGGGCGCTGTATCTGGCTGAATTCTGGTCCTGGCAGGTGTCCTACGAGGTCATGGCGCTGCTGGTTGGTGTTGGCATGATCACGGTGCTCGTCGTGCGTGAGCCTGCGGTCAACCACTTCGCGGCCGCCCAGGATATTGCTGACAGGATTGAACAGGAAGCAGGCAAACGCACCCACCTGAATCCTCGCCTGGCCCGCTTCATTGGCTGGTTCTACGCCGCCGTTGCCGGGCCCTTTCTGGACTTCTTCCGGCGCTATCAGGAACTGGCCATATTGATCCTGATTACGGTGGCGGTGTATCGGGTATCCGACATCGCCATGGGCGTTATGGCCAATCCGTTCTACCTGGATTTCATGGGCTTTTCCAAAACCGAAGTGGCCGACGTCACCAAGGTTTTCGGTTTTTTCATGACCATCGCCGGTTCCCTGCTCGGCGGTGTGCTGGTGATGCGTTACGGCGTTCGCCGGATGCTGCTGGTGGGCGCGGCCATGACGGCAGCGACCAACCTGCTTTTTGTTCTGTTGGCACAGTACCCACCCGACCTGGGCCTGCTGGCACTGGTGGTCAGTGCTGACAATCTCAGCGGTGGTATCGCCAACGTGGCACTGATTGCCTGGCTGTCCAGCATGACCAGCGCGTCCTTCACCGCCACCCAGTACGCCCTGTTCAGCTCGCTGATGACGCTGCCCGGCAAGTTCCTCGGTGGCTTCTCCGGCATCGTTGTCGCGGATTTCGGTTACGCCGAGTTTTTCCTGATCGCAGGCCTGATGGGTGTTCCCGCGATACTGCTAGCCTGGTACATGATCCGCAAAGGCGAACGGCTGGATGCGCTGGCCCCCCGGGCATCCGAGGCAGAGGCGTAATCCGACACCCAGACCTAAAGACGTTCACATGACCGAACCTGGAAAGGACCAAAAAATTTGGCAAGTCGTCGCCTCCATCCCATCCGGCTGCGTAGCCAGCTACGGCCAGGTAGCTGATATGGCAGGCCTCGGCCGCCAGGCCCGCTATATTGGGAAAGCTCTGGGCAAGCTTCCCGAGGGTCATTCGATCCCCTGGTACCGGGTAATTCGCAGCAACGGCCAGATCGCGTTCCCGCTTGGCAGTGAGCGGTTTGAAACCCAGGCGCAGAGTTTGCGGGAGGAGGGCGTGGAAGTGATTGATGGCCGCGTTTCCATGCGACGCTTTGGCTGGCGGCCGTAGGTCAGTCCTCATGAATGAGGGCTGACCCTGGCTAGGGCGCCAGATTAGAGTCGAAGCGCGCCGTCCACCTCGATCATCCGGCCGGACATGTAATCGTTCTCGAAGATGAACGCGGCAGCGGAGGCGATTTCTTCCGGCTTGCCCATGCGCTTCAGGGGAATGCCGGCGGTCATTTTTTCAAGGGCTTCCGGCTTCATGGAGGCGGTCATTTCGGTTTCGATAAACCCGGGTGCGATGCCCATGCAGCGGATGCCGTAGCGGGCAAGTTCTTTGGCCCAGACCGGCACCAGGGCGGAAACACCGGCCTTGGCGGCGGAATAGTTGCTCTGGCCCATGTTGCCGGCGCGGGAGATTGAGGCGATGTTGATGATCACGCCCTGATCGCCATTCTTGATCATCTGCGTTGAAGCTTCACGGCCGCACAGGAACACGCCGGTCAGGTTGACGTCGATCACCGATTGCCACTGTGCCAGTTCCATGCGCTTTTCTACCTGGCCATGCTTCACTTTCACCATCAGGCCGTCCCGCAGGATACCGGCGTTATTGATCAGGCCGTTGAGCTGGCCGAAGTCTTTCACGATGGTGTCAAAGGTGGCTTCAACATCGGCTTCTTTCGCCACGTTGCACACGTAGGTTTTCGCGTCGCCACCGGCTTTTTTGCAGGCTTCCGCCGCTTCCTCCAGTTTCTCCGGCATCAGGTCAATCAGCGCCAGGCGCGCGCCTTTTGCGGCCAGAAATTCGGCCATTGCGCGGCCAAGCCCCTGGCCGCCGCCGGTAATTGCAATCACGGAATCTTGAAGTTTCATGTTTCGCCCTAAGGTTATTGGAAAGGTCAGGCAGCGAGTATATCAGAGCTACACGGCGGTTTTGCTGGCTGCCCAAAGTCTGTTGCACCCAGTATCCGGAGGCTCAGTTGGGCGTTTTCCTGTTTTTATTCATCGTCATGCCGATTGTGGAAATGACGATTCTGATCAAGGTGGGCGGCATGATCGGCGCCCTGAACACCATCGGTCTGGTTCTGCTGACGGCGATCATTGGCGCGGCTCTGTTGCGCCAGCAAGGGCTCTCGACGCTACTTCGGGCCAATCAGCGACTGAACAGTGGTGAGCTTCCCGCCAGGGAAGTGGCGGAAGGGCTGATTCTCGCCGTTGGCGGTGCACTGCTGCTCACCCCGGGCTTTGTTACCGATGGCATAGGTTTTCTGTGTCTGATGCCTGGCTCCCGTCAGTGGCTGGCCGGGCAGGCGCTCAAGCGGATGGTGGTGGCCGGGCAGTCTGGCAGCTTTACTTTCCGGGCGGGTTCTGGCCCGTTCGGCGCGGGCCAGGGGCCTTTTGGTCCCGGTGCTGACCCTTTCGGATCCAGGCGCGGCGAGCCCGGCGGCGACGACATCATCGAGGGTGAGTATCGCGATGAGACCCAGCGCGATCACGATCAACTGGAACATGGCCGGAATACCGAGGATGGTCGGGATGATAAAAACGACCCCCGGCGGTAAAAATTTTTTGCCCGGGGTGTTGAAAACCTGTCGGTGAACCCCACATAGATTTCACAAGATCGCTGCGGGCCAATAACCGCCGTAAAACAGATGGTTAAAGGCCCCGGCTTTTACGCAACCATCATTGCCAAACCTAACCTGATAATGGAGATACCGAGCAATGAAAATTCGTCCGCTACACGATCGTGTTGTCGTGCGCCGTAAGGAAGAAGAAGAGAAAACTGCTGGTGGCATCGTGCTGCCGGGTAATGCCAAGGAAAAGCCGTCACAGGGTGAAGTCATCGCTGTTGGTAACGGCCGTATCCTCGACAATGGCGAAACCCGTGCGCTGGCAGTCAAGGCTGGTGACACCGTGGTTTTTGGTCAGTACGCCGGTAACACCGTGAAAATTGACGGTGAAGACCTGCTTATCATGAGCGAGAGCGATATTTTCGGCGTCCTCGAGTAAACCTCGCAGGCGCAACAATCCGATTTGGTTTTGACATTGGGTTAAACGAACAGGAATAAGAGACATGGCAGCAAAAGACGTTAGATTCGGTGATGACGCCCGTAAACGTATGGTTCGGGGCGTTAACGTTCTGGCAGACGCAGTAAAAGTAACGCTTGGCCCGAAAGGCCGTAACGTGGTTCTGGACAAGTCCTTCGGTGCACCCACCGTCACCAAAGACGGTGTTTCCGTGGCCAAGGAAATCGAGCTGAAAGACAAGTTCGAGAACATGGGCGCGCAAATGGTCAAGGAAGTAGCTTCCCAGACCAACGATACCGCCGGTGACGGCACCACCACTGCGACCGTTCTGGCGCAGTCCATCGTTCGTGAAGGCATCAAGGCGGTTTCCGCCGGCATGAATCCGATGGACCTGAAGCGTGGTATCGACAAGGCGACCATCGCAGCCGTTCAGGCTATCCGTGACCTGTCCAAGCCCTGCGACGACAACCGTAACATCGCCCAGGTTGGCACCATCTCCGCCAACGGCGACGAAACCATCGGCAAGCTGATTGCTGACGCGATGGGTAAAGTCGGCAAAGAAGGCGTCATCACGGTTGAAGAAGGCCGTGGCCTGGAAGACGAGCTGGACGTGGTTGAAGGCATGCAGTTCGACCGTGGCTTCCTCTCGCCTTACTTCATCAACAACCAGGACAGCATGTCTGTCGAACTGGATGACCCGTACATCCTGCTGGTAGACAAGAAAATCTCCAATATCCGCGAACTTCTGCCGGTACTGGAAAGCGTTGCCAAAGCGGGCAAGCCTCTGCAGATCATTGCTGAAGACATCGAAGGCGAAGCGCTGGCCACTCTGGTTGTCAACAACATGCGCGGCATTGTGAAAGTGAGCGCGGTAAAAGCGCCTGGCTTCGGTGATCGTCGCAAGGAAATGCTGCAGGACATCGCGATTCTGTCTGGCGGTACCGTGATTTCCGAAGAAGTGGGTCTTTCCCTGGAAAACACCACGATTGACGATCTTGGCACCGCCAAGCGCGTGAACGTGACCAAGGAAAACACCACCATCATCGGCGGCGCTGGTGCCAATAAGGACATCGAAGCGCGCGTTGAGCAGATCCGCAAGCAGATCGAAGACAGCACGTCCGATTATGACAAAGAGAAGCTTCAGGAACGCGTAGCCAAACTGGCTGGCGGCGTAGCCGTCATCAAGGTCGGCGCCGGCTCTGAAGTGGAAATGAAAGAGAAGAAAGCACGCGTTGAAGACGCACTGCACTCGACTCGTGCCGCCGTTGAAGAGGGTGTTGTCCCCGGTGGCGGTGTGACCCTGATCCGTGCCATTGCTGCACTGGACAAGGTTGACGCGATCAACGAAGAGCAGCGCGCCGGTGTGGCCATTCTGCGCCGTGCCATGGAAGCGCCTCTGCGCCAGATCGTAACCAACGCCGGTGGTGAAGCCTCCGTTGTGGTTAACAAGATCCTGGAAGGCAATGGTTCCTTCGGCTACAACGCGGCCACTGAAGAGTTTGGCGACATGCTGGAAATGGGTATTCTTGACCCGGCCAAAGTCACCCGCTCGGCACTGCAGGCAGCCGCTTCTGTGGCTTCCCTGATCATCACCACTGAAGCGATGGTTGCGGACGAGCCTGAGGAAGAAGGCGCCGGCGGCGGTATGCCGGATATGGGTGGAATGGGCGGAATGGGAGGCATGGGCGGCATGATGTAATGCCTCCCGGGCCTACAAGCCTATTGTAGCCTGTAAAAAACCCCGCGTTGGTTCACACTGACGCGGGGTTTTTGTGTTTTTTGTCATGAACTCGGGAAATGGCTTTGCTAGACTCGGCTACCGCCCCATCATCTTAGTGGCATTACGTAGTGATATGGCATGAGTGAATCCCCTACAAAAGCGTTTCTGCGCCCAGGCAAGGTATTAATGCTGGTCCTGGCTGGTGTGATGGTCTATGTGGGCGCGGTGATCGCACTGGTTCCCGCGGGGTGGCTCTGGCAGCAGGCCAGAGGCCAGGTTGCTCTGCCGTCGGAGTTTCAGATTCAACAGGTCACCGGCAGGCTCTGGAACGGTGTTGCGGGGCTGTCTGTTGCAGGGTTTCCAGTCAGGGCAGAATGGGCGCTGGGCGCGCCGTCTCTGTCTTCTCTGGCTTTGCCAATCGATTTCTCGCTGACGACTGCCGGTTCTGAGGTCGTCGGGGATGCCCTGGTGTCCTGGCAGGGGGACGGTCAGGTTCGGGCGAGTGGTCGAGTGGGGGTTGCTGAATTCGAGCCTTTGATCCGCCGCAGTGGTGGCGCGGTGATTGAAGGAGATGTGATTATCGATCGCCTGAACCTGTCCTGGGCCGGACAGGCCTTGACCAAAGCTGACGGACTTGGCCGCTGGGGCGGCGGTGCGGTGACCTGGCCCATGGGTGATGGCCAGGGCCGTGCGGATTTTCCGCCGATGCAGGCAAGCCTGGACAGTTCCGCTGAGGGCATCGCCCTGGTGATTTCAGAGCAGGGCGCCGAAGGTCCTGCCGCGAGGGCTGACATCGGCTTGACCGGCATGATGGATCTGCGGGTCTATAAGCGCATGGTTGATCTGGCCCAGCAGCCCTGGTCGGATTCTGCCCAACCTGATGACGTGGTGTTCCGGGTGCGGCAGCCGGTGATTCCCGGCGGGGCATTACGATGAGCGGCCTGTCCCTGAATAGCCAGCGCCGTCTGGCAAGAATACTCGCCAACGTTTTTCTGGCGATTCTTGTGATTTACTCAGCTTTGACCCTGGCCCGGGTGACCTGGATGATCGCCTGGACAGACCGCCCGGTGATGGCGGCGCCGGGCTTGATGGGCGCCGGTGCCCAGGGCTCGGCTGACCGGTTGCAGCCCATGGCCGCCCATGCCATGTTTGGCCGATCTGCCAATCAGGCGCCCGTAGCCGATGTGGTCAAGCGGTCTGCGCCCGAGACTCGCCTGAATCTGGCCCTTGAAGGCGTGATGATCGCGCAGCGCCCGGAGGACTCCGGTGCTATAGTGGCTGGCAGCAATGGCGTGACCGAACACTACCGGGTTGGGGACACTCTGCCAGGTAACGCCCAGCTGGCAGAAGTGGAGCCAAACCGGATTCTGATCCGCCGCAATGGCCAGTATGAGAGCCTGAGCTTTGAAGAGAAGCTGTCCACCGATCTGATTGAGGACGTGGTTTCGTCTGACCAGGACTCGGCCGATGAATTCATCTCGGCGGCGCGTGACCAGCTGGAAAATCAGGGTGTCGCGGCGCTGGCCGCCTACGGTCTCAGCCCTTCGGGTGACGACGGCAGTTCCGGTTATGTTTATGATGGCTCGAACGCCATGCTCAATGCCGTCAGCCTTAGGGCCGGGGATGTGATTACTGCCATAAACGGCCAGCGGCTGGGTGATTTTGAACAGGATAAATCGTTGCTGGAAAACTGGCGCTCGGAGTCACAGATTGACATCGAAATAGAGCGTGACGGGGCCCTCCTTAGCGTAAGCTATGCCATACCCGAACAGTGGCGCTGAACGAATAATCAATACAGGATAAGACCGCCAGATGCTTAACCACAGAACCAGACTAGTCCAGGCCCTGATGTTTGCACTGTTGCTGCCGCTGATGTCGCTGGCGCAGGCCCAGGAAGAAACCTGGCGGCTCAACCTGAAAGACGCCGACATTCGGGCGTTCGTGACCCAGGTGGCGGACATTACCGGTTACAGCTTCGTGGTGGATCCCCGGGTCAAGGGCAAGGTTACAGTGCTGTCCAGCGCGCCCATGAACAAGGACGAGATTTACGATCTGTTCCTGGCGGTACTCCAGGTACATGGTTTTACGGCGATTCCGGGCGAGGAAGTGATCAAGGTGGTCCAGCAGGTGGACGCCAAGCAGTCGGCAGAATCCCTGGACCGGTTTTCGGAAACGCCTTCCGAGCAGTTGATTACCCGGGTCATCCAGATCGATAACGCCAATGCGCTGGAAATGGTGCCGATTCTGCGGCCGCTGGTTGCCAAATACGGCCACCTGGCCGGGGTTGCGGCGGCTAACGCGCTGATCATCAGCGATCATTCGTCCAATATCCAGCGCATCGAGCAGATTGTTCGCGAGCTGGACAGCCCGTCCAAATATGAAGTTGAAGTGATTCAGCTCAATGAAGCCTGGGTAGGCGACATGGTCGAGTTGCTGCAGGAACTGGCGCCCGGCGAACTGGGCCAGGGCGGTGGTGACAATGCCGCCCGCAAATACAGCGTGACGGCCGATGAGCGCAGCAACCGGCTGATTCTTCGCGGTGATGAGAGCTTCCGCGACAAGATGCGGGGTCTGATTACCCAGCTTGACCAGCCTTCTGCGACAGGCGGCACCACCAAGGTTATCCGGTTAAAGCACGCTGATGCGGAAAACCTGACCGAAATCCTGAAAGGCGTGATGGGTGAAGTGGTTGCTGAATCGGCCGGTGGCAGCGGTGGATCCGGTGGTGGCTCTGGCGGCGGGCGCAGTGGTTTTGCCGTGTTTGCGGACGAAGGCCTGAACGCCCTGGTGGTTCGTGGCGAGCCTTCGATCATGCAGGAAGCAGAAATGATCGTCAGTGCTCTGGATATTCGCCGGGCCCAGGTTCTGATTGAGGCGGCGATTGTTGAAATCAGTGATGAGCTGGGCCAGGACCTGGGTGTGCAGCTTGGGGTCGGGGATGAGTCCGGGGAATCCACGCCTGTGGCCGGCACCAATTTCAGTAATGTTGGCCGGAGCCTGGGCGATGTGTTGGGCGCCATTCTGTCGGAATCGGTGATCGCGCCTGCCACCGGTGGCATCACCATTGGTGCCGGCCAACGGAATGAAGATGGCGTGTCCTGGGGCGTTCTGCTGCAGGCGCTGTCAACGTCGGCCGCCGCCAACCTGCTGTCTACCCCCAGCATCATCACGCTGGACAACCAGGAATCGGAAATCATCGTGGGTCAGAATGTGCCCTTCCGGACCGGGCAGTCCACCGTGACCGGTGATGGCACCACTAATCCGTTTACCACCATCGAGCGTCGCGATATCGGTCTTACCCTGAAAGTGACGCCCACCATCAGCGCCGACGGTCTGGTTCGCCTGGTAGTGGAGCAGAGCACCGAGAATATCGGTGATAGTATCGAATCCGCCTCTGACATCATTACCAACAAGCGCGAGATCAAAACCACGGTGTTGGCCGATGACGGTGAAACCATTGTTCTGGGTGGCCTGACCACCGACGACCTTCAGGTTAACAGGAGCAAGGTGCCCCTGTTGGGTGATATTCCGTTTCTTGGTCGCCTGTTTTCGTCAGAGTCTGAGCGTCGGGTGAAGCGAAACCTGCTGGTGTTCCTGCGTCCGCAGATTCTGCTGGGCAAAGAGAGCTCCATTGCCGCAACGGATGAAAAGTTCAATGATCTCTGGGAAGTGAATCTGGGCGTTCGCAAAAAGCTTGGCCTTCCTGACCCGGAGAACCCGCCCAGCAAGGATGACCTGTTCCAGCCCAATGCCAACGACTGAGCCAGAGCGAGCCCGCCAGATATGGGCTTTGACTCAGCTCTGAAGCGGTGGCATCGGGCAGTCCAGCTGATCGGCGATCAGCCGGATCATTTCGTATTCCCGGGCCTCGATCTCCCCGTCTGACAGCACACAGTGGCAGCAGGCATCGATGATGCCGGGCTTGAGCAGTGCGGACACCCGGTTCAGATGCCATAGCGCATCCCGAAGCTGTTTCAGGGTTACTTTTTCGAGCAGCGCCACGGGTTGTTTTCCACTTTTGAAAGCATTCATCGCGTCTTCAAACAATGCCTGCTGATCTTCCCCGGAGCGCGCACCAAGCCTTGCCAGCAGACTGAACAGTACCGTCAATGGCTGTTGGACAGGGCGGTAGCTGCGATATTTAACGGGAACCACCCGGGCCGTATCTGCCGCCAGATGTTTGCGAAGGAAACCGATCATCGTCAGTTCAAACAGGTCCAGCCGCTGGTCAGCCCGGATCAGCGCTTCGCAGGCTGCAATCAGTTTTTCCCGTTCCTCTGGATCCAGCTTCCGCAGGGCCGGCATGGCCAGCTCAAGGGATGGCAGGCGGACCCCTGGCCCCAGCATGGAAAGCGATGGCAACAGTTGTCCGATCAGATCCGGATCAGGGGTGAATCCGGATTCCGGGTCGATCTTATCGAGGTGTTGTTGCTGTTCCTGAGCAGGGCGATCGCAGATCAGTAGCGCGTAACAGAGCTGGACCGCGCCTGCACGGGTGTAAAGCGAGTTGCGGAAAGAAGAGGGCAACTGGCTCAGCAGAGCCTGTGCGTAACCCTCGCTGGCCGTGCTGGCGGTGCCGACACTGGCGGAGAGCGACCCGTTCAGGGACTGCCGGGTCCCCGGTGAGGCCGTCGCTGTCGGCTGGGGCGTCGCGGCTGTGAAACCGGCGGTTCCTTCGGGTTGCACATGGCTTGTAGACGCTGCTGACGACGGTGGCGGTGCTTCGCCCTGGGTCTTGCGGTAGCGACTTCGAAGCCTTGCCATCATATCCGGCGCTATGGCGTCTATGCGCTTGGGTATGGGAGGGTGCGAAGCCAGCAGGGAGGAAAACTTCATCCTTGCGCTCTCACTGAAGCACATATGGTTCATATCGCTGGCATGGCTGGTGGTGTCCAGATAGCCGCTTTTTTCTCCAATCTTGAACAGGGCACCGGCGATTCCATCCGGGTTGCGGGTGAACTGGACCGATGAAGCATCGGCGAGCATCTCCCGCTGGCGGGAAACGGCAGACTGGATCAGCCTTCCGAAAAACACGCCGATGTACCCGATGACCATCAGTGCCAGACCAACGATACCAAAGGCCGTGCCGCCGCGACTGTTTCGCGATGTATAGCGGGAAGAGCTGGCAAACGCGGTTTGCAGCAGAAAACTGCCGATCTGGCCGATCATCAGAATGCCGGCCAGTATGGCAATCAGGCGCACGTTCAGGCGCATGTCGCCATTCAGAATATGACTGAATTCGTGGGCCACCACGCCTTGAAGTTCGTCCCGGGAAAGCTGGGTGAGTGTGCCGTGAGTGACCACCATGACCGCCTCGCCCGGCGAGTAACCCGCCACAAAGGCATTGATACCGGTTTCCTGATCCATTATGTAAAGATCGGGTACGGAAATGCCGCTGGCGATGGCCATTTCCTCGACCACATTGCGCAACCGGCGCTCGTCAGCGTCCTGGGTGGCGGGGTCGATGGCCCTGGCGTTCACCATTCTGGCAACCCGTTGCCCGCCGCCGGCAAGGTCAATCCAGCGCACTAGCGAGCCCGCCCCGATCACGCCGATAACCGCGAGCGCGGTATAGAGCCCATGGGAGGTCTGGAGCCAGTCGATAAAACTGAGATTACTGGTTTCGCTGCGTGTCACGTAATAACCGACAATGCACACCGAAACAGTGATCAGCGTCACCGCCAGCAGGAAAAGGAGAACCAGAACGCTGGTGCTGCGGCGGGCGTTGGCCTGCCGCTGGAAAAATCCCTGGTGGGCCATGGCCGACTACCCTAGAAAGAGACTTTCGGTGCCTGGCGGGCTTCCGGTGACTCCAGCTCAAGCTGAGATGTCGGCTTGAACGCGAACATGCCGGATATGATGTTATTGGGGAACTGCTCGCGGAAGGTGTTGTAGGTCATGACGGTATCGTTGAAAGCCTGCCTTGCAAATGAAACCCGATTTTCGGTGCTGGACAGCTCTTCCATCAACTGCTGAATGGTCTCGTTGGCTTTCAGGTCCGGGTAGTTTTCAGCGACGGCGTAGAAGTTCGCCAGAGCTTTGGTCAGCATGTTTTCCATACCCCCCAGCTTCTGGATTTTGCCGCCGTCTGCCGGATCCCGGGCTGCCTCTTTCTGCGCGTCGACCGCGTTGTTACGGGCCTGCATGACTTCCGTCAGAGTGTTACGTTCGTGGGTGAGATAGGCCTTTGCCGACTCAACCAGGTTGGGAATCAGGTCATGCCTGCGCTGTAGTTGCACATCAATCTGGGCAAAGCCGTTCTTGAACTGGTTCCGCAGCGCGACCAGCTTGTTGTAGATGTACACCAGGTAGAATACGACGACGCCGATGACGATCAGGCCGATAATTGTGGTTCCCATGATGGCTCCCTCCGGGTTTTGGTGTGTCTGTTATTCGGTCAGTGACCGAGGGTTTTCTCGGCGATTGAGCGATGGAAACTCTCAACAAAACGCTCGAACTCGCTGGGTTTCAGTGGCTTGCTGAAAAAATAGCCCTGTGCAAGCTGACAGCCGCGTTGCGCCAGGTAGTATTCCTGCTCGGCTGTTTCAACGCCTTCAGCGACCACCGTCAGGTTAAGACTTTTGCCCAGATCGATGATGGTGTTGGCAATGCGCGTGTCTTCCTCATTCACCAGCAGGTCACGGATGAACTGCTTGTCGATTTTCAGGTGCTGAACCGGCATTCGCTTGAGATAGGTCAGCGATGAGTAACCGGTGCCGAAATCGTCAACCGCAATGCTGATGCCGGCCGAATGCAACCGTTTCAGTTTGTCCACGGCCTCTTCCAGGTTGGTCATGAAACTGGTTTCGGTGACCTCCAGCTCCAGGCGGCCGGCGGGAATATTGTGGCGGCGCAGGGTATCCAGAATGTCGTCAACGATGCTTTCCTGCCTGAGCTGAACCGCTGAAAGGTTGATCGCAATCCGCAGGGGCATGCCATTGCTGGCCCAGAGGGATGCCTGGGCGCAGGCCTGATCCAGTACCCATTGCCCGATCTCGACAATCCGGCCGTTCATCTCGGCCACCGGGATAAAGTGGTCCGGGGGTATCAGCCCCCGCTCCGGGTGCTCCCAGCGAATCAGTGCTTCGGCGCCAATGATTCGGTGGGTAGCAAGGTTCACCTGGGGCTGATAGACCAGATGGAACTGGTTCTGGGCCAGTGCAACCGACAGATCTTTTTCCAGCTGTTTGCGCTCGCGGATTTCCTGATCAACGCTGGCAACGAAGAACTGGAAGTAGTTGTGGCCGTTCTCCTTGGCCAGCGCCATGGTCTGTTCCGCACTCTGGAGAAGGCGGTCCGCTTTCTTGGCGTCGCCCGGAAACAGGGCGATGCCGAGGGTGACGGTCATTGAGATGGTCTGGTCGTCGAAGACCATGGGGTTGCTGATGCATCCCAGAATCCGGTCGCCGGTGTCTGCGGCCTGAAAACCGTCCCGAAGGCCTTTTTCAACCACCACAAACTGGTCGCTGCCCAGACGGGCAAAGGTAAATCGGCCGCCTGTCAGAGTTTTGGTCAACCGGTCTGCCACGGTCTGCAATATCAGGTCGCCGGTGCGGAATCCACACTGTTCGTTGATGGATTTGAAATCATCAATGCCGCAGCAGGTCAGAGACAGCACCGTATTGTCACGCTGGGCTTCTTCAATGTCTGCCTGCAGCAGCTCCATGAAGGTGTCGCGGCTGGGCAGGCCGGTCAGCTGGTCGTAACGGGACAGCCGGTTGACCCGGTCTTCTGCCTCACGATGGCGTGTCTGGCTGTCACCGATGGCCACCAGCAGGTTATTGGTGGCGTTAACCCAGAGCCCCAGTTCATCATCTTTGTGGCCCTCGGGTAGTTCGATCAGGTTATCGTCCGGGCGGTCCGGGTCGACCTGTTTCACCGAATGCACAATCCGCAGCAGGGGGCGGGTCAGTAACAGGTGGAAAACCACAAACAGCGCCATGCCCAGAATAACGGCGGTGGCGATGCCGGAGGCAAAGGTTACTATCGCCCGTTCAAGCCAGGTGTCGGCCATCGGGCCGGTGTCGTACTGTATTTCCAGGAAGCCGTAGACACTGTCCGGGTCGGATTCACGGGTCAGTTCAGTGCGGTAGTGGCGAACATCACCGAACATTGCATCGGTAATCGGGCGCAGTGACATGGTCCGAAGCGGACGATCCCGGGCGCCCAGTGGCTCGCCATCCGGATGGGTTATGCGGGCTCTGTGAATGGATTCCTGGGCAAAGAGGCCGTCAACCACCTGCTGGGCAAGGTCGCTGTCGATACTGAACACAGCCTGGGTGGACGCATCCCGTACCAGACTCATGGTCTGCCGGGCCTGTGCATCCAGGGCTTCGGAAACCCGGCCTGCGTCCAGAATCACCTGCACTGAACTCACCAGAATGCCGCTGGCCAGAGCAACCGCAAGCACCCATCGGAGGACGCGGTACCCCAGCCGATGTTCTAGCTCAAAAGAGTTCTGCATGAAGGCCCGTCTTGATCCTTTCCGGCGTCGTTTGGACCACCTTTCGTGTTACAGAAAGGTTGCGGGTCCGTAAGGTGAATTTCTTGTTGTTCAGTATGGATGAGATTTCCATATCTGCATGGAGTATCGGCAATTTTTTCAGATAATGCAGGCTTCGGATGTATCATTTTGTAAGGTCATTTATACCGCAGATACAAAAACGCCCGCAACGTGGCGGGCGTTTTCTGTGACAGTCTGCTTAGAGTCTGTCTTGCCTGGTCAATCAGGCGAGATTCTGATTCACAAAATCCCAGTTTACCAGGTTCCAGAAGGCTTCCAGATAGTTCGGGCGGCTGTTCCGGTAGTCGATGTAGTAGGCGTGTTCCCAGACATCGACCGTCAGCACGGGCTTGTCAGCGCCGGTCAGCGGTGTTTCTGCGTTGCTGGTGTTGGCGATGGCAACGCTGCCGTCGGCTTTCTTCACCAGCCAGGTCCAGCCTGAACCGAAGTTGTTGGCGGCCTTGTCGTTAAACTCTTTCTTGAAGTCTTCAAACGAACCAAAGGCTTTTTCGATGGCGTCTTTCGCAGCGCCAGTCGGCTCGCCGCCGCCGTTCGGGCTCAGGCAGTGCCAGTAAAAGGTGTGGTTCCAGACCTGCGCCGCGTTGTTGAACAGCGGGCCGCTGGCGCTCTTGATAATGTCCTCAAGAGATTTGTTGGCGTTGTCTGTACCTTCAACCAGGCCGTTCAGCTTGGTGACATAGGTGTTGTGATGCTTGCCGTAGTGATATTCGAGCGTTTCCTGGGAGATATGCGGTTCCAGGGCGTTCTTTTCATACGGCAGTGCGGGAAGTTCAAATGCCATGAGATTATTCTCCCTCTCTCTCGGTTTGTTAAAAGCTGTTGTTTAACTATAGGGATGACATTGTTTATATCAACCCTTTGAGGCCAAAGAGCTTTGAAATTCGGGGCAGCCGGGCAGAAACTGGGCGCAGTTCTTTACCCGCCAGACCAGCTCTTCGTAACTGTCCGCCAGAATATTGATGTGCCCCAGCTTTCGACCCGGGCGCTCACCCTTGTTGTAGAGATGAACGTGGGCGTAGGGCAGTTCAAGAATGCGATCGATCTCCCCATGCTCGCCAATGATGTTGATCATGCAGCTGACGCCACGGGGCGCGACATTGCCCAGGGGGTGGCCGCTGACCGCGCGGATATGGTTCTCGAACTGGCTGGTCATGGCACCTTCAATGGTCCAGTGCCCGGAATTGTGAACCCGCGGGGCCATTTCATTGGCCACAAGGCCCTCGGCCGTTTCGAAAAGCTCGAGAGTCAATACGCCAACATAGCCCAGTTCGTTCAAAAGCGCTTTGATGTAGCGCTCCGCATCTTCCTGAACGTGTTTTTCAAGACGGGGTGCCGGCGCTATGGAGTAACGAAGGATGCCCTGATGATGGGTATTCTCGGCCATCGGGTAGAACGCCAGGTCGCCGGTTTCAGAACGGACGGCAATAATCGACACTTCCCGACGGAAATCAACGAATTTCTCCACAATCAGCCGTGGGTGATTGATGGACGCCCAGGCGTCAACGGCGTCTTCCGGTGAACGGAGTACGGCCTGGCCCTTGCCGTCATAGCCTTCGGTATTGGTTTTTGCCACCACCGGGCAGCCCAGTTCCTCGGCGGCGGCCTGCAGGGCCTCGGCGCTATCGACGATTTTCCATTCGGGCGTTGGTATGCCCAGTTCACCGAAGAGCGTTTTTTCGGCTTCTCTGTTCTGGCACACCTGAAGCGCGCGAGGGGAGGGGTGCACCGGTCTTTCCCTGGCGATCCGCTCTGCAACTTCGACGGGAAGGTGTTCAAACTCGTAGGTAACCCGGTCGACCCGGGAAATGAAGTCATCCAGGTACTGACCTTCCCGGTCAATCATCACTTCACCCAGGCCGGCGCTTGGGCTGCCGGACATATCGTAAAACACGAAGGTCTTGGCCAGCGGATAACCCGACAGAGCCAGCATACGACCTAATTGGCCAGCACCCAGTACACCAATTCTCATCGTCTATCTCCTGCTAATCCTCGGGCGTCTACAAGTTTTGGTGTTGTGACCAGGTAGGGGCAGGCTTTCCAAAACACGCTCCTTACGGCACGTCCATGTGACGCTTGGGCTCCGCCATCCATGGCTCCGCACAGTTTTGGAAAGCCTTCCCCTACCTGGTCAGCAGACTTTTGAGCTGCATTCACTGATCACGTGGATCAGGGTTTTCCAGAACCGTCTGCGTCTGGTTTGCTCGGAATTCATCAACGGCCTTGCGGACGTCGTCATCGAAAGTGCCGATGATCTGGGCCGCAAGCAGGCCCGCGTTTGTGGCCCCGGCTTTTCCGATCGCCAGTGTGCCGACGGCAATACCTCCGGGCATTTGAGCGATGGATAAAAGCGAATCAAGGCCGTTCAGTGCTTTCGACTGAACGGGAACCCCCAGAACAGGCAACGAAGTCTGGGACGCAACCATGCCAGGCAGGTGTGCTGCACCGCCGGCGCCCGCGATAATCACCTTTAGCCCGCGATCAGAGGCCGTTTTGGCGTAATCGAAAAGCAGATCTGGTGTGCGATGGGCAGAAACGACTTTGGTTTCATAGGGCACGCCCAGCTTCTCCAGCATGTTGGCGGCGTTTTCCATGGTGGGCCAGTCTGACTTTGAGCCCATGATAAGTCCTACAAGCGGCTGCATATGCAACAGTCCTGATTCGTTGAAAAGCCGACCATTGTATGTGTCGCCCTCATGCCTTGCAAACCCGCCTGTGGTGCGGTTTGGCCGGGCCAGTGGTCCTTATTGATTTGAAGCGCTGGAACATACGGGTATTATCAGGCCTTACCTTCACAAACGTCCACAGACCGGAGTTGTAATGGAGCCTATTCGACCTGACGACGATGAGTTACGCGCCACCCGTGACAGCAGGCCAGAACCGCCAAAGGCAAGGAAGCCCGAAAAGACCAGGAGCTCTCCCAGGGGCAGATCCGGCGGCGGTGGCGATGGTGGCGACGGTGGAGGGCACAATGGTCGCCAGGGCGGCGGTAAGAAATCGGCCAGCCCGCTTTTCATGCTGCTACTGCTGATTGTCGCAGGGGTCGGGGCTGCAGGATGGTATCAGCAGGGCCAGCGGATTGCGTACATGGAGAGCCAGCTTGAAGAAGCGGACTATGGGGCAAGGCAGAGCAAACTGGCGATCGCCCGCTTCGAAGGTGAGTTGTCGGAGACCGGCGAGGATCTCGAGGAAACGGGTCAGTCCATTGAACAGAGACTCAGCGCCCAGGCCGAGCGATTGGACACCGCCGACAGTGAGATCCGCAAGCTGTGGGGTGTGGCGAATGACCGCAATAAGGCCCGTCTTGATGAGCACCAGGCACGGCTTGACGGGGTTGATGAGGCGGTCGAAGAGGCGGCTTCCGAGCGCCAGTCACTCGCTTCGGCCATCAGCGAACTTGAGAAGGCGTTGGCTGCGAGAACTGAAGCTCTTGAATCCTCACTAACCCGGGCAATTGCCGCCCAGGCCGAAAGAATTGACAGCCAGCAGTCGGCACTGGATGTGATGCAGGCTTCCGTTGCCGCTGTTGATGACCAGATCGAGAGCCGGCTCAAGCGCTTTGAGCGGGAACAATCCCTGACCATCGACGGTCTTGAAGGGCGTATTTCTTCGCTGGAGAAAACAACCCAGTCGCTGTCCGGCGGCGAGATCGAGTCCCTGCGCTCCGAACTTTCGAGCCTGAAACGCACCGTGGAATCCATTGATGCCTCCCGTGCCCAGCTGACATCACGGCTGGTCAGGTTGTCTGAGGAGGTCAGCCAGCTGAGGGCCGGTAGTCAGTAAGGGCGGCTGTGTAACAGTTTGTAGCCATCTCTTGCGTTAGCTCTCAGTTCTGGCAAATCGTTGTTGTTAAGATCGGGTCACTCACCAAAGGACGAAGAGTGAACAACAATGATGACCCGATTTTCTTTGTGCGGTAATGCGCCTCGGCACAGGCTGGCCAGGTTGCTGCTGGTGGTCTCGCTGGTTGCATTGATGCCCGCCTGTTCTATCTACATGTCCATAGGCAAGAGCGTGGGCGGTTATGTGCATCCGGTGTCCGGCCATGATTTCGTTCATATCGAAAACGATGAATGGAGCCGTGACAATGCTCTGATGTATTTCTACCGGCCCCACTCGGAGTGGGCGTCGCAGGAAATTGAATCGCCCAGCGTTTATATCGACGACACCCACTACTTCAATTTCCGGAACGACAGCTTTACCTGGCTGGAAGTCAGCCCTGGTCAGCGGCACATCCAGATGCGTCGTCCGCTATTGGGGCTGGAGGGCCTGAATTCGTTCAGTCTCAGCATGATTGCCGACGCCAAGCTGGAGACCGAACCTGGGCGCATCTACTACCTGCGTTACAGCGAGGTAGAACCGCCGGAATCGAACCATCCTGAATTGCCAGAGGATCATCCCCTCCGGTCCGGTGATTTGCAGCTGGTCACCCGTGAGTACGCGATGCAGTCCGATGAGATTGTGTCGACGCGTTTTCTCAACAGCGATCTGCTGGCACCCAACCACGCGGCAGCGTCCATTGTTGAGAAAAATGAAGACGATGATTACGAGCGCCACCTTGAGTTGCTTGAAGAAGAGCGGGAGCAGGAAATCGAACGCCTGAGGGCGGAGGGTCAGTACAACGAGCCGTCCTGGTTCTGGCCATTTGGCGGTGGCCCGACCGTGCCGCTGGAAACCGATCGGAAGCTGAAAGAGCTGGAGCGGGAATACGCGGCCATTGAACGGGAAAGAGAACGTAAAGCAGAGGCGGAAGCCGGTGACGGCTGGTGGATTTTCTGATTCGCGCTAGACTCTTGGTGAGTGATTAATTGCAGGAATCCGGAAATGTCATTTAAAGAGGAAGCCGAGCGTCGGTTGGCCGCGATTATTGAGCGACTGGATGAATTCAATCGCTCGCTTGCCGAACAGGCTCTGCCGGATGGCCGGAGGCGCAGGGTCAGCGAATTATCCTTGCGGAACAAGGCGCTGAAAGCGGGCCAGAAAACAGTCGAAGAAAGGCCAAAGAATTCCTGAAAAGCATTTGACACTGTCGGCCAAATGCTTAAAATGCCCCCCTCACTTGATTGAGACAGCGACCCGTTCGGTGGCTCGGAAAGTGGGTTCTAGGCTCCGTAGTCGGGAGTTTTAGAAGCAGTTAGTGTGCTACAGAAGTGGGCGGTTAGCTCAGCTGGGAGAGCATCGCCCTTACAAGGCGAGGGTCACTGGTTCGATCCCAGTACCGCCCACCACTTTCAAGCACAGCCGGATGACCCCATCCGGTTATGATTCAGGCAGACCCCATGCCCGGATCGATGCGGAGCGGTAGTTCAGCTGGTTAGAATACCGGCCTGTCACGCCGGGGGTCGCGGGTTCGAGTCCCGTCCGCTCCGCCATTTTTCTTCCGGTTTTTCTCCATTTTTCGTCATTCCCCTGACACATTTTGCGTCAATACTGTTCCAAACCATCAGGAGCAGGAGTTTGTCATGTCTGATTATCAGGAAGACCTGATTGCCAGCCAGTTTGAAGATTACGACGATGATATCGAGCAGGACGATGCGACCGAGCTTTGAGGGCCCCTAGCGGATCCTCGAAAGCAGACCTTTCGCTTTCTGCTCGTTCAGATATCGTTTCCGGTGTTCGGCCGGGCTGGTATTGAACCAGCGCTTCCATGCCTTGTGAAATGCCGCCGGATTGGCAAAGCCAAGCAGCCAGGCAATTTCCGAGATAGACGTTCTGGTTTCACGAATGTATTCGCTGGCCAGTTCTTGGCGGGTCTCGTCCAGTAACTCCCGGAACCCCGTCCCTTCTTCCTTCAGTTGCCGTTGCAACGTCCAGGGCGCTATGCCCAGTTGATCGGCAACGGTTGCCATCTCCGGCGTATCCCCCTGCAGCAGGGGCGCCAGCCTATCTTTTACCCGGTCGCCCATGGTCCAGCTTGAACGGATTTTCAGTAGCTGACGCTCGCATTGCCGGCCCAACAGATCAAACATTCCCGGCTGGTCCTGAAGCGATGGAGCGTCTCTGATCGTTGGTAACAGGTGAATGGAATTGCCAGCGGCGCCAAACTGAACCGGGCACCCAAACCAGGCTTCAAATTCCGCATCCATCCCCTGGGACGGATACTCGATTTTTACCCGCTCCAGTACATGCAGTTGGCCTGAGACAACCCTGAGGAACCGGGTCCAGGCGGACAGCACCGAGTCCACCACAAAAAAGTTGAACGGATTGTAGGGCCTGATGGAATAGAAATTCGCCGTCAGGCCCCGGTCTGACACCCAGGGCGTGCCGCGGCTGTTGTGGCTGGTGAGCACGGAAAACCGGATCAGTGTGTTGAGCGCTTCACCGGTAGTCGGTGCACACTGTGCCGCCAGCCCGGCGATCCCGGCATCCACTGGCCGGGAATGTTGGCCCATGGTCAGGCCCAGAGCAGGATTTCCGGTAAGGCGAATGGCAGCTTCCCCCAGGCGCATGAAGCGGGGAATACTGATTCTGGTTTCCGGCGAGCCCAATGACTGATTGCTGAGGCCGAATCGGTCAAGCAATGGCGTCGGGTTATGACCCTGCGCTGCGACGGCTCTTGACAGAACAGAAGCATAAAGCACGCTCAGTTCGCCCAGGGAATTGGTACGTCTGGGGTTTGGTTTCATGGCCTGATATTGTCAGACATGCAATTTAAAGACAATAAAATGTAATTTCAGGATATTGGCGGTGATACTGTCGCGGGATAACTTAGCGGCTGACCATAGGCATTGATCAACCAACAACAAGCTTTGGAGAGACCATGACCGCAACTTCCGCTGGCGTAGACCGCTACCCACACCTGCTTGAGCCGCTGGACCTGGGCTTTGTGACCCTGCGAAATCGTGCCCTGATGGGTTCGATGCACACCGGGCTTGAAGAGGCGAAGAACGGTTTTGACCGCCTGGCCAGATTCTATGCCGACCGTGCCCGGGGCGGAGTGGGCCTCATCGTGACCGGCGGCATTGGTCCCAACGAAGAAGGCGCGGTCTTCCAGCATGCCGCCAAAATGAGCACTCCGGAAGAAGCGGAAAAGCACAAGGTAATCACCAGAGCGGTTCATGAGGCCGATGGCCGGATCTGTATGCAGATCCTTCACGCTGGCCGTTACGCCTATCATCCCCAGCTGGTGGCACCGTCCGACATTCAGGCACCGATCAACCCGCTCAAGCCCAAAGCGCTGGACGAAGAAGGCATTGAAAAGCAGATCACTGACTACGTGAACTGCGCGGCGCTGGCCCAGGAGGCGGGCTATGA
The DNA here is from genome assembly GCF_004785685.1 of Marinobacter confluentis. GTDB lineage: Bacteria > Pseudomonadota > Gammaproteobacteria > Pseudomonadales > Oleiphilaceae > Marinobacter > Marinobacter confluentis. Next base: position 148,317 of record NZ_SRPF01000002.1, on the reverse strand, counting down.
CGGTGTCGAAATCATGGGCTCGGAAGGCTACTTCATCAACCAGTTCATCGTGAAGCACACCAACGACCGCACCGACCGTTGGGGCGGCAGCTACGAGAACCGGATTCGCCTGCCCATCGAAATCGTTCGCCGGGTTCGAGAGCGGGTCGGGGAAAAGTTCATTCTGATTTACCGCCTGTCCATGCTGGACCTGATTGAAGACGGCAGCACCTGGGAGGAAGTGGTGCAATTGGCGAAAGAAATTGAGAAGGCCGGGGCGACCATTATCAACACTGGGATCGGCTGGCACGAAGCCCGTGTGCCTACCATCGCCACGTCTGTGCCACGAGGCGCTTTCACCAAGGTCACCGGCCGCCTGAAAGATGAAGTGAGTATTCCGCTGGTGACGACCAACCGCATCAACATGCCGGAGGTGGCGGAAAAAATCCTGGCCGAAGGCGACGCCGACATGGTGTCCATGGCACGGCCTTTCCTGGCGGATGCCGACCTGATGCAGAAAGCCATTGAAGACCGGGCCCAGGAAATCAATACCTGTATTGGCTGCAATCAGGCCTGTCTGGACCATACCTTCAGTGGCAAGCTGACCTCCTGCCTGGTGAATCCACGGGCCTGCCATGAAACCGAGCTTAACTATGTGAAAACCGCCGAGCCCCGGAAGATCGCAGTGGTTGGCGGCGGGCCGGCCGGGCTGGCTTTTGCCTCTGTCGCCGCCGAACGCGGCCATTCGGTGACCCTTTTTGACGACGGCAAGGAAATCGGCGGCCAGTTCAATGTGGCCAAACTGATTCCCGGCAAGGAGGAATTCTACGAGACCCTGCGCTATTTCAAGGTCATGCTGGACAAGCATGGCGTGGACGTACGCCTGAACAACCGCGTCAGCGCCGAAGATCTGAAAGCGGGTGGTTTTGACCATGTGGTACTGGCCACGGGCGTGAAACCGAGAACGCCAGAAATCGAAGGCATTGACCACCCCAAAGTGATTGGCTACCTGGACGCGCTGCTTGAGCGCAAACCGGTTGGCCAGAAAGTCGCGGTGATTGGCGCAGGCGGTATTGGCTTCGACGTGTCCGAGTTTATCGTTCACAAGGGAACATCGGCGGCGCTGGACCCGGCGCACTTCATGCGGGAATGGGGCGTGGATCTGACGGTGGAGCACCGTGGCGGCATCAAGGGCATGACCCCGGAAATGCCGGAGCCGGCCCGTGAGGTCTACCTGCTTCAGCGCAAAACCTCGAAAGTGGGCAAGAATCTGGGCAAAACCACCGGCTGGATTCACCGGACGTCTCTCAAACACCGCCAGGTGCAGATGGTACCCGGCGTGACCTACCGCAAGATCGACGACGAAGGCCTGCACGTGACCATTACCCCCAAAGGCGCCGAGCAGGGTGAGGACCGGGTTCTGCCGGTAGACACCATCATTATATGCGCCGGTCAGGACCCGCTTCGAGAGCTGCAGCAGAGCCTTCAGGATGCAGGTGTCAATGTGCATCTGATCGGTGGTGCTGACGTGGCGGCGGAGCTGGACGCCAAGCGCGCGATTGATCAGGGCAGCCGCCTGGCCGCCGAACTTTAAACCTTACGGTCACAAAATGTTGCACATTCACAGTGTTAGCCGGTCCTGGACCGGCTAGACTGTTATCCGCAGATTTGATTTCAGGAATTCGGATAGCGGGAGTGTGCAATGGCGTCTGCCGAACAGGTGGGTGAAGATTACTCGGCAGTGTTTTTTATGGACGGCAGTACTGTGTCCAGGCAAATGCGTGCCTCGGAATTTGGCGCCTTCCTGGACGGCTATGTGGGTCTGTCCGACCTTGCTGACTCTGATGTAAGAGCCGTTTTTGTGCTTATCAGCCCGGCCCTGACCATTCGTGCTCTGGTGTTTTTTCGCATCTATTTCGATGAAGAAGGCCGCGCCGACGCCAGCTGGAACCTGCCGGTAGAGCAATTGGCCAGGCAGGGTGCCAAAGGCCCTGATCTGGGTGGCGGGCCGATCCGCCTTGTGTGCCGGAGCCAGTGTCCGGAATCGGTGAATGCGGACGAACTCTGGGACCCGGACATGACTCCCGGCAGTAACCATTTCCAGTCGATTCGTCGGGTGGTCGATGCCAATTCCCTGAAACTCCGGAAAATAGAACCGCCGTCCGAGGAAAACATACCGGTGCTTTCAGCAGAACCGGGAAGTGTGTCTGGCTCAGGTGAAGAGGCCGGTGCAGCGGCCGATCGCGCTCGTCTGGCCCAGCTGATCCGGGAGCAGCGGCTTCGCATCAAAACCCTTCAGAGTGTTCATCGGGACGCGCTTTCCGATCTGCAGCGGGAAAACCGCCATGAACTGCAGACTCTGCGTAATGAGCTGGCTGATGTTCAGCAGCGGTTCGAACGCCAGAAACTGAGCAACGAGCAGCTCAAGAAGCGCCTGGCAGAGCGAAACGAACAGTATCTGAGTATGCAGGAGCAGATCACCAATGAGGCAGCCAGCAAGGACCGCGAAGGCGCAGCTGCCAGCGCCGAAGTGGTCTTGTTGAAAGAGCAACTGGATCGGCGCCAGCGCGAGCTGGAACTGCGTGATGAAAAAATTGTGGCCCTCGAGCAGGAAAATTACGATCTGAAGCATCAGACGCCCACCGAGAATTCGGTAATGGAGCATCTGCAGAATCACTCGGTTTTTCTTGTGGCCTACCATCCGGGCGTGGGCCATGTGACCCTGCCGTTTGACGACATTGAATCCTACTTCAGAAACCCGGTGTCATACGCAGCGGAGCGTTGCGGCCTGAACGAGCCTGCTTACCGGCAATGGCTGGAGCATTATGAAAACCCGGTCTGCTGCCATAAGGATGAAAAGGGCAAATCCTGCGAGGAGCCGGTCATGCGGGTCAGCCAGCCTTCGGAATTTCGCCCCGGCGTAGACGACCTCTGTGAACACCATCAACCGGTGGCAGAGCAGAGCTGAGCCCGGCTCCCGGATATCAAACCAATTAACGCGAACTTTTTCAGAATCCCGCCGTATTTCGTTAGTATGGTGAGCTCAGGCATTACACGAGCCTGACTTCATACAGACACCCACAGGACGTTTCATGGATCAATTCAGGAACATCGGCGTTATCGGCCGCATGGGCAGCTCTAAGGTTGTCGAATCACTCAGGCAGCTCAAGCAGTATCTGATCAACAACAACTACCATGTGATTATCGAGGAAGACACCTCGACCATGCTGCCTGGGCACGGGCTTCAGGTGGCCAGCAAAAAGCTTCTGGGTGAAATCTGCGATCTGGTCATTGTGGTTGGTGGCGATGGCAGTCTGCTGGGTGCGGCCCGGGAACTGGCCAAATCCAAGATTCCCCTGCTCGGGGTCAACCGGGGAAGGCTGGGCTTCTTGACCGATATATCCCCCTCCGACCTGGAAGAACGCCTTGAGAAGGTACTTCAGGGTGAATACATTGAAGAAACCAGGTTCCTGCTGGATGGTCATGTTGAACGCAACGGCCAGCCTCTGGGTTTCGGCACAGCACTGAACGATGTGGTGCTGCACCCGGGTAAATCCACCCGGATGATCGGCTTCGACCTTTATATTGATGGGCACTTTGTTTACAGCCAGCGTTCGGACGGGTTGATTGTGTCTACACCCACCGGTTCGACGGCTTACTCTCTGTCTGCCGGCGGGCCAATCATGCACCCCAAGCTGGATGCGGTGGTGCTGGTGCCTATGTTCCCTCACACCCTCAGCAGCCGGCCGATCGTGGTAGACGGTAAAAGTGAAATCAAGCTGGTGATTGGCGAAACCAACGAAACCTACCCGCAGATCAGTTTTGACGGCCAGATGAACATTGCCTGCGCCCCCGGGGATATCATCCGTATCACTAAAAAGCCGTTCAAGATCCGCCTGATACATCCGGTAGACCATAATTTCTACGCCACCTGCCGGGACAAGCTTGGTTGGGCCAGCGAAATCGCAGCGAGTTAACCATGGCATTTCAGAAAAGAAGCGCGAGCCGCGGCTACGACATTATTGGCGACATTCACGGCTGTGCCCATACCCTGACCCGCCTGCTGGACCAGATGGGCTACCGCAAGCGCAACGGGGTTTATCAGCACGACAGCCGCCAGGCCATTTTTATTGGCGATATTATTGACCGCGGTCCGCGCATCCGTGAATCCCTGCACCTTGTGCGGGACATGGTCGAACACGGTTCGGCCCGCATTGTGATGGGCAATCACGAATACAACGCCCTTGGCTACTGCACCCGGGCGCGTCCGGGCACCGGCAAGAAATGGCTGCGGGAACATAACCCCCGCCATGATCGGCTGATTCGTGAAACCATGGAACAGTTCGAGCACTATCCCCACGAGTGGAACGAATTCCTGGAATGGTTCTACACAATCCCGCTGTTTATCGACGAGCCAGATTTCCGTGCGGTACATGCCTGCTGGGACAGCGGGCTGATTGAAAAATTCAAGGCCCACCAGGGCGGCGCCTGCATTGACGATGATTTCCTTCATGCCTCAGCCGCCATTGAATCGTTTGCCGGGCAGGTGATGGACACACTGTTGCGCGGCACCGATCTGCGCCTGCCGCCTGGGGTGAAAATTACCGGGCGGGATGGCTATGTGCGCGAGTTTTTCCGCACCAAGTTCTGGGCGGATAACCCCAAAACCTACGCCGATGTGGTGTTTCAGCCTGACCCCCTGCCGGCGGATGTAGCCTGCCGGGAATTGACCGACAATGAGCGGGCCCAACTTTGCAGTTACCCGGAGACCGCGCCGCCGGTGTTTGTCGGGCATTACTGGATGGAAGGCAAGCCGGCGCCGCTGAAGCATAATGTGGCCTGTATCGACTTTAGCGCGGTCAAATACGGCAAACTGGTTGCTTATCGCCTGGATGGTGAACAGCAACTTTCCCGGGACAAATTTGTCTGGGTGGATGTAGAGCGGCCCGAACAGGCGGACTACCCCACCAGTGAAGACAGCATAGCGAGGTGATTTCTGTACCGGGTTAAACAGATTGAAAGCGGTGATGACCTGGCCGGTTTCAGCCATTGGCTGACCGCGCAGGGCGTGGTGCACCGGATCACCGAGGAGGGCGGTGTCCAGGTTCTGTGGCTGGAAAATGCCGAGCATACCCAGCCGGTTCTTCAGGCGCTTGACCGGTATCTGAGCGAGCCGCATCTGCGTGAGCGAGTGAATGAGGCGGCGGCGTCCCCGGTGTTTGTCCGGGGTCGCTGGCAGCCCTCGCCCAGACACGCGCCTTTGGTCCTGGCGCTGATTGTGATTGCTGGCGTGGCTGCCTGGTTAACGGGTCTGGGACAGAATGCCATGTCGGCCTATCTGATGGTTACCGACCCCAGAGTTTATGAGTGGGGAAGTCTGGCGGAGCGAATTCAGGCACTGGTGGCTACCATGTCCAGCGGTGAGGTCTGGCGCTTGCTGAGCCCGGATTTTCTGCATTTCAGCATGACCCATATCGTGTTCAATGCCGTCATGCTCTGGTTTCTGGGGAGTCAGATTGAATGGTTTGATGGTCGCCAGCGGCTGATCGTGCTGTTTCTGGTGACCAGCCTGTTATCAAATGGACTGCAGTACCTGATGTCGGGCCCGTTTTTCGGCGGGCTGTCAGGGTTTGTCTACGGTATCCTTGGCTATTGCTGGCTCAGCCAGCGCCGCCAGGCGCGGTTCCAGTTTCCGCCGGCGCTGGTTACCTTTGCGGTGGGCTGGATGGTTCTGGGCTTTACCCCGTTACCGGAAATGATGGGCCTGGGGCGAATGGCCAATGAAGCGCACCTGGGCGGATTCCTGGCCGGGTTGGTGCTTGCGCTGATTCTGCCGGTGCCAAAAAAAGCCCCACAATGTGGTGGGGCATGAAAGAGAGCATGTAAGCTCTGATGAGAGAGACCAAATGAACGTTTTCGGACACTTGGTAATGCAATGATAATCATTATCATTTGCGTGTGTCAACGTTTTCCAGAAACTTTTTCCCAGCGAGCAAACGGGAGAGCAGAATGACCTACGACGAGCTGATCAAACGGCTGGATCCTTCGGTTTACCAGAACCTGAAGCGGTCTCTGGAGCTTGGCAAGTGGCCGGATGGCCGCAAGCTGACCCCGGAACAGCGCACGATCTGCATGGAGGCCATCATTTACTACGAAGAACACCACCAGGTCCCCACGGAGCAGCGGGTCGGTTACCTCGATCGTGGTAAAAAAGCCGGAACGGCCTGTGATCCCAGTGTTTCCCGGACGACGAAAGGAAGCCCGGATGAGGCCGGCAATTTCTTTGAGGTGAAATCTTGACCGCCACTGTGGACATCACCGGACGCCTCCGTAAGATGCCTGCCGAGGCCGGCAGCCCGGTGAGTTATAGCCTGCTGTTGGGAGATACCCGTTTGCCCATGAATGAGCTTCTGGGCCAGTCGGTGCGGCTGGACTTTGACGGGGTTATCCGCTGCATCAACTGTGATCGCAAAACCAGTAAGAGTTTCAGTCAGGGCTTCTGCTTCCCCTGCTTCAGGAAACTGGCGGCCTGCGATACCTGTATCATGAGCCCGGAAAAATGCCACTATCATGAGGGCACCTGTCGCGAGCCGGAGTGGGGCGAAACCCACTGTATGGTTGAGCACGTGGTCTATCTGGCCAACTCGTCGGGTCTGAAGGTGGGCATAACCCGGGGCACCCAGGTGCCCACGCGGTGGATTGACCAGGGCGCTGTCGATGCTATTCCGATGCTCCGCGTGGCAACCCGGCAGCTGGCAGGCTTCGTGGAAGTGGCGTGCAAACAGCACGTAGCGGACCGGACCAACTGGCGCACCATGCTCAAAGGCGAAGCGCCGGAGATGGATCTTGCCCAGGAGCGGGACCGCCTGTTGGCGCTGATTGCCGATGACCTTGCGGCACTTCAGGCGGAACATGGCGAGGACGCGATACGCCCGGTCAGTGAAGACGCGTTGGGGCTGAGTTACCCGGTTAGCGTCTGGCCGGAGAAGGTGAAAACTCACAATCTGGACAAGGCACAGACCGCCGAGGGCGTCCTTCAGGGCATAAAAGGGCAGTACCTTATTCTCGATACCGGCGTGATCAACATCCGGAAATACACCGGCTACGAAGTTCGCTTCCGGGTATTTCCCAACTCATAAATACCAGGCCGGGCGCAGCAATCTGGCTTCGCCCGCCTTCCCGCCCCGGATTTCAGAGGGCTATCGGGACATCAATTCTGGAGAATAACCATGCGTACCAGCCAGCCACAAACCATTTACCTGAAAGATTACAAAGTGCCGGCGTTCGTTGTCGATCACGTGGACCTGCGATTTGAACTGTTTGAGGACGGGGCGCGGGTGCACAGCCTGCTGAATGTGCGTCGCAATCCTGAAAGCGATAGCACGGAAAAGAATCTGGAGCTGGATGGCGACAGCCTGACTCTGGAATCGATTCAGTTGGATGGCCGAACCCTGGATGAAGGCGATTATGACAATCGTGGTGAAAAGCTGATTGTTCCGGCGGTTCCGGATCAGTTCGAACTGGCGGTGGTGACCTGGCTGGAGCCCCAGAACAACACCCGTCTGGAGGGGCTTTACAAATCCTCGGGCATGTTCTGTACCCAGTGCGAAGCCCAGGGCTTTCGCTGCATTACCTATTTCCCGGACCGCCCGGATGTGATGGCGCGTTTTCGTACCCGCGTGGAAGCGGACAAAGCCGCCTATCCTGTGCTGCTGTCCAACGGTAACGATGTGGAAAAAGGCGACCTGGAAAATGGTCGCCACTACGTGACCTGGGAAGACCCCTTCCCCAAGCCCAGCTACCTGTTTGCCCTGGTGGCTGGCGATCTGGTGGAAAAGCGCGATTCGTTCCGCACCATGTCCGGCCGTGACATTGACCTGAGAATGTACATCGAGCCCCGCAACGCGGAGAAGTGCGACCATGCCCTGGACTCCCTGAAGCGTGCCATGCGCTGGGACGAGGAAGTCTACGGCCGCGAATACGATCTGGATATTTTCATGATTGTAGCGGTGGACGATTTCAACATGGGGGCCATGGAAAACAAGGGCCTGAATATCTTTAACTCGTCCTGCGTACTGGCCAGCCAGGAAACCGCCACCGACATGGCATTCCAGCGCATCGAGTCTATCGTGGCCCACGAGTACTTTCACAACTGGTCCGGCAATCGGGTTACCTGCCGCGACTGGTTCCAGCTCAGCCTGAAAGAAGGCTTCACAGTGTTCCGGGATTCCCAGTTCTCTTCGGATATGGGGTCGCCAACCGTCAAACGTATTGAAGACGCAGCCATGCTGCGCACCGCGCAGTTTGCCGAGGATGCGGGCCCGATGGCCCACCCGGTTCGGCCCGAGTCCTACATGGAAATCACCAACTTCTACACCCTGACCATTTATGAAAAGGGCTGCGAAGTGGTGGGCATGATCCGCACCCTTCTGGGCGATGAAATGTTCCGCAAAGGCAGCGACCTGTATTTTGAACGTCATGACGGTCAGGCGGTGACCACCGACGACTTTGTGCGAGCCATGGAAGATGCCAGCGGTCGTGATCTGACCCAGTTCCGCCTGTGGTATGAGCAGGCCGGAACCCCGGAACTTACCATCCGGGACGACTTCGACCAGAGCAGCGGTGTTTATCGTCTGTCAATCAGTCAGACCATTCCGGATACACCGGGCCAGACCAACAAGAAGCCCCAGCACATTCCGTTTGCGCTGGGCCTGTTGGGAGCCGGCGGTGAGCCTCTGCCACTGACATTGACCGCTGATGAACAAGATGCCCCAAAAGAGCGGGTGCTTGAGCTGACCGAGGCCGAGCAGTCCTTTGAGTTTCATGGTCTGGATGAGCGACCGGTGCCTTCGCTGCTGCGACATTTCTCGGCGCCGGTTCGGGTGGACTACCCCTGGACCCGGGAGCAGTTGACCTTCCTGATGAGCAACGATGTTGACGGCTTCAATCGCTGGGACGCCGGTCAGCGGCTGGCCATCGATGTGATTCGTTCGTTGATCGGCCAGGGTGATTCTGCGCCGGTCGATCCCGGGCTGATTGCTGCCTATCGTGGCCTGCTGGCGGACGACAGTCTGGATCAGGCGCTGGTGGCCAAGATGCTGCAACTGCCAACCGAGGCCTACCTGATAGAGCTGGCTGAGAAACCGGAAGTGCAGGCGATTCATCAGGCGCGGGAGCGGGTGCTCAGTACCCTGGCTAACGAACTTCGGGACGACCTGATGGCGTGTTATCACCGCAATACACTCAGTGGTGTTTATGAGGTGACGCCGGAATCCGTCGCCCGCCGCAGCCTGCGTAATACCGCCCTGGCGTGGTTGCTGCACGTGAACGACGATGAGGCGCGCTCACTTGCTCTGGCGCAGTATGCGGATGCCGACAATATGACGGACCGCATGGGGGCACTCAGAGCCCTGGTGGGTTCAGACTTCGAGGAAGATCGCGAGGCGACGTTGGACGACTTCTATCAGCGCTTCCAGAAAGACCCGCAGGTGGTTGAGCAGTGGTTCTCTGTTCAGGCTGCCAGCGGCCGCACCGGGAGCCTGCCGCAGATTCAGCAACTGATGCAGCACCCGGCGTTTGACTGGAAGAATCCCAACAAGATCCGCTCGGTTATTGGCGCTTTTGCGGGGCAGAACCTGCCCGCCTTCCATGCGGAAGATGGTTCGGGTTACCGGTTCCTGTCAGAACAGGTCTGCCGTCTCGATGACAGCAACCCACAGATTGCGGCGCGGCTGGTGTCGCCACTGACCCGCTGGCGCAAGTTTGCTCCGGTTCACGGTGACCAGATGAAAGCTGCCCTGGAAAAAGTCAGTCAGAAGAGTGGGTTGTCGCGGGATGTCTACGAAGTGGTGCACAAAAGCCTGGCCGGAAAGTAGCCGTGAATCTGTGACACAACAATACAAAATCGCACTTTTGAACGATGGACAATAGTGGCCAATGGTCTAATCTGTCACCATCCATGAGTGCAGGATTTGCAAAGAAGATTTCACAATAAGAAAAGCCTTCCTGAAGGCTTTCAGACATCGTTAAGGTTTTCCGATGACCGACAATAAAAAAGTGTTTCTTGGCAGCTTGCTTGCCGCTTCAATGTTTGTTTCGCCCGCCATGGCCGCTGTATCGGCCAGTGAAGCCGCCCGGCTGGGGCAGGAGCTTACGCCCTTCGGTTCGGTAAAGGCCGGCAATGAGGCGGGTACAATTCCGCCCTGGACCGGCGGCCTGACCACTGAAGACGCGCCATCCGGCTACAAGGGCAGTGGTCAGCATCACATCAACCCGTTTCCGGATGACCAGGTATTGTTCACCATCAATGCCACTAACGCTGAACAGTACGACGAGTATCTGACCGATGGTCTTCGGGCCATGCTGGACGCCTACCCGACAACCTTCAATATGCCGGTTTACCAGAGCCGGCGCACCCATGCGGTGCCTGACTGGGTTGCTGAAAATACCAAAGACAACGCCACCAGCGCTGAAATTGTTGGCCAGGGTGAGGGCATCGATGGAGCCTTCGGTGGCTATCCTTTCCCGATTCTTCACGGCAATAACGAAGAAAAAGCCTGGCAGGTTATCTGGAACCACCTGACCCGCTGGCGTGGTGTGTCCATTACCCGTCGTTCCAGTGAAGTGGCGGTGCAGACCGACGGCGACTATGGCCTTGTGACCTCCCAGCAGGAGGCCTTTTTCAACTTCTATAACCCGGAAGGCAGCGAAGAGACGCTGGACAACGTGATCTTCTATTATCTGTCGTTCACCCAGTCGCCTCCGCGTCTGGCCGGTGGCGCAATCCTGATTCACGAAACCCTGAACCAGATTATTAACCCACGTAACGGCTGGGGCTACAACGCCGGCCAGCGCCGGGTTCGCCGGGCGCCAAACCTGGGCTATGATTCCCCGATTGCAGCGGCGGACAACCTGCGTACCGCCGACGATACCGATATCTTCAACGGCGCCCTGGACCGTTATAACTGGAATTACGAGGGCATGCGTGAAATCTACGTGCCCTACAACAATTACCGGTTGAGCGAGAAGGGCACGCCCTATTCGGAGATCCTGGGTATTGCCCACCTGAACCCGGAACTTACCCGCTGGGAGCTGCACCGTGTGCATGTGGTTGAGGCGACCCTGAAAGAGGGTGAGCGCCACATATACGGCAAGCGCCGCTTCTATGTGGACGCAGACAGCTGGAACACTCTGTTGCTGGATCAGTACGACGGCCGCGGTGCGCTTTGGCGCGTTACCATGGGCATGGCAAAGAATTATTACGAGCTTCCCGGCGTGTGGACTACACTGGATGTGTACCACGATCTTCAGGCGCGTCGTTACCATGTCCTCGGGCTTGACACGGAAGAATCGTCCACCCGTGAATTCACCAACGATGTTCCGAATCTTCGTTACTTCTCGCCGGCTTCGCTGCGCCGCAGGAGCGTTCGCTAGGCCCGGTTTTGAGACGAATTGGCAAATAAACGCCACAGGCTGATGGCGGCAAATACACCGATGGTCGAAAGGCCATCGGTTTATTCATGCCCGGCGTCGGTACTTTGGGATGAAGACTGACACTGTTCAACACAACACAATAGGCAATCTGAATGGCTAAAAGGTTGATGCGCAACACCCTTGGAGCGGCCTGCTTTGGTCTGTCCATGACAATGGCTGCCCCCCAGGTGCTGGCGCTCGCAGACATCATAGAAAAACCCTCCATGCCCACGGATCTCGCGCCAGAAAATCTGCTGACCGATGCAGATCGTGCCGGTGACAGAATCGTGGCGGCCGGCGAACGGGGCCATATTATCTTCTCGGATAATGGCGGCGATTCCTGGACTCAGGCCGAAGTACCGGTGTCGGTGACCCTGACTGGGATTGATTTTGGCACAGATAATCACGGCTGGGCCGTCGGCCACAGTGGCGTGGTGCTTCACTCCAGCGATGCCGGCGAAACCTGGGACCTCCAACTGACGGGCATTGATGCAGCCGAATTGGCGATTGCAAGCCGCCAGGAGCAGATTGAAGCCATGGAGGCGCGTATTGAGGAAGCTCCTGAAGAGGAAGTGGATGATCTTGAATGGGCTCTGGATGATCTGATTTTTTCTCTCGAAAATATGGAAGCGGATCTGGAGATTGGCCCAGTAAACCCATTTCTGGATGTCTGGTTTGAGAACGAGAGCCATGGCTTTGTTGTCGGCGCTTACGGCATGTTCCTGCGCACGACGGACGGAGGACAAACCTGGCAGGATATGGGGCCCCAGCTCGACAACCCCAGAAGTTTTCACCTGAACAGCATTGTGCAGATTACCGGCGGCGCCCTGGTTATTGCCGGTGAAGCCGGCCAGATCTTCGTATCAGTCGATAACGGCGACACCTGGGAGCAGCGCGAAAGTCCTTACGAGGGTTCACTGTTTGGTGCACTCGGCACAGGCAATGTGAATGAAGTCCTGGTCTTCGGGTTACGTGGAACCACTTTCAAGTCTACGGATATGGGAAAAAGCTGGAAGGTGGTCCCAAATGAAGGTGGGGCGACGCTGAACGACGGCGTGGTAGCAGAAGATGGCCGTATTACGCTGGTTGGCAACAGCGGCGCCGTATTGATGAGCAGCGACGGCGGTGAGAGCTTCCGGCCCTATTTCCGTGATGACAGGGAAGGGGTGATGGACGTTGTGCCTCTGCCCGGCACTGATCTCCTGATTTTTGGCGAGGGCGGTGTGAAACTCACCGATGCCCGCGGCCGGAACCCACAATAACGCCCTGATGCGGCACCAACAGAACGAATTTAGAGGGGCTTTTTAATGTCGAACCCGAAGCATGACAAGGGCGAACATTACATCACCACGCCGAACGCGGAGCCGTTCCTGGAGCGGCTGATTTTCAACAATCGGGCGATCATCCTGATTGCTTTCTTTTTTCTGACCCTGTTTCTGGGCTACAACGCCGTCAAGATTCAGCCGGATGCCAGCTTTGAGCGAATGATTCCGCTTGAGCATCCCTACATCGTGAATATGCTTGAGCACCGGGATGACCTTGAGAACCTCGGTAACTTTGTGCGGATAGCGGTAGAGGTTGAAGAGGGCGATATTTTCACCCAGGAGTACATGGAGACCCTCAAGCAGATCACCGACGAGGTCTTTTACCTTGACGGTGTTGACCGCTCGGGCCTCAAATCCCTCTGGACCTCGAACGTTCGCTGGGTTGAGGTGACAGAGCAGGGCTTCCAGGGTGGCACAGTCATTCCGGACAACTACGACGGTTCCCGTGCAAGCCTGGAGGCGCTGCGCCAGAATGTGCTGCGTTCCAACGAGGTGGGTCGTCTGATCTCAGACAATTTCCGGTCAACCATCGTTTACGCACCGCTTTACGAGAAAAACCCGGAAACCGGCGAGCCGCTGGACTACGGTGAATTCTCGCGCCAGTTGGAAGAGCAAATCCGCAACAAGTACGAAAGCCAGAACCCGAACATCGATATCCACATTGTTGGCTTTGCCAAGAAAGTGGGCGACCTGATTGAAGGGATTGGCTCTATCGCCTGGTTTGCGGGCGTCACGATTATTCTGACAACCCTGCTGCTGTTCGGTTACTCGCGGTCCGTTACCGGCACGCTGGTTCCGGTTTTTACTTCGATTGTGGCGGTTTTCCTACAGCTTGGTACCTTGCGCCTGCTGGGCTATGGCCTGGACCCATACTCTGTTCTGGTACCGTTCCTGGTGTTTGCCATCGGTATCAGTCACGGGGTTCAGATTGTCAATGCCATGGCGGTAGAGGCCGCGAAAGGGTTTGACTCGCTGATGGCTGCGAGGCTTGCCTTCCGGGCCCTCTACATTCCCGGCATGCTGGCACTGGTTTCCGATGCCTTTGGCTTCCTGACTCTGATTTTCATTGAAATCGATGTTATTCGTGATCTGGCCGTTGCTGCCGGTATCGGGGTGGCTTTCGTTATTCTGACCAACCTGGTGCTGCACGTTCTTATCATGTCCTACGTGGGTATCTCCAAGGGCGGTATCAAACATGTCCAGAACCACGACGAAAAGCATGACCGCAAGTGGAAGGTCATGTCCTATTTCGCTCATCCGGGTGTGGCGCCAATTTCACTACTGATTGCGGTGATTGGCCTGGGTCTTGGCCTTTACTACAAGCAGGACCTGAAAGTGGGCGACCTGGACCAAGGCGCGCCTGAGCTGAGGGCGGATTCCCGTTACAACCTCGATAACAAGTTCATTATCGACAATTACTCGACCAGTGCCGATGTTCTGGTGGTAATGGTAAAAACCGAGGACGAGCAGTGTACCCAGTACAATGTGCTCCGTGCCATGGACAACCTGCAGTGGGAGTTGCAGAACACGCCGGGCGTTCAGTCATCCGCTTCGCTGGCTGACGTCTCCAAGATCGTTACCAAGGCCCTGAACGAGGGTAACTGGAAGTGGTATGAGATTTCCCGTAATCAGACCATCATCAATGCCTCTATTCGTGAAGCGCCGGCTGGTCTGATCAACACCAACTGTGATCTGACGCCTGTGCTGGTGTTCCTTGAGGACCACAAAGCCGAGACACTGGAAACAGTGACCGAGCGTGTTGAGGAGTTTGCGGGTAACAATAACTCTGACGAGTTCACCTTCATGCTGGCTGCCGGTAACGCCGGTGTTGAAGCCGCCACCAACGACGTGATTTCCAGCGCCAAGAACATGATGCTGGCTTTCGTTTATGGCGTGGTTTCCCTGTTGTGTCTGCTGACCTTCCGTTCGGTTCGTGCGGTACTGTGTATCCTGATTCCCCTGGGACTGACCTCGATCCTTGCAGAGGCCATCATGGCGGTGTCCGGCATTGGCATCAAAGTGGCAACCCTGCCGGTGATTGCACTGGGTGTGGGTATCGGTGTTGACTATGGCATCTATATCTACAGCAAGCTCGAGAAGTTCCTGATCGAGGGCAGAACCCTTCAGGACGCTTACTTCGAAACGCTCAGGTCCACCGGTAAGGCCGTTATCTTTACGGGTATTACCCTGGGTATCGGCGTGGTGACCTGGATATTCTCGCCCATCAAGTTCCAGGCTGACATGGGGCTGCTGTTGTTCTTCATGTTCATCTGGAACATGGTTGGATCAATCTGGCTGTTGCCAGCGCTTGCGCGGTTCCTGCTGCGGCCTGATCACATGGTCGCCAAGGCCCGCGGCAAGAAATAGCCGACTAAAGTCTTAACCAGAAAAGCCCGCCAAGCGGGCTTTTCTGTTTCCAGTCAGGCAGTTAGCGATACTGTCAACCTTTATTTCTTGGCGAAAGTGGTCTATGTTTAAAAGGACGTCATGCCCCCTGCGGTGTAGCGGGGTGAAGAGTAAAACAAACAGTAAAAGGGAATAGTCATGGCACTGAAACAGAAGTTTTCCGCGCTTGCGGTCGCAGCCGCCGTCAGTTTCGGGGGCGCCGCCACGTCGGTAACCGCTCAGGAACAGACCTTTGTCACCATCGGAACCGGCGGTGTGACCGGCGTTTACTATCCGGCCGGTGGTGCTATCTGCCGACTGGTCAACATGGATCGTAAAGAGCATGGCATTCGCTGCTCCGTCGAGAGCACCGGCGGTTCGGTGTATAACCTGAACGCGATTCGCCAGGGCGAACTCGATCTGGCCGTTGCCCAGTCCGACTGGCAGTACCACGCCTACAATGGCACCAGCCAGTTCGAAGAAGACGGCCCTAACAAAAAGCTGCGCGCTGTGTTCTCCCTGCATCCGGAACCGTTCACGGTTGTGGCCAGCAAGGGCTCTGGCATCAAGACCTTCGAGGACCTCGAAGGCAAGCGGGTCTCCGTGGGCAACCCCGGCTCCGGCCAGCGGGCGACAGCGGAAGTGCTGATGGAGGAAATGGGCTGGACCATGGACAAATTCGCGCTGCCGGCCGAGTTGAAAGCGGCGGAGCAGTCCCAGGCGCTTTGCGACGGCAACATTGATGCGTTTTTCTATACGGTCGGGCATCCGTCCGGCGCGATCAAGGAAGCCACAACGTCCTGCGACAGTGTTCTGGTGAGTGTTGATAACGAAGCAACCCGCACGCTGATTGGCGACAACCCTTATTATCGTGAGGCCGTCATTCCGGGAGGAATGTATCGGGGCAGCGATGAAGATGTCACCACCTTCGGCGTAGCCGCGACCTTTGTTTCGTCTACCGATGTTTCAGACGAGATAGTATATGAAGTGGTCAAGGCGGTGTTCGAGAACTTTGACAGCTTCAAGCGCCTGCATCCGGCCTTTGCCAACCTGGAAAAGGAAGAGATGGTCAGTGACGCCCTGAGTGCGCCTCTGCACCCGGGTGCTGCCAAGTACTATAAAGAAGCCGGTCTGATCGACTGATCCAGTCGCAGACCTGAAGGCAGGGCGGGCTTTTTGCCTGTCCTGCCGCATTCCCTCCGACATTTCTCCAGGACGTAGCTATGAGCAATAGCGAGCCCAATGAAGGGACTGCCATGGATCAGGCCAAAGTTACGGAAGTTCTGCAGACAGAGACCGGTGGCAGGGCAGCCACGGGCTATGCTGCGGTCATATTGTTTGTGGTGCCGCTGCTATGGTCCCTGTTTCAGCTCTGGATTGCTTCACCACTGCCTTATATTCTTGAAATCGGCGTGTTCAACTCGTCAGAGACCCGCTCTATTCACCTGGCGTTTGCGGCTTTTCTGGCATTTTCCGCCTACCCGATGTTTCGGGGTAAACATGTTGACCATGTGCCAATCTATGACTGGGTTCTGGCATTGGCTGCGGCATTCGCCGCCTCTTACCTATATGTGTTCTACGAAGAGCTTTCGACGCGCCCGGGCGCGCCGATTACCCAGGATCTGATTGTTGCGTTAGGTGGCCTGGTACTGCTGCTTGAGGCCACCCGTCGCGCACTGGGCCTGCCACTGGCCATTGTTGCTGGCGTGTTCATAATCTATGCGTTGGCCGGCCCCTATATGCCCGACGTCATTTCCCATAAAGGGGCAAGCCTCAACAAGCTGGCCTCTCATATGTGGCTTGGCACCGAGGGTGTTTTCGGCGTTGCGCTTGGCGTTTCCACCAGTTTCGTTTTCCTGTTTGTGCTGTTCGGCGCGCTTCTTGAGCGTGCCGGAGCTGGCAACTACTTCATCAAGGTTGCCTATGCCATGCTTGGCCACATGCGTGGCGGGCCCGCCAAAGCAGCGGTTGTGTCCAGCGGGCTCAGTGGTGTTATCTCCGGTTCATCCATTGCCAACGTGGTAACCACCGGTACCTTTACCATCCCGCTGATGAAACGGGTGGGTTTTCCGGCCACCAAAGCTGGCGCGGTCGAGGTGGCGGCATCCACTAATGGTCAGTTAACGCCGCCGATTATGGGCGCAGCCGCTTTCCTGATGGTGGAGTATGTGGGCATTTCCTATCTGGAGGTGATCAAACACGCCATTCTGCCTGCGATGATTTCCTATGTTGCGCTGATTTACATCGTTCATCTGGAAGCCTGCAAGCTTGGCATGAAGGGCATCGAACGTTTGAACCGCCCCACACTGGCCATGAGAATGCTCAACTGGGTAGTGATTCTACTTGGGCTTTGCGTGCTGACCCTTGCGGTCTACTACGGCATTGGCTGGACCAAGGAGCTCTTCGGCGATGCGGCTGTCTGGGTTCTTGGCCCACTGGTTCTGCTGATCTACATAGCGCTGGTGGGCTATGCCACCCGTTTTCCGGATCTTGAGGAGGATGACCCGGAATCGTCCATGGACGAGCTTCCCGAGACCGGGCCGACGGTTAAAACCGGCCTTTACTTCCTGCTGCCGGTGGTGGTGCTGATCTGGTGCCTGACCGTCGAGCGGTTTTCACCGCAGCTATCGGCCTTCTGGGCCACCATGTTCATGGTTTTCATCGTGATCACCCAACGGCCGCTGAAGGCCTGCTTTCGTCGGCAGGCGGGTCTGCTTCCGAAAATGACCCAGGGGTTCAGTGATCTGCTGCATTCCCTGGTGACCGGCGCCCGGAACATGGTGGGCATCGGCGTAGCCACGGCCACCGCGGGCATTGTGGTCGGTACCGTTACGCTGACCGGTATCGGGCTGGTGATGACCCAGTTCGTTGAGTTCATATCCGGCGGCAACCTGCTGTTGATGCTGATCTTCACGGCGCTGATCAGTCTGATATTGGGCATGGGGCTGCCCACAACCGCCAATTACATTGTGGTGTCCACGCTGATGGCGCCGGTCATCGTGACTCTGGGGGCACAGAACGGGCTGCTGGTGCCACTGATTGCGGTGCATCTGTTTGTGTTCTATTTCGGCATACTGGCGGACGACACGCCGCCCGTGGGGCTGGCGGCTTATGCCGCCGCCGCCATATCAGGAGCAGACCCCATAAGAACCGGTATCCAGGGTTTCACCTACGATATCCGGACTGCCATTCTTCCGTTCATGTTTATCTTCAACACCCAGTTGTTGCTGATCGGCCTGACTGGCTGGTTCGACCTGGTGATTACCATCTTCAGTGCCGTTACGGCCATGCTGGTTTTTTCAGCGGCGACTCAGGGTTACTGGTTTACCAAGAGCTACAAATGGGAGTCGGCACTGCTTCTGCTGATCACCTTCACTCTGTTCCGCCCAGGTTACTGGTGGGACATGGTGTATCCGGAAACGGAGGAGCGGCCGGGTACGGTGATAGAAGAACATGTGGCGAAGGTTCCGGCCGACGGCGACATTGTCGTCAAGGCATCGGGTATGTCGCTGTCCGGGGATGAGGTCTCCACCTATCTCAAGCTTCCGATTCCTGCTGGCGATTCACCGTCAGAGCGCCTGGCGGCTGCAGGTCTTGAGCTATCGGAAAGCGATGGTGAAATGGTCGTGGATTTCGTCGGTTTTGGTAGCCCCGCTGAGGATGCAGGCATCAGCTTTGGCTGGACCATTGATGCGGTGCAGGTAGAGCTGGAGCGCCCGCCGAAGGAGCTGATGTTCATTCCGGCACTGGCGTTATTGGGCTTGATTGCCTTCGGCCAGTTGCGTCGGCGAACGCCGGAAGAGGCTAGCGTCACCTGAATTGCTCAGGCCGATGCATCAAACAGAACCCGGCATTAACCTGCCGGGTTTTTTTCTGATAAACTCCCCCGCAAATCGGCCCGTGGTCTGTATCACGGAGAGCCGACCCCATGTGGTCTTTGGTACGGATCACCTCTGAGCTAACAGGAGCAAATCATGCCAGTTGTAACTCTGCCTGACGGCAGCCATCGCAGTTTTTCCGAAGCCGTGACCGTTCACGATGTTGCCGCTGATATTGGCGCAGGCCTGGCCAAGGCAGCGCTGGCCGGTCGTGTGAATGGCACCCTCGTAGACACCAGCTACCCCATCGATGAAGACGTTGAACTGGCTATCGTTACCGAGCGTGACGAGGAAGGCGTGGATATCATCCGCCACTCTACTGCGCACCTGATGGCCATGGCGGTCCAGGAGCTGTTTCCCGGGGCCCAGGTAACGATCGGCCCGGTAATCGACAACGGTTTCTACTACGATTTCAAATACGACCGGCCCTTTACCAACGAAGACCTGGCGCGGATCGAAAAGCGCATGGAAGAACTGGCCAAACAGGACCTCCCGGTGTCCCGCTCGGTGATGTCTCGTGAGGAAGCCATCAAGCTGTTTGACGAGATGGGCGAAGAATACAAAGTCCGTATCATCGAAGACATTCCCGGTGACGAGGACCTGTCTTTCTACCGTCAGGGTGACTTCATTGACCTGTGCCGTGGCCCCCACGTGCCCAGCACCGGCAAGCTCAAAGCCTTCAAGCTGACCAAGGTGGCCGGAGCCTACTGGCGCGGCGATACCAGCAATGAGCAGCTGCAGCGGGTTTACGGTACCGCCTGGGGCAACAAGAAAGACCTGAAGGCCTACCTGAATCGGCTGGAAGAAGCGGAAAAACGTGATCACCGCAAGATCGGCAAGAAGCTGAACCTGTTCCACATGCAGGAAGAAGCGCCGGGCATGGTGTTCTGGCACCCGGATGGCTGGTCCCTGTACCAGGAAATCGAGCAGTACATGCGCCAGAAGCAGCATGATTACGGCTACAAAGAGATCAAGACACCTCAGGTGGTGTCCCGCTCGCTTTGGGAAAAATCCGGGCACTGGGACAAATTCAAGGACGATATGTTCACCACCGAGTCCGAGAAGCATGATTACGCCATCAAGCCGATGAACTGTCCCTGCCATGTTCAGGTGTTCAATCAGGGTCTGAAAAGCTACAAGGATCTGCCCCTGCGCCTGGCGGAGTTCGGCTCCTGCCACCGTAACGAAGCGTCTGGCGCATTGCATGGCCTGATGCGGGTTCGCGGGTTTACCCAGGACGATGCCCATATCTTCTGTGAAGAGGACGCGATCCAGAAGGAAGTGTCTGCGTTTATCGGTATGCTTCACGAAATCTACACGGATTTCGGGTTCGACCAGATTCTGTACAAGCTGTCGACACGCCCGGAAAAGCGGGTGGGGTCCGATGAAGTCTGGGACAAGTCCGAAGCCGCGTTGGAAGAAGCATTGAACCGGGAAGGCGTGGATTGGGAGCTGCTGCCGGGTGAGGGCGCCTTCTATGGTCCGAAAATTGAGTTCTCCCTGAAGGACTGCATCGGTCGGGTGTGGCAGTGTGGTACCATACAGGTCGATTTCTCCATGCCCGGCCGTCTCGGCGCTCAGTATGTTGCGGACAATTCCGAACGTAAAACGCCGGTTATGCTTCACCGCGCCGTTCTTGGGTCGTTCGAGCGGTTTATTGGTATTCTGATCGAAGAATACGAAGGCGCTTTTCCCACCTGGCTGGCGCCCACCCAGATTGCGGTGATGAATATTACCGATACTCAGCGGGAATATTGCCAGAAACTGGCAAAAAAGTGGGATTCTCTCGGCTATAGGGTAAATGCCGACTTGAGAAACGAGAAGATCGGCTTTAAAATCCGCGAGCACACTATTAACAAAGTACCCTTCCTTGTAGTTGTCGGCGACAAAGAAGTCGAAAACAACGCCGTTGCGGTGAGAACCCGCAAGGGTGAAGATATGGGTACTTTATCGCTGGACGCGTTCGAACAGCTGATGGCTGACGAAATTGAACGCAAAGGCAGAACCAAAACGGAGATCTGATTATTAAACAGCGAGCGAATCGGGGGCGTACACCAAAAGCGCCGATTAACGAGAATATTGACGCAACTGAAGTCCGTCTTATTGACGCAGAGGGCAACCAAGTCGGCGTAGTGTCGATTGAAGATGCAATCAAGCAGGCAGAAGAAGCGTCTCTTGACCTGGTTCAGGTTACGGATTCCGATCCGATCGTCTGTAAGATAATGGACTACGGTAAGAAAATCTTCGATGAGAAGAAGGCCAAAGCGGCTGCCAAGAAGAAACAGAAGCAGACGCAGGTCAAAGAGCTTAAGTTCCGTCCAGGAACTGAAGAAGGGGATTATCAGGTCAAACTACGCAACCTGGTACGTTTCCTTGAAAACGGGGACCGCGGCAAGCTGACCATTCGTTTTCGTGGGCGTGAGATGGCACACCAGGAAATTGGTATGAAGCTCATGAACAGGATCGAAACGGATATTGAAGAAATTGCCCAGGTAGAACAGCGGCCGAAAATGGAAGGCCGCCAGATGACCATGGTAGTGGCTCCCCGCAAGAAGAAGTAATACTGATTTCACCAAAAACAGAATGCGGAGTTTTAAAAAATGCCGAAAATGAAAACCAAAAGCGGTGCTACCAAGCGGTTCAAGAAGACCGCCACCGGCTTCAAGCACAAGCAGTCCTTCACCAGTCATATCTTGACCAAGAAGAGCCCAAAGCGTAAGCGTCAGCTCCGTGGTACCAAGCTGATTGCCAAGTCCGACGTGGCTTCCATCAAGCGTATGACGGCGTGCTGATTTAAATCAGCCGCTGAACATTCCTGCAAAGGTTTAAGGTAGAAGGATTAGAGTATGGCTCGTGTAAAGCGTGGCGTGGTCGCACGTCGTCGTCACAAAAAGATTATGAATCAGGCCAAAGGTTATTACGGAGCGCGTAGCCGCGTTTATCGTGTAGCCAAACAGGCGGTCATCAAAGCCGGTCAGTACGCGTATCGTGACCGTCGCAACCGTAAGCGTGCATTCCGCGCCTTGTGGATTGCCCGTATCAACGCAGGCGCTCGCGCCAACGGTCTGTCATACAGCCGTCTGATTGCTGGTCTGAAAAAGGCTAACGTCGAAATCGATCGCAAGGTTCTGGCCGATCTGGCCATGAACGAGCAGCAGGCTTTCTCTGCTGTTGTTGAAACGGCCAAAGCATCCCTGTGATCGCTTAGCTCTTTCATCGATCAATGATCGATTCAGGCGCCCCCAGTACTCAGGGGCGCTTTGTGATAGGGGAAGGGCATGCTCTTCCCCTATTTTTGTTTGTAGACTTCCATTTCTGGATTGGAGCAGGGGCAATGGAAAACCTGGATCAACTCGTTCAGGACGGCCTGGCAGCGGTTGAACAAGCGGACGACCTGAAAGCGCTGGATCAGATCCGTGTTGAATACCTTGGCAAGAAAGGTGTGGTTACCCTGCAGGCCAAGACCCTGGGCAAACTGTCGGCCGAGGAACGCCCGGCAGCCGGCCAGAAGATCAACGAAGCCAAGGGGCAGGTCGAGCAGGCCATCAACGCCCGCCGTGATAACCTTGAAAGGGTTGCCATTGAGCAGAAACTGGCTGCCGAATCCATCGACGTGACGCTTCCGGGGCGGGGCCAGGACCTGGGTGGCTTGCACCCGGTTACCCGCACGCTTCAGCGGATTGAGCAGTTTTTCAGCAAGGCCGGCTACACGGTGGAGCAGGGGCCAGAAATCGAAGACGATTATCATAACTTCGAAGCCCTCAATATTCCCGGCCACCACCCGGCCCGTGCCATGCACGATACCTTCTACTTCAATCCGGGTACCCTGTTGCGTACCCACACCTCACCGGTTCAGATCCGTACCATGGAAGCAGGCAAGCCGCCTTTTCGGATGATCTGCCCCGGCCGCGTATACCGTTGTGATTCTGACATGACCCACACACCCATGTTTCATCAGGTGGAAGGGCTCCTTGTCGAGAGAAATGTCAGCTTCGCAGATCTTAAAAGCACCGTGGAGGAATTCCTGCGAGTGTTTTTCGAGCGTGACCTGGAAGTACGCTTCCGCCCGTCCTACTTCCCGTTTACCGAGCCTTCGGCGGAAGTCGACATAGAGTGGGGCCGCGAAGACGACGGCAGCATCAAGTGGTTGGAAGTGATGGGCTGCGGCATGGTTCATCCAAAAGTGTTCGAGCATTGTGGCATTGATTCCGAGGAATACCGGGGGTTTGCCTTCGGCCTGGGCGTCGAGCGGTTGGCCATGCTCCGTTACGGGGTGAACGATCTGCGCATGTTTTTCGAGAACGATCTTCGTTTTCTGCGCCAGTTCCGTTGACCCGAGAGCCAGAAGAACGCCAGCTCCCGCAAATTTTTGAAGCCAGAAGAATCTTACAGTTAGAAGCTCCAGTACAAGGCAGATACCATGAAATTCAGTGAGCAGTGGCTCCGAGAGTGGGTCAACCCGGCAAACGACACCCACGCATTGATGCACCAGATCACCATGGCGGGTCTGGAAGTGGACGGCTTTGAGCCGGTTGCCGGCAAGTTCAGCGGCGTGGTTGTGGGCGAAGTGCTTGCGGTTGCGCCGCACCCGGACGCCGACAAGCTCAGGGTCTGCCAGGTTAGCGATGGCGCCACCGAAGTTCAGGTGGTCTGCGGCGCGCCTAACGTTCGTGAAGGTTTGAAAGTGCCTTTTGCGGTCGTCGGCGCCGTGCTGCCCGGCGAGTTCAAAATCAAGAAAGCGAAACTGCGCGGTCAGCCCTCCGAGGGCATGCTTTGTTCCGAGTCGGAGCTGGGGCTGTCGGATAACCACGAAGGCCTGATGGAGTTGCCCACTGATGCCCCCGTGGGCGAAAAGCTGGACCAGTTTCTGGGTCTGAACGACGTCACCATCGACGTCGACCTGACGCCGAACCGTGCCGACTGCCTGTCCATCAAGGGCATTGCCCGGGAAGTGGGCGTGCTGAACAGCCTGGTGGTTGAAGGCCCTGGGATTGAGGCAGTAAAAGCCACACATTCCGAAGTGCCAAATATCGCCGTGAGGGCGCCGGAAGGTTGCCCGACCTACATCGGCCGTATTCTGCGAAACGTTGATCTCAGTGCGCCAACGCCACTGTGGATGCAGGAAAAACTGCGCCGCTGCGGTGTTCGGTCCATCGACGCAGCCGTAGACGTTACCAATTACGTCATGCTGGAGCTGGGTCAGCCCATGCATGCTTTTGACCGGGACGAGATTGAAGGCGGTATCGTGGTCAGAATGGCGGACGCCGGTGAAAAGCTGGTTCTGCTGGACGGTCAGGAGGTGGAGCTTACCGCTGATACCCTGATTATTGCCGACCACGCCAAACCTATCGCCATTGCCGGCGTGATGGGCGGTGAGCACTCCGGCGTCAGCCCGAAGACCCGTGATCTGGTGCTGGAAGCCGCCTATTTCGACCCGATTACCCTGGCAGGTAAGGCCCGCCACTACGGCCTGCACACCGATGCCTCTCACCGTTTTGAACGTGGTGTTGATTACAAGCTCGCCCGTGAGGCCATGGAGCGCGCGACATCGCTGCTAATGGACATCGTGGGCGGCGAACCGGGGGAAGTGGTTGAAGTCGCCAGCAAGAACGATTTGCCCGATGACCGCACCATCGACCTGCGTGAACAGCGCGTTGCGGACGTTCTTGGTGTCGAAATTGATAGAACCACGGTAGAGGAAATTCTGACCCGCCTTGGGCTGCACATCGGCAAGCTGCTGAAGAACGGCTGGCGTGTGCATGTGCCCAGCTTCCGCCCGGATATCAGCATTGAAGAGGACCTGATCGAAGAGATCGGCCGAATCTACGGCTACAACAACCTGCCGGTTACCGAGCCTACCGGTTCGTTGGGTCTTCGCCCGCAGGCAGAAGGTGTTCGGCCGGTATCGGCGATCCAGAATTATTTTGTGGATTGCGGTTACCAGGAAGCGATCACCTACAGTTTTGTGGACCCCAGGGTACAGGCACTGGTGAACCCGGATGACGAGGGCATTGCCCTGGCGAATCCGATCTCATCGGACCTTGCGGTTATGCGGACCAGCCTGTGGAGCGGGCTGCTGAAAACCGTTGAATATAATCAGAACCGGCAGCAACCGCGCATCCGGCTGTTTGAAACCGGTCTGAAATTCCGTCAGGAAGGCGACCGGATTGATCAGCAGCCTATGCTCGCCGGAGTCGTGGTCGGTAATCAACTGCCGGAGAACTGGGCAAATGGTCGTAGAGCATCGGATTTCTACGATGCAAAAGGCGAGCTTGAAGGGCTTTTCCGGATGCTGGGGGTGGAAATACAGTTTGCCCCGGGGCAGCACCCGGCCCTGCATCCGGGCCAGACCGCAGAGCTGTTGAAAGACGGCACACACGTTGGCTGGCTGGGCACCCTGCATCCGCAAGTTCAGAAAAAGCTTGAACTTAATGGCACGATTCTGATGTTTGAGCTATTCTTGAATTCGATCGTTTCCGGATATGTGCCTAATTTCAAAGATATTTCAAAATTTCCGGAAGTTCGCCGGGATTTGGCTATTATTATCGGTAGCGAGACAGGGTTTGCAGAGGTTGAGCGTGTCGCTAAAAAGCACGCCGGCAACTACCTGACAGCATTGCGTGCGTTCGATGTCTATGAGGGCGAAAGCCTGGGTGAAGGCAACCGTAGCCTTGCTCTCAGCCTGTTCTGGCAGCATCCTGAACGCACATTAAACGAAGAAGAGGTGCACTCGCTCTTCAGTGGTGTAATAGACGCACTGAAAGAGGAGCTTGGGGCAACACTGAGGAGTTGATCAATGGCGGCCTTGACGAAAGCGGAAATGGCAGAGCGTTTGTACGAGGAATTGGGCCTGAATAAACGTGAGGCCAAGGAAATGGTCGAAGCTTTTTTCGATGAGATCAGGGGCGCCCTGAGTCACAACGAACAGGTTAAACTGTCGGGTTTCGGCAATTTTGATCTGCGTGACAAAAAACAGCGGCCGGGTAGAAATCCGAAAACCGGCGAAGAAATACCGATCAGTGCACGGCGCGTTGTTACGTTTCGTCCAGGTCAGAAACTGAAACAAAAAGTAGAAGCGTATGCTGGAACCCAGTCATAACAACGAATTGCCCACCATACCGGGCAAACGTTATTTCACCATTGGCGAAGTGGCGGACCTCTGTGCCGTAAAAGCGCATGTGCTGCGCTACTGGGAGCAGGAGTTTCCCCAGCTTTCGCCGGTAAAGCGTCGTGGTAACCGTCGTTATTACCAACGCGCGGATGTCATTACCATCCGCCAGATTCGTAGCCTGTTGTATGATCAGGGCTACACCATTGGCGGAGCCAAGCAGAAGCTCAGCAGCCACGAGGTGAAAGACGATACCTCCCAGTACAAGCAGATCATCCGGCAGATGATTACCGAGCTTGAGGAAGTGCTGGATGTGCTGAATGCGCCGGTGAAATAACCGGATCAGCCAACAAAGATGAAAAAAACCGAAGGTTCGCCTTCGGTTTTTTTATTTGGATCGTATAACCGGACTCACCAGACAAGCAGGAGAACAGAAGAATGATCGGATATGTGACGATTGGCGTTAAAGACATGGCCAAGGCCAAGACATTTTACCTGGACCTGCTCGGGGATCTGGGTGCGAAAGAGCTGCTGGATCTGGGCCGCATTGCCTTTATCGGCAAGGATATGAAATCACCCATGCTGGCCGTTTGTGAGCCGGCGAACGGAGAAGACGCCGCCTGCGGCAATGGTAATATGTTTGCGATTCCACCAGGATCGAAAGAAGCAGTGGATGCACATTACCAGCGAGCCATTGATCTGGGTGCCACCTGCGACGGCGAGCCCGGGCAGCGCATACCGAATCAGTTCTACGGCGCCTACGTGCGTGACCCTGATGGAAACAAGCTGGCGTTTTTCCACTTCGGTTGATCATTTTTTGAATTGCCTATAAATGGTATTTATGGGTGGTTGTTATGGACCGGAAATAGCGGTAGAACAGGGTTTGTGACTAACCGCGCCAAGACAGCCCCCCATGACTGCCATTTTTTTCGTTCGAGCAAATCGCAGTCTGCCCTCAGCCTGGTTCCGGCGCTGGCGATACAGGCTCATTCGAGCCGTTATCCTCGTCCTGTTTTCACTGGAAGTTCCTGCTCAGGTGAATCTGCCTGATTCAGTCCCTCCGGTTCTGCTTGTTGTCCCTGATAAAAATGCACCCTATTCCGGGTTTCTGGATGGTTTTTCAGAGTGCTTCGGGTCGTCGGTCGATGGGCGACCACCCTATGACGTGAAGACCGTTGATCAGGTGGCGGCAGAGCCAACAAGTTTCGAATCCTACAGGGTGGTGGCGGTAGGAACCGGCGCAACCAGACTCCTGTTCGATCATCCGGACTCTCCCAGCTTTTCCGCGTCACTTTTACCGGCAGTGGTGATTCGAGAACTACTTTCAGGTGAGGCTGACCCTGGCCCTCGTTCCCTTGAAACGGCGTTTGTTATTGATCAGCCGATCTCCAGACGGCTGTTCCTGATCCGGTCTTTATTGCCAGAAGCATCAACACTCAGCGTTGTTTTCGGGCCGGAGAGCGCCTCTATTGAAGATGAACTGACGCGGGAAGCAAAAGCTCTGGGCTTTGCCTTGAACACGGCTTCAATAAAGTCTGGAGACGATTTGTTGCAAGTGGTAAAGCCACTGCTCGATAACAGTGACGCCATGTTGCTTTTGTACGACCCTGCTCTCACATCCCCACGTGCAATCCGATTTCTGTTGTATTCGGCGTATCGGCGACAGGTTCCGGTTTTTGGATATTCTGAGGGCTATGTAAAAGCCGGCGCTATAGCGGCTGTTCATTCATCGCCTGAGGCGCTTGGGTGCCAGGTTGCAGAACACTTTTCCAGACAGTCGGTACTGACATCTGGAACTCCAGTACAGGAACGGCCACTTTTTATCTTTCCGTTCTATTATCAGTACAGTCTTAACGAGACCGTAGCCCAGTCCCTGGGGCTCAGCCTGAGCCTGGTTCCGCCAGGCAATCCGGCACCAGAGGAAAAACCTTGAAGATCCTGAAACCGAACGTGTCGAGTATCCAGTCGCAGATCATTATCGGTGGTCTGCTTCCGCTGTTACTGGTGGCTTCCATCCTTGGTTTTCTGGTCGCCAGCTTCGGGGTTCAGGATCAGGAAGAATCGATTGAGAGTCAGGCGGTTCTGATCGCCGATAATATTTCCCAGGTTGCCGGTTACTACCTGTTCTCTGGTGATGAAGAGATATTGGGCGAATTAATGGATGGTGCCGTTAACTCGAAATGGGTCAGTTCTGCCGTCATTGTCGATCAGAACCAGCGAGTAAAGGCCAATGTTGGGGGAGGTTTCAGAGCGAGGGATATTGCCGGTTACATTCGTCGCTGGCAATCGGGTGGTAGAGCATTACAAGGCGTCATCGAAATAGGGCCGGGCGCCAACGGCAAGGACGATGATATCGGCGAAAGGTTATTTGTGCGTGAGATTGCCGGTCCGGCGTTGGAGGTTACCGACGACCTGTATCGGGAAAGCGCAATTAGCAGTCCCCCCGAGCAGGCACCCATTGGCTGGGTCATGCTGGAAGTTGATATGGCTCAAGTCCGAGCTGCCAATCAGCAGGTCATTGCCCGAAGCCTCTGGGTGCTGGCCATCGGCATCGTTTTCAGCCTGCTGGTTTCGATTTACCTGTCGAGACGATTCGTGAAACCGATCAGTGCCGTGACTGAAACCATTCAACAGATCGCAGACGGTGACCTCTCTGCGCGGGTAGATAGATTGGGGCGGGGGGAGATTGTCCGGCTGGTGGCCAACGTCAACAGTATGGCGGAAACCATTGAATCGTCCCAACATGAATTGCAGCAACGCGTAGCCGAAGCAACCTCGTCTCTGGAGAGAAAAGTTACGGAACTTGAGCAGCGCAATAATGAACTGGACGCTGCGCGCGCAAGGGCCAGTCAGGCTGAAAAAGTGAAAGCGAACTTCCTTGCCAACATGAGCCATGAAATTCGCACGCCCGTGAACGCCATCTACGGATTCAGTCAGCGCATTCTGAAGCCCGGCTCAGCTGCCGAGACCAGGGAATACGTGGAGATGATGTCCCGTGCTGCCAAGCTGCTGATTCACCTCATTGATGGCATCCTGGGCTTTTCAAAAGCCGAATCCAATACCATCAGGCTCAACGAGTCCATTTTTGACATTCGCCGATGCCTGGAAAACATGGCGACGATATTCAGTACCGAAGCCCAGCAGAAAGGGCTTGAACTGGTCGCTCTGATCGACAGTGATGTTCCGGAATTCATCAAAGGTGATGAGCTTCGTATCGAGCAGGTGTTGGCAAACTTACTGGCCAATGCCATCAAATTCACTGAAGACGGGCACATTATCCTGCGGGCATCCGTGGATCTTCCACGCAAGCAGCTGAAAATCAGTGTTACCGATACCGGCATTGGCATTCCGCCTGACGAAATTGCCAGCCGTTTCAGAGCGTTTGAGCAGGGCGACTCCACGGCGACACGGAACTTCGGAGGTGTCGGGCTGGGGCTGGCGATCTGCAAGAACATCATGGACCTGATGGGAGGCAGTATTTCCGTAGAGAGTGAGCCCGGCCAGGGATCCGAGTTTGCATTCCACTTGCCGATCAATACCGACATAAAGCCTGAGCTACCCGTACAGACGCCGCTGGCCCGCTTCAATGTTCTGGTTTTTGAGCCTCATACCCTGGCCCGGCATAGCGTTAAAAACAGCCTGGTGATGCAGGGCGTGACCGTATTTACCGCCCGGAACAATGAAGTGGCAAGCCGTATTCTCAGCAACAGGCTGCCTGACAACAAAACGATTGATGTGGCCATCATTGGTCTCTCGCCTCGCAGTGATTCGGATGAGTCGAACCGCGCACGCATCAGAACGGTTCGGGAGCAGTTTTCGGGCCCGGTTCTGCTGATGGCCACCAGCCGTCACTCCGATCTGGATCTGTCCAGAGAGGTTGAGGGCAAAGTTCGTGTTCTGGTCAAGCCAGCCCGTTCGGATATATTGATAGCCCGGCTTGCGGAACTCTTCTCGATCGACAGTCAGGCGCCAGTTCAAGTGAAAACCGCGACTCAGGTTCGCGGCTTTCTCTCGGACCAGACAGTGCTGGTCGCCGAGGACAACGAATTCAATCGTCGCCTGATCGAATCCTGGCTGATTGATTGGGGAGCCAGGGTTGTCCTCGCCCGGGATGGCAATGAGGCAGTCGAACGGGCCCTTGCCCACCAGGTAGATCTGGTGTTGATGGATCTGCATATGCCCAACCTGGATGGTGCATCTGCCCTCAGGCAATTGCGTGCTTTGGACGACAATAGGATCAATCTTGTACCGGTGGTTATCGTCACGGCCGACGTATTCGGTGCCAATGACTGCCTGGAGAAACAGATCCCCAGGGTGCAGTTGGTGTATAAACCGATCAACGCCGATCTGCTGGCCCGGACGATTGCTGGAATGCTGGGCCTCAAGCATCCGGAATCGGCCAGTGACCCAAATGGCCGCCAGCACGTATTACCAGATCGTTTGCGGTCGAAGCTTCAACAGGAGTTTGAGCGCCTGGGCAGCGTCCTTCAGTCGGCCGTGACGGAAGGAGATCAAGAAGCGATACGCGACCTGCTCCATCAGATTCAGGGTATCGCGGGCTATTTTCAGTTTGAAATGCTCCGGCAGAAAGTGGATAGCTGTCGACAGGCCTTTGAAACCGGAGCCGAGGCACAGTTCAGCCAGCAAGCCCAGCAGCTTCTGGCTTTGCTTGACGAGCCCGACGCCGGGGACCCTGAGGATAACAATGAATAAGGCCTCATCGATTATCAGCGGTGCGTTATCCGGTCCATTCCGGATGGCCTGCATTGTCGCAGCTGTCTTTCTACTAAAGCCCACATCTGTGCAGGCAGAATCCTTAACCGAGCAGGGTTCGGAGGCGCACTTTTTCACAGAGGTTCCGGTGGGCATCACGGTGTCCAGAATGATGCAGCCTGTGAATCGGGCGGCCGCATCAGTGACGGTGATTGATCGGGATATGATTCGCGCATCGGGCGCAACGCAGATCGTCGACCTGCTCAGGCTGGTGCCCGGATTTCAGGTGTCGGGCGCCACCATCGGCAGTCCTCACCTTGTTGCTTATCACGGCCAGTCGGACCTGCTGCAGCGGGGGCTTGAGGTCATGGTAGATGGCGCGTCCGTTTACAGCTCTTTCCTGACCGTCGATTGGCAAACTCTCGGTGTTGCGCTCGAAGACATCGAGCGCATCGAAGTGCTCAGAGGCGGCGGGGCGCCCACCTACGGCTACAATGCATTTACCTCGACCATCAACATTATTACCCGGAAGCCCATTGCAAGCACAGGTGTCTATGCTGGCGGTCTTGCGGGGTCCCGAAATACCCGTTCAGCGACAGCGCGATACGGCGCCGCTGATGGAGCGCTTGAATACCGTTTGACGGGAAAGTTCGAGGAAACCGACGGCAACCGGGACCGCTCTGACGGCTGGCAGTTCGGCACGTTAAATTTCCGTGGTCAGGTCGGCCTGGGTTATAGCGATGAGCTGGATATTGATCTGTCGGGTACCTACGGTGAGTTTGATGTGAATGCCGATTTACCGATAGCACAGCCCGATGCCGTCCGTGATTCCCGGACCGACCGGCAGCGGCTTCGCTGGACCCGCACACTTGATACCGATCGGGATGTTTATGTCCAGTTTTACCGGCAGTATTCAAACCAGGATGACCGGGAAAATCTGGGCCTTCTTTCCGAGATAACCGGTTTGCCGCCTGGTGCAATACCAACGCTATTCGATGGGCGCTCAGACCAGGCTATTGAGGCCGGCTGGTATACCTATGAAGAGGAGCGCCATGACCTGGAGGTGCAGTACCGGGATTATGAATCTGGCTCGGTGAGCTGGGTGCTGGGCGCAGGAGGGCGGCAGGAAAGCATCAAAAGCGCGGAAACGTTCGAGTCTGACCGCTGGAAGCGGGACAATAGCTACCGGGCGTTTGCCCAGGCAAGCATACCCCTGTCGGAGCAGTGGCTGGCGAATATCGGTGGTGTGCTTGAGCGTGGCGACCTCTACGATACTGGTGCTTCCTACCGGGTGGGCGTCAACTACTTTCCCTCGCCAGATCACACCCTCCGGTTGACCTACAGCCACGCCGAACGCAAGCCTACGCTTTTCGAGGAGTACTTCAACAAGGCCTTCTATTTCGATGATGGGGGCGTGCTGGTGCAGCTGACTTCCTCGCAGGGTGGTCTGGAGCCGGAAGAACTTGATGTGATCGATGTCGGGTACATCGGTCAGCTGTTCAATAACGCTCTGCTCGTTGATCTGCGTCTGTTCTATGAGCGCCTGGATAACCAGATTCGAAGCACCACGGACACCACATCGACGTTCCCCGGCTATCTGAATAACGGGGTTGAAGTCTGGTACGAAGGTCGCGTGGGTGTCGACACCTGGGGCCTGGAGGGCCAGTTGAAAACCGAGCCATGGCAGAGCGCTCAGCTCAGCTTCCAGTTTGCTTTCCTCAGAAGCGAAGATCGTTATGACCCTATCGAAACGGGCCTTGCCAGCCGGGAAAATCACGTTCCGGATACGACGCTGAGCCTGCTTTTATCCCAGAGCCTGGGGCACCAGTTGGATGCCAGTCTCGTCTACTATTATCTTGATGACATGTCATGGAATGGCGACGCCACCCTTGGGGGCCCTTCCACTATAAAGTCGACTCACCGTCTGGATGTCCGGATTGCAAAACAGCTTGGCCAGCACTGGCTGGTTGAAGGCATTGCCCAGAATCTGGCCAGTCGTTACGAGGAGGGTATTCGTGGCGAGAGTGCTCAGGATCCCCGTTATCTTCTGAGGGTGTCAGCACAGTATTAGCAGTATTGTGTATGTGTAGACATTCTCGGAGTTACTGGCCAGATACCAGTTCCTGCGCTTTCATGACGGCCTGGGTCCGGTTGGAGACCCTGAAATGCTCGTACAGTTTGGCGAGATGGTTCTTGATGGTATTGGCGGAAATATGAAGCGTATTCGCGATTTCCTTGTTCGACTTTCCCTGAGCCAGCAGTTCGAGAATCTGACGTTGTCGCGGGGTGACCGCTGACAGGGCCTGGTCTTCATTTTCGCGGAGGGGAGGCATGAACACACCTCCGGCCAGAACCATCTGTAATGCATGTTCCAGCACCCTGGTGCCCAGGGCTTTGTACACAAAGCCGGAGGCGCCGCACTCAATCGTCTTCAGGATAAGATGCCTGTCAGCCGATGCTGACAGAACCAGAACCGGCGCATCTGCCAGCAGTTCGCAAAGCTTCGACACCATTGGAAGGCCGCTGGTCCCCGGAAGCGAAAGATCAATAACCGCAAGATCCAGATCCTGATGTTCTGAGGCAATGGCAATGGCCTCATCACCGGTCGTCGCCAGCAAGATGTCTGCACCGGGCTCCAGCCTTCCCAGAAGGGCGGCGACGCCATCCCTAATCAACTCGTGATCGTCTGACACCAGTATTTTCAAAGTCTGAATCCATCCCTGTCGGCCTGCTAAACAGTATAGCGGAGCCAATACATGCAAAAACTACCCAAACGGACTATTACGGGTTTGTCATCATATTTCGCCACGACACTAGTCCATCTGGGCTACTGACGGCGGAAAGCCAATTACCTATGCTCATCCCAACGTTTCGAACATTAACGTTTCGTATTAATTTTCGCCTGACCTGTTGCCAATCATCATTGTGGTGAGCAGTGATAACCGGTTGCTCGGGTGATGATAACCAAACATACCGGGGGCACTATGGACAATCACAGGAAAGGCGGCCGTTGGCTGCAGATGTCGTCATTATGGTTTGCCACCCTGTTTCTCGCGGCCTGTGGCGGCGGTGGCAGTGGCGATGACAATCAAGGTACTGATGAATCGGTGCAAGTTTCTGCGGAACAGTTACCAAAGGTCAGTCGGGTAGAATCGCTGAGCCCGCGATTTGTCGAGCTCACTTTCGAGGAGAGTGCCGGGCAAGACCTGCTTGAGAAAGCAGAGCTTTTTACCTTTACCCTGTCGAACGGCAACAACGCCCCCGTTATGAATTCCTATCCCGCCCCCGATGGCAGGTCGGTCATCTTTGAACTCGATATCGCGTCAGAGGACGAACAACTGGTTCCGAATGGAACGTTAACGTTTGACGTTGCCGGTCTGGAAGATGAACCGATCATCTTCACCGGCAATGCCAGTGAAGAGCTGACGGTTCTCGACGTCAAACCCCTCAGTGATACTGTCACGCTTATCCGTTTCAGTGAGCCCGTGTCGGCTAATGCGGGATTCCTCGAAACCTATCGGATCAAGTCATCGGACGGCGCTACGCTGGCCGTGCAGGCCGCCACTCTGGGCGCCGATTCCGAGACCGTCGTGCTCAACACCGAACCACAGGCCGATGTCCGATATACCGTAGAGATGCCCGGGGTGGTATCCCTGATTAATGAAACGCCGCTTTATATTAACGGTGGCCCGCAGACCTTCGTGGGTCTATCCCGACAGTCTGCGGTGGCTGATCCGTTATCTGTAGTCAGTGCAGGATCCGTGGACAATACCCACGTTGTTGTCGCGTTCAGTAAACCAGTGACTGATAGCGCGCTGGATCCGGCCAGCTATGGCATTGTGCAGGCCAATGTGAATACCGAGGCGGGCTTTCTTCAGGTAGTGGACGTCGCATTTACCAGTCTGGATAGAACGGCCGTCAGGTTGACGACGCGATCCCAGAACGAGCTGACCTATCAGGTGTCGGTAGTCAATGTTACCGACCTGTACGGACAGCAGATCCAGGTCAGCCCCGGTACAACGGTGGTACTGACCGCCAACACAGCAGAGTTTGCAGGCACTCCACCTGGCAGCCTTGACCTGGTGGATACCGACGGCGACGGACTATACGACAATGAAGAGCAGGCGGGTTACACCGTGATTGTGGAACTGGCTAATGGCGATATCGTCACGCGCCAGATTACCAGTGATCCCGACAATGCAGACACCGACGGTGACGGACTTAACGATTCGATTGAGCTGCAGTACGGAATGAACCCGAGAGCCACCGATACCGACGGCGATGGGCTTGATGACAATTTTGAGCTCAATACCGTTTTCAGCAATCCGTTCGCCCAGGATTCGGATCAGGACGGCCTGCCGGATGGCTTCGAGCACTTTGACCTCAAGACATCGCCCTTGCTGGCCGATACCGACGGCGATCAGCTGTCTGATAATGCCGAGTTGTTTGAGTTAAATCGGGACCCACTGATTGCGGATCTGCCGGAGCTGCGCATTGACGTGGGCAACGTACGGCTGCAGATTGATGAGCGCTACAGTTTCACCGATGAGAACGGTGAAGTCATTTCCCAGGAGTCGAGTTCCAACACGACCCTGGCGACGGCGGAAAGTACCGCTTTTACGCGGTCAAACAGTGACACGACTGAATGGGGAGTGGAAGCATCACTCCGGGCTGGCATAGGAACCGGCACCTTTTTCGGTGCTGATAAACAAGCGCTTGGAGGTGGCGCTGAACTGACGGTCACTGGCGGCTACAGCGCATCCAACACCAAGGGAACGGAAGCTGAGTCGGCACGGGAAAGTCAGGAAGTTTACGAGAACTCCCTGACCAAAGGCGCAGAGCTGTCCACCACCAATACCGTCAACCGCGAGGTCATCGGTGCCCGGATTGACGTTGATCTTTCGATTCTCAATACCGGCAACGTACCCTTTAACGTCAGCGACATTGAAATTACCGTGCTTCAACAGGTCGGTGCCCGCAATAATTTTCTGCCGGTTGCAACCCTGGTTTCGAATTCCGAGCTGATTACCGGTACGCCGCTGAATGTCAGCCTCGGGGCCTTCAATGCGGAGCGTGGGCCCTTTCTTTTTGCCAGCCGGGAGGTGTTCCCGAACCTAGTTGAAGACATCATGCGCAAGCCTGCGGGCCTGGTCTTCCGGGTCGCCAATTACCGGGTGACTGACGAGCTGGGCCGGACCTATACCTTCATTAATCAGGTGGCCCGTGATCGCACGGCTCGTATTACTCTGGACTTTGGCGATGCCGACGCGGCGGAAGATTACCTGGTTGCCACCAGTGGCGTGCTGGATGATGGCGGGGTCGCCGGTGGCGGCTACCTTGGGGGCTTCGCATCCAACGGTGATCCGATCGGCTTGCCGGTGGGCTACGTTCTGTCCGAGATTATGGGCATTCCGCGACACGACACCTCGCTGGATTATATCGCTCCCGGCGTCAACGGTGTTCTGGACACCAGCAGCCTGGTAGCCCTGGGTGGTGACGACCGTGTCGCCGAAATTGATGGCGACACGGTTATTACTGCGGGCCCGAACGGTTGGCTGGACACCCGTCCCGCCGGCGATGATTTTATCACCAACCCTGACATTGCCAACGGCATTGTTGCGGGTTTGAACAAGCGTGCCGATAGCCTAGCAGAGGGGGATGATGTCCAGTTAGTGCCGAGAGGCACCACCGGGCTGAGTCTGGGAACCCTGGTTATTGGGCCTGGTGCAAACGGACGACTGGATACGGGCCGGTTTGATGATGATGCCGTTGAGTTTTTCAGTGGCTATGAAACCAGCCGCACCTGCTCGGTCACCTCTAATAAACCGGGCAATATTTGTAGGGTCGACAGCGACTGCGCCTGTGCGGTGGACGATTCCGACCTCCGGTGTCTGGTCCCGGCTGCTGAACCGGTCAATGCGTGTAGTGGCCCCGAGCAACTGGTGCGAATTAACACCTTGCGGGACGGTGATTTCAATCGTGGCTGGGTGGTTCTGAGTGCCGACAACCTGCCCGCAGCGGCCGACTTCAACGAGATTCTGGTTGAAGCGGGCAACGATCTGTTTCTGGCCTTCCTGCAGGATCTGGACGGTGACGGCCTGTTTGCCCGCAACGAGCTTCTGTCCGGGTCCACCGACAGCAGCGCTGACAACTACGTCAATACCAGTTTCGGGGAGAGTTTTGATCCAGATCTGGCCTCAGGCTGCACATTACCCGCACCCTTTTGCGACGGTATTCCGGATTCCCGGGACACCGACCGTGATGGACTCGGCGATTTTGCTGAAATCAACGTCGGCTGGCGGGTTGCGGTCGATGGCGGCAATCTGAGGCAGACGTTCTCCTCGCCCCGCTTCAGGGATACTGACGGCGATGGTTTGCTGGATCCGGTGGAGCAGGATCTGCGCCGCTACTGTGAACTGAACGACAGCCGCACCGACGCTCTCTGTGCGTTTTTACAGCGGGACGCTGTCGGTATTGATCAAGCCATCGGCATTATTGCCGGCCGGAACGGCATCGCTGAGAGCGAAGCCAGTGAAACCGACGAACAATTGGTACCACTTGGCACGGAGGTCGCCTATGGCACTGCGGTAGTGGGTCCCGGAGAGGATAATATTCTGTCGACCAGTCTGGCTGGGGACGATCTGTATGAATCGATCAACAGCATTCCGCCGGCGACGGACCCCACCCAGCGGGATACCGACAGGGACGGCGTTTCGGACTTTACCGAGCTTGACGGTTTCGAAGCCGGCCTGGCGATTGTGGATGGAGGCGCTTCGATCGTCACTGGATCGCCATCGATTTCTGGTAACGGGAACGTTGAGTCCGTCAAGAACGGCGATGATATTCAACGGGCGTTGATAGGCAGTCCCATTACACCCGGCGGTGTCATTATTCTTCCAGGCCCGAATGGCGTGATTGACAGCGTTCCCAATCAGGGTTTCCCCTCCATACCTTTAATCGATGTGGTTGATGGGCTAGCCGTTACTACTGGTTATTTGTTTGACGACGGGATTCGTCCTGCTACCCCGGGTCTGGTCAGTGACCCGCTGCGCCGGGATACCGACTCGGATACCTTCGCGGACGGTCAGGAGCTGAGAATAGGGTTAAATCCGACCGAGTTCGACGGTTCGGACTTCATCGACTCTGACCTTGATGGGTTGACCGACCGGGAGGAAGATTCCTTGGGATGGATGGTCAGTGTCAATGGAGCCGCGGGATATCCAGTCAAGTCCAGTCCGTCCCTGCCTGATACGGATTTCGACGGTCTGCCCGACGTGATTGAAAGGGACCTGCGAACCGATCCCAACAGACAGGACACGGATAATGACGGACTGTCAGATTTTGAGGAAGTCAACGACCTCAGGAAATACAGTGAATTGGCACAGCTTTATCCAGTACTGGATTTTCCGAGTTCGACTGGTGGCCTGGGAACCAACCCGCTGCTTTCTGATACCGATAATGACGACTTATCAGACAAAGACGAACAGGATGGTTTTCTCAGGCTGATCCCTGGCCGGTCGACGCCAGAAACCTTCTTTACCAACCCCTTGCTGGCCGACACTGATCTTGACGGAGTAAATGACGGTGACGAGGTAAATCGGCGTGGCGCGTTGAACCCGATGCCGACCGACCCGACTGATCCCGACACCGATGGCGATAATCGCAATGACCTCCAGGAGGAGACTGCCAACACGGATCCATTTGTTCCGGATGCGGCTGTCATCCTTCGCTATACCTATCTGCAACTGGATGGTGGAGCCGACAATGAATTTGACTGGACATTCAGGGCTCAGGGGCCGTCTGAGCGATATCCGGGTGACATTGTGGTGAATACCAGGGAGTTTGCCCAGAATAACCCTTCTTTCGATCTGGTTGAGGAAGCTTTCTGCGAATTCATAAGGCTTGCTAACTTTGCGACGCTTGCGTTCAATGGTAGCTATGCAGAGGAAAGGTTTGTGATGAAGGCAGGAGACGCCATCGTGTTAAGCGGGGAGGTGCGGGAGATCAATGGCCAAGGCGGGTTCTGTCCCACTGCTGCAGTAACGGTTGTTGATGAATTGGCAACGTTCGAGAAAGTCCTGACCTATGAAGATATCGTGGGTAGTGTTGCGGGCCGGACAGGAACGATTACTACCGTTCAGAGAGTTGGCGCCGCAACTCCGAGTGTCGGTTGGCAGGTCGTCGTTGAGTAACGGATAGGTTCCTGCAAAAAGGGCTGACCTGAAAAGTCAGCCCTTGATTCTCTTTGAGGGCAGAAGTCACTAAAAAGCCCGGGTCAGTGCGTTGACCAGACTGCGCTGGATGCTGCAGTATCGACGAGAAAAGGAGCAGGCGGATGGCGTTCAAGTACCGATTCAGTCTGGGCTCGCATACCTGGCATTTCAGCAGCCTGGCCGATCTCATGGCAAAGGCGACGCCCGCTCGGTCCGGTGACAGGCTTGCAGGCGTCATTGCCGAGTCGGCGGAACAGCGTGTCGTTGCCCAGATGTGTCTTGCAGAATTGCCACTGAGGGAATTTCTCTCAGAGGCACTGATTCCCTATGAGAGCGACGAGGTAACCCGCCTGATCCTGGACACTCATGATCAGAACGCATTTTCGCCCATTGCCCACCTTACAGTGGGCGACTTTCGAAACTGGCTGTTGAGCGACCTGGCCACCGCCCAAACCCTGGAGCAGATTCGCGCTGGCCTGACGCCCGAAATGGCGGCAGCGGTAAGCAAGCTGATGCGCAACCAGGATCTGATACTGGTGGCAAAGAAGTGCCAGGTTACCACCGCCTTCCGGAACACCATTGGCCTGCCTGGCCACCTTTCAACCCGTCTGCAGCCAAATCACCCTACGGACGACCCGTCAGGTATCGCCGCAAGCATTCTTGACGGCCTGCTATACGGCAGTGGTGATGCGGTCATCGGCATTAACCCCGGCTACGGACAACGTGAACCAGGCCATCAAGCTGATGAAGCTGATGGATGACGTGATCCAGAAATACGGGATTCCCACACAGTCCTGCGTGCTCACCCATGTAACCAACACGCTGGAAGCCATAGAGCAGGGTGCCCCGGTTGATCTGGTGTTTCAGTCCATCGGCGGTACCGAGGCGACCAACACCAGTTTCGGATTCACTCTGGCAACCCTGAAAGAGGCGCAGGATGCGCGGCCCTGTCCCTTAAGCGGGGCACGGTTGGCAATAACGTGATGTATTTCGAGACGGGGCAGGGGAGCTCGCTGTCCGCCAATGCCCACCACGGGCTCGATCAGCAGACCTGTGAAGCCCGTGCCTATGCAGTGGCCCGGCATTTTGACCCGTTGCTGGTTAACACGGTTGTCGGATTTATCGGGCCGGAGTATCTGTTTGATGGCAAGGAAATAACCCGGGCAGGGCTGGAAGATCACTTCTGCGGCAAGTTGCTTGGCCTGCCCATGGGTTGCGACATCTGCTACACCAACCACGCGGAAGCCGACCAGAACGACATGGACAACTTGCTTACTCTGTTAGGGGTGGCCGGCTGTAATTTCATCATGGGCATTCCGGGGTCGGACGACATCATGCTGAATTATCAGACCACCTCATTCCACGACGCCCTCTACGCCCGCCGTGTTCTGGACCTCAAGCCTGCGCCGGAATTTGCGGACTGGCTTGTCCGGATGAAGATCTTCGAGGATGCCCGGCGGTATGCGCCAAGCACGGAGCTACCGGATTCCTTTCGGTCACCGTTGAAAGGCCTCACCCGGGAGGCAGGCGATGAGTGAGAAAAAATCACTGGTTACCGAAAATGTCTGGCGGGTTCTCCGTCAGTTTACCGACGCCAGAATTGGTCTGGGCCGGGCGGGTGTCAGCCTGCCAACCCGGGAACTTCTGGAATTCCAGCTTGCCCACGCCAGGGCGATTGACGCTGTTCATTTCCCCCTCGATGTCCATCAGTTGACCCGGGACCTGCAGAATCTCCCGATGGCATTGCCGGATCAGTCGCCGGTTCGGCTGAAAAGCCAGGTCGAGGACCGCCTGAGCTACCTCCAACGCCCGGACTTGGGGCGCTGTCTGTCAGAGGACTCGCTGCAGAGTCTGAAACGTTTTGCCGAATCCAGTGGCAATAACGATTCGCACACTCTGGCTATGGTGATTGTGGATGGTCTGTCGTCTTCCGCTGTTCAGAACAATGCAGTGCCGATGGTTTCTCAGTTTCTGACGGACCTGGATCAGTCGCAGGAAGGCTGGAATTTGGCTCCGGTGACAATCGTAGAACAGGGCAGAGTGGCAATCGGTGACCAGATTGGCCAATGCCTGGGTGCTGACGTCGTGGTTGTGCTGATCGGCGAACGCCCCGGCCTCAGCTCGCCGGACAGCCTGGGGATCTATTTTACCTGGAAACCCGAAACCGGTCTGACCGATGCGCGCCGTAACTGTATTTCCAACGTGCGGCCAGATGGCCTGAGCTTTGCGCAGGCCAGTCAACGCCTGATCTATCTGATGGGGGAAGCAAAGCGGTTGGGAATATCAGGGGTGAGCCTTAAGGACCGAACGGACGAGGTTGCCATTGAAAAGTCCGCTGGCAGTAACTTCCTGACCGACTAGTCTGCGGCCTGAAAGCAAAACGGCCCGGGTCTTTCGACATCGAGCCGTTCTGTTCAAATCTGGTCGGGACGGTAGGATTTGAACCTACGACCCCTTGCACCCCATGCAAGTGCGCTACCAAGCTGCGCCACGCCCCGAAACGCTTTTCCAAAGAGAAACTTGAGAGAAATCTCAGTGGTTTAGCGGAAGCGAAGTCTACACCAGCCTTTGTGAAAAATAAACATCCGACGGCGATTTCAGCCAGTAAATCTAGTGCAGCTTTGTTTCCCTCAGCTTTCGAATAAAACCTGGTGGGTCAAAGCTGTCACTCCGGGCTTCTGGCCAGTAAAGATCGTAGGTGCGGTCCCCGGTTTCACCCTCTAGAAGTGCGCCCGGCTTCAGGAACGTGAACAGGTCCATATAGGAATGAATCTCGGTTTTCGAGGTTCTGCGAATGATGTGCTCCGGTCCAAGCTCGGATGGGTGTTGCAATCCAGATGCGGCTAGCAGGTTCCTCAATGCATCCAGAGTGTTTTTATGGAAGT
Organism: Marinobacter confluentis; assembly: GCF_004785685.1. Lineage (GTDB taxonomy): Bacteria > Pseudomonadota > Gammaproteobacteria > Pseudomonadales > Oleiphilaceae > Marinobacter > Marinobacter confluentis. Next base: position 106,359 of record NZ_SRPF01000002.1, on the reverse strand, counting down.
TGTACACCCGATGGCTCTTGTCTTGCACATCCAGTTTGTTGCCGCGCCTGGGGTCCTGTGTCGCGACGCCGCTGGGGCATTTGCCGGTGTGGCAGTTCAGCGCCTGAATGCAGCCAAGCGCAAACATATAGCCCCGGGCGGCGTTACACCAGTCGGCACCTAGCGCCAGGGTGCGGGCAATATTGAACGCCGAGGTAATCTTGCCGGCTGCGCCAATGGCAATGTCTTCTCTCAGATTGGTGCTCACCAGGGTGTTGTGAACCAGCACCAGGGCCTCGGTCATGGGCATGCCAAGGCGATTGATAAACTCCAGGGGCGCTGCACCGGTGCCACCTTCGCCTCCGTCAACCACGATAAAATCAGGCTTTTTGCCGGTATCCAACATCGCCCTCACAAGGGCAAACCATTCCCAGGGGTGGCCGATGGCCAGCTTGAAGCCAACAGGCTTGCCGCCAGACAGTTCCCGCAGCCGCTCAATGAAATCCATCAGCTCAACCGGTGTGTCGAACGCAGAGTGGCTGGCCGGCGACACCACGTCTTCTCCGATTTGAACACCCCGGGCCTCAGCAATTTCCGGAGTCACTTTTTCACCGGGTAAAATTCCGCCATGGCCGGGTTTGGCGCCTTGTGACAGCTTGATCTCTATCATTTTGACCTGTTCGAGGCAGGCGTTTTTCTGAAACATCTCTTCACTAAAGGTGCCGTCCTGGTTGCGGCAGCCGAAGTATCCAGAGCCAATTTCCCAGACCAGGTCGCCGCCAGGCTTGCGATGGTATCGGGAAATCGAGCCTTCACCAGTATCGTGATAGAAATGACCGAGTCGTGCGCCTTCGTTGAGGCTGAGAATGGCATTGGCAGACAATGACCCGAAGCTCATGGCGGATATATTGAAAACACTTGCCTCATAGGGTTTGGCGCAGCCCTTCCCGATCTCGATCCGGAAGTCACTGTCGTTCAGAGCTCTCGGGCGCATGGAATGATTGATCCACTCAAAGCCCTCTTCATACATGCCCAACTGGGACCCGAACGGGCGTTTATCCAGAATATTCTTCGCCCGCTGATAGATAATGGTGCGCTGTTCCCGAGAAAAGGGCCTTTCTTCGGTGTCGGACTGAATAAAATACTGCCGAATTTCTGGCCCGATCGATTCAAAAAAATAGCGAAAATGGGCAAGAATCGGATAGTTCCGGCTGACCGTGCGCTTATTCTGGAGCAGATCCCAGGTGCCTAACAGGCTGAGCCCGGCAAACAGAGCTGGAAAAAAGTACCATCCTTTCAGGTAGATACTCATCGGAAGCGTCAGCATCAGTCCGGCAATGCTCGCGGCGTAGACGGTGTAGCGGAAGGGGAAGGTTGCTGTTCGAGACATTCTGACCTCAGTTTATGGTGACAAAGCGTTCGCGAGAGTGAAAACGGGTAGCGGGCGGTATTTGGTCTATTCTTTAAAATGTGCCGTAATTCAGCGCCACTTTGATGTTTTGAGCTCAAACCAATAAGATGTCAAATCTGTAAGGTACGATCCTAAGTAGTTATACGAATTCCGTATCCCAAAAGGAGGCTCCCATCGTGGGTGAAGTTGTCAAAGACGAATACTCGACGGATTACGTCGCGGGGCAGGACAACATCCAGAAATTTGGATTAGACCTGCACGCGCCGGTATTTCCGATCACAGCAGTACTGGTCGTACTGTTTGTGGTTGGCACGCTGATGTTTCCAGCGGCGGCAAAAGAGACGCTGGACGGACTGAAGTGGGACATCATTGGAAGCTTCGACTGGTTCTTCCTGCTTTCGGCGAACATTTTCGTGGTGGTCAGTCTCGCGCTCATCTTCATGCCTGTCGGCAAAATCAGGCTGGGCGGTATGGACGCCAAGCCGGAATTCTCGACTCTGTCGTGGTTTTCGATGCTTTTCGCAGCGGGCATGGGTATTGGCCTGATGTTCTGGGGCGTTGCCGAGCCAGTGGCCTACTACACTGGTTGGTACGAAACCCCCTTCAACGTTGAAGCCAACACGCCGGCCGCTGTCAATCTGGCCATGGGTGGCACCATGTTCCACTGGGGCCTTCATCCCTGGGCAATTTATGCCATCGTGGCGCTTTCCCTGGCGTTCTTCGCCTACAACAAGGGTATGCCCCTGACCATCCGGTCGGCGTTTTTCCCACTGTTGAAGGACAAGGTTTGGGGATGGCCTGGCCACATCATCGACGTACTGGCGGTAGTCGCGACCATTTTTGGTCTGGCAACATCGCTCGGTTTCGGTGCCCAGCAAGCCGCTTCAGGTATGAATTACCTGTTCGAGACCGGATCCGGCACCAACATCCAGATGGCAATCATTGTTGGCGTAACGGCGCTTGCGCTGATCTCTGTGCTTCGCGGCCTTGATGGCGGTGTCAAGATTCTGAGTAACGTCAACATGGCCATTGCCGGCATTCTGTTGTTCTTTGTGATTTTCGCCGGCCCCACCATGGCGATCCTGGAGACCATCTGGGTTACTTCCTCTTCCTACGTGGCTAACGTGGTTCCCCTGAGTAACCCCTTCGGTCGTGAAGACGAAGCCTGGATGCAAGGCTGGACGGTCTTCTACTGGGCATGGTGGATCTCCTGGTCACCGTTCGTAGGCATGTTCATCGCGCGCGTTTCGAAAGGCCGCACGGTTCGTGAGTTTATCACTGCGGTTCTGCTAATCCCCACACTGATCACCGTGGTATGGATGAGTGGTTTCGGTGGCGCAGCGCTGGAGCAGATCCAGCAGGGCGTTGGTGTGCTGGCGGAAGACGGCCTGGGTGAAGTATCCCTGGCGATGTTCCAGATGTTTGCCAACCTGCCGCTGACCGGCATTATCTCCTTCGTGGGCATCATTCTGGTGCTGGTGTTCTTTGTAACCTCATCGGATTCCGGTTCGCTGGTTATCGATAGCATCACGGCCGGTGGTAAGACTGATGCCCCGACTGCACAGCGCGTGTTCTGGGTTGTGATGGAAGGTGCGATTGCCGCAGCATTGATCTTCGGCGGTGGAGATGACGCCCTCGGCGCCATTCAGGCAGTGGCCATCAGTGCCGGCCTGCCGTTTACGGTGGTCATGCTGATCATGACCTGGGGTCTGCTGAAAGGCCTCACCCATGAGCGCAAACTGCTTGTGGCCAAGGGTGAGCTGTAGTTACACCCTGATATGAAAAACCGGAGCCTGAGGGCTCCGGTTTTTTTATGGGCGATTACTTTTCGTTTCTTTTCGACACCCTCGCAGCCTTTGATTCTTAGAGTTCAAACTTTTAGCATTGCGGGCCTGTGACGTCGCGGTAATCCTTTCTGAAGTGGATTACCACACTTTCCGGAAACAGGAGAGCTCGTAGTGGGTGAGGTCGTTAAAGATGAATATCAGACCGATTACGTGGCAGGTCAGGATAATATTGCCAAGTTCGGGTTTGATATCCACAACATCGTGTTCCCGTTCACTGCTCTGTTGATTGTTGTATTCGTGGTGGCAACGCTGATTTTTCCGGCGGGCGCCAAAGAGCTCCTTGAAAGCACCAAGGATGGCGCCATTGCCATCTTTGACTGGGGCTTCCTTCTGAGTGCCAATCTGTTTGTGCTTTTATGCCTGGCACTGATTTTTATGCCGGTGGGCAAGATTCGCATTGGCGGTGAAAACGCCAAGCCTGAGTTTTCAATGTTGTCGTGGTTCGCGATGTTGTTTGCCGCTGGTATGGGCACCGGGCTGATGTTCTGGTCTGTGGCCGAACCGGTTGCCTACTTTACGGACTGGTATGGAACGCCCCTGGGCGTTGCGCCCAATACACAAGAGGGTGCAAACCTTGCCATGGGCGCCACCATGTACCACTGGGGTCTTCACCCCTGGGCTATCTATGCCATCGTTGGGCTTTCACTGTCCTTCTTCGCCTTCAACAAGGGTTTGCCCCTGACCATACGCTCGGCGTTCTTCCCGCTGTTGGGAGATCGGGTCTGGGGCTGGCCCGGGAACCTGATTGATATCGTCTCTGTTCTGGCAACCATCTTCGGCCTTGCGACCTCGCTGGGTTTCGGTGCTCAGCAGGCGGCATCCGGGATTTCCTATCTGTTCGGTATCGAGGGCGGTCTGAACGTTCAGGTTGGTGTGATCGCGGGCGTGACCGCGGTTGCCACTCTTTCGGTCATTCGCGGTATTCATGGTGGTGTCCGGGTGCTCAGTAATGTCAATCTGATCATGGCAGGCCTGTTACTGCTGTTCGTGATGTTCGCAGGGCCTACTCTTGCGATCTTTAACTGGCTCTGGGACACCGCCTCCTCTTATGCGACCAATATGGTGGCATTGAGCAATCCCTTCGGTCGCGATGAGGATACGACCTGGTTCCATGGCTGGACGGTCTTCTACTGGGCCTGGTGGATTTCCTGGTCGCCGTTTGTCGGTATGTTTATTGCGCGGGTGTCGAAAGGCCGCACCGTTCGTGAATTTGTCACGGCCGTGCTGATCATACCGACGGTTATAACCCTGTTCTGGATGAGCACCTTTGGCGGGACCGCCCTTGACCAGGTGCAGAATGACGTTGGCGTACTGGCCAGCGAGGGCATCACCGAGGTCTCTCTCGCGATGTTCCAGGCGCTGGAGAATATCCCGCTTTCTGCGATTACCTCCTTGATCGGTATCACTCTGGTGCTGACCTTTTTTGTGACCTCGTCGGATTCCGGTTCACTGGTGATTGACAGCATCACGTCTGGCGGCAAAACCGATGCACCGAAAGGGCAGCGTATATTCTGGGCGATCACCGAGGGCACCATTGCGGGTGTGCTGTTGTTCGTAGGCGGTAAAGAGGCTCTTAATGCGTTGCAGGCTGGCGCCCTGAGCGTCGGGTTGCCTTTTACCATTGTGCTGCTGGTAATGAGCTACAGCCTGTTCAAGGGGCTGCATCATGAGCGCAGATTGCTGATTGCCGAGGGAAAGATGACCTGATTCGGCACTGGAGCCGGGGCCTATGGGCCCCTGTTTTCAAGCGCCGAAAGCGTCTTTGACGAACTTCACCCGTTCGTCCGGCGTGAAGTGCGGGCGACGGAGGGCTTCAATACTTTGAAGGCGAGGTAGCAGGCCGCAGCCGTTCGCCATCTGTATCGCCAGGCCGGGCCGCGCATTCAGTTCCAGTAGCAGTGGCCCGTGCTTGGCGTCGACCACCAGGTCTACCCCCATATAGCCAAGGCCCGTTGCCTCATAGCAGCGGGCCGCCATGGCCAACATCTTGTCCCAGTCTTCAATCACGATGTTTTCCAGAGCCAGGCCCATATCCGGGTGGTGGGTAACCGGCCGGTTGAACTGTACAGCGTTGAGGCCGTGACCGTTGGCGATGTTCAGACCGACGCCAATGGCGCCCTGGTGCAGGTTGGCTTTGCCGTCTGACGCTTTGGTGGCCAGGCGCAGCATGGCCATGACCGGGTAGCCCTGGAACACCACAATGCGGATATCAGGCACACCCTGAAACGAATAGCGCGCGAGGCCGGGAATGGATTCCACCAGGTCTTCGACGATGGCAACGTCCGGGCTGCCGCCCAGTGAATACAGGCCCGCCAGGATGTTGGAGAGGTGGCGCTCAAGATAGGACAGGGGAACGGCCGCGCCAGAGGCTTTCAGGAAGTGATCGCCTTCGCGCCCGGTAATAACGGTAATGCCTTTTCCGCCGGACCCTTTTGCCGGCTTCACTGCAAAGCAGTTCAGACCATCAGCCCTGGTCTTGAACCGGGAGATTTCATGTTGCTGGCGAACCACCTGTAACAGCTTCGGCGTGGGCACATCGTATTCTTCAACGACCAGCTTGGTTCTGAGCTTGTTATCCACCAGCGGGTAGGATGCACGGTTGTTGTACCGGGAAATGTAATCCACATTCCGCCGGTTCATGTTCAGCATGCCGAGCCGGTTGAGTTTGAAGGGCGATATCCAGCCCATCAGTCGTAGACCTTCATCGGGTTGAACCGCCGAAGCTCACTGAGTTTGTAGCCGGTGTACTGTCCCATCAGGAGGATCAGGCCAAGTACCACAAGGTGAAGTTCCGGGAAGTTGAACGTCAGGTGGCTGGCCACCGGGGCGCTCATGGCCAGAAACGCACAGACCGCGACAAACAGGCTGCCAGCACCCTGGACAAAGACCTCGTGAACGCCCTCTTCTTCCCACAGGATGGACATTCGCTCAATGGTCCAGGCGATGATCACCATGGGGAAGAAGGTGACGGTCATGCCGGTGTTGAAACCCATGTGGTAACCGGCAATGCTGAGACCGGCGGTGATGAAGATGACCAGAATGATCAGTGCCGATATCCGTGATACCAGCAGAAGGTTAAGGCTGGACAGATACCCGCGCATGAGCAGCCCGATAGACACCACCGACACGAAGGCAATCAGGCCCGGCACCAGAGTTGTCTGCACAAAGGCCACCGCAATCAGAATCGGCATGAAGGTGCCTGAAGTACGGATACCCACCACAATACGCATGAACGCTACGATTAATGCCCCCAGGGGCAACAGCAGAAGCATCCGGAACATGCCCTGTTCTTCAATAGGGAGCTGATAAAGGCTGAGAAAGCTGAGTCCGTTCTGGCTGGATTCGGCCTGGGCAAGTTGCAAGGCAGGGATGGTCTGGCGCAGCATGGAGAAACTGACCTCAGAATCATCACCACCGACAATGTCCAGCAGCGATACCGCTGCCTGCCGCCAGAGCACCACGTTGTCTGGCAGGCCCTGTTCCGCTGTGCGGGGGTTGAATGTCAGCCAGCTTTCGCCGTCGTAGATCTGCAGAAAGGGCCGCAGGTTCTGTCGGCGCCTTGCGTCTTCAAGGTAGAGCCCGTCCGCCGTTCTTGCTGGAATGCCAGCGTGGTTCAGCATCCGCGTCAGCAGGCCCATGTAATTGGTTTCTGACACCAGCAGTGTGGTGTTCTGGGCCCGGTTGCTGTCGGGCTGGAGCAGTTTGATCAGCTCCCGGGTCAGACTTTCGGGGGTGCTGGAGCGTGTTCTGGCCTGCTCCAGGATTTCTTCAACCGCGGTAGCTTCGGGCTCTTCCCAGAATATCGGTTCTGGCTTTGGTTTGCGCCTCGACGTCTGTCTCAGAACCGCTTCGTCTGCGACAAACTGAACCTTGAAGTAGAGAGTCTGGGGGCCGTTAACTTCCCGTTTGGACCATTCCGCGCGCCGGTCACCATTGTCCTCAACGATGGAAAAACCATAACCCGGCGATGCGGCCTGCTCCGACAGCACCCGGAAGCCCGGTGGCGACTCTGGAACATTCAGGCTGGCCATCACCGGGTCGCCGGTGCCCTCAAAATCGATCCTGGCCTCAACCATCCAGACCGGTTCCTGCTGGCCACTGATCCAGGGTATGCCGAGCTGGATGTGGCGCCAGGTCGCAAGCGAAATCCCTGCGGAGATCAGCAGGAAAATCGCGACGTAGAACGGAATTCTGGACCGGGGGGTCATGGCTACTCGCTGTCGTCCTGATGCGGGAGGGGGGATGGCAATTCAGTGGCGTATTCCTTGCCTACATCAATCAACATGACATCCCGTAAAATATTCCGGCCGACCAGCACCACGTGGGAAAGGTGCTCACGGTTGGTCAGAGTGAATTCAGCCTTCTGGTGATGGTTGCCTATCATGAACTGAAGTTCCACCACCACGCGCCTGTCGACGTCGTCTGTGCTGGACTGAATGATCTTGACCCGTCGGGACACCTCCCGCTCAAGGGTAACAAAGTCATCGGAGTCCGGCAGCGGCACGTCGAAGCGCACCCAGTTATTGCCGTCTCTTTCGAAGCGGGTGATGTTACGGGCGTCCAGCGACGAGGTTTCGGCGCCACTGTCGATTCTTGCCACGTGGACAATGCCCGGATCCGCCAGGTAGAAATTTTCCAGCTCACCAACCACCACTTTGCCCTTCAGGCGATCTGTACGGCCCTGATTGGCAGCCTGATTATTTTTCGGGGTGACTGTGCAGGCGGGTTTTTCGGGTACCGGTGGGCAGCTGAGTTGCTCTGCCTGTTCGCTGATGGCTTCCAGAATCGTCTCGGTATTTGCCTGGTTCATCATTGCCATTGAACCAAACTGGGTTAACGCTTCGTTCTCAAGGCTGGTGATGCGTTCGCTCTGCTCAGAAACCGACTGATCCAGCTGGTCGATGTCCTTTTTTTCCACCATGAAATAGCGATCGGATGCGCAACCGGCCAGAATCAATCCTGACGTAACAACGGCAAACCACTTCGGAAGCGTGACATTCCTAGACAAACCAGACATAAATACCTGTTATTTGAGGCCATAAATTGCGTCGCGAGAGTATACATCATCGTGAGCAGGCTGTCGGTTTACAGAACGGTAAGGCGTGGGTTTACCGCGTGCCAGAGGTCCGCGACAGAAAGTGATTGCCATCCAGGACTTCCTCAGACCGCAGGTACTCCTGGATGAAAGGCGAGCAGTTAAGATAGAACAACAGAAGTTCCCGCTGGATATCCTGATCCTGAATCCGGGACGCAAAATGAATCAATTCCCTTACCGATTCGTCGCCACGGTCCTTGAAGGTCTTGCCAAAGCGGGACTCCACAAGCGCCGTCAGCCGCTCAAGATGAAATTCGCCAGTGTGCGTCATATGAGGCAGGATTCTCGATACATCATTCTGGGAGAATTCTGATCCCAGTTTTTTCCAGAGCTCTTTCAGCATCTTTCCTGTCTCGCGCCCGGTTGGCAGTCCATAACTGGTGTTTTAGATGATATTACGGTTGGAGTCCAGAGCCGGATGCTCGAAGGGAGGGATTTTGCCAAGTAGTCGGGTTTAATATGGGATAAACTATTGATGCTTACCGCAATTCACATTCGTTCAAAAGGAGTTCCAGGTGCCGGAGCTGTCCACTGAATTTCTCCAGCATGAACCGTTGGTACTTGCCGCTCTCGCCTTTCTGCTACTACTGGTTTCTGTTCTGGCATTGTTGTTTGTCAGAGAGCGTAAAGCCTCTCGGAGTCTGTCTGCGGAATTGACCGGGCTGGAACATGCACGGGCCATGGACAAACAGCGTAGCGAACAGTCCGATGCGGCGCTGGCGGAGCAGCGAGAACTGCGAGAACAGGCGGAGGCTGACCGGGAGCACTGGCGCAGTGAAGCCACCCGCCTGGAAAATCGGGTGACCGGCCTGGAATCTGAAGGCCGCGGCCGGCAGCAGAAAATTACGGAGCTAGAGGACACCAGGGCAACCCTGCAGGCGAGGGCGGATGAGCTCGCGCGGGAATTGGCTGAAGCGCGAATGACTCTGCGCGAGCAGGAAGTAACGCTGGATAAGGAGCGCCGCGCAACCACTGAAAAACTGGAACTGCTGGAACGCAACCGCGACGCCCTGAAGCAGGAGTTCGAAAACCTGGCCAACAAGATCTTTGAACAGAAAAGCGAGCGGTTCAGTCAGCAGACCCGCACCAGCTTGGACACTCTGCTGAATCCGTTCCGCGACCAGCTGCAGGATTTCCGCAAGCGGGTTGAAGACGTATACACCAGCGAAACCCGTGACCGCCAGGCCCTGCGCAGCGAAATCAAATCCCTGCAGGAGCTGAACAAACAGATTACCGAAGAAGCGTCCAACCTGACCCGGGCCCTGAAGGGCGACAAGAAAATGCAGGGCAACTGGGGCGAAGTCATTCTGGAGCGGGTGCTTGAACGTTCGGGCCTGCGCAAAGGCATAGAGTACGACACCCAGGGCAGTTACCGGGATGAGAACAACCAGTTGCTTCGCCCGGACGTGGTGGTTCACCTGCCAGATAGCCGTAACCTGGTGATCGACTCCAAGGTATCGCTGATTGCCTACCAGCAGTTTGCCACTGAAGAAGACGAAACCGCCCGGGCAGAGGCGCTAAAGCAGCACGTCGAGGCTGTCAGAAGCCATATCCGTAGCTTGAGTGAAAAGGATTACAGCCAGCTGCACGGGCTGCATTCGCCGGATTTTGTGTTTCTGTTCATGCCCATTGAACCGGCCTTTGTCGCGGCATTTCAGCAGGACGAGAACCTGTTTGCAGAAGCATTTGAGAGAAAGATTATTGTGGTAACACCGTCTACGCTGCTGGCGACCCTGCGAACCGTTGAAAACATCTGGCGGTACGAGCGCCAGAGTCAGAACGCCAGGCTGATTGCAGACCGGGCAGGGGCGGTGTATGACAAGCTGAGGGTGTTTGTGGAGGCAATGGAGAAACTGGGCGGCCAGCTGCACACTGCCCAGGGCACCTACGATAACGCCATGAACACACTGACGCGGGGCCGTGGCAACCTGATATCCCAGGCCAACCGCTTTGTTGAGCTGGGTGTTCGTGTTAAAAAAGAATTGCCGAAAGGCATTCTGGATCAGGCCGAAGTGGACACTGACGGCGGTGACGACCTGGGGTCGGCCCGCGCTGATGATGCCATCGGTGACAACCAGCAGGAGTGAGATATGCTGAGAAAAGTCCGGGTAGTCTGTAATGTCGTGGGCGGCTGCTTGCTGTCAGCGGCGCTGTTTATGGGCGAAGCCTCAGCGCTTGAGCCGGAGCACGAGGTGCGCCGGCTGATGCTGGCAACCGAGGCCGCCGTTGGGGCTGAGAACTGGGGGGAAGCCAGCGAGTATCTGACCCGGCTTCAGCAGATGGAATCTGAAAAGCCAGCGGATTATCTGTATTTCCGGGGCCGGGTGATGCTTGAATCCGGCCATTTCAACGAAGCCCGGTCTGCCTTCGAAGGTTATGTTTCCCGTGCTGGGTCAGAAGGCGAGCACTACACCCGTGCGCTGGAGATGATTACCCGCGTGGAGAAAGCCCGCAAGAACGAACAGTCCGGAATCGAACAGGCCACGCAGCCAGGCTCTGAACCGGTGGCCGTGATCGAACCGGCGGGAGAGGGAACACTGCAGAACCTGCGGGAACTGTATCTTGCAGATTCCGATACCCAGGCACTGGTGATGCATCTGAACAGCCTGTTGGATAATGCGGGCTGGCGGCCTGATGAAAGGGTGAAGCGCCTCGACCGCCCAGCGGACATCACCTACCGGGTGAACCGCATGAACGACGCCCTGAACATTCAGGAAGCCCGCCGCGAAATCGGCGGCCGGGTAACCCGTTCGACCGAGTCCATGAACGTTTTCGGAATCAACCCCAGCATTGACTGGAACTGCGAGCCTGCGGCATCGGCGTGCTGGATCTATGACCCCAGGGACGGCTCCCGGTTGATGCAACTGGCGGAACGGAACGGCGATGCGGCAGAAATTGCACGCACCTTGGGTAAACTGATTCGCACAATGCAGAGCCGCAACTAGCCTGTCTGGCCCCGTTCCCCCTCGCGATAAGCGCCGGGGGTTACCCCCGTCCACTTCTTGAAAGCCCGATGGAACGTGGACGGTTCGGTAAATCCAACCCGGAAGGCAATGTCGTTAATGGCCAGGTCCGGCCGCGACAGGTAGTAGATTGCCATATCCCGCCGCAACAGATCCTTGATCTCCTGAAACGACGTATTTTCCTGCTTTAGCCGCCGCCTGAGGGTTTGCGGGCTGGTGTTCAGCTCGGCTGCAATCCACTCGAAATCCGGCAGTGACTGGGAAAAATCCCGACCGATCAGTGCCCGTATCTTGCCTGTGAAAGTGTTGCTCTCATCCGGGCGTGAAAGCAGGTCCGCCGGTGAGGTTTTCAGAAACTGGCGCATTTCCGGCCGGTCCCGGATCACCGGGGCTTCCAGAAAACGCCGGTCAAAGGTAAGAGCTGTTTCTTTTGCGGCGAACTGCAGGGGGCAATGGAAAATATGCCGGTATTCGTCGCCATGGGCCGGCTCCGGATAGCTGAACTCCGCCCGGGTGAGCTCAGCAGGCTGGCCAATCAGCCAACTGCCCAGCCGGTGCCAGATCACCAGAATGCTCTCCTGGAAAAAATGCAGGGGGTCGTCCACCTCACCTTCAATCACCGTGACCAGCCTGGCCTGGTCGCCGCTTTTTTCCAGTCGCATGCCGACCATGGGCTCGAACAGGCGGCAGAAATCAAACGCCTGCCGATAAACCGCCTCAAGGTTGGGGCAATCAATAATCAGCGCGCACATAGTGGCAAAAGTGCCAGTGCGGCAGCGGCGGGGCCCAAGTCCCATGAACTCGTCTTCCATCCGGTTCCACAGATTCTGAAGCAGCAGACTGTACTGGCTGCTACTGACCCGGGCCATCTCGATTCTCAACAGCTCCGGGGAAATACCGGCGCTGACCAGCAGACTGTCGACATCAACCCCCTTTTTGTGGGCGCCGGTCAGGGCTGCTTCAACAAAGTGCCTGGAGACAGTGAGTTCCGACATGGTTTCCCTGGTTCTTCAAAAGAGGTAATGAAACGATCCCCATCATAGAAGGCGTGGGCGGCATTGCAACAGTGTTGACTGGGCATGCTTTAACCGTGCCGTTGAATTCGCGCCATACTGGTAGAAAAGGCCAGTGGGATTGATGCATGTGGCAGTTGGCCTTTGCCAGAGAAGCGGGCAGCATCAGAGAAAGAATGATCATCAAAGGAGAGAGCGATGACCGGCCCCCTGAGCCACCTGAAAATACTGGACTTCAGCACACTGCTACCCGGGCCTTACGCCACCATGATGCTGGCGGACATGGGCGCAGAGGTTCTGAGGGTAGAGGCGCCAGACAGGGTAGACCTGGCCAAGATCATGCCGCCCTTCGACGGTAAATTCAGCACCACCTTTTCCTACCTTTCCCGTGGCAAGCAGACTCTGCAACTGAACCTCAAGGCTGAGGGCAGCGTTGAGAAGGTCAAAGAGCTGGTTCGCGAATACGACATCGTGATCGAACAGTTCCGCCCGGGCGTGATGGACCGTTTAGGCATTGGTTATGAAGTGCTTAAAGCGGAAAATCCGGCCCTGATTTACTGCGCCATCACCGGCTACGGCCAGACCGGCCCCTACCGCGACCGGGCCGGGCACGACATCAATTACCTGGCCCTTTCCGGCATCGCCAGCCACAGCGGCCGCCAGGACAGCGGCCCGCCGCCCATGGGCATACAGATAGCCGACGTCGCCGGCGGCAGCCACCACGCCGTGATGGGCGTCCTGGCCGCTGTGATCAAGCGCCAGCAGACCGGCGAGGGCAGCTTCGTCGACATCAGCATGACCGACGCTGCCTTTGCACTGAACGCCATGGCCGGCGCAGCAGCCCTTGCGGGCGGCCAGGAGCAGAAGCCGGAAGGCGGCATGCTCAACGGTGGGTCATTTTACGATTACTACCAGACAAGCGACGGCCGATGGCTGTCCATTGGCAGCCTGGAGCCGCAGTTCTCTGCAAGGTTGCTGGAAGCGCTGAGGCTGAGTGATCTGCAGAAGCTGACTATGAGCCACAAGCCGGAGCATCAGCGGGAATTGAAAGAGGCGATTAAGTGGAAGATTGGAGAAAACACGCTGGACCACTGGCAGCAGATATTTGCTGAGACAGACGCCTGTGTGGAGCCGGTGCTGAGAATCGAAGAGGCGGCAGAGCATCCACAACTCAAGGCGCGAAATATGGTTGTCGAGGCAGATCGTGGGGACGGCCATAATCAAAGCCAGATTGGCTACCCCATTAAATTCCATTAACGCGGAGGGTTTTTCCTGATTTTAATCAGGCATTTTTGGCAAGCACTTTTCGGCGCTTTTCAGAAGGCCTGAATACCGTTTCATCTGTTAGTTGGACGGTTTACACTCGAAAGCAGGGCGGGGTGACAGCCCCCGTATAATAACAAAACCAATGACAAAGAGGATTTCCTATGAATTCGCCCGCTCAACCTTCCAGCCGATTAGGGTGGCGCAAACTACGGTTTGTCGGCCTTGCGCTGACCGGCGCTATGCTTCTTACAGGTTGTCCAATAGACGACGATGATGACTCATCTGCTTCAGATGAGCGCTCCGCGCCATTGACGTCCTCGGACGGCCAGTTGCAGGCCAATATTCGCCGTACGACCAACGGCGTACCGCATATCAAAGCCGATGATCTATCCTCCGCAGCGTTCGGCCTGGGCTACGCTCAGGCTCAAGACAATGTGTGTTTGCTGGCGGAAGCAATCGTTAAAGCTCGTAGTGAGCGGTCAAAATACTTTGGGCCGCGTGGTTCACTCACTGATCCAAACGATCCACCACGCAACGTTATCAGTGATTTCTCATACAAGGCCCAGCGTATCCTGAGTGGTGCTGAGGAAGAGTATCCTGGCCTGTCTGATCAAAGCCTGGCCCTGATAAATGGTTTCACCGCGGGTTATAACAAATACGTCTTAGAGACAGATCCCAGTGACTTGCCGGCAGAATGTCGCGGTCAGCCCTGGGTTAAGGAAATTCGCCCCCAGGATTTGCTGGCCCACTATCGCGTCGTTGGGCAGTACGGTAGCGGTGACGCGTTTGCGACGGGCGCTGTGTTTGTTGCCGTGCCACCGGGCGAATCACCCAGCCCAACGCCAGTGATGCCGGTGGCTGCAACAGATCTGAATCTTGAGTCCATTGCAGCCTCCGCCATTAAACAGGCGGGCGAGCGTAAAGATTTCAACAATATTGGACTGGCTAGCAACGCCTGGGGCATTGGCCGCGAACTGACCGAACAGGGCCGCGGCGCGCTGCTGGCGAATCCTCATTTTCCGTATACTGGTCCTCGCCGTCTTTACCAGGCACAAATGACCGTGCCGGGTTATCTCAACATTAATGGCGCCGGTCTGCTGGGTACGGCTATCCCTCTCATTAATTACAATGAGAATTTGGGTTGGTCCCACACCGTGACTACGAGCAGTCAGTTCACCATCTATGAGCTAACGCTCAAGCAGGGCGACAACCTGACCTACATCAAGGACGGTGAGGAAAAAGCGATTACTTCGGAGACCTTCGAGATTGAAGTCAATGTCGGGGCTCCAAATCCAATAGTTCTGGAAAAAACTTTTTATTATTCCGAGTACGGCCCGATGGTGTCCCTCAATGCAGCGACAGGTGGTGGATTGCCTTCGTGGGGTGGCACGAATCAGGGTAATACCGTGGCCTACACCTACCGCGATGCCAATGCCAATACTGGCAACCTGCTGGATGGCTGGCTGGGCATGAGCCGGGCGAGCAACCTTGAGGAGTTTCAGGACGTTTTCCGCAACTGTGGCTCTACCTTCTGGACCAACTCCACCTATGCAGATGCCGATGGCAATGCGTTTTATATCGATAGTAGCTCAGTGCCAAACCTCTCACAGCAGGCGCAGTTGTCCATTGAGTTCAAACGTCGTGCTAGCGCCAGTTACGATGCACTGTTCAACGCGGGCTTGATACTGCTTGATGGCAGTACGTCCAGAGATGACTGGGTTGAAGGAGCATGTGGTGGACTGGTCCCGTATGAGCAAAAACCAAAACTGCTGCGGTCTGACTGGGTTCAGAACTCTAACGACAGTTACTGGTCAACCAATCCTGATGAGCTTCTGACTGGCTTCTCACCGTTGTACGGTAATGAGAGTTCTGCGCTCGGACCTCGTACCCGTATTGGTATCTCCATGCTGCAGAATCCGATGGACGCAGGCTTTGCAGACAAAGCTCCGGCGGGCCAGGATGGCAAGTTCAGTGCCCAGGATCTGATTGAGGTGATCTATAACAACCGCTCCTGGTATGCCGAAGAGTTTCTGGGTGAGCTTCGTGAGCGTTGCACTGCGATTGGTGCCGATCTGGTCAATCTGCCTGAGGGCGGAAGCCGCTCTGTAGAGCAGGCGTGTGACGTGCTTGCGAACTGGGACGGCGTATATGACATCGACAGCGTTGGTGCACACGTGTTCCGAGTGTTCATTGATAACTACAACGAAGTATTTGATGAAGATCTGACTGTGCGCTTCAAGCCTTCCGATCCCGTTGGCACGCCGACCGCGCCATCGACAGTCAACAAAGGCACGGCCGACGACGTCATGCTGCAGTCCCTGGCTGTTGGCCTGGATTCGCTGGACTCAGTCGGCATCGCTTACGATGCCGAGCTGGGCGATGTGCAGTACTTCCAGCCGTCCGGCGGTGTTTTGCCTGGTCCGGCGGGAGGCTCGCCGATGGTTCTGTCGCCCCGTATTCCGTGGCATGGCGGTGATGGTGGAATTGATGGCACGTTCAATGCGATTGGCGTTGTGTCTTCTGCCTTCGCCGAGGACACCGTAATCCCAAGACTGCCGGTCAACAGGATTGGCAACACAGGCGGGTTGTCCAACGTTAACGGAATCAATAACCAGCGCGCGGGCTGGCCAATGGAGCGTGGTACAAGCTGGCACTTCGGTCTGGAATTTACCGACGAAGGCCCGAAAGCCTTCGGCTTGGTTAGCTACTCCCAGTCGACCGATTCAATGTCTGAATTCTTCACGGATCAGAGCGTGCGTTACTCAATGAAGGATTATCGCGAATTTCCGTTCACCGAAGAGGAAATTCAGGCGAACCTGATTGATCAGGGGGAAATTAACATCAGCAACTAATGAGTGGTCCTGGGAAGGATAATTTCTTGGAACCAATAGAGCCCGGCGCCAGATAGGCCGCCGGGCTTTTTTATGGTCGATTGGTGACTGGTTTTCAGAACTGGAGGTGGGGATTTGCCCAGTCCGTTGGTGGCACGCGCCTATTCAGTGGCATCGGCTAATACAGTATCCGTGTGACTGTATTGCTCGGCTGGCTGGAACGGCAAATTGCGTTTCAAATAAATTCTTCGGTGAAGGTCTGAATCTTTTCGAGGCTCACGCATCAGCGCTTTGTTGGTGGGGTGATCTGGCAATCGATGGTTGGTGCTGTTCTTTTTTGGCTCTGGCTGTATGCACTGAGCGGTTGTTCATAGCCAGTACAGAACCAGATCTGTAAAGTGACCAAACACAAAAAAGCCCCAACCGACGGGTTGGGGCTCGGTTTTACGCTACCGCAGTTTAATTAGCTGCCGGCAGGTTTAGGTCGAAGAACTGATTAGTTCTGAGCGACATCTGACCAAACGCCGTTGGCGAAGTAATCGGATCAACGGGCGAGCCATGGTTCACGTTAGGGTAGGTCTCGCTATCGTAGTCTTCCCGCATAATTGTCGGATTACCAGCATCCAGCGGCAGGCTGCCCGCCAACGGAGCCGGGAAGCTGTTGATCGTGATGTTACTGATAGTTGCCGACAGCGGAGCATTTTCAACGCCCCAGATATCGGCGTCTGCACCATTCGGAATCACCTGATCACCGACAACCATTGACAGCAGTGTCGGAGTGCTGGAGCCCGCAAGATCATCAATGAAGTTGACAGGATCAGCTGAATCCACCGCAGTCTGGTTGATGTTCAGGAACGCCTCATAACTCGCCGTATTCTGGCTGAGTCCGAACGCCTGCAAGCCACCAATGATCCGCGGTGCGAAAGAGGGCGAGTTCTCGAGCAATCGTGCAATACCGCCACCTGGTGTCAGCAGGCTTGCCGCTGAGATGTCGTTTGCCGCTGAGAAAACCGGGATCGGGTTCGTAGGATCAGCCGAGTTCGGAACGAACGCGGTCACCGGAATCCGGTTGCTGTTCACAGTCGCCACAAACGGTGCGCCAGTGATCGTGCCCAGTGAGTGACCGGCGAAGAATACCGGTGTGTCAGCCTGAATCGCAATCGGGGTCGGACCGGGAATTACGACATTGCCATCGGTCAGACTGGCACGAAGGTTCATTTGATCCAGGACGCTCTGGCGGTTATTGTCCCGCGAGTTCAGGAAGTTCTGCAGGTTGATGTAGAAGCTGCCTGATCCACTGGTGCCAGCTGCGTTTGCTGGATCGAAAACCATCGGTTGCGGTTGGTTCTGGGCGTTCGCAAACACGTTAAAGTGTCTTGGATTCGTACCTGGCTCAAGCCCGGGAATCGAGCTTCCGGCGTTGGCAACGGTTCTTACAAGCGAGGCACGGGTTGGCCCGTCAATTGCCCCGTCAACTGGAGTTCCTGCAAGCGCATCGTCAAACGCTACAGCACCCTCTACCAGCGCAGTTGCAAGTCCGAGTCCTTCGACTGTCGAGGCTCCAATGCCAGCACCCACGAGAAGCTGGTTGGCGAGCTCGAGCCGCTCGGCTGTTGAAGACGGGTTTACGCCGTGAAGTGGCTGATCAATAGCCACTACAACATAGCCGTTCAGCGCAAGGTTAGTACCAATCGTCAAAGCGGAACTACGGTCACCCGTGATGCCATGCTGGAACAATACGATGCCCTTGGCGTCGCCGTCCCCCGGATAGATGGTAAGCAGAGGAACATCGACTGTACCCCGCTGCATGGGGAATGGGAAAACCGAGTTGACCGCAGTCGATCTGGTGGGTGTTGCCTGGGGCAGGGTCACTCCGAGGCCACCGAAGATATTTTCGTTGAGTCCTGTCGCGAGCGCAGCATCGGCCACCCAGCTCTGGGTCAAAGCACCGCTTGCGGTTGTGCCCATATATGTTGGCAGGCTTACCGTTCCTTCGGAGACGAATACGTCCATCGGGCCCGTTGAAGCGGGGTTAGACTCAAGCACACTGCCCGCTATTGCCGAGACAGCGCCGACGGGCAGGGGTGTGCCGGTGAATTCGATGTCGTCAGACGTACGGTTAAAGCCGGCGATGGGAGTCGGCAGGGCAGCCACGACTGAACTCGCGAGCGAAATGCCCACGCAGTTGATCGCAACTACACCGGAGTCGCCTTCACAGGGACCGTTGGTTGCGAATAACGCGCTGAGTGGTGATTCAGCAGGCAGTCCAAGCGATGTTGGGAAACCAGTGATGGCGTTGTTTGCTGCAGTATTCCGGGATGTAAAATCACCGCCTGCCGCAGTCGATGCGCCCAAGCGGACAAAAGTAGTCAACTGATCGGCAAACCATGTCGCCGGTTCAGCGATGTACTTCAAAACCTGCTCGTCGTTGGAAGTCGTGAAGCTGTAGCTTAGCGCGATGTTGCTCGCATCAAGCGGAGGTGCCTCAACCATCGCCCTTTGAGCATTGACGCTGCCTGGTGCATTGAAAAATCCGACTGTAACCGGCTCCCACAAAACGTTGATCAAACCCTGTACAGGAGCAAGCGCACCCGGGACTGGTGCTCCTTCGTCTGCTGTAAGGTATTCGTAGGTCGGTGATTGAACAATCGGGTCACCATTAATATCACGCACTTCGTTGGTCACCACTGCGATGTAACGGGTGTTGGGTTTCAGCGGGTCGACCGGCAAGATACGAATGGCGTCTGCTCCGCTTAGCGATTCAACGTCTGCACGGGCTATTGCTACGCCAACCGGTGTCGGTGCTTCCTGGGCGGAAAGACCTTGTACGGGGCTGCCACTTGGATAAGCGAGTTCGATCAAGAACACGGATTGCCCATAAATGACGGTCGATGCATCCAGTTGGCCGTTCGTTTGAATAACCGCGGGAGCGACGGTGGAATTACCGCTCAGTTCATTTAACGCAGTTGTGACGGGCGGAGAGGAGTCCGGCACACCGAAGGTTCCGTCAGCCTGCGTGGAATCGAAATTCAAATCACTGGGAATAGGCAGTGTTCCGGCCGCCGGATTAAAAATTGGCCAGGTCTCACCCGCAGCATTCGGGTTATTACCTGCGGGCTCATCGTCCCCACTCTCTGTACCACCAATACAGCCCGTCAAAGTCATTGAAGAGGCCACGGCAAGGCTTAGTAGCGTTTTCTTATACATGGGTGGAACCTTTTCCTGTTGTTGTGTCGTTATATTCCGCGGCTGACAGGGCCGGCTAGTGCGGTAAACCTTTTGTCAGTCGCTTTTCTGCTTGTTGATTGGTTTGTCTGAACATCTGGCCGTCACGTCAGGCCAATTTTCATTGCTATGACTATAGCGGCAGTAAAGCAACAGTTGATCGCTCTAAAGTGTGATTCTGGCCATCTGGCTCTGCCGATTATTTGTCTGTGAGTCTCAGTGGAAGTTAGTTGGCTGTTAGACGTTTGTCGAGTGTTTCATACTAGCAGAGCCTCTGGGGGGCGCCTGCCTCGTTGCGGTGTTTTCTGTTAAACTTTGGCAAATTTTGATGCCCTCCGAACAACCAACACTGATGAGACGCCTATGACCACTGTAATCCGTCAGGATGACCTGATTGAGAGTGTAGCGGATGCGCTGCAGTTCATTTCCTACTATCACCCCAAAGATTTCATTCAGGGGGTTCATGAAGCCTATTTAAGGGAAGAGTCCCAGGCGGCGAAAGACGCCATGGCGCAGATCCTGATCAACTCGCGTATGTGCGCTCAGGGCAAGCGGCCGCTGTGCCAGGACACCGGCATTGTGACGGTATTCGTGTCGGTGGGTATGGACGTGCAGTGGGATGCCGACATGGCGTTGGACGACATCATCAACGAGGGCGTGCGCCGTGCCTACATGCACCCGGATAACGTGCTTCGCGCCTCTATCCTTGCAGACCCGGACGGCAAGCGCACGAACACCAAGGACAACACCCCGGCGATCATCCATTACAAGATTGTGCCGGGCAACACCGTCGACGTTCACGTGGCGGCCAAGGGCGGTGGTTCGGAAGCCAAATCCAAGTTTGCGATGCTGAACCCGTCGGATTCGGTGGTGGACTGGGTGCTGAAGATGGTACCTCAGATGGGCGCCGGCTGGTGTCCGCCGGGGATGCTGGGTATTGGTGTTGGCGGTACGGCTGAAAAGGCGATGGAACTGGCAAAGGAATCCCTGCTGGACCCGATTGATATTCATGATCTTCAGGCCCGTGGCGCGTCCAATCGTGCGGAAGAGCTGCGCCTTGAGCTGTTCGAGAAGGTGAACGATCTGGGCATCGGCGCCCAGGGCCTGGGTGGCCTGACGACCGTTCTGGATGTGAAGGTCAAGGACTATCCCACTCACGCCGCCAACAAGCCGGTGGCGATCATCCCCAACTGCGCCGCCACCCGCCACGCGCACTTTGTGCTGGATGGCTCCGGCCCATCCCTGCAGACCCCGCCGAGCCTGGACGACTGGCCGGAAATCACCTGGGAAGTGGGTGACAGCGTGCGCCGGGTCAACCTGGATACGGTGACCCCGGAAGACGTGAAAGACTGGAAGCCGGGTGAAACCGTGCTGCTGTCTGGCAAGATGCTGACCGGCCGCGACGCTGCGCACAAAAAGATGGTGGATATGATCGAGCGCGGTGAAGAGCTGCCAGTGGATCTGAAAGGTCGCTTCATCTACTACGTGGGCCCGGTGGATCCGGTGCGTGAAGAAGTCGTTGGCCCCGCTGGCCCCACCACCGCCACGCGGATGGACAAGTTTACCCGCACCATGCTGGAAAAAACCGGCCTGACCGGGATGATCGGCAAGGCAGAGCGCGGTCAGGTGGCTATTGATGCGATTCGCGAATTCGGCGCTGTCTATCTGATGGCGGTGGGTGGCTCGGCTTACCTGGTGTCCAAAGCCATCAAGAAAGCCGACGTAGTGGCGTTCGAGGAACTGGGTATGGAGGCCATCTACGAATTCGAGGTGGAAGACATGCCGGTCACCGTGGCCGTGGACTCAAGAGGCTCGTCGGTTCACCAGACTGGACCGGTTGAGTGGCACGACAAGATCATTGCTGCCAAGGCGGTCTAAACCAGCTCAGGAAGAGCAACTGATGTTCAGGTGCTTCCCCCAATCCGGGGGAGGCGCTGCGAATTCCTCGTTTTCCGGCTGTTCGTCGAATGGCCGTGTCAGCACCGCCAGCAGTCTCTCCATGGGCTCATAGTCGCCATTCTGGGCTTCCATAATTACCTTTTGGGCCAGGTAGTTTCTCAGGATGTACTTGGGGTTTACGGCCCGCATCCCGGCTTCACGTTTTTCATCGGAGACTTCTTCTTCCTCTAACCGTTCCTGATAACGGGACAGCCATTCGTCTGCCACGCTGCGGTCCACGAACAGATTCCGCACGGATGCCCTGCCGTTTGCAGAAAGGCTGGAAAGCCCCCGGAAAAACAGGGTGTAGTCGATACTGTGTTCATGGAGCATGCTGAAGGTGTCCATGATCAAACTGAGATCTGTTTCGGATTCTTTCGCCAGACCCAACTTGTTACGCATAGTCTGCAGAAAGCGCTGGTTGTAGGCGATTTCATAGTTGCGCAGGCCGCGGCGCACGTCGTCCTCATTCATGACCGGCACCAGAGCGTTGGCCAGGTACTGGCAGTTCACAAAGCCGACGTTGGGTTGGCGGTTGTAGGCGTAGCGCCCGCCCTGGTCGGTGTGGTTGCAGATGTAACCGGCGTCGAAATCGTCCAGGAAGGCGAAGGGGCCATAGTCAAAGGTTTCGCCAATGATGGACATGTTGTCGCTGTTCATTACCCCGTGGCAGAAGCCCACGGCCTGCCAGTCGGCAATCAGGCGGGCGGTGCGTTCCACGGTTTCCTGGTACCAGCGCTGGTAGCGTTCCTGCTCTGGCAATTCCGCCAGTTCCGGGTAGTGCAACCCAATAACATGTTCCAGCAGTGAGCGCAGCGCCTTCTCACCGTGATGATGGGCGGCAAATTCGAAGTGCCCGAAGCGGATATGGCTCTGGGTCACGCGCAACAGGGTGGCGGCGGTTTCGATGGATTCCCGGCGCACCGGGTCTCTGGCACTCACCATAAAGAGTGCGCGGGTAGTGGGAATGCCCAGGCCTGCCATGGCTTCGCTGCACAGGTATTCGCGAATGGTGGAACGCAATACCGCCCGTCCGTCGCCGAAGCGGGAATAGGGGGTCATGCCCGCGCCTTTCAGGTGCCAGTCCCAGCGGCGGCCATCCGGGCCGACGGTTTCCCAAAGCAGAAGGCCGCGGCCGTCACCCAGTTCCGGGTTGTACACTCCGAACTGATGGCCGGTGTATTTCATGGCCACCGGATCCATACCTTCCAGAAGCTCGGTTCCTGAACCAACGCCTGCCCAGTCGGAGGGGTCGGTTGCCTGGAAGCCCATCGCTTGTGCCAGGGGCGCGTTGAAACACACGATCCGGCCTTCTTTCAGTGGCGACGGTTTTACCCGGGTGTAAAAGCTGTCGGGCAGCTCAAGGTATCGGTGTTCAATTTCTATCTTCTGGTCAGTCATATCTGGCTCAGGGCAAGGCGAATAGGCCTTTAGTCTCCCAGATTTGCAGCGGGTGCGACAAACGCCAAATCAGCAACCTATACTGCTATTGGTATAGAACCTGCAGCCTCAGTGATTATGTCCTGAGGCCAGCAAACACTAAAAACCGGGGAAACCGACGTGGCAACGCCCGATCTCACCAGCATTATTCACCGATTAATTGAGCAGGAATCCCTGCCGGCGTCCTACGGGGACATTGTTCGCAAGGTTATTCTGCCCTTGGCGCAGCACATCCAGAGCCTTCGGGGGGACCGTCAGCGGCCGGTCATTGTCGGCGTCAACGGCGCCCAGGGTACTGGCAAGTCTACGCTGACCCTGTTTCTGAAGGAGCTGCTGACGGTTCTGTATAACGTGCCGACAGCCAGCTTTTCCATTGACGATCTGTATCTCACCCGAGCCGAGCGTGAAACCCTGGCGGCGGAACAGCATCCCCTGTTGCTGACCCGTGGCGTGCCCGGCACCCATGATCTGGCTTTGGGTCAGCAGCTGATCGACCGGCTCATTTCTGCCAGCGCGGATTCCGACACACCGATTCCCGCTTTTGAAAAAGCCCGGGACGACCGCGCGCCCCGGGCAAGCTGGCCTGTATTCAAAGGCCGGGCAGAGGTGGTGCTGCTTGAAGGCTGGTGCGTTGGCGCCCTGCCGGAGGCCAGCGGGGAATCCCTTGCTGAACCGATCAACGTTCTGGAACAACAGGAAGACACCGATGGTGCCTGGCGGCGTTACGTCAACCAGTGTCTTAAAGGCGAGTATTCGACATTCTTCGGGCAGATTGACTGTCTGATCATGCTGAAGGCTCCGTCCATGGAGTCCGTTCTGGAGTGGCGCACGCTCCAGGAACAGAAACTGAAACAGAAAACCAGCGTTGCACCAGAACAGGGCGGCCCACAGTCCAGCCGTTTGATGTCCAATGATCAGATTGCCCGTTTCATCATGCATTACGAGCGGATTACCCGCGCCTGCCTCGCCGAAATGCCCGCCCGTGCGGATGCGGTGGTTTATGTTGGTGATGATCACAGTTATAGCGAACCGCTGATCCGTCAGCGTCAATAGAGGATACGGTTATGCCCAAGCCCCGTCTGATCATATTTTCCGATTTGGATGGCACGCTTCTGGACCACGACAACTACGACTGGTCCCCCGCCAGATCGGCGATGGAGAGGCTTGCGGCATCAGAGATTCCGGTGGTGCTGAATTCCAGTAAAACCATCAGCGAAATCCGCAAGGTGCGTGAACAGATGGGGAATCAGGCACCGTTCATTGTCGAAAATGGTGCAGCGGTGGTGATACCGGCGAACTGTTTTGGGGCGTCGGATGAGCAGGTGAAACGTTTTGGGGCACCCAGAGCCGATGTGCTGGCGTTGCTGGCCAGGCTACGGGAGGAGGGCTTTGAGTTCTCCGGATTTGCGGATATGTCTCCTGCTGAGATTTCAAAGCACTCCCGCCTGTCTGAAGCAGAAGCGGAACTGGCACGGGACAGAGTCGCGACCGAGCCGCTGCTGTGGCACGGGGATGAAGAATCGCTGGCCGCATTCCGTCAGAAACTGGAAGCGGAAAACTGCCGTCTGGTCCAGGGCGGGCGCTTTCTTCACGCCATGGGAAATTTCGATAAAGCCGATGGGGTCCGGTTTTTGCTGAAGAAATACAAGGAGCAGGATCCGGCAGGCCGAATGATTGCGATTGCGCTGGGCGACAGCCCTAACGACCAGCACATGCTGGAAGAGGCGGATATCGCGGTGATTGTTCGGGGTGTGCACTCAGACAGCGTGGTGCTGCCGTCCCAGAGCCGCGCCATCCGGTCGCTCAAGCCGGGGCCGGCGGGCTGGAATGAATGCGTGCTGAACCTGCTGATCGAATACGGCTACTGATCAGGCCTTAACCCAACAGGAGCGCCACCATGGGCGACTTTTACCAGAACGGAATAATCACGACCCTTCACAACCTGGTTCGCCGGCCTGTGGAAGATCTGGAAAAGGAATTGATGGGCTTTCGCAAGGAGCGGCCCATGTCGCTGGTGCTGCCTTCCCTCTACTCTGAACTGGAAGGGCCGGCGCTTAAAAATATTGTCAGCGAACTGGCCAAGGTGCCCTACCTGGAGCAGATCGTGATCGGTCTGGACCGGGCCGATGAAGCTCAGTACCGCCATGCCCTGGAATATTTCTCGGAGCTGCCCCAGCACGTGCGGGTGCTCTGGAACGACGGGCCAAGGCTTCGGGCGCTGGACAAACAGTTGCGGGATCAGAACCTGGCTCCCACGGAAATGGGGAAGGGGCGCAACGTCTGGTACTGCTTCGGTTATATCCTGGCCAGTGGCCGCAGCAAAGCCGTGGCCTTGCACGACTGTGACATCCTGACCTATAGCCGGGACCTGGTCGCCAGGCTGATCTACCCGGTGGCCAACCCCGGTTTCAATTACATGTTCTGCAAGGGGTATTACGCCCGGGTAGCAGAAGGCAACATGAACGGGCGGGTCAGCCGGTTATTGGTCACCCCGCTGATTCGCGCGCTCAAAAAAGTCGCCGGCCCCAACGATTATCTGGATTACCTGGACAGCTTCCGCTACCCACTGGCCGGCGAATTCTCGTTTCGCACCGATGTGATCAACGATCTGCGTATTCCCAGCGACTGGGGGCTGGAAGTCGGGGTGCTGTCGGAAATGAAGCGCAACTACGCCACCAACCGCCTGTGCCAGGTGGACATTGCCGACACCTACGATCACAAGCACCAGGACCTGTCTGAGGAGGACGCCAGCAAAGGCCTTTCGAAGATGAGCACGGACATCAGCAAGGCACTGTTCCGAAAGCTGGCCACTAATGGCGAGATTTTTTCCAACGAGAAGTTCCGCACCATCAAGGCCACGTATTACCGGATTGCCCTGGATTTCATCGAGACCTATCAGAGCGATGCCGTCATCAACGGTCTGGATTTTGATCGCCATAAGGAAGAGAAAGCGGTGGAACTGTTTGCCCAGAACGTGATGCTGGCCGGGGCCTATTTTCTGGATAACCCCATGGACACACCGTTCATTCCCAGCTGGAACCGGGTGACCAGTGCCATTCCGGATATCAAGGAACAGTTGATGGAAGCGGTGGAACTGGATAACGAGGAGTTTTCCCGCCCGTGACCCGCCCCCTTCATCACAAGCTGGCGACCATGCTGGGCGTGGTTTATCCCGAGCTGGATGCCCCGGCACTGGCGGCCCGCCTGCTGGAGACCATGGGGCTGGCGGATGATGCCGCTGCGCCACCGGCGCACCAGAACAACTGGGACGAATCGGACGTCATGCTGATCACCTACGCGGATACGGTGCAGTCAGCGGGCGAGAAGCCACTGAAAACCCTGCTGCGGTTCCTGGACGACTGCCTGAGCGATACCGTGTCTGTGGTCCATCTGCTGCCGTTTTTCCCCTACAGCTCCGATGATGGCTTTTCGGTGATGGACTACCTCGCGGTGAATGAATCCCACGGCGACTGGGAAGACGTTGAGGCCATCGCCAGGCGTTACAAGGTGATGTCCGATCTGGTGATCAATCATATGTCGGCGCGGAGCCGCTGGTTCGAGAATTTCAAAAAGCGGATCGATCCGGGTAAAGACTATTTCTTTGAAGCCAGGCCAGGCGATGATCTGAGCGCGGTGGTCAGACCCAGAACCTCGCCGCTGCTGAATGCGGTGCAGACGGAAGACGGCGAGCGGTATGTCTGGTGTACCTTCAGCGAAGATCAGGTAGACCTGAACTTTGCCAACCCGGAGGTGCTGAATGAGTTTGTCGGCATTATCCGCTATTACCTGGAACGGGGGATCACCTATTTCCGGATGGACGCAGTGGCGTTCCTCTGGAAGGAAGTGGGCACGCCCTCGATCCACCTGCAGCAGACCCACGAGCTGATCAAGATTCTGCGGTTGCTGATTGAACACCACACGCCCGAGTGCGTTGTCATTACCGAAACCAACGTGCCCAATCGGGAGAACCTGACCTACCTGGGCAACGCCAATGAAGCCCACGTTATCTATAATTTTTCTCTGCCGCCGCTGCTGATCAATACTCTGGTCACCGGCAACTGCCGACATCTGAAAACCTGGCTCATGAGCATGCCGCCGGCGCAGATGGGCACCACCTACCTGAATTTCATTGCCTCCCACGACGGGGTGGGGTTGCGGCCGACCGACGGCCTGCTGGATGAGGACGAAAAACAGCGGCTGATCAACACCATGGAATCTTTCGGCGGCAAGGTGTCTTACCGCCGTACCCCGGATGGCAAGGATCAGCCCTATGAAATGAACATCGCGCTGTTTGATGCGCTAAAAGGCACCGCCGAAAAAGGTGCTGACCATTGGCAAATGCAACGCTTCATCTGCGCTCACACAGTGATGCTGGCGCTTGAGGGTATTCCGGCCTTCTACATTCACAGCCTGCTGGGCACTGAAAACGATTACGACCGGATGGAAAACACTGGGCGTTTCCGCTCCATCAACCGGGCCCAGTGCCAGATAGATCGCCTGGAAACCCAGCTGGCGGACCCGCAGAATCATCATCACAGGGTGTTCAATGAACTCAAGCGGTTGATTGCCATTCGCCGCAGGCAGCCGGCTTTTCATCCAAACGCTACCCAGTTCACCCTGCATCTCGGGTTGCAGCTGTTCGGGTTCTGGCGCCAGAGCATGCGACGTGACCAGTCCATTTTCTGTATTCACAACATCACCAGCGAAACCCAGGAGGTGTCGCTGGCGGAGATCAACCTGATTGGCACGGACCACTGGCAGGATCTGATTTCCGGCATGGCAGTCAACGACCTTTCCGGCAGCATTACCCTGAAACCTTACCAAAGTGTGTGGTTGTCCAACCGGGATTAGTGTCAGAATGCGGCCATGCCCGATTCAGACAAGCCCCGAATTCTGCTGTTATCCGCCTACGACGCTGGCAGTCACCAGCGCTGGCGGAAGCAACTGGTGGCCAGTCAGCCGGATTTCAGGTGGGAGGTGCTGGCGCTGCCGCCCCGGTTCTTCCGCTGGCGCATTCGCGGCAACGCGCTGACCTGGTTGAATGAACCCGCACTGCAGGAACCTTCGGATCTGTTGGTTGCCACTTCCATGGTGGATCTGGCGACCCTGAAAAGCTTTCAACCCCATCTTTGCCACACGCCCTCGCTGCTGTACATGCACGAAAACCAGTTTGCCTACCCGGACTCCGGGAAGCAGCATGCCAGCGTTGATCCGCAGATGGTGAACCTTTACAGCGCCATTGCCGCAGACCGGGTGGCGTTTAACAGCGCCTGGAACCGGGACAGTTTCCTCGAAGGCGCGCGGGCGTTTCTTGACCGGATGCCGGATGGCCTGCCGGACGGTCTGATTGCAAGGCTGGCTGACAAATCTACGGTCTTGCCCGTGCCCATCGAAGACCGGCTTTTTGAACCGGGTTGCCGGCAACTGAACACCGATTGCCCGCACCTTTTGTGGAACCACCGCTGGGAATACGATAAATCACCGGACCGTCTCCTATTGCTGCTGGACGCGCTGGGGGATATGGGGCAGGATTTCCGGCTGAGCGTGGTGGGGGAGCAGTTCCGTCAATCGCCGGGTGCCTTTGATCAAATCCGCCAGCGTTATCATGGGCAGATTCAGAACTGGGGTTTCCTGCAGGATCGGGCAGATTACGACCGCCTGCTGGCCCAGGCCGATGTGGTGGTTTCGACGGCATTGCATGATTTTCAGGGCCTGTCGGTGCTGGAAGCCATGGCTTCCGGCTGTGTGGCCCTGGCGCCGGATCGCCTGGCGTACCGGGAATACGTGCCGGCTAATCAGTGTTATGCCAGCCTAGAGGATGATCCAGCGGCAGAATCCCGGGCTGCAGCGCATACACTGATACGGATGCTGAAATCATCACCGGCAGTTGAAAGCTCAGCGCCGGAAAAGTGGCGCCTGAGCTATCTGAAGAAACTCTATCACCAAGAAATTCAGACATTACTGAATCATGATCAAGACATCTAAACGCGGGGGAAATGTGCAGATGCCAAAAGCCATCAGGGTCAAGGGGCAATCACTGATCTGGGAAGACTGCGAGCCAGTCACGGAAGTGCCGGAAAATCATGTGGCCATTGATATCGCCTGGACGGCCGTCAACCGCGCCGACCTGATGCAAAGGGCTGGCGTGTACCCACCGCCGCCCGGTGCGTCTGACATTCTTGGCCTTGAGGTCAGCGGCACTGTCGCCAGCGTGGGCAAAGGCGTGACCAGCTTCAGCCCCGGCGATGAAGTCTGCGCGCTTCTAACGGGTGGTGGCTATGCCACGCAGGTGGTGGTTCCTGCGGTTCAGGTGCTGCCTGTTCCAAAGGGCTATGGCCTGCGGGAAGCGGCGGCGATTCCGGAGGTTTTCGCTACCGCCTGGCTGAATCTGTATCACGAAGCCCAGTTGAAACCAGGCGAGAAAGTACTGGTGCACGCCGCGGCCAGCGGCCTGGGCACCGCGGTCATTCAGTTGGCTACGGCGCTGGGCAACCCAGTGTTTGCGACAGCCGGGGACGACGACAAGCTGGAAATCTGCAAGCGCCTGGGCGCGTCAGGCAGCTGGACCCGCAGCAAGGGTTCTTTCGTGGAAGCGGTTACCGGCTGGGGCGGCGTAGACATGGTGCTGGACCCGGTAGGCGGTAGCTACATTGCCGATGATCAGAAAGTGCTGAACGTGGATGGGCGGATCGTTCTGATTGGTATTCTGGGCGGCCGGATGGCAGAAGTGGATCTGGGTATCATGCTGGTCAAACGCCAGCGCCTGATTGGTTCAACCCTGCGTTCGCGCACGGTCGCAGACAAGGGGGCAGTCATGACGGCCCTGTTCAAACACGTATGGCCCCTGCTGAGTGCCCGCCAGATCGAACCGGTGATTGACCAGTCCTGGCCCATTGAAGAAGCAGACGCCGCCATGGCACACGTCGCCGACAACAAGAACATCGGCAAGGTTCTGCTGCAAATCCCCTGATGGGGTCAGACCCCAGTGCATTCTGTCAGGCAAAATGTCGCGGGGTCTGACCCCATGGTTGGTCCGGGCGCTACCGGCTATGGCCCCGCAGATCCTTGACCCGTATTTCCAGCATGGCCGCATTGGCATCTTCTGGCGGCACGGGCGGTTCAGCCAGCAGCTCGATGCGTGACCAAAAGCGCTTCGGGAAGTGCCTCATCGCCGGGCCGCCGCAATGGCTGAAGAAGCTTCCCCACAGGCCGCGCAGGGCCATGGGCACCACCGGCACGGGCCGCCTTTCAAGAATAATGTCGACACCCGCTCGGAATGCTGCAATCTCGCCGTCGCTGGTGAGCCGGCCTTCAGGGAAGATGCACACCACGTTTCCAGCCTTGAGCTCCTCATCGATTCGTTCAAAGGCGGCATTGTAGATGTCAGGCACGGTGTTTTTTGAACCAATGGGAATGGCGCGGGCCATTCTGAAGAGTCCGCCCAGCAAAGGCGTTCTGAAGATATGATGGTCCATGACGAACCGTATCGGCCGGCGTACCGCCCCGGCAATGATCAGCGCATCCATGTAGGTCACGTGGTTGCAAACCAGCAGTACTGGGCCCTCATCCGGAATTTGGCGCAACCCCTGATGTTTCACGCGGTAAATGGTATGGGACAGAATCCATACGATAAAGCGCAGGGCGAACTCCGGCAGTTGCTGGTATACAAATCCGGCGACGATCAGATTCATGATCGACAGCACCAGGAAAAACTCCGGAATGCTGAGGCCGATCACGCCCAGCATGATCACGCCCATAATGGCACTGACTACCATGAACAGGGCGTTGAAAACGTTCAGTGCGGCAATAACCCGAGCCCGGTGCTCTTCCGGCGTTTCTTTCTGCACGAAGGCATAGAGTGGAACGATAAACAGCCCGCCGAAGAAGCCGATGCCCAGCAGGTCGATGGCAACACGCCGGTATTCTGCGTCCTGGAGGATGGACAGCCAGTTGGAAGGTGAGGGGTTGGCAGGCATGCTCAGATACAGGTCCAGACCAAACAGGCTGAGTCCGATTGAGCCAATAGGAACGATGCCCAGTTCAATGCGGTGCCCTGAAAGCCGCTCGCAGGCCATGGAGCCCAGGGCAATGCCGATGGTGAAAATGGCCAGCAGCAGGGTGACAACGGTTTCGTCGCCCATCAGGTCAGTCTTTGCGAAATTGGGGAACTGCGTCAGGTAGGCGGCGCCCAGGAACCAGAACCAGGAAATGGCCATGATGCACAGCAGCACCGAGTAATTCTCGGCTGCCAGCCTCATTAGCTTCCAGGTTTCCCTGAAAGGGTTCAGGCCGATCCTGACGCCGGCATGGGTGGTACCGGTTTTCGGAATCCTGCGGGCGGCCAGGTAACCAAGAATGGCGATACCTAATGCGCCAAAAGCGGCCAGTTTGTGGGGTTCGTTCAGTCCCATCAACAAGCCGGCCGCTATGGTGCCCACCAGAATGGCAACGAAGGTGCCCATTTCCACCAGGGCGTTGCCGCCCACCAGTTCGTCGTCTTCCAGCACCTGGGGCAGGATGGCGTATTTCACCGGGCCAAAAAAGGTGGATTGCGTGCCCATCAGGAACAGCAGCAAAAGCAGCAGTTCGTACCATTGATGCCAGAGCCCCACGGCAGCGACGGCCATGATCACGATTTCCGCCAGTTTCACCCAACGGATAAAACCGGATTTCTCGTACTTGTCGGCCATCTGCCCGGCAAGTCCGGAAAACAGGAAAAATGGCAGGATGAACAGAAAGGCAGCTATGTTAACGACAATGTCGATGGACAGGCCTGCAAGGCTACCGGCCGTGTAGGTAATCAAAAGCAGCAGGGTCTGCTTGAACAGATTGTCGTTGAACGCCCCGGAGAACTGGGTCAGAAAGAAGGGCAGAAAGCGCCGCTGGGTCAATAGTCGGAATTGGCTCTGGTCATCCATGATTGAAAACCTGTCGCAGTTTTATAAGGTGGCTACATTCTGCCACAACTCCGGTAACAAATTGGGACACAGAGTTTTCATCATTTTACGTTTCTGGCAGGCAAGTTCTCGTTTTTCAGCGTATTTTCAGTAGTGTTTCATCGAAGAGTAACCGTTGTATGAGTCAGGCTGGAAGTGAATCCGCCAGGGAAACTGCCAGGGACCGCAAGCCCCGCTTCTGGCAGGTGGCAAAACGCTGTTGTCAGATAGCCGCCTCGGTGGATGTGGCCTTCTTTTTCATTTTTCATTACCTGGGTTCGCCGATTCTGGCCTGGGTTAATGTGGTCAGCATCACCATGTATGCCGTGGCTTACTGGGCACTGGGGCGCAAGCTCAATGTGCTGGCGGTGGGTCTGATCTGGGCAGAAGTCATACTTCATGCCGCTATCGGTATTTCTATGATCGGCTGGGATGCCGGTTTCCATTACTACCTGATGCTGTTCATTCCTGCGCTGTTTGTCAGTATGCCTTTAAAGCATTCTGTGCCGGCGTTTACGGTGTTGTGGGGCTACTATGTTGGCCTGTACCTGATGACCTGGTTCTTTGAGCCGCTGCAGCCCATAGCGTCCGAGGCGCTGTTGGCGCTGAACCTGTTCAATCTGACGGTGGTGTTCTCGATGTTCGCCTATCTGTCGTTCTTCTATCTGCGCAATGTGTCATCGGCGCATCGGAAACTTCAGCAGATGGCGACCACCGACCCACTGACCCGGCTGTTTAACCGCCGGCACATGACCTATCTGGCCAAGAAAGAACTGGCGCGCTTTGAGCGAAGCGGCCATCCGGTATCGTTCATCGTGCTGGACATTGACCACTTCAAGACGATCAACGACCAGTATGGTCATGAGGCCGGGGACTTCGTGCTACAGGAGGTGGCCAGGGTAATCCAGGAACAGCTGCGGGCGCAGGATCTTGTAGCTCGTTGGGGTGGGGAGGAGTTTCTTGCGATTCTGCCGGATACCACGATTGATGAAGCCAGTGTCGGCGCGGAGCGAATCCGCAAAGGATTGCTGGGCAATCAGTGGACGACCCCGGGTGGTGACGTCCTTGAGCTTACGGTCAGTGCTGGAGTCAGCGAATACCGCCCTGACGACGACCTGAATGCGGCCATTAACCGTGCAGATCGTGCGCTTTACCGGGGCAAGGAAGGTGGCCGTAACCGGGTGGAACTGGAAGCTGCGGAAGACGGCGCTTGAAACGGCTGTCAGTCGATTGGCCAACTGTCGGGTACCACGAAAAACCGGCAGGTCTCCCTCCAGACGTGCTCTCCTGAAACAGGTTCAAGCACCGCAAACAGCCGTGGAATTGCCTTCGAACGCACCATCTCCAGGGCGTTTTCAACGGACTGCTGTTCTGGCTCGATGTCCTGCTGCCACAACCCCAGCCAGTGTGGTTTCATCAGTGGAGCCCACTGCCCCCTAAGGGCGTCCGGTAAGCTGGCCGAAGCCGTCATACGGTCGAGCTCGCTGATGTAAAGCCATTCGCCCCGCAGATGCTCCGCCGGCATCGTTGCGGGCGGCGGAAGCGCCTGGCCCGCCGGGTAGAACAGATATCCCGGCATGAAGATCCTGGAACGGGATGGCGTCGGAATCGCCATCGAGTGAAGAAGCGCTCTGGTTTGCGGCTTTTCCGTCAGCCGACTCTGTTGTTCGGTCAGTTTTGCCGACTTGAGATCCAGCCGGTCCCTGGCGTTCGGGCCATACCACAATGGTGGTGTCTGCTCTGCGCCGGCAAAGCCAAGATAGAATTTCACAGCGACCTCGTGGTGTTCCACCTGCTGATTGGCGGGATTGCGCACTATGAAATCCAGTTCGCCCAGAGTGAGGCCGTCAGCCCTGACGGCCTGATTCCTCAGCAGGATCTCCCAGCCCAGCAGGTCTTTCAGCAGGCACTCGTAGAGGCTTTCAAAATATTGCCCCAGGCGCCGCGGGGGCGTCTCAGTGAGCAGGTCCGGTCCTTTTTCCGGGTCTGCATCCCAGGCGCTGAGCCGTGTGGCCAGGTCAGCGGGCAGGTGTGGCGCCAGGATAAACCTATGGGACGGTGACATAAGCTGCGGCGCCTGGCACATCCAGGCCAGATGGCGAACAGCGGGTACCCGGTACTGGCTATGGTTGAGGTCATCAGAATACTGGTTCATTGCCCTAGCATACGGGATTTAATCAGCCCTGGCGGGACATTACCGCGGGCTTTAAGGTAAAATTCCGACAAATTCAGACCAAGGATGATTCATGCTGGCAGTGATTCTCTCAGGTGGCTCAGGCACACGACTGTGGCCGCTTTCCCGTGAAGCTTTCCCGAAGCAGTTTTTGCCGGTTGTGTCAGACGACTCGCTGCTGGCAGAGACCATTGATCGTGGCCTCCAGCTTGATGAGCAGGTGCGGGTACTGGCGATTACCAACGAGGAGCACCGTTTTGTTGTTGCCGCCCACTTGCAGGCCCAGGCTCCGGAGCGCACAGCGGGAATCATCCTTGAGCCGGTGGGCCGCAACACCGCCCCGGCCATTGCCCTGGCGGCGCTGGCAGCCGCGGAAGAGAATCCGGAAGAACTGTTGCTGGTCATGCCCTCTGACCACGTGCTTAAAAACAACGACGCATTTCGCCAGGCCACCGCTGAGGGTTCCAAAGCTGCGCGGGCGGGCAAACTGGTGACCTTTGGCATTATTCCTGATGCACCTCATACCGGCTATGGCTATATCAAATCCGGTGAATCCCATGGCACCTATCAGGATGTGGCGGCGTTTGTGGAAAAGCCGGATCAGGCCACCGCCGAGCGTTACCTCAGCGAGGGTGGTTACCTGTGGAACAGCGGTATGTTCCTGTTCCGCGCCGATCGTTACATTGAAGAACTGGAGCGCCAGCAGCCCGCAATGATGGCTGCATGCCGCGAAGCCTGGAGCCAGCGCAAGGCGGACATGGACTTCACCCGCGTCGGTGCCGATGCCTTCAAACAGTGCCCGGATGACTCCATCGACTACGCAGTCATGGAAAAAACCCGTGATGCCGTGGTGGTGCCGCTCGATGCCGGCTGGTCAGATGTCGGGTCCTGGTCTGCGCTCTGGGACATCCAGCCGCACGATGAAAACGACAATGTCTGCCGAGGGGATGTGATCACCGAAGACGTTTCCGGCTCCTACATTCATTCCGAAGGTCGTCTGATTGCGGCTCTGGGCCTGACCGATCATGTGATTGTGGAAACTGACGATGTGGTGCT
Source organism: Marinobacter confluentis (assembly GCF_004785685.1). Lineage (GTDB taxonomy): Bacteria > Pseudomonadota > Gammaproteobacteria > Pseudomonadales > Oleiphilaceae > Marinobacter > Marinobacter confluentis. Next base: position 71,186 of record NZ_SRPF01000002.1, on the reverse strand, counting down.
GGTCGCCGACCGGTCCCGGGTTCAGGATGTGAAAAAGCTGGTGTCCCAGGTGAAAGCCCAGGGCCGTTCCGAGCACCGTTTCCACAAAAAGGTCCATCGTCCCTGGGGGACCTATGAGGGTGTCGCAACCGGAGAGCGTTTCCAGGTCAAGCGGATTACGGTCAAGCCGGGGGCTTCCTTGTCGCTGCAGAAGCACCATCATCGCGCCGAGCACTGGGTGGTCGTGAAGGGCACCGCCACCGTGAACCGGGGCGACGAAGTTCTGCTGCTGACGGAAGACCAGTCCACGTACATTCCTCTTGGTGTGACCCATCGCCTGACCAATCCAGGCGTTATTCCGCTGGAACTGATTGAAGTCCAGACCGGAAGTTATCTGGGCGAGGACGACATTGTGCGCTTCGAGGACACCTACAACCGGGTCTGACCCAGACCCCGAAACGAACAGGGAGATGTTCATGGAAGACTGGCAAGGATGCCTCAGTCCCGACTGTCAGACTGCTCTGCAGAATGCCCGTGCCCGGGTAACCCGCCGCGGAGGGCATGCAGTTACCCTGGAAGACCTGCTGTTGGCCATGCTCGACGACATTCCCGAGCTGTGCCGTTTTCTTCAGCGCCAGGGCGTTGACCTGGACGAACTGACCCGGACCATCCAGTGCGAACAACCCATTGTGACTGAGGTGGCCAGCGACAATCTGCTGTCTTCCCAGCTGGTGTACTGGTTGGATAGGGCCCGGGAAGTGACCGGCGCAGTGTGGCTGGAATGGCCCGAACTTCTGCAGACACTGATTCAAAGCTCAGACCGGCTGCAGGAAAAAGCCTACGTTGCCGTTCTGGAAGCGGTCAGCCATTGGCCCGTGGCCATGACAGATCCGATGGGCGACGGCCACGCGGGTAGCTCTGATGACGACCGTCCGGTGGTCATGGCCGATGCCCGCTGGTTGCAACTGGTTGATGACCTCAGCGTTCGGCTGTCGGCAAATCCACCGGCCCTGGTATGGATCCGGGGTGAGCGTGGCAGCGGCAAAAGCAGCCTGCTCAGGTCCCTGGTCTCTGCACTTCCGGGAGGTGCCGTTGAGGTTAATCTCCGCCGCGAGGCAGAGGTGCTGGCCAGTGAACAGTCAGTCATGCCCACATTGGTGCTGGATAATGTCTCGCCGGCAGATCTGATCACGTTCATGTCCTCGGAATTCAGTGTCGCGCGTGAATTGGTGACCGGTTTTACCGGGTCTGTGCTGCTGGTCGGCCCGGATTCACCAGCCAGCGACAAAGCCGTTGAGCAGTTGCAGCAGATACTTGGCCGGTCTCTTCAGGCATTCAATATGCCGCCGTGCAGCATCAGCCAGAAGCAGGCAATTCTGACGGCTCATCAGCCAATCATTGAAAAGCGCTGGCGTATTGAACTGGCACCGGGGCTGGTGGAATACGCAGCTGCAAACCGGCAACCATCGGTTGCGTCACCGGGGGCCATGCTGAACTGGCTGGAATCTGCTGCCGCCCGTCTGCATCTGTTCGCCGAGCGTGGCCCGATGGAGGCCGCAGCGCTTGCCGGGCAGGCGGACTCGTTGCGCCGGCAATCGTTACTGGCGCTCGCCCGGCACCAGGCCATTGACGGATTTGAGTGTTCCGTTGAGGTGATAGACGCCCGGCAGCATGCCTGTGAGGCGCGCTGGCGTGAACGGGAACGCCAGGGCTCGCTGAGGATTCTTAAAACCGCCGACCTTCAGGCAGAGCTGGATCGCCGGGTTGCAGCCAGTAGCCGGTCAGGCCAATATAGGATCGATAAAAATCAGACCGGAGAGTTTGGGCTTGCGTGACCTTGAAATCTATATTCGTGATCTTGATCTTCTGGCTGTCAGGCAGTGGCTTGGCAGCCATCTTGATCAGCTGGATCTGCCCGGCGAGGAGTTGGTCCAGGGCGTGAGGCCAATCAGGGCGCGGGCAGCCTATAACGGGTGTGATATCAGGGCGACCATCTACCCGCAGGCGGGCGGTAAACGCTATGCATCTCTCATCATTGAAGGGGCGGAATTGCCCTGGGATTCGGATCTGGAGTGTGGTCGCAGTGCCTGGCAGGCCCTGGCCACTGAGATTCGTTGCAGCCCCGGCGATTGGAAAGAAGGTGAGCCGGTGGAAGATGAACGCTGGTGGCGCATTGATCAGCGCGGTGAGCAACTGGCGGTCTGGAACTGAAAAAGGCAGCTGTTCGCTGCCTCTTTCAGTGTGTTCCGATGGTTCAGAACGATCGCTATCAGTCTTCCAGAATAGACACGTTGTCTGCCTGAAGGCCTTTATCGGCATCCACTACGTCAAACCGTACGAGCTGGCCCTGGCGTAGAACGCGGCGTCCCTGGCCACGAATAGCCCGGAAATGCACGAAAATTTCGTCGCCGCTGTCACGAACGATAAAGCCAAAACCTTTCTTCACATTGAACCACTTGACAGTGCCTTCTTCATTGCCTTCGGGGCCGGTATCGTCATGGCCCTGGTCGTCAAAGTCCTGCTGGCGGGGCTTCGATTGACGCGGCGCGGCTTTGGCGGGCGCCCGTTTTGCACTGGCGCCGGTATTACCGGTATTCATCTTGGAGGGTGGCTTGGCAGCCAGAGCAACGGTACAGAAGCCCGCGAGAGCAAACAGGATGACGGACAGAATATAGGCTGCAATGCCCTGGCCACTGCCAAGAACGAACGTGGTGTTATTGGCCAGTTCGCTGGTTCCGGATGCTGACAGAATCTGGAAAAGTTCCGGGGTGAAGGTCACCAACAGAAAGCCAAGGATAAACGGTGACGGGATAGCGACCAAAAGGGCGAGAACGATCGCTTTTGCTGGATTTCGCATGGACTACTTTTTCTCCATTCTTGTAACACTGACGATAAAGAACCGGATCTCGGGTAAACTCGTGTATCCGGTGGTGAAATTCGCCCGAAGCGAATACCGGGGGCGAATAAAGGCGGAATGATACCAGATAACGGGAGGCGCTGACCAAGCATGGTGAGCATGAGCACAGCGAATAACGCAAACAGCCGCCGCGATAGTTCCGGTGAACTGGCCCGGCGGCTGGACGAGCTTGAAACACGGGTTGCCTTTCAGGATGACCTGATCAATACCCTGAGCGAACAGGTGGCTCGGCAGGAGCTGGATATCCGTGAGCTCTGGGAAGCCAAAAAGCACCTGAACAACCAGCTCAAGGAAGTGTCATCCTCAAATATCCGCAAGGAAGAAGACGAGGCGCCTCCGCCTCATTATTGATATCAGGCCAGCAGTTCCACCAGAATCTGCTCGTACATCTCAGACAGGATATCCAGGTCAGCGGCTCTCACGCATTCGTTGACCTTGTGGATGGTGGCATTGCGCGGGCCCAGTTCCAGAACCTGGGCGCCGGTGGGCGCAATAAAGCGGCCGTCCGACGTTCCGCCTGACGTGGAAAGCTCGGTTTCCTCGCCGGTTATGGTGCGAATGGCGTTCTGGGCCGCAGACACCAGGGCGCCGCTGTCGGTCAGAAACGGCCGCCCGCTGAGATTCCATTGCAGATCGTATTTCAGCTTGTGTCGGTCTAGGATGGCGACTACCCGCTCTTCCAGGCTTTCGGCGGTGTTTTCGGTGCAATAACGGAAATTGAAATGCACCAGGCATTCCCCCGGGATCACGTTACTGCCGGTGCCGGCCTCGATCTTTGTGATCTGGAAGGTGGTGGGCGGGAAGAAGTCGTTGCCATGATCCCAGAACTCGTTCGCCAGCGCGTCCAGCGCCGGTGCCACGGTATGAACCGGATTCTCTGCCAGGTGCGGATAGGCGACATGGCCCTGAATGCCGTGCACGGTCAGGTAGCCATGCAGTGAACCCCGCCGACCGTTCTTGATCACGTCGCCAACGCGGTCAGTGCTGGAGGGCTCGCCGATCAGGCACCAGTCGATTTTCTCGTTCCTGGCTTCCAGGGTCTCAACCACTTTCACCGTGCCGTTTTTGGCCGGGCCCTCCTCGTCGCTGGTAATCAGCAGGGCAATGGAACCCCGGTGATTCGGGTGCTGCTTCACGAACCGCTCGCAGGCGGTGACGAAGGCGGCCAGGCTGCCTTTCATGTCTGCTGCGCCACGACCGTGCAGGTAGCCGTCCTGATCAATCTCGCCGGAAAAAGGCGGGTGCACCCAGTTTTTCTCCGGCCCGGTCGGCACTACATCGGTATGTCCGGCAAACGCCAGCACCGGGCCGTCCGAGCCCTTGCGGGCCCAGAGGTTATCGGTGTCGTCAAAGCGCATGGACTCACCCTTGAAGCCCAGGGCTTCAAGGCGTGACATCATCAACTGCTGACAGCCGGCATCGTCAGGGGTGACCGAAGGACGCCGAATCAGATCGACGGCCAGGTCCAGTGTGGCAGAGCGCTGGGCTGAATCAGTTGTTGGCATGGAGTTCTTCATTCAGCTCGATGGCGGTCTTGTGGGATTTGCATTCTACCGCGCCGGTCTGGCTGTTGCGGCGGAACAGCAGGTCGGTTTTGCTGGCCAGGTCCCGGGCTTTCACAACTTCTACCAGTTCGTTGTTTTCGTCCAGCAGCGCGACTTTGGTGCCAGCGGTAATGTAAAGGCCGGCTTCCACCTTGCAGCGATCACCCAGCGGAATGCCGATACCGGCATTGGCGCCGATCAGGCAGTTCTCACCCACCGAAATAATGATATTGCCGCCACCAGACAAGGTGCCCATGGTGGAGCAACCGCCGCCAAGATCAGAGCCTTCACCAATCATTACACCGGCTGAAATCCGGCCTTCGATCATGCTCTTGCCTTCGGTGCCGGCGTTGAAGTTGATAAAGCCTTCATGCATGACGGTGGTGCCTTCGCCGACATAGGCGCCCAGTCGAACGCGAGCGGTATCGGCAATGCGGACGCCTTTGGGAACCACGTAGTCCGTCATCTGCGGGAACTTGTCCACTGACTTGACTTCAAGGGTGCGGCCTTCAATGCGGGCCTTGAGCTGGCGGTCCGGCAGTTCGTTCAGATCCACCGCGCCTTCGTTGGTCCAGGCCAGATTCGGCAACAGGCCGAAGATCCCGTCTAGCTTGAGTTCGTGGGGCCGTGCCTGGCGGCTGGAGATCAGGTGCAGCTTCAGGTACACCTCTGGTGTGCTCGATGCGGTGTCGTCGGTGTCCAGCAGGGTGACCACGACCGGTCGTTTGCTGTCCGCCGCTTTGGCAGCCAGCGTGGACTGCTCCATCTGACCGATCTGCCGCAGGCCGTCGGCCAGGGATTTGAGCTGTTCAGGCTTTACTGCAATCGCCTGGTTGCCGCCCTGGTAGCCCAGAACGTTGCGAGCCACTTCGATGAGGCCATTATCCGGGGTAATCACCGGCAGCTGATAGAAGACTTCCAGCCACTCGCCCTTGTTATTCTGGGTGCCGATACCGATGCCGAATGCAAAACTCATTGATGTGCTCCTGAATGATTAATGTTGAAAGTTAGTGTTTGAACTGGCTGGCCCAGTCATCTGCGTTGAAACCGACGCTGACGCCGCCGCTGGTCTCGACCACCGGCCGCTTGATCAGCGATGGGTTGTCCAGCATCAGTTCATGGGCCGTGCTGGCGCTGATATTATCACGAACCTGCTCGGGCAGTTTTCTCCAGGTAGTGCCGCGCCTGTTCACCAGGGCTTCCCAGCCCAGGGATTTCTCCCACTGCGTCAGGGTGTCCGGGCTCAGGCCATCCTTCTTGAAATCATGAAACTGGTAATCGATGCCGGCGTCGTCGAGCCATTTACGGGCTTTCTTGACGGTATCGCAGTTGCGGATGCCAAAGATTTTCACGGTTGGTAATTCCTCACAAAAGTAACGATTCGCTTTGCCGCCTCAACGCACTCGTCAACCGGGGCAACCAGTGCCATGCGCACCCGGTTCTCACCGGGGTTGTGGCCATCTACTGTGCGGGACAGGTAGCGGCCGGGCAAAACGTGAACGTTTTGCTGCGCGGACAATTCCCGGGCGAAGGTTTCGTCGTCAAACGGCGTTTCCGGCCAGAGGTAGAAACCGGCATCGGGAAAATCCACGTCCATGACTTCGCGCAGAATGGGCACAACGGCCTCGAATTTGGCCCGGTAGGCCGCACGGTTTTCCCGAACGTGATCTTCATCCTGCCAGGCAGCGATACTGGCCAGCTGGTTGTGAATCGGCATGGCGCAGCCGTGGTAGGTGCGGTATTTCAGGAACCCCGCCAGAACGCTTGCATCCCCGGCCACGAATCCTGACCGCAGGCCCGGCAGATTGCTGCGTTTGGACAGGCTGTGGAACACGATGCACCGGGCGAAATCATCTCGACCGATGGCGGCGCAGGTCTGTAGCAGACCTTCAGGCGGGTTGTTTTCATCGGGGTAGAGCTCGGAATAGCACTCGTCAGAGGCCACGATGAAATCGTATCGGTCAGCCAGTTCAATCACTCGTGCCAGGGTTTTCCGGGGCATCACCGATCCACTGGGGTTGCCAGGGGAGCAGAGGAACAGCACCTGGCAATCCTCCCACACGGAGGTTGGCACCCGGTCAAAGTCCGGAATGAAATCGTGGGCGGCATCGCAGGCCAGGTAGTGGGGTGTTGCGCCTGCCAGAAACGCGGCGCCTTCGTAAACCTGATAGAACGGATTGGGACTCACCACCGTTGCCGGCCTGCTGCTGTCCACTACGGACTGTACCAGTGAGAAAATGCCTTCGCGGGTGCCGTTGACCGGCACGATGTGATGTTCCGGCGTCAGTGTTCCGGGCGTCAGTGAAAATCGCCGCGTGGCCCAGTCGGCAATGGCCTGGCGCAATTCATCGATGCCTCGGGTGCTGGGGTAATTGGCCAGCTTGTCGAGGTTGTCTGCGATTACCTGTTTCACAAAATCCGGTGACGGATGCTTGGGTTCGCCAATCCCCAGGGAAATGGAGCGCAAATGCCCGGGCACCCGGATGCCTGCTTTCAGGCTGCTTAGTTTCTCGAACGGGTAGGGGTGCAGTCGGTCCAGATCAGGGTTCATGTCAGGTCGTCCAGGGTTGTGCACAGATCCCGCTGCAGGGAACGGCAGGCTTCAGGGTCATGGATTGGTTCGCCGTACTCATCCGTAACGAAGAACACGTCCTCCACCCGTTCACCAAGCGTTGCGATCTTGGCGTTGGTCAGTCTTACCCGGTGTTCCAGCAAAACCTGGCCGACCCTTGCCAACAGGCCGGGGCGGTCCGGGGTGATCACTTCCATCACCGTGCGCTGGTTTACCGTGTCGTTATAGAACGTCACCTCCGTCGGGAAGGCGAAATGCTTCAGTTGGCGCGGTGTGCGGCGATGGATGATGTCCGGGTAATCATCGGGATCGTCCAGTTCCTCGATCAGCCGCTGGCGGACGCGGTCTTTTCGGGCCGGGTCAATGCCCAGGGGTTTGTGTTTTTCATCCAGAACAATATAGGAGCTGACAGAGTAGGGGCCGTCGCTGGAGCTGATGCGGGCGTCGACGATGTTCAGATTGAGCTGTTCCAGCACCGCAGTGGTCGCTGCAAACAGGTCTATGCGGTCGTGCATGTAGATGATGATCTGGGAATAGCCATCAGTCGGTCCGCCACGGGTATCCCGGATCATCACCAGCGGGTCGGGGTCGCCGCCATGGCGGATGATCGCAGCGGTCTGCCAGGCGATATCCACGGTGGAATCCTGGAGGAAGTAGTCTTCGTCCATGGTTTCCCAGATGCCGTCGATCTGCTCGTCGGTCATGTTCTGCGCGTGCAGGATTTCCCGCGCTTCAGACTGGGTAGCGCGTACCCATTCGTGGCGGTCCACCGGAGTCTGGGAATTGCGGCGCAGCGCCCGCTTGGCCTCGATATACAGCTGGCGCAACAGCGAAGCCCGCCAGGTGTTCCAGAGTTTCGGGTTGGTGGCGCTGATGTCGCATACCGTCAGTACATACAGGTAGTCCAGGTGCACCTGGCTGGGTACGGACTGGGCAAAAGCAAAAATGATATCCGGGTCGGATATGTCCTTGCGCTGGGCGGTCATCGACATCAACAGGTGATTTTCCACCAGCCAGGACGCCAGCTGGGTGTCCCGGTCGCTGAGGTGATGGCGCTGGCAGAAAGCTTCCACATCAATAGCGCCCAGTTCCGAGTGGTCACCACCGCGGCCTTTGGCGATGTCGTGGTAAAGGCCGGCGATGTAAAGGGTTTCCAGCTTCGGAAGATGATGAATCAGGCGGGACGCGAGCGGGTAATCGTTCCGCAGTTCGATGCTGTCCAGTTGTACCATGTTGCGGATGACCCGCATGGTGTGGGCGTCAACGGTATAGATGTGAAACAGGTCGTGCTGCATCTGGCCGATGATCTGGCCGAACTCGGGCAGGTAGCGGCCAAGCACGTTGTATTTCTTCATCGCCGACAGGGTCTGGTCCAGTTCATGGGGGGTTCGCAACAGTTCCATGAACAGAGAGGTCACCGCCAGGTCGGACCGGAAGGCATCATCAATCAGGTGGCGATGGGCCCGCAGAGAGCGGATGGTGGTCGCCCTTATGCCTTTGATTTCCGGATGCTGCGCCATCAGCACGAAAATTTCCATGATGGCGTAGGGAGAGTAGGCGAAGACCTGATTATTGACGGCTTCTATATAGAAGTTGCGGATCTGGAAACGTTTGTTCAGGGGCAGGACGTCATCCTCATCACCGGCGCCAATGATCGCTTCATCGTAATACTGCAGGATCACGTCGGTGAGCTCGGCCAGTGCCAGAACCGTACGATAGTAGGACTGCATCATCAGCTCGACGCCCAGGCGCTTGCCCTGATCCTTGTAGCCGAGCATCTGTGCCAGGGCCCGCTGGTGGTCAAACAGCAGCCGGTTCTCGTTGCGGTCGGCAATCAACTGCAGGCCATACCGGATCTGCCAGAGAAAGGTTTCTCCCTGCAGCAGAATCTGGTGTTCTTCCTCGGTCAGGATGCTGAAGCGGGTCAGGTCGGCGATGTTCTGCAGGCCAAAATGCCGTTTGGTAATCCAGCCGATGGTCTGGATGTCTCGCAGCGCGCCCGGTGAGCCCTTGACGTTGGGCTCCAGGTTGTACTCGGTATCGCCGTATTTTTTGTGTCGACGCTTCTGCTCTTCGCGCTTGGCCACGAAATAATCGATGTCGCTGCTGACTTCGTCCGAGTAGACTTTTTCGCTGAGCTCGGCTCTCAGATCGTCGGGGCCAGCAATAGTGCGGGTTTCTAGCAGGTTGGTCAGAATGGTGACGTCCTCTCGGGCTGACGCCATGCTTTCTTCAATGCTGCGAACGCTGTGGCCGATGTCCAGTTTCAGGTCCCACAGCAGCGTGACGAAACCACCGAGATCCTCTTGCCAGGATTCTTCTATGCCATTGCGGGTGAGAATCAGCAGGTCAATATCGGAGTGGGGATGTAGCTCGCCACGGCCATAACCGCCTACGGCAACCAGGGAAATGTCCGGAGAGCTGGCAAAGCTGTAGCGGTTCCAGATCAGCGACAGAACCCGATCAACCGTATGGGAACGGGAGCGGACCAGAGCGCGGATGTCCAGCTCTTCGGTGGCAATCTTCCGGAACGCTTCGGCGTCTTCCGTATACCGTGCTTTGAGAAGTTCGCGGGCAGCGGGTACCGGAGATGTGTCCTGGCTGATTCGGGTTTCGAGGGCGCTCAGGTCCACCTAGAAAGACTCATCCGGGCGGCGCGTCAGCACTTCGTGCCCGTCCGCAGTGACCAGAATGGTGTGTTCCCACTGGGCCGAGAGCTTGTGGTCCTTGGTAACAACGGTCCAGCCGTCGGGCAGCAGCTTGGTGTGGTACTTACCCTGGTTGATCATGGGCTCAATGGTGAAAATCATACCTTCCTTTAGCTCCATACCGGTCCCTGGTTTGCCGTAATGCATCACCTGGGGCTCTTCGTGGAATACCTTGCCGATACCGTGGCCGCAATAATCACGCACCACAGAGTAGCGGTGCTTCTCGGCGTGCTGCTGGATAACGTGCCCGATATCCCCCAATTGGGCGCCGGGCCGTACTAGCTCGATGCCTTTATATAGGCATTCCTGGGTAATCTGGATCAGCCGTTCTGAGCCGGGTTTGGGCTTGCCTACGATAAACATCTTGCTGGTGTCGCCGTGGTAGCCATCCTTGATGACAGTGACATCAATATTAAGGATGTCGCCCTCTTTCAGGATTTTCTTTTCGGTGGGGATGCCGTGGCACACCACATGGTTGACCGAGGTGCAGACGGATTTAGGGAAACCTTTGTAGTTAAGGGGCGCCGGAATACATTTCTGCTCGTTCACAATGTAATCGTGGCAGATGGCATCCAGCTTCTCGGTGCTGACGCCGGGCTGAACGTGCTCGCCGATCATTTCGAGTACATCGGCCGCCAGCTTGCCGGCAACACGCATCTTTTCGATTTCTTCCGGAGTCTTGATCGTTACCGTCATTGGGTTTCCCGTTGATTAAAACCAGAGCGCCATTTTAAGGGGGAGTGGGGCGGGGTACAAGGAAGGGCCCGGTAAACAGGCGGTCGGGGCCGATAAATTAATGGAACCCGGTGTCTGATTTATGGTATAAACGCGCCCGCTGGAAACGATTCCGGCAAATTCGCACACGCGTCAGCACGTTGTCCCAGGGTGCCTGCTTCTGTTGCTCTCCAGAGTTTAAACGAAGCCTGGTTGGGTCAATCGGACGCGTGGAGGACTAACCCGAAGCTAAAAAGGTAACTATCATGGCTCAGGTAAATATGCGTGACCTGCTAAAGGCAGGCGCTCACTTCGGTCACCAGACACGCTACTGGAACCCGAAAATGTCGAAGTTCATCTTCGGCGCCCGTAACAAGATTCATATCATCAACCTTGAACAGACTGTTCCTGCGATGAACGATGCACTGAACTTTGTGCATAATCTCGCCAGCAGCAAGAACAAGATCCTGTTCGTCGGCACCAAGCGCGCCGCCGCCAAGATCATCAAGGAAGAAGCTATTCGTTCGAACCAGCCTTATGTGAACCATCGCTGGCTTGGCGGCATGCTGACCAACTACAAGACCATCCGTCAGTCGATCCGTCGCTACCGTGATCTGGAAGTGCAGAGTCAGGACGGCACCTTTGACAAGCTGACCAAGAAAGAAGCCCTGGACCGCACCCGTGAAATGGACCGCCTTGAGCGATCCATCGGCGGTATCAAGGATATGGGCGGCCTGCCTGACGCAATGTTCGTTATCGACGTTGATCACGAGCGGATCGCCATCAAGGAAGCCAACAAGCTTGGTATTCCGGTTATTGGCGTTGTTGATACCAACAGCGACCCGGACGGCGTCGATTACGTGATTCCCGGTAACGACGACGCTATTCGCGCTATCCAGATTTACGTTAAGGCGATTGCTGACACCTGTCTTGAAGCTTCACAGACAGCCGGCGGCGCTGACGAGTTTGTTGAAGTCAGCGAAGACGCGGAAGGTGCTGCCCCGGCAGCTGAGTAATCGACCTATTCGAATGTGTAACAGTTAAGAGGAATGAACATGGCTGCAATTACTGCTGCAATGGTCAAAGAACTGCGTGAGCGTACCGGCCTTGGCATGATGGAGTGCAAGAAAGCACTGGTTGAAGCTGAAGGAAGTGTTGACGCGGCAATTGAAGAGCTGCGCAAGTCATCCGGCCTGAAGGCAGCCAAGAAAGCAGGCCGTACGGCTGCGGAAGGCGTTTCACTGATTCGTGTGTCTGACGACAACACCGTCGCCTACATTCTGGAAGTGAACTCCGAAACCGACTTCGTCGCCCGTGACGACAACTTCATGAACTTTGCCAACGAACTGCTTGATGTTGCTTTCAGCAAAGGCGTGACGGATGTTGAAAGCCTGATGGCCGGCGAACTGGAAGGCAAGCGTGAAGCGCTGGTTCAGAAGATCGGTGAGAACATCACCGTTCGTCGTATCATCCGCGTAGAAGGCCCTGTGGTTGGCGGATATGTTCACAGCAACAACAAGATTGCTTCCGTTGTCGCGTTGAGCGCCGGCGATGCGGAAACCGCCCGTGACGTTGCCATGCACGTTGCTGCGGTTAACCCGCGCGTAGGCAAGCCAGAAGACATGCCTGCTGAAGAGCTTGAAAAAGAAAAGAATGTGATCAAGGCCCAGCCGGACATGGAAGGCAAGCCCGCCGAAATCGTCGAGAAGATGATGGGTGGTCGCATCAAGAAGTTCCTGGCTGAGAACAGCCTGGTTGAGCAGCCGTTCGTCAAGAACCCTGAGCAGACCGTAGGTCAGCTCATCAAGGGTCAGGGCGGCGATCTGGTCAGCTTTGTGCGTCTGGAAGTCGGCGAAGGTATCGAGAGGGAAGCAGTGGACTTCGCTGCCGAGGTTGCTGCGGCAGCCGGCACCAGCAAGGCCTGATCCTTTCGAGCGGGCGTCCGGGCCCTGTCCCGGGTGCCAATAAAGTCTGCCACGTCAGTTGGAGCATTCCGGCTTTCGTGGCGGGCTTGTATCTGAGATACCCCTTTTGCGAGGAGTATGTCAGATACAAGCCTGAAATGTCCGGCCTGCCGGGCTTATAAAAGCCAGACTTAAAAGAAAGAGGGGATCGCCATGCCGAAGTCGTCCAACACCCAGCCCAGATACAAGCGAGTGCTGCTGAAGCTCAGCGGTGAAGCCCTGATGGGGGACCACGATTTCGGTATCGACCCGAAAGTGCTCGATCGCATGGCGCTGGATATTGGTTCACTGATCGGTATTGGTGTACAGGTTGGCCTGGTGGTCGGCGGCGGAAACCTGTTCCGTGGCGCCGCCCTGAATGCGGCCGGAATGGACCGGGTAACCGGCGACCATATGGGCATGCTGGCCACCGTGATGAACGGTCTGGCGATGCGCGACGCACTCGAGCGTTCGAATATTCGCACCCGCGTTATGTCTGCTATTCCCATGAGTGGTATTGTTGAGCACTACGATCGCCGCCGTGCGGTACGCGATCTGAAAGATGGCGATGTGGTGATTTTCTGTGCGGGCACTGGCAACCCGTTCTTTACCACGGATTCAGCAGCCTGCCTGCGGGGCATCGAAATTGAAGCGGACGCGGTGCTCAAGGCCACCAAGGTAGACGGCGTATATTCAGCCGACCCTTACAAGGATCCGACGGCGGTGAAGTACGAGCGCCTGACCTACGATGAAGTGCTGGACAAGAAACTGGGCGTGATGGATCTGACGGCCATTTGTCTGGCCCGGGACCACAGCATGCCATTGCGGGTTTTCGACATGAACCGGCCGGGCGCTCTGACCCGGATCGTAACCGGCGAGACCGAAGGCACGCTGATTGAATAGTACCCGGGAATGGGTAATTTCTGACCAATGAATTTGAGGATACTGAAGTGATTGACGACATCAAATCCGAAGCAGAAAAGAAAATGAAAAAGAGCCTTGAGTCTCTGAATTCGGCTTTTAACAAGATTCGTACCGGCCGCGCCCATCCTTCCATTCTGGATAGCGTGCTCGTGGACTACTACGGCCAGGATACTCCGTTGAAGCAGGTGGCCAGCGTGAACGTGGAAGACAACCGCACACTGGCCGTTGCCCCCTGGGAAAAGCCGCTGCTGCCGAAAATCGAGAAAGCCATCATGATGGCGGACCTGGGCCTGAACCCGTCCAACAACGGTGAGGTGATCCGCATCCCGATGCCGATGCTGACCGAGGAAACCCGCAAGGAAATGGTCAAGCAGGCCAAGGCTGATGCCGAGCATGGCCGGGTTTCGGTTCGCAATGCACGCCGGGATGCCAACAGCATGCTGAAAGAGCTGCTGAAAGAAAAAGAAATCAATGAAGACGAAGAACGCAACGGCGAGGAAGCGATCCAGAAGCTGACGGACCGCTACATTGCCGAAGTCGAAAAGCTGCTGAAGGCCAAGGAAGAGGACCTGATGGCTGTTTGATCAGCCCTCTTTACAAGTCAATAATCCAGCGCAGGGGATTGCATGACCGCAAGCGTTTCCGCAGAGATTCCGTTATCGGCAGGAAGCCAGCCCAGACATGTGGCCATCATCATGGACGGCAACAACCGATGGGCGAAATCTCACAAGCTGGCGGGTGTGTCCGGCCATAAAGCCGGCGTCAAAGCAGTCAGGTCGGTGGTTGAGACCTGTGCCCGTCAGGGGGTAGAGGTGCTGACGCTGTTCGCCTTTTCCAGTGAGAACTGGCGGCGGCCGGAAGACGAAGTGACTGCCCTGATGCGGCTGTTCCTGTTTGCGTTGGAGCGTGAAGTCAAGAAACTTCATCGCAACAACATCCGCCTGAAAATAATCGGTGACCGGACGGCATTCAGCGACAACCTTCAGTCGCACATGTTCAAGGCCGAAGAGCTGACCCGGCATAATACCCAGATGACCCTGGTGATTGCCGCCAACTATGGCGGCCACTGGGACATCACCCAGGCCAGCCAGGCGGTCGCCCGAAAGGTCCAGGCCGGAGAGCTGGAACCCTCTGATATCACTGACGATCTGATCCAGCAGCACTTGTCTATCGGTGATCTTCCCATGCCCGACCTGATGATCCGCACCGCTGGGGAACAGCGCATCAGTAACTTCATGCTCTGGCACCTTGCCTATACCGAGCTGTATTTTTCGCCGGTGTTCTGGCCGGATTTCCAGGAGTCTGAAATGGAGCTGGCGTTAAAGGCCTACGCTGGTCGCAAACGGCGTTTCGGGCAGACGGATGATCAAATTGCTGCCCCGGCCTCCGAACAATAACGACAACAAAGCGATCAAGACTGTGCTTAAAACTCGAATCATCACTGCGCTGATCCTGGCGCCCATTGTCATTGGCGGTATTTTCTTTCTGCCGCCGCTGGGCTTTGCCCTGTTTACCGGCGTGATTATTACCATCGGTGCCTGGGAGTGGGCGAACATGGCTGGTGTTACCCAGCCACTGGGGCGCATTGGTTTTGCCCTGGCAACGGCGGCGATTCTGTTTGGCATGCTGGAAGTGCCGGCAACCGTTGTACTCTGGGCGGCGCTACTGTGGTGGGTTGTGTGTTTTCTGCTGATTCGCGGTTACCCGGCTGGTTCAGGCCGCTGGGGCAGTTGCACTGCAAGGGCCATCATGGGTCTGTTTGTTCTGGTGCCGGCGTGGGTGGGCCTGAATCATCTCCGAACCGGGGGGTTCCAGTTTGGTGACAGCGCGAACAACCTGCTACTGATCCTGTACGTATTCTGTATTGTCTGGGTAGCGGATATTGGCGCCTACTTCGCCGGCCGGGCCTTTGGCAAGGCCAAGCTGGCGCCACGGGTCAGCCCGGGCAAATCCTGGGCGGGCGTCTGGGGCGGGCTGGTTGCGGTGGCAGTGTTTGCGCTGTTGATCGGATTTCTTGCCCAGGCCAGCGCCGGGGACATTGTGCTACTCATTCTCGCGAGCCTGATTACGGGTGGCATCTCTGTGGTGGGTGATCTGATGGAAAGCATGCTGAAACGGTTCCGGGGCATAAAAGACAGCAGCCATCTTCTGCCGGGCCACGGTGGTATCATGGACCGAATTGACAGCCTGACCGCGGCGATACCGGTTTTCGCGCTGATTATCACCCAACTGGGATGGCTGACAGCCGGGCACTGGTAATTTCATGAAGCGTAGCGTCACTATTCTCGGAGCCACTGGCTCAATTGGCCTGAACACCCTCGATGTGATTCGTCGTCATCCCGACCGCTTTGGTGTTCATGCTCTTACTGCCAGCACCAGCGTGGACAGTATGGCGGGCCTTTGCCGGGAATTCAGGCCGCTCTATGCGGTAATGGCTGACCAGGCCAGCGCCGATGCGCTGTCAGACCAGCTCTCCGATCTGCCTGCCATTCAGGTTTTGTCTGGTGAAGAAGGTCTTTGCGGGGTCGCCAGCGACCCTGAAAGCGACACGGTCATGGCCGCGATTGTTGGCGCTGCCGGTCTGCTGCCAACCCTGGCGGCGGTTCGGGCGGGTAAACGGGTATTGCTGGCCAACAAGGAAGCGCTGGTCATGTCAGGGCAGCTGTTCATGGATGCCGTTGCCCAGGCGGGTGCTGAACTTTTGCCCATCGACAGTGAGCACAATGCCATCTTCCAGTGCATGCCCCCGGAGCGGATTCGCGACACCCGTGGCGCTGGCATTACCCGTATCCTGCTCACGGCCTCTGGCGGGCCTTTCAGAACCTTTTCTGCCGAATCGCTGCGCGATGTTCTGCCGGCTGAAGCCTGCTCGCACCCTAACTGGACCATGGGCCAGAAAATTTCGGTGGACTCTGCAACGCTGATGAACAAAGGACTGGAGTTGATCGAAGCCTGCTGGCTGTTCAATACCACCCCGGACGCCATCGAAGTGCACGTGCATCCTGAAAGCATCATTCACTCGATGGTGGAGTATGCCGATGGATCCGTTCTGGCGCAGCTGGGAAGCCCTGACATGCGCACGCCCATCGCTAATGGTCTGGCCTGGCCCGAGCGCATCGATGCAGGCGTCGCCCCGCTGGATCTGTTCCAGATTGGCTCTTTCCATTTTGAGCGACCGGATCTTGAACGGTTCCCCTGTCTGCGGCTGGCGGCCGAAGCTTTCCGTTCAGGCGGGACGGCGCCGGCGGTCCTGAATGCGGCCAATGAAGAAGCCGTTTCGGCCTTTCTGGATGGTAAGCTGTGCTTCGCGGATATCGCCGTTATCATTGAGCAGACCCTTGCAAGGGTTGCCACGGTAAACGCTGACAGCTTTGATACCATCTTTGAAAAAGACGCTGAAGCCCGCCGGGTCGCGCGGGAACGGATGTCGCTGATTAATCGGAATCGAGATCACTATGCAGATAGTTGAAACCGTCCTGGCCCTGCTGTTGACCCTCGGCATATTGGTGACACTGCACGAATACGGCCATTTCTGGGTTGCCCGCCGTTGCGGTGTAAAGGTACTGCGATTTTCCGTGGGTTTCGGTAAACCACTGTTTTCCTGGTATGACCGCCACGGCACCGAGTTTGCGGTCGCGGCGATTCCTCTCGGCGGTTACGTCAAGATGCTGGACGAGCGGGAAGGGCCCGTCCCGGAAGAGCTTAAAAACCAGTCGTTCAATGCCAAGTCGCCGTCGAAACGCATTGCTATTGCGTCGGCGGGGCCGATTGCCAATTTCCTATTTGCCATTTTCGCCTACTGGTTGCTCAGTGTGGTTGGCTTCACCACAGTGGCGCCCATTGTGGGTGACGTAGAGCAGGGCAGCGTTGCCCAGAGGGTGGGTCTGGAATCAGGCATGGAGATTCATTCCGTCGACGGGCATCAGGTGGCGTCATGGCGTGATATCAACATGCGAATACTCGAGCGCACCGGCGAGTACGGCTCCATTGCGTTCGGTGTGTCTGCCAGCGGTAACCGGGGGCAGGTTTCCGGCACCCTGGACGGCTGGGGCCTGAGCGACGACACGCCCAACCCTCTGGCGGAATTCGGGCTGTCTCCCTGGCGGCCCGATGTGCCGCCGGTTCTCGGTGAAATAGTCGCCGATGGCCGTGCGCAGGCCGCCGGCCTGAAGGTGGGTGACCGGGTGGAGGCTGTCAACGGCGAACCTGTGTCGAACTGGTTTACGCTGGTTGAGGCGATTCAGCAGGCGCCTGAAGAAACCATCACCCTGGGCATCGTCCGTGATGGTCAGGCTATGAACATTGAGGTAAGGCCGGCTGCCCGCGAGGGCGAAAACGGAACCGTCACCGGGTTTATTGGTGCGGGTGTCAAGGAAGTGACCTGGCCCGACGAGTTCCTACGCGATACCCGCTACGGGCCTTTCGCGGCCGTTCCCCAGGCGATTTCGGAAACCTGGGCCGATACCCGTCTGACCCTGGTTGCCATCAAGAAGATGGTGACAGGGCTGCTGTCGCCCACGAATCTCAGCGGCCCCATCACCATCGCCCGTATTGCCGAGGCCAGCGTCAGCTCCGGGTTTGAGGATTTTATCCGGTTCCTGGCCTATCTGAGCGTTAGCCTTGGCGTGCTCAACCTGCTGCCCGTTCCGGTTCTGGATGGTGGGCACATCGTTTATTACACCATCGAAGCCATTCGCAGAAAGCCGCTGTCTGAGCAGGCTCAGGCCTTCGGATTACGGATTGGAATGGCAATGATCCTCACTTTAATGGTGTTTGCACTTTACAATGACCTGATGCGGTTGTGAGAATTGCGGACCCTTTATGCGCATCAACAGGCGAATTGATTGAATGAGACCTTCTCTTCAGAGTTTAGCAGTCGGCCTATTGGCAGCCCTCATAACCGTAACACCGGCACTGGCAGAAGAATTCACCGTTTCGGATATCGAGGTGGAGGGTTTGCAGCGGGTATCTGCCGGTACTGTGTTTTCTGCGTTTCCTGTCTCCATCGGCGAGCGTGTTGATCAACTGCAACTAGCCGGTGCCATCAAGGACCTTTTTCGCACCGGCCTTTTTACCGATATTGAAGCCAGCCGCGATAACAGTGTGTTGATCCTGACCGTCACCGAACGCCCTTCCATCACCTCGATTGAGATCGAAGGCAACAAGAACATTGAAACCCCCATGTTGATGGATGCACTTTCGAGCGCAGGTCTCGAAGAAGGGCAGGTGTTCCGGCGGGCAACCCTGGAACGGCTTGAACTCGAAATCCTGCGGTCCTACATCGGCCAGGGCCGCTACAACGCCCGGGTGGAAGCCGAGGCAGAGACTCTGCCCCGGAACCGGGTCGCCATCAGCCTTGAGATCAATGAAGGCGAAGTGGCAGCGATCCAGCACCTCAATATTGTGGGCAACGAAGCATTTGACGATGACACGCTGCTGGACCTGTTCGAGTTGAAAACCACCAGCTTCTGGCATTCGCTCACCAGCGCTGACAAATACGCCCGTGAGCGCCTCAGCGGCGACCTGGAAACCCTTCGCTCCTATTACCTGGACCGTGGTTATATCGACTTC
Source organism: Marinobacter confluentis (assembly GCF_004785685.1). Taxonomy (GTDB): domain Bacteria; phylum Pseudomonadota; class Gammaproteobacteria; order Pseudomonadales; family Oleiphilaceae; genus Marinobacter; species Marinobacter confluentis. The sequence goes on along the minus strand of NZ_SRPF01000002.1, from coordinate 52,314 downwards.
AATGTGGAATCCAGCCAGGTGTCCATTTCGCCGGATAAAAAGCAGGTCTTCATTGCAATTTCCCTTAATGAGGGACCTGAATATACGGTTTCTGAAGTGAACCTGCGGGGCGACCTGATTGTTGAGGAGTCAGAGCTACGCGAACTGATTTTCATTGATGAGGGAGACGTGTTCTCCCAGTCCCGGGTAACAGCAATTTCAGAGCTGCTGTCACGCCGCCTTGGTCGCGAGGGCTACGCCTTCGCCACTGTAAACGGCGTGCCGGAACCCGGAGATGACAACACCGCGTCGGTTACTTTCTTTGTCGAGCCGGGTAAGCGGGCTTACGTTCGCCGAATCAATTTCGAGGGCAATGTGTCCACCCGTGACGACGTTCTTCGCCAGGAAATGACCCAGATGGAATCTGCCGTTGCCTCCACAGACCGGATTGAGTATTCCAAAACCCAGCTCGAGCGGCTGGGCTTTTTCGAAACCGTTGACGTCGAAACCGTGCCTGTCCCCGGCACAGACGACCTGGTCGATGTGAACTATTCGGTGGTTGAGCAGGCAACCGGCAGCCTGTCTGCTTCAGTGGGCTTTTCTCAGGCGTCCGGTGTGATTCTCGGGGCCAATATTTCCGAGAACAACTTCTTCGGCAGCGGTAAGCGGGTGTCCATTGGTGTCAATGTCAGCGACTCGATCAAGAGCGCAAATTTCTCCTACCAGGACCCCTATTACACCGTGGATGGCGTCAGCCGTGGTTTCAGTGTGTTCGCCAGGGAAACCGACTTCGAGGAGCAGGATATTACCTCCTTCCTGCTGGATGAATACGGCGGCAGGGTTAATTTCGGTTACCCCACAGACAGCATTACCCGGCTAAACTTCGGCGCAGGCTATACCTTGTCGAAGGTCAAGGAGGGCGCATTTACCGCACAGGAAGTCCGGGACTTCATTCGGGAAGAAGGCAACAACTTCAATAATTATTTCCTGTTCGGTTCCTGGCGCAGAAGCACACTTAACCGCGGTATCCTGCCTACCGACGGATACAGTATTTCGGTGTCAGCAGACGTTGCCGTGCCCGGCAGTGATCTGACCTTCTACAAACTGAGCCAGAAAAATGATTTCTTCCAGCCGCTGAACGACAATAACACCTGGGTGGTGCGTGCCCGCTCGGAGATCGGCTACGGCGATGGCTATGATGGTCGCACCATCATGCCGTTCTACGAGCATTTCTTTGCCGGCGGATATGGATCGGTTCGTGGCTTTGAGGCCAACTCTCTGGGCCCTAGAGCCACCAACGCCCCGAACGATTTCTCAGATCCCGACCCGTTCGGTGGTAGCTTCCTGACCGAGGCCAGTCTGGAACTGATTTTCCCGACGCCCTTTGCCGGGGATAGCCGCTCCATGAGGTCCGCGTTCTTTGTGGATGCGGGGCAGGTATTTGATGCGGACCGGAAATTCTCGTGGACGCTGGATGACGTGCGGGCCTCCGCTGGTATCGGATTCCAGTGGATAACCGCGGTCGGCCCGCTGGCCTTCAGTGTTGCCCGGCCGTTGAACGATGTAAGTGGTGATGATACCCAGGTATTCCAGTTCTCACTGGGACAGACCTTTTAAAGGGGCTGGTTAAGAGTTCTGGCCAATACCGTCTAGTATGATTTCAGGAGAGTAGATATGTTGCGTTTACCCATAATGGCCACCCTGGTTGCCCTGCTGATGTCAACCCCGGTTGTTGCAGAGACCAGAATCGGCGTTGTTGACCTTCGTCAGGCGCTTTTCTCATCCAAGGAAGCCCAGGCGTTCAGTGCAAAACTGCAACAGGATTTTTCCGGCGAAGAAGCCAAAGTGCGGGAAACCCAGGAGGAAGCCAGGGCGCTGAAGGAGCGGCTGGAACAGGACGGCGCCATGATGAATGAATCAGAGCGCAACAGGCTGGCGGCGCAGTTCCAGGAGAAAGTGCAGCAGTTCAACGCGCTTAAACAGAGGCTCGATTCAACCGTCGCCAACCGCAAACAGAGCTTTCTGGAAGAGGCCCGTCCGGACGTGGATGCGGCGGTTCAGGAACTGGTCGACGAGCATGACCTGGATATGATCCTGCCAAGCGAAGCCGTGGTGTACGTCAAGCCGGACATGAATCTGACAGCACAGCTACTGGAAAAGCTGGACCGTTAATCTTCCGGGACCCGGTTCCAGGGTTCCGCTTGATCCATCTTCGGGGAGTAGGTGATGGTGAAGTCTTCCATGCGACTGGGCGATATTGCCGCTGAGCTTGGTGCGCAATTGCGCGGTGAACCAGACATCGAGATAACCGGCCTGGCAACGCTCCAAGCCGCCACTCCAGGACAGATCGCCTTTCTGGCGAACCCTTCCTATGCCCGTCACCTGGCTGACACCAGGGCTTCAGCTGTAATTATCTCGCCTTCGGTGGCAGACAAGTTCACCGGCGCTGCAGTGCTCATGGACAACCCCTATTTTGGTTACGCAACCCTGAGCCATCGGTTTGACCCCGCGCCGGTGGCGGCAGCCGGGATTCACCCCTCGGCGGTAGTATCTGCATCTGCCCGGATTCCGGACAGTGCCAGTATTGGCCCCCAGGCGGTGATCGAAGATGATGTCGTGATCGGTGAGGGCGTGGTTGTTGGCGCCGGCTCGGTGATCGGTGCCCGTTGCCAGTTGGGGGATTACTCTCTATTACGGCCGAGAGTGACCTTTGCTCACGATGTGGTGATCGGTAGACGTTGCCATATCCTTAGTGGTGCGGTGCTGGGGTCTGACGGCTTCGGCTTTGCCAATGAGAAAGGTGCCTGGCACCGAATTGCCCAGATTGGCCGGGTGATACTGGGAGATGACGTTGAGGTAGGCGCAAATACCACCATAGATCGGGGTGCGCTTGATGATACCGTGATCGGCAACGGCGTTAAGCTGGACAACCTTGTCCAGATTGCCCACAACGTCAATATCGGCGACCACTGTGCCATGGCTGGCATGGTAGGTATCGCCGGCAGCACGCGCATTGGCAGTCATTGCGTGTTCGGCGGTGCGTCGGTCGTATCCGGCCATCTGACCCTGACCGATCAGGTTCACCTGACCGGCATGACCATGGTGACCGGCGATATCACCGAGCCTGGCGTATACTCTTCAGGCACCGGGGCGGACACCAATCGGCAGTGGCGCAAGAATGCAGTCAGATTCCGGCAGCTCGATAGCCTGGCGCGGCGAATCAAAGAACTGGAAAAGAAACTGGAAGGCTGAGACCCAAAGTGATGATGTACATCGATGAAATCCAGGAGTATTTGCCTCACCGATACCCCTTTTTGCTGGTAGACCGGGTAACCGATATTGAGAAAGGTGAATTCATCAAGGGGTTTAAGAACATCTCCCTGAATGAGCCCTACTTTGCCGGCCACTTTCCGAATAACCCGATCATGCCCGGCGTACTGATTCTTGAGGCGATGGCGCAACTTTCGGGTATTCTGGTTTTCATGACCGGCGGGCGCAAGCCGTCAGACGGGCTGGTGCAATATCTGGCCGGTTCCAGTAAGGTGCGCTTCAAGCGTCCTGTTGTGCCCGGAGACAGGCTCCTCATGGAGTCTCGTATTCTCACGGGTAAGCGTGGAATCTGGAAGTTTGAATGCCGTGCCCTGGTAGATGATGAAGTTGTCTGTGTGGCAGAAATACTGACCGCTGAGAGAGAAGGCTGATGACAACAAACGACTGGTCGGGAATTCATCCCCAGGCTATCGTGGATCCTTCCGCAAAGCTGGCTGAAGGAGTCACGGTTGGCCCCTGGAGTTACGTTGGCCCCGGCGTGGAAATCGGTGAGGGCACCGAAGTTCTCTCCCACGTTGTGATTAAAGGCCCGACCACCATCGGCCGGAACAATCGTATTTTCCAGTTCTCGAGCATCGGCGAAGAATGCCAGGACAAGAAGTACGCGGGCGAGCCCACTACACTGCTCATCGGTGACGACAACGTTATCCGCGAAAACTGCACTATTCACCGGGGTACCGTTCAGGATCGTGGTGAAACCGTGATTGGTAATGGCAACCTGTTCATGGCCTATGTTCACGTGGCCCATGATTGTGTGATTGGCAACAACACGATCCTGGCAAACACCACAACACTGGCCGGCCACGTGTCGATTGGCGATTACGCCATTCTTGGCGGCGGTACCATGGTGCACCAGTTCTGCAATATCGGCGTTCACAGCATGGCCGCCGGTGGCAGCATTGTTCTCAAAGACATCCCCGCCTACGTCATGGCCAGCGGCCAGTCAGCCAAGCCGTTTGGCATGAATGTGGAAGGGCTGCGACGCCGGGGTTTCAGCAAGGACGCACTGATGTCCCTGCGCCGGGCCTACAAAACCATTTACCGCCAGGGCCTGACCACGGCACAGGCGGTGGAAGAGTTGGAAAAAACCTGTCAGGACATCCCCGAGATCCGGCCATTGATTGATTCACTGCGTGGTGCCGACCGCGGCATTATCCGCTAGCCACTGATGACCCAGAACCGACATCGAGCGCCCGTTTTTGGCATTGTCGCCGGAGAAGCCTCAGGGGACATTCTGGGCGCAGGGCTGATTCGTGCCCTTCGCCGCAAATACCCGGGGGCGCGGTTTGTGGGTATTGGCGGTGACGAGATGGTCGCCGAGGGCTTTCATTCGCTGGTGCCCATGGAACGTCTTTCCGTGATGGGGCTGGTTGAAGTGCTGGGCCGGCTGCGGGAACTGTTCAGCATTCGTGCCCGCCTGATGAGCTATTTCCTGCAGAATCCCCCGGATGTGGTGATCGGTATCGACTCACCGGATTTCACCCTGGGCGTTGAGCGCCGCTGCCGTGATGCCGGCATGCTGACCGCCCACTATGTCAGCCCGTCAGTCTGGGCCTGGCGCCAGAACCGGATTTTCAAGATTGCCAAATCCGTCGACCTGATGCTCACCCTGTTTCCTTTTGAGGCAAGGTTCTATGAAGAGCACAAGGTGCCGGTAGCCTTTGTCGGCCACCCGCTGGCGGACATGATTCCGATGGAGCCAGACACACTTGCCGCGCGTCGCAACCTGGGCCTGGATGAGCAGGCGCCGGTACTGGCAATCCTGCCCGGCAGCCGCGGCGGCGAAGTTGAGCGGCTGGGCGGTCTGTTCCTGGAGGCGGCGCGGTGGATCCAGTCACGCCGGCCAGACCTTCAGCTCGCCATTCCCTGTGTCAATCGTGAGCGCGAGCAACAGGTCAGGGCGCTGGTTGATGCGCTGGATGTAAAACTTGCGGTCACCATTGTCCGGGGTCGTTCCCGTGAAGTCATGGCCGCAGCGGATGTCGTGCTGCTGGCCTCCGGCACGGCAACGCTTGAGGCCATGCTGCTCAAAAAGCCGATGGTGGTCGGGTATCGCCTAAGCAACCTCAGTTTCAAAATAGTGTCGCGCATGGTCAAGTCGCCCTATATAGCGCTGCCCAATCTGTTAGCCCGGCAGCCGCTGGTGCCGGAACTGATTCAGGACGACGCAACGCCTGAGGCCCTGGGCGAAGCGGTGCTGGAGCGCCTTGAGAACACGGGCGAACGGCAGCGTCTGACGGAAGCATTCTCGGAGATTCACAATAGCCTGCGACAGAATGCAGACGAGCAGGCCGCCTCAGCAATAGCCAACCTGATCGGGGGCAACCGCTGATGGCCAGGCCGCCATTGCCACCTTTTGTCTGCAGGTACCGGGGCCGTCTGCTTGCCGGCGTAGATGAGGTCGGGCGGGGTCCTCTGGTCGGCGCGGTTGTGACTGCTGCCGTGATTCTTGATCCGGACAGGCCCGTAGCCGGGCTGGCTGACTCCAAGAAGCTGACAGAAAAGCGTCGGGAAGCACTTTATGACCAGATTCTGGAAAATGCGACTGCCTGGTGTCTTGGTCGATGCGAGGCCGATGAAATCGACCGGCTGAACATTTACTGGGCCACAATGCTCGCCATGAAGCGGGCAGTGGAAGGGCTGTCGGTTTCGCCCGAGTACGTGTTGGTAGATGGAAACCGATGTCCGGACTGGCACTGGCCGTCGGAGCCGGTGATCAAGGGTGACAGCCGCGTTGAGGCCATCAGTGCCGCCTCCATACTGGCAAAAGTAACCCGGGACCGGGAAATGAAACTGCTTGACGAGCGCTTCCCCGAGTACGGATTCGCCGGTAATAAAGGCTATCCCGCACCTGCGCATCTGGCTGCGCTCAATCAGTACGGTGTAACGCCTGAACATCGTCGGTCGTTCCGGCCGGTCCAGGAAGCCATTGAAACGGTTGGGCTCTATGCCGGGAAACCGGCAGAACCTCTCTCCTTTGCCACTGACCTGTTTGAAAATATCGATTGACAGCCTGCACGTGAATCCTTAGTATACGCGCACGTTGATCGGAGCCACTCCGTTTAACCACCAGTTTGATGCGGGGTAGAGCAGTCTGGTAGCTCGTCGGGCTCATAACCCGGAGGTCGTTGGTTCGAATCCAGCCCCCGCTACCATTATTGAAAAGCCAGTCGGAAACGATTGGCTTTTTTTTGTCTGCGCGAAAGCCCCCGGTCTTTTTGAAACGCCGATCATTTCAGGTTTTCCTGGATTCAGCGCTGGAATAAAAACAACACTTCGCACGTTATCGCTCCAGGTAGTCGCCAAGCGAAGCCGCCGCGCCGTCAAAAAAATGGCGAAAAGGCAGCTATTGAAATGACAGAGATCACGGCTTCGTTTGCGTCAATTTTATAGAATTTCACAAATTCGACGGAAACCTGGTGTAAAGCTGCTATGAAACGCGTCATTAAAGTGTCTAAGGCATGGATCGCCGCGTTTATCATTGGAATCGTTTTGACTGGTTGTGGAGGCGGTGGTTCTTCCAGCGGCTCTGATTCCCAGGCCGCATCCGGCACCGTTGGTTCATCGGGTACGTCTGGCCAGAGCGTTGACGGGCAGACCCCGGATCGGCAGGCAGCATTAAGCTGGAATGCGCCGCTACAGCGCCAGAACAACGAGTCCCTGAATATGGCCGAGCTGGCAGGGTACGTCATCAGTTACGGTCAGAATCCGGAAAATCTGGATCAGAAAATCTACGTTAACGATGCCTACGTGATGGAATACACCGTGGACGGTCTTTCTGAGGGCACGTGGTACTTCAGCGTTCAGGCGGAAGACGATAACGGCCTGATGAGCCCACCATCTGATCTGGTGAGTAAAACTTTTCAGAGTTGAGTTTCAGAATTGAGTTTCAGAGTTGAGCACAGGCAGAACGAGAACGTTTACAGCCACTGGCAGCGCCGGTGGTTTTTTTTGGCTTTTCAACGTGGAGGCGGCATCATCGGCAGCTTCAGCTGAAATGATGAGCCCACCCCAAGCCGGGAGTCCACCGAGATGCTGCCCCGGTGCTTTTCAACCACCACGTTAACGAACGAAAGGCCCAGGCCGGTGCCGTGGTTCCCCGAAAGCTCGCTGCTTTTCTGGCGCCGGTAGCGGCTGAACAGGTGCGGCATTTCCTCGTCAGCGATGCCTTCGCCCTCATCGTTTACGGTCAGGCAGGCCTCATGGCCGGCGCTGAACACCAGTATCGTGACTGTGGAACCGCTAGGGCTGTACTGAACCGCATTGGTCATCAGGTTGATCACGGCACGCTCCAGCAGTTCTGCATTACCTTTCAGCCAGAGGTCTTCCTGGCCATTCAGTACCAGTTGAATGCCTTTCCCCGTAGCCTGCTCGCTGACGCTGTCCCGCGCGTTTTCGACAATATTCAGGAGCTCGCACTCATAGAAGCGGGTTTCGGTAAGCTGCTCTGCCCGCGCTAACTGTACAAACTCCTCCGCCAGATGGTAACTGCGACGGGCCAGCATGCCCAACTGGTCCAGTTGCGCGGTGTCGATCTGGCCATGATTCCGCTTGAGCTGTTCGATCAGGGCTAGCTGAGACACCAGGGGCGAGCGAACATCGTGGGAGATGAAGTCGATAGCCTCCCGGTGCTGGCGCTGCTGCTCCCGAAGTTCTGAAATGTCCGACACGTTGGCAATGATCCCATTCTGTTCGCTGCCGGGCAGGGCGAAGGGGGCAAAGTGAATCAGGAATGATTTCTCTGAAAGGCGAAGGTCAACGGTTCTGGCCTGGGCCAGGGTCAGGGTTTCGGAGACGGTTTCGTGCCAGGGCGTCGTCTCGCGGGGGTCGTGGCCATCAAGCAGCCGGGCCAATGGCAGGCCGCTCAGGCTGGGCGTAGGCTCGCCGAACCATTCCTCAATATGCCCGTTGGCAAATCGTATCACCCCGAGTTCGTCGGTCACGATGATGCCATCGGGCATGCTTTCAAAACTGCGCTGGATGAACTGTTGCATCTGGTTCATCTGGTGCGTTGCTTTGCGCACCCGTTCAATCCTGGCGGAGACGTTTTCGCGGGGGGACCGGTGAGGCTCGTCCGTGCTGGCTTCCATCAGTGGAAGACGCTGCAGATATCGCTGTATTGCTTCCCGGCTCAGATCGTTGGGTAATTTGAGGCCGATGGTGTAAATGGTTCCGTTTCGGACCAGGCGGATCCAGCTTTCATTGTTCCGGTGAAGCCAGCGGCCGTTTTCCGTCAGTTCCGGTACATCTGCCAGGCTGAGGCCTTCGGCATCGATCACCTCTTCGTCCTTGGCGACCAGCCAGCCCCGTGGCTGCAGCAGGGCGCGGAAGTGGGAAAGCAGCTGGGCCGGGTGACGGACGGAAGGTTTGGGAAGACTCATGGCCGGACCCATGGCCAGGTCATCCAGCTGCCGGTTCAGGAAGCGGTTGGTCATGGCCAGGCGCAGTGCGCTTGATACCGGGATCGCCAGGGTGGCCACAATCAGCGCAGGGGCAACGGAAAACCAGACACTGCCGATCAACAACAACGCAACCTGGGTGATTAGCAGCGTCAGAGCGATGGACAGGCATAGCCCCAGGGCACGTGCCGGCCGCATTCTGGGCAGGGCAACCGCCAGAAATACCAGGATGATGATTGCCAGCACCAACGACAGGCTCTCTGGCAGGCGGCTGATGAGGCGGTTCTCAACCAGCGCCGAATACGCCTGTGCATGGAATTCGACCCCGGACAGAGGCTGCCGCAGCCCCGAGAAAGGCGTCGGGAGAATGTCGCCGAAACCTGCGGCCGTTGCCCCTACAAAAACCGTTTTGTTCCGGAACCGCTCAGGGGAAGGTGGGCTGGAAACCACATTACTGTAGGAATAAGCCGTGATGGTGCCGGCGCCTCCCGCCAGAGGAACGGCGCGATACTGCTGGCGAACGTTGGTGTAGGGCGCCGCTTCCGGATCTGGCCCCGGTGATTGCCCCACACCGGCGGCCGCCAGCGCCAGGCTTGGCCATAACCGGTCGCCCAGACCATTGCGCAGATAGGTGCCACGGGCAATGCCGTCCTCGTCCAGTTCGACATGGGCGTGGCCCAGCCCGGCAGCCGCCGTTGCCAGGTCCGGCGCTGGCAGGTGCGTGGTGATCAGCTGGTTGCTGGACAGCGGGGACAGGTGCAGCGGAAGAATGACTTGGCCATGGGCGGCCATGGCAGAGGCTAGGTCGGGATCGTCCGGGGTGGCTTCCGAAAACAGGACATCAAAGACAATGGTTTCAGCACCAGCCGCTGCCAGTTTTTCAACCAGTCGGGCGTGGACGGCTCTGGGCCAGGGCCATTGCCCGAGATCATCCAGGCTTCGCTCGTCTATGCCCACGAGTACCACATCCGGTGCGATATCAGCCGGGTAGGCGGTGATCAGGGTGTCGTAAATCCAGAAATTCAGCCGCTGTGGTGCGTCAAAGATGTGAAGCAGCCACAGCATGGCGATCAGCGGCAGGCCCAGGGTCCATGGGTTTGTTTTAATGGGCAACCAGTTCCGTGTCATGGGGCCTGCAGTTGGCTCAGGGCTGGCCCTGGCCAGCGTTATTCAAGGAAGAGTTCGCGCCCTGGCCCCCATCGACTTTCGAGAGGGCCATCCGACAGTGCCTTCAGGCGAACAAAGTACCGCCGGCCGGGAATCAGGCGCAAAGCGGCGGTGGTGTCCGGAAGTTCGGCTTCCTTGATGATGTTGCGGAAGCCCGGCTCTTCAGACAGTTGCAACCGGTATTCGGAGGCCGTATCGACCTTTTCCCAGAACACCCGCACCTGTTTGTCAACATAGTTCACACTGATGATGCGTACCGGTGGCAGTGTGCCATTAACCACCATGGTGCGCACCTCGCTGGTTGCTACCGAATTGCCACCGGCTTCTGTCACCACGCGCCAGTAATATTTGCCGGGGGACAGCGGCCGTGATGGCAGCGCCTGCTGGTCCGGCGCCCATTCACTGGTGGCTATGACATTGCTGAAGCTTTCATCTTCAGCGATTTCTATACGGGCCACTTCGTTCTGGCCCAGTAACTGCCAGCGGAATTCCGGCATATCGTCGTTTACGGCTTCACCAGGTGCGGGGGCCGAGAGTTCAGCTGCCCGGGCCTGAAGGTCGACCTCAAAGTCGACAATACCGGGCATGCCGGCAATGCCCCGACTGTCCAGCGCAGCAAGCTGAACTTCATATTTGCCGTTGTCCAGCATGTCCAGCTGGTATTCAGTGTTGTCCAGGGTGGCACTCTGCAACCAGCGGCCGGTGTCGGCCTCGAACAGGTTGACCCGGTAGCGTGAAGCGCCATTGGATTTCCAGTTCAGGGATTCCGGCAGTCGCGTGAGCATGGTCGGTATCGGGTTGATTTCCGGCGCGGGGGGTAGCCTGCGGATATTCATTCCGCCGCTGCTGCTGGTGGAGACACTGGCGCTGTAACCTTCGGGTATCACCCGGGTTTTGCCCCGGGGGCCAAAGGCAACCCGGCCGTCGGTGACTCTCAGGTCAGTGCCCATGGCGCTGGTTTTCAGGGTAAACATGGTGCCGCGCACCGCGGCCACGGCCGAGGGAGTTTCGATTTCAAACCGCGATCCGTCTTCAACGAAAGGTTCGACCTGGGTTTCAAGTTCACCATCGTTCAGGCGCAGGCGGGTGTCCACCATGCCGGATTTGCCGTAGCGAGTCAGGCGATTGAAAGCCAGTCGGGAATTCGGTGACAGGCGAACAATTGAGCCATCCGCCAGTTCAATCGTGGTACTGCCCGCATGAGAGATTACCTCATCACCCACGCGGATCAGGGTTCCGGAGGTCAAGGGCCGCTTGCGGCTGTCGCGACCGGATAGCAGCATGACCTGGCCGGATACCGACGATACCCTGGCCGGGTCTGGTTGTTGCTGCAGCCACGACAGGGGGATTCGGACCGTGTCGCCGCTTTTTAGCTGCGCGGAGCTGGCCAGGTTGTTGTGTTGCAGTATCCGCGACGCCGAAATGCCGCTGGCCAGAAACTGGGCGGCGATGGTCTGAACCGTCTGGTTGGCCTCTACGGTGTAGCTCCATTCAGGCACACTGGCGCCGGCAAAACCCCCACTGCCAGCATCAGAACCACGGCTGACGGACAGCTCTGCCTGGGCAAAAAAACTCAGCAACAGACCGGCCGATACCAGGCAGCTCGCGAGGGCTAATCGAATCGTGCTTTTAATCATTTAAAGCCTGGTTAACCTCTGAATTCCCGGCGCCCGGGTTGTGCTGGCTATCGGTGGTTCCTTCAGCGGTCATCGCCTCCAGACGATAACCGCGCTGGTAGATGGTTTTTATCCTGAAGCCGTTTTCCGGATTCAGGCCAAGACGGCGCCTAAGACGGCTCATGTGGGTATCCACGGTTCGGGTATTGATGTCGCTGGCCAGGCCCCACACCCGTTCAAGCAATACTTCACGGGTCAATAACCGCCCCTGGTTCTGAAACAGAAACAGGCTGAGATCGAAATCCTTGTCGGTCAGGGTCAGGGTCTCGTCGTGCAGTTGAATCGTGCGCTGCTGGGTATTGACCCTGAAGGGCCCGTAAACCAGAACTTCTTTATCGTTGTCCGGGTTGGTGCGTCTGGCCAGTGCGTTAATGCGCGCCACCAGCTCAGCTTCCCGTGCCGGTTTGGACAGGTAATCGTCGGCACCCGCATCCAGTGCCCGCACGATATCGGCTTCGCTGTCCCGCTGGGTCAGAAACACCACGGGTATCTGCCAGTTCAGATGGGCGCGTACATGCTCCAGCACCTCGATGCCGGTGGTGTCCGGAATCTGCCAGTCCAGGATCAGAAGATCGTAGCTGCGGTGCAGCACCGCGCTGATGAAGGCCTGGCCCGTGGGAAAATGTTCGCACTGATGCCCGCGTTCAGACAGAACCGACTGTATGTGCTGCGCCTGTTCCCGTTCATCTTCCAGAAGTGCAATGCGCATGTGGCACCCTCGCCGAAGTTTTTGCCTGTAAAACAATAGTATTACAAAAAATGAAACCGCCTTCAGTATCGTTATGTAGTATTCGGTAAACGTACCGCCGGCTTTCCATCAAGGTCGTTAAGGGTTTGTCGGCAGGCGGGGAAATTACTGCAGCCCCAGAACCAGCCTTTAGTGCCTTTTCGGCGAACAAGCGGTGAAAAACAGTGGGGGCAGGGAACCGGCGCGTCACCGGTGCCGTCGCCGGGGCGGGTGTCCTCAATGGGGCGGGTGCCGTTGCAGTCCGGGAAACGGGTGCAGGCCTGGAATATCCCGAATTTGCCCTCACGCTCGCGCATGGGGGCACGGCATTTGGGACAGTGCACGCCGCCGGATGGCTGGCCGGACTCGAGCCCGTGGCCGGGTTCAGGCGCGGCCATCAGCTGGCGGATCTGGGATTGCAGATCGGTCAGGAACTGTTTCGGGTCGCCTTCGCCGCTGCGAATCTGTTCAAGGGTTGCCTCCCAGACGGCAGTCATGTCCGGGGTGCTGACCGATTCGGGCAGGGACTCAATCAACGCCTGGCCTTTAGCGGTGGACCGGATGTGGCGCTTGTCGCGCACCAGATAGTCGCGCCGGAACAGAGTGTCGATGATGGCGGCGCGGGTGGCCTCGGTGCCCAGACCGTCGGTTTCCCGCAATGTTTTGCGAAGTTCCGGGTCACTGACGAAGCGGGCGATGTTGGTCATCGCTGACAACAGCGTTGCATCGGTGAAAGGCTGGGGCGGCTGGGTTTTACGCTCCTTGATGTCCGTGGACTCGCAGAGGATCGCGTCCGTGACCGAAAGCCGTGGCAATGGGGTTCTGGCCGCTTCCTGACGCTCCTCCCGCTGGCGGATTTCCAGTTGTTTCCAGCCCGGTTCGGCAATGGCCGTTTCAGTAGCGCGGAAATCGTACTCACCGATCTTGAGCGCCAGGCGCCCTTCCCGATGGATGGCATCAGCGGCGAACTGCATCAGATAGAAACGGCTGATCAGGTCATAGATCCTCTGCTCGGCCTCGCTGAGCCTGCCGGAACCACGTTGCCGGGCGGTGGGAATGATGGCGTGGTGGGCATCGACTTTCTTGTCATTCCAGGCGGAAGAGCGACGGGACAGGTCCGCCGATGCGCAGGCCTGCTCAAGGTCCGGCGCCACCTTGCCAATGGCCTGTACCACTGTGTTGCGCTGCTCATAATGACCTTCTGGCAGGTATCGGCAATCAGAGCGCGGGTAGGTGATCAACTGGTGTCGTTCATACAGGTTCTGGGCCACATCCAGAACATCTTTTGCGCCCATCCTGAACAGTCGGCCGGCCTCGATCTGCAGCGCTGACAGCGACAGGGGCAGTGGCGCTGGCTCTTTGCGGTCCCGGAATCGGGCCTCGGTAATCCGGCCGGGCCTGCCTTGCACGGCGGTCGCAATCTGGTCTGCAAGGTCGCGGTTCAGCAGGCGACCTTCCTCGTCAAGGTGGTCCTGGTCGGCATCAGTGGGCACCCAGCGCGCGGTGAATGGCTCGGTCTGGCCTGTTTCTTCGGTCCCATGGCAAAGGGCTTCCACGCGGTAGAAGGGTTTGGGCTCAAAGTGCTCGATGGTTTTATCGCGGGTGACCACCAGGCCAAGCACCGGGGTCTGAACACGCCCTACCGAAAAGACGCCCTGTTCGCCCTGCTGTTGCCAGGACAGGGTGTAAAAACGGGTCAGGTTGATGCCGTAAAGCCAGTCCGCCCTTTGCCGGGCCAATGCGGAGTGAGACAGCCTGCGGAACCGGCGGTTATCCTGAGGTGCGGCAATGGCTCTGGCGACGGCGCTGGGCGTCAGATCATTGATCAGAATGCGCTCTACCGGGCAGGTTACACGGGCATAGCGGATGACTTCGTCGACCAGCAATTGGCCTTCGCGGTCGGGATCGCCGGCGTGGATGATCAACTCGGCTTTTCGCATCAGTGATTGTAGGGTGTTCAACTGCTGGGCAACGCTGGGTTTGGGGGCGACTTCCCAGCGGCCCGGTAACAGCGGCAGGTCTTCCCGGCGCCATTTTTTCCAGCGGGGGTCGTACTGGGCCGGTTCCGCTGGTTCCAGCAGGTGGCCTATGCACCAGCTGACGGTGCAGGCATCAGCGCCCTGGCCGCAGCGAATCCAGCCTTGCCCTTTCTGGTGTGGGGTGGGCAGTGCGGCGGCAATAGCGCGGCCCAGGCTGGGTTTCTCGGCGATATACAGGCGCATAGGTTTCAGTAGGTCAAAAAGGGCATTGGAAGATGGCGTTTTGCCGCAATCCTGTCAAGCAAACCGGGCGCCGGCTGTAGTAGACTGGCCGCATATGCACTGAACCAGGAGTCACCTCGGTCATGACCATCCAGAATACGATTGAACAGAAGCTGGGCCAGGCTTTCAACAGCGATTTTCTTGCGGTTGAGAATGAAAGTCACAAGCACAACGTGCCTGCCAATTCGGAAACCCATTTCAAGGTGACACTGGTGTCTGCCGCCTTTGACGGGCAGGGCAGGGTCAAGCGCCACCAGGCAATCTATGGGCTCTTGGCCGAGGAGCTGGCAGGTGGCGTTCATGCCCTGGCGCTCCACCTGTTCACCCCCGCTGAATGGGCAGCATCTGGCCAGGCATCGCCGGAATCGCCCAACTGCCTGGGCGGCTCGAAAAACGACCCCGCTTTTGCCGCTGGTGGCAGCCAATGAGCCAGTTTTTCCAGATTCATCCGGTTACGCCACAGAAGCGGCTGGTTCATCAGGCAGTGGGTATTCTGCGCAAGGGTGGCGTTATTGTGGTCCCTACGGATTCAGGCTACGCCATTGGCTGCCAGCTTGACGACAAGCAGGCGCTGGATCGCATCAAGCGCATTCGCCGGCTGGACGACAAGCACAATTTCACGCTGATGTGTCGTGATCTCTCGGACGTGGGCGTGTTTGCCAAGGTCGGAAACACCCAGTATCGCCTGCTGAAACAGTTTACCCCCGGTGCCTACACCTTCATTCTGGACGCAACCAGCGAGGTGCCCCGGCGCCTGCTGCACCCGAAGCGTAAAACCATCGGGATTCGCGTGCCGGATAATGCCATTGTTCAGGAGCTGCTTGCTGAGCTTGGTGAACCGATCATGAGCAGCACGCTGATTCTGCCTGGCGAAGAAGACCCGATGACAGACCCGGAAGACATCCGCGACAGGCTGGAACACGACCTGGATCTGATTATTGACGGCGGTTTCTGCGGCCTTGAGGCCACCACCGTGGTCAATATGACCGGGCCAGTGCCAGAGGTGACACGAGAAGGTAAGGGTGATCCGGCGCCGTTTCAGCTTTAAGTAGCCCCGGGTTGCTCGTCCCCGGCGCAAAGCTCCGAACCTCAGGCCCTGGCGTTCAGACTGAAAGCGTATTCCCTGGCTGAACTGAACGTCTCGGCGTTGCCTGCGGCCGCCGAACGGCGAAGCGTGTCGTAGCGGTGGACCAGGTCCTGCAGCCCATTGAACTGCTGATTTTCGCTGGTGATGGTGTCCAGCAGTGAATTGCTAACGCCATAGGCCTTGTTCAGCTTCAGCGCATTGTCCATAAAGTGCAGGGTTGGCTCGCTGGCGCTCAGCCTGCTGAACGCCTCGCGGAAGGGCTTGCTGTTATTAAGGTCTTTTTCGATGCGCGCACCGATGTCTGGCGGCAGATTTCCGCCCAGCCGAACTCCACCATTATCGCTTTTGGAAACGTCCATCTTACTTGCCGGGCTGAGCTGGTATTCGGCAAGTTTATGCCGCAGGGTTTCCCGCACAAAGGCAAGATCCTGCCCCACGGTCTGTTTGTAATCGGCCATGGCCAGCCTGCGGGCCTTGATCTGAAACGGATCAGTCTCGTTGTTGCCAGAAGGCGTAAAACGGTCATCTGTCGCCGACGGTGCCGGTTCAGCAGATGGCTTCTGGGCCTTGCCAGTGGCGGTTTTGCCGTCTGTTGCCGTGTTCCGGTCGCCGGATGCGGTGGCCGGGCGTTTTTCCATGGCCTGCTGGAACTGGGCGCCGGCCTGGATCAGCGAAGTCAGTAGGGACATGGATGTTTCCTCCAATCAGCCTGAAAAGCGATGCTTCATTACCGCTAATCAGTGCAGATTTCGGGCCAACGCTTCAATCTCCCGGGCTGAACGTCGCTGCCCACTCCAGGGCTTCCTTGCGGGGTATGGGTCGGGTGTAATAGAACCCCTGTCCAATCTCGCAGCCCATGACCATCAGCCGATCCTGGACCGCCTGGGTTTCAATACCTTCGGCGACGATTCGCCGGCCGAAATTATGGGAAAGCCCGATGATGGCGCCAACAATCAGCTCGTCGTCCGGGCTTTCCAGCATTTCCGAGACAAACGACCGGTCGACCTTGATTTCATCCACATTCAGCCGCCTGAAATAGTCCAGCGACGAATAGCCGGTTCCAAAATCGTCCAGCGAGATCTGAACGCCCAGTGCTTTGCAGCCGGCGAGATTGGCAATGACCTTTTCGGTATTGTCCAGGGTGGTGGTTTCCAGGATTTCCAGGATCAAGCGGGATTTCAACTGGGGATCTTTGCCTGCCAGTGCCGACTCCAGATCTGCCATGAAGCGGTCGCTGAGAAAGTGCGATGGGCTCAGATTAATGCTCAGGGAATAGGGCAGGCCATCCAGGGCCCACTGGTCAAGCATGGCCACGGCATCGGCTAGCACAAACCGGCCGACATCTGCCCCGAACTCGGTGTATTCCAGGTGGGGCAGGAAGGCGCCCGGTGGCAGCAGGCCTTCGGTCGGGTGGTTCCAGCGAATAAGCGCTTCGAAGCCCTCCACAAGCTGCCTGCCGAGGTTGATTTTGGGCTGTAGATAAAGTTCGAACTGGCCTTCTTTCAGCGCTCCGGGCGTCTGTTCAAGCACCCGATCCCGCTCTTTCCTCAGTACATGGGACTCCAGGTCAAAATGCCGGAACTGGTTCTTTCCGGACTCTTTTGCCGCATACATCGCCTGGTCAGCGTGTCGAAGCAGCAGGTCAATATCCACCTTGTCGTCTGGATAGACCGTAACGCCCATGCTGCCAGACAGTTGAAAGTTGTGTTTCCCGAAGCTCAGTGGCTGGCGAATCGCCTCGAGTATACGGTCGTAGACGGTATCGCTTTCTACATCGCGAAGGATGGCAACGAACTCATCTCCGCCCAGCCTGGCAATGACGTCATGGTCCCTGAGTGAATCTTTCAGGCGGCTCGCAACTTCCTTGAGCACATCGTCGCCGGTGGAATGGCCGTAGCGATCATTGATTTCCTTGAAGCCGTCGAGATCGATAAAACACACTGATACAAGCCCCTTGCGCCGGTCAGCTTCTACAATTTCCTGCTGGAACAGTTCGGTCAGCCGGCGGCGATTGGGCAGGCCCGTTAATGAATCGTAGTTTGCTGCCCGCTCCAGGCTCTGTTTGTGCTCGGTTTTCTCCCGGTAAAGGCGTTTGCGCTCGATGAGCTGGCCAACGGTCTGTAGCAATGGTTCCAGTTCGCCTTCAAGGCTTGCAGAGTATCCATCAGCTCGGTTGGCCAGGCCGATCAGTCCGACCTTGTCGCTGCCGGCGTAAATGTGGGCGCCGAAGAACGAATTGATGGCTGGGTGCCCCTCTGGCAGGCCTCCGCGCCGCGGGTCTGTGGGGAAATCATTGGCGATTATCGCCTGATCAGCGTTTAGCGCTGCACCGATGAGGTTGTTGTTCTGCTCGAATATCATGCCCCGCCTGCGCACCTGTTGGTAAAGCGCTTCTGTCGCAGGATCCCAGGCAATGTTGGTGATCGCGCCAACTTTCAGATAGGGCGTATTGTCTGAGTGGTGGAGAATCTCCCCAATAAATCCGAACTGGCTGGCGGTTAGAGCAAGCAGATCATTGAGCACGAATTCGAATGACGCATCCAGGCTGTCATGGGTCAGAAAAATGTTCTGGGCCCGGTGGATCGAACGGGTCAGGTGCGATACTTCAATAAAATCCTTGTGATCCCCGGTCAGGTAGGCGCGTTCGATCTCATCTTCTACCAGGCTGGCAATATTGCGCAGCAGGTCCAGGTCCATCTCCTGAACCCGGCGCGGCACCCGGTCGATAATGCACAGGCTGCCGATCTTGAAGCCACTTGGCTCGCGGATTGGCATGCCCGCGTAAAAACGCACATAGGGTGGGCCGGTTACCAGGGGGTTGTCTTTGAAACGCACATCATTGGCCGCATCCTCTACGATGAACATTTTGTCCTGGCGGATAGTATGGTCACAGAAGGCGTGTTCCCGGGGTGTCTCGGCCAGGTCCACCCCGTGGCTGGATTTGAACCACTGCCGGTCGTCGTCAATCAGCGAAATCAGGGTGATGGGAACCTGATAAATGCGGCGCACAATATTGGTCAGACGGTCGAAACGCTCTTCCGGGGCGGTATCAAGAATCCCCAGGCGTTTGAGTGCCGTCAGTCTTCGCTTTTCCATCCAGCTTGAAGTCATTAAGGCGAGCCTTGTTGGTGTTCAGCCCCAGTGTTGTCTGCTTTCCGGTGATAGTCCAGCAATGTTTGCGGCCAGTGCGAACAGTGTGAGCCCTGGATCTGCCGGGATGAATGCCGCAAAGTCACAGGTTGTCCTTAGCCTTACTTTTGATGGGTTGCTCTGATAAACTTCGCGCCCGTTTTAGCGGGTCACGCCACTGATACCAGCGAACCTGAAACCAGACTGTGACGATTTTTCCGACATGGTGTTCAAGCAATAGCCTTCCTTTTTACAGGCAGCGCCTCATCCAGTTTCTTTTATCTCTAGCCGGACTTACTGAATATGCTCAGTCGTATACGAAACAGCTGGTTTTCAAACGTTCGTGGTGATCTGCTCGCCGGTCTAGTGGTCGCACTGGCGCTGATTCCCGAAGCCATTGCCTTTTCCATCATCGCGGGGGTTGATCCGAAGGTTGGCCTTTACGCGTCTTTCTGCATTGCCGTGGTGATTGCTTTTGTCGGCGGCCGCCCCGGCATGATATCCGCGGCAACTGGCGCCATGGCGCTGCTTATGGTGACGCTGGTGAAAGAGCACGGTCTGGAGTATCTGCTGGCGGCAACCCTTCTCACCGGTGTTTTGCAGATTATCTCAGGTTATATACAGCTGGGTTCGCTGATGCGGTTCGTATCCCGTTCGGTGGTCACCGGCTTCGTCAACGCCCTGGCGATTCTGATCTTCATGGCCCAACTGCCGGAACTCACGAACGTGACCTGGCATGTCTA
The DNA here is from genome assembly GCF_004785685.1 of Marinobacter confluentis. Taxonomy (GTDB): domain Bacteria; phylum Pseudomonadota; class Gammaproteobacteria; order Pseudomonadales; family Oleiphilaceae; genus Marinobacter; species Marinobacter confluentis. Next base: position 32,816 of record NZ_SRPF01000002.1, on the reverse strand, counting down.
CGCCATGACCGCCGCCGGGCTGGGTATCATCTACCTTTTTCCGCTGATTCCGGTGATCGGGAAAATTCTGCCGTCGCCGCTGATCTGTATCGTGTCGCTGACGGCTGTCGCCATGGTCTACAACATTGATATCCGTACCGTCGGCGATATGGGCGAACTGCCGGATACGTTGCCGATTTTCCTGTGGCCGGATGTACCGCTGAATCTTGAAACGCTGATGATCATTCTGCCTTATTCCGTCGGACTGACGGTTGTCGGCCTGCTGGAATCGATGATGACGGCAACCATTGTGGACGACCTGACGGATACCACCAGCGACCGTAACAGGGAATGTAAAGGGCAGGGCATTGCTAATATCGGTTCCGGTCTGCTTGGTGGCATGGCCGGTTGCGCGATGATTGGTCAGTCCATTATCAACATCAAGTCTGGCGGCCGCACCAGGCTCTCGACACTGTCGGCCGGTATCTTCCTGCTGATCATGGTGCTGGTTCTGGATCAGTGGCTGGTGCAGATTCCCATGGCGGCCCTGGTGGCCGTCATGATCATGGTGTCCATTGGTACGTTCAGCTGGGGTTCGATCAGGAATCTGCGGGACCACCCGCTGTCTACGAATATTGTGATGGTGGTAACTGTGGTCGTGGTTGTTGCCACCCACAACCTGGCGTTTGGTGTACTGGCCGGCGTCCTTCTGGCGGCGCTGTTCTTCGCCAACAAGGTGGGGCAGTTCATGCTGGTGCGTTCTGCATATGACGATGAGACTGATACCCGCCGCTATACCGTTATTGGGCAGGTGTTTTTCAGTTCCTCGGAAAAGTTTATCGAGTCTTTTGATTTCAAGGAGGCAACCGATAACGTGGTCATTGACCTTAGCCGCGCGCATTTCTGGGATATAACGGCGGTAGCCGCTCTGGACAAAGTGGTGGTCAAATTCCGTCGGGAGGGCGCCGACGTTGAAGTGATCGGCCTGAATGAGGCGAGTGCAACCATTGTGGACCGCTTTGGCGTCCACGATAAACCCGATGCCGTAGAAAAATTGATGGCCCATTGACGGAGTGAACAGCATGACCGATAAAAAACACGACGCGGCCGGGCAGCAATCTCATCATGTGGTCGCCTGTATCGACGGCTCGGAAGCCGCACTGGCGGTGTGCGATTATTCAGGCTGGGCCAGCCAGCGCATGGGGGCACCCCTGATGCTGCTTCACGTGCTGGATGAGGAAAAATACCCCGCCCGCACAGATATGACCGGCAACATTGGCCTCGGCAGCCGTGAACAGCTGCAGGAAGAACTGGTCAGCCTGGATCAGGAACGCAGCAAGCTGGCCCTGAAACATGGGCATGTGTTGCTCGACGAAGCAGAGAAGCGGGTGCTTGCCTCTGGAATTGATAAGGCAACCAAGCGCCAGCGTCATGGCGAGCTGGCCGCCTCATTGGCGGAGCTTGAGCCGCAATCCCAGCTGTTCGTCATGGGGCTGCACGGTGAAAGTAGCGCAGCCGCCGGCCGTCTTGTAGGTAGTCAGCTGGAAACGGTGATCCGCAGTGTTCATCGCCCCATTCTGATGGTGCCAGATGATTACGTGCAGCCTCGCAGCGCGATGCTGGCCTTTGATGGCAGCGCTACTGCGTTCCGCAGTATTGAACTGCTGTCGGCGACACCGGTATTCCAGGGTATGCCGTTGCATCTCGTGCTGGTGGGTTCCGATACCGCGCACCACCAGGACCAGCTCCGTCGCGCTGAGCGCTTACTGTCAGATCAGGGCTCGGACATCCACACGGCAATTCGTGACGGTGACGTAGAGCAGACCCTGCATGCCTACCAGGAAGCACACGACATTGATGTGCTGGTCATGGGCGCTTATGGCCATTCCCGCATCCGCCAGTTCCTGGTGGGCAGCACGACCACAAGAATGCTGGAAACCGCCAGAAAGCCCCTGGTGATTCTGCGCTAGCATTCCCCGTATTGGCTCAGTTGATTTTTTCGTGGCGATCTGGCGCGAGATCAAAAACAGCCTTACCTACGCTCTGGACAATAAAGACCATGGGCTTTAGCAATGGCCCTTGGGCGGTCTGATCACCGATAGCCTGCGTAATCGTGTCCAGTCATTTGCAATACAAGGAGATATAAGTGATGGCAGACCAACCCGTAATGCTGATCACCGGTGCTTCTTCCGGCATTGGCGCCGAAACTGCCCGTGCTGCGGCGAAGCAGGGCTACCGACTGGTGCTGGCGGCCCGTTCAGAAGACAAGCTTGCAGGTTTGCAGAAGGAGCTTGGCGGTGCCGACAAGGTGCTGACGGTTCAGTGTGATGTGCAAAGCAGCACCGATCAGCAGCGAATGGTCGACCAGGCCCTGGATACCTTCGGCCGCATCGACGCAGTGTTTGCCAATGCCGGTCGCGGTGGCGAGCCGGGCGGCTTCAGCAAGGCGGATCCGGATGTATGGAAAGACATGATTCTTACCAACATTCTGGGTGTGGGGCTGACCATTCAACACTGCCTGCCAGCGCTTCGTGAAAGCAAAGGCCAGCTGTTGCTGACCGGCTCGGCCGCAGGCCGAACCACCATACCCGGCTCAATGTACAGCGCCACCAAATGGGCTGTGTCTGCCATTGGTTATGGTGTGCGCGAGGAGCTTCGCGGTTCCGGTATCCGCGTGACACTGATTGAACCCGGCATGGTCGACACGCCGTTTTTCGACAAACCGCCGGCCCACGCCCTGAAGCCAGAAGACGTGGCGAATGCGGTTATGTACGCGGTGGTGCAGCCGGCCCATGTGGACGTGAACGAAATTCTGGTCAGGCCCACACCCCTGGTGGAATAACGTTACCAGGCCAGCCAGATCACGTGGTAAGCGCCCTTGCCGGGGCGCAGGCCGCGCACCGTTACAGCCTCTGCGGAAAATCCCGCGCCACGAAGTTTTTCGGTAAAGGCGTGTTCCTGGCTGGCGGACCAGTAAGCCAGAATGCCGTCCGGGCGCAGGGCTTTCTGGGCCGCGGCAATGCCGGCGGGGGAATAGATCCAGTTGTTTTCCTTCCGGGTCAGTCCCTCCGGGCCATTGTCCACGTCCAGAAGTATGGCATCCCACTGGCCATCACTGGTTTTCAGTAGATCTGCTACATCCCCGATATACGCGCTGGCTCTCGGGTCATCGAGTGGATTGCCCGCCGCTGCGCCCAACGGGCCCCGGTTCCATTGCTCCACCTCCGGCACCAGCTCCGCTACCGTTATTCGCGCATCCTTGCCTGTAGCCGATAACGCCGCGGCCAATGTAAAGCCCATCCCCAACCCGCCAATCAGTATTCGGGGCGCGGGCTGGCCAGCAATGCGCTCACAAGCCAGGGTGGCGAGTGCATCCTCGGATCCATGCACGCGGCTGTTCATCAACTCGCCGGTGGTACCGGCAATCTTGATGGAAAACTCATCATTGCGCTGAAGCAAGCGCAGTTCAGTACCCTTGCCGGGGATCTTTGCGGTTCCGATTTCGGTAAAACGGGCCATGTCAGGTCATCACTCTTTTGCTTTAGGTTCCCGGCCTATGGTTATCTGGATTATCTCTTCATGGGAAAGGCCACGGTATAGCGCAAATATCATGGTGAAGACCAGAATGAACATCGGTAGTCCGGTTACGGTGATCACTTCCTGCAGCGCCGTCAACTCTGCCTCTGCGGCCGGCACCAAAGGCCTCACTTTTTGACAACGTAGGAGCCATAGAAACTACACGCCAGATTATTTACGACACTTCGTTTTTGAAGGCTGGCATTAGGCGAGCTGAAACAGGAAAAGAGTTGCTTTATTGATTCCTGGCCTCTTCTAATAGATTTATAAAAAATGTATGTTTTAGGCGAAGTGCTTGGAATTTTCCCTATAGGAGAGAACAGCGAACGATGGCCAGCGAATCAGAACCGTTCAACGACAAAGTCTGGGATCAGCATCTCAAGTGGCTTGATCTTGTCAGTAACGAATGTAAAGCCAATAAACTCAAACGGGAACGTGAAAACCGGTCCGATAAATCCCGAATCCAGAATTCCGAAGACGTCGCTCGGCCGCCGGGGTGATTTTGGGGTTGGGGTTCGGGTTGAAGTTGGGGAGGTGGTACCCCCGGCAGGACTCGAATAAGTCGCCAGTATGTTGATAATAAAGTATAAGAATTATAAAAGTTTAAAATATGCCCCCTTTTATGCCCCCTAATGGCTTGCTCAATTACGCAATGAGTGAATGCCTATTAAACTAGCTGGCTATTCTGTAGGGTGCTTATTGAGTTTTATTCGTAACCTCCATTGCAGTACCACTCGTTATCAGCCAAAGCTTGCAACATAGCTGTTTGCCAGGAGTTTTTATGCTGCAGGTTGTAAGCTTCGGCCTCTTTTTCCAAATGTCTTTTTATTGCACGGGCGTTGCCATCGGGGAGATGAAGTTTTAGTGATTCTCTCAGGTTGCCCAGATGATGACTTGCTTCCAGTGCGTAGCGATCACCAAGGCCGAAATCGTCAAAATGACGAGAAGCTTGGGCCGCCATTACATCATTCCAATCAGCCGGAACGCGCACAAAGTAGGAAACTGAAGGGGGAGTGGTCTCTTTGACTTCCGCAAATATCCACTGCTCATCCACGAATCGCGGATTTAAAAAGTAGGGATGGAGTGTTTGTTTCTCCTGCAGAGTTGCATGCGCGGTACTTTTCCCGCTATTGCAGTCCCTGCATGAGGGCACGAGGTTTACCGGAGCGACACAGTACTGAGGGAACTTCGATTTTGGAAGGTAGTGATCTAACGTCGCAACATGACCATGTCCGCAAAAAGGACATCGACCGTTGGGCGCGTTATGTCGAAGAGCGTCGTATATTGCTCTGGCTGGCTTGCCTGGTCCGACTAAGTATTGGTTGTAGACCTTTTTTAGTTCTTCCTTAGTAACCTGGCCATATACGATGCTCGAATTCGGGAATTCATTAGCAGGAACTTGATAAAGAGAATCTATTTTGGCTTTGGCCTTATACTCGTATTCAGATGTCTCGATTGCGGAGGATATCGAGGCTAATTTAAGTCTGAGAGTTGGGTTGGAGACACCTTTTATGCAAATTTTGTAAACGTCTAGTGCAGAATAATGAGGCAGTGATAAGGATCTCATTAATTGGCACCTTCTCGTCTATCGCGAGAGGATATAAGAGCTCGTAGCAAAGCCCTGCCTTCAAATCCTATTTTCTGGCTATAGATAGCCTCAATCTCCTCATAACTCATGCCTTTCTCGACGTCTGTTGCGAGCAAATCATAAAATCCAGACTTCGATACCTCCAGACCAAAGACCTCTCTAGTCAGAGTGCCCACGTTTTCCGCAAAGGTTTCTTGTTCAGGTTTTTCCACTTTGGACTGGAGACGCGCCCTCCTAAGAATCGAAACGCAATCTCTGGGAACCTCTTGCAAAACCACTGGAGAGTGCGTCGCAATTATCGCTAACCCATTACGGTTGACCAATAAGTCTGAAAGCGCACGAGTAAAAGCTGAAATCAAAGGTGGATGGAGATGGCTCTCAGGCTCATCAATAAGAACGAGAGTCTTTTCTTCCACTGTTTCGACAAGCTTTGTGATGGTTAATAAAACAACTGCGTGGCCGGAGCTCATCCGATAGAAGAGCTTGGCTGCCTGTTCCACGAAGGTTCTTTTGTTGTCGCTATCGTCTTTTTTATACAGATCATTAAGTGCACGGAGTCTCATGTCTGCAAAATTTATATCAGATTCCAGCCTTCTTACTGCATCTAACCAGCGATTCCGCTTTGCGCCTAAGTTAAAGCAAATGCGCAAGCTTTTTGTGAAATCAGCAGATAAGTCAGCTTTATCCTTTATCGACCACGTGTCATCTTTAGATCTTTTCTTCAGGCCAATGTAGTTATATTTGATGCCCGAAGTATCACCAACCTTGTCCTTTGGTGGAACAAAAGGGTCGAATGCACTAAAAGAAACCGATACTATTCCGGCAAAATAATCGTCAGGCAAAGCGGTGGTGCCGATCCACGACTCTTCTTTTGCAAAAAATCCGTTGTCTTTAGGATTGTTAGTGTCGGGCAGCAGCGCATGAACCATGTTATTCAAAAGTGTGGTTTTACCGACGCCGTTTCTTCCGATTAATACATGGATGTTTGAAGAGGGTTTGCTTTCAGGTTTAACTTTGAAGTCAATCCTGATGCCAGAAAAGTTTTCTGCCGGCTCTTTTTCATAAAAAAAGTCGTATTGAGTTAAAGGCGCTTCGTGGTTCAAGATTCTTTTGAACTGATTTGATATCGATTCCTCGTTAACTGTTCTCAACAATGACGTCTGGAATGAGCCTTGAGGCTTCGCTATTTCTAGACGCTTTGGGTCGTGAACTACATCACCCAGCGCCAGCAGTAATTCTTCAGCGAGCTCTTCACCAAGCTTCTCGACAATATTTCGATAATAATCGGCGTCTTGCCCCAGAGAAAAAAAGTGCGTGTCGAGGTTCGTAAATTGTTCGTCAATGCTTGTTGCTGTCCAACCGCCCTCATGCCCGACATAAGCGATCTTTAAGTTCCCTATGTCTATCCGCTCACCACTTTCGTTAAACACGATAAGGTCAAAAAGAGTTTTGTGCCCAAAGTCGTCCCAGTTATCCAGAACGAGAATGCCCGTTAGGGAGCACTTGGTAGGTATGTTTTTGTGGTTGGATTCTTTGCGAAACGTTATAGACATTGTAGTTCCAAAGCTAAGTGGAGTTGCTGCGCTAATGAGCTCTTAACTGGACTGATGATTTTATCACGTGAATACAATAGACAGGCCTTTCGGTGCTTCGTTGCTAGCCTACCGTTTTCGCTTCGAAATGTTTAGTGCTTTCCAGAGGTTAGGCAAAGAATATCCCTGGGTTCCGTAGAGATATCGATTCCAGATATTTTCAACCCTATATCACCTCTATGAATAGGAACACTGACAGTGCCTTCCGTCCCCAGTCACAGAGGAATTTTCCAATGCATGAAAAATGCCCCAACTGCCTGTCCGTCCGGATTGGCAAGAACAACTACGGCAAGAAAACCGCTGGGATGGTCGGCTCGTCTGCAGGCGCCTATGGCGGGTTTTCTGCTGCGACAGCCGGTGCTCGAGCAGGTGCCGCGCTGGGTATAGTTGCCGGACCCGTCGGCGCAACGGTCGGCGGTATCGGTGGTGCCGTCATCGGTGCACTGCTGGGAGGCGCCACCGGCGCTTCCGCTGGCGTGATTCTGGGCGATGTCCTAGATGATCGTGTGCTCGACAATTACCGCTGCCTCGATTGCGGCTATTTCTTCAGTGTCGACTCTGATTCCCCAGACGACATCCGCTAATTCCCCTCGAGCACTTCAAAGGAGAACAACCATGGCTCACCTCATCGAGCAAATGGCCTACGTTGGCCGAACCCCTTGGCATGGCCTGGGGAATGAACTGACCACGAACCAGCCGCTGGAAGTCTGGGCAAAACAAGCCGGTCTGGACTGGCAGATTCAGGAAAGCCCGGTCCGCTATGTCACTAATTCTGGCGGCACTCTGGGCGAGATCTTGTCCTACCCAGATTCCAAAGTGCTTTACCGCTCGGATACACGGGCACCGCTGTCGGTGGTTGGTAACCGCTTCAAGGTGGTTCAGCCCGAAGAGATCCTGGAATTCTATAGGGACCTGACCGAGGTATCTGGTTTCGAGCTTGAAACTGCAGGTGTTCTGAAAGGTGGCCGAAAAGTGTGGGCACTGGCTCGTACCGGTCAGTCCGGCATGCTCAAGGGTAACGATCAGACTAATGCCTATGTGCTACTGGCCACCGCGTGTGACGGCACTATGGCAACCACTGCTCAGTTCACCAGTATCCGCGTGGTGTGCAACAACACCCTCGCGGTTGCGTTGAAAGGCTCCACCGCCAATGCCGTCAAGGTGAAGCACAACACAGCCTTTGATGCGGACCTGGTGAAGAAGCAACTGGGTATCTCCGTATCCGCCTGGGATGACTTCATGTACCGCCTGAAGACCCTGAGCGAACGGAAGGTGAAAACCACCGAAGCCAGGAACTACTTCCTCAAGGTGTTCACTGACGATTCCGGCACTGGCGTAGGCAAAACCAACGAGCGCTCCATGGCGAAGGCTCTGGGTCTGTTCGAAAGTGAGGGCATAGGTGCCAACCTGGCATCCTCAGAAGGCACGGCCTACGGCCTGCTGAATGCCGTTACTGAATTCATAGATCACCAACGCCGGGCGAAAACCGTGGATCACCGACTGGATTCCGCCTGGTTCGGAACCGGTGCCGCTGTAAAGAACCGTGCGTTAGAGCAGGCCATGTCACTGGTGGCCTGAGCCGATCCCACAAATCTCAAAACCGTCATAAAGCCCGCCGGAGCCTGATGCTCTGGCGGGCTTTTTTATGTCTGGAGGAAAACACTATGGGCATGAATGCAAACACAATTCAGAAACAACGGCCAGCATTACGCCTTGTCTCCACCAAGGGCCTCAGCCAAGACGAATGGTTGAAGGTACGGAAGCAGGGCATTGGCAGTAGCGATGCGGCTGCAGCCGTGGGCATGAACCCTTACCAGTCCCAGTTGGAGCTCTGGATGGTCAAGACCGGCAGAGATGCTGGCTTACCAAAACCGGATTCATACGATCCCGCTTCACCGGTCTACTGGGGGCATATCCTGGAACCGATTGTGGCGGAACAGTACAGCCAGCAGACGGGCCGGAAGGTACGCCGGGTCAATGCAGTCCTGCAGCACCCAGATCCGGAAAAGCACTGGATGTTGGCCAACCTGGATTATTCGGTTGTGGCCGATGACGACGTTCAGATCCTGGAATGCAAAACGGCAGGGGAGTTCGGATCACATCTCTGGAAAGAGGGTGTGCCGGACTACATCCAGTGCCAGGTGCAGCACCAGTTAGCTGTCACCGGCAAACAGGCAGCGGGAGTGTGCGTTCTGCTGTGCGGCCAGGAGCTGAAGATCTACCGCATTGAACGGAATGAGGAGCTCATCGAGGCACTGTATTTGCTGGAGCGCCAATTCTGGGATTTCGTGGAAACGGATACTCCACCACCGGTCGATGGAACCGATTCTGCTGAACGTGCCTTGCGCCACCTGTACCCAGTGGACAGAGGGGAGACCCTGGACTTCAGCCAAAGCAAGGAGCTGTCCGATGCCTTCGACGAATTGTTGGCAATCCGCAAGGAAATGGAAGTCCTCAGCTCTACCGAATCCCACCTGAAACAGCGAATCGAGAGCCAGATGGGCGAAGCCTCAAAGGCAACCTTTCTAAGTGGCAGCGTGAGCTGGAAACGCAGCAAGGATTCCGTGGGGCTCAACGTAAAGCAGCTCCTGAAGGATCAGCCAGACCTACTGGATCAATACCCACTGACGAAGCCAGGAAGCCGTCGATTCCTCATTCAAGCATAAACCCCATTGGCCAAGCGGGCGTGACGAGTGCCCCGTGGTCCTTTTTACAGGAGATTGATCATGATTAAAGGTTTAGCCATCACGCCTCCCGTGTTGGGGCGTATCAGCATAGGTCGGGTCGTTGAAAAGAATGGCGTCCGGCTACCGCAGAAAGACGATCAATTCACCATCACCTCCCAGATCCAGGAAAAGGATGGCTGGGTACCTCACCCCATAGACGAGGAACTGAGAAAGGACGCGCCAAACGGCAAATTGCGAACCATCCCGGTGCGCATGCTGTTCAACGACGCGGAACTGAATCTGCGGGCTGAGTACACCATGTTCGACCGCAAAAGCGGGCGGCCTATGTGTGTAGGCAATGGCGACACCTGTAAGCGCCTGACGCAATCAGGAGTGCAGTCTTTGCCATGCCCGGGGCCAACTCTGTGTGAATTCGGCAAAGGTGGTCTGTGCAAGCCCTATGGCCGCCTGAACGTGAAGGTTGGTGACGACGACGATCTCGGCACTTTCATCTTTCGCACGACTGGTTACAACAGCATCCGGACGCTTGCGGCCAGGCTGAGCTATTACCAGGCAGTCTCTGGCGGTCTATTGGCATACATGCCGTTGGAATTGAAGCTGAGAGGGAAAAGCACGACGCAGAGTCATCGGACGCCGATCTACTATGTAGATTTGGTGATCCAGGAAGGGGTTTCACTGCAGGAAGCGGTGGCTGAGGCAAGGGAAAAGGCCTGGAAGGTAAAAGAGGAGGGCGTTGATCAGGCGGCGTTGGATGCTGCGGCTACAAAGGGATTCGGTAATGCGTTATTTGAGTATGAGGAAGATGAGATGAGTCAGGTGGTTGAGGAGTTTTATCCTGCTCGAGCAGGTGAAGGCACGTCGGATAATTCTTCGATCATATCAAAAATGCGGAAAGATCTAAGCTTCACCAAGCTGGCTTCTGGTTAGATTTTGACGGAGTGGCTCTATATGGGCCACTGACCGGGGCCTTTGTATGTTTATTTTTTGGATGGAAAGCGCTGGCTTGGTAATAAAGCGGGTACGGTTTATGGCCCTGAGGCGCAATTGGGGTAATAGAGAATTCCGGCGATTTGATGGTAGAGCCAACATAATTGGTCTAAGCTATTGTTAAATATGACACTTGGCCCTGCGCAGAGTGACAGAAAGCAGTATCGATGGAGAGCGTACTTTTTGCAAAATCGTGGAATGCGGTAGTTAGTATTAAGGTAGAGCCAGCTATAAAGCCGTCAATTGCCGGAAGCAAAATAAATCCATCCTTCTACAAATGACTTTCTTGAATGCAACCGCTGCAAAAGGATTTGAAATGCGATCTTTGAGTACGACGAGGATGAGATGAGCCAGTACCTTTTGAGCTTTGCCAGAGGTCATCTTGACGGCAAGTCCGACGCCTACTTGGCGCTCTTTTGGTGCCTCTATAAAGCGAATCAGAGTAAGGGCCGTTACTCTGATCACATAAAAGATCACTTGACCAAGGCCGCTGATGAACTTCTTGAGAAGGACTATCAGCTTATCGCCTCACGCTTCAAGAAGGTGCTTGATGCAAAGCCCGAGCTTGATTGGGTCGCCCCGTCTGGGCTGAGTCCCTTGTCATACATGCAGCTGAAGAACTTCAGGGGATTTGGTGAGCTTGCACCTGATGACAAAGGAAGCTTCCTGAGGTTTAGCAAGACCAAGAATATCTTTTATGCCCCTAACGGAGGCGGGAAGTCTTCGTTGTGTGAGGCTCTGGAATATGGCACCACAGGACATATCAAAGAGGCGGATCGACGCAAGACCAAGGTTAAACAATACATTGCTAGAGGGGATTCCAAGATGTCCCTCTCCCTGGTGGGAATGGATAATGCTCCCGTCACACGCAGCCTCTCTTGGGCAAGCTGCTTCATTGATCGCAATCGCCTGCAAGAGTTCTCCTTGCTTGGGTCCAAAGATACTGGTAGCCCTGAACATGACGTTATTGCTACGTTGTTTGGTCTTGAGGAATTCCAAGAAGTCCTAGCACGATTTGTAAAGCCAGAAAGCTTCAGCCTCAATACGTTCCTTAAACAAGACCAAACGCAGGCCCTGACTAACATCGCCAGGGCGAGAGAAGAGTTGATTGATGAGAGGCTAAGCCTTACCGAAAAGGTCACCGAAATCAATAATCAGGTATGTGGCCATCTTGGCTTGTCTTCCGCGCAGCAAGGCGCTGTGCGTGTCAGGTTTCTGCGACTAACGAAACTGGGTGAACTAAAGATCCGCAAGGCCGAGCGACTAAAGGTTGCTGAGGCTCCCAGCGCTATTTTGATGGATCGAATTCGCCGTGCGGGCCGCATCGCTAGCCGCTTACTTTTGAGAAGATCGAAGATTGGAGCTTCGTTTCTCAACAACGCGGCAGCTGTTAACTATAGTGCTGTTTATGAAGCCTTGGTAGCTATCGAGAGCACGAGAGAGGACGACGTCTGTCCCGCGTGCTCCACGCCCTTGAGTAGTGTTGCCGAAAACCCATTCGAGAAAGCGCGGCGTGAGCTTCAGTCCCTAGGTATCTTGAAAGAACTAAGAAGTGCCCAGCAACGCAACGACCAACGAATCGTCCGGCTGTCCGCTAAAATTTCCAATGCCATCGCAGGTGTCGATAGGAATACTCGCCTAGGCGTGTCTTGTTCCCTGAGTTTGGGTGAACTCGAATCAGCCGTTGCTGATTTAGACGCAGCGACAGACAGAGCCGAGGGCGCGGCGCAAGTGCTTCATCACTTTAACCAGCTGCTTACCATTGATTCTGCAGGCGTCGAAACCTATGTGAATGCTTGCAGACGAAAAAGTGAAGAGGTTAAGCGTGCAGAGTCGCAGGTCAAGCGTCTCGAAGAGCAGGCACAAACTCTCAAGGAAACGGAAGGAACCGTCAGGGCGCTGTTTGCTGACAAGAGAGCCTCGCAAAGCGCTCACACTGTCGCAGGTGAAAAAATTTCGGCCTTGCTGATCCAGCGAGACGGCCTTCGAGATCAAGATGCGGGTAATGTGAGATTCAATTCGTTCATTAAGCAGTTGCAACTGGAATACGCTAACCTATACCGCGACTTGCTTAACTATAAGCTTGCTTTGGAAAAAGAACGCATCACTGGTATTGAGGAAAAAGCTGCCGATTACTACAAAGCGATCAATGACCATGATGATGAGCATGAAAGTATCGAAGCCATTCGTTTTGAAAAAACTGGTGATGGGTACCGAATAAAGATCTCGAACATTGATGGCACGTCCCTTGATGCCTTTTCTACTCTGAGTGAGGGCCATCTGCGAGCATTGGGGCTTTCGCTACTTCTAGCGATGGCCGAGAAAAACAAATTCCCGGTAATCGTTTTCGATGATGTGGTGAACGCGATTGACAGTGATCACCGATCCAACATCATCGACTTATTTTTTTCAGATCCGTACCTAAGGCGCACTCAGATGGTTGTCACGACGCATGACCGACTCTTCTGGGAGCGTTTCTGCATGATCGCAGAAAGGCATCCGCAAGCCGATCAACACTCCAGCTGCATACTCAGCTATACCAATAAAGGTATCGTGGTTGTCGACTACGCAGGTGGGTTTAAGGCGAAGATTCAGGAAGCCTTAGCGGTGTATGACGTAAGGCAGGCGTTGATCTACTGCCGTATTTGGTTTGAGTCGATGGTGGTTGAGTATTGCTTAGAGAACGAGGTCTTGATCACTGCTAAGTTTGGAAAATCCAACCTTAAGAAAAACATTTACCTGCAGATCAGTCTGGAAAAAACCTTTGCGCTTGTTGAGCCTCGTATCGCCTACGATCTCACGCATTTCAGTTTGATCAAGAAGGACCTCGTTAACTGGGGTGGTCAGAATCAAGAGCATCATGCGTTCGATGAGGCCAGCTTGAATTTTGTACACTCTAAAACCAGCGCTGAAGTCATCAAAATCTACGATGCAATCCGCTTGCTCGAGTGCCAGCTTTTCCCAACTGAAAAACAAGCCTCGTGCCAGAGGCTGCTTCGCGACGTGAACGAGAGAATCGGCGTACAGGCTGGAAAGATCGAACAACTTACCAGGGCTCCTGCTGAGGTTCAGCAGGATGCTCGGCAGAAATTGAACCATCTGCGTAATCATGCAGGTGAGCTCTCCCAAGAGCTAGATTATGTTGAGGCTTGTCTAGCTCAAATGTGACGGCACTTAAGCATGCGACGTGAGGTGATTCTAGAGCAAGAATTTGCCGTCGATTTTGCCGAGCTTTTGGCATGAAGCTGAAAGAGGTTGAACCCCAATCCTCCTCCGGCTAATGGCGTAAGCTGCTCGAATGACAGCAACGGTTTTAACGTATGCCTTCCTCAACCAACGTCTGTTTCCAGTCCTTCTCCATCACCATCCGGAAGCTCAGGGGCTCGTCCTGCCCCTCAAGTGCAAGCTGCCCGATGGATGCTGTCACGTCCGCGTATCGAGTGAAAAGATCGAACAGTTTTTGCTTGTACTCGGTATCGTCATTGCCCTTTAGGTGGTCGCCCTTGGTCTCAAGAACCGAGAACCGAAACTTGCCGTTTTCGACGCCATGCACGCAGGCGAGGAGGTCCGGGTATACGCGATGGCGCTGCCAGCCTTGCAGTCCGTAGGAGCGTTGGTTAACGGCAATGCGGTGCCACCAATAAATGCGCTTGCTCTCGTCCAGGTACCAGGCGGTGCTTTTTTCCAGATCGTTAAGCTCACTTTGATAGACCTTCTCGAACAGGCTCTTTTCAAGTGGGTCACCATTTTTGCGATACAGCAAAGGGTCCACGTCAGAGACGTTGATTTCAAGAGTCTCGGCAATTTTCCAGTTAAGGGCTGGGTCATTCGACGATACCAGGCGCAGGCTGATCTCCCCGCTATCGAGTTTGTCTCGGAATAGGTTTTCAGCCATTGCGTTGACTTGTTCTCGCAAGTCGACCTTCATTGCCTGAATCAAGTCGAGCCGGTTTGCGTATATCTGAGCCTCGGTCACGTCTTTGTTTCTCAGGGCCGTGAGTGTTTCCTCCAGCAGGCGCATGCCTTGCCATGGGTTTGGTACTACATCCAGGAGCTGGCGCACCAAGTAGGGGATATCCAATCCCTCCTCTGGCACGGAGTAAACGGCTTCTTGTTCAAGCGCGAATGAGGTTTGCCCGTCCGGCTTTGCGTTTCGATCAAGTGTTACCCTGGCCACAGTGCGTTCGAGCTTGTCGGTATTCATAGTGGCTTTATCGGCGCCGAGAAACTGCAAGGCTTCCCAATCCAAAGCACCGAGCACATCCCTTTCATAATCCAAAGGCCGGTAGCAATCAGGCGAATTAATGTCTCGATGTAGCACGCGGGGCAGAAAGATCGGCGGCAAACCGGCAAACTCATTTCGCCTCTGAATGGTCTCACGGCGCATATTCCGTGTTTTTCCGGTACCAGGGTCCACTGAGGTTACGCTGGCGGCCAGGTCTGACATGCCCTCATCTTCCAGGCCTTTGCGCACACCATTAATTGCCGCCGTTACATCCTGATCGAACGTGAATACGTAACACTCGTCCAGTGCGGAGACCCCTGTAGCTTTGGCATGAGGCTGGCGCAGCACCCGTCCGATCATTTGTGTCAGTGCGGTGGTCGCGGTCGTGCGTGACAGCACCGCCAGCGCGTAGGCGAATGGGCAATCCCACCCTTCACGCAGTGCGTCCTTGGTGATGATGAATCGCACGGAAGAGGTCGGCGAAAGGAGGTCCTCGTCTGCCAACTCATCATCGCTAGAGGTTTTGAGGCGTATGTGTTCTTCCTTTACTCCCAACTGATCCCGCAGGTACTCCCGGGCATCCTCTGCGTGAACCATCCCGGAATCACGTTGCTCTTTACCGGTGCGTTCCACCCGCACCAGAACAATAGGCCGTATATAGCGCCCTGACTCATTCTGAAAGGCGAGCGCCGCTTGCTCCAATTCTTGCTGTTTCGAATGGGCGAGAGTCAGAGTGTGCTTCCAACCACCTTTCCCCTCGTTGATCACGTTGATGGGCAGCTTGATCATTTCTTCATCTTTGAGATCCGCCCCGGGCACGTTCACCAGGACATTGGACTGGTGTTTGCTATTGGTGTTCGGTGTGGCGGATAGCTCCAGAATGAAGCGGGGATTGAATCCGGCGATGGTATCGCGGGCGGTGTCGGAGTAGGCCTTGTGGCCCTCATCGATCACGACAACCGGGCGCGCCAGTCGCAGCACATTACCCAAGCTTTGCTTAATTGAAACGGAATCTGGCACGACCCCTTCCGCAAACCCAAGGTCAGCCAGATCGTTCTGGTCCAGGTTTGGCACTTTATTAAGAAGGGCGCGGTTAGCCTCGCTGTCATCCTCGATAGGAAAGAAAGAGGTAAAACGGCCACTGTCGCGGAACAGGCGTAGCGTTTCTTTGGACTTGCGAGCGGCAGAGGGAAGCATCAGTAGCATCACACACAACTGGCCTTCCACATCGCGGCGAGTGAAAGCGTCGCCTTTTTCTAACAGCTTTACCCGTCCACCAGATGCGCGTTCCAGCATTTGTCGGTAGGGATGTTCGCGGTTTGCTAGTTGCTTCCAGGTTTGTCGATAGATGGCTTCAGATGGCACCACCCATAGAACCAGTCCAAGCTGACGCTTGAAGTAGTCCGTTTGCACACGTTCTAAAGCGGCGGTGGCCAGCAGCGTTTTACCGCCGCCAGTCGGCACCTTGAAGCAAATGTTAGGTATTGATAGACCCAAACCATCATGGCGAGACAGGTGTGGCGCTACTACCGGTTGGTCGCCATGGTAAAGATAAGGCAGTAACCGCTCAGCATTTAGCTGATCCCATGTTTCGCGGCAGTAATCGCCAAGGGTCCCCGTTTTGCCTTTGCTTTGCTGGAACTCAACAAATTCTTCGGCCTCCTCGCGCTGCTCTTGAAGCCCTGTCAGGTAACGGTCCAGCTTGCTCAATACACCTTGTTGGTACTCCTTCAATTCCATGCTTAATCCCCCAGAATTCTGTGGACAGCATAGGGCAGTTGGCAGAACTCGATGCGGCGGGCAGTCAGTTCTTTCTGGCTCATGAACTTGGCAACGGCGAATACAATTGCGCGTTTGCCGCTTTTGCTACTCTGTTCTATCGCTGACACTCTTTCGGCATTCAGTGCAGCTTCATTGGAGCGCAACCATTCACGGTCTGGCTGGTAGAACAGGTGTACCCGGAATAGATCTGTCTCACCAATAAAGCCATCGGGTGCCGGTTCGCCGACTTTGGCCAGTGATTGGCCTGTGGCAGTGTAGAAAACATAACGGGCCAGGGCCTCGAAGGTGGGCAACCCCGTTCCGGTAAGCAGGCTTTCAATGTCTATAGGTTCGCCGAGTGTGCAATAGGTGAAGCTTCCCCCTAGTCCTGGCGCGGTTCCTTTCACCTTGCGCTCACCGGTGACAGTGAGAACACCATCTTTTATCTGTTTACTGATCTTGTCGTATTCGTGGCCTTGCAGATTCTCTATAGACGCAACATGTTCCAGCACCTTGGAGTGCTTTTTCTCAAATGTACTCCAGGTGATGTTTTCTCGGTGTAGTTCGTCACGTTGGGTACCGGTGTAAGGGTAGCCATTGATTACCCTGCGCATGCGCTCAGCAGTGAGGGTGTCGGCATAATCTTCGCACTCGACAAGAATGAAGCGGCGGTTTCCGTCGTCCTTCTTGTTGGCTTCCAGGACGGCGTGAGCTGTGGTTGCGCTGCCTGCGAAAGAGTCGAGGACTACTGAGTCATTGGCAGTGAAAAGCTGTAAAACGCGCTCAACTAAGCGAGTCGGTTTCGGAGTAACGAAGACATCAGCTGTTGTTTCGAAATCCAAAATCTGCTTAATTTCTTTCTTTGCTTCATCAGTATGTCCAACGTCTGAATAGAACCACAATGTTTGTGGAACCCGTCCGGCGCGGATGTCACTCAGAAAGCGCTTTATTTGGGGGATACTACTACCATCTTTGCCCCACCAGATTCGGCCGTCACTGTCTAGCTCGTCAAATTTCGCTTTTGAGACCCGCCAGTAATTTCCTCGCGGAGGACCGTCTATCTTTCTGCCGCTGGGTGTTTCAAGCGGATATGTGCCTTCACTGTATGGGTTCCGTGCGGACAAATCGCTGGTCTTCCACGGCCCGCGAGGATCATTGTCGAGATTCTTGTATCGGCCCTCTTGCGCTTCTGTCCGATCGAGAGATCCCATCTCAAGTGTGCTTTTGTTTTTTGCGTAGATCAGTACATAGTCGTGATCACTGGAGAAAAATTCAGCCGTGTTCTTTGGGGAGTAATTTTTCTGCCACAAGCTTGTCGCAACGAAATTGTCCTCGCCAAAGACTTCGTCCATCACCCCGCGCAGCCGGTGAATTTCATTGTCATCGAGAGTAATAACAATGGCCCCTTTTTCAGAAAGCAATTCTCTCAGCAAATTGAGCCGGGGCCACATCATGCACAACCATTTGTCATGCCGTTCCAGGTCTTCCTTATCCACCGGATTGGCGGACTTCTTCAACCACTCCCTCATTAGAGGAGAGCGCACGTTGTCGTTGTAGCACCAACCCTCATTACCGGTGTTATAGGGCGGGTCAATGAAGATGCAGTCGACCTTTCCGGCGTGAGTGGGCAGCAGGGCCTTGAGAGCTTCAAGGTTGTCGCCGTGGATGATCAGGTTGTCGTCCAACGAGGGTTCTTGACCCTTAGCAGGAAAGGATTTGTCCGAGATTACCTTCAACTCGCGAAATGGCACCCCAAGGTGATGGGAGTAAACAAATTGCTTGCCCTTGAACTCAAGCGTTGGCATTAAATGCTCCTGATCCAGTCAAAGCACGCCCTGAAGACGGGCATTTGTTGTTCAATCTCGGCTGCGCTGAGCGCTCGAAGAGTATCTTCTTGTTCTGCAACGGCGTCTTCACCCTTCTGGTCAGCTTTTGTGACTTGTTCGATAAAGCCCTCCAGCCAGACCCACACGCCGCTGTACTTTAATGTTTCATGGCTACTCAGAGCAATTGGTCATTCTCCATCATCGGCAGCATTACTCTCCCAGGCACCGGTAGTCCCCGCCTGGCTTCAATGTAGCTGGAAAGGTTGGTTGAGATCTGCACATTACCACTCCTGGCGCTAATGCCGGGCTACACTCTGTATCTCCCGTTCTTGGGTGCCATCCGGATTGTTCCATCCTATTGAGATCTGATAGGTACGCTGGCGAATCTTGATTGGAATGTGAGCAAGTAGGTGATAGCTTTCATTCGGAGCCGGCGCAGGGAGCGGTGTTTTCTGCTCGGAATCTCATCCCACAAGCAGGTTGTGCTCGTTATCTTGCTCCATTCCGAAGTAAATGTTCAATGCGGTTGATTAGCCCTGGTTGGTGATGACGAACCTATTGTCCGCCTCAGCCTTTTTAAGGCGCATGGTCAGTTTCGCTTCAAGGGCTTCGCGTTTGCAGTGGCATGGTAATAAAGTCGGTAACAACATAATAGAGTTGGTAGCTTTCATGTGGCTAAGGTGCCTGATTAGAATATTCCCATAAATTAAGGTCTGGCATATCAGCAAACTTCGCAGGGGTAAAAATGGTGGCACGTCGCATTTCGCGGAGCCAGTTATTGGGCTACCTCGATAAACTATCTCGAGAAGAAGCCCTGCCTGAGCCTAGATTGCATCAGGCCGCAGACCAGTTCGCGCTGGACATCGACCAACTGCTTGCCAACGCCACTCGGTTGCATGTCCGTCGCGACCTGGTCAGATACCTGGGGGTGAATCAAGACCTCCTGGTACAGTGGCAACGTATGGCGGAGGAACGCCACGAAGTTCCCCGGATTGACCAGTCCAGCCTGGGCAACAGCCACGGCGCTCGCGTCAGCGGCGCCATGGTCACTGTCCGTAGTGCCCGCCAGCCACACCCTCAGGTTGTCATGGTGAACGATCAAGGCGAGATCAGCGCGCCGTTGGGGAGCAGCCCTGCCGCCCGGCTGGTCATCGTAGAGAACCTTGAGAACTTCCTGAGCCTTGACGGCACGTTGTCACTTCTTCCAGCCTGTGGGCTAAGTCCGGCCTGGCAGGACGCTGATATCCTCTACGGCAGTGGTAACAGCATCACGAACATTCTGCTTACCCCTTTTTTCCAGCAGTACCAGGAAATCGGCTGCCTGTTCGATCCGGACCCTGGTGGCATCCGCATGTGTGACACGCTTCACCAGCGCGGAGACCTCCCTCCGCTCTATTTTCTGGCACCAGCGGATCTTCGGGAGCGCCTGAGTGCTTCCACGCGAGAACTCACCATGAAACAGCGCCAGCAGTTAGCCACTCACATACGCCGTTCACCGCCCTGCGCTCATGTAGCTGGCCTGATCCGCACTACGGGTAAGCACCTCGAACAGGAAACCTACCTTCTACCCCTGCCAACTACGGAGGCCACCCGATGAATCTGGGCTTTGATACCTTTGATACCTTCCGCTTCAAGCAACTGGTCTTCGTCAACAGTGCGGCCTATGCCTACACCCAGATCCGTATCGATCAGCACACCGCGCTTTTCGGCGAGAACAACCTGGGCAAGACCTCCATGCTCAACGCCCTGAAGCTGTTCCTCCTGCCGGAGGTTAACTTCCGAAACTGCGGCAGCAAGTTCAACTTTCGGGGTACCAACGGCAATCTCTATGACGGGATGTCGAGCTTTCGCTACTACTTCCCGGAAGACCGCGCCTTCATCATACTTGAAGCCGAGAACCCCCACGGTGACTTCTGTATTGTCCTGCATCGTGGCGGTGCCACCGACAAGATGGAGTACGCCCGCCTGGTGGTGCCTTGTCCTTATGCGAGGCTCGAAGCGCTATTCTGGGATGTCGATGCTGGCGGGGACGGCGGAATCGGCGCTCCGGTCGAGAGCATGACCCTGCAGGGGGTGAAGACGGTACTGCGTGAGATGGACGGTGAGCCGCTGAGTGACCCGAAGACCATTCTAGAGCGCCTGTTCACCAATCAGCCCTATGACAAGAAGGCCGGACGTTACAGCCTGCTCCCCCTGCGCAATGGCGCCGGCAAGCGGGAGATGGATGCATGGCGCAAGCTCGTGCACCTCGCATTCGATATCTCCGCGTCGGACGAGCGCACCTTGCCGGATACCCTGGCTACCATCATCGAGGGCCAGAAGAGCCGGAAAGAAGAAGAATTGCAGCTCGACCTCAATGCTATCGTAGAAGAGGCACACCAGCTTCGTGAGGAAGGCGACCGCATCACTCGCATCCGCAACGCCTCCGACAGCTGGGAGAAGTTTGACGAGACGTTCCAGGATGAGACACAACTGCGCGGCCAGGCGGCCAAGGCCTATGCGGATCTTAATGAGAGCGTTGAGGTCGAGGAGGGACGCCTGCAGGAGGCGCTGGAGGAAGCCTCTCGGGCTCTCAACGAGGCCGAAAACCGCGCAGAGACCCTTGGTGGCATCAAGCGAGACACCAATAATTCGGTTACCAATACCGCTGCCGAGGTGAAGGCCACCGGCAAGCAGGTAGAGCGCCTACGCAAGGAAATTAATGCTGCGCACGCTACCCTGAACGAGTTCCCGGGCATGCCTCGCCAGGAAATTATAGAAAGCCTCGATGAGCACATCGCCGAACAGGCGAAAGACGTCAAGGGCTACAACGATAAGGCTGTGGCCCAACAGCAACACGCCGAAATCTGTGATCGGCTGGCCAGCAATGAACGCCAAGCCAAATGGCTGGATGAACAGCTCACCAATCGCACCCCAACCCTGCTGGACGACCTCACCGTAAGTGATGCCAGTATCCTGAACTCCCTGAACCGCTCACTGGGCACCACCCATGGAGTGCTCACCCGCGAGCAGAAACAAGCATTCGCTCAGTTCAGCCAGCAGTTCCGGTCGGAAGATGGCCACTTGGTGTTGGGCCACCACCAGGAGCCTATCGCACTACGTGATATTTCACACCAGGAATATGACGCCGAGAAGACCCGCCAGCATATGCAGGTCCAACTGGACGAACTGAAAGCGAGAAATGCCCAAGACAAAAAATATCGCGACAGGCTTCTTGAAGAGGCGACTATGGGCGCCGATGAAATAGCTCGGCGCCGCCAGCAGGCAGAGAAGGAAATCGACAAGGCTCAGAAGGACAAGAACGCGCTCAACGCCCTCGATGCCAATCTCCAGACGGAAGAGAGCCTGGATGGCGAGCTGCGCGAGAATGAAGAAAAACTGGAAGAGCAAAAGCGCCAGCACGACAAGGCTGATGAACAGTGGCGGGAAGCCGATGAGAACCGCAATAAAGCCCGGCAGGGCCATAAAACCCTTCAAGGCCAGGCACAGCAGGTACGCTTGATCCGGCAGCGCCTCGACCGCATCGGCAGGGATGCCAACAACGTCCTCGAAGGGCGCCACAAGGTGATCGAACCGACCCCTTGCGAGGTCAGCGAGGCCAATATCGAGGCCCTTGAGAAGAGTGTCGATGAGCTGAGTGCCCAGCGCAACAAGGTTCACGAACAGCTCCGTAAGCTGCTCACCATGAACATCCTGCCCAACGCCGACAGCCAGGCCCATCTCAGCTCTTTCACCAGTGATCAGGTGGCCGAGTTCCACGAGCAGCTCAAGGCGGTGTTCGACAACCTCGACACCCAAGAGGCGAACTACCGCCATCAGGTCGATCGCCACAACAAGACCACACACTCCCAGGTCGAGATCCTGCGCAGCGCCAAACAACTGGTGGCCGCCTTCATCAGCGGGATCAACGCTGAAATGGGACAGTTCTCGATCTCTGATCTGGAAGAGGTGCGGGTGGACTACAAGCTTCACCCACGCTTCGAACAGCTCCTTGCCGACCTTGAGAAGGCCGACCTCCTCAGCGACGAACTGCAGGACAACAAGGTCTACGAGCAGCTAAAGGCCTTCCAGGCCGACTTCTTTAACGCGGACGCCCGGCGCACAGGCATCCTGCTCAGTCTCGACAAGATCCTGGCCGGCGTGCATTACAAGTACCGCAAACGCGGCGAGGAAGGCTGGACGACGAATGCCCAGTCTAACGGCACGACCATGATGATCACGACCAACCTGCTCTCGGTGCTGATGTCGCGTCTGATGGACGGTGACGCCCAGGTGACCATGCCACTCGTCATGGACGAATTCGGCTCTCTGGCCACCCAAAACATGCGCACCGCTCGCCAGATAGCCGAGCAGCACGGCTACTGCCTGTTCGTGGCCAATCCCAACCGAGACTCGAAGATTACTCAGGTGCTCGGCAACTACGTCCACCTCGGCCTGTTCCACGCCACCCAGGCCTATGCAGAGAATCGCACTGTTGTGCACCATGGCCTCTGCGAGTCACTCTCCCGCAAAGGGACGCTCACCAGACGGGCGGCAGACACCCAGATTGAAGGAGCGCCCCTTTCGAAGGAGGAGGCTGATCTGTGAACATCAAGTCGCCATTCGTGCTCAAGCAGATCATCGAGCACCGTCAACTCTTTACACAGCTGGTGGCCTACATAGAAGAGCACGACGGGGATGTAGAGATCCCCTCCAGGCTCTACCGATCCATTGTGCGCCAGGCTATCCAGACGGAAGCAAACCAGGGCAATGACCGCGAACGTGAGCGCATCCGCTACACCCTCTCGGAAGACAACCTGTTGCGTGAGCGGCTGATCATCAGGAAAGATCCTGCTCGCGGCACACTGGTGTTGGCACCCTTCGTCGTCGACATGCTGCGCCACTTTGATATCGGGCGCATGCGAGGGTTGAGCCAGGCGGGGCTTGAGGATCTACGTGACGGCCTCAACCAGAGCCTGGCGGCCTTCCAGGAGCTGCCCATCGACCGGGAGAACGACGACTTCACAGATGAACTGCGCCTGCTCCGGCGTCGGATACAGGACACTCTCGGCAAGATGCAGGAAAGCATCGCGGCACTCGAAGCTCAAGGGAATCACTTGGCAGATCAAGTGGAGCAACAGGATGTAGGCAGCCTCGAAGGTGCGGCGGAAACCCGCAGGGCCTTAGAGAACATCAACCGCATCTACCAGCGATATATCCTGCCAGCCCTCGAATTCCTCGATCCCAAGACACGTTTCAAGAAAGGCGTCCCGGCGATCACTGCCATACGCCGCATTGCCAAGCTGGCGGGAGAAAGCGACCAACCAGCGCTTAATGAGGAGATGCAGCTCTCAGCCAACGCCATCCAGAGCTACGTTAAGGACATCGACTCTCTGCGCCTTTCACTTGAACGCTATGTCCGCCAGGACCGGCAGCAGCGCCAGCAATACGACGCCGTTGAGCGAGCCTTCAATGCTATCCGGCTCGCCACAGAGGAACGCCACGATGATAGCTTCCGCAATCTGTACATTCCCGTTCGTCACGTCGCCATCCAGTCACCTGGCACCTTCGCGGGAATTAAGCGGATGCGCTTTGCACGCCTGGAATGGCACGACATCGACCACCGGGCCGATATTGAGGAGTTCACAGATCGACGCATTGAGGAACTACGCAGCCAGCTCGATAAAGCCGGCTCTGTTGCGGTAGACCCGGCGCGAGCGAGGCGCTCAGAGGCCGAGCTGCAAGAACAGTTACGCCAACACGAGATCCAGGCGCTACTCGAAACGTGGACGATCCCGGATGATTGCCAAGACCTTCATGCCTCTCTTCACGAATACTTAGGGAGTCACCTTGATGACTACACCCTCAACGACCTTCTCGAAGCCCTGGACTGGATAATGGCTCTCCCGGATTTCAAGTTCCATGCCCGCTTCCAACACCTCGAAATTGCCCACGGCGAGTTGGCATTGTCATACCACCCCCTTATTCCCCGGGAAGCCCCCGCCATGGAGATTACCGCATGAACGACACCCCCCTAATCCAAGAAATACATCCTGGCCGCCCGGTTGTCAATCGTCGCTTAAGTCAGGAGGCTTTCCGAAAACTGACTGCGGGCCAGGTCATCAACCAGACCCAGTATGTGAATGGGCAGGTAGAGCCCAACCCTCTGTTCGGCGAACTCTTTAAGGAGCGGGATCGCTACTACGTCGAGGCTTACGCCAACATGGGAATGGAACTGGTGCAGCGCCCCGGCTTCTTCTACGTTCGCTCTCTCTCTGAGACCCAGAACGATGATGACACCAGGGATCATGAAAGTACTGGCGCCATCCGCCAGGTTCAGGGGGTGCTACTGGTGCTGGGTCGCGGCGTGCTTGAGAAGGGGTTCATGTTCGAAGCCCTGACGCTACCTGATGCCGGCATCTCTCGGGAAATCCTCGAAAACATCGGTAACGATCCGATCTTTAACCAGATTCTCAAGGCATGCAAGATGGATCAACCGCTCCCAGAGGCAGTAAAGGTGGCTCTGGTGGATCGAGACATCGCCTACTTCAATGTAAAAGGGAATCTGGTGCTTGCCGAATCCGGGAAGGCGTTCTTCGATGACCTCTTCATCGAATATCAGTCTGGTGAATAGGCATCAGAGGGATGCTCTCCGGATGAATGCAGCTGAATCGACGATGGCTCGGCAGCGTAATTACTCCGAGCATTTAAGGTCTGGATTGCGGATTAGGGCGAAATTTATACCTGGCCGATGGGTTTTAACCGGCCAGGTATGGTTTCGTTGGAAGCAGTGGTTCAATTAATCACAGGGGCGTTTTCCAGAGAGCTAATGAGCCCCTGCAAGTCCTTTGCATAAACCGGTCTTCGCTTCTGGTTCTCCAGTTCTTGGTTGAGATAGGCGAGGGCATCTGGTTCTTCACACAACTTTTCGGCGAGCTCCAAGGGGGTCATGTCATGCGAGTCTCGTCGCCATGCAAGTTGCGGTGATAGCTCAATAAGCCGATCAATTGCATAGCCATTTCCTGACCAAGCTGCAGTATGCATGGGTGAGCGCCCGTCCACAGTTTTTAAATCCGTAGTGCATGGGTGGTTCAATAATGCATCGATGGTTTCTTTGTCGTGCGATTTCACGGCAGCATGCAGTGCAGATCTACCTTCAAAATCCTTAAGATCAGGGTCCGCACCAGCGTCGAGGAAGGATTGAACCAATTCTGCATCACCCGCCTCAGCAACCAGCATCAGGGGAGTCTGCCCCTTGAAATCAGCGTAATTCAACTGCTTTTCAACCTTGCTCGCGAGCAATTTGATTGCCTGTCTCCAGGTTGTTGTTACCGTTTCCACTCGTTGCAGCTCTGATTCGAACTCTGCCGGGGCGATACGCCGTAATTTGGGGAGTTGATCAGTGAAATGGGATCGGAGCTTGATCCACAGCATCAGAACCGAATCTCCGGTAACGCATTTCAAGCTATTGCTGAATTTGCGGGAGTTATCCTTAATCCAGTTTTCCAGTCCGGGTAAGTCGCCAGACATGATGAGACCAAAGGAGTCCTTCAAGGCTTGCTCGGAGACGGGCTTCATGGGTTCAATGCCGGGATAGGGGCTGTATAGCTGATGCCAGAAATAATCGGCGGCTTCCCGTGCTGAATCATAGATGTCTAACACCTGACGATTGTTGAAGACGCCCCAACCAAGCATAGCCCGATAGTATCTTTCGTGGTTATTTGGGAATAGCTTTTGGTTCGCGACTTCAGTGGCGAGGCAATCCAAGGCGATCTCACCCTTGAGAGTTCCGAACGCCTTCTCGTTCGACGCCTCAAAAGCTTGGTGGAAGCTCTTTGACGCATTGTTGATGTCGTTCATGGCCAGATGGTGTTTGGCCTCAAAGTGAAGCAACAGTGCCCGCCAATTCTCATAGGCAGAATTTTGCTTTGCTTCATCCAAAAGTGATTCGACCCGGGTAGACGAATCGTTTGGCAACCTAATCTTGCCCTGGCCACCGAGGTAGTTGCTAAGCTCAAGCAATATCGGCTGAATCTTCTGTTCGGGAGTGTCTGCTAGTTCCTTCATTCTCGAGGTCGCAGCCCATCTCGCCTCTGGTGAAAGTCCCGCGAAGTTTGCTACTTGCGCCATGACAGCGAAACGGTTTTCCTTTTGAAAAGTCCGCCAGGGTGAGGCAGTTCTAGCCCTCTTTATGAGGCCTCGAGCTGCTTTTGCTTCCTCTGCGTGGTTCCTCAGCAGCTCTTCACGCGAACGAACTATCTGCGCGTGAGTCGACGCGTCACTGCCAACGATGTCTGTCAGTTCATCGCCAGGCCTTGATAAAGAGAACAGCTGGGTCAGCAATCCCGCCAATTCGAGATTCCCGGTCTTACGTTTTGACGGAAGGATGGACAGGTAAAGAGTGTTTGCGTCCCCGGGTTCAAGCTGCCTTTCGAACCAGGCATTTTCTGCCGCCTCGCCAGAACTTCGGAAGTTGCGCCAAGCCTCGATCGTGAGATTGTAGATATGCTTGTAGCTCGCAAGAATTTGCAGCAGTTTGTTCTGCTCGAAGTCAGAACATAACTTATCGACACCGGGGCAGAGCTTTTTCAAGAGTCTGTCGTAACCGTCTTGCATCAACCTAGCGAAAAGCAGGCGTTGGCGGATGATCTTAGCAGTTGGTTTCTGGTAGCGGTCTGCGACCAGACGTACCAAAAGTTCCTTTTCAGATTCCGTTGCTTGACCATCGATTATTCGCTTTACATCGTTATCGTTGCCCATTGCAAGCTCTCGCCTGAGAGAATCCTTGTTATCATCCAATTCTCTACTCTTCAAAAAGGCCACTGCGGCGTCGAACTGGTGCGCAGCAGGCTGGGCTTCGTCGATTTCAAATGTGCCTTCGAAGGGAATGGCCAAGTCGTCAGGAAAAAACTGATAAATCTTGTCGTGGTAGGGAAGGGTGCCGTTTCGCCAGTTGTACAAGGTTCTGGTGAAGGTGTCGAAATCATCTTGACCTTTACCGCTTTTAGCCCCAGCTCTCGCCAGGGAAAGGCGCTCAATCGAACCACCAGCTAAATCCGCCAGCCAATCGACAACCTGCTTTACAGGAAGATCTATTTCCATTCCCTCAGACGTTGTGCGCGGTTCTGGGAGATACCAAAAGCTTCCCCGAGGCATGCCCTGATCTAAATTGCCGTGTAGGTTCCAGAAGGCTGTGTGGCGGGCAATACCGGGCATAAAGAAGTGTCCCAACAATACCCAGAGGACCTGTTCTTCATCGGCCTGAAATGTCCATGTATTGCATTCCAGCCCCTTGAGGGCATTGCCGAGTTCCGTCAGGTTGGTCATGAAATCTGCGCGCGCTTGCCCGTCAAGTTCGAGCTCATCGAATATCTCACGAAGGATCCGCTCGCCCATTACCGTGTGCTCTGCAAGGCGCATGCTTCCGGTACTAAATTTTCTTTTGATCTTCGTCTGATCCTGCTTGAGCCCCAAGCTTTGATGGATTTCCATCAATGCGGTCTCAATCGAAGGGAAGGTAGCCATATATTTCTCCTTGGTTAGTGATGGCCCCATCCTTGTCGAAATTGGTAGCGCTTTCACTGAAAAGTGGCGTACCCCCCCCGTTATTTATTTGACCTCGGTTCAGTGAGAAGAGGGGGGTACGGCGGATTTCATACTGGGAAGATCTGATGCCTGACACTCTGGCTCCTCGATCAACCGATAGGAGCTTTTATGAGTCTAACCTCACATCCCGTGCCCGTTGTCGTCAATTGGCATCTAACAGAGGCCTGCAACTTTTCATGCCGATATTGTTATGCCCATTGGGAGCGCGCTGAAAGCGTAAAGGACTTGATCAGAGAGGAACACAAGGTTCGTGCCTTGGTGACAGAGCTTGGACGATTCTTCCGTTCTGATGGCGCCGCCAGAAAGTTTGGGTTCCAAGGTGTCAATCCACGTTTGAACATCGCAGGTGGGGAGCCCTTGCTCTTCCCTTCAGCAGTCCAGACAGCTGTGCATCAGGCGCGCCGGCTTGGTATTCGGGCATCTTTGATTACTAACGGCTCCTTTTTGACCGAGGAGCTATGCGAATTACTAGCGCCCGGCCTCGATATGCTCGGGGTTAGTATCGACTCTGGGAACGTCGACACCAACAACCTAATCGGGAGAGTTGATAGTCACGGCCGGCTCCTGAACCTGGACTCCCTCAGCAGCTCCTTTGCGCTTCTCAGGCGTTGCAATCCTGTATTAGCGGTGAAACTGAATACCGTGGTTAATCGACTGAACTGGAAGGATGACCTATCGAGTGTTGTTGACTTAATACAGCCCGAGAAATGGAAAATTCTCAGGGCGCTGCCGGTAGTTGATCAATCAACTAGCGTTACCGATGTCCAGTTCCAGGCCTTCGTTGCGCGGCATTCGGCTTATCGATCAATCGCAGTGGTTGAGGACAACCAGGACATGCAGGAGTCCTACATCATGGTTGATCCTCAGGGCCGCTTTTTCCAGAACTCCCCATGTTCCGAGGGGTATCAGTACAGTCAGCCTATTCTGGAGGTTGGCGCTGAAAAAGCGTTTGAGCAGGTTAACTTCAATCCTGAGCGGTTTCTCTCACGGTATTCGAAGGAAGCCCGGGGCATCGAATGAAGTTCTCTTCGGATAAGGATATTAATCGGTATGCGAAACACCTGGTTCGTGATGGATGGAGATTCAAGCAGGGTAAAAAGCATGGCAAGTTGCTTGCACCGGGATCTCAGGCGATGGTGGTGGTTCCTTCTACGCCCAGTAAAAGAAGGTCTCTGCAGGAGATGGTGTCCACTGTGAGCAGAATAAAGCGCCGAAGCTAGAGGTGCTCAGGAGTCCGGATCCACATTCTTGTTATTGGCGTTGTCAGCTGGGTGGAAGGTGGTACCGTTTGCACGTTGACTCCGACTGCAAACAACTAAGAGGGAATCAAGCCGCCGGCTTAAAACCGGCGGCTTTGGGTTCCACCAGGATCCACCGAGGTCTATGGTAGACACTTAATAATATCAGAGGCTCCAGCCTCTGGTTGTTCCATGGGTCATATCACGTTCGATTTGCCTTTCCAGCAGCCATTCGTGTACCTCAGAATCAATCCAGCCTACGGCTTTGCCGCCAAGGTAGATGGGCCGTGGAAACGTGCCTGCATCAACATATTTGTACAGCGTGGACCTGGCCAGTCCGGTTTTATCTTGCACGTCCGCCAGTCTGAGCACTCTCATAGATCTTCCTCCTGCAATTGCTCAGAGTATTTGTCGGAGAGTTTAAACAGTCATGCCGGGCGTCGGCTCAGTGTCCACATTAGGCTGGGCGTTATCGACGTTGAATCAGAGATCAGTATCGCCGTAATTGAAAGGCGTGCTCTGATACAGGCGAGGCCGCCCACGACGCGGTCCGTCATGACTGCTCGGTTTATGGCTAGTCTGAAAGGTCCTGTCTTTAACCAACATGGCTGCGTACTCGTCGACCTTTGTCAGATACTTCGCTATCTCGAAAAGCCCACGCTTTTTCTGGAATTGGTGGTAGTCAATACATCCCATGGCGTTGTAGTGGTAGCGGCGCTCAGCATCGAGGTTGCAGTTGTAGTAAAGACCCTGATTACCGGTGATGGTTTGCTGCCATAGCTCCCCGATGAGGCGGGCTTGAGTAACGTCCTCTCGGCACTGATGACCGTCAAAGAAAAATATGAAATGGTAGTGGAACCCCTTCTTAGGTTGCCACTCCAGCTTCCAGGCGTGGCCCAGCAGGCATCTGAACAGGTCGTGAGTGTAAAAATTACGGCAGAATTGCTCCCGGTGGTGCCGTGCCGTCTCGTAGTCAATGTAGGGGCTGTCGAATTCTCTATACCCCAGGTCTACCCGAACAACCATAAGGCGGCTGTGGCACTCAAAAAGCGCCTCCATCAGATCACATAGACGCTGGTAATTGTTTCGGCTGTTCCGGCGATTCCGATTACACTCGCGGGTAAAGTCCTGCCGAATCATGCTCTGATACCAGGCTTCCAGTCGTTGGTTGAGATCGCTTACAACTTGTTCTGCAGCCTGAGAGTTCAATGATGGTGGTTGGTAGAATCCTGCCTCGTGGAGGTACGCACTCTGGCCAAAGGCTCTAAGAAAGCAGGTCGCGTGGGGACTGGGTCGATAATAGCGACCAATATTTTCCTCATGAAACATAACCACTAACACGGTGAAAACAGCAGTCAGCGTCTCTAACAGCGGATCTGGGGCCAATACAACTGTCTCTGCACCGAAGGCCTCTGGCTGAATCAGTCGCTGGTGATCAAGGAAATGGCGCGCATTGGCCATAGCTTTTAGCTGTTGGTCGACCCAAATCAGATCGTTGCGCCAGTGGTAATCTGAGGGCATCGTGATTGGCTGGCCTGCTGGATTCGTCATGATTTCACCGCAGTGTAATCCGCCCAACCAATCCATCATCTCTTCGTCGGTTGGGGTATCGTGGTATGTGTGATGGTCCATTGTCATTCTCCAGGTTAGATGGTCTGAGCTTTGCGCTCGTACCATTACCCCGGCATGTAAAAAGTGATCTGTCCTCCTGAATGTAATTCGGTCAAGTCCCTTTTGATGCTCATTTGAATTGCTGAATGCGGTTCATTGCCACCTGGATGTAAAGCATTGCTTTAAGGTGATGATTCTCTCGATATCTCTGTAATCACTCCCAGTACCGCAATGGGCTTTCACTGGGTGAGCCCATCTCCTCTTTGCTACTGTATCCACTGATAAGGCGTACTGCTGTTAGTCAATAACATACAAACCCAAAAGCGGATGTTTTCCTTCGTAAGGAAAGTTGCGAGCGCTGGATGCGGAATGTCGGCCACAGCTGGAGGATAGATAGATCGGTTGCAAAAAGAATTAGTGTTGGTAGCGGGGCTAGTCAGAGGCGTTACTGATACTGGTATATTGCGTATGGGTCAGGCAGCTTCGGATTGCGCTTCAGGTTCATCGAGGGACTCATCGCTACTCTCTTCAGCACAGCAAGCCAGCCAATACTCGATTTCGGCCCGCAGCCAGCCGACCGAGGCACCTACCAGTGATACCGGAAGCGGAAACTCTCTTTCGTGAATGTATTTGTACACCGTCGCCCGGGCCAAGCCCGTTAACTCAATAACTTGCTTGATTCTGAGGATCTGTAGGTCCGTTTGACAGATATTGCCTTTTCCAATGGTGACGGCCCATGAGGTAGTGTGCTCTGCGTTGTCAGGGACGGAATCACGTTCGCGCACTCGTTCAACGATCCATTGGTCTATTCGTTTTGTTGTCCAGCCAACTGACATACCACCAAGCGTTATGGGACGGGGAAATAGGCCTTGGCCTGAAAACTTATAAATTGATGAGCGGCCAAGGCCTGTCGTTTGAATAACGTCTCTGAGCCTGAGGATTTGCATGATTGATCTCCTGACCTGTTGGTTCAGAAGATCTGTTGAGCACTGTACAAACTAACAGAGCGACTCTAGCTGGATGCGAGCCTTTAGCTTTCAGAGCCGGCCTCGGGGGTAAGTTCATTGGTGTTAACATTCGATTGCTTACTCTCGTTGCTACGGGACTCAGGAGGGTAGACTACTGCGATCAGAACACGAAAGTTCGATCCACGGGGCGCTGGCACCAGTTCGAATGAGACTACCGGGGAAAATTTACCTCCCATTGTTGGCAGGTTCGCCAGTATGTCACTTGCCAAAAAGCTCGCAATCCTAAAAACAGCTCTCAGAAGCATTTGCCGGTTCTCTTTTAGAGGGAAGCCTGGAGATCTAAACGGCTGAAAGCGAGCAGGCAACAATTCTCGATATAATGTCCTTAGCTGACCGATGGTCGGCGATTTTCTAGATTCTCCCGGAATTGCAGCCATACGTGAAAAGGCTATTTCGCGAGCAACTCGATCCACTACTGTCTGAAATGCTAACAGCAGTCCGGGATTCGTGACTTCCTTAAAAAAGTCTTTCACCAATGCGAGATCGAAATTCGGCATGTCCACTAAATGCTCAACATGCAATTTGACTGTTGCGAGTTTGAGGGCTTTTTGATCGCTCAATTGCTTCCCAGATTTCCTGGCGTGTTCACGTCTTACGACCCTTGATTGCCTTTTGATGTTGAAAAGCGCACGGGCGGCATCGCCAGAATCGAGAGTCACTAGAGTCTTTTGGATGATCGTTGAAGGAATCGGCAGCTTGAACAACCCATGACTCAGGTCTAGCCAATAAGACGTAGTCGTTCTCCCCAATATTTGCCTCCCCGTGACGCCGGGTACTGTAGCAAGTATCAACCCCATTTTTTTCAGCTTGCTGATCTGGAGGTTTATCCTTTGGGCTGTCATCCCGGTGTAGGTCATCAGCTTAGTCGAGCCAAGGCCGTGGACTGCTCCACACTCATTGGCTGAACTGAGCAGAGCGATAAGAAACACAATGTTTGACGGAGAGAGGATAGGAGCATCAGCGCCGAGGTTTGAGGTGCGGTGCGATAGGAGGGCCCGGATCGATACAATATTGTAACCATCCCCTAAAATCGGTGCATGCGTAATTAGAGTTCTCCGGCCTACAATGAGACAAACGGAGAGCGACATGAAAAAGTCACGGTACAGCGAGTCCCAGATCGTCAAGATCCTGAA
>NZ_SRPF01000103.1 GCF_004785685.1 Marinobacter confluentis | reverse complement strand
GAGGACACCGAAACCAACGCCAACGTTTTTCAATATTCAGTCGGGGCCAAGTACGAATTCTGAAGGGCTGGAACGTCTTCTCCAGCCTTTTCAGGAAATCCGCAACTCAGAGTTTATGCTGAATGTGCCAGCAGCGATGAATTCGAGCGTTGCGCTGGAAATCCTTGTCCAGTGTATCCTTGCTGACCTCCAGTACTGCGTAATCCGCTTCAACACTGTCATCGAGTTTGAAACGCCGGAAGTTGTTAGAAAAGATCAATAAACCTTCAGACGTCAGTCTCTGCATGGCCTGGCTGATCA
>NZ_SRPF01000102.1 GCF_004785685.1 Marinobacter confluentis | reverse complement strand
ATTACCGATACCGAGAATTTTCATGCTTTGCAGGCGGCCAACGGCAGCTTTTCCGCTGGCGAGGGCGGGCCACTGGCGCTTGACCCCAATGGCACACCTGGTGAGGATACCCTGACCTGGGCTCTTCCCCTCTGGTTGTGGGACGACCAGGACGGTGACGGCACTCTGGAGCAACCTTCCGCCCTCGCAACCTTTGGCGTATACCGGGGCAACGACCGCGTCTTCTACTGGCAAGAGCGCTAGCGCTCTGAAAAGGCGCTAGTCCTCCTCGGTCTCCGGGTGGTCCATGTCCAGCTCGTT
>NZ_SRPF01000101.1 GCF_004785685.1 Marinobacter confluentis | reverse complement strand
CGTTGCGCTGCTCGTTGAACGCGGCGGAACCGTCAAGTTCAAGGAGTCTGTAGACGTTGCGAGCAACCTTGGTGTTGACGCCCGGAAATCTGACCAGGTTGTCCGTAGCAGCACCGTTCTGCCCCACGGCACTGGCAAGACCGTTCGTGTCGCTGTATTCACGCAGGGTGCCAACGCCGAGACGGCAACCGCTGCTGGTGCCGACATCGTCGGCATGGACGATCTGGCAGAACAGGTCAAAAAAGGCGTGATGGATTTTGACGTGGTTATCGCCACTCCGGATGCCATGCGCGTTGTCGG
>NZ_SRPF01000100.1 GCF_004785685.1 Marinobacter confluentis | reverse complement strand
CTATACGCCGATCGAAATGGTCGGAAAACAGATCGGAATCATCGATTAATGTCGGGATTTGATTTAACCGGCCTGTCGGCTTCATTCGCCGGGGAACGGGTCATAGGCCCGCTCTCCCTGAGTGTGAAACAAGGCGAACGGGTGGCGCTTGTCGGGCGAAGCGGCGCGGGCAAATCGACTCTGATCAGCTTGATCCATCAACAGGTTGGCCGCGAGTCTTCTCTGGTGCCACAGGATCTGGGCCTGGTGAATGCCCTTCCGGTTTTTCATAATATTTTCATGGGCAAGCTGGATGCTCAC
>NZ_SRPF01000099.1 GCF_004785685.1 Marinobacter confluentis | reverse complement strand
CTTTCCAGCCGGCAATTGAAGAGCCATCAAACATCTTGCCGTCGGTGAAGAAATCTGCGTCAACCTCGGAGGCGGGCAGGGTCACATGCTGCTCTTTGCCGCGGCTGTCAGTGAATCGAAGATCGACCCATTTGACTTCGTGTTCTTTAATAAGATCAGTTGTTTTGGACATTGTGCATGCTCCGTTTGTTATCCCGCTGCGCGGGCCATTTCTGTGTAGATGCTTGCCGGATCGATCAGCATGGCTGACACCCGATCTTGTTCAGGTCTGGCAGCTTAACAAAAGCTATCGCCGGTTAC
>NZ_SRPF01000098.1 GCF_004785685.1 Marinobacter confluentis | reverse complement strand
ATCGTTGGCCAGGGCGATTTCAATCCGTTTGAGATCACCGAACAGGTCGCGAACGGCCCGTTCACTGTCGGCATCGTAATAAAAACACTGGTTCTTGCCACTCTCCTTGGCTGAGTACATCGCCTGGTCTGCCTGGCGAAGCAGCTGTTCAGCATCAATGGTTTCAGACTGGGGGTAAACCGTCCCCCCGATACTGGCGGTGATACTCACTTCCTCACCCAGAATCCGCGATGACCGTGACACAACGTCCAGAATGCGGTCCAGTAGCAGCTGACACGATTTCACCTCGAAAGACAGGGG
>NZ_SRPF01000097.1 GCF_004785685.1 Marinobacter confluentis | reverse complement strand
AGCCGGGTAATGGTCTACCGGTGCCACCGGCGCTTCCGCAAACAGTTCCGGGAACAGACGCATCATCATGCGGCGGTTTTCCAGCATGTACAGGTAAGCGCTGTGTCAATTCGTTGCAATGTTCTGCGGCGGCGTCATAGCGGCCCTGAACTAGCTCGATGTTGGCTAGCATCAGTCGTGCCCGAATGGCCTGTTGTGGGTCGGTGTTGCTGCCGATGAGGTCGGTAAGCCCGTTCCGCGCCTGTTCAAAGCGGTGATTGCTCTGGTCGATGGTGGCTTTCAATACTCGAAGGCGGTCGG
>NZ_SRPF01000096.1 GCF_004785685.1 Marinobacter confluentis | reverse complement strand
GGGTGGCGGTATTGTCACCGAAGCGTAGCGCCCGGCCTCGTTTGCGGCAACATCAGCGACAGCAGCGCGGCCGCGGCCACCAGTGCAGACGAAATCCAGAGGCAGGCCGCCAGCCTGAAGGCCTGATAGACCCAGCCAGACAGCACCGTTCCCAGCAGCCGGCCCGCCGCATTCGACATATAGTAACAGCCAACATCCAGCGACACCCCATCGCCCCTGGCATAGCTGACAATCAGATAGCTGTGCAGGGATGAGTTGATCGCGAACAGCACCCCAAACACCAACAGACCACCAATCACCA
>NZ_SRPF01000095.1 GCF_004785685.1 Marinobacter confluentis | reverse complement strand
TACTTTATCCAGCACGAAGAGGGCACCCCCGATGGGCGCACCTGCACCCAGTAGCACTGCGGCCAATGGCAGGTTCTGGGTCAGGGGCAACACCACCACCATGTTCATATCCAGGGTTTCCTGGGCCATGCTGGTGGTGCCACTGAACTTGAAGGCGCCAGACGGGCCGACAATCTGCAGCTCAGGGTCGAGGGTCAGTAAGCCATTACCCAGCGTGGCCTTCCCCGAAATCGCATCGAACGCAACGCCGGCTTCATAAAGATCCGAGAAGTCCAGTTTCAGTCTTCTCCAAAGGGTGTCT
>NZ_SRPF01000094.1 GCF_004785685.1 Marinobacter confluentis | reverse complement strand
GCTGATCAGTATCGAACGGATGGGTCCCAGGACAGACAGAATTTGCATGAGTGGCTCCTCAAAACATCTGTCTGATTAGCTCTGCGTTATACGGACCAATTTCTCATCAACCGCTTTCTTCCCCTGCTCACGAGATAACACCGCGATCCCGGAGGTCCTGAATCTGCGCTTGCGACAGACCAGCGATTCGGCCGAGGACGGAAGTTGACTGTTCGCCCAGAAGCGGTGGCGCGGTTCGATAGGTCACTGGTGTCAGTTCAGCTTGATCGGGTTGCCGACCATGGGCACTTCGCCCAGTTCC
>NZ_SRPF01000013.1 GCF_004785685.1 Marinobacter confluentis | reverse complement strand
GCGGAAATGAGGATAAGAACCCTTAAAACCTCGACTGCGCAGTTCGGGGACAACTATTGCTTTCAAGGAAGCTTCCATGGCGCTTCGAGCCGGATGTTGGGCCATAGTGCCTCCTAACGCCAGCCATAAACGGCGCCCTGACGAGGGCGTCCGGTGGAGGCCACGTCTTTTGTGGCCGTAACGAATTTGATGGCATTGTTAGGTATTTTTACGCCGAGCTTCGACACTTTTCTGCAACTCCGATGGCTGAATATCAAAGCCAGTAGCACCTGTGCCAGACCAGTTTATACCTGCCAAAAGTCCATCTTGGGACAACCCCGGCACCCAACGCTCACAGAACACCTCCCATGGAATAGCCACGGGCTCAAAACCCTTATAAGCGTTAACATTTTCTATTACCGCCTGGGCACGGGATTTGGACGACCAAAATGGCATTGCTCGTTTGCCCTCTGTTCCGTGGGGCGCAGGAAAGCCGCCGTTGTCTTTAATACCCCATACGATTCCGTTCTCGGCAACTTCTTGGTAGAACTTTGAGGCTTGTGCGGAAGAAATACTCATACTCACCTAACGCTGAGGTAACCGGCACCGGAGCGCATGCGGAGGGAACCAAACCCCGCGAGGGGTTTGGTGTCCGGTTGACCGTATGGTTAGCTCCTGGTGTCGCCTACTCTCTGAGAATTTTGATATCCCCAATCTCTGAAGCTCTTAGAGGCCTTGTTGCGCCTTTGATAAGGACAGACTTGGGCCCAAGCCACTTAACCTCGATACCCGAGTTTTTCGGATGACCCGTTTCGACGTAGAAATTTCCGGCATCATCCGAGTGAAGTTCATCCCCAGAAGCCAAGATCGATAGCTGAGTCGAAAAGCCAGTGGTTGCGCCGCAGTCCCGCTGAAAGATGACAACTTTGTTCGCGCGATCCGGTGCCCATATTTCTGACTCGACTTGATTTCCGCACATATCATCAAGCGAAAGCCAAATAGCAGCCACGCCGCCAACGGCAATCACCGCCAGTACCAGCAAGGCTCCGAAAACAGCTTTGATAACTCTGCTCATCCTTTACAGCTAACGAATAGCTAAGCGGCGCCCTGACAAGGGCGTCCGGTGGACGGCCGCCAGGCCGGGAACGAATTTGAGCGACTGGTTAGGCGGCACCTGACCAAAATGCCTCACCCTGCGTCTCGAT
>NZ_SRPF01000093.1 GCF_004785685.1 Marinobacter confluentis | reverse complement strand
CATCAGCACCGCGACATAGAGCAGGGCGGGGGCAGTGGCATAGGATGGAATGATTTTGGCGATGGGCGATAGCAGCAGGCAGGCCAGGAACAGGCCAGCACGCTCTGCCCGGGTTGGCGAGGTGCGCCTGCAGTTGCACCTGGTGATTGTGCTCTGGCACCAGGGCCGGGAACGGGAAGCCGACTGACTGCTGGTAAACTGTGTCCGCCATGCAGAGCAGACTCGTGATCTGGCCCTGCTGTTAGCCATGTCTCTTAGGGTGCTGATCTGTCGGACACATGAGAGACTCGACGAAGCCTTT
>NZ_SRPF01000092.1 GCF_004785685.1 Marinobacter confluentis | reverse complement strand
ATATGAAATACATTTCTGGGGTAGTCCTGATGATTTGTATGTCTGTCGCACATGCAACCAGGCAGGACATCGAGATCTATGTAGACAGCGCCTATGAGCCTTTCTCCTACGGTGATGAAAAGGGAGAAGACAAAGGGGTCTACATCGACATCCTTCGCACCGCTTTTTCCAGGATGGAAGGCTACGATGTCACGCTTACACCCATCCCCTGGAAACGTGGTCCGCGCATCATGGAGCAGGGCGAAGGCATTGGGCTGGCTCCCGTTTTCTTTCATGGCCACGACTGGCCTTATCTCTATCCT
>NZ_SRPF01000091.1 GCF_004785685.1 Marinobacter confluentis | reverse complement strand
GTTTCATAACCGTGCACCCCGCCCGTAACCAGCACCACCGGCCGATCGGCTCGCCAGTCCCGACTGCGGACCGCCATCAGCGGGTAAACGTCCGGGCCATATTCAAGGCGGCCGTACTCCTGCACATCGAAGCGCGAACGCAGCCTCTCGAGCGCGCTGAGCACATCGGATTCGTAACTGCGCTGACGAGTCTGCTGTAACAGCCACTCAGCGCGCTCCTCCGCGCACCATGGTTTACCGGGCGCGCCGATTGGATAAGTTGCCGGAACTGTGTTCATTCGACGCTGTTCCTCGGTCCAGTC
>NZ_SRPF01000090.1 GCF_004785685.1 Marinobacter confluentis | reverse complement strand
GTCGGGT
Organism: Marinobacter confluentis; assembly: GCF_004785685.1. Lineage (GTDB taxonomy): Bacteria > Pseudomonadota > Gammaproteobacteria > Pseudomonadales > Oleiphilaceae > Marinobacter > Marinobacter confluentis. The sequence continues at coordinate 295 of NZ_SRPF01000090.1, read as the reverse complement.
TTCTGCCCAAGTCGGCCGATCGCCGGTCGCTGATCAGGAGGATCCGCAAGGTCAGTCAGGGTGAGCTGTTCTATCCGTCACTGCAGACTGCCGTGGTTCAGTCTGATTCGTTGACCCCCAGGCAGCTCGAGGTTCTTGGCCTGCTGGCGGAAGGCCTGCCCAACAAGCGGATCTGCCAGGTTCTGGACCTTACCGAGCACACGGTAAAAACCCACCTGAAAGCCATATTCGTGCATCTTGGCGTCCATAACCGGACCGAGTGCGTTGCCAAGGCTCGCGCCATCGGGCTGATCAA
>NZ_SRPF01000089.1 GCF_004785685.1 Marinobacter confluentis | reverse complement strand
GAATGGTTCGATAACGTATTCATGAAACGAATCGGTCCCGTCACGCCCGCTGCGCTGATCGTCACCCTTGTTCTGCTGTTCGCCTTCCAGGGCGAAGTAATCCTGCACTACTTTGATCGTTACGTTCATATTCTTGCACCAGAGATGGATGTGTTCATGGATGAACGACTGAACATGCTGCACTGAACCGGACAGAGTGATCGCGTTTGAAAGTGCGGTTTTGTACACTGGGGCAGCGACGCCGAAGGGCTCGCTGCCTTTTTTATGTCAGCTCTGGCATTGTTGAGATTCCCGGGACCTAT
>NZ_SRPF01000088.1 GCF_004785685.1 Marinobacter confluentis | reverse complement strand
CCTGCATATCGTGCCGGTGTCCGTTGCCTATGAATATGATCCCTGTGATCTGGACAAGGCCCGGGAACTGGAAACCCGTGCCCGCACCGGGCAGTACGCAAAGACAAAGGACGAAGATACCGAGTCGATCATGAAAGGTTTGCCCGGTTACAAGGGTCATGTTCATGTTCATTTCGGCCAGCCCATTACCGACGCCGAGGACAACCCGAAAGCACTCGCGGCATGGATCGACCACGAAATGCACGGCAACTATCACCTGCATTCCTCCAATCTCGTGGCCTACCAACAGCGCTCACTGCATCC
>NZ_SRPF01000087.1 GCF_004785685.1 Marinobacter confluentis | reverse complement strand
ATGCGAATGATCCGACCTATCGCAGCATGGCGCCGGATTTCGATAGTAGCATTGCCTTCCAGGCCGCTATGGATCTGGTACTGAAGGGGCGTGAACAGCCGAACGGCTACACCGAGCCGCTTCTGCACGCTTATCGTCTCAAGGCCAAAGAGAAGTTTGGCCAGTAAGTTCTGTCCTGACTTGCAGAACCCGCCCGCCGTGGCGGGTTTTTTTATGTCTGTGGATTAAAAATTTGCAGGACTGAGAGGCAGATCACCCTTCACCGCTATTCGTGTTTTAGTTCGCCGTAAGTGTTGGTATTAA
>NZ_SRPF01000086.1 GCF_004785685.1 Marinobacter confluentis | reverse complement strand
CTAGTGCTTTCAATCAGGCTTTGCCAGCCGGCGGTTGCTGCGGAGGCTATGATTACAGCAATGGTAATTGTGATCATCAGTTCTAGCAGAGTGAATCCGCTCTGCTTTAAGCGCTTTGGAATCATCCTTGAATCATTCTTGAATGGCAGACCATCCTGTCTCTACACCCTTGAAAACTGCCAGTTCTATCTGATCCTGCCATTCACACCGGAAGAAGGCGTAAGGGTGATTGCCGAACGCATCAGGCGCACCATTGCTGAAGAGCGATGGCCGGAGGTTGGAAAGGTTACCGTCAGCCTCGGT
>NZ_SRPF01000085.1 GCF_004785685.1 Marinobacter confluentis | reverse complement strand
GTAGGCAAAGTCGCGGAAGTAGTGGTGGGCGCTCATTTCGCCGCCATAGACCGCGTCTTCGTCACGCATTCTCTGTTTTATGAACGCGTGGCCGGATTTGCTTTCGATGGCTTCGCCGCCGGCGTTTTTGACCAGGTCCAGGGTATTCCAGGTCAGGCGTGGGTCGTGGATGACTTTGCCGCCACCGGTTTTGCGCAGGAACTGGTCTGCCAGCAAACCGACGATGTAGTAGCCCTCGATAAACCGGCCGTCTTCATCGAAGAAGAAGCAGCGGTCAAAGTCCCCGTCCCAGGCGATGCCCAT
>NZ_SRPF01000084.1 GCF_004785685.1 Marinobacter confluentis | reverse complement strand
GGGATACACAATGGTCACGTCCAGCATGGTGGTCAGGGAATCACCCATGGCTTCCAGAACAACAGCGGTTCCGCCAGCCCTGGGTTTCAGCAGGTGGCGATAAGGGGATTTCTGGGCGGATTGCTTGGCCGGGGTGAAGCGTGTCCCTTCCATAAAATTGAAGATGGTCACCGGGGTAAAGCGGAACTTTTCGCACGCGGCCCGGGTGGCTTCAATATCACGGCCTTTCAGGCTCGGGTTTCTGGCAATCTGATCCTTGGTGTGGCGTTGCATGAACGGAAAATCCAGCGCCCACCAGGCAATG
>NZ_SRPF01000083.1 GCF_004785685.1 Marinobacter confluentis | reverse complement strand
CTTTCTTGGCGCTGGATATTATGGATACACCTTTATCACAGAGAACCGTTTTACAAATATGAGTGCACTTCTTCTTACATCTTCTTTGATGATTTTTCTTGTCGGGTTGGTATCAGAGCAGATCACATCACTTCTTTACATTAGCTCTGATAAAGATTCCGATAAAGGCGAAAAATAAAACAGTCGCCAATATGATTCATATTTTTCTAGGCACCAAAGCGCAATTAATAAAAATGGCGCCTATAATGAAGATCCTCGCGGATCGTGGCATATCGTATAATATCGTACATTCCGGGCAACATCA
>NZ_SRPF01000082.1 GCF_004785685.1 Marinobacter confluentis | reverse complement strand
GGCGGGTGATATAACGCTTGCGCCAGGCCGGCACAGCGGCGAGTCTGTTTGGCACGGATGGCGCACCCAGTCCGTCCACCAGAAACAGTTCGGGCTGCCCCCGCCTGTCTGCAATTACCAGGTTATGGGGCAGCAAATTACGGGTGAGGATACCGGTTTCCAGCAGCCAGCTGCAGAATCTTTCGACAGCAGCCTGTGCGCGCTGATCAAACCCACGCTGTCACAAATAGTGTTCGAGAGTTTGGGCCGGCAGCCGGCGCGGCCGCTGGCGAAAGTGGCCTCCGGGGGTGAGCTGTCGCGGATC
>NZ_SRPF01000081.1 GCF_004785685.1 Marinobacter confluentis | reverse complement strand
GGTGGTCACCATTGTCATCTCGACGGTGATGTTCAACCAGTTGCCAGTGCAGTGAGGGAATTTATCAATGTCTGTTGATTATCGAGGGTTCGTATTCCGAAGTGTCTTCGCGGTCATGGCGCTGGTGTCCGCTGCTGCGCAGGCAAATCAGGTGCCGCCGGAGCCTTTTGAGGATGCGGTGCTTGAAGAAACGGTTTCGATTTCATCGCCCGGGCGTCTGGTGCTGTTCAGCCCGGGGCGGGAGGTGAATAATGAGATACGCTCAGCCTCGCTGGCGCGCCTGCCGGTAAAAGGTGAGGGCCAG
>NZ_SRPF01000080.1 GCF_004785685.1 Marinobacter confluentis | reverse complement strand
AGATTGATAAAAATCTGTCCTGCCAATTTTCCTTCGATTCCTCTTGTCTTTAGAATTGCGGAAATTTTTTGGTTTTTTAATTTTAATATTTCCTTGATTAGTCGAGTTAGCGTGTCGAGGTTTATCTTAATTTGACCGCTTTGACTAACCTTGATTGTTGTTTTTTCTCTTTCTTCGCTTTCTTTGTCTAAAATTACATCTGAAATTTTCATTCTAAATTTTTCTCACTTTATAATTTTTAAATTAAAATTTCAGTAAAATTTCGCTTAATAAAATAAGCTCTTATTTTCGTATTTGAGTACTT
>NZ_SRPF01000079.1 GCF_004785685.1 Marinobacter confluentis | reverse complement strand
CCGTGCTTGTGGCACAGGTCGGCAAAGGAAATCTCACCCTGAAACAGGGCCTCGCGGTCCTGGTGAACCGGGTGATCTGCCGGGACCAACTGACCAGTATCCGTTCGCGCCAGCGGAACCCCCGCCTCCTCAAAACATTCCCGCACCGCCGCAAGCATAAAGTCAGCACCACCCTCGTCCAGACTCATACTCTGGCTGATTTCGGCGTCTTCGGGCCCGAGCGCATGCTCACGCCCCAGGGCTTCGGTCTCATCAACCCCGCCTCCAGGAAACACATAGAATCCGGGCAGAAACACGGCCTCCCA
>NZ_SRPF01000078.1 GCF_004785685.1 Marinobacter confluentis | reverse complement strand
AGCAGCGGTTCGGGAATATTATCTGGCCACTTTCCTCAACCAGTGTCTGCCTGGTGGAGTGCTGGGCGCTGTCAATCGGGCTTTGCGCCATGGCAGCGGTTCCGACCAACGGGCGGCAGCACTGCACGGGGTGATGATCGAGCGGCTTTCCGGGCAACTGGCGATGTTTGTGGTAGCGCTCTGTGCCGGGGTCTGGCTGGCGGCCAATCACCCGCAGTTCCGTCTGCCCGATCATCAGTGGGGCAATGGAATGGGCGGCGGGCGCTTGCTGGCGTTTGCGGCGGTCACTTTGGCGCTCGTGTTTG
>NZ_SRPF01000077.1 GCF_004785685.1 Marinobacter confluentis | reverse complement strand
GCTGCTGTTCAACGGCAACGGCAATGACTACACCGCCACGATTACCGAAGCAGGCACGAAACGGGTCGAAGTCGAGGTTGAAAGTGCCGCACCCAACCTCACCGAATCCAACCTCGAGATCGTCCTCGGCCAGACCCTCTCCAAAGGCGACCGCATGGACTACGCGGTACAGAAAGCCGTGGAAATGGGCGGCACCCGCATTGTCCCCCTGGCCACCGAACGCTCCGAAGTCAAACTCAAAGGCGACCGTGAAGACAAACGCCTGCGCCACTGGCGCCAGGTCGCCATCAGCGCCGCCGAACAAT
>NZ_SRPF01000076.1 GCF_004785685.1 Marinobacter confluentis | reverse complement strand
GCATTGGGGTCCAGGTGCATATCCACCTGCTGCTCCAGAACATCGCCAAGTACACTGGACAGCAGCCAGAACAGTGGCAGGGCCACCAGCAGCCCGCCAATGGCCCCGACCCCGCTTTTATTGCACACGCACAGGACGATGCTGCGTCAGGCACCGATCCCAACGGTGCAAAAGGAATGCAGCACCACTCCCCTCACGGGAAAGATTATAAAGGTCACCATGGCAAGCGCCATCATTCCGGTCATCATGGCATGGGCGGCAAGGGAACCATGCATCAGAGGGTCATGATCGAGCTCGATCTGGAT
>NZ_SRPF01000075.1 GCF_004785685.1 Marinobacter confluentis | reverse complement strand
ACCAGGTCAAACCCGAGGGTCTGGACCACGGGCGCTACCAACGGAAGGATGATCAGGGTGATCTCCACCCAGTCCAGGAAGAAACCCAGCAGGAATACCACAAACAGAATGGTGAGCACCACGCCATAGGGCCCGAAGGGCAACCCCAGCAACGCCTCTTCAATGACCTGGTCGCCAGCCAACCCGCGCAGCACCACCGAAAACGCCGTCGCGCCCAGGAAAATGGCAAAAATGAACGTCGCTGTGCGGGTTGTCTGCTGCATTGAGGAGTTGAGCACTTTCAGGTTCAGCCGCCCTGCCATCAG
>NZ_SRPF01000074.1 GCF_004785685.1 Marinobacter confluentis | reverse complement strand
GCGTGAATTCGCGGCCTTCAATCTTGGCGTGACGTCCCTCGCCTCCGAAAACGTTATCGACCAGCTTGAACACCAGCTTGGCATCCAGCACGAACAGGGAAGTGCCACGCAGCGGGCGAACCTTGGTCAGGTTCAGGCTGGTGGGAACATAGAGCGTATGGATGTATTCGCCGAATTTCATGATCTGGACGCGACCGGTTGATACGTCGGCGTTACGGCGCAGAAGGTTGAAGAGGCTGATACGGGTGTAGCGGGCAAAGCGCTCGTTGATCATTTCCAGAGTGGGCATCCGGCCACGGACGATC
>NZ_SRPF01000073.1 GCF_004785685.1 Marinobacter confluentis | reverse complement strand
CTGACCAATGGCAGGGCAAGGCGAAGGAATTCCTCGCGGCAGGTATTGAAGAGGGTGTCATGGTGCTGATTGTCGGCCCCAACGTGATTCGGCTTGCGCCCTCACTGATTATCCCCGAGCCTGACCTGGACGAAGCCCTGACCCGTTTCGAAGCCGCTGTAAAGCGAGTGGTCGGTCAGTAACCGCCAACGAGAGGAGCTGCCTATGTGGCTGGTGTGACCGGCACAGCCGGGCGACCTGAAAGCTATTCTGGCGCTGGCCGAGGGTATCGGCCCCCGGTTGTCCTCAACGCTGCCCAGAAAAGA
>NZ_SRPF01000072.1 GCF_004785685.1 Marinobacter confluentis | reverse complement strand
GTAATGGTTATATATTCTGAACAGCCTCGCGCGCTGGCGGCTGGGCGGTGCGCTGGCGTTGATGTTGGGGGCGCTGTCGATGTTGTTTTGCATGATCCGTGGGTATCCCGGAAGAATTCGTGGGCGCTGCGTGGTTATAATAGCCTTTTAACGGCAATGAGTTACAGGAGCGGTAGTTTATGTCTGCGCAATCCGCTCAGTCACCTACAACACTCAGGGTGGTGATGGCACAGCTCGATTTCCTGGTGGGCGATATTCCGGGCAATACCCAGAAGGTCATCGATGCGGCTCGCCGCGCGGGCAAAG
>NZ_SRPF01000071.1 GCF_004785685.1 Marinobacter confluentis | reverse complement strand
AAGCGCACCCAGCGAGACTGGTAAAGGGGAAAATAACCGGGGCTGACGTAGTTTTTCAGGTCTTTGTGGCGCCACTTTTCCTGGAACAGGAAGTCATCGTGGTCGTAATCATAAAGCGTGTCGAAATCCAGCAGGCACTGGTTATCGGCCAGGCTTTCGTTGAGGTAAACGAAGTCGTCGCCGATACCGCGGGTCAGCAGATCGGCGGGGTTGATCCGGTTCAGTTGCTCCAGGGACAGGTCGTTCCACACGTCATGCGCCTGTGCCGCAGCGCATTCAATGTCCAGAACCTGTTTCAGCAGCACC
>NZ_SRPF01000070.1 GCF_004785685.1 Marinobacter confluentis | reverse complement strand
TACGGGGTGGCGGATGTCGCTTTCGTCGGCGGCTCGCTGATTGAGCGGGGCGGGCATACTCCGCTGGAGCCAGCCGCCTGGGGGTTGCCGGTGGTGTCGGGTCCTCACATTTTCAATTTCGAGACGATCTACAATCAGTTGGACGCCGGCAAGGGCTTTTTCATGACACCTTCCGCCGAGTCTTTAGCCGATTGCGTCAGCATGCTTGTCGATGACCCGGAAAAAGCGGTCGAGACAGGGCAGAACGCTCTGGATGTGGTCAATGCCAACCGCGGCGCATTGCAACGGGTCGTGGATGGCATTGTC
>NZ_SRPF01000069.1 GCF_004785685.1 Marinobacter confluentis | reverse complement strand
GGAGCGCGGCAATAAAGGCGCTGCACTGACCACGTTTATCTCCCTGGCTGGTCGCTATCTGGTACTGATGCCAAACAACCCCCGCGCCGATGGTATTTCCCGACGCATCGAGGGTGACGAGCGGGCCCAGCTCAAAGAAGCCATGAACGACGTCCAGGTGCCCAAGTCCATGGGTATCATTGTGCGTACCGCCGGCATTGGCCGCTCTTCCAAGGAGCTCCAGTGGGACCTCAACTATCTGGTCCAGTTCTGGGAAGCCATCTCGGAAGCCGCCAGTGAGCGCAAGGCGCCCTTCCTGATTCATCA
>NZ_SRPF01000012.1 GCF_004785685.1 Marinobacter confluentis | reverse complement strand
GGCGGAAATGAGGATAAGAACCCTTAAAACCTCGACTGCGCAGTTCGGGGACAACTATTGCTTTCAAGGAAGCTTCCATGGCGCTTCGAGCCGGATGTTGGGCCATAGTGCCTCCTAACGCCTGGGCTAAGCCGCCGGTACGGAGCGCAGCGTAGTACCGGTCGGCTTGAGCCCCTGGTTAAAGGTCTGAAGCGGGCTACTGGATTGTGGCGGTACCAACAATTTGCGCCCCATTCATGAGTCTTATTTTTGTACCTGATACAAACTGATCAGATAAGTCTCTCGGATAGCTAGCATTTAACCACCCTTCTTGCGTGCTACCCGGGTAAACCAAAGTCTCAAAATCGATTTGCCCCCAAAACTGGCGGTCACTTTGAGACAGATACATGTCGGGACGCCAATTCTCGCCAGGAACCACCGGATTAACACGACCGCCACTGTCCGTTTGGGTTAGCTCAACTAACACCTTCATAGGTTGGCGGGTCTTCTCAAAATCCTCTGATCTCATATGACCTTTAACGCTTGCAGCATGCGCGCCCATGGAATGGAGCCAAAGGCGCAATGTAATGGGCGTCGCCGTGCCTGCACTTGTTAGGGCGGCTCATGGTAAAAGCTCATAGCTCCGGCCCCAACGGCACCACAGAACGCCGGTACAGCAATGTCTGATACGCCGATAAGCAGCAAAGTTAAAGCTATTACTCCACCTGTTACCAGACCTGCCATTGGTGCGGCGGCTCGCCTGTCATTGGCGCTTCGAACACCGTCATCAAAAATAGATTGATGCTGCCTATAGAAGTTTCTGAACACCGGCAGGCGTGTTACCACCAACGACATGAATGGAACTGAGCAAAAAATTGAGAGCGCGACCAACCAACGATTTACCTCTGGATGCGCAGGGAGCATCAGGATGAGGCTTAACCCACCAGCCAAGTATGCAATGAGGACGAACTTCACATAGCGAAGACTGATCAACAATGCCCCCTAACGCCAAGCTAAGCGGCGGCCTGACAAGGCCGTCCGGTGGAGGCCCTAGGCCGGAACGAACTTGAGCGATTTGTTAGAACAGAACGGTCATTCACCCGGAAACACCATTTTGGTATCTGAAACAAAATGGTACTGCGGCACCTTCAACTTGGCCGTACCGGATGACCGGCCAGAGGCATCGAATACAAGCCCTGCTTGCGCGTCGTAGAGCCTAACGGCGCTCTCACTTCTAGTGTAGGCGGGGCGGGGTCCTGATTCTCCATACCGATCAATGAAGACGAAATACTCTGGTTTGATAGAACGGAAAATTTGGGTGTCCTCCTCGTTTTGCGCTCCATAAATGGCTCTCAAGCGCTCGATCATTTCATCCGTTCGGTACAAGACTGCAATCGGCAAAACGGCCCACTCGGTGCGCACCAGCTGTCCTGGCTCAGCCTGTTCCATGTCTATCCAAAATTCGTCGTTTCCCGAACAAATTGCTGACATCGACAGTAGGAGAAGAAAAAAGACTTGCTTCATTGCTCATGTCCTTTGAGTTCTAACGAATAGCTAAGCGGCGCCCTGACAAGGGCGTCCGGTGGACGGCCGCCAGGCCGGGAACGAATTTGAGCGACTGGTTAGGCGGCACCTGACCAAAATGCCTCACCCTGCGTCTCGATG
>NZ_SRPF01000068.1 GCF_004785685.1 Marinobacter confluentis | reverse complement strand
TGGGGTTATCCGCCCAGAACTTGGTGCGGAAAAACTCGCGCACATAGCCATCCCGCCCGGCAATTTTCACCCCAGGCGGCAGGCGCAGATCGGTGCCGCGCAACAGTGTGTCCATCACCTGCCCGGCAAACGATTCAATGGCGGCTGAGGCATGAAGGAAATCATCGTCAATGCAGGCGCCGCCCTGGTGGGCCTTGAATTTTTCAATCAGCCCGCTGTCCCAGCAGGCAGGTACCGCACGGAAATCTGGCTCGTCGATAAACAGCGGGATTGTGTAGAACCATTCCAGGAATTCGTTCCACTCGT
>NZ_SRPF01000067.1 GCF_004785685.1 Marinobacter confluentis | reverse complement strand
GTACACCCGCACAAAGTAGGCCGCGCACAGTGCCGAGGACGCCAGGAAATAGTCGAACGGACTGGGCGCCGACCCACCCCCCTTGTAGCGGATGGGCTGGTCCGTGACTACGGTGAAATCGTCAAACTTGGCTTCAAGTCTGAGGTTGTCGAGAAAATTGACGTTGATTTCCATGAACAAGCTACCCGGATTGGAGAATGTGGCGCGGCGCCGTTTTCAGTGACCGCCATTATCCAGTTTTTGGGTGCGCGTGTCTTGGCCCGTCTTGGCAAGTGCGGGGGATCCCTCAGGCTCCTGCTTCGTCTG
>NZ_SRPF01000066.1 GCF_004785685.1 Marinobacter confluentis | reverse complement strand
GAACGTGATGAACTGGTGCGCAGCCTTCTTGTCAAAGGCGTAAGTGCCACTGTGTTCATCGGCCGGAACGGAACCACCGGCAACAGCCAGGGAAACCGCGGAAGCAAGAATCAGTTTTTTCATAATCCACTCCTATCGGATGTAATCAAGGCTTGGCGCCTTGAGATGTGTGCCTTGCAATGCCTGTTAATGATTTCCGGACCTGCCCAGCATGCGCCGGAGAGTGTCGTCCCGATCAACGAAATGATGCTTGAGCGCTGCCACTCCGTGGAGCGACGCCAGGCCTACGATCACCCAGGTCACCCAG
>NZ_SRPF01000065.1 GCF_004785685.1 Marinobacter confluentis | reverse complement strand
AGGCTTTGCTCGCTTCGTGTTCCGCGTCAATGCGCGACACACCGATATCTTTCAGCGTGAAATCCGGCAAACGGGCAAGTTGCTGTCTTGTCCGATAGTTGGCGTACCAACGGTTGAGTCGCTGAATCCAACTTTCCTTTGGAGTGTTTGCCAGGGCTGAAACATTAGCCCGGGTCCTGAAGATCGATAGTGCCGACATCGCTTTTCTCCGTTTCTGTTAAGTTCAAGCTAATTCTCTTGTCTGATAGCTCTATCAACAAACGGGTTAAAGCGTGCAATAATTTAGTAAAACTTAACCATGGATAGT
>NZ_SRPF01000064.1 GCF_004785685.1 Marinobacter confluentis | reverse complement strand
ATCCTTCTGTGGCCGGTTCCTGGATGACATAGTGCCCGACCCAGGGGCTTACCAACAGGTCGCAGACAACTACGCCCGAGCCAGGGCTGTTGGTCATGTTATTCGCGACGAGGAAAGCACCGAGGGGTTTGATGCCGCGCCACTGACATTCTTCGAAACAACAATCTCCCCCCTGGTCGCGCGGGACGGCAATACTGTCTATATCTGTGGAATCTCCCGGGATATTACCGCCCGCCGCTCGGCCGAACTGGCCTTGAAGCAGACCAACGAACGGCTCGCCTAGCAGCTAGCGGAAAACCATCGACTC
>NZ_SRPF01000063.1 GCF_004785685.1 Marinobacter confluentis | reverse complement strand
CACAGTGGCATGAAAAACACATGACCAGAAGGTATTGCTCATTTAATGAACATTATCCCTGTATGCCGTTATCCTGATAACAGGTAATCGGCATAAAGCTTTGCCGGTTGATCCGTAGATCGACCCTACAAGGATGAATGTTATGACTTACAAATCTGGTATCGCCTGTGCTTCGGTTCTGGCTTCAGCCCTGTTTGCGGCCCCTGTAGTCTGGGCGCAGGACAATACGTCCCGGGATAGCTCCGGCGTCTATATCAGCGGTAGTTACGGTGGCTATAAATCCCACGGCGGCGAATTCGATGACGAC
>NZ_SRPF01000062.1 GCF_004785685.1 Marinobacter confluentis | reverse complement strand
AGCGGTCCAATATTGTCGCTCTGGCAGAGTACCTGAACAGCATCTATTATTGCTGATCATCCTTTTACCTGACATTGTATCAGCCGGGTTCGCCCGGCTTTTTTGTGCCCGGCTGTCTGATGTCTGACGGTTTCCTCTGCTGGAGAATGTGTTCATGAGTGTCCAACTTCATCACCGGATCAGCGGCGAAGGCGAGCCGTTGATTCTATTGCATGGGCTGTTTGGCTCCCTGGATAACCTGGGCGTGATTGCCCGGGGGCTTCAGGGTAACTGGCAGATCCATGCCCTGGACCAGCGCAATCACGGC
>NZ_SRPF01000061.1 GCF_004785685.1 Marinobacter confluentis | reverse complement strand
GCTATTTCATGGTGGAAAAAAAGGACATCGACCAGCTGGCTCAGTCGGTTTCTGAGCAGAGCGAACGCATCACCAGCCTTGAGAACGAAGCGTTAACCCAGTTTGGTTCAATGGCAATGATGAACCAGGCAAATACCGAGACGATTCTGGAAGCCATCAGCGAACAGGCAGAGCAACTCAGCTGCCCACCGGTCCCCGAAAAACCCGCCTGCACAGTCACCCCGAAAAATAATCAGGCTGCCAATCAGGGCCGTACAGATCGCCTGAAGGGCAAAGTGGTGGTTGGTGAGCTGGAAAATTTCTACCTG
>NZ_SRPF01000060.1 GCF_004785685.1 Marinobacter confluentis | reverse complement strand
AAGCGAGCACTTATTTCGAAAAACTGGTGGGCGAACTGGATCAACGCATGGAGATGATCGTTGATCCTATGCTGGCCACCGGTGGCTCAATGATTTCCACCATTGACCTCCTGAAGAAAGCCGGCAGCAATGAAATACGCGCGCTGGTACTGGTGGCAGCGCTCGAAGGCATCAAAAAAGTGCTTGATAATCATCCGGATGTTTCAATCTACACCGCGTCAATTGACGACGGTCTCAACGAAAAAGGCTATATCCTTCCCGGCCTCGGCGACGCCGGCGACAAAATCTTCGGTACTAAACAAAAGGAC
>NZ_SRPF01000011.1:3585-5327 GCF_004785685.1 Marinobacter confluentis | reverse complement strand
CGATTCGCTGTAGAATACGCGGCCTTGATCAGGGAACGGAAGTTCCCACTGCTCTTTAAAAAGTTAACCAAGTAATTCGTGTGGGCGCTGGCCGAGGTATTTCGGATACGAAATATCAGGACAGTGACTCGTCGAAAATTGAGTTTTGTCTTGAGCAAGAATAGAGAATCTTCGGATTCTTGTATGATTTAAACTGAAGAGTTTGATCATGGCTCAGATTGAACGCTGGCGGCAGGCTTAACACATGCAAGTCGAGCGGTAGCAGGTCCTTCGGGATGCTGACGAGCGGCGGACGGGTGAGTAATGCATAGGAAACTGCCCAGTAGTGGGGGATAGCCCGGGGAAACCCGGATTAATACCGCGTACGCCCTAAGGGGGAAAGCAGGGGATCTTCGGACCTTGCGCTATTGGATGTGCCTATGTCGGATTAGCTAGTTGGTGGGGTAAGAGCCTACCAAGGCGACGATCCGTAGCTGGTCTGAGAGGATGATCAGCCACATCGGGACTGAGACACGGCCCGAACTCCTACGGGAGGCAGCAGTGGGGAATATTGGACAATGGGGGCAACCCTGATCCAGCCATGCCGCGTGTGTGAAGAAGGCTTTCGGGTTGTAAAGCACTTTCAGTGAGGAGGAAAACCGTACGATTAATACTCGTATGGCTTGACGTTACTCACAGAAGAAGCACCGGCTAACTCCGTGCCAGCAGCCGCGGTAATACGGAGGGTGCAAGCGTTAATCGGAATTACTGGGCGTAAAGCGCGCGTAGGTGGTTTGATAAGCGAGATGTGAAAGCCCCGGGCTTAACCTGGGAACGGCATTTCGAACTGTCAGGCTAGAGTATGGTAGAGGAGTGTGGAATTTCCTGTGTAGCGGTGAAATGCGTAGATATAGGAAGGAACACCAGTGGCGAAGGCGGCACTCTGGACCAATACTGACACTGAGGTGCGAAAGCGTGGGGAGCAAACAGGATTAGATACCCTGGTAGTCCACGCTGTAAACGATGTCTACTAGCCGTTGGGACTCTTGAAGTCTTAGTGGCGCAGCTAACGCACTAAGTAGACCGCCTGGGGAGTACGGCCGCAAGGTTAAAACTCAAATGAATTGACGGGGGCCCGCACAAGCGGTGGAGCATGTGGTTTAATTCGACGCAACGCGAAGAACCTTACCTGGCCTTGACATGCTGAGAACTTTCCAGAGATGGATTGGTGCCTTCGGGAGCTCAGACACAGGTGCTGCATGGCCGTCGTCAGCTCGTGTCGTGAGATGTTGGGTTAAGTCCCGTAACGAGCGCAACCCCTATCCCTAGTTGCTAGCAGTTCGGCTGAGAACTCTAGGGAGACTGCCGGTGACAAACCGGAGGAAGGTGGGGATGACGTCAGGTCATCATGGCCCTTACGGCCAGGGCTACACACGTGCTACAATGGCGCGCACAGAGGGCTGCAAACCCGCGAGGGGGAGCCAATCTCACAAAACGCGTCGTAGTCCGGATCGGAGTCTGCAACTCGACTCCGTGAAGTCGGAATCGCTAGTAATCGTGAATCAGAATGTCACGGTGAATACGTTCCCGGGCCTTGTACACACCGCCCGTCACACCATGGGAGTGGATTGCACCAGAAGTGGTTAGTCTAACCTTCGGGAGGACGATCACCACGGTGTGGTTCATGACTGGGGTGAAGTCGTAACAAGGTAGCCGTAGGGGAACCTGCGGCTGGATCACCTCCTTAAACGAAGCCGAATGCT
>NZ_SRPF01000011.1:0-3490 GCF_004785685.1 Marinobacter confluentis | reverse complement strand
CAGGGGCTATAGCTCAGCTGGGAGAGCGCCTGCCTTGCACGCAGGAGGTCAGCGGTTCGATCCCGCTTAGCTCCACCAAAAACTTTTACTGACTAACTTCGGGTTAGCAGTGTGCAGAAACAAGCGTTTCGGTTTGATGACAAGGGTCACAATCGAAGGTCTTCTTTCTGATCACTGGGTCAGATTTGCTCTTTAACAAATTGGACGAGATAGAACACGATTGATGGATTCCATTATCTCCGGAATTCATTGATCAGAGTGATAACGATTTCAAGCGTTATCCGGTGTTGTCGTTGAAGTGATTGTGACAATGACCTCAGTTGTTTTGGGGTTATATAGTCAAGCAATTAAGCGCATACGGTGGATGCCTTGGCAGTCAGAGGCGATGAAAGACGTGGAAGCCTGCGATAAGGTTCGGGGAGCTGGCAAACGAGCTGTGATCCGGACATTTCTGAATGGGGAAACCCACCGACTTTCGGGTCGGTATCTTGCACTGAATACATAGGTGTAAGAGGCGAACTCGGGGAACTGAAACATCTAAGTACCCGAAGGAAAAGAAATCAACCGAGATTCCCTAAGTAGCGGCGAGCGAACGGGGACTAGCCCTTAAGCTAGACAACTGGTAGGAGAAGGCTCTGGAAAGTGCCGCCATAGTGGGTGATAGCCCCGTATCCGAAACCTGAGTCTGGTGAAATCGAGTAGGACGGGACACGAGACATCCTGTCTGAACATGGGGGGACCATCCTCCAAGGCTAAATACTCCTGACTGACCGATAGTGAACCAGTACCGTGAGGGAAAGGCGAAAAGAACCCCTGTGAGGGGAGTGAAATAGATCCTGAAACCGTATGCGTACAAGCAGTCGGAGCGGACTTGTTCCGTGACGGCGTACCTTTTGTATAATGGGTCAGCGACTTATGTTCAGTGGCGAGGTTAACCGTTTAGGGGAGCCGTAGGGAAACCGAGTCTGAATAGGGCGATTTAGTCGCTGGGCATAGACCCGAAACCGGGCGATCTATCCATGAGCAGGTTGAAGGTTGAGTAACATCAACTGGAGGACCGAACCCACTGTCGTTGAAAAGCCAGGGGATGACTTGTGGATCGGAGTGAAAGGCTAATCAAGCCCGGAGATAGCTGGTTCTCCCCGAAAGCTATTTAGGTAGCGCCTCGGACGAATACCACAGGGGGTAGAGCACTGTTTCGGCTAGGGGGTCATCCCGACTTACCAACCCGATGCAAACTCCGAATACCTGTGAGTACTATCCGGGAGACACACGGTGGGTGCTAACGTCCATCGTGAAGAGGGAAACAACCCAGACCGCCAGCTAAGGTCCCCAAGTACCAGTTAAGTGGGAAACGATGTGGGAAGGCTCAGACAGCTAGGAGGTTGGCTTAGAAGCAGCCATCCTTTAAAGAAAGCGTAATAGCTCACTAGTCGAGTCGGCCTGCGCGGAAGATGTAACGGGGCTCAAACTGGTCACCGAAGCTGCGGATGCATCGCAAGATGCGTGGTAGGGGAGCGTTCTGTAAGTCTGCGAAGGTGTGTTGAGAAGCATGCTGGAGATATCAGAAGTGCGAATGCTGACATGAGTAACGACAATGCGGGTGAAAAACCCGCACGCCGGAAGACCAAGGGTTCCTGCGCAACGCTAATCGGCGCAGGGTGAGTCGGCCCCTAAGGCGAGACCGAAAGGTGTAGTCGATGGGAAACGGGTTAATATTCCCGTACCTTGGATAGCTGCGATGGAGAGACGGAGAAGGCTAGGTGAGCCGGGCGACGGTTGTCCCGGTTTAAGCGAGTAGGCAGAGGGGTTAGGCAAATCCGGCCCCTTAATGTCGAGACGCGACGACGACTGCTCTTTTACGAGCGGGAAGTCATTGATGCCCTGCTTCCAGGAAAATCTTCTAAGCTTCAGGCTATTCGGGACCGTACCCCAAACCGACACAGGTGGTCAGGTAGAGAATACCAAGGCGCTTGAGAGAACTCGGGTAAAGGAACTAGGCAAAATGGTGCCGTAACTTCGGGAGAAGGCACGCTGGTGGTATGTGACACCCCTGCGGGTTGAGCAGAAGCCAGTCGAAGATACCAGGCCCCTGCGACTGTTTATTAAAAACACAGCACTGTGCAAACACGAAAGTGGACGTATACGGTGTGACGCCTGCCCGGTGCCGGAAGGTTAATTGATGGGGTTAGCGCTTGCGCGAAGCTCTTGATCGAAGCCCCGGTAAACGGCGGCCGTAACTATAACGGTCCTAAGGTAGCGAAATTCCTTGTCGGGTAAGTTCCGACCTGCACGAATGGCGTAACGATGGGGGCGCTGTCTCTACCCGAGACTCAGTGAAATTGAAATCGCCGTGAAGATGCGGTGTATCCGCGGCTAGACGGAAAGACCCCGTGAACCTTTACTATAGCTTCACAGTGAACTTTGAGCATGTTTGTGTAGGATAGCTGGGAGGCTTTGAAACCAGGACGCCAGTTCTGGTGGAGCCAACCTTGAAATACCAGCCTGACCTGTTTGAGGTTCTAACTTCGTCCCCTTATCGGGGATAAGGACACTGTGTGGTGGGTAGTTTGACTGGGGCGGTCTCCTCCCAAAGCGTAACGGAGGAGCACAAAGGTGGGCTAAGCATGGTCGGACATCATGCGGTTAGTGTAATGGCACAAGCCCGCTTAACTGCGAGACAGACACGTCGAGCAGGTACGAAAGTAGGTCATAGTGATCCGGTGGTTCTGTATGGAAGGGCCATCGCTCAACGGATAAAAGGTACTCCGGGGATAACAGGCTGATACCGCCCAAGAGTTCACATCGACGGCGGTGTTTGGCACCTCGATGTCGGCTCATCACATCCTGGGGCTGAAGCCGGTCCCAAGGGTATGGCTGTTCGCCATTTAAAGTGGTACGCGAGCTGGGTTTAGAACGTCGTGAGACAGTTCGGTCCCTATCTGCCGTGGACGTTGGAGATTTGAGGAAAGCTGCTCCTAGTACGAGAGGACCGGAGTGGACGAACCGCTGGTGTTCGGGTTGTGTCGCCAGACGCATTGCCCGGTAGCTATGTTCGGATAGGATAACCGCTGAAAGCATCTAAGCGGGAAGCCCCTTCCAAGATGAGATCTCCCTGGCCCCTCGAGGGCCCTGAAGAGCCGTTCAAGACCAGGACGTTGATAGGTCGGGTGTGTAAGCGCTGCGAGGCGTTGAGCTAACCGATACTAATTGCTCGTGCGGCTTGACTATATAACACCCAAGACAATTGCGATCCCAACAGCGGATGGCGCAGCGAAATCAACATCACCACTCTATCTCGTCCTCCCAGTGATCAACCGTTTTGCCTGACGACCATAGCGGTCTGGAACCACCTGATCCCATCCCGAACTCAGCCGTGAAACAGACCAGCGCCGATGGTAGTGTGGCTTCTGCCCATGTGAGAGTAGGTCATCGTCAGGCTCTTAATACTAAAAACCCCCTCCGGCTTTGCCGGTGGGGGTTTTTTATT
>NZ_SRPF01000059.1 GCF_004785685.1 Marinobacter confluentis | reverse complement strand
CAGCCAGAGTCTGTTGAGCGACCTGCTGATGGCCGTTTTCCGCCTGGGCTATACCGCCCGACCCTACCGGGCAGACGATGCCGAACAGACGCTGAGAGCAGAGAACCGGGCGATGCTGATTCGCCTGACGGTCGCCGGGATTGGCTCGTTCCAGAGCATGATGCTGGCCTTTCCCATGTACTTTGAACTGGTTAGCGCCCTTTCGACCGATTTCGTGGACTTCTTTCGCTGGTTCAGCCTGCTGGTGGCCACGCCGGTGGTTTTCTACAGCGCCCGATCCTTCTTCTCCAATGCCTTAAGGGACCTGC
>NZ_SRPF01000058.1 GCF_004785685.1 Marinobacter confluentis | reverse complement strand
CGATGGATTTTATGAGTGACAGCCTGTTCTGTGGTCGCCGCTTCCGGACGTTTAACGTGGTGGACGACTTTAACCGGGAGATCCTGGCCATAGAGGTTGATCTGAACCTCCCGGCCCCGAGGGTCATTCGGGTACTGGAACGCATCATCGCCTGGCGAGGCTATCCCGCCAAATTGCGTATGGATAACGGCCCCGAGTTCATTTCCATCGCCCTGGCGGATTGGGCTGAACAGAACGGCATAGCACTGGAGTTCATCAAACCGGGAACGCCTACCCAGAACTCTTACGTAGAGCGCTTCAATCGAACT
>NZ_SRPF01000057.1 GCF_004785685.1 Marinobacter confluentis | reverse complement strand
CTTCGCGGTAGAGCACCACGCCGCTCATCACGACAATACCCACCATGGCGGCCAGAATGATGAAGGCCAGGGTCGGGCTGATGAAGCGGGAGCCGGCCTGGTGGGTAAAGCCTTCGGCCAGGCTGGAGAGTTCGTCCAGCAGGACCTGTGAATTGGCAAAGATGTCGCTGGCGGCAGTACGCACCTTGAAGAGGTCGGGAGAGGCTTCAAGGATGGCGTCTACGTTCTGGGACACGAAGTCGAAAAGTTCGCCGACGGCCTCAAGGCCGTAGACGGCATCAACGTCGGTAACCTGGGTGATGCCCATGG
>NZ_SRPF01000056.1 GCF_004785685.1 Marinobacter confluentis | reverse complement strand
ACCATTATGGCCAAGGCGCACATTCTGATTGTTGAAGACGACCACGACCTGCGCGAAGCGCTGGTCACGACGCTGGAACTGGCAAAGTTCCGGGTACGGGAGGCTGAAATGCCGAACAGGCCCTGAAGTGTCTGGCGGAAGGCTCAGTGGATATGGTGGTCAGCGACGTCAATATGCCGGGGATGTCAGCCCACGAGTTACTGTTTGAGGTGCAGCGACTGCACCCGGGCCTGCCGATGATGCTGATTACTGCCTACGGCCAGATTAGCCACGCGGTATCGGCGATGCAGGCGGGCACAATCGATTATC
>NZ_SRPF01000055.1 GCF_004785685.1 Marinobacter confluentis | reverse complement strand
CTTCCGATCTCACCATCTCTGTCAAGCGACCCAGTGATAATCGGCTGCCTGATTCAGAATTACTTCCCATCCGGAAATATGAATGTGACCTGGGGCAAGAGTGGGAAGGATATAAGCGTCATAAACTTCCCACCTGCCCAGATCTCTGGGGGGCCATACACCATGTGCAGCCAGTTGACATTGCCAGCTGCAGAGTGCCCAGAAGACACAACTGTGAAGTGCTCTGTGCAATATAACACGAGCCCCGTCAAAGAATTGAGTGTGAAATGCCCTGGTACAGGGTGTCCTCCCCTATCCTGCCAACCCAAC
>NZ_SRPF01000054.1 GCF_004785685.1 Marinobacter confluentis | reverse complement strand
TGCACCGTTACAAGCACCGGCTTGATCTTGGCGGGCGCCCTCACTGGCTGAACCTGCACAAAGCCGCCCTGGCCGGGCCCGATCATCCCGAGGGTCGCAGCATCATCCTGGTGGAAGACCAGACCGAGACCCGCCTGCTGGAAGACGAGCTGATGCACAGTGAGCGACTGGCTTCCGTGGGTCGATTGGCTGCGGGCGTCGCCCACGAGATCGGCAACCCGGTGACCGGGATTTCGTCTCTTGCCCAGAACCTGAAACTGGAAACCGAAGACCCGGACATTCTGTCCACCGCAGACCAGATCCAGCAGCAG
>NZ_SRPF01000053.1 GCF_004785685.1 Marinobacter confluentis | reverse complement strand
CAGTGGAACGCCCACTGGCCCGGGGCATCCACTTCCGTTTCCATGTAAACGGTAGTGGCAGGAGCCACGCTGATTACGTGCTTTATCGGGTTCCACTTATCGGCGCCCACGTCCAGGATTGACCACATGCCATGCAGGTGCATAGGGTGGGTCATCATGGTTTCGTTGACGAATTTGAAGCGCACCCGCTCGCCGTATTGCAGAACAACCGGGTCAGCGTCTTCGTATTTCACGCCATTAATGCTCCACTCATAGCGTTCCATATTGCCAGTCAGACGCATCTCGATTTCACGGGTCGGCTCGCGATCTTC
>NZ_SRPF01000052.1 GCF_004785685.1 Marinobacter confluentis | reverse complement strand
CACTCCCTATGCGAACTGGCGAGGCCCGGGCGAGGCGATGCCCGACTGTCGATCCAGAACCTGATTCCGGCGGACTTTCTGGCGCCGCGCTTTGTGGCCGCGCATAGCGTCCTGCTGTTTTCCGCCACCCTGTCACCGGGGGAATATTACCGGGACCTGCTGGGCCTGCCGGAAGAGACCCTGTTCCGATCGCTGCCTGGGCCGTTCAGCGCCGACCAGCTTCAGGTGCATTTCGCCCCTCACATCAGTACCCGCAAACTGGACCGACAGGGGTCTCTTGGCCCCATCGCACAGCTGATCGCCCGGCAGTA
>NZ_SRPF01000010.1 GCF_004785685.1 Marinobacter confluentis | reverse complement strand
GTCGTTCTGATTTCGCTATTGCCTAACAAGGCGCAGCAATTCGCGGCCGATGGCCGCCGGACGCCCTTTACATTGCGGCTGCGCCTCCATTACAAGGGCGCCGTTGTGCGCTGGCGTTAGGAGAGCAAAGATGCCTCAGCCTCTTTCTAGAGTGAATCCGAATGCCAGCATTGTGATAGGGAATGCGGGCGATAGGCCTTTGCTTCGACACCCTGAAATAGCAGCGTTGGCTGCCGAAGCTATTGCGTCGTGGGCCAACGTTGAAAGCTTCATGCTCAAACTATTCGTTGAAATGTTTGGTGGTAATGAAGCGTTGGCTACCAACATCTTTCTGTCGCTGAGTAATCAGTCGGCAAAAAATGACGCCATCAGGGCTGCCGCAGACTCCTTTTTCGAAAATGGGTCAGATGAGCTGGCAGTTTTCCGAGCACTTTTGGCTATAAGTAAGACGAATGAGAAAGACCGGAACAAGTTAGCGCATTGGACTTGGGGCGATAGCCCCAATCTCCCGGATGCCCTTTTGCTAATTGATCCACGGACAACAATTGGCGACCTAGATAAATCAAGCGTGTATGTGTATCGGGAGAATGATTTCCG
The DNA here is from genome assembly GCF_004785685.1 of Marinobacter confluentis. Classification (GTDB taxonomy): domain Bacteria; phylum Pseudomonadota; class Gammaproteobacteria; order Pseudomonadales; family Oleiphilaceae; genus Marinobacter; species Marinobacter confluentis. Next base: position 10,797 of record NZ_SRPF01000010.1, on the reverse strand, counting down.
CAGCATCATTGAAGCCAATGACCGGCTCTGCGGCTTTGGGCTCCGGTTCAAGTTTGTCATTTCTGGACATGTTGCCAACCAGGATGGCGAACTGTTGAGAGAGTTGATGAATGAGCCTGAGATCAGCCAGCGGATTGGGGGCTAAACTCCTAACAATTCATTCCAGTACGTTCCGGCCCTGGCGGGCCTCCACCGGACGGCCTTTTCTCCGCTTCACTACGCAAAGGCCGCCGCTGAATTTTGGCGTTAGCCATCAGGAGTAAACATGGCAGTAGGTATCACTGTAGGGCCAATAACCGCTGAAATTGGTGCTGCAAGTTTCGTGCATGCCTTTTTCTCTACAGTTAGCGTGCATTGTGAGCCGAACGGTTGGGGAACGCGGTATCCCCATTTGATGAATCATCTTTATCAGGGCTATCTATCTCATTCGCAGGCTGCCGAAGCCCTAGAAGAGCTTCAAGACGCTCATGCAGTGCTCGACAAGGTGTCGCCTTCAAAGGTCGTATGGGACGTGGAAGATCGCAGTGCTCAACCGCCTTGGGGCACGAACATATCATCCGACATTACAAGCCTTGGTAATTATTTTGTATCAAGCACTGGACGGGATTTGTTCGCACTCTTGGAAGAGATTTTGAAACTGTCTATTGATAGGCAAAAGGACGCCACTCTTGGCTAACAAGTCACGGAAGGCGGACGCGTGACACGCGCCGCTTCGTTTGGCGTTATATGTCATGAGTATCGTCGAACAAAGAATTATCTGGCTGGGTATGGCCATCATGCTGGGCTATCTGGTGGTTTATCAGTTTTTCTTAATCCCCCAGTTCAGTGGGAATGAGCCCTATGTCGGCGAGGCTGCGATAGCCTATTTGGGTTGGTTTACGGTGGGCATGACGTTCGCCTGTGTCGTCCTGCTTCTTCGTGACCTCAAGCGGCGTGACATATCGGGCAAGCCCGCTTGGTTTATTGGTATCGTGATTTTCACTTGGGTGGGTCTCCCGTACTATTTCTTCAAGCACGGGCGGCGACCCTTGTCCGATGCCACATAACCAGTCGCGTCAGTACGCGGCCGAAGGCCGCAGGACGCCCTGTTCAGGGCGCCTCTGCGCTCAGCGTTATGCATCTAGGAGGCTGACATGGAAGTTGTAGGCGTTGGGCCGAAGCACTCAGAGATGCGTCATGAGAGCGATATCTCGGGTGTTGTTCAATCAGCTGATGGACTCACAATTTTCATCAACACCGTTACAGAGAGCGGTCAGCGAATTGACCTGAAGGTTCATTTTCAGTGGGTACGCGGCTATCGGTATCTGGACGAGGGCGACCTTCAGTATTATTGGAAGACGCAGGAGTTCACTGTTCCCCAGCATGTGTTTAGGATTCTGTCCGGTGGTTGGTCAAATGGTGAAGCTTTGCAACCGGACACCCTCAGCGTTAGCACGGCCCTTGAAATCAAGGAGTGGTTTATAGCCACTACCAATGGATGCATGAACGTGCTGTCCGGCTCGGATCCAACAGTGGAGTACGTTAATGCATAACAAGTCACTGTTGACGGACAATTTTTCCGCCGCTTCGCGGCTCCAAAATTGCCGCAAAGTTCTGCGTTAATTGGTAATGATATGGAAGTTGTCGTCCAAGAAGAGGTAACCGGTTGCGGCATTGCGGCGTCCGCTGCGCTCGCCGGTCTCAGCTATGCCGAGGCCAAAGGTAGGGCCAACGCCCTGGGTATTTATGCCTCTGACACATCGCTTTGGTCGGATACAGAGTACGTTCGAAAGCTCCTGCGTGAATGGGGAGTATCGGTCTCTCCGAAAGAGACGCCCTTTGAGTCATGGGAGCGCTTACCCGACAAAGCACTTTTGGCCATCAAGTGGCGAATGGAGCACGGCAAACCATTCTGGCACTGGGTATTGTTCGTCAGAGAAGCTGGCCAAGGAATGGTGCTGGATTCCAAAAAAGCGCTGCGATCAAACATTCGCCAAGACTTCGGGCGCATCAAGCCCAAGTGGTACATTGAAATTACCAATTAACAAGTCGATTAAGTACGTTCCGGCCTGCGGCCTCCACCGGACGCCCTTGTCAGGGCGCCGCTTATCTTCGCGTTAAACGTAAGGGAGAGAAATGGATCTAGCTACGATCACAGCTTCTGGATTGTTGGCGCTACTGATAAATGTGATCGGGGCATTCTGGATCAAAGAGCGGCTTCGGCAGTCTATTAAGTATGAATACGATCAAGATCTGGCCAAGCTGAAAAGCCATCTAGATTTCGAGCTGGATAAGAAGAAACGTCGTTATGAAGGGAAGCTGGGTCAGTATAAGAAATACTTTGCCCTTATGGATTCTTATTCGCTGGAGCAGCGGCGCGCGCTGATGGACGGATTTCAGGAGGGAATCTTCAAGATTTTGGAGAACCCCTCGACCGAGAACACGATCGAATACATCAAAAAGACTCTCAGCCTCCAGAATGATATTTCAGATAAGTTTCTGATGTTCAAAAACGAAATGAATGGTCTGCGGCTAGAAGCCGGAGAGCCTCTGCTTAAGTTGATTGAGTCCTACGTCTCAGCTCTCGAAAAAGTACAGGAGAGAACGGTATCGTTCCTAAGCTGGATGAACGAGAACGCGACGACCTTTTTAGCCCAGCCAGAGGCTGCGCAACAAAAGGTTCAAGAATTCATGCAAGAAGAAGCTTCAGGAGAAGCTCAAGAATTGATTGATCTTCAGGAGCAAATCTTCAGGGAGATGCGGCGTGAGTTGGGCATCGTTTAACCAGTCAATTAAGTTCGTTCCCGGCCTGGCGGCCGTCCACCGGACGTCCCTGTCGGGCCGCCGCTTATTTCAGCGTTAAAGGCTAAAGGGAGTTTTCGGTGAAAAAGGAAGATCTTTCCCCTGAAGACCAGGCCTATTACAAGCTTTTTGAGTTCAAGCCGCTGCGAGTATTGCTGTATTTACTGGCAGTCGTTTATCTGGTGATTGTTTATGCGGTCGGCGGCTCCCAATTCAGCGGAGGCTTTTTCAGTGGCGCGATCGGAACTTTTGTTCTGATTCAGGGTATCGATCTCTCTCAAAGACGACTAATCCTCATTGGCGGCTTCCTGACAGTTGTGAGCGTCTTCCAGACAATTTTGTTGGTGCTGTAGTGGCTACCGAGCGCTTACTGCAAAAGCCTTTAACAAATAGTTGTAGTGCGTTTCGGGCCTGGCGGCCCTGCACCGGACGCCCTTGTCAGGGCGCCGCTAAACAAAAGCGTTAGCTGGTAGTGCCTTGTTCGTTTTTGGTGGCTGGGTGCCATTGGGCCTTGGCCGCGAACGGGTAGCAAAACCGGCAAGGTTGGTGGCTCGCCAAGGCCGTCGGAATTTGCAGTCAGATTGGCAGCTCAATCTGGTTCCGATGTTGGTATAGAAGTCGGTGCTAGCCTTGTGGGGCCGTTCACCGAAAATTGGGTCTGGACTGGCTACCCTGAAGTTCAGGTTCATCCACCGCATCAGTGGCGGTGGTTTATTAACGGCGCATCGGCGTAACTCGGTGCAAGGGCAGTGGCGCATGCCGTCTTGTTGGTTGCCAGGTATCGGGTTTCACAGTTACCCCCAGCTAACCAGTCGCTCAAGTTCGTTCCCGGCCTGACGGCCGTCCACCGGACGCCCTAGTCAGGGCGCCGCTTAGCTAAGCGTTAAGTGTAAAGCCATGATTGAAGTTGATACCAAAACTTGGTCTGTCCACGATCCAGATAGGATCTTGGAGGTAGCCTTGGGAAAATCTCATCTTTCTTCGGGGGTAGAGCCCAGAGAGGATTTACTGTTCTTCGAGCATAAGACCAAGCCAATAAGTGTCGATTTCGGGTTTTATGGTAATGAAACGACATTTAATGGTGAGTGGGTGGTGTACGTTATAAACACATCATTCGAAGAACCCTGGAGTCAGCCGCTTGAGAGAATGGCTTCAAGTAGTTTTTTAAAGGCCATCGAAAATGTTCAAAACACCGTGGCAAAATACACTTAACCAGTCATTCCAGTTCGTTCCGGCCCTGGTGGGCCTCCACCGGACGGCCTTTTCTTCGCTTCGCTACGTAAAGGCCGCCGCTGAATATTGGCGTTATACAAAGAGAACGTTATGACTCGAACTATTGCTCTATTCACTGTTTTCATCTTTATCGCAGGGTGCTCAGACGGTAATGGGCCGGAATCTGACCAGCCTGCCAGCTCCAATCAGGTATCTTTGCCCGAAAGCCCAAGTGAACGAGTCAACCTAACAGGTGAAATGTCATTTTGGATGTATGAGGGTGCTGCGGGCTGTTATGGGACCCTGGTTTCACAGGGAAAAGAGATCCAAGTGTGGGTAGACGCTGATACCTGCGGTGACCGTGAGTATGAGGAAAACCAACGTGCGACTCTGGAGCTCACCTTTAATCCCGACAACCAGTATGGGCCAGGGAAAACCTACACAATCACGAGTTTCGAGTAGTGTATAACAAGGCCATTCAGTCTGTTCCGGGCCGATGGCCCTCCACCGGACGCCCTTGTCAGGGCGCCGCTGATGGCTGGCGTTAGCTGGTAGTGCCTTGTTCGTTTTTGGTGGCTGGGTGCCATCGGGCCTTGGCCGCGAACGAGTAGCAAAACCGGCAAGGTTGGTGCCTCGCCAAGGCCGTCGGAATTCGCAGTCAGATTGGCAGCTCAATCTGGTTCCGATGTTGGTATAGAAGTCGGTGCTGGCCTTGTGGGGCCGTTCACCGAAATTTGGATCCGGACTGGCTACCCTGAAGTTCAGGTTCATCCACCGCATCAGTGGCGGTGGTTTTATTAACGGCGCATCGGCGTAACTCGGTGCAAGGGCAGTGGCGCATGCCGTCTTGTTGGTTGCCAGGTATCGGGTTTCACAGTTACCCCCAGCTAACCAGTCGCTCAAGTGCGTTCCCGGCCTGACGGCCGTCCACCGGACGCCCTAGTCAGGGCGCCGCTTAGCTAAGCGTTATCTGTTTGGTTTGGCGTAGTTTTTTGTTGGCTGTGTGCCCATTGGTTTCAAAGCGGCGTCATGATCGCAGCAACTCGATCATCGGCATTTTTGGCAACTCCGATGTTCGCCGTGTGGGGCAATCCGCCGATAACTCGGTTGTGATCTGCTAGTCTGAAGTTCAGGTTCGTTCACCGCATCACCAGCGGTGATTTCATCAAAGTGCATCAGCGGTTGCTGGTGCCAGGGCAGCGCAGTAGGCCGTCATGTTGTTAGCCAGGGATCAGGCCTCGCAATTACCCCCAGCTAACCAGTCGCGTCAGTACGCGGCCGAAGGCCGCAGGACGCCCTTGACAGGGCGCCTCTGCGCTCAGCGTTATGTAGGCATATGAGATGAAGTGCGAAATTTGCAATTCGCCGAAAGTGTGGACTTGGCGCCTGTACTTCAAAGCATCGATCGGTTCGACTACTTGCTCCGCCTGTGGAACGAAGCTGAAGCTAAAGCGGAATGGGAAATATTGGATTTGGCTTGGCCTATTTTTCTTGTGCCTATTTCCGATTTTCGCAATTTATACGAATATCGTTTTTTACGTCGCAGAGGCTCACCCTGGAGTATTTCGTCACGGTGCATTTAAGTTAGGCTTTTCAGCATTTTGTGGCTTTTCGGTGTTCCTTGCCTTTATTGTTCCGGATAAGTATTTCTTATCCAAGTGGGGTAGCTTGGGTGCCAAGGCTACATAACAATTCGCACCAGTACGCGGCCTGCGGCCGCCGGACGCCCTTGACAGGGCGCCGCTGTGCTCCGCGTTAGGGTCACATGAAAATAGTCACCGATACTCGACTCCCGGAGTTCAAGAGAATCGAACAACTGCTCTATGGCATCAACTATGAGGTTTGGCTAAACCTATATGGTCCATTTGATTCTGATCCGGGTTTAGAGGAAGCCCTGAAGGAAGAGGTGTCGAAGAACGCGCAAGTGTCAGGTGTAGCGTCATCCTCTCCGCAAGAGGCCAGAACCGAAATAATGGATATGATTCTCTACGAAGGGGACATAGGCCATGGCCCGGAAAATATAGATGAAAAACGCGAAGAGTTAATTTCCTTGGTAGATAAAGTTCTCACTGCCATCAATATTGAGGAAGCTGATTTGGTAGTAGGGTTTGGATTTCGCCAGGGGCATCCTGCATATCCAGTATTTTGGGACTTTGCCTATGATGTTCACTCAAGCGGGCAACGCTGGATACTCGTTGGCTCCAGCAGTGATTAGCCCTAACAATTCGCTGTTGCCGGACAATTTTTCCACCGCTACGCGGCTCCAAATTGCCGCAAAGCTCTGCGTTATATTTGAGGAGATAGTTTGAGTTTGTTCGAGACAATCAGCTTACTGGTATCGATAGTGGCAGTAATCATATCTGCCACTGCGTTGGTGCGATCAAGACGGAATCACGCACAATTGATAGAGCTTGAGCGAGTTCACGCTGAGTTGAGTCAAAGACAGATTGCTGAAATTGAAGAACGAGAGCGGCAGGCCAAGAAAGCGATGCTTCGCTGCCGGATGGAAAAGCAGGAAGATCATCACAAGTTTGTAATAACAAATACTGGCCAAGCCACCGCGAAAGATATTCACTTTGGGCTGGAGCAAGGTAACGAGCACAACCCACTGGTTCATGGTGACTTCGAAGATAAGATTCCTTTCCCATCATTATCTTCGGGCGATAGCTATTATCTCCTTGCCCACATCCCTCTCAGCGTTCGCCAGCCTGCGTACTTCATCTCTCTCCGGTGGGAGAATGAGGACGGAGAACAAGACCGAATACTGCAGACGGTGGCTCGATGAAATATAACCAGCCGCTGTTGCCGGACAATTTTTCCACCGCTTCGCGGCTCCAAAATCGCCACAAAGCTGTGCGTTAAATTGCAGGAATAGCATGCGAGTAGGGAGCTTTATTTTCGTTGTGGTTGGGCTTTTAGGAGCTTTTTTCAGCTTCTTGGAATTTTCTGGAGCCTCCCTTCCTTATCAGGATGCAACGCCAGAAATGTTGGAGCAGCAATCCGCTAACATTCAGTTTTGGGGAGCGTCACTGCTGGCAAACCTTTTTCTTCTCATTGTTGGCGGGTGGGGTTTATGGCGTACACGCCGCAGGAAATAATACATGGTCGTAGTCGGCGTGGAGCTGCAAATTAACAAAGCCATTAAGTCTGTTCCGGGCCGATGGCCCTCCACGGGACGCCCTTGTCAGGGCGCCCCTTATGGCCGGCGTTATGCACAAAAAATCAGGAGTCACGGATGAGTTCTAGTCATATTTTTTGGCCTGTGTTGGCACAAGTCTTCCTAACCTTGGTGATGTTTATCGTTCTCGGTGCGAGAAAGGCCAAGGCAGTGAAAAGCGGCAAGGTCAACCGCCAGCAAGCAGCCCTGGATAATCGGGTGTGGCCAGACGATGTTGTTAAGGTTTCCAACAACATTGCCAATCAGTTTGAGATTCCGGTTCTTTTCTACGTTCTCTGTTTTGTTCTATACAGTATCAACGCTGCCGGATCTCTCGCAGTGTTTCTGGCGTGGCTCTTCGTCGTGAGCCGGTACGCCCATGCATACGTGCATGTGACTTCAAACTATATACCAGTGAGGCTGCCTCTCTTCATGACCGGAGCCTTTGTCTTGTTGGCTATGCTGGTTGTATCGGTCTGGAATTTGGCCGCATGACGCATGCTTGCATAACAAGGCAATCAAATTCGTTCCGGCCTTCGGCCTCCACCGGACGCCCTTGTCAGGGCGCCGTTTATTGCTCGCGTTAATGGCTCAGGCCGTCTTCATTTTTGGCGAGCTCAGTGCAAAGGCCTTGGCACCTGGTTTGGCTGCAAAGCCGCTTATGGTGATGATGGCCAAGGCCGGAAAAGTTGCTGTCGGGGTTGGTTGCCAAAGTCACCTGCAGCATGGTTATTCATGGCGTGCCCCAGTCGCGGGGCCGTCCAGTTCAAACAGTAATCGGGCTGGTTCGGTTTGCGTTCTGGTTCCTTTCGCCATCCGTCTGGTTGGTGCAAGCTGTTCGGGAGAGGGCATGCAGCGCTGGGTGCCAGGGGAGACCTTGGTGGTGACCGGCCACTAACCAGCCGGTCAACCGGACGCCAAAAGCGTACCGCATTTGGTTCCCTCCGCTGCGCTCCGGCGCCGGTTACCTTAGCGTTATGTGTATTTCTAGTTGAGGGGTTAGATGGAATCGGTTCAGGTAGCATTAAATCCGCTGGATTGGTCTGGTGTTTCAGCAATCACATCAATCCTGATGCTTTTCATCAATTTTTTCTTACTCGTGTCGGTAATTTTTGCTTACCGCACCATCAAAGAAGAAGTGAAGAATCGAGACAGTACATTGCTACTTTGGGCAATGGATGAAATGTCAAAGATCAAGTCAGACCTATCATTGCTTCGTGATGCAGGTGACTATGCGAACGGCGAGCTGGGGAGCGAAGAGCACGAGGTTGCTTGGTCCAAAGAAACCGTTGATGCAGCGTATCGTGTCAGTATCGCGATGCAACGGTTGTCCTATATGGCTATGTCTGGGCTTATAAGTCGAGAGCATTTTTCCAAAATGTGGGGGCCTGCTTTTGCGAAGGCATGGGATTCGTTGGAGCCATATATCCATCACAAGCGCTTCCTCAATGGTGAGCCTTTGACTCTCGCAGAGGGCGCCTACAGCAGGAATGATTTCGAAAAATACGCCCTGTACTGTAAGGATCTAAACACATAACAAGGCCAGGCACGGCGACGTCTACTACATTGCGGCTTCGCCTCCATTCCGTAGCCGCGCATGCTGGCTGGCGTTATACCTTTGTGATTAGGCTTCTATGAAGGGACTCGACGTAAAAGAAATTCTCATTGCGGTGGGGGCTTTTGTTGTCCTAGGCCTGGTAATGAAAATTGTATCTCTGACTGTGGTCAGTAACATTTTTTCAGCGTTCCTGCCCGTCTCAGATTACTCAGCCATCTATCTCGCGCTATTCGTGACAATCGCTTTGACTGGTTTTCTCGTGGGCAAGCTCATTGCGGTCCGGGTTAACGGCAACCCCTACGCACACGCTTTAGCGGTTTCAATTATTGCTGGAACTTACAGGTTATTTTTCCCAGACTTTGACCCGCTTCCTATCCTGCTGGTGGGTATATTTGCTCTACTCAGTTTCATGGGAATCATGGTCGGAGCGCATGCGTCACTCCGCAAATAGGTATAACAAGTCGCTTAAGTCTGTTCCCGGCCTGGCGGCCGTCCACCGGACGCCCTTGTCAGGGCGCCGCTTAGCTAAGCGTTAGATTTCTAGGATTGTCATGGAGTTATCTAAAGCTCAAATAGGCAAATGCGGTGAACTTTTAGTTCAGTACCGCCTCCTATTGTGTGGGATAGAGTCTGCTCCAATGAGCACAGATACAGGCGTAGACCTTGTTGCTTTCTCCCCCAAGGATGGCGATGCCCGGACAATACAGGTGAAGACCAACCATAGGGCAAAACCAGGCGGCGGCTCAGGTAAGGCTGCTTTAGACTGGTGGCTGCGTGAGGATTCACCCGCTGAGCTTGTCGCTTTCGTCGATCTTTCCAGCGAACACGTCTGGCTAATGACCCATTCAGAGGTTAGCGAAGTCGCGCAGCAGCACTCGGGAGGTCGTTTTCACCTTTATATGTACACTGATCCAACGGTAAAACCGCGGAAAAAAGATCGACTCAGCCATCAATGGGAATTTGAGCGGTTTCTTCTTGAGAATCATGTGCATAACACTTTCAAAATCTAACCAGTGCAGGCACGGCGACGCCCTTTACATTGCGCCTTCGGCTCCATTCCATGGGCGCGCATGCTGCAAGCGTTAGCCATTAGGAGTGAACATGGCAGTAGGTATCACTGTAGGGCCAATAACCGCTGAAATTGGTACCGGAAGTTTCGTGCATGCCTTTTTCTCTACAGTTAGCGTGCATTGTGAGCCGAACGGTTGGGGAACGCGGTATCCCCGTTTGATGAATCATCTTTATCAGGGCTATCTATCTCATTCGCAGGCTGCCGAAGCCCTAGAAGAGCTTCAAGACGCTCATGCAGTGCTCGACAAGGTGTCGCCTTCAAAGGTCGTATGGGACGTGGAAGATCTCAGTGCTCAACCGCCTTGGGGCACGAACATATCATCAGATATTACAAGTCTTGGTAATTATTTTGTATCGAGCACTGGACGGGATTTGTTCGCACTCTTGAAAGAGATTTTGCAACTGTCTATTGATAGGCAAAAGGACGCCACTCTTGGCTAACAAGTCACGGAAGGCGGACGCGTGACACGCGCCGCTTCGTTTGGCGTTATATGTCATGAGTATCGTCGAACAAAGAATTATCTGGCTGGGTATGGCCATCATGCTGGGCTATCTGGTGGTTTATCAGTTTTTCTTAATCCCCCAGTTCAGTGGGAATGAGCCCTATGTCGGCGAGGCTGCGATAGCCTATTTGGGTTGGTTTACGGTGGGCATGACTTTCGCCTGTGTCGTCCTGGTTCTTCGTGACCTCAAGCGGCGAGACATATCGGGCAAGCCCGCTTGGTTTATTGGTATCGTGATTTTCACTTGGGTGGGGCTCCCGTACTATTTTTTCAAGCACGCGCGGCGACCGTTGCCAAATGCCATATAACCAGTCGCTGTAGTACGCGGCCGATGGCCGCCGGACGCCCTTTTCATTGCGGCTTCGCCTTCATTACAAGGGCGCCGCTAAGCTCAGCGTTAGGAGGCACTATGGCCCAACATCCGGCTCGAAGCGCCATGGAAGCTTCCTTGAAAGCAATAGTTGTCCCCGAACTGCGCAGTCGAGGTTTTAAGGGTTCTTATCCTCATTTCCGCC
>NZ_SRPF01000001.1 GCF_004785685.1 Marinobacter confluentis | reverse complement strand
CTCAGCCGTGAAACAGACCAGCGCCGATGGTAGTGTGGCTTCTGCCCATGTGAGAGTAGGTCATCGTCAGGCTCTTAATACTAAAAACCCCCTCCGGCTTTGCCGGTGGGGGTTTTTTATTGATCTCAAGGCAACCAAATCTCAAAAATCCCCCCACCCAGACTCCCCCCATTATGCAGCCGAATAGACCCGGTTTTCTCACCCTCGGCATGCAGTGAAGCCACCGACGACGCGAAGAATAGCCCGAGACTGGTACTGCCGCTGTTAAAGTCGAGGGTCTTGAAGTCCGGTGTGCCAGTATGTTGCATACTTTCCGGGTAACCTTCGCCATCGTCCTCCACCGAAATCACCAGGTAGCCATCCCGCTCTTTCGCCTGCAGTTTGATTTTTTTCTTGGTGTAACGAAGCGCGTTATTGAGCGTGTTATTGAGAACCCCGGTTAGCAGGTCGGCATCGAAAAATCCGTTGATGTCTTCGGCTTCAAGTTCAAATTCAATGCCTAGGCCCTCAAGAAGGGGCGTGTGCCGGGCCATGTGCTCGGACAGAAAATCCGGAACGAAATGCTCGTCTATGTGGGCAGACAGGTTGTTCTCGCCGAGGCGATATATACCCAACAGCTGAACCAGATCGTTGTGCATTCGTTCGGCCTCGTACTGCAGGGTATTAAATCTGGACGATTCTCCGATGCTTTTACCCTGTTCCCGACGCAGATCATCCAGTGAGTTCAGAAGCATACCGAGTGAGTTCTTCATATCGTGGACGGCGGATGCCAGTACCATTGAAAAATCAATGTTCTGAACAGGCTTCCTCGATGTGTCCCGGCTTTCTGGTTTCTCAGGTGTCATTCCATCATCCCCTGCAGTTTTTTACGAAGCGATACCAGCCGGCGATACTGGCGATGCTGTTCTGGTAGGTTGGCCAGGCGCTCCAGGTGTTTGCTGGCCTGGCTTAGCAACTGGGTGTCACCAGTGGTCTGTTGTTTTTTCATCAGAACCTGGCACAGATTCAGATTCAGCGCTGCATGGTCGGGAACGATCGTAAGCGCTTCATTGAAGGTTTTTATGGCTTCATCGAGATTGTCTGACTCGAATGCTTTGATGCCATCGCGGTTCAACCCACGGGCCTTCAGCTTCTGTTGAAAGCCGACGGGTTCATCCAGCAGATTCTCAATTTTCTTCAACAGAACCGGGTCGTCAGCGCATCGCTGCGATAGTGTGCCCAGTAATTCTTTCGCTTCGCTGTCCCGGTCAAGTCGGAACAGGGTCTTGGCGTAGTCTATTCCCAGCTCCGGGTCTATGGTCTCACTATTGGCCAACTCCTCAGAAACGCTTTCCAGCGCCTTGTTGGCTTCCATCTGGTTGCCCTGGCCGGCGTGCACCCTTGATTGCACTACGCGGCTTCTAACCTTGATGTTTTCTTCTTCCGGAAAGCGCCGCTCCATTCGCCTGAGCGTGGCAAGCGCTTCGTCTGCCCTGGCATAGCCATCGCTGCTGGTATCTCCCTCGCTTAGATCGGAAAGCGACTGGCCAAGGGCGAGATAGTGTTCGGAGCTGTCATGAATGGAGTGGACCCCAAGACTGACGGTTTTTTTCCAGGCTTCAGAAGCCGTTGAAAGATCCTGGTTCGATGCCGCAAGGCCAGCCAGTTGCTTTTGGCGTAGCAAAGCATTGGGAGAGAGTTCGGCGGCTTTTTCCAGTATTCTCTGGGCCTGAACGGGTTTGCCTTTTTTCTCCAGGGCTTCGGCCAGAAGATCGTAGGCTTCCATGTAATCCGGATGTTTTTCCACCAGGGAGGTCAGCGTGCCTGCTGCTTCGTCCACATTTCCAGTGGCCAGAAGAATACGCCCATGGCCCAGGCTGGCCCATGAGAGATCACGCTGGTGGAGAACATCCTGGTAAATTTTCAGCGCGTGGCTGAAATCGCCCACCTGATAATACAGGTCTGCCAGGGTTTTCATCAGCCAGGTCTTGTAGCGCGGTTGAGTGGGCAGGTACTTCAGGCACAGTGAAATGGCCTCGGGGTAATTCTCCCGGTCAATCTCGCGGTTGATGGGCAACAGGGCGGCTCTCTGGCTGACAAGGCTGTCCAGGCGCTTGACCAGCATTGCCCGGTTTATGGGTTTGGTCAGGTAGGCGTCGGGCTGATATTCACGGGCGCCCATCACCATTTCCTTCGAAGTTTCAGCGGTGATCATCAAGAAGATCGAAGACCGCTTGAGGAGCTTCTTATGCCTGAGTTCTTCCAGAATATGCTGCCCGTTTTTGCCATCGCCAAGATTGAAGTCGCACAGCACGACGTCGACGTGGTTATAGGCGCAGAACTGTATGGCAGGGGAGGCCTTGGCCGCCGACTCTATTTTCTCTGCACCAAAGCTTCGCAGCATTTCACGCATGGATAGTCTGAAGCTCTCAAAGTCATCCACTATGAGGTAGCTCAGTTTCCCGAAATCGGTGGTGTTTGACGTTACGGAGGAGTCGTTCATCGTTTGCGCTGCTTCAGAAGTTTGTTAACCATGGCTCTGAGCGCCGCAGGCTTCACCGGCTTGTAGAGCACCTGGTATCGACGTCTTATGGCGTCCTCTCTAACCTCGGGTGCCATGTATCCGGTGATCAGAATGCCCGGTATATTGCTGTCTAACTGGTTTCTGAGCGCATCCATGGCATCAAGTCCATTCTGGTCATCGTCAAGCTGATAATCCGCCAGGATAATGTCCGGGCGTTCATTTGCCAGTAGTTCACGGGCAGATTCAAGGCTCTGGGCAGCTTTCACGTCACATTCCCAGTTATTCAGCAGTGCGGTCATGCCATGCAGAATCGAGGGATCGTTGTCGATACAAAGCACCTTCAGGCCGCCAAGGCTGGAAACTCTCCGGCTTGAGGCGTTGGTGTGGGTTCGTTCCGCGACACTCTTTTCGGCATCTACCGTTGGAACAGTAATGGAAAAGACGCTGCCAATCCCCTGAACCGATCTTACGTTGACCGGGTGATGGAGCATCCCGCTGATACGATCCACGATCGCCAGACCCAGGCCCAGCCCTTTTTTGTCTCGTCCCTGCTGGAATCTCCGGAACTCCTCGAAAATCTGCGCCAGCTGATCGTCCGGAATGCCCGGCCCGGTGTCCCAGACCTCAATGCGAATATAACCTCTGAGCCGCCGGCAGCCCAATAGAATACGGCCCTGTGGGGTGTAACGAATGGCGTTGGACAGAAAGTTCTGGATTACCCGGCGCAGCAGCTTCGAGTCAGACCTGATCCAGGCCGTACTGGGCACCACGTGAAGCTTGAGCCCCTGATCTTCGGCGATAGCGGAAAAATCATTGGCCAGGTGGCGCATGATGTCATTCACCGGGAAATTGCCGATGTCTGGTTCCAGTGCGCCCGCGTCGAGTTTGGAGATGTCCAGCAGGGTGCTGATGATTTCTTCGGCAGCGCCCAGGGAGCTGTCAATATGATCTACCAGGTCCGCCGTTTCGGGAGTGGTCTTCTTTCCCGCAAGTGCTGAGGTAAACAGCCGGGCGGCATTCAGTGGCTGCAGTAGGTCGTGGCTGGCAGAGGCCAGGAAGCGGGTTTTGCTCTGGTTGGCCTGCTCGGCGACGGACTTGGCTTTCAGCATCTGTTCGTTGATTACCTGCAGCTCCTGGGTTCGTTCTTTGACCCGCTGCTCCAGGTAGATGTTGGTTTCCTTAAGCGCCTGTTCCGTGCGCCTCATGGCGGTGATGTCCTGGAAAGTGGTTACGTAGCCGCCACCGGGAATCGGGCTGCCGTCAATCCGGATAACGGTGCCGTCCGGGCGCTGGCGCTCATAGGACATGGGCTGGCCTTCACGCATGCTGCGGCAACGATCGGTAATGATCTCGTCGATACGCCGGGCTGGCAGGTTGGCGCTGGTCAGGTTGTAACGCATCAGGTCCTGGATCGGTCGGCCGACCCGCACGAAGCCCTTGGGGTAGCCAAACTGTTCCAGATAACGCTGGTTCCAGACCACCAGCTGCTGCTGATTATTGACCAGGGATACCCCCAGGCTGATGTTTTCGATGGCAGATTGCAGCAATTCCCGGCTGAAGGTCATGGCCTGTGAGGCTTCGTCGACGATGCTGACCACATCTTCGATCTGCATGTCCCGGCCAGTCAGCGTCGATTCAAGGACAACCCGGGCCGTTGATGCACCAATCACAGAGGCAAGCTGGCGCTCGATAAACTTCATCAGGTGGGCTGAGGCGGGCCGGTGTGGATGGAGGCGAATGGCATTACGGCGTTCGTAATTCTTGAAAATGGCTTCGGCACGTTCTTCGCCCATAAACCGGTCGGTAATGGCCTGAAGATCGGATGTCAGTACTTCGCCCTGCCAGCTCTGCTGCTGTGGCGTTTCAGCTTTAGGGTGAGGATCCTGGAAGAAAGAGGCAATCTGGATTTTTTCCCGCACTCGCTGCCGGGTAAACAGCGAAAGCAGGATGTAGGTCACTGTGTTGACGCCCAGGCTCCAGATGATGCCGTGGCTGGTAGTGTCAAGGTCCAGCCCCATCAGCGCGGTGGGACGGGTCCAGCCAATGCCACCGATCCCCTGGGTAACCAGGGTGTCGTTGAGCCAGCCAGTTGACGCCAGCGCTGGCAACAGCAGGGTATACCCCCATAGCAGAAAGCCGAGCCCCAGCCCCCAGATGGCGCCCTGATAATTACCGGTTCGCCAGAGAATGCCGCCAACAAGTGCAGGCCCGAACTGTGCGGCTGCGGCGAAGGATAGCAGTCCGAATGCAGTCAGGCTGTAATCCTCCCCGGCCATACGGTAGAAGCCGTAGGCGGTCAGTAGAACGACAAAAATTGCCACTCGCCGGATCGACAACAACAGTGAGCTCAGGTCCGTCCGTTTGTTCATGCGCGGTCGGAAGAACTTAAGCAGGGCAGGCATCACTATTTCGTTGCTCACCATGGTGGCAATGGCGACCGAGCACACAATAACCATGGCTGCAGCGGCTGAGCCGCCACCCAGAAACGCAAGAATGGCTAGCCATTGTTCACCGGCGAGAATGGGAAGGTTCAAAATCAGAATGTCGGGGTCGGCGGCAGATGCCTGCGGCGACAGCAGCCCTGCAGCGGCAATGGGCAGAACAAAGGCACTGGCGATGACCAGGTAGATCGGCATTGCCCAACGTGCCGTTTCAAAATCCCGGTGGTCGGTATTTTCCACCACCATCACATGAAACTGTCGGGGCAGGCAGAAGATAGCCAGCATAGCAACCAGAGTCTGGGTTATGAACGCCGGCGCTTCGATATGGTCTGTGGTCAGAGTGCCAATCAGCCCGGCGTCCCGTACATTCCCCCAGAGGTCGCCGAACCCGCCGTAAAGACCATAGATCACGAACATGCCGACGGCGACAAAGGCGATAATTTTCACAAGCGATTCAAAAGCGACCGCCTGAATCATGCCTCTGTGATGTTCAGTGGACTCCAGATGCCGGGTCCCGAACAGTACGGTAAAGCTGGCCAACGCAAGGGTGATGTACCAGGCCGAGTCGTTCCAGGCGGCCGTGCTTACCTGGCTGTACTCAGTACCGGCGTCCGACAGGACCGTGAAACCCATGGAAATGGCTTTAAGCTGCAGTGCAATGTAGGGCACGCTGCCGATAAGCGCGAAGATGGCCACCATCGCGGCCAGGGACTGGGATTTGCCATACCGTGAGGCGATGAAATCAGCAATGGAGGTGCTGTTGTTCCGCTTGCTGATAAAAATGATCCGCCGTAGAAGCGGTGCGCCAAACACGAATACCAGCAGAGGGCCCAGGTAGATCGGTAGAAAGCCGAGCCCCTCCTGGGTGGCGCGGCCGACAGCGCCGTAGAAGGTCCAGGAAGTAAAGTAGACCGCCAGAGACAGGGCGTAAACGTGGGTGCGTGCCCAGCGTCGGCGGTAGAGCCCGGGATGGCGATCGCCAGCCCAGGCGATGGCAAACAGCAGCGAGATGTAAGTGATCGAAATGAGAACTAACAGCCAGCCACTGAGCATAAACAGGCTTTCCCGGATTGCGATGAACAGACGTCAGCCTGGCTGACCGGTTTTACTGGTCGCAGGCAAGCTTCAGCAATTGGTCGTCTTCAGGCAAGGTTCTGAGGGCCCTGGTGTCCAGGCTCTTTTCGCCCTTCAGGGGAACCAGCTCCCGCGTGTCACAGTTTAGCAGATACATCTTCTGGGTCACCGCGTCGGTATAGGATTGTTCGAAGCGGTAAAGGCTGAAGCGGACAATATTCTTATCCGGGTTGTCCACCATGATGCTTTTGGTGTCGAGAACCGTGAAAGCGGTGACCTGTGAGACGACATAGGCCCACGGCCGCCAGGGGGCGCCGTACTCTTCGGTGCTGACAACAATGGCTTCGTCCGGAAGCTGCGTCTGCTTCAGTTCGAACCAGGTGTATTCCATGTAAATCAGGTAGCCCAGCATGCCGGCGCCGGCGAATGCGGGAATAATCCATTTTGGCGCCTTCTTGCGGGTAACGGCACGGATGCCCAGGGCGATGCCCGCAGCGCCAAGTCCGCAGAATACTGTCG
Source organism: Marinobacter confluentis (assembly GCF_004785685.1). Taxonomy (GTDB): domain Bacteria; phylum Pseudomonadota; class Gammaproteobacteria; order Pseudomonadales; family Oleiphilaceae; genus Marinobacter; species Marinobacter confluentis. The sequence continues at coordinate 1,197,726 of NZ_SRPF01000001.1, read as the reverse complement.
CCACAAAAGTCCAGAACATAGGTTTGTTTCCTTGAAAAGAAAACGGGCTTCCCCAATGAGGAAGCCCGTTCAGGTTCAGCCTGTCAGATTCTCATCTGCCGGTGGCTGAAGTGTTGCTTAGTGGCCTGTAGCGCCGCCTGCACCGCGTGGGTAGCGAACGCTCTCGACCAGTTCCTGAATCTCAACGGGCGGCTCTTCGGTCGCGTTAGAGACCGCAAAGGCTACCGCAAAGTTGATCATCGCACCAACCGCACCGAATGACAGCGGGGAAATGCCCAGCAGCCAGTTGTCCGGAGTATTGGCAAGGTTGTTGGTTCCCGGGATAAAGAACCAGCCGAGGAAGATAAAGATGTAAACCAGGGTAGAGCCCAGGCCTGCCAGCATACCGGCGATGGCACCTTTATTGTTCACTCGCTTGGAGAAAATACCCATCATCAGGGCCGGGAACAGCGAAGCTGCGGCAATACCGAACGCCAGCGCCACCACCTGAGCCGCGAACCCTGGCGGGTTGGCCCCCAGATAGGTTGCTACCACGATCGCTGCAGCCATTGAAATACGGGCAGCCAGCAATTCACCTTTCTCCGATATGTCGGGCTTGAACGCACCTTTGATCAGGTCGTGACTCACCGCAGACGATATCGCCAACAGCAGACCTGCCGCCGTCGACAGTGCTGCTGCAAGACCACCCGCTGCAATCAGGCCAACAACCCAGCCTGGCAGATTGGCAATCTCGGGGTTCGCCAGTACCAGAATGTCGTTGTTGTAGGTGAATTCGTTACCTTCCCAGCCGCGGCTTGCCGCTTCTTCAGCGAAGTCTGCATTGCCCTCGTTGTAGAACTGGATGCGGCCGTCGCTGTTCTTATCATTGAACTGGATCAGGCCGGTCACTTCCCATTCCTGGATCCACTGCGGACGCTCGTCATACTGGATGGCCTGGCCGTCGACACCTTCCGGATAGATGGTGGTCATCAGGTTCAGTCGAGCCATGGAAGCAACAGCAGGCGCAGTCAGGTAAAGCAGGGCGATGAATACCAGCGCCCAGCCAGCGGACCAGCGTGCATCGGCAACCTTGGGAACCGTAAAGAAGCGGATGATAACGTGCGGAAGACCCGCGGTACCGATCATCAGTGACAGGGTAAACAGAACCATGTTCAGTTTGTTGTCCACGTCAGCCGTGTAGTCACGGAAGCCCAGATCGGTAATGACCTGGTCAAGCTTTTCAAGCAGCGGTACGCCAGATTCTACGTGGGTAGAGAAAAGGCCGAGTGGTGGCAGAGGGTTGCCAGTGAGCTGCAGGGAAATAAAGACCGCTGGAATGGTGTAGGCAATGATCAGTACGCAGTACTGGGCCACCTGGGTGTAGGTGATACCTTTCATGCCGCCCATAACCGCGTAGATGAAAACCACGACCGCTGCGATCATCAGGCCGGTAGTGGAATCCACTTCCAGGAAGCGGGAGAAGGCAACACCGGCACCGGCCATCTGGCCGATAACGTAGGTGACCGACGCCACAATCAGACAGGCTACAGCCACGAACCGCGCATTCTTGCTGTAGAAACGGTCGCCGATAAATTCCGGAACCGTAAACTTGCCGAACTTACGCAGGTAAGGTGCCAGCAGCATCGCCAGCAGTACGTAACCACCGGTCCAGCCCATCAGGAAGGTTGAGTTGGCATAACCACCGGCGGCAATCAGGCCCGCCATGGAGATGAAGGATGCAGCTGACATCCAGTCTGCACCGATAGCCGCACCGTTGGTGATCGGGTGGACGCCGCCGCTGGCAACGTAGAAATCACTGGTGCTTCCGGCTTTCGCCCAAATGGCGATACCGATGTAAAGGGCAAAGGAGCCGCCTACAAATAACAGGTTGATTATAAATTGATCCATTGTCCTTAGTCCTCCTTCACGCCGAATTTTTCATCGAGCCTGTTCATCCGCCAGGCGTAATGAAAAATCAGACCGATAAAGGTAAGGATGGAACCCTGCTGGGCGAACCAGAAGCCGAGATCGGTTCCCCCGATGGGAATGCCTGCCAGCATCGGGCGTAGCAGAATGGCGAAGCCATAGGACACCAGAGCCCAGACGATCAGGCTCCCGAATATCAGGCGAAGATTCGCCTTCCAGTAACTCACAGAATCGTAGTCATGACCTGACATAGGATCACTCCTGAATTGTTTTTATAGTGGATCGTTTCTTAATAGTACGGGAACATTCTTATTGCTTATTCTTATTCGGCCCTTTTCTGACCGGATGTCCTGTTCGACTTTACCTGTCAACGGCTGGATAGATATTGGCAAAAGGTCTAATTCTCGGGAACTTGGCGCAAAGTCTCAGTGCTTATGCATGTTTTTCAGACGTCGGAAGTACTTCAGGCGGTCGCAGAACTCTTTGAGCGTAACGGGGCCTTTTTTGAGAGCCTGGTTGATTGCCACAAGAGTCAGTTCTGCGGTTACAAGTGCGTCTGCCGCCGCCTGGTGGCGGGCACTGACTTCAAGCCCGAAATGATCGGCCCAATCGTCAAGGCCGCGGCCAGCCGGCCGGGCATCAGGAAAAAAAGCGGGCAATATGTCGGCCACATCAAGCCAGGTATGGCTGCGGGTGTACCCCAGGGTTTTACGCAGTGCTTTTTCCAGAAATCCCTGATCAAAAGCGGAATGATAGGCAAGCACAGGGTCACCGTTCATCCACTCAAGCAGGTACAGAAGCGCATCCTCGGTTTCGTGGCCCTGGGTCAGTGCCTCAGGGCCGATGCCATGAATCAGTACGGTTTCGCTGATGTCCAGCTCCGGGCGCCGCAGCACCAGATCAAACTGATCTCCAAGATCAATGGCATTGTTTCTGATCGCGACCGCGCCAATGGCGATGACCTCATCTTTAGACTGATTCAGCCCGGTGGTTTCAAGATCGAGCACGATCAGGCGGGATTCCGCCAGCAGCTGGTTGGCCGGCACTACGGGCGCTGGTAAATGTTCGGCGCGAGGGCTCCGGCCCTGGGCGGCCCTGAGTCGCTCGAGCCATTGTCTGAACTGATCCAGCATAGGGAGAACTCCGGGTGTTTCAGAGCTGGTAGGTTAGCTCCAGCTTCTGCTGAAGGCGCTGGGCCTGGCGGAAGGACTCGCGAAGAATTCGCCTGTCCAGCGGGTTCAGGTCGTCCGGGTTGATGTAGTTTGAAAGCGGTTCGTTGCGGTTGAGCAACTCCTGGTGAGACCGCATGCGAATTGCCTGGATCAGGCTGTAGGCCTCCTTCCAGGCATTGGCGTCTTTCGGATCGAACACGCCTTTGTTTGCCAGCTGATCCATTCGTTCCAGAGTGTTGGCCTCAGGTACGCCGTTTGCCAGAGCGAAAACCCGCACGGCTTCCACGAACGGTGCCAGCCCCTGGCGCTTCAGGTCGAGGGATTTACGGTCCCCGTCCGGTGCATATCGGAAGTTGCGGAACATGGTCAGCGGCGGCTTGCGGGTAATGGCATTGCCGGCCAGCATTTTCTGGAACAGATCATTCTTGCGGATTCGGGCCAGCACCTTGTCCAGGAGCTTCGCCAGCGGCTCCCGATCGCCAAACACGGCGCGCATGTCCAGGAAAATCGAAGAATACACCAGGTTCTGCGGCGTAGAGGCGTCGATAAATCTCAGGAACCACTCATCCCATTCATCAGCGCTCAGGCACAGTTTGGGGTTGCTCGCCATGATATTGCCCTTGCAAAGGGTAAAGCCGCATTCCGCCAGTTCCTTGTTAATGGTTTCGGCAAATGGCAGCAGTTTCTGCCTCACCTGGTCTTCGGTCATGCCTTCCGGCGTTACAAACAGAATGCCGTTGTCCTGATCCGTCAGCAGTGTCTGTTCCATTCGACCCTCGCTGCCAAAGGTCAGCCAGGTAAATGGAATGCCGGGGTCGTGTTTCATCAGGTTCAGTTCAAGCACCCGGCGTACGGTCACGTCATTCAGCGTGGTGATGATCTTGACCACCTGGCCGGAATCCGCGCCGTGGGCCAGCATGGCATCCACCAGCCGGGAAACCTCGGCCCGCAGGCTGACAAGGGTGCGCAGATGGCTGGCTGTTCCAATGGTGCGGGCGAGGTTGACCAGATCAACCCGTTGAAGGGAGAACAGGTCCCGCTCCGACACCATACCAATGAGGCGGCCCTCGTCGTCTACCACGCAGACGTGGGAGAAATGATGTTCAGCCATCAACAGGGCGGCCTCGAACGCATCGGCCTGGGCCGTGAGACAGCAGGGGTCCGGAGTCATCACCTGGCCAATGGGCGTGTTCAGTGGCGCACGCTCGTCGGCCACCAGGGTACGGAGGTCTCGCAGAGTGAAAATGCCTTTCGGCACCCGGGTGTCGTCGGTAATCACAATGCTTCCCACGCTGTTTTCATGCATGCGCCCGACCGCCTTTCTGACCGGCAGGTCCGGTGAGCACACAATCGGGTTGCGAATGGCGTAGCGCTCCAGTGGCGTATCGAGGGAACTGCCGCTGCCAATCGACACCATCGCACTGGACTGGATGTTCTGGTTCACCTGCTCAAGCAGGCTGCTCACCCCTCGGATGCAGAAATCCCTGAAAGATTCGCTCTGGGATAACAGGGTAATGAAGGCGTTGTTTTCAATGCTCAGGCAAAAAGTGTCTCCGGCCGCCCTGTGCAGGGTGTGGGTAGGGCGCTCGCCGATCAACGCGGCCAGTGGAAAACATTCACCAGTACTGATTTCAAAGGTGGTTTCGGTGCCGCCGTCCTTGTCGCTGGGGCGCTCGCCGACAATCCGCCCCTGTTTCACCACGTAAAATCGGGTAACCGGCCCTTCGTCCGGCGAAAGCACCACGTCGCCATCGCCATAGAATCGAAGTGACGCGTTCTCGGCAAAATGCGCCAGGTGGCTGTCATCCATGTGCGAGAAGGGGGCATGCTCCCGCAGAAACGCCATGATGGCCCGTGTATTCTGGGGCCTGTGGCTCTCGTGAGAGGCGCTGGATGATGTGTTGGAGCTGTTAGACGGTGCAGCAGTCATGGTTGCTGTCCATGTTGGTCGGTATTAAGGAAGAGTGTAGACCAAAGCCTTCAAAGGTTGCTTTATGATGGATGACCCCGATGATAAAGTTCGAACACTTTCTTGATGAAACGATAGCAAGATGACGACCAGAGATGAAAGGCTGAGTTTCCTTGAGGAGATGCAGGACGTTCGCCGCATCCGCAAGCCCAACAAAGCCGACGTCAAAGCACCTAAGGAGCTGACCCCAGGTCACCTGGAGCGCCAGCGGGCAGCTGTGGACCAGCCACTGGTGGACCGTAACCCGCTGACGGCTGATATCGTTGAGCCACTGACGGCCCATGACGTTCTCAGTTGGCAGCGACCCGGCGTTCAGCATGGTGTATTTAAAAAGCTGAGGCTTGGCCAATACCCCATAGAAGCGCGGCTTGACCTTCATCGCATGACCGTAGAGCAGGCGCGGCGGGAAGTGTTCGGGTTTGTGAAAGACTGCGTACGCTATGGCCTTCGAACGGTCATTGTTCTGCATGGCAAGGGCGAGCGTAACCCGGATGGTATTGCCCAGTTGAAAAGCTACCTGGCGAAGTGGCTGCCAGAACTGGACGACGTACTGGCATTTCATTCTGCCCAGAAGCATCATGGTGGTACTGGAGCGGCCTACGTGATGGTGCGCAAGGGTGATCTCGACAAACAGCGGAATCGCGAAATACATGGCAGGCGTTAAATCCGGGTAGACCTGTTCCCGTTCAGCTCACGTCTGACATGACTCACACACCACAGCAGACTCTGGAGAAACCCATGAAACAATTTATCCTGGTAGTGTTTGCCATCATCGCGCTGGCGGGCTGTAAAGACCGCGTGATCTGGAATGACAATGGCAAAGTGGAAGAGGCCACCCAGGACCGTGAAGTCTGGGACTCCGGTGGAAAAATCGACACCGGTGAGCGGAAGATCTGGAATGACCAGAACGACGAGCCGGTGATCAAATAAAAACCGGGGAGTAACGCCGAGGAAGAATGCGTGTTTGATGTGATTCGTTATGCGGGCGCTGCCCGCTCTATTATTGAGGCGGGCCAGTTTCTCTATGAAAGGGGCTGGTCGCCGGCCACCAGCAGCAATTATTCGGCGCGAATTGATGACGACCATATTGCCATCACCGTGTCTGGAAGGCACAAGGGCCAGTTGGCTGCCGGCGATGTCATGGTGGTGGATCTGCAGGGGCGCCCGGTGCAGAGCCGGGCGCGGTCGTCAGCGGAAACCCGGCTTCATACGGTGTTGTATCAGGTATTTCCTGACGTTGGCGCAGTGCTTCATACCCACTCGGTGAAAGCCACGGTGCTGAGCAGGCTCTGTGCTGCTGACCAGCCTCTGGTTCTGGAAGGGTATGAACTGCAGAAGGCGTTCACGGGCATCGATTCGCATGAGACTGCACTGACGGTGCCGGTATTCGACAATACTCAGAATATCGATTCGTTGGCGCAAAGAACCGCCGCCTGGTTTCGTGACAACCCGGACCAGCCGGGTTACCTGATTCGGGGCCATGGCCTGTATACCTGGGGCAGAACCATGGAGGATTGCCTGCGTCACGTTGAGGCGTTTGAATTCCTTTTTGAATGTGAACTGGAAACCATGAGGGTTCGACCATGACAACCTTGAGCATTTTTGATCAGACTGAACCGGAAACACCCCGTGTAGTGACTGAAGATGCAGGAAAAATTGCCAATCTTCTGGCAGATCGCGGTATCCGTTTCGAGCGCTGGCCCACCAAGGACCTGCCCGCTGATGCATCCCAGGAGACGATTCTGGAGGCTTATGCGGATGAAATCGAGGCGTTAAAAGCGCAGTGTGGGTTCAGGACCCAGGACGTGATCAGCCTCAACCCGGACAACCCCCAGAAAGACGCCTTCCGTAATAAGTTTATTGACGAGCATGTTCATAGCGAGGATGAAATCCGTTTCTTCGTTCGTGGCCAGGGGCTGTTTTATCTGCATCTCGGGGACCAGGTATATGCCGTGATGTGTCAGAAGAATGACCTGATCAGTGTACCCCACGGAACCCGCCACTGGTTTGATATGGGGCCTGAACCTGAGTTTACCTGTATCCGCCTGTTCACGAATCAGGAAGGCTGGGTAGCTGATTTCACCGGCGAGGATATCGCCAGCAGACTGCCACGCTACGAATCCCTGGCGCAGGCCACCGCATGATTCGAATCATATTGACGGACATTGAAGGCACTACAAGTTCCATCTCTTTTGTCCACGAGGTGCTGTTTCCCTATGCCGCCGAGCACATGGCAGAGTTTGTCCGTGAGGGGCATCAGAGCACCCCGGAGATTTCCGCACAGCTGGACGCAGTAGCAGAAGTGTCAGGTACTGACCGCAGCGATATTGATGCCCTGATCGAGGTGTTACTGAAGTGGATTCAGGAAGATCGCAAGGAAACCTCGTTGAAGGCCCTGCAGGGCATGCTCTGGCAGCAGGGTTACCAGGAAGGTGCCTTTCACGGTCATGTATACGCCGACGCCGCCGACTATCTTCAGCGCTGGCATGATCGCGGTTTGCGCCTGTTTGTCTATTCTTCAGGTTCGGTGAAGGCCCAGAAGCTGATCTTTGGTTTCAGTGACGCAGGTGATCTGACGCCCTTCTTTTCCGGCTACTTCGATACCCGTGTCGGTGGTAAAAAACAGCCGGAAGCCTATCGAACCATTCTGGGTGAGCTGGGCGTTGAAGCTGAAACCGTGTTGTTTCTGTCCGATGTGGAAGCAGAGCTTGAAGCCGCTGAGTCCGTTGGCATGAAAACCGTATGGCTGGTTCGGGAGGGCAAGAAACCGGATTCCAGCCGTCCGGTGGCTGCGGATTTTGCCGAAGTTGATGCATTGCTTCGGGCGCGTTGAGCCGGGCATGGCCGCCCGTTTGCTGCCGTTGCTGCTCGTTGGGTTGTTGCTGACCGGATGCAACCCTTTCTCCAGTGCCGAGCCGATGATGGATGAGTATGTCGAGCGCGTTGCACGGGTGCTTGAACTGGAGCCGGAGCTTTCTGAGCTCCCACCTGCCTCGAATCTGCCCCGTCGTCGTGACCGACAATTGCCGATGCCGGAACTTGATATGGGCATGCTGGACTTTCTATCCCTGTACGGCTGCGAGCTTCAGTACGTTATTGGCGAGAAGAACTCGGTGATGGGCAAGGTCATGCAGCCCCTGAATCGCCTGCGTTACGAGCTTCGCTTTATCGAGGCGGGCGCAGAGTGCCTGCCGGATATTTCCCGTGAAGGTGTCAAGGAATCCCTGGAAGAAGCCATTGCCAGCAAAAAGGAAACCCTGCCGGTTGTGCTGTGGAATGCGACCTGGGGCGTGGAAGAAATGGAAACCCTTTTTACCCTGGCAAAAGGGGATTATCCGGTAGCGCCAGATGGCAATCCGGTGTCTGACCTTGCCCGTGATGCCAGCCAACTTAATGAAACGGCAGAACAATTGTTGAATGGTGACCTCAGTCCGTCGCTAGATTTTGTTGGCCCGGTTCAGCAGCGATGGCAGGCGGAATATCGTGCGGGGCAGTTGATCAACAGCGCCCGCCTGCTGGTTGCGCGCCTGGAAGATTCATCGGCTTTGCTGGAGCAGAGAATTGATGGACGGCCACTGTGTCTGGACGGCAAACCCAACAATCAGTCGGATATCGTCCAGAATATGTTTTTCAGCGTTTATATCGAGAAAATTCAGCCTTACATGAGCGATGTTCGCCAGGCCAAACGCCAGCTGATCGAGCCGCTTGAGCGGCTGGCGGCCATGCAGGATGACGTCATGCCCTCCGAGTTCGAGCAATGGTACCAATATCATCTCGCAGACAACGGCAGTCATTCGCTCTGGGGCAGGCTTGATGGGGCGATGACCGAGCACACCCGCCTTTGGCAGACGTTGTTGGAGCAGTGCGGGCTCAGGCCCCAGGCGTGAGCCTTTTCAGACTACCTCAGGGCTAACGCTGGCTTTCTGGCGTAACCCGCAGTATTTCTTCCACGGTCGTTTCGCCGGCGGCGACTTTCTGGGCGCCGCTCAGTCGCAGTGACTTCATGCCTTCCTTGTAGGCAACCATCCGAATCTGTTCCAGCTCGCACTGATCGTTGATTTTGCTGATCAGTCCGTCGCTGAGTGTCATGATCTCGTAGACACCCTCGCGGCCGAAATAGCCGGTGTTCCGGCATTCGAGGCAGCCCACCGGATGGTAAATCTGTTTTGGCAGGGTAGCCTTCCAGGGCCGGGTCAGCGCCTGCCAGGCCTGGGGGTCTACTTCACCCGGTGCCTTGCAATGGGGGCACAGGGTCCGGGCCAGGCGCTGGGCCATCACGCCCAACACCGTCGCCCGGATCAGGTACGGCGGGATGCCCAGCTCCATCAGGCGGGTGATCGCGCTGGGGGCATCGTTTGTGTGCAGGGTGGACAACACCAGGTGGCCGGTCAGGGCTGCCTGAACCGCCATCTCGGCGGTTTCCAGGTCACGGATTTCGCCAATCATGATGATGTCCGGGTCCTGGCGCATCAGCGCGCGCACGCCAGAGGCAAAGGTCAGATCAATGTTGGCCTGCACCTGCATCTGGTTGAATGCGGGCTCCACCATCTCGATCGGGTCTTCGATGGTGCACAGGTTCACTTCCTGGGTCGCCAGTTGTTTCAACGTGGAATAAAGCGTGGTGGTTTTGCCGGAGCCGGTCGGGCCGGTCACCAGAACGATGCCGTGAGGGCGACCGGTAATGGCCTGCCATTTCTCCCGGTCTTCGGCGGAAAAACCCAGCTGGGCGAAAGATTTCAGCAGCACTTCCGGATCGAAGATCCGCATCACCATCTTTTCGCCAAAGGCTGTGGGCATGGTGGCCAGTCGCAGCTCCACTTCACTGTTATCCGGTTTTCGGGTCTTGATACGGCCATCCTGGGGGCGGCGTTTTTCCGCGACGTTCAGCCGGCCCAGGATTTTCAGGCGACTGGTTACGGCAACGCCTACCTGTTCCGGGAATTCATACACATTATGCAGTACACCGTCGATCCGGAAGCGCACCTGGGTCACGGTGCGCCGGGGCTCTATGTGGATGTCAGAGGCCCGCTGATCAAAAGCATACTGCAATAGCCAGTCCACAATCTTGACCACGTGCTGGTCATTGGCATCCGGGTTCTGGTTGGCGCCCAGGTCCAGCAGCTGTTCAAAGTTCTGGGAGCCGGCAGCGGCGCCGCCACGGTTGCCGCTGGCCTTGCTGACCGAGTTCGCCAGTTGATAGAACTCGACGGTATACCGGCGAATGTCCTCCGGATTGGCAACCACGCGCCTGATGTCTTTCTGTACCGCCTGTCTGAGGTTGGCTTCCCAGTCGCTCTTGAAAGGTTCTGCGCTGGCAATCAATACCTCGTCCCGACCAATCTCCACCGCCAGAATGCCGTGGCGCTGGGCAAAGGCATAGGACATCACCTGGGCGATAGCGGGGGTGTCAATCTTGAGGGGGTCGATGTGGTAGTAGGTCTGGTCGGCCCACTTCGCAAGCCACTGGCTGAGTGTGTCCAGGTCCAGGGTGCGCCCGCTCTGAAGGCTTTGCAGCCCGGCCTTGGCAATCAGCTCCAGCGGATGTTTTCGGCTGGCAGGGTGACCGGTGTCACTGCCAGCACCAATGTTCGCTGACATTACTCTGTCACCGTCTTCCTGGGTGATCTCTTTGCTAGCGACCAGCGCCGTGCATAAGTCCCTCAGAGTCAGGGTGCTCCGATGCGGCGCCGGTGGAAAGGTCTGATCAGCCATCAATCCGTTCCTTTCAGGTGGCGTCTTCAGCGGAAATACGGTTCAGCTTCAGGTGAAACATCGATACAGTGAACAGCAGGAAGGTCAGTATGGCAATGGCGACCGGCACGGCGGCGCCTTCGCTGAGCCAGGCTGAGACCACGTACTGGGTAAAATAGAAAATCACCACGAAACTCATCCAGATAATGCCGCGGTTGTGCGCCCGAAAGACCGGCACTGCAAACAACAGCAGGGGAATCAGCTTAACGCTGAGGATGAGGGCAACAGAAACGTCTTCGACCTGTACCGGATAAAAGGTAGTGATGGCCAGTGCTGCGAGAGTCATCACGTAGAGTGCAATAATCAGTCTGGCCGTAATTTTCGCTTTCGGGTTATGGAGCATTCTCGGTTACCGTTGTCGGTCTGGTGAATGTCATCGCAATCTGGCAGCCAGATTGGCGAGCCGCTGCCCGAAGGTCTGGCAGATGGCCTTTTCAGAATCACTCAGCGTTTTCTGCTGACCCGTGCCCGCCCAGTGGGAAGGGCCATAGGGTGTGCCACCGCTGGTTGTTTCGTTCAGGGCTTTTTCAGAATAGGGTACGCCGCACAGAATCATGCCGTGATGTAACAGTGGCAACATCATGGTCAGCAATGTGCTTTCCTGCCCGCCGTGAAGGCTGCCTGTAGACGTAAAAGCGCCGGCGGGCTTGCCAGTCAGGGCGCCATTGAGCCAGAGGTCGCCAGTGCCATCAAGGAAATGCTTCAAGGGTGCTGCCATGTTGCCGAACCGGGTCGGACTGCCAAGGGCAAGGCCGGCGCAATCTTGCAGATCTGACTTGCTGGCGTAGGGCGCGCCGTCATCGGGCACTGCCGGCATAGACGCCTCAGTGTCTGGTGATACTGGGGGAACCGTGCGGAGGCGGGCTTCCATTCCGCTTACTTTGGCAATGCCACGTGCAATCTGTGAGGCCATTTCAGCGGTCTGGCCAGTGCGGCTATAATACAGAACCAGAATGTAAGGTGAGTCGGTTGCCATAGATGCCCCTGATACGACCTGGAATGTGGAAAATGTCCGTGGGTTCTGTCATGGTTCCGGCCCCACGCCCGACGCAGATGAAGCGAACCGGGCAAAGAGAACCCGCAGGCGCGGTAGTCTAACAGGAGGATCCTCTTTGCAGCACCATTTCACCAGATGTTACGGCCTTGCGGGGCTGCTGGTTCTACTTTTGCTGGCGGGCTGCCAAAAACAGGCATTTGAGCAGGCGGACGGTACCGAGCTGGAATGGGAAAGTCTGCGTGGTCATTGGGTTCTGGTGAACTACTGGGCAGAATGGTGCAAGCCCTGCCTGGAGGAAATTCCGGAGCTGAATGACCTGGACCGGTCTGGCTCTGTAGTGGTGCTGGGTGTTAATTTTGACGATGTTAAAGGTCAGTCATTATTGGATCTGGGCCGGAGAATGGGCATCGAATATGGCATGCTGGGAGAAGACCCGGGCCCGGCGCTGGGTTGGCAGACACCGGTCGGTTTGCCCGCCACATTTGTGGTGGATCCCGATGGCAACCTGAAAGAAACCCGCTTTGGCCCTCAGACCAAAGAAGATATTACTGCGCTGATCAATGAGTAATCCGGTTAACGAATAACCCGGAACCAGCACTACACCCAGGAAGATCCCAGACCCATGTCAGACACTTTTGTTCATCTACGCGTTCATTCTGAATATTCCATGGTGGATGGCCTGGTCCGGGTCAAACCGCTGATTGAACGCGCGGCTGAGCTTGGCATGCCGGCCGTGGGGCTGACCGAGCAGTCCAACATGTGTTCGCTGGTGCGTTTTTACAAGGCGGCCATGGGCGCTGGCGTAAAACCGATCATTGGTGCAGACCTCTGGGTGGATAATCCGGACGAGCCCGAAAACCCCTTCCGCCTGACTCTGCTGGCCCGCAACAAGGACGGTTACCTCAACCTGACCGAAATTGTGTCCCGGGGTTATACCGAGGGACAGCGTTTTGGTATTCCCATTATCCAGCGACAATGGCTGGAAGACGGTCGGGAAGGGCTGATTGCGCTGTCTGGCGGCAAGATGGGCGATGTGGGCAAGGCGCTGCTATCTGGCAAGATCGATCTGGCGAAAGCTCGGGCCGAGTACTGGATGAATCTGTATCCGGGCTCGTTCTATCTGGAGCTTCAACGCACCGGGCGCCCCGGTGACGAAGACTGTCTTCACGCCAGCGTCGAGCTGGCCGGGGAGCTGTCCTGCCCGGTGGTGGCTACCAATGACGTTCACTTCCTGCACGCAGACGACTTCGAAGCCCACGAAGCCCGGGTCTGCATCGGCGAGAGCCGGACCTTGGACGACCCACGCCGGGATCGCCGTTTCAGCGATCAGCAGTACCTGCGCAGCGCCGAGGAAATGATAGAGCTGTTTTCGGACCTCCCGGAAGCGGTGCAGAATACCGTTGAAATCGCTCGCCGCTGTTCCGTTCAGGTCCGAATGGGGGAATACTTTCTGCCTGAGTATCCGGTCCCGGCAGGGATGACCATGGATGAGTATTTCCGCAAGGTCTCGGAAGACGGCCTGGAAGAGCGGCTGGCGAAAACCCTGAGCAAGGACGACCCGGAATACGATCAGAAACGTGAGGCCTACTACACCCGTCTGAATTTCGAACTGGATATCATCATCCAGATGGGATTCCCCGGCTATTTCCTGATCGTGATGGACTTCATCAAATGGGCCAAGAATAACGGCGTACCCGTAGGGCCCGGGCGTGGTTCCGGTGCCGGCTCCCTGGTGGCCTATGCCCAGTTGATTACGGATCTGGACCCGTTGGAATACGATCTGCTGTTCGAGCGCTTCCTGAACCCGGAGCGGGTGTCCATGCCCGACTTTGACGTGGACTTCTGTATGGAAGGCCGCGACCGGGTGATTGCCTACGTCGCAGAGAAATATGGCCGTGAGGCGGTGTCCCAAATCATTACCTTCGGCACCATGGCCGCGAAAGCGGTGGTGCGGGACGTGGCCCGGGTTCAGGGCAAGTCCTACGGGCTGGCGGACAAGCTGTCCAAGATGATTCCCTTCGAGCCGGGCATGACGCTGGTCAAAGCCATCGAGCAGGAACCGCAGCTTGGCGAATTCCTGGAAAACGATGAGGAAGCCCAGGAAATCTGGGAAATGGCCCTGAAACTTGAAGGTGTCTGCCGGAACGCCGGTAAGCACGCCGGTGGTGTGGTGATTGCGCCCACCAAGATTACCGATTTCTCGCCGCTGTATTGCGATGACGAAGGCGGCAGCCTGGTGACCCAGTTCGACAAAGGCGATGTGGAAGATGCGGGCCTGGTGAAGTTCGACTTCCTGGGCCTGCGGACCCTGACCATCATCGACTGGGCTCTGAAGATGATTAATCCGCGCCGGGAAAAGCGCGGCGAGCCCGAGCTGGATATCAACGAAATTCCGCTGGACGACGTGCCTTCGTTCACCATGCTGAAAAAAGCGGAAACCACGGCGGTTTTCCAGCTGGAATCCCGCGGCATGAAGGATCTGATCCGCCGCCTGCAGCCGGATTCCCTGGAAGACATGATCGCCCTGGTGGCCCTGTTCCGCCCCGGCCCTTTGCAGTCCGGCATGGTGGATGACTTTATCGACCGGAAGCACGGGCGCCAGCCGGTGTCTTTCCCGCATCCTGATTATCAGTACGATGGCCTGAAGCCGGTTCTGGAGCCCACCTACGGGGTTATCCTCTACCAGGAGCAGGTCATGCAGATCGCCCAGGTGATGGCCGGTTACACCCTGGGCAACGCCGACATGCTGCGCCGGGCCATGGGTAAGAAAAAGCCCGAGGAAATGGCCAAACAGAAGCAGTTCTTCCTGGACGGTTGTGCTGACAACGGTATCGATAAAACCCTGGCGGAAAACATCTTCGACCTGGTGGAAAAGTTTGCCGGCTACGGTTTCAACAAATCGCACTCGGCCGCCTATGCACTGGTGTCCTACCAGACGCTCTGGCTGAAAGCCCATTACCCGGCGGAATTTATGGCCGCAGTACTGACTGCGGATATGCAGAACACCGATAAGGTCGTGACCCTGGTTGAAGAGTGCCGCAGCATGGGGCTGGATCTGTTGGTGCCGGACGTCAGCCGTTCTGAATACACGTTTACCGTTAATGATGAAGGCCAGATCGTTTATGGCCTGGGAGCCATCAAGGGCCTTGGCGAGGGCCCGATCCAGAGCATCGTGGAAGGCCGCGCTAACGGGGAGCCCTATCAGGACCTGTTTGATTTCTGCCGCCGTGTCGACCTGAAAAAAGTGAACAAACGTGCGCTTGAAGCGCTGATCCGCTGCGGCGCCATGGACAAGCTGGGCGCGGGCCGGGCACACCTGATGGCTAGCATCGACAAGGCCATACAGCAGGCCGGGCAGCAATCCCGTAATGAATCCGTTGGCATGACGGATATGTTCGGCGATATTTTTGCCGGCGGCGAAGGTGAAGATCCTTACGCGGATGTTGCCGGCGTGCGGGAGTGGCCGGAAAAACAGCGCCTTAAGGGTGAGAAGGATACCCTCGGCCTGTATCTCACCGGGCATCCGTTTGACGAATATGAAAAGGAAGTACGCCGGTTTGTCAGATCGCCGATTTCCGAGCTCAAGCCGTCGCGGCAGCCCCAACGGGTTGCCGGGCTTGTGGTGGCCCAGCGTTCCATGAAAACCCGCACCGGCTCCACCATGGCGTTTATCACCCTTGATGACCGCAGCGCACGAATAGAAGCCACGCTATTCTCCGAGGCATTTTTCGAGCACCGTGAACTGCTGCAGTCGGACCAGGTCATTGTGGTGGAAGGCCAGGTCAGCCACGACGATTATTCCGGCCAGATGAAGATGCGAGTCAGTTCGGTCATGGACGTTGGTACCGCCAGGCAGCAGTTCAGCCGCGGACTGAAACTCGCCATTCACGCCGACCAGTTACAGAACGGCCTGCTCGACAAACTGGATTCCACACTGCGGCCCTTCCGTTGCGAGGGCAGTCCGGTCTGGATCGAATACAGCACCGGCGACGCAAGCACCCGAATCGAGCTTGGTGAATCCTGGCGAGTCCAGCCCGATGACGACCTGTTGCTGGAGTTGAAGTATCTGGTGGGCGACCAGTCGGTGGAACTGGTCTATGATTGATAACGAGCCTGTACAACGCACTCATACGAAGGTCCGCTTTAGAGATCGGCCTGTCGCTGCTATCTTTATTGATATAATTCAATTTTTGGCGGCCCCAAATGTCCGCCCCGTAATCATAATGATGGATCATCATGAACCCTAACTATCTTGATTTCGAACAGCCTATTGCCGACCTTGAAGCCAAGATTGAAGAGCTTCGCATGGTGGGCAATGACACCGACATCAACATCACCGATGAAATCGCCCGGCTGAAAAAGAAGAGCGTCAGCCTCACGGAAAGCATTTTCTCGGATCTGAAATCCTGGGATGTGGCGCGGCTTGCACGTCACCCCCGGCGGCCCTACACCCATGACTACATTGAAATGATGTTCGATGATTTCGATGAACTGCACGGCGACCGCCGTTACGCAGACGACCAGGCAATCGTGGGCGGAACAGCCAGGCTGAACGGCAAGCCAATCATGGTTATCGGGCACCAGAAAGGCCGGGAAGTGCGGGACAAGGTAAGACGCAACTTCGGCATGCCGCGGCCCGAAGGATACCGGAAAGCCCTGCGGCTGATGGAAATGGCTGAGCGTTTCAACATGCCGATCCTGACCTTTATCGATACGCCCGGCGCTTACCCCGGTATCGGTGCCGAGGAGCGGGGCCAGAGTGAAGCCATTGCGTTCAATCTGGCGGTGATGTCCCGTCTGAAAACACCGATCATCTCCACCGTCGTAGGCGAGGGCGGTTCCGGTGGCGCGCTGGCCATCGGTGTCTGTGATCAACTGAACATGCTGCAGTATTCGACCTATGCGGTTATTTCGCCTGAGGGTTGTGCATCCATCCTCTGGAAAAGCGCAGAGCATGCCGCTCAGGCTGCGGAGGCCATGGGTGTGACGGCGGAACGACTGAAAGAACTCGGCGTAGCTGACAATGTCATTCCCGAACCGCTTGGTGGTGCTCATCGGGCGCCGGATAAAGTGGCAGAGTCGCTGAAAGAAGTGCTGGCCCAGGGTATTGAAGAGCTCAGCGCCATGTCGGTGGATGATCTGGTAGCCCGCCGGTATGAGCGCCTGACCCGCTATGACACGGGCCGGTAGCACCGGCCCCGAAGGCACTTGGCCCGAAGCTCTGCTGACCTCTCTCGGCAAAATGCCGAGCTGCTCGGGCCTTTACGTTGCCCTAAGCGGTGGCCTGGATTCGGTGCTCTTGCTCCACACCGCGTCCCGGCTTTTCGGTCACAGAGGTCGGCTCAACGCCATCCACGTTAATCACCAACTCCAGCCAAATGCCCCCGAGACAGAACGTTTCTGTCAGCAACTTTGCCAGTCTCTGGCTATTCACTGCCATGTTGTTCGGGTAACCGTGCCGGTTTCCGCCGCCGATGAACGTGCCAGGACCGGCGGGCTGGAAGAAGCGGCGCGGGCCGCCCGCTATGAGGCGTTCGAATCACACCTGGGCAAAGGCGATCTGCTGCTGATGGCGCACCATGGGGATGACCAGGTAGAAACGGTTCTGTTCCGCTTGCTTCGTGGGTCCGGTGTTGCCGGTCTGGCCGGAATGCCTGTTTCGCGTCCCATGGGAAAGGCCGCTGTGTATCGCCCTTTTCTTGATTTCAGTCGTCGTGAACTTGAGGCATGGGCGAAAGAGCTGAGTATTCAGTGGCTTGAAGACCCCAGCAACCTTGACCGGCGGTTCGACCGCAATTTTCTGCGCCAGGCCATCATCCCGGCTTTGCGGGAACGCTGGCCTTTTCTGAATCGACGGGTGGCCGCCACCGCGAAAGCCTGTCGGGAAGGCGACGAACTGGCTGCAAGCCTTGCCCGCATTCATTTCGACCAGTGTCGGACTGACGATGACGGTCTGGACATTTCTGCGCTGAAAAACCTGACTCTGGCCGAGCAGAAGAACCTGATTCGCTGGTGGGTCAGTCAGCAGGGTTTTTTACCCCCCGAAACGGGGGATTGGCAGGCGCTTCTATCCGGATTCATGGATTCCCGTGACGACCGGCAACCGGAATATTCGGGTACCGGCTATCGGCTTCGTCGTCACCAGAATGCTCTCTACTTTGTTATTGACCGACCGGCGATGGCAGATCAACCCAGGCCACTAGAACCGGGTAAACCTGTTAACTGGGGCGGGTGGCATTTGTCCCTGGAGCCAGCCGCGCCGGAGCCCCGCTACACACCGAAACTGGTGGTTCATGCCAGACAGGGCGGGGAGCGAATCAGGGTTCGACCTGGTGGCCCTTCCAGGCCGCTGAAAAAATGGCTTCAGGAACAGTCCGTGCCAGCGTGGGAGCGGGGCAGGCTGCCGCTGGTATCAGACAGCCTGGGGGGCGATGAAACGCTGGTGGCGGCAGGCCATCTGTGGGTTTCAGAGCAGTACTGTGGGGAGGCGCCGTCCAGCGGCTGGCGCCTGATTTTGGAGCGGGATTCTGATTGAGTAGGTGGGGGAGTTCTGGTAATCTGATGTCCCATCTTGAGATGACAATCTCCCTCCTTCACCGAACCAGACAATTCACGGAATCTGCATGACGCGTTATATTTTCGTCACCGGCGGTGTCGTGTCCTCCTTGGGGAAAGGTATCGCATCTGCCTCTCTGGCAGCGATCCTAGAGGCACGCGGCCTGAAGGTCACTATTCTCAAGCTGGACCCGTACATCAACGTGGACCCCGGCACCATGAGCCCCTTCCAGCACGGTGAGGTATTTGTCACCGAAGATGGCGCGGAAACGGACCTGGACCTGGGGCACTACGAGCGGTTTATCCGCACCCCCATGACCCGCCGCAACAACTTCACCACCGGCCGTGTCTACGAAGAAGTGATCCGCAAGGAACGCCGTGGCGATTACCTGGGCGGCACCGTTCAGGTCATCCCCCACATTACCGACGAGATCAAGCGTCGGGTAGTTGAGGGCGCAGCCGGTGCAGACGTTGCCATGATCGAGATTGGCGGCACCGTGGGTGACATCGAATCCCTGCCGTTCCTGGAGGCCTGCCGCCAGCTAAGGGTAGAGGTCGGCGCCCAGCGCGCCCTGTTCATGCACCTGACCCTGGTTCCCTACATCGCCACCGCCGGCGAAATCAAGACCAAACCGACCCAGCATTCCGTGAAAGAGATGCGGTCCATCGGTCTGCAGCCGGACATTCTGCTGTGCCGTTCCGAACACGAAGTCGACGCCAGTTCACGCCGCAAGATTGCACTGTTCACCAACGTGGAAGAGCGTGCGGTTATTCCGCTGCAGGACGCCAAGTCCATCTACGCCATTCCGCGGATGTTGCACGAATTCGGCCTGGATCAACTGGTTATCGAGCGCTTCGCACTGGACGCCAATCCGGCAGACCTGAGTGAATGGGACGCGGTGGTTGAGTCACTGCTGAATCCGGATGGTGAAGTGACCGTTGCCATGGTCGGCAAATACATGGAGTTGCTGGACGCTTACAAATCCCTGGTGGAATCCCTGCTTCATGCGGGTATCAAGACCCGCACCAAGGTGCGCATTAACTACATAGATTCCGAAGACATTGAGCGGGACGGCACCGGTGCGCTGGAAAATGCTGATGCGATTCTGGTTCCTGGCGGCTTTGGTGAGCGCGGCGTGGAAGGCAAGATCCGGACGGTTCAGTACGCCCGTGAGAACAAGGTGCCTTACCTGGGTATCTGCCTGGGCATGCAAGTGGCGGTGATTGAATACGCCCGTAACGTAGCCGGCCTTAAGGGTGCCCACAGCACGGAATTCCGTGAACATGCGCCGGAGCCGGTTGTCGGCCTGATCACCGAATGGCTTGATGCCAGCGGCGAAAAGGAAGAGCGTACGGATGAATCCGATCTTGGCGGCACCATGCGCCTTGGCGCCCAGGATTGTGTGGTGGAAGAGGGTTCGACCATTGCCGGTTGCTACGGTAAGAAAACCATTCGTGAACGTCACCGCCACCGCTATGAAGTGAACAATCATTTCCTGCCACAGCTTGAAGGTGCAGGTCTTCGGATTTCGGGTCGCTCAACGGACGGCAAGCTGGTGGAAGTGGTGGAAGTGCCGGATCATCCCTGGTTCGTGGCCTGTCAGTTCCACCCGGAATTTACCTCCACTCCACGGGACGGCCATCCGTTGTTCAAAGGCTTTATTGAAGCCGCGCTGGTACGCAAAGCCCAGACCTCTGACCAGACCTCTGACCAGACCTCTGACCAGACCTCTGACCAGACCTCTGAAAGGGAATCCTGATTATGGCGCGGAGCATGGTCGACGTTTCCGGTATCCAGGTCGCTAACGACAAGCCGTTTGTGCTGTTTGGTGGCATGAACGTGCTGGAGTCCCGGGACCTGGCGTTTGAAGTGGCCGAAGCCTATGTGGACGTCTGTTCAAGGCTGGGTATTCCCTACGTATTCAAGGCCTCTTTCGACAAGGCCAATCGGTCCTCAGTGCATTCCTTCCGCGGGCCCGGCCTTGAGAAAGGCCTGCAGATTCTGGCGGACATCAAGAGCAAGTACGGCGTTCCGATAATTTCCGATGTTCATACGCCTGAGCAGGCAGCGCCCGCTGCAGAAGTCTGCGACATCATTCAGTTGCCGGCCTTTCTGAGCAGGCAGACCGATCTGGTAGTCGCCATGGCGGAAACCGGCGCGGTAATCAATATCAAGAAGGCCCAGTTTCTGGCGCCCCAGGAAATGAAGCACATCATCACCAAGTGTGGTGAGGCGGGTAACGATAAGATCATTCTGTGTGAGCGTGGCACCAGCTTTGGCTATAACAACCTGGTTGTAGACATGCTTGGCTTCGGCATCATGAAGCAGATGGACGTTCCGGTGATGTTTGACGTCACTCATTCCTTGCAGATGCCGGGTGGCCGTGCGGATTCAGCCGGCGGTCGTCGTGCCCAGGTGACGGATCTGGCGCTGGCGGGTATGTCCCAGGGGTTGGCGGGATTGTTCCTGGAAGCACACCCTGATCCTGATAATGCCAAGTGCGATGGGCCCTGTGCGCTTCGATTGAGCCAGTTGGAACCGTTTTTGGAGCGGGTCAAGGCTGTCGATGACCTGGTTAAGAGTTTTAGGCCTATTGATACTGCCTGATAAAGGAAGTTTTATTTTTTTGCTTTGGGGGGAGCGAGCAGGCGGGGTACGGCTTTACGAAACACGCTCCTTGCGGCACATCCCTGTGTCGCTTGGGCTCCGCCATCCATGGCTCCGCACAGTTTCGTAAAGCCGTACCCCACCTGCTCTTGATCAAATTATAAGCATAACCTTCTGAATATTTTGAAATTATGGAGATTTGGACTAATGACCAAGATTGCCAACATTAAGGGCCGAGAGGTTCTGGATTCCCGAGGGAATCCTACGGTTGAAGCGGACGTAATTCTTGAAGACGGCACGATTGGCAGTGCCTGCGCTCCTTCTGGCGCTTCTACCGGCTCTCGCGAAGCTCTTGAGCTTCGGGACAAGGACGCCAGTCGCTATCTGGGTAAGGGCGTTTTGAAGGCCGTTGAAGCCGTAAATGGCAAGATTCGCGATTCGCTGATTGGTAAAGATGCAGCGGACCAGCGCGCTCTGGACAAGGTGATGCTGGACCTGGACGGTACGGACAACAAGGCGAATTTGGGTGCGAACGCCATTCTGGCTGTTTCTCTGGCCGCTGCGAAAGCCGCTGCGATTTCGTTGAAGAAACCGCTTTATGCGCACATTGCCGACATCAATGGCACTTCCGGCAAGTACAGCATGCCGGTGCCGATGATGAATATCCTGAACGGTGGTGAACACGCGGATAATAATGTGGATATCCAGGAGTTCATGATTCAGCCGGTGGCGGCCAAGACGTTCGCCGAAGCGCTGCGCATTGGTGCGGAAATTTTCCACGCGCTGAAGAAGGTTCTGAACAGCAAGGGTCTGAACACTGCCGTGGGCGATGAGGGCGGTTTTGCGCCGGATCTTCCGTCCAACGAGGGTGCCCTGGCGGTGATTCAGGAAGCGGTCGAGAAGGCCGGTTACAAGCTCGGTACCGATGTCACCCTGGCTCTGGACTGTGCGTCTTCCGAGTTCTACAAGGATGGTCAGTACCAGTTGTCTGGCGAGGGCAAGTCTTTTGATTCTGCCGGTTTTGCCGATTATCTGGCCGGTCTGTGCGAGCGCTATCCGATTGTGTCTATTGAAGACGGCATGGACGAGAGTGACTGGGACGGCTGGAAGGTGCTGACCGATAAGCTGGGCAGCAAGGTGCAATTGGTGGGCGACGATCTGTTCGTGACCAACACGCGCATCTTGAAGGAAGGTATTGAAAAGGGCGTTGGAAACTCGATTCTGATCAAGTTCAACCAGATCGGCAGCCTGAGCGAGACCCTGGATGCCATCAAGATGGCCCAGAACGCAGGCTACACGGCGGTGATTTCCCACCGGTCCGGCGAGACTGAAGACACCACCATCGCCGATCTGGCGGTTGCCACCTGTGCCGGGCAGATCAAGACCGGGTCCCTGTGCCGTTCTGACCGTGTGGCCAAGTATAACCAGCTGCTTCGCATCGAAGAGGCGCTGGGAGCGGACGCTCCTTACCGGGGCCTGAGTGAGATCAAGGGTCAGGGTTAACACCAGAGACCAGACCTGATGAAACCGGAAAGGCCATCACGCTTCAATTGCTCGAAGTGTGATGGCCTTTTTGTACAAGTGCTTAGCAGAACTTGTTGCAAAACTACTGTAAGGTCTATACTCAACATTCGTCGTCTATACGGTAATCGGAATTGCAATGAAGTTGGTCTGGTCCATCATGGTTTTGCTGATCATCCTGCTGCAGGTTCGCCTGTGGGTCGGGGAGGGCAGCTTTGCGCAGGTCTGGGGTCTGGAGGAAGCCATTGCCGGGCAGCGTGCGGAAAACGAAGAGCTGGAGATCCGCAACGAGCGTCTGTTCGCCGAAGTCCAGAATCTTCGTGGCCAGCAGGGCGCGCTGGAAGAGCGGGCGCGGATGAACCTTGGCCTGATCCGCGAGGACGAAACTTTTTTCCTGGTGGTTGAACAATAAGCCGCTCTGCCTTTCTGACGTCGACCATGCCCATGACTACCCCCAGACTCTGGCTTATTATCCCCGCCGCAGGTGCCGGCAAACGAATGAACTCTGCCCGTCCCAAGCAGTATCTATCGCTGCGGGGAAGTCTGATTCTTGATCTTGCTATTGAAAGCATGTCTGATTGCTTTGCGTCTGATAACACCGCTCTGGCGGGTTGTATCGTTGCCATCAGCGTGGATGATCCCTGGTGGTGCGACACCAGAGCCAGCCAGAACGACCGGGTTACCAGCGTCACCGGTGGTCAGGAGCGAGCTGATTCGGTACTCGCCGCGCTTGATGCATTGGACGGACAGGCGGGCCCCGATGATTGGGTGCTGGTACACGACGCCGCCAGGCCCTGCCTGCACCCGGATGATCTGAACCGGCTGCTCACTGAACTCAAAGATCATCAGGTAGGCGGTCTGTTGGCGGCGCCAGTGACCGATACCCTGAAAAAAACCGCTGCTGGCGGGCAGGATGTTCTCGAGACTGTCGACCGCAGCCAGCTCTGGCGCGCGCTTACGCCGCAGATGTTCCGGTTTGGCATCCTCAGGTGCGCCCTGAAGTCGGCTTTGGCTGCCGGGCTTCCTGTGACGGATGAAGCCTCAGCCGTAGAACAGGCCGGTTATTTCCCCTGTATTGTCGAAGGCCGTCCCGATAACATTAAGATAACGGTACCGGCCGATCTGGCGCTGGCGGATTTCGTGCTCAGCCGCTTCTGAATCCACTGCGTTTCACGTTTCAATCGATATAAGGAACCCATTATGCGAATCGGGCAGGGCTTTGATGTCCATGCGTTCTGTGAGGGCGACCATGTCATCCTCGGTGGTGTATCCATTCCGTTTGAAAAGGGAATCAAGGCCCATTCCGATGGCGATGTGCTGCTTCACGCACTGGCGGATGCGCTGCTGGGCGCCGTGGCTCTGGGCGACATCGGTCACTTTTTCCCCGACACCAGCGAGGAGTGGGCCGGGGCGGACAGTCGTGACCTGCTGCGTCGGGTGATGGAGCGGGTTGCCGAGGAGGGTTTCAGAGTGGCCAACGTGGACACCACGATTATTGCCCAGGCGCCGAAAATGGCCCCTCATATCCAGACCATGCGTCTGAACATCGCCGAAGATCTTAACCTTCCTGCAAACCGCGTGAGCGTGAAAGCCACAACCAGTGAACGTCTGGGCTTTACCGGTCGTGGCGAGGGCATAGCCTGCCAGGCGGTCTGTCTGCTTGAGCCGCAAAGCCTGTGACCGACTCAGAGCAGAATAACGACGAACCGGAACGCTGGCGTCTGGACTGGCCAACGTCATCGGGCACCAGGGCTGCAACGGCAGTTCTCAAAGCCAGCCCTGCAGATTTTATGGTGGATGAGAAGCTGGACGTTTCCGGCTTCAATGGCGGCGAGCATCTGCTGTTTCGCATCGAGAAAACCGGCGATAACACCGAGTATGTGGCCAGACAGCTGGCGGTGCTGGCCGGGTGTCGGCCTTTTGATGTCGGCTTCTGTGGACTGAAAGACCGCCATGCGGTCACTCGGCAATGGTTCAGCGTCTATCGTCCGGGGCTGGAAGGTGAAGACAGCGAACTGATCGCGCGGGTAGCCGAAACCTGGCCGGTACTCGAAAGCTGCCGGGCTCCGAAAAAACTGCGTCGCTCTGACCATCAGGGCAATGGCTTTGAAATAGTCCTCACCAACGTAAGCGGCCAGCAGAAGACCATCAACCTTGCGCTGGCGCAACTGCGCGAATATGGCTGCCCTAACTACTTCGGTCCCCAGCGATTTGGCCACGAGGGCGGTAATTTGGACCAGGCCATTGCGATGGACCCGGCCACCATGATTTCCGGCCGCGGCCATAAAGGTAAAAAGCGGGGTCGAGGCCGGTCTTCCTCTGGCGGTAACGAGTCTAAAAACGTATTGTACTTTTCGGCGGCACGTTCGTGGTTATTCAATGAAGTGCTGGCCCATCGCGTAGAGGTCGGAAACTGGCAGACGCTGCTGGATGGTGAACCCGGTTTGCCGGGTCTGGCGGACGCATTCATCACCGGCCCGCTGTGGGGTGATGGCGGTACCGAGGCTGTCTCCGTGCAGGGCGAGCTGGAAAGGGCGGTGGTGTCCGAGCATCCGCAGGTTGCAGCGGTGTTTGCGATCACACGGATGAAGCCGGAGCGCCGTCAACTGACCCTGATGCCGGAAGATCTGCAATGGCGATGGCTGGCTGCAGACAGGCTGTCGCTGGCATTCGGGCTGGCACCGGGGCAGTACGCAACAACATTGCTCGGCGACCTATTTGATTTGGCAGTAAGTGGAGACAATCGTGCGA
This sequence comes from Marinobacter confluentis, assembly GCF_004785685.1. Classification (GTDB taxonomy): domain Bacteria; phylum Pseudomonadota; class Gammaproteobacteria; order Pseudomonadales; family Oleiphilaceae; genus Marinobacter; species Marinobacter confluentis. The sequence continues at coordinate 1,172,497 of NZ_SRPF01000001.1, read as the reverse complement.
ATTCTGTTATCCAATGATGACGGTGTGCATTCGCCGGGCCTGAAAGCCCTGTACGACGGGCTCGAGGGCCTGGGCGAATTGCATGTTGTGGCACCGGACCGGGACCACAGTGGCGCCAGTAACGCGCTCACGCTGAACCGGCCGTTGACGGTTGAAGATCATGCCGGTGGTTTCCAGTCCGTTGACGGCACGCCCACGGATTGTGTTCACCTGGCGGTAAACGGATTGTTTGATCAGCCTTTCGACCGTGTGGTTTCCGGCATCAACACCCACGCCAACCTCGGCGACGATATTATCTATTCCGGCACCGTGGCAGCGGCAACGGAAGGCCGTCATCTGGGTTTACCCGCGATTGCCGTTTCGTTGGTAAACGAAGGCCACTTCCACTACGAAACCGCGGCCCGGGTTATCCGTGTCCTGCTGGAAGGCACTGCGCCCATGACCCTTGGGCCCCGTTGCATCCTTAACGTGAACGTGCCGGACGTGTCGTGGGACGAGCTGGCCGGATTCCGCGTGACCCGTCTTGGCCACCGTGGCCGGGCCGAGGGCGCTGTCCCCATGACCTGCCCGCGAGGCAAGGCACGGTACTGGATCGGCGCTGCCGGTAAAGGCAGTGATGCCGGTGAGGGCACAGATTTTCAGGCCGTGCGTGATCATTTTGTGAGTATCACCCCGGTGCATGTGGACATGACTCGCCATGAAGCACTGCCGTCCCTGCAGGACTGGGTCGAGAGGCTGAATCACGGGGTCCAGGATGAGGGAAGCCTTTGATGGTCGCAGAGCTTGACGGCATCGGGATGACGTCCCGCCGTACCCGGATGCGGCTGATTCAACGGCTGCGCGAATCCGGTATTGAAGATGAGCAGGTGCTGGAAGCGATGGCCAATGTGCCCAGGCATATATTTCTGGATGAGGCACTGGCGCACCGTTCCTATGAAGACACGGCGTTGCCGATCGGTTACGGCCAGACTCTGTCCCAGCCTTACATTGTGGCCCGGATGACCGAAGTTCTGATGCGCCATAAACCCTCAAGGGTACTGGAACTGGGCACTGGTTCCGGTTACCAGACCGCCATTCTGGCCAATCTGGTTGACCATGTGTTCAGCGTCGAGCGCATCAAACCCCTACAGGATCGTGCCCGTGACCGGCTGCGAACCCTGGGCGCACGGAATGTGCTTCTCAAACACGCCGACGGCGGCATGGGATGGCCGGACAAGGGTCCATTCGACGGTATTATTGTTACCGCCGCGCCCCGTGAAGTGCCGGAAGAGCTGAAATCACAACTGGCGGACGGTGGTGTACTGGTGGCGCCGATAGGCGAGCATACTCAAATGCTGACAGAAATTGTCCGCAAGGGCGCCAGGTTTGAAATCAATGAAGTTGAGCCGGTCCGCTTCGTGCCCCTGTTGGGTGGGGTTGTGCGTTGAGCCCACTGACTCCCAATCGTGATCACAGTCTATGGTCGGTGTTTCTCCGTGGCATGGCCATGGGTGCCGCTGACATAGTGCCCGGTGTCTCCGGCGGAACCATCGCCTTCATCACCGGTATCTATTTCCGGCTTCTTCAGGCGATCAGTGGCCTGCCTGAGGCCGCGTGGCAGAACCTTTTAAAAGGTCGTTTCCGCCAGTTCTGGCAGGCTTGCGACGGCACATTCCTGCTGTGTCTACTGTCAGGCATTCTGGTCAGTATTGCCGCCCTGGCGGCTGTCATCAGCTACGCGCTGGAGGCTTATCCGATCCTGATATGGAGCTTTTTCTTTGGTCTGATCGTGGCCTCGGTGTGGCATGTCAGCCGCCAGGTTCGTTCGCCCCGTGCGGTGTTGCTGGTGCCTTTTGTACTCGGCGTTGTCTTCGCCTGGTGGGTCGGGGGGCTGTCGGGCACGCCCCTGGAACCGTCTCTGCCGATGTTCTTCGGCGCTGGCGCCGTGGCTATCTGCGCCATGATTCTGCCGGGTATTTCCGGGTCCTTCATTCTGGTGATCCTGGGTATGTACGCGCCGGTTCTGGATGCCATCCGTGCACCTGACCTGGCCATTCTTGCGGTGTTTGCAGTGGGCTGTCTGATCGGGCTTCTATCCGTGGCCCGGTTGATTACCTGGGCTTTTTCCCGCTTCCACGATCTGGTGCTGGCGCTGTTGATCGGCTTCATGGTGGGAGCCCTGGATAAAGTATGGCCGTGGAAAGAAACCCTGACCTGGCGAACCAATAGCTCTGGCGAAGAGGTTCCGCTCAACGAGGCAAGCATCAGTCCCTTAAGCTATGCTGAACAGGCCGGGCAGGACCCTCAGTTAATTCTGGCCGGTCTGTTCGCCCTACTGGGGCTGGTTATGGTGCTTGCCATTGAGTGGGTCGGCAGGAAAAAGTGACATTTGCGCGCCCGTTCTCAGCATCCATGAGACGAGTGTTACTTTTCTGGCCCTGATGACTGTTTCGGGCGGTAACATATAACGGTGCACAGTAACTTGGTTTGGCACCGGAAATGTGCAATAAATTAGCGAGTTACTGAGAAAACCTGATAACTGACCGCATTTTTTATACAAAAATCGATTAACAGGCTCGTTTTTATTCTATTGAGATTGGCGTACAGAGTGTCTGAGTGGGTGTTTTCAGCGTCTCTTTTCCGGGCATCCTGGCTCTCGGTAAGTGGCGACGAACGGGCTCGTTCAAAAATTGGAAGCAGGGCTTCCCGGCGTTTTCAGAGTGTTCTAATGCTGACGATCATGGCTTTTGGCCTGGTCGGCTGTAATACGCCTGCGATACATCAGGATGACCGTTATAACCCCCCAGTCTACTGGGGCCGTCATGTGGTCAAGTCCGGTGAAACCCTTTACAGCATTGCCTGGCGCTATGGTCGTGACTATCGTGAACTTGGCGATGCCAACGGCATAGACCCTCCCTACAATTTAAAGGCCGGCCAGGTATTACGGCTGGACCAGCGAGGCAGTGTTACTGCGGCTTCGGGATCTCCAAAACCACCGAGCCCAACCCGGACTTCTTCGCCTCCCGACCCACCGGCGCCGAAGGTGTCAAAGCCACCCAATCCGTCTGCCCCTCCGGCTGAACAGAGCCAGACCGTAGCCAGTATCGAATGGCGCTGGCCCCACGTTGGCACCGTAATTGCTAGATATTCTACATCCGGAAAAGTCAATAAAGGTATTGATATTGCTGGAAATCCGGGTGATTCTGTCAGGGCAGCTGCAAGCGGTAATGTCGTTTACGCAGGAGATGGTTTACTTGGCTACGGAAACCTGGTCATAGTGAATCACAACGAGCACTACCTCAGTGCCTATGCCCACAATCGCAAGGTCGTGGTCAGAGAAGGGGATAATGTAAAGGCCGGACAGAAGATTGCTGAACTCGGAAGCAGCGGAACAGACCGGCCGAAATTGCACTTTGAAATCCGGAAAAATGGCAACCCGGTGAACCCGGTGCCGTATCTGCCACCCCGGTGACTGAGCGGTAACTGAGCAGAAAAAGTCACCAGGCGTGATGCAGACAGAAGACATAACAAGAAACGAACTGACTGGCACATAATAAAAACGGCGGCCGGGAGTCGCAAGCAGCCAGAAACAATGTCCTGAAAGAGAAAACAGACAAGAAAAGGTGCTCATAACAATAAGAACTGTGAGCAAATCCAGGATCCTTGAAAGGCGGGGCAAGCGCTATGTCATCAGAGCAGGAAGAACTCATCATTGATCGTGTGTCAGATGTAGAGGAGTCAGACGATCAACTGCTAGCGGAAGATAAACTCGACAAAGACGAGGCAGCCGACACAGAGGTTGCGAGCAGTGAAGAAGATATTCCGGCCCAGGGCCGTTATTTCACCAGCCAGAAACAGCTGGACGCCACTCAGCTTTACCTCAACGAAATCGGATTTTCCCCCCTGTTGACCCCCGAAGAGGAAGTCTACTTCGCAAGACTCGCCCGCAAGGGTGAAGAGTCGGGCCGCAAGCGGATGATCGAGAGCAACCTTCGCCTGGTGGTCAAGATTGCGCGACGTTATGTGAATCGCGGGCTGACCCTGTTGGACCTTATTGAGGAAGGCAACCTCGGGCTTATTCGGGCGGTAGAGAAGTTCGACCCGGAACGCGGGTTCCGCTTCTCTACCTATGCTACCTGGTGGATCCGCCAGACCATCGAACGGGCGATCATGAATCAGACCCGCACCATTCGTTTACCGATTCATGTCGTGAAGGAACTGAACCTTTACCTGCGGGCGGCCCGCGAGCTGACCCAGAAACTGGATCACGAGCCCTCCGCCGAAGAAATCGCGCAGATGGTGGACAAGCCGGTTGCAGACGTAAAGCGGATGCTTGGCCTCAACGAGCGCGTCGCCTCCATGGATACGCCCATCGGCAGCGGCGGCGAAAAATCCCTGCTGGATACGGTAGCTGATGAGGGCGCCGCAGACCCTGCGGATCAGTTGCAGGACAATAACATGTGCTCCTGTGTCGAGAAGTGGATTGATCAACTGAGCGATAAACAGCAGGAAGTCCTGTCGCGCCGCTTCGGCCTCCGTGGTTATCCGATCAGCACACTTGAAGAAGTGGGGCAGGAAATCGGTTTGACCCGCGAACGGGTTCGGCAGATTCAGGTTGAAGCCCTGCGCCGCCTCCGTGAGATTCTCGAGAAAGAAGGTCTTTCGGGCACCATGCTGTTCAAGTAGAGCTTGCAATAACCGGACAGAAAATAGAAAAGCGAAAACCGGCCCTTTCGGGGGCCGGTTTTTTTTGGCCTGCACAAATGAGAACCAGCCCGCGAAAGATGTAGTTTACATCCTGTTACACTTTGCCCGCCGAGGCGGGATTGAGGTTGTAGGTATTAGGCTGTCACAAAGGTGTCGAGCTTCGGGGAACGACGAAAAACAGGACTTTATAATAACGATCGAAAAGGAAAAGACGATGAAAAAGACTCTATCAGCAGGATTTGCATCATTACTTTTGACCACCGTGCTCTCTGCTCCGGCTTCAGCGCTGGAAGTGGACGGTGTTGATGTTCCTGAAACCTATACGGCCATGGGCACCGAGCTCAAGCTGAACGGCGCAGGTACCCGGTCCAAGTGGTTTATGGATCTCTATGTTGGCGGCTTGTACGTACCCAGCACCATCAGTGATGGCCAGGCCATCATCAACGCCGACGAACCCCAGGCCATTACCCTGCATATCATCTCCGGCATGATCACCAGTGACAAGATGAAAGACGCAACCATGGAAGGCTTCGAGAACTCCACCGGTGGCGATCTCGCAGCGATCCAGGACGAAGTCGATGCGTTCCTCGATGTGTTTTCAGAGGAAATCGTAGAGGGTGATGTGTTTGACCTGGTCTATCTGCCGGGTGAGGGCGTCCGTGTCCAGAAAAACGGTGAGGCACGCTCTACCATTGAAGGCCTCGAATTCAAGAAGGCCCTGTTCGGTATCTGGCTCTCTGACCAGCCTGCCCAGGAAGACCTGAAAGAAAAAATGCTGGGTCAGCGCTAAGATTCGACTCTGGGGAAACAAGTGTTGGACTGGCCTGCGCGGGCCAGTCCAAGTCCGTCAAACCTTCAAGCCAGATAATCCCGCTTCTGTTTGAACTCGCAAAGGTCCTCGATTTCACAGGCGCCACACTTGGGCTTACGCGCGGTGCAGGTGTAGCGGCCGTGAAGAATCAGCCAGTGATGCGCATCCAGAAGAAATTCTTTCGGCACCAGCCTCATCAGCCGCTTTTCCACTTCCAGAACGTTTTTGCCCGGTGCGATTCCGGTCCGGTTGGACACCCGGAATATGTGGGTGTCCACGGCCATGGCGGGCTGTCCAAATGCGGTATTCAAAACCACGTTTGCGGTTTTTCTACCCACGCCAGGTAAGGCTTCCAGATCTTCGCGATTGTCCGGAACCTGGCTATTGTGTTTATCGATCAGTGCCTTACAGGTTTTGATCACGTTCTCCGCTTTGCTATTGAACAGGCCGATGGTTTTTATGTATTCCTTCAGACCGTCCACGCCCAGGGCGTGAATGGCTTCCGGCGTGTTGGCTACCGGATACAGCTTCGCGGTGGCCTTATTCACGCCGACGTCTGTTGCCTGAGCAGAAAGAATAACGGCAATCAAAAGCTCAAACGGGTTTGAGTAGTTCAGCTCGGTGGTGGGTGAGGGGTTGGCGTCTCTCAGTCTGGAAAAAATCGCGGTTCGCTTTTCCTTGTTCATGACACGTTACCCGTTACGCGCACCCGCTTGCTTCCGGCTTCAACTGGCTGAACCGCGGCACGGCGCGCCTTGATCTGGTTGTCGATGCCATTCTTCAGGGCAATGAGTAGGCCCAGGCCAATAAAGGCGCCCGGTGGCAAGACCATGAACAGCACATCCGGATAGCTCTCAAGCGGGCGGATAGCCCACCCACTGGCCATCGGGCCAAGCAGCAGGTCCATATCGACAAACAGGGTGCCCTGGCCGACCAGTTCACGGATGCCGCCCAGGGCGATCAGCACGAACAGGAATCCCAGGCCCATCATGAAACCGTCCAGCAGCGCGGGCAGCGGCGGATTCTTGGAGGCAAAAGCGTCTGCCCGGCCCAGAATGGCGCAGTTGGTTACGATCAGCGGAATGAATATCCCCAGAATCTGGTAAAGCTCATAGGTGAACGCCTGCATCAGCAGTTCGGCACAGGTCACGAAAGAGGCAATGATCATCACAAAGGCGGGCAGGCGTACCGATTCACTGACGAAATTGCGGATCAGCGATACCGCCAGATTCGAGCCCATCAACACCAGTAGCGTGGCAAGGCCCAGGCCAATGGCGTTAACGACGGTGCTTGTGACCGCCAGCAGTGGGCAAAGCCCGAGCACCTGAACCAGCGCCGGGTTGTTGGTCCAGAGTCCGTCTCGAATGATCTCGGAGTTGGATTTAGTCGCCATGTTACGAATGCTCCTGTGCCGAATCGCCGCCCGCCAGTGATCCCGGCGTGACTGGCTCATCTTCAGGTGAGGCGGGTTGTCTTAGTGTGTCCCGGATCTGCTTCCGGTTCTCGCGAAAATAAATCAGTGTATCCCGTACTGTGTCCACCACTGCTCGCGGGGTAATGGTGGCGCCGGTAAACTGGTCAAATGCGCCGCCATCTTTTTTAACCGCCCAGTTTTCAGGCTCGGGGTTGTCCAGCGACTGGCCCTCAAAGGTGTAGATCCAGTCGGATTTCTTGGTTTCAATCTTGTCCCCCAGCCCGGGGGTTTCCCGGTGGCTGGTCACCCGCACACCCAGCACCGTGCCTTTCATATTGAGACCAATCAGCAGGCGGATATCGCCGGAATAGCCCCCGGGTGCCGTTACCGGAACAATCAGCCCGAAGGGTCGATCACCCCGGCGCGCAACCCAGGCGGTCAGGGGTTCGCCATCATTCAGGGCTGTGGTGGCGGGCAGGGTAACCGTATCCCTCAATAACTGGTTGTCGTGTCGGTCCTCGGGAATAATGTCAAACAGGGCCTCCGCTTCCGCCCGCGCTATCTGCTGTTCAATGCGATCCTGAGTCAGCGCCTGGGTCAACGCAATGGTGCCTCCGGTAATGATGGCAAACAGGCCAAGCCCGATGGCATTCCGTCGAATGGAGTGTGCAAGAGTCGCCATAGGTTATCCCTGATTCTTGCCGGGCAAACCACGCCGGGGCTTATGGTGGCCATAAGTGCGCGGGGGCGTGTAGTAATCAATAAAGGGCACCGCAAAGTTCATCAGCAGCACCGCGAACGCGACCGCGTCCGGGTAGTCGCCCCAGGTACGAATCAGGTAGATCAGCACACCGATGCCGGCGCCATAGATCAGCTTACCCTGATGGCTGGTGGCCGCGGATACCGGGTCGGTGGCAATGAAAAACGCGCCCAGCATAGTGCCGCCGGCCAGAAGATGCATGGACAGAGGTGCATAAAGGTCGGCGTTGCTGCCAAATGCCAGGCTCATGATCGCCAGCCCGGCCAGAAAGCTGACCGGAATATGCCAGGTGATCAGGCGCATCCACAGCAGTAACAGCCCGCCCGCCAGAAAGCCTGCGTTGACCCACTCCCAGCCCTTCGCTACGCCGTCACCGAAGGTGGGGTGCTGGAGCACCTCGGTGGCGGTCCGGGAACTGATGTTGTGTTTGTAATGGTCCAGGGGCGTCGCCATGGTGAAGGCATCCACTGCCGACTGCTGGCCGGACGCAATGATATTCAGGGTGTCCCACAGGCCGGGTGCGTTTTCCCAGAGCAGTCCGGGCTCTGCCCAGTTGGTGGTCATGGCCACGGGGAAAGAAATCAGTACCAGGGCATAGCCCACCATGGCCGGGTTGAATGGGTTGGACCCCAGACCACCGTATAGCTGCTTGGCAAGAACAATCGCAGCCAGAACCGCAATCGCCGATACCCAGAAAGGCACCAGCGGCGGCAGGGACAGACCCAGCAGCAGGCCGGTCACGGCAGCGGTATTGTCTCGCAGGAAGAATTTGATTGGCCGTTTTCGCAACCTCAACATGGCTGCTTCAGCGCCAACCGCCAGGGCCATGCACCAGATCACGTTGATCAGGTTACCCCAGCCAAAAAACACAACCTGGGCCAGGAGCCCGGGTAGGGATGCCAGCATAACCCAGAGCATAACGTTGGATGTAGACCGGGCACGGCGGGCATGGGGTGATGATTGTTGAGCAAGTGCCATCAGTTCCGGGCCTCGGCTAGAGCCTGTTCGGCGCGTTTGACGCGATCGTGATTCTTGGCCACGGCACGCTCGAGTTTTTCGACGTTGTCGGCATTTTCCGCTTTGGCGTCTTCCAGCATGCTTTGCATAGTGTTCAGTTTTGCGGTGGCCTGGCTTAGCTGTTTTTCCAGCGCCTCGAGATCAGGTGCTTCCGGAGCCGTTGGCGTGGGGGCTTCTGATGCCGCTGCCTTCTCAGCTTTGGCTTTTTTCCGCGCCAGCGCTTCTTCCACCAGCGTGGATTTTGCGGCGCGGTCGTCGGCGGGCTGGCCCTCGGCTTCTGCTCTCTCCGCTTCGGCCTGCTTTTTCGCCTGGGCTTCGGCAGCGGCTTTCGCCCGGTCTTTCTTGCGCTGTTCTTTCTCCTGCTGCTCCCGTTCCAGTCTGGCCTGGCGAGCTTCAAAGCGCTCCCGGGCGCGATCGGCTTTCAGGTGTTCGGCCTGCTGAATGCGGATCTCGCCTTTGGCCGCACGGTAATACTGCACCAGCGGAATGGAGCTTGGGCAAACATAGGAGCAGGCACCACACTCGATGCAGTCGAACAGATTCAGGTGCTCGGCCTTTTCGAATTCACCGGCTTTGGAGTGCCAGAACAGCTGCTGGGGCAGCAATTCCATGGGACAGGCTTCGGCGCACATGCCGCAACGGATGCAGGGCTGTTCTGGCGGCGGGGCCGGCAGTTCTTCGGCGGTGGCGGCAATCACACAGTTAGTGGTTTTCACCACCGGTACGCCCGGCGTTTCCAGGGTGTAACCCATCATGGGGCCGCCCAGAATCAGTCGGTGAAGCTGTTGTTCATCAAGCCCGGCCTGTTTCAACAAGTGTTCTACTGGGGTACCCAGCAACACCTCAAAGGTGCCGGGATTGGACACGGCTCGGCCGGTAATGGTGGTGACCCGGGAAATCAGCGGCTCGTCCCGATGGATGGCGCGAGAGACCGCAATGGCGGTGCCGGTGTTCTGGCACATCACGCCTATGTCTGCAGGAATGCCGCCACTGGGCACCTCCATGCCGGTCAGAATCTGGATCAGTTGTTTTTCGCCCCCGGACGGATACTTGGTGGGAATAACCACCACCTCGGTCTGGGTGTTTTCCGTGGCCTTTTTCAGGGCTTCGATGGCTTCGGGCTTGTTGTCTTCCACCGCAATTACGCAGCGTTCCGGCCGCAGGATCCAGGCCATGATCCGCAGGCCGGATACAATCTCATCGGCTCGTTCGCGCATGGCCATATCGTCGGCGGTGATATAGGGCTCGCACTCGGCGCCGTTCAATATCAGCGTGCTGACCTTCCGGTCTTTCGGGGGCCGCAGTTTGATATTGGTGGGAAAGCCGGCGCCGCCAAGACCGGCGATGCCATATTCGCGGATTCGCTCAAGCACCGCGTCACGATCCATGGAATGGTAATCGGCAATCGGATCACGCTCCGCCCACTCGTCCAGGCCATCCGGCGTCAGAACAATGCACCAGTCGCTCATGCCCGAGGGGTGGGGAACCGGGTGCATGGACACAGCTTCGACAGTGCCCGAGGTGGGCGCGTGAACCGGAACGCCCACAGACCCGGGAACCCTGGCAATGGTCTGGCCTTTCAGTACCCGCTCGCCGACCGCTACGCAGGCTTCTGCCGGCGCGCCAATGTGCTGCTGCAGCGGCAGGATCAACCGTTCCGGCAGCGACGCCTGTTCAATCGGCCGAGTGGTCGACAGATGCTTGTTTTCCGCCGGGTGTATACCGCCGCTGAAATCCCAGAGTTGCGTCATCAGGCGCTCGCTTCCGTTCGATCCGTGGCAATGATGCCGGATTTTGGCGGTGTCCAGGTCCAGGAGCGGATGTCTGGTTCGATGGTAACCATGTCAATGCAGTCGACGGGGCAGGGGTCGACGCACAGGTCGCAGCCGGTGCACTCGCTTTCAATCACGGTGTGCATCTGTTTGGCGGCGCCCAGAATGGCGTCTACCGGGCAGGCCTGAATGCACTTGGTGCAGCCGATGCATTCGTCTTCACGAATCACTGCCACCCGCTTGGCCTGTTCAACGCCATGTTCGGCGTCCAGGGGCTGTGGTTCAACGTCGAGCAGGTCGGCCAGGGCCTTGATGGTGGTCTCGCCACCGGGGGGGCACTTGTTGATAGCGTCCCCGTTGGCGATGGACTCGGCGTAGGGGCGGCAGCCGGGGAAACCGCACTGGCCGCACTGGGTCTGGGGCAGCAGGGAGTCAATCTGCTCGACCAGGGGGTTCCCTTCAACCTTGAAACGCTCGGAGGCAAACCCCAGCAAACCGCCAAACACCACGGCCAGCGCCAGCAGCACAACAACAGCGATCAGTATGCCTGTCCACATAGTCAGAATGCTCCGTCAGACACTGACCAGGCCGGTAAAGCCCAGAAACGCCAGTGACATCAAACCGGCAGTCACCATGCCTATGGCAGCGCCCTGGAAAGCAACCGGCACATCGGCAACTGCAATACGCTCGCGCATGGCAGCAAACAGAACCAGTACTAGCGAGAAACCGGCCGCAGCGCCAAACCCGTACAGCACCGACTCAACAAAGTTGTTGTTCTTGTTGAGGTTCAGCAGGGCGACGCCCAGCACCGCGCAGTTAGTGGTAATCAGCGGCAGGAAAATGCCCAGCACGCGATACAGCAGGGGGCTGGTCTTGCGCACGACCATTTCGGTGAATTGCACCACTACCGCGATCACCAGTATGAAGGTAATGGTCTTCAGGAACGCCAGGTCCAGCGGTTCCAGCAGGTAGGTATAGGCCAGGTAACTGCAAACCGAAGCGAGGGTCAGCACAAAAGTGGTGGCCAGTGACATGCCCATGGCGGTTTCGAGTTTCCCGGACACGCCCATGAAAGGACAGAGCCCAAGGAACTGAACCAGCACAAAGTTGTTCACCAGTATGGTGCTGACCAGAATCAGCAGATACTCACTCATCCCACCGCTCCGTCATCAGTCCGGCCTACATAATCCGCATGCCGGGGGTGGCACCGGAATCCGGTGACAGGATATGGATGTCCTTGCCCCCTGGCCCTGCTGCCAGCACCATGCCTTCAGACATGCCGAATTTCATCTTGCGGGGCTTCAGGTTGGCCACCATGACGGTCAACCGACCCGTCAGTTCTTCCGGCTCATAGGCGGATTTTATCCCTGCGAACACATTACGCTCTCCCAGGCCAATATCCAGAGTCAGTTGCAGAAGCTTGTCCGCACCGTCAACCCGCTCCGCTTTGACAATTTTAGCGACCCGAAGATCCACTTTCGCGAAAGTGTCGAAATCGATTTCCTCAGCCAGCGGCTCGGGGGCTTTGGCCTTTTCCTCCTTGGCTGCTGAATTCGCCGGCTTGGCGCCGGTGGCAGCCGGGAGTTCCTCTTTCGAGGCATCCAGCATCTTCTCGATCTGGGCCATATCAACCCGGTTCATCAGCGGCTTGAACTTGTTGATACCGTGGTTTTCCAGGCGCTCCGACCGGTTATTCCAGTCCAGCGGAGCGTTCAGGAAGGCCTCGGAAGCCTTGGCCGTTTCCGGCAGCACCGGCGCAAGATAGGTCATCAGCAGGTGGAACATGTTGAGGGCATTGGTACAGATGGCCTGCAGGTTGGCGTCCTGGCCTTCCTGCTTGGCAATCACCCAGGGCTGCTCATCGTTTACGTACTGATTGGCGATGTCTGCCAGTTCCATGATCCGGCGCATGGCGCGGCCGAATTCCCGGGTCTCGTAGAAGTCGGCGATTTCCTCACCGGCGTCGATAAATTCTCTCAGCTTGTCCTGCTCGGTGACGGTGCCAAGCTGGCCATCAAAGCGCTTGGTAATGAACCCGGCGCTGCGGCTGGCAATATTGACCACCTTACCCACCAGATCGGAATTCACCCGCGCGGCAAAGTCTTCAAGGTTCAGGTCCATATCGTCAACGCCGCCAGTCAGCTTGGAGGCGAAGTAATAGCGCAGATATTCCGGGTTCAGGTGGTCCAGATAAGTCCGGGCCATGATGAAAGTGCCCCGGGATTTGGACATCTTCTTGCCGTTGACGGTCACAAATCCATGGGCCAGAACTGCCGTTGGCGTGCGGAACCCGGCACTGTGCAGCATGGACGGCCAGAACAGGGCGTGGAAATTGATGATGTCCTTGCCGATGAAGTGATACACCTCGGCGGTGGAATCCGCTTTCCAGAAATGTTCGAAATCGATGCCTTCCCGATCACACAGGTTCTTGAAACTGGCCAGGTAACCGATAGGTGCGTCCAACCAGACATAGAAGTATTTACCAGGCGCGTCCGGAATTTCGAAACCGAAATAGGGCGCGTCGCGGCTGATATCCCATTCCTGAAGACCGGCATCCAGCCATTCCGCCAGCTTGTTGGCAACCTGGGGCTGAAGGGTGCCGCTGCGGGTCCATTTACCCAGGAAATCCGCAAACTCCGGCAGGCGGAAGAAGTAGTGCTCAGATTCTTTCTCAATCGGTGTGGCGCCTGACACTGCAGAGCGGGGATTGATCAGCTCCGCCGGCGTGTAGGTGGCGCCACAGGCCTCGCAGTTATCTCCGTACTGGTCTTCGGTCTTGCACTTGGGGCAGGTGCCCTTGATGAAACGGTCCGCCAGGAACATCTCTTTTTCCGGGTCGTAGGCCTGGGTAATCTTGCGGGTCGCAATGTGGTCGTTTTCCTGCAACTGGCGGTAGATGTACTCAGAGAACTGGCGGTTTTCCTCGGAATGAGTGGTGTAATAGTTGTCAAAACGGATATGGAAACCACCGAAATCTTCCTGATGCTCATCCCGAATGCGGGCAATGAGACTTTCGGAAGATATACCTTCCCGCTCAGCACGCAACATGATGGCGGTGCCGTGAGCGTCGTCTGCGCAAACGTAATAACAGTTCTGGCCCCGCATGTTCTGATAGCGCACCCAGATATCCGTCTGGATATATTCCAGCAGATGGCCCAGGTGAATGGGGCCATTGGCGTAGGGAAGGGCGCTAGTGACCAGAATATCGCGCTGTTGCCGGGAGCTGTGTTGCGTCATGTTATCGTCCGAACCTTCATTCGTAAGGATTGGGGGCATATGGCCAGAAACGGGCACAGATGATACCTTCCGAGCAGATATTTTTCATCCGAAACACCCGGTTCCGGCCACATTTGAGTGCCGGAACATCCTATTCCGGAGATTCCAATGACCCAGATTTCCCAGCAGGCTCTAGAACTGGCCGTAAAACAGTACCGGGATCCCTACCTGAACAAGGATTTATACGAACTGGGTGCGGTGAAATCCCTCAGCGCCGATGAAGCCGGTAAAGTCACCGTATCCATCGAAATACCTTACGCCTCAAAAGGCATTGCCGGGGCGGTCAGAGAGCTCGTCAGCAACGCCATTGATGGTATTGACGGCGTGGAAAGCTTGGATGTGAAGGTCAGCCAGCGCATCCATTCCCACAAAGGCCAGAAAGACATCGCCTCCGTACCTGGCGTGAAGAACATCATCGCCGTGGCTTCCGGCAAAGGCGGCGTGGGCAAATCCACCACCGCCGTCAACCTCGCCCTGGCTTTGCAAGCAGAGGGCGCCCGCGTAGGCATTCTGGACGCCGACATCTATGGCCCCAGCATCGGCATGATGCTGGGCGTACCCCAGGGCAAACGCCCGGAAACCCGGGAACAGAAATACTTCGTGCCCATGGAAGCCCACGGCCTGCAGGCCAACTCCATGGCCTTCGTGGTCACCGACAAAACCCCCATGGTCTGGCGCGGCCCCATGGTCAGCGGCGCGGTGATGCAACTGCTGCAACAGACCCTGTGGAACGAACTGGACTACCTGATCCTGGATATGCCTCCGGGCACCGGCGACATCCAGCTCACTATCGCCCAGAAAGTCCCGGTCACCGGCGCCGTCATCGTCACCACGCCCCAGGACATCGCCCTGCTGGACGGCAAAAAAGGCATCGAGATGTTCCGCAAGGTCGAAATCCCGGTGCTGGGTGTAGTCGAAAACATGAGCGTGCATATCTGCAGCAACTGCGGCCACGAAGAACACCTGTTCGGCCAGGAAGGCGGCGCGCGCATCGCCGAAGAATACGACACGACCTTGCTTGGCCAATTGCCATTGCATATGACCATTCGCGAGCAAACAGATGGCGGCAACCCGTCAGTGGTGGCAGAACCCGATTCAGAGGTTTCCAGGCGCTACAAGGACATTGCGAGGCGGGTGAGTGCGGAGCTGTCCACCCGTGAGAGAAACCTGACCGGCTCTATCTCAAGCATGTCTGTCACAGAACACTAGGGCTAACGAGCGCCAATCACTGCGATTAAACACTTCAAGGTGAGAGCGCCGGCAAAAGCCTGATCGCGGCTGCAGACAGGCCCCGTTCAAAACTGTGAAAAACATGGATGTTTTTCTCAAGCCTACAGGGACGTATGTACGGCGTGTTTTGAACGGGGCCTGTCTGTAGCCGCAGCCCCCGAGTTAAAGGTCAAATAGAAGGCCGGCAAAGCTTCGACACCATCCCACCGAGCAGGTAAACTACGCCCACTTTTCCAGACCGAAACGAGACACCACCCATGAGCATCAAATCCGACCACTGGATCCGCCGGATGTCCCAGGAACAGGGAATGATCGAACCCTTCGAGTTTGACCAGGTCCGCGAAAACGAAAAAGGCCGGGTCATCAGTTACGGCACATCGAGCTACGGCTACGACGTTCGCTGCAGCAACGAATTCAAGATTTTCACCAACGTCCACAGCGCCACCGTCGACCCCAAAAACTTCGACGAAAACAGCTTTGTGAACTACACCGGCGACGTCTGCATCATCCCGCCGAATTCCTTCGCGCTGGCTCGCACCGTGGAGTACTTCCGCATACCCCGCAGCGTACTGACCATCTGCCTGGGCAAGTCCACCTATGCCCGCTGCGGCATCATCGTCAACGTCACCCCGCTGGAGCCGGAATGGGAAGGGCAGGTTACCCTGGAGTTTTCCAACACCACCAACCTGCCGGCCAAGATCTACGCCAACGAAGGCGTGGCCCAGATGCTGTTCTTCGAGTCTGATGAAATCTGCGGAACCAGTTACAAAGACCGCGGCGGCAAGTATTTCGGCCAGACAGGCGTGACGCTTCCCCGCACTTAAGGCCATGCACATGAGCAAAGGCACGCTGACGTGAACGCCAATCAGTTTCTGAAAGCCGTATCCCAACTGCAGGGGTGGCGCGAGTTCACCTTCCTGATGGCGTTGGCTGAGCGTTCATTTCCCAACTACGCCCTGTTCGCAGACGCCGTGGGCCTGAAAACCGGCGCCAAGATGCGCCAGTTGCTGGACCTGGGTTGGGAGATGCTGCAGAAAGACACTACCGAGGCAGCCATTCCCCAGTTGTTGGCCAAACTGGAAAGCCTGTCCCCGGATGTGAATGCTTACGATGCCTATGGCGTCTACCCCGCCTTCGATTTTTGCCAGCTACTGGAGCAGGCTCTGCTGAACCGACTGAACCCGACAAAACACCGGGCAACCGATGCCTCCCAGATGGCCACCGCCACGGTGATGAATTTTATCGAGCTGTCCGAAGGCGAGGACCTGGACGAAGACGAACTGGTACGGCTTCTGGAAGTGCACCCCCTGATGAAAGAAGATAAGGTCTTCCAACGGGAACTGGTGCTGTCCTTCAAGCGCCAGCGCACACCAACGGCACAGTTTGTAGAAAGAATTCGAACCGATGCGGCCAACGACGGCGTCAGCAATCTCGGTATATCTCTGAGCGACTGATATGAAATTCTCCTCTTTCGGCCAGAAGTTTACCGCCGATTCCGGCATCACCTCACTGATGGACGACCTTGGCAACGCCCTGGCCTCCGGCGATGACATGATCATGATGGGCGGGGGCAATCCCGGCCACATTCCGGAAATCCAGCAGCGGGTGCAGAAGATACTTGGCGACATGAGTCGCAGTGACGGCGATACCCGCAGACTGGTGGGAATCTACGATCCGCCCCAGGGGGAGAAGCAGTTTATTGCCTCACTGGTAGACCTGCTGAACCGGGAATACGACTGGGGACTGAAGCCGGAAAACATTGCCCTAACCAACGGCAGCCAGGCGGCGTTCTTCATGCTGTTCAACATGTTTGGCGGCAGCTATGGCGACGGCCATCGCAAGCACATTCTGCTGCCGCTGGCGCCGGAATACATCGGTTATGCCGACGCTGGTATCGAGCCCGACCTGTTCCGGGCGGTCCAGCCGGATATCTCGTTTACCGACGCCCATGAATTCAAATACCGCGTGGATTTTGATGCCGTGGAAGTGACCGGGGAGACCGGCGCTATCTGCGTGTCCCGGCCCACCAACCCCACTGGCAATGTGATCACGGATGAAGAGCTGAACCGGCTGGAAGCCCTGGCCCGGCAGCACGATATTCCGCTGATCGTCGATGGCGCCTACGGCACGCCTTTCCCCAGCCTGATGTTCGTGGACGCCACGCCCCACTGGAACGATCAGATTATCCTTTGCCTGAGTCTGTCCAAGCTGGGCCTGCCTGCCGCCAGAACGGGGATCGTGATTGCCTCGGAACCGGTCATCAAGGCGCTTTCAAGTATCAACGCGATCATGAACCTGGCCACGGGCAGCTTTGGCGCCATGCTGGCCGAGCCGCTGGTTAAGTCTGGTGAAATCCTTTCCCTGAGCCGGGAAGTGGTCTGCCCGTTCTACCGGGCGAAGATGGAGAAAGCCGTTAATGTATTCCGGGAAGCCATGGGCGAAGACGCCTGCCGCTGGTACGTCCATAAACCGGAAGGCGCCATGTTCCTGTGGATCTGGTTCCCGGACCTTCCGATCACCAGTCTGGAGCTTTACCAGCGGTTGAAGGCGAGGGGAGTGCTGGTAGTCTCAGGGCACTACTTCTTTCCGGGTCTGCCGGAAGACGGCTGGAAGCACCGTCATGAATGCCTGCGGGTTACCTATTCCCAGGACGATGACCGGGTGGCCGAGGGTCTGCGAATCATCGCGGACGAGGTAAAGTCGCTCAGTCGTTGAACTGGGCTTCGTCGATGGTGATTTCGTATTCGCTGCCGTCCGGCTCTACCTGCAGCAGCCTAACCAGCAGGTAGTCCTGGTCGGTAGCAAACCACATAAGGGTTTTGCGTTTGCTGTCGCTGTCCCGCACTTTTTCGGCTTTCAGAGTGGCGACCTGCTCACCCCTGCGATTCAGGGTTTCCTCGTCAATTACCGCAAACCGGTCGGTGTCATAGTCGCCCTTGTCGATGACCCGGTAGGTCATTTCACGCTTACCTTCCTTGATATCTTTACGCAGCTGGAGCTGATAACCCATGGGGTCCAGGGCGCCGTCCTCCAGCGGTAGCGAGAATTTGTCGCCGCGATGGTGCCCAGTGGCAACCCGCTTTTCCCAGTCGAAATCGATGACCTGTTTGCGATCCTTGATGAGGAAGCCGGACAGGCTATAGCGGTAGCGAAGTGGGACTACCCGACCGTTTTCCCAGCGGAATATCAGGGATTCATCAATATCCGCAATAAATGAATCCACATCGGTGCGGTATTCCCAGGTACCGTCGCCCTTTTCCCTCAGTCGCCTGCGGGCGTCGCCGTTCAGCGTTACGCCCTTTTCCATGGACGCGTTGTAGCTCACTTCCAGGGGTAGCAGCGGAGTCGTATCGGCCCTGGCAGGTTCAGATCCGGATGTCGGCTCGGACTCGGCGCCATAGGCCGGGGAAATGCCGACCATTGCTGCCAGCAGAAGCCCTCTGGCCGATACGGTAAGCGGGTGTTTTGTCATCGTAAGTGTCCATCCCGAAGTCGCAGATACTTTAAATACCGCTTTCTATACGAGCAGCATACCGTGTGCGGCACACCCGAACGATGACGATATGTTTAATCAGGCACCCGATGTTTCCGGCTCGTCAGGGAGAACCAGGGGTTGATTCAGTGGCTGGCCGTCGAACATCACGTAGTCCGTACCAAGCTGAATGCGTCCTTCGCAAAACCAGCGCATAACGATCGGATAGAGCAGATGTTCCTTCGCCTGGACTTTCTCCGCCAGGGTCTCGGCCGTATCGTCTTTTGATACGTTTACCTGTGCCTGTGCGATAACGGGGCCGCCGTCCAGTTCTTCAGTCACAAAGTGAATCGACGTACCGTGCTCCGCATCCCCGGCGTCCAGCGCGCGCTGGTGAGTATTCAGGCCGGTGTATTTCGGCAGCAGTGACGGATGTACGTTAAGCAGTGTGCCCCTCAGCGCCCGCACGAAATCGGTGGTCAGAATGCGCATGAAACCTGCCAGCAGGATCAGGTCGGGATTGCGACGGCGAATTTCAGCCATCAGCATACCGTCGAACTCTTCCCGTGAGCCAAAGCGGGTGTGGTCTACCGTAAAATGCTCAATGTTGGCCTGGGCGGCGCGCTCCAGGGCAAAGGCGTTGGGGCGGTTGCAGCCAACGGCCACGATTTTGCCGGGGAAATCCCTTTCCTTGCTGGCGTCAATCAGCGCCTGCACGTTGGTGCCGGCGCCAGAGGCCAGAATCAGAATGCGCGGTGCGTCTACCGGATCTGCCTTCATACGGCCAGAAGCCCCGGTGCATAGCGCACAGATGCTGGCGTTCCGGTGTTGTCAGCGGCCTCGACAAGGCCGACCTGCCAGGCGGTTTCTCCCAGCCCCTGAAGGGTATCCAGGGCTAGGTCTTTCTGGTTGGCGGGAACACAGACAACCATGCCAATGCCGCAGTTAAAGGTACGATACATCTCCTCAATGGCCACGCCGCCGGCATTTTTCAGCCATTCAAACACCGAGGGCAGTTGCCAGCTGGACGTGTCAATCGCGGCGATGGTGCCGTCTGGCAGTACCCGAGGAATGTTCTCGGGCAAGCCGCCACCGGTAATGTGTGACAGGGCGCGGACATCTACCTCTTTCGCCAGTTGCAGCAGATTTTTCACGTAAATACGGGTTGGCGCCATCAAAGCCTCCGACAGAGACTTTCCGTCGATCTTCTGATCCAGATCCGCTTTGCTGACTTCCAGGATTTTACGGATCAGCGAATAGCCGTTCGAATGGGGGCCGGAGGAGCCAATGGCCAGCAGTGCGTCGCCCGGCTGAACGCGGCTGCCGTCAATAATTTCACTGCGCTCGGCAATGCCCACGCAGAAACCCGCCAGATCATAGTCGTCGCCTTCGTACATCCCCGGCATTTCCGCGGTTTCACCGCCCACCAGCGCACAGCCTGCAAGCTCACAGCCCTGGCCGATGCCCTCAACAACCTGAGCGGCAACATCAACGTTCAGTTTGCCGGTGGCGTAATAATCCAGGAAGAATAGCGGTTCGGCGCCTCCCACAACCAGGTCGTTGACGCACATGGCAACCAGGTCAATGCCGATGGTGTCGTGCTTCTGAAGCTGCATGGCCAGGCGAAGTTTGGTTCCGACCCCATCCGTGCCCGACACCATGACCGGTTCACGGTAGCCCGGCGGTATGGCTACCATGGCACCGAAGCCACCCAGGCCGCCGAGGACTTCCGGCCTGCGGGTTCTGGCGGCGGTTTCCTTGATGCGGCTGACGAGTTCGTTACCGGCGTCTATGTCGACACCAGCGTCGCGGTAGGTGAGGGAGGGCTTGTCTTCGCTCATGGGCTGTCTAACCAGTTGGGCTGTGGGATTGGATTAACAAACAGGCGGCGGATTTTAACAGGTGCGGGATGGGGCTCCAAATGCAATTGTTTGTTGAATTTCCGCAATCCCCGATTGCTACTTTCAACAAAGGCCATGGTGTATCCTAGGCAGCATTCAAACCGTTTCCAGGACGATTCATGCAAGGCTCAGGAATTACCCCGATGGGAATAGCGCATAAAATAGCTCGTACGGCCGCCCTTCTGTTGGTGATGTCGTTGTATGCATGGCCGGTATCGGCCGTTACCGTGCCCGGTCTCTATTCCGTGGAAGTGCCGGTAGCAAGCTCGCAGCCGGATGATCTGGCGCAAGGCTACGCCGATGGCCTGGGCCGTGTGTTTGTCCGCGTATCCGGCTCCAGCGATGTGCTTGATCTGGAGGGTGTGCAGGCACTGCTGGACGACGCCGAATCCCTGCTACAGTCCTATCAGTATTTGCGGTCCGAGGAAAACGGCAACCGGCTGCGGATGGCCTTTGGTGCGGTGGGGGTCAACAATGCGCTGGCCTCGGTCAATGCGCCGGTCTGGGGCGCCAACCGCCCGTTGACTCTGGCCTGGATTGCCGTTGAGTCCGGAGGCTCCCGTACGCTTCTGCACAAGAGCAGCGATTCAGGGAGCGCTTCACCCTGGCTTGAAGCCTTTACCCGAGCGGCCGAGGATCGGGGCCTTCCCATTACTCTGCCACCTGAGGAGTTTGCTGGCCGAAGGGAGCTGATGTCCGATATCTGGGGGCAGTTCACATCAAACGTTCGTGCCGCCTCTGAAAATCTTAACCACGATCTGATGTCACTGGTTCGGGTCAGCCGCTCAGGCGGTGAATGGCGCGCTGGCTGGGTGTTTGATGGTATGTCGCTGGAGGGGCCTGAGCAATCAGTGACCGCTGCCAGCCCACAGGCCCTCGCGGATGCCGTGGTTGGTCGCTGGGCCGATGCCTTTGCCGAGCGTTATGCGGTTGCGGGCAGCGATGTGGGGGAGTCGCCGCAGGTGGACATCGTTGTTCACGGCATTGAGGGCCTTGAAGGCTATGGCCAGGCCAATCGGGTTTTGAAAAACCTGTCCCCGGTTCAGAGCGCCGGCGCCACGGCAACCAGCAATGGCCGGGTAACCATCCGGGTTACATTCTCGGGCGAAATCGAACAATTGAAACGGTATATCGCTCTGGATTCACGCCTCGTTCCACTTTCCGACGCTGAAGTATCCAGTCTTCCCGCAGAAACCGAAGCCGGTGACGCGAGCACCACCGCTAGTGGTCCGCAGGCTGAGCCAGCGGAAAACGCGGCACCTCCAGCATTTCTGATTGCGCCGGGAACAGACACATCTTCTGGCCAGATGTTTGCCTACGATAATCTGCTAGCCGGCCAGGACGAGGCTGAGCAGGCTTTTGAATCCCTGTATCAGGTGCTTCATTACCGCTGGCAGCCGGTGCCTGTTGTTCAGGATGAAGATGCCGAATAGCGGGTGAAGTAGCACCTCAGGGAGAGACGGTATGGCACAGAGCTGGCGCTGGATTCCGAACGCACTGACGTTCCTTCGGATCCTGCTTGTGGTGCCGTTTGCCATAGCCCTCTGGTCGATGGAATACCGTGCTGCCCTAGTGATTTTCTTCATTGCGGCGGTCACGGATGCTTTCGATGGTTTTCTTGCCCGGGAATTTGACTGGCGCACCCGTGTGGGGGCCATTGCGGACCCGCTGGCCGATAAGGCCCTGTTGATTTCAGCCTATCTGATGCTCACCCTGACTGGAGTTCTGCCCCATTGGCTATTCTGGCTGGTACTGGGGCGAGACCTTATAATTGTCGGCGGAGGCCTGGCCTACCACTACGGGATTGGGCGGTTTGACATGCAGCCAAGCCTGGCCGGTAAGTGCAACACGCTGGTCCAGGTGTTGGTTGCGCTGGCGATCATTGTGCTACTTGCCGGCCTGCCAATGCAGTTGTGGGTTATTGATGTGGGTATCTGGCTGGTTGCGGTGTCTACGCTGGCGAGTGGGGCGCATTATTTGTGGGTGTGGGGCATGAGGGCCTGGAGGGCCGTGCGGACGTGAACAGGGGGCAACTGGCGCTGGGTGTGAAACTGAGAGACGACGCCCGGTTTGACAACTTCCACGGTGAGCGCAACGCTGCGGCCGCAAGCCGGCTGCGTGATGCCACTATGCCCGGAAGCGCCACGCCAGCGGTCATTGTCTGTGGTGACCGTGACACCGGCAAAAGCCATCTGCTTCAGGCCGTGTGCCACCTGGCGGAACAGAGCCAGCGCTCGGCCGTCTGTGTCAGTGTCGAGGAATTCTTGCCTTTCGGTCCCCAGGCACTGGACGGGCTGGAGTTGAATGAACAGGTCTGCCTGGATGATCTGGACTGCATCGCCGGTCTTCCAGAGTGGGAAGAGGCGGTTTTTCATCTGTATAATCGGGTTGTTGACCAGGGCGGGCAACTGGTAATCACCCTTTCGGATATGCCCGCAGAGCTGCCGTTTGAGCTTCCCGATCTTCTGTCCCGGTTGCGCCATGGTTTGCTGGTTCAACTGGGTATGAACAGGGACGATGACCGCCTGCGTATTCTGATGGCCCGGGCCGAGCAACGGGGCCTGGTCCTGGTTGAAGAAGTTGCCGGGTTTATTCTCCGGCGTGCGCCGCGAAGCCTGGCGGAATTGCTGGCGGTGTTGGACAGACTGGATGACAATTCCCTCAAGGCGCAGAGAAAGCTGACCATTCCCTTTGTGAAGTCGGTGATGGGCTGGTAGAGAACGGGTAGCGGAAACCGCAGATAACAAACAGGATTCACTGGGAGAAAAACAATGAGGCGCGTGGTATTCAATCAGAAAGGTGGTGTCGGTAAATCCAGTATCACCTGCAACCTGGCGGCGATCAGCGCGGCCCGAGGCAAGCGGACCCTGGTGGTGGATCTGGATCCACAGGGCAATTCCACCCAGTATCTGCTAGGGAAATCTTCGGCCGACCTGAAAGATACGGTAGCGGACTACCTTGAGCAGACGGTGGCTTTTACCGTATTCAACCGCCGGCCGGACGAGTTTGTGCACGCCACGCCTTTTGACAACCTGTTTGTGATGCCCTCAAGCCCGGAGCTGGATTTTCTCGAGCGCAAGCTGGAGGCCAAACACAAAATCTACAAGCTTCGGGAAGCGCTTAAAAAGCTCAGCGAATCCTTTGATGCCATCTACATCGACACGGCCCCGGCGCTTAATTTCTACACTCGATCTGCGCTCATTGCCGCGCAGCGCTGCCTGATTCCCTTTGACTGTGATGACTTTTCGCGTCAGGCGCTTTACAGCATTCTGCACGAAATTCAGGAGTTGCAGGAAGATCACAACGAGGATCTGGTGGTCGAGGGCATTGTTGCCAACCAGTTTCAACCGCGGGCCAGCCTGCCGAAACAGCTGGTACGTGAACTAATGGATGAAGGGCTGCCAGTTCTGCCAGTCAGGTTGTCCAGCTCAGTCAAAATGAAGGAATCCCACCAGGCCCGCAAGCCGCTGATTCACATGGCCCCGAAACATCCATTGACCCGCCAGTACGAAGACCTGTTCGCCGTGTTGCATGGTGAAACTGTGGAACTGGAACCGCTGGCGGACTGATAGCAGGAGGAACGTCGAATGGCCGGTTCATCCGACCACATCTCCCGGGTCGCTGACAGCCTGATCCAGATCGAGATTGAGCTGCGCCAGTTGGGCGTCTGGGAGAAAAAGCCGCCGCCGGCTGAAGCCCTGCAGAGCAGCCAGCCATTCGGTATTGATCAGTTGGAGTTTACCCAGTGGCTTCAGTTCGTGTTCATCAGTCGTATGAAGGTTCTGATCGAGGCGGAGCGCCCGTTGCCAGCGGTGTCGGGTATGGCACCCATGGCTGAGGAGCATTTCCGTGCCAGGGAAGAATCGGGGCAGCGCCTGATCAGGGAACTGGCAGAGATGGATCGTTTGCTGTCAGGAAAGAGTTGACCGGCTTCAGGCATCCAGCCGCATCGACAGATCGATAGCCCGGATGTCCTTGGTCAGCGCACCGATGGAAATATAGTCAACGCCGGTTTCCGCAATGGGCACCAGCGTCTTTTCATTGATGCCGCCGGATGCCTCCAGCTTTGCTGCCGAGGCGGTCAGCCTGACTGCCTCACGCATACCCTCCAGAGAAAACTCGTCCAGCATGATGATGTCAGCGCCGGCGGCAAGGGCCTGCTCCAGCTCATCATGATTTTCAGTTTCCACTTCTACAGGCTTGCCGGGTGCAATACGCCGGGCTTCGCGCACGGCATTTGCAATCGAGCCACAGGCGGCAATGTGGTTTTCCTTGATCAGAAACGCATCGTAAAGACCGATTCGGTGGTTGTGGCAGCCGCCGCAGGTCACTGCGTATTTCTGGGCCAGGCGCAGGCCGGGAACGGTTTTGCGGGTATCCAGCAGGCGCACCCCGGTGTGGGCAACCCGGGCGGCATAGCTAGCGCAGATAGTGGCAGTGCCAGACAGTGCCTGCAGCCAGTTCAGCGCAGACCGTTCAGCGGTCAGAAGGCTTCGGGCATTACCCGACAGGGTAAACAGGGTCTGCCCCGCGGACGCTGCATCGCCGTCGTTTACATGCCAGTCGAGCTCTACGGTCGGGTCAACCTGCAGGAACACCTCTTCGACCCAGGCGCGCCCGGCGATCACTGCCGTTTCGCGGGTAATAACCCTGCCGCTGGCCATCCGGTTAGCGGGAATCAGGCGCGCCGTGATGTCGCCATCGCCGATATCTTCCCTGAGGCTGCGGGTAACCGCTTCGACGCGGGATTCTTCAAGCAGATCGTCGTAGTTCATTGAGTTGCCCGGGGCTTCAAGGTAGTGGTCTGTGGGGTTTGAAATAACGCAACCGGATTCTATCGGGTCCGGTTCGTTTCTCCAAATGGGCGCAGTGCGAGATGCTAAAATGTGACGCGCATCACTTAAACACAAAAGGTGACAATTTCTGACACAAGCTGACGTACCAAGAGCATAAGATCGTCGTAAGAGATTGTATCGTTCACGTCTGGAGCAGCCGAATGGCGCAGGACCGCAAAGTCGTCAACCTGAAAAATCACGGCATCCCCCAAAGGTTCAGCCTGCCGGCGGCGCTGGTGCGATTGCGTGACGTATCAGGTCAGTCGCTCAAGGCGGTCATGTCGGAGTTTTTTGATCAGGCGGATGACGCGCTGTTCGAACTCGCCGACAAGGCCGGCACCAATCAGGATCAGACCGCCTACTTTGACGCCATGCGCGAGCTTCGGCTTCGTCGCAAAAGCATGACGGTGTCAGTGCTTCAGTATGTCAGCAGTGCCTTCAATGAAATCGGCAAGTTTAGTCCCAAAGGTCGTTCCGGCACGCTGGACGATGTTGATGAAGAATCTTTGAGCCTGCTGGATCATTCCCAGCTTGAGCAGCAGGTCGCCATCGATAACCTGATCAACAAGCTTCGCTCCCAGAACAGTGAGGCCATCCACCTGCTTAACGTGCGGGTGGCTCACCTGCTGCCATCAATGAGGCTGGACAACAGCCAGATGCCGCTGAGTCCGGAAGTCATCTGCGGCGGGCTCGCCGAGGCCTGCGCTGACCTGGATATCGACATTCGTGCCAAGCTGGTGGTGCTGAAGCTTTTTGACCGCCTGCTGGGTGGCATTCTCGGCGATTTCTACAAGAACGCGAACAAAACCCTGATTGCCGAAGGCGTGCTGCCTGACATGAAGCGCCCGCCGGCACCAGGCAAAGCGCCGAAAAGTTCTGCCCCGGCCGCATCAGGCGGTGGGACTGGTTCGGGGCAGGAGCAGGCTGCCCAGGCACCGGCCAGTGACCGTTCCGGGCAGGGTACGCCCGGTTCATCCGCAAGTCACTCCGGAACCGAGGTACAGGCGACCTTCTCAGAGCTCACCGCGCTTTTGCACGGGGGGCAACAAGGTGGTTCCGCTTCCGGCAATCCGGCAGGCACCGGTGTGCTTGATACAGACACTCTTATGGCTCGTCTGAACAACATTCAGGCCGAGGCAACAGGGTGGGGTACCGACGACATAGTGTCGCTCTCGAGCCAGCTCCAGCCACTGTTTGTGAATGAACGTGGCGAACGTGTGACAGCCGGCCAGGTTGATAGCGATGTCATTAACCTGGTGTCCATGCTGTTTGATTTCATTCTGGAAGATCGTCAGCTTCATTCCACCATGAAAGCCATCATCAGCCGGCTACAGATTCCGGTTCTCAAAGTGGCACTCAGTGACAAGAACTTCTTTAACCGGGGTGGCCATCCGGTCCGTAAATTATTGAACGAGCTGGCACTGGCCGCCATGGGGTGGACAGAGAAAAAGCCCGGGCAGAGAGACCCGCTGCGGGACCGGATTGAATCGGTCGTCGAGCGCGTGCTTAACGAGTACAACGATAATGTCGACCTGTTTACCGAACTGCTGAACGATTTTGGCCACTTCATGGACCTGGATCGCCGTCGCAGGGAGCTGGTCGAGCAGCGCCTGAAAGACGCCGAAGAAGGGCGCGCACGGCAGGAGCGGGCGTCCGAAGCAGCCCGCTCATTAGTTGACGAAGTGCAGGACGGCCGCGAACTGCCGCAATCGGTTGTCCGGCTGCTGGACGAAGCGCTCAGCAAATATCTCCAGTGGGTGGTTCTGCGGGCAGGCGAAGACAGTGATCAGTGGCATCAGGCCAGGCGGCTGACCGAAAATCTGGTCTGGAGCGTGGACCCCAGGCCGGTAACAGACGACACCCGAAGCGAGCTGCTTAAAGCAATCCCAGGTATCGTTGACAGCCTGAGATCTGCATTGCAAGAAATTTCCTGGGATCCGTTTGCAACGGATGCCGCTATCAGGGACCTTGAGCTGGCCCATGTAGATGTGTTCCAGCGCCTGGTCACTGCCGCAAAGCCCAGCGCAAAGGCGCCGGTCGAGCCGCCGGCGGCTCCCGATACGGTGAGCCTGGAGCCTCAGAGCCCTGAAGCGGAAAACCGGGCTTCAGACAGCCCGGATATTACCAGTGGTGAGGCAGAACATGCCGCCGCACAAGAGCCCGTGCAGGCAAAGGATACAGCCCAGGCTACGCCAACTGTCGATGCGGTTGCCGTGGAATGGCTGCAACGCGCTGATAGCCTGCGCGTCGGTTCCTGGATCGAGATGACGCGGGATGACAACAAGGTGCGTTGCAAACTGGCGGCCTTCATCAAAGCCACTGGCAAGTATATTTTCGTGAACCGCAGTGGCGCCAAGGTTGCCGAATATCAGCGCGAGGAACTGGCCAGAGCTCTCGAGCTTAATGAGATTGCCATGCTTGATGATGGCCTGATCTTCGACCGTGCGCTTGAGTCAATCATTGATAATCTGCGAAGCAGCCGCAAAGACTGAGGCTGCCCCTGCCTTTCCCTGATCAGCGACTTTGTGCTTCAATCAGGAGCTATGTCCCAGCTCCCGATTGACGGAAAGCCCTTGTCAGACCAGAACCCGGTACCATCAGATCAGCACGCACTCCATGAACAGGCCCAACGCTTGCGGGCCAGCGGCCGAATCGAGGCCGCGCGCTGGTGTGCATCCCCCAACTATAACCAGCGGCCAGACGGCCAGGTTCCCTCGCTGCTGGTCGTGCATAACATCAGCCTTCCGCCGGGGCAGTTCAGCGGTGACGCCATTGAACAGTTCTTCTGTAATCAGCTTGATCCGGGCGCCCACCCCTATTTTCAGACCATCGCCGATCTTAAAGTGTCGTCACACCTCCTGGTTCGGCGGGACGGGTCACTGCTTCAGTTTGTGGATCTGCGGCATCGCGCCTGGCATGCGGGGCGATCGAGCTTTCAGGGCCAGACTGAATGCAACGATTTTTCCATTGGCATAGAGCTGGAGGGCACGGACGACACGCCTTATACCGATGTCCAGTATCGTCAGCTGGCCCAATTGTCAGTGCTGATCATGGCCGCCTGGCCTGACATAACTCCAGCACGGATAACCGGCCACAGTGATATTGCACCGGGCCGTAAAACCGACCCGGGCCAGGCGTTCGACTGGTCGCATTTTCGTGTTCTTCTTGCTGGGGCGCTGGGCAACCGAGGAGTAACCTGATGGAATTCGTTGTTTTTCTGTTGGCGTATGTGCTGCGCCGGAAGCTTGACGGAGCCAATCTGTTTTCCGGGGAGGTATTCTGGCGTAAAGCTTTTGGTTATTCGCACAGCGTTGTTCCGGGCAAGGAGGCCAGTCTCAGCAAAGGTTTGCTGATGGTGGCGGTCCCGGTGCTGCTTCTGTTCGCAGCTGAGTACTGGTTGCGCAGCGCAGGCTGGTCGCTTGCCGTTCACCCCCTGGCTTTTCTGTTATTGCTTGGTCTGATGGGTACGCCTGGCCTGGGCCGTGTGCTTGATGATTACGGCAACGCCTGGCGCAGGGGTGACATGCAGGGGGCGTGGCGGCAGATTCACGACCTGTTGCCGCCAGTGGAGAGGGGCGCCGCGGGGTCACCTGAACACATGCACCGGGCGCTTTCAGACACCCTGATCGCGCGGGTTTTTGAGCATTATTTCGTGATTGCTTTCTGGTATGTGATTGGTGGACCAGCTGGTGCTTTTGCCGCAGGCGGTCTGATTGGTCTGCGTGACCACTGGCCACACGCGGCGGCCCGTCCCCGGTTTGGTCGTCTGGCCGGTATCGTAAGCTTCCTGCCAGCACGACTTCTGGGTCTTACCTTTGGCATTGCCGGGGATCTGGCGGGATGGCTAAGTGAGGGGAGGTCCGCAGTGCTGACGATTGCCGGTGAGAACAGGAAAACGCTGATCGCAGCCGCCAACAGCTCGTTGACGGGCTATGAGCTTGAGCCCGAACGCTTTTCAAAGCTGCACCCGGACGAATGGCCGGATTTTGGTGAAAGAAGCCTGGCTGCGATCCGGGGGCTGCTGAACCGTAGCATGCTGGTGTGGATCTGTGGCTTTGCGCTGCTGGTTATTGCAGGTGTGGTGTGAACCGGATAGACGAAAAGCGGTCAAACACGGGTCTAGCGTGTTTGATGTAAAACAAAAATTACATTTTTTCGCCAAAAAAATCTCAACTTTGTAGTACTTTAGCCGACATATTTAATACTAAGAATTAAAAATCTGTGGGGGTTAATGTGAAGCTGTTGATCAAGCCCGCCGTGTCGCTGATGAATCGCCTGCCCATGTTTTACAAGTTCAGCCTGATCAGCGTGCTGTTTCTGTTGCCGATTGTGCTGCTGGCCTGGCTTGTTATCAGTGAACTGAACCGCTCTGTGGATACCATGACTCGTGGAGTGGAAGGGCTTGAGCAGCTCCAAACAGTCAACGATCTGCTGCACGAATCCATGGCCTACCGCGACCTCCGTGCCCCTGGCAAGATCAAGGACGACAATACACTGCTGGCCCGGTCGGATGAGAGCGCCAATCGCATCAATGCCCTTCTCAAAGAAATCGATAGCGCCGATGTGCAGTTCGATACTGCCAGCAACTGGGCGGCTCAGGTTGATCAACTGGCCGCTGACTGGCAGAAACTGGTGTCTGAAGACGCCTATCAGAGCAATATCGATCCCCAGTTCAAGTATTATCAGGAGTTTGTCCAGAAAGTACGGGCGCTGCTATCTGCCACCATCGAAATTTCTGGCCTCGGCCAGGATGCCTCCCGTGAGAATCTTCTGATGCTCGGGCTGGTCAGGGAAGCGTTTCCGGATGCTCGCAGCATTCTGGGGCGGGCCAGAGCCTTCGGCGGCTATGCGCTGCTCGAAGGTCAGGTAGGTTACAACCTGAGCGATGGGCTGAATGAAATCTACGACCAGTTGACCAACCGGGCCTCTCTTCTGGGGCCCTCGATGGATGTCACCCTGGCCTCGTCACCGGCGCTTCAGGTTTTGGCCAGAGAGGCGTTTGAGCAGCTTGATGGCAGCCTTTTGCGGGTTCGTGATCAGCTTGACGTGAATGTGATTACGCCGATGCGACTTGAAATGTCCTGGCCGGATTTCAATGGCCAGATTGAAAACGAGCTGTCACATTTTGACGCGGCGTCGGAGGCCATTTTTGACGTAATCCGCGAAAACCTGACGTCCCGGCTGGCTGCGGAGGAAAACCAGCGATTTCTGATTATCGCCGCGCTGGTGCTGGTGTTGCTGGTTGTGGTCTATCTCTACGTTGGTTTCTTCATGTCTGTGCGCAATGCGATCAGCAGCTTCAGCCGGGCTGCAAGGTCTGTGGCGGAAGGTGATATGACGACCCACATTGATCTCGAGAACCGTGATGAGCTGGGTGCGCTGACCACAGAGTTCAACGATATGACCGACAAAATGGCAGAACTGATCCGCTCGGTTGGCCGCACCACATCTGATGTGGATCAGCAGGCAATCCGCGTAAACGATACGGCAACCGCAAACAGCCAGGCTGTGGCGAGGCAGATGGAAGAGTCAGGCCAGATAAACGAAGCCATGAACCAGATGGTTGAGGCCGTGAACGAAGTTACTGAGAGCGCTCATCGGGTTGCGGAAAGTGCAGGCAGTGCCGAACAGGATACGGAAAAAGGCCGGAAGGTTGTGGCGGATACGGTTGGCACCATTAACGCGCTGGCACGGGAAATTGCCGGTGCGGTGGATGTGATTAACCGGGTCAATAAAGACAGCGATAACATCAGCCAGGTTCTTGTAGAGATCAAGGCCATTGCCGAGCAGACCAACCTGCTGGCACTGAACGCTGCAATTGAGGCAGCCAGGGCCGGTGAACAGGGCAGGGGCTTTGCCGTAGTGGCTGATGAGGTCCGGTCGCTGTCGCAGCGGACTCACAAGTCAACAGAAGAAATCGAGGGCATGATTTCCCGCCTGCAAAGTGGCGTCAAGGATGCCGTTACGGCGATGACCAACAGTCATGACGTTACCGAAACCACGGTCAGGAAATCCACGGAAGTCACCGAAGCCCTGGACCGAATTGCCAAGGGCATCTCGCTGATCGTCGACATGAGCCACCAGATCGCCCAGGCAGCAGAGGAACAATCGGCGGTGGCCAAGAACGTTAATACGAACGTCGAGCAGATCAGCGTTCTGGGTCAGGCCACGGCCGACAACGCAAACGAAACACTCTCTTCATCACGGCGGATGTCTGAACTCACGGCCTCGCTGCAACGGTTGGTGGAGGCCTTTAAAGTCTGAGTCGCTAAAGCCCGGACTTTTTCTGTTCCCAGAGGATCTCTTCGCCGCCGTTGCGTCTTGCCAGGCTTCTGGCAATCACGAACAGAAGGTCAGACAGCCTGTTCAGGTAATGCCGCGATTCGGTGTTGATGGAATCCTCATGGCTAAGGGCAACGACAACCCGCTCTGCCCGGCGGCAGACGGCCCTGGCCATGTGACACTGCGCCGCAGCTGGGGAGCCACCGGGCAGCACAAAGTTCTTCAACGGCGGCAGCGGCTCGTTATGGCTGTCCAGCGTTGTTTCCAGCCATTGGATATGGTCATCGCCGATCACCTTGCTACCCGGAATCGCAAATTCGCCTCCCAGATCGAACAGGTGATGCTGGATCCGGCGCAGGGTTTCGATCAGTGCGTCGTCTGCATCCAGGGTCTCGATCAATAAGCCGATATGGCAGTTCAGCTCGTCCGCAGTGCCCATGGCTTCAACCCGCTGGGCATTCTTGGCGATCCGGTTGCCGTCCGCCAGGCCGGTAGACCCGTCGTCACCCGTGCGTGTGTAGATCTTGGAAAGGCGGTTGCCCATGGTTTGGCTCCTGGAGTGTTGGGTTCTATTCGGTTAACTCTTTTACCTGCCGGACAAGCAATTGGTTCACCGGCGTCGCAATACCTTTGGCCTGGCCGCGTTCTGCAATATAGCCGTTAATGACATCGATTTCTGTTTTTCGACCCCGCTGGCGATCCCCGCGCATGGAGGAGGTGTTCTTCGCGGTGCTGGTGGCGACTGCCTGAATCCGCGCTTTAATATCGGCGGCTGAAAGGGGGTGGCTGGCTTCGGTGGCCATGACTCTGCCAATTTCTTCGCTGAGCGGGTCGATGTGCTCCAGAAAAAAGGGGTGGTTCAGAATTTCGCCATTGGGGCAGTCGAGTATGGCGGTAAAGGCGTTGATGCCTGCATTTACCACCAGTTTGTCCCACAGCCGTTGCCGTATGTCGGTTTCAGCATGAATGATCAGCCCGCTGTCCGAGAGCCGTTGGACGACTGGATTAACACAATCCCGGGCCCTGGTGGTCAGGCCGCCGATCCAGGTTTCTCCCCGGCCGGCGTGGATCGTAATGCCGGTTTCCGGGCGGTTAGCGCCCTCGGTGGTGGCAGCGGCAAGGATGGGGCGGTCGGGCCACAGATCGGCGATAGTTTGCTGACAGCCCATTCCGTTCTGGAACAGAACCACGGGCACGTCTTCCGGGATCTCCGGTAGCACCTTTCTGAGCGCATTAAGGGTATCGCCGGCTTTTGTGGTCACCAGCAGCAGGGATGGGCAAATGGCTGATACCGCTAGCACCGGAATGCGACGGCCGATTTCATAGCCGTCGGGGCGTTTTAGCTGATATTGAAAGGTTGAGGGCTCGTCTGATCCGCGCGGCGAGAAAGAAGCCCGGCTGAGAAAAACCGCGCTTCCGGCTGGCAGATAGCCAGCCCAGAGTTGCCCCAGTGAGCCAGCGCCGAGGATGGCGATCTGGCTCACAGCTTACATGGCCTCGATGGCAGAACGCTGCTCGGTCAGGCGCGCTTTGCTGCTGAGCACTTCGGTGAGCTTCTGCTTCTCTTTCTCGACAACGTCGGCGGGCGCCTTGGCGGTAAACTTCTCGTTGCCCAGCTTGCCCTCCAGTCGGCCGGCTTCTTTCTGCAACCGCTCCAGTTCCTTGTCCAGGCGCTTCAGTTCCGCGTCCTTGTCGATCAGGCCGGCCATGGGCACCATCACTTCCATCTCGCCCACCAGTTGCGTGGCCGACATGGGTGCTTCGCCTGACTCGAACCAGTCCAGGGTCTCCAGCTTGGCCAGGGACATCAGGAACTGGCGGTTGTCTTCCATGCGGCGCTTGTCTTCCGCTTTCTTGCCACGTAGCAGAACGGGAATCTGTTTGGCCGGGGAAATGTTCATTTCGCCGCGGGTGTTACGCACCGCCAGAATCACCCCTTTCAGCCATTCGATGTCGGCAGTGACGTCCGCATCCTGCTTGCCGCTGTCTGGCTGGGGATAGGGCTGCAGCATGATGCTGTCGCCCTGTTTGCCTGCCATTGGCGCAATGCGCTGCCAGATTTCTTCGGTGATAAACGGCATGATCGGGTGCGCCAGGCGCAGCACCGCTTCCAGCACGCGAACCAGAGTGCGGCGGGCACCGCGCTTGGCCTCGGCGCTGGCGCTGTCATCGCTGAGCACCGGCTTGGACAGTTCCAGGTACCAGTCGCAGTATTCGTTCCAGATGAACTCGTAGAGCGCGTAGGAGGCCAGGTCGAAGCGGTACTGGTCCAGATGGCGGATCACGTCCTGCTCACAGCGCTGCAGTTCGCTGATGATCCAGCGGTCTGCCAGCGAAAGCGTCACCGGCTCATCGTTAACGCCGCAGTCTTCGCCTTCGGTATTCATCAGCACGTAGCGAGCCGCGTTCCAGAGCTTGTTGCAGAAGTTGCGATAGCCTTCAAGGCGCTTCATGTCCCAGTTAATGTCCCGACCGGTGGTGGCCATGGACGCCAGGGTGAAGCGCAGGGCATCGGTGCCGTGGGCGGTGATGCCTTCCGGGAATTCCTTGCGGGTGCGCTTGGCGATTTTCTCAGCCAGCTTGGGCTGCATCAGGTTGCCGGTGCGCTTTTCCAGCAGCGGGTCCAGGCCGATACCGTCAATCATGTCCAGCGGGTCAATCACGTTGCCCTTGGATTTGGACATCTTGTCGCCGTGCTCGTCGCGGATCAGGCCGGTGACATACACGGTGTGGAAGGGCACTTGCGGAGTCCCATCCTCGTTTTTCATGAAATGCATGGTCATCATGATCATCCGGGCAACCCAGAAGAAGATGATGTCAAACCCGGTGACCAGTACATCGGTAGGGTGGAAGGTTTTCAGCCGCTCGGTGATTTCCGGCCAGCCCAGGGTGCCGAAGGTCCAGAGGGCGGAGCTGAACCAGGTGTCCAGAACGTCTTCATCCTGTTCCAGGGCGAGATCCGGGCTCAGGTTGTGTTTCTGGCGGACCTCCTCTTCACTGCGGCCAACGTAGATGTTGCCGTCAGCGTCGTACCAGGCAGGAATCCGGTGGCCCCACCAGAGCTGCCGGGAAATGCACCAGTCCTGGATGTCCCGCATCCAGGAGAAGTACATGTTCTCGTACTGCTTGGGCACGAACTGGATGCGACCGTCTTCGACTGCCTCGATGGCTGGCTTGGCCAGGGTTTTGGCATCGGCGAACCATTGATCGGTCAGCATGGGTTCGATAATTAGCCCGGAGCGGTCGCCCCGCGGCACGCTGAGTACGTGGTCTTCCACTTCCTGAACCAGGCCCAGGCTTTCCATGTCTGCCACAATCTGTTTTCTGGCGTCTTCCCGGGTCAAGCCTGCGTAGGCCTGGGGGAGGCTGCCATCGACCTCGTTGTTCTCGCTGCCGTCCGGGTTGACCACTTCCGCCTCCGAGCGGATGCAGGCGTCCTGGGTCATGACGTTGATCATCACCAGGTTGTTGCGCTTGCCCACGGCATAGTCGTTGAAATCGTGGGCGGGGGTGATCTTGACGCAGCCGCTGCCTTTCTCGGGGTCGGCGTGGGTGTCGGCGACAATGGGGATGCGGCGACCGACCAGGGGCAGGTCCACGAATTTGCCCACCAGGTGTTGGTAGCGTTCGTCATCCGGGTGCACGGCGACGGCGGTATCGCCCAGCATGGTTTCCGGGCGGGTGGTGGCAACGATCAGGTGGTCCCTGCCGTCTTTGGTGGTTTCGCCGTCAGCTAGCGGGTAGCGCAGATGCCAGAAAAAGCCCTTTTCTTCCTTGTTCTCCACTTCCAGATCGGAAATGGCGGTGTGCAGTTTCGGGTCCCAGTTGACCAGGCGCTTGCCCCGATACACCAGGCCTTCGTTATACAGTTGAACAAACACTTCCTGAACGGCCTTGTAGAAGCCATCGTCCATAGTGAAGCGTTCGTGGTCCCAGTCTACCGAGTTACCCAGGCGGCGAATCTGGCGGGTGATGGTGCCGCCGGATTCGGCTTTCCAGTCCCAGATGCGCTTGATGAAGTCCTCACGGCCCAGATCGTGGCGGGTTTTGTCTTCTTCGGCCGCCAGTTTCCGTTCCACAACCATCTGGGTGGCGATGCCAGCGTGGTCTGTGCCTACCTGCCAGAGGGTGTTACGGCCCTGCATGCGTTTGAAGCGGGTGAGCGTGTCCATGATGGTGTGCTGGAACGCGTGGCCCATGTGCAGGCTACCGGTGACGTTGGGCGGTGGAATCGCAATGCTGTAGGACTGGCCTTGGCCTGAGGGCCGGAAATAGCCTTTGGATTCCCAGTTTTCGTACCACTGGCGCTCAATGTTTTCTGGCTGGTAGGTTTTTTCCATGGGTGTCTTCTGGTGCCGTTTGGTTGTTTCGCAGGGGAAATTTGAGACGCACGATTATACATGCTCCTCTACAGTCCGGCGAACCTACCCGCGCTTCCTCTGATCATGCACCCGTGCCTCAATCCCAAGCGCCCTTAACTGCTTGAAATGCGACCGCGCCTGCCCAAGCACTGTCTCATCATTATGAGCCACCAGCGCCAGTCGTTTGAACCGGTCCGCATCCGCCGGAAGCGTCTCTGACAGAATGATTACCGTATCCCAGTCCTCAGCAACCGGCGGGCATAGCAGAACACCCACGGGATCGGTGCAGGTGGTTGAGGAATCGGGAACAATGCTGTGGGGAATAAACGCATCAGGACTGAAGTTCCACAGCAGGTCGTCCAGTTCCTGGGCGTGTTGCATGGTGTCGCAGACGATGCCCACCCGGTCTCCCTGCTGCCAGGCCTTGTCGACCAGCTTTGCGGCATGGAGGTTACGGGCGGCAGGTGAGCTCTGGGACAGGATGTGGAACCAGTAGGACTGGTTCCGATCATCCTTTGCGTCGGGATTATTTTCCGACATTGGACATCAGGTAATCGACCA
The DNA here is from genome assembly GCF_004785685.1 of Marinobacter confluentis. Lineage (GTDB taxonomy): Bacteria > Pseudomonadota > Gammaproteobacteria > Pseudomonadales > Oleiphilaceae > Marinobacter > Marinobacter confluentis. The sequence goes on along the minus strand of NZ_SRPF01000001.1, from coordinate 1,136,119 downwards.
GCAGGGGAACCGGGCGGCCGGTGGAACCTTTGGCCTTGCCGGAATTCCAAGCGGTGCCGGCGATGTCCAGATGGGCCCAGCGGTAGTCCTTGGTGAACCGGGACAGGAAGCAGGCGGCGGTGATGGATCCGGCGGGGCGGCCACCGATGTTCTGCATATCCGCGAAATTGCTGTCCAGCTGGCTCTGGTATTCGTCCCAGATTGGCAGGCGCCAGGCGCGGTCGCCGGCACGCTCGCCAGCGGCGAGCAGGTCATTGGCCAGGGCGTCGTTGTTGCTGAACAGGCCGGTGGCGTGGCTGCCCAGGGCAATAATGCAGGCGCCGGTCAACGTAGCCATGTCCACTACCACTTCCGGGTCATACTTCTTCACGTAGGTCAGGGCATCGCACAGTACCAGGCGGCCTTCGGCGTCAGTGTTCAGGATTTCGATGGTCTGGCCGGACATGGAGGTGACGATGTCGCCCGGGCGTGTGGCGGTGCCGCTAGGCATGTTTTCAGCGGCCGCGATTACCGCTACCACGTTCATTTTCGGTTTGGTTTCGGCAATGGTCTGCATGGCACCGAATACTGCGGCGGCGCCGCCCATGTCGTACTTCATTTCATCCATTGCTTCACCGGGCTTCAGGCTGATGCCGCCGGTGTCGAAGGTGATGCCTTTGCCCACCAGTACATAGGGTTTTTCGTCGGACTTGCCGCCACGGTATTCCATGACGATCAGTTTGGCAGGCTGTGCGCTGCCGGCGGATACGGACAGCAGGCTGTGCATGCCCAGTTTCTTCATCTGTTTCTCATCCAGGACTTCGGTTTTTATGACGTCGTGATCCTTGGACAGCTTTTCAGCCTGCTCGGCCAACCATGTAGGGTGGCAGACGTTGGGTGGTGTGTTGCCCAGGTCTTTGGTCAGGTTCATGCCGCGGCCGGTGGCAAGCCCTAGATTGAAAGCGTCTTTCAATGCCCTGCCGGTGCCGGAGCTGACAACGGTGACCTTGCTGAGCTTGCGTGTTGGCAGTTTTTCGCTCTTGAAGCCGCTGAAGCGGTAGCTCTGGTCTTCCAGAATGCGGCCGATGAGGTTCAGTTTCGCGGCTTCTGAAGAGGATGCCTCTGTGCCGGTAACGGGCGTGTCTGCCACTGCAAGAACCACGTGCTTGGATGGGCCATCTTTAACCTGCCCGGCAACTGCGAGAAGGACTTTGCGGTAGTTGGCAGCAGTGCGGTCCTTGTCCGGCCCTGTGCCGACAACCAGCAGCCGACCCCAGGGCTGGCCGGTCAGGGGCACAAACGTTGTGGTGGCATTTTTGCCGGTGGCGTCGCCGCTTTTATGCAGTGCAGTAATCAACCCGCCCAGCTCTTCATCTACCTGGGTGGTGGACGCGGGCCAGGTGCCTTTCTCGGGCAGCGCAACCACGAGGCAGTCAGCTTTGATTTCGGAAACAGGCTTGTTACTCAGCGTGAAATTCATGGCTTCTCCGGGTTAATCAGCTTGATCAGTTTGAATTTGGACGAATGCTTATAGCATTGGGTCTTGAACTCGAATTATCAAGCGGTGACAGCTTGTTAACGACCCGCACTGTCATTCAGCATCAAGGTTACATAGAATACGGCGAACCGTGAAATCCAGCGACTCCGGTCGTATCTGCTACTGAGAGACCGCATTGAGCATCGTCTTCCGCTACCTAGCCAGACAGGTGATTATCAGCATGCTGGCAGTATCCGGCATTTTGCTGCTGGTTTTCATGAGCGGGCGATTCATCAAGTATCTGGCGGAAGCAGCCGCTGGTGAACTGGCCGGGGATGTGCTGTTCCAGATCATGGCCTATCGCTTCCCCGGTTTTCTCGAGCTGATCCTCCCCCTCGGATTTTTTATCGGCATCCTTCTGGCCTACGGCCGCATGTACCTTGAAAGCGAAATGACGGTGCTGTTCGCCTGTGGCGTCAGCGAGAAACAGCTGCTGGGAAAAACCCTGCTGGCCAGCCTGCCGGTCATGCTGGCGGTAGGGGGCATGAGTCTGTATGTGTCGCCCTGGGGCATGAAGCAGGTGGAACAGATCTTCAACGAGCAGCGCCAGGCCACAGAATTTGAAATGCTCGCTCCCGGCCGATTCCAGTCTCTGTCCTCCGGTGGCAGGGTGACCTACACCGAGGCGCTCAGCGACGACAAACGCCGGCTGGAAGGGGTGTTTATTGCGGAATACGGCAATGAGGGAGAGGGCGTGTCCATAATCACTGCCCGGGAAGGTTCCCAACTGATTGATGAGGAAACCGGAAGCCGGTTTCTGGTGCTGGAAGACGGCGCCCGTTTCGAGGGCTCGCCGGGTGACCTGAATTACGATGTGATCGGCTTCGAGGCCTATGGTCTGAAAATTCGCAGCGGCGATGCTGGAAGCAAGGAGCTGGAAGAAGGGCTCAGCACCCGGGCGCTGATGGCTTCCGATGACCCGGAGCACCGCGCCATGCTGCACTGGCGATTCACCCTGCCGTTGATTGTTCCCATTGTGACCCTGCTGGCGGTGCGTCTAAGCCGGGTGAACCCGAGGCAGGGGCGGTTTTTCCACCTGCTGCCCGCGATGCTGGTTTACATTACCTACCTTGGCCTGCTGATCGTTGCCCGGGACGCATTGGAGGACGGCAAGGTGCCGGAGTGGATCGGGCTGCTGTGGGTGCATGCCCTGTTCCTGGCGCTAGGCGCCTGGCTTCAGTTTGGCCCCGCCTGGCTATACAGGCGCCGGCTGATCCGGGAGGGCAGTGGCCATGCATAAGATCGATCGCTACGTCATGAGCACCGTCGGCGGCGCCATGTTCCTGGTTATGGTGGTGGTACTGTCGCTGGACCTGATCTTTGCCTTCATTGCCGAACTTGAAGACACAGAGAACGGTTATCAGACCCTGGAAGCGCTGATGTACGTTCTGCTGACCCTGCCTCGACGGATCTATGATTATCTCCCCCTGGGCGCCTTTATGGGCTGCCTGGTGGGTCTGGGATCCATGGCCAGTTCTTCAGAATTGACGGTGATCCGCGCCGCTGGCGTTTCTCTCAAACGTATTGTCTGGTCCGCCATGAAGCCGGCCTTGATCGTGGTGCTGCTGGGTATTGTTATCGGGGAATACGTTGCGCCGCCCGCCGAGCGCATGGCCCAGAGCCAGAAGGCGGTGGCCCAGGGAGCCGGGGAAAATGTCGCTTCGGCGTCGGGTATCTGGCACCGGGAAGGGGACACCTTCATGCATTTGAATGCGGTGCAGCCAAACGGGGTTCTCTACGGTGTATCGCTGTTCGAGTTTGATGCCGACCGTTGGCTGATTTCGGCCAGTTTTGCCAGGCGGGCAATCTATCTTGGTGATCATTGGCGGCTTGAGGATGTGACCACCACAAAGCTCAGCGACAGCGAAACCTCCCAGGAGAAACATCGGTCGCTGCGCTGGGACTCGGGCCTGTCGCCGGAGGTGCTCAGTGTACTGATTGTTGATCCGGAGGATCTTTCAATCAGCGGCCTGTTTACCTATTCCCGATACCTTGGCGAACAGGGGCTGAATGCGGCCAATTACTGGCTGGCGTTCTGGAAAAAGGTTTTGATGCCGCTCGGAACGGCGGTGATGGTGATGGTGGCCATATCGTTTATCTTCGGCCCGCTGCGGTCGGTAACCATGGGCTTCAGAGTGTTCACGGGGCTGATTGTGGGGCTGCTGTTCAAATACATGCAGGACTTGCTTGGGCCCATGAGCGTGGTTTTCGGGTTTAACCCGATTATTGCCATTCTGTTGCCCATTGCAGTCAATGCTGTGGTTGGCGTTGCGCTGATGAGGCGGGCCGGTTAAGCCCTTTGTTTTGCCGGCGCTCGAATTACGCTTTCGGTACTACCGCGACCATGCTGGCAGAAGCGCGATCCGTTAGCGACAGGCCGTTAATGGGGTAGAACAGGGCCACGATGGCAGGAATGGTTACAAACAGGGTAGCGGCATTCAGGTAATAGGCGCCCAGCAAGGCAACGAAAAGAATAGCGGCTGCAGCGACGTACCGCCGCAATGCCTGGGTCCACGAAACCGATAGTCCGTTCAGGTTCTGGACACGTATGCGCCAGGCCTGCATGCCCAGGGTCTGGCCGGTTCTGGTCCAGAAATAACCGAAGAACAGATAGAGCACCAGAAACAGCACGAAAGTCAGAGCGGGGTCGGCGCCAATCGAGCCCTCCTCGGCCATCTGTTCGTACCTATCCCAGCCAATCAGATAACCGGCGACGATCGTGTAGGCCCAGGTGGTGACCAGCAAAACCGCAACGCTGATCAGACCGTCATAAACCACCGCCATCAACCGCTTTATAAAGGTTGCGGGTGCCAGCAGTTCGTCATCGGAATGAAAGCGTCTGGGCATGGAGTCTCCTGGGATGTTTCACGTTTTTCCTGATCTCGGCGTGTGCTAGAGTAGCGGATTTGCGAGCGCATGTAATATACAAAGGTATCAAAGGGCTATGAAAACCGCAGAGTTGCGACAGGCGTTTCTGGATTTCTTTAAAAAGCAGGGCCATGCCATTGTGCCGAGCAGTTCATTGGTGCCCGCAGACGACCCTACGTTGTTGTTTACGAATGCCGGCATGAACCAGTTCAAGGACGTTTTTCTGGGCCGGGAAGATCGCGACTATACCCGCGCAACGACTTCGCAGAAATGTGTTCGCGCCGGCGGTAAGCACAACGATCTCGAGAATGTGGGCTACACGGCCCGGCACCATACCTTTTTCGAAATGCTTGGCAACTTCAGCTTTGGCGATTACTTCAAGCGCGAGGCGATCAATTTTGCGTGGACCTTCCTGACCGGCAAGGAAAATCTGGGGCTGCCGGAAGAAAAACTCTGGGTGACGGTTTACGCCTCTGATGACGAAGCCTTCGATATCTGGAACCAGGAAATTGGAGTGCCGGCGGAGCGCATCATCCGGATTGGCGACAATAAGGGTGCGCCCTATGCATCCGATAATTTCTGGCAGATGGGCGACACCGGCCCCTGTGGACCCTGCACCGAAATTTTCTATGACCACGGCCCCGATGTGGCCGGTGGCCCGCCGGGAAGCCCGGAAGAAGACGGCGACCGCTACATCGAGATCTGGAACGTGGTCTTCATGCAGTACAACCGTCAGGCTGACGGCGAGATGCTGCCGCTGCCCAAGCCTTCTGTAGATACCGGTATGGGCCTTGAGCGCATCACTGCGGTGCTACAGGGCGTTCACAGCAACTATGAAATCGATCTGATGCAGGCTCTGCTGAAGGCCGCCTCCGACATTCTTGGCGGCGTACCGACCACCGAAGCCTCCCTGCGCGTGGTCGCGGATCACATCCGCTCCTGCGCTTTCCTGATTGCCGATGGGGTGATGCCATCCAATGAAGGTCGCGGTTTCGTCCTGCGCCGGATTATTCGCCGCGCGGCCCGTCACGGTAACAAACTGGGGGCCACCAAGCCCTTTTTCTATCGTCTGACCAATGCGCTTGTGGAACTGATGGGTGACGCCTATCCACAGCTGGTCAGCAGCCAGAAGCAGATTGAAAAAATCCTGCTGCAGGAAGAAGAGCAGTTTGCCAAAACACTGGATAACGGTCTGCGCCTGCTGGAACAGGACCTTGCCCAGCTCAAAGGCACGGAGATCCCGGGCGAGACCATTTTTACCCTCTATGACACCTACGGATTTCCGGTTGACCTCACTAACGACATCGCCCGTGAGCGCGGCCTGACGCTGGATTATGAAGGCTACGAAAAAGCCATGGAGCGCCAGCGTGAAATGGCCCGTGGCGCCAGCAAGTTTGGTATTGACTACAACGCGGCTGGCATGAAGTTCGAGGGTAAAACCGAGTTTACCGGTTACGAACACATCGACGGCCATGAGAAAATTCGCACGGTTGTGGTTAACGGCACGGAAAAAGCAGCCGAAGCCGGTGATGAGGCGGTGGTGGTGCTGGAGCGTACACCTTTTTACGCGGAATCCGGCGGGCAGGTAGGCGATACCGGGCTGCTAACCTGGAGCGGTGGCCGCTTCAAGGTAACGGATACCCGCAAAGAGGGTGAAAACCACCTGCATATCGGAACGCTGATCGAAGGTGAACTCTTCCCGGGGCTGGAAGTGGATGCACGCATTGATCATGCCCGTCGTGAGCGGACGAAGAAAAACCATTCCGCGACCCATCTGTTGCATGCCGCCCTGAGGAGAGTACTGGGCGAGCACGTCAGCCAGAAAGGTTCCCTGGTAGACCCGGATAAGCTGCGGTTCGACTTTTCCCATTTCGAGCCCGTGACTCCCGAGGAACTCCGGGAGATCGAGCGCCAGGTCAATGAACAGATTCTGGAGAACACGCCGGTCCAGACCGAAATTACGGACATGGAAAAGGCCCAGGAAAAAGGCGCCATGGCCCTGTTCGGCGAAAAGTACGGCGATGTGGTGCGGGTGTTGAGCATGGGCACTGACGCCTATTCGGTTGAGCTGTGTGGGGGTACCCATGTCAGCCGTACCGGAGATATCGGCCTGTTCCGGATTACCTCTGAAAGTGGTATTTCCTCAGGTGTTCGTCGAATCGAAGCGGTCACCGGCTTTGGCGCTCTTGAGTGGGTAGATGAAACCGAGCAGACCCTTCGCCAGGCAGCGAAACTGGTCAAGGGCAGCCGCGAATCCCTGATCGAAAAAGTCCAGCAGACCCTGGATCGCAACCGTCAGCTGGAAAAAGAGATTGATGCCCTTAAGGCGAAGCTGGCCAGCTCTGCAGGTTCCGATCTTGCCGGGTCGGCCGTGGATGTTGGTGGCCTGAAAGTGGTCGCCGCAGAAATGGAAGGCGCGGATCGCAAGGCGTTGATGGAAACCGCTGACCAGCTTAAGAACAAGTTGGGCGAGGGCGTGGTTGTACTGGCCAGTGTTGAGGATGGCAAAGTAACCCTGGTTGCCGGTGTGACCAAGTCAGCGACCGGCAGGATCAAGGCCGGTGACCTGATGAAGCATCTTTCTGGTCAGGTCGATGGCAAAGGTGGCGGCCGACCGGATATGGCTCAGGGTGGCGGCAATGATCCGTCAAAGCTGGCTGGCGCACTGGCTGGCATTCCTGAGTGGGTAAAAAATAATCTGGGTTAACTGTCTGTTTTGACGTCGGGTCTGGGTTTATACTCGCCGGCCTGTTCAGTTCGCAGATCATTCCTGTGATTTATACACCGGGTAGTGAGCCCGGATGCTGATAAAGGTATCGCAAAGATAATGGCGCTTTTGGTTCAGAAATTCGGTGGTACCTCGGTGGGAACCACCGAGCGCATTCAGGCGGTTGCCGAAAAGGTAGCGCGCTTTCGCAGCGAAGGGCATGAAGTGGTGGTGGTGGTTTCAGCCATGAGCGGCGAAACCAACCGCCTGATCGGGCTGGCCAACGAGATTATGGAAGAGCCCACGCCCCGTGAAATGGACGTACTGGTCTCAACCGGCGAGCAGGTCACTATTGCGCTGTTGTCCATGGCGTTGCAGAAGATTGGCTGCGCAGCCCGCTCCTACACGGGTTCCCAGGTCCGTATTCTGACGGACAGTAGCCACACCAAGGCCCGCATCAAACAGATTGACGAGCAGCGCATGCGGGAGGATCTGAATGCCGGCCGCGTGGTGGTGGTTGCAGGCTTTCAGGGGATTGATGAAAGCGGCAGTATCACAACCCTTGGTCGCGGTGGCTCTGATACCACCGCCGTTGCTTTGGCAGCTGCGCTGAAAGCCGATGAATGTCAGATCTATACTGACGTTGATGGCGTCTACACCACGGACCCGCGGGTGGTAGACAGCGCCCGCCGTCTGGACCGGATTACCTTCGAAGAAATGATCGAAATGGCCAGCCTTGGTTCCAAGGTGCTCCAGATCCGTGCGGTGGAATTTGCCGGTAAATACAATGTGCCTTTAAGGGTGCTCTCCAGCTTTGCAGAAGGCGAGGGCACGCTGATTACTCTTGAGGATGAAAACGTCATGGAACAACCGGTTGTCTCCGGCATTGCCTTTAACCGTGATGAAGCAAAGGTCACCATCGCCGGTGTACCTGACACGCCTGGCAGTGCGCTGCGTATTCTGAAGCCGATTAGTGATGCCAACATAGAAGTGGACATGATTGTTCAGAACGTGGGGGCCGATAACCGTACGGACTTCACCTTTACGGTACATCGGAACGATTTCAAGCGAGCGCAGACGATACTCCAGAATGTGGCTGACGAGCTTGGTGCCCGTCAGGTCAGTGGCGACAGCAAGATTGCCAAAGTCAGCATTGTTGGCGTTGGCATGCGATCCCACGCCGGGGTGGCAACCAAAATGTTTGCCGCGCTGTCAGATGAAGGGATCAACATCCTGATGATCTCGACCTCAGAGATTAAGATTTCAGTCGTAATTGACGAGAAATACCTTGAGCTTGCCGTCCGGGCGTTGCACAGTGCCTTTGAGCTGGACAAGCCCGGGGTGGAGGAAGCCTGATCGCAGCCGGTTGACCGGTTAGTGACGCGGGTATAACAGAAGGGAATTATTTGTAGAATCCTGCCAGGCCTCGATTCCTAGGTTCTTATACGGATTTTGATAGACAAGTGATCCCACCATATAAATATAAAGTATACATTTGCCAAAGCAGGCAAGTCTGCGCAAAGGGAGTATAGAGCATGTTGATTTTGACTCGCCGTGTTGGCGAAACCCTGATGGTCGGTGACGACATTACCGTGACCGTTCTTGGGGTGAAGGGGAACCAGGTTCGCATTGGTGTGAATGCACCGAAAGAAGTGGCCGTTCACCGGGAAGAGATTTATCAGCGCATTCAGAGCGAGAAAGGCTCCGAGGAACCGGAACCCGGCAATAGCTGATAAAACTTGTGTCAACCCTATGAAAACAGAAAAATTATGGTAGTATACGCCCCGTTCTCAAGGAGAGGTGGGTGAGTGGCTGAAACCAGCTCCCTGCTAAGGAGCCATACGCATTGCGCGTATCGAGGGTTCGAATCCCTCCCTCTCCGCCATTATTGAATGTGGCGCCGGGAATTAATTGATCTGAGAGTGTTGACGCGCGGCTGTAGCTCAGCTGGATAGAGTACCTGGCTACGAACCAGGCGGTCGGAGGTTCGAATCCTCCCAGCCGCGCCATTTAGTGCAAGTCTTCGGACTTATGTCATAGATCAGACAGTGTGATGCGCGGCTGTAGCTCAGCTGGATAGAGTACCTGGCTACGAACCAGGCGGTCGGAGGTTCGAATCCTCCCAGCCGCGCCATTTTTCAAGATAAATCCTCCTTTTCTCCCCGTTTTACCACATCAAATCATCAGGAATTTCATAACCCGCATAGGGATCATCATCCCCCTGATCGTCTGCTTTGCGCTCATGAAGAGCAATGACTGCTGACTCATCCCTCTCCATAATCTTCCGCGCTACACCCTCAGCCACAACCTCATAAGAATCATTCAGCAGCACAATGGCCAGCCGCCCCCGCGCCAACTGATCAGCCATGGTGTCGGTCACAAAGAGCTTCTTGATCTTCCGGTCATGCACAAACTGGTAAGCCGTCTCTCCACCCGCCCGGTCAAGGCGATTGGCATTAATCAATTGGCGGATCTGTGCCTGGATAGCCTTTCTGTCCGCTTCTTTCTGGCGTGCCAGGTTCAGCTGCCGGTCTTTCTCGGCCTTTTCCTCCCGGGCCTGGCGCGCGCGAAGCTCGGATTCGCTGACTTCCACAGTACCCTTGGGCTGCTGCTTACGCTGCTTTCGTTTCTCATTTTTTACCGCCTTGGCCTTCTTTTCATCGGCGAGTCCGGCTTTCAAGAGTTGATCCTGGAGGGATGGCATAACAGCTCCGTGTAATGGTCGAATTCTGGTAGAATGAAGCAATTATACGCACCCATATCGCCACGTCGAAGCTATCTGCCTTGAAGTGCTCTTTGTCTATCACACCGGGAATTCTGTTTATGCCGTCGTTCAGCCAGCTTGATCTCTCTGCACCTATGCGTGCCAATCTTGAAAAGCTGGGCTTTGATCACCCTACGCCGGTTCAGGAAGCGGCTTTACCTCCTGCGCTGGCGGGCGGAGACGTCATTGCTCAGGCACAGACCGGTAGCGGTAAAACCGCTGCTTTTGGTATTCCAATGGTTGAGCGTCTGGATGCCTCCAGCTTCTCGGTTCAGGGGCTGGTGCTGTGTCCGACCCGGGAACTCGCGGATCAGGTCGCCAAATCACTCCGTGAACTGGCAAGAGCCAAAGACAACGTAAAAATTATTGCACTCTGTGGCGGCGTTTCCATTGGTCCACAGATCGGCTCGTTAAGCCATGGCGCTCACATTGTGGTCGGAACGCCCGGCAGGATTCAGGATCATCTGCGCAAAGGCACCCTGCGTCTTGGCCGCCTTAAGATGCTGGTGCTGGATGAAGCGGACCGAATGCTGGATATGGGCTTTGAAGAGGCCGTTGAAAGTATCATCGCCGAAACACCGGGAAAGCGGCAGACGCTGATGTTTTCGGCAACCTGGCCGAAAGCGATCCGGGGGCTCAGTGAGCGTTATCAGACGGCGCCCGCAGACGTACGAATCGAACAGGCAGCCGTGCTGTCAGATATTACCGAAGAGTTCTACGAGCTGGCGCCGGGCCAACAGGTTGATGCCCTGTGTTCGCTCCTGTCCCGGCATCAGCCGGATTCCTGCATTGCGTTCTGCAATACCAAGCAGCAATGCGATGAGATAGCCGCTGCCCTGAACGACTCTGGATTTTTCGCGCTGGCCCTTCACGGTGATCTGGAGCAGCGGGATCGCGACAGCGTGCTCGTCAGATTCGGTAATAAAAGCTGTTCAGTACTGGTCGCAACCGATGTCGCCGCTCGCGGTCTGGATATCAAGTCTTTGCCACTGGTGGTGAATGTCGAGCCGGCCCGTGACAGCGAGGTGCACACTCACCGTATCGGTCGAACCGGACGGGCAGGGGAGCAGGGCCTTGCAGTAACCTTCTGCACTCCGGCGCAGTCCCACAAGATCAACCGTCTGGAAGCCCAGCGAAACAGCCCTGTGAACTGGCGCGAGACCTCCGATTTACTGGCCACGCCAATCAGGCCGACATCCCCCGCGATGAAGACCTTATGTATCGCCGGTGGCCGCAAAGACAAGGTGCGGCCGGGGGATGTGTTGGGGGCGCTGACCGGCGAGGCCGGCCTTCCCGGCAGTGCCGTCGGAAAAATTGACCTGTTCGATTTCCAGTGCTTCGTTGCGGTAGAAAAAGCGTCTGCAGCGACGGCGCTCAAACGCCTGGAAACCGGGCGGATCAAGGGGCGTAAAATGCGTGTCCGGTATGCATGAATCCGGATATCCCTGCTCGGAAAACCCTTATTGAAAGATGTCATCAGCTTGCTCACTGCAACGGAAAACGGTAAATTACGCGGGATTTTGCCTCTCGAACTGCTCGGGGCGGGCTTCTCCTAAAGGATCAGGCCTTTGCCAGTCCGGGGTTCGGGGAAATCAACACTCAAAACAGGTAGCTTTTCGGTATGAATGAGCAACTGATGTCACAAGCGGTCGATCTGATGGTCGCAGGCATGGGGTTTGTGTTCGTGTTCCTGATTATTCTGGTGTTCGCAACCCTGCTCATGTCAAAACTGGTCCTCCGGTTCAGTCCTGAAGAACCGGCTACTCCGACCAGAACTCCACGTGCAAAATCTTCGGCATCTCCGTCGGTAGATCCTGACACCGCCGAAGCCATTAAAAAAGCCATTGCACAATACCGGTCGCGCCACAAGAAGTGACCCGGTGACAGATTAGAACCTTTAAACAGAAGGCTGACACGATGACTGACACAAAGAAACCGTTAGGGATTACGGATGTTATCCTGCGTGACGCTCACCAGTCCCTGCTGGCGACCCGTATGCGCCTTGATGACATGCTGCCCATTGCCGAGAAGCTCGACAAGGTTGGCTTCTGGTCTCTCGAATCCTGGGGCGGTGCCACATTTGATGCCTGCATTCGCTATCTCGGCGAAGATCCCTGGGAGCGGATTCGCGAACTGAAGAAGGCCATGCCCAATACCCAGCAGCAGATGCTGTTGCGCGGGCAGAACCTTCTGGGCTATCGCCACTACGGCGACGACGTGGTAGAGCGTTTCTGTGATCGTGCCGCTGAAAGTGGTGTTGATGTATTCCGTATCTTCGACGCCATGAATGATCCGAGAAACCTGGCGACCGCCATCAAGGCCGTGAAGAAAACCGGCAAGCATGCGCAGGGCACCATCGCCTATACCACCAGCCCGGTTCACACCATTGAGATGTGGGTGGATATGGCCAAAGAAGTGGCCGAAATGGGCGCTGATTCCATCGCTATCAAGGATATGGCGGGTATTCTGAAGCCCTACGTGGCGTTCGATCTGGTCAGTCGTCTGAAGAAAGAGCTGGATATACCAATTCACATGCAGTGCCATGCGACCACCGGTATGTCCACCGCGACGGCCATCAAGGCCGCTGAAGCCGGCATCGACAACGTCGATACGGCCATTTCCTCAATGAGTATGACCTACGGCCATTCGCCCACTGAAGCCGTGGTTGCGATTCTTGAAGGCACAGACCGCGATACCGGTCTCGACCTGAACCTGCTTGAAGAAATTGCCAGTTATTTCCGTGAAGTGCGCAAGAAGTATGCCCGTTTTGAAGGCAGCCTGCGGGGAACCGATTCCCGCATCCTGATCGCTCAGGTTCCGGGCGGCATGCTGACCAACATGGAAAACCAGCTGAAAGAACAGAATGCTGGTGACAAGTTTGACCAGGTACTGGATGAGATCCCCAAAGTACGCGAAGACCTGGGCTTCATCCCGCTGGTCACGCCAACGTCACAGATCGTTGGTACCCAGGCGGTACTTAATGTGCTGACCGGTGAGCGCTACAAGTCCATCTCCAAAGAGACCTCTGCCATTCTGAAAGGCGAGTACGGCGCTGCGCCGGCTCCCATGAACAAGGAATTGCAGGAGCGGGTTCTGGATGGCAAAGAAGTCATTACCTGTCGCCCGGCGGATCTGATTGAGCCGGAAATGGACAAGCTGACTGACGAACTGAAGCAGATCGCAAAAGAAAAGGATATCAAACTCGCCGAAAACGAGATCGACGATGTTCTGACCTATGCTCTGTTCCCGCAGATTGGTCTGAAATTCCTGGAAAATCGCGGCAACCCGGATGCCTTCGAGCCCGTTCCGACGGCTGAAAGCGCAGCTGCGGCCTCCGCGCCAGCGAAAGCCGGCGGCCCGGAAACCTACACCGTGGAAGTCAACGGCAAGGAATACGTGGTTGCGGTCAGTGAAGGCGGTGAAATCACCCAGATTCAGGGCGGCGACGGTTCCAGTGCCGGTGGTCAGGCTGGAGGCTCTTCTGCCGCGCCAGCACCGGCTGCGGGAGAAGGTGAACCCGTTCCGGCACCCCTGGGTGGCAACATCTTCAAGGTACTGGTCAGCCCCGGCGACGCGGTTGAAGAGGGCGATGTAATGATCATCCTCGAAGCCATGAAGATGGAAACCGAAGTTCGTGCACCCAAGGCCGGTACCATCGGCGAAGTCTTCATCAAGGTCGGTGATGCCGTGTCCGTTGGTGATGAAATGCTGACAATCGGATAAGGGCCAGCATTCCATGGAAAAATTAATGACACTCTGGACAGGTAGTGGCCTGTTCAATATCGAGCTCGGCCAGGTGGTGATGATCGCCGTCGGCCTTCTTCTACTGTTCCTTGCGATCCGCAAGGGGTTTGAGCCTTTGCTTCTGGTACCCATCGGTTTCGGCGGTATTCTGGCTAATATTCCGGAGGCCGGGCTTGCCCTGTCGGCGGCTGAAAATGCTATCCATTTTGCCAAACCCCAGGTCCTTGCGGCCTTGGCGGGCGCTCTTGATGTTGCCTATCAGGCAGGCCAGGCGGTAACGCCGGAAGTCAAGGAAGCATTCAAGATGGCCTACAATGATGCAGGCTATTCTGCCGTCAGCGCCGCTAACTCGATTGCCCAAGACAACGGCTACGGTAACGGCATGTTGTACAACTTCTATACCGTGGTTATCGGCAGCACCATCGGGCCGCTGCTGATCTTCATGGGTGTGGGCGCAATGACAGACTTTGGCCCGCTGCTGGCTAATCCGAAGACGTTGTTGCTGGGTGCGGCGGCCCAGTTTGGCATCTTCGGCACCGTCATCGGTGCGGCGTTGCTGGACTGGCTGGGCATTCTGGAATTCACCATTCTGGAAGCGGCGGCTATCGGTATCATTGGTGGTGCAGACGGCCCTACGTCGATCTATGTGTCCAGTGTTCTGGCACCGCATCTGATCGGCGCAATTGCGGTATCTGCCTACGCATATATGGCCTTGGTTCCGATGATTCAGCCACCGATCATGAAAGCGTTGACCAGCAAGAAGGAACGCGCGATCAAGATGGAACAGCTGCGTCCGGTGAGCAAGAAGGAAAAGATTGTTTTTCCACTGGTCGTGTTGATTGCCGTGGTGCTGTTCCTGCCGGACGCGGCGCCTCTGCTGGGTATGTTCTGCTTCGGCAACCTGATGCGCGAATGTGGCGTGGTTGAGCGCCTTAGCGATACGGCCCAGAACGCACTGATCAACATCGTGACCATTTTCCTTGGTCTGTCGGTCGGTTCCAAACTTGTGGCAGACAAGTTCCTTGATGGCCAGACCCTCGGTATCCTGGGACTGGGCATTGTCGCCTTTGGTGTTGGTACCGCCTGTGGTGTTCTGATGGCGAAGCTGATGAACAAGTTCACTAAGGAGCCCATCAACCCGTTGATTGGTTCTGCCGGGGTGTCTGCGGTGCCGATGGCAGCGCGGGTATCCAACAAGGTTGGCCTGGAAGCCAACCCGCAGAACTTCCTGCTGATGCACGCGATGGGCCCGAACGTGGCCGGCGTTATCGGCTCTGCGGTAGCTGCCGGTGTGATGATCAAGCTTTTGGGCTGATCATTACTTCGGAGTGTCGAAAACCCTGCCTCTGTGCAGGGTTTTTTGTGTCTAGTGAAAATTCCTGGCATGAACCGGCAAGCTGTTAATCAGATGGCTAAGATCCACAAGCTTCCCCGCCATTACATGAACAATATCCCCCTGTCTTTCCAGCACACCTTTCACATGCAGCAAACGCGCAGTCAGCAATGGCTTACGTTGCTTACGGGCCGTAGCCAGCCACACCACCACGTTTACATTGCCGGTTTCATCCTCCAGAGTCACAAAGGTGACGCCCGAAGCGGTGCCCGGTCGCTGGCGGCCGGTGACCAGGCCGGCAACCTGAACCGGAACGCCTGGCCTGATGTCTTTAAGCTGTTCTGACGTGTAACAGAAACGGAGGTGGCCCTGTTCGCGGAGCAGGGCAAGGGGGTGTCGCTGCAATGTGAGTCCCTGGCTGGCGTAGTCGGCCAGGATGTTCTGGCCTTCGGTGGGTTCGGGAAGCTGATGGCAGATGTTCGCGGCGTAAGCCGGTGCTGCGTCGGCGGCAAACAGAGCGCTTGGCTGTTCATGGTCAAGCAGTTGCCAGTAGGCCTGGTGGCGGTTGGCGGTGAAATCCGGCATGGCATTGGCGCCTGCCAGCAGTTCCATGTCGCGCTGGTTCAGGCCGGCAAGTCGTCGAACCTCATCCGTGCTGCGATAGCCGTCAGCAGGGCGGTTCTGGCATAGCCGTTTTGCGCCTTCCCCGGAGAGGCCTTGAATCTGCCGCAGGCCTAGCCGCAGGTTCAGTTCCGGCCCTTCAAGGGTGTGGTTGGGCTGGCTGTGGTTCACGTCAGGTGGAAGTACCACCACGCCATGGCGGCGGGCGTCCTGTACCAGCTGGGCAGGGGAGTAGAACCCCATTGGCTGGCTGTTCAGTAGGGCGCAGTAAAACGCAGCCGGGTAGTGACATTTGATCCAGGCGGAGACGTACACCAGCAGGGCGAAGCTGGCAGCGTGGGATTCCGGGAAGCCGTAGCCGCCGAAGCCGCAAATCTGCTGATAGAGGCGTTCCGCAAAATCTTCGTCGTGGCCCCGTTCGAGCATGCCGGTCATCAGTTTTTCCCGGAAAGGTGTAAGGTCGCCGTGGGACTTCCAGGCTGCCATCGCGCGGCGAAGTTTGTCGGCTTCGCCGGCGGAAAAACCGGCAGCGACCATGGCCAGTTTGATCACCTGTTCCTGGAAGATAGGCACGCCAAGTGTGCGTTCCAGAACGGCTCGGATGGCATCGTTGGGGTAGTCTACCGGTTCCAGTCCGTGCTTGCGGCGCAGGTAGGGATGCACCATGTCGCCCTGGATGGGGCCGGGGCGGACTATGGCTACTTCTACTACCAGGTCGTAATAAGTGGAGGGCTTCAGCCGCGGCAGCATGTTGATCTGGGCCCTTGATTCCACCTGGAATACGCCAATGCTGTCGCCCTGCTGGAGCATCTGGTAGGTGGCTCTGTCTTCCTGGGGCACGTCCTGGATGGTGAAGGTCTCGCCTTTCTGTTCGCTGACCAGTTCCAGTGCCCGGCGAATGGCGGACAGCATGCCCAGAGCCAGTACGTCCACTTTCATCAGGCCCAGGCTTTCCAGGTCCTCTTTATCCCACTGAATCACGGTGCGATCCGCCATGGCGGCGTTTTCCACCGGCACCAGGTCAGCCAAAGGCCCGGCGCTGATAACGAAGCCGCCCACATGCTGGGACAGGTGCCGGGGAAATCCGAGCAGGGTGTTCACCAGAATGAAAAACTGGTCGGCGGTTTTCGGGTTCCGGGTCAGGTGTTTGTCAAGAATCTGCTGGCGCCAGTCAGTGGCTTTATCCCGCCAGTCAATGCCGTCCAGTAGCTGTTCCACCAGCGCCGGGTCGAATCCCAGCGCCTTGCCCACATCACGAATGGCGCTTTTGGGCCGGTAGCGGATCACCGTTGCCGCCAGTGCTGCCCGTTCTCGACCGTAACGTCGGTAAATGTACTGGATGACTTCTTCGCGCCTCTGGTGCTCGAAATCCACGTCGATATCCGGTGGCTCGTTGCGGTCTTTGGAGATGAAGCGCTCGAACAGCAGCTCAACCCTGGCGGGATTGACCTCGGTAATACCAAGGCAGTAGCAGACCGCAGAATTGGCGGCGGAACCCCGGCCCTGGCAGAGAATGTCCTGGCTGCGGGCAAAGGCGACGATATCCTGGATGGTCAGGAAATAGTGCTCGTAGGCCATTTCTGAAATCAGGGCCAGTTCTTTACGGATCAGCCCCTGAACTTTCAGGGGGGTACCTTGCGGATAGCGCCGTTGTTCACCCTCGCGGGTCAGGCGTTTCAGATAAGCGGCCGGGGTTTCGCCATCCGGTACCAGGTCCGGGGGGTATTCGTAGCGCAGGCTGCCGGGTTCAAAGGTGCACTGGTTAGCGATGGTGAGGGTTTCTTTCAGCCAGGCATCGGGAAAAAGTCTGTCCAGCACCGGCAGTGGGCGCAGGTAACGTTCGCCGTTCTGGAACAGGCAGTGGCCCGCGTTTTCAAGGGTGGTGTGGCTCCTGAGGGCAGTCAGTACATCCTGAAGTGGCTGTCGTTCCCGGCTGTGCATATGTACTTCACCCACAGCGGTAATGGGGCAGCGCAGGTGGTCGGCCAGCCAGCGCACCCGATCCAGTTGCTGTTTCTCGCCGGATTCCAAGCAGCGGGAGGCAGCAATCCAGAACCCCGGGTCAAACAGGCGGTGAAGCCACTGGCCACAGGCCAGGGCCTGGTCGGCATCGGCCTCATTGGGTGAGGGGGGCAACCACAGGCACAGGCAGTCACCCAGGTTTTGGGTTTCCACATCGGCTGCAAACAGCCGGTACTGGCCTTTATCGGCCCGGCGGCGGGCGGTGGTGATCAGCTGGCAAAGCTGGCCATAGCCTTTCCGGGTTTTTGCCAGCAGGATAAAGCAGGGTATAGCCGCCCCGGGCGGTGCGTTTTCCAGACTGAACCAGCTTCCGGTAATCAGTTTGATGGGCTGGTCTTTAACGGCAGCCCAGGCCCTGGGAATACCCGCCACCGAGCAGGCATCGGTAATTGCCAGTGCCTGATAGCCCAATGCCAGTGCCTGTTCTGACAGTTCGTGGGGGTGGGAGGCGCCGGTCAGAAAAGTGAAGTTGCTGAAGCAGAAAAGCTCAGCATAAGCGGCGCCGCTTTCTGATACATCAGCCATCAGCCAAACCATCCGTGAACAAACCAGCCACTGCGGGCATCGTGAAATACCCAGGCTAGTTGGCCGGTGTGCAGTTGGGCGATGTAGTAATCCCGGTGTACCCGTTCACCGTCCCACCAGCCGCCGCTGATTCGTTCCGGGCCCGAGAACCAGCTAGCCGGGGCCTGTGTCAGTGGTTGCGGACCTTTCAAAAGCCAGAGTGGGCGACGGGGCAGCCGGGCCAGTTCATCAGACGATGCCCGCCGGCTGGTCCGGATTACCTCGGAAGCGGACCATGCCCGCTCCGGTCGATGATCTGCCTGGGGCGATAGCTGGGTCAGTGAATCGCTGCCGAGCCTAGCCTGCAGGCGGCTGATCAGGGTATGCCAGGCTTCGTTGAGATCCTGGGTGTCTCCCAGCAGATCCTGTTCATCCGGTGCTTCCCGCCCGATAAAGCGCTTTACCGATAGAATGGCTGCGGTAACCGGTGCCCGCAGGGGGTGCTGTTCAAACCGTATCTGGGCCAGTTTCAGAAAAGCCTCTGCCCGATGTTCGGGGCCGGATGTGCGAATGCGCAGGCGGGTGGGCTCCTGGTGCCGGTGCTGCAGGATCAGCAACAGGCTGTCGGTATCCTGCTGCCGCCAGCACAGGTCGTCTTCCAGTTCCTGAAGCATGCGCTGGAGCGGGAACAGCAGCCCCTGGGAGTGTTCGATGTCCTGTACAAAATCCGTCTGCTGATGAAACCGATGGGGTGGCTGCCAGGGTGTTTGCGGGTCGGGTCGCGTGCCCTGGATTTTCTGGATCCGGGCCAGCACTTCCGGGGATAGCCGTTTTGCCAGGTCTGCGGGGGGCAGGCTGAAAACTTCTCCCAGTGTGTCCAGGCCCAGACGCCGAAGTCGAATACAGGTTTTTTCTTCGAAGCCTGCTTCCTGGGGTGAAAGCCGACCCAGTGCGCGCATGATGTGCCCGGTATCGGCGGTGCATTCGCCCTGGCCGGTTCTTGCGATCAGCTGTGCCGCCAGGGGGGTATGCCCGATAGCAACCCAGGCGTTGAGCTGCCGTTCATTCAGACCCTGCTCAACGGTCTGCCAGGCTGCCGGCAGGCCGCCATACAGTTTCTGCAGGCTACCAATTTCGGCCAGTATGCCGTTAGGCGGCATTGGGACGATATAAGCCGCATAACGGTAAAGCCAGCGGGCCTGATCTTCCAGAATCCGGGTTTCCTGTTGCTCGTCTGCCCGGACAATGTGCAGTTGCGGGCTCAGGCTCAGGGCGGTTTTCAGGCGCATGCCCGTCCGTACACCCTGTTCCTTTGCGGTGGGGCATGCCTGAATGACTTTATGGCCGACACCTTCCACGATTACCAGGGCATCTTGGCTTTCATGAGAGCCATTGGAGCGGCGAAGGTGATCCAGCAACAGGTGAGGGAAGTGCAGATACAGCCAGAGCATATTGAGATCAGCGCCTCGAATCCGGCCAGGGCCCCTGAACCACGCGGGGTGATTCGCAGAAAGATAGGTCCGCCCGGTGCTTCATGGTCAGCGAGCAGTGCTGGCCGGGCCAGCTGCCACGTCTTTTAATGATGTTGATGTTCAGGTTCTGATGTTGGTCCGGTTCCAGGTCCAGACGCAGTGCGGCCGGGGAGTTCTGGTCGGCAAACCGGCGTTCGCGGAACAGCACGCAGACGTTGCTGCCTGCTTCTGCGGCTAGCTGCAGGCGCCTTATATCCCGGGACATCAGCTTGCCCGGCCAGGCCATGACCAGGCCGGTGACCGGTGAACGCAGGCAGTTTTCCAGTGTCCACAGGAAATCGCCCTGGTCACGGGTGTGAATCACCACAATCTGGTCAAGATCAACGCCTTCCCGTGCCAGTGCCGGGGCATAGGGTGTGTGAGGCGGATTCAACCAGAATACGGTTCTGCCGTTGCCCGTCAGTTTTTTTATCAGTGGTAGCAGCAGATGCAGCTCACCGATACCGCTGGCATCCAGCAGGCATTCGCTCAGCGCTCCCCGGGGCCAGCCAATACCGCCAAGCTGGTTGTCCAGCACCTGGTAGCCGGTTGGTTCTGCCGGCTGAGTGCTCTGCCTGTGCCTGCGGCCCTGCCAGATGCGGTCGCTCTGCATCAGGGTGTTCAGAATGTTGCTCATGGGAGAATTCCTGAAATATTGTTTAAATATGGCTATGTTTTCTTGGCTGTTGGCACACCTTAACAGTACTGTATATAACACTGTATAAAGAGTCCATCCTGGATTGCAGCGATTATGTTGGTGCCAAGACCTGGCCTGTCAAAAGACACCTAAGGTGCATGCGGGACAGCCTGATTCTGCAGGCCTTCTAAGGCGGTTGCCTCAGGGCAATCTCATTAGCGGTACAGTTGTCGGATATTATCAACGTGGCTCGATACCTCTGGGCTGATAGGTGTCGGATTCATTTACACGTCAGCACCGAAAGTCATCCTTGGAACTTATTAACTTCCTGCCACGCAAGGAATGCTGGAAACTGGCTCAAAAAATGCTGCATGTAAGCTAGTTGTCAAATCTCATTGACGACACTGCATTCGGAAGAAAAGGAAAAGGAAAATGAAAGCGATCGGTTCTCTCGTGGTAAGTATGTTTTTGGCGACTCTTTCCGCAAACGCTCTGGCTGCTCCTATAACAGTCACCGGGGATACCTGTGGTGCGCCTGACCGCACCGCAACGTTTTCTGACGC
Organism: Marinobacter confluentis; assembly: GCF_004785685.1. Lineage (GTDB taxonomy): Bacteria > Pseudomonadota > Gammaproteobacteria > Pseudomonadales > Oleiphilaceae > Marinobacter > Marinobacter confluentis. The sequence continues at coordinate 1,115,329 of NZ_SRPF01000001.1, read as the reverse complement.
GACCACCTGCATTTATGAAGATGGTACAAATTTCAACAACGAAGGTGATATCGACGGGTTGTTCCCCGGCGACTCGTGGACATACGCAGGCGAGTTAACTGGTGCAGGTTCTGACAGTTTTTTCACCATCGATGTAATTTCAGGATCATTTGGTAGCTCGCCGGTCAACGGTGAATGGGCAATTGCAGACAGCTTTTGGGATACCTATAGCGAAGCAGTTGTTTCCATGCATGTCGGTCAGGGCGGTGGCGCACCCGATGCCTGGGCTTGGGAGCTGGCATCCAATGCAACCAGCGGAACCTGGAGTTATCAGGTGAATTCTGGTACCGGCGGCGGTTTGTCTAACATCAAACTATTTGGCAGAGGAACTCCAGTAACTGTTCCCGAGCCAGGTAGCCTGGCACTGCTTGGGCTTGGCCTGGTTTGCTTGATTGGGATGGCTAAACGAAAAGCCTGATCTTGATGAGATTTCTAAAACGGCTCCTTTTGGAGCCGTTTTTGTTTTTGCTAAAGCTCTATCATAGGGTTTGACTCTTTCGTTTTGCTCCCATGGCACATTCAAGGTTACGCTGATATCGCCGTTCATCAGGCCGAAATTGTAGTCTTTGCCGGTCACATAGCCTTGAAAACTCAGGATTCCTAACAATCAGGAGCTTCAGGCGACGGTTGATAAAGAAGCTGCTAGCGTCCACATTTGTGGTGTAACTCGCATGCACTGAAAAGGAGAATGAAATGAGCGACCTGTCGAAGCAAAAGTGCGAGGCTTGCAGCCCCGGTGCACCGCAAGCGACGAAAGAGGAAAAGCAGTCGCTGGGCGCGAATGTTCCTGACTGGGAGATTGTCGAAGTCGACGGTGAGGAACAGCTAAAACGAACGTTCAAACTCAAAAATTTTGCCCAAGCCCAAGCATTCACCAACAGGGTAGGAGACCTGGCGGAAGAAGTGGACCATCATCCGGTCATTGTCCTGGAGTACGGGAAGGTCACTGTGCACTGGTGGAGTCACGAAATTCATGGGCTTCACAAAAATGATTTCATCATGGCGGCGCGAACGGATGAGGCTTTTAACGCATAGAGTGCAATTGCAAATAATTTTCTGAGTACAAAATGCCCCGGGAAAGACTCGGGGCATTTTGCTTATAAGAGCACCTCTGAGGAACACTAATCGCCAGAATCCATCGTAGACTAGGAATGAACCTTAACTTACCCATGCGTCTGCGCATGCCGGAACCGGAGATAGCATTATGAGCGACAGCACCTACACGCCACCAAAGGTCTGGAAATGGGAGTCCGAAAGCGGCGGACAGTTTGCCAAGATCAACCGGCCAATTGCCGGACCTACCCATGAAAGAGAGCTTCCCGTCGGAGAGCATCCGTTCCAGCTTTATTCCCTGGCCACGCCCAATGGTGTGAAGGTGACCATTCTTCTGGAAGAGCTGCTGGAAAAAGGCATTACTGAAGCGGAATACGACGCCTGGCTGATCAAGATTCCGGACGGTGACCAGTTCGGCAGCGGCTTTGTGGAGGTCAACCCCAACTCCAAGATTCCGGCCATGGTGGACCAGAGCGTCAAGCCGTCCCTGAGAATTTTCGAGTCCGGCTCCATGATGTTGTATCTGGCGGAGAAATTTGGTGAATTCCTGCCCAAGGACATTGCCGGCAGAACCGAAACCCTGAACTGGCTGTTCTGGCAGATGGGCAGCGCGCCTTTCCTGGGCGGTGGCTTCGGGCACTTCTACGCCTACGCGCCGGAGAAATACGAATACCCCATCAACCGTTACACCATGGAAGTAAAGCGTCAGTTGGACGTGCTGAATCGCCAGTTAGCAGATAACCGCTACATCGCAGGGGACGAATACACCATTGCCGATATGGCGATCTGGCCCTGGTATGGCGCCCTGGTTAAGGGCCATGTGTACGACGCCGCCGAATTCCTCGAGGCTCATACCTACAAGAACGTGATGCGTTGGGCGGATGAGATTGGCGAGCGGGAAGCGGTGAAACGTGGATTGATGGTAAATCGCACCTGGGGCGCCCCGGAAAAGCAGTTGCATGAGCGCCATAACGCCAGCGATTTTGAAGACAGAACCCAGGACAAACTGGCCGCCGAACTCGGACACTCGTGAGGAAACCATGGCAGCACCTGTGACCTGGTGGAAGGTGAGTCTGGCTTTCATCGTTGCGCTTGTGGCGGGCTCGGTACTCGGCAGCCTGGTGCAGACCCAGTTTAACCTTCAGGCACTTGAAGCTTTGGGGGTGGACATTGGGCTGGGCACCCGGCTGGAAACTAGCATGAAGGACCTGGCCAACTTTGCGCCGATTTACGCCATTCTGTTTGGGGCCAGCTTTCTGTTTTCCCAGGCCGTTGCTGCATTTGTGGTCAGGCGAACGGGTCTGGTCAGCCGACTAGTGCTGTATCCGCTTGCTGCTGCCGTGGGGCTTTGGGTGACCCTGGAGCTGGTGAACACACTGGCGCCCATGCCCACGCTGATCGCCGCGACGCGGGAAGCGGGAGGGCTAGTCACTATGCTGATAGCAGCGGCAGTCGCTGGCTGGCTGTTTGCGGCGTTGGTGACCGGACTGGTTCGCCGTGGCGGCGGGCTTTCAGCAATGCCTGCCATGGCACTTCTGCTAGCGGGCGGCCTGGCTTTGCCGCAGCCAGAGGCCTTGGCGGATGAGCATTCCGGCTATCAGATAGAAACCCTGGCCGACGGTCTGGAGCATCCCTGGTCGCTGGCCTTTCTCCCGGAAGGTCGAATGCTGGTGACCGAACGGCCGGGCAGATTGCGGATGCTGAATGCCGACGGTGAACTGCAGCCGGACCCGCTGGAGGGTTTGCCGGAGGTGTTTGCCTCTGCCCAGGCCGGCTTGTTCGACGTTCTGCCCGCTCGCGATTTCGAGCAGAGCCGAATGGTCTATCTGAGCTACGCCTGCGGCACCAGCCAGGCTAATCACGCCTGTCTGGCCAGGGGAGAGCTAGGCGATAATGGCCGGGGCCTGGAAAACGTTACTGAGATTTTCCGGGTTGAGCCTGCCAAAGAGGGGAATGCCCATTACGGCGGCCGCCTGGCGTGGCTTCCAGATAGCACTCTGATCATGACTCTCGGGGACGGTTTTGATTACCGGGAACAGGCCCAACGGCGGGAAAACCATATCGGAAGTATCGTTCGGCTTAATCCGGATGGCAGTGTGCCGGAAGACAATCCCTATGCCGGCAGCGACCAGTACCAGGGCGAGATCTACAGCTACGGTCACCGCAATGTGCAGGGACTGGTATACGACAGCGAGCGGGAACTGCTGATTGCCCACGAACATGGCCCCAGGGGTGGCGACGAAATCAACGCCATTAAACCGGGTGGCAATTATGGCTGGCCGATTACTACCCACGGGCTGGATTATACCGGCGCGCGCGTCACGCCTTTTACCGAGCGTGAAGGCATTGAGCCACCGCTGCTGCACTGGACGCCGTCCATCGCGCCTTCCGGCATGGCGGTGTACAACGGCGACCTGTTCCCCCAATGGCAAGGCGACTTGCTGGTGGGCGGATTGGTGACGCAGAAGGTTCACCGTGTCAGCCTCGAGAACGGTCAGGCAACGGAACAGGGCGTTCTGTTCGAGGAAATCGGCGAGCGCATCCGGGACGTTCGCACCGGCCCGGATGGTGCCATTTATCTGTTAACTGACAGCGACAATGGTCGCCTTCTGAAAATAACGCCGGAGTAAAAAGCGGCCCGAGCCGGTTATCGTGGCCGACGATCGCCTTCCATGATCTTGGCCACGAACACCGCTTTGCCGTAGGTCTCGAAAGACCACTTCATGGTGTCTGAAAGCACCTTCATGACTTCATCGTATTCGCCGAACATTTCCGTACTCATGCGGCCGGGGTAGACCTCCAGGCCGCTTTTTTCCAGGCGTTCGATCAGCGCAAGAATCGGTGGCTTGTAATCATCGGCCAGTGGATAGCAGCTGAGCTGTACTGAAAGATACATGGTGCCTCCCTCCAAACATCAATAACCCGTTTACTAATAACCCATCGCGGATGACGTGCTGCGCCTGGGGTCTGCGCCGCCATGGCGAGTGCCTTCGTCGTTGATCAGTATGCTCTGGATGGCCCCCATGGCGCTCCCCGGAATTACCTTATGGCCCATGGACTCGAGTTTCTGGACCGTGTCCGGGCTGATGCCCTGTTCAATCCGGATCTCATCCGGTAGCCACTGGTGATGAATTCTGGGCACGCTGACGGCTGACTGAATGTTCATACCATGGTCAATCACATTCATCAGTACCTGCAAGGTTGTGGTGATGATCCGTGAGCCGCCGGGGCTGCCCGTCACCAGATAGTTCTGCCCGTTGCGGCGAACAATGGTGGGGGACATGGAGCTGAGCATGCGTTTTTCCGGGGCAATTTTATTGGCTTCGCCGCCGATCAGTCCGTAGGCATTGGGCTCGCCGGGTTTGGCGGAAAAATCGTCCATCTCGTTGTTCAGCAGAAAGCCGGCGCCAGCAACGGTGATGCCGGAGCCGTAACTGAAATTGATGGTGTAGGTATTGGAAACCGCATTGCCCCAGCGGTCCACAATGGAAAAGTGGGTGGTTTCCGGGCTCTCATAAGCCCCGGGGGTGCCTTCCTGAATTTTTGCAGATGGCCGCGCGCGTCTTGAATTGATGCCACCGCGTAGCTCTTCTGCGTAATCTTTACTGGTCAGGCCTGTCAGCGGTACGTCCACAAAATCCGTATCACCCAGGAAATTTGCCCGGTCGGCGTAAGCCAGCTTCATGGCTTCCGCCATATGATGAATCGCGGCGGCGGAGTTGTGTCCCATCGCCGCCATATCATAGCCTTCAAGAATATTCAGGATCTGGACAATGTGAGTGCCGCCGGAGGAGGGCGGCGACATGGAGTAGATGTCGTGGTCACGATAGGTGCCATGGATGGGCTCACGGACCGCCGGTTGATAGTTGCGCAGGTCGTCCAGGGTGATCAGTCCGTCATTGCGCTGCATCTCGGCAACGATCAGTTCCGCTGTTTCACCCTCGTAAAAATCCCGGATACCCCGATTGGCGATGCGTTCCAGGGTGTTGGCCAGGTCCGGCTGAACAAAGCGTTCGCCGGGCTGCCAGGCGGAGCCGTCCTCTTTATAGAAGGTGTCCAGAGTGGCAGGCCATCGGGTCAGGCGGTCACGGGCCTGCTCCAACCCTTCGGTGAAACGGGAAGGTACGACAAAGCCGTCACGGGCCAGTTTGATGGCAGGGCCAAGGGCCTGTTCAAGCGTCAGGGTGCCGTGTCGCTCCAGCGCCATCGCCAGCCCGGCCACAGTACCCGGTACGCCGGCTGCCTTGTGAGTGAACCGGCTGCGATTCTGCACCACTTCGCCACTGTCATCCTGGAACATGGTTTCGGTGGCAGCAGCCGGGGCTTTTTCCCGGTAATCAATGGCTTCCACTTCGCCGCCGTCCCCGGGTGCGTATAGCATAAAGCCACCGCCGCCGATATTGCCGGAACGGGGCTGGGTCACGGCCAGGGCGAATCCGGCAGTTACAGCGGCATCAATGGCATTGCCGCCGTCTTTTAGAACTTCAAGGGCGACTTCCGTGGCCAGGGTGTGACTGGTCACCACCATGCCCTGATTGCTGGTGACCGGGTGGAAGCGTTCGCCCTCGAGGATCGCCTGCGCCCCCGCAAGCGCAGAACTGATTAGCAGAACGGTGCCGGCAATGAATTTCGCCGCCTTTGAGCGGCCTGTCAGCGCTTTTCTCGGTGTGACCCTTGGGTGGCGTCTGTCCATGTGGTTGTGCCTCATTCTGCCTCGTTTCTGGTGCTCAGATAGGCTATGATAGCCGGTCGATTTTAAGGGTGCCTGTTCAGGTGCCCGCTCCCCAAGATACAGAGTAAGGAAAGGCTTTCCATGGAGCACACCTATCGTCTTGTGATTTCATGCCCGGACCGGGTTGGAATCGTGGCCAAGGTCAGTAATTTTCTGTCGACCTATAATGGCTGGATTACTGAGGCGAGTCATCACGCTGACACCCATAGCGGTCAGTTTTTCATGCGGCACGAGATCAAGGCCAGTTCGATTCCGTTTGGTCTGGACCAGTTTCGCGCAGCGTTTGAGCCGATCGCCCGGGAATTCAGCATGGACTGGCACGTTGCAGATTCAGCAAAGCCCAAAAAAGTCGTGCTCATGTGCAGCAAGGAATCCCATTGCGTGGCGGACCTGCTCCATCGCTGGCACAGCGGGGAGATCAATGCCGAAATCGTGGCCGTGATCTCCAACCATGAAGACCTTCGCCGTATGGTGGAGTGGCACGACATTCCTTACCACTACCTGCCGGTGAGCAAAGACAACCGCGAAGAAGCCTTCGGCGAGATTGACCAGTTGATCGAACATTATGAGACAGACGTGGTGGTTCTGGCCCGGTACATGCAAATTCTGCCCGCCAGCGTCTGCGACAAATACTCCGGCAAGATTATCAATATTCATCACAGCTTCCTGCCGTCCTTCGCCGGCGCCCGACCCTATCATCAGGCCTATAGCCGTGGCGTGAAACTGATCGGTGCTACCTGTCACTACGTGACCCAGGACCTGGACGAGGGCCCCATTATCGAGCAGGACGTGATCCGAATCAGTCACAGCGATTCCATCGAGGATATGGTTCGTCTGGGTAAGGATGTGGAGAAAAGCGTGCTGTCCCGCGGGCTGAGGGCTCACATTGAAGACCGTGTGATCACCTATGAAAACAAGACAGTCGTTTTCGACTGACTTTTGACTGACCAGGCTGCCCACATGGCCCGCTAAGGGATTGAATGTGGTAGTATTGGCGGTTTGTTAAAGAATAACTATGGGGCCTGCTGAACGGCCCTGAAACGACTTCCAGCAAATGCAAAGGAACCTTTCTCGATGGGTGAGTTAGCCAAAGAGATCCTGCCGGTAAATATTGAAGATGAGCTGAAGCAGTCCTACCTCGATTACGCCATGAGCGTCATCGTCGGCCGGGCACTTCCGGATGTACGGGACGGCCTCAAACCGGTTCACCGCCGCGTACTGTTTGCCATGTCCGAACTCAATAATGACTGGAACAAGGCCTACAAGAAGTCCGCCCGTGTGGTGGGTGACGTTATCGGTAAATATCACCCCCACGGTGACTCTGCGGTTTACGACACCATCGTTCGCATGGCCCAGCCGTTCTCCCTGAGATACCCACTGGTTGACGGTCAGGGCAACTTTGGTTCCATCGACGGCGATAATGCCGCCGCCATGCGTTACACCGAAATCCGCATGGAGAAGATTGCCCACTCGCTGCTGGCGGATCTGGACAAGGAAACCGTTGATTACGTACCCAACTACGACGGCACTGAGCAGATTCCCGATGTGCTGCCAACGCGGATTCCCAATCTGCTGGTTAACGGTTCCTCAGGCATTGCGGTGGGCATGGCCACCAACATCCCGCCCCATAACCTGACTGAAATCGTCAACGGCTGCCTGGCGCTGATTGATAACCCGGACATGACCATCGACGACCTGATGGAGCACATCCCGGGCCCGGATTTCCCGACCGAGGGCATCATCAACGGCCGTGCCGGTATTGTTGAGGCATACCGCACCGGGCGAGGGCGCATTTACATTCGTGCCCGCCACGAGATTGAGCACGACGACAAGACCAATCGCGACGCCATCATCATTACCGAGCTGCCGTATCAGCTCAACAAGGCCCGCCTGATCGAGAAGATTGCCGAGCTGGTCAAGGAGAAGCGCCTTGAAGGCATTTCCGAACTGCGGGACGAGTCCAACAAGGAAGGTATCCGGGTAGTGATCGAGCTGCGTCGCGGTGAGAACCCGGACGTTGTGATTAACAACCTGTTTGCCCAGACTCAGCTGCAGAACGTATTCGGCATCAACATGGTCGCCCTGATCAACGGCGAGCCCAAGATTCTGAATCTTAAAGAAATGCTGGATGCCTTTGTCCGGCACCGTCGGGAAGTGGTTACCCGCCGCACCATTTACGAACTGCGTAAAGCCCGCGAGCGTGGCCACATTCTGGAAGGTCTGACGGTTGCCCTGGCCAACATCGACGAAATCATTGCCCTGATCAAATCCTCACCGGCCGCGGCCGAAGCCAAAGAAAAATTGATGGCCCAGGGCTGGGAGCCGGGTGATGTCATGGCGATGCTGGAACGTGCCGGCGAAGACGCCTGCCGCCCGGACGATCTGCCGGAAATCTTTGGTCTGCGTAACGGTCTTTACCATCTGTCGCCGGAACAGGCTCAGGCTATTCTGGACCTGCGTCTGCACCGCCTGACCGGTCTTGAAACCGAGAAGCTGCAGAACGAATACAAGGAAATTCTGGAAAAGATCGCCGATCTTCTGGATATCCTCGGCAACCCGGACCGTCTGATGCAGGTGATTCGCGAAGAGCTGGAAGCCGTTGTGACTGAATTCGGCGACGAACGCCGCACTGAAATCACCAGTTCCAAGCGTGACCTGACGATTGCCGACCTGATTGATGAAGAAGACCTGGTGGTCACCATCTCCCACGGTGGCTACGCCAAGACCCAGGCTGTAGAAGATTATCAGGCCCAGCGCCGTGGTGGTCGCGGTAAGGCGGCAACGTCCATGAAAGATGAGGATTTTGTCGAGAAGTTGCTGGTCGCCAACTCCCACGACACCATTCTGTGTTTCTCCAACCGTGGCAAGGTCTACTGGCTGCGTGTGTTCGAGATTCCCCGTGCCAGCCGCGCCTCACGCGGCCGCCCGATGGTGAATATCCTGCCGTTGGAAGAGGGTGAGCGTATCACCACCTTCCTGCCGGTTCGTGATTATCCGGAAGACCAGTTTGTGCTGATGGCGACATCAGCCGGTGTGGTCAAGAAAACCCCGCTGCCGAACTTCTCGCGCCCGCGCAGCAGCGGCCTGATTGCCCTGAACCTGGATGAAGGCGACACCCTGATCGGTGCGGCCATCACCAAGGGCGATGCGGAAGTCATGCTGTTCTCCAGCGCCGGTAAGGCTGTACGCTTCAATGAGGAAGCGGTGCGCCCGATGAGCCGGACGGCACGGGGTGTGCGCGGCATCAAGATGCAGGGCGATCATCACGTGGTATCGCTGATCATTCCGCAGGAAGGCGCCGTGCTGCTGACCGCCAGTGAAAACGGCTACGGCAAGCGCACCACCTTCGACGAATTCCCGTCCTACAGTCGCGGCAGCCAGGGCGTTATCGCCATGCAGTGTTCCGAGCGTAACGGCAACCTGGTCACGGCGTTGCAGCTGTTCGAAGGCGACGAAATGATGCTGATCTCGGACAAGGGCACATTGGTACGTACCCGCACCGACGAGGTATCGGTTCTGAGCCGGAACACCCAGGGTGTCCGCCTGATCAAACTGAGCCAGGAAGACGAGCGCTTGGTTGGCGTTGAACGTATCGCCGAGACCGATGCCGAAGAGGTCGACCTGGACATTGTTGAGGGTGAAGCAGGCGTCGCGGGCGACGCTGATGATTTAAATGGTGAAGACAATGACCAGGGCGTATAACTTCTGTGCTGGCCCCGCCACCCTGCCGGAAGAAGTGCTCCGGCAGGCGCGGGATGAAATGCTGGACTGGCAGGGCAGCGGCATGTCGGTGATGGAAATGAGCCATCGCAGCGACGAGTTTGTGAGTATTGCAGAAACCGCCGAGCGGGATCTGCGAGAGCTGGCAGGCGTGTCGGATGACTATGCCGTGTTGTTCATGCAGGGCGGCGCGTCCAGCCAGTTCGCCACCATTCCCCTGAACCTGATGGCTGCCGATGGGTCGGCGGACTACGTCAACACCGGCATCTGGTCCAAAAAAGCCATTGCCGAAGCCAGTCGATATGGCAAGGTCAACGTGGTTGCCAGCAGCGAAGAGGGTGGCTTTACCACAGTGCCGGACCAGTCCCAGTGGGACTGTTCAGTAGAGGCGTCCTACCTGCACTACACCCCGAATGAAACCATTGGCGGCCTTGAGTTTGATTTCGTGCCGGATAGCGGCCCGGTTCCACTGGTGGCAGATATGTCGTCCACCATGCTGTCCCGGCCGGTTGATGTCTCGAAATTCGGACTGATCTACGCCGGCGCGCAGAAAAATATCGGGCCTTCCGGGCTGGTGACGGTGATTATCCGCAAAGACCTGTTGGGTCATGCCCGCCGGGAGACGCCTACCATGATGAACTATCAGGTAATCGCGGATAACGGCTCCATGTACAACACCCCGGCGACCTATTCCTGGTATCTGGCAGGGCTGGTGTTCAAATGGCTGAAAGCCCAGGGCGGCGTTGAGGCCATTGGGCAGTTGAACCAGCGCAAGGCCAGCAAACTCTATAATTTTATTGATGACAGTGATTTCTACGCCAACCCGATTGCGCCACGCTTCCGTTCCTGGATGAACGTGCCTTTCACCCTGGCAGAGGATTCCCTGAATAATGATTTTCTGGCCGGGGCCAATGCCCGCGGTCTGCTGAATCTGAAAGGTCATCGGTCGGTTGGCGGTATGCGTGCCAGCCTCTATAACGCCATGCCGGAAGCCGGTGTCGATGCCCTCATCGACTATATGGCGGAATTTGCCCGGGAGCGTGGCTGATCATGAGTGATGAGCAGGCCCGTCTGGGCCAGTTGAGAGAAAAAATCGACCGGCTGGATCAGGAAATTCTGGAACGCATCAGTCAGCGAGCTGAGTGCGCCCAGGAAGTGGCCCGGGTCAAGATGGAAGCCAATCACGGAAAGGATGTGTTTTTCTATCGCCCTGAACGTGAAGCTCAGGTGCTGCGCAAGATCAAGGACAACAACCCGGGGCCCCTGTCCGGTGAAGAAATGGCCCGGCTGTTTCGTGAGATCATGTCGGCGTGTCTGGCGCTTGAAAAACCCATGCATATTGCGTTTCTGGGGCCGCTTGGCACCTTTACCCAGGCTGCCGCGCTGAAGCATTTTGGCCATTCGGTGGTCAGTGTGCCATTGCCCGCCATTGATGCGGTTTTCCGTGAGGTCGAATCCGGTGCTGCCCACTATGGTGTGGTGCCGGTCGAAAATTCCACTGAGGGCATGATCAATCATACCCTCGATATGTTCATGTCCTCACATCTGAAAATCTGTGGCGAAGTGCAGTTACGTATTCATCACCATCTTCTGGTGTCGCCGAAGCACCAGAGCCAGGAAATTGAGCGTATCTACTCGCACCAGCAGTCTTTTGCCCAGTGTCGGCAGTGGCTGGATACCCATCGCCACGGCATCGAGCGGATCACCGTCAGCAGTAATGCGGAAGCGGCGCGGAGGGCTGCCCAGGAACCGGGCTCGGCGGCCATCGCAGGCGATATGGCGGCGGAGCTCTACGGCCTCGACATGCTTGCATCCAGCATTGAGGATCGTCCGGACAACACCACGCGCTTTCTGATTATCGGGCGGGAAGAAGTGCCGGCCAGCGGCCACGACAAATCTTCCATCCTGGTATCCATGCGTAACAAGCCCGGGGCGCTTTACCAACTGCTTGAACCCTTCCACAAACATGGCCTGAGCCTGACCCGTATCGAAACCCGGCCCTCGCCCAGTGGCACCTGGGCTTACGTGTTCTACATCGATTTTGAAGGGCACTACGAAGACGAGCAGGTGAAGCAGGTTCTGGCAGAAATTGATGAAGAGGCGGTGGAACTGAAGCGCCTTGGGTCCTATCCAATCGGGGTTTTGTAAAAGCTGAAAGAGGTCGACCAATGCAGACAGAATTTGAAAGCCTTGCGGTAAAGGGTGTTCAGGCGCTGTCGCCTTACCAGCCAGGCAAACCCATCGACGAACTGGCCCGGGAATTCGGCCTCGACCCAGCATCCATTGTCAAACTGGCCAGCAACGAAAACCCTCTTGGCCCCAGCCCGAAGGCACTGTCTGCCATTGAGAAAGCCCTGGCGGATCTTTGCCGCTACCCCGACGGCAACGGTTTTGATCTCAAGCAGGCGCTGTCTGATCGTTATGGTATACGCCCGGAGCAGATCACCCTGGGCAACGGCTCCAACGATGTGCTGGAAGTGATTACCCGCTGTTTTGCAGCTCCCGGTGATGAGGTCGTCTATTCCCAGTATGCTTTCGCCGTCTATCCCCTGGTGACACAGGCTATTGGTGCTAAGGGCGTGTCGGTTCCCGCCAGAGAATACGGCCACGACTTGCAGGCCATGGCAGATGCCGTCACGGAAGGCGCGAAGCTGGTGTTTGTCGCTAACCCGAACAATCCCACCGGAACCGTCCACGGAGCCGCTGCTATTGAGTCATTTCTTGAGCGGATTCCGGAGCGGGTGCTGGTAGTACTGGACGAAGCCTACTGCGAATACCTGCAGGGCGGTGATGACGTAGATGGCCTGTCGTTACTGGGGCGTTACCCGAACCTTATTGTTACCCGTACCTTTTCCAAGGCCTGGGGGCTTGCCGCATTGCGGGTCGGGTACAGCGTGAGTTCGCCGGAAATCGCGAATATTCTTAACAGGGTACGTCAACCTTTTAATGTGGATTCTATCGCAATGGCAGCGGCAACGGCCGTTCTGGGCGACGAAGATTATCTCCGCCGCTCCTGTGACGTGAATGCTAAAGGCATGGCCCAATTGGTAGCGGCCTTTGACGACATGAAGCTGGCCTATATTCCTTCCTCCGGCAACTTTATCAGTGTGGAAGTCGGAGAGTATGCATCGCAGATCAATCAGTCGCTTCTTGAGCAGGGCGTGATTGTGCGGCCGATTGGCGGTTACGGACTGCCACGACACCTGCGGGTGTCCATCGGCCTGCCGGAAGAGAATGAGCGTTTTATTGCCGCCCTGGGAACAGCCATTCTTGCAGCCACCGCGGAAGCCGCGAATAAGGCAGAAGTCTGAATGTCTGACGCCCGGCCCCTATTCAAACGTGTTGCCATTATCGGCCTCGGGCTGATTGGCGGCTCTCTCGCCGCTGCGATTCGCAGCAACGGTCTGGCGCAGACAGTGGTGGGTGCAGATAAACGCCGGGAAGAGGCCGATCTTGGAAAGCAACTGGGCATTATTGATGAAGTTGCCGCTTCGGTTCAGGACGCGGTCCAAGGCGCGGATCTGGTTGTGCTGGCGGTACCGGTCAAGGCAACCCGGGCCGTTCTGGAAGAACTCCGGCCCTGGTTTGGTGAAAACGCCATACTGACTGACGTGGGCAGTACGAAAACCAGTTTTGTCGAAGATGTAAAAGCGGTTTTCGGTAGCCTGCCCGCCAACGTGATTCCCGGTCACCCCATTGCCGGCTCCGAAAAGAGCGGTATTCGGGCCGCCAACCGGGAGCTGTTCAGGAATCATAAAGTCATCCTGACCCCCGCAGACGCTGTCGATAACAGCGATGTTGCTCGCCTTAAATCTCTCTGGGAAGGCTGCGGTGCCACCGTGCTGACCATGTCAGTGGCCTATCACGATGAAGTGCTGGCCGCTACCAGTCATCTTCCACATCTGATTGCTTTCTCACTGGTGGATACGCTGGCGGGGGAAGACGAGAATCTTGATATTTTCCGCTACGCCGCCGGTGGCTTCCGGGATTTCACCCGAATCGCCGCCAGTGACCCGGTGATGTGGCACGACATATTTCTGTCCAACCGGGAGGCGGTACTGCGGGTCATCGACCATTTCAGCCATGACCTTGACCGGCTGCGAACCGCCATCGCCGATCAGGACAGTGCAACTCTACTTCAGGTTTTCAGCCGTGCAAAAGCGGCACGGGAACACTTTTCAAAAATGCTTTCAGGGCAGGCCTACGTGACAAAAAATCCTCAGAAACAGGTAACTTTCCGGCTTCAGCCCGGTGGTTGTGTTAACGGTGACATCCGTGTGCCGGGTGATAAATCCATATCCCACCGATCCATTATGCTGGGCGCGCTTGCCAATGGCGTGACTGAGGTCAAAGGATTCCTCGAAGGAGAGGACAGCCTTGCCACACTCCAGGCTTTCCGGGATATGGGCGTGACGATTGAGGGGCCGGATGCCGGCTACGTGAAAATTCACGGCGTCGGCATTCATGGGCTTCAGGCACCACGCGGCCCGCTTTATCTGGGCAACTCCGGCACTGCCATGCGACTGTTTTCAGGTTTGCTGGCAGCTCAGAATTTTGATTCCGAGCTGACCGGCGACGACAGCCTGACCAAGCGACCAATGGGGCGTGTTGCGGATCCGCTGCGCGCCATGGGCGCGGTGATTGAAACCGGGGAGGGTGGCAGGCCGCCGCTTAAAATTCGTGGCGGCCAGACTCTGACGGGAATTCATTACGACATGCCGGTGGCCAGTGCCCAGGTCAAATCCTGCCTGTTGCTGGCGGGGCTGTATGCCAAAGGTCTGACGTCCGTGACCGAGCCGGCGCCAACCCGTGATCACACCGAAAGAATGCTGGAAGGCTTCGGCTATCATGTTCACCGGGACGCAGCGACATCCAGCGTTGCTGGTGGCGGCCAGTTGACCGCTGCTGCCATCGATGTTCCGGCGGATATATCGTCAGCGGCATTTTTCCTGGTAGCCGCGAGTATTGCGCCGGAGTCTGATCTGACGATCAGGCACGTGGGAATGAACCCGACCCGCATAGGCGTTATCAACATCCTGAGGTCGATGGGCGCAAATATTGAAGTTCTGGATGAGCGCGTGATTGGTGGGGAGCCAGTGGCTGATCTGCGGGTTCGTTCGGCGGAGCTTTCCGGAATCGATATCCCGGAAGATCAGGTGCCGCTGGCCATTGATGAATTTCCGGTGCTTTTCATCGCCGCCGTCTGCGCCAGAGGCCGGACCGTGTTGCGCGGTGCAGAAGAGCTACGGGTCAAAGAAAGCGACCGCATCCAGGTGATGGCAGACGGTCTCAAAGCAGTGGGCGTCGAAACCACGGTGACGCCGGACGGTATCGTGATTGACGGCGGCCAGCAGATGCAGGGTGGCGTAGTGAACAGTCATGGCGACCACCGTATTGCCATGGCGTTCTCAGTTGCTTCATTGCGAGCGACTGACGTTATTGAAGTCAACGACTGCGCCAATGTGGCCACCTCATTCCCGGATTTTGTCGAACTGGCGCGCAGGACTGGCATCAGAATCGACGCAGAAGGAGAGGAGTAATGGGAGAGTCGGGTGTTCCGGTCATCACCGTTGATGGCCCCGGCGGTTCCGGCAAGGGCACCGTTACCCAGATGCTGGCGAAAAAACTGGGCTGGCACCTTTTGGACAGCGGAGCGCTCTACCGACTCACGGCACTAGCCGCCACCCGTCAGGGCGTAGCGCTCGACGATGAAGCGGAGTTGATCCGGGTTGCCGCCAGCCTGGACGTGGCGTTTGAGCCGACACCCCCCGGCGAGCCGGTAAAAGTGCTCCTGGGTGGGGACGATGTGACTGGCGAGATCCGCACGGAATCCTGTGGCGATAACGCTTCGAAAGTGGCGGTGATTCAGTCGGTTCGTGATGCGCTTTTGCAGCGCCAGCGGGATTTCAGGGTTGCGCCGGGCCTGGTGGCAGACGGCCGCGATATGGGCACGGTAGTGTTCCCGGATGCGCCCGTGAAAATATTTCTGACGGCCAGCGCTGAAGAACGCGCTCAGCGGCGTTATAGCCAGTTGAAGGACGCGGGGGTCGATGTTAACATTGACGCCCTTTTGAAGGAGATACGGGTGCGTGACGAACGGGATATGAACCGTTCAGCCGCCCCGCTTAAGCCTGCTGACGATGCGCAAGTCATTGACTCCACAGGTTTAAGCATAGAAGAGGTGTTGGACAGGTGTATGGCCGCAGCAGGCCAGGCCTGACTACACCTTTTTGTTGTTGAAATTCCGGATTTGGCGTTATCGGCCAGCCACTGGCTGAATCCGGATCAAAACTCACAGACCGTATCGCTGGTAATGCGGAGAAACTTGCGTTGATCACATAGGACATATAATGAGCGAGAGCTTTGCGGATCTTTTTGAAGAAAGCCTAAAAGAAATTGACATGCAGCCGGGTTCCATCGTCCAGGGAACCGTTGTAGATGTTGATAACGACTGGGTCACCGTTAACGCCGGACTGAAGTCCGAAGGCGTTATCCCCGCCTCCCAGTTTCTCAATGAAAAAGGCGAGTTGGAAATCAAAATCGGCGACACCGTCGATGTAGCTCTCGACGCTGTTGAAGATGGCTTCGGTGAGACCCGTCTGTCTCGCGAAAAAGCCAAGCGCGCCGAGGCCTGGAAGGTTCTTGAGAAGTCCTTCGAAGCAGAGGAAGTGGTTAAGGGTGTTATCAATGGCAAGGTCAAAGGCGGTTTCACTGTCGACCTGGCTGGTATCCGTGCCTTCCTGCCCGGCTCTCTGGTAGATGTTCGTCCGGTTCGCGACACCGCGCACCTGGAGAACAAGGAACTCGAATTCAAGGTTATCAAGCTGGACCAGAAGCGTAACAACGTGGTTGTTTCCCGCCGCGCCGTTCTGGAAGCTGAAAACAGCGCTGAGCGCGAAGCTCTGCTGGAAACCCTGACCGAGGGTATGGAAATCAAGGGTATCGTCAAGAACCTGACCGACTACGGCGCGTTCGTAGATCTGGGCGGTGTTGACGGCCTGCTGCACATTACCGATATGGCCTGGAAGCGCATCAAGCATCCAAGCGAAATTGTCAATGTGGGCGACGAGATCAGCGTTAAAGTTCTGAAGTTTGATCGTGAGCGTAACCGCGTATCACTGGGTCTGAAGCAGCTGGGCGAAGATCCATGGGTCGACATCAAGGGTCGTTACCCGGAAGGCACCAAGGTTACTGCACGCGTAACCAACCTGACAGACTACGGCTGTTTTGCCGAGCTGGAAGAGGGTGTTGAAGGCCTGGTTCACGTTTCCGAAATGGACTGGACCAACAAGAACATCCATCCGTCCAAAGTCGTTCAGGTTGGCGACGAAGTGGGCGTGATGATTCTGGATATCGACGAAGAGCGTCGTCGTATTTCCCTGGGTATCAAGCAGTGTGTATCCAACCCATGGGAAGACTTCTCCGGCCGTTTCAACAAGGGCGACCGCATTTCCGGCAAGATCAAGTCGATCACTGACTTTGGTATCTTCATCGGCCTCGACGGCGGTATTGATGGTCTGGTTCATCTGTCAGACATCAGCTGGAACGAAACTGGCGAAGAAGCCGTTCGCGAATACAAGAAGGGCGATGAAGTCGAAACCGTCATCCTGTCTGTTGATCCCGAGCGTGAGCGTATCTCCCTGGGTATCAAGCAGCTGGAAAGCGATCCGTTCGCCGAGTTTGTTCAGCTGAACGACAAGGGCTCCATCGTCAAGGGCACTGTTTCTGCAATCGACGCGAAAGCAGCAACCATTACCCTGAATGACGAAGTTGAGGCCGTACTGAAGGCGTCCGAAATCAGCCGTGACCGTGTAGAAGACGCGCGTAACGCCCTGAACGAAGGCGACGAAGTTGAAGCGAAGATCATCAGTATTGACCGCAAGAACCGCGTGATCAACCTGTCCGTCAAGTCGAAAGATGTTGAAGACGACAAGCAGGCGATTGAAGGCGTTCGTGCGAAGGCTGCAGAAACCGGTTCAGGTGCCACCACCATCGGTGACCTGATCAAGGAACAGATGCAGCAGAAAAATGCCAATAAGGAATAATATTTCCGGTTGGTTAGAAAAAAACGGGCTCTAAGAGCCCGTTTTTTTTGTGTTTTTTTTGGGTTTGGCTAAACTGTAGTCATGGCGCTGAAAACAGGCTGTCCAACAATAATGTGAAGAGAGAATAGCCCATGACTAAGTCTGAACTGGTTGAGCTGATTGCGTCGAAGCAGACGCAGCTTTCAGTGAAGGATGTGGAATTGGCCGTGAAAACCGTCATTGAGCACATGTCCCAGTCCCTTGCTGACGGCCAGAGAATTGAAATTCGCGGCTTTGGCAGTTTTTCCTTGCACCACAGGGCAGCCAGAACGGGGCGGAACCCGAAGACGGGTGAAGCGGTTCAGCTTCCTGCCAAGTTTGTACCCCATTTCAAGCCGGGCAAGGAGCTGCGGGAACAGGTCAACGACAGCCTCAAAAAAGGCTACTGATACAACAGATGTTTCAGGGATAGTATTTAACCTGGGCCTGAACTCCCTTCAGGCCCGATTGGAGCTTCACGACTATGGCCGGTTTGCAGAAAGTCCTTCTTATTCTTCTGGTACTTTTTTTGGTCCTGGTCGCGCTTGTCTTTTCCCTGAACAACCAGATGGCGGTCTCCCTCAATTTTCTGGTCTTTGAGACCCAGCCTCATGGCGTGGCCATGTGGATCATCATGGCATTCGTGATTGGTGCATTGATTGGTGTGCTGATTACGTTTCTTGCAACCGTACGCACATCGGTTTCCCGCCGGCACCTTGAAAAACAGCTTGCTCGCACCGAACAGGCACTGCAGAAATCAAGAGCCCAGAACGACCGGACGCTTTAATGGATATCGTACTTCAGTGGCTGCTGCTCACTATAGCGGTCGCAGCGGGTTGGTTTGCCGGCCGCATGGGTGGCAGTAAAGACCGCTCTAAAGTGCCCATCTCGGATGAAGATTCAGTCAGAGACAGGTTACAGTTCCTGTTCACCAACTATTCCGATCAGGCTGTAGAGAACTTTGTGCAGTCTCTTGCCGTGAACCGGGACACGGTGGGCCTGCACCTGTCGATCGGTGCACACTTCCGCCACAAAGGGGAAACAGACCGCGCGATTCTGATTCACCAGAACCTGCTTGCACGTCCTGAACTACCGCCGAAATACTCCCACCAGGTGACCTATGAACTGGCGGTAGACTACCTGAACGCTGGGCTGCTGGATCGCGCTGAGGCGCTGCTGCATCAGTTGATGGGGGATCGTGAATATGGCAAGAAATCCTCCATCCAGTTGATTGAGCTCTACCAGCAGGAAAAGGAATGGAGCAAAGCGGCTCAGGTTGCCCGCACCCTGACCACTGGCGAACATGATCCGGCCATGTTCAAGATGCTCGCCTATATTACCTGTGAGCTTTCAGAAGATGCCCTAAAACAGGATGACCGGTGGCAGGCCCAGAAACTTGCAAAAGAAGCGCTGGATTTCGATCGCTCCTGCGTAAGGGCGACTTTCATCCTGATGCGCCTGCTGATCAGGCAGGGCAGCTATAAGGAAGCGGCAACACAGAGCCTCAAGGTATTTGACCAGAACCCTGATTTTGGGCCGGAAGCCGTTGATCGCCTGTTGAAGCTCGAAAGAGAGCACGGCGATGTAAGCAGGCTGGGTAAGAAACTGGGCAAACTTTACGATACCTGGCCCAGCACCAGTCTGCTGCTGGCACTGGTAGAGGCCGTAGAACGCAGTTCGGGCCGGATGGCGGCCATTGAGTTGCTGCGCCGTGAACTGGAACAGCGCCCGAGTGTGCGAGGCCTGTTGCGGCTTGTCGCCCTTGCCGGTTATGAAAAAGGCATGACCACAGACGAAGAGCGCCTGGTCAGCCGGATAGGTAACATGATGCTGGCCAACCGCCCGGTTTATCGCTGCGTGAACTGCGGTTTCTCCGGTCAGCAGCTGCACTGGCTGTGCCCCAGCTGCAAACAGTGGGAAACCGTGCGCCCGATTCAGGGTGTGGAAGCCGAATAACGCCCAGCCTTATTAATTGAACAGCAACCGATTGCAGGATACCCCCGTGTCGAAGACTGATAACCCGCGCATTATCGTGGCCCTGGATTTTCCCTCTGATAAATTGGCACTGGCGCTGGTTGATCAGCTTGATCCCACTAAATGCCGCCTGAAAGTCGGCAAGGAACTCTTCACCCGCTCCGGCCCCGATCTGGTTCGGGCGCTGAATGCCCGCGGTTTTGAAGTGTTTCTGGACCTGAAATTTCACGACATTCCCAATACCACCGCCGCGGCCGTCGCGGCAGCGGCAGATCTGGGCGTCTGGATGGTTAACGTGCACGCTTCCGGCGGTGAGAAAATGATGGTGGCGTGCCGGGAGCGCCTTGAATCTCTCGGACAGGATCGCCCGTTGCTGATTGCTGTCACCGTCCTGACCAGCATGGGCCCAGAGGACCTTTCCGGCATCGGCATCCAGGGCTCTCCGGAAGCACAGGTCTCCCGCCTGGCAACCCTGACCCGCAACTGCGGTCTCGATGGCGTCGTCTGCTCGGCTCAGGAAGCTCCGACCCTGAAAGCAGAGCAGGGCGCCGACTTCAAACTGATCACTCCGGGTATCCGCCCATTGTCCGCCGACAAAGGCGACCAGCAACGCATCATGACCCCCACAGATGCGATCCGTGCCGGTTCTGACTACCTGGTTATTGGCCGGCCAATTACGCAGGCTGCTGACCCGTTGGGTGCGTTGGAGGCTATTCATGGTGAGGTGGTTTCGGTCTGACTTTTGCGTGGCCTTTTAGTCTGGCCCTAGCCTGGTGATTTTGGTGCCCTGGTGTGGTGGGGCCTACCTCACAAAAAACGCTACAAGCACATCCATGTGCGCTTGGGCTCCGCCATCCATGGCTCCGCACATTTTTGTGAGGTAGGCCCCACCACACCTGTTTGAACCTCTCGGGTATCGCTTGTACTCCAGGGTAGTGTGTAGGTCGGATTAGCGAAGCGTAATCCGACAGAATCTGTTGCGCCCAATCATTGAGTGTTAAACGCTTTGTCGGATTGCGGCTTCGCCTAATCCGACCTACGGTTCTACGGTATTCAACCCATACCCTCGAAATCATCTCGCCTGCAATAACTCCATGGACCAACCCGGCGGGGTAGGACCCCCTTCCCAAAAATGTGCGGAGCCATGGATGGCGGAGCCCAAGCGCCACATGGATGTGCCGTAAGGAGCGTTTTTTGGGAAGGGGGTCCTACCTCGCCGTGACACCGTGACTAACAGGCTGGGGCCGGAGCTTAAAGGTAGATACACAAAACAAAAAAAGCCGCCAATCCAGTGGACTAGCGGCTTTTCGGAATAGTGGCTCCCCGAGCTGGGCTCGAACCAGCGACAAACGGATTAACAGTCCGTTGCTCTACCAACTGAGCTATCGGGGAACGTCGTCTTCAGACGAGGCGCGTATATTAAGATTACCCCACGGCCCCGTCAACCCCTGCCACCAAATTTTAGCCAAGGGCTTTTTGCAGGCGTGAAATCGCTTCTTTCAGGTTTTTCATGCTGGTTGCAAAGCTCAGCCGCATGTGGCCCGGGGAGCCAAATGCGGAACCTGGCACCAGTGCCACGCCGGCATCCTTCAGAAGCTTCTCGGCGAACTCCACGTCATTACCGACCGCCGAATCCGCATCGATGGCGCCCTGGAAGCTGGGGAACACATAGAAGGTACCGTCGCCAACCAGGCATTCCACGCCAGGAAGTTCATTCAGTGCTTTCACCAGGTAATCGTGACGCTCCTTGAAGGCGGTGACCATCTCTTTGACACAATCCTGGGGACCGTCCAGGGCGGCGGTGGCGGCTGCCTGGCTGATCGAGGACGGGTTAGACGTACTCTGGGACTGAATTTTCTTCATGGCGCCAATGATTTTCGCCGGGCCTGCGGCATAGCCGATGCGCCAGCCGGTCATGGAGTAGGCTTTGGAAACTCCGTTCAGCACGAAAGTCCGGTCATACAGCTCCGGTGTCGCGTTCAGGATGTTGCAGAAGGCCGCGCCGGTCCAGAGGATGGGCTCGTACATGTCATCCGTGGCGATCATGACCTGCGGGTGCTTTTTCAGAACCTCGCCAATGGCCTTGAGTTCTTCCAGGGTATAGGCCATGCCGCTGGGGTTGGACGGGCTGTTGATCACGAACAGGCGGGTGCGATCAGTGATCGCGCTTTCCAGCTGTTCCGGGGTGATCTTGAAGCGGGTTTCAGGACCGGTCTCTATGATCACCGGCTTGCCCTCTGCCACCAGCACCATATCCGGGTATGACACCCAGTAGGGTGCGGGAATAATGGCCTCGTCGCCCTTGTTCAGGGTGGCCAGGGCAAGGTTGAAAAAGCTCTGTTTGCCACCACTACTTACGAGAATCTGGTTGGCCTCGTATTCCAGGTCGTTGTCGCGCTTGTACTTGGCGATGATCGCCTTCTTCAGTGCCGGCGTACCATCAACGGCGGTGTACTTGGTTTGCCCGGCCTTGATGGCCTCAATCGCCGCTTCCTTGATGTGGTCGGGGGTATCGAAATCAGGTTCGCCAGCGCCAAGGCCGATGATGTCCTGACCGGCTGCGCGCAGTTCTGCAGCCTTGTTGGTAACGGCGAGGGTTGGGGAGGGCTTGATTGCCTGTACTCGACTGGATAGTTGAAGGTCCAAACTTTGAGCTCCTTAAAGCTGCGGCGAAGAATATGACAGATGTTACCATGATGGGTTTACGACGATAAGTTTCTCAGCAGTTTTCACCCGGCCAGACCCCACACCGACAGATCAAAGGATGCCGCAATACCATGGCGACTTCAGTAAAAGGCGCGCACAGAAAAGACGGTAAATTTACCGTCGCTTCACCTTTTGAACCTGCTGGCGATCAGCCCAAGGCGATTGAAGGGCTGGTGGACGGCATTCACTCGGGGCTGGCGCACCAGACTCTTCTCGGCGTTACCGGGTCAGGCAAGACCTTTACCATTGCGAACGTTATCCAGCAGATTCAGCGTCCGACCATCATCATGGCCCACAACAAGACGTTGGCCGCCCAACTATACGGCGAGTTCCGGGAATTCTTTCCGGATAATGCGGTGGAATACTTCGTCTCTTACTACGACTACTACCAGCCCGAAGCTTACGTACCGTCCTCGGACACCTTTATCGAGAAAGACGCCTCTATCAACGAGCACATTGAACAGATGCGCCTGTCCGCCACCAAGGCGCTGCTCGAACGCCCGGACGCGATCATCGTTGCCACTGTCTCTTCGATTTACGGTCTGGGCGATCCGGAATCCTACCTGAAAATGATGCTGCATCTGGACCGGGGCGACGAGATTGACCAGAGGGATATCCTGCGGCGCCTGGCCGAGCTGCAGTACACCCGCAACGATATAGAGTTCCACCGGGCCAATTATCGTGTGCGCGGTGACGTGATTGATGTGTTCCCGGCGGAATCTGAAAAAGAGGCTATCCGCATTGAGCTGTTCGATGACGAGGTGGAAAATCTCAGCTACTTCGATCCGCTCACCGGTGAAATCCTGCGCCGTGTGCCTCGGGTGACCATTTATCCCAAGTCCCACTACGTGACGCCGCGTCAGAAAGTGCTGGATGCAGTCGAGAACATCAAGGTGGAGCTGGAAGAGCGGCTGACCCAGCTTCGGGACAACAATCGCCTGGTCGAAGCTCAGCGCCTGGAAGAGCGCACCCGCTACGACATCGAGATGATGCTGGAGCTTGGCTATTGCAACGGCATAGAAAACTATTCCCGCTACCTGTCCGGTCGTCAGCCCGGCGAAGCGCCGCCCACGCTGTTTGATTACTTGCCGCCGGATGCGCTGCTGGTGGTGGACGAATCCCACGTCACCATTCCCCAGATCGGGGCCATGTACAAGGGCGACCGGTCCCGTAAGGAAACCCTTGTGGAATACGGTTTCCGCCTGCCCTCGGCACTGGACAACCGCCCAATGCGGTTTGATGAGTGGGAGCGGATTGCGCCCCAGATGGTGTTCGTCTCCGCCACTCCCGGTAAATACGAAGCTGAGTACGCAGGGCAGGTGGTGGAGCAGGTGGTCAGGCCCACCGGTCTGCTGGATCCGGTGATCGAAGTGCGGCCTGCGTCGACCCAGGTGGACGACCTGCTGTCCGAAATCCGGTTGCGTACGGCGGTAAAAGAGCGGGTGCTGGTGACCACGCTCACCAAGCGCATGGCGGAAGATCTCACCGATTTCATGATGGAGCACGACATCAAGGTTCGGTATCTGCACTCGGACATCGACACGGTAGAGCGTGTAGAAATTATCCGTGATCTGCGCCGTGGAGAGTTCGATGTGCTGATCGGCATCAACCTGCTGAGGGAAGGCCTGGACATGCCCGAGGTGTCCCTGGTGGCGATTCTGGACGCAGACAAGGAAGGCTTCCTGCGTTCAGACCGCTCGCTGATCCAGACCATGGGACGAGCTGCTCGTAACGTGAACGGCAAGGCGATTCTCTATGGCGACAACATTACCGGTTCCATGCGACGCGCCATTGATGAAACCGAGCGTCGCCGGACCAAACAGGCTGAACACAATGAAGCCCACGGTATTACACCCACGGGTCTGAACAAGAAGATCGCGGATATTATGGAAGGCGCCGGTGGCGGCGGGCGTGGACGCCGCAAGGCCGAACGGCCCGGCGAAAAGGCCGCAGAGGAGGCCGAACGTTATCGTACGAAGACCGGCGACCGGTCGCCGGAACAGGTTCTTAAGGATCTCGGGAAGCTGGAAGACGATATGTACAAAGCAGCCTCGGATCTTGATTTCGAGAAAGCCGCCCGGCTGCGGGACGAAATTGCCGAACTCAAGGAAGCGGCCCTGCGCATTGGCTAGACCGCGCGCCTGGGCCCGACAATCACCGCCGCCTGTAGCGGCTGGTTCCGGCCATACCGGGACATGCGGTCAAACACCCGCCGGTCAATGGGCAGGTACTGTTTGTCTGCCACCGTCTCGCCGATATCCGTGTCGATCTCCGGGTCGTGCAGATACACAAACTGGTCATCAATCGCACAGACGGTTACCCAGTGGGGCACGCGGCTGCGGTTCAGTTGCCAGGTGCTGATCAGAATAATTGGTACGCGGCCGTCCTCCAGCGCTGATTTCATACCCTCCAGCGACAGCGGGTCATGGTGAAGCTCGATTCCGGTCTGGGCCATGTCGTGGATAAAGCCTTCGTGAACCAGTTCCAGCACCCGCTTTTTATCATCGTTGCGAACGGTATCCTTAAACAGGGCACCTTCCTTGCTGATGTAGGCGCTGGCGTGGAAACCCCGGTGCCAGGCGGCAAGGGCCAGGCCGTGGGGGCCGCAGCCGCCGTGGCCGGCCAGCATGAAAATGGTGGTGGCTTCCCGCCAGATTCTCAGCTCTTCAATGGTGGTCATGGTGGCGTGTTCGTCCATGGCCGCCATCGCCATGATCAGTGCCGCCGGACCGCAGGAAAACTCGGTGGTCTGGGGGTAGTAGGGCACTGCCGGAAAGTCCCGTGACGGTTCATAAAACAGGATTCGCCGTTCAAACCGCAGGGCGTTGGCGTGGTCTTCATAATAGTCGCGGTAGGTGCCGAACTGACGGTAACCCAGGCGGCGATAGAGGTTGATGGCCCCGGGATTATCTTCCCGCACTTCCAGGCGCATGATGATCCGCCCGGCGGCAACCGCGACTTTTTCAGCTTCGCTGATTAAACGCTCACCCACACCGCGGCCTCGCTCGGACGGCTGCACGGCGATGGAGTAGATTCGGGCCAGGCGGGTGGCGGCACTCATCAGCACCAGGCAATAACCCACCAGGCCTTCAGCCGACTCGGCCACAACCAGGCGGTCCCGCGGCATATCCAGGAAACGCCGGAAGCTCCGGCGGGATAACCGGTCTTCAGTAAAACAGCGATTTTCCAGCGCTACCAGAGCGTCAAGATCCTGCGCGCTGGCCTGTCGAAACTGAACCTGATCCATGAAATAGCAAACCCCATAAGCACTGCGTGAGAATAGCAGTTGCCGGGGTAGTATGGGGCAATCCTGTATTTCCGCAAGACGGGCCAGAATGCGTAGAAACACGCACCGGTAACTCGTTGTGGGCCGGGGTTTTCCCGCGTATTGTTGCGAGATTGCAGCGGCCTGCCAGAATCCTCTTCGGGCCGTGTCTATAATGTTATGGAACGTCTTCAGGGAGAAGAGTCGCCGATGTCCCGTTTACTGATTGTGGTTGATCGCGAGAAAGACTGGGCGCCTTATTATCCGAGTGAAGATGTGCTGACGTTTGATCAGTACCTTCAGTCTTCAATCTCAGCGAACAGCCGCACCCGAGTGATCAACCTGTGCCAGAGCGCCCGCTATCTGAGCCGGGGCTATTACTGCTCGTTACTGGCGGAAGCCCGGGGCCATAACGTGGTGCCGTCGGTGATGACGCTGAATGATCTGAGCCGCAAGGGGCTGTTTTCGCTGCAACTGGATGAGCTGGACGACAGCGTTCTGAGCTGGCTTGAGGCATCTGGCGCGGAAATCAGCCCGGACAAGGACGACAAACAGGCTACCCACGAAGTCAAAATCAAAACTTATTTCGGCCAGGCAGAAAATCCGGAGCTCAAACCGGTGGCGAGAGCGCTTTTTGATCGTTTCCCATGCCCGGTTCTGGAAGTGGTCTTCCGCCGTCGCAAGACCTGGCAGATTGTATCCATGAAGCCCGGCTGTCCGGCCGACCTGAAAGGGGAAGAACAGGATCATTTCGCTGCGGCCTTTGACCGCTTCAGCAGCATGGTCTGGCGCAAGCCCAGGGCCCGCCGCAGGTATCGTTTTGATCTGGCCATGCTGGTTAACCCGGACGAGGAAATGCCGCCCAGCGACAAGGTGGCGCTGGACCGCTTCGAGAAAGCCGGGCGCAAGCTTGGTATAAACGTAGAGCAGATTTCCCGCCGGGATTACATGCGCCTGCCGGAATACGACGGCCTGTTCATCCGCGAGACTACCGCCATTGACCACCACACCTATCGCTTTGCCCGCAAGGCGGAGGCCGAAGGCATGGTGGTGATTGATGACCCGGTGTCGATCCTGCGCTGCACCAACAAGGTGTTCCTGGCGGATTTGCTGAAAAACAACAAGGTGCCGACGCCGAAAACACTGATTCTGTCCAAAGACCAGAAAGACAGCGCCGAGCAGGTAATTCGTGAGATCGGCTTCCCGGCGGTGATCAAGATTCCCGACGGCGCTTTTTCCCGTGGCGTTACCAAGGCCGAAGATGAAAAATCGCTGAAAGAAGGGCTGAAAGAGCTTTTCAAACAGTCAGCCCTGGTCCTGGCCCAGGAATACCTCTACACCGATTACGACTGGCGAATTGGCGTATTGGGTGGCCGGGCCATATACGCCTGCAAGTACTTTATGGTGGAAGGTCACTGGCAGATCTATCAGCACGGCGGCGCGGAAGTGGACAGCGGCGGTTTTGAAACCATGCCCACTTATGAAGTACCCAAGAATGTTATACAGGCGGCTCTGAACGCCACGCGGCTGATCGGTAACGGCCTTTACGGGGTGGACATCAAACAGTCGGGCAACCGCGTGGCGGTGATCGAGGTTAACGACAATCCCAGCATTGATTCGGACGTTGAAGACGGGTTCCTGGGCGGTGAACTTTACACCCTGATCATGCAGGAATTTCTGTCGCGGATGGAGGCTAACCGGCGCCGCTGAGTTCTACGGCGCCGGGGCCGGCATGCCTATGGGTGCGAGTACCATATCCTCAGGCTGCCGAACCAGGCGTGGCTCTCCATCTGGCGAGCCAGTTCCCGGGTATCCTGCTGCTCCTGGTGGGGGGCAGGTTCCAGAAACAGCTCCATATGTACCCGGTTTTTCAGGTAGTGCAGTCGTAATCGACTGTTCGGGGGCAGTTCCCCGGGCATTACTTCCTGCAGAGCCTGTCTTATCTGGCCGCGGTCTGGCAGCTTTTCGGAGGTTGGCGACTGGTCATCGTCGTTTTCGGCATCCACATGAAAGTTAATGTCCAGAATGTTGTCCATGGTTGCCCGCATGGCCGTGGCCACCTGCATGCCGATCTGATGGCCTTCGGAAACGCTGATTTCGGGGCGGACCACAAGGTGAATATCCAGCAGGATATCCTGGCCCATTCGGCGGCTTCGCAGTTCGTGCACATCGCGGACACCTTCAATGCCCATCGCAGTATTCCGGAGTCGTTCCGTGTCTTCCGGTGACAGGCCGGTATCAACCAGTTCTTTCACGCTGTCCCAGGTAAATTTCCAGCCAATGTGGATAATCAGTAGCGAGATGGCAATGGCGGCGAGTATGTCCAGCCACAGATAGCCCATCATGGCACCTACGGTGGATACCAGGACTACGACCGAAGAGAAAGCGTCCGTCCGGCTATGCCAGGCGTTGGCAACGATCAGGTCAGATCTTATCGCCAGCCCCACCCGGCGCGTGTATCGATAGATCCATTCTTTACTGAGCACTGAGACTAGTGCTGCAACAAGAATTGGCCATTCTGGAATTCTGGCAACATCAGGGTTCAGTAAGCGCAGGGTATTGTCCCAGGCGAGGGCAGCACCCACGGCGATAAGCAAACTACCCAGAACCATGGTGCCGAGGGTTTCAATGCGCTGGTGGCCGTAAGGGTGCTCCTGATCGGGCTCCTGGCGGGAGACTCGCATCACGGCGACGACAACCAGGTCAGAGGCAACATCGGTGAAGGAGTGGATGCCGTCTACGATTAACGCCTGGGAATGGAACAGTAATCCGGTAATGACTTTTGTAATGCCCAGAACTGCATCGAGAACCATTCCGATCAGAGTGATTCTTGTGGCTTCTGTGCGCTCCATACTGAACGTTTTCTGTCGGTCCGAGGGTGGGGGCAGGGGGTCGGTCATGTAAAACTCTCACCGGATTTTGGAATCAGTATAGCGGGTATTCCCAGGGGTGTTACCAAAAGGATCAACGCACAAATACTGTGCGATTTATGCACATGGTCGCGAACCAGTTACAAACTAACGGTTTGTTTAGATTTTGGCTAAAAATTCTGAGAAAGCTTTATAAGCCATTGATTTAATTGCTTTAAATAACTGGTTAAAAAATAGACAATCTGTAGGCTGGCGCGGTTATCAAGGGTTGGACAGCGATGCCCGGCAATTTTCAACAGGGTTATCCACAGATTCCGTGGAAAAGATCACAACACCTTAACGCGACAGACATTTAACCGTCACACTTCTGGAGTATGCGGATGCTGTGGAAAAGATTCGGTATACTCGCCCCGTTCAAGTCAGCGAGATTGTCTATGTATCCGTTAATGCGAAACCTGTTGTTCCGTTTACCTCCGGAGTCGGCCCATGATCTGTCCCTGGCAGGTCTGGATCTGGCCCACAAGCTCGGTCTGCTCAGAAGGCTGGTGTCCACTCCGGCAGACCTTCCGGTATCGGTGATGGGCCTGGAATTTCCAAACCCTGTGGGTCTTGCGGCCGGTCTCGACAAGAACGCTGATCATCTGGATGCCCTCGGTGATCTGGGGTTTGGATTTATCGAGGTAGGCACAGTCACCCCTCTTGCTCAACCCGGCAACCCGAAGCCCCGTATGTTCCGGCTGACAGAGCACCAGGCGCTGATCAACCGCATGGGCTTTAATAACTACGGGCTCGACCATGTTCTGGATCGGGTCAGTCATCGTCGCTATTCAGGGGTTCTGGGCATTAATGTCGGCAAGAACAAGGCAACGCCGAATGACCAGTCCGAATCTGACTACCGAAAGGGCATCGCCGCTGTATACCCCCACGCGGACTACATCACCGTTAACGTCTCTTCGCCTAACACCCCCGGGCTTCGGGACCTGCAGTTCGGTGATTCCCTGAAAGGCCTGATGTACGCGATAAAAGATGAACAGGCCCGTTGTCAGGCCCAGACCGGACGGTACGTGCCGCTTGCCGTAAAAATTGCGCCGGATATGGACGACGATGGCATCCGCTTCGTGGCTTCTGCGCTTATGGAGAGCGGCCTGGACGGGGTGATCGCGACGAATACCACCATTGGCCGTGATGCTGTTGCTGGCCACCGCCACGCCGACGAGGCCGGCGGTCTTAGCGGTTTGCCGGTGCGCGAACCGTCCACCCGAGTGATTAAAGCGCTGTATGCCGAACTAGGAGACAGGCTTCCAATTATCGGTGTGGGTGGTGTCACCGACGGTAACAGTGCGGCTGAGAAGATTCGTGCCGGAGCAAAACTGGTGCAGTTGTATACCGGGTTTATCTACCGGGGCCCGGCTCTGATAGGCGAGTCGGTAGAGGCTATCCGGGCACTGGGTAACGATTAGAGGAAGGCGGGCAAAAAAAACGGGCCCGCAAGGCGGGCCCGGGCGGGGAATGCACCCCGTGGCGTGTTATCGCATTTTACGGGTCGGGAGGACCCGTTTCGGTTGCTTGATTTGTTGCGCCAATGTTAGTGGTTCGTGTTAAAAGATCAGAGTTAAGATTCGGGGATAAGTCAGGCCGTCACGTTGGCTAACTTATGGATACCGGATACGCCGGTCATGCCATCCCATTGGTCTGTGCGGCCCTCTCGCCACCCGTTGAGCCATTCCTGGCGGTGTTCAGCTTGATCCAACGGGCAACTGTCTTTGGCTTTACCGGATACTCCGGCCAGGTAGCCCCGTTTGAATGCACGAGCGTACATATCTCTTTTCTGTCTTTTCATGCCGTTCCTCATTAATAGATTAACAGAACATGTGTGTGCACACCTGCCGTGGCCAGAGACTGGAATCACCCTTCCGGGGTAACCCGCTATTGTCACTATCGACCAGAGCAGTCAGGATCCTGTTAACGGTGAACAATTGGCTCACCGGAACGACGCGTCTTTTACAAGGTAGTTCGGACTTGACGGCCTTGTACACTAATTATTTCGTCTATATTTCGTGTTTTTATCACCATAAGGTATAAAAACACCGGTCTCTTAATGGAAAATGCGCCATACCATGACTTTAGCGTTGCCGATGCCTTCAGGAGATTCTCGTGCCAGAACTTAATTTTTTTGTAACCTGTCCAAAGGGGCTGGAATACCTGCTGGAAGACGAGCTTCAGACATTTGGTATGGAGCCCGTTCAGAACGCTCCCGCCGGAGTCTGGGCAAATGGCACGTTGGAAGCGGGTTATCGGGCCTGTCTCTGGTCGCGTCTGGCGAACCGGGTGATTCTTCATCTCGCAGATGTCGATGCCACCTCCGCAGACAACCTGCTGGGCGGGGTTACTGATTTACCCTGGGAAGACCACGTGCCAGTGACCGGCAGCCTGCGGGTCAATTTTGTGGGTCAGAACGATGAAATCCGCAACACACAGTTTGGCGCCCAGCGGGTCAAGGATGGCATTGTCGACCGACTTCGGACCGCCAGTGGCCAACGCCCGTCTGTGGATGCAAAAGATCCGGACGTCACCGTTTCTGCCCGCCTGCACCGGGGCAAGCTGTCCGTCGGTATCGATCTCAGTGGCGACAGTCTGCACAAACGTGGATATCGCACAGAAAAGGGTGCTGCGCCGCTGAAAGAGAATCTTGCGGCGGCATTGTTGCTGCGCGCTGGCTGGCCTGACATTGCGCGATCCGGTGGCGATTTTCTGGACCCCATGTGCGGGTCCGGCACTCTGGTGATCGAGGCGGCCATGATGGCCATGGACCTGGCGCCGGGCCGCAAACGAGAGCGCTGGGGTTTTACCCGCTGGCTGGGCCACGATGCGGAGCTCTGGCTCGGGCTGCGTCAGGAAGCCGAACGGCGCGCCCACGAGGGGCGACAGGCGGTGGTTCAGCAGCAGATTCAGTTCTTTGGTTCAGATCAGGACCCGAAAGTGATTGCCACTGCCCGGAACAATGTCCAGCGGGCGGGGCTAGGTGAGCAGATTACTTTGGAGCGGCGGGATATTTCCGCGCTGGCGGCGGAATCTGAGAACAAGGTACCGGGACTGGCGCTGGTTAATCCCCCTTATGGTGAGCGGCTCAGCGAGCTGAAGGAATTGGGCGCGCTCTATCGATCCCTGGGCGAGGCTGTTAAAGGCGCGCTTCCTGGCTGGCGCCTGGGCGTGTTTACCGGCGCGCCGGAATACGGCAAATCCCTGGGCCTTCGCAGCTACAAACAGTACAAACTCTACAACGGCAAGATTCCGGCCCAGCTTCTGCTGTTTACCGTTGACGAGGCCAGCGCCCGGACCTCCCGCGCGCCGGATGTGCCGGGGCAGCTCACGCCAAGAATCACCAATGAGGAACGCGCAGATATGCTGCGCAATCGTCTCAAGAAGAATCTGAAAACCATCGGCCAGTGGGCGCGGAAGCAGGATATCGGTTGCTACCGGCTTTACGATGCCGACATGCCGGAATTTGCCCTGGCCATCGATGTGTATGAGGGCAGGGTGCACGTCCAGGAATATATGGCGCCCAAATCCGTGGACGAAGGCTCGGCCCGGGAACGTCTCGCGGAAGCCATGGCGGTGATTCCAGACGCGCTGGGTATCGACAGTAGCGACATGGTCTGCAAACAGCGTCAGCGCCAGACTGGTCTCAATCAGTATGAGAAGCAGGAAGCCAGCGGCGAATTTTTCACAGTTCACGAACACGGCTGTGCTTTCCGTGTGAACCTGAAGGACTACCTTGATACCGGCCTGTTCCTGGACCATCGACCGGTGCGGCATTGGATACAGCGTCACGCCGCCGGCAAACGTTTTCTCAACCTCTTCTGTTACACCGGTGCGGCAACCGTCCATGCCGCTGCGGGAGGCGCTAGCCGCTCCCTGAGCCTGGATATGTCTAAGACCTATGTGAAGTGGGCGCAGGACAATCTGGCACTCAATGGCGCTGACCTGACCCATCACCGGGTAGAGCAGGCGGATTGTCTCCAGTGGCTGGCAGAAAAGCCGGGGTCGGACCAGCGTTTCGACCTGATCTTCATGGATCCGCCGACGTTTTCGAACTCTGCGCGAATGGCCGGGGTGCTGGATATCCAGAAAGATCACGCCCGGCTGATCAGCCAGGCCATGCAGAGACTGACGTCTGAAGGTTTATTGATCTTTTCTAACAACTTCCGGCGTTTCAAACTCGATGACAGTGTTGAAGCGGATTACGCAGTGCTGGAGGTCAGCAAGGATACACTGGACAAGGATTTCCAGCGCAACGCTCGAATTCATCGCTGCTGGCACATTCAGCATAAAATCTGAGTTGCGGATTTCCTGAAAAGGCTGGAGAAGACGTTCCAGCCCTTCAGAATTCGTACTTGGCCCCGACTGAATATTGAAAAACGTTGGCGTTGGTTTCGGTGTCCTCGAACAGCTTGCCCCCTTCGAGGAACACGAAGCCGTTATCGATTACTTCGAAATCCAGGCCCAGAAGCCAACTGACGCTGAAGGAACTGCCGGGGTATTTGTTGTCGGCAATGTCCTGATAATTCTGGCCGCGTTGACCGTCGGTCAGTTTCGCGTCACCTTTGACATGGGTAAAGCCGAACTGGGCGTATGCGTTGGAGTAACTGGTGATGGGGTAGTGGCCGCCAAAATACCAACTGGCAAAATAATCAAGGTCTACCTCAAGTTGCTGGTCCACCGTGCCAGGGGTTACGCCAGTGCCAAGCCGCAGCTCGGCATGAAAATACTCCGAAACGTGAGTACCGATGAGCAGTGCCGCGGCGCTGGACCATCCCTGCCCGTTCAGTGTTTCGTCCACTGACCGATGGTTTACCCGGGTACCCATGACGCCGAGGTAGGTGCGGCCTTCGCGCATTTCTTCCCGGGCACTTGCCGATTGGGATACAAGCAGGGTGGCGGGAAAAAGGGCGATAGCGAATGTCAGATTCGCCAGAGATTTCATCGGCTGCAGAGACTTCATGTTCATGCGGTTCCTGACGTTTAAGGGACCGCACGATTCTGCCTTCTGTAACGGTTTGTTACGTCGACACAAGTCACACTTCGTTGGGCTGGCCGCCGGTACTAGTTGAAGAAACCTTCCTCGCGGGCAATGAGCAGCAGGGCGTAGACACCGTTTTCCGGTAATTGGGGTTCCAGGCCTTCGTCGGTGAGCAGTTGGCGGCGACGATCATCCAGGGCTTCGCGGGAAAGGGAGGTTACCAGGGATTCGATGCCCACGATCTCAAAGGGAGGCTCGGAATCGACCGCGTCGAAAATCATATCCACCAGCACTTCATCCGGGTCCATGCCGTCCACGTAAACTGTCTGGTCCGGAAGGTCCTGATGAAGTTCATGGACAATTTCGATTAATGGAACGCCCTGTTCCTCCAGATAGAGCAGGTCGAAATCGCCCAGGTCACCGTCGTCCGGAATCCAGCTGTCGTCGGGGGCAATCACCACGGTTTTCATCTGGCCGTTTTCCAGTGACCAGGCCATAGCTACCGGAAACAGGGCGTCTTCGGTCTGGCAGTACTCGATATCGAGAAAACGCGGCTCGGGCAAAATCGGATCTCCCTTTAAAAGGTCGACAATAGGGCGAAAGTAGGACGAAAGGCGCCATCATGCCATACTGACGCCGCTTAAATCAGTTTATCAGGGGCTTTTTCAGAACCACTATGAAACACGCGGATTTTAATCAACAGCTGATCGGTTTTCTCAACGCTTCACCCACGCCATGGCATGCAGTCGCCAGTATGAAACAGATGCTGGATGAGGCCGGGTTCGAGGCTCTGGACGAAAAGGAAGACTGGAGTCTGGAATCGGGCAAGGGCTATTATGCCATTCGCAATGGCTCGTCCATTGTCGCCTTCCGAACCGGCAAGCGCGCGACAGATCAGGCGGGTATTCGCATGGTCGGCGCCCACACCGACAGTCCCTGCCTGAAGGTGAAGCCCAATCCGGAACTGCGCCGCAAAGGCTATCTGCAGCTTGGGGTAGAAGTATACGGTGGCGTGCTGCTCAACCCCTGGTTTGACCGCGATCTGTCCCTGGCCGGTCGTGTGACTTATCTGGATGACGCCGGCAAGGTTCAGGACGCGCTGATTGATTTCCGCAAGGCTATTGCCTCAATCCCCAGCCTGGCCATTCACCTGGACCGGGAAGCCAACAGCAACCGCACGGTCAATGCGCAGACCGATCTGCCGCCGGTGCTGATGCAGGTGCCGGAAGGCGATAACACGCGCTTTTCAGACATTTTGAAAGACCAGCTCCAGAGTGAGCACCCGGGAACACAGGCCAGAAAAATCCTGGGTTACGAACTCGGTTTCTACGATGCTCAACCGGCTTCCCTGGTGGGCCTGAAGGACGACTTCATCGCTTCAGCGCGGCTGGATAACCTGCTGAGCTGCTTTATCGGGGTCCGGTCGCTGATCGACGCCTCAGGCGAGGAGCCGGCTTTGCTGGTGTGTAACGATCACGAAGAAGTGGGCAGCATGTCCGCCGAGGGCGCCCAGGGGCCTTTCCTGGCATCCATCCTGGATCGCTGGTGCGGTGCGGGTCGCGGCCGGTCACTGGCCCGGTCGATGATGATCTCCGCCGATAACGCCCATGGCGTGCACCCGAACTACATGGACAAGCACGATGAAAACCACGGCCCCCTGCTGAATCAGGGCCCGGTGATCAAGGTAAATCACAACCAGCGTTACGCCACCAACAGTCGTTCCGCCGCCGTCTACCGGCACATCAGCGATGAGCTTGGTTTGCCATACCAGACGTTTGTGGTGCGCAGCGATATGGGCTGTGGCAGCACCATTGGGCCACTGACGGCGGGAAATCTGGGCGTGACCACTCTGGATATCGGCGTGCCGCAGTTTGCCATGCATTCCATCCGGGAAACCGCTGGCGCCAGAGATGGCGTAACGCTCTATCAGGCGCTGCGTGAATTCATGCAGTGGAAGACGCTGTTCTAGTTGGAAAGGGTGTTCAGAAGAAGTGGCTCCCCGAGCTGGGCTCGAACCAGCGACAAACGGATTAACAGTCCGTTGCTCTACCAACTGAGCTATCGGGGAACAAAGCTGGAATGGCGCGCATAGTAGGGGCTTTCCAGGAAGGCGTCAACCCCATGAATTGAAAGGTTAAATTTTGTACGACCCGGTATCAGATTACAGACCACCGCTCTGGCTGCGCAGCGGCCATGTCCAGTCCATCTGGCCATCCCTGTTTCGCTCAGTCGAGGTACAGGCTCCGGAACCGGAAGTACTGCCTACCGATGATAGCGATGAACTGCACCTTGACTGGTACCGACAGGGCAGTGACCGGCTGGCGGTTCTGTCCCATGGTCTGGAAGGCCATAGCCGACGACCCTACATCCAGGGTCTGGCCCGGGCGTTGCTGCGGGAAGGATGGGACGTGCTGGCCTGGAATTTCCGCTCCTGCGGTGGGGTGATGAATCATCAGCCACGCTTCTACCACAGTGGTGCGACGGGGGATCTGGATTGTGTGGTCAGGCACGGCCTGGCGCAAGGGTATGACACATTGGGGCTGGCGGGTTTCAGCATGGGCGGCAACCTGACCTTGTTGTATCTCGCTGAGCAGTCCGAACAGATCGACAGCCGCATCTGCGGCGGCATTGCGTTTTCCGTTCCCTGTGACCTTGCCGGCAGTGCAGACACCCTTGCGCGGCCCAGCCGCAAAATCTACATGCAGCGGTTCCTGAGAGACCTGAAGGTAAAGATGGAGGAAAAGTCGAGAAAGTTTCCTGATCTGATCGATACTGCCGGCTTCGACAATATTCAGACCTTTCACGAATTCGACGACCGGTTCACCGCTCCGCTGCACGGATTTTCTGACGCTCAGGATTACTGGGCGAACTGCTCGGCGCTGGGGCGGTTAAAGGACATTCGGGTGCCAGCTCTGATGGTAAACGCTCAGGATGACCCGTTTCTGTCAGCCCGATGCTTTCCATCGGATCCCTCGGTTCTGGGTGCCCATGCCCGCGTGGAATTCCCGAAGTGGGGCGGGCACGTTGGCTTTGTCGATCAGGCAGGCGGTGGCTATTATTGGTCAGAGCGGCGAGCCGTCAGACACTTTGCGTCCCTATTGCGCTGAGACCGAGGTTGCGCTGAGAGCGAGCTGACTCAGTCTGTCAGCATCGGCTCGAGTACGGGCCAGACGTTGTCCAGCAGCTGCCCCTGGGCTTCCGCTGTCGGGTGAATGTCATCGTCCTGCATCATGCCTTCCTTGTCGTAAATGCCGTCAAGAAAGAAAGGCACCAGCTGCGTGTCGAAACGATCCGCCAGTTCGGGAAATATGTTTGCAAAAGCGCTGGTGTAGCGCTCGCCGTAGTTGGGGGGAATCTGCATGCCGACCAGCACAACGTCTGCATTTACAGCCTGGGACTGCTCGATCATCTTCGAGATGTTCTGCCGGATGACCTGGGGCGGGAACCCACGCAGACCGTCGTTGCCACCCAGTTCAATCATCACAACGTCCGGCTGATGACGCTCCAGAAGGTCCGGCAGGCGCCGCAGGCCCCCGTCCGTGGTCTCCCCGCTGATACTGGCATTGATCACCTCCCATCCTTCCAGGTCCTGTTGGTCGAGCCGCTCCCGTAGCAGGGCAACCCAGGCTTCTTCTGTCTGTACACCATAAGCAGCGCTTAGACTGTCGCCCATGATCAGGAGTGTGCCCTGGCTGGCATATGCCGGGGCGAAAACAATCATTAAAGCGATGAAAACTATTGATCTCAGGCGTCGGAATGCCGTATCCATAAGAATCCTGTTTATCGTGAAGAATTCAATATTACCCTGGAGACCCCGTGAGCGACCTGAGCGAACATCATTCTCAAGATTTACGCCCCATGCTGAAAGTCACCGATCTGTCTCACCGGGTCAGTCTGGAAACTGATACGTTGACGATCTTGCAGGGGGTCAATCTTGAAATCAACCGCGGTGAATCCGTGGCGATCGTGGGCCGTTCCGGTTCTGGCAAGACAACACTGCTGGGTCTGCTCGCGGGGCTGGATACGCCTACCGAGGGCACGGTGGAGCTGGATGGTGCCATGATCAGTCAGTTGGGTGAGGATGAGCGCGCCCAGCTTCGTTCCCGCCGCGTGGGTTTTGTATTCCAGTCCTTTCAGTTGCTGCCTGCGCTGACTGCCCTTGAGAACGTCATGCTGCCCCTGGAGCTGAGCGGTTCAACCGGCCCCGAGGCCAAGGCCAAAGAGCTGCTGGAGCGGGTTGGCCTTGGCGAGCGGCTTTACCACACGCCACGCCAGCTTTCCGGCGGCGAACAGCAGCGGGTAGCCATTGCCAGGGCCTTTGCTTCGGAACCTGCGGTGCTGTTCGCGGATGAGCCTACGGGTAACCTTGATAACCGCACCGGCCACGACGTATCCGACCTGCTGATGACCCTGAACCGGGAACAGGGCACGACCCTGGTGATGGTCACCCATGATGAGCGGCTGGCCGCCCGTTGTGGCCGTCAGTTTTCTATCGAAGCCGGCGTTCTGACCGAGCCTGCCAGGTCAGCTGAGGCCGAGACCGGAGCAGTAAACTGATGGCTGCTTCCCAGAAACTGATGTCCGTGCGCCGGGACTGGCGCGAGCGGGACGTGCGGGTGGTGTTGTCCGCACTGATCATTGCGGTTGCTACCGTCGCTACCATTGCCCTGTTTGCCAGCCAGTTGCAACGCACACTGGTCACTTCTGCCAGTTCTTTTCTGGCGGCAGATCGCCAGCTTGAATCCGAAAATGGCCGCGAAATTCCGGAAGCCTGGCTGGAGGAAGCCAGTAGCCGGCGGATTCAAACCGCCCGGATGGTGGAATTCTCGACCATGGTTTACGGCGCCGACAATTTCCAGCTGGTGTCGGTGAAAGCGGTAAACGATGCCTATCCTTTGCGTGGCCAGGTAGAAATTCAGGAAGGTGCCGATGCACCGCGCCAGTTGGTGACCAGCGGCCCCGCCCCGGGCGAGGTCTGGGTGAACCCACGTCTGTTGCGCCTACTGGAACTTGAAGTCGGTGACACTCTGGATGTGGGTAATCGGCAGCTGAACATATCCGGGCTGCTGGTTCGCGAGCCGGACGGCGGTTTCCGGATGTCGTCGCTCGCTCCCAGAGTGATGATGCATTCCAGTGATGTGGCATCCACTGAGGTGATTCAGGAGGGCAGCCGGGTTGAATACGTTTATCTTTTCGCGGGCGATGAGGGCGCTCTCAATAACTATTATTCCTGGCTGCAGCCACAGCTGGAACCCAGCCACGAATGGGAAGGTGTCCGTGATGGTGAAACCTTCTCTGAATCACTGCAGCGGGCTGAACGCTTTCTGCTACTGGGTGGCAGTCTGGCCGTTATGCTTGCGGCGGTTGCGGTCGCAGTTGCCAGCCGCCAGTACGCCATGTCCCAACGAGACACAGTCGCGCTCCTGAAAACCCTGGGCGTGAACAGCAAGGGCATCGGCCGGCTTTATCTTCGCAGACTCGGCCTGTGGGGGCTGGTCGGGGCCATTGGTGGGCTGCTGGTGGCCCTGCCACTGTTCTGGCTGCTGTCCAGTGTACTTGGCGATGTTCTGGAGCAGCAGGTGGATATGCACCTGGACCCCAATGCCCTGGCACCGGCACTGCTGACGGCGCTGGTGTCGCTGTTCGCGTTTGCCTATCCGCCTATCAGGCGGCTTAAAAATGTACCGGCCATGCGGGTGCTCAGAAGCCAGCCGGGAGAGTCGGGCCGGGAAGCGATACCGGATATGGCCATTGCGATTTTCGCCATCTTCGGCCTGGTATGGATGTACGCCCGGGAGGTGTCGCTGGTGCTGGCCCTGCTGGGCGGCCTTGCCCTGCTGTTGGGGACTCTGGCAATGCTGGGCTGGGTGCTGGTCACCACACTCCGGAAAATCAGCGGTGGTGGCAATGCCTGGCGTCTGGCGCTGGTGGGGCTTTACCGGCATCGGCGGGCGAGCCTGTCGCAGATTGCCGTATTTGCGATGACCTTGATGCTGGCGGCCACACTGATTCTGGTACGAACGTCGCTGCTGGACGACTGGCAGGCGCAGCTTCCAGACGATGCCCCCAACCACTTCCTGATCAACATTGCCCCGGATGCGGTCGATGGCGTTGAAGAATTCTGGGCCGAGCGGGGCCAGCCGCTGCGGGATCTCTATCCGATGGTCCGGGGGCGGTTGACCGAGCTTAACGGGCAGCCGGTCAAAGAGGCTGTCACCAAGGAAGAGCGGGTCGGGGCTCTGAACCGGGAACTGAACCTGACCTGGATGGAGAGCTTGCCGGATGACAACGAAATCGTCAGTGGTCAGTGGTTCCGGCCCGGGGATCAGCGGGGTGTTTCCATCGAGGCAGAACTGGCCGGTAAGCTGGGGGTGGAAGTTGGTGACGAGCTGGGCTTCACCATCGGTTCGGACAAGGTCACGGAGACCGTCACGAGCATACGCACGGTGCAGTGGGACAGCATTAAGCCCAACTTCTACATGGCGTTTCCGCCGGGCGGCGGGCTGGACGACATGCCTGCTACCTGGATAACGGCCTTCTATCTGCCGCGGGATCAGAAATCGGCGCTGAATGAGTTTTCGCGGCAGTTCCCGACGGTATCGCTACTGGAAGTCGACCATATAATCGAGCGCATTCAGGAAATTGTCCGCCAAGTAACCCAGGCTATCGAAGCCATACTGGCTCTGATTCTGGCCGCTGCACTGGTGGTGATGGCCGCCGTGGTTAGCGCCACCATGCAGGAGCGACAGCGAGAAGGGGCGCTGCTCAGAACCCTGGGTGGTCGCCAGTCATTGCTGGTTCGCAGCACCATGCTGGAATTCGCACTGCTGGGTTTCTTTGCCGGTATTCTGGGGGTGATTGCGGCGGAAGCTGCGGTCTGGGCGTTGCAGTTCCGTGTGTTCGAAGGCCAGTTCCAGTGGCACTGGCAGGCGATTCTGCCAATACCGGTGATCAGTGCGCTGGTGCTTGCGCTCTTCGGGCGCTGGCAGCTCAAACCGGTGCTGAGTGTGTCACCAATGCTGTTATTGCGAAGGCTGGAATAACGGTGGCAGGAGTGCCCGGGCGGTCCCCGGCCCGGGATCAGCGATAGTCTGCGAGAATGGCGTCTATGCGGCCATTTTTGCGCATCGCGGCAAGTTCACGATTAAAATCCCGGGCAAAGGACTGCCACTCCGGCCGGAGCATGATCCGGAAACCGACTTCGCTCAATGAAGCAGGGCTGACCCTGAATCTGTTCCTCATGCCTTCGTTGAACAGTATCCATTGTCCGACCAGCCGGTCGGCAATGGCGGCGTCCAGCTCGTCTCCCTGCAGAACGTACACGAAAAGATCCTGATCCCGGGATACGTCAAATCGTTGAATCTGGCCCGATTCAAAATGCGGTCTGAGCGCTGGATAGTGATAACCCAGGTGGGTCACCAGGGTCAGGGAAAAGAGATCTTCGACCACGCGGAAATCGTGGGGTGAATCGGTCGGGAAGAAAACCACTTCCTCAATGTTCACGATTGGATCCGTGAACACAAAGTCTTCCGGGTTGCCGGTCCACTCGATGGCCCGGGACGTTCCGTCGATAAAGCCTTCCAGAAGCATCTGGTCGACCCGTTTACGGGGCACTTTGTGGGCCTCGACCTGATACCCCAGACGACCCGCAATCTCCTCAACCACTGTCCACATGATTCCGTTGGTCTGGTTATCTTCGGTAATCAGATAGGGAGGGTAGCCGTTCGGGGAAACATTAAAACGAAAGACCCGGGTCTCCGATGGCAGGTCAGCAGAGTAATGGTCCTCCGCATGGGCGAGCGGCCCCAGAGGCATCAGAAACGGGACGGCGAGGGATGCAAGCCAGAAATTAGCGCGGGGACTACCCATAGGCGATCTGCTCTGATTGATGACTTAAGTCTCATTCATGCGGCTTGTCCCTGCCAACGATAATGCATTCTGCGTGTTTGAAGGGTTGGTTTCAATGCCGGATTCGGGGACGCAGCCCGCCGGTGGCAGGCTGCGATTCCTGGCATCAGGCCCAGGCGCGCTTCAGAACCTCTCTGGCATCCTCAAGAAGTACTTCCTTGGGGTTGAACATAATGGAACCATCATCCAGCGCCACTTCAGCGATGGTCTCCAACTGGTCTTCCGTCACGCTGCCGGTTTCTTTCAGTGTACGAGGCAGTTTGCAGCGTTTGTGCAGCTCATCGCGAAGTTTGCGCAGGGATGAAATGCTGGCCTCTGCACGGCGGTTCGACGGCGTGGCGGCATAGACTTCCGGGCCATCCAGGTATAACAGCAGCTCGCCCAGAGGTTCACGGATGGTTTCCAGATTGTATTCCAGTACATAGGGCAGGTAGAGGCTCATGCACAGGCCATGGGGCAGGTGGCAGATTGCGCCAGTCGCATGGCCGAGTGCGTGAACCAGGCCGACCATGGAATTGGAGAAGGCAATGCCTGCCATGGTGGATGCCTGAGCCAGCTCCAACCGACCTTCGGCATCTTTGGGATTGTCCATAACGGTCAGTAGCGAATGGCTGATTTTCTTGATGGCTGCCGTCGCATAGGCATCGCTCAACGGGTTCTTCGCCATACAGGTGAAGGCTTCGGTGGCGTGCGTCATGGCGTCCATCGCCGTTGCCGCGGTGATATGAGGCGGCAAGGTCAGCGTCATCCGTGGGTCGATCACTGCGGCATTTGGCAGCAGGAAGGATGACGAGAATGGCAGTTTGACGGATTTTTTGGTGTCGGTTATCACCGCAACAGACGTAACTTCAGAACCAGTTCCGGCGGTGGTGGGCACTACCAGGAATGGCTTCAGCGGCTTTTTGATGACACCGGCGCCACTGTATTTCGCAATATCATCACCGCCTTCGGAAACCAGAATATTGACAGCCTTGGCGGTATCGATAGCGGAACCACCGCCGATTGCAATCAGTGAATCGCACTTTTCGTTTCGGTAAATACCGGCAATGTCTTTTACCACGCTGGTTGACGAATCCGGGGGTACGTCATCGTAAATGCTGATGATTTCGAGGCCGCTCTCTTCGCAGGCGGATACAACCGGCTCGAGTAACCCGGCTGCGCGGACACCTTTATCGGTGACGATCATGGGGCGTTTGGCGCCCATACCGGTCAGCTCGTAAGGAATATGTTCCAGGGCCGCTTTACCGGCAATGACTTTGACCGGGCAGAAAAACTCGTAGTACTTGTTGCTCATGATGCTCTCGCTGTCTCAACAAAATTGGTGGCCACTTTCAGGTAGATCCGCGCTGCGCTGATCAGCTTTTCGGGTAAATGCAGGGATTTCGGATACTCCTTGACCGCACGCTGAGCCACCAGTTTCGGCAGAATGAAGGTTTCCAGGCGGTTCAGGATGCGGGTCATCCGCACGGCGTAGCTGATCTCGCCGTTGACCAGCATGCGATCATTGGCGAAAGCTACTGAAGTTTTCTCCTGGAAGGACAGCACCAGAAACGCGTGGGCGATGTGTTTGAACTGAATGGACAGATCAATCGGGCGCGGGGCTTTATCGCCATGGTAATGGAGACGGCCACTGCCAATGTGTTCGACAATCAGCCTT
This sequence comes from Marinobacter confluentis, assembly GCF_004785685.1. GTDB lineage: Bacteria > Pseudomonadota > Gammaproteobacteria > Pseudomonadales > Oleiphilaceae > Marinobacter > Marinobacter confluentis. The sequence goes on along the minus strand of NZ_SRPF01000001.1, from coordinate 1,072,322 downwards.
GAGCCGTGTGGCATGACCATCATTTCGAACAGAAAACCGTCTGGCAGGGCACGGGCTTCAGCCTGAACTGCTGAGTCTATTTCACTGACCGCCTGAAGCGCACGGCCCATAACCTGAAACATCACATCTACATAAAGCCGCCGAGCCTGGAACACCATCGGCTGGATGTGTTTTGCGAACATGGCAAAACTCCGGTTGTTGACGAGGTATTCCAATTTTTAGAGTTATTGCTCTAAAAGTCAATGAGGCAGCTGACGCTAATTCGACGTCAGTTCGGCAAGCTTGCGCTGCGCCTCTGCGGCCACGGCGCCTACGGCCTTGGCTGCCGTGCTGTAATACTGGACCGCTTCCTCCCGGCGGTTCTGCTTCACGGCGATGTCCCCAAGTCTTAAATAGGCGATGGATGTGGGTACGGTTTCGTTAGCGCGAGTGAGACTGTCCCGGGCTTTGGTGAGGTTGTTCAATGCCAGGGCGGTCAGCCCGCTGTTTAGCTGATAAGAAAACATTTCCGGGTAGAGCGACGTGGCTTTGTCAAAGTCCGCTGACGCCTGTTTTAGCTGGTCTTTGGCTTTGTAAATCTGACCCCGGAACGAGTAGAAGGCGGCTTCTTCAGGTTCAATGCGAATCGCTTCGTTTATTTCCGTGATCGCTTTGTCCAACTGGTCATCATTGGCCAGTTTCCGGGCCCTGTCATAGGCGTCATAAGCAGGCTGTCGGCTGCGCAGGAACGCGGTTTTTTCCTGATAGGCTTCCCGCCCGCGGTAACCACCGGCGCCTATTTTGTTGACCAGCTCCTGGTTTTCACGAACCCGCTTCTGGGACGGTGGGTGGGTGGCAAACATGCCCTGCAGAAACCCGGGGTTGTTGCCTTCCGACAGGCGAACGAAGAGTTCCTGAAGTTCAACGGCTGCCTGTGGGTCATAACCTGCGGCTTTCATGTAGCGGATGCCATAGGCGTCCGATTCCAGCTCATCGCCCTGACTGTATTGTGCCAGCGCCAGCTGCGCGCCCATGGCCGCGCCGCCCATGATCAGGCTTGCCCACTCGTTATCAGAAATGGCATAGCCAAGCCCGGCCACCCCAAGGCTGATCAGGGTGCTTTGCTGCATGCGCTGGACACTGTGCCGCGCGGCAGCATGGACGATCTCGTGGCCGAGAACCGATGCCAGCTGGGCTTCGTCTTCAAATTCGGTCAGCAGACCCCGATTGATCGCAATCTTGCCCCCGGGCAGTGCCCAGGCGTTGGGAACGCTACTGTTAAGGACAACGAATTCGTAGGGCAGGTCAGGGCGGTCACTGACCCGCGCCAGTTTCATGCCCACCTCCTGCACGTAAAGGTTCAGCTCCGGGTCCAGATAGAACTGGCCGCCCTGGGTCTGCTGGGTGGGCTTGTATTGCTCTGCGCCAATCGATAGCTCCTGGCTTTCCGGAATCAGCGACAGCTGCTTTTCACCGGTCACCGGATTGGTGGAACAGCCTGCCAGCACAAAGCTAATCAGTAGGGGGAGAGTAAAAGAGTAAACGCGCCTGAACATCATTGAATTAAGCTCCTTTTCGATGCCATCTGCATGGGTTATACCACAGTCCCCGGGGTATAAGTGACCCCGTGATAATAGTGCTCCGAAGCATCAGTGGTTGCGCTGATAGAGCCTGCAGTGACAATGGGTTATCCTTTGCGGTTCTTCATGAAATTCTGACTTCCGGAATAACCGAATGGGAATTTACCTAGAACTGGTCGCACTGGTCTGGTTTCTGGTCTGCTGGGTTGGCTACAGCCTGTATTCAAGACGCGCTGCCAGCAAGCGGCCCTGCCTGTCGAACACGCTCGACCTCTACAGAACGGACTGGATGCGGGTGATGCTGTCCCGTGACAACCGGATTTCCGACGCCTCGGTCGTGGGTAATCTGGAACGCAACGGCGCCTTTTTTGCCTCCAGTTGCCTGCTGATTCTGGCCGGTATCATAACCGCCCTGGGCTACACCCAGCAGGTGATGGAAGTGTTCAGTGCCATGCCATTCGGCACCCTGCCTTCCCGCGAGGTTTTTGAGATGCGGATGGTACTGCTGATGGTGATATTCATCTATGCGTTCTTCAAATTTACCTGGTCCATGCGCACCTATAACTTTCTGGCGGTACTGATTGGCGCAGCGCCACTGGCAGGGGACACGAAAACAAGCCCGGCTGCCCGTGATGCTTTTGCAAAGAGCGCCGCTACCGTGTGCAATCAGGCCGGGGACGCCTTTAACCTTGGGCTACGGTCGTTCTATTACGCGCTGGCGGTGGTTGCCTGGTTTGCCCATCCCGTTGCATTTATCGGGGCATCTACGCTGATCGTTGTTATTCTTTATCGTCGGGAGTTTCACTCTGATGCGCTGATGGCCTTGCGCGCCGGCAAGGTATTCGACGACCCTGTTTCAAAATCCGACGCTCATGATAAAGCCCCTGACTGATATGAACGATTCCCTGCGAATGGAACGGGTGCGCCGCTTCATTGCCACCCTGAATCAGGCCTGCGAACTGGGCCTTGCCGTCGAATCCGCCCGTGAGGGCCAACTGGTGATGCGCCTACCCTACAGTGACCACATCATCGGCAACCCCGACACCGGCGTGATCCACGGTGGCGCCATTACAACGCTGATGGATACCGCCTCCGGGTCGGTGATCATGTGCGCCCTGGACGAGTTTGAACTCTGCCCGACCCTGGACCTTCGCGTGGACTACATGCGCCCGGCCGAGCCCCACAAGCCGGTGTTCGCCCGGGCTGAAACCTACAAGATTACCCGCAACATCATCTTCACCCGCTGTGAGGCTTTCCAGGAGAGCGGGGAGACCATCGCCAACTGCGTGGGCACCTTTATGCGAATTGGCAAGGAAGCGACCCCGAAGGCCTATCGGGATCTGATCACGGGAGGGGAAGATGACCAATCCTGAAATCCTGAAATACACCCAGGAAACCGGTGACTTTTCCCGCATGCTGGAGAGCATTCCCTACGCCCGGTTTATCGGCCTGGAATGCGACCGCTTTGGCGATGACCTGATATTCCGCCTGCCGCGCAAGAAGCAGAACCTGGGCAATCCGATTCTGCCGGCCATTCACGGTGGTGTGATCGGCGGTTTCATGGAGCTGTCTGCGGTGATTTACTTAATGATGTCCCAAGAAGCGTTGCGCATGCCGCGCATCGTCGATTTTTCCCTGGACTATCTCCGCGCCGGTCTCGACCGTGAGACTTTCGCTGAATGCCAACTTACCCGCCAGGGTAATCGCGTAGCCAATGTGATGATCACTGCCTGGCAAAAATCCCGGTCTCAGCCTATTGCTACGGCCAGAGTCCACTTCCTGCTAGAGGATTGAATTCCTCCTTCATTTGGCCTTGAAAAGGCCCCGTCTGACCCCATCTCTGGATCCATGCCATGCACTGGTGCAGGCAAGCAGTTGGAGATGGGTTTACGAAACACGCCTCGAGACGTCCCTGTGCGGCTCGGGCTCCGCCATCCATGGCTCCGCACGGTTCCGTAAACCCATCTCCAACAGCTCGCTCGGGCGCTGTGCAGGAATCGATATTACTCAACAGTTTGGTGGTGTGGGTACGAAGCCCTGTCCAAAACCGTGCGGAGCCATGGATGGCGGAGCCCGAGCGTACAGGGACGTATTTACAGCGTGTTTTGGACAGGGCTTCGTACCCGCACCGCTCCACTGAAGCTTGTTTAGCAGGAGATCAAGACGCTATGACGGTTGAAACGCAGAAAGAAACGCTAGGGTTTCAGACTGAGGTTAAGCAGCTGCTTAACTTGATGATCCATTCCTTGTATTCCAATAAAGAAATCTTCCTTCGTGAATTGATTTCCAATGCCTCTGACGCAGAAGACAAGCTGCGCTTTGCCGCACTGAAAGATGACAGCCTGTTTGAGAGCGATCCAGACCTGAAGATACGGCTGGATTATGACTCGGACAAAAACACCGTCACGCTGTCCGATAATGGCATCGGTATGAGCCGTGAAGATGTCATTCAGAATCTGGGTACCATTGCCCGCTCCGGCACCGCCGAATTCCTGAAGCAGCTATCTGGTGACGAGAAGAAAGACAGCAAGCTGATTGGTCAGTTTGGTGTGGGTTTCTATTCGTCATTCATCGTGGCTGATGAGGTCGAAGTATTTACCCGCCGCGCCGGCACCCCGGCCGAGGAAGGCGTGCATTGGCAATCCAAGGGCGACGGCGAGTTCACCATTGAGAACGTCGACCTTAATGAACGCGGGACCAGAATTGTTCTGCACCTGAAGCCCGAAGCCAAGGAATTTGCCGATGGCTTCCGCCTGCGCAATCTGGTCAAGAAGTATTCCGATCATATTTCCTTTCCGGTGGAAATGAAGTCCGAGTCCGAAGAAGAGGACAAAAAGGGCGATTACGAAACCGTCAACGACGCCACTGCGCTGTGGACCCTTTCACGCAGTGAAATCAAGGACGAAGACTACAAGGAATTCTACAAGCATATTTCCCACGATTTTGAAGACCCGTTGACCTGGTCCCATAACCGTGTGGAAGGCAAGCTGGACTACACCAGCCTGCTGTATGTGCCGGGCCGGGCGCCCTTTGATCTGTATAACCGGGAAGCGCCCCGTGGCCTGAAGCTGTATGTGCAGCGGGTGTTCATCATGGACGACGCGGAGCAGTTCCTGCCGCTGTACCTGCGTTTCACCAAGGGTGTGATCGATTCCAACGATCTGTCCCTGAACGTGTCCCGTGAGATTCTGCAGAACGATGCCACGGTAGACAGCATTCGCACCGCCGTGACCAAGCGCGTACTGGACATGCTGTCCAAGCTGGCCAAAAAAGAGCCGGAGCAGTACCAGCAGTTCTGGAATGAGTTCGGCACCGTGATCAAGGAAGGTCCGGCGGAAGACTTCAGCAACCGCGAGAAGATTGGCGGTCTGTTGCGATTTGCCTCAACCAACACCGGCGAGCAAACCCAGAACGTGTCCCTGGATGACTATATCGCCCGGATGAAGGAAGGCCAGAGCAAGATCTATTACATCACCGCCGACAACTTCATGGCCGCCAAGAGCAGTCCGCACCTTGAGGTGTTCCGCAAGAAGGGCGTCGAGGTGCTGATCCTCACCGATCGCATCGATGAGTGGATGATGGGCTACCTCACCGAATACGACGGCAAAAAATTCCAGGACGTCGCCCGTGGCGACCTGGATCTGGGCGAAGTGGAAACCGAGGAAGACAAGAAGCACAAGGAAGAAGCGGCCGAGGAGCACAAGGACCTGCTTGAGCGCATCAAAAAAGCGCTGGACGACCGGGTTCAGGAAGTAAGGGTGACCAACCGCCTGACCGATTCTCCCGCTTGCCTGGTCGTCGGTGATTTCGATATGGGCGCCCAGATGAAGAAGATCATGGAAGCCGCCGGTCAGAAAGTGCCGGACGCCAAGCCGATCTTCGAAATCAACGTGGACCACCCGCTGGTTCAGCGTCTTGAAAAAGAGCAGGGCGAAGACCGGTTCGGTGAGCTGTCTGCCGTGCTTCTGGACCAGGCTACCCTGGCCAGTGGCGAGCAGCTGCCGGACCCGGGTGCTTACGTCAGCCGGTTGAACCGCCTGTTGCTTGAACTGGCGAACTAAGGCCTGGAAACTGATGTCGGATTACGCCGAGGGCTAATCCGACAATCAGACTGGAATAAGATGCAGCAAATCATCGTGGACCTCCTCATCAGCCCTGACGAGTGGATAAAGATCTACGAGGGCACTGCTACCGATGTTCACACCACGGCCCGGGACGGACGCTCTGTCCGCTTCCCGGCCCGTATTCTCTCCCGCTTTTACCTCAAAGACGGCATCAGGGGCAGCTTCCGAATCCTGTTCGATGATCAGGGTAAATTCGTAAGCGTCGAGCGCCTCGCCTGAATATCATCTGACCGCAAAACTCATTACAATGCGGCCCTGCACGAATTCTGATCACCTGTTGGACAAACACCGATGCGAATTATCCTTGCCCCCATGGAAGGTCTGGTTGACGCGCCCATCCGCGAGACACTGACGGGTGTCGGCGGGATCGATCGCTGCGTTACCGAATTCATTCGCGTCACTCATGGCATGCTGCCGCCCCGTATCTTTTACAAATTCGCACCCGAGCTGGAAAACCAGTGCCGCACCCGTGCCGGAATACCGGTAGCCGTGCAGCTGTTGGGCTCAGACCCGGACCAGATGGCCCTTCATGGTGCCAGGGCGGCCGAACTCGGTGCGGGGCAGGTGGATATCAATTTCGGTTGCCCGGCCAAAACGGTGAACAAGCACAAGGGCGGCTGCGTGCTGATGCGCGAACCGGAGCTGATGCACGGCATCACGGCTGCGGTGCGCCGTGCAGTGCCGGCGGACATCCCGGTAACCGCCAAAATGCGCCTGGGCTATGACGACCGCACCATGGGCGTTGCCTGCGGCCAGGCCCTGGAAGCCGCGGGGGCTTCGGAAATCGTGGTTCACGCCAGAAGCAAAATGGACGGTTACAAACCGCCTGCCTACTGGGAAGATGTCGCCAGAGTGCGTGAGGCTGTTAAGACCCATGTGATTGCCAACGGTGAGATCTGGACGGTCGCAGACTACTGGCGATGCCGGAAAGTGTCCGGCTGTGAGGATGTGATGATCGGCCGCGGCCTGATTGCCCGCCCGGACCTGGCCCGGCAGATCCGCGCCAGCCAGCGCGGGGAATCGGTGCCGGAGCTGAGCTGGCCGGAAGTGGTGGCCCTGATCGACGATTACGCCGCTGCACTCAAAACCCGCCTGGAAGACCGATTCGTTACCGGGCGCATCAAGCAATGGCTGAATTACCTGCGTGGCGGATACTCCGAAGCCCAGGCCCTGTGGCCAGCCGCCCGAAAAATCCGCGACGTGCCGCCCATGCTGGACTGCCTGAAACAGCCGGTTCCCGGCATTCGGGCTGCCTGAGCCGCGGAAATTTCGCCGACCCTTTGCGTTTATTTGTTTTCCGGTACGTATTAAATGGGTGCCAGAAGAAATAACAAATAACGCAACGGAGGCACCATGAAATCAACCCGCTCCAAATCGATGAACGGCCGCGTGACGTCATTGGTCACGGCCGCTGTCTTATCCACCAGTATTGTTTTATCGCCGGCCATGGCCGACGATCAGGCTGTCAAAGTCACGCCCCTCGGCAGCCATGACGGCGAGTTCTGCAGCCGCGACCGCGCCCTGATATTTGAAGACCCCAACGGCACCCGTATTCTCTATGATGCAGGCCGCACGGTGGCTGGCGCGGATGATCCTCGCCTGGGGGATATCGATGTGGTTCTGGTGTCCCATATGCACGGTGACCATGTTGGCGATCAGCGCATCACCGCAACCAACGCGGGCACCTGTGCCAGCCCGGAAACGCCGGAATCGGCATTACCCCAGTCCAACACTGTGGATATCGCCCTGGAGAAAAAGGCGACCATCCTGACCGGCAGCGAGATGCCCGCTTTCTTCGCCGCCAAGCTTAAAAACGGTGGGGGTGACCCTTCGAAATCGGCGCTGGTGCGCTTTGGTGCTAACCGGACCATTGGGGACGTCGACTTCACTACCGTGCCTGCCGCTCACAGTAACGGCGTATCGCCCAGTTTTCTCACCGGTCCGCTGGCGGACTATCTGGCGGCAGCGGGCGTAGGTGCCAGCGTTGGGCCACCTACCGGTTATGTGATCACTTTCTCTAACGGTCTGGTGGTCTATCTCTCTGGGGATACCGGTATCACGGCGGAGCAGAAAACCGTGGTTGGTGATTATTACGGCGCCAACCTCGTGGTGATGAACATTGGCGATACCTTCACCACAGGCCCGTCCCAGGCGGCCCACGTTGTGAATGATCTGATCCGGCCGGCGTCGGTGATTGCCTCACACGCCAATGAGGCGGCCACTGAAAACGGGAAAGTGAAAAAAGGCACGCGCACTGCCGCGTTTATCGAGCACGCCAACATGGCGGTTCACGTGCCCCTGAGCGGTCAGACCATGGCCTTTGGCGGCAACGGCAAATGCGTCAGCGGTTGCTGATCGCCATCCAATAGCGGTAATCACAGGGCTGAGCGTTGCGCTCAGCCCTGGTTTTCCATGTCAGATGAATAGCTCCCCAGTGCAGCCGCACCATTGAGCCTGGCGCGCTTTGTCATGGCCTTGTGCGCGGCACCCCGATTAGCCAGTTCACCCTTCCACGCGTGTTGTGCTGGTTCCTGTAATGCCCGCCCATAGGAGAAACTCATGGTCCAGGGCAGGTCGGCGTGCTGGTTCATGGCATTCAGGTTGAGTGTTGCTTCCTCGGGGGTCTGGCCGCCGGACAGGAAGAAGATGCCGGGCACTGCTGCCGGAACGCAGCGGCGATAGGTCCGGATAGTCATGGCCGCCACCTGCTCTGGTGAGGCCTTCGGCGAGTCCTTACCGGGGGTGATCATGCTGGGTTTCAGGATCATGGTTTCCAGGTTCACGCGATGCAGGTCCAGCGCCCGGAACACGCCCCGAATCACCTGTTCACCCACTTCGGCGGAGCGCTCGATAGAATGGGCACCGTCAATCAACACTTCCGGCTCTACGATTGGCACAATGCCCAGGGACTGACAGATAGCTGCGTAGCGGGCCAGGGTCTCGGCGTTTGCGCCGATGGCCAGTTCGGAAGGTAGTGTGTCTGAAATGTGAAACACGCAGCGCCATTTGGCGAAACGGGCGCCCAACTCTCGGGCAGCGGACAACCTGGCTTCCAGGCCGTCCAGTCCGAAGATAATTTCCTCATCCGGCGCATTAGCGAGGGGCCCCTTGCCTTTATCAACCTTGATACCGGGCACGATGCCCTGGCTGGCCAGTAATTCGGGCATGGGAATGCCGTCCAGATTTTTCTGCTCCAGCGTCTCCTCAAACAGAATCACGCCGCTGATGTGTTCATTCAGCCCCGGTGCAGAAAAAATGATGCTGCGGTATTGCTGCCGCATGGCTTCCGTGGATTCCACACCCACGGCCGTAAAACGCTTGGCAATGGTCGGGTTGCTCTCATCGGCAGCGAGAACGCCTTTGCCGGGTTGGACCAGCTCGCGAATCGTCGCCTGCAATTCTTCCTGAACTGTCATGCTGAACTCCTCTGATGAATCTTTGGAATCGGAATGATCTGAAGAGAGTCTACCAATAACTGAGCTTAACCATCAGCCCTTCTTATTCGCAGTCATTAGTAAGATCCATTTCCCGACTCCGTAAGAAACTTTTACTCTTATCGACTCTTTTACTGAACGCCTGAGGGAATCCTGATGAGTCGTAAATTTGAAAACCGCGTGGCTATTGTCACCGGAGCCGCTGCCGGTATCGGAAAATCTACAGCCCTGGCGTTTGCCGAACAGGGCGCTGCGGTGATCGTTGCTGATATTGACAGCCAGGCCGGCGAAGCTGTCGTGGAAGAAATTCGCCAGGCGGGTGGTGTGGCACAGTTCATCCGCTGTGATGTCACCATTGATTCAGACGTTGAGGCAATGGTCGCCCTGGCCACCAACGAATACGGCCGAGTGGATTTTGCCTTCAATAATGCCGGTATTGAGATCGAACACAGCAAACTGGCCGACGGCAGTGAGAACGAGTTTGACCGCATCATGGATGTGAACGTGAAGGGCGTCTGGCGCTGCATGAAGCATCAGATCCCCGTTATGCTGGCGCAGGGCGGCGGTTCCATTGTCAACACCGCATCCATTGCTGGACTTGGGGCTGCTCCAAAGATGAGTATCTACAGCGCCAGCAAGCACGCGGTCATCGGGTTGACCAAATCAGCCGCCGTTGAGTACGCCAAAAAAGGGGTTCGGGTAAACGCCGTTTGCCCCGCCGTCATTGACACCGACATGTTTCGCCGCGCCGCAGAAAGCGATCCGCGAAAGGCGGAATACGCAGCGGGGATGCACCCGGTCGGGCGCCTTGGCAAGCCAGAGGAAATCGCTGGCGCCGTGCTTTACCTCTGCTCCGACGAGGCTGCATTTACAACGGGGGTAGCGCTGCCACTAGACGGTGGTGCGACTGCTGTCTGATAGGGTTTGGTCTCCAACATGGCCAGCGCTTCAAAGGCCCTTGGCCTCTGGTGTGGTCGTGGGTGTAACAGCCGGGCAAGAAAACGACCTGCGGCCCCATCGATCTCGGCGGCTTGCTCCTGAATTCTGGATGGATTATTGCGAAGACGTTCCAGCATTTCCTTGACGGTCAGTGTGGGATTGATGGGTTTGCCCCTGATCAGGGTCATCACTACCAGGCCGCACTGGTAGACGTCACTGGCGCTGGCCCAGAATTTTCCCTGGGCCTGCTCTGGGCTCAGATACCTCGGGGCAGCAATGCTCATCTGGCTGGGCAAGCGCAAAACAAAGGGCAGGGCGCGGCTTCTGGAAATTCCGAAATCAATCAGCCCGACGGTACCGTTGTCACTGAGCAGCACATTATTGGCGCTGATGTCACCGTGAAAGATGGGTGGCGTTTGCTGATGAAGGTGGGCAATGCGTCCCAGCAGTCCGGTTGCGAATGATCGCCAGTCAGCGGTCTTCAGCCAAACATCAGAGCTTTCTGCGTTGATTGATGTCAGCCGTTCGGCCAGGCTCTTCCCCGGCAGTCGCCGGTAGCTAACGTAACGTCGCCCACCCGGCGTAAAACCATGATCAATAAACTCTGGCAGCCCGGGCGCCCAATTCAGCTGCCTGATAAGCCGGATTTCCGCGTCCTGTCGTCGGTCATGCAGCAATGAGCCGACCTGATCCAGGGTTTTGGTGTACACCTGACAATCAGCGTTCATTCCACCCCCACGTTGTCCCACATGAAAAACGGGTCGCTGGCACTGAGCATTGAGTCGTTCAGTCGTGCCTCGCTCTGCATACGGACAACCGACGTTGACATGAGCGGTATTCGCCCGGCTTCAACGATGTTGTCATAGATGCCTCTGAGCGGCCCGGGCACGGTATCACGGCTTCGAGGCACCATATCGTTGGACCAGTCCATGGCACTGTAGAAAGCGTCGGGAAGTTCGAAGAAAGGCTCATGGCCGTAAATCACAAAGATGCGCAGCAGGTTGGCATCCTGAATGTTCAGGTCACTCCGGGCCCCGATGGTTGGATCGACATAGCCGGCGACCTCTTCTGTTCGGCACTCCTGGCTTTTTTCGTAGGCTTTTTCCGGACGGTCTATGTTGTTTCCCATGGCCTGAAGATAGGTCAGATAGTTCTGCTGGGTGGTGGTCCAGTCCGCGCCGGTTTCCTGATTATCGGCAGCCACCGAGGCCCTGGAAATGAATTCCTTGTACATGGGCGTTGGTGGGTCCTCGACCCAGGTCTGCCAGAGTGGATCCAGTTCGTTGGCAACGAAGCTGTCCCATTCGCTGACCGGGGAGCCGTTACGCTGGTTGCGCTCCCGGGCATCGCCAATAGCCTGTTCAAAGGCCTCCATGTTCAGGGTATCTCTGGATGGAACCCGGCCGGTGCCAGCCTCGAGAACGGTGACTGTTGCTATAAGTTCGTCGACACGTTCCATGGGGCCCCAGTCGGGGGAATCGGGGGTGTAGGTTTCACGGTTTCTTGGGAGGCAAGTTCCCAGTAATCCGCCTCGTTTCGTACAGTATTCTATGGATTCAACATCAGCTGCAGCGAAGTCTGCTTTGAAGTCTTCTGCTGCGACTCGGATCAGTCTATACATCTCGGAGGCATCTATCTCTGCGTTGTAATACCGGTCAATAATCCCATCCAGTTCGCTAGCAAAGGCTTGCCCGCGAGGCCCGCTAACCTCGTTAATGTACTTCTCTGCTATAGAATCACCGGAAATGCTTATTCCGTCGCAGTCATCGATCAAACCTGCGGATTCGCAGTCGGTATCCTGTTCTTCTTTTAATATATCCGCATTCCAGGTAAAGGCCCCGACGATATCTCTGACTGTGCTCACCGAGGGCTCGCTGAAAGAAGGCGGCGTGGAAGGATCCTCATAGTAGGGGATGGTCACCGGCTCGCAGATTTCGACCATGCTGCTCGCCGCGCCCTCCGGATTCCCGGTGCGTCGCCAGATGCCCTTGTTGGGGATTTGTGTATAACCGTCCAGGGATTCACCAAAATCATCAAAGGCCTCCTGCACCGGGTTGGTAATAGCGATGCCATAGAGCGTGCCGGCACTATTGAGGTCCGCCAGCGCGGTCAGTGCTGCGCCAGCCCTGGTTGCATCGCCTTTGCTGGTGAGTTCGATTCCCTCCTCGTAAGTCTCAAGCAGTGTCGTGCCCGACATCAGGCCCGAGTCGAAGCCGGCCACCGCGGACGGGTCCGGAAGCGCCCAGTCAACGCCCTCAGCTTCACTGCTGCCACCAGCAGGCGCAGATCGGGATCCGTACATCGGGGCCAGCCCGTTCAGCAGCCCGACGGCCATTTCCAGACTGTCAGCGTGGGACACGGCCCCTGCTCGCGCTGCCATCAGCGCCGCGTAGTCGAGCGTGGTTTTTGCATTGCTGACCAGGGCCAGTTGAATGGTGCCAATGGCCGCAACCAGTGCAATCACCACAATCATGGCGGCGCTGGTCGCGTGCAGGGCACCCCTCTGGGTGTGTCCGGGTTTACGAGTGTTCACTGCGCCTCCTCGGCCTCCAGCGGGCTCAGGCGTTCGTTGCTGGTATCCGGGCGGTCGGCCTCGGACATGCGTTCAATGGCTGCCATGACAGCACGGATTTCTTTGGAGATTTCCCCGGGCCCGACGTCAGCGCGATACTGGGCCAGGTCGCGGTAGGCGGACGTCAGGTTCAGCGCGGCGCGATTGTAGTAGAACCTGGGGTTGGAGCTGCCGATGTCCTCAATTTCGGCGTAAAGGTCCCGGGCCCGGTCATGTTCCTGCAGGTAGTAAGCGATGTTGGCTAGTTTCAACAGCACGTCCGGATTGTCGGGCTGACGCTGGTGAACCAGTTGGTAAGACTCCCTGGCCTTGGTGAACTGGCCCCGGGCATAATACTGATCAGCCTGTTTCCAGGCTTCGAGTACCTCGGTCGCAGCCGGCTGATCTTCCTGGGAGTTCATCGGCGCCATGGCACAGCCCCCGATAAGCAGGGATGCTGACAACAGGGCCAGACAGACGCCTGTTTTTCTGCGGGTTTGTCTGCTATTGAATTCTGTCATTCTGGGCTCCTGTCGTGTCGTTTAAGGCCAGGTTGGCTTTCTGGTACCACTGTGACTGGGGTGGGGCTGAATCGATGACTCGACGCCAGTAGTCACTGGCCGTTTCCGGGTCTGAATATTTCAGGCGATAGCCAAACCGATACAGGCGTTCTGCCTGTTGATCCATTTTCGCCATGAATTGACGTCCCTCGGGTATCTGCTTGCCAAGCTCAGCGGCCCTGGCGTAGAGGCTATAAGCCATATGCAGATCGCCAGCGGCCCGGGCACTTGCGGCTCTGGCCTGCAAGGCTGCACTCGATGCCTGTGGGTCAGAATCCGGTGTCTCTGGGGTACTGTCCTCATTGCCTTCGGCCAGGGTGTTACGGTTGCCCTGATCCGGCTTCTGTTCTGGCTCAGGGGCCGGCGCCTGTGGTTCTGCCTGTTGATCCGCTGAGGCAGGCGCTGGGGGGCTGGTCTGGACAATTCTGGTGAGGGCTTCAGGCTCATTGGATGCAACTGACTCCTGCTTTGGGGGCTGTGGCTTCTTGGCAGGGTCTGGCGACGAATCTGGCAGAGCCTCAGACTTTGGGGCCGACTGTGGTTGGGCTTGTGGCTCCGGATTTTCTGGGATCTGTGGGGCGGTTTCCTGATTCGGCGCCTGGTCTGGTTCCACAACGGTAACGCGGGAGTCGGCCTCATCCGCTGATAGCAGAAACTTCAGGCCAAAGACGCTGGTTGCAACCACCAGCACCACGGCCAGTGCAATCCATTTTGCCGGGCGTTTTTTAGGGTTGGAGTCCGCTCTGGTTTCGATCAGGGAAAAGTGAAGGGTGTGATCGCCCAGCTGAATTGTGGCGTTATCCGTCAGTACCGCCTGGTCGGTTTCTACCGTGTCGACGGCCATGAACAGACCGTCCTGGGCTTTCTCAATGGTGCAGACGCCGTTTTTCCGATCCTGTTCCAGGCGAGCGTAGAGACCGTCCGGTCCCGGCCCCCTCAGTGCAAGATCAAAGCGCCGGCCGTTACCAATCTCGACAATGGGTTCCTTGGATGTCAAACGGGCACCGGATAGGGCGTCATGCAGGGAAATTTCAACGTCCTGTGGCGGATCCGTTTTTGTTGCGACGGCGTTTTCGCTCCCTGTGACTTGCGGCTCCACTTCATCCAGGCCGAAAACCGGGGTCTTATCCGGGTGCTGTTCACTGTCTTTAACCATGGCTGTCTGTCCTGCTCAGTCTCAGTGTGTCCCCGATCTCCAGTCCTGTTGCGGCAATGCGACCGGCTGCGGTTTCGAGGGCTATAGCGGCGTTTCGGCCACCCCGGAAAAAACGGCGAGGACGACACTCCGGCCGCAGGCCGACAACGTTCAGCTGCTTATCCAGAAAAATCACGTCAATCGCGAATTTCATGCCGAAGGTGTGAATGTCGCTGCAGGGTGAGAGCAACAGACCTTCTTCCGGATCCAGGCCCCTACGCCCCATCAGGCCCCGTAACCGAGTGGTGAAACTGGTGGCCAGCTGCAGGGGGCTGGAAATGACTCTGCCGTCGCGATCACGGGTGATAATTTGATGTGACACTCGATGATTCATGGCGTTACTCCTCACTGAAACATGCCCATTCCGCCGGACTCGATGACCTGCACCACAATCGGGAAGAAAAGGATCAGGAAGGTGAGTGGAAACAGGAAAACCATCAGTGGAAACATCAGTTTCACCGGCGCCTGGTTTGCCAGCCGCTCCGCCTCCAGGAACCGCTCTGTGCGGCGCTGCTCTGCCTGTATCTCGAGTGAGCGGGCAATGGCTGCGCCAGTCTCTTCGGCCTGGTTGACGGATGCCATGAAGTTACTGACAGACGCCACCTGGGCCCGGTTTGCCAGTTTTGTCAGCGCCTGGTTACGGGGCATACCTGCGCGGATGTCACTCAGGCAGCGGTCCAGTTCGGTCCGCAGTGGGCCTTTGGGCAGTTTGATGACAGACTGCTGCAGGGCAACGGTAAAGGTCAGGCCTGCCCTGAGTGACAGCACCAGTAGATCCAGAAAGAAGGGGAACATCTTGGTGATTTTTTTTCGGCGTTTCTTGATCCGGTCGTTCAGGGCGATGTCCGGATAGAAAGTGCCGAGCAGCAGAAAAAACACAAAAGTGATGGCATAGACGGTTCCTGACAGGCCAAGGCTGATGGACAGGATGGCAAAAAAGGATACGCCGCCGAGCAGGCCGACGATTCGGGTTGCCTGGAACTCTTCAGGCCCCAGTACGAAGCTCAGCCCGGCCATGGTGAGGCGGGCACGAATGAAATCACGTTGCCGCGGGGTCGACAGCCGGTCAAGGATTTCAACAAACGGGTCAGCAATCGACAGCGCAATCCGAAAACCGCCGGGCAGGGTTTCGCGTAGCTCTTCCATTTCAGTGTCCGCCGGCGTTTTCTCCGGCGTGATCGCGTAAAGCTTCAAGAGCAGGGCGGTTGAACCGGCTGCAAGCAGGCCAAATAGAACCAGCATTGCCCAGCCCAGCAGCGTAATTCCGGCACTTTCAAACATCTTCCACCTGTGTGACCGTTTCCTGGTTCATGGGGCGTCACCTATATATCGATGGTTACGATCTTGCGAATGGTGTAAATCGCCGACACCAGCAGAACGGCGGCAACCAGGAGCAGCAGCCAACCCACCAGCGTGGTGAACATCAGTCCCATCTGTTCCGGCTTCTGGAGGTAAAGGGCGATACCGACAAGTACTGGCATGAGCGACAGTACCCATCCCTGAAGTTTTCCCATGGAGGTCAGCGCTTTTACCTTGCCCTCGGTCTGGGCTTTGCTCTGCAGCGTTGAGGCCAGTGATTCCAGACTATTAGAGAGGTTGCCGCCCACGGTGCGGCTGACCTGAACTGCGGCGTTGACAAGTTCAAGTTCTTCGCAATCAACCCGCTGTTTCAGATTCTCCAGGCTTTGCTCCAGGTCCCGGCCAAGGCGGTACTCTGATAGCACCAGCGAAAATTCCTGGCCCAGCGGTTTTGGCTGCCGGGTTCCGACCAGTTCAATGGCCCGAACCACGGTGGCCCCGGCCTGCATGGCGCCGGCCATGGAGCGAAGAGCGTCTGGCAATTGATAGATAAACTGCTCCCGACGCCGTTTTTTCAACTGCATGATGAACAGGGGCAGGGCGACCGCACCGCCGATAAAGCCGAGCAGGGCGCCTGGCACGGACATCATCAGGTAGCCCAGCACAGAAAGCAGGATGGTGCCCGCAATACTGACAAGCAGCAGCTTGCTGGGGCTGACGAACATGAACGCGCCCTCAAGGTCGGACACGGCCGAATCAACCACCCGCTTGCTGTACCAGTTGATAGACTGCCGTCCGATCAGTAACAGGGTCAGGCACAATGTAATGGCGGCGACAGCGATCAGAGTGAGTACAAGAATCATGAGATCACCGCCTCCTGCTGATTCTCTGATGCAAAAATGTCCCAATCCAGTTCGATGCCAGCGTCGCTCAGCTTCTGATAGAAAGAAGGCGCGTAGCCACAGCCTTCATAGACGCCAAGCACATTGCCCTGGGCATCAATCCCTTTCTGCTTGAACCGGAACACCTCCTGTAGACCGATGATGTCCCCTTCCCAGGAACCCACTTCAACGATCGAGACAATGCGCCGTTTGCCGTCACTCATGCGCATCTGTTGAACAATGATCTGCACCGCAGAGGCTATCTGCTCACGAATCGCCTTGGCGGGAAGGTCCAGGCCCGCCATCAGCACCATGGTTTCCAGGCGCGCAAGCATGTCCCGGGGATTGTTTGCGTGGCCGGTGGTCAGCGAACCGTCGTGGCCGGTGTTCATGGCCTGCAGCATGTCCAGTGCTTCGCCGCCCCGGCACTCGCCAATCACAATCCGGTCCGGGCGCATCCGCAGGGAGTTACGCACCAGGTCGCGGATGGTCACGGCACCTTTTCCCTCCACGTTTGCCGGGCGGGATTCCAGCGACACCACGTGGGGTTGGGTAAGCTGAAGTTCGGCGGAATCCTCAATGGTGACGATGCGCTCGTCTGTTGAGACGTAATCAGACAGAATGTTGAGCGTGGTGGTCTTACCGGAACCGGTACCACCGCTCACCACGATGTTCTGCCGGTACTTGACGCAGATTTCCAGGAACTTTGCCATTTCCTCGCTCAGGGATCCGAAACGTACCAGATCGCTGATCCGCAGGCGGTCCTTGGCGAATTTTCGAATGGTCAGGGTGGGGCCGGTGAGTGCCAGTGGCGGGATAATGGCATTGACCCGTGAGCCGTCCGGCAGCCGGGCGTCAATCATCGGATTGCCTTCGTCGATTCGCCGGCCCAGAGGGCTGACAATGCGTTCGATGACATTCATCAGCGACTGGACGCTGGAAAAGGACACGTCCGTGGGCAAGAGCTTGCCGGCTTTCTCGATATAGATCTGTGACGAACCGTTGACCATGATTTCAGTGACGTCATCGTCATTCAGAAAAGGCTCAATGGGTCCGAAACCAATCGCCTCTGAGACAATGTCTGATATCAGGGCCTCCCGGTCGACACCAGCAGGTAGTGTGATCTTGCCGGACTGGATCAAGGCTTCGGCAGCGTTCCGTGTTTCGTTCCGTAGTTCGTTGTAATCAAGCTTGTTCAGGTCGCCGCGCTTACGCAGGTTCATGTACTCGAGGACCTTCTCCTGTGCCTCCCTGGTGATGGCGCCTGTCTGCCTCGAAGGGGCGGTTTCTGCTCCGGACGTGTGATCGGCTCTGGATGCTTCGGTGCCGGGCTTAAGGAGCATCTCGACGCGTCGGCCGAGTCGGACCCTTCGTTTTTCGGTGAGTACCTGTGGGCCGGAAATGGGTTCCTCGTCCAGCCAGGTACCATTGGTGCTGTCCAGGTCCTCAATCGCACATTCGGGGCCGTTTACTGACAGCAGCGCGTGTTCCCTGGAAACAAAGGCATCACCGACCGGGAAATCACAGTCGTCCGATTTTCCGATCATGTACCGGCCGTCTGCCAGGCTCTCTGACTGAAGCAGGTTTCCGGATGAGTCGTAGATGTTGACTAACCACATAGGCCTGGTTCCTCAATCGTAAAGGCTGAACTGAACGGAATCGCCTGATTCATTAACCAGGTCGTCAAATTGGTCGAGACGTTGCTGGTTGACGTCGTCGATGGCAGACACAATGGTCGGCCGGACCAGGACCAGCAGCTCCGTCTCGTTATTCTGGAAGGCACGTGATTTGAACAGTTCGCCCAGGATCGGAATGTTGCCAAGGCCTGGCACTTTATCCACGTCCTTGGACTCTTCGCTGCTCAGAAGCCCGGACACAATGAAGCTCTCGCCGCTCAGAAGACTGACATGGGTGTCTGTTTTGCGGGAGACGATCCCGGGGATGCCGTTGATGCTGACCGAACCATCGATGGAGCTGACCTCAACGCCAATACGGGTATTGATCAGGCCGCCGGCGCCATCAGCGATGGGTTCAATTTCCAGAATGATGCCGTAATCCTTGTACTCAATCCGCAGCTGGCCGTTGGTGTCCACCGCACTGATGGGAATCTCGCCGCCCACCACAAAGCGCGCTTCCTTGCCGCTGACAACCGACACCTGGGGCTCGGCCAGCAGGCGGGCAACGCCATCGCTGGCAAGCAGGTTAATCGCCGAGGTTACCCGGGTGGACCAGCCGAAATAGCTCTGGCTGCCAGCGTCCAGTGGAACGGTGAGCGATGAAGGTGCCTGGACGCCGCTGGGCAAGGCTGGCCTGAACAGGGAATTGGTGCTCCAGTCATTGACGGTGGCCACTTCCGGGCCCGCGAGGGTGTCCGCCCAGTCTATGCCCAGCTGGGTCAGACCGTTGCGGCGAACCTCGATAATGCGGGCATTCAGGTTAATTGTCGGTTTGGCCAGAACCTCGGAAACCGTCACTTCGCTAATGACTTCGTCATAGCGCTCAGCCAGGGCTTCGATCAGTGCGGCGTCCTGGGGGCGAAGCGCCTGACCGTAGAGCAGTATGTCGCCGTTGCCCATTTCCCGCATTTCGATGCCTTCAAGCTCACCAAGCAGGCTCTGGAGTTTTTCGCTGGAGACCTTTGCTTCTGAGGATCCTACCGTTAGCCGGTGACGGTGCTGCTCACCGTCATCGGTCCAGACCCGAAGGTCGGTGGAACCGGGCACCAGGCCAATGACCAGCACCTCTTCGGTTTCGTTAAGCGCGTGAACCTCAGCGAGCTCGCCATCACCGATGGCGACTCGGGTGACGCCGGGAACGTCCATCAGGTGGGTAAAGCCAACCGGAACGGAAAGGTTATGGGCGGTCGCTGGTGTCGAACTCATCAACATCATGGCTAGAACCAGGCAGGCGATTTCTGCCAGGCGGCGACAGGCTGGCGTTATCCGTTGAGTATGCAGTTTCATTGGCCGGTTCCCCCGATGATCAGGTCAATGTTTCTGGGCGGCTCGACGCGCGGAGTCGTCGGTTGTGGCGGAAGAATCGGGGCCGGTGTTGGTTCGGGCTGGCTGAAATACTTGCTGAAGGGCCCGTCAAAAAGTGCGCTTGCCGTCATCGCGCTATCAAAGCCGGAATCGCTGTCCTCGGGCGAGCGCAGCACTGCCGTGAGCGACCCTTGTTGTCTTGCCTGCAGCAGTCGCGCTGCGTCTTTCGGGGAAACTTCCAGGGTAATGTGCTGGTAGCGGCGGTCGTTAGCGCCCTGGTAAACCTCACCGACAGCAAGAATGTCAAGGTTATCCAGCAGGGGCAGGGTGACGATGCCTTCCTGATTCTGCATTCTCATGGTTGCCATCAGGTCAATGTTGTCGCCCGGGTTGAGCAGCCCGCCAACCGAGGACACCACGTCAACCGGAAAAGTGACCGCTCGCATGCCATCCGTAATCTGACCGGAGAAGGTTCCCTGGCTGATGATGCCGCGGCTGACATAGTTGGAAAGAATGGGCTGACCGGCTTCCACATCCACGACCAGATTTGCACCCTGGATCTTTTCCAGTTGCCTGGGATGCAGCGCCTGCGACGGAATGAACTTTCTGGGTAGCTCCTTCACGATCAGGTTCTGGCGGGTGATCTTGGCGCCTTGCTCCATGGTTGGACCAGCGGCAATCACGGGCATCAGATCGTACTTGCTTTCCAGTTCTTCCTGCATGCCGGATACACGCCCCTGGATATACTGGGCAGACAGCCAGACCGCAACGCCGCCCACAAGAAGCGAGGCGATGGCAATTATGATGATTGAGCGCTTTGCATTAACCTGCATCTGTTTTTATACCTCTTCCGAGAAATCAACCGGCGCCAAGCACCTGGAAGTAGCCGCGTTGGTAGCTTTCCGCGCCCTGGACGAACAGATTCACCATGAACCAGCTCATCATCAGAAAAGACGCCACAACCACGTATTCCACCAGCACATTGCCGCCGTTCCTGGTTTTTTTCAGTCGTGACAGGTGACGTTTACGGTTGCCATGTTCTGGCCTCTGAATGTTTGATCCATAGAGATGAGTCGACATTCCCGGTTCCCCTTTTTCAGGATGCGGTAAACCGCCACTTCGGTAGATTGAGGCTGATGCTGATCAGAGGCGGACTGCCAGCCGTCATTCTGGAAGGCACCAACCAGTGATGCGCCGACATCGGACGCCATTCGCTCGGAAAAACCGAGATAGGTTTCGCCGGTTCGGGGCCCGTCCCGATAGATTTCATGGCTGAGAAGGGTCACGCCCTCAGGGACGGGAACCGATGGTGATGTCATTTCGGGCTTGAAGATGTCCGGCCGTGGTGTCAGCACCACAAAACCCTTGCTGCCATGGCCGTGACGGGCACGTTGGCCCTGAACATTGATAAAGTGTCTGCTATCTGAAATGCCCAGCGTTTTCATCTCGCCCATTTCCTGGACCTGGCCGACGGTAAAGCCGTTACGGGATAGCCGGTCGCTGACTGCGTGAATGACCTGGTCGATCCGTTGGTGGGATTTGAAACTGTAAATGCGCATGGGCAGTCCGTTTCGGATCATGTCGCTGGCGACACTGACCACCTCGACCGATCTGGGGAATTCCAGTTCGGGCAGGTCTCCGGGCAGGGGCTTGCCACCGGCCCCGGCGATGTCTACGAGCGCCAACAGAATCAGCAGCACCTGCAACTGCGCCACGGGGGAAGTTGGGATTTTCATTCGTCATTCCCCGGAATTACACGGGTTAGCGGCATTGCGGTACTGGTGGGCTCGAGCTCAGGATTCTTGGCTTGCATGGTCGGGCCCAGTATTGGCACGTACTCCAGCAGCTTGCTCTGATCACCCAGACGCCCGGTGATACCGCTGTTTATCTTGTCAGTGGCGATGGTGATGTAGTCCATTAGCTGTTTGACAGAGAGGCTATGAACTTTCTTTTTATAAACGGCCTCGTTCTTCGGCGCCCATGGGTTGGTCAGCAAGGACGCTGTCGAGGTCATGGTGAATTCGTCGGACCCGTCCGTGCTGTCAAAATCCAGCCACCCAAGGCTCCAGGCGCCCTGAAAGACATTACGAAGATTGATGGTGGCGTCTGCGGAGGCCAGGGCTTCCGTCGGCATTTCCAGGCCCATGTTGGCAATCGGGTCAATGTTGAAATCATGCAACGTGCTTGAGGGTCTGGCGCCAGACTGTTCTTCGTAATCCATCGTGGCGGCATACCGCGAGTGCAGATGCTCCCAGGCACTGCGGGTTTCGGTGTCTGACGCACCCTGAATAAACGTGCCGACGTTGCCACCAAAGCTACCAAAGCCGGAACGGGTTTCGCCGCCCCAGGAAAGCACTTCCTGAGTGTTATGGTCGTCTCCGCCGTAGTCAGCGAGTTCACTCATGCTGCGATCCGAGCGGATTCTGAGATTCGGGTTAGAGTACAGGGCGAGGCCGGCGTCGAGCGTTGAATAGTCGGAGCGGAGGACCGAACTGGCGTTTCCGCCCAGTTCTTCATCGTGGCCGCCATTCCAGGGCCGTTCAGGATCAGCCCACACTGAGCGCTCCCACACCGCATAACGGGCAGCGTTCACCGACAGTGTTTTCGCCTGAAAGTACAAAGCCAACGCCATGATGCCAGCTGCAATCGCGATGATAAGTGGTCCGATCACCACCATTTCAACAAGCGCCTGACCTTTTTGATGCTGGTTGTCCATGGCAACTCCGACTCATGGGCATGAGTTATGCTCTGACAGGCCCCTGCCTGGCAAGGGCCTGTCTCCTGGAAAGGTTGGTTTGGGCTTACGGTGTGCCACCACCACCGCCGCTGCTGTAGAAGTCGTTCATGCTTTCGCCGGTGTCATCGCGGGTGACAGTTGCATCCGCCCCGTCTTCACCTGCGAGGGACGCGGCCATATTTGAGAACTGGCTCTGGACCACGCCGCCAAACATGCTCACCACGGTGATGGCAGCAAGTGCCACCAGGGCGACAACGATGATGTATTCCGACATCCCCTGACCGGCCTGGCGGCCAAAAATTTTCCGATTTGAAGTTTTCATAAGGCACTCCTGGTTTTTGTTTCAAAGAGTAAAACAGTGTTCCGCGGCCATCGGTTTACACTTGCTGACAACCCGGCCGTTTGGTTACGGATTGTTGCGGTTTTGTGTAAAAATACCCGCAGCGCACAACTTAAAGTTAACCGGCCGTTACATTCCGGGCTATGCAGATTTTGCCCAATGCTGATGAAAAATTGAGAAAAAACAGAATAGGGAACAATAAGAAACACATAAAAAAGGTTCACTACCAAAAAATAATAGTGAACCAAGTTAATTGGGTATTTTATTAACCGTAAATGTATTTATTATTTATGTGATATACCTCTTAGTATTTAACCAGCCTGGCATCCCACAAAGGCGTTAACAGGTTTGGAAGCTCCTCTGATATACCTATTTTTTCCTGGAGTTTACCCACAATGGGCGTGGCTATCTGGTCATGGGGCCATTTCTGCCCGTACCAGTTCTTCATCAGGTCCATCCAGGGCATTCCAGAGATGGTGTCTGCGGCAAGCCAGCCGAATGGCGACAGGGTTTCCGCAGTGTCAGAGCCGGGCTTGGGGAAATATCCGGGAACCTGGTCGCCGCCAAACTTATAGGACGGGTTGTCGGCGTCGGCAGGCTGGCGGTAATAGAATACTTCAGCACTGGCGGTTGCCTGGAATTCGCCGTCATCCGGGGGTGCCATAAAGCCCAGATCAAGGGATGAATTGCTGATTGGCCTTGTGACGGTTACCTCTATCGCCCGGTCCTCCCGGGCTTCCAGGCCGAACGACAGTCCGTCCGTCCAGGGTACTTCCATAAGCGCCATATACAGCGGCACGCCCTGATAGGTTGGCCAGAATTCTTTGGCGGTCGCGCCGCCCCAGGCAAGCTCATTACCTTCGAAATCGAATCCGGAATTGTAGAGGGTGTCTTTGATATCGATAAACGGAACCTTCTTTGACCACTGTGGTCGCCAGATAAAGGCACCCATCTTGATCGAGTCCTCGGATTGCCAGTCAGCGCCCCAGGAGGCCCCGCGGGCCAGGGTTGTTGCCAGTCCTTTCACGCCGGATTTTTTCCCCAGTGGGCTGTTGTAAAGCCGGGTTTTGAAGGCTTCAACCACGGCCTGCTTGGCATTCCTGGCTGCCTGACGATAGGGACTTGTTTCAGTCAGGTCTGAATAGGAATTGTTGCTGGAGGTGCCGGAGCGCCGGCGCCCGCTGGCGTCCGTATTGGCCCTACCGGCAATGTCGGCGTTGGGACGCGGCTCGCTTGAAATGGAAACAGAGTTCGCGGAGTCACCGGCATAACCGTCGAAAGGGTCAAAATCATAGCCCGGTGTACCGCTCGGGTCTGGCTCTGGATCCCCCTCCCATTTTTCGCGGCGTTTTTTAAGAATGTCCCGGCCGTTTTCAGAGCCGTTTGCCTGGGCGAAGAAAAAATCCGACCCGCCGGTTTTGTCGATCGCAATCTGTGACATAGACGGCAGGGCCGGGGGCACAAACGGGGGTGTGCAGGGTGGGGTGGTAATGATTCTGCCGCTGTCATCCGTGCCGAGAGGAACGACTGGTGGCAGGGGAACCGGTACCGGGTAATTAATCGGGGGAACCGGCGGTACCATCTGAAAACACTGACGCCATGCCCGTTGCTTGGAAATATAATGGTCGTCTTCGGTCGTGGTGGTATCGCCAATCAGCCGGTCCATGGGGCTTAAAGAGGTGTTGTCTTTATGGCTGAAGTCGTTCTCTGCATCCAGTCCATTGAACGCCAGCCCCGAAATGGTGCCCGCAATCGCGCCGATCGGGCTTCCCCCAGAGGCCATACGGGTTCTGAGATGATTGCCCAGATTGAAATCCACCTTGCCCGGTACCGACAGCCCGAATCCGTCGAGGCCCGGCCTGATGGGCAACATCCATGCATACATTTCCTTGGACGTGGTGTCGGCGACGCTGATGTCAGCGCCATAACCGAGGGCGACCTGGCTCATGGTGTTGTCGATAACGGTGCTCATGGCAAGATATTCGGCAAGTTGAATGCCGGCGTAGGCCGTATTCAGCAGATCGGTCAGCGGGATTGTGCCGTAGCCCAGAGTTGTGGCCAGCATGTCGAGTGCGGCACCACCGGCACGGCCGGCGGCCTGGAACTTGTCGCCTGCGGATTTGCCGGCTTTCTTTCTGGCGTCATCCGCCTCCTCCTGTAAGCTGCCATCGCCCGGTGGTTCGTAAGCATCTGTCCAGTCATCTGGCGGTTCGCCGTCATCACTTAGAGGGGTGCCGTCCGGAAGCAGTGGTTCATCTGCGTCGTCGGCGAATTCGGAGTCGCCCGCGCCAACCAACGCCATTGCCTGCTCCTTATAGGAAGCTGCCGCAATCTTGATGACCTCCGCCATCAGCATTCTTGGGCGGGAGATAGTGTCGATGCCATCCGCCAACTGCCGCAGGTGGCTCACATAGGCAACCATGTATCCGGAGGCAATGGTGTTAGCGACCATCCCGCGGGTGGTGTAAGCCATGAAATTCATGGATCTGGCCGCCTGTAGTGCTCCACTGTAGGCCGCGCCATCTGCCGCGTTGACCAGTTCCATTTTGGAGACAGTGGCACGAGACATGTTGTATGAAACAACCGCGACAATAAGAACGGCCATGACAACCAACATAAGAACGGGCATTACCTGGCCGCGTTGATTTTGTCTCATGACGGTTTCTCCTCACTGATACAGAACTTAAACCGCTGTTACGGGTTTTAACAATGAGGTTACTCAGGGATTCCTACAGGCGCTGCGCAAAAATTGCGCGAGGCCTGTAGGATTTTGATCAGTTCACACCGGTTGAACGCGGGCCATTCCCAGTGCGTCTCTCAGGTCAGGAATCTGGTCATCCTGTTTCGCCCAGCACTTATCCCGGTACTTGGAGGGTGACATTTTCATCCTGGCCTTGAATGCCCGGTTACAATTGGAAAGATTGGTAAACCCTGTCTCCATGGCAATGGCTGACACGGACCGGTTTGTTCGGGCGAGCAGCACGCACATACGTTGGGTTCGCAGGCTGTTGACGTAGTCAATCAGGCCGGTGTTGAACGTTGCCTTGAACAGGCGGCAAAAGTGACTTGGACTCATGCAGGCCACGCCGGCGACAGTTTCAAGGTCTATTGCCTGGTCAAAGTTTCTGTTGATGTAGTCCAGGGCGCGGTCCAGGGCTTCGCATCGCTGGCTCTGGCTCTCGCCAGTGTCGGTTGTTGAGGACAGGGTCTGATAGCTCACGTGCCTTAGACGATCAAGGATGGTTAAAAAGGAGCACAGTCGTTTGCAGCCGTTCTCTTCCTTCAACTGCGAAATAGCGGTGCCTATTTCGGTAGTTTCCGGGCCGAGGTCGAACCGTAAGCCAAACCTGGCATCATCCATCATGCTGGTCAGGTTGTTCAGCTCTGGGAAAAGGCGCTGAGCATTACTGATGGCGCTGCCAGGAAAGAAGGCTGCGCACGACAACCCGTCGTGGTGACTCTTAACGCCCGGAGGGTTTTCGGTTGTTCTTACCCAGCTGCGCGCCAGATTGGGAGCGATCAGGAAAATAGATGATGATGGAACCGGGCCGCAATAATCCCCGATATGTACTTCGCCTTTAAAATCGGGACAGTAACGAAGTTCATACTCTTCATAATAATGCCAGCTATCACTTAAAGACTGGTGGGCGGTATGAAAACATTGAATAATTGTTTTCGTTGTTAGTTTCAAAGTTTCTTTTTTTGGTTTCATGTCGTCTACTACCACTCAATGTCACCAAGATGCATTTAATACCCGTCTTTTATCGACGGCGTTTCATGTAGCGTTTGGCTCCTTATTTCAGTGGTTAGATATTTTGTTAAATTTATTTTCACAAATAAGATAAGTCATCAAGTCGAAGAAATTTTGCAGAAAGCTCCTGTGTTTTTGCAAAAAACTACGGTTATGCTTTTATTTGACCTCCACTGGTGTTTCAGGCCAGTGGAGGTGAATGCTCTGAATAATGATTCAGATCTTGGTGGTGGATTCTAACGAATTGCAGATGTCATGGATTGGGTGAATAGGGTTCTGTCCCGATCTCCGATATCTCAAATTCGGCGGGTGGCAGGCTGCCAGTCCATTTTGCCACTGCTTCCGGCAGCGGCGCGTGTAGCGCACCAAATATCGTGCGCTCTTGTTCGATACGCTCAAATGTGAACGGGCCGACCATACTGCTCATATGTCGAAGGAGTCGCAGCCCGAATTGACCACCTGCGGGGAGGTCAAACCTGTCTCTCACATCGTCCATCAGCTCTTCAGCATCGATTAGCGCGCGCAGCACCGGGCTGATGCCCAGAATTTTTTCGATGAACACATCGAACTGACCACCGACAAAGCTGGCCTCCGCTGAAAGCCAGTCTTCCTCAACGGTCGCCATGGGAGCGTGATCAAGATCCAGCTCCAGCCACTCGGTCCAGTTTTTGCGCTGGGATGTGGCCAGGGTAATGGCTTTAATCAGGTGGCCACGAATCACCCCTGTAACCAGAGGGCCGTTGGCTTTTTCTCCGTTGACGTCATAGATGCCGTAGGCTTCAAAGGTAACCTCTCCATACTGGCCGATTTCGAACAGGTCTTTCAGGCCCTTGGGCACTGCAAGGTCGGGGCCGGTATCCTCCTGCGGAAAAAGCAGGCGAAGGCGCCACTGATCGGTAGGCTGTTTCCAGTAGGGTGCGGCTGCATCGACCTCCCGCAGTTCGGGGTAGGTGGATAGCTGAATAACAACGCCGCGGTCGTATGGGTTTTCCCGGGGCAGGTCGTTGGGAACGGAATAGCCCCGCTCCCGAAGATAGTCGGCCATTGACCTGGATTCGCCTACCGCATGCACGCTGAACGCTCCGAATTCGGTTCCATCAATCTGAACATCTGGAATGCCTTTATCTCTGAGACCATCCAGAACGGATCGGGCACGTCGCCAGGCTAGCTCCCTATTGTATGCGTCAGAGCCGGTTGCGCTGGTGTATGCCTCTGTTCGATAGGTGCCCAGCGCGGGGTTTTCGGTCATCAGGTGGCTGGCTGCCCGTAGGCCTTCATCGTGCGCGGTTTTCAGGGTGCTGGACTCAACACCAAAATTCAGCAACACCAACTCCCAGACCCCCGGCCGCTTTTCTTTCAGGAAATAGGCCGGCGCCTGGGATTCCAGCCGCCGCTGCTCCTCAAGCTCTGCGGTGGTGGTTTCGGGTGTCAGCGACTCATCGCCTACGTCATCAGACACTGTGTCCGTGGCGGCCGGTCTTCTCACCGAAACCGATCTTGAGCCTTCCGCGTCCTGCTCGGAAACGGTGACATCCCGGTCATTGCCGAATTGTTCGACGATGGATCGGGCCCGGTCGGAAACGCCTCTTGCCGCGTCGCGCCCGAGATTGTCCGCCTGTGCCCGCATCGCCCTCTGGCCGTCTTCTTCTGACATAGAGCCATTGGCGACTGCTCGATCCACAGCGGCGCGGTTACGGTCAAAATTCTTGCCTGCGTCCCGTTCTGCCTGAATATCGGCCAGCCGCGCCTGCAGTGCGAAATTACCAAACTTGCCCGCCAGGTCAGAGGCGGACTGCATGGCAGACAGGGCATTGTTCTGGGTGCCTTCCAGGCCGGCCATGTCCCGGAACCCACTGTTACTGCCCAGCGTGCTCAGAATGTCACCGAAGCCCTGGGGAGAGGGCGCTGCCGGGGCATTCTGCAGGTTGATGATGGATTCAGGCATCTGCGACGGTGTCGTGTTCTGAGGTTGACTGCGGCGGGAATCGAAGAAGTTGCTGGGGAAATCGGCCAGTGCAGGGTCGGTATCATTCAAAACCCAGTCGGTCGATCCCTCGTGCTCTTCACAGGCTTCACACTGGTCCATGATAGCCTGGGCATAGAGCCCGTCTGTGGGCAGACTGACACGCATGGGCGCAGACGGCGCACCTTCGCCCTTGTAGTAATTGAATGCGTCCTCGTAACTGTCGTGGCCGTTGATGCCCAGAAAAGCGCCGGCGGCCACCTTGAACACCAGTGAGTTGCCCAGTATGGCAATGGGCTCCCGCTCAACCACCGAGGCAATCGAGCGTCGGTCGCTGGAGGAAATGGCAAAGCCGTCCAGTAGCATGTAGAGCTCATCCCGGTCCATCGTCCACCACAGAACCTTGTGGTAGTAGTGAAGGTTATCGTTGATGTGCCCCAGAACCTTGTCGACGGCCTTTTCGGCGTCCCTCCTCGGGTTCTGTGTTTCCCAGTTGGTGGGCCGGAATGAGAGGGTGGCGCTTTCTGAAGACGCCGGCCGCGCTGAATCGTCGTCCCAGGCGGGCGGTGCAATCAGGTCATGGGTGCCTCGTGGTGCGCTGACCCGACGATGATAGTGCGCGGTGTGAAATTCCACGGAAGCACTGGTGACGTTGGCGACAGAACCCTTAGGCAGGCTTTCGATGGCCGAGAGCACCAGTGTGCTGATGTCCTCCCGTTTGTTGTCTTCCAGGGCATCGGCGGGAACGGTGAAATCCACCCGAACGGTACGGTTGAACCGGTATTCCCCGACAAGAGTGAAATCCGCGCCCTCCAGGGTTCCATTGTTGCTTTCAAGTTTGAGGCGATCGCACCACCGGCGGGCCATACCCGGTGCAATTTCACGCTGGAAATAGGCGTCACGCTGGGCGGCACTGTAGTCACGTATACGGGCGACAATCTGGCCGACGGGAAAGGGCAGAATGCCAGCATAGGCCTGCCAGACCTTGGTGGTGACCCGTTCGCCAACCGCGCCTTCCTCTTTTAGCTGGTCATCGATGTCTTCGGAGACCACTTCGTCGCGGGGGCGCTCAATACCCAGTTTTATATAGATTGAACCGGTCAGGCTTTCCAGCCGTTGCTTCATCCGTTGGCCATCTGGTGGCTCGTCCACGCCTTCCCACCCGTTGGCGATGTCTTCCGCGTATTTGAGGGCCCAGCGCAGTTCCGGCTTCTTGAGGTATCGCTCAAACACGTCTCGCCATCGGGCCAGCCTGGGCAGGGTAAAAGGCCGGATTGAGAAGGGCACGAACAGGCATTCACGGACGCCTGCCAGAACCGTATCGACCCTGATATGGCGCAGGATTTCGTGGTAGATCACGGTCAGCGAATGGCAATAGTTGGGGTTGCGAACTACCTCGGAAACGCCTTCGACGGTCTCTTCCTGGGTGACCTCGTTGACAACCGTGCTTTCAAACTGCCGTAGGGAATCCCCATACTGGCGAACGGCATCCCGCAGACTTTGTTCTTCGGCGGCGGCAACGCTGCGGCCGCCTTTCTGCCAGCTGCTGGAACTGGCCTGGCCGTGTGCGGCGCCACCGCCAATAACCACGGGGCCCATGGCGAAACCGATGCCTCCGGCCACGCCAGTGGTCTGTGATTCGCTGCCGCCCTTGCTCCATTCGTTCAGGTTAGAGCGCACTGCATCGCTATAGTCACGCTCCCGGAATGTGCTCTGGGCCACTTCTTCCGAGACGCCGCTGCGTTCCCTGCGAGAGCTCTCTTCGCGTCGACGCCAGTCCATTTTGACGATCCGGCGCGTCTGTCTGGGAGCTAGAGTCAGGGTATGGGCGACATCCCCCAGTGAATAGCCATTGGAGCGCCACTGCACACGCCATTCCATAATGTGGCCGCCAGCCACTGAAAGCGCCTGATATTGCGTTGAGTCGCCGTCCCAGTCAATCGGGTTGCTGGCGCCTACGGGCTGGCGGCGGTCTGCCCCCCGCCCAACCGGAAATAAAGGCAGAAAATCAATGGCCTTGACCGGTGTCAGCAGCGACGCCGGGTCCTGGGGCAGGAAGCGAGTCAGGCTGGCGCTCATGTTGCGTATTCGGGGCAGGTCTGCAGCAAAATCCGGGTTGTTGGTTCCGCCCTCCCGAACCATGGCGTTCATCAAAACCATGGGCCGACCGGCGTCTTTGGGGTGCATCAAGCCCTTGTAGTCAGGCCGGGTATTTGATGTGGATTCTATTTCCGGCTGTTCGACCCGGAAGACCGTGTGAAACCGACGCTCACCCAGAATTCGCGCCGGGTTGCTGAAGGGTTTGCAGAAAGAGCCGGGGTCATCACTGAACATGTCGGGTTTGTTCAGAACGCTGTCTTCATCAACGTCCAGTGGCGGGTTCTTTGAGCCTTTACCGGCAGCGGGTTGGGGCGTCTCTCCGTCGTTCTGGTTTTCCTCATGCCACGGCAGAAGCAGCCTCAGGTCATGCTGCGGCCGACGCAGCGAGCCGTCCTCCCGGTAGCCAATGATCAGCTCCGGGCCGTTCAGCATCCACGCCCAGCCGGCGGCTTCTGTGCCGGGGTCAAACGGCCGGTTGATGTGAAAGGTGCCGTCGAATTTCAGGTCGGCGGCGGTCAGTGCCAATGCTCCCAGCTGGTTGCCGGCCTCCGGACTCATGGCAATCCTGCTGGAGAGGGGACTAAGGCCGTCGTGGTCAGACTGACCCAGCAGCCCTTTCAGGGCCTCCTGTTTCGCCGGGGTATCGATAATATCCACGCTCAGTGAGTAGGTATCAAAGCGCTGATCCGGTTGCCCGATACGGACGAACCGGCCGGCGCGGTCCAGCACTGGCTGTTCTGAGGGCTCAAGACGGGTCAAGGCCTGCTTCAAGATGGCTGCCGGTATCGTCAGCCTGGCCGCGTACCAATCGGATTCGGTGTCGGGGGATATCGTGCCCAGGTCGGCAAGCTCCAGCCCCTGTCGGTTCTCGAGTATGGCAGTAATGGGTTGCTCGATCTCGATAGGCTCGATGGTTGCTTCGGCACGGGCGTGCCGGTCCAGTCGAAAGGTTTCACTGGCGGGACGAATGCTACTTTCCTCATCGCCTTTCCTTTCAGGTGTCTGGTAGGTGATTCGAACCTGTAGCGATTCGGCGTCCGTGTTATCTGTGTTTTCCTTAGGGGTGATGTATAAACGCAGTTGTTCTGACATAGTCGGTCCTGTCCTGTTGTATCAGCATCCCTGTCGACGTCACCACAAAGGGCAGACTCGTCAGACAATACAACCGGGCCCGAACGTGACAGTGTCACTTTAGGCAAGACAACCTTGTCATTGGTGCTTCGTTGCAACCCCTTGCGGGGGTACGAAGACTGGTATGCATCCTTGGCTTTACAGCCCGGCTATCGATGCGTGCGCTTTAGCGACGCATGACAGGCGGGCTCCCAGCGGTTTCAGCTTTGTGGAAAATTGCCACTTTGTAAAGTTTGAATCCGTATTTTTCCGACATGTGTCGCCTTGCGTCACCGCAACAATATAAAACGGTTATCTGCAGTAATAGCGTGTGTAACAGTTCTCAGCGGCGGGAATCCGTGGTCTCTCCAAAAGCACAAATCCAAGCGCATTCAGATAAACCTCTGTGCATCCGAAGAATAACTCGTCCCTGTACAAGGCTTCCGAGAATGAGTACGTGTTGCTCCTTCCATCAACTGGTAGTCACACCCACCGTGTGGAACCGGTTTTATATCGAAAACCGCAGCCTGAGCTGCGGTTTTTTCGTTGGCAACCAATCCCCGCCAGTGCGGCGGGGGTTTGTTGAGTGCTTCAACCTATTGGGTCGGGGTAAAAACCGATGAGCTGGTGATGGTGCAGGATGCCGAGACGCCTTCGGGGGTATAGATTGTCTCCCGCTGGCTGGTGTAGGTGCCACTGACCACGCCGGTTTCGAAGTCGTACTGGCCAACATAACTGGCGCTACTGCGGCTGATAAAGTCTTCCACTGGAATCTCCTCCTCAACCGGCTCCGAATAGGAAAGCCGGCCATCTGAGGTCAGGCTACCACTGATTACGTCACTGTCCGGCCCGCTGCCGATGGTAAGCGTAAAAGATCCGCCATCCGGGTTAAAGGTCAACTGGCCCGGGTCCTGTTCTACAATACCAATGGCATCTTCCGGTCCGCGACAGAACACGCTATAGAAGGTCCCGTCTGCGCCTTCACCTTCTAAGGCAGTGTCCTGACTCGGTCCAACGGATGAGGTAATGGTGTCAGTCAGCAGGTAAGGGCCAGAGACGAATTCCGGCGTAAAAGTAGCAGGCCCATCATTCACGATACCGATAAAGCTGGCACTGGCAGCACTTCCCAGGGAACCGGTCGAGATGATGGCACTGCCGACATTGCCCTCGATCGGAATGATCTCCCAGAGCCAGACATCTGCAGTCGCGGTAGTCTCAGTCACGTTCAGAACACCATTGGTGGCCACCGTCCATTCAGCCGCATTGGCGCTGGTCGATGAGAATGAGACAAGTCCGGTGCCGTTGGCTTCGAGGTCAAACTCGATGGTGTTATCTGACAGCAATGCGGCAAATCTTTCAAATTGCCCGGAAACGGGAATCTCAAAATTGTATTCAGCAGCGATACTGCTGGTGTAGACGCCGTAGATCCGCTTGACCGGTGCTGACGTTGTGGTGCCGTCAACTCTCACCAGCTGCGCATCGAATGGGCGCACATCGGCGAAGGCCACACTTTCCT
Source organism: Marinobacter confluentis (assembly GCF_004785685.1). Classification (GTDB taxonomy): domain Bacteria; phylum Pseudomonadota; class Gammaproteobacteria; order Pseudomonadales; family Oleiphilaceae; genus Marinobacter; species Marinobacter confluentis. Next base: position 1,039,282 of record NZ_SRPF01000001.1, on the reverse strand, counting down.
GCGGGTTGGGCTGGAAGATCAGTTGGCCCCCGGTTCTCAGCGACAGTTTAGGATCAACCTCGCCCTCGTTACCTTCGGCGTTGTAGAGTCCGCCTGGGCCATCAGTCTCAACACTCGGCATGCCCACAGCGAAACTGCTGTCGCTGGCGGCAAGGGTGTAGGTATTCCATTCTGAGGAAACAGAAGTGAGAGTGTCCCCGGCGTAGGCTTCGACGTTGTTCGTCTGGACCAGGACGTAATTCTGGTCATCCAGGAATGTCAGCAGCACAGAGGCGTCGGGGCTTTCGGGGAAGAACCAGCTGCCCACCAGATCATTCTCTGTGTCTTCAATGGCGGTGAACTGTACCTCACCGTCAGATAGGGTGAAGTTCAGGGCATCATCGCCGACGGTCAACTGGATCCCCTGGGATGCTGCAGGGTTGCTGGCGTCATAAAGGCCACCGCTGCCATCGGATTCGCGGATCAGGGTGACTGAAAAATCACCGGTCACCGGGTCCCAGGTGTAGGATCCGTACTCCGCGCTTCCTGCCTGCTGATCGCCATCATCAGCCATGGAATGGGCAATCACGTATAGGCCATCGCCGAAAAACGTCAGCACATTGTTGCCGCCATTGGGCTCCGTGTAGATCCAGCTGCCCAGAAGATCGTTACGTAGGGAACCCTCGAAATGCGAGATCGCCTCGTTTTCGGTAATTAGAGTTCTATTGAGAGCAACGCCCACAGCCGTATTAGCTTCGGACTCAAAGGTGCCCGCCTCAAAATCGAGCACTGTATCAATGAGCGCAGTCGAAGTTGCCTGGCTGACCGTGATGCCGTTGTCCGGGTCGCCATCCTCGTCAAGGCTTTGAAGCAGGCGCAGCACGTTTACGACACTTGGTGTTGCGAGGGTCGCGCCGTCACCACCCATGTCCAGGGGTGTTACTTTGCCTTTTGCAGGTACAGGCGGAAACTGAATGCCGCCGATGCTGAACTGAACTATATCGCCTTCTTCGTAACCATATTCGCCCAGCGCGTTGGTTACGCCAGAGCTTCCGCTGGGTGATGTGAGGTAACTGACACCGGCGACCGGGCTGTCAGAAAGCACGCCCACATTGGATGCAGTAATCTCCGGAGTGCTGCCACCCGGATTGGTATTTCCGTCAGACGAACTGCTGCCCGAACCGCCGCCGCCACATGCCGTTAAAAGCCCAGCTGTTAATAAGGTCGTGAACTGCTTTTTCATGCACTTATCCTCAGTGATCTACTAGCTTTTGCAGGCATGATTACCCGCCGATCGAGAATAGAGGATCGTTTGTGAGCGGTCATACCCCATATGGTGTATGAGGACGGGTTTTCATCAGGTCTGGTCGTCGTTACTTTTACCCGGGCAATAAACATTGATAAGAATGGGAAATTCTATGCAATAGGGGCTATATTTCCCGGAAGGACAGGCGGGAAAATGCCACAGGGCGCAAGGGAGAATAGTTTGTTAGTTGTTTACCGTAAGGGTAATAAATTTCACAAATGGGTCACGGCCAGGCCTTTGATGGTTGGGCTGGCTGCGCTCATATTCTGCCTCCCCGTTTCTGGTGAGTACGCCCTGAATGAACCCCCGCGCCCATTAGAGGGTGAGCCTCTGCAGATGCGTACCCTGGAAAACCCACCGCTGGCCTACACCGATGAAAACGGCAACATCACCGGAATTCTGGTGGACGTCATTCGGGAAGCGGTTCGCCAGACCGGGCATGAAGTCGAGTTCAGAATCGATCCCTGGAAGCGCGTGCTGCAGGAGGTCGCCGTAGGTAACGCCGATGCCGCATTCAACGCAGGGCTCACAGAAGAGCGCTCGGCCTGGGGCCATTACCACGACTCTGTTCTGATCGATGAAACCTACGTGTTTTTCTCCCATGGGCCTATGACCCTGTCCAGTGAGCTGAGTGAAGCCCCGGGCCTGAGTGTGGGAATCCAGCTGGGTTACTACTATGGCGAGCGCTTTGATCGCATGCTGAAAAACCAGCCCTTCCGGGCGCTGGAGGTGTCCCAGACCATCCCACGGAATCTTCAGCTGCTCAAAGCAGGGCGCACTGATGTGTTCATCGGGGACCTGTTGCCGACCATGTACTACCTCAAGGAAATGGGCCTGGAAAACCAGATCCAGATCGTGCGGGCAAGCGAAACTGGCCTTCCCCTGGTTGTGTCTACATCGCCAACCTATGTCGCTTTCTCAAAACGGCGAGTTGAACCTGGCTATGTCCGGGAATTTGACGAGGCACTGCAAACTATCAAGGCGGACGCCACTTTTGATTCCATTCTCCAGAGCTATCAGTTGAACCTTCCGGAAGTGCCTGTCATAACGGATTAATCTTCTCGCCATGATTGCGAAAGTAAGATCCTTGAAAACACAGGATCTGGCCCAAATTACGGACCATCAGAAAAAGTTGGCCCCGCGGCTGACTATCCACCCTTGCAAAGCAACCAACTCAGGGATAGAGCATGATGCAAACCCCCTCAATTTCGTTCTACCGCCGGTCCTTCTGGCGGCTACCTTCGCTTATGGCGCTGGTTCTTCTGCTCACTGGCTGCGGTATTAACAACATTCCCACCTACGATGAGCGGGTGACCGCCGCCTGGGCTCAGGTAGAAAACCAGTATCAGCGCCGTGCAGATCTGATTCCGAACCTGGTTGAGACCGTCAAAGGCTTTGCAGCCCAGGAGCAGGAAACCCTGACCGCCGTTATTGAGGCGCGTTCCAAAGCGACCTCGATTCAGGTGGACGAAAGCATCCTCAACAACCCAGAAAAACTGCAGCAGTTCCAGCAGGCCCAGGGCGAGCTGAGCAGTGCCTTGAGCAGGCTGATGGCGGTGTCTGAGCGATACCCGGATCTGAAATCCAACCAGAACTTCCTGGCCTTGCAGTCACAGCTTGAAGGCACGGAGAACAGAATCGCAGTCGCGCGCCGTGATTTCATCCAGGCCGTCGAGCAGTACAACACTGAGCTGCGTACTTTCCCGGGCAAGATCTGGCACAGCATTCTGTACAGCGATCTTGAGCGCCGCGCCAATTTTGAAGCGACCACGGAAAATGCAGACGAAGCACCTGCGGTGGAATTCTGATGTCTGTTCTGCCGCGCGAAAGCCTGCTGTTGTCGTTATTACTGTTACTTCCGGGCACGGCACTGGCTCAGTCGACTCCGGATTTCCCAGAGCTGACGGGCAGGGTAGTCGACCGTGCCGAAATGCTGTCCCCGGAGGTTGAAACCCGCCTGACCCAGATGCTTCAAGCCCACGAACAGGCCAGCACGGAGCAGGTTGTGGTGGTGACACTGCCAGACCTGCAGGGATATACCATTGAGGATTATGGTTATCAGTTGGGCCGTGAGTGGGGCATCGGTCAGAAGGACGAAGATAATGGCGCCTTGCTGATCGTTGCAGAGGAAGAGCGAAAAGTGCGAATCGAAGTGGGTTACGGCCTGGAAGGCAGGCTTACTGACGCTGATTCCTCAGTCATTATCAACCGGATTATCACGCCGGCATTTAAAAAGGGCCAGTTTGAAGCGGGGATATTCAATGGTGCCTCAGCCATGGTTCAGGTGCTTGGCGGTGACCCATTGGCGGTCTCCCAAGGTCGCCCACGCACTGCGCTTGCTGAGAAGCCAAACGGAGGAATGGTCGCGCTGTTCTTTATCATCATGATGGCAACGGTGTTCTTCATCGGCAGCCGCGGTGGGCGCGGCGGCCGGGGCGGCGCAGCGCTGTTGGGTGCAGCCATGCTCGGCGGTGCCATGGGCGGCCGTGGTGGCGGTGGCTTCGGCGGTGGCGGTTTTGGCGGCGGCGGAGGCGGCTTTGGCGGTGGTGGTGCGTCCGGTGGCTGGTAAGCCCGCACCGGGCAACACACCCGCTGAATCCCCACGTTTGACATGGAAAGCCACAGAAGCGAGAGCCAAAAATCATGACATTACTCAGTAAGAGCGACCAGGAAGCCGTTACCGCCGCCATCAACGACGTGGAGCGGGAAACCGACGCAGAGCTGGTGACCGTGCTGACGGCCCAGTCTGACAATTACAGCTACATCCCATTGGTCTGGGCCGGCATACTGGCACTGCTGGTGCCCGGTATTGCCAATTATTTTGGCGGCTGGTTCAGCGCCGACCTTCTGATGCTGGTGCAATGGGGTATGTTTGTTATGTTGAGCCTGGTGTTCCGGTTGCCAGGCATCAATACCCGGTTGATTCCCAGGCAGGTTCGGCACTGGCGCGCCTCAAACCTGGCGCGCCGTCAGTTTCTGGAGCAGAACCTGCATCACACCCGGGGTGGCACGGGCATGCTGATCTTTGTTTCAGAAGCTGAGCGCTACGTTGAAATCCTGGTGGATCAGGGCATCGCGGACGTTCTGGACAACAGAATGTGGGAAGGCATAGTGGCGGATTTCACGGCCAAGGTCCGTCAGGGCAAAACGCGTGAAGGGTTTCTGGAGTGCATAGCTGCCTGCGGAACGCTGCTGAAGAGCAACTTGCCGGCAACCCATGAGCGAAACGAGTTACCGAATCACCTGGTGATTCTGGACTAGCAGAGGGCGGCCTGACAGGGCCGCCTTTTTCGCTCTGACGTCTACTGGTCCGCTTCGTAACTGATCAGGTCCACATCGGCGGCTTCTTTTCGAAGTGGTACCAGCTCCTGATAGGCAGGAGAGTCATGCCACCCGGTGACTGCTTCAATATCGGGAAACCGGATCACAACCGTATCCGTGTGGCGCTGCTGTCCGCTCAGGGCTTTCGCGCGGGTGCCACGAAGCACAAGTTCGCCGCCCCAGGGTACGACCGTTTCCGGAACCCGGCTTCTGTATTCTTGCCATTTCACGGGGTCTTTGATGGTTATCTGACCAATTGCATAGGCTGTCATTTTTATTCTCTTATTGGAAAACGCGGCTTGCCTGTTCCACTACAATGCCATGGCGCCGGGCCAATGCCATCCGATCATCGTCGTAGCCGCCGCCAATCACCGTCGCCACCGGAATGCCACGACGCCTGAGTTCGCTGAGCACCTGATAATCCCGTTCCCGGATGCCCGTTTCTGAAATATTCAGCCTGCCGAGTGGGTCCCCCTCAAAAACATCTACCCCGGCGTCATACAGAACGATATCCGGCTTCGCTAACATCAACGCCTTGTTCAGCGTGTCATGCACAACCGCCAGATAATCCTCGTCAACCATTCCATCCGGCAATGCTACGTCAAGATCGCTGACCTGTTTCTCGAACGGGAAGTTGCGCTCGCAGTGAACTGAGCAGGTGAAAGCGCCCGGTTCGTTCGCCAGAAGCGCGGCGGTGCCATCGCCCTGATGGACATCAACATCGAAAATCAGGACCCGCTTGATACCCGGCTGTTTCAGAAGCACCTTCGCCGTTATGGCCAGGTCATTGAGAATGCAGAAACCGGCCGCGTAATCGAAATGCGCGTGATGGGTGCCACCGGCCAGGTGGCAGGCAATGCCGTGCTGCAGGGCCAGTTGCGCCGTCAGAACCGTACCGGACGGCGCCAGAAAAGTACGCCGTACCAGCCCTTCACTCCAGGGCAGGTTCATCTGCCGGGTCTCTGTGGCTGAAAGCCGGTTGGCGGCAAAGCGGGCAAGGTAGTCGGGGCAGTGGGTCTGGGTCAGCCAGGCCTGACGGCAAGGGCCTGGCCTGAAGCCATTCCGGGGCGTGAGCAGTCCCAGCGCGCGCATGTGGTCGGCAAGCAGCCCGAACTTTTCCATTGGGAAGCGGTGCTTGTCCGGAAACGGAAAACTGTAATCCGGGTGATAGACAATGGGGACGGCCATGGGGTTTCCGGCAACGATGAATCAGATAAGGTCTTACGGACCCGGTTGCAGGTGGGATTGCCGGTCATTCATAGTGCGCCAGTGCCCGGGTTGGCTCGTACACTCAACACCTTATCCAAACACGCCAGCAAACAGAGGAATATTCAGTGTCCACCAGCGTCCAGATGAGTGACATCCAGCTCGCTTACCCGACTGAATCAGGCACCGTGTCGGTGCTTAACCAAGCCTCACTCACGGTCCCGCCTGGTGACACACTGGCCATAACCGGCCCCTCTGGCAGTGGTAAAACCTCTTTGCTGCTATTGCTATCCGGCCTGCAACGTCCTGACAGCGGTGAAATCCTGGTTGGCAGCCAGCGCCTTGGGGATATGGACGCCAACACCCTGGCAGACTGGCGCAGCGAACATCTTGGCATCATTTTCCAGTCTTTCCACCTGCTGCCGGGCCTGACTGCGCTGGGTAACGTCAGCCTGCCGCTGGAAATTGCGGGGCAGGCCAGTGCCCGGGAACAGGCGCTGGCCATGCTGGATGCGGTGGGGCTCAGCCACCGGGTTCAGCATTATCCGGGGCAGCTGTCCGGCGGCGAACAGCAGCGTGTAGCCATTGCGCGGGCTCTGGTTCACCAGCCGAGCCTATTGTTGGGCGATGAGCCAACCGGCAACCTGGACCAGCAAACCGGAGAAAAAGTGCTGTCGCTGCTTTTTGACCTGCACAAGCAAAGCAAATCCACCCTGGTGCTGGTCACCCACGACGAACGCGTGGCCGAGCGCTGCAACCACCGGGTACGGATGGAGGGCGGGCGTCTTTATGAAATCTGAAACTGCCGCGAAGCCCTTGTGGATGCTCAAATTCGCGGTGACCGATCTGCGATCCCGCATTTCAGCCCTGAAAGTCTTCCTCGCCTGCCTGATTCTGGGCGTTACCCTGGTAGCGGCCACGGCCAGCCTTTACCGGGTGATCGAGCAGAGCCTGCTGGCGGATACCCGCGCGCTTCTGGGCGGGGATGTGGAGCTGGATTCCAATGAACCCCTGCCGGATGACGTGCGGAACTGGATCAGCAATACCGGTCGTATTTCCCTGGTGCGGGAATTCGACACCATTGTCAGTGGCAGCCAAGGTGACGGCTTTTTCCGGGCGGAAATACTGATCCCGGACCAGGCCTACCCACTGTACGGCGACCTGCAACTGACGCCGGATCAGCCTCGAGCTGAGCTTAACGCAAAACAGGATGGGCGCTGGGGTGCGATCATCGACCCCATGCTTGCGGAGCGTCTGGGTCAGTCCATTGGTGATGAGATAGACATCGGTGCTGCTACCTTTCGCATCAGTGGCCTTATTGAACAGCAACCGGACCGGCGCCTGAACGCCAACTGGCGAGGCCTGCCCATCATGATCTCTGAAGAGGCACTGGATGCCACCAACCTGATCCGGCCCGGCAGCCGCGTCGATTATGAATACCGGGTCCAGACCGACCAGAACCTGGAGGTCTGGCTGGAAGACTTCGAACGGGCCTTCCCGGCAACCAACTGGGACACCACCACCTTTGCCGAACGCAGCGAACGCATTTCCGAACGGCTGGATCAGATCGCCACGGCGCTGATTCTGATTGCCTTTACCACGCTGTTTATTGGCGGCCTGGGCGTTGCTAACAGCATCCATGCCTATCTGGATGAAAAACTGGGCACCATCGCCACCCTGCAGACGCTGGGCTTGCGGCGCAAACCACTGGTGGGCATCTACCTGTTACAGATTGGCATACTGGGCACAATTGCTGGCCTGGTGGGCGGCGGTGTCGGGCTGGGCTTTGCTGCTGTGGCCATCAGCATGGCAGGTGACGCCTACGATCTGGCAGGCCCTGCCGGCGCCGGTGACTGGATCTCCCTGTGGTTTGTGCCGCTGTTGCTAAGCTGGCTGTTTGCGGTGCTTACGGCCTACGTATTCGCCTTGCCGGCACTGGCCAGGGCCCTTGCGGCTTCGCCGGCCGGGCTGTTCCGGGGTCAGGTCCAGGCGGCCAAGAATGAACCGCGCAGCTGGCGGATGGCCAGCTACCTGCTGCTGGCGGTGTATATCTCCGCAACCCTGTTCTGGTTGCCGTCACCGCAACTGGGCTTTCTGTTCCTGCTGGCGGTGGTCCTGCTCTGGGGATTGCTCGAAGCCATTATCAAAGGGCTTCGAAAGGGCGCAAAAAGGCTGGAAGACAGCGGCTTCGCGGACCGTAATTTCGCACGGCGGCTGGCACTGGCCAACCTTCACCGGCCCGACTCACCCCTAAGGGCAACGCTTCTGTCCCTGGGGACAGCGCTGACGCTGGTGGTTGCCTGTACCCTGGTGGTCACCACACTGCTGCGCGCTCTGGAAACCACCATACCGGCGGATGCACCGGCGCTGATTCTGTATGAAGTGTTCCCGGACCAGATGGCCGACCTGGAAGCCGGCCTTGCCGAACTGGATGATTCCAGCAGGGTAGAGCTGCTGCCACTGGTGCGCTCGCGCATGTCCACCATCAACGGTGAGCCGTTATCCGAAGTCTTGGCAGACGACTCACGAGCGCGGCGCGAGGCCATGGGGGACGAATACAAACTCAGCTACCTGTCCAGCAACCCGGAAGGCCTGGAAGTAATTGAGGGCAGCTGGTGGGAGGAGCCCGCCCCTGAAGGTGAACCGGCATACATGGCCATGGAAGACAGGGAGGCCTACCAGCTTGGGCTGACTGTGGGTGATCGAATCACCTTTACCGCCCAGGATCAGCCAATTGACATCGAGATCCGCGCGATCTACCGCCAGAAAGGCCTGCAGACCCGATTCTGGTTTGAAGGGATTCTTCAGGAGGGGGCGCTGGACGAGCTGATCAACCTGTACGTGGGGGCGGTTTACCAGAGTGACGCGGCGGCGAAACAATCCCAGCAGTGGCTGGCCAGAAATATCCCCAATGTTATCACCCTGCGCACCGCAGACTGGCTGAAAACCGCCGGTGATCTGTTGGGCAAAGCGGCGGCTGGGTTGGCCGCCGTTGCTGCAGTCAGCCTGATGGCAAGTCTGCTGGTGCTGTCCAGCGTGGTCAGTGTCAGCCGCAGGCGGCAGCTCTACGAGGCCAACCTGCTTCACTGTCTGGGTGCCCGGCATCAGGCCATTCGCCAGTCCATGCTGCTGGAAACGGGCCTGTTGACGTTACTGGCGACGGTCTTTGCCACCGGCCTGGGCTCGCTGATTGCATTGCCAGTGGCGGATCTGGCCCTGAAGCTACCGGCGGGGGATCTCTGGTGGATCGGTGCTCTGGTGGCCGGGGGTGTCAGCGCTCTGGCACTGCTGGGTGGGCTGCTACCCACGCTGAAGGCCATGCGCCTGAACCCGGCGGAGTTGTTGCGGGACAGTTAGAAAAACGGCCGGGTGTAATCGAAAATCTGACCGCGGGTTGTCAGCCACAGGTCCTTTTCGCTGGCACACCGCTTCACGATTTCTTCAAAGGCCCAGGCTGCGGCTGGCCTGCCGTAACAGTGCCCATGCACGATGACATCCAGAATCAGCGTTTCCGTGTTGCATGCCAGCAATTTGTCCAATGCCGTTATGAACATCTGAACAAACTGTTCGGGGGTCCGGCCAAAGCGCATGGCGTGGGGCAGGTCGTTGAAATCAATGGTCACCGGTATCGCCAGGATCTCACTGTCGTCAAAGCACTGCAGGTAGGGCAGATCATGGTCAAGTGCGTCTCCGTGCCATTGGTAGCCGTGCCTGGCTAGCCTGCGCTGCACATCCAGATCCGAGGTGATGCGGGGGCTTATCCAGCCCTGGGGCTGCTTTCCGGTGGCCTGCTCGAAAAAGCGGGTGGAGCTTACGATGTTGTCTTCCCGTTCCTCGTCGGTCAGATAGGGGAAAAGCATATCCTGCCCGTAACTGTGGCCGATGATTTCATGGCCATAATCCGCCACGGTTCTGAGTTCCCCCGCGTGGTTTTCTGCAACCAGCCCTGAGGTAAACACGCTGGTGATGACACCATGGCGCTCGGCTATATCAAACAGCCTGCGGCAGCCGGCGTTCGCATTGTAGCGGCCGTAGCTGTCGGCGTTCGGGTCAGTGACATTGCCTGACAGCACATTACCCATCGGGTTGACGCTGGAGCAGTTGCCCGGAGTCCACATTTCATAGGCCACATTGAAGACCATGGCCAGTCTTTTATTATCTGGCCATTTAAATCCTTTATTTAAATATTTATTTTCACATTTAATAATATTATTCATTATTATTTCCTGCCAGGGTCAAGCCCGCTTAAGGATTCCGTGCATTGAATATATACCTGATATTGAGAAAATAAAAGTATTTTGTTAGTTCAATTTCATGCACTTGAGCGTGAATGAAATTGAATTTGATCAACCTGAATCACATGCACTTTAAGCTGCATAATATTAAGTTTGCGCTTTAAAAATCTTTACTCTATATTTTTGCTACCGACACAAATCGGGAAAACAATAATGAGATTAAGTCTGGCAAAACAGGTTTCACTGAAATAATGAAAACAGTATGCCCGGGCTTGATTTTCAGTCTGCTTTGCACCGGAGAACAACAATGAAAATACTTAACCGCAAGTACCTGACATCCGCTCTTGGCGGTGTAACAGCTGCTGTCTTTCTTGGAGCTGCGGCAATCAGTCATGCTGAAACAACCATCAAGCTGGGCTGGACAACGGCCGACAGCGAAGTAGACCCCTACGCCATTGCTGCCCGTTACTTTGCGGAAGAACTCGAAGCTGCAGCACCCGGCGAGTTCAATGTTCAGTTTTTCCCGAACCACCAGTTGGGTGACGACACCGCAATGCTTCAGGCCATGCAGTTCGGAACCATGGGTGCGGGTGTTATTACCGGAACCCAGGTCGGCACAATTGAGTCTGCATTCCAGTTGAATGATCTTCCGTTCCTCTACGCGAATAACAAGCAGGCTCACAAGGTTCTGGACGGCGAAGTGGGGCAGAAGCTGCTGTCGTTGCTCGATTCCAAGGGCATCGTCGGGCTCGGTTTTCCCGAAGCAGGTTTCCGTCACACCATCAATAACGAACGCCCCATCAATAGCCCTGCCGACTTCAAAGGCGTGAAGCTTCGGGTTCAGCCCAGCGATCTGTTCCTCGACAGCTTCCGTGCAATCGGCGCGAACCCGGTACCGATGGCCTGGAGCGATGTATTCACCGCCGTGCAGCAGGGAACCGTTGATGGCCTGGAAATCCCGCTACCGGTGATCTATGCCAACAAATACCCGGAGGTGACCGACTACCTTTCGTTGACCAGCCATACCTACAACGCGTTGGCGCTGCTGATGTCCAAGCAGACCTTTAACAAGCTGTCTGCGGAAAATCAGGAAGCCGTCCATAAGGCCGCAAGACGCGCCATTGATCGTCAGCGTGCGACCGTTGCTGCCAATAACGACAAGGTTCTGGATCAGATCCGGGAAGCCGGTATGGCTGTTAACGAAGTGGCTAACGTGGCTGCATTCCGCGAGCGCGTCGCCGGCATCTATGATGCGTACAGCGAGGTGATCGGTGAAGACATCGTCAACAAGGCCCTTGAGCAAGTGGCTGAATAACGGCCACGGGCTGTGAACCCCGGCCATCCTGAAACCTTAAATCCGGATACCTTAAATCCGAAACCCCGAAACCAGGAAACGTTCAGATGTATCACTATCTCGATAATGTGGGACGCGGCCTGGCTTTCGGGGCTCAGGTGGCTGGCGCCGTGACGGCACTGATCATGGTTGCAAGCCTCTTGCTCGGCGTCTTCTACCGATATGTGCTGGAAGACTCCCTGATCTGGAACGATGAAGTGGCGTCGCTGGCTTTCACCTGGACCATCTTTCTGTTTGCCAGTGCCCTGGTCAGAGAGGGCGGGCATGTGCGTGTCACCCTGCTGGTGGATGCGCTGCCGCCTTTACTGGCCGAGCTAACCGAAAGGCTGATTTTGGTGCTTATATTCGCGTTCGGTTTGCTGATGCTCTGGTCCGGCTGGAACTTTGCTGAATTTACCAGCGGTCAGGAATCTGCAGCTTTGCGATACCCTATCTGGATCAAGAACGCGGCCGTGCCCTTCAGCGGCTTTCTGATCTGCTTTCATGCGCTGGTATTGATTGTGCGCCCTACGCGAATTCGGCAACCGGTGGAGACTGATCATGGGTGACATTGGCGCAGTCATGATGATTGGACTGGTGGTCTTGCTGGCACTGGGCGTACCAATTGCTTTTACCATTGGCCTGTTGGCGGCGGTGGGTATCTGGATGTCGGATATCAACCCGATGATTCTTCCCCAGCAGTTCATTGCCGGAAGCAGTGTTACCAGCCTGCTTGCTATTCCTGGCTTCATCCTGGCAGGGGAGATCATGAGCGCCGGTGGCCTGTCTCGAAGGCTGGTTCGTGTTGCCGAGAAGTTTTTCGGGCACCTGACCGGTGGCCTGTCCATGTCCACGGTGGCGGCGGGCACCTTCTTCGGCGCCATCTCCGGTTCCGCCCCGGCGACGACAGCTGCGGTCGGCTCCATCATGATTGATGAACTCGAGGACCGCGGTTACCAACGGGGCTACGCTGCCGCACTGGCAACAGCAGTAGGCCCCCTCGGGCAGATGATTCCACCTTCAATTCCCATGGTCATCTGGGGTGTGCTTGCGGAAGAATCCATCGCCAAGCTGTTCCTGGCGGGGATCATCCCCGGCCTGATTGCGGCCACCGGCTTCTGCCTTGTGAGCGTTATCTATGCCCGCTACCACGGTATTGCCAAGGAAAACCGGGCAACCGTGAAAGAAGTTCTGATCGCCATGAAAGATGGGATCTGGGCATTGTTGGCGCCGGTTGTCATTCTTGGTGGTATCTACAGCGGTATGTTCACACCCACAGAAGCGGCCATGGTTGGCGCTTTGTACAGTGTGATCATTGGCCTGTTCGTTTATCGGGACCTGAGCTGGCGGCAGATACCGGCCATTCTGATGAGTTCCATGAAAACCACCGGCATGATCATGTTCATCATCGCAGTGGCCTATGGTTTTGCCTGGGTGATGGCCAGCGAGCAGATTCCCGCTCGGCTGACCCAGGCACTGCTGCTGCTAACGGACAACCCGATCATTCTGCTGCTGATCGTAAACGTGATGCTGCTGTTGCTGGGCGCGGTGATGGACAACATCTCTGCCATGGTTATCCTCAGCGGCGTATTGATCGGGTTGGGCCAGCAGATCGGTCTGGACCCGGTTCAACTGGGCGCGATGGTGGTCATCAACTTTGCCGTAGGCATGGTGACACCACCGGTCGGTTATTCCATCTTTGTGGCCTCAAGCATCAGTGGCCTGCGGGTGGAAACCGTGGCACGGCACATATGGCCGTTTATGCTGGTACTGCTGACAGTGGTTGCCCTGGTGGCCTATGTTCCGGCCGTTACCCTCTGGTTGCCCGAGAAATTTGGCTGAGCTGAGTCTACACTTCGTGGAGATCCGTAGGCCAAGAGAACGCGCAACAATGGTGAATCTGAGGGATTTTGATCTAAATTTACTGGTTATCTTCAAAACGATTATGGAACAGCGGTCAATCTCCAGGTCCGCAAACGAGCTGGGGTTGTCCCCCTCGGCGGTCAGCCACGCCCTGGGCAGGTTACGCGACATGCTGAATGATCAGCTGTTCTACCGAACCGCGAAAGGGCTTGAGCCAACGGATAGGGCGAACGAGATCATAGTTCAGGTTGAGGACGGGCTGGCGTTCCTGTCCAATGCCATCAGCGCACAGCAGCAGTTTGTGCCTGCCACCTCAACCAGAGTGTTCAGCATGCAGGTGGCAGACTATGTTTCCGGTTTCTTCCTGCCAAGTTTTTCCAGCAGAATCCGCCAGGAAGCGCCAAACATCACCATTGATATAGTGCCGTTCTCCATTTCCGCAGACAGTGTCTGGGACCGGGTGGATGTGCAGATCAGGCTGACACCCGGCCGGTTGAAACCAAAGGCCGTGCGCAGCCAAAGGCTGATGCTGGATGATGTTGTGGTGATCATGCGGCCCGATCACCCCAGTGCCTCAGAGCCCATGACGGCAGAGCTTTATGCCAGCCTGCCCCACGTTAAGCTGTCCCAGTCTTCAACAGGTACCACCGTTATTGATGACGCACTGGCCGAGCGCGGTCTTCAACGCCACTCTGCATTGATCGTGTCCAACTGGGATACCATCCCCGACCTGCTGATGCAGACCGACATGATTGCCATCGTGCCCAGCCACCTTCTGTCTCTTGATCAACGTCTGAAAAAGCTGAAGGCCGCGCCGCTTCCGCTTGAAGAGGTCGTTTTTTCCTTTGACCTTTGCTGGGACAAGAGTTCAGAAAAGGAATCCGGCCATAAATGGCTATGCGAAACCATCGTTGAGGTGTTCAACGCCCAGACTCAGGAAGTTGATAAGTAAAGCCTTGATCGATCAGGCCATCAGACTGTCGATTTCATCTTCGGAGTAACCGCATTCCAGAAGCAGGGCCTTTGTGTGCTGGCCCAGCATGGGCGCACTCTGCATGCGCTGATCCGGCGCCCCGGAAAATCTTGAAGGCCCTCGGGCCTGGCGAATTTCGCCAGCTTGCGGGTGGTCGTAGTTCACCAGCAGGTCGTTGGCCTTCACCTGTGGGTGATCAAGCATCTGGGTGCGCGTGAGCACCGGTGCGCAGGGCACCTGTTCTTCTTCAAGCCTCTCTAGCCAGTGCTCAGCGGATTCGGTTCTGATTACGGATTGGATTAGCTCCAATCGTGCATCGATGTTCTGCTGCCTTAGCTCGGCCGTTTTGAAGCGAGGGTCTTCGGCCCATTCCGGCCGATTGACTGCGCGGATCAGCGCTTGCCATTCGCGATTATTCTGCACCGCAATGGTGATGTAACCGGTTGTGGTTTCGTAGATCAGATCCTGGAAGCTGGCAGCCTCCTGTTGTGGCAGATCACCAGCCACAAATGTCTGGCTGCCCATGTCCGAGCTCCACAGAAACGCGATGATCGCATCCAGCATCGACAGTTTTACGTGCTGGGCTTCGCCGGTGCGTTCGCGAGCAAACAGGGCAGCGGTTATGGCCTGGGCGGCCGTTACGCCGGTGAGCTTGTCCGGCAGAATGGTTCTCACCAGCTGCGGGCGCCGCTCGTCAGAGCCTGCCTGAACCGTCGCTAGGCCGGACAGCCCCTGAATCAATGGGTCATAGACCGGTCGCTGGGAATAGGGGCCGGTATCACCGAAACCGCTGATGGACACCATGATCAGGTTTGGCGCTACTTTCCGTAACTCGTCTTCCCCCAGGCCCATACGCTCAATCACTCCCGGCCGGAAGTTCTGTACAAATACATCCGCTGTGGCCACCAGTTTTAGCAGGGCCTCGCGACCCGCCGGCTCCTTCAGATTTAGCGCTACTGACTTCTTATTGCGGTTGTTATTCAGAAACAGCGCAGACATGTCCCCCTGACGGTTCGCGGCCGAGCGGGTGAAATCCCCGCCTACCGGATTCTCCACCTTGATCACCTCCGCCCCCTGATCTGCCAGCATCATCGTGGCCAGCGGGCCGGATATCATGGCGGTAAGGTCGATAATGCGGATGCCGTCTAGCGGGCCAGTCATGGGGTGCTCCTGTCATTGAAAAGATTTACTGTAAAAGCGTATACGAACTGCCCACCGGACAAGCCTTGATATCAGAGCAATAGCTTGAATACAGCGTGATCGGACACCACCATATTGATCACACATTAGTGAGAGGTAAAGAGCCGACCTACGATGGAACCCGTCACCAAAAAGCCCTGCATCGACATCTGCGAGTTCAACAAGAAAGAGATCTGCAAAGCTTGCGGTCGAACCCGGCAGGAAAAGAAAGAATGGAAAAAGCTTACCGCAGACGAAAAACAGGCGATCTGGACTCGGATTCTGGAATCCCACGGGACAGGGAAAGGCAAAAAGCCCAGGGCCTTGCGCAAGCTTTATGAAAAGGCGAGAGACAGGGCCCAGAAATCCTGAGCCCCGCCCATGATGTGTTCAATTACTTGACGGTGATCGTGATCTTCTTGGAAGCAACAGCAGGGCTGTGGGGCACGTGGGCGTAGTTGCCCAGTAGCAACTGCAGTGTATGCTTGCCGGGTGGTAGCGTAACTTCTGTTTCTGTTTGTCCACCACCAAAGTGCTTCACCTGGTCTGTTGCTGGCAGCGGCTTGCTCATGTCCGAAGGCACATCCGTATTGATCAGCAGATGGTGGTGCCCGGTCTTGTCTCTCTCAACACCTGCAGGCGCTACGCCCATATTGCGTAAACCAAACGCAACCCTGAAAGTACCTTCAACCGTGGCGCCGTCGGCTGGCTCAATAAAATATACCTCGGCGTTATCGGGTGCGGCTGAGGACATATCCTGTGCAAACGCACTGATAGGCGCGATCAGCAGCGCGGACAACAGTGTCATCTTGATCCTGTTCATTTCACTTCCTCGTTTTTGTTATTCCCATCTGAGTATAGGTGAGTAAGTGAAGTATCGATAGCGGCCGTATCCGTAGGGCGAACCAGGCGCTTAACCTCTTGACCATCCCGCAGAAAAATCAGCGTTGGCCAGAGCTTGACCTTGAAGGCCCGGCCCAGGGGCCGACCCTTGCCGTCCTCGATCTTTCGGTGTTGCAGATCGTCGTGGGCGGCAAAGGCCTCCCTGATGTGAGGCTGAGCGGCCTGGCAATGGCCACACCAGTTGGTGCCGAATTCAAGAACGAGCAGGCCGCGGGACTGGCGCACTTCTTCTATGCCGGGTTCGTCGTCGGTGTATTTCGTATCAAAGCTCATGAAGTCTCCAGAAAACCGGCGTTCAAACTGGGCTCAGTTACCGCAAGGCCCGCCTTAGAATGATTGAAGCGCCCAGATAATAAGGCTGATCGCAATAAACTGGATCGCCACCCACCAGGCCAGCGCATACCACGGGCTGAAACCTCGGTCGACCAGACGAAATACGAACAGCCGGTAGAGCAGCCCAGTGCCAAGCATGGCGCCAATAAACGCCAGAACCCAGGTAAAAGGGCCGAGTTGACCGATCATGAGTGCAATAACGAGATAGGCCGGAATGGTCGCAATACCGGCGACCCACCATTTTCTTTCGATATTCGATGCCTGATGTTGCGATTGATCTGTCATGGCGAGTTACTCTCTTATAAGCGGCGGGACCAGCACAAAGTTACCAAAATGCGTCTTCTTGAGGAATTCCTGCTGTGCCGTGGCAATGTCCTGTAGTTCAAAGGCTTTCGCAACAAGCGGACGAAGCTCACCGTTTTCAATGTAACCGATAAGGTTCGGAAAGACCGGTTCGTCCCAGGCGGTGCAACCAATCATTCTCAGGTCCTTAAGGTAAAAGTCGCGCATATCGATGGTGGTGATCGGCCCGGCAATAGCGCCGGACGACGCATACCGGCCACCGCGGGACATCAACTTCAGCAGTGTGCCCACCTGCTCACCGGCGACATTGTCGATCACCACATCCACTGACGAATCCTCAATCTGTACAGCCAGGTCCAGGCCCCTTGCAACCACCTGGTCCGCGCCCAGGCTCCTTACAGAATCCAGCTTGCGTTCACCCGCAACAGCGATTACATGGGCACCCCGGCGCTTGGCGAGCTGAACCACGGCTGAACCAACCCCGCCCGACGCCCCGGTCACCAGCAGCCGGTCAGCGCTGGTTACGCCCGCCCGGTGCAGCATGTTCTCCGCCGTTCCATAGGCGCAGGGGATAGTCGCAAGCTCCACGTCGCTCCAGTCACAGTGAATTTCAAAGACTTCGCTGGCCGGTACCGTCACATACTGGGCAAAAGCGCCATCAAAATCCGACGCCATCCAGATATTGTCCAGCGAATCAAAACCGTTCAGCCGCATACAGGCCCGGACCAGAACCCGCTTGCCAATAGCCGGACCATTCGTACCCGGACCCCAGGCAACTACCTCCCCACAACAGTCGGTGCCCTGAATGAAAGGGAAGGGTGTCGACTCGTTCCAGCCGCCGTCTTCAGAGGCTGGTCCGTCCCCGGCTTGCGATAATTGTTCGGTGCCACCCTCAACCGACGACGAATACCAACCCAGCCGGGTATTGATTTCCGTGTTATTGACCCCGGCGGCCAACACCTTCAATAGAACCTCGCCGGGTGCGGGTACCGGAATGGGCACATCGCGGTATTCGAGCTTGTCATAGCCGCCGTTGCCGGTGGTGACTACTGCTTTCATGGTCGGTTGCCCGCTCTGACGGGTGAAGCGGGCAGGGTTGAAGGGGCGTAGGTAAGTCAGATTGGGCATTGAGGGACCTTGCTCGGCGATGCTATGTCAGGCCGGGGATGTTTTCGAGAAGCTCGGCATTTGTAGGGTATTTTTCAAGCAGTTCAACCAGCTTTTTTGTGCCCTCTAGCGGTTTGAGGCTGCTGAGCGCCCGACGCAACGCTCTGATGCTGTCCAGGTTTTTCGGGTCCAGTAGCAGCTCTTCACGGCGTGTACTGCTTTTGGAAATGTCCAGCGCCGGGAAGATTCGCTGGTTCGCAACGTCTCTCGACAACACCAGTTCCATGTTGCCCGTGCCCTTGAATTCCTCAAAGATGACTTGATCCATTCGGCTGCCGGTATCAACCAGAACGGTTGCCAGGATGGTCAGCGAGCCGCCATTTTCAAGGTTTCTTGCCGCGCCAAACAGCTTCCGCGGGATCTCCATTGCGCGAGAATCAACACCGCCAGACATGGTTCGGCCGCCGCTCTTTTGCTGTGCATTATGCACCCGCGCGAGCCTGGTGAGGGAATCAATCACAATCATTACATCGTGACCCTCACCAGCCTGCTGGCGTGCGGTATCAAGAAGCTCATCGGCAACGCGGGCGTGATGGGCATAGCTTTCATCCGAAGAAGACGCGTGTACCTCAGCCGGAACGCTGCGCCTGAAATCAGTGACCTCCTCGGGTCGCTCATCTATCAGTAACGCGTAAAGCTTGATATCGGGGTAGGCTTTTCCCACCGCCTGGCAGATGTCCTTTAAGATTGTCGATTTTCCAGACCCCGGTGGTGCGACGATCAACCCTCGTTGCCCCATACCAATCGGCGTGATCAAGTCTATCGCGCGCACCGTGAGTTTGTCTGAACCTGACTCCAGGCGAATCCCCGGCGCCGGATTGATCGCCACACCGTTCAAAAACCGTTTTTGAGGATCAGTCTCGGTTTCAACCTCGGCCGCAGCTCCGGCTTCGTTCGTCGCTGGTTGAGCTGCTTTACTTGGTTTCCGGGTTAACCCTAATGTCTTTCTCGTCATGGGTGTCTGATGGCTCTTATCTGAGGAATATGTTTTCGAATTAAGCTGAATAAGATCTTTTCCGGTTTCTTTTGGCTTATCCCTTAACGATCTAATTATCTGAGCTGACTGTCCTTACTGCCCCGACGATTGATGCCGCCGGAATGAGTATCTTTTTTCTCAAGCGCCGCCTGGCATTCCACACACAGTTGCACGCCGGGAATCGCCTTGCGCCGGGCTTCCGGAATAGGGCGGTCGCATTCCTCACATTCCGCGGCACTTTCGCCCTTGCTCAACTGGCTGCGAGCCCGCTCAATCTCATCCTTTACGCTTGCGTCTATCTGATCCTGAACCGCACCATCACGTGACCATCCACCTGCCATGATACCCTCCGATGGGTGAAGTCTAATCGAGCCGCTGTTTCCTGCACTGACCTTGCGGGCAGCAAACTGTTACCATCTTCCCACGCCAAAGACCATATTCCGACCCAAGGCTGATTAAATGAACATCGTTATGCGTTATTTCTTTCGATTTTTGCGCCTGGTACTGACCCCTGTAATTCTGGTGATGGAGAAGTTCACCACCCCCAAGGCCATGGCCCGGTCTGCTGAAGACCAGGCTGCTATTGATAGCGCCTGCAAGGATCTGGCTCTGTACCAGTTTCAGGCCTGCCCCTTCTGCGTGAAAGTGCGGAAAGAAATTGCCCGGCTGGGCCTGAACATCGAATACCGCGATGCCCGGAACAACCCATACCATCGCGCCGAACTGGAAGAGGGCGGCGGGCGAATCAAAGTGCCTTGCCTGCGCGTTACCCAAAGCGATGGAAAGCAGGAGTGGCTGTACGAATCCTCAGCCATCAATCAGTGGCTGAGAGAGCGGTTTGATCCGTCTGTCGAAGATGCCGCCAACGCCTGAGCGGTAGCGGCTGTCATCTCAGCGTTTGATCAAAGAGCGTTCAGATTCTACTGGGCTGTCGTAACGTACTTCAGAATCTCAACCACTTGCTCAGGCGTCTGCGCCCAACCCATGGCGGATGCATCTACTTCTTTCAGCGGATGCACAATGTCGTCATTGTGCAGGGTGACATAAGGTGTGCCCAGAGCCGCACAGTAACCGGCATCAAAGGCTGCGTTCCACTGTTTGTATTTGTCACCGAAGCGAATGACCGCCAGGTCGCACTGCTCAATCATCGTCTTGGTGCGAATGCCGTTTACTTTGGACGATTGATGATCACGCCAGAAGCCTACGTCTGGTTTGCCGAGCATATCGCCTGCTGCGTCGCTGGCTTCATGATTGGTGACCGGTGCGGTGAATTCCACTGGCAAGCCGGCGGCCTCTGCTCCGGCCTTAATCTGTTCGCGCCAGTCTGTGTGGATTTCGCCGGAAAGATAGACAGTCCAGATCATGGGGTTCTCCTAAGTTGTCATCGGATAGGGTTAATGGGGAGCGTTGAAGTGGCGAGACACTACCATAGCTCGCCACTTTACAGAATCTCAGCCAATTCTCTGTCGAAAATGCAGCCAGCGCCTGAGCAGCCGAGTCTGACTTACAGCCACCGCCGAACTTGCTGCTCGTAGGCCCGAAATTCGTCTCCAAACAGATGCTGCAGGGCACGTTCCTCAGGAATGATCTGGAAGCGATTCATATAGAGCACAAAAAACACAATTCCGAGTAACCCCCAGCCAGACCCCAGAAACACCCCACATGGCGGCGCCGACAATCAGCACCAGAATCAGGGGAGGTATGCGTTTCTCAAGCATGGCTATCTCCGAAAGTGCATTCTCAGAAAAATAGATCTGGGCTGGTTTCCTAGTTGATCTGAGAATCCAGCTCTTCCGACAACAGCCGGATAAACTCCCTCACCTTAACAGGCAGGTAGGAGCGCGCGGGATAAACCGCGTGCACCGGAAAGCTCCGCAAAGGCTGGTCTGGCAGTAAACGAACCAGCCTGCCGCTCTCGATATCCTCCGCGAATACCCACAGGGGGCCAAGGTGAATGCCTTTGCCTTCCAGCACCAGCCTGCGCACCGCAGACACGCTGTTGACAGTCATATTGCTCCGGATCTTCGTGTGCGGAAAGCGATTTCCATCGGAAAACTCGATGTCACTTCTTGCCTGACTGGACGAGTACAGAATGAAATTGTGCGGCTCCAGTTGCTCCCGGGATGCTGGCGTACCGTGTTTCTCCAGATACTCGGGGCTGGCCACCAGAACCCGTCTGTTGTGGCCCAGATGCCTGGCGATGAGGCTAGAGTCGGGCAGGGCGCCGATTCGCACGGCGACATCAATATCGCTCTCCAGCAGGCTCTCAAAAGGGCTGCCCAGTAATAGCTCTACCGACAAATCCGGGGCCAGCTCCTGCAGTCGGCAAGTGACTGGCACTACGAACCGGGTGCCAAAATCCACCGGCGCAGTAATGCGTAATTTGCCGGTAAGAAGGGAAACGCCGCTCCTGATTTCCTCTTCCAGTTCGGTCAGATCATCGATAATCACCCGAAGGCGCTCATAGTAGCGCTGCCCAAGCTCCGTTGGCGTGGTCCGTTGCGTGGACCGACGCAGCAGCCTGACCTGGAGGCGATCTTCCAGGGCCGCAATCTGTCGGCTGACGGAGGAGGGCTCGAGATTCAGGGATTCTGCGGCCTTTTTGAAACTGCCTGATTCCACCACCCGCACAAAAATCTGTTCAACACTTCCCATGCTTATTGCGCCAAATGCAATTATTGATTGCAGATTATCACCCTTCCTGCGCCTAACCCAATTGCATACTCTGAATCTACGGTGATCGGGCTCGCAAACAGGGCCGGGATCACCCCTTCATAAACTGCAGGAGAGTAATCATGGCTAGTAATGATCTGAACGGGAAAGTCGCTCTTGTATCTGGCGGCGCCAAGAACCTCGGCGGCCTTATCAGCCGGGAATTTGCGGCAAGCGGCATGGATGTTGTGGTGCACTACAACAGCGACGCCACTGAGAAAGACGCAGACGCAACGGTAGACGCCATCAAAGGCCTGGGCCGCAACGCCATTGCCATCCAGAGCGACCTGACCAAAGCCAATAACGTCGCGGCGCTTTTCCAACAGGCAAAAGACCACTTCGGTGGCATTGATGTGGCGGTCAACACCGTTGGCAGAGTGCTGCGCAAACCCATCATCGAAACAACGGAAGAAGAGTTCGACCAGATGATGGCCATCAACGCCAAGTCCGCCTATTTTTTTATCAAAGAGGCAGGCCTGCACCTGAACGACAACGGCAAGCTGATTACCATCGTGACCGCCTTGTTGGCCGCATTCACCGATGGCTACTCAACCTACGCCGGCGGCAAAGCGCCCGTGGAACACTTTACCCGCGCCGCGGCCAAGGAGCTGTCTGGCCGGGGTATATCGGTCAACAATATTGGACCAGGCCCGATGGACACACCGTTTTTCTACGGCCAGGAAACTCCGGAGCGCGTAGAATTCCACAAGTCGCAGGGCATGGGTAACCGGCTCACAATGATTGAGGACATCGTTCCCATTGTGAAATTCCTGGCAACCGAGGGCAGGTGGATAACCGGCCAGACGCTCTTTGCGAACGGCGGATACACCACCCGATAGCGCATTGAGCCTATAACGCCCCCGGCCGAGTGTGCCGGGGGCGATGATCGAGTTCGAATGATCCATACCCAGAATGGCTGGAGGCAAGCATGAGAACATTAGTGATTATTGTTGGGGGAATTCTGCTTTGGGCAGTTATTACAGGAGTCACCAAACTTTTGAATAATCAGGCGGGACGTAGCTGGACACCTACAGGCATTTTCGCGGCTGTTTGGCTGGTGATCACCAGTTGGAACATCTGGGTAGGGGTGACGCAGGCCGGTTATACGTTTATGCAGGAATTGCCCATTTTCCTGGTGACTTATCTGCTGCCTATTGCGGTTGCGGTTTTTATAAAGCGCAAGTTCTTATCGGCGTGATGGTGGTGCTGGAGTGGCGGTCGAGTCTGGCTTGCCCGCATTAGAAAGATACTTGCGTTAGCAGGAATTCTGGGTTCACTACTCCAAAACTTTATAGGTAATGCCCCAGAAATCAGAAATTTCCTGAACCTGATCGAGGGCTAGATTCCCAGAATCGTCTTTGAGCGTTAGGTATAAATATTTTCCTTTGACTACAACGCGGTCATAACCAAGTAAAGAGGATATTCGTGAAAAGAAGATATTTTCATCTTCTTCACATTTGAAGAAAGGGACTAAGATTTCAATCTTCATTTGTTTTCTCTGTTGCACACAGCGCGCCCATTTTCCGCTGGTTTGGAGCTCAGCGGGAAGTGCATAACGAACTGGAACTATTTGTTAAGCATCTATGGCTGGATTACGGTCGGCGAGAAATACTTCGTCATTGGTAACCTTGCCCAATCGTATTGGTGTTCAATATAACCAATGGCAAACAGAGTAACCACCAAGAGTACCGATGCTAAAATTCGGAAAAAGAACAGCCGAAACTTGCTTCTCCAGTCGTGCTTGGCCTCTAGCTTTAATTCTTTTTCTTTAAGAGCCACTTTGCGTGATTCTTCTGAGTTCAGATCTTGGAATGTTCTATAAAAACGAAGAAACTTGACCAAGGAATTTTCAAGATCATCTTTGAGCTTAAAGAACTCGTCTGGCTCAATAATGCTGTCGGCTTTTTCCTTCAACAACTCAATGGACTCAAAGTCCAGTTCCTCCAATTTCCTCTCGAAATCCTCCCGTACCTCTGTCCTACTGCGATTGTCCGGTACAGGTATTGATGGCAGCTCGTAGTCCGACGCGAAATTATCCGTCAGACCTTGAAATCCTTGCATAATCCTTGAGGGATCAAATCGTCCTGCCATATTGTGAATCCTTTATGCTTAACGCCAGCAGCAGGGGCGCGACGCCAGGAGCGTCCCTTGGCTGCAATTGTTAGCTATCAACCGTCGATACGTGCCACAAAATTTGGGTAAAAAAACGAAACTGGGTTGTCGACCGAATCAGGATCTTCCAGTGCCCGCCGAACTTGATTGCTAATTTCCGATTGATAGGTAGCGATACGCGGCACGAGTGAGTATATGTCGGTAGTATCAATCTTTATTGTCCGAACCTGATTAAGGTCAAAAGGAATTCTTTCCGCTGCACGAATTATTTGCACGACCGGTAACCGAGCAGCGTGCCTTATAGCCAGCTCATAAAAGACATTTGGATTATGAAATGACAAATCGGCTATAACAAGCCTCGAGCGTAGCAGGTAATCAATAATTTGACGTGTTATAAATCCTGGCTTATCGATATTATCAGCTCGAACAACTTTTAGCTGAAACTGCTCAAGGGCGGGCTCTATAATTGATCCTAAAAATAAATCGGAGTGTTTACGTTGTTCGCTACCATCTTCGCCAATCGGAGTGATATAAAAACAAGTATTTTCGAACGAAGCATGCTCAAGCGTAACCAAATTGCTAGGGGAATGAGGATGGGGTTTTGGTGTAGCTTGTCTAGGTGTCCCGCTTGGGAGTGTGTCGAGCAAGTGTTCAACTGTTACTATGCGCTCTGCCCCAGATAAAGTCTGCAACAATCCCAAATCCCGGAGGTTAACAATGAAAGTATCTACAGCCTCCTCTAGAAACTTTTCTGGCACCCCGATATCTCTGGCTGAATCGACCATAGCAGCACGTGCAGGTAATTTGTTCCCGACGAACTTCTCGTAAAGCTGGTTGAATGTGTCAATATTTTCAATTGCGAGGCCCACTTTTGCCTTCGTTCTTTCTCGCTCTGAGAGCTCCTCGTCAACTGCTTTCGCTCCCTCTGGGGTTAATTCCAGATGCTCTGCTTTATAACTTCCCTTTGTTAAACCATATTTGCTAGCGTTGGTTATCCACTGTCTAGATGTACCACTCTCCGGAGATTTACCAATATGATCAAAAAGACTTATCCTCCGAACTGGCTGCCCACTCCCATACTCAAGCAGGGACTTCGCCAAATCTAACGCTTCCAAAAAAGGGCAAGCTGGGAACGGCCTTTGCTTTCCCGCCTTTTTGGCTCTTGCATCATTAATACGCTCTTCTTCAGACTTGTCCGCCATAAAAACTCCGATTTATGTTATGCAATCCATTCCTAGCTAACGCCAGTGGTAATGGGCGACAACGGAGCGCAGCGCAGTTGGCGTCCCGTTGACCACATGGTTATAAACTAAAGGTCGCGCCATGCTGCGAACTCCAATATATTCTCGACACGAGTGACACGAACATCACATTTTGTGAACCGTGCTCTCCAGAATCGCTCTCGGCTTTCCTGTGTTTCCTGATCCTTCCTTTCAAGGATTTGAATATTCTTTTCTCGAAGCCTTGATTGTATGAGCTGGTTTAAATGCTCATCGTACCCTGAGTAACCCACGAGAATTGCACGCGTTGACTCTCCGAGAGCCTTTCCTAAGCGCTGCCAATACTCTGAAAGGACATTTGACGAGCTGATGATCAGGGGCTTATGTCTGACGTGAGTGAGAACGATGTGCGAATTTGAAGAGGGCGAAAGGTCTGCTCGAGCTCCTCCCATTAACTTTTTATTTCCGATGTACAATGGTGAACCATGGAGATGCATGTACCATGCTTGACGGCTAATTCTATGTCGATTCATGAAGTCAGGATTGAACCCAGCGGCTCTAAACCCATCATTCAAGACATCCCGATAACCGTTTAGGATGCCCTCTTTAACAAACCCGTCATAAAGAAGGTTGTCATAGTTCAAAACGCCAATATGCGATGCAGTTTCCCTTACAAATTGCGCCAGAGGATCTATAAATTCTCTCGGTAGCTGTTTTCCAGAATCATGGAAATAACATGCAACTTCGTGAATGAATTTTCGAAAAGCTACCGGCAAATCTCTCGAATGGTCATTCAGCCACTGAACTTTATCGGTCTCGAATGAACGTAAGAACCCCGCCGCAACGATGGCAACCTGCAATTTATCAAGCTGTTCCTCAGACTGTGGATATTCTTCAGCATTCAATCCCTCGATGGCTGAAATAACCAAATCCTTCTGGGCCTGGGTAAATCCCTCTCGATCATTCCATACATGCGAAAGCCCGGAGGAAAGCTGGAAATAGTCATTGTCAAGAGACCGCCCCAGACCATTCCCGAATATAAATGCGCACCTACTCACGGCCCCTCCTTTAGTTATAACGCCGCTCAGCACGCGCGGTTACGGAATGGAGGCGTAGCCGCAATGCAGTAACCGTCGCCGTGCCTGTGATTGTTAGGAGCGCGAAACATGATCAATGACCTTGCGTCTTTCTCCGATTTTTTCGATATCCGAGTAAGCGGATACCATGCAAACGCTTAGCAGCGCCATCCCAGAAAGAAAGGCAGCCTTGGCTATTCCATCCAAGGTCTCTTCGCCGAAAGAAAGGAGTAGCAGATTTACTCCGCCAACAATAAATATTGCTGCAAAAGATGCCGTGAGGAAACGGTGCGATAGATCATTGGTAAGTAACACATACTCCGCAAACTCAGATCGATCGCTTTTTAAACGCTCGACCGTCTGATCAAATTCTTGCTTTCGTTGCGCATTCTTCTCTCGGCGGTGAGCACTAACTTTAGCTAGCGCGTTGTCCAGTGACTCCTTGAGATACGATGCAGATAAACTTACCAACAGACCAACGAAAACTACGCTGATCCACCAGATGGGAGAGAATATGGTCTCAGTCAGCATCTATATTCCTCCTAACAGTGATTAGGCGTCGGTCGCAGCGCCGCGCCAAATGTGACCGCAACGTTGTCCCGGTGAAAACTGCACACCTACAAGTGGCGCTGAGGCTGAAAAACCACTCAAACCAACCATTTGGATCTCCGTCCCGCCGGTCATTCTTCTAGGCCAAATGTAATAACGAAGCTGTCAAACCCCCGCTAATCATGTGGCGCTCAAATGATTCCATCGCCCAAAACAAAAAAGGCCCGAAGTTCGCACCCCGGGCCGGTTTTCTCACCTTTCTGTTTTCACCTCAGCCGCACTTGCTGTCGCCGCAGGAAAGGCAGGTCGCACACCCGTCCATCACAATCACCGCCTTGGTGCTGCATTTGCCGCACATGGTGGCGTTGGGCGGGAATTCGCCGGCCTTGTCGTCGTTGGTGGCGGTGGTGTGGCTGGCTTCGAATTCGGCGCGTTTTTCGGCGAGGATGCGCTTGGTGGTTTCGCTCATTTCCTCGCTTTCCATCAGGCCGATGGCCTTCAGGTGTTTCTCGATTACGCCGCCGATCTCAGCCACCAGGGATGGCATGAATACGCCGCCTTTCTTGAAGTAGCCGCCGTTTGGGTCGTATACGCTGCGCAGCTCTTCCACCAGGAAGGTCACGTCGCCACCTTTGCGGAATACGGCAGAGATAACGCGGGTGAGGGCGATAACCCACTGGAAGTGTTCCATCGACTTGGAGTTGATGAACACTTCATACGGCTGCCGGCTTTCGTGGTCGGTGTCTTCGTTCAGCAGGATGTCATTAATCGTAATGTACATCGCGTGCTCCGCCACTGGCGGCTTGATCTTGTAGGTGGTGCCCAGCAGGAAGTCCGGCCGTTCGATGTATTCGTTCATCTGAACGGGTTTGATTTCCGTTGGCGCCGGGGCAGCTGCCGCCGCGGCTTCGGGGTCGGCTTTCTTGACGCGGTAGCCGACGATTTTGTTGCTGATTTTAACTGTCATGATGTCTTGTCCTGTGTCGGTTTCGCAGATCAGTACTTGCCGTAGGTGCCTTCTTTAAGCGCATCGAAGAGGTTGGCGGCGTTGTGGATTTCGCCGTCGTACTCCACCTGTTCGTTGCCTTTGAGGGTCACTTTGCTGCCGTCGTCCAGGGTGAATTCGTACAGGGTGTTTTCCAGATCTTTTTCCTGCACGAGTACGCCCTGGAAGGCTTCCGGGTTAAAGCGGAAAGTGGTGCAACCCTTCAGGCCCTTGTCGTAGGCGTACATGTAGATGTCTTTGAAGTCCGTGTAGGCGAAGTCCTGGGGCACGTT
Organism: Marinobacter confluentis; assembly: GCF_004785685.1. Lineage (GTDB taxonomy): Bacteria > Pseudomonadota > Gammaproteobacteria > Pseudomonadales > Oleiphilaceae > Marinobacter > Marinobacter confluentis. The sequence goes on along the minus strand of NZ_SRPF01000001.1, from coordinate 1,011,258 downwards.
GGCGGTTTTGGAGATGGACGAGTCCACCCAACGCTGCGCCGCGGCCTGGATGTCGACGTGCTGTGCCGGTGTTACGTCTTCAGAGGTGGTGAAGTACAGCGGCAGGCGCTTGTCTTCTTCTTCGGAGAAGGGCATGGCACCGGGGTTGACCAGGTGGCGGTAGGCCAGCAGCTCGAAGGAGAATACGTCGACTTTTTCCTTGGTCTTGCGGCCTTCGCGGATGATGTTGCGCGCGTAGTGGTGCGAGAAGCTTGGCTCGATGCCGTTACTGGCGTTGTTGGCCAGCGACAGGCTGATGGTGCCGGTCGGCGCGATGGAGGTGTGGTGGGTGAAGCGGCCACCATTCTCTGCCAGTTTCTCAATCAGCTCCGGCTCGACGCCGGCAATCTGCTGCATGTAGCGGCTGTATTTGGCGTGCAGCACCTTGCCTTTCAGTTTGTCGCCCAGTTTGTAGCCGTCTTTAGACAGCTGCGGGCACTTGCTCAACATCTTGGGGGTAACTTCAAATTCGTCGTCCATGATCGGCGCCGGGCCTTTCTCTTCGGCCAGGGCCAGGGACTGGCGCCAGCCTTCAACGGCCATTTCCCGCACAACGTCTTCAGTGAACTGTACGGATTCGGCAGAACCGTAGGGCATACGCAGCATGGCGAGGGTAGAGCCCAGGCCCAGAATGCCCATGCCGTGGCGGCGCTTGTAGGTGATTTCGTGGCGCTGTTCTTCCAGCGGCAGGCCGTTGATTTCAACCACGTTGTCCAGCATGCGGGTGAAGATGCCGACCACTTTGCGGTACTTCTCGTAGTTGAAGCTGGCCTTTTCGGTGAACGGGTAGTCCACGAACATGGTCAGGTTCACAGAGCCCAGCAGGCAACTGCCGTAAGGGGGCAGGGGCTGCTCGCCACAGGGGTTGGTGGCGCGGATGTCTTCGCAGAACCAGTTGTTGTTCATCTGGTTGACCTTGTCGATCAGGATGAACCCCGGCTCGGCATAGTCGTAGGTGCTGGTCATGATGGTGTCCCAGATGAACTGGGCTTTCAGGGTGCGGTAGATCTTGCAGGCTACCTTGCCTTCTTCATTCACCACGTAGTTTTTCTGCACCGGGAAGTCGCGGTACACGAACTGGCTGGCGTCGTTCAGGTCCAGGCCTTCGTCGGCGGCTTCTTTCTCGGTGATCGGGAAAGACAGGTGCCAGTCGTCGTTGTTGCGAACGGCTTCGATGAAGTCTTCGGTGATCAGCAGCGACAGGTTGAACTGGCGCAGGCGGCCGTCTTCACGCTTGGCCTGGATGAAGTCGATCACGTCCGGATGGTGAACGTCGAAGGTGGCCATCTGGGCACCGCGGCGGCCACCGGCAGAAGACACGGTGAAACACATGCGGTCGAAGATATCCATGAAGGACAGCGGGCCGGATGTGGTCGCACCGGCGCCAGCAACATAGGCGCCTTTGGGGCGCAGGGTAGAGAACTCATACCCGATACCGCAGCCTGCTTTCAGGGTAAGGCCGGCTTCGTGGTTTTTCTCCAGGATGTCGTTCATGGAGTCCTGAACAGAGCCGGACACGGTACAGTTAATAGTAGAGGTTGCCGGCTTGTGGGCTTCGGCACCGGCGTTGGAGGTAATACGGCCCGCCGGAATAGCACCGTGGCGCAGGGCCCAGGCGAAGTCTTTCATGTGCTTGGCGCGGTCAGCCTTGTTCTCGACTTCGGCCAGGGCAGTGGCAACGCGGGTATAGGTTGCTTCGATGTCCTTGTCGACCGGTTCACCGGTTTTTGTTTTGAGTTGGTACTTGCTGTTCCAGATGTCCAGCGAAGCTTCCTGCATTGGAATTGTTGTTACCACGGCCTGTGCTTTAGCGTTCATTGCCACCCTCTGTTTCACTGATTACGTTCGTTCTGTTCTGAATGGCCAGCGCGTTTCAGCGGCTGGCCATGCCCCGTTTGAAAGTGTTTCTGACGTACTTTTATTCAACCACTACATCTGGTGTTTGATCTGCTTGGCTCGCCGGCGGGTGCCGACATGCCGGGAAAGCTTCTCGCCCATGCTATTGCCGGTTTTTGAGCGCTGCCTTGTGGTCAGCTGCTTTCCCAAAAACCCTATATATGGGCGGATATACGAAGAGTACAACAGTATGTAGTGGTTTGTGAACAAGAAGAGAACTATGGATAGGCGGCTGACTACATAGAAAATCAATCGCCGGGCGCTTGAAAATCCCGGAATGCCTGCAGAATCCCGCTGTTAAGGCATTTATGTCGAAACCACAAGATGTAGTGGTCGGAATCTGATCAGTTTATCACCGGATTGATGCCATAAAAGTGACGCCTGCACGACGATTGATGAATCAGTCTGTTAGAGTGCCGTTTTAATGTCATAACTGTAATAGTTTTAGATTCATCACGTTTTGATGGTTTAGAATGTGCTCGAATGTTCGACTAAAGTCGAATGCCTATTCTGTGGCGCAATTATAAGAAAACACCAAAAACTAAAAGACAGAAACCGCAAGCAAGGAAGGTCCATGGACACAACGAACAAACTCCCGCTCGATATGGTCTACCACTGGGAAAAAACCATTCCCGATTCCGTGTATATGACCCAGCCCATCGGCAATGGCCAGGTGGTGGAATACACCTGGAAGCGCGCTGTGGATGAAGCCCGCCGCGTTGCTTCTTACCTGAAATCCCTGAATCTGCCGGAGAAAAGCAAGATCGGCCTTATCTCCAAGAACTGCGCCCAGTGGATCATGGCGGACTGGGCAATCTGGATGGCCGGCCACATTTCCGTGCCGCTGTATCCCACACTGAACGCGGATACCGTGAGTTATATACTGGACCACAGCGAGGCCAAGCTGCTGTTCGTTGGCAAGCTGGACGACTGGGACATGATGAAACCCGGAGTTCCAGAATCCCTGCGTTGCGTGTCTTTCCCGCTGAGCCCGCCCACAGATTTTGACAGCTGGGACGACATTGTTGCCAAGTACCCGCCGCTTGAAGAGAACGTAAAGCGTGACCCCGACGAGCTGGCCACGATTGTTTACACCTCCGGCAGTACCGGCCGGCCAAAAGGTGTGATGCTGAGCTTCAACAACATGGCGTTTGCCGCCATCGGTGGTGCTGAAGTTCTGGGTGTCGGCCCGAAAGACCGCATGCTGTCTTACCTGCCACTGGCCCACGTGTTCGAGCGTACCTTTGTTGAGCTGGCCTCCATCTACAACGGCTTTACGCTGTATTTTGCAGAGTCTCTGGATACGTTTGTTCAGGATCTGCAGCGCGCCCAGCCCACGCTGTTCCTGTCTGTTCCGCGCCTGTGGGTGAAGTTCCAGCACGGTGTGCTGCAGAAGCTGCCGAAAGAGAAGCTGGAAAAGCTGCTGAAGATTCCGGTGGTCAACAAGCTGATCAAGAAGAAGGTCCTCAAGGGTCTGGGCCTGAGCAACGTCAAGCTGGCCGGCAGCGGTTCGGCGCCGCTGTCCCATGATGTGCTGGACTGGTACCGCGCCCTGGGCCTGGAGCTGCTTGAAGGCTACGGCATGTCAGAAAACTTCGCCTATTCGCATATGAACAAGCCGGGCCGTTCACGCACCGGTTATGTGGGCGAGGCCGCGCCGGGCGTTGAAGTGAAAATCAGCGACGAAGGTGAAGTGCTGGTGAAAAGCCCGGCGACCATGGTCGGCTATTATAAAGACGAAGAGAAAACCAAAGAGACATTCACCGAAGACGGTTTCCTGAAAACCGGCGACAAGGGTGAAATCGATGAGATGGGCCGCCTGAAGCTGACCGGCCGTATCAAGGAAATTTTCAAGACCAGCAAAGGCAAATACATTGCCCCGGCGCCGATTGAAAACCGCCTGATGTCTCACGATTCCATTGAAATGGTGTGTGTGTCCGGTGCGAATCAGACCCAGCCGTTTGCCCTGGTGATGCTGAGCGAAGAACTCCGCCCGAAAATGGCGGATGAGTCTTTCCGCCGCGAGATCGAGGAAAGCTTCAAGCAGTTGATCAAGGACGTGAACAAGACCGTTGATCCCCACGAGCAGTTGGCGTTTATTACGGTGGTCAGTGATGAGTGGTCCATCGAGAACAACTTCCTGACGCCCACCCTGAAGCTGAAGCGTAATGTGGTTGAAGATGCTTACCTGGACAAGGTGGATGCCTGGTACGCCAAGCGTCAGCCGGTGATCTGGCAGTAAGCAGAAATAATCGACATAAGTCGCATAGGGAATTGCGTATGTAGTGCCTAAACTGGGGCAGATTTCAGGAGGAAATATGCCCCAGTTAGGTCGTTTTCAGAAACGCATCAACGAAATGATTCCGCTGTCTGAGGCCCTGGGCATCCGCCTGGAGTCGTACGATGGCCATGCGCTTTTGGTCAGCGCTCCGCTTCAACCCAACCATAACCATCAGGGCACTGGCTTCGGCGGCAGCGTCTATTCCGTCGCGGTTGTCTCTGCCTGGGGTCTGGTTGAACTTGTACTGGGCGACATGGGTCTGCAGGGCAATGTGGTGATTCAGGTGGGTGAGATTGAACACCTGGAGCCCGTTACGTCCGACTTCTACGCTCTGTGCCGTCTACCCGGTGGTGAAGTGCCTGACCGTTTCCGTAAGAGCTTGGCCCGCCACGGCCGCGCGCGACTGTCACTGATTGCCGAAGTCTACTGCGGTGAGCCGTCGCTGACCCCCAGTGCAGAACCGGCCGCGGTATTCCAGGGCCGGTTTGTGGTGCAGGAAATACGCTCCCGGATGGGCGTTGGCTGATAGGCAATTGACCGGCTCATCAGAATAAACGAAACATACCCCGCCAGAAACCGCTCCGCGCACGCAAAACCGGACCTGGGCACTATGGTACCCCCAAATAGTGCTATGCTTCGGAAGACTATAAAAACTATGCAAAAAGTGGTGAGCGCCGGAACTATGGCAGAGAACGATCGACGTATACACTCACGCACCGCCATGAGTGCAAAGGTAAAGGTGACCCACGAATCCCTGGGGGAGTTCGTGTTCTCGACTCGGGATATTTCGGACGGCGGCGTATTTATTGTGGTGGATACCGAGCCATTCGGGCCTGCCATCGGTGATAAAGTTCAGGTACAGGTTCAGGGCCTGCCAGTGCCTGCGCCGGTTCTGGACATGGTGGTTGTTCGAAAAACCATCGATGGTTTCGGCCTCCAGTTTGCTGACGAATAACAGGGATTGTTCTGACCATGACTTCAGGTTTTGCCAAGGGACTGACTGCCATTCTTCCGGTTCTGCTCTCCGGCTGTGCGTCCTATTACACTCACTACGCCGTTTTCCCTGCACAGAACTCGGAGGGGGAAGACCGCCAGATCAAACTGACCTGGCAGACCGCCGATTATCCCGGATGGTGGTTTGCAGACGACAAATCCACGCCCATTAGCCTGGAAACCCAGTGCAGCACTCGCACCTGGCGGATTGTTGACCGTACTCATTCCGGCGCCAGCGACGCTGACTGCGCGCCCGGCATACGCGCTTGTGGCGCGGCAGGTGAGGACCAGTTCGCCACCGAAGGCAGTCAGGATTTTGCTGAACGGGCCTGCGTAAGGGTCAATCCCGGGAATGCGGAGGCCCTTGTTGCCGATATTTCATCATCATTTGAGCTCCTGATGAGCTGCCGCCCGACCCGGACCAGCCGGCTCGCAGGGGACGAATCGGTAAATACCGATTACCTGCGTGCATCCTCGGTTCCGTATACCGTCTACAGCCGCAAGGGCCCGCGGGGACGGCTGGATAGCAAGCCGCCAGAACTGGACGATGCCGTCTGCGACGACGAATAACCCTCTGCGTTCCCTTACTATTTTGTAAACTTGTTCGAAGTGTGCGAGGTGTCACAACACTACAATTTGTTGCCTATTGATAGTAATGGTTACTGTTTGTGGCCTTTAGGTTACCTGCTACTACAAAAATGTAATGGAATCTGGCGTTCGCTTAGTCAGAATGGAAACATCGAGTAGTGAATGTATAGAGGTGGGTTATGGGTGTTCAACAGAAAAAAGTGTTTGTGCACGACCTGGAGTTGGGCATGTTTGTGTCTGATCTGGATCGTCCGTGGCACCAGACGCCGTTTCCCATCCAGGGTTTTTACATTCGCACGCAGGACGACATCCGCGCCATTACCTCACATTGCAAGTGGGTATCGGTAGACGTTGCTGAAAGCCGCGACAAAGAGAACGCCAGCAAGGACGGCAAGACGGTCTTTGGGCGCTCCCGGTCTTCAGACGCTTCCCGCCGTCAGGAAATCAAGTTGCCCCCGCTGAATATCCGCGAGCCGGTCCACCATGAGACGGTAACAACCCTGCGCAAAGAGCTGAAAGTGTCCCGCAAGCTGATGGTTGACGCCGAAACGGCACTTCACCGGGTCTTCCAGAGCGTTCACCAGAACCGGCTGCCGGAACTGACCGACGTAGCCAGGGTCACCCGCGGTATCGTGTCGAGCGTTGTTCGCAACCCCAATGCGGTTCTGTGGCTCAGCCGTACCCGTCATTACGATGATTACACCTACCGGCACGCCATGAACACGGCGGTGTGGGCTTTGATCTGCGGGCGTGAACTCGGGCTTAATGAAGGCCTGCTGAATCACCTGGCTATGGGCTGCCTGCTGTCGCAGGTTGGCAAACTGAAGCTGCCTGCCTCGATTCTGGAAAATGAGGGGCGACTGGATTCGGAAGACTATGTTCTTTACCGGACCTACGTAGAGAAGGGCGTTCAGAGCCTTGAAGACAGCGGTGTGTCCCGCGCGGTGTTGAGCGTTGTCGAGCACCATCGCGAGCGGCACAACGGTTCCGGCTTCCCTGCGGGCATTCGCGGTGACCGAATTCCGCTTTTGGCCAAGGTTGCCGGGCTTTCCGAGTGTTTTGAATCGTTGATCGGCCCGCGCAAACTGACAGAAGCCATGACACCGGCCCGGGCGGTCAGTCTGCTTTATGATCTGCGTAATATCGAATTCCAGGAAGACCTGGTTGAGAAGTTCATTTCGGCCATCGGGGTTTACCCCACCGGCAGCCTGGTCGAACTGAACGACGGGCAGCGTGGCGTGGTTGTCTCACATTCACCGGAACGCCGCTTATGGCCGAAGGTCATGGTGATGACGGACCGCGCCCATAAACCGCTGAAGACGGCCCGCATTATCGATATTGCGAAATACAATGAAGGCAGGAGTGCGGAAGAGGCCATGTCGATTCTGGAATGCCTGCCAACCGGCACTGATGGCCTGCACCCTGAAAATTACGACGTGACCGGGGCAGAAACCCGCTGGGCGCTGTCCCGAATGATTGGGGCCTGATCGCTCAAACAGGCCCTAGTTGATCACCACCCGTAAGGATTTCTTGACCCAGCGGTAGGTATCGCTGGGTTTGAAGTTCACCAGAATTTCCGATTCCCCGCCGGACTCGCCCGCCAGAAAGTAATCCACCGATGCCGATTGCCAGCCAAAGGAGTGGACCACGACGTCCTGATCACGGGTGCTGATCGCTTCTATGTCTGCCAGGTCCGGTTTGCCCGCAATTTTCTTGACGTTGACGGTTTTGATGCCGGTGTCTGATGCCGGTAAATCCGCGACAAACTCATTCAGGTAATAGCGGATGCCAAGCCGGGTGGTCAGAATATCCAGCTCCCGCGTCAGGTAGGCTTCGGCAGTGTCCACAGCAACGTCGCCCACGGTGCGAATGGCCTTGAGGATGCGTTCGCGTTTTGAGCGAAGGTCTTCGCTGTACTCGATGTCCGGGTCCCGGTCCTCAGCCTCTTCCGGCTGTGGTGGTGCATTCTCAATGGCTTCCAGTGTTGGTGGTTCCTCACACAGCTCGTCGTCGGGCGGATAGAAACAGATTTCAGCCAGTAACTGATTAGCCGGAGACAGAGCCTCTTCTTCTTCCAGGGCGAATTCGCCTCGGGGAACGTTGAAATCTATGGGTTCAGAGATCAGTGGAAGGGCTGCATTCAACTGCTGGATTACCCGGTCACGGATTTCAATGCCGTCACCACTGCTGGTGCGCTGGCGCCAGTTTAGCGCCATCAGGAATCGGGTCAGGTTCATCACCGCGTCAGAATTCTGAATCAGCTGCTGTTCGGTTATGCGGTGGCTCTGCAGCCCTTCATCCGTGGTGCCGGCAATTTTCAGCGCCTCGCGTTCGAAGGTGAAGAATTCAAGTGGCGTTATTACCGGCTCGACCGGTACTCCGGTTGCCAGTTCCAGATTGCCAACCGAAAGGGTGAGGGTCTCCCCGGGGAAATAACGGTACTGGCCCTGATCACCGGTTTTGCCGGTTCGGCTGGCAGTCTGGTAAGACAGGCCGGAAATGCCGGTGGGGGTGATGCTGCCCGCTTTTGATCCGTCGCCACCGCCACTGCTGTCGTCTCCGCCCAGGCAGCCCGCTGTAAGCCATGCAGATATCAGAATGGAGGAAGCGGTTTTAAGGTGAACGGATTTCATGGTTGCGCGTACATCCCTGCTCAGAATTGTGCCGCAGGCCTTTGGTAGAGTGGCCGCAGCACCGATTGTAATTTGTTGTAACCGGCATTATAGAGATGCGCGCAGGGCTATATCGGGAAACCTGTCGCAGTTTGGGCTTTTCACTGACCTTGAATTCCCGGCACCTGGTCGCCACATAAAGGTGCTCCTGTCCGGTTCGAACTTGGAATGGTTATGACCAACGCACTTGAAATCGAGAATCTTGTTAAGACCTACGGCGATGGCTTTGAGGCCCTGAAGGGGATCAACCTGAATGTCGCCCAGGGTGATTTTTTTGCCTTGCTGGGCCCCAACGGTGCGGGCAAGTCCACAACCCTGGGCATTGTGTGCTCACTGGTGAACAAAACGTCCGGCAAGGTCCGGGTGTTTGGTTCGGATATTGATACCCACCTGTCTGATGCCAAACTGAACCTTGGCGTGGTGCCCCAGGAGTTCAATTTCAACCAGTTCGAAAAAGTGTTTGATATTGTCACCACACAGGCAGGCTACTACGGCATTCCGCTCAAGAAAGCGGCGGTGTCGGCGGAAAAATACCTGCGGCAGCTGGGGCTCTGGGACAAGCGGGACAGCCCGGCAAGGATGCTGTCTGGCGGCATGAAGCGCAGGCTGATGATTGCCCGGGCACTGGTTCACGAACCCAAACTGCTGATTCTGGACGAACCCACCGCCGGCGTGGATATAGAACTTCGCCGGTCCATGTGGACCTTCCTTGAGGAAATGAATCGCCGAGGCACCACGATCATCCTGACCACCCATTACCTGGAAGAAGCCGAGGCCCTGTGCAGGAATATCGCCATTATCGATCACGGCGAGATTCTGAAGCACACCAGCAAACGCGACCTGCTGCAGCAACTCAGCGTTGAAACCTTCGTTCTGGATACCGACGTACCCCTGAAGACCGCGCCGAAGCTGGAAAATTTCGACTGCCGCCTGGACGACGAGGGTGCGCTGCTGGTTGAGGTTCAGAAGGGCCACAGCCTGAATGGCATGTTCATCGAACTGGAACGGCAGAACATCCGGGTAGTGAGTATGCGTACCAAAGCCAACCGGCTGGAAGAGCTGTTCATCCGCATGGTGGAGGACAACGCCCGCCCGTCTGAATCCGCAAAAACGGTCAGGGGGAGCGCGGCATGAAAACCGATGCAATGATGACCGCGTTTAGCACGATCGTATTGCGCGAAGTGCGCCGGTTTACGCGAATCTGGCCGCAGACCCTGTTGCCGCCGGCCGTCACCATGACCCTGTATTTCATCATTTTCGGCAACCTGATCGGCCCCCGCATTGGCGACATGGGGGGCTTTGACTATATGGCTTTCATCGTCCCGGGCCTGATCATGATGGCGGTGATCACCAGTTCCTATGCCAATGTGGTGTCTTCGTTCTATTCCATGAAGTTCCAGCGCAGCATTGAAGAGCTGCTGGTTTCGCCGGTGCCGAACTGGATCATCCTGGCGGGCTATGTGGCCGGCGGCATGGCCAGGGGGCTGGGCATCGGGCTGATAGTAACCCTGCTGTCCCTGGCGTTCACCCAGCTGTCCATACATAACCTGTTGATGGTGGTGGCAACGGTATTCCTGACGTCCGCGCTGTTTGCGGTCGGCGGTTTCATCAATGCGATGCTGGCGACGAAATTTGACGACATATCAATCGTGCCTACCTTCGTGCTGACCCCGCTGACCTACCTGGGGGGTGTGTTCTACTCCATCGACCTGCTGCCTGCATTCTGGCAGGGGGTGTCGATGATCAATCCGATTCTGTACATGGTGAATGGCTTCCGTTATGGCATTCTCGGGGTATCGGACGTCAACCCGTTTATTGCGCTGGGTATGATTCTGGTGTTTATTACCATCCTGTCTGCGATAGCGCTGCGCATGCTTGAGCGCGGTAAAGGCATCCGCAGCTGATAGAACCTATGCAGAAAGAATCTTTGCTGGCTGGCTCGGGGGCCGTTTTATGTCTTTGATTGATGCACCACTGGGAAAAGCCAGCGAATACCCGGACAGCTATGACCCGGCTCTGCTGTTTCCGGTATCCCGCGACGTTAACCGGCGCAGGATTGGCCTGGACGATGGCCGCTGGCCCTGGTTCGGTGACGATCTCTGGCAGGGCTGGGAAATTTCGTGGTTGCGGCCGGATGGCGTTCCCGCCGTCGCCTGGGCAGAGATCTTCGTCCCCGCCGCGTCGCCGTGCATTATTGAATCCAAATCCATGAAGCTTTACCTGAACTCCCTGAACCAGGCGGTGTTCTCATCCTTTGAAAGAGTTGAAGAAGTGGTCGCGCAGGATTTATCGAGCGTCAGCGGGGCGGCGGTATCCGTAAAGCTGCACAGTGTGGATGAAGGCGTCAGGTTGTCGGGCCGGCCGGAGGGGTTTGTATTGATCGATGACGAGAGCCCCGCCAGCGTTGCCTATGAGTACAACCCTGAATTGCTGTCGGCAGCGTCAGATCAGAGGGTTACCGAAAGGCTTTGCTCGCACCTGCTGAAAAGCAACTGCCCGGTCACCGGCCAGCCGGACTGGGCAACACTGCTGGTGGAATACACTGGCCCGGCGATGGACCGGGCGGCGCTGCTGAGCTACGTAGTGGGTTTTCGTCAGACCCAGGATTTTCATGAGCACTGTGTGGAAACCATCTTTACCGACCTGATGGCAAGGTGCCAGCCGGAGCACCTGACCGTCTGTGCCCGCTACACCAGGCGTGGGGGGCTGGACATCAACCCGCTGAGAAGTACGGCGCCGGACGCGCCTTTCGGGCCAAGGCTGATCAGGCAATAACTGTGTCTTGATTATTCCTCTTCTCGCCGAAGCCGGTCGGCGGCGTCTTCCAGGGCCGATAGGATGGTTTCCCGTTCCCGTTCGGTGATCTTGTCGGAATCCAGGTACATGGCAAAGCCACTGTGTTCGTGTTCCAGAAAGCTCCGGTTCGGCCCCATGTCACGGCGGAAATCCACGACTTCGTAAATCGGTACCGGGCGGCCAAAGCCTTTCACGGTGATCTCGCCCTTGTCCCGGCACATGATCCGATCCTTGATCAGTGAAAAGGTTTCATAGGAAATCAGGATTTCACCGGGTTCCGCCAGGGATTCAAGGCGGCTGGCCAGGTTGACCTCTTTTCCGATGATGGTGTAATCCATCCGGTTCTCGGCACCGAAGTTACCCACAGTGGTATAGCCGGTACTTATGCCCATACGGATTTCCAGGGGTGTCTTGATGCCCTGGCTTCGCCATTTCTGGCGCATGATCTTCATATGCTTTCGCATATCGATGGCCATGGACACGCAGGACAGGGCGTCCTGTTTCTGGCCCTGGCTGGTAGGGTCGCCAAAGAAGATCATGATGGAGTCGCCCACGAATTTGTCGATGGTGCCGCCGTACTTGAGGGCAACCTCGGACATTTCATTGAAGTAGTGGTTCAGCAGTTCGGTCAGGGCTTCCGGTTCCATTTCTTCAGACAATTCAGTGAAGCCTTTGATGTCGGAGAAAAACACGGCGAGCTTTTTGCGCTGGGTTTCCAGGCGGACGTCCCGCTCGCCGGTGAAAATGGATTGCCAGACCTGGGGCGAGAGATATTTCGACAGCTTGTGCGAGAGCGCAATGGACTGCTCCCGCTGGTTCTGGATCTGCGTTTTCGCCATCATCAGGGCTCTGGCCTGCTGATGGGAATAGAATGCGGTGACACAGATATAGCTGCCGGTTGCCAGTATCGAGACAAGGCTGGTCAGCAGTGGCGAATGAGGTGAGGGCGCCAGGCCAACAATCCAGACAGCGACGGCCGCAGCGGCGATGGTCAGCAGGCTGCCAAACACCCACTGGCGGACCCCGCCGATGATCAGGCAGCTGAACATCAGCATCAGCAATACCGAAATTGACGGAATGACCACAAGCCCGATGGTGCCGATAAAGCCACCACCAATGGCACAATCGACTAGCAGCATTTTCTGCCGGATGCGGGCAGAATGGCGTAGAAAGGTCCGGCGGGTAAGTTGATGAGCCACGTGGGGCCAGATCAGGGCAGCAGCGAGCGTCCAGATCATCCAGGCCGGGAACAGATTCTGGGATAGCCCGGCCGCGATAACGCTGCCGGTTGCCGTGTAGGCCAGAATCCTGCCGTTGTAATCCGGCATGGGAGGGATGGCCACCGGATTGTTCTGAGCATCCAGAAGGGCGCTCTTGCTGGCAGTCGAACCGGTACTCCGGAGGTCTACGGGTGCATTCATCATTCAGCGTCTGATGTCGGGGTCTGATGTGGCCGATAGGCCTTATTTTTGTTAGAAAACTACGACCAAAGCCTAACAGCAAACCCACTGTGTCACAATTGACGAAAAGCGAGGTGTTATGACCGCAGTCATAGAAGCGTTACTCAACCGGTCTTCGGAACCAAGGCTCGAAGGGCCTGCACCGGACCCGCAGACCCTTGAAAAAGCGTTTGCCTGTGCCGCGCGGGCGCCGGACCATGCCTTGCTTCGCCCCTGGCGCTACCTGGTGGTTGAGGGCGATGGCCTGAGCCGACTGGGCGAGCTGTTTGCAGAAACCCTGGGCCCGGATGCCACTGAGCAGCAACGGACGAAATTACTGAACTCGCCACTGCGCGCGCCCATGGTCATCATCGGTATTGCCAGTCATCAGGTTCACCCGAAAGTGCCGGAGCAGGAGCAGACGATGTCTGCGGCGGTGGGCATGGGTTACCTGTTGCTTGCGCTTCAATCTGCTGGCTACGGGGCCATGTGGCGAACAGGTTCCATTACCCATCACCCAGCGGTGGCCAAAGGCCTGGGACTGCAAAGCCACGAGCAGATTACCGGCTTCCTTTATGCCGGGACCATTGCCAGCTCCAAACCGGCAGTGCCTCGCCCGGACCCGTCCGAGTTTGTCAGCCGCTGGCCGGGCTGACCACTCGCTCGCTGGGGAAAGCTTTTGCCGCTTGCCGCTCTCCCGGCAGGCCGAAGCTGCCCCGTTTTTCCCGCCTTTTGCCATCCAGAGCCCGCCCCGGGCCATTTTCCTGCTGACTCCTCCAAACTGGCATTGCGATTGCTTTAACCCTCTCAAAGCAGATAACCGGCAATAACTGTTGTGCCGGTAGGCTCAGATTCTGGAGGCATTATGGCTATTTCCCTCGACAGCGCCCTGGGGATTCATCAACCCGCACTCGAGGCCCGCATCAAGCGTGCAGAAGTGTTGGCAAACAATCTGGCGAACGCCGATACACCGGGCTTCAAGGCGCGGGACATCGACTTCGCCGCGATGATGCAGAAAGCGCAGCAGGACCTGGGCGGCCTGGGTATGGATAAAACCCATGAGCGTCATATGGACATCGATTCCTCGATGGCACCGGACGGCGAACTGCTTTACCGCATTCCGCACCAGCCGTCGGTCGATGGCAACACGGTGGATGCCCAGCAGGAGCAGAGCCGGTTCATGCGTAATGCCATGGAATACCAGGCCAGTTTCCAGTTTCTGAACGGCAAGGTTACCGGGCTTAAAAAGGCCATTTCCGGCCAGTAAGCGGGCTGCGATTCATTGAATAAGGAGCACCATCATGTCTCTGGGTAGCATTTTTGACATCGCGGGTTCGGGCATGACAGCCCAGTCACTGCGGCTGAACACCACCGCATCCAACATCGCCAACGCTGAAACTGCCAGTTCCAGTATTGACCAGACCTACCGCGCCCGAAAGCCGGTATTTGCGGCCATTCAGCAGTCCATGCTGAATCCCTCGCAACAGGGGCTCGGGTTGCCCAGCGACGATGGCCCCGGGGCTGGCGTTCAGGTGGAAGGTATCGTGGAGAGTAATGCCGAGCTGCAGATGCGCTACGAGCCAGACCACCCGGCCGCTAACGAAGACGGCTATGTGTTCTACCCCAATGTGAATGTGGTGGAAGAGATGGCAGACATGATGTCGTCTTCCCGCAGCTTTCAGATGAATGTGGACATCATGAACAGCGCCAAGTCCATGATGCAGCGCATCCTGACTCTGGGTCAGCAGTAATCGAGCGAGGATTTCATTATGAGTGTCGTCAACCCGGCTAACGCCTCGGATGTGCTGAGCAAATACCGGCTCGATCAAGAACAGACCGGCAACAAGAATGAGCTTGGCAAGAACGAGTTCATGGAGCTGATGATTGCACAGCTCAAGAACCAGAACCCGCTTGAGCCCCAGAACAACGGGGAATTCATCTCGCAGCTTGCCCAGTTCAGTTCCCTTGAGGAAATGCAGAGTCTTTCCGGCAGCGTGGATGACGTGGTCAGCCAGTTCCGCTCAACCCAGGCGCTTCAGGCGTCGGCCATGGTGGGGCGAACCGTTCTGGCGCCGTCTGATATGGGGGTGCTGGGCGCGTCTGGCAAGATTTCCGGCAATGTTGAAGTGCCCGCAACGACGTCTGGCCTTCGGGTTTCCATTGAGAATGGCGCGGGCGAGCGGGTAAGACAGATTGACCTGGGTTCCCGGCAGGCCGGTGTCGCTGGATTCAGCTGGGATGGTAAGGACGGCAACGGCAACAGTTTGCCACCCGGACCTTACCGCATTGTCGCTGAAGCCTCCTACCCGGACGGCCAGCAACAGCTTGGCACCATGGTTAGCGCCAATGTGGACAGCGTTTCCCTGGGTAAGGGCGGCAGCGTCACGCTGAATCTGGCGGGCATGGGCTCGATTGCATTGTCTGATGTACAGCAGATTAATTGATTCCGGAAGACGGAAGGGGTGAAGTATGGCTTTCAACACGGGTCTTAGTGGGTTAAGGGCAGCATCGGTTGACCTGGACGTTACCGGCAACAACATCGCGAACGCCAGCACCGTCGGCTTCAAGGGCAGCAAGGCGCAATTCGGCGACCTTTATGCCAGTGGTTTTCTCAGCTCCGGCAATAACCCGGTGGGGGATGGTGTCCGGGTTCAGGACGTTAAACAGTCGTTCAGCCAGGGCAATATCAGCTTTACCGATAACGGTCTGGACCTTGCCATCAACGGCGACGGCTTCTTTACGCTGAGCAACGGCGGCGAAATCCGTTATTCACGGGCCGGCCAGTTCGGGTTGGATAAAGAGGGTTTCATCACCAACAGCGAGGACATGCGGCTTCAGGGCTTTACGGCCGATGAAGACGGTAACCTGTCTGGTGTGCGCGGGGATCTTCAGATTGAATCCGGCAACCTGGCGCCAAGACGGACCACGGAACTGCAGTCCGACCTGAACCTGGATTCCCGGGAATCGGTGCTTGAGCGCAGGGTTGCCGATATGGGTGACTTCACCGCCGCTGCGCCGGGATTTCCCCAGGAAACGCTGGAAATCACCTATGACGATGGTTCGGTTGTGACGGCCACGATCAATCCGGGCAACGTTGCCGACTACTCTGCGGCGGATGTCGTCGATGTGCTGAATGGCCCTGACGGGCTGTCTGCTTCGGCGACAACCCAGTATGAGGGCATCAGTGAAGCTGATCTGAATACGGCCATTGCTGCCGGCAACTTCCAGTTCGACCTGAGTGTTGGCAATGTCTCTGTGCCGGTGGATACGGTCGGGGTAACGGATGCGGCCTCTCTGGTGAATGCGATCAATGACGCCCAGGCCCCGACGATCTCTGCGTCTCTGGTGGGAGGCAATCTGCGCCTGATCGACAACCGTGGCAACAATCTGACCGCCGGTTACACCAGCGATGGCCCGAACCAGGCGCCGGTGACCACGGTCGGCACAGTAAGGCCGCAGGCCGATCGTGAAATTGTGGACATTGAATCAACTGCCGGTACGACCAACCTGGCTGATTCATGGGATACGCGGTCGATCAACATCACCAACCAGTTCAATCCCAGCGACCAGCGCACCTTCAATCACGCCACGACCACGACGATTTTTGACAGCCTGGGTAACTCCCATGAAGTCAGTCAGTTCTACGTTAAGCAGCCTTCCCCCGGCAATGGTGTTGGCGTCAGCGAATGGTCTATTTACCTGCAGATCGACGGTGAGTTTGTCGGCGGTACTGACACCAATCCTTACCAGGCGCGGTTCGACCAGGATGGCAACCTGCAGTCCATCAATGGCGACCCTAACGGTGAAATCCTGATTGATGACTGGACGCCAAAGAACGCCGATGGCACACCCAATGGCGCTGATGGCCCGCCCGCTCCGGGCACCACTATCACTACACCGATTCCGGAACCCCCAACAACGTCAGCTTTTGTGTTGAACCTGTCGGAAACCACCCAGTACGGCAGCGAGTTCGGGGTAACCGACCAGCAGCAGAATGGCTACACCACTGGCCGCCTGTCTGGCCTGGACGTCTCCGGTGAGGGCGTGCTGTTTGCCCGCTACACCAATGGCCAGTCCAAGTCTCTGGGGCAGGTAGCGCTGGCGTCTTTCAGTAATACCAACGGCCTGTCGCCGGTGGGCGAGACCTCCTGGGTTGAGACCTTTGAATCCGGCCAGCCGATTATTGGCGCGCCGGACACCGGTACCCTGGGTTCGATCAAGTCCAGCTCGATTGAGGAATCCAACGTGGACCTTTCAGCGGAATTGGTGAACCTGATTGTTGCCCAGCGCAACTACCAGGCCAACGCCAAGACCATCGAAACCTCCGATGCGGTCACCCAGACCATTATCAACCTCAGATAACCGATAAAACGGAACATGGCATAACTCCTGCAGGATCAGGTTTAGAAGGCTGGAAACAGTCAATAATCCGGCAGGAGTTTTCCCATGGATAAAGCCCTTTTTATCGGCATGTCCGGCGCCAAGCAGAATATGCTGTCCCAGCGCGCCCACGCCAACAACCTGGCGAACGTCAGCACCACCGGTTTCAAGCGCGATTTTGCGCAGGCCCGCAGCATGCCGGTGTTTGGCGAACATCATCCTACCCGCGCTTACGCCATGGCTGAGCGGCCCGGCACTGATCTGTCTTCCGGCGCCCTGATGGACACTGGCCGAAAGCTGGACGTTGCCGTTGATGGCGATGGCTGGCTGGTGGTACAGAACCAGCGCGGCGAGGAAGTCTTTACCCGCTCCGGTAGCCTGCAGATCGATGTGAACGGGCTGATGCGCCTTTCCAGCGGCGAAATGGTGATGGGCAACGGCGGCCCGGTGGCGCTCCCTCCTTTTGACAATGTCCAGATCGGTAATGACGGCACCATCTCAGTGGTGCCTGTGGGCGGGCCGCCGGATCAGCTTGTAGAGGTGGATCGCCTGAAACTGGTGAACCCACCCAGGGAAGCCCTGGAAAAGGGGCTGGACGGATTTATCCGGCGCAAGGCGGATCAGGCGATTGATGGTCCTGAGGAGCCGGATGCCAACCAGCGTATCGCCTCCGGCTTTCTGGAAAGCTCTAACGTGAACGCAGTGGAGGAGATGATTTCTAACCTTCAGCTGTCACGCCAGTACGAAATGCAGGTCAAGGTGATGACCACCGCCAATGAGAATTCCGAGGCTTCGGCACGACTGTTGCAGAACCTGTAATACACCGAATGATTATCGGCCTCGCGGGGGCCAAAGCGGCAAAATCTGGCCGCCTGGACCCGGCGCCGGCAAGGAGATAGAGACATGCATCCAGCACTGTGGGTCAGCAAGACCGGGTTAAGCGCGCAAGACACCAATATGGCCACCATTTCCAACAACCTGGCCAACGTCAACACCACTGGCTTCAAGCGCGACCGGGCCGTGTTTCAGGATCTGCTGTATCAGATTGATCGCCAGCCGGGCGGCCTGAACACCCAGAATTCCGAGCTGCCGTCGGGACTGCAACTGGGTACCGGTGTTCGCATCGTCGGTACTGCCAAGCAGTTTTCCCAGGGTAACCTGGAAGTGACCGAGCAGCCCCTGGATATGGCCGTGAATGGTCGCGGCTTCATGCAGATACTGATGCCCGATGGCCAGATCGCCTACACCCGCGACGGCCAGTTCCAGCTCAATTCCGATGGCGATATCGTCAACCCGGATGGCTACACTCTGGAGCCGAACATCAACGTGCCGGAAAACGCCACCAACATCACCATTGGTAAGGACGGCACTGTGTCCGCCATTACCGATGACCAGGCGGCGCCGCAGAACCTGGGACAGATCACCCTGGTGGATTTCATCAACCCCCAGGGATTGCAGGCGATTGGTAACAACCTGTTCAAGGCCACCAACGCCAGCGGCGACCCCACCGAGGGTGAACCCGGTCTGGCAGGTCTCGGCTCGCTGGAGCAGGGCATGGTGGAGTCATCCAACGTGGAAGTAGTAGAAGAGCTGGTCAACATGATTACCACCCAACGCGCCTACGAGATGAACTCCAAGGTGGTGTCAGCCACCGACCAGATGCTGCAGTTCATTACCAATAACATCGGTTAGGCCTGAACGGCCACCGGGGGGATCGTCATGATGCATCCGATTGATAACAGAAACAGCCTGCCGCCAATAAGCACCTGGTTGCTGGTTGCGGTCCTGGCGTTGCTGCAGGGTTGCACGGCGCTGAGCCGCGAGCGCCCGGTACCTGACGACCCCTACTACGCGCCGGTTCGTGCTGAAACCATGATGCAGAGTGATCCTCATTCCGGTGCCATTTTCCAGCCGTCGAGAAATTACAGCCTCTATGGCGACACCGTTGCCCTGAACGTAGGTGACGTGCTGACCGTGGAATTACAGGAGTCTACCCAGGCCAGCAAGAACGCCGAGAGCAGCATCACCAAGGATAACGAAATCTCATTGCCAAATCCGACCGTGCTGAACCGGGCCGTGAGTAATCTGGCCACGGAAGTGGAGGCCGAGCGTGACTTTGAGGGTTCCGCTGAAGCAGACCAGAGCAACAGCCTGAATGGCAATATTACCGTCACGGTAGTAGAAGTGCTGCCTAACGGCGTGCTGCGTATTCGGGGCGAAAAATGGCTTTCCCTGACCAACGGCGATGAATACATCCGCCTGACTGGCATGGTGCGTCCCCAGGATATTTCACCAGACAACGTGGTGACCTCAAGCCGCATTGCCGACGCGCGTATTGCCTATGGCGGTACCGGTGACTTTGATCAGGCAAACCAGATGGGCTGGTTGTCCCGATTCTTCAACAGCGAGTGGTTCCCGTTATGAAAACGCTTCGTCTGCTTCTGGCACTTATTGCGCTTTCAGTGGTTGCGGCCCCGGTTCTGGCGGACCGGCTGAAAGATCTGGCGCGGATTGCGGGTGTGAGAAATAACCAGCTGGTGGGTTATGGCCTTGTGGTGGGCCTGGACGGCACCGGTGATTCCGCACCGTTTACCAACCAGACTTTCAGAAACATGATGAACCAGTTCGGCGTTACCCTGCCGCCGGGAGTGAACCCCGGTTTGGCAAACGTAGCCGCCGTGACGGTAACTGCAACCCTGCCGCCGTTTGCCAAGCCGGGCCAGGAGATGGATATCACGGTTTCCTCGATTGGTAACGCTGACAGCCTGCGGGGCGGAACCCTGCTAATGACGCCCCTGAAAGGCGTAGATGATCATGTGTATGCCATGGCCCAGGGTAACCTGGTGGTTGGCGGCTTTGGTGCCGGCGGCGCAGACGGCTCGCGCATTACCGTGAACGTGCCCAGCGTGGGCCGGATTCCCAATGGCGCCACCATCGAGCGGGAAGTGAACTCGCCGTTTAACGAAGGCGACACTATTACCTTCAATCTGTTGCGTCAGGATTTCACCACGGCGCGCCGGGTCGTCGAAGCGATCAACGACGCTCTGGGCCCGGATATGGCATACGCCCATGATGCGACGTCTATTTCCGTGAGGGCGCCACGGGATCCGTCCCAGCGGGTCAGCTTTCTGTCGATCCTGGAAAATATGACCGTCGAGCCTGCTGAAGCCGCCGCCAAGGTGGTGATCAACAGCCGCACCGGCACCATTGTGGTGGGCAAGAATGTTCAGGTCACCGCCGCGGCGGTGACCCACGGCAACCTGACTGTCACCATCCAGGAAAATCCGGAAGCGGTTCAGCCAAACCCTTTTACGGATGCTGACACCGTGATTGAACCGAACACCCAGATTGCCATTACTGAAGACCCGGCGCGCATGTTCCAGTTCGGCCCTGCGGTCACCCTGAACGAGATTGTTCAGGCGGTGAACCAGGTAGGCGCGGCACCGGGTGACGTGATGGCCGTGCTGGAAGCCCTGAAAACCGCCGGTGCGCTTCGCGCCGAGCTGATCGTGATATAGGTGCGATGATGCAGGACTTCAATCTTCAGAAAGCCCAGGTTTACACCGAGTTTGAGGGACTTAACTCCCTCAAAACCCGGGCCCGCACCGATAAGGAAGGTGCGCTGCGTGAGGTGGCAAAGCAGTTTGAAGGCCTGTTTCTGCAGGAAATGGTCAAGTCCATGCGAAAAGCCGGAGATGTGTTTGCTGAGGGTAATTTCCTGAACAGCAAGCAGTCCGAATTCTATCGCGAGATGTTTGACAGCCAGTTGAGTCTGACCCTCTCCCAGAAGCAGGGCACGGGCCTGGCGGAAGCCTTGGTGCGCCAGTTAAGCCGACAGATTCCGGGTATGGATCAGGAAGGCAAGCCCATGGCGGCCCATAAGAGCGACCTGAATGATTATGATCGGAGCTTGCCGGTGCTGTCGAAACGTCTACCGGAGCAGGTCAAAGAGGTCAATCGGGTAGCGGAGTCTGTCGGAGCCATGCCCAAGGATAGCGTTGCAGAGCCGCTGCCAGAGCGTTTTGAGTCCCCGGAGGACTTTGTCCGTCAGCTGCTGCCCATGGCAGCGCGCGCGGCCGAAGCCAGTGGCATTAACCCGAAAGTGATGATTGCCCAGGCGGCCCTCGAGACCGGCTGGGGCCGACACATGATCAAAGGCGAAGCCGATGCGCCCAGCTTTAACCTGTTCGGTATCAAGGCAGACCAGCGTTGGGCCGGTGATTCCGTGGACATTGCCACCACCGAATTCCGCGACGGCGTACCCATGAGCGAGCGCGCTTCCTTCCGTGCCTATCCGGACTATGAAAGCAGCTTCCGGGACTATGTGTCCTTCCTGGAATCCAACCCGAGATACCGGAATGTGCTGTCGGCTGCGGATGATCCGGAGCAGTTTGCACGAGGACTCCAGGATGCCGGTTATGCGACAGACCCCCATTACGGCGAGAAGATACGGCGCATTCTGAATACCGACACCCTGAACCCTGAACCTGCGGATATCCTGTCGCTGGGTGCTGGCGGTACTGAGGAGTAAGGTTATGGCAGGCTTGATCAATATTGGTCTGACCGGCATTCTGGCGCATCAGTCCGCTCTGAATACCACCGGCAACAACATCACCAACGCCAACACCCCTGGCTACAGCCGCCAGGAGGTTCAGTTTGATACCCAGTCCGGGCGCAATACCGGTGCCGGTTACATTGGTACCGGTGTTCAGGTAACCGATATCCGCAGGCTGGCCAATGAATTCCTCACCCAGCAGGTGCGGGAAGACAGTGCGCTGTTTGGCGAGCAGGACGCCCTCAACTCGGAGTTGTCGCGTCTGGACAATCTTCTGGGCGGAAACGCCACTGGCCTGAGCAACGCCTTGAACAATTTTTTCTCCAGCCTGCAGAATGCCGCGGAAGACCCAACGTCATTGCCCCAGCGTCAGTTGGTGCTTAGCGAGGCCCAGCAGATCGTTAACCGATTTCAGGGCATCAACAATGAATTTGTTCAGCAGCGGGAATCCATCAAGACCCAGATGCAACAGGGCGTGGAGGATGCCAATTCACTGATCCAGAGCATTGCCGACCTGAACCGTTCCATCGCGGAATCCCCGGGGCTGGCCCAGGGCCGCGAGCCGAATTCACTGCTGGACCAGCGCGATGAGAAGCTTCGCCAGCTGTCCGAGATTGTCAGTATCCGGGTGCTCCAGACCGACGGCGGTCAGGTCAATGTATCGCTGCAGAACGGTCAGTCATTGGTGCTTGAATCCACGGCATCAAAGCTGGGTACCCGTGATAACTCGGAAGATCCCAATTACCTCGAGTTCACACTGACCAGTGGTGGGCGCACCCTGGCGGTGGACGAACAGATCACCGGCGGCAAACTGGGCGGCCTGCGGCGCTTCCAGGAGGAAGGGCTGCGCCCTGCCGAGGCCGAACTGGGCCGCATTGCCATTGCGCTTTCGGATTCGATAAACCAGCAGCACGAAATCGGCATGGACCTGGAAGGGGATCTGGGCGGGCCGTTTTTCTCGGACATCAACAGCACAGCCGCCCAACGCGGGCGGGTGATTCCCAATGCCAATAACAGTGCCCCGGGTGATGCCCAGCTGGCGGTTGAAATCATCGACAGCTCAGCGCTGCCGGCGGGAAGCTGGTCGCTGCGGTTTGGGGGCGATGGCCGGAACTTTGAACTGGTTGATCGCGCTACGGGTAATGTAGTGAATCAGGGGCGTTTGCCCGACCCCGTGCAATCAGAAATTTCCATGCCCGGGTTCAACATCCGGATTGAGGGCGGCACGTTCAATGCCGGTGACAGCTTTCTGATTGAGCCTACACGGCAGGCCGCTGCTAACCTCGACCTGGCGATCAACCGCGAGGAAGACATCGCGTTTGCCAGCCCGGTTCGGGCCGAAGCCAGCGATGGCAACGGCGGTGACGGCGAAATCAGCCAGGGCACCATGCTGAACGTACGGGACCCCTTTACCAACGCGCTTTTGCCAAATTTCAGCCAGCAGGGCCAGCTGTCGCCGCCACTGGACATCCAGTTCCGGGACGACGGCGGTCAACTGGTATTTGACGTGATTAACGGCAACACCGGCACGGTGCTGCAGGCCGGGGACGCTGCCGCTGTTCCGCCGGTCAACGTTTTCCAGCCCGGCGTCTCCAACAAGCTGTTTACCGAAGACCCCCGAGCGGATAACTATTATGGCTTCCAGTTCGAAGTGTCCGGAAACCCGCAGCCGGGTGATTCGTTCAGCATTGGCTACAACGCCAATGGTATTTCTGATAACCGCAACGCCGAGTTCCTGGCGGCGCTTGGTACCAGAAATACCCTGAACAACGGCAGCCAGAGCTTTGCCGAGGGCTATGCCGGGCTGGTGGGTGAAATCGGCGTTAAAACCCGGCAGAGCCAGCTGGACAAGGATTCCGGCCAGACCCTGCTGGAACAGTCCAATAATCAGCGGGAATCTGTGTCCGGGGTGAATCTGGATGAAGAGGCAGGGCGGTTAATCCAGTACCAGGCCGCCTATAACGCCTCTGCCCAGGTCATGAGCGTTGCCCAGGATTTGTTCAACACGTTGCTGCAGACTTTCCGGTGATCAGTGGCAGCCGGGCCAGCACAAGAGGTGATCTGACATGATCAGAATTTCATCACAGCAAATTTTCCAGGGTGGGATCAACCGCCTGCAGGATCTGAACTCAACCCTGAACCAGACCCAGGAACAGATTTCCACGGGCAAACGGGTGAACAGACCATCGGATGACCCGGTGGCGGCCGCCCGGATTCTGAAACTGGACCAGGAACTGCAGCGCATAAGTACCTATCAGCGCAATACTGACCTGGCTGAGAATCGGCTGGAGCAGGAAGAAAACGCGCTGGACCGGTCGGTTGATGTGATCCAGCGGATTCGGGAATTGACCGTACAGGCCGGTAGCGGCTCCCTGTCCGCCAATGATCGCAAATCCATTTCAGCAGAGATGAAGGAACGACTGGGGCAGTTGGCGGACATTACCAACACCCGGGACGCGTCCGGCGAATACATTTTCAGCGGTTTCCAGGGGGCCAACCCGGCCTATGCGAGGGACGGAAACGGTAACTGGGTTTACCAGGGCGATGAAGGCCAGCGGTCACTGGAAATTGATGACGGTGTTACCGTGCCCATCAGCGACCACGGTAAGGGTATCTATTCCACCGTGCCTGCCGCGACTTTTGCCGAAAGCGATCCCGGAAACCAGGCCGGGGCCAGGATCAACAGCGTTGAAGTGATCGATCAGACCGCTTTCGACGCCGTGGCGCCGGACGATATCGAGATTACCGTTGACGCCACCGCCGGAACCCTGACCGCGGTAAACAGCCGGACGGGCACTGTTCTGACGGCACCGCCATTGCCCTACACCAGCGGCGAGCCAGTTGAAATAGCCGGAGTGCGCGCAACCATTACCGATGCAGGCGACGGCGACCAGTTCACCATCCGCACCGGTGAAAAGCAGTCCGTGTTCCGGACCATTGAAAACCTGATCGCTGGCCTGGATGGCATCGACAAAGGGTCTGAAGCGGGCAGGGATGCATACGACGACCTCATTGCCAACAGCCTGAACAACCTGGATAACGCCCAGGAAAGTATTGTTCTCAAGCAGACGGAAATAGGGGGCCGCCTGAACGCCGTCGAGTCTACCAAATCCTTCCTTGAGGATTCGTCGGTTTACAGCGAAGAAATCCGCTCAGAGCTGCGGGATGTGGATTATGCAGAAGCCATCAGCAGGCTCAGCTTCCAGAGTTTTGTGCTTCAGGCTGCCCAGCAGTCTTTTGCCCAGGTCTCACGGCTGTCCCTGTTTGACCGGCTCTAGGCCTGTAACCGGCTGATCGGCCGGTTATTGCTTTCGCACACGACGTCAGTATAATCGCCAGCACTCAACAGATGGCGGTGTGGTGAAATTGGTAGACACGACGGATTCAAAATCCGTTGCCTTAACGGGCGTGGCGGTTCGAGTCCGCCCACCGCTACCATTTGTCGAGAGTGATGCCTGTCCGACTCACGCAAAGCTCCTTTGCAACCTGTGCAAGCCTGCCCATGAACGTCTCTGACTTCCATTTCGATCTGCCTGACGAACTGATTGCCCGATACCCGCTGGAAAAACGAAGCGCCTCACGTCTGCTGACCCTTGACGGCAGCACCGGTGATATCGGCCATCGCAGCTTCGAGAATCTTCTGGACCTTCTGCACAGTGGCGACCTGCTGGTGTTTAACGACACCCGCGTCATCCCCGCCAGACTGTTCGGCAAAAAAGAGACCGGCGGTCAGGTTGAGATACTGATGGAGCGGCTGACCGGCGATCATCAGATGCTGGCTCATGTAAAAGCCTCCAAGGCGCTTCGGCCAGGGCAGATCATTATTCTTGAAGATGGCTCCCGAGTGAC
Source organism: Marinobacter confluentis (assembly GCF_004785685.1). GTDB lineage: Bacteria > Pseudomonadota > Gammaproteobacteria > Pseudomonadales > Oleiphilaceae > Marinobacter > Marinobacter confluentis. The sequence goes on along the minus strand of NZ_SRPF01000001.1, from coordinate 985,770 downwards.
GATGCGCGGGCGCGAAGGGGCACTGTTCCAGCTGGATAACAGCGGCCCGGAAACCCTGCTGGCTCTGCTTGAACGCATCGGCCATATGCCATTGCCGCCCTATGTTGACCGCCCGGACGAATCCACCGACCGCGAACGCTATCAGACCGTTTATGCCCGTGAGTCTGGCGCTGTGGCAGCGCCCACTGCGGGACTGCACTTTGATGATGAGCTTTTGGCACGGCTTGCGGATAAGGGCGTTGAAAGCACCTTCGTAACCCTCCATGTGGGCGCTGGCACCTTTCAGCCAGTGCGGGTTGACCGGATTGAAGATCACGTGATGCACAGCGAGGTGGTGCGCGTCACCGGTCAGACCGTCCGGGCCGTGCAGGCCGCCCGGGAACGGGGAGGGCGCGTTGTGGCTGTGGGTACCACCTCTGTGCGCTCTCTTGAATCGGCAAGCCGGAATGGTGTGCTTTCGGCCTTTCAGGGGGAGACAGACATCTTTATCCACCCGGGCTATCGCTTTAACACGGTGGATGCGCTGATCACCAATTTCCATCTGCCGGAATCCACTCTTATCATGCTGGTCAGTGCGTTCGCAGGTTATGACCACACCATGGCGGCCTACCGGGCAGCAGTGGCCGACCGCTACCGGTTTTTCAGCTATGGCGATGCCATGTTCATTACCGGGCAGCAGCCGAGCCTGGGCGCCTGCCAAACTGACACCGACACACAGCCAGAATCCGGAGCGGCGCAATGAGCACACCCAGCTTTATGTCATTTGAAAAGCTTGGCGAGGACGGCCGGGCGCGCCGCGGTCGGCTGACTTTTCCCCGAGGCGCTGTCGAAACCCCTGCCTTCATGCCTGTGGGCACCTACGGCACGGTTAAAGGGATGCTGCCGCGGGACATTGAAAATATTGGCGCCCATATCATTCTTGGTAACACCTTTCACCTGATGCTGCGTCCCGGCACGGAAGTGGTCAAGGCCCACGGCGACCTGCACGATTTTACCCAGTGGCATGGGCCTATCCTGACCGATTCCGGTGGTTTTCAGGTGTTCAGCCTGGGCGAAATGCGGAAAATTACCGAGCAGGGGGTGACCTTCCGCTCCCCGGTGGATGGTTCGCCAGTGGAACTGTCCCCGGAAATTGCCATGCAGGTCCAGCGAGACCTGGGCTCAGACATTGTCATGATATTTGACGAATGTACCCCTTACCCGGCCACCGAAACCGAAGCCCGCGAGTCCATGGAGTTATCGCTGCGGTGGGCAAAGCGCAGCAAGGACGCCCACGAAGGCAACCCGGCTGCACTGTTCGGAATCGTGCAGGGGGGTATGTATGAATCCCTGCGCGAGCGTTCCCTTGAGGGCCTGGTGGATATCGGCTTTGATGGCTACGCCATTGGTGGCCTGTCGGTGGGCGAGCCAAAAGAGGATATGATCCGCATCCTGGACGATCTGCCGCCAAAGATGCCGGACGATAAGCCCCGCTATCTGATGGGAGTAGGGCGGCCGGAAGATATTGTCGAGGCGGTGCGCCGGGGCGTGGATATGTTTGATTGCGTTATGCCCACCCGTAATGCCCGCAACGGATACCTGTTTACGTCCACCGGTATTGTTAAAATCCGCAATGCCCGCCACCGTTACGACACTCAGCCTCTTGATGATCAGTGCGACTGTTATACCTGCCAGAATTTTTCGAGAAGTTACCTCCATCATCTGGATAAGTGTGGAGAAATGCTGGGATCGCAACTGAATACCATCCACAACCTGCGGTATTACCAGAACATCATGGCCGGATTGCGTGGGGCCATTGAAGCAGGTACATTGTCGGACTTTATTAGCGACTTCTACGCGCGCCGGGACCAGCCGGTCCCGCCACTTGCGGACTGACGACGCCCAATGTGTCTGCGCTAGCCAAATTAATCGACCAATGGAGAAACAAACATGAAATCAATCAAGCTGCTTGTTGCCGCTATTATTGCTGCAATGCCGGCACTGGCTATGGCCCAGGATGCAGCGCCGCAGGGCATGGGCGCGATGGGTCAGATCATTTTCTTCGCCGGCTTTATCCTGATTTTCTACTTCCTGATCTGGCGCCCGCAGTCCAAGCGCACCAAAGAGCACAAAGCCCTGATGGAAGGCCTGAACAAGGGTGATGAAGTGGTCACCTCCGGCGGTGTCGCAGGGAAAATTACCAAAGTAACGGATGACTTCATTGTTCTGGAAGTGTCAGACAACGTAGAAGTCAAAATCCAGAAAGTTGCCGTTGCTGCAGCGCTGCCCAAAGGTACTCTCAAAGACATCTGAGAAGGATATCGATGACCGATATCTGACGCCGGCCCTCGAGGGCCGGTTTCTTTTGCCAAGCTGAGTAAGAAAGCCGGTCGCTCGACCCGCTTAAAGGGACCCCATGCTGAACAAGTATCCGCTCTGGAAGAACCTGATCATCGTGTTTGCGCTGGTGATCGGGTTTATTTATGCCTCTCCGAACCTGTTCCCCGACGATTATGCCGTTCAGATCACAGGTGCCAGAAGCAGCACACAGGTCGACCAGCGCATTCTGGACCGTGCGGTCGGCGCACTCGAGGCCGAAGGCATCGAAATCAAGGCTGCCGAACTTCAGGAGCGGGATGCATTGATCCGCCTGAACAGTGCCGAAGATCAGCTCAGAGCCCGTCCGGCGGTTCAGAAAGCGTTGGGCCGCGACTACCTTGTGGCTCTCAACATGGCAGCGTCGACGCCAGACTGGCTGCGTTCCCTGGGCGCTGGCCCCATGAAGCTGGGTCTGGACCTGCGCGGCGGTGTTCACTTCCTGCTGGAAGTAGACATGGAAACTGCAGTGGACCAGCGTCTGGAAGCCATGGCCGGGCAGATCAAGCAGGAGCTCCGCGACGAGCGCATCCGCTATCGTGGCGGTGACGTGGCCGGTGATCGTTCCATTGCGCTGATATTCAGGGATGCGGAGTCGCTATCCGAAGCGGAAAGCCTGATCCGCGACCAGTACATGCAGTTCCAGTTTGATGATGAGCAGACCGAAGACGGTGCTTACCAGCTGACGCTTACCATGTCCGATGCGGAAATCCAGTCAATCCAGGACTACGCCCTTGAGCAGAACCTGACGACTATCCGCAACCGGGTTAACGAACTCGGTGTTGCCGAGCCGCTGGTTCAGCGCCAGGGCGCAGACCGCATTATCGTGGAACTTCCCGGCGTTCAGGATACCGCCGCTGCCAAGCGGGTACTCGGTGCCACTGCGAATCTGGAGTTCAGGCTGGAAGCACGTTCGGACGCCCCCAGCAGCGAAGTTGAGGTGTTCCCCTTCCGAGACAGCGAAAACCGCACGGCTCGCCTCCAGCGAGATGTGATTGTTACCGGTGACAACGTGTCCAATGCCCAGTCGGCCTTCGATGAAAACGGCCAGCCGCAGGTCAACATCACCATGGATTCGGTTGGCGGCGACCTGATGAACCGGGCAACCCGGAATGCCATCGGGCGCCGTATGGCGGTTCTGTTTATTGAGTATCGCACCGAAACAGAAGAAGTAGTGGTCGACGGTGAAACCCAGCTGGTGGACGAGCGGATTGTGGAAAAGGGCATCATCAGCCTGGCGACCATTCAGTCGGCTCTGGGCGCCAGCTTCCGTATTACCGGGCTGGATTCGATTCCTGAAGCCTCTGAACTGGCACTGCTATTGAGGGCGGGCTCATTGGCGGCCCCCATGTACTTCGTGCAGGAGCGCACCATCGGGCCAAGCCTGGGACAGAAGAACATCGATGCCGGCCTGATGTCGGTGATGCTCGGCTTCGGGCTGGTACTGCTCTACATGATCGTTTACTACCGTGGGTTTGGCGTGATCGCAAGTGCCACTCTGACGTTGAACCTGATGATGCTGATTGCCTGCATGTCGATCCTGTCTGCAACTCTGACGTTACCGGGCATTGCTGGCATTGTATTGACCGTCGGTATGGCCGTTGACGCCAACGTTCTGATTTTCGAACGGATCAAGGAAGAGCTGAAAACCGGTGTGCCGCCCCAGTCGGCCATTAACTCCGGTTATTCGAGGGCGTTCGTATCCATTGTTGATGCGAACATCACGACCCTCCTGGTTGCCGTCATTCTGTTCGCCATGGGTTCAGGCCCGGTGAAAGGTTTCGCCGTAACGCTTTCCATCGGTATTCTCACATCCATGTTCTCTGGGTTGATGGTCAGCCGTGGCATCGTCAATCTGGTATTCGGCCGCCGCACCATCAACAAGCTGTCGATCGGAGGGAAGCAAGCCAATGTCTGAATCTACCAAGAAACCTATTGATTTCATGGGCTTTCGGAAAATTGCTTCCGTTCTGTCCATTGCGCTGATCGTTGTCTCCATCGCCATGTTGGCGGTTCGCGGGCTGAACTTCGGCCTCGACTTTACCGGCGGTACGTCGGTTGAGCTTGAATACCGGCAGGCACCAGCACTGGACGATATCCGTAATCGGCTGTCGGATGCCGGTTATGAGCAGTTTGTCGTGCAGAATTTCGGCGCCGATACCACGGTTCTTGTGCGCATGGCAGAATCGTCTAATGATCAACTGGCCCCGGAAGTGGTTGAGGTTCTGTCAGCGGATGGAACGGAGCTAGAGCTTGTCAGCTCTGAGTTCGTTGGTTCCCAGGTTGGCGATGAACTCAAGGAAGACAGCGGTCTTGGTTTGTTGATCGCGCTGGCTGTGGTTCTGATCTACGTGGGCATGCGTTTCCAGTTCAAATTCGGCATCGCGTCAGTGGTTCCGCTGGCTCACGATGTCATCATCGTGCTGGGTATATTCGCCCTGTTCCAGTGGACGTTTGACCTGAGCGTGCTGGCAGCTCTGCTGGCAGTCATCGGTTACTCCCTGAACGACACGATTGTGGTGGCGGACCGCATCCGGGAAAACTTCCGGACCATGCGGGAAGGGGATTCCTGGCACATCATCAACACGTCCATCCATCAGACCATCAGCCGTACGATCAATACGTCCGGCACCACGCTGGTTGTTCTGCTGGCCCTGTTCTTCCTGGGTGGTGAAGCCATCAACAACTTTGCCATAGCATTGATTATCGGCGTGGTTGTGGGTACCTACTCATCCATTTACGTATCAGCAAATCTGCTGCTGGCGCTGCATGTGGATCGCCATGATCTGATGGTGCCGGCCAAAGAGGGCCTGGCAGGTGAAGAGGAAGAGAACGAAGAGCCACCAGAATGGCTGAATCGGATGTAGTTCCAAGATGTGATTGGTGCCGGGCTTAGCTGCCGGTCCTGACAGAAAAGCCGCTTCCCGTGGGAAAGCGGCTTTTTTTTATTGCGGCAAACGCCCGCGGAACGGGTGAAGGGTCTTCAGGACTTCCTTGAACAGTTTGGGATTGGCGACAACCAGATGCTTCGCCTTGCCGGCGGAGGGGTTGCCCGCGAAGTCTCCGGTCAATGCGCCGGATTCCATTGCCAGGGTAACGCCGATGGCGAGGTCCGCTGGCTCGGGTCGGAAAATAACGGCAGCGTCCAGGTGGCCAGAGGCAACCCGGGCGATATCCAGTGCCACGCAACCGGCAGTACGGAACATGCTGCTGTCTTTCGCCAGCATGGAGGCCATCTCACCCCACAGCAGGGGGTCTTCGCCCTTGCGGGTCTGATCCAGCAGGTTGCTGACAATGGCGGCGCGGTCGGCGTGTTTGGTTTCACTGGTGCGCACGCGCCGGCTGTTCAGCGCAGCGCCATAGCCACGACTGGCGGAATACTCCTCACCAGTGACCGGGTTAACCAGCAGCAGGCTTTCCGTGCGGTTGTTCTTTTTCTGAACCAGGGCCAGCGCAAAATCCGGGATGCCTCTGAGGAAATTCTCACGTCCGAGAACCGGAAAGATATGCCAGCTTTTCTCGCTGGTACCGGCATCTGCTTGGTTCAGTTCGGCAATGGAGTGGTCTTTGTAGGCTTTTTCCAGTTGTTCGGAAAAACTGCCATAAACCGACTGTTCGACACGTTCAAGCTGTTTTGCGCGGTCTTCGCTGTCGCCGTTAGGTTCCTGGCGCTCAAAGTGTGCTTTGAGGTAATCGGAGCCCTGTCTTGCGACGCGAAGGGCCATTTTAATCGCTGGTTGCATCTGAGTGTTCATTTCCCAGGTGTGTGAAGGGCGCACATCATATCAAAAACTGAATCCGCTTGTATGGTTTTAGCGCGGCCTGAAGTACCTTTACCATGGTGCTACGGGTAAACCGGGGGTCAGTGTAAACCGCAAGTCTGATATGATTGCGTTCTTTCCAGACTCAAACAGAGACAGTCGTAACATGCACAAGTCCGCATTGCCCCAGGAGAGCGCCGGTGGATTCGGCGACCAGATACGGATCGTTCTGGTTGAAACGTCCCATTCCGGTAACATTGGCGCCGTTGCGCGTGCCATGAAAAACATGGGGCTGGCTAATCTCTGTCTGGTGAACCCGGTATCCTTTCCGGATGAAGCTTCCTACGCCCGCTCCGCCGGCGCATCCGACGTGCTCGATAATGCCATGGTTGTGAATAGCCTGGACGAAGCGATTGCGGACTGTGTCTGCGTGATGGGCACCAGTGCCCGTGGCCGGAAAGTGCCCTGGCCGGTGATTGCGCCGCCAGACGCCGCCGCAAAAGCGGCTGAGCAGTCCGCTGCAGGACCGGTTGCCCTGGTGTTTGGCCGCGAAAATCACGGGCTGAGCAATGAAGAGCTGCAGCGATGCCATTTTCATATTCACATTCCGTCCAACCCGGACTACAGCTCGTTGAACCTTTCGATGGCGGTTCAGGTTGTCTGCTACGAATTACGAATGCATTTCCTCAGGGGGATTGAAGGCGGTGAGGTCAGCCCCTATTTAAAGCCGATGGTGGCACCTGGCGACCCTGGTTGGGATGTGCCTCCGGCGCCGGTTCAGGATGTTGAAGGCTTCTTCGAGCACCTGGAACAGGTGCTTGTGGATGTGGAATTCCACCGCCGGGAAAAGCCCCGGCAGTTGATGACCCGGTTGCGTCGCCTGTTTCAGCGGGCGCAGATGGATCAGATGGAAATCAATATTCTCAGAGGCATTCTGACATCGGTTCAGAAGGCCTCAGGGGCGCCCGCCAGTGGGTCCCGAGTGAAAACAATCGCAGGTGAACAGGACTAACATTATGTTTGAGCGTTTGAGGGAAGACGTTGGCAGTGTGTTCCATCGTGATCCAGCGGCAAGGAATACGTTCGAGGTGCTGACCAATTATCCCGGTCTTCATGCCCTCCTGTGCCACCGATTTTCCCACTGGCTCTGGGGGCTGGGGCTTAAATGGCTTGCCCGCACATTTTCCACGCTTGCCCGCTGGCTAACGGGTATTGAGATTCACCCCGGCGCGACGATTGGCCGTCGGTTTTTCATCGACCACGGCATGGGTGTGGTGATTGGCGAAACCACCATTATTGGCGACGATGTCACGCTCTATCAGGGGGTGACACTTGGGGGCACAAGCTGGAACAAGGGAAAACGTCATCCAACCCTGGGTAATGGCGTGGTTGTGGGCGCCGGTGCCAAGATACTGGGACCGTTTGAGGTGGGTGCCGGTGCCAAGATCGGCTCCAATTCAGTGGTCACCAAGGCAGTGCCTGCTGGCGCAACCGTGGTTGGCATTCCCGGCCGTGTTGTGGCCAAGCGCAAGGGGGATGACGACCAGCGTCGCAAGGAAATGGAAGAGCGGATGGGCTTTGACGCCTACGGCGTGACCGAAGAAATGCCGGACCCCGTCGCCCGAGCCATGCGTAGCCTTCTGGATCATATGCATGTGGTCGACGACCGGATCGAGAACATGTGCAAGGCTCTTAGAAAGGTCAACAGTGAATATCAGAACGGCGGAGCGCTTCCACCCCTGCAGGAAGAGGATTTCGACTGTGTCCGGGAGGACGAGCCGCCCCGGGGCTGAATACTTGACTGAAATACTTGGTCAATTCATACTCGATCAGGCATTCTGCAACGAACACTGATCGGTGCTGACTCTATGAGACTGACCACCAAAGGCCGCTACGCGGTAACGGCAATGCTGGATCTGGCGCTCCATGGCGACCAGGGGCCGGTCAGCCTTGCTGATATCTCTGAGAGACAGGGCATTTCACTGTCCTACCTTGAGCAGCTGTTCTCGCGGCTGAGACGCCAGAAGCTGGTTTCGAGCATTCGCGGCCCGGGTGGCGGCTATCAGCTCAGCCGTGGTGCAGACGCGGTATTTATTGCTGAAGTGGTCGATGCGGTGAGTGAATCCCTGGATACCACGCGCTGTGGTAACAAGGGTGACTGTCAGCAAGGTGAGAAGTGCCTGACCCACCATCTCTGGTCTGACCTCAGTGATCAGATTCACCAGTTTCTCAGTGATATCAGCCTGGGCGACCTGATGAAAAAACGTGAAATTCAGGTTGTGGCGACCCGCCAGAATCTCCGCAAGTCAGAGCAGGACTCGCAGACCATCAATACCGATCGGCTTATTGACCAGGCTTCAGCCTGAATGCCTGAACCGATCCAGAGTAAAGCCCCGACACGCCTATGAAAAAGCCGGTTTATCTCGATTATGCGGCAACCACGCCCGTAGACCCTTCGGTAGCTGAAGAAATGGCGAAATGCCTCACCCTTGACGGGGTGTTTGGTAACCCTGCGTCCCGTACCCATGGTTATGGTTGGCAGGCCGAAGCGGCGGTTGAGAAAAGCCGGCGGCAGGTCGCCGACCTGATCCACGCAGACCCGCGGGAAATCGTCTGGACCAGCGGCGCGACCGAATCCGACAACATTGCCATTAAAGGGGCGGTCGAGGATGCACTTGCCGGTCAGGGCAGCGCTCATGTGATTACCTCGGCCATCGAACACAAGGCCGTAGTGGACACCTGTAAATGGCTGGAGCAGAGGGGTGTCGACGTCACCTGGCTGACTCCCGGAAGGGATGGGCGGATAAGTTATGATCAGGTGTCGGACGCACTGCGTGAGAACACGCGGCTGGTTAGTCTGATGCTGGTGAACAACGAGCTTGGCTGCATTACGGATGTGGCTTCTATTGGCGCCATGTTGCGGCAGAAAGGCATCATGTTCCATGTGGATGCCGCTCAGGCTGCGGGCAAGATAGCGATAAGTGTCGAGCAGTTGAACGCCGACCTGCTATCGCTTTCCGCGCACAAGGTGTATGGCCCAAAAGGTATTGGGGCGCTCTATGTGCGCCGGGCGCCTGAAGTCCGCGTCGCCGCGCAGATACACGGTGGCGGCCATGAGCGTGGCATGCGATCCGGAACTCTGCCAACGCACCAGATTGTGGGCATGGGCAAAGCGTTCGACATGGCGGCCGGCAAACTCGAAGAAGAGCAGGGCCACCTGGAAAATCTGCGAGCGCAGCTGGTTGAGGGTTTGAGCCAGCTTGAGGGCGTCTCGGTCAACGGCAGTCCAGACCATCGGGTTCCGGGGATTATCAATCTGTCATTTGATGGCGTTGATGCAGAGTCTCTGATGCTTGGGCTGCACGATCTCGCGGTGTCCTCGGGATCCGCCTGCTCCTCGGCGACGGTAGAACCTTCTTTTGTACTTCGTGGAATAGGCCTCAGCGACAGGCAGGCCCATCAGGCTCTGCGTTTCTCCATGGGCCGGTTTACAACCTCGGAAGAGGTTGAATTTGCTGCGTCCCGGATTGTTGAAGTCGTGACCCGTCTCCGTGCAGTGCGGTAGGCAGTCGGCCCCGGACTGCGTATAATCCCAACCCTGAATTTTTATTGGAAACCAACTGGAGAAATATCATGGCTAACGAGCGCACGCTCTCGATCATCAAGCCCGACGCCGTTGCGAAGAACGTGATCGGTGAAATCTATTCCCGCTTTGAAAAAGCCGGTCTGAACATTGTCGCGGCAAAGATGATGCACCTGACTCAGGAGCAGGCCGAAGGCTTTTACGCGGAGCATAAAGAGCGTCCTTTCTTCAATGACCTCGTTGCGTTCATGACCTCTGGTCCGGCCGTGGTTCAGGTTCTGGAAGGGGAAGGCGCCATTCTGAAAAATCGTGATCTGATGGGTGCCACCAACCCCAAGGAAGCTGACGCGGGCACCATCCGTGCCGACTTTGCTTCGTCCATCGACGCGAATGCCGTTCACGGCTCTGATTCCGCAGCGTCTGCCGAGCGAGAAATTGCTTACTTTTTCAACGACAACGAGATCTGCCCGCGCGGTTGATCCTGTCGTATCGGGCCGGGGGAACGCCCCGGCCCGTATTGGTTATCTGATCGAGGTTATGAAATGACGCAAGTTGCGGAAAAAACCAACCTTCTGGGAATGCCAAAGGCAAAGCTTGAGGCATTTTTTGATTCCCTGGGGGAGAAGCGTTTTCGTGCAACTCAGGTGCTGCAGTGGATTCATCAGCGCGGAGCCGATGACTTCGATCAAATGACCAATATGAGCAAGGCGCTTCGGGAGAAACTGAAAGCGGTTGCTGAAATCCGTGGTCCAGAGGTGGTCTTCGATGAAACCTCCAAAGATGGCACCCGAAAATGGGTCATGCGCATGGATAACGGCAACAGCGTTGAAACGGTGCTGATTCCCGATGGCGAGCGCGGCACCCTTTGCGTATCTTCCCAGATTGGCTGCAGCCTTGATTGTACCTTCTGCTCGACGGGCAAGCGCGGTTTTAACCGGAACCTGACGGCGGCAGAAGTCATCGGCCAGGTCTGGGTTGCGCGCAAAGCCTTCATGCCCTTTGAGCCTGGCCCCGAGAGGCCGATTACTAACGTGGTCATGATGGGTATGGGCGAGCCGCTGCTGAATTTTGACAATGTGGTCGACGCCCTGAATCTGATGATGGACGACCTGGCCTACGGCATTTCCAAGCGTCGGGTCACGGTGAGCACCTCCGGTGTGGTGCCCGCTATCGATAAACTGGCGGAAGTTACTGATGTTTCACTGGCAATTTCGTTGCATGCCCCAAATGATGAGCTTCGAAACAAGCTGGTTCCGCTGAACAAGAAATACCCGATCGCCGAACTGCTGGCTGCCACCAAACGTTATTTTGCACGGTTGCCGGAAAAGCGTAAGGCAACCATTGAATATACGGTCATTGAAGGCATGAACGACCAGCCTGAGCACGCTCGGGAACTGGCAGTTCTGCTGAAGGATCTGCCCTGCAAGATCAATCTGATTCCCTTCAATCCGTTTCCGGAAAGCGATTTCCGCAGGCCCAGCATGAACGCCACCCGCCGGTTTCAGAAAGTTCTGAACGAGGCGGGTTATGTCGCTACCATCCGGACAACCCGCGGTGACGATATCGACGCCGCCTGCGGGCAACTGGTCGGGCGCGTTGAAGATCGAACCAAACGAAGCCAGCGCTACATTCAGGTTCAGCAGGTTGCCCCTTAGTGTCGGGCGCCTCACGTTTCAAGAGGGATTGGACAGTGACAGACCCATGGTGCCGTAAAAGCTGTCTCTGGTTAACGCTGGTCGTGGTGGGGCTGTTGATGTCCGGCTGCGTCACGTCCACTGATAGCCGTTTCCAGCGCGAGGCTGACCGGGAAGAAGCGATAGAAAATTACGTACGACTGGCGACCGCATACATTGGCCAGGGAAACGTGGATCGCGCCCGGGTGCACCTGGACCGGGCCACAGAGCTGGCTCCTGACGCTGCGTCGGTTCTGGCTGCCAAAGGGCTGCTGTACCAGGTTGACAGTGAGGATGAGCTTGCTGAGCGCGCCTATCGCTCTGCCATAAGTAACGACGAAGGCTATACCCGTGCCCGGGTCTATTACGGCGCTTTTCTTTATGGCAAGGGGCGTTTTGAGGAGGCTCGGGACCAGTTTGCTGCTGCGTCGAGAGATACCGAATACCAGGACCGGGCGTCGGTTTTCTTCAACCTCGGGTTGTCTGAGGAGCGGCTTGAGGATACGGATGCCGCTGTCCGCGCGTACCGCCGCTCCGTTGAGCTGTCACGGGGCGACGTGAAGAGCCTGCTTGCCCTTTCGAGAACCCTGGTAGCCAACGGCGACTTTGCAGCCGCAGAGGGTTATTACGCCCGGCTGATGGGGATAATGCAGAGAAACAGCAACCTTCGGCATTCCCCTGAAAGTCTGATTACCGGCATACGGATCGCCCGTTATTTCGGCGATTCTGATCGGGAAGCAAGTCTTGCGCTGCTTCTGAAAAGCGATTTCCCAAGCTCCTTAGAATATCAACAATACAAGGTGTTGAACGCTGATGGACAGTGAAGAGCCACAACAGCCCGCGGTGGGTGAGCCTGCAGGGCAGCAGCTCAGGCAGATCCGCGAAAAGCTTGGGCTGAGCCAGAAAGATGTCGCGGATGCCCAGCATCTGCGAGTCTTTATTATTCAGGCGATTGAGGAGGGCAACTACGACCAGATTGATAGTGAGCTGTTCCTCAAAGGGTATGTGCGGGCTTATGCCAAACAGGTTGGAGCTGACGCCGACTCGCTGATCCAGTCGCTGGATATCGAACTGGAGCCGCTGCGCCGGCAGAGGGCGCAGCAGGAACAGGAAAATCCGTTGGTTGATCTGGAGCGCCGGCGGCGCAAAAAAAAACAGGTGGCCAAGACGCTTTTTATCATACTGGTGCTTGGGGGCCTGGCTCTGGCCGGTTGGAAGCTGATTCTGGAGCCTGGCACAGTGGCTGAAGCGCCGGCGGATGAGGGGGCAATCGCGCCCGAACAGGATAAGGCTCCGGCAGAAGACGGTATGCTCGAGGAGACCAGCGCCGATGGCTCTGAGGCAACAGAGGTCTCTGAATCTTCCGTAGGCACCATGCCGGAAAATGCCCAAGAGCAGACCGGCGGCGCAGAGCCGCTGGCCAGCCCTGAGCCTTTGGATAACCCTGAGCCTGTGGATAGTAGCCCTGAGCCATTGGTCAGTTCTGAGCTGTTGGATAGCTCTGAGCCCTCAGATAGCCCGGAGGCGTTGGACAGTCCCGAACTGACAAACAATGTTGAGTCCCTGACGGCCTCGGAGCCATCGAACGAGCCGGTCGGAACGTCGCCGGCTGTTGCTGCAGTAGAACCGGTCATTCAACCTGATCCGGTGTTCGAAGAAAGCGCCCAGCCAACATCGGTTGCCGCAACGACGCAACTTGAAATGTCCTTTGTTGCCGATTGCTGGGTGCAGGTAACGGATGCTTCCGGAGCCAGGCTGGTGGCCTCTTTGCAGCGCAATGGCGATCAGGTGCGAGTATCGGGGCGGGCGCCCTTCAATGTGGTCATTGGCGCGGTTGACGCAGTGGATGAGGTCAGTTTTGGTGGGGAGCCTGTTGATCTCTCCAGTTTCCGGGTGGTCAACAATCGCACAGAATTCACGCTGACACTTTGAGTTTACTCTGGCAGTTACTCTGGCAACCCGACATTTTTAACATTTCAGTCCCTGGTTAGAACGTTATGAAACAGGAATCTCCAATCGTTAGACGTAAATCCCGGCAGATTATGGTGGGCAATGTGCCCGTGGGTGGTGATGCGCCAATTGCTGTTCAGAGCATGACCAACACCAACACCTGTGACGTCGATGCCACCGTCGGCCAGATTACTGCACTCCAGGAGGCCGGCGCCGACATAGTCCGGGTTTCTGTTCCGGATATGGACGCCGCTGAAGCGTTCGGAAAGATCCGTTCCAGGGTCTCTATACCCCTGGTCGCCGATATCCACTTCGACCACAAGATAGCCCTTCGGGTTGCAGAACTTGGTGTCGATTGCCTTCGCATCAACCCGGGTAATATTGGCCGGGATGATCGGGTCAGTGCCGTTATCAGCGCAGCCAAGGACCGGAACATTCCCATTCGCATTGGCGTTAACGCCGGCTCGCTGGAAAAGGCTCTCCAGCGTAAATACGGCGAGCCAAACGCGGATGCGCTGGTAGAGTCGGCCATGCGCCACATCGATATCCTGGATCGCCACAATTTCCAGGACTTCAAGGTCAGCCTGAAGGCCTCAGAAGTGTTCATGACGGTTGAGGCCTACCGCAAGATTGCGAAGCAGATCGAACAGCCCCTGCACCTGGGTATTACCGAAGCAGGCGGGCTGCGGTCCGGCACTGTTAAATCCTCCATCGGCCTTGGCATGCTGTTGATGGACGGCATTGGCGATACCATCCGGGTGTCCCTGGCGGCCGACCCGGTTCAGGAGATCAAGGTTGGCTTCGATATACTTAAAAGCCTGCGCCTGCGCAGCAGGGGCATCAATTTTGTCGCCTGTCCGAGCTGCTCGCGTCAGAATTTCGATGTGATTCAGACCATGAACGACCTTGAAGCCAGACTTGAGGACGTCAATACCCCGCTGGACGTCGCCATTATCGGCTGCATTGTCAATGGCCCGGGTGAGGCCAAGGTCGCTGACATGGGCCTGACCGGCGGTAGCCCGAAAAATCTTCTGTACATGGCCGGCAAGCCCAACCAGAAACTGGACAACGCCACCCTGACGGACGACCTGGAGCGCCTGATTCGCGAACAGGTCGCCCGCAAGAAGGAGCAGGAAGAGTCGATCATTACCCGCTCGGTTGATTAACAGGCCGCCGGGCTTTCTATTCAAGGAAAAGGTTTAACATTGGCTAAGATTCAGGCAATTCGCGGGATGAATGACATCCTGCCGGAGCAGTCGCCAGTCTGGCAGTACGTCGAGAGCACCGTCAGGCGGGTGCTTGCCCAGTACGGCTATCAGGAAATCCGTATGCCGGTGGTCGAGCAGACCGAGCTGTTCAAACGCTCCATTGGCGAAGTGACAGATATTGTCGAGAAGGAAATGTATACCTTCGAGGACCGCAACGGCGACAGCCTGACTCTGCGCCCGGAAGGCACCGCAGGTTGTGTCCGTGCGGCGGAGCAGCACGGGTTGCTGTTCAATCAGACCCGACGGCTCTGGTACACCGGCCCCATGTTCCGGCACGAACGCCCCCAGAAAGGCCGTTATCGCCAGTTTCATCAGATCGGTGTTGAGTGTTTCGGCATGGCCGGACCCGATATTGACGCGGAACTGCTTATTTTAACAGCGCGCCTGTGGCGCGAGCTGGGCCTGGCCGACCATACCCGGCTCGAGATCAACTCCATAGGTTCGGCTGAGTCCCGCAGGAACTTCCGCGCGGCACTTGTCGCTTATCTTTCAGATTTTGTCGATGAGCTGGACGAGGACAGTAAGCGTCGCCTTGACTCCAACCCGTTACGGATCCTCGACAGCAAGAATGCCCGGACCCAGGAAATTCTCCAGCAGGCACCAAAACTGGACGATTACCTGGACGATGAATCCAGGGAGCACTTTCAGTCTCTCACCGGGTTGCTGGACGCAGCCGGCATCCGCTATTCCATAAACCCCAGATTGGTCAGGGGGCTGGATTACTACGGCAAGACTGTGTTCGAGTGGATTACCGACAGTCTCGGTGCCCAGGGTACGGTGTGTGCCGGTGGCCGCTACGACGGGCTGGTCGAGCAGTTGGGCGGAAAGCCGACCGTGGCGGTAGGATTTGCCATGGGGCTTGAGCGTTTGATTCTGCTGCTTGAAACTCTGGAACTGATTCCGCTATCGGTCAACGGTGATGCTGACGTATACGTGACAGCGATGGGTGAGAAGGCAACAGGCCCCGCTCTGGAGCTTGCCGAAAAGCTCAGGAACGACCTTCCCGATGTTACGATTGTCGGCCATTGCGGTGGTGGAAGCTTTAAAAGCCAGATGAAAAAAGCGGACCGCAGTGGCGCGTCCTACGCTGTCATTCTGGGCGAGAATGAACTGGCGTCCGGAACGGTCGGACTGAAGCCGCTTCGTTCCAGCGATGATCAGCAGGAAGTCATCACGACAGAGCTGTCGTCAGTGCTCAGGGGCCTGCTGGCCTGATCGCCCTGCAGTCGTTAACGATCACAAATACGTTCAAAACAAAATCAGGTATCTAAAGGAAGTCACCATGGCAGAAATGCGCACAGACGAAGAGACGGTTGAAGCCATCAAGGATTGGTGGAAAAAGAACGGCACCTCACTGTTGCTGGGAGTCGGCGCTGCTCTGGCCATTGTATTCGGCTGGCAGGCCTGGCAGAACCAGCAGATGCAGCATCGCACGGAGGCTGCGTCGCAGTTTGCCAACCTTATCAACGCCTATACCGATGGGGCCGATGAAAATCGTGCTGAAACCGTTGAGTTTGTAGCCCAGACCCTGCGCGAGGACTACGCCGACAGCGCCTACGCCATTTATGGCGCGCTGGTACTCGCCAAACAGCAGTTGATGGATCAGGGCGATGCCGAGGCCGCGATTGCAACTCTGGAGTGGGCGAACAGCCAGGCCGATGAGGCTGGCCCGCTGTCACTCATTATTCGCAGCCGTCTTGCCCGTGCCCAGTTCGACCTTGAGCAATACGACGCGGCACTGACCACCATCGACAGTGCCACGGATACCGGGAGTTTTGACGCAATTTTCTCGGAGTTGCGGGGCGATGTGCTGCTTGCCCAGGGTAACACCGAGGAAGCCAAGGAAGCCTACATGAAGGCCCGCGAACAGAGCGCTGAACGGCGCAGTGGTCTTCTTGAACTCAAACTGGCTGATCTGGGCGTCGGGGAAGGCGCCTGATGCCGGTTCCGAGCCTGGGAGCACATATGTATAAGCAATCAGCCCTGATGCTGGCAATGATTATCGGCATTGCAGGCTGCAGCTCTACCGACACTTTTGAGCAGCCTGCACCGGTGCCTGAGGTGGTTTCGTCCGTTGAGTTGAAGGAACAGTGGGATCTGGACATTGGTGATGGCCACGACGGTAATTTTCTTTACCTGGAGCCGCTCTACACTGGTGACAGAATTTTCGCTGCGTCTGCGGATGGCGAGGTCTATTCGATCGAACCCGAAGACGGCGAGGTCCTCTGGGAGCGCGATCTCGACCGGGAGATCATGGCGGGCGTCGGTGGTGACCAGGCGTTCATCTATCTGGTAACACGGGATGCACAGTTGCTGGCGTTATCCCGTGAAGACGGCGAACAGGTCTGGAGTGCCACCCTGCCTAACGAGGCACTGGCCGCGCCCCGTTCCAATAATTCCATGGTGGTGGCGCAGAGTATCGACGGCAAGGTGCATGCGTTCAATGTCGCCGACGGTGAAAAACTCTGGCAGTACGACAGCGCGGTGCCGGCTCTGTCACTAAGGGCTGCTGCATCCCCGCTGGTGGGCGCTGACCTGGTTCTGGCGTCCTTGGCCAACGGCCGGTTGATGGCGCTCAGCAATGAGAACGGACAGCCGGTATGGCAGTACCAGGTTGGTGAACCGGCCGGCCGTACCGAACTGGAGCGGCTGGTGGATGTGTCTGGTGTGCCGCTGATCCTTGAGAGCGCGGCCATGGTTGTCGGCTACCAGGGCAAGCTGGCTCTGGTGGACATTGAAAGCGGCCGCGAAATCTGGAGCCGCCCGGCATCCAGCCTACATTCGCCCATGATCGGTAACGGCAATATATTTCTGGCGTCAGCGAACGGCGATATTGTGGCACTGCGCGGCCAGGATCGTCGGGAACTCTGGCGGCAGGACCAGCTGGCCTGGCGCCAGCCGACACAACCGATCGTACTGAACGACTACCTGTTAGTGGGTGATTTCGAAGGCTACATCCACGTTCTGTCTCTGGAAGACGGCGCCCTGGAAGGGCAGCTTGAATATGATGGCGACGGCCTGCGGGTGCCCTTCAAACTGATTTCTGGCGGCCGCCTGCTGGTTTACGGCAACAGCGGTGAAATGAGCGTATTCACGCTTGAAACACTCGGCGACGATAAATGACCCCTGTAATTGCTCTGGTCGGTAGGCCTAATGTCGGTAAGTCGACGCTTTTCAATCAGATGACCCGGACACGGGACGCGCTAGTTGCCGATTTTCCGGGCCTGACCCGGGATCGAAAGTACGGCGAGGGTAATTACGAAGGTCAGCGCTTTATTGCCATCGATACTGGTGGTCTGACCGGCGACGAAAAGGGCCTGGATGCCGAGATGGCGCGGCAGTCCATGCAGGCCGTCGACGAAGCGGACATTGTTCTGTTTCTGGTTGACGGTAAGTCGGGGCTGAATGGTGGCGATGAAGTGATCGCCAGCCATCTCAGGAAAACCGGGAAACGGGCTCATCTTGTGGTCAACAAGACCGACGGTCAGGATCCGGATATTGCCGCGTCCGACTTTCATGGGCTTGGATTCGAGTCCACCTTTCTGATTGCCGCTTCCCATAACCGCGGTATTCGCTCGATGCTTGAAATCCTGTTGCCAGCGCTTGAAGAAGGCGCAGAGCAGGACAGGGCCGATCGCTACCCCGGTATCCGTATTGGCATTGTGGGGCGCCCCAATGTGGGGAAATCCACACTGGTTAACCGGATGCTGGGAGAAGACCGGGTTATCGTATTCGATATGCCCGGCACCACACGGGACAGTATTTACGTGCCTTACGAAAGGCATGACAAACAGTACACCCTGATCGATACGGCCGGGGTTCGCAGGCGCAAGAATGTCAGCGAAACCGTGGAGAAGTTCTCTATCATCAAGACGCTCAAGGCTATCGAGGATGCCCATGTGGTCATTCTGGTCATTGATGCGCGCCAGGGTCTGGTTGACCAGGATCTGCACCTGATTGGCTTTGTGCTTGATGCCGGACGTTCGCTGGTGATTGCCGTCAATAAATGGGATGGCATGGACCCTGATGATCGGGCAAAAGTGAAAGAGCAGGTGGCCCGCCGCCTGGATTTCCTGGACTATGCAGACAAACACTACATCTCAGCGCTGCACGGCTCTGGCGTGGGTGTTATGTATGATTCAGTGGAGGCCTGCTACGAATCGGCCATGGCCAAGTGGCCAACCAATCGCCTGACCGCCATCCTGCAGGACGCCACTGCCCAGCATCAGCCCCCGCTGGTGCAGGGCCGGCGCATCAAGCTGCGGTATGCTCACCAGGGTGGTTCAAATCCTCCGGTGATTGTGGTGCACGGGAATCAGGTGGATTCCTTGCCCGGAGCCTACAAGCGCTATCTGGAAAATACCTTCCGCAAGGTGCTGAAGGTCACAGGGTCACCCATCCGGTTCGAGTTCAAATCCGGTGAGAACCCCTATGCCACAAAGGTGGACCGGCTGACCCCGCGTCAGAAGGTGAAAAAAGACAACGACAGGAAGCAGGGGCCGGCGCCGAAGAAAAAGCGCCAGAAAAGCCTCAAGCGCTGATTCCCGCATTCTCCACCTGTTTTGCCTGCACCGCGGTGAGGGCAATGGTGAAAACAATGTCTTCCACCAGCGCTCCCCGTGAAAGGTCGTTCACCGGTTTACGAAGGCCCTGAAGCATGGGGCCAATGCTGACAACGTTGGCGCTGCGTTGAACCGCTTTGTAGGTGGTGTTCCCGGTATTCAGGTCCGGAAATACGAAGACAGTGGCTTTCCCGGCCACCTTACTGTCCGGCGCTTTGCTTCTGGCGACACTCTCGATAGCGGCGGCATCATACTGCAGGGGCCCGTCGATCAGCAGGTCCGGCCTGCGCTCCCGGGCGATCCGGGTTGCTTCCCTGACCTTGTCGACATCCTGCCCGCTGCCGGACTCACCGGTGCTATAGCTGATCATGGCCACAACCGGCTCGATACCAAACGCTTCGGCTGACTCGGCGCTCTGAATCGCTATGTCCGCCAGTTCTTCGGCGTTCGGGTCGGGATTGATTGCACAGTCCCCGTAAACCACCACCTGCTGTGGCAGCAGCATGAAGAACACCGACGACACGACTTTGGCGTGGTCGTGGGTCTTGATTAGCTGAAGGGCAGGGCGAACGGTGTTAGCGGTGGTATGGATGGCACCCGACACCAGTCCGTCTGCCTCATCCAGCGCGACCATCATGGTGCCCAGCACCACATTATCTTCCAGCATGGCCTCGGCCATATCCGGTGTCAGCCCTTTGTTCTTGCGCAGTTCCACCATGGGCGCGATGTAGTGCTCACGCACCTCCGCCGGGTCAATAATCTCAATGTCTTCCGGCAGTTCCAGATCCTGGGAATCCGCAATTCGACTGATCTCTGCAGCGCTGCCAATCAGTGCGCAACGGGCAAGCTTTCGGTTGTGACTGATGATGGCTGCCTGCACCGTGCGCGGTTCGCTGCCTTCGGGAAGAACAATGCGCTTGTTGGCCGCCCGGGCCCGTTCTGAAAGCTGGTATCGAAAGGCCGGGGGTGACAATCGGCTCAGGCGCTCCACCTTCAGGTGCTGCTGCAGCCAGTCAGTGTCAATCCGGGTGGCGACCGCCTCCATGGCCTTCTCGATGCGCTCAGGGTCATCAATGGGGATTGCGGTCGACAGGTTCGCCAGCATATGGGCGGTTTCGTAGGTATTGGTCTCGGACGCCAGTACCGGCAGGCCGGTGTCCAGGGCCCGATGACAGAGGTTGATCACCCGCTGATCGGGCATCAGTCCACCAGTGAGCATCAGGCCGGCCAGAGGGACACCGTTGAGTGCGGCGACCGCCATGGTGACCACAATATCTTCACGATCTCCCGGGGTGACCATCAGTGTGCCGGGCCTGAGGGTTTCCGTCATATTGCGGATGCTTCTGGCGCAGACAGACACACGCTGAACCCGCCTGGAGTGCATATGACCCTCGTTCAGTACGGACAGCCCCAGTTCCCGGGCAATATCGGATACCCTTGGCGCGAGCAGTCCGGGTTGCCAGGGTATTTCGGCAATCAACCGGAACCGGCCCTTACTGAAAACCTGGCAATCTGATCGATAATCAATGGTCTCCGCCGGCTTCTGTGGGGTCGGGCCGGCAAGCTCACTTCCGGCATTATAGGGTTCGCCCACCTTGTTCAGGATGACGCCTATCACGTCGGGGTCAGCCGGGCCCGCAAACAGCCGTGATGAAAAATCCAGCTCTTCATCGATCTGTGTCGCGTCGAGGCTTTTCGGCGTGCTGACGAGGATGACCTCGGAGCTGAGATTGCGTGCTACTTCGACATTCAGCCTGGCGATATAGGCTTCGCTCTGATCAGGAACCAGGCCTTCAATGATGACCACGTCGACTTCGTTGGCGACCTTGCGGTATTCGCCAACGACCCGTTCCAGCAGATAATCGGATTTGCCCTGGTTAAGCAGTTGCTGAGCTTCCTTCAGGGGGATGGGATCAGGCGGATTCATATGGCTACTCGCCCGTACGAAAGCAACAGAGGAATCCTCGCCATTGTTATGCCGGGACTCGGCGCGATGAACGGATTGGGAGAACGGCTTATAAAAACCAACGCTGACACCTACCCGCTCCAGAGCGCGTAGCATACCCAGACAGACGGAAGTAAGGCCGGAATCCAGAGAAGTGGGAGAGAAATAGAGGCTTTTTGCCATGATGCAGTTTCCTGAGTCTGAATCTGTGTGTCGGGTCAGGCTGGGCTGGCAAGCCGTGAAGCTTCCCGCGCGATCACCAGTTCCTCGTTTGTGGGAATGACCAGAACCGGGAACCGGGAACCGTCACTGTTAATCCGGTGCTGGCTGGATCGGCCGTGCGTTCGATTGCGTTCGGTGCTTACTTCAAATCCCAGCAGGCTCAGGTGGCTGAGGGTTGTCTCACGCACCAGGTCGCTGTTTTCACCGATACCGCCGGTGAATACCAGTGCATCCAACTCCTTCAGCGAGGCCATCATGGCGCCGATGTAGCGGGCCAGACGAAAGCAGAATACATCGATCGCAATCCGCGACGAGTCGTGGCCACTTTCGGCAAGTTTGCACAGTGAACGCATGTCATTGGTCTCGCCGGACAGGCCCAGAAGACCGCTTTTCCGGTTCAGAGCCTGATGAAGCTCTTCGGCGTTGACTCCTTTGCCCTGTAGGTAATCAAACAGCCCCGGATCTATATCGCCACTGCGGGTACCCATCACCAGGCCTTCCATCGGAGTCATGCCCATGCTGGTATCCGCGCTGGCACCGTCGCGAATGGCAGTGATGCTGCAACCGTTGCCCAGATGGGCCGATATGACCGATGTCGCTTCCAGCGGCTTTTCCAGAACACGGGCGGCCTCGCACGCGATGAATCCGTGGCTGATGCCGTGGAAGCCGTACCGACGCACGCTCCAGTCCTGGTACCAGACGCTCGGTACGGCATACATGAAGGCATGCCTGGGCAGGGTCTGGTGAAAGGCGGTATCAAAAACCGCAATCTGTGGTGTGTGCGGGAACAGTTTACAGGTGGCGTGTATGCCGGACAGGTTGACCGGATTATGAAGCGGCGCAAGCTCAGAACATTTTTCAATGGCGCTGATGACCCCATCATCAATCCGCACGCTCTGGCGAAAGTTTTCGCCACCATGGACCACCCGATGGCCGATGGCGGAAAGTGAGGATGTCATCAGCTGACGTTCACGAAATGCGCTGACCAGAACCCGAAGTGCCTGTTCGTGCGATGCGTGATGGGGCAGGGTGATGGTTTCCTGATCACCGCTTATGCGGGCAAACGCGTCCTTCTGGTTGATGCGTTCGGCGAGGGCTGACGCGAGTTTTCGATGTTCGCCGTCAAACAGGGCAAGTTTGAGGGATGAACTGCCGCAGTTTACGACTAGCAGTGTCTCTTCCATGGTGGTACTCGTCCGTGTGTATTTAATCTATACCCGGTGATTGCTGGATAGCCAGGTATCAAAGTCGGCGGCTGGCAGCGGCCGACTGTAGAAATAGCCCTGTGAGTAATCACAGCCTTCGGTTTTCAGGAAGTGGGTCTGTGCTTCTTCTTCCACGCCTTCCGCAATGACACGCAAACCCAGGCTGTGGGCCATATTGATGATGGCGCGAACCAGCGAGGCATCGTCATGCTCCGTCATCACGTCCTGAACGAAGGATTTATCGATCTTCAGGGTGTCAAACGGATAACTCTTGAGATAGCTGAGCGCCGAGTAGCCGGTACCGAAATCGTCGACCGAGAGCCGGATACCGGATTGGTCCAGCTCACGCAGTATGTCTGCGGTCTCGATGGTGTTGTCGAGAATCAGCCGTTCGGTAATCTCCAGCTCCAGCTGGTCCGGCTCGAGCCCGCTCTGTTCCAGAGCCTGCATCACGGTCTGCACAAAGTCAGGGTCCCGAAACTGCCGGGGCGACACGTTAACCGAAATACCGATCCGGTGACCAGTCTCGGTGCGCCAGCGCATTGCAGCCTTGCAGCTTTCTTTCAGGACCCACTCACCAATGGGCATGATCAGTCCGGTTTCTTCTGCCAGCGGTATGAATCGATCTGGCATGACCATGCCCAGGCTTGGGTTGTTCCAGCGCAGGAGCGCCTCGGCGAACGCCATTTGCCCGGTCTCCGTCCGAACGATGGGCTGGAAATACAGCTCGAACTCCTGCTGCTCCAACGCCCGGCGCATCAGAGATTCCATCTGCAGGCGTTCGTGGGAGACTTCGGTCATTTCCGGCGCGAATACCGCAAACGCGCTCTTGCCCTTGTTCTTGGCCTGGTACATGGCCGCATCGGCGTGTTGTAGCAGCATACCGCTGTTGTCGGAATCATGGGGGAAGATCGAGATGCCGATACTGGTGGTCACGAAGACTTCCTGACCATTGAGGATGTAGGGTGGCTCGAAAGTGGTCAGAATCCGCTGTGCGACCTGTGTGGTAGCTTGCGGGTCCGACAGCCCGGGCAGCACGACAAGAAACTCATCGCCACCCAGTCGGGCAACGGTACTGGTTCCCCGAAGACAGCTGGAAATCCTTCTTGCGGCCTCGATGAGCAGGTTGTCGCCGGCATCGTGCCCGAGGGTGTCGTTGATGTGCTTGAAGTTATCCAGGTCCAGGAACATCACGCCGACCAGGGTGTTTTCCCGGCGCGCCTGCGCCAGCGCCAGCTTTAACCGGTCCAGCGCCAGCATGCGGTTGGGCAGGCCGGTCAGGATGTCATAGTTGGCCTGGCGCAGTAACTGCTGTTCATAACGCTTGCGGATACTGATGTCTTCTCCGAGGATCAGGTAGCCGGTCACCTCACCGTCACTGGCTTTGATCGGCGTTACGATGAGCTGTTCCCAGAAGCGTTCTCCGTTTTTGCGTGCACTATTGACTTCGCCCTGCCAGACACCAACTCGCTGGACCTGTAGGCGGATGGATTGCCAAAGCTGCCGGCTTTCACGGTGGGCATTGATGTCCTCGCTCAGGGTGCCGGGGTGTTTACCGGCAATGGCGTCCAGATCATAGCCTGTCAGCTGAGTAAATTTCTGGTTGGCGTATTCAATCTGCCATTTTCGATCACAGATCAGAACCGATGAAGGGCTCTGTTCGATCGCTTTGGAAAATTTCCGGATTTCCTGGGCGTCCCGCTTCTGCCGCTCCAGATCCTCGGACAGTCGTTCGCGCATGTGGTTGATAGCGTCGGTGACCTGTGCCAGTTCGTCGCTGTTGTTCAGCGGCGTGTCTGGCCGGTCAAGCTTCAGGGGTTCGCGAAGGCTATTCAGGGAGAAGCCTCGGGCGTAGTCAGCCATAGCCGTTAGATGGCGCGCGACAAAATACTGGAATATCCAGACTATGAGAATGGAAATGAAAAAGGTTTTCAGAAACTGGGTGGCCAGAATGACCAGGACTTTCTCTTCCAGATCGGCGTACACCCGCTGCAGATCTGCGGTCACCGTCAGGTGCCCCAGAGTAAACATGTCATCACCCTGATGAACCAGGTCAAAGCTGTGGCTGTTGGTTGTGGTGTTGGTCGGAATACTGCCCAGTACAAGTTCTGAATCCGGTTCGATTTTCAGCCTCAGGTGCACGATGTCTGGCAGGCTGAGTATGCCTTCAAGCTGCGTCTGCAGAAGCTTCTGGTCAAGTGCCCAAAGGCTTCGGGCGAGGCTGGACGCGTAACCTGTTTCGACAACCTGCATTCTGCGATCAATCTGGGAAACGTCTTTGCGGAAGTCGGAGTAGATCTGAATGGCCGAGCTGACCAGGGTGAAGGCCGAACTGAATAACAGGATGTAAGCGAGCAGCCTGAAAGACAGGGGAGACCCGGATTTAAAACGCTGCAGGCGACTCAGAAGTTTCGGCATGATCTAACTTTCGAAACCAGATCGGATTTGTGGGGACCCAACCGACTATAGCAGTAGTTACGAAATGTTGTCTCGCAAATGCCGGATTATTCTGCAAATTATTAGTGAAATCGTAGGGGAAACAGGAGGAGATGTTTTGCTGCAAAGCGAAGCGAAAATGGCGTCCCCTAGGGGGTTCGAACCCCTGTTGCCGCCGTGAAAGGGCGGAGTCCTAGGCCACTAGACGAAGGGGACGCATCGCTTCTTGCCTTGCCTCGTCGAGGTGGCGCGTATATTAAGAAAGGCGATGGGCTCTGTCAAACAGTTTTTGCCAAAACCCCCCATCGCCTGTTCAGCAGCCGGTGGCGTCTTCCAGGGCCGTCTTGAGTTCCTCATAGCGGAACTCGAACCCCTCGTGTAACAGTTTCTCGGGGTGGGCTTTCTGGCCGGTCAGAAGTAGGCGTGCCATTTCGCCCAGACCGAGTTTCAGCACTGGCGCGGGTACCGGGAAAATGGCCGGCCGATGAAGAACACCGGCGAGCGTCGATGTGAACTCGCGATTGCTGACCGGGTTGGGGCTCACCAGATTGTAGGGCCCCTGGGCTTCCGGGGTTTCCAGCATCCAGATCAGTGCCGCCACCACGTCGTCCCGGTGAACCCAGGGCATGAACTGGTGGCCATCGCTGATGCGTCCTCCCAGACCAAGCTTGAACGGCAACAGCATTCGCTGGAGAAAGCCACCGTCGGGGCCGACCACAATGCCGGTGCGCGCCAGGCAGACCCGGGTGCGGTCGCTACTGACGGCTAACGCGGCCTTTTCCCAGTCGCGACACATTCGGTGGGTAAATTCATCGACCGGTGCTGATGCCTCGTTGACAGGTTTTTTGCCCTGGTCGCCATAAAATCCAACC
This sequence comes from Marinobacter confluentis, assembly GCF_004785685.1. Taxonomy (GTDB): domain Bacteria; phylum Pseudomonadota; class Gammaproteobacteria; order Pseudomonadales; family Oleiphilaceae; genus Marinobacter; species Marinobacter confluentis. The sequence goes on along the minus strand of NZ_SRPF01000001.1, from coordinate 959,938 downwards.
GCCGATCCCGACACCAGCACCTCGGGCGGTTGCTCCCAGCTGCTGATAACCTCTGCGAGGGCGTTGGTCAGTGCAATCCTGCTGTCTCGCAGAGCCTGTTTGCGTGACTCTGTCCATCGCTTGTCGGCAATGCCTTCACCGGCCAGGTTGATCACCGCGTTAAACCCGGGGTGCGCGTTCAGACTTTTCAGGTCGCCCACTGCCTCAACGCGGCCGCACAGAGCCTGGACAACCCGGTCAGGTTGGCGGCTCAGAACGGTCAGGGAATAGCCTTTCTGTAACAGGGCCGGGCACAGTGCCTGGCCAATAAAGCCGGTGCCTCCAGTGATCAGAATGCGTTTGTCCATGTGCTCCGTCTCCATTTGGCCTGTAAGTGTTTGGTGGTTCAGGAGTGCCTTGCGAGCTCCTGCCTGACAACGTCGCAGATGGCGTCGCCGAGTTGCGGGTTTTCACCGATCGGTGCCGCCAGTGTAATCGTGACACCATGGCTTTTTTCCAGTTCGGTGATCATTCCCGGGACGTCTTTACGTAAATGACGACCAGCGGCCAGAAACAGAGGGACTATCTTGAACGCCCGGGTTCCAGACGTAACACCCTCGGACACCACCGTGTCGATGGATGGTTCGGCCAGTTCCATATAGGCGATACGGGAACCGGGGACCGACTGCAGCGTCGGACCGGCCAGTTTTTCAAAAGTCTCGCACCAGCGCGGGTCGCTGCTACCATGGGCAAGAAGAATTATGGCCGGATCGCCGCTCATGTGTGCTCCTTTACGTTTTTGAGTTAAGGGTAGGATAACGTATATGTTCGATTGGAAGGAGATTCTGGATTTCTGGTTCGGTGAGCTCGACGAGCATGGTCTGCCCGACAGCTTCCACCGCAACCGCTGGTTCCGTGCCAGTCGGGCGTTTGATCAGGAAATCCGCCGTCGCTTTATGTCGATGGTTCTGTTTGCCTCTGAAGACGGCTTGAGCCACTGGCGTGCCGAGCCGGGGGGTGCGCTGGCTGAAATACTTCTGCTAGACCAGTTCACCCGTCAGATTCACCGGGGCGGTGCCCTGGCATTCCAGAATGACCGGCTGGCGGTAAAACTCTGCAAGGAAGCTCTGCGCCGGGGCCAGGATATGGCGCTGCCGCCGGTACAGCGGGGTTTTCTGTATATGCCCCTGCAGCATTCCGAGAAAAGTGATGACCAGGCTCTGTCTGTGGAGTGCTATGAACAGCTAGCTGCTTCGACGGAGGGTATCGCAGGCGACTTTATGCAGAGCTTTCTGCAGTCTGCCCGGGACCACCGGGATATCATTGAGCAATTCGGCCGCTTCCCTCACAGGAACGCGGCACTGAAACGCCAATCCCGGCCTGACGAGCTGGCCTATCTTGAAACCGGCAAGCGTTTTGGCCAATAAAACTATTGACGGCGGGGGGCGAATCCGTAGAATGCGTTTTCGTTGATCAGGCGGGAATAGCTCAGTTGGTAGAGCACAACCTTGCCAAGGTTGGGGTCGCGAGTTCGAATCTCGTTTCCCGCTCCAGATTTTCAGAAACCCGGCAGCCATGCCGGGTTTTTTCGTTTTATACTTCCTCAATTGCTGTATCCCGCTGGAAGACTGAGGTCACAATGCACATTCATTCCCTGGCTGTTTACCCGGTAAAGTCCCTTGCAGGCATCGCAGTTGACTCCATGTCCCTGGACGAATTTGGCCCGCAGGGGGATCGGCGCTGGATGATTGTCGATGGCCGCCAGAAATTCGTGACTCAACGTGCCAGCCCTGAACTTGCGATGGTCAGTACCCGCTTCGATGGCGCCGACGTGGTCGTCAGTATTCCCGGAGAAGGAGAATTCCGCCTGGTACCCCAGGCAGATCCCTGCGATGTGGAGGTGTGGCGTGATCAGGTCAATGCAGTTCTCGGCGCTCCTGAGGCTTCAGAGGCACTGTCGAGATTTTGCGGCAAACGCGTATACTTTGTGTACATGAATGAGGCCACATTCCGGCGCGTTGATCCAGACTGGGTTCCCGCGTATCGTCGTGTCAGTTTTGCAGATGGCTTCCCGTTTCTGGTCACCAATACCGCATCCCTGGACGAGTTGAACACCAGGCTGGACCAGCCGGTTGATATGCGGCGTTTCAGGCCGAATCTGGTGATCAGCGGCGCTGACGCCTGGGCTGAAGATGGCTGGACAGAAATGATGATCGGCGATGTTTCCATCAGCCTGGTCAAACCCTGCTCGCGCTGCATTCTGACCACAGTGAACCCGGACACCGGAGTGCGTTCGCCCGACGGCCAGCCGCTCAGAATGCTGGCCAGTTACCGCAAGACCCCTGACGGGGTCATGTTCGGCGTAAACGGGGTTCACAATACCCGGGGCCTGCTCTCAGTGGGTGACAGGGTTTCAATCGTCTAACAGGAGTTATAACACAGTGCCATTGCTTACCCTTGATGCCGTTTCGCTGTCATTCGGCATGCAGCCCCTGCTTGACGGGGCCACGATGACTGTGGAGCCGGGCGAGCGCATCTGTCTGCTGGGTCGCAATGGCGAGGGCAAATCGACACTGTTGCGCATTGTCAGCGGTGAGATTCAGCCTGATGGCGGTGTAGTGAGGCTGGACGCCGGCTCGGTGCTTTCGGTGTTGCCCCAGAATCTACCGGTTGACGACCAGCGCACCGCTTATGAGGCAGTTGCCAGTGCGTTTCCCGAAACCGGCAAGCTGCTGACCGAATTCCACCACCTGGCCCAGTCCGCCGATGAAAACAGCATGGACCGCCTGATGAAGGTGCAGGACCGCCTGGAAGCACTGGATGGCTGGCGCCTCGACCAGAAAGTCAGCGATATCCTTGCACAGTACTCGATTGATCCCGATCAGACCCTGAACACTCTTTCAGGTGGTTGGCAGCGAAGAGTGCTGCTGGCCAGGGCACTGGTTACCGACCCCAACATACTGTTGCTGGATGAGCCAACCAACCACCTGGATGTGCCTGCCATTGCCTGGCTGGAAGAAGCCCTCGCGCAGTTCCGGGGCGCAATTCTGTTTGTCAGTCACGATCGCGCGTTTATCCGCCGTATGGCTACCCGTGTGGTGGAGCTGGACCGGGGTCAACTGGTGAGCTTTGCAGCGAGCTATGACCGGTATCTGGAGCTCAAAGAAAAGGCCCTGGAGGAAGAAGAACGCCAGAACGCGCTGTTCGATAAGCGCCTGAAGCAGGAGGAGGCCTGGATTCGCCAGGGCATCAAGGCCCGCCGAACCCGCAACATGGGGCGGGTTCGGGCCCTCAAGGCCATGCGTGAGGAGCGGCTTCAACGGCGAGAGCGCGGTGGCACGGCGACTTTTGCGGTCGAAGATGCCGCCCGTTCCGGCAAGCTGGTGGTAGAGGCACGTGACGCAGGCTTCGCCTACGAGGGTAGCCAGCCCATCATCACCGGGATGAATATGACCGTTCTGCGCGGTGACAAGATCGGGTTGGTAGGTGAGAACGGCACCGGGAAAACGACGCTGGTTCGACTGATGCTGGGAAATCTCAAGCCCACGGAGGGCCAGATAAGACTCGGAACCAATCTTCAGGTCGCCTATTTCGATCAGCTTCGTGGCGCCCTGGACCTCGACAGAAATGCCCTGGACAACCTCTCGGAAGGTCGCGAGTTCATAGAAATCAATGGCCAGAGCAAACACGTGCTGGGTTATTTGCAGGAATTTCTGTTCAGTCCGGAACGTGCGCGCTCACCGGTGCGTGTGTTTTCTGGAGGTGAAAGGGCGAGACTGTTGCTGGCAAAGCTGTTCAGCAAACCCGCAAACATCCTGGTTCTGGATGAGCCGACCAATGATCTCGACGTAGAAACCCTGGAACTGCTGGAAGCCAGGCTGGTCGAGTTTGCAGGTACGGTGATCGTGATCAGTCACGACCGGGAGTTTCTGGATAATGTGGTAACAGACACGGTCTTTCTGGATGGTTCCGGTAAGGTGCGTGAGTTCGTGGGCGGCTACTCCGACTGGCGTCGGCAGGGCGGACGTTTTCCTGCCGAGGCGGGACAACGCACCCAGAAAAGCAGCAAAACGCCCGCTAAACCAGCGCCACCTGCAGAAAAACCGCCTACGACGAGGCCGGCAAAACTCAGCTACAAGCTCAAGCTGGAACTGGAAGAGCTACCAAAAAATATAGAGTCTCTGGAGGCAAAGCTTGAGCAGCTGCAAACAACCGTAGGCGCTGCCGAGTTCTATTCAAGGGCACCGGAAGAGGTGACCGCAACCCTCGAAGAGATGTCGGAAACCCAACGCCAGCTTGATTCATTGATGGAGCGCTGGATGGAACTTGAAGAACAGGCTAACGAATGAACGTTAACTATCGTTTTGAACTGGAAGGCAGGGCCCCCGTTGAATTCCGGGTGACCGAGCAGCCCGCAGATACGAGACAGGCAAACCTGCCCGCCTGGACAAGGCTTGAGCATTGCCAGTGCTCAAACTGTCCGCTTAAAGCATCTGAGGTCGCCCGATGCCCCGCTGCCGTTGAAATTCTGCCGGTTGTGACCGCGTTTCAGGCCGAGGATGCCTACCAGAAGGTCTCCGTTGTGGTTCAGGACGAACGCCGCACCTATTCCAAGTCAACGACTCTGGAAGAGGCGCTACGTTCTCTGCTTGGTCTCAAAATGGCCACCAGTGGCTGTCCGGTTCTTTCCGAGCTCAAGCCCATGGCTATCCACCACCTTCCTTTCGCCAGCAACGATGAATTCATCATGCGCAGCGTTTCCCATTACCTCTTACAGCAGTATCTTGCAAAGCGTAACGACGAAGCACCAGACTGGGATCTCAAGGGACTGGTGGCCCGCAATCAACGGCTGCAACTGGTTAATCAGGCTCTGTGGCAACGCATACACTCGGTGTGTAAAGGGGACAGTAACCTCAAAGCGCTGCTGAATTTCTTTTCGATGGCTTCAAGCGTCAGCTTTTCCCTGGAAAGTCAGCTGCGCAAGCTTGAAGCGAAGATGAAAGGGGATGGGGTTCTGTAGAAGAACCCCCGGTGCTTTGCGTTCCTAACTCTGGATACGGACCGCGAGCACGTCACAGACGGCGCCATGAAGCACACCGTTGGCTGTTGATCCCAGCAGTAACTGAAAGCCCTTGCGTCCGTGGCTGCCCACCACGATAAGATCCGCCCCCACTTCCTCCGATAGCCGGTGTATTTCCGATTCTGGCCGCCCAATAAGCACCAGCTGGTTCTCCGGTTTTATGCCGTGCTTGTCTCCGTATGCCTGGAGCTGCTCCCTGGCGGCCTTGTCCAGCTGATCCTGCAGTTCTGTCAGGTCCATGGGGATATCCCCGCCGTAGGCATAACCTACCGGCTCAACCACATGCACCAGCACGACTTCTGCGCCGTAAGTTTTACTGAGGTCCATGGCCTTATCGAGGACGTGCGGCGCCTCCTCGGTCAGGTCTATCGCAACAAGCATTTTGTTATAGATGGCCATTTCATCACTCCTTGAAACCGGGGTTCAGACGGCCCGGGACGTGGTGCCCCAGGGCTCTGTTTCAAGTGTAATTCAATACTGGAAAGGATCAAAAGTAGAAAGGAGCTGGACGATCAGGCGCTGCCGTTCAGAAGTGTGATTGTGGTTTCAAGGCCGTCGAGAATTCTTTTCGAGTAGCGATCGATGACGAACGCCACATTGTTATCGTTGAAATTAATGTACGAGCCGCGGATGAACTGCCATTTTGAGCTCAGGCTGTCGAGTGTGGACTTGAGCTCGCCGCTGACCTCACCCTTTTTGATGTCTGCAAGCAGCGCATCGAATTGTCTGGCCTGCTCGTCCAGAGGCACATCGCTGGATGAACCCTGAAACGTCTGGGCGGCCTGGGAATTGGTGCGGGCAGAGTACTTGGCCATCATCTGCGCCATGGTAACGGCTGCCGAGCGTGCGGCCTCGACGCGGGAATCGGTTTTTGTCTCCCGGCTTTCCTGGGCCACTTCATACAGTTCAGTGGCCGCTTCGTTCAGGGTAATAGCCTGGTTTGCCATGTCGGATACCAGGCGCAGGTCAGGGAAGCCAGTGTTACGCACGTCATTGATGTTGCTGCGCATCAGGTCTTTGAATTCATCAAAGGCCAGGTTCAGGTTTTCTACCTGTTCTTCGGAAAGAATGCCGGTGGTGCTGTCTGCGACTGAGTTCATTGCGTCGTTGGCTTCATTAATGTTGGCGACGATTTCGTTCAGGGTTTCTGTATCCCCCACGGCGCTGAAACGATAGTAGGCATCCAGTGACATGTAGTTGCTGACACGGAACTGGTGAAGATTCGACAGGAAAGCATCACTGCTGTTTTCCTGTGCCGTTGCCGTGAGCGAGGTTATTAACAAAAGGAAGAGTGCGGTAACCAGGGAGCGGGCACGCAACTGAGCGTCTTTCATCGGATGAGTCTCCGTTAGAGGCCATGTTATTATTGTAGACTAAAGTCTGAACGCGAAGGTAAAGTAACTGCCCCGACCAATCAAGCGTTTTTGACCGGTCTGGGACGCGCAAATGTCAACGATCTTAAAATGATTGTTATAAGCTGCTTTGCTTTCTGAATAGTGCGTCATAGCTGTTTGAAATACAACAAGTCCACCTTTTGAGCGTCCTGGTTGGGGGCGGCACAAGAGCCCGATGATTGGCGATTCAGCCAGAAACAAATTGACAAACGGCCTGTTTTTTTTCATCGTGTCACCCCACGATTCAAACGACTGTATGAATTCCTGAATCGGTTGATCGGGTAGTGAACGAAATCTCGCTGCATTGGCGGTCGCCTCGCGAAGCGCTTGTGTGGCTGTTTCAGCAGTTCCAAACACAGACTGGAGATCAGTTGATGATTTACGAAGGTAAAGCCATCACGGTTAAAGAGATCGAAGGCGGGATCGCTCAGTTGAACTTTGACTTGCAGGGCGAGTCAGTGAACAAGTTCAACCGTCTGACGATTGAAGAGCTCCGCGCCGCGACTGACAAGCTGGAAGCGAAGAAAGGCCTGAAAGGCCTGGTCGTGACCAGCTCCAAGGACAGCTTTATCGTTGGTGCAGACATTACAGAATTCACCGAGCTGTTTGCCGGCTCGGAGGAAGATCTGGTTGCCAACAACCTGAAGGCGAACGAAGTATTCAGCGCCATTGAAGATCTGCCTTTTCCCACGGTGACGGCCATCAATGGCATGGCACTGGGCGGCGGTTTCGAAATGTGCCTGGCAACCGATTATCGGGTAATGGACCCGAAGGCGAAGGTCGGCCTGCCCGAAGTCAAGCTGGGCATCTTCCCGGGGTTTGGTGGCACGGTTCGCCTGTCGCGCCTGGTCGGTGTTGACTACGCCGTTGAGTGGATCTGTGGCGGCACCGAAAACCGTGCAGACAAGGCATTGAAGGTTGGTGCGGTAGACGCCGTTGTTGAAAGCGAAAAGCTGGTTGAAAGCGCCATTGCGATTATCAAGCAGTGCAACGAAGGCAAGTTTGACTACCAGGCCCGTCGTGAAGAGAAGAAGGGCAAGATCAAGCTGAACGCCATGGAAAGCATGATGGCGTTTGAAATCTCCAAGGGTTTCGTTGCGGCCCAGGCTGGCAAGAACTACCCGGCACCGGTTGAAGCCATCAAGGTGATGCAGAAGCACGCCGGCCTGACCCGTGACAAGGCGATCGAAGTAGAAGCAAAAGGCTTCGCCAAGATGGCCAAAACCAACGTGGCAGCCTGCCTGGTTGGTCTGTTCCTGAACGATCAGGAGCTCAAGAAAAAGGCCAAGGCGTGGGAAAAAGAGGCCAATGAAGTGAAGCTGGCCGCCGTTCTGGGCGCTGGCATCATGGGTGGCGGTGTAGCCTATCAGTCTGCGCTGAAAGGCACGCCCATCATCATGAAGGACATTGCCCAGGAAGGTATCGCGCTGGGTCTGAAAGAAGCCAAGAAGCTGCTCACCAAGCGCGTCGACAAGGGCAAGATGGACGCCGGCAAGATGGCCGACGTGCTGAACAGCATCACGCCGACTCTGAACTACGGTGACTTCAAGAGCGTTGACCTGGTGGTCGAAGCCGTTGTTGAAAACCCGAAGGTCAAAGACGCGGTTCTGCGCGAGACTGAAGACAACGTTCGCGAAGATGCGATCCTGACGTCCAACACTTCCACCATTTCCATCGACCTTCTGGCGAAAAACCTGAAGCGTCCGGAAAACTTCTGTGGCATGCACTTCTTCAACCCGGTACACATGATGCCGCTGGTTGAGGTTATCCGTGGCAAGAAGACCAGTGATCGTGCTATCGCAACCACGGTTGCCTACGCCAAGGCCATGGGCAAGACACCAATTGTTGTCAACGATTGCCCCGGCTTCCTGGTCAACCGTGTTCTGTTCCCGTATTTCGGCGGCTTTGTGAACCTGGTGCGTGACGGCGCTGACTTCCAGCACGTTGACCGGGTTATGGAAAAGTTTGGCTGGCCCATGGGCCCGGCCTATCTGCTGGACGTTGTAGGCATGGACACCGGCAAGCATGCTGGTGAAGTCATGGCCGAGGGCTTCCCGGATCGCATGAAGCACGAAGGAACAACCGCCATTGACGTGATGTTCGATAACAACCGTTACGGACAGAAGAACGACAAGGGCTTCTATAAGTACGAACTGGACCGCAAGGGCAAGCAGAAGAAGGTTGTTGATGAAGAGACCTACAAACTGCTTGAGCCGGTTGTTCAGGGTAAGAACGACTTCAGTGACGAGGACATCATTGCCCGTATGATGCTGCCCCTGTGCCTGGAGACAGTTCGCTGCCTGGAAGACGGCATTGTTGAAGACCCTGCCGATGCAGACATGGGCCTGATCTTCGGTATCGGCTTCCCGCCGTTCCGTGGTGGTGCTCTGCGCTACATCGATGACATGGGTGTGGACAAGTTCGTTGAACTGGCAGACAAGTTTGCAGATCTTGGTCCTCTGTATCACCCGACCGAGAAACTGCGTGAGATGGCCAAGACTGGCGAAAAGTTCTTTGGCTAACCCTGAACGAGATTTCCGAACGGAGAAAGATCTATGAGCCTTAATCCGAGAGACGTTGTCGTCGTCGATTGCGTGCGGACTCCGATGGGGCGTGCCAAAAACGGTTGTTTCCGTAATGTACGAGCGGAAACCCTGTCGGCAGCGCTGATCGAAGCACTGTTTGAGCGCAATCCAAAGCTCGATGCAAAAGAAGTTGAAGATGTGATCTGGGGCTGTGTAAACCAGACCAAAGAGCAGGGCTTTAACGTGGCCCGTCAGATTTCACTGCTGACGCGCATCCCCCATGAGTCTGCGGCGCAGACCGTCAACCGTCTGTGTGGTTCCGCCATGAGCGCAATCCATACAGCGGCCCAGGCGATCCAGACCGGTAACGGTGATGTGTTCGTGGTCGGTGGTGTTGAGCACATGGGCCACATTCCCATGACGGACGGCTTTGACCACAATCCGGCGGCTTCGAAGTACACCGCGAAAGCCTCCAACATGATGGGTCTGACCGCAGAAATGCTGGCCAAGATGCATGGCATTAGCCGTCAGCAGCAGGACGAGTTCGGCGCACGGTCGCACCGTCTTGCTCATGAAGCCACAAAAGAAGGGCGCTTCAAGAACGAAATCGTTCCTATTGAAGGTCACGACGAAAATGGCTTCAAGACGCTGATCGAAGAGGACGAGACCATCCGTCCGGAAACCACGGTTGAGTCGCTTGGCCAGCTTAAACCAGCGTTCGATCCCAAGAATGGCACGGTCACAGCCGGTACCTCTTCACAGCTAACGGACGGTGCGGCTGCGATGGTGCTGATGTCAGCCGAGCGCGCCGAAGCCCTTGGCCTCAAGCCGATTGCCAAGATCCGCAGCATGGCCGTGGCCGGCTGTGATCCCGCGATCATGGGCTATGGCCCTGTTCCGGCAACCAAGAAAGCGCTCAAGCGGGCAGGCCTGAAAGTTGAAGACATCGACTTCTGGGAGCTGAACGAAGCCTTTGCAGGGCAGTCGCTGCCAGTGCTCAAGGACCTGAAACTGCTGGGTGTGATGGAAGAGAAAGTGAACCTGAACGGTGGTGCGATTGCTCTTGGGCATCCGCTGGGCTGTTCCGGTGCGCGTATCTCCACCACACTGCTGAACGTCATGCAGGCCAAAGGCGGTAAGCTTGGTGTATCCACCATGTGCATCGGCCTGGGGCAGGGCATTGCCACGGTTTGGGAGCGTCTGTGATTCGCTGATGTGAATCCCTGAAGCACCCAGAGAAGGCCCGGCAATTGCCGGGCCTTCTTGTCTGTGGCCAGTGAGAATCCTGACAAAAACCGTGCCGCATTTTTCACGAATGGGTTGTCTTGCTTTTCTTGACCCTGTACAACAATGCACTTATACATCTATGGCGGCTATTGAGACTTTTCTAGCCGACTGATTTTACTGCGAGTTTACGGTTTGCTGTTTTTTTAACCGACCATCGCCAAGGATACAGAACTCCGATATGGGTAAAAGCCTCGTTATTGTAGAGTCGCCAGCTAAAGCGAAGACCATCAACAAATACCTCGGGCCGGACTTTATCGTTAAGTCCAGTGTTGGCCACATCCGGGACCTGCCTGTTAGCGGTTCCGGATCGACTTCTGACCCGAAAGAGCGGGCCAGGCAGGCGGCGATTACCCGTAAGATGAGTCCGGAAGAAAAGGCCGTTCATAAAAAGAAGAAGGCGCGGGACCAGCTGGTGGCCCGCATGGGCGTTGACCCCGATCATGACTGGGACGCCCGTTACGAAATTCTGCCCGGTAAAGAGAAGGTCGTCAGCGAACTCAAGCGTTTGGCGAAGTCTGCTGACAACATCTATCTCGCGACGGACCTTGACCGCGAAGGGGAGGCCATTGCCTGGCATCTGCAGCAGACCATAGGCGGCGAGCCTGAAAAGTACCGTCGGGTCGTTTTCAACGAGATTACCAAGCGCGCGATCCAGGAAGCCTTCAAGGACCCGGGTAACCTGGACAATGATCGTGTCAATGCCCAGCAGGCACGTCGCTTTCTGGACCGGGTAGTTGGTTACATGGTGTCCCCACTGCTGTGGGCAAAAATTGCCCGGGGCCTGTCAGCCGGGCGGGTTCAGTCGGTTGCCGTAAGGCTGATCGTTGAACGCGAGCGGGAAATCCGCAAGTTTGTGCCGGAAGAATTCTGGCAGTTGCATGCAGATCTGACCCGAAGCAACACGGCCAATCCGATCCGGTTCGAAGTGACCCGCCATGACGGACAGGCCTATCGGCCGTCTACTGAAGAGCAGAGCAACGAACACGTCGAGCGCCTGAAAGCAGGCAGCTTCAAGGTGGCCAAGCGGGAAGACAAGCCCACAAAATCACGTCCGACGGCACCCTTTATTACCTCTACGCTGCAGCAGGCTGCCAGTAACCGCATGGGCTTCAGCGTCAAGAAAACCATGATGCTGGCACAGCGTCTTTATGAAGCGGGCTTTATTACCTACATGCGTACTGACTCGACCAACCTGAGCCAGGACGCTGTAACCAGCTGCCGGGATTACGTCAAAAAGGTCTTTGGCGAAAAGTTTCTTCCCGAGAAACCACGAGTCTACGGCAGTAAGGAAGGCGCTCAGGAAGCTCACGAAGCCATCAGACCCACAGACGTGGACCGACGCCCTACCGATATTCAGGGCCTGGAGAAGGACGCTGAGAAGCTCTATGAGCTGATCTGGCGCCAGTTCATCGCCTGCCAGATGGCGGATGCCGAGTTCCTGAGCACGTCCATCATGGTCGCCAACGGCGATTACGAGCTGCGCACCCGCGGGCGCATCATCAAGTTTGAGGGTTTTCTGAAGGCCGCGCCGCAAACGTCCAAGAAAGACGAAGACATTGCGTTGCCGGATATAAAAGAAGGCGAGGCCCTCGGTCTTGAAAAGCTGGATCCGACCCAGCATTTTACCAAGCCATCGCCACGCTACACCGAAGCCAGCCTTGTCAAGGAGCTGGAAAAGCAGGGTATTGGTCGTCCGTCTACCTACGCATCGATCATCTCGACCATCCAGGATCGAGGCTATGTACGGCTTCAGAACCGCCGTTTTTACGCCGAGAAAATGGGCGAGATTGTCACCGAGAGGCTGTCAGAGTCTTTCCCGAACCTGATGGATTTCGACTTTACCGCGCGCATGGAAGACGAGCTGGACGAAATTGCTGCCGGTGATGTGCAGTGGAAGAAAGTCCTGAATGATTTCTACAGCCGCTTCAGAAAGCAGCTCGAAACGGCCGAAAGCGGTGATGAAGGCGGAATGCGGGCCAACACCCCCACAGAGACGGACATTCCGTGTCCCACCTGTGAGCGGCCCATGCAGATTCGCGTGGCCAGCACCGGGGTGTTCCTGGGATGTTCCGGCTATTCATTGCCACCCAAGGAACGTTGCAAAACCACCATCAACCTGGTGTCCGGTGACGAGGTTGTCAGCGCCGATGAAGACGTGGAAGGTGAGGGCGAAACCAGGCTGCTGCGCAAAAAGCGGCGCTGCCCTAAATGCAGTGCGGCGATGGACAGTTACCTGGTAGATGAAGGGCGAAAGCTTCATGTCTGCGGCAACAATCCGGATTGTTCGGGGTTTGAAGTTGAAAAGGGCACGTTTCGCATAAAGGGTTACGAGGGGCCGACCCTTGAGTGCGACAAGTGCGGCTCGGAAATGCAGCTGAAAACCGGCCGTTTCGGCAAGTATTTCGGTTGTACCAATGACGAGTGCAAGAACACCCGCAAGTTGCTGAAAAACGGTGAACCTGCGCCACCCAAGATGGACCCGGTACCCATGCCGGAACTGACCTGCCAGAAGGTTGATGACACCTATGTTCTCAGGGATGGTGCATCGGGCCTTTTCCTGGCAGCCAGCAAATTCCCGAAAAACCGGGAGACGCGACCTCCGTTGGTGATGGAAATCAAACCCCATCGCAAAGAGATTGATCCCAAGTATGACTTCTTGATGGAGGCCCCGGAAAAGGATCCGCAGGGCAACCCGGCAGTGATTCGATACAGCCGCAAGACCAAAGAGCAGTACGTCATGTCCGAAAAGGACGGTAAGGCCACTGGTTGGTCTGCCTGGTATCAAAACGGGCGTTGGGTGCCTCAGGACAAGCAGGACAAAAAGAAATAGGTTTGCCACGGAGCCCAACGGGTTCCGTGGCTAGCAATCACTTCTTTCTTAGCCGCTTGATTAGCGAAGACGTGTCCCAACGGTTTCCGCCAAGATCCTGCACTTCGCCATAGAACTGGTCGACCAGTGCTGCCACCGGTAGCCTGGCGCCGTTCTTGCGCGCTTCATCCAGGCAGATCGCCAGATCCTTGCGCATCCAGTCCACCGCAAACCCATGGTCGAACTTGTCGGCAATCATGGTGGCGGAGCGATTGTCCATCTGCCAGGACTGGGCTGCGCCTTTGGAAATGACGTCCACCACCTTCTGAACATCCAGCTCGGCCTGCTCGGCAAAGTGGAGCGCTTCTGACAGTCCCTGAACCAGTCCGGCAATGGCAATCTGGTTGACCATTTTGGTTCTCTGGCCACTGCCAACCGGGCCCATCAGGTTTAGCGCCTTGGCGTAGTGCTCCATTAGCGGGCGGGCTTTTTCAAAGGCCGGTTCGTTACCGCCACACATGATCGTCAGTTGGCCTTTCTCGGCGCCCTGTTGACCGCCGGAGACAGGGGCGTCGATGAACTCCAGCTGTTTCCCGGCGGCGAGTTTTGCCAGATGCTCAGCAACACCGGCAGATGCCGTGGTGTGGTCGACCAGAACTGCGCCGGCTCTGGCATTTGAAATGACGCCGTCTGGGCCTTCGAAAACTTCTTTGAGGTCTTTGTCGGCACCGACGCAGGCGAAAACCAGGTCAGCGTCAGATACGGCTTCCGCAATGGTCCTGCAGGCCTTGCCACTGTATTCGCCGGCCCACTTTTCTGCTTTTGCGGATGTCCGGTTCCAGACAGAAACGTCAATGCCTGCATTGGCCAGGTGCCCGGCCATGGGATAGCCCATAACGCCAAGTCCGAGAAATGCCGCTTTTTTGCTCATTGATTGCTCTCCGGTGTGATGTTGTTATTGATATTGTTGAATCATTACAGAATGTCCGGGCACAAAAAAGGCCGCTTTAGTCGCGGCCTTTCTTGAAGCGCAGTTCTGAGCCTTACTTTTTCGGATATTTGCGCACGTCGGAGCCAGTATACAGCTGGCGTGGGCGGCCAATGCGGTAGTTGCCGCTGACCATCTCATTCCAGTGAGAGAACCAGCCGATGGTGCGTGACAGCGCAAAAATAACGGTAAACATGGACGTTGGGATGCCGATAGCCTTGAGGATCAGGCCGGAGTAGAAGTCCACGTTGGGGTAGAGTTTGCGCTGCACGAAATAGTCATCTTCCAGCGCGATCTTCTCGAGACGCTGAGCGATTTTAAGAAGCGGGTCATTTTCCAGGCCCAGTTCGGACAGGACTTCATGGGCCGTTTCGGCCATGACTTTGGCGCGTGGATCGAAATTCTTGTAAACCCGGTGGCCAAAGCCCATCAGACGGAACGGATCGTCCTTGTCCTTGGCTTTGGCGATGTATTTCTCAATGTTCGATTCATCGCCAATTTCGGCCAGCATATCCAGCACTGCTTCATTGGCGCCGCCATGGGCCGGGCCCCAGAGCGCTGCAATGCCAGATGCGATGCAGGCATAGGGGTTGGCGCCGGTTGAGCCCGCCAGGCGCACCGTCGAGGTAGACGCGTTCTGCTCGTGATCTGCATGCAGAATGAAGATCTTGTCCATGGCCTTGGCCAGGATTGGATTCGGAACGTACTCTTCACAGGGCACGCCAAACATCATCTGCAGGAAGTTTTCAGCGTAGGACAGATCGTTGCGCGGGTACATGAACGGCTGGCCGATACTGTATTTGTAACACCAGGCCGCAATAGTGGGCATTTTGGCGATCAAACGGTGCGCCGTGATCTCCCGCTCGTGCTCGTCGGTCACGTCCATCTGGTCATGGTAAAAAGCGGAGAGCGCACCAACCACGCCACACATGATGGCCATGGGATGAGCGTCGCGGCGGAAGCCCTGATAGAAGTTGCGCATCTGATCATGAAGCATGGTGTGGTTCTTGATCGTCTGATGGAACTTCTGGTTTTCTTCGGGGCTCGGAAGTTCGCCGTTCAGCAGCAGGTAACAGACTTCGAGATAGTCTGAGTTCTCTGCCAGCTCCTCAATAGGGTAGCCGCGATGCAGGAGAACGCCGTTCGCGCCATCGATGTAGGTAATTTCGGATTCGCAGGCCGCCGTCGAGACAAACCCCGGATCGTAAGTGAAAATCCCTTCCTGAACCAGACTGCGTACATCGATCACGTCGGGGCCGACGGTGCCGGAATACATCGGCAGTTCTATGGACTTGTCACCCACCGAAAGCGTGGCTTTCTTATCGGTCATGGTGCTCTCCTATTTATCAACATTGGGATGCTTTCAAGCGTTTGGAAGCTTCAGATGGCGCGTATTATCGCAAAACTGGCGGCAAAATATAGGGCGTTGGCTTTTTTTGTCAATGAAGCAGACCACAAATGTCATGATCCGGCACCGTGTGGCGGCTTTGCTGGCGCGAGGGGAAGCCTTGATTTCACGGGCTCTGGCAACCTTGCGCGTTTGTAATTACAGGGCTCACTCCTTATAATCCCTAGCCCGTAATCGGGGACTTCCTGAGTACAGCGCCGGATTCAGAAGAGCGCACGCCCGGACCCCATCCTGAGCCAATCGTGTGTCGGCATCGTAGCCGCATACCGATCTGTACATACCAACCCCTCCGCAGTCGGATTCAATCCGGTTAGTGGAATTAAAAAAGAGAGTGTGAGAGCGCTGTGAATAGCAAACGACCAGTAAATCTCGATCTCGGCAAGTTTCATTTCCCACTGCCAGCCATAACGTCCATTTTGCATCGCATCAGTGGCATCATCATCTTTGTTGGTGTTGCCTTCATGCTGTATGGACTTGAACTTTCCCTGAGTGGAGAGGCCGGCTTCAGTCGAGTAACTGACTTGCTGGACAGCTTCCTGGCGAAGCTGATCACCTGGGGCATTCTGTCCGCCCTGCTGTACCACCTGGTTGCCGGCATCAAGCACCTGCTGATGGATATGGGTATCGGCGAAGAACTGGAAAGCGGTCGTCTCGCCGCGAAGGCCACGGTAGTGGTGTCAGTTATCCTCATCATTCTGGCAGGAGTCTGGGTATGGTAAATAGCGTAACGAACCTTGGCAGAAGTGGCGTCTTTGACTGGATGGTCCAGCGGGTCACCGCTTACGTACTTGCTCTATATACAATTTTTTTACTGGGTTTCACACTCACGACAGACATTGACTATCAGACCTGGTCAGGGCTTTTCAGTCAGACCTGGTTCCGCATATTCACGCTGTTGGCCCTGATTTCCATTGGGGCCCATGCGTGGGTCGGCCTCTGGACAGTATCAACGGACTATATCAAGGCTGCAGCCCCGAGATTCCTGTTCCAGGCGGTCTGTGGACTTGCGATGTTCGTGTATTTGGTTTGGGGCATTCAGATTCTGTGGGGGCTTTAATTAATGTCTAACATCAAGACCATGTCTTATGATGCAATTGTGATTGGCGGCGGCGGTTCCGGCATGCGCGCTGCGCTTCAGCTGACCGAGTCCGGCGTCAACACGGCCTGCATCACCAAGGTGTTTCCGACCCGGTCACACACAGTGTCGGCTCAGGGTGGTATCACCTGTGCGATTGCCAGTGCGGATCCCAATGATGACTGGCGCTGGCACATGTATGACACCGTCAAAGGGTCTGACTACATCGCCGACCAGGACGCTGTCGAGTACATGTGTTCGGTCGGTCCCCAGGCGGTGTTCGAGCTCGAGCACATGGGGTTGCCATTCTCTCGCACCGAGCAGGGCCGGATTTATCAGCGTCCGTTCGGCGGACAGTCCAAGGGGCCGGATAACCCGACCCAGGCCGCAAGGACCTGTGCCGCGGCTGACCGTACCGGTCACGCGCTTCTGCACACTCTCTATCAGGCAAACCTCAAGGGCGGTACAACCTTCCTGAACGAATGGTATGCGGTAGATCTGGTCAAGAACAGCAAAAACGAAGTGGTTGGCGTTGTCGCCATAGAAATTGAGTCCGGCGAAGTTGCTTACATCAAGGCAAAGGCGACAGTACTGGCGACCGGCGGTGCGGGACGCATTTACGCGTCAACCACCAACGCCCTGATCAATACCGGCGACGGCATCGGTATGGCGCTGCGCGCCGGCTTCCCGATGCAGGATATGGAGATGTGGCAGTTCCACCCCACCGGCATCTATGGTGCTGGCACACTGGTAACGGAAGGCTGCCGGGGTGAAGGTGGTTATCTGATCAACTCCGAAGGCGAGCGATTCATGGAGCGTTACGCCCCCAACGCCAAAGACCTCGCTGGCCGTGACGTTGTAGCCCGTGCCATGGTCATCGAGATTCTTGAGGGTCGGGGTTGCGGCCCGGAGAAAGACCATGTTCTTCTGAAGCTTGATCACCTGGGCGAAGAGACACTGAATCTCCGTTTGCCGGGTATCTGCGAGCTTTCACGCACGTTTGCCCACGTTGATCCGGTGAAAGAGCCGGTTCCGGTGGTGCCAACCTGTCACTACATGATGGGCGGTATTCCGACCAACGTTGGTGGTCAGGCGCTGACCCAGGATAAAGACGGCAAAGACCAACCGATTCCCGGCCTGTTTGCCTGCGGTGAAGCAGCCTGTGTATCGGTTCACGGTGCAAACCGTCTTGGCGGTAACTCATTGCTTGATCTGGTGGTCTTCGGCCGTTCAGCCGGCCTGCACATCGAAGAGCAGCTTCGCGGTGGCTTTGAAGTCGACGGCGCCAGCGAAGAAGACATCAAGGCAGCCATGGCCCGCCTGGACCGCCTGAATTCAGCGTCAGAAGGCGAGAGCGTTGCTGACGTACGCAAGGATCTGCAGAGCTGCATGCAGCTGTACTTTGGCGTTTTCCGCGATGGAGCGGCAATGGAAGAAGGCCTGAAAAAGCTGGAAGCCATTGGTGAGCGGTGCAAGAAGACCAAGTTGTCTGATACCAGTAACGCCTTCAACACCGCGCGCATTGAAGCGCTGGAGCTGGACAACCTTTACGAGGTGGCGCTGGCTACCGCCGTATCGGCGTTCGAGCGCAAGGAAAGCCGCGGTGCCCATGCACGTAATGACTTCACCGAGCGTGATGACGATAACTGGCTGAAGCACTCCCTGTACTTTCCGCTTGAAAAGCGGCTGGGCAAGAGGGACGTCAACTTCACGCCGAAGACTGTTCCGACCTTCGAACCGAAGATCCGGACCTATTAAAGGGGGATGTAACAATGTTGGTAAGTGTCTATCGTTACAACCCGGAGACAGACAACGCGCCCTATATGCAGGACGTGGAAGTCGAGATTCCGGAAGGCAAAGACCTGATGGTTCTGGACGTCCTGAACCTGATCAAGGAGCGGGATACCTCCATGGCGTACCGCCGCTCATGCCGCGAGGGCGTTTGTGGCTCGGATGGCATGAACATGAACGGCAAGAACGGTCTTGCCTGCATAACGCCGCTGTCTGATGTGGTCAAGAAGAACAAGCTGGTCCTGCGTCCGCTGCCAGGCCTGCCGGTCATCCGGGATCTGGTGGTCGATATGAGCCTGTTCTACAAGCAATACGAAAAAGTAATGCCTTATCTCGTCAATGACTCGCCGGCGCCGGCCATTGAGCGTTATCAGTCTCCGGAAGAGCGGGAAAAACTGGACGGTCTCTATGAGTGCATACTCTGTGCCTGCTGTTCCACTTCCTGCCCGTCTTTCTGGTGGAACCCGGACAAGTTCATTGGCCCTGCGGGCCTGCTTCAGGCCTACCGCTTCCTGGCAGATAGCCGGGATGACGCCCAGGAAGAGCGTCTGGCCAACCTTGATGATCCCTTCAGTGTTTTTCGCTGCCGTGGCATCATGAACTGTGTCAGTGTTTGCCCGAAAGGTCTGAACCCCACAAGGGCTATCGGTCATATTCGGGACCTGCTGCTTCAGAGGGCAACCTGAGCAGAATCCTGAACAGACGCTATACTGTGCTTTAAATCAAGGCATCCGGAGGGGCTCGCAATGAAGCGGGCCCTTCAACCAATGGCTTATAGCCATGGCCAGTGGAGGGATGCAGACTACGCAAGCCGTGGATAGGGCCCAAAAGGTTCTTCCGCGGCTTTTGCAGAGTTAAACTAACGGGGCATGGAAAACACCCGTGTTGGATATGGCTGCCAAAGTCGATCCCGTAATAACCCGTATTGACTGAGAACAACCCCTGGCAGACCATAGCTAACTCCCCGCACCAGCCCAAGGTGAGCTATTCAACATGCACGAAAGCATAATGGAGCAGTTGTGGCAGACTTCCCACTTACAAGGTGGAAATCTGGCCTACGTCGAGCAGCTTTTCGAGACCTACCTGACTGACCCCAATGCCGTTCCCGAGGAATGGCGAAGTTATTTTGACCGACTCCCCAGTGTTGATGGCTACAAAGGACGTGACGTCAGTCATGCCTCAATACGCCAGCAATTCGAACATATATCAAAAAATCAGCGTTTTCTGGCCACCGGCGGCGTTCCCGCCAGTGCAACGGCCGATGCCGATAAGAAGCAGATCCGTGTTCTTCAGCTGATTAACGCATTCCGCTTCCGTGGTCACCAGGAGGCCAAGCTTGATCCACTTGGTGTCTGGAACCGGCCACCGGTAGAAGATCTTGACCCTGCATTCCATGAGCTGACCGAAGCCGACCATGATCTGGAGTTCCAGACTGGTTCCCTGTGCTTTGGCGCCGAAACCATGCGGCTCAGAGACATTGTTGACGGTCTGAGGGAAACTTACTGCGGCAGCATTGGTGCAGAGTACATGCACATCGTTGATACCCGCAGAAAACGCTGGTTCCAGCAGCGGATGGAGCCTGTGAAATCCCGTCCGAATTTTGAGGCCCGTACCCGTAAACATCTGCTTGAGCGGCTTACCGCGGCAGAAGGTCTCGAGAAGTATCTGGGCTCCCGTTATCCCGGCGTGAAGCGTTTCGGCCTGGAAGGGGGTGAAAGCCTGATTCCCTGTCTGGACGAGCTCATCCAGCGAGCCGGCAGTTACGGCGCGAAGGAGGTTGTGGTTGGTATGGCCCACCGCGGCCGGCTGAACGTGCTGGTGAATACCCTCGGCAAGAACCCCAAGGAGCTGTTTGACGAGTTTGAAGGCAAGAAGCTCGCAGATTCCGGTTCCGGCGACGTGAAGTATCACCAGGGCTTTTCATCGAACGTCATGACGGACGGCGGCGAGATTCATCTGGCTCTGGCTTTCAACCCGTCACACCTGGAAATCGTTTCTCCGGTGGTTGTGGGTTCGGTGAGGGCTCGCCAGACCCGTCGTGACGACAAAGACGGTGCCCAGTGTGTTCCGATTGTCATGCACGGTGACGCGTCATTCGCCGGTCAGGGTGTGGTAATGGAAACCCTGCAGATGTCCCAGACCCGCGGTTACGGCATCGGTGGCACCATTCATGTGGTTATCAACAACCAGGTAGGCTTCACCACCAGCAAGCAGGAAGACGCCCGCTCGACAGAATACTGCACCGATGTGGCAAAGATGATTCAGGCGCCGATCCTGCACGTAAACGCAGACGACCCTGAAGCCGTGTATTTTGTCACCCAGATGGCCATGGACTACCGCCACGAATTCAAGGAAGACGTGGTAATCGATCTGGTCTGTTATCGTCGTCGTGGCCATAACGAGGCAGACGAGCCGGCTGCAACCCAGCCGCTGATGTATGAGAAAATCCGTGGGCTCAAGACCACTCGGGCAATCTACGCTGAGAAGCTGATTGCTGATGGCGTGATTACCGAGGAAGAATCCAAGCAGACGGAGCTGGAGTACCGCGATGCCCTGGACAAGGGGGATCATGTGGTCAAGTCGCTCGTGAAAGAGCCGAACAAAGACCTCTACGTCGACTGGACGCCCTATCTGGGTCACGAGTGGACAGCCAAGTGCAAGTCCAGCGTGTCCCTGAGAACCATTCAGAAACTTGGCAAGAAACTGACGGCACTGCCGGAAGGTTTCAGTGTTCAGCGCCAGGTATCAAAGATTGTCAGTGATCGCGAGAAAATGACCGCGGGCGCTTTGCCAATCAACTGGGGCTACGGCGAGGTCATGGCCTACGCAACGCTTCTGGATGAAGGCCACCCGATCCGTATCACCGGTCAGGACGTTGGTCGTGGTACTTTCTCGCATCGCCACGCCGTTCTGCACAACCAGAAAGATGGATCGACCCACATTTCCCTGGAGCACATTGCTGAAGACCAGCCGAAATTCGAAATCTACGACTCGCTGCTGTCTGAAGAAGCGGTCATGGCGTTCGAGTATGGATACTCCACTACGTCGCCCAGCGGTCTGGTGGTATGGGAAGCGCAGTTTGGTGACTTTTCCAACGGCGCTCAGGTGGTGATCGACCAGTTCCTGACCAGCGGTGAACACAAATGGGGCCGGCTGTGTGGTCTGACCCTGCTGTTGCCCCACGGCTACGAAGGGCAGGGGCCGGAGCACAGTTCTGCAAGGCTCGAGCGGTTCCTGCAGCTGTCGGCAGAGCACAACATCCAGGTGTGTGTACCGACCACGCCGTCGCAGGTTTTCCATATGCTGCGCCGACAGGTAAAGCGCCCGCTGCGCAAGCCGCTGGTGGCGATCACGCCGAAGAGTCTTTTGCGTCACAAGGAAGCAACATCCGATCTTGAAGATCTGACATCGGGCACCTTCAAAACGGTGTTGCCGGAAAAAGAACCATCGGATCCAAAGAAAGTCACGCGTTTGATCCTGTGCAGCGGCAAGGTTTATTTCGACCTGCTTGAGCGCAAGAAAAACGACGAGCGGGATGACGTGGCAATTGTCCGCATTGAGCAGCTTTATCCGTTCCCCGGGGATGATCTTGACGAGTTGCTCAGCCAGTACACCAAGCTCAAGCATGTGGTCTGGTGCCAGGAAGAACCAATGAACCAGGGCGCCTGGTACTGTAGCCAGCACCACATGCGCAACGCGCTTTACCGGCTTAATCCCAAGCTCTACCTGCAGTATGCTGGGCGCGATGCCTCAGCTGCTCCAGCCTGTGGACACATGTCTGTGCACCTGAAAGAGCAGAAAAAACTCGTAAACGACGCTTTTGAAATCTGACGAGCTACCGAACTAAGGATCCGAGATGTCAACTGAAATAAAAGCCCCCGTTTTTCCAGAGTCAGTCGCGGAAGGAACGATCGCGACCTGGCACAAACAGCCGGGCGAAGCCTGCTCACGCGACGAGCTGATTGTCGATATCGAGACCGACAAAGTGGTTCTCGAAGTTGTCGCGCCGGCCGACGGTGTGATCGAAGAGGCGATCAAGGGCGAGGGTGACACCGTCGAAAGCGGCGAGGTCATCGGTAAGTTCAAGGAAGGCGCAGCGGGCGAGTCAAAGCCTGCGGAAAAATCCAGTGGCGGCAGTGAAGCCAGTGGTGCCGGAAAAGAGTCGGGCGCAACAGGCGGTGCCGAAAGCAGCGCCAACACCCAGTCCGGTGAAGCAATTCTGAGCCCTGCGGCCAGAAAACTTGCTGAGGAAAACAATGTTGACCCGGCCAGCATCAAAGGCACCGGAAAAGACGGTCGCGTAACCAAAGAAGACGTTCAGAATCATGTGGATGCGGCCAAGAGCTCCAGTGGGTCATCCAAAGCGGCGGCGCCGGTTGGCGACATGCCTGAGGTGAACGTTCAGCAGGGCGAACGCCCTGAAAAGCGTGTTCCCATGACCCGCCTGCGCGCCAGCATCGCCAAGCGCCTGGTGAACGCCCAGCAGACCGCCGCGATGCTGACCACCTTCAACGAGGTCAACATGGGCCCGGTGATGGAACTGCGCAAGCAGTACAAGGAAAGCTTTGAAAAGCGCCATGGTATCAAGCTCGGCTTTATGTCGTTCTTCGCCAAAGCTGCCACTGAGGCCCTGAAGCGTTTCCCAGCGGTAAACGCATCCATCGATGGCAACGACATGGTGTATCACGGCTATCAGGATATCGGTGTTGCGGTCTCCACCGAGCGCGGCCTGGTTGTGCCGGTTGTGCGTGACGTTGACGGGCTTGGCCTGGCCGACATCGAGAAGAAAATTGTCGAATACGGCACCAAGGCCAAAGACGGCAAGCTGGGCATTGAAGACATGACCGGCGGTACCTTCACCATTACCAACGGTGGTATTTTCGGGTCGTTGATTTCAACACCGATTCTCAACCCGCCCCAGACGGCCATCCTTGGCATGCACAAGATCCAGGAGCGGCCGATGGCAGTGAACGGCCAGGTGGTGGTTCAGCCAATGATGTATCTGGCGCTGTCTTATGATCACCGCATGATTGACGGCAAAGAAGCGGTTCAGTTCCTCGTAGCGATCAAGGAAATGCTCGAAGACCCGGCGCGCATTCTGCTGGATGTCTAAGCGTTCACTTAACGAATCAGGAAACAGGGTTAACTATGTCTGACAAATATGACGTCATTGTTATTGGTGCCGGTCCCGGCGGTTACGTTGCTGCTATCAAGGCGGCCCAGTTGGGGCTGAAAACTGCCTGTGTGGAATCCTGGACCTCCGAGGACGGTAAAAGCCAGGTTCTGGGTGGCACCTGCCTGAACGTGGGCTGCATTCCGTCCAAGGCTCTGCTCGAGATTTCTCATAAGTTTGAAGAAGCCAATCATGGCTTTGAGATGCAGGGCATTATTGCCAAGGATGTCAAAATTGACATCGGCAAGATGATGGAACGCAAAAGCGGTATTGTGAAGCAACTGACCGGTGGTATTGGCGGCCTGTTCAAGGCCAACGGCGTTACCTCAATCCACGGTCACGGCAAACTGCTGGCTAACCGTGTGGTTGAGGTTACCGATAAAGACGGCAAAGTCACCAAGTATGAAGCGGATAACGTGATCCTGGCCAGTGGTTCGAAGCCGATCCAGATCCCGCCGGCACCGTTCGACGGTGAATACATTGTTGATTCCGAAGGCGCGCTGGAATTTGACGAGGTTCCCAAGCGTCTTGGTGTTATTGGCGCCGGTGTTATCGGTCTTGAGCTGGGCAGCGTCTGGGCAAGACTCGGCGCCGAAGTAACCGTCCTTGAAGCGGTGGACACCTTCCTGCCCGCGGTGGATCAGCAGATTGCCAAAGACACACTGAAACAGTTCCAGAAGCAGGGGCTGAACATCATCATGGGCGCCCGTATGACCGGCGCTGAGGTGAAGCGCAAGCTGGTCAACGTCACCTATGAGGACTCCAATGGCAAGCAGGAGCAGAAGTTTGACAAGCTGATTGTGGCTGTTGGCCGTCGGCCTTACACCGACAACCTGCTGTCAGAAGATGCCGGCGTGCAGATGGACGAGCGCGGCTTCATTTTCGTTGATGATACCTGCAAGACCGAAGCGCCGGGCGTCTGGGCCGTTGGTGACGTGGTTCGTGGGCCAATGCTGGCGCACAAGGCGTCAGAAGAGGGCGTGATGGTTGCTGAGCGTATCGCCGGGCATAAGCCGCAGGTGAACTATGACTGCATCCCCAACGTCATCTACACCTTCCCGGAAGTTGCCTGGGTTGGCAAGACAGAAGAAGAGTTGAAGTCCGCAGGCGAAGCTTACAAAACCGGCGTTTTCCCGTTTGCTGCGAATGGCCGCGCCATGGCGGCAAACTCGGCGTCCGGTATGGTCAAGATCATTGCGGATGAAAAAACCGACCGTATTCTCGGCTTCCACGTCGTAGGCCCGCAGGCCTCAGAAATCGTGGCGCAGGGCGTGATTGCGATGGAGTTCGGCTCCAGTGCTGAAGATCTGGCCCTGACCTGTTTCGCCCATCCGACTCTCTCCGAATCGGTACACGAAGCAGCACTGGCCGTTGACGGCGGCGCTATTCACGTCGCCAACCGTCGTAAAAAGAAGTAACGCGAAACGGGAAACCAGGGGGCGCCAACGAAGGCGCCCCACTGCTATCCTCCATCAAATAGCGGGACATAGACTATGAATTTGCATGAATATCAGGGCAAGCAGCTATTTGCTGAATATGGCCTGCCAGTATCCAAGGGCATTGCCTGTGATACGCCAAAGGACGCCGTCGCGGCTGCTGACGAGATCGGCGGTGATGCATGGGTTGTCAAGGCTCAGGTCCATGCCGGTGGCCGTGGTAAGGCCGGTGGCGTAAAGCTGGTCAAAAGCAAGGACGAGATTCGCGCTTTCGCCGAGCAGTGGCTGGGCAAGAATCTGGTGACCTACCAGACCGACGAGCATGGTCAGCCGGTCAGCAAAATCCTTGTTGAATCGTTGACCGACATTGACCAGGAGCTTTATCTGGGCGCGGTTGTTGACCGTGGCAGTCGTCGGATTGTTTTCATGGCGTCCACCGAGGGCGGCGTTGAAATTGAAAAGGTCGCCGAAGAGACGCCAGAAAAAATCCTCCGGGCGGAGGTTGATCCTCTGGTTGGCGCGCAGCCCTATCAGGGCCGCGAACTGGCGTTCAAACTTGGCCTGGAAGGCAAGCAGATTGGCCAGTTCACCAAGATTTTCCTGGGTCTGGCAAAGCTCTTTGAAGAGCGTGACCTGGCACTGCTGGAAATCAACCCGCTGGTTATCACGCCGGCCGGTGACCTGCACTGTCTGGACGCCAAGATTGGGGTAGATGGCAACGCGCTATACCGTCAGAAGAAAATCCAGGAAATGCACGATCCTTCCCAGGAAGATTCCCGTGAAGCGGAAGCTGCAAAATGGGAACTGAACTATGTTGCCCTGGAAGGTAATATCGGTTGCATGGTCAACGGTGCGGGTCTGGCCATGGGCACCATGGATATCATCAAACTCTCTGGCGGCCAGCCGGCTAACTTCCTCGACGTGGGGGGCGGCGCAACCAAAGAGCGGGTTTCCGAAGCATTCAAGATCATTCTGTCTGACGATAACGTCAAGGCCGTTCTGGTCAACATATTCGGCGGCATAGTGCGCTGCGACATGATCGCCGAGGGCATTATCGGTGCGGTCAAGGAAGTGGGCGTTAAAGTGCCGGTTGTTGTGCGTCTGGAAGGCAATAATGCTGAAAAGGGTACTCAGGTACTGAAAGACAGCGGCCTGAACATCATTGCCGCAACCAGTCTGGCCAATGCCGCAGAGCAAGTCGTTAAAGCCGCGGAGGGCAAATAATGAGTATCCTGATCAATAAAGACACCAAGGTTATCTGCCAGGGCTTCACCGGCGCTCAGGGTACGTTTCACTCCGAGCAGGCCATTGCCTATGGCACAAACATGGTCGGTGGCGTAAGCCCCGGCAAAGGCGGCACTGAGCATCTTGGCCTGCCGGTATTCAACACGGTTCGCGAAGCCGTTGAGAAAACCGGTGCCCAGGCAACGGTCATCTATGTACCAGCTCCGTTCTGTAAGGATGCCATCATCGAAGCGGCGGATGCCGGTATCGAGCTGATTGTGTGTATCACCGAAGGCATCCCGACCATCGACATGCTCTATGCCAAAGAGTACGTGGATCGGAAAGGCGTCCGTATGATCGGGCCGAACTGCCCGGGTGTGATTACGCCGGACCAGTGCAAGATCGGCATTATGCCAGGGCACATCCACCAGCCGGGTAAGGTTGGTATCGTGTCCCGTTCAGGCACGCTGACCTATGAAGCGGTCAAGCAGACCACAGACTTCGGTTTTGGCCAGTCCACCTGTGTTGGTATTGGTGGCGACCCGATTCCGGGTTCCAACTTCATCGATATTCTGCAGTTGTTGCAGGACGATCCGCAGACCGAAGCCATCGTCATGATCGGTGAAATCGGCGGTACTGCGGAAGAGGAAGCGGCAGCCTTCATCAAGGCCAACGTGACCAAACCTGTAGTTGCCTACATTGCTGGCGTTACTGCGCCCCCGGGCAAACGTATGGGTCATGCCGGTGCGATTATTTCTGGCGGTAAGGGCACTGCGGATGAAAAATTCGCCGCCCTGAACGATGCGGGCGTCAAAACCGTTCGCAGCCTTGCCGATATCGGCAAGGCTCTGAAAGAAGTGACCGGCTGGTAAACCAGCCTGTCTGCAACAAGCCCCCGGGTCTGCATGTCGGACTTCCGGGGGCTTTTTGTTTAACGCAGGACCTTCATCAGACTATAATGCCCGGTCGTCTGCCAAAAGGCGGATGATCAAATCTTACAAAGGAGTTCTTGCTTTGAGTTCTGTAGATTCCCAGCAACGGATACTGTCCGGCATGCGTCCCACCGGAAAGTTGCACCTTGGCCATTATCACGGTGTTCTGAAGAACTGGGTGAAACTCCAGCATGAATTCGAGTGCTTCTTCTTTGTCGCCGACTGGCACGCGCTTACCACCAATTACGACGATCCAAGCGGCATTGAGCAGAGTGTCTGGGATATGGTCATCGACTGGTTGGCTGCCGGAGTGAACCCCGGATCGTCAACCATGTTTATCCAGTCCAAAGTGCCTGAGCACGCCGAACTGCACTTGCTGCTGTCGATGATCACGCCGCTTGGCTGGCTCGAGCGGATTCCCACTTATAAAGACCAGCAGGAAAAACTGCGCGAAAAAGATCTGGCGACCTATGGCTTTCTGGGGTACCCACTGCTGCAGAGCGCAGACATTCTGATGTATCGAGCCGGCCGGGTGCCGGTGGGTGCTGATCAGGTTTCCCATGTTGAAATTACCCGGGAAATCGCGCGCCGCTTCAATCACATCTACGGGCGCGAGCCTGGATTTGAAGAGCAGGCCGAGGGCGCCATCGTCAAGATGGGTAAAAAGAACGCCAAACTGTACCGTACACTCAAGAAGCGGTATCAGGAAGAAGGTGATATGGAGGCTCTGGAGACCGCCAGGGCACTGTTGAAAGAACAGCAGAATATCTCGCTGGGCGACCGAGAGCGCCTTTACGGTTACATCGAGGGCGGCGGCAAGGTGATCCTGCCTGAGCCCCAGCCCCTGTTGACGCCAGACTCGAAAATGCCGGGCCTGGACGGCCAGAAGATGTCCAAGTCCTACAATAATTACATAGGCCTGCGGGAGGACCCGGATTCCGTTTCCCAGAAGGTTCGAACCATGCAGACGGACCCCCAGCGCGTTCGCCGCACGGATCCGGGCGAGCCGGAGAAATGCCCGGTCTGGGGCCTGCACAAAGTCTATTCGGATGATAAAACCCGGGAATGGGTGCAGACCGGTTGCCGCAGCGCCGGTATTGGTTGTCTCGAGTGCAAAAAGCCGCTGATTGACGCCATCGTGGAAGAGCAGAAGCCATTACACGAGCGGGCAGAAGAATACGAGGGTAATCCGGATCTGGTCAGGGCCATTATTGAAGAAGGCAATGAGCACGCTCGCGATGCCGCCCGGGATACGCTGGAAGAGGTCAGGTCGGCCATGGGGCTGAGTTACCGCTGAGCGGTCAGGAGAGTGCATGACGGAAGAAACCACAGGCAAGTTACCCGCCGAGGAGCCAGCAGCGTCGACTGAACACCGGTCGCCACTGGCGCGGGTGTCGGGCAAACCTGTGGTCGATCTGCCCAACGATCTTTACATACCGCCGGATGCCCTGGCGGTATTTCTGGAAGCGTTTGAAGGCCCGCTGGACCTGCTTCTGTACCTGATTCGTCGACAGAATATGGACATTCTGGACATTGATGTGAGCGAAATAACCCGTCAGTACATGGATTACATCGGTGCCGTTGAGGCAATGCGGTTCGAACTGGCGGCGGAATATCTGGTGATGGCGGCCACGCTTGCAGAGATCAAGTCCCGGATGCTTTTGCCTCGCCAGGAAAGCGAGGACGACGAGGAGATTGACCCGAGGGCCGAGCTGATACGCCGTCTGCAACAGTATGAGCGTTTCAAGCAGGCGGCTGAAGATATTGACCAGTTGCCCAGGCAGGAGCGGGATACTTTTTCAGGCTCGGCAGCCTTGCCCAGATTACCCTCAAGCCAGACTCATCCGGACGTCGATCTGCGGGAAATGCTGTTGGCTCTTCGGGGTGTTCTGGCCCGGGCGGACCTTTTTACAAGCCATCACGTTGAACGGGAAAGGCTATCCACCCGTGAGCGAATGTCCGCCATTCTCGCCATGCTGGAAGACGACCGGTTTGTGACTTTTGAAAGCCTGTTTACCCCGGAAGAGGGCAAACTCGGGGTGGTTGTCAGCTTTCTGGCGACCCTCGAACTGGTCAAGGAACAGCTAATTGAAGTGGTGCAGGCTGAGGTGCTTGGCCCGATACACGTGCGGGCAAGAGCCGTCAGCTGAATTGAAAGCCGTCAGCTGAGTTGAGAGCCGACTTATGAACGAAGAGAATCTGCGGAAAATCCAGGCAATCACCGAAGCAGCCCTGCTTGCAGCTGGCAAGCCCATGTCTCTTGACCAGCTGAGGGAACTGTTTGACGAACACGAACGCCCGGCGCGCCAGGTAATGGAGCATGTGATGGTGCTTCTGGATTCAGCCTGCGTTGGTCGCGGCTTCGAGCTGAAAAAGGTGGCCAGCGGCTACCGGCTTCAGGTTCGTGAAGCCTATGCACCCTGGGTAGGAAAACTGTTCGAAGAAAAACCCCAGCGCTATTCCCGAGCTCTGCTGGAAACTCTGGCCCTGATTGCGTATCGGCAGCCTATTACCCGTGGTGAAATTGAAGACATTCGTGGCGTAACCGTCAGCAGTAACATCATCCGGACCCTTCAGGAACGGGAGTGGGTGAGGGTGGTTGGCCATAGGGACGTGCCCGGGCGGCCGGCAATGTATGCCACTACGCGCCAGTTCCTGGATTATTTCAACCTTCAGGGCCTTGACCAACTGCCGCCCTTATCTGAAATCCGTGACCTGGAAGAAATCGGGCGCGAAATTGAAAAGAACATGCAGGCGGAAATTGAATTTGAGGCTGCGTCGTCTGATGACGAAACTCCCGCCACCGAGTCGGGGCCGTCGGCAGATCCGGACCAGACACTTCACTGATTTTGCCACTTTGGCACTTCTAATCGAAAGGATGTATTCATGGCGGCTGATCGCCCCCAAAAACCGGTATCCAGAACCTCTGAAGCCCCATCCGTAGAGGGCCCCGAGCGTATCCAGAAGTTATTGGCGCGGGCCGGTGTTGGTTCCCGACGGGAGGTCGAGAGCTGGATCGAGGCCGGCCGGCTGCAAATCAATGGTGAGCCCGTTGCGCCGGGCCAGAAAGCCTCAGTGAAAGACCGGATAGAACTGGACGGAAAGCGGCTGGACATTGCTGCGGGCGCCGAGGTACTGCGGCGGGTACTGATCTATAACAAACCGGAAGGTGAGGTGACCACAAGGCGCGACCCCGAGGGACGGCCGACGGTCTTTGACCGCCTGCCAAGACTTCCGGACCATCGCTGGATTGCCATCGGTCGCCTGGACATCAATACCACCGGTCTGGTGCTGTTCACCACAGACGGGGAATTGGCGAACCGGCTAATGCATCCGTCACGACAGGTTGATCGTGAATACGCAGTTCGGGTGTTCGGGGAAGTGGATGAAGCCATGATCAAGAGGCTGTCCGAGGGGGTCATGCTGGACGATGGCACCGCCCGCTTCACCGATATTTCCGAAGCCGGCGGCAAGGGCATCAACCAGTGGTACCACGTTACCCTGATGGAGGGCAGGAACCGGGAGGTCAGGCGCCTCTGGGAGTCCCAGGGGGTGCGGGTCAGCCGCCTTAAAAGAGTCCGGTACGGCCCTGTTTTTCTGCCCAGCCGCCTGGTGATGGGTAAGTGGGAGGAACTTGACCAGAAAGCCGTGGATACGCTGAGCCGGTCGGTAGGGCTTGAACCGGTTGCCATTCCTGCCAAGACACCGTCAGAACAGAAGGCTCACGACCGCAAGCGCAAGAAACAGGCAGCTCCGGCAAGGCGCAAACCGGGCACACCAAGGTGGCAGGTGTCGGGTTCACCCTCTGAAAAAACAGATACGGAACGCAAGCCGGTCAGAAAGAAGCGCTAATTTCCGGCTCAGGCAGGGTTAATGGCAGGGAACACCCGGGTGCAGTTGCGGCCAGCCGCTTTGGCCCGGTAGAGAGCTTCATCGGTCCGTGCCAGCCATTGGTCCGTGCTTTCATCCTGAAGACGCATGGCGACACCGCAGCTGGTGGTGACTTCAATGTCTGTTTCGCCACAATTGACGCGGATACTGTTTACAAACTGTCGGATACGATCAGCAACAACCCGGGCATCGGCCTCGTCAGTCTGGGGTAGCAGAATGGCGAACTCTTCACCGCCAAAGCGGTAGACTTCATCCGATGTCCTGATGGCTTTCTGTAATTCGGCAGCCGCCAGCTGCAAAACGTGGTCGCCAACAATGTGCCCGTGACGGTCATTGATGGCCTTGAACCGGTCCAGATCGCAAAGGATCAGCGAATTTTCCTGCCCATGCCGATCGCCCAAAGAGGTCGCCCTTGCCAGGGCATCGTCCATGGCACGTTTGTTGGGGATGCCGGTCAGGGCGTCCGTCAGGGCAGCCTGTTCAACGGTGAGGTACATGCAGGCGTTGCGAATCGGGCAGATGGCGGCGCTCAGAATCAGCTCAATGCCTTCCATTTCTTTTTCAGCGAACCGTTTATTGCGGGTGAAGGTCAGTGATCCGTAAAACTGACCCTCCAGATTCAGGCGGTAATCGCAACGATGAGGGCCGCCCATGCCGGTGGCATAGACAAAGTCGCGGGCGGCAATCTGGTGCCGGTAGGTCATGCAGTCGAAGGGAATCACGTCGTTGATTTCTTCGGCGAGAATGCCCATCTGGGTCTCAAGACTGAGTGTGGTCGACAGGCGGCGTGTCAGCCGCGTCAGCACGTCCGGTGACTCATTCCAGTCTTTGTGGGTCTGCATCAGCGTTGCCAGTTTACGTGGGTTTCCGGCGACGCTTTGGATCGTTGGGATATGCTTCACGGTTCACGACCTGTTTAGTGTTTGCTTCGTTAAAGCACAGGGCTTGCCAAAAATTAAAAAAACATATAAAGCAATGGCATAAAGCAAATACTTAAACCTGGAGCGGAAGCTAGCGGCTAAATTTCATGGCGTGCCGCCAAAAAACTGGCAAAGAATTTCCACTGGTTTATCTTCCCGGAAAATCCACGCAAAAGGATTGGGCTGACTCATCGCTGTGATAAACTTTCCAGCTTATTGTTCCGGCGTCCGTTGAAAGGGATCATTCAGGATTATGAGGTTTCAGGCCCCCGAAAGTCTGTCCGAGCAGATTGCCCAGCACCTTGGCCAGCGTATTGTCACTGGCGACCTGGCGCCTGGCGCAAGAATCCAGGAACTGAAAGTGGCCGGTGACCTGAACGTCAGCCGGGGTTCAGTTCGTGAGGCGCTGTTGATTCTGCAGCGCAGACATCTGGTGGATATTTTCCCGCGCAGGGGTGCCGTGGTATCCAGGTTGACCCCGGAACTGGTAAACAGTCTCTACGATATCTACATCAACCTGCTGTGCATGCTCGGGCGAAAAGTGCTCGAGCGCTGGTCCGGTCGGGAACTGACCGGGGTGATGGGCCAGGTGCGTGAACTGCAGGCGGTCATTGATGCACTCAACTCACCCGGCAGAGATGCGGCGGAAAAAGTGATCGAGGCGGGTTTCGGAGTCATGCGATATGCCTATGAGCTGGTTGAAAACCCGTTTCTTGAGGAAACCCTGGAGAATTTCAGGCCTGCTATCAGCCGAACCTACTTTGTGGCACTTGAAAACTTTCGTGAAGAGTTGGACTCTACCGCCCGTTTTTTCCAACAACTTGCCGAAGCCGCAGCCGCTGATGACCCGGCAGGACTGGAACAGGGTATCCGTGATTTCGGTGAACACCAGCGCCAGCAGGTGCTCAGTATTCTCGGGACAGGAGTAACTGCCTGATATGCGCCTCAAGTCGATCAAGCTGGCCGGTTTCAAATCGTTTGTCGACCCCACGACAGTGCCATTTCCCACCAATCTGACCTCCGTTGTTGGTCCGAACGGCTGTGGCAAGTCAAACATCATCGACGCAGTTCGTTGGGTTATGGGCGAAAGCTCGGCCAAGTACCTCCGTGGCGAGTCGATGACTGACGTAATCTTCAACGGCTCGAGTGCCCGAAAGCCCGTTGGCCAGGCCTCGATTGAACTGGTTTTTGATAACAGCGACGGCTCAGCGCCCGGTGAATTTGCCCAGTTCAATGAGATTTCCGTTCGTCGTCGGGTGTCCAGGGAAGGGCAATCAGAATATTTCCTGAACGGTTCACGTTGCCGACGGCGTGATATTACCGATCTGTTTCTGGGCACCGGTCTGGGCCCGCGGAGCTATGCCATTATCGAACAGGGCATGATTTCCCGCCTGATCGAGGCCAAGCCGGAAGAGCTGCGAGTCTATATCGAGGAAGCTGCCGGCATATCCAAATACAAAGAACGCCGGAAGGAAACCGAGAGCCGGATTCGGCGCACCCAGGAAAACCTGGAACGCCTGACCGACCTGCGCGATGAACTGGGTCGACAGTTACAGCATCTGCAAAGACAGGCTGAAGCCGCCGAGAAATACCGCAATTACAAGCAGGAAGAGCGTCAGAAAAAAGCCGAGCTGACGGTGCTGCGCTGGCAGTCACTGGACCAGGAACTCCAGAACTCCCGGGCCCGTATCCGTGACACCGAGCTGGAACTGGAAAAGCACCTTACTGAAAGGGTAAACCTGGAAACATCCCTGGAAAATCTTCGGGAAAGCCACCAGGAGCGCAATGAACATTTCAATCGAGCCCAGGCAAAATACTATGAAGCGGGCGCCGATATAGCGCGTGTAGAACAGAGCGTTGAACACCAGAAAGAGCGCAGCCGCCAGACCGCCGCGGAACTGGATCAGGCCATGGCGAACCAGCGGGAGCTGGCCCGCGAGCTGGAACAGGATGAGCACAAGCTGGCGTCGATTCAGGAAGAGCTCAACGAACTTGAGCCTGAACTGGAAACCCTGAGCCTGACCTCTGAAGAATCCGGTGAACAGCTTCAGCAGGCTGAAGAAGCCATGAGCGAGTGGCAGCACCAATGGGAGAATTTCAGCGCCCGCGCGTCAGATTCGAGGCGACAGGCGGAATTGTCCCAGTCCCGCATTCAGTCTCTGGAAAATGCCATAGAACAGCTTCGCAACCGTCAGCAACGCATGGGCGATGAAAAGAGGCTGCTGGACGAACAGCTGGACCGGGCACAGCTGGACGAGATGGTTGAACAGCAGGAAACCCTCGAACTGCGCCGGGATGAATCAGCGGAGCGCATTGCGGCCTTGCAGGATGAACTGCAGGAAGCGCGCTACCAGCAGCGGGAAGCCGAAGCCTCAGCAACCGAGGCGCGGCAGACTGTCCAGAGCCTGCGGGCGTCACTGGACTCACAGCAGGCATTATTGGACGAGCAGCTCGGTGGCGAAAATGAAGCCCTGAAAGACTGGCTGTCGGGTCGGAATCTTGGTGATAACAACCGTCTGGCAAGGCGCCTTAAGATCGAGAATGGTTGGGAATTCGCGGTTGAACAGGTCATTGGCCGATTCAGCCAGGGGATGAGTGTTCCCGGCTTCGATTCCATCCAGAGCGAGCTGGCCAACGCCCCTCGCGGCCTGGCCATCGTCAGTGAACATGGGACCGGCATTCAGGCAGCCGGGCGCAGCCTGGCTGCGAAGGTCAGCGGCGCCGGCGGCATGATGGCTGCGCTGGCCATGGTTGAAACCGCAGAGACGCTTGATGAGGCCCTTGGTCGGCAGGGGCAGTTAGAGCCGGGGATAAGCATCATCACGCCCGAGGGGGCCTGGCTGGCAAAAGACTGGGTACTTATGCCGGATTCAGAGTCCGCTCACGTTGGTGTCATCGAGCGGCAGAAGAAAGTTACCGAACTGGCGGAAGAGCTTGATCAGGCAGAGATTCGCCTTGAATCGGTGGAGGTAACACTGGAGCAATACCAGGAAACCGCAGAGAAAGCCGAATCCGCCCGGGAGGCGGCCCAGGCCGAGCAGGCGGAAGTTGAGCGGGAACTGTCGTCGCTGGCTTCCCGGGTCAGCGGGATCAGAGCCAGAACAGAACAGATTGAAGACCGTCTGTACCGGATTGAAGAAGATATGGGCGATGTCGCCCTGCAACTGGAAGAGCAGCAGGAACAGTTGCTTGAGGCCCGTGAAGAGTGGCAACAGGCCCTGGCCGCCACGGAAACCGGCGATGAGGAAAAGGAGCGCCTTCTGGAGCAGCGTGACAGTCTGCGGGAAACCCTGGACCGTCTTCGCCAGGCAGCCCGTCACGATCGTGACCGCGCCCATCAGTTGCAGCTTCAGTTGCAGTCTCTGCACAGCCAGCGGGATGGCCTGAGGCAGACTCTGGAGCGCATGCAGTTACAGAAAGAGCGCCTGGAAGAGCGTCTTGAATTCCTCAGGGAGAGCCGCGAGACCGCCGAAGAGCCGATTGAAGACCTTCAGATGCAACTGGAAGGGCTTCTGGAACGCCGCCTGGCCGAAGAGCAGAAGTTGTCGGCAGCCCGTGACGCGCTCGAGGAAATTGATCGCGATGTGCGCGAACGTGAGCAGGGCAGAAGCCGGGTCGAACATCAGATTCAGGATGTCAGGACGAAGCTTGAAAAAGTGAAAATGGAATCCCAGGCCACGGATATCCGCGCGGCCCAGCATTTGGATCAGCTGAAAGAGCTGGATGTACATCTGCAGGAGGTGGTGGATGCACTACCGGAAGACGCAACAGAGCAGGCCTGGACTGAAGAACTGGAAAAGATAGGGTCGCGAATTCAGCGCCTGGGCGCCATCAACCTGGCCGCTATTGAAGAATATCAGGTGCAGAGCGAGCGCAAGCAATACCTCGACAGCCAGGATGAAGACCTTCGGGAGGCGCTGGAAACCCTGGACAATGCCATGCGTAAAATTGACCGCGAAACCCGACAGCGCTTCAAGGAAACCTTCGACAAAGTGAATGGCGGGCTTCAGGCCCTGTTTCCCAAAGTGTTCGGCGGCGGCAATGCCTACCTGGAACTGACCGGAGAAGACCTGCTGGAAACCGGTGTTACCATCATGGCGAGGCCACCGGGCAAGAAGAACAGTACCATTCATCTGCTGTCTGGCGGTGAAAAGGCTCTGACCGCCATTGCACTGGTTTTCTCTATTTTCCAGCTCAATCCCGCGCCTTTCTGTATGCTGGACGAGGTAGATGCCCCGCTGGACGATGCTAACGTTGGGCGTTATGCAAAAATGGTCAAGGAAATGTCCAGTCAGGTGCAGTTTATCTACATCACCCACAACAAGATCGCCATGGAAATGGCGGACCAGTTAATGGGGGTAACCATGCATGAACCGGGGTGCTCGCGGTTGGTATCCGTTGATGTCGATGAGGCAGCGGCGCTGGCCCAGGCCTGAGCAATGAATGACCCTGGGACGCATGACAAAACGGCCATGTAGGGCCAGCAAGCGTTGTATTCAAATGAGCGTTTTCATAGAGTAGCGCGTTATAGGTATCGCAAACAGGACAGTCGGATTATGTCTCTTAGGGAATGGTTAATTGCCATCGGCTCCCTCGTGATCATCGGGGTCGTCATTGATGGGCTCCGCCGCATGCGCCGGGCACGTAAGGAATCCGTCGCGATCTCCTCCGGAATGGGCGCGGACGATCTTGATCCATCCCCATTGGACAAGGATTTCAATCCGGAATTGCCAAACGGCGGTGCCAGAACCATTTCCCGGGATACTTTGGAAGACCGCGGCTATGTGAAGCCCCAC
Source organism: Marinobacter confluentis (assembly GCF_004785685.1). Classification (GTDB taxonomy): domain Bacteria; phylum Pseudomonadota; class Gammaproteobacteria; order Pseudomonadales; family Oleiphilaceae; genus Marinobacter; species Marinobacter confluentis. The sequence continues at coordinate 923,230 of NZ_SRPF01000001.1, read as the reverse complement.
AAACCCCGTTTCGGAAACCCGCCACAAAAACCGACCCGCCCGGTGACTGATAGCAGAACAAAAGCGGAACCGGAGCCGGAGCCGGAGCCTGAACCCCGTAGTAGCGATGTTGAAAACGATTACAGCGAAAGCTTTTCTGCCAGCCGCGACGAAAGCGATCTGGACGTTGAAGCGGGTTGGAATTCAGCACCTGAAGAGGCTGATGCGCCCTTTGAAGACGACGGCATAGTCGGCGAGCCCCGAGTGGTCCGCAAGCAGGAACCAGCGCCCGGGAAAGCCTCTGAACCCAGGCCGGAACCGCCGGTTATTACCACCGAGGTAGAGGAAGATACGGCCCGACGCAGACCCGCGCAGGCAAAATCTGACCAACCGCTTGCCGGTGCCAATCGCCCGGAAGCAAGGGAAGTGGTGGTGATTAATGTGCTTGCCAAGGCTGGACAGAACTTCAGCGGCACCAAACTGAAAGACCTGTTCGAGGCCTGTGGGCTGCAGCACGGTGACCTGGATATCTATCACCGTCATGAACAGACCGATACCCACAGCCCGGTTCAGTTCAGTGTTGCCAGTGCTGTTGAACCCGGGACCTTCCGCCCGGAAGATATGGCGGCACTTTCCACGCCGGGCATCAGCTTTTTCATGAGCCTGCCGGGGCCGACCAATTCCCTGCAGGCCTTCGAGTTCATGCTGGAAACGGCCCAGTGTGTCGTGCGCAACCTTGGGGGCGAACTGAAAGACGAACGCCGCAGCGTGATGACTGCGCAAACCATTGAACACTGTCGTCAGCGAATTCGCGAATTCGAGCGCAAAAAACGATCCCCGGGAAAATGACAGACCAGCCGACTCCCAATGATATCCAGCGCGCGGAAGACCTTCGTCAACGCCTGACCGATCATAATTACCGTTACTACGTGCTGGATGATCCCCAGATTCCGGATGCAGAGTATGACCGGCTGTTTCGCGAGCTGCAGGCGCTGGAACAGGCACACCCCTCGTTAAAGACACCGGATTCACCAACCCGTCGGGTAGGCGGGTCGGCCGAAACAACGTTTGAAGCGGTGACACACCGTATTCCCATGCTATCCCTGGACAACGCTTTCTCTGACGATGAGCTCAGGGATTTTGATCGCCGCATCAGGGACCGTCTGAAGTCTGATGATGAGGTTGAGTATGTATGTGAGCCCAAACTGGATGGCCTTGCAGTCAGCCTGCATTATGAAAACGGAGTGCTGCTGCGCGCGGCGACACGGGGCGACGGATATACCGGCGAGGACATCACCGAAAATATTCGCACCATACCTTCGGTGCCGCTGCGACTGAGAGGGAACAGGGTTCCCGGGCTGGTAGAGGTGCGCGGCGAGGTCTACATGCCGAAATCCGGTTTTGAGAAACTCAATCAGTCGCTGACCGCGAGGGGCGAAAAAACGTTTGTGAACCCCCGCAATGCGGCCGCCGGCAGCCTGCGCCAGAAAAAACCGTCGGTAACCGCCCGTCGACCACTGGAAATGTGCGCCTACAGTGTGGCACTGGAAGATGAAAGCGCCATGCCGCCCACCCACTGGGAGGGTCTGGAGCGGGTCAAGAACTGGGGTTTCAGGACCAACCCGGAGATGCGCCTGGTCAAGGGTGTCGAGGCCTGCCTGGGTGCCTACCGTGACCTGCTGGAAAAACGCAATGACCTGCCCTACGAAATAGACGGCATCGTCTTCAAGGTGAACAGTCTGGCGTTGCAGCAGCAGCTTGGCTTTGTTTCCAGAGCCCCCCGCTGGGCCATCGCCCAGAAATTTCCGGCCCAGGAAGAACTGACCGTTATTGAAGATGTTGAATTCCAGGTGGGCAGAACCGGTGCGATCACCCCTGTTGCCCGCCTGAAACCCGTGTTTGTGGGTGGTGTGACCGTGAGCAATGCCACCCTTCACAACATGGATGAGATCCAGCGGCTTGACGTCCGGATCGGCGACACTGTGTTTGTCCGGCGGGCAGGGGATGTGATTCCGCAAGTGGTCAAGGTACTTGTCGAACGGCGCCCGGATAGTGCGGAGGTGGTCACCCTGCCACCGGATTGCCCGGTCTGCCATTCTGATATCGTCCAGATTGAAGGCGAAGCGGTCGCTCGCTGCTCCGGTGGTCTGTTCTGTCCGGCCCAGCGCAAGGAGGCGATCCGCCATTACGCCTCACGCAAGGCCCTGGATATTGAGGGCCTTGGCGACAAATGGATTGATATTCTGGTGGACCGGGGGCTTGTGACCACGATTGCCGATCTGTACCGGCTGAAAAAATCGGACCTGACGGGCCTGGAAAGGATGGGTGACAAGTCCGCCAGCAACCTGATTCAGGCTATCGACCAGTCCCGAAACCCGGTGCTCTGGAAGTTCCTGTATGCCCTGGGTATCCGCGAAGTTGGTGAAGCAACCGCGAAAGCCGTTGCCAGCCACTTTGGCAGTCTTGAAGCGATCAGTCAGGCCGATGAGGAATCCCTCCAGGCGGTGCCTGACGTAGGCCCGATTGTGGCGGGCCACATTCGCAGCTTTTTTGACCAGACCCACAATAACGAGACCCTTCAGGCGCTGAAAGAAGCCGGCGTGCAATGGCAGGAAGAAGAGATCACTGCTGCTGAGAAACCACTGAAAGGCGAGACCTGGGTGCTGACCGGAACCCTGTCCACCATGACCCGCGATGAAGCCAAAGCCCATCTGGAAAGCCTGGGAGCAAAAGTGGCAGGCAGTGTTTCGGCCAAAACGGCCTGCGTCGTGGCTGGTGAAGCGGCCGGGTCCAAGCTTGCCAAAGCAGAGCAGCTTGGCGTGAAGGTTCTGGGCGATGAGGCCTTTATCGAATTTCTGACCCGTCACGGTATCGCCTGACGGGGCAGGTGCTCCCGTGGTTTGAATCTGAGAACTCGCGCAGATCCCCCCTCGTTCAAATTGATTACCATAAGTCCGTTCTGTAACGGTGTGTAAAGCACCCATAAAAACAAAGCTCTGAAACGGACTTTATATGCGCGCCGATTCCTGTTCCCTCACGTTTTCCCGGCTTTCCAGCTCCATGACGCCTGCTGCCACTTTGCTGATGCTGCTGTTTCTTCTGTCTGGGTGTAAAACCGAACAGGATTCCGAGGATCCCGTCATCATTGGTGTGCCACCGGAGGATGCCTATCTTGGCGTTGAGTACGCCTATAATTTTGGTGCCACCGACAAGGACAATATTCTTGATTATTCGCTGACCAACGCGCCGTCCTGGCTGGCACTGGAAGGCCTCAACAATGATGCCCGCCAGGGCATTATCATGCGTGGGGTTCCTGGCATTACCGGTGGTCAGCGCGGCAGGGATGACCTGGGCAGAACCACCCGAATCAATCTGGTCGGGAATGACAGGGATACTCTGGGCGCTCAGCCTTTCAGCATCGAGGTCCAGGAAAACCAGTTAAGTGTAGTCAGCCAGGACTACTCCGAAGCGCCGCCCGAAGCGGATGAAAACGACGGTGACGGGGAGGGCGATGGAAACGAGGAAGAAGAAAAACCGGATTTCCAGTGCGAGCGGCCCTACGTAGGCGAACCTGGAGAACATACCTATTCCGTCAATTTATACGACGATGAGGGCGCCTTCACCGAGACGTCTGAAAAAACCTCCGTTACGCGCCCGGTGCTGGTTCAGGTGAATCTGGATCAGCCATCGGTGACTCGTATCAAGGTGGCTTTTGAACTGCGCTCCAATTTCGACCCTAATCGTTGCGATAAAGGCTTCAGTCCCACTCATCAACGCTGTGATGCTGGCCTGGCAAATTCCGACGAGGCCATTATTGGCCGCGACATCGTTGCTCTTGGCAGTGGCAGTGCTCCAGCGCTGCCGGGCCCCGAGTATGTGGAGTATCAACAGGATGCGGATGGTCTCTACACCAAAGGTGTACTGACCCTCGAACCCGGCATTACCGAGTGTTATGTACGCCTGGAAGTCATTGACGACCTGGAACCGGAGCGCCTTGAGGCTTTCCGCTTTGCACTGACCGAAGTGCGTTCCGGTATTGCCGGCCTAGGCCCCTCCAACGGGGGTGTCCGGGAGCCCCTGCGGATTGAGGATAACGAGCCCACTGTCAGTCTGCAGACAGAGCGCGGAGGCAAGCGGGACGTCATAAACCTGGGGTCAGCCACTGACTACGTTGCGCGGATAGAGGGGGATCGGGAAGAAATCTATCACGCAAAAATCAGTGCACAGGAAGGGTCTGATGCGGTTCAGGGCACTGACTTTTTTCTGAAACTGGAGACATCTCCCGGTTCGGACGTCTGGGAAGAGGCTGATCTGATTGATTTCCCTGTGGGTACCGATGAAGTCAGCTTCCGCGTGGAGACGCCAGATGCCGGAAGTTATACCAATGATGAAGCCAATGACCGCTTTGTGCTGCTGGGGCTGGATACCCACTATCAGGCTGGCCGGAATAATCATGCGGCGGCTTTGCCGGATAACGAATTAAGAATTAATATCAACGAATTAGATGGCTTACCTCAGGTAGGGTCTCAAACAGATTTTGTGCCCACAGACATGGCTATGGGCCAGAACGGGCGGCTATTCCTTGTGGGTTATGACACTTCCACCGGTGATGAGCCAGTGGTCAGGGTATTTGACCAGAAAGGGAACCTGGTGACGGAAAAAACCCTTTTTGCCGGTGGTATCAGCCGGGACGCACCGCCCGTTATTGCAACCGGCGAGCGGGAAATTGAAATCGGTGGTGAGGATGTTCAGCGCTATGAGTTTGCGGTGGCGTTTGGCGCAGAAACAGACAGTGACGGCAGCCCAACCCCCGGTAACATTAACATTATCAGCCAGCGCTGGTTCTTCGATACGGCACTGGCTCCCGCTGATTACGCGCAGGACTGGCAACTGGTCAGCGGCTCTGATCAGGATGACCTGCCTCGCTGGGTAGGGATCGCGCCAAACTCCGGCAATGTGCTGGTTTCCGGGGTCACCCTTGGCATTTTGGAAGCCGGTGACACATTGAACGGCCGCTTTGGAAGCTTCATTCAGCGCATTGATACACAGCAGGACGGCGCAGCGCTGGTGCCGGAAGTGGCCTGGACCCGCAAAGTAGAATCTGTCAGCCACGACGAACGGGTCGTCGGCGGCGGAATTCAGAATAGCGCACCGATTGTTATTGGCGATACGTCCGGATCGGTTGAAGGCGAATCCCAGTTCGGCGGCCGGGACGCGTTTTTCTATAGCGCTTTGCGCGCTGATGGCGACATTGATGTTCAGCAGGCAGGAACCGGTGCGGATGAAAACCTGGCAGACGGCTTCTTTTCAGTGGGCAACGTCTGGCTCGTTGGAAATAGCAATGGCAATTACCGGGTAACCACAGAACAGGGTGTCAAGGTGCTGCGCAGAGACGCCACCGCCAGCGCCGCCGGGTTCCTGCTTGGCTACACGTCCGCCGGTTCAGCGGCAGAAGCCTACCTCATTAATGACGACGGAGATCAGTCGGAGGAGGAGCTAAGGGCTGCCATGATTTTTGATGGTGATCTGGTTGCTGCCGGTTCGACCACGGGTGTGCTGACCGACAATGCCGCGGTTCAGTCAAATACCCTTGCGGACCCGGCCATCTTCCGCCGCGACCGACAGCCGGAACGTGATGACGATGACTCGGTAATTGATAACCCGGCTTTTCAATGGGATCAGCAGATCGCGGTTGATGACCCCGGCACGGGTGTTATCGAAGCCCTGGTGAATTACCGTGACGATGAAATCACTGCGCTGGTTAAGCGTCAGACCGGCAGTGAAACTGTCTGGACGCTGAATCTGTTCAGTGCTGAAGGTGATCCGGTTAATACCTCGCCCTGATCAGACACTGCCTTCGTGGCGCCCTACATCGGCATACAGGCGCAGGTAATCTGTGCTGGTCACTATGCCGGCTGCCTGACCGTCTGCGCCGATAATCAGGGCAGCGTTCAACTGGTGGGCAAGCATCAGACGGGCCAGTTGGTGCGCGTCGGTTTCGGGTGAAGCAGTCAGAAAGGCTGGAAGCTCAAGGTTTACCAGACTGGTTTCAGACGCATCTGCCTGGTTTTCATGCAGCCAGGCCAGCAGCCAGCGCAACTCTACCAGTCCGGCGACGTTACCGTCAGCGGTCACCACCAGATGGCTGACGCCGCGCTCGTCCATCACATCCAGGGCTTCGGCCACTAACACGGTTGCCGGAACTGACACCAGAACCGGCGTGCAGATGTTTGATACGGGCAGGTAAGGGCGTTGCTCCCGGTACTCGCCTGAAGCCGCTGCACCATATTCTTCAAGGGCTCTGTGTCGCCCTGCGTGGGCTGCCTGCTGGAACTCACCATCGGTAGCGTCACTGTGGCTGATATTGATGCCCTGGGTTTCTTCCAGCTCAGTTACATTTCCCACGCGCCGCCCCCGGAAAATCTCGGGCAATCGTGTGCCAACGGGCCTTCCCGGTTCACTGACATGAATGGACATTGATCGTTTCTCCAATAAACTGGCGCGCTTGTCTGGTTGTCGGCAGGGTCCGGGTTTTCTTCAGCCCATGACTGGTATCGTTAATCTTTTACAGGCTTGTGGCAACGCCCGGTTTCCAGTCGACGAACAAGGTTGGTGGGAAGGCAGCAGGGTTGTCCGGTCAACAGATCTGCCAGGTACTCAGCCAGCAGGGGCGAGTAGGTCAGGCCTTTACTGCCAAGGCCGGTAAAAAGGTAGACGCCCTCAATCACTTCGCCGTCACGACTTTTCATCGGCCCGGCGATGGGCTGGTAATCGTGGGTGGTACACCGGAACGCAACTCGGCCACGCACCTGCGAGGAAAGATCATCCAGACCGGTTTTGTCCAGGGCTGAAGGCAGCAACTCTGCCAGCATCTTCAGGTTCTCACGGTCGCTGGCCTGAGCCACCTCCGGATCCGAATTGTGCAGGTCGAAGGTGGCCCCCACCAGAGCGCTGCCCCGGTGGGCAGGATTCACATAGCCGGGGCCACAGACCACCAGTGACGGCGGATTGATGAGCGTTTCCGGCACTTCCGTGATCTGGCCCCGGATAGCTTTCATCCGGAATTCGCCGGCCACGGGAATCAGCTCCGGTGTATTCGGACCCGCGCAGATAATGACCCGGTCAAAGCACAGTGCTTCACCACTGGTGGATATAATGCGCCAGCCTGCCGCGTCGGCTGCAAGGCGTGCCACCGGGAAGTTCATGCGCTGGGTGATCAGAGGCTGGTCCGTGAGCGCATTGCACAGGATATCGGGCTGAAGCCATCCACTTTCCGGAAACCAGAGCCCGCCGTGAGGTATTGGAATACCTGCAAGCTGGCTGGCCTGTTCGGCGGTGACGGGTTGGAACACGGCTGGCGGATATTGGTTCTTGGCCAGAAAACGTGCCTGTCGGTCCGCTTCGGATGCGTTGTAAACAAGCTGGACCAGGCCGGTTGGGTGCCAGCCCTGGCCCTTGAATTGGCGATAGAAACGCTGGCTGAACAGCAAGGCAGACAGCGCCAGTTCGGTCTGATCGTTGTAATCCACGCCGAGTTTCACATAGAGCGCCCCCTGGCGATTGCCAGATGCCCCGGCAGCAACGGTGTCCGCCGCGTCGATCAGGGTCGTCTCTATTCCTCGCCCTGCCAGATTATTGGCCAGCAGGCAGCCGGCGATGCCCGCACCTATAACGGCGACACGAGGCTGCGCCCTCTGGCCAACGTCATCAGTGGCACAGGCATCCGTCAGGTCGCCAAAACAGAGGGTCAGGCGGACCCTGCCGCGGTCCAGGACCAGCCGGTGTGTACCTGTTGCAACGGCGGGGTAGTGATCACACAGTTCCTGCGCCAGGGGCTCCAGTTCGGTCTGCCCTTCAACGGCCTTCAGCAGTTCTTCTCTATGCAGTGGCCCGGAGGCCGCTGCCACGAAATGCAGGCAGGTGCCAGGTCGGGGACGGCTGTTCTGCCAGTCGCGCCAGACCTCAAGGAAACGAACACCAGAGCCAAAGCTGTCCTCAGTCATGGTGACATGGCCAGCCTCCGGAATCATGGTTGCAAAGTGATTTTCTTGATGATCACCGGTTCGTCAGGTACGTCGGCCATCCCCCTTTGGCGCCCGGTTGGTATGGCTGCAATGGCATCGATCACGCCCATGCCATCCGTGACCTTGCCAAAGACCGCGTAGCCTGCGCCTCGTACGCCGGCGTCAAGGAATTCGTTGTCGGTCAGATTGATGAAAAACTGTGAGGTTGCCGAATCCGGGTTCTGCGTGCGGGCCATGGCGATGGTGCCACGTAGATTCTTGGCGGTTGGCTTGGCTTCGTTCACAACCGGGCTTCTGGTGGGCTTCTGATTAAGCTCACGGTCAAATCCGCCGCCCTGAATCATGAAGCCGGGAATGACACGATGAAAGACCGTTCCGCTGTAGAAATCATCGGCCAGGTACTGTTTGAAATTGTTAACCGTTTCAGGGGCCAGATCAGGCCGCAGGGTTACCTCGAATGAACCCAGGCTGGTCTCGACGGTTGCTTTGGGCAGAGGCTCTTCAGCGACTGTTTTTACGGCACTGAGCAGCATCGTTACACACAGCGCGACCGGAATCACATAACTAAACGGTTTGACCTTCTTTCTCATTCTATACTGCTCCAAAGGGTTGGTTGCTGACCGAAAAAGGTAACACTGCATGTCAGGCCAAGCCGCAGTTTAACCTGTCCTCGGATAGTCTGAGGATACCAACAATATCAAGTCTGTGCCGGGCCCGGTTGTACGGTAAGAATAAAAAAACAGTCATAAGGGGAACAGCCGTGAAGAACCGCCAGGGATTTGAGGAAAAGTCTCGACTCGGTCGATTATTGATCAGTCGGGGGTATCTTTCTGACAGCCAGCTTGAACAGGGGCTGCGGGTGCAGCGTGAAACCGGGGAACGCCTGGGTGAAGTGTTTGTTCAGGCGGGTTGGATAACGCAACGGGAGCTTGATCGGGTTCTGAAACATCAGTCCCGGTACCGAAATGCCGCTGCTATTTTTACGGTGGTCGCGCTCCCGTTTCAGCCCATGGTCAGTTTTGCTGCTAGCGCGCAGAACACTGGCGATCTGGTTACCGAAACTGGTCAGATGATCGGCGAAGGCCGGTTCATACCCATGACCGAACAGGACATGGCAGGTGTGTCGGGGCAGGGTGATGCCAGGCTTTTCGGACAGTTTGAAGAGGTCAGGTCGATGCCGGACGGGGCACAGGGTAATGCCGGTGCCAGTGATCCGGATGCGATTGAGGCACTGAAACTTGCATCCGGTGTTTTTTTGCCTGCGCTGAGCTTTTTCGACTCGGACCTGACCATCTCCGGTGTGCATTACCGCCAGGACGAGCCCCGGTTTACCATCACCAATGACGGTGCCATGGAGCTCGCACTGCCTGAACGCATTGAACAGATTCGCATGAAAAACATCAGGGTAGGTTCAGGCCCTTCCATGGGCGACATCACGATCACTGATGTCCGCTTCCATGCGGGCTCAGGCATGACGGTTCGTACCCGCTGATAGCGGTCCCGGAATCAGGCGCTCGCCAGCACGTTGCTGTGCGAGACCGCCTCTTCCTGACCTTTGGCGCCGTAGAGCTTGTCCTGTCCGGTGGCGCCCCGAAATATTTCGGTCAGCCGGGACAGACGCTTCTGGAGATGGGACATCACCCGGCCGTTAACCTGGTTGAGTGCCTGGCACTGCGCCAGTCGCTGTGATGCCTGGTCCCATAGAGCTACGGCATCCTCCAGTCCGGCACTGCGCAGAAACCTTGAAGGGTCGCCCTGATCCGGCCGGAAGCCGATGGCAACCAGCACGCGGATTTTGGTCTTGGCGCGCTCACGGATCTGATCGAGATGCTGGTTTTTCTGGTCGGTTACGGACGCCAGAGATTTGACGTCCGAGCCGGAGAGAAGGGCTTTTTCTTTTTCGAGTAGCTCCGCCAGTGTTGCCAGCTGACGGATATCCTGATTCAGCAGATCTTTCAGTTCATCAAGTTTTGACATGGCTCACTCACCCAAAAATGCTTTTATCCATATCAAGCATTTTCTGGGCCAGCTTCTCAGCGTCAATTTTGTACGAACCTTCTGCCAGGGCAGTGCGAATCTGTTCGATCCGGTCATCGTCCATTTCCGGGTATTCGCCAAGTTTCTGCTCAAGCTGTTTCAGGTTTTTGGCCTGGCTGCTCAGATTGACGTTTTCACCACGGGCGTTGGACGCCTGGGACCTGGCCTGCTCAGCGCCTGCCTGTTTGGAGGCTTCAGAACCGGACGCCTTGTCCGCTGATGGCCGCTGATTGTTGACCTGGCCTGAGCCGATTCCATTAAAGTCAACTGACATATCGATACCTGCTTTGCTGTGTGACCGCCCAAGGCAGTCCTGATAAGTTTGTATCTGCTTAACGGCAGATTCTCAGTGAGCTTTAGCCAGTCTTGCGAAAATGTAACATAACGTACGATTGAGGCGGTGTTTCGGGGCAGAGAATTGCCGCTTGCGGCAAAAAAGTGCCCATCAGGACCCCATTACATGGGGATTTCAACCTTTCCGGGAGCGATGACCTGCGCCCTGATGGTTCGAGAACTAGAGAGGTTTTCAACCATCACCTGTTCGCCAATGCTTCCGTTACCCAGAGCTTTGCCGCGGGATCTCACGGAAAAACCGCCGGTTTTCGCCGTGATAACAACATGGTCTCCGCGGCTGACGGCGTCTGGTGCCGTCAGGAGGTCGGCGGTAAAAACAGTGCCAGTGTTGATCCCTCGGCGCATTTCCATACCAATTAGCTGTTCTTGCTGACGCATCGGGCTGCGCCGGGTTGCGTTTATGGCTATGGACCGCGTTTTCAGGGCGCTCTCGGTCAGACGCTCACCTCTTGCCAGAGGGCGCGCTGCAACCAGCCCCTGGCCGTGAATTTCAAGACTGACCGGCAGAAAAATACGCCAGGGACGTGCTCCCTTACAGGATACCAGTAAAGAAGGCTGGGTTGTGGTCCAGGGGTCACCACTGAACGCTGCAGTGGGCGGATCCTCGCAAAGGTCAAGGGACAGGCGTGGGTCCAGTTCGCCCGTGTCATAGGTAACCTCATACCCCCTGGCGTCCTGAGCGGTCGCAAAATCTGCAAGGAAGTCAGCGGCAGCCCGTTGAATCTGTTCAGCGGTGGAGCTGGCGCTGGCGGCACCCGCCATCCCGGTTGCGAAGAGTGCTGACAGTAAAATGAAGATGCGCATACGCTTCAGTTTGTCCTATGCTGTCTTGAGTAGGTGCAGGCCCCGGATAAGCGGTCTTTCTCAATAATCCGCTGGGTTGGCCGATACTCTTTTGCGGAGCCAAATAACCGGCACCGAATTTCATCTATCAGGTGTCAGCAAGATGCGTGCCGTTGGCGGCAGGCGATCTCAGGAGAGCAGCAATGGCAGGGGTACTGGACAGTGTTAATCAGCGCACTCAACTGGTCGGGCAGAACCGGCTGGAACTTCTGTTATTCCGGCTGAAAGGGAAGCAGATTTACGGCATCAACGTGTTCAAGGTTAAGGAAGTTCTGCAGTGCCCCAAACTGTCTTCCATCCCAAATAGCAGGCCAATGGTGAAAGGTGTGGCCCACATTCGTGGCGAAACCATTCCGATAATCGACCTGGCCATGTCAATTCGCCTGCCAGGTATCGGGCGGGAAGACCTGGCAACCTGTTTCGTGATCATTACCGAATACAACCGTAAGACACAGGGCTTCCTGGTCGCCGGCGTTGATCGGATTGTGAACATGAACTGGGAGGACATACTGCCCCCGCCCAAAGGGGCCGGCAAGGATGTTTACCTGACGGCGGTGACCCGGATCGATGACAAGCTGGTGGAAATCATTGACGTCGAAAAGATCCTGTCTGAAGTTTCTCCGCTGGAGGAGAGCGTGACCGAGGAGCTTCGCAGCCGCAGCGAGAGCAGGGCGCCGGGGCTCAAGCCGGTGTTGGTAGTCGACGATTCGTCGGTTGCCCGCAGGCAGATTGAACGCTGCCTCACCACCATAGGCATGGAAGTCATCTGTAGAAATGATGGCAAGCAGGCTCTGGATTATCTTAAGGAAATTACCGCGGACGGCTCGAAAGCGACTGATCATTTGTGTCTGATCATTTCGGATGTCGAAATGCCGGAGATGGATGGGTACACTCTTGTCACCCGATGCAAAAGCGACGAAGCCATCAAGGGCGTGTACATCATGTTGCACACGTCGTTGAGTGGTGTGTTCAACAAGGCAATGGTTCAGAAGGTCGGCGCTGACGACTTTATGGCCAAGTTCAGCCCGGACGAACTCGCCGAGCGGGTTATGGAAATTGTCGACGGCCTTCAATAAGGCCGTCCTCTGCCGCTGATTCATCCAGAACCGGACTTCAATGAAAGCTGAAATAACGCCACAGGAATACGAGTCCTTCAAGTCATTTCTGCAGGATGCGTGCGGGATTTTGCTGGGTGAAAATAAACAGTACCTGGTAAAAAGCCGTCTTCGCCGGATCATGGAGGAGAATGAGCTGTCCACCCTCGGGGAGCTACTGGACCGGATCAAGCGCACGGGGCGAAGCAATCTGCGGGAAACGGTCATCGACGCGATGACCACAAACGAAACCCTGTGGTTCCGGGACAATCATCCGTTCAGAATTCTTCAGGAAAAGTTGCTGCCCGAATTTGCGGACAAGAAGGCCGCCCAGTCGCTACGCATCTGGTCGGCGGCCTCGTCTACCGGTCAGGAACCCTACTCAGTTGCAATGATCATCGAAGAGTTCCGGCGCCAGCGTCCCGGAAAGCTGCGTGATGTAAAAATCACCGCCACTGACATCTCCAAAAGCGTGCTCGAAGTCGCCCGGCGTGGCGAATACGAGATGATTGCCATAGGCCGGGGCTTGTCTCCGGAGCGGCAAAAACAGTTTTTCACGCCATCGCTGACTGGAAGCTGGCAGATCAAGCCCAACGTCAAAAGCATGGTGGAATTCCGGGAACTGAACCTGCTGGAGCGTTACATGCTGGGCAAGTTTGACATTGTGATGTGCCGGAACGTGCTGATCTACTTTTCCGCAGATCTCAAGAAAGACATCCTGACGCGAATTCATGGCACCCTTAATCCGGGAGGCTATCTGATTCTTGGTGCCTCGGAATCCCTTAGTGGTCTTTCACATCTTTATGAAATGGTGCATTGCAGTCCCGGCATCATCTATCGGAAGAAATAACCCATGAACCATTCCAGGCTGTTCTTGCTGTCTGTCGTGATGATTCTGACCGGTTGCACCGGCCTGCCAGATGGCATCGAGCCTGTGTCTGAACTCGACCTTGAACGTTACAAGGGCACCTGGTATGAGATCGCCCGGCTGGACCATTCTTTCGAGGAAGGGCTTTCAAGCGTAACGGCGGACTATGCCCTGAATCCAGATGGCAGCGTGACGGTCACCAATCGGGGGTATTCGGATGAAGAGGGCAAATGGCAGGAGGCAGACGGGCATGCCGTGCCTGTTGAGGGTGCCCCGGCCGGCCATCTGAAGGTGTCGTTCTTCGGGCCGTTTTACGCCTCTTACGTTGTCTTCATTCTGGACAGCGATTACAACACCGCCTACGTGACCGGTTATAACCGTGACTATCTGTGGCTGTTATCCCGCAGTCCCGAGGTCGACGAGAAGACACTCGACGACTTCAGGAAAACGGCGCGGGAGCAGGGCTTCGATCTGGGCGAACTGATTGTTGTTGACCAGAGCCGCAACCTGCCGGCGAGCAAGGGCAACTGATCAGCCTGTCAAGGTATCAGAGCGGCAGGTAGCCGGTTTTGACCCAGATAACGGTCTCTTCGTCGACATAGGGGTGATGCTGGCTCAGGTGAGGGCTGCGCAGCCAGGTCCCGGCCGGGTAACGCCCGTGCTCGTCACAGAATTCACCGGATAGCACCAGAATTTCTTCACCGCCAAAGTGCCGATGCGGCTGGAATTGCTCCTTGGCCGGCCACTTCACCAACGCCACGTGTTCATGCTCGAATTCATGCAATGGCATGACTTCCAGCCCACCGTGGCCGGGCAGCCAGGGTGCGCTTCTGGTGTCGATTCGCACGGTGTTAGCATCGTTCGGGTTGAATTGGTGCAGCTTCACAAACAGCACACAGCCTTCCTTGCTGAACGGAGCATGGCCACTGCCCGGCGGATTTCGCAGGTAACTGCCAGGGCCATAATCTCCGGATTCGTCGGAAAACACCCCTTCAAGCACCAGAATCTCTTCACCCAGGGGGTGTTCGTGGCGACTGAAGCTGGCACCGGGTTCATATTGCACGATGCTGGTGGCGTGCCCCCGCTCTGCTTCTTCGCGGGCCAGGGGCTTGCGAAGTACGCCTTTGGCGGGGCTGGTTGTCCAGTCCATTTCCTGGCTTCGAATGATCACCTTTTTCGTGAAATCCATGTTCAACAATGGCGCTCTCCCCGTTGGATCTTGGCTTGTCAGGCTGTGTTCGAGATCGTTAGGCAGAATATACGAAACCGGAGCGCAAACAGTGCCATCCAAAATTGACGGTTGCCAAACGAGCCTAAAACCATTAAAGTCTGCGCCCTCAAATGAGCATCGAGAGTGCTGATTTGAAACAGTTTAAAGGAGAGGTGGCCGAGTGGCTGAAGGCGCACGCCTGGAAAGTGTGTATACGTTAATAGCGTATCGAGGGTTCGAATCCCTCTCTCTCCGCCAATACGAAACCCCAGCAGAAATGCTGGGGTTTTTTGTTTCAGTCGTTCTCTTGAATTATCTGGTTTCCTGAACCCGGTTTCTGATTTTCGGGTCGACCTGATATATAAGTGTATCTTTCAAACTTCACTCATGCATTTTTGAGGCACTGATGACCATCACGCTTCAGACCAGAGTCGGTTCCGCGATCGAACCCTACATCGACGATCTGGCGCGCTTGCGGATCACGGTATTTCGCGATTTTCCCTATCTCTACGACGGCAATATGGCCTACGAAGCCAGATATATAGCCACCTATTCACGCTCGCCCCGCAGTCTGTTCGTGCTGGCCTTCGACGGTGACCGGTTGGTGGGCGCGGCGACCGGCATTCCCATGGTGGACGAAACCGAAGCTTTCAAAAAACCGTTTATCGAGCAAGGCTACAGCCCCCAGGGGATTTTCTATTTTGGTGAATCCGTACTTTTACCGGACTATCGGGGCGAGGGAATTGGCGTGGCTTTTTTTGATCACCGTGAATCCTACGCCCGGGCGCTGGGAGGTTTCAGTCATTGCTGTTTCTGCGCCGTTGAGCGCCCGGCTGACCACCGGCTGAGGCCCAGACACTATCAGCCTCTGGACGCCTTCTGGGGTAATCGTGGCTACAGAAAGCTCCCGGAACTGAAGACCGAGTACCGCTGGAAGGACGTTGGCGAGAAGGAAGAAACCGCCAAACCCATGACTTTTTGGCTTAAAACTCTCTAGCTAGCGCTTGGCTCAGGCGATGCCTGCGGAGCGCAGGGCGAACAGGCCGAGGGTGACTGTCACGCTGGCCACTAGAGTTGTCAGAGCGACGATGTTCGCCGCCAGCCGGTCGTTTCCACCCATGGCCTTGACCATGACAAAACTGGCTGCTGCAGTGGGGCTGGCAAAAAACAGGAACATCAACCCCAGCTCCGGGCCTTCAAAGCCTGCCAGCCAGGCGGCCAGGGTGCAGAGCAAAGGCAGGGTGATCATTTTCATCACGCTCGCGCTGATCGCCAGTTTTCGGTCAGTCCGCATCGCTCTGAGCGACAGCGTACCGCCAATGCACATCAATGCCAGCGGGAGGGTCAGGGACGCGAAGTAATCTCCGCTGGTCATTAGCCAGGCGGGAAGCTCAACTCCGGACCAGGCGAATGGCAGGGCAACCAGGACGGCAATAATCAGCGGGTTGCGGGTGATATCCGCCAGAATACGACCCCAGCTCGCGGTTTGCCCCGGTTGATAGGCTGTCAGTACCACCACAGACAGGGCGTTATAGGACACAATGACCACGCCCAACAGCAGCCCGCCGGCCGACAGGCCGTAATCGCCGTAGAGACTGGCGGCCAGTGCCAGGCCGACGATGCCGCAGTTTCCTCTGAATGCGCCCTGTACATAGACGCCGCGATCGGCCGCCGGCACAGCGCGTATTGCCCACAACCAGCTGACCAGAAAGCTGCCCAGGGTGGCAGCGGCAAAGAAACCCAGCAGGGCGGGATTGAGTGCAGTACTGAGGTCGGCCCGGACAATACTCAGAAACACCAGGGTCGGAAGCGTTGCCCGGAAAACCAGTGCTGACGCGGTGTTGATAAACGCCGCATCTATCCAGCCCAGGCGTCTGAGGCCAAGGCCGATAAACACCATGGCGAACACCGGCAGGGTGGTTTCAAGGGTCTGAAAAAAGGTGTCCAGGATGGTCATGGTGTTCTTCTACCACAGGGCCAAAGGCTTTAACATAAGCAATTGATAGGGAGTGACGGATGACCGACGACACCGGAAAAGAAGGCCAGCCAGACCCGAGACAGGAAAAGTTCCAGGTCGATACGGGCCTGCTGACAGAAGACCAGCTTGATGGCCTGGTGGACGAATACTGTACTCGCTATCACGGGCTGAATGATACAGAGAATCCGATGGCGGAGAAGAACCGGGTGCTGGCTGCCGTTCGCCGGGGAGATCTGGTGGTGTGGTTTGATCCGGCGGAGAATACGGCGGGTCTCAGCCCGCCTGAATAGTGTGTTCTACTGCTTATGTACTCGATATGAAGCTATCGGATACTGTCACTAACCGGTACAATCCGGTTCGTTTTCATATATCCCGCGTGTGAGGTGAAGTTTGATCAGGGTATTGGTTGTAGATGACCATGATTTGGTCCGATCCGGGATCACCCGGATGCTCGCCGACAACCCGGATCTCGAGGTGATTGGTGAGGCGTCTTCCGGCGAAGACGCCATTGATGCCGTTCGCCGGGACCGGCCGGACATCGTGCTGATGGACATCCGGATGCCAGGAATCGGTGGTCTGGAAGCAACCCGTCGTATCCTTCGTATTGATGATTCCATTCGCGTGATCGTGGTGACCGCCTGTGCCGATGACCCGTATCCCACCCGTGTCATGCAGGCCGGTGCTACGGCCTACATCACCAAAGGCGCCGACATCAAGGAAATGGTCCGCGCCATTCGCATGGCCCATTCTGGCCAGCGGTATATTAGCCCGGAAATTGCCCAAAAAATGGCCTTGAAGCAGCTGGGTGGAGACGTTCGGGACGAAGACGGCCAGTTGCAGCTGTTTGATCGCCTGTCCGAGCGCGAAATGCAGATTGCCATGATGGTGGTGGACTGCCAGAAAGTGCAGGACATTTCAGACAAGCTTTGCCTCAGCCCCAAAACCGTGAACAGCTACCGTTACCGAATCTTCGAGAAGCTGGAAATTTCCAGCGATGTGGAATTGGCGCTTATGGCAGTCAGGCTCGGGTTGCTCGATGCCGATCAGGTCTGATGTGGCTCCCGGGCCCGAAGAGGGTAAAGAGGGTGACAGCCATTCGTTTGATGTAAAGCACTTCCTCAAGCGGCTGACCGAAAGGCCAGGCGTCTACCGGATGTATGATGCAGCCGGTGGCATTCTGTATGTGGGTAAGGCCCGCAACCTCAAGAAACGGGTCAGCAGTTATTTCCGCAAGTCCGGCCTGGCGCCAAAAACCGAAGCCCTGGTTTCCCGGATTGAATCGATTGAAGTCACGATTACTGGCAGCGAGACCGAAGCCCTGTTGCTTGAGCAGAATCTGATCAAGTCCCTGCGTCCGCCCTATAATATTCTGCTACGGGACGACAAATCCTACCCTTATATCTACCGCTCTGCCCATGATGACTATCCGTCACTGACGTTTCGCCGTGGCCGGAGCAAAAAAGGCGGCGGCACCTGGTACGGGCCATTTCCAAGCTCTGGCGCGGTCAAGGAAAGTCTTAATATTCTACAAAAGATATTCCGCATAAGATCCTGTAGTGAAAGCTATTTCAGGAACAGAACCCGACCTTGCCTGCAGTATCAGATCAACCGGTGCACTGCGCCCTGTGTGGGGTTAATTTCACCTGAGGATTACCTGGCGGACGTGCGCCGGGCAACCATGTTTCTGGAAGGCAAAAACCCGGCGATTCTCCAGGATCTGTTGAGCGCCATGGAAGAGGCGTCCAAGTCCCTTGAATTCGAAAAAGCCGCTGCCTACCGGGACCAGCTCAATTACCTGCGCCATGTGCAGGAACAACAGAGTGTGGACGGCGAGGGTGGTGATGCGGACGTAGTCGCGATCGCCCAGGATGCTGGGGTCGTCTGCATTGTCGTAATTATTGTACGTGGCGGCCGTGTTCTGGGAACCAAGGACTATTTTCCACGTTACAGCATTGAACAGTCAGAAGGAGAGCTTCTGAGCGCCTTCCTGGGGCAATATTATTTTGGCGGAAGTACCCGTCGTGAAATCCCGCCGGACATCCTGGTGCCAGTGGATGTTGATGGGCAGGAACTGCTTTCCCAGGCCTTATCTGAGACCGCCGGTCGCGACACCAGAATCCGCAGGAATGTCCGCGGCGAACGTCGGCGCTGGGTTGAGCTGGCGATGACCAATGCCCGCCAGACACTGCTGACTCACCTGGCCAGCAAGGAGACTGTGTACCGCCGACTTCTGGCGCTCAAGGACCTGCTGGAGCTCCCGGAAACACCGTCCCGCATGGAATGTTTCGATATCAGCCACAGCCAGGGGGAAAACACGGTCGCATCCTGTGTGGTTTTCGACGAGAATGGGCCACTGAAAAGTGACTACCGCCTGTACAATATAGAGGGTGTGACTGCCGGCGACGACTATGCTGCGATGCAACAGGTGCTGACACGACGTTACAAGCGAATGGTGTCCGGCGAGGGCAAGCGTCCTGACCTGGTATTCATCGATGGTGGCAAGGGCCAGTTGGGCATCGCAAAAGCGGTGTTTGACGAACTGGGGATTTCGGATATTCCGCTGATCGGCGTCGCCAAAGGCGTAACCCGACGTGCTGGCATGGAACAGCTGATTGATGCCATGACCGATGCCGTGTTCCGGGTGCCGGCGGACTCACCGGCGCTGCACCTGATTCAGCACATTCGGGACGAGTCCCATCGGTTCGCGATTACCGGCCACCGGGCACGTCGGGACAAGAAGCGCCGGAGTTCAACTCTGGAAGGTATCGACGGTGTCGGTCCCAAGAGGCGACGAGATCTTATCCGGTACTTTGGCGGTATTCAGGATCTGAAAAAAGCGAGCGTTGAAGAAATGACCAAGGTTCAGGGAATCAGCCGAAACCTGGCAGAAACCATTTACGCAGTGCTGCACGACGAATAGGGAAGTCATGAATCTACCGAATATTCTCACGCTGTCGCGGATTACCATGATCCCGGTGTTCGTCATCATTTTCTATCTGCCGCTGCAGTGGAGCTATTTTGTCAGTGCCGCCATTTTCGCATTAGCCGCCGGCACCGATTGGCTGGACGGCTACCTCGCCCGCCGCCTCGACCAGACCACGCCCTTTGGCGCATTTCTGGACCCGGTGGCCGACAAGCTGATGGTCGCCGTTGCCCTGACCGTTCTGATTGAAGCGCACTCGAGTTTTGTTCTGACCATCCCGGCCACGGTGATCATCGGCCGTGAAATCGTGATATCCGCGTTGCGCGAGTGGATGGCAGAAATCGGCAGCCGCGCCAGTGTGGCGGTGTCCTATATCGGTAAAATCAAGACCACCGCCCAGATGGCGTCGATTACGCTGCTGTTGGCGTTTCCCGTGGGTGAAACCTGGACCTGGCTTGGTCTGGCCCTGCTTTATATCGCCGCTGGCCTGACCCTGTGGTCAATGATTCTGTATCTGAAAGCGGCCTGGCCTGATTTATTTCCCAGGTGCTAGGTGGCCCAGGCGGAGTTATTGATCCGCACCCTTATAAATCTCTTCACTAGTGGAAAGCAGCCAGGAAACCATGTCTTCCGTCAGTGCCTGGCTGGCTTCACCAAACCCGGCAATCACGGATTCAACCGGCTGGTCGTCAATCGCTAGCTCAATCTGGAAGCGCTTCACAGCAAGTACTCGTCGTGACTGGCTCTCAAGCAACTGGGCATCAAGCTGTATTTCCACCATGGCCTGTCCCTGGGGGTAGTGCATCCGGAACCGGCCAAGGTCACTGCTCAGGGTCAGTTGGCTGGAGGCTTCGCTGCTTTCGCTTACCACCGCCTTCAGGCCGCCATTCTGGCGCAGGCCTTCAATCCAGTGGTCGCGGACCATCACCGGTGTGGGGTTGCTCCAGCGCGCCCCAGCGTAGGCCTGAATGATGTGTTCCCGGGGGCTGACCAGTATATAGGTGCCATCGAGCGGGGACTCTGCCTGGGGCGTCAGAACACGAAGAGTGACAGGTACCGCTGGGTTTCTGGATTTAGCTACCTGCGGCGCTGGCAACATGAAGGCGTTTCTTGCCGTTCGTTCAGGCAGCAGGGTACAGCCACTGACCAGAGTGATGAGAAACAGCGCGATGAGCAGGCCCGTTATGGGGTTTTTCATGGATTAAACTCCTGCAGGGGTTCTTTGCCTAGTAAAAGGCCGGCAGGATCCTCTTCCAGTCGGTTAATCAGGCCGTTCAGGTTGGTCAGGGTGGTCCGCATATCCCGAAGCGCCGGCTCGAGTTCACCAACGCCCTGCATACCGCGAGCCAGCGCTTCTTCGTTTCGGGCCAGAAGCTGGTCGATCCGTGCAGTGGATTGTTCCAATGTCTGGGTCGCGCTTGAAGCGGACCCCAGAAACGTCTGCACTTCATTGTCCAGCAGGGATTCAGCCCGGTTTCCTACCCTCTGATAGGTATCCAGAGTGGACCGTGTTTCTATGGTGATTTTCTTCAGACGCTCGAAAACAGCGTTCACTTCCTCGCGCCGCTCCATCAGCCCGGCTGACAGCTCCTGGAGGTTGTTCAGGCTCTGGGTGAGGTTCTGGATATTCTGGTCAGACATCACCCGGTTGGAGTTGGTGAGCAACTGATCCAGTTTTCCAAGCAGGGTTTCGCCAGTCGCGACCAGCGATGTCAGGGTTGAAGGTTCTGCATGAATCAACGGCGGGTTGCTACGTGACCCCTCCAGAATCGGACGGTCCGGGGTGCCGCCCTCAAGCTCGATACTCATGCTGCCGGTGATATTGGTAATGGCAAGCCCAGCCCGGGTATTCTCCCGGATCGGCACGTGGCTGAACACCCGAACCAGGGCGCGTACATTGCGAGGGTCGTCGGGATCAAGCCGGAGCAGCGCAACATCGCCCACCCGAATGCCACTGTATTTCACCGGGCTACCCTCATTGAGGCCACTTACGCCCTGGTCAAAGATGATTTCATACCAGGTATAGTCCCGGTCGTTATCCGAATTATTCAGCCAGAGCGCAAAAAACAGCCCGCTGGCAGCAGCCAGGAGGGTAAACAGGCCGATAAGCACATGATGTGCTCTTGGTTCCATAGTCAGACTTCCTTTTCGCTGTTGGCGGCCGTTCTGGCCTTACGTCCCCGAGGGCCGTGGAAATAGGCCTTGATCCAGTCGTTGTTAACCGCTTCAACCCTGGCCATGGTATCAGTGATCAGCACTTTGCGGTCTGCCAGAACGGCCACCCGGTCACAGGCGGTATAGAGTGTGTCCAGGTCGTGAGTGACCAGAAAGACGGTAAAACCGAGGGCGTTGCGCAGGGTGACGATAAGCTGGTCAAACGCTGCAGCGCCGATTGGGTCCAGTCCTGAGGTGGGCTCGTCGAGAAAAAGGATTTCCGGGTCAAGCACCAGGGCTCGGGCCAATGCTGCCCGCTTTACCATACCGCCCGACAGCATGGCCGGGTATTTGTCGGCAGAATCAGCCGGCAAACCAACCAGCGCAAGCTTGGTCCTTGCCAGATGCTCAGCATCCGAACGGCTGAGCTTGATGTGTTCGATCAACGGCAGGGCGACATTTTCAAGCAGAGTCAGCGAAGTGAACAGGGCGCCGCCCTGAAACAGAACCCCCAGCCGGCGTTCCAGGGCAGAGCGCTGCGAAGGATTCAGGCTTTGCAACTGTTGGCCGAATATCTCAACTGTTCCCTCATTGGGCGTGTGAAGCCCGACCAGAGATCGCAGTAGCACCGATTTGCCGGTGCCGGACCCGCCAACGACACCCAGAATCTCCCGTTGGCGAACCTCAAGGTCAAGATGATCGTGAACCACCTGTTGACCAAACCGGTTGGTCAATCCTTTGACGTTGATCACCGTCGAGGCGATCCCTGCGGGACTGGTCACCATCCCATCTCCATGAAAAAGATTGCTGCAATGGAATCCAGCAGGATTACCATAAAAATGGACTGTACCACGGCAGAGGTTGTGTGCTCACCGACTGACTGGGCACTGCCGCTGGTTTTAAACCCCTCCAGGCAGCCAATGATGGCGATCATGAAGGCAAACACCGGTGCCTTGCTCATGCCCACATAGAAATGAATGACTGGAATCTGCTTTTCCAGAATATGCAGTATCTGTGGAAGGGCGATATCCAGCGCCAGGATGCAGACCAGAGAACCTCCGACAATGCCGCTGACAATGCCGACAAAGGTCAGGATTGGAAGAGACACCATCATTGCCAGAACACGTGGAATGACAAGAAGCTCCATAGGGTTGAGCCCCAGGGTTCTGATGGCATCAATCTCTTCGTTCGCTTTCATCGAGCCAAGCTGGGCGGTAAAGGCGCTGGCAGTGCGCCCGGCAACCAGAATGGCTGCCAGCATCACGCCAAATTCCCGCAGGAACGAGTAGGCGACCAGGTTTACGGTATATATCGTGGCTCCAAAATCTTCCAGGATGGTGGCGCCCAGAAAGGCGACAACAGCGCCCACCAGGAATGAGAGCAGGGCGACGATCGGAAGTGCATTCAGGCCGGTCTGATGCAGATGGGTCACGAACGAGGTAACACGCCAGCGCCTTGGTTGGGCAAGAATGGCCAGGCAGGTCGCAATCAGTTGGCCGGTAAAGCCCGTAAGCAGTTGCATCTGCGCGGCGAATTCGCTGACCCCGTGACCAATCCGGGCAAGCTGCTGGCTTGCGGAAAAAGAGCGACGGGCCGGGACCTGATCAGTCCGGGCAAGAGACTTGATCGTGATGCTGATTAGGCCGCGGCGCTCTTCATTGACCTGCGGGGTCTGCGACAGCAACTGTTCAAGCTGTTCCGTACCGAGTAGTTCTGCCAGCAATGAGGCGCCGGCGGTATCCAGCGCACCGATCTGGTTCAGATCCACCGTGAACGCCAATGAGGAATCTATCGAACCGGCTTTCAGGATTCGACTCCGGAGGTGGGCGTAGTGTCTCAGCGTCCAGTCTCCCTTCAACATCATGCGATCGTTTACTATGTTCAGCTGGCCGGGAGACGACATTCGTTAACACCTGAAGTAAAACAAAATTTTTAAAAAGTGGTTGACGCAATGAAGCGAATCCGTAGAATACGCCCTCGTTGATCAAGCGGGAATAGCTCAGTTGGTAGAGCACAACCTTGCCAAGGTTGGGGTCGCGAGTTCGAATCTCGTTTCCCGCTCCAATCAACGCAGTGAACACAGTCTCTCAATGCCCACCTGAGAGCAAAAAGGTTACGAATCCCCTTCGTACTTTTCCAGGCGCGGTGGCAGAGTGGTCATGCAGCGGACTGCAACTCCGTTAACGCCGGTTCGATTCCGACCCGCGCCTCCAATTTTCCTCTTTTTTTTCAATGTATTGCAATTCCAGCTCGACGTGCCAGAATAATTGCGAAGTTGCAGTTGACACCTCACTAATGTTACTTAATCTTTGGTCTGTCGGCGGTCTACGCCGTTTTCTCCGACCTCACCTGCGGTGGGTTCGAGATGACGGTCCCGGGATCGTACAGAAGCACCGCGACCATCGACGCAAGTTTCGACTTCTTCCCGGTTCAGGACTGAGCCGGGTTGTTTCCAAAATGCCCGGAACCGATGCCCGCCAGCATCTCACTGGCGGGCATCGGCCTGGCATAAAGAAACCCCTGGGCCTTGTCGCACCCTAACTGCCTGACGAGTTTGTCCTGCTCATTGGTTTCCACACCTTCAACGACCACGCCTAGGCCAAGACGGTGACCGACCGTAATAATGGCTTGCATGATGGCCATGTCACTTTCATTTTCCATAGCGTGATGCAGGAAAGTTCGATCTATTTTCAGGCTGCACACCGGCAGTTTCCTTAGATAGACCAGTGATGAATGACCGGTGCCAAAATCATCAATGGAAATGTAAACCCCGGCGTTTTTCAGTTTTTCCAGTTGCTGTATCTGTGCTTCATCGCCGCCAAAGAGCTCGTTCTCTGTCAACTCCAGCCCGAGTTGCGCTGGCAAAAGGCTATAGTCGCCGAGTGTCTGCAGGATGCGGTCAGCCATCTGCGGATCGGCCAATTGCTTGCCGGACAGGTTGATGTCAATGCGGGTGTTTGCCAGTGGCGTGCCCTGCCAGTCCCGGAGCTGTTTACAGGCTGCATCGATGACCCAGTCACCGATTCGGTTGATCAGCCCGGATTTCTCGGCAACTGGAATAAAAACGGCGGGCGGAACCGCGAGTGCGCCGTCTTCAAAACAGCGTAGCAGAGCCTCGCAGGAACTTACGCCGCCGTTTTTCAGGTCAATCTGGGGCTGGAAATGAAGCTTCAGGCCGTTATTATTGATGGCGCGTCGAAGCAGGGCGGTGGTCTCCTGGTAGTGGACCAGGCGGTCGTTAATGTCGGATGTGTAAAAACAGACAGTGTTCTTGCCTTTTTCCTTTGCCTGATACATGGCCGCATCGGCGTTCCCCATCAATTCGGTGACCGTCGCTCCGTCGTTGGGAAACAAGCTGACGCCAAAACTCGCTGATACCTGATAATTGACGCCATCGAGCATAAAGCCCCGGTCCAGCCTGGTGATCAAACGTCGGAGAAGTTCATGAATTCGCTCGGCGGCGGTGACATCAAACAACAGCAGGACAAATTCGTCACCACCAAACCGGCTGAGCAGGTCGTAGCTTCGAATTTCCGCTTTCAGGGCCTCTGCTACGGCTTGAAGCAACTTGTCTCCATAATGATGCCCAAGCGTGTCATTGATCAGTTTGAAGTTATCCAGATCAATAAACACCACTGCCATCTTGCGTTCCGCCCGTTCTGCTTCTGCCAGACGGCTTCCCAACTCGACCTCCATCAGGCGCCGGTTGGGCAACTGGGTCAGGTCATCGAAACTTGCCATGCGGTAGAGTGCTTCCCGCGCCTTTTTCTGTTCCTGCAGGCTGATGTCGATGCAGAACATTTCACAGTCGCCGGTATCCTGTTTGATCATTACGTGGCTTGAAAATACAGGTACCGGATGGCCGTCCCGATGTTTCAGGTCAATTTCCTCAGAGGGGATGCTGACGTTATTTTCCAGCCAGTTCCGGTGAGCGGCTATTACGCTGTCGCGCATGGCGTCGGGAATGATCAGGTCCTCCAGCAGGCGGCCCTCAGCTTCCTCCCGGCTGAAACCGTAGAGCCTTCGGCTGGCTTCGTTCCAGTAAATCACACGTCGGTCCCGGTCGTAGCCCTGAACGGCAACCATCGGCAGGCTCTCAATCAGCTCAAAGAACTTTTGCTCACTTTGCTCGGCGCCAGGGCGCGGATGACCGCTGGCGGACTCTGAAGAGGGTTTTCCGGGGCCCTGATCATCAAGCATCGTCCTTACCTCCTTACCCGCCCGATTTGACGGCCCGGGCAATGGTTGAGCGTGAGGCGCCAGTTTCGGCAGATACTTCTGACCAACTGTAGCCTTTCTCCAGTAAAGCAAGAATCTGGGCATGTTTCCTGCGATTCACCGGGCGACCTTTGTATTTTCCTTTTTCCCGGGCCCGGGCCACGCCCTTGAGATGCGCCTCCCGTCTCTGAGACTGCGCCTGGGGTGGCGCGACCTCCAGCGTATCCAGCAGCATCGCGGTGAGTTGCTCGGCCACGGGTGCCATGGCACTTTCACTGGTCACCATTGCCCAGGACGCTTCCACATCCAGCGCTACAACACGGATTTTTCGCTGCCTGATTTTCTGGCGGAACAGGGACCAGTCCTGTTCCGGTAGTCGCCCAAGGGTCCGGGCGCTCGCTACCAGTAACACATCGTTGGGACGGGCCTGTCCAAGCAGTCTGAAAAGCGCTTCTCTGGGTTGGTATTGGTTCTGGTCAACTTCTGCACGTGCCTGGGCTTCAGTCGCAATGGCCAGGCCTTTATCTTTGAGCAATCGGAACAAGTTGGTTCTGGACGCAGGCGCTTCCCGGTCGTTGTAGTACGTATTGATTCTATGACCTTTTCGCCGGGCAAAGGTTTCGAAGCCGGCTTTCAGGTCGGAAAGGTCTTTACTGGATGCAGCGGCGTCCAGGTAGGCGTGAATCAGCAATCGGAATGCCTCAGTTTCATATGAATGGTTTCATATTAGCTGAGGCGACAGGTTATTCAAGCGACATGTGTATTTCCAGGGGGTCAAAGACTGGTTCGTTTTAGCTGGTTTCAGAATGATCTTTAGGTGCTAGGCGCCTTCGTTGGCGAGTGCTGTCAGGTCCGCTATCAGTGCGTCCATGCTCTGCTCGGGACGAACCAGCAGACGGGCTTTGCCGTTGCGGTCAAACACATAGACCGCTCCGCTATGCGAAACCGCATAGTTGCCTTTGTCATCGGGCTCTTCATAGCCAAAGGTTGTGCGGTAGCGCTTGCTGAGTTCCCTCAGATTTTCTTCTTCTCCGGTCAGGCCAATGATGCCATCACTAAAAAAGTCGACGTAGCTCTTTATGCGTTCTGGGGTGTCACGATTGGGATCAACGCTCACAAAGATGATCTGCATATCTTCCTGGGCGTCCTCTGGTAGTTTTTGGACGGCCTGGGCAAGCTTCTGCAGGGTGGTAGGACAGATATCCGGGCAGGAAGTGAAACCGAAAAACATCAGTCGTATATTCCCGGCACTGTCTTCGGCGGTGACCATGTCGCCGGATGTGTCGGTCAACTGATAGGCCAGTTCCGGCATCAGTCCACTGATATCTTTGGCATTCCAGTTTTCCTGATCGCTGGAGCAGCCACTCAGCGAGAGCAGTGCCGCGAGAGAAGCCGCCAAGACCAGAAAGCGTACGGTAATGTGTTTTGCGCTGAACATTATTGGGTGGCCTCTTTCGCCGCTTTGTTGGAAACGTTGCTGGTGGTGTCGTCCCGCATGGCCCGTCTGAGAATGATCAGAATACCCAGAATGCTCATCATCGCAGGCGGAATCCAGGTCAGCAGGCCACCCAGTAACTGGTCTGTTTCAGGGGGCATGGGCCAGGCGCGACCACAGACTTCATAGACGTCATAAACCATCCCCCGTGCAAACACGATATAGGCGCCCAGGACCATCTGGGGAATCGCCACCACCGCCAGGCACAGCATGCGTTTGCCGTAGCCCAGCGCATTGGTTGTGGCCGGTGACCTCGGATCAAATATCAGCCACCAGAAAAGCAGCCCGTCGATCAGCATGCTCCAGTTCATGACCCAGTAAAGGTCGCGGCTGAGCATGGCGTCGAAATGTATGGGGGGCCACAGCCAGAGATAGATCAGCCCAAAAAACAGAAGCGAGGCAAGCACCGGATGTTGCAGACAGCGATACACCCAGCCAACCGGCGCCAGGAATGGTAAGGCAGATTTCGGAATCTGCCGGTAAAGGTACTGCATCACCGGCAGGGGGTTGGAAAGCGCAATCAGGATCGGGCCCAGGTGGTGCAGAATCAGGTGCTGGCCACGGTGAACGAAGAACATGTATTGAGAGTAATAGTCGAACAGCGTCTGCATTACCCCATAGCAGAGCAGTACCCCCAGGGTAAAAGTAAAGATGCGGCCGGCACCTGGGCGATCACTGTTAGGCATGCTGAAAAGGCCATAACTGTATAGGCCCAGAACAGTAATATAGGTCAGGATCGTCAGTGGGGAGAAATCATAGGGAAGCAGATATTCTGCGGCCGACATCTGGGTTGCCTTTTCAGTTATTATTTCTGAGCCGGTTTCGAAGCTGTTCCAGCCGTTGCCGGATCTCCTCGCGCCGGCTGTCGCTGCTGCGGTTTACCTCTGGCCCTGGAAAGCTGGCCGACCGGGCCTGTTGCTCAGCATAATCGGGTTGTGAACCGTTATCATCACTTGAATCATTCGCTGCAAATGCAAATCCGGATCGGTCTTCATCCTCGGGAAAATACAGGCTTTCCAGGACGCCGGCACGCTCAATAATAATGCGGTCTGGCCTCACGGCCCTGAGAATCGCATCGCCGGACAGTTCGTCACCTACGATGTAGGCTTCGGTCTGACTTTTGCTGTCTTCCACCAGAGCGCTGCCCGGGAAGTCTCCGGAGGCAGACATCACGCCTCTGAGCACCAGCCTGAGGTTGGTTTCAGGCAGGTTTTCCATGTCTTCCTCGGGTGCAGCCTGGGGCTGGTCGGCGTCGCCAAACATGGCCAGAGTTTCCAGTGAGATATCCGGTTCCTGTTGCTGAGGCTGCTGATCCGCCGTGACGGCGGCTTTGGAATCGATCCCTGAGGCCGATGTTTCATGCTGCCAGAAGCCATAGGCCTGCCACGCCGTGGCGGATACCATGCCCAGAGCCGCGACCAGGGACAGAATTAGGGGTAATCTGGGGCTCATGGAAAGCATCGTGAGTCCTGAGAGTGCGGTGGCGTACGTAAAAAGCCCACAGGTTATCAGACTGTAAGGTTTAAATGGCAGTATAGTGTACCGGGTTATTCAGCGGTTTCTATTCCTGTGATAGCCTTCAGAATTAATTGAATAACAAGGATTCCGGCGATTGTGGATACCGACACCGAAGTACAACCGCAGGACGCGCCCGTTGGCCGTCTTCCGTTTATGTTTGCCAAACGCAATGGTGTCATTCTAACCCGGGACGACGACGGCGAGCCCATCATTCTTGTTAAGCCGGGGGCAGGGCATTCGGCTCTGGCTGAGGCCAATCGCATGAGTGGCGGCCATGCGCGCTTCGCAACCATCGACCCGGGTCAGTTTGATGCAGCCCTGAACGCCGCCTATCAGAACGATTCCGCCGAAGCCATGCAGATGGTCGAAGGTATCGGCGACGACATGGATCTGGCCTCTCTCGCAGATTCAGTCCCCGAAACCGAAGACCTTCTGGAGCAGGAAGACGATGCTCCCATTATTCGCCTTATTAACGCCATTCTGACCGAAGCGGTAAAAACCGGCGCTTCAGACGTTCACATTGAAACCTACGAGACCCGCCTGGTGGTTCGCTTCCGGGTAGATGGGGTTTTGCGGGAAGTGGTTCAGCCCAAAAGGGCGCTGGCGCCTTTGCTGGTTTCGCGGATCAAGGTCATGGCGAAACTGGATATTGCCGAGAAGCGGGTGCCCCAGGACGGCCGTATCGCCTTGCGAGTCGGTGGCCGGGAAATCGACCTGCGGGTATCCACCATGCCTTCGTCCAGCGGCGAACGGGTAGTTCTGCGGCTGCTGGATAAACAGGCGGGAGCCATCCGGCTCGAGTCCCTGGGGATGGCGCCGGGTGACCTGAAAGTTCTGCGCCGTCTTATCCAGCGGCCCTACGGCATTCTGTTGGTGACCGGCCCGACCGGCTCGGGTAAATCGACATCGCTGTATGCGGCGCTCCAGGAAATCAATGATCGCAGCCGCAACATCCTGACCGTGGAAGACCCCATTGAGTACAACCTGCCCGGCATCGGCCAGACCCAGGTCAACACCAAGGTGGATATGACCTTTGCCCGGGGCCTGAGGGCGATTCTGCGTCAGGACCCGGACGTGGTCATGATCGGTGAAATCCGGGACATAGAAACCGCTGAAATTGCTGTGCAGGCAAGCCTGACCGGCCACCTGGTTTTTTCAACCCTGCACACCAACACGGCCGTGGGCGCGATCACCCGTCTGATGGATATGGGAATTGAGCCGTTTCTGATCTCATCGAGCCTGGTCGGGCTAGTGGCCCAGCGGCTGGTGCGGGTGCTGTGTCAGGAATGCCGTGAGCCTTACACCCCGAGTGAAGAGCATTGCGAGTTTATCCAGAAAGATCCCGTCGACCCACCAACCCTGTATCGCGCCAAGGGCTGCGAGGCCTGTAACCAGCTGGGTTACAAGGGGCGTATTGGCATTTACGAGGTGGTTGAAGTCAACGAGGAAATCAGTGCGCTAATTCACAAGCGCGCCGGCGAGCTGGACCTGGAACACGAGGCCAGGCGCCACGGCCCCAGCATTCACGCAGACGGTGTGAACAAGATTATTCAAGGGTTAACGACGGTTGAAGAAGTACTCCGCGTAACCCACCGGAGCCGATAACCTCATGCCCGCATTTGAATACAAGGCGCTTGATAGCCGAGGCAAGCAGAAAAAGGGTGTGATGGAGGCAGACGCGCCGCGAGCAGTCAGGCAACTGCTGCGAGAGCGGGGCATGACACCCCTGGAAGTCGAGCACGCCACGGAAAAACAGAAGCAGGGTAGTGCCCTGGTCAGCCGGGGTGGAATCAGCGTTCCCGATCTTGCGCTTATTACCCGACAGCTCGCGACCCTGATCCAGTCTGGCATTCCCATCGAGCAGGCGCTGTCGGCCACCTCACGCCAGTCAGACAAGCCCCGTATCCGCAGCATGCTGATCGCCATCCGGGCCAAGGTCATGGAAGGCTACAGTCTTGCTGACAGCTTGGGCGAATTCCCCCGGGCATTTCCAAGGCTTTATCGCTCAACGGTGGCAGCAGGAGAGCACGCCGGGCATCTGGATCTGGTGTTGAACCGGTTGGCCGATTACACCCAGACACGGCAGGAGTCCCGCCAGAAGATCCAGTTGGCCGCCATCTACCCTATCATCCTGAGCGTGGTCGCAATCGGCATCGTGATCTTCCTGCTCACCTATGTGGTGCCGGACATCATTGAAGTTTTTGTAAACCAGGGCCAGGATCTTCCGGCGCTTACCAACGCGCTTCTTTCGGTATCCGGGTTTATCGTGGACTACGGGCTTTATGTGGTGGTACTGCTGACTGCGGGCATAATCGGGTTCCGGCTGGCTCTGAAAAGGCCCGCTTTCAGGTTACGTTTCCATCAGAGCCTGCTGAACGTCCCTTTGTTTGCCAACATGATCAGGGGCGTCAGTACCGCGCAATACGCCAGCACATTGAGTATTCTGACGACCAGCGGCGTCCCTCTGGTCGATGCCATGAGAATCGCCGGCGAGGTGCTGGCCAATGACCACCTGCGGCTGGTGCTCAAGGACGCCGCCCGAAAAGTCAGTGAGGGTGGTTCGCTGCATCGGGCGCTGGATCAGACCGGCTACTTTCCACCCATGATGCTGCACATGATTGCCAGCGGCGAGGCCAGTGGCGAACTTGACAGCATGCTGGAAAGAACCGCCAGCATGCAGGAAAAAGACCTGCAGGCGAAAATTGCCACCATGGTCGGCCTGTTCGAGCCGCTGATGCTTCTTTTCATGGGCGCCGTGGTGTTGATCATCGTACTAGGTATCATGTTGCCCATACTGAACATGAGTAACCTGATCGCCTGACTGTCACGGCGGGGGGGCGACCCGAATTCTTCAAGCGTTTCGTAAGAAAGGAACAGTAACCAATGAAAGGCGGATTCATGAAAAAGAACCCATCTCAGCGCGGTTTCACCCTGATCGAAATCATGGTTGTGCTGGTTATCCTCGGCCTGCTGATTGCCATCGTGGCACCCAACATTATTGGCCGCGGAGACGAGGCCCGGGTAACGGCGGCTGAGGCACAGATGCGCAGCATTTCCAATGCCCTTGACCTCTATCGCCTGGATAACAGCCATTATCCGTCCACCCAGCAGGGACTGGAGGCACTGGTGTCCAAGCCCAGCGGTAGCCCGGAGCCCAGAAACTGGAACCCTGACGGCTACATGAAATCGGTACCGGCGGACCCCTGGGGTTCTGACTACCAATATGTCAGCCCGGGCACTGAAGGCCCCTATGACCTTTACTCCTTCGGATCCGATGGCCAGGAAGGCGGCGACGGTGATGCCGCCGATATCAGCGTCTGGCAGGTGCGTGATTAAGTGATTCTGATGTCGCGCCAGCGGGTCTCCGGTTTTACTCTGATCGAAATCCTGGTGGTGTTGGTTGTGGTGGGTATGCTGGTGGCACTGGCGACATTCACCATGGGCGGCAATTCGGTGCGGCGGGATCTGGATAACGAAGTCGAGAAAATGTTTCTGCTGATGCAGACAGTGTCTGAACAGGCCGTGCTGAACAACACCGAGTTCGGCCTGATCGTCGAGGAAGACCAATACCGGTTCCTGGCCTTTGATCAGCGGGCGGGCACTTGGAAGCCATCGGCTGAAAGGCTCTACCGCAGTCGGGAAATCCCGGAATGGATGCTCGTCACCGAGTATATCGAGAACGATGCCCCCCGGCTGGCCAGTGGCGATGACGAAGACACGCCCCGGCCGGATGTGGTGCTTTTTTCAAGCGGCGAAACCACTCCATTCGAACTGGAATTTACCATCTCCCGTGATGGTCTGGCCGCCGAGGACTACGTTCACAGCGTTTTCTCGGATGGTGTCTCGCCCATTGAGTGGCAGCATCCTGGCGACCCCGAGGTGGAAGCAGAGTGAGACGGTTCGGAGGCTTTACGCTGATCGAGGTACTGGTCGCGTTGCTGGTGTTCAGCATCATTGCGACGGTCGCCGCCCAGATGAGCAGCCAGTACATCAGCACCTATGAGCGGGTTCGTGATAAAACCCTGGCCGGCTGGGTCGCGGATAACCGGATCAACGAACTGCGTTTGGGCGAACAACTGCCACCGGTTGCGGTCAACAGTGAAGATCTGGACTTTGGCCCGTTTCGCTGGCGCGTGGAAACCCGCGTCATCAATAGCCAGGACCCTTCGATACGCCGCGTTGAAGTATCAGTGAGTAAATACCGCGGAGATGGCTCCGAGCCAGCCCAGCTGCATTCACTGGCTGCGTTCATAGGGGCAGACTGATGCGCGTGGCAAGGGGTTTTACGTTGCTGGAAGTGCTCATTGCCATCGGCATTACGGCCGTCATAGGCCTGGGTGTCTGGCAGGTGCTGTCGGGTATTGTCCAGTCCCGTGACAGGGTGGACGAACTGGCGGTCCAGTTTGAGGCGATTCAGCGAACCATGCTGTTTCTGGAGCGCGACATTACCCAGGTGGTCAATCGGCCCGCCCGTGATATTTATGGGGATTATGACCTGGCGATCACCAGCCGGGAGAACGATTTTGCACTCTTGCTGACGAGACAGGGCTGGCGCAACCCCCTGGGTATCCGCCGCAGTAGTCTACAGCGGGTTGGCTGGGAGTATACCGGAGATGCTGTCCGCCGACGCTACTGGGTTTCAGTGGATCAGGGCCAGGAAGATGAAAGCCGTGAAGTGTTGATGCTGGAAGACGTGACGGATTTTCGTGTCCGCTTTCTGGATGAGCAGCGCAACTGGCGCGACGACTGGCCCGATGATGAAAGCATGGCAAATCAGACCCAGGGCGCCATCCCATCAGTAGCCTTGCCGCTGGGGCTTGAAGTGGTGATCGAACACGAGCGGTTCGGTACACTGACCCGCACCTTCCCACTGCCCCGGTTTGATATTGAAGCCGCCCAGAGCCAGATCAATGCCAGTTCGGTCGCTGCGGAAAGCGAGAATGAACCCCAGGAAGACGCCGAGCCAGAACCGGCCGGAGGGCAGGGTGGCTGACCGCACGGAATCTCTTGCAATTCGCAAACGCGAGTCCGGTGTCGCACTGCTGATGGTGCTGCTGGCTATGGCCCTGGTGACACTTGTGGCTGCGGGCATGGCACCAAAACAGGAGTTACGGATTTTCAGCGCGGGTCATTATCTGGCCCAGCAGCAGGGGTACAGTATTGCCCTGGGTGCCGAGGCGTTTGCAAAACGCATTCTTGTCCGTGATTTCGAAGAGGACAAAGAAAACGGCGCATTGGTAGATAGCCTGGATGAAATTTGGGCGTCAAACTCGGCCATTCTGCCGGTAGAGAGCGCAGACGGCGGCGAAGCCCGTGTTATCGCGGTGGCCGAAGTCCAGATTGATGGCCTGGGTGGGCGCATAAACCTGAATGACCTGGTTCGGGGCGGTGAAGCGGTGGATCCGATAACCCGGGAGCGCGTGACGGCACTGCTGGAAGTTTTGCAGATTACCAGCTTCCGGGTTGACGCACTGATAGACTGGATAGATTCAAACGATCAGACTGTCAGCGCCTACGGCGCGGAAGACGGCCAGTATCTGGTGGCGGAGCCTCCCTATCGCGCGGCCAACCAGCTGTTCACCAGTGTTTCCGAACTCAGACTGATCGAGGGTATGACTGAAGAAGCCTATCGCGCTCTGTTGCCCCACCTTACGACCTTGCCGGTCTCCGGTGCGGGTATTAATGTGAATACCGCAACAGCAGAAGTGATTGCGTCATTGCATAATGAATTGACGGTGGAGCAGGGCGCCGCCGTTATCGCAAAACGTTCGGAAGAGCCGTTTGAAACGGTTCAGGAGTTTTTGCAGCTCCCCGAATTTGCAGGTCTGGGTCTGAAGCCATCCGGGTTGCGGGTGAATACCCAGTTTTTTGAGGTTGTCTCAAGAATTACCTACGATAACCGGGTTGCGAACCTGATCAGCACGGTCTATCGAAATCCGGAAGGTGAGATCCAGACGGTCCACCGGGATACCGGTCAGAAGAACAGAATAACCAAGGAACCGGTCAGCGTTCCGGAATAGCATCAAGGACACAGTTTCAGTATGTCATACCGCCTTTATGTCAGGCCGACACCGCCCTTTGCCGCCGGGGAATCAGAGTCTGCAGCCCAGCTGTTCAGTTGGGCGCTGCTCGATGCCAGCGGTGATATTCAGGCCCATGGCGGCGCAGACACCCGGGAAACCGTGGAACACACTCTGGCCCAGAATGACCTTGAAGGCGTTCGCCTGGTCGGCCTGATTCCCGGCGAGGATGCGCTTTTCTGCGTTGCGGACATTCCCGCCAGACAAAGCCGCTTTATTCAGCAGGCGTTGCCGTTTGCGGTCGAAGAACAGATTGCCCAGGACATTGAATCCGTGCACCTAGCGATTGGCGCCCATTCAGACCGTGGTTATCGGGTTGCTGCCATTGATCACCGGCAGATGGCGCACTGGGTTGAACTGTTCAGCGACTGGGAACATGCCCGGCTGGAGGCCATCTACCCGGACGCCTCCCTGCTGCCGGTCACCGAGGGGGGCTGGTCTATCTGTCTCGACGGCGAGACGGTCATGCTGGCCAGTGAACAGGGCGAATGGCTGTCTGTTCAGTCTCGTAACCTCGCCATGTTCGGGCAGACCCTTGCGGTCCCGCCTTCTGAGGAAGTGGTGGCCGAGGTTGCCGTTACCCTGTTCGGAACAGAAGCGGAATTCGAGCATTTACAGTCTGATATATCGGCGCTGAAAGACTCGTCGCGCCTGGCGGTGAAGCAGCAGGCCCTGGAACTGCTTCCGCTCGAGCTACTGGCCCATGCCCACCACCACCATCTGTGCCAGCCAATCAACCTGTGTCAGGGTCAGTACGCGATCAGGAATGAAAAGTCAGGCCTGTTCGGTGCCTGGAAGCCGCTGGTGGCCGTTGCCAGTGTATGGTTTGTGGTTCAGGTGGCGGTAGAGATCGGTTTTGGGGTTTACCATAATCAACAGGCAGAGCAGGTACAGGCGCAGGCCATGCAAATCTATCGCAGCGCCTTTCCCAATGACACCCGCACCACAGCTGGCAACGTTCGTCGGGTCGTTCAGGGCCAGCTTAACCAGCTCCAGGCCGGCGGAACAGACGCCGGATTTATTACCCTGATGAAGTACACCGGCAGCGAATACACCAAGCTGTCGGGTGCGGATTCGATCGTATTCAACTCGATCAATTACAGCCAGAACCGGGGGGAGCTTGTGGTCGATGTACGTGCAGACAGCTACGGCAAGCTCAGCGCCCTGCGGAACGGGCTCTCCAGTCAAGGGCTGGAGGCGCAGATCGGTTCTGTGGTTAACGAATCGGACGGCGCTCGCGGCCGGCTGACGGTATCAGGAGGATAAGGATGATCAGCCGTCTGAGAGAGCACCCCATGATTGGCAAGTTGACCGCTCAATACGATCAGCTGCCACGCCGCGACCAGCAGGCGTTGATGGTTCTGTTCATCGCCGTATTTCTGGGCATTCTCTATTTCGCGATATGGCGGCCCGCGGTCACATTCCACGACAACGCTGTCAGCAGCCGCGAAAACGCCGAAGAACTGATGGCCTGGCTGGAAGCGAACCGGGCGTCGCTGCAGCGGCTGGCCGGTGGTGCAGGCAGTCAGGCATCGACTAATGTTGACAGGCCGGTAGACGGTCGGGCGCTGATGGCACTGGTTACCCGGTCAGCCGGTGAGTCGGGGCTGGCATTGCAGCGTTTTGAGCCCAGTGGCGATGACGCGATCCGGGTCTGGCTTGACAAGGTCCCTTTCGGCCAGGTTGCAGGCTGGCTGGAGACCCTGAACGTCAACAACGGCGTTGAAATTGAACAGGCTTCCATGGATCGGCAGAATGAGCCCGGTCTGGTGTCTGTCCGATTAACACTGACGATTTGAAAAGGACGGCCAGACACATGAATGCGGTCACCGAAACCCGGCGGGAATCAGCGGAACCAACCATCGTTCGGCTGGATGTTAGCGCCCGCAATGAAGCAATTTCCATCCTGGTACACGCCTATCGTGACGAACCAACCTTCCGGTACCTCTTTAACCACCGCAAGCCTGGCTATCAACAACGGGTCAGGGCGACCGTCCGCGAACTGATTGACCTTTACTTTGAGCTGAATCAGGAAGCCATCGGCATCCTGGTTAACGACACACTGGTGGCGGTCGCGTTTATTGGCGAGCCTGAGCTTCGGCTTAATCTGGGCGACCAGATAAGCTGGCGCATCCGGATGATATTGACCGCAGGTTTCGCCAGCACCCGTCGTTATATTGATTACCATGAGCGGATCAAGGCATTGCTGCCCCAGCCACAGGCCCATCAACTGCCGCTGATGGGGGTCAATCCGGCCTATCAGAACAAAGGCTACGGCCGTCAGCTACTCAAGACCGTGGAGGCATTGTGTGCTGAAAACCCCAGAGGTAGCGGGCTGGTTCTGGATACGGGCAGCAGCCAGTATCTCCCGTTTTATGAATCTGAAGGGTTCCGCAGCATCGGCACCGTTCGCCTGGGGGATTTTGAAGACCATATTCTGTTCCGCGAAGTGCGATCAACCGAAGCTGCCGCACCGCAGCAATCATAGGAGACAACGTGACTGACCAGCAGGATTTTGATCTGATCGTAATTGGCGCAGGCTCCGGTGGTGTCAGATTGGCTAGGATGTCTGCGGCCAAGGGCGCGAGGGTGGCAGTGGTTGAATCCCGTTATCTGGGAGGCACCTGCGTCAATGTCGGCTGTGTTCCCAAGAAACTGTTTGTTTATGGTGCCCATGCCGGTGAGGACATTGAAGACGCCCAGGGCTATGGATGGAGCCTGCCCCATGACCAGGTCCGTTTTGACTGGGCCCGGCTGGTTGCCAATAAGAACGCAGAAATCGAGAGGCTGAACGGCATTTACGGGCGAATGCTGGAAAACGCCGGGGTGACCATTATCGAAGGCACCGCCAGTCTGTCGGACGCCAATACCGTTGTGGTTGGCGATCAAAGCTATCGGGCAAAACATATCACCATCGCTACCGGAAGCTGGCCGGCCATTCCCGATATCCCCGGAAAGGAATGCATACTGTCATCGAACGAAATGTTCTACCTTCCGCAATTGCCCCGGCAGGCGGTTGTCTGGGGCGGTGGTTACATTGCCGTCGAGTTTGCGGGTATTCTGGCCGGCCTGGGTGTCGAAACCACGCTGCTTTACCGGGGCGAACTTTTCCTGAGAGGGTTTGACGGCGATATCCGGCAGTTCATGGCCCAGGAAATAAAAAAGAAAGGCGTTGACCTTCGCTTCGGTGTCACCATTGAATCTGTTGAGAATGTCGACACGGCCTATCATGTGCGTCTGTCTGATGGCAGTCGCCTGGTGACCGGTCTGGTGATGGCAGCAACCGGGCGCAGAGCACTGGTGGATGGTCTTGGGCTGGAAGAACTGGGCGTCCGCATGACGGCATCCGGTCATATTTCAGTGGATGAACATTTCCGTACCGCAGTACCTTCAATTACAGCCCTGGGGGACGTCATCGGCACACCGCAACTGACCCCGGTGGCACTTGGGCAGGGCATGGTGTTGTCCCGAAGACTGTTCGGGGATGGCCAGGGTGAAATGGATTATTCGAGCATTCCAACCGCCGTGTTCTGCCAGCCGAACATCGGCACTGTCGGGCTGACCGAAGAAGAAGCCCAGGAAGCAGGCT
Organism: Marinobacter confluentis; assembly: GCF_004785685.1. Taxonomy (GTDB): domain Bacteria; phylum Pseudomonadota; class Gammaproteobacteria; order Pseudomonadales; family Oleiphilaceae; genus Marinobacter; species Marinobacter confluentis. The sequence goes on along the minus strand of NZ_SRPF01000001.1, from coordinate 884,866 downwards.
ACAGGCTGCGAATCTATCGCTCAGAGTTCAAGCCCATGAAACACACGCTCAGCGGCCGGGATGAACGCGCCTTGATGAAACTGGTGGTCGATGATCAGACTGATCGAGTGCTGGGTGCCCATATGGTTGGTCCGGATGCCGGTGAAATCACTCAGGGCCTCGCCGTGGCTATCAAGGCTGGTGCCACAAAGGCCCAGTTCGACAGTACCCTGGGGATTCACCCAACCTCTGCAGAAGAATTCGTTACCATGCGGGAGCCTGTGTCCGGATAGGTTCTGGTGAGTGCGGTTGGGGCACCCTAAACCTGTATCCAGCGACTCAAAACCTGACGCAGGCTTTCTTTCCTCACCGGTTTTGAAAGGTAGTCGTTCATGCCCGCTTCCCGACATTGGGTTTCGGTACCAGGCAAAGCATCGGCGGTCAGTGCAATGATGGGCGTACCGCCCTGGCCGTTGCTTTTCTCCCACTCCCTGATCGATCGGGTGGTTTCGTAACCGTCCATCACCGGCATCTGGCAGTCCATCAGAATGACGTCGTAGCCCTGGTGGTTAGTTCGAACAAAATCGATGGCTTGCTGGCCGTTGTTGGCGGCGTCGGTTTCAAACCCCAGCCTCTTTAGCAGTGCCGTCGCTACCCGCTGGTTGACCAGATTGTCCTCGACGACCAGCGCCCTGGAACGTTGCCCGGTTATCTCGGGCATCGGGGACTCAGCGAAAGCAGCGACAGTCTGATGAACGTCCAGCTCGAAGGGCAGCTCGAAACGGAAAACCGAGCCTTTGCCGATGTCTGTCTCCACTTTCACGTGGCCCCCCATCAGTTCTACCAATCGCTGGACCAGAGATAACCCCATGCCGGTCCCGCCGAACTGACGGGCATCTGAGGCGTCCACCTGCTCGAATGAATTGAACACGTCTTCTATGCGGTCGACCGGGATGCCACAACCGGTATCGATCACCGAGCAATTCAGCAAAACGCAGTTGTCTTCAATCGTCTGCCAACTGGCCCTGATTTCAATCGAACCATCACCGGTGAACTTGATCGCGTTATCAATCAGGCCAGACAGTATCTGGCGAAGTCGCGCCGCGTCACCCATGACCATGGCTGATTCGGGCCAGTCGCCCGAAAACTCAGTGATCAACGAGAGGCCCCGGCGCTCGGCGAAGTGCCGGAAGCTGGCTGCACAGTTGGCGATAACCTGGCGCAGGTCAAACTGGCGGTTTTCCAGACGCAGGGTGCCCCGGTCAATGTGGGAATAATCGAGAATATCGCTGATAACCATCAGCAGGTCTTCAGTGGACTGCTTGGCGGTCAGCAGATAGTCCTGCTGGCGTGGGGTCAGCGGGTCCTCGGCGACCAGATCAATCATACCCAGCACGCCGTTAAGCGGAGTTCGCAGTTCATGGCTCATGGTGGCCAGAAACTCGGTTTTAGTCCGGTTGGCTGCTTCTGCCCGCTCTCTGGCGCGCTCGGAAGACGCCAGGGTATCGTCCCGGGCGGCCTGCAGGTCATTGAGATGCGAGGCGAGGGCATTGAATCGTTGCTCAAGTTCCATGATTTCCCGGGAAGACCCCTTCTGACTCAGAGGAACCTGGTCATACTGGCGGTCAGTCAGCCGCTCAACACGCTTTGACAGGCCTCGCATCGGGGCAATGATTCCGCTGAGGATATGATTGACGATCACCATGGTGAACAGCAGCAGGAAGAGTCCGACTGCCAGGGATGTCCATATGATGTCCGCCCGCCTGGCCGCAAAGCGTTCGTTATCCACGCCGACTTCTACCGAACCCACTCTCATGGAGCCGGCGCCGAAACCGTACTGGGGCTCAAACCACTCGGATTCGCGGTTATCATCCAGTTCCAGGGGCTGTTGCAATATCTCGGACTCGAACACCGTATAGCGGTCCGGATTGTTGACGACCGGGCGTCCGTCAGTGGCGGCAAAGCCCACCTGATTACCCACCACGTCTGACACCCGGATCCAGTCTGCCCGACTTTGTTGTAGTGACTGTTGAAGAGTCTGTTCCAGCGCCGCTTCGTTGCCGGATACCACCGCATACTCCACGGCTGGTGCCATGCTGTCAGCCAGCATCTGGCTGCTGGCTGCTATCTCTTTACGGGCATCGTCCAGACGAGCCGAGGTGAAAAATACCATCAATACAACAAACATAACGATGGCCGGGGCGGCCCCCAGCAATAGTAACTTTCGAGTCAGCGATGCCTGGCGCAGGGGTTGTCTAGTCATTCGCGTTCGCCTCCACGCTTTCAAGGCGCTCTATGACGGCATCAATCAGGGTTTGCCGTTCCGGCAACGGAATATTCAGTGACCGCCCCACCTGGCGATTGATCTCAATACCAAAATCCGTGGGATAGGCCGGTTCCGGAAAGGCGTCGTGTTCCCGGAAATGCGCTATGTAGCGAGCTGCCATGTCGGCAATACTGCTCAGCGGCGTATAGGATGAGGCCAGGGAGCCTGCTTTGACATAAGCCTGACTGGGGCCGATGACAATACGATTGCGCCGATAGGCGGTCAGCAGAATATGTTTTATGGTGCGAGGGTTATATATGCTGCTGTCCGGTGCCGCCAGCACAAAATCCCCGTAATTCAGGGCCCTGATCAGGGTGGGAATCAGGCGCTCGTCCGATGCAACGAGAAACACTCGACCTTCCATCTCAAGTTCTTTCAGTTCGTCCAGTACCGACTCGTAAAGATGCTCAGTATCCGGCCTCGCCAGCATCGCAACCCGCGTTGAGTAGGGAAGAATGGTTTTGCCAATTGCTACCTGACGGATCAGTGGGGGGGTCGACAGAATGGCCGACACCTTGCCTTCGTCGACCTTTGCACCCGCCCTGATGTAGGCTTCCTCGACCAGAAGACCAAGCACCGGCACCTGGGCGTTTTCCTCCCGCACTCGGGTAAAAGCCGTCGGGCCAATGGCAATAACCGGGGATTCACTGTCCTGGGAAGTCTGGCCGCTTACAAAGGAACGCATCATGACCGATTCGCCAAAGGCGTCGGAAAGCAATTCCCTGAGACGCTGATTCAACCGCTGGTTTTCTGAATCAGCGATGTATACCAGCGTGGTCGCCGGGCTGATGAACGTGGCCTGTGCACGAGTGATTGAAGAAAACGCCAGGCAGACCATCACCAGAACCAGCACCAGGGCAAGGCTGTTTAACCTGGTAGCCGGGGTTGGTGGCTCTTGATGATGGCCGAAACTCTGTGTGTCTCTCATACCGTCCAGGGTCGTGCTTCTTCCTTGCGATGGGTCTAGAACCGGATGCCAGCTTCAACGAAAAACTGGTTCTGGTCATTAATCTTGTTGTCCGGGCTCAGTGTCGGCTTTGCTGTCACGTAATGCTGCATGGTCAAGGCCAGCTCGTAGCTGAAATTCCTCTCATAGACCTGCTTTGCAAGGCGGAAATCCGCCCGTTCAAACTGGCTTAGCCTGAACTCGTCTGCCCAGTAAAACGCAGTGGCTGCCTTAACGTTATAGGGTAGATCCTTTATCAGTGCTACGCTTCCGGAATGTCGAACTGACAACCTGCCCACCAGTTCAATGGCCTGATCACGATCATAATCGCTGATTGGCTTGCCAACGTATTCTGTGTCCTGGTCCAGGTAGGCGTAGGTGGCTCTTATCCGGGTGCCGGGGTACTCAAGCATGCCTTCAAGCTCAAACCCTTCCTGATCCATGTCGATATTATTATCAATGGTCCAGCGGGATGTACTGATGATGCCGCTGATCATGTCTGTCAATTCATCGTGAAAGTAACGGGCTTCAAGTGTGAAGGTCCCTTCGTCCAGATAATATTGACCAAAATAACTTATTTCTCTTGATGTTATTCGTTCTTCTTCAAGTCGATTACCATAAGTCGATGAGCCCTGGCTTACCAGGTCCGACACCAGGAAGCGCTGACCTTCCAGAAATTCGAAGGGTGGCGCTACGTTGGCAGGGCGATAGGACCAGTCCGGATCTTGCTCAAAGGCATCGGGTGTACGAACTGCCTTGGAAAACACGAAACGTAGGGTGTGGTTATCATCAAGAATGAAATTGGATGCAATCCGGGGAGAAAAATAGCTGTCATCGGTCGTGCTGGTTTTTTCCCAGTTCCCGCCGGCGTTGAGGGTTAACCAGCGCAGAGGTGAATACTCCAGGTTACCAAAGGCTCTGGACTGATAGTTGTTTCCCCGGCCATTGAAGTAGGTTTCAGACTCATAGGAGTCCTTGCGGTAACCCAGGCCGGATACCAGCTTCAGGTTCGGGCTGAACAGCAAGGTGTCCTGAAGCTCAAGCTCCAGCCGGTTTTCTTCAATGTCCTCGTTCAGAATGGCGATCACGGGGGCGTCGTTTGGGTCTGACAAATCACAGATTTCCGGGTCGCCAGCGAACAGTGAATTACCCGAAATACAGGTTGTCCAGCGCTGCCGGCGCTTGTAGTTCTGGAAGCTTGCCTGAATGTGGAAGAAATGCCGGTCAGATGTGGTTACGTTCAGCTTGGACTGAAGATAGTAGTCGTCTACCAGAATGTTGGCGTCGTCGGCTGAGCCGAGTTTACCTTCCTTGAGACTGTCTTCTTCATCGACACCCTCTACCACGCCGGCTCGCAGTTCAAGTTCGTAGTCAGGGCTCAGAGCCAGAGAGCCATCGTAGGAAAAGGTATTGATGTCATAGCCATTGATGAATGGTTTTACCGGGTCGTCGGCGCCAGTATCGAACTGCTCATCGAATCCGTCTGACATGCGTTTCTCGTAGGCCAGTCGCCAAGTATAGTCATTATCACCGCCGCCGTAAGAACCGAAAGCGCGACGATAACCCCGGGAGCCGGAAATGGCCCGCAGCTCGATGCCGGCAGAATCCTCCGGTGCGCGGGTAATAATGTTGATGGTGCCGAGGAACGCGTTGATGCCGTAGGCAGCACTGTTGGGTCCGCGACTGATTTCGATGCGTTCGATCAGTTCAAGCGGCACCGGCATGGTGTTCCATTCGACTTGCGACAGATTAGCGCGATACGACGTTCGGCCGTCGACCTGAACCTGCATCCGGCGCTGCTCGTAGTGCACCGTGCCATGGTAGCTGGTGACCGGTACGTTACTGCCGACGTAGTTGACGGTCATGCCGGGAACCAGCCGAAACACTTCAACCAGGTTCATGATGCCCAGCTTGCGGATCATATCCCCGGATATGATAGAGGTAGTGCCTGGCACCCGGGATTTAGGTTGGCGAAGGCGAGTGGTGGTCAGAACCTCCGGAATGGCAGACTGCACGCCGTAGGCATCGGGCAAGGCGCTGGCGTCTGCCAGTAGCGCATCATCCTGCAATTCCGTTTGCCCAACCGGGTTTGCCTGTGCCTGCGCCACCCCGGGGGAAATGCACAAAAGGGCCACGGACAGGGAACATCGGGCAAATGAAGGTAGTCCATGGCTTAAACGCCATGAAATCGGGCAAACAGCGGAATTCCGGTTCGTAACGGGCATGGTTGTCGATTTATACTTTGCCGAGTAGTGGAGACTTTTTTATTAAGTTCTTGACGCTATCCTATGGGAGAGAACCTTATTTGTCTCGCTGAAATGCACACTAATCCTACAGTTGGATAATCTAATCATGAATTGTTGGGAAGTTCTGGGCATTGATCCAACCCGGGATCGCGCTGCGATTGATCGGGCCTATGAACAGCAGAAAAAATTTGCCGACGGCGAGGAGCTGGATCGCCTTCATCAGGCTTACCGCGAGGCCAGCGGTGAAGCACCTGAAGAAATGGCTGGGTCCGAGCCCGTGAGCGAAGGGCAAGCCAGCCCTGAGCCGCAGCACCAACGCGAGCCCAAGGCGGCGCCAGGAGCAGAGCTTAACGCTGAAGAGCAACAGATCGTCAGGGAAGTGGTGATTCAGGTCAAAGCACTTCTTAACGACTCCCGCCGGGCCGCGGATGAAGGTATCTGGCGGGCGATTCTGACGGAGCCGCCGGCCGATCAGGACCATCTGCGGGACGCGATTGCCCGTTCGCTGGAGCAGCAGGTTCGGCCAATGGCCGATAATGGCAGTTTCCCGCCGGCCGTGGTGGCGTTCCTGGCAGACTGGTTTGGCTGGCGGGAACTGGAGAGCGGTCGGCAGCCGGAGCCGGCGGATCAGACTTTCGACCGGGAACATGAATCCCGGGAAAGCAGTTTCGAAGACGATTCCCAGCCGCCGGTAACCAATTTCTGGCCTGCTGTTATTGGCTGGGTCGTGGCATTGGTGGTACTAGCTACCTTTTTTGACAGCATTTTCGGTGGCTGATCCCGCGTCGGCGATTTTCTTCCGATAGTGCTGCGCCAGCATGGCACCCACGATGACCTGTATCTGGTTGTAGCACATGATCGGCAGCACAATCATGCCAAAACCAGGGTGGCCGGAGAACAGAACCTTGGCCATTGGCAGCCCGGATGCCAGGCTCTTCTTGGAACCGCAGAACACAACCGCGGCTTCATCTTCCAGAGGCAGGCCCAGGCGCCGCACCACCAGTGTTGCCAGCGCCATAAAAAACACCAGCAGCAGAACGCAAAGCACGATAGTCAGGAATATCGCCGACAGTGGCAGCTTTTCCCAGAGCCCGCTGGCAACGGAATGTGAAAAGGCCGAATAGACCACCAGCCAGATCACACACTGGTCATAGCGCGTCGAGAGTCTCTCTTGCCGTGCCATGAAACCGCCCAGCCAGGGGCGCAGGCCGTGGCCCACGGCAAAGGGCAGAAGCAGCTGCAGCACAATGTCTTTCAGGGCCTCGGCCACTGACAGTTCTCCGGCTCCGGAGCTGCTCACCAGCATCAGCAGCAGAAACGGCGTCAGCATCATGCCAAACACATTCGAGGCCGCCGCGCTGCAGATAGCAGCCGGTACGTTGCCCCGGGCCATGGCGGTGTACGCAATGGATGATGACACCGCTGATGGCAGCACCCCCAGATACAGGAAACCCAGCCCCAGATCCGCCGGCATCCAGGCCGGCAATACGACGCTGATCTGGTGGATAGGCAGAACCATCAGCGGAAAAAACACGAATGTAAAAGCGGTGATGATGATGTGCAGCCGCCAGTGGGTTGCCCCGGCGATAATCTGATTTCGGGAAAGAGCCACGCCGTGGAGAAAAAACAGAAGCGCAACGGCCAGCGTAACCATGGTCGCCAGGGCATCTGCTAGACCGCCGCGCACTGGCAAATAGGTTGCCAGCACCACCGCACCAAGCAGCAAAAGGGTAAATCGATCGATACTGAACTTCATCAGGCTTACGACTCTGGATTTGAGGGCAGATAACGGAAATCGAGCGGGTTGTGCTCCTGGGTTTCACGTCGATAGGTGAAGGTAAAGCCGGGCCAATTTATGGTGTTCTTGCCGTTTTTGTCGAGGTACCAGGAATGGCAACCGGATTCCCAGACGCTGTTAGTAAGCCGCTGCTGTATGTTGATGGAAAATGCGCGGAGCCGGTCGGGCTTCACATCCATGGCAGCACCAGGGTTTTTCGAAAGAGCCCGCACGCAGCTCATCACATACCGAACCTGGGATTCCAGCATGAAGACAATGCTGTTATGGGCAAGATTGGTATTGGGACCATACAGCATGAAAAAGTTCGGAAAACCGGACACGGTTATGCCCTTGAAGGCCTCCGCGCCGTCGGCCCAGGCCTGGTTGAGGGTTTGCCCGCCAAGCCCGGTAATGGTCATCGGTGACAGGAATTCTGATGCGGCAAAACCAGTGCCGAGAATCAGGGTGTCCGCTTTGTGCAGGGCGCCATCTGTTGTGACCACGCCATTACTCACCACGCGTTCGATACCGGTAGTTACCAGGTTTACATGCTGCTGATCGATGGCCCGGTACCAGTCATTGGAAATCAGTATGCGTTTGCAGCCAATCTGGTAATCGGGTATCAGATCCCTGCGTTTCTGGGGGTTACGCACCTGGTTTCTGGCGAAGCGCTTTGCCTGCCAGGCAAAAAGGCTCAACAGGCTATTGAAGCGGGTGAACGCCAGGCCGCGGCTTTCGTTTTTCCAGTAGATCAGGGTCCGGTAAACCCGGTCCCAGAGCGGGAACTTCTCAAACAGGGTCTGTTCCCATTTTTTGAAAGGGCGGTCGGGTTTGGGCAATACCCACGCAGCAGAGCGCTGGAACAGGGTCAGGGACTGTACCTGTGGGACGATTTCGGGAACAAACTGGATGGCACTGGCCCCGGTGCCAACAACAGCTACGTTTTTCCCTTCAAGGGAGTGATCGTGGTCCCAACGGGCAGAATGAAAAAGAGTACCTTCAAACGAACTCAGCCCGGGGATACGTGGCCAGGCAGGCTGGTTCAGCTGGCCTGTGGCCGTCACCAGTATGTCGCACTGAAGCTGTTCACCTGACCCGGTTTCGACCTGCCATTGGTTTCGGTTTTCATCAAAGCTTGCTGAGCGCACTTCCTGATTGAAGCGAATGTGTTTTAGCAGATCGTATTTTTTTGCGCAGAAACGCATGTAGTCCAGAATCTCGGGCTGCATGCCGAACTTTCGTGACCAGTCATGCTTGGGCTCGAACGAATAGGAATAGAAGTGCGATTGCACATCACAGGCAGCCCCGGGGTAGGTATTGTCGCGCCAGGTACCACCGACATCCGGGCCCTTTTCCAGCAGGGTGATCCGGTTGAAGCCGGCCTCTTTGAGCTGAATAGCCATGCAGAGCCCGCCAAAACCGGCGCCGACGATCACAACTGAAGGATCTTCTGGATTACTCGGAATACTCATCGCAAGGCTGTCCTCGGAAAAACCCGCCCACAGTATAAAGGTAGAGATGCATTTGTCTGATAGCTTTTCACAACAGACTGGTTAGTCAGAATGATCAACCGATCGTTGGGTCAGGAAATTATCCGGCGGCTGGGAAAGCAGCTCTTTTAAGGCCGGAGTTTCGAATTGACGCCGGATGCTGATGGCATAGAACTCCTCATAAACGCCGGGCAGGGCGCCGTAATCCGCCAGGGTTCCGTTTTTCAGTTCATCCCGCACAACAACCGGTGGCAGAATCGCAAAATGGCCGGTGTCCCGGGTCAGCAGTCGCATCATGGCCATATCGTCCACCTCTGCCGCAATATTTGGGCGCAGGCTATGGTATTCACATAACTGGTCGAAGGCCTGGCGTATGTTGTTATCCGGCCCCGGCACAATCAGGCTGCGTCCCTGCAATACGTCCTGGAACTCACCCCGAACGGCCGCCCCCGACGGGCCGATGATGCTCACGGGCTGTCTTGCGATCAGGCGGGAGCGCCAGGGATTCTGCTCATCCCCACGAACCAGCTGGTTGGAAAGAATCAGGTCCAGGCGATGGGCAGACAGCCGTCTGAGCAAATCATCAATGTGACTGCTCTGCAGGCTCAATTCCAGATCTTCCCGATTCAACAGCGGTTGCAGAAAACCCTCCTGAAAATTTCGCGACAGGGTGGCTACCGCGCCAATTCGCAGAATTTCCCGGTTTGGCTGGGCACCCGCGGCAAAGAGAGCTGACAGCTCCTCACCCTGGCGGAAAATTTCCTCGGCGTAAGAGAACGCCATACGCCCGGCTTCGGACAGCTTGAGACGACGGCCTTCGCGAATGAACAGGTCATGCCCCAGGCTTTCTTCCAGTTTCCGGATCTGCCCGGATAGCGCGGACTGGGATATGTGCAGTGCCTCTGCAGCCTTTGTCAGATGGCCCGTACGAGCAACCTTCCAGAAATAAAACAGATGGTGATAGTTCAGCTTCATCGCAAACCGTTCTTCAAAACAGAATGAAGTGATCAGTATAAACCATTTTTTATATCGGTCGAACATGGGCAAAGTATTCGCATCAGTCAAATACACGCCAAACGGGAAGTTTGCCCAGATGAATACAATCGCTGAGATAGGCTCGTTACTGGTTCTGGCAATCTGGCTTATGGTGCCAGTCGCCCTTTTTGGACTGGCTGGCCTGCACAGCTGGCTGCAGAATCCATTTAAGCAGAACCGCTGCTGGCACATCGCGGACCGCCTGTTCCTTGGGGCGATGGCGGCATCCGTTGCCGTTGGTGCCATGCTGGTGATTCAGGCACACACTGCTGTGGTTGATTCAACAGTGACCGCGGTAGGCAATCGCCTCGGCCTCTATCCGGATGGCGTTGCGGTCTGGATGTCGCTGATGGTGGCGTTTGTGGGGTGGGTCATCCTGCGTTATGCAGACACTTACCTGCGGCAGGATCCAGGCCGAGATCGCTTCTTTCCCTGGTTTCTGGTGACTGTGGCGTCAGTACTGGTACTGGTGTTTACCAACCACCTGCTGATTCTGGCCGGCGCCTGGATCGGCGTAAGCCTGTCCCTTCATCATCTGCTGACACTCTATCAGGATCGGCCGCAGGCCAGGATGGCGGCGGTTCAGAAGTTTATCGTCAGCCGTCTGGGGGACACCCTGATTGTCTCCGGTGTGGTTCTGCTCTATCTCCAGTACGGCACTTTCCATCTACCAGAAATGGTGGCTGATGAAGCTGCCCGTGCAGAAGGCTCGGTTGAGCTGCACTGGGCTTCCATAGCCCTGGCCCTGGCGGCGGTCCTAAAATGTGCCCAGATTCCCTTCCACGGCTGGCTGATACGGGTCATGGAAGCGCCTACGCCCGTTTCGGCGCTGTTGCATGCCGGTGTGATCAATCTGGGAGGCTTCCTCTGGTTGCGTCTGTTCCCGGTATTCGATGGCTTCACTGCAGGCCACCTGATTCTGCTTACCGTTGGCGGCTTTACCGCAGTGGTCGCGATTCTGACCATGATGACCCAGCATTCAGTCAAACACGCGCTGGCCTGGTCCACCTGCGGGCAGATGGGTTTCATGCTGTTTGAGATCGGTATGGGCGCTTACACTCTCGCGCTGCTGCACCTGCTGGCGCATTCGCTGTACAAGGCGCACTCCTTCCTGGCCTCCGGTCGCACGGTTGTGGTTTCGGGCGGTGGCAGCTTTCCACGGGCCTCACTGGTCAGGCGCCTGGCCTGGGCCGGCGGCAGTGGCGCCTGTGCTGCACTAATTCTGTTCTTCGCGCCCTGGATCGTCGAGGGTAATCCGGTGTTTGCAGCCTTGCTGGTACTTGCGGTATCTGCTGCGGCCATGGGCATACCGGCCGGTGCCACAAACCGGCTCAGGTTGCGCCTTGCCGGGCTCGCCGTTGGTCTGGTGCCGGTTTATTCGCTTCTGCACATGCTCGTGGGGCCGGCGGTACCGGTTCATGCCGGGTTTGAGCTGCCGCCAGTCGCCTATGTTCTGGGAGGAACCATTGTGGCGGCACTGGCGGTTCTTTCACTGCTGATCCTGATTGGCGCCCGCTATCGGGTTACCCGAATGCTTTGCACCCATTTCCGTCAGGGCCTCTATCTTGATCTGCCATTTGACCGGTTGACCCGAGCGCTGGCGGCCGAAGCCTTGAAAGTGCCGTCCATGTTCCGCCGGGTTCCCCATCACCCTTTCAGGCTTGAGGAGAAGTCATGAGCAGTCTGTCCGTGTCTGTGCCGGAGTTACAGTTAACCAACGAGGCCTGGCGCGATTCCTGTCGCAAGGCCTGTGATTCAATCGCGCCGGTCTGGCCACTGGACCAGTGGATTGCGGTAAACCCTTTTTGGGGGTTGAGGCACCTGCCGGCTGCCCGGGCTGACCAACTGCTTCAGGACCGGGGCGGCATCAACATGCTGATGCCTGCTGCATTTTATCGGGAAGCCTGGGAAGGTGGCCGGATTCAGCAACAGGACCTCGAGGCAAGCATGGCGGAAAGAGGCGAGGGCGGTGACCCCATAGATGATATCCGCCGGCTGGAAAAGGCGGAGCATCGAAAGGGAGTCACACAGTTTGCCATGTTGCAAGGTTCACTGGCGGAAGCGGCCTGCGATCAGGTTTCTGCAACCTGCGGTGCATTTTTTGACCAGCATCAACGCCGTTGGTCCCAAGGCGAGGAAAATCCGAATCAGGAAGACCTGCAGACTCATAGTCTGTTTGCATTCTGGCTGGAATCCGTGCGGGAGGATCGTTCCCTGGACACGAAAACTGGCGTACCTGGCGCCCGCCGGTTTTTTCGGGACCTGCCCAACACCCTGGAGCAGGTCACTGCCGACTCCATCAGAGCCATTTCCGCCTCCGGGGCGGAACTTGAGGCCATCTGTCATAGCCTGCTGCTGCAGGTGAACGGCTGGGCGTCCTGGTGTCGGGGCGAGGACTGGCGGGCAGGCCTGGACGGGCAGGTCTCTGACCGTTGTATGGAAATACTGGCCATCATGCTGGTGTGGGAACGTCTCGCGATCGAGTTTTCGTCGCTGGATCAGAAAGCGGATTGGCAGAAGCAGCGGGCCAGGGCAAGACGGGCCGATCGCCACGGCGAGCCTGACAGGCTCTGGGTCTGGCAACGGGCCTATGAGCTAGCCTATCAACGTGCGCTCTGGCAGGCATGTGGCCTGACCGGTTCAGGCTCTGCCTCGAATCAGTCCGGGCCTGCCACAGGGCCTGACGGCTTGCCCGAGGTGCAGGCGGTTTTCTGTATCGATGTCCGTTCTGAGGTTATGCGCCGTCATCTTGAGCAGGTTCATCCGGGCATGCAGACTCTGGGTTTTGCAGGCTTCTTTGGCATGCCCATTGAACATCACCGCCATGGGTCTTTTGCACCGGTGCGCCGCCTGCCGGGGTTACTTCCGACCTCCTATCGGCTGGTTGACACCAAAGGCAGCGTGCGCGAAGACCTTGCCGAGCACCACAGCCGGGACCAGAAGGAAATTACCCGCGCTTCCATCCGTGAGGCAAAATACAGCAGCCTTTCAACCTTTACCCTCGTGGAAACCACAGGCATGGCCTGGGCCTGGAAGCTCCTGAAGGACACTCTGAAATCGGGCCAGAAAAAGGTCGACGGGAACCAGCTTGAGGGCAGGTTGGTTCACCGCTACGGCGGCGACCCACTGAACGATTCGGAAAGAACTGGCCTGGCCGAAAACCTGCTGAAGGGCATGTCGCTGACCAGTGGATTTGCCCCGCTGCTGGTGTTTGTTGGTCATGGTAGCCACACCGACAATAACCCGAATCAGGCAGGGCTGGATTGCGGGGCCTGTGGTGGTCAGAGTGGCGGCACCAACGCCCGGGTGGCCGCGGCTCTGGTGAACGATCCTCAGGTGAGGGCAGGCCTTGCCCGCAGGGGTATTCGCATTCCGGATTACACCTGGGCCGTGGCGGCCGAGCATTGCACGGCAACCGACAGCGTCACCATCGCCGACCGGGAAAAGGTGCCCGATTCTCACTTGCAGAAACTGGTGGACCTTGAGGCCGGTTTTGAAAAAGCCGGGCGCCTGGTCCGCCGGGAGAGGGCAACACCGCTGAAGCTGAACGGGCTGACCGACGCCCGGTTAGAGCAGGCGATGGAAACCAGGACCCGTGACTGGTCCGAGGTCCGGCCTGAATGGGGCCTGGCCAACAACGCGGCCATTATTTTTGCGAAACGAGCAAGAACTCGAGGCTGTAACCTTGGCGGCCGGGTTTTCCTGCACGACTATGATCCTGAACCTGACACCGAAGGGGCGCTGCTCGAGAGCCTGCTCAGCGCGCCGATGGTTGTCGCCAACTGGATCAACCTGCAGTACTTCGCGTCGGTCACGGCGCCGGAGGTATACGGCGCGGGGAACAAACTTCTGCACTCGGTGATTGGCGGCAACATCGGCGTGGTCGAGGGCAATGACAGCAGGCTCCGGATCGGATTACCGATACAGTCTGTGCACGATGGCACCTACTGGCGCCATGAGCCGGTCCGTCTCACGGTTCTGGTCGATGCGCCGGCGGATCGAATAGAGTCAGTCATCCGCCGCCAGCCCGACGTTGCTGCACTGATCGACAATCACTGGGTTCTGCTGCACCGTTTCGCAGGCGCCGGGGTGGAGCGTTATAACTGTGGCAGTTGGGAGCCTGTGGCCTGACCGTCAGAACCGGATCAGGGCAGAGCCCCAGGTAAAGCCGCCACCAAAGGCTTCCAGCAACAGAACTTCATTGCGCTGGATACGGCCGTCACGTACGGCCACATCCAGCGCAAGGGGAATGGATGCGGCGGAGGTATTGCCGTGTTTGTTAACGGTGACGACTACCCGGTCCATGGACATTTTCAGTTTTCGCGCGGTGGCTGAAATAATCCGCAGGTTAGCCTGGTGGGGAACCAGCCAATCGATGTCGGATTTTTCCATCTGGTTGGCTTCCAGAGTCTCGTCAACAATCTTGCCAAGGGTGCTGACCGCAATCTTGAAAACCTCATTGCCCTTCATATGCACATGGCCTTTGCCAGCGCGGACCTGATCAAACCCGTCACCAATACCGCAGGGAACGTGCAGAAGATGCTCGTACTGGCCATCCGCATGAATGTGGGTGGACAGAATGCCGGTTTCTTCACTGGATTCCAGTACCACCGCGCCGGCGCCGTCTCCGAAAAGCACGCAGGTACCTCGGTCCTCCCAGTCCAGAATCCGTGAAAACAGCTCCGCACCTACCACCAGTACCTTCTTGCTGGAGCCAGTTTTAATGAACTTGTCCGCCACGGAAAGGGCATAGACGAAACCACTGCACACGGCCTGGATATCAAAAGCCGGGCAGCCGTGAATGCCGAGCCGGGCCTGCAGAATGCAGGCAGAACTGGGGAAAATCTTATCGGGGGTGGAGGTGGCAAAGACGATCAGATCAATGTCGGTTGCCGCTATTCCGGCCGCTTCAAGGGCGCGCAGTGACGCCTGCTCGGCGAGATCTACTGTGGTCTGGCCTTCCACGGCAATATGCCGCTGTTCAATGCCTGTGCGCTCACGTATCCACTCATCGCTGGTATCAACAAGCGTTTCCAGCTGCTGGTTGGTCATGACATTGTCAGGAAGGTAGGAGCCTGTCCCGGCAATTCGCGCATAGGTCATGCAATATTCCTTCAGATTGGCGGATCATTTTGTCTTCATGGTCCGGCCATCCTATACCCATGGAACGGGCATCTTCTATTAGCGGTTTGTCAAAGGCGGCATAAGGCGTGGCAGGGCCCGGGATGGTGATATCTGCAGCTTAGTAGTTCTTCGTAGGTGTATCCAAGTATGGGGGCGGCAGGTCCTATTCCATACAATAGGTAGCTACATAAACAGTTCCCGGCCTCGCCGGAATCTCAGGGTTCACAGGAAAGAAAGTCATGAAAAAAGCAGTGTCCGTTTACAAGGGTTGGCGCAAAAAACGGGACTTTATTCACCTGGTGCTAACCAAGGAAGCCAGGTTGCTCAAGGATGTGGGCTATCCGCCGGAAATCATTGAACAGCGCCTGAAAACGCCATTCTGGAAATTCGTCTGACCTGCCGGGTCTGAGCGCCAGGCTCAGACCATCCAGCCAAACAGAAAATCGAACATTCTGGTAATCACGTTACCCTCGCTCGCCTCGTTTGTGTCTGAATCGCCCAGGTCTTCCTTGTCTGCGGCTTTAGTGGCAGGCGCTTCAGCTTGCGGGGCGGGTAGCTCTTCCGGCTCTGCCTGAGCAGTTTCTACTTGGGCGTTGTCTGCCCGAGAAACATCTGCCACGGCCGCGTCTGACGACGGCGCCTGGCCGGTGCTCGCCCGCACAGCAGTCGCGATAATGATAGGTTCAGAGGTCGGTTCAGAGGTCGGTTCAGTGTCGGATTGAG
Organism: Marinobacter confluentis; assembly: GCF_004785685.1. Classification (GTDB taxonomy): domain Bacteria; phylum Pseudomonadota; class Gammaproteobacteria; order Pseudomonadales; family Oleiphilaceae; genus Marinobacter; species Marinobacter confluentis. The sequence continues at coordinate 869,220 of NZ_SRPF01000001.1, read as the reverse complement.
GTTGCGGTTCCGGTGCTGGCTCCGGCCTGCTCTGGACAGCGGCAGGCGCAGGTTCTGGTTCGGATTGTGCCACCTTTACCGGTTCGGATGCTTTTACCGTTTCGGGTGTCTTTACAGGATCTGGCTTTGGTGCCGGCTCCAGTGCCGGCGCAGGTTCGGATGCAACAACCGGCTCAGCCGCTGCAACGGGCTCAGGTTCGGGTTGGGGCTGGACAACGGGCTCTGGTGCTTTGACTCTGACGGGTTCCGGATTGCTGGCAAGTGTTTCCAGCCCCAGTTCTTTTCGAGCGGCTTCCCGGCTGGCAACCATATTACTGCCCATCAACTGGGACCCAGTGTTAGATACACCAAGAGAGGCAAGGGTTTCAGAATCCAGTTCGCCGGTTTCACTCAGCCCCGGTCTGTCAGCCTGATACTGTCTGACAGCCTTCCGTAGATTGCCATCAATCCAGCCGTCTGCCTTTCCGATGCTGTATCCCGCGCCATAGAGGGCGTTCTCCGCCGAAAATACCGTCTGTACCGACGCTGCCTGGGCTGAAAGCGGACAGGCCAACAGAGCCGTGGCAAGACATACGCTTGTTGGGAAAGGGGCAGAAACCAGTCGACGGCTCATGAGGTGTTCCTCCATGGAATACTTGCGGTGCGGTTTTTGTTGAGTTTGCAAAGTATCAGCAAATCCCGGCTCAACCCATGACGCAGTTAACAATTGCAGAAAAGTAATGATGTGTATCGAAAGGTAACTTTTGGCAGGTTCCACCCCAGTGCTAGTGTATTCCTGGTGGTTTGGCCTGATAATGGCGCGTTATCATCAACATGGAAAAACCTGTAGAGGGTTTGTTGTGCAGCACAGGGCATTATTCTTTTTGATCATCTGCCAGGTCCTGGGGTTTGCGTTACCGACTCACGCAGCGCCTTCAGCCGGCGTGAAGGTTGTCTTCCTGTCCCCGGACACCTCCCGTTTCTGGCATATGGTTGGCGGTTTCATGCAGGCAGTAGCCGACGATCTTGAAATCGATCTTACGATCTACACCGATCAGGACCGCAACCGCTTCAGTTACCGCGATCTGTTGAACAAAGTGCTTGAGCAGCCCGACCGACCCGATTACATCGTCTTTATGTGCAAGGAAAAAGTCACCCACGATATGCTCACCCGGGTTGGCGAAGCGGGAATAAAGGTGTTCACCTTTAACACTTCCGTTCCTGAAGAAGAGCTGGCCAAAACCGGCCAGCCCAGAGAGAAACTGCCACACTGGATTGGCCACCTGTCTCCAGACAACCGCGCCGCCGGTGCCACTCTTGCCACCGAACTGTTTAAACGCTATCAGCAGAAAACCGGAAACCAGGCGAATATGCTGGTCGGGCTGTCCGGTAGTCGGGATTCCTCCGCTGCAATCCATCGTAATGAGGGCCTCAGAAACATGCTTGAAGGCCAGGGCTCGATTGACCATCAACTGCTTTTTGCAGACTGGGATCAGGAAGAAGCCCGCCTGAAAGTCGAACGACTGATCGCTCGATACCCGGCTCTGGACCTCATCTGGAACGCCAGTGACGGCATGGCGCTGGGTGCAATCGACGCAGCCCGGGCCACGGGTCGGAAGCCGGGCGAAGACCTGATGGTGGGCGGCCTGGACTGGGAGCAGCGCGCGCTGGATGAAATAGGTGAAGGCCGGATGGCACTCAGCCTCGGCAGGCATTTCATGGGTGGCGGACTGGCTTTACTGCTGATTCACGACTATCACACCGGTTATGATTTTGCCGGGCAGGGCGGCGTTTCGATGAATTACAGCCTCGCCATTGCGGACAGGGATAATCTTGGCGGTGTCCGTGAGGTGATGGACCCGGCCAACTGGGATGAAACCGATTTCAGGCAATTCAGCAAACATTATACCGAGGCGCTTCGGGGCGACACCGCCACGGCGTCCGAGCTTCTGGACGATTTCATGGGCGCTTTGAGCCCCGGTTTTCAACGGTAGATTCGCTGACACTAAGGAGTCATTCATGAAATGGCATTACGCTCTGTTGATGCTGGGGTTACCACTGGTCGCCCAGGCCAAAATCACCTCGGCAACCCTGTATCCTTCCCATGCTCAACTGGTATGGCAGCAACCGGTGTCTGTGGAACAGGGTTCGGGTGAAATCTCTCTGGAGGGGCTTCCGGTGTCACTGCAGGATGACACACTGATGGCTGAAATCAGGGGCCTGCCAGGTGTGCTGACCCAACGTGTTCAGATTCGCCAGGTAGAGCAGACCGAGGTGGCGGCCAAAGCAACGCGGGAACTGCAAGAGGCCCTGCAGCAACTGGAGTACCGCATTGGCGCGCGGGAGGACGAAATCCAGTCCTGGAACCAGCAGGTGCGGCTGATGGCGGAAGCCGCCGGCACGCCCAAGGAAATCACCGCGTCAGAACTGGCACAGCTGGGCGCCACCGTTCAGGAACGCACCCAGCAGGCGCTGACCCGGATCAGAGACATCCGCAACGCGATGGCTGATGATCTTGCGGAACGAGACCGCATAGAACGGGAGCTTGCCGCCACCCAGCAGAACGCCAAAGCCACCAAAACCGTGACAATCGCCTACCAGGCAGAAACCGCTGGCCAGGGCTCCGTCAGACTGCAGTACCAAACCCATGAGGCGGGCTGGCGGAGCCAGTACAATGCTCGCCTTCAAGCCGCCGATAGCGGAACCGAGGGCACACTGGTGCTTGAGCATCTCGCCCTGATTCGCCAGACCACAGGCCTGGACTGGGATGGGGTACAGGTAAGCCTGTCAACGGCCAACACAAGATCTGGCACCGACATTCCGCCGTTACAGCCATGGCTGGTAGCCCCGGGCGGTCAGCCCGAGTACCGTTCGCAGAAGGCGCTGAGCTCGTCCATGGACATGGTTCAGTCCGAGGTCGCCAGTTCCCCGCAACCGGCCACCATTGAGGATCAGGGGGCGTTCACCCAGAGCTATCGCATTCAGGCACCGGTATCCCTGGCCAGCGGGAATTCGGATCAGTTCGTCACGATTGCAAACCACAATGTTCCGGTGTCCATCGAAACCCGGTTCTACCCGGCGATGGATCTGAACGGTTTTATTCATGCCACTGGTCTGTTTGAAGCCGAAGCGTCACTACCCGGGGGCCCGGCAACGCTTTACCGGGACGGCCAGTCGGTTGGGCGAACCTACCTTGAAAGCCTGTCGACTGGCAGTGAGTTGGCCATGGGTTTTGGTGTTAACGACCGGGTTATAGCTGAGGTCATCAATGAGCAGAACCAGACGGGTGAGCAGGGCGTATTCAAGGGTGAAAAGTATGTCCGCCAGATAAACCGCTATGAAATCACCAACAATCATCCCAGAGCAGTCGCCGTGCGTGTTTTCGACCGGATTCCGGTCTCCCGCCAGGACCAGTTGACAGTGGAAGAGCTGGACATCTCCGAGCCGGTCCAGCGGGATGCCCTGGATATCAAGGGTGTATTATCCTGGGAAAGGCAGCTTCAGCCCGGGGAAGCCATCAACCTGACATCCGGTTTCGAATTGCGGGTGCCGGATGACGCAGAGCTGCCACCGGAATTCCGCTAGTTCGCAAATACGGCGCTGGAACAAAGTACACCAAACCAATCAGGACACTCAGACTTACGGGAAGCTATATGAATGTCATCATCATCGGCGCAGGGATCATGGGAACCACATTTGCCACGCTGGCAAAAGAATTCGCCCCGGATCTGGATATCACCATCCTGGAGAGGCTGGACAGCGCCGGCGCGGGTAATTCATCGGCGTTCTGGAACGCAGGGACCGGGCATGAGGCCAACTGCGAACTGAACTATACCCCGGTGGATGAGGAGGTCATTTCGGTTGAAAAGGCCCTGAAAATCCACGCCCAGTTCAATGTGGCCAAACAGTTCTGGGCCTACCTGGTCGACAAAGGCGCCATTGAAAACCCGAAATCGTTCATCAACCAGACCCGGCACTGCACCATCGTTTCCGAGTCGGCCATTGAAGAATTGCGGCTTCGGTTCAAGGAAATGTCAGCTCATCACTTTTTCGAGCACATGCGTTACTCGGAGGATTTTGATGAGATCCGAAGCTGGATTCCGTACACCATGGACGAGCGGCCCCGCCATGAAAAGATGGCAGCGACTGTTATCGAAACCGGCACCGACGTGAACTTTGGCGCTCTGACCCAGCAGTTGGCGTCCTACGCTGTCCGGGAACTGGGTGTTAAAATCGAATACGGTACCCACGTTAAACGAGTGCACAAGAGCCCGACAGGACGCTGGCTGATCGAAACCCAACGCCAGGGCCAGGCTGTTCAGTATCGAGCCGATGTGCTGTTTGTCGGCGCCGGTGGGGGAGCCTTCCCGCTGCTGAAAAAGAGCCATCTACCCTTCCGAAACCGGTTCGCTGGCTTCCCTGTGGGCGGGCGTTTTCTGCAGGCCCCCATCAGCGCTGAACAGGCCGATTATTACCGGGCCAAAACCTATGGCAAAGCCAAGGTCGGTGCACCGCCAATGTCGGTGCCGCACCTGGATTTACGGGTAGTGGATGGCAAGCACTATCTGCTGTTTGGACCCTTTGCGTCGTTCAAACCGGTGCTGGAGAGAGGCCGCAGCTTCTTTGATTACCTGCGTTCAATGCGGTTGCATGATATTCCGGGCCTGCTCAACGTGGCGCTGGAACACTTCCCGCTGGTCAAGTACCTGGTGTCTGAAACCTTCAAAGGTGAGAAAAGCATGATCGCGGAGCTGGAAAACTTCGCGCCCGGTCTCAGCAAGAAGTTCGACTGGAAGCCCATTGAGGCCGGCCAGCGAGTGCAGATCATCAAGGATGGCGACCTGCAGATGGGCACTGAGATTCTGGTCTCCAAGGACAAAACCTACGCAACCCTGCTAGGCGCGTCACCCGGTGCCTCAGTGTCGCCAGAGGTGATGCTGCGATGCCTGGAACAACTGCTGCCGAATGTGGTCGGCAAGGAGGAGGCCCAGAAGAAGAAGCAGAAAATTTTCCCGGAAGACGATCTCGACACGCTCGCGAACAACCCGGAACGCTATCGCGAGATTCGTGACGCTGTTAATGCGAAGCTGGGTATCAAAAAACCAGCCGTGGAGTAGGGGAAGAGGGAAGGCCCAAGCTGCCCATCCGGGCAGCTTGGGGCTGACGGTGTTTTTCTCACGAGGCTTATTTAACAGTGTTGCCTGGAATCAACATGCCGCTGCCTTTGATCTCACCATCCATGCGAAGCACCATTGATGGCCCGTCCAGGCTGACACCGTAGCAGGTTGGGCCCTCACCATAGGCGAAGCACATTTCACCCGCTCTGGTTGTCCATTCTCCGGTGTAACCCTTGCCGTGAATCGTGCCGTCTGGGGCATAGTATTCATTGAAGCCGGAGTTGGGCTCGCTCATGCTGCCCTGATAGGAATGATCGCTGACCGCATCGGAAATTTCCTGGGCGCTCGGAGCGCTGTTGGCATTCGCAGCGCCCGACACCAGCAGTGCAGCTGAAGTGACGGCGGCCGCCAATGTGAGATAAACGGACTTCTTTGCGTTGAGCGTAAGCATCAGTCTGATCCCTTTCATTTTGTCGAGAATTGTTCGGGAGCTAATGGTTACGAGCTATAGACAGGCAGGGATCAATACACCCGGGGAATAGTGCAAATGGACTTATTGAAAGCAGTGCCTGGCCTGGATTATCCGATCATTCAGGCGCCTATGGCAGGAGTATCAACGCCCCTGCTGGCTTCGGCGGTGTCCAATGCGGGCGCCCTGGGCTCAATCAGTGTGGGGGCAAGTAACCCGATAGTGGCGCGGAAGATGATCGAAGAGACCCGGTCACTGACGGACAGGGCCTTCAACGTTAATGTGTTCTGCCATCGCCCGGCATCGCCCGATCCTCAAGTAGAAAATCAATGGAATCAATATCTTGCACCATACTTTTCAGAGTTCAATTCAAGTCCGCCGTCTGCTCTGAAAGAGATTTACAAAGCGTTCGGCAGTGATCCCGAGATGCTTAGAATGCTGGTTGAAACCCGCCCGGCGGTGGTCAGCTTTCATTTCGGGCTGCCTCCAGCCGAGTTCGTTGCTGCCCTGAAAAACGCGGGCATTTACCTGATGGCAACGGCCACAACCGTGGAAGAAGGCCAGCAGATAGACGCTGGACCTGGTTAGAGCATTGAAAGCCAACACTCAGTTGCCAGTGGTTGCCGCAGGCGAGGTGATGGACGGCGGAGACATCAGCGTCATGCTTGAGCACGGCGCAAATGGGGGAGACCCAGATCACTGCCGCCATTAAAATAGCGCTCATGTTCTACCGCCGCTTGCCGATAAATCTATCATAGCCATAGTCCAGACCGGGCCTGCCTTCTAGCCCTTATTTCAACCAGCTCCAAATCCTCAGACCAGGGGGCCCATGTGACAATCCGGAATCTTTTCATTGTTGCGGTTTCAATCCTCATCATTGCGATCATGACCGTCGCCAGCGCGCTCATTGCCTGGCAGACTCAGTCAACCATCAAGACTAACGTTGTCGATCAGCGCAACGTTCTTCGGGACGATGTGCTCAGAGCCCTCTCGATTACCGACGAACTCATGTCCAAACGGGTTGAGAGTTCCCTGAACCTCCTGACAGTGCGTGGTGAAAGTCTCGGCAACCCCCGTATCGAAGGTTCTGAGGCGGTGGGCGGTACGGATGCACCGGGGCTTTATCTGGGTGACACCCTGATCAACAACAACTACGACCTGGTAGACGGCGTCACAGATATCATGGGCGGTACCGCCACACTGTTTGTTCGTGACGGCGACAACTTCATTCGTGTGTCCACCAACGTCAAGAAACAGGATGGTTCCCGGGCCACCGGTACCACGCTGAATATGAGCGGCGGTGCCGGTCAGGCCATAGCGCGGGGCGAACCCTTCTTTGGCCAGGTCGAAATCCTTAGCAACCCCTACCTGACGGCTTACACGCCCATGCGCGGTCAATTCAATGAGATCGTTGGCATCTGGTACGTGGGCTATTCCGCCGATCTTTCCGAGCTGAACCGGGCCATCGAGTCGTCCCGTCTCCTCGATCAGGGTTTCGTTGCGCTGATCGACGACAAGAACAAGATCCGGATGCACTCCAACGTAATCGACGCGGACCAGCTTAGCCAGATTCTGGAGACTTCCTCCGACGAATGGGAACTGGAACGCACAGCTTTTGAGCCCTGGGGCTACAGCGTGGTGACCGGTTATGCCAAAGACGAAGTATCCGGAATGGTCTGGGCGCAAGCCACCCGCGCGGTATTAATGATCAGCGTCGGTGGCCTGATCATCATCGTCTGTCTGGGTTTCCTGATTCAATTCGTTATCGCCAGGCCCCTGCAGAAGATGATTGATGCGATCAATAACATTGCCGAAGGTGAAGGCGATCTGACGGTACGCTTCAACTCCCGAAGCAATAACGAACTCGGCATGATGGCCAATGGCTTCGACAAGCTACTGAACCGCCTGCAGGCGACCATTTCTGAGACCAAGACATCCGCTCAGAGCCTCCTGGCTTCGTCTGAAAGTCTCAAGACCATCGCATCGGAATCTGAATCCGTGGTCTATCAGCAGACCCAGCAGACCGAGCAGGTCGCGACCGCCATGAATGAAATGAGCGCCACAGCGCAAGCGGTTGCCGACAGTGCTACCCGCGCAGAGGGGCTGGCCAGGGAAGCCGATGAATTCGCCGAAGATGGACAGGCGCTGATCGAGACCACCACCCAGACCATCGCTAGGCAGCTTAGTAACGGCCAGCGTTCCGTAGAATCCAGCGCTTCGTTGAAGAATGCCTCCCAGGCCATCGGTAGCATACTCTCCGTTATCGAGAATATTTCAGAACAGACCAACCTGCTGGCGCTTAACGCGGCCATTGAGGCCGCCAGGGCCGGTGAGCATGGGCGGGGCTTTGCGGTCGTGTCAGACGAAGTCCGTAACCTGGCGCAGCGTACCCAGGGTTCGGTGAAGGAAATCCAGGATCAGATCAAGTTCCTGCAGGAAGGCGTGGACACCGTCGCTGAAGTAATCACTGACGGTAGCCGACTGGCTGAAGAAGCCACCAGCACTATCGAACAGACCGGCCAGGCCATCGAGAAGCTACGGGCAGGCGTGCGAGCCATTCGCGATACGAATATCGAGATGGCCAGTGCGGCTGAGCAGCAAAGTCAGGTGTCAGAGGATATCAACGAACGACTTGAGAGCCTCCGCCAGACCGCAAGCATCAGCGATAAGAACGCATCATCCACCAACCAGGCGGCGGAAAAATTACGGGCTGTTGCTGAATCGCTCCAGGCCAGGCTCAACGAATACAGAATCTGATAACAGGTCACACAATTGACGTACCGAATCGTCTACATTGGGATCTGGATTTCCTTTCAGAAACAACAGACGACAGCCACAGGATGTTTGGCCGATGACCAGGATGCAAAAGGAGCGGCGCCGCAATCGCCGCTCCGGGATACGAATTCCCGTCAACCTCAGTTATGCAGATGCAACGATTGAAACCAGTACACTGAATATGTCCGCTTGCGGTCTTCGGCTGAAGCGACCCGGCCGGCTGTATATCCCGCCCGGCGAAACCATTGATGTTTCATTCAAAGGCACCGATCAGCCTCCACTGGCGGCCCAGATAACGCATCTGGGCAAAAGCCACATCGGCTTACAGTTCGACGGAAAGCGTTTTTCCGGTGACGAACTTCGGGCGCTTTACGATCTGGCACCCGCCTGGCAGCGTTTTATGGTTGGCAGTAAACGCAGGCTCTGGCGCGACAGCCGCCGGTTTGCGGTACTGGCCGCGAATACCCTCCTGCGATCACTTATCCTGAAGCTTGTTAATCCGGATTTTGTGTTTGCGGTTTACGGCAATCGAAGGGATACCGACACCTACTGGTCGCCGAAAATGGCGAAGCATATGCCAGCGAATCTGATACTGGGCTTCATCCGGAACCAGAATGCCCGGGGTCTGTTGGTGGCGTCACAAACGCCTGAGCAGGAACTGCAGGCGAATTCTGACAAGGTTCGGACCTACATCAGCCAATTACAACTTGATTTCCCTCAGGCGAAACGCTTTGCGCTGGTAGGCCGCCTGCCTACCTTTGCCAAGAAGGCCGGCATAGAGATTGCCGACCCGCTGGTCGAGGGCAGCCTTGGCACCCGATACATGATTCGGGATATTGCCCAGCAGATGAAGGCCCGTGCGGAGTATTCCGAGGAATCCAGCATTGTGGTTCTCGGTGGTGCAGGGCGGATCGGCAACGCGGTTTGTGAGGACCTGACCGGCCTCTACGAAACCGTAGTTGCCTTTGACCCCCGCTATGAAAAAGACGAGGAGGTCAGAACCGAGCAGGGCGCTGTTCTGCGCACATCAAACGTGGCCCGGCTCCATGACCGCAAGCTATACATCGGCCTGATGTCCCAGGGTGATCTGGTGCTGGATCTGTTTCAGCACATGCCCGCTGGCGCCATGATCGCCGACGACACCCACCCTTGCATCAGCCTGCATGCACGCGAGAAGTTGCTGGAAAAAGGGATAACCGTGGAGAAAGTGGTACTTTCCCACTCGGATTTCGTAATGTTTCCACGGATGCCCTCCTGGAACCGGCGTGACATCCCGGGCTGCCTGGTGGAGGCGCTGGTCCTGCTTCGGCGCCCGGACCTTGAGGGTGGTGAATTTCTCTCGTTCTGTTCACAGGCAAAGGAGATGGGATTTGCTGGCCGACTGATCAAGCCCCTGGCCGAGTGAGGGGAAGACAGGAATGAATAATGACGGAAAAGAATTGGATGGTTTTGCTGATCCTGGCGTTTGCCATGGTCTTCTCTCCAGCGCTTTCAGCGAATGTGGTCATACAGGGTGAAAGCGAGCATTATTCCCTGAATGACGAGTTGACCTACACCCTGGATCCCACGGGCCAGATGACACTGGCGGGTGTTGTGGCGAAAGGGGAGTGGCTCGATAAGTCCGGGCGTGTGTTGAACCTTGGCTTCACAGATTCGCCCGTCTGGGTAAGAACGTCAGTACAGATCCCGGAAACCAGCAGCGAGCAATGGTATGTCGTGGTGCCTTATCCGTTACTGGAAGAGGCCGAACTGCATATTCTGCGTGACGGTGGCCTGCCGTCTGTTCATCGGGTCACAAGTGAACAGGTTCGCCAGAGCCGCAGGCATTCGAACGGCTACTCTATCAGCCTGCCCATCCCAAGAGGGCTTACTGGCAACCTGGACCTTCTGCTTCGGGCAGATTCGTCCACTTCGCTGCAGGTTCCGGTTGAACTCTGGCGTGAAGACCATCTCCTTGATCGCTACATAACGCAGAGTCTTTCCTGGGGCGCTTATTTTGGGCTGCTTTCTGCTCTGATCATCTACAACCTGTTCCTGTTTCTGTCTATTCGTGACGGGGCCTATGGTTACTATGTTCTTTACCTGGCCTCACTGAGCTTTGCCATGCTCAGCATTTCGGGGGTGGGCAACACCTTCATCTGGCCGCAGTCGCCAACTCTGACTCTTTACGCACTGCCGATTGGCACCGGTTTTCTGTCGCTGTGGGCGCTGCTGTTTGCCCGTGAGTTCTTGCGGTGGCCCGGATTTTCGCCTCGCCTGAACCGAAGTATGAAGCTGGCCGCAGGCCTTGCGACGGCGCTAATCGTCTATACCCTGTTTGACCCGTTCAGCGGCGCGCAGCTGGCCGGATTACTGGGCATACTGGTAGTCACGCTGTTGATAGCCGCAGGTGCAGGGGGCTTGCTGGCAGGTATCGCCATCGCCCGTTACTTCGTGCTTGCCTGGACAGCGTTTGCCCTGGGGGCGTCGGTATATCTTCTCAACGTATTCGGCTTTCTGCCGGTTAACGCCATCACCAACAATGCCCTTGCCGTGGGCTCCGCCGCCGAGGTGCTGCTGCTTTCCTTTGCCCTGGCCCACCGCATCAAGGAGGAGCGGGCACACAAGATCTCGGCGCTGCAGCTTCAGCAGGATGCCGAACGGCAGGTCAGGGAACTGCATCTGAAATCCCTGGAACAGGCCATGCACGATTCGGTGACCCGAATGCCGAATACCTCGCTCCTTAACCATCGTCTGAAGGAGACCACCCAGCAGGATGGCCGGGTGGCACTGGTTCTGGTTCATTACCCGCAGGTCAAGGAGATTGCGTCCAGCATGGGCTACAACCTGGCAGAGGAGATGTTTCGCCAGCTCGTGAACAACTTCAATCACGCGCTGGCAGGCCCCGACTCAATCATTTGCCTGGAAACCAAGGGGCCGTCCTATCTGGCCATCCCCGACTTCGGCTCTATCGCATTCATGATGGATCTCGAAGAGTGGGACGGAAGGCTGGAACCTTTTATCGAACAGGTGGTGGGCAATCACGATGTCACGGTTAACTCCATCCGCCTGCCGCTGTTCATGAATCTCCATTGTGGTGTGGCGATCTATCCGGAGCATGGCGACACCGCCGAAGTGCTTTTCCAGAATGCGTCCGCCGCGAGGGATAGCAGCGCCAGGGACAAAGTGACGGTGCAGGTCTACAGCGAGGAGATTTCAGCCTTTGCCCGCCGCCGACTGGCATTGATGGGCGCTTTGCCGCAGGCCATCGAAGCAGAGGAGCTGGAACTTTACCTGCAGCCACAGATGAACGGCACCGGGCAGACACTTGTCGGGGTGGAAGTTCTGATCCGCTGGAACAGCGCTCGGTTCGGGTCGGTTCCTGCCGGAGAGATCGTTGAAATTGCCGAAAACGGTGGGCTGATGGATTTGCTATCCCGCTTTGTTATCCGCCAGGCCTGGAAGACCATCAAGACCCTGCAGGAAAAAAACCTGAACATCACCTGCAGCATCAACCTGTCGGTGCAGAACCTGACCAACAGCAGCTTTACGTCCCATGTGCTGGCCGATGCCAAACAGAACGCGATGCCCATGGACCGCCTGATTTTTGAGGTGACCGAAACCTCCATGATGCACAACATAGACGCCGTGGTCGGCTCTTTGCTGCTGATTGCGGATGCCGGCTGTAAGGTGGCTCTGGACGACTTTGGAACCGGGTATTCATCACTGGCGTATCTGAGCCGACTCCCCATCAACGAGCTAAAAATCGACCGCTGCTTTGTCAGCCAGATGTGCACCAGCAAACATAATCTGTCTATCGTTGAAAACACCCTCAAACTGGCCAAGACCCTGAATCTGGAAACCGTAGCTGAAGGGGTTGAGGACGCCGAAACACTGGAAATGCTGCATAAACTGGGCTGCCATCGAGTTCAGGGCTATCATTTCGCCAGGCCCATGCCGATTGGCGAATTCTGTGAATGGGCGCTGAGCCGATAATCACTCGGTATCCAAGCCCCGTCATCCATTCTCAAACTGACACTTTCCGGCCGGGGACTTGTGTCGGGCAGAGCTCTCAGTAACCCGATATACTCAGGAAACTGGCCAAAGGAGAGAAAGAGATGAACCGAACGCAGTTCCTCCAGGATCTGATCAAGCAACTTTCCCCAAAGGTTGACCCAACAACCTATGTCTACTGCACCGTGGCGCACGCAAAGTACGGTGAACTGGAAAAGCTGAAGCCCATTGTCAGCATTGCCGAGCTGGAGGGCCTGACCCTGGTCATTCCCCTGGAGCAGGCTAAATCCGAGGGCCTTGATTACTACAGAGTGTTCCGGCGAATCACCCTGGAAGGGCATTCAAGCCTCGAGGCGCTGGGGCTTACCTCTGTGGTAACGAGCCTGTTGGCAGAGCGGGGTATTACCACGAACGTCATTGCGGGGTTTTATCACGATCACATGTTTGTTCCCAGCGACCGGATTGACGAGGCCATGGAGGCGCTGAAAGAGCTGGCGAAGCATCCGGAATAAAAATGCAGAGCGCTCGAAAAAAGGGGCAGCCACTAAACGCAGTGAAAGCTGCCCCGGTCTCTTTAATTCGGCATCATCCAGTCACCGGAACGCAGTAACTTACTTCTCTGGTCATCGGTTAACAGATCCCGCATGTCCTGTTGGGCTTCAACCTGTAATTCAGTGATTTCCTTGATGGCATCAAAAACCCTCTGCTGCTGTTCGGTAATGTCCCCCGCATCAAGTTCCTCGGCGGCATAGAGTTCCTGTAATTTGAGTGATTGCTCGTAACGCTCAGCCTTCAGCTCGGTAAGCTCCGAACGAAGCTCTTTCTGAATCGCGGCAATGTCTTCAAGCTGGCTTTCATCCAGATCGAGCTCGATCATGACCCTCTGATGCATGGTTCCCTTGCCGCCCATGCCATGATGACCGGAATGATGGCCCTTGCCATGGTGACCTTTATAATCTTTCCCGTGAGGGGAGTGGTGCTGCATTCCTTTTGCACCGTTGGGATCGGTGCCTGACGCAGCATCGTCCTGTGCGTGTGCAATAAAAGCGGTGCCAGACAGCCCCAGACACAGAGTCAGGGATAACCAGATACTTGAACGCTTCTGCAGTTTCATTGGGTGTCCTCATTTCATGTGGCGTAAAATAGCGGTATATCAGATTGCATCAGACAGACTTATACGCTTTAAGTTCAGGATGTGATGAGTAGGGGAATTGGAGGTTTAAAGATGGCTCGTGACCAGATGATTGCCAGTGACGAAAGCCGGCTCGATGCACGCAGCGCGATTGATCGCAAGGAGAAGGGCGCAAACCTGGTTATTGAATATGCAACTGCACCGTGTTTTTTGGGCTGGGTGATCGTGGCAGTCAATGATAAAGGCATCTGTGCCATCGAGTTTGGAGACGATCCCTCGTCTTTGCCGGCACAGGTACAACAGCGTTTCAGCAAAGCTCAACTGGAGGCAGGCGGGCCCGAACTCAGCACGATAATTGACTCAGTTGTTTCTCTCATTGATGCGCCGGATAGTGACACTCAACTACCCCTGGACATTCAGGGCACAGCTTTCCAGCAGCGGGTCTGGAATGCACTCCGCACGATACGCCCGGGTCAGACAGCGAGCTATACCCAGGTCGCTTGCAAGATTGGTTCACCTGAATCCGTTCGCGCCGTCGCCCAGGCCTGCGCCGCCAACAAACTTGGTTTTGTCGTGCCCTGCCACCGCGTGGTTCGCAGCGACGGATCACTCAGCGGTTACCGCTGGGGCGTGGAGCGCAAGCGCAGGCTGCTTGAACGCGAGGGTCTGGCATCAAAGCTCAACGTCTAGGATGTCTCTGAGAGCCCCCCGGCCCCCGACAAACAGGCTTTCGATCTTTCCGTTGGCGCAAACATTCGGGCGCCCGCATCTCGCCCATTTTGGATGCCTTCGAAACAGAACGCGTAAACCCCAATAAGATCAAGTTCATCACTGAGCTTCTGCATCAATGCAAGATCAGGCTTCACCGCCTGGATTACGTCAGCGGCTTGAATACCGACGACGACAAAGCTATTACCCGTATTGACCAGTGTTGGCCTGGAACCCCCAGTCAGATCGGCACTGGTTATCCCGAGTGCACGAAGCGTCAACCGCTGCTGGTCACTAGTAAGGTCTTCATAGCGGGGCGCTGTCTGCTCCATGAAGGCTAGCTGACCCTCCATCTTTATCGCCCTGCATCCATCAATCGTCTCTTTCGAGGAATCATCGCTGTTGAGTAAACCCTTCTGGCGCAGATAACTGAATGTTGCGACTGTTGCGTGACCACAGTGGGCGATCTGCTGAGTTGGTGTAAAAAATTCCAGTTTTATGTCGGCCAGTTTGGATGGCGACACACACGCCGTCTCTGACAAACCAACTGCTGCCGCGATTCTCTGTTTTTGCTCAGGCTCAAACCTTTCGGCATTCAGCACAACACCCGCCGGGTTGCCGCCGGAATTACCGTCTACAAAAGCGCTGACAATCGGGACCTCAATTTTCATGACAGGCGCTCCTTCAGTTTTTCCAGAACGGCTTGGAGTATTCCTGTTCAACCTGGCTCCGAGAAATCCCGAGATCCTTGAGCATAAAATCCGGCAGGGAGGCGAGCTCCTTACGGCCCTTGTAGTTAATTCGCCATCTTGTGAGCATCGCAAAAACATTAAACTTAACTGTGCTCGCCCTTGGAGTGGCTCCAGCGGTTTTGATAGTGGTCGTATTGAATGGCATCTGGTTCAC
Source organism: Marinobacter confluentis (assembly GCF_004785685.1). GTDB lineage: Bacteria > Pseudomonadota > Gammaproteobacteria > Pseudomonadales > Oleiphilaceae > Marinobacter > Marinobacter confluentis. The sequence goes on along the minus strand of NZ_SRPF01000001.1, from coordinate 854,141 downwards.
CCGTTACTGGTTATCGTCCTTGAATTCTTTCAACGACGGGTACATGTAACAAACGGGTAAAACTCAGCGATGATTAGAAAAAACTTAAGTGTAAGCTGTTTGTGCTCTCAGTATTCAGTCTGAACCCAATTCCGAGGAAGTCCCCATAACGCCGTACTTCGAACCAAATACCTTAATTCTGGCGTGCTCCAGCTTTTCAGTGATCTCTTCTATATCTCCGGTGGTGATGAATTCTGCCATCAGGGGAGTTGCCAGCCGATCAAAATCCGGGAGCGTATCTCTGTCAAAGAACTGGGCAAGCCCCTCAGCCCGACTCAATAATTTCTCACCTTCTCTGATGAGTGGGCTTGCTCCAACAATGCCGTCTTTGTTCGGGGGAAGGTACCCTAGACCTGCGTTGAGAGAGGATTGCACATCGGCACGCGCTATGAAGCGAATAAAAGCTTTCGCTTCCTCTACGTTCGTGGCGTTTCTCGGAATCATAAAGACGTCAGTCGGCGCATTCTCAAAAAAGGGCATGTTTTTGTTTATTCTGGGGAAGGGCATAAAGCCTATGTCTTCAAACAAAGGGTCGCCATTGGGCCATTTACTGGCAACGAAATTTCCAAGCAATAGAAAACCAACCCTATCCCTGTAAAAGAAAGGAAGCACTTCATCCCAGTTGTAGAGTTCGTGGTCCTGATTGTAAAAATCTCTGTCTACTAGTTTCTTCCACTCAGTCAGGACATTTCGAACCTTTTCGTCGTAGAAGGAGACGTTTCCGGTAAGCAAATCAAGATGAAAATCCAGGCCATTCATGCGCAGATTGATATAGTCAAACCAGGCTGCTGCGGGCCATTTCTGTCTCGATCCGATACCAATCGGGGTAATCCCGGACTCCTTCATACGGGCCAGCATTGCTAGAAAGGATTCCCAGTCTTCCGGCTCTCCACCGAATTTTTCGACCATCGTTTTGCGAAAAAAAATGCCCCAGTGATAGTAGGCAAAGGGAATCGCATAGACGTCCCCTTTGAAGGTTACGCCTCGTTTTACGTGTGAAAATTGCTCGTCGTAATTCTGTTCATTCCAAAGGTCTGTAATGGGCAGAATCAAACCTTGCTCTGCAAAACGATAAAGTCGTTGTGAAGCACTCCAGAACATCACATCAGGCGTGTCATTTAGGAGCCAGACTGGCACTTTGCGTTTGTAGGCGAGATCGGGTTCGACCAAGGACGTCACTTTGATCCCGGTTTCCAGATAAAACTGATTGAAAATCAGTTCAAACTGGTCTCTCTGATTAGGCTGGAGTTGAAGACTGATTCGAATATTGTCGGCATGAAGAAGCATCGGGGCAAAGCCCAGGAAAAATACGATACAAAGTAGGGCGCTCAATGCCATGTTCCTGTTCATCATCCTTATCCCTAAGCTTGCCCGTAACGCATCGTGCCTAGAAGAGTATAGTGTACGACCATAGAAGGTGCTAAACACCTTTCGCAGGAAATCAAGAAGTTAAGGCACAGGTTCCATCCCGGAAGGAGCGAATTGTCCAGGCAAAAGCTGACTGGCGCGAGGGACGGTTTGACAAGGTTCCCGGAGATGACGAGGAATTTATTCCATTACCAAAAAAGCTGCCGGCCAGTTCTTGGGGGGAAAGCCCTTAGATCAATGTCCCAGCACATCGGTCTCGTTTTTCCTGGCGTTTTTCTCCTTCTTTTTTTCCTTCGCGGTTAAAAGCGGTTTCTTTTTGATGTCTTTTTTTCTGTCCTGACTTTTGCTCATGCGGTTTGTCCAACTCTGATTGTAGGTGAACTACATCGGCGCTCTTTCTGATGCCGATGCATTTACTGTCGACGTTCAGTATGCGCCCAATTTCTCACAACAGATAGGACTTGCATCGAGCAGTTTTACTAAATTCTTCGTTTAGATCGGGGCCTGAGTGAACTTGTTCAAAACCAGTAGTTGAGGCTGATAACAGGTCGGTCGGTGCGGGAGGAAAGAGAAAACCAAATTCGCGATAGCCCCTCATAAATGCACATGTTATTGCGTATAATGTATATTATGTTAAATATAATATGATGCAAATTTTGTCTATTAGATCTTGAGTAGTTACGACCAGGCCCACTGACTGTGCGCTCTCCTACAAATATCACCAAAAATTCTCCTTTTCTCTTACCCGCGGGCTTATATTCGGCTCTACCCACCTATGGACATTGTGGACTGGCGCGTTATTTTCGAACCACCGAGCATTTCTGGCTCAATTTACAGACTCATTATGATCTCGAGCCAGGTTATCCAGAAACGCCGATCAACCGCCATGGCTGATCGGCCCGCCCTCCTTTACTGCATGGGAGCAGCAAAAGTACCCCCGTTAGCCTTCAAAACGCTGGATGCACTGGCCCCAAAGTTTCATTCTCTCGACACCTGCTTCGTACTGCGGGCTGGAGTAGACTTGAGTAATGATCGAGTGTTGGTGGTCGGTAAGCGGGCTCAATTGGTCAATCACCTGTTGTTTGCTGAGCTGCCGTGATTTTGCGGATGCGACGTAGGTAATATAAATTCCCATATCTAGGCACCTAGCTAAGTAAGGCGAGCTGTCAGCCATTGATTTCTCAGTCAGGCACTCCTGAAAGCCGGGTTTAAGTGAATCTCCCAGCGCATGCACCGGGTCCGTTTTGATATCTTTCAAACCGTATACGATGTTTGTAGCCGGTCGAATTTCTTTAGCAATGAAGTGTGATTCCCCATACCAGTTGTTTAGTTCCTCGATCGCTTGGGATTGAGTGCCTCCTGCTGAACGCATGGTATAGGCGTAAAATGACATGTCCCACCGGAGTAGACAGCTTAGCGCCTTGTCCTTTTCGCTCATCTCAGCCGTTGCCGCATCGGCATTGTCCGTGTTATCGGTGTTTGAGTTTGTGTTCGCACAGGCTGCGACGAGCCCTCCCAATAACAGGATAAACAAAATTTTCAAATCACTATCTCCCTTGTGTGAATGTTCCCTGACAGTTCTTGTTTGAGGCTGTGGGGTTTTACCCTATTTCCACGAATAGTTTCAAAAAAGCTAGCTTACTCACAGCCTTTCGGCGTGGGGCGTTGGGCGCAATGGTTGGCACGTCTTGCTTGATAATCGTTATGGTTTCGCAGTATGTCGTTTCGGAATGCTGTTGCGGTAGCAGAATTAAAGAAAGCACTGAACTTCGCACATTCCTTCACGGGAGCTGTTTTAGCTTTATCAACTAAAAGCTGTCCTTGCTTGTCCATAACCTCAAAGTCTTTACCCTTATAGGCAGGCTCCCGCCCGAGAAAATTCTGATCCGTCGCTGCGATCTCAGCAAGCCCAGCCTTTGAACCTTCTCGAAAGGCATCAAGATATGACTTAAGGTCCTGCTCAATGGACGCCTCACCTGTCCGTTTAAGTGTCGCACAGTACTTCACAACTTGACTCAAAACCCTACGCTGGCCATCTACAAGTTGATTCACTGTCGCATCGAGGGAGATGACTTTAGATTGGGACGCACCGGAATTCGCAGTCGCGAGGTTGCAGAGAATAAAAGAAAATAAAAAGATAGCAATCGGGGAAATTATGTTCATCGTTAGGCTCTTCTTGGATAAAGCTACTTAGCTTCACCGAATAAATATACTCAATATTGGTGAAAGTTACTCCGTAAGGCGAGCCAGCGTGGGCTCGCCAGTGCTCGCGTCGATCTCAACCGTACCGGAGTTCGACCCGCTGAGGTGAACCAGGATATTGCCATTCTTTGCTTCGTAAGTAACACCGCGAAGCACCAGCTCAAGAAACTCGCGCTCTACCCCGGTCGCAAGGGATTGCCACGTCTTTCCTTGGTCATTGGTGGTGTGGACACCGAAATCCTCGTCCACGGCGATGATTAAGTCCTCATGCCACAATAGCGAGCGGCCATGTCCGATGAACGGGATGTCGGCCACATGGCTGGTCTGGCCAGTTCCAACGTCAATCAAACGCAGCGTTCTCGGCGACTCGCCGTCCAGAGGAAAACCACTAGGATCGAGCTTGGTGGTGTCCACTGTGACGCACATTATCTCCGTCATAGCGCCAGAGCACTTTTCAAAGTAATTCGTGGTGTTGTCCGTGAGAAAGAGCAGAAAATCCTTGGTCACCATTTTTCCATCTTCTTTCACCCACGCGTGCATCATTACCGAACCTAGGGCCTGGCCCTCAAAACCGATTGGCGCACCAGCAGGGATCCGACTCGGGTCGGTCAGTCCACCGTAGGGTTCAGCGCGCATCACCAATAGGTTTCGCAGCGTTTTGGCGGTCACGTACTGGCCGTCCGCAGCCACAAAGCTATTCTGCGTCAGGTCGTTAGCCAACCACTGCGGTGCCAGAGGGCTCAGCGCATTGGCCACGTCTTTGTGGTTTGGCACCCAAGTATGGACGAAGCTGCCAGACTTCTCAGAGACCTTTTGAATAAGCAGAGTGCCAAGGCTCAGGATCTCGCCTGGCTCAGTTTGGAATGAGCGGCCAATGGGATAATAAGTCGATGAGTAGTTAGGGTCACCGGATTTCACCGCAGTTAGAGTATGCTGGCCGGGCGGCAGCTCAATGGCATAGGTGTATAGACCCCGGAAATGGTCACCGGGACTGACCTCATATTGCTTGCCGTCGATATAGACGTAGTTGTGTTGATCCAGGGATGCGCCGATGATCAGCGATTGTTGACCGGCAATGGGCACCTCTTTTTTCTCAATCTGAATGGGTCCGGGCATGGCACACCCCTGCAACAGGACGACCGTAAATAAGAACGCGAGCTTGTTCATAAGGGAGGCTTCCTCAGTTTTTTGGGCGAATGGTCGAGATAACTGTCGCCACTTCCTTTGGTTGGGTTCGTTGCCAAGTGAGCAGACAGCGGTGAAAGGCCCTCGGCAGGCTAGTAAAGTTCATGAGAAACCTGATAAACACTCTGCATGAAATATTTAATGAACCAGGTCACGTCTATGGGCATCTAGTTTCTTGTTTGAAGACTGTGTTTTGGAGGTTGGCTAGTTCCATGAACAACAATAATAAACACGACGGGGCTTGCCAGGCCGGCAAGGTAAATTGTTTCATTCAATTTTCGACTTTCCGTGTAATCCAGGACACAAACGCCCTCACCTTTTCCGTTCTGAACTTGGCTTCTGGCGCTACCAGATAATATTGATATTCAGCAGTGATTGAAAAATCCAGCGGACAAATCAGAAGTCCAGATTCAAGCATGTCAGCGACAAGGCTATGGCGAACCAGTGACAAACCCCGGCCAGCCAGGACAGCCTCCACCTGGGCTGACGCCTCAGTCACAGCGAGTTTTACAGATGCGTCAGGGATGTCGATGCCCAGGGCATCCTGAAACTCGATCCAGGATCCTTGCATATCAATCGACTCATCGATCAACCATGGCAACTGAGCGAGATCCGCCTTGGTAACTGGTTGATCACCGATCAATGATGGGTGGCAAACAATGACCAGCGACTCCTCCATCAAAACCCGTGTTTCCAGGCCCGGATACTCACCTTTGCCATACCGAATGGCCAAATCCACGCCGTCACCCTGAAAATCGACCAGATCAAATCCCGGCATGATGCTTATTTTCAGGTTGGGATAGTTGGCCTGAAACTGGCTGATTTTCGGCATTAGCCAGCGATTGGCGAAAGAAGGCAAGGTTGCCACTTTCAGGTTTGTGGGATCTGAATTCGGCGCAAACATCGCCAGTCCCCGCTCCAGCTCCTGGAACCCCGTTTCAACAAAACCAGAGAGCCGGCTCCCTTCCGGTGTCAGCCGCACCTCGCGAGTCAACCTGTGAAAAAGCTTGAAACCAAGAAACTCCTCCAATCCGCGAATGTGCGAACTGACCGCCGCATTGGAAATATTTAACGCCTCGGCCGCGGCTTTAAAACTCAGATCCTTCGCTGCGTGTCGAAAAACCTGAAGGCCTCTGAGCGGTGGAAGTCTCTGCATCGTGATGATCCACAGTTAAGCTTGACTTAATTATTGCAGACTCTGACCCGTTTGTTGAGTGAGCTGATAGGTGGCAACTTGCCAGTCTTAGAGTAAGGTTTTCTGGACAGACTGGTGTTGAAAAGGAGCGCGTGCGGATGAAACAAACTGGAAGTTGCCTCTGTGGAGGCATTGCCTACGAGATTAATGGGCCATTATCTGAGGTACTAAACTGTCACTGCTCAATGTGCCGAAAGCTACACGCGTCAGCCTTCAGGACCCGTGCCAAGGTCAATGCTTCGGACTGGCAAACAGTCAAAGGCCAACACTTGTTAAAGTTCTATGAATCCTCTCCGGGTGAGCATAAAGGCTTTTGCTCAAATTGTGGCTCGAGCCTTTACACGAAATTTGACGCCCACCCCGAAGTTTATGGTTTTCCACTGGGAACACTCGATACCGATCCCGGAGTAAAGGCAGAGCGACATGTGTTTGTCGGTAGTAAGGCAACCTGGTTCGAAATTACGGATGATCTGCCGCAACACTTCAATTTCGATTGAGTTGCAGCAGGGCTTCTAATGATAGATCAACCCCCGCCGTCAGGCATCAGGGTCGGTTGCTTCTGCCAGGTTGTCCTCGTGTCGTTCCGCAAGCTCTTCCAGCGTCATGTACTCGCACTCTCGTTCGGTGGTGAAGGTGTGGGCTGAATCAATCAGGATGTTGTCATCTCTCATGAACCGCCGGCCCAGAAGCGCCGGATATGAAAACTTGCCGCGGTCTGTCAGAGAAAACTGCGTTGTGTGGCTGGTGCCTGCAATGCAGAAATCCATCAGCACGACGTAGCGCTTCTGGGATGGCGCGCCTTTCCTTTTTATGAGGACGGTACGCTCGACCGGTCGCTCGAACTCAAGAATGACGTCGTCGTGGTCTATCTCACCTTCGGTTGGCTGGTCCTCGTGATCGCCCAGTGGAATCTGAAAGCTCACCCATTCGTCACCGTCTTTCTCAAATCCTTCGATATTTACGGCGTGCAATGACGACGTTTTGGCGCCGGTGTCGAGCCTGGCTTTGAGCCTCAGGCTTGTATCTTCTATAACCATCCATTCAACGTAACCCATGGTTTCCGGTGGTCGTTTTTCAGCGGTGGTATCGCCTCCAGATTGTGCCGAGTATGACAACCCCGAAACGCACGACAGCACTGCGATAATGGCTGCCTTTTTTACAAACAACATTCAAAAGCTCCTGCAGAATACTGATAAACAGCGTTTTTCAAGATACTTCACGACTTATTTCGCAAACAACTGCCCCATGTCCTTGAAAGCCTTGAACTCAAGTGCGTTACCACAGGGATCGTAAAGGAACATGGTGGCCTGCTCGCCAACTTCTCCTTTAAACCGAATGTAGGGCTCGATGGCAAATTTGGTATTAAACGAGCGCAGGCGTTCTGCCAGGGCTTCCCACTGATCCCACTGCAACACGATTCCAAAGTGCGGAACCGGCACGTCGTGGCCGTCTACTGGGTTGGAATGCACGTTTTCCTGGGAAGCTGTTTTTGGATGTTCGTGGATAACCAATTGATGACCGTAAAAATTGAAATCAACCCAATGATCAGAGGAGCGACCCTCTTCCAGCCCAAGAACCTGGTTGTAAAAATTGCGCGCGTCTGAGAGCGCGTAGACTGGGATTGCGAGATGGAAAGGAGAAAGGCTCATTGACAGCTCCCGTTGATTTAGTTGTCTCTATTTATAGCACGACTTTTGACCCAATGGCCGGCCAGCCCCGGTCCATTCCGGGTCTTACGTTTCTATTTGTAACCACAGGGTCTATATTGGTAAGTGATCAACGGGATTCATGATCGCCCGCTACAGACATTTCAAAATTCTCAACTACCTGGCGCGCTTTAATGTCGGCGCTGTCTGTCTGGGTTTACCAGCAAGGAGATTAAAGAATGTCGACAACACCAGAAGCTACCGTATCCAACGATGTATCAGCCTGGCTCGATCCGACCATGGATTCAGTCAAAGGCACGGAAACGCCAAAAGATCCCAACAAAGGCTACATCGCCCTCCTCGGCTGGAGTGTCAACGCGATTAAAGCAGCACAGAAGTTTGATCGCCGCTACATCGTGGTTGCTCCGGAATGGGCCGCGGATTTCTGCACAGCCAACAAGATTCCGTTCATACCCTGGGACTTCATCCGCCTGAATGATCGCTCTCTGGAAATTGCCGAGCGGCTCAAAGCTGAAGGCGTTGATGTTGCAATTCCGCTTTTTGAAGAAACCGTTGAATGGTCCGGTGCTATAAACTCGGTACTGCTCGACAGCCCGCGAATGTACGGCCAGTCGATTCTTTTCCGTGACAAGGCCCTGATGAAACGCCGCGCCCAGCTTGGCGGCATTCGCGTGGGTATTTTCGAGGAAGCTCACGAAAAAGAGGACATCGTTCGATTCATGAAGCGGGTTAACCAGACGCTACTGAAGCTTGATGGCGACCCGGATGACCCGATTCACGTGAAGGCGTTCGACAAAGCCGGCTGTCTGGGCCATCGGATGATCCGTACCCTGGAAGAGATTGAGCACATCCCGGCGGAAGAGTATCCGCTACTCATGGAAAGCCATCTCAGCGGCTGGGAGTTTGCGGTTGAAGCCTGGATTCATGATGGCAAGATCCAGTTTCTCAACATCTCGGAGTACGTGACTCTGGGCTACTCGGTATTCGTGCCCGCGACAGAACAGCTGGAAAGCTGGCGCAATGCGATTACCAAGCAGATTGAGCTGTTGATCAAGACCTTCGAAATCAAGTTCGGTCTCATTCACCCGGAATATTTTGTGACCGCTGATGGCGAGATGTACTTCGGCGAGGTGGCCTATCGCCCACCGGGCTTCAAGGCATTCGAGCTGATCGAAAAAGCCTACGGATTCAATGCATACCAGGCGTCCATGCTGGTATTTGATCCGAAAAGCACGAAAGAGGAAGTTGCGGCCTTTTTCCCGAAAGAAGTGGTGGATGCCAAGGGCTATGCAGGTTGTTTCGGCGTTTATCCTCGCCGCCGCGTGGTCAGCAAGCTGGAAATGCCACCAGAGTGCGTGGACCACCCCTATTTCGAGTCACATGAGCTAGTGGCGCCAACGGAGGAAACGGTTCCTGACCGGTCAGCCTTTGGTACTCACTGGGGCCTGGTCTTCTTCTTCGGCGATGACCCCATCAAAATGCGGGACCTGCTGAAGTCCCAGGAAGAGCTGGACTTCTACGTCTAGAGAACGGCCACCCATGATTTCGTCAGTCTGATCTCGTTAATCAGGTGTCGGAATCATGGGTATCTCAAGTCTCCCCCTGATTTCCTCTATTGCTCCTCTGACAGTTCGTCGTCATCACTGAACGCAGACCTGTGAAACTCGGCCGCTTCGTCGGCTTCTTTTATCCCGGTTTCGAACACCTCCGGTACGTCACCGCCCGACAATACCTCAAGTACCGAATGAACCCCCTTGGCGAGCGATGTCAGGTTATAGCCTCCTTCCAGAACCAGGGCGAGCCTGCCCCCACAGTGTTCGTCTGCGATGTTCTGGATTATCCGGGTGATGACCTTGAAGCCGTCGTAAGTCAGGTTCATGGCCATGTCATTGCGGTGCGGGTCGAAACCGGCGGACACCAGCACCAGGTCGGGTTTGAAGTGGTTCGCAGCCGGAATAAGGATCTCTCGGTAGACCTTTTCAAAAGCTACATCACCGGCGGATTCCGGTAGCGGAACGTTGATGGTGTAGCCTTCACCAAATCCTGCTCCGACCTCCTCAAGAAAACCTGAGCCGGGATAAAAAGGCGCTGCGCAATGGGTATCAAAGAAAAGCACATCGGGGTCGGCCCAGAAGATGTCCTGGGTGCCGTTGCCGTGGTGGGCGTCCCAGTCAATGATCAGGACTTTTTCGCAGCCCAGTTTGGCCTGGGCGTGGGCTGCGGCTACCGCAACGTTGTTCAGCATGCAGAATCCGCGGGCCCGGACCGGTTCCGCGTGGTGGCCCGGCGGGCGAACCAGCGCGAAAGCACTTCGGCACTTGCCTTTCACCACGCTTTCAACCGCGGCAATGGCATTGCCGGCCGCGGCTGTTGCGGCTTTAATGCTGTCGGGTGAAACGGCTGTTGTATCTGAATCAAGCCAGGCACTTTTGCCTTCCAGGGAAAAGATATGATCCAGATAGGATGTGGTATGAACGCGGGCAAGCTGGTCATAGGTGGCGCGTTTGCCGGTATGGAAATGCACACCGGGAATGGGATGTTCTTCAAGATAGTCCCTGATGGCGGTCAGCCGGCCCGGGTGTTCAGGATAACTCCACTTGAAATCCAGCCCCTGCAGTATGTGCCGAACGCGCTTCTCAACGCGGCTTGGCACAAACGGCATATCCACCTCAGGCTTGTGGCCCAGCATGATCTCATCGTAAAAAACGTTGACTGATCGATCTCCTCTCACTCTTGCCTCCTGTTTGCCAAAGCTTCCTGAACCGCGCTGGTAAATGCGGCGGCGCGCACCCCGACGGTCTTGAACCCTAATCGGGTCCAGGCGGCCTTCGCCTCCTTGTTGGATGCCGAATATTCCAGAACCAGCTCATAGGCATGGCGACTCTCGGCAAAGGCCACCAGCCTTCGAAGTAGATCCGGGAAGATACCCAGTTTGCGGAATTCCGGTTCTACCCAGACATCGTCGATAAAGCCGGACCGGAATTCCACGTGGCTGGTCTGCTCCCAGATTCCCTGGCTGCTCATCACATAGATATAGCCCATTCCGACCAGCCCCGCCCCTGGAACCTCGGCAACTACTAATAGCTTATCCGGTGCGGTCAGGGACGAACGCATTACTGTTACCAGTCGGCGGCTTTCATCCGGCTTCAGATTCTGTGGTGCTGCATTGGCAACGTGCAGAGCCAGCTTTGCAAGGAAATCCACCATTACTGGCAGGTCTTCCTCGGTAGCGTCTCTGATTAGGTACTTTTTACCGCGCGGTTTTTTAACCATTCAACACCCCTGCTTCACTATGGCTGGTTCTGGCTGCTTATCAAGCAGTTCGTCGTTACATCAGACCCGACTGACGCGGTGAACGGCGCTGATTGCCTGCCCGTTCCAGATAAATTCGAAATGGGTGCTCTGAATAACACTGCTCACGTGCTTCGGGGTGAACAGCCCCCAACAGGTGGCGCCGGGGTTGCGTACCGAATGATACTGGAGGACCCGGGAACCCGCCCTGAACAGCTTCCGCCCAAAGGCCCGGGATGCCGTATAGCTATCTGGCTGGTAGATCGGGTGGTCCTGGCCATAGGTAGTGGCATCGTGGCATTCGGTCTGCGCCATTTTGAACTTCAGGCCCCGGTAAACCATCCGGTCATAGGCAAGACCTTTCACGCCACCCCAATACCGTCCCTGGTGATAAGCCACTTCAGCGATAGCGGTGGTCATACTATCCGCCAGATAAAGCACCCCAAACTGGCCATCGCTAAAACGGCTGCCATCTGGATTGACGTGGGTAAACGGACTCGTGGCGTAGGAACATCCGGTGATACCAAACGGTATCTCCGAACGCCGAATCAGGTTGAGGTTCCCCACCTCCGTCTGTATTCGGGGATTGGTCATGGCCTGTAATTCATAAAGCAGTTCGAATTCGTCCTGGTCCGCCACATCATCAAACAGATTGATCGGCGGAAATTTCGAATTCACCAGACGGAACGCTGTCATTGGCCCCAGCGATATTTGTGGCGGAAGCGAATCTGTCACCAGAGCCCTCCACGAAGCGCATCAATTCGCCTGAAGGTTTCATAGAGCGCTGCAAACTGGCCGGTGCTGATGATTTCGAGTGGGCTTTTGCCGTTGAAGAAGGGGTTGTCATTCTTCATGGCCATGAAGCCATAGACGTTATCAGGATTTTCAAACACTGTGCGAAGACAGGCGTGAATGTTCAGCAGGTAGCTTAACCGCTCGAGTTGATCCTGGCTCAGATTCGCCTGCTGGGGATTCTTTCGGTATTTGTAATAGGCCGGGCGGGAGATCTGGAGGATCTTCTGCGCCTGCTCGGCCGTGCATCCCCAGCGCTCAAGAATGGTGAGCACCGTTTTCAGGCCTGCGGACGACAGGCGCCGGTTGTCAATCGTCTGAACGGCTGTTGCCTGGCTCATCATCGGGCTCCTGTTTTTTCGGGCGGTCTGGTGAATGAACTCACCTTAAGTCTCAGTGTAGACGTTTTGTACGTTTTAGTCTACGTCGAGACAGACTTCTGCGTGGGCGCGCAGATCCGGGAAGAAGGCCAGGAACCGGCGCTCAAGCTCCACATCGTGGGTACGGATTTCCTCGATGATACCGTGGAACGAATGGCTGAAGCGGATACGTCCGGCAACCCGGTCAAGGGCAAAACCGATATTGTCCAGATCCTGATAGGACCGGAACCAGTCATGCTGCACGATCAGGCCGGTCACCCGCTGCATCTTTTCCGGCATTGTCTGCCGATGGTTTTCGAGTTCCTGGTAGACCTGATCAATAAACGCCTCCCTGTCCATCGTGCTGAAACGATGCCAGTTCCGCAGCAGGTAATGGTCATACAGAATGTCCAGGGCTACGCCGGCAAACCGGCGCCGCTGGGCTGAAAACAGGCGCTTGCTGGCCATGACTTCCGGGTGCTGGTCGGTGAAGGCATCCACCGAGCGGTGATGTTGCAACCCTTCGTGCAGGGCTGTTGGCAAGGCGCTCGAATCAAGGCCTCGGGCGAAATCCCCCAGCAGGCTGCCAACCCGATGCAGCTCGCTGTCCGGGGCCAGAAACAGATGCGCCAGATGGTTCAATGTGCCTCCTTGATGTCAGGGATGCATCAGAACCGGAAAGTCACTCCCAGCCCTATACCGTCTACAACCGTGGTGCCATTGTCATAGTACTGCAAGTATTCGATGTTTCCAGACACACCGGGCACCATTTCCACATCGATACCGGCCCCGAAAGAAAAATCGGAATCTTCCTCGGTGGTAGTGCCAGCACTGGATGTTGCCTCAATCTCTATATGGGAAACACCGAACAGGAAATAAGGCGTGATCGGCGATTCATTGGCGAGATTCAGCACCGCGTAAGCACCGGCGGTATTGTCCAGGGCGTAATCCACCCCACCAAGCCGGCTTTCGTCGGCGCTGAAACCGAACCGGCCCTCAATGTCAAAAAACGGGTGGGGCTGGACACCCAGACGCGCTGATACGGTGCTCACATCCAACTGGTCCAACCCGTCATCAATAGTGATGAAATTATAGCCCAGACCGGCATAGACACCGGCCGAACCGGAACGGTAAACGTCAGCAAAGGCGGAGTCCGCCCCCGCGACAGAGGCAGAACACACAGCGGCAATAAACAGAGCTCTTCCTGGGTATTTCATGGTGTTACTCCCTGATCTTCGCGTGATGATTTCCCGGAAGATTGCCCCGCCCTGCTTCCCGAAACCAGACTCAGAGACCCGGTTTACCTCAAATTTACCTGGCTTGAACTTTCCTGTAACACCCTGACACACGGGGCTTCTGCCTTGCGAAAGCATTGGGGCGGATGTATTCTGGCGCCCATTCTGTTCAGCCGGCTTGAGCGTCCCTTGAGAAATCTGAGCCCCGTCATTTTCATCATCAGCATCATGTTCATACTTCTCAGTATATTCATGACGTTGCCTGTGCTTCTTCTTGCATCTTCTGAAGCACCCAATGCCATGGCATTTGCAGAGTCCTCCGCGATCTGTCTGGGCGTGGGCGTTATTGGGGTTCTTCTTACCCGCCGCCATGCCCAGGAACTCAAGCCCCGGTTCATGTTTGTTCTTACCGTATCAAGCTGGTTTATCCTGGCGCTGCTGTCGTGCCTGCCGTTTTACCTCAGTGACCTTGATGTCACCCTGGCAGACGCCGTTTTCGAAAGCACATCCGGCATTACAACCACTGGCGCAACCGTATTATCCGGGCTGGATGAGATGGACCGGGATCTGCTTCTATGGCGCTCAATCCTTCAGTGGATTGGCGGCATCGGCATCATCGGAATGTTCGTTGCGGTACTGCCGTTCCTGCGGGTCGGCGGTATGCGGCTGTTTGCCACGGAGTCCTCAGAGTGGACAGACAAGGCGCTGCCCCGCATGAAAACCCTCAGCCGGGGCCTGCTGATCGTCTATCTGGCCTTCTCGATCATCGCGGTAACCGTTTACTGGCTGTCTGGCATGAGCCTGTTTGATGCCTTCAACCACGGCCTGACCAGTATCGCGACCGGTGGTTTTTCGACCTCTGACTTATCCATGGGGAAATTCGATTCCAATCTGATCCTGCTGGAAGCTACCGCGTTCATGATGATCGGCAGCCTGCCGTTTTTCCTGTTCGTCCGGGAGATGTATGGCCAGCACGGCGTGTTGTTCCGGGACCAGCAGGTGCGGCTGTTCTTTACCATTCTTCTAGTCGTTCCCGCGCTCCTGACCGCTTATCGCTGGACGATCTCAGGCGGTGATCTGGACCTGATAGATGGCTATGTAGCGACTCTGTTTAACGTTACATCCATTGTGACAACCACCGGCTACGCCTCAGACGATTATTCGGCCTGGGGTCCGTTAGCGTTTGTGGTGTTTTTCTTTTTGATGTTCGTGGGCGGCTGTTCCGGCTCCACCGCGGGCGGTATGAAAATTTTCCGCTTCCAGCTGTCGTTGCTGGTACTTCGGGAACAGCTGATGCGGCTGCTGCATCCCCGGGCCGTGCTGACCCGCAATTACAACGGCCGCGCGGTCAGCGATGAAATCATCGCCTCGATGATTGCGTACACCTTCATTTTTCTACTGTGTCTGCTGGTAATCACCACTGCCCTGGCAGCCATGCAACTGGATTTCATCACCAGCCTCTCCAGCGCGTTGACGGTGCTGACTAACGTTGGCCCTGGCCTGGGTGCCATTGTGGGGCCTGCGGGCAACTTCGGCCCCCTTCCGGAGGCCGCCAAGTGGATTCTGTCGGTCGGTATGCTGATGGGTCGCCTTGAAATACTCAGCGTTGTGATCGTGCTTTCACCGGCTTTCTGGCGCGGTTGAATCAAAGCAGATGGCGTTTCAGAAACTCGCCAATGTCCACGACCTCTTCCATGCACACACTGTGCTCCATGGGATAGGTCTGGTAGGACGGAGAAAATCCAAGTTCCTTCAGTTTATCCACGCTCATACGCCCCAGGGATTCCGGCACCATCGGGTCCCGGGTGCCGTGGTAGACATTGATCGGGATGCCCCTGTTTGCTTCAGAGACAACAACACTGCCAGCGGTGGCAAAGTAGGTTGAAAGCCCGATAATGCCGGCCAGCCGTTTGGGATAGCTCAAGCCCAGCTCATAGGCAACCGCCCCACCCTGGGAGAAACCGGCAATCACGATCTTATCGCTGCTGATGCCGCGTTCAATCTCCTGATCCACCAGGCGGCCGACCGCTGCAGCTGACTGCATTAACTGCTCGGTATCCACGATCCGGTCAATATCCATTGCCTTTATGTCGTACCAGGCGGGCATTCGCATACCGCCGTTGATGGTAACCGGGAGGTTCGGCGCATGGGGGAAAATAAACCTTACGGCGGCGTCTGCGGGTAGCCCCAGCTCCGGCACGACAGGTTCGAAATCATGACCGCTGGCGCCGAGACCGTGCAGCCAGATAACAGAGGCGGTCGGGTTGGGATTGGTCTCGATTTCAATGGTTTTCAAATCTTGCACAGATACCTCGGCTATCAGTTCGACGAATCGTCAGTGGTTGAAGGGCGTGGCTGGTTGGCCTGGAGCGCGGACACCACAGGATTGGCGTACATATCCAGCAGATAGTTCTGCGCTGCCGGTGGCACACAGGCCTGAAGACGTCTCTCCATTTCAGCCTTTGTGGCCTCGATATCCGCCGGCGACCAGGTTTCCGCGGTGACCACCGAATCACTGACCGATTCGCCAGTGTGATGAGCATCGGGATGCAGTGAGCGCTGTTGGTAGGCCACGAGATTGGAGGAATGCAGGTGATAGTTGCCGTGCATTTCGTGGTCGATCCTTGCCGCGAGTGCTTTCGGGTTGTCCTCGGCGTCGGTAATGGGCTGGCCGAAATGAACATGAACATGACCCTTGTAACCGGTCAAACCTTTCATGATCGACTCGGTATCTTCGTCCTTTGTCTTTGCGTACTGCCCGGTGCGGGCACGGGTTTCCAGTTCCCGGGCCTTGTCCAGATCACAGGGATCATATTCATAGGCAATGGACACCGGCACGATATGCAGGCGGTTCATGGCTTCCGCGAAACTCAGGCCGCTTTTTTTACGGTTCATATAGAACATCTTGATGATCGCCGGGTCGGTATAGTCCAGGCCATCTTTCGCCCGCCCTTCCCGCTGGGCGATCCAGATGCTTTCGTTGTTGTCGATACTGTGGTTGATAAAGCCGGAAAGGGTCAGATAGGCATCCCGCATTTCCCGGGGGCTGGTCATATTGCGCCTTACCACAAAACTTTTGTTCAGGCGCATCATTTCCGCGAAGACCCGATTTGAAAGCAGGTTGTCGCCGATGGCGATGCGTGTGGTGTTAAACCCGTTGATGAAAAGCAGATAGTTGACCACCATCGGATCAAAAACAATATCGCGGTGGTTGGAAATGAACAGGTAGGCACCGGTTTTGCTGAGATTTTCAAGGCCGCTCTGGGTCACACGGCTGGTGGTTCCGTCGACCAGGTCTCCCACGTAACCGGATAATCTGGCCTGCAGGTCGTTGATTCTGGTGACATCGCCGAACCGGCGTATCAGCCAGCGGCGAATCCAGCCGCGAAGCAGGGCTGGCGCCCAGCGGGCGACCATCGGTGCCTTGAACCGGCCAACCATATCCAGAAACTCGGCGTCCCTGACGAGATTATTGATCGCTAACGGGGTCTCTTCGTCGCTGTATGGACGAATTGCGTCAAATTCCTGCATGCATTTCCTGTCTGTTGGTTACAGAAAAAACCCGTATTGTAGACTCCAAACCGCCTGCCTGTCTTTGTCGATTCCCCCATCCCGGATTCAGCGCCCGTATCCATTCCCGCCATGATTCTGGGGCAGCGGTTTCTGGTAGTATGTCGCCCTAATGATTCGTCGCCCCTGCAAAACACCTGATTGATACACACTATGGACTTTGAACAACTCAGCACCGTTCGCCCTGAAACCACAGGAGAAGCCCCGGAAGACGTCCTGCACAGGGTATTCGGTTACGAATCCTTTCGCCTGCTGCAGGGAGACATCATCCGCGAGGTGGTCAGCGGCGGCGATGCGCTGGTACTGATGCCCACCGGGGGCGGTAAATCCCTGTGTTATCAGGTGCCGGCTCTGGTTCGCACTGGCACGGCCGTCGTCATTTCGCCTTTGATCGCCCTGATGCAAGACCAGGTAGCGGCGTTAACCGAGCTTGGCGTAAAAGCGGCGTTTCTGAATTCCACCATGGATTTCCATCAGGCCCAGGAAACTGAAAATGCCCTGATGACCGGCGAACTGGACCTGCTTTACTGTGCACCGGAGCGCCTGATCCAGCCACGAACCCTAAACCTGCTAAAAGACGCGTCCCTGTCGCTGTTTGCCATTGACGAGGCCCACTGCGTTTCCCAGTGGGGCCACGATTTCCGGTCCGATTATCTGGAACTCAGCCGTCTTGCCAGCGAATTTCCAGGCGTGCCAAGAATCGCTCTGACCGCGACCGCGGACGAGCGTACCCGCAAGGAAATTGCCGAGCGGTTGTCCCTCACTCAGGCCCGGCATTTCATCAGCAGCTTTGACCGCCCCAACATCCAGTACCGCATTGCCCCCAAAACCAATGCCAACAAACAGTTACTGGATTTTATTGCCGCGGAGCACAGCGGCGATTGCGGCATTGTGTATTGCCTGTCCCGCAATAAGGTGGACGCCACAGCCAAACTGCTTCAGAAACAGGGATACAACGCACTGCCCTACCACGCCGGCCTGGACAGCAACACCCGGTCCCGACATCAGGAACGATTTCTGCGGGAAGACGGCGTTATCATTGTGGCAACCATTGCTTTTGGTATGGGTATCGACAAGCCGGACGTGCGTTTTGTGGCCCACCTGGACCTACCGAAAAGCCTGGAGGCCTATTACCAGGAAACCGGCCGGGCGGGACGTGATGGCAACCCTTCCACAGCCTGGATGGTTTACGGGCTTCAGGATGTGATCAAACTGAGGCAAATGCTGGAAGCGTCCCAGGGCAACGATCACTTCAAGCGGGTCGAGCGCCAGAAGCTGGACGCCATGCTTGGGCTTTGCGAAGTCACCCAGTGCCGGCGCCAGGTGCTGCTGAGGTATTTCGGCGACACCCTGGACCAGCCCTGCGGCAACTGCGACACCTGCCTGAACCCACCAGAAACCTGGGACGGTAAGGTGGCGGTGCAAAAAGCCCTGTCCTGCGTCTTCCGCACCGGCCAACGCTTCGGCGTCACCTATCTGATTGACGTGCTTCGTGGATCGGAGAACGAACGCATTCTGCAATCCGGGCATCAGGCCGTGTCGACTTACGGCATCGGCCAGGAGTTGTCTGCCAATGAATGGAAATCGGTGTTCCGTCAACTGGTCGCAAACGGCTATCTACGGGCCGATCCGGAGGGCTACGGCGCCCTGCAGCTTACGGAAGAATGTCGAGCTTTACTGAAAGGCGAAGTGGCGATTGAGCTGCGAAAGGATCCGGTCCAGAAAGCGGGCAAATCCCGTGGCACTGCCAGCGGCAGCGGCAGCAATCGGGGCCGGAAGTTTGCCGACGAGGTGGAGGACAAGGAGGCCTGGGAAGCCCTGCGCGCCTGTCGCAAGGCCCTGGCCGACGAGAAAGGCGTGCCGCCCTACGTGATTTTCCACGACGCCACGCTATTCGAGATTCTGACGAAGCAACCCGAGACCCTCGCAGATATGGCCGAGATCACGGGCGTTGGTGCCGCCAAGCTGGAGAAATACGGGGATCAGTTCCTGGCCGCGTTGAAACCTTTCTTGCGCACCCGGTAATGGCCAATGGACGTCGCCACATGGGTGCCGTCCTTGTCGTACATCAGGCCTTCCAGTTCGAACGCAGCCCGGCCGGTCGAATCGGCTTCAGCCTTGATCGCGTCAACGGTTTGCTGGTCCAGTGAGAACTCCACCACCACATCCGAATTTGCCGGCTGCAGGAACTGCAGGGTCATCTCCTTCAGAATCGGCGTGTAGGCGGGGCCAAGGTCAAACAGCGTGAGCACACCACCGGGAATTTCCGCCACCAGAAAATAGGCGCCGGCGTAAAGGCTGCCAAAGTGGTTCTTGTTGCCTTTCAAGGGAATCTTTGCCTTGACGAAACCCGGACGAAGTTCGATCACCCGGAAACCGTTGCGCGGTGCAAAGGGAATTGACAGCCCGATGATTCGGTTGACCGCCGCATAGCCACTGGTTTTACGCAGCCATTGCAAGGGGGACCCAAGGCCTGCATCGGGGTCTGCCCCGGAAACCCACTGGCCCGTAGCGCCAATTACAGTATCTAACAAAGCCATTCCTTCACTCCGGTCAGAAATGATTCATCAATTGGTGGTGTCGTTCTCTCGATTGTGATCTAGACTCCTATCGAAAACCGATTATCGAGCACCGGGTCCGCGCAGTACAGTAATCCAGAGTTTACCGCACAGGAAGCACGAGTTGTGGAAGGATGAAGTCTCGGCAGGGGGTAGTTGCCCTTCTTTTCGTCCTTGCCCTGCAGATACTGGCTCCAGCAAGGGCCCAGACTGAGCAGGTGCAAGGGCCAGATGATTCGGATAACCGGTTCCTGCTCTGGTACCGGAACTACGATAGCCCGCCGGTTCGGGCCCTGGTATCGCTTGCCTTCGAGAAAACCCCTGAATACGGCCCGGTTGTGCTGGGCCGAAGTCCGGAGATGTCTCAGGGGCGGGCCCTGCGTGAGTTGGTAAACAGTGATTCATCACTGGTGCATATTGCCAATGTAGCCAGTAACGTCGAAAGGGAGTCGGACCTGACGGCTATTGCCCTTCCGATCGACGGCGGCCTTCTGGGCCTGCGCGTTTGCGTAGTGCGGCGGGACGACCTGCCAAAGTTCAGTGGAATCACATCCATTGCGGATCTGTCTGATCGGGGCATACGCATTGGCCAGGGCACCCATTGGCCGGACACCAGCGTTCTGCGGGTCAACGGTATCGAAGTCGTCACCCATGCCCGCTACGAAATTCTGTTCCGGATGCTGGATAACGACCGGTTCGAATGTTTTGCCCGCGGTGTCAGCGAGGTGCTTTACGATCTCAGACTGGTTAACAACCCGGACTACATCATCGAGCCGGACCTGTTGTTTGCCTATGCCATGCCGTCGTACTTTTTTGTTGGCAAGCACAACCAGGACGTAGCCCACCGTTTGCAACTGGGCATGGAGCGCGCCATTCTGGACGGCAGTTTTGCAGACTATCTCGACCGCTTCTATGGCAGGGCCATTGAGGACCTTAACCTCGGCGCCCGGCAAATTCTGGTTCTGGACAATCCCTTTCTGAGCGAAGACTCCTGGCGAATCGGCCAACGCACCCTGGAAGATCTCAGGGCGCGGGTCGACCGGTTGCGTCGCTGATGTAGATCCTTATCCCTACCTGCCATCCCGGCAAATAAAAGCACGACGGATGCGAAGTCTTTAGCGCTGTCTGATAAAATGTGGCCTTTGATCACATTTGGGTTGCTGATTGCGACCAAACCACCAAACGGGAGCTGTGTATGGCCCACGAAGAACTGCACCTTAATCTTCGTAACCTGGAAGCCGATGATTACCCCCAACTCCAGGTATTGATGGACCGGATTTACGACGATATTGGCGGGGCGTGGCCTGAAGATACGATCAAACAGCTGGTCAGCCAGTTCCCGGACGGGCAGATCTGTATTGAAGAGTCCGGCGAACTGATTGCCGTGGCACTGACCGTCTGCGTGAAGTACGAAAGGTTCAGCAACCCCCACACCTACGACGATCTGATTCTTCGTAACGAAAAACTCTGGCACAACCCGGAAGGCGACTCTCTCTACGGCCTGGATGTATTCATTCACCCTGAGTACCGTGGCTACCGGCTGGGCCGCCGTCTATACGAAGCCCGCAAGGAACTCTGCCGTTCGATGAACCTGCGGGCCATTCTGGCGGGCGGCCGCATTCCCGGCTATTTCAAATACTCGGACCAGTACTCGCCCGAAGAGTACATCCAGCGGGTGGATCGCAAGGATATCTACGACCCTATCCTGACCTTCCAGCTGTCGAATGATTTCCAGGTTACCCGCCTGATGCACAAGTACCTGCCAGAGGACGAAAAATCCCAGGGCTACGCAACCCTGCTTGAATGGCGGAACATTCTGTACACGCCGCCGTCCTCGCTGCTCAATGTCAAGAAAACGCAGGTTCGGCTGGGTGCGGTGCAGTGGCAGATGCGGGAATTCACCTCGGTTGAGGAGGTTCTGGAACAGGTTGAGTACTTCGTGGACGCGCTGTCTGACTATAAAAGTGACTTTGCCCTGTTCCCGGAATTCTTCAACGCGCCACTGATGGGCCTCACCGACCAGGTCGACCAGACCCGTGCGATCCGTTTTCTCGCCGGCTTTACGGAACAGTTCCGTAATGAAATGTCGGAAATGGCGGTCAGTTACAACATCAACATCATTACCGGATCCATGCCGTTACTGGAGAACGATCGCGTTTACAACGTGTCGTATCTCTGCCACCGGGATGGTCGGGTTGACGAGCAGCGTAAAGTTCATATCACGCCCCACGAGCGCCGCGACTGGGTCATTGAGGGTGGTGACCAGTTTGAGGTGTTCGACACCGATGCAGGCAGAGTTGCGATCATGATCTGCTACGACATCGAATTCCCGGAACTCGGGCGTATTGCCGCCAGCGAGGAGGTGGACATCATCATGGTGCCGTTCTGGACCGATACCAAGAACGGTTACCTTCGGGTCAGGCACTGCGCCCAGGCGCGCGCCATTGAAAACGAGTGCTACGTGGTGATCACCGGCAGTGTTGGCAACCTGCCAAAAGTCGAGAACCTGGACGTCCAGTACGCCCAGTCCTCAGTGTTTTCGCCATCGGACTTCGCCTTCCCCCATGATGCGGTGATGGCAGAGACAACACCGAATACGGAAATGATCATGTTCTCGGATATGGATCTTGAGAAACTCAAACTGGTTCGGAATGAAGGCTCGGTTACCAATCTGAAAGACCGTCGTACCGATATCTATGAGATCAATACCCGAACCGAGCCAAAATAAAACCGATGACCTGAGAACCAGTTGAAACACTGGTCGTATAGTGCTGAATAAATTGCCAAACCTCAGTACTGTGGCTATTGTTTAATCAATAACCGATTAGGGACGTCTGTAGATCCAAACTATGTTCACGATGAAGGAAGCCCTGCCCGATCTGTTCGCCCATTTTAACGTTAAAAAGGGCCTGTTCCGCCGTGAACAAGTGCGGGCAGCGCTGTTTGAGCTGGACGACTACGGCTGTGTCATGAAAACCGACAAGGTGTTCGAGCCCGGGGATACTCTGGTGATGAATCTGGTTATGGAAATGCCCTTTGATGACATCCGTGCGGACGGCATCAATGGTCTGATTACCGAACGCAGAAAACACTGTAGCAATTTCTTCTATTCAATTGATTTTTCAGAACTTAGCACAGGAAACGATACTGAGTTTTCAGGGAAACTTCGCCGTATCCGGGATGTATTGGGCAAGAAGCAGTCCCTGAAGTCCCGGCGGTCAGCCGGGCCATCATCATCCCGGGACCGTCAGACGGCCTGAAGCCGCGTTATACATTGCAAGACTGAACCGCCAGGAGAAATCTCGTATGGGCAAGAAAGCCAAGAAGCCAAATGTCGATAAAGTTGTTGATCGCGTTAATAAAGAGTTTGAAAAAACGTCAGAACGGGTTGAGAAACTGATCAATGATTCGCTCAAACAGCTTGACGGGTTTCAGAGCCAGATTCAGGAGCCGGTAAGGAAGCTGCTGAAAGAACTCGATGAACTCCGCAACCGTGAAATCAAGCGGTTCAGTGATGAATTTGATCGTCGCATGGACGAGTTCCATGATCTCCAGAGCAGCGTGATGGAACGCCTGGGCATCTCTGGCAGCAGGGCCGGCAGTGACGAAAAGAAGACATCCGGAAAATCGGCCAAGGCTACGAAGAAACCGGCGGCCAAAAAGCCAGCCGCCAAAAAAACGGCTGCCAAGAAAACAACGGCCAAGTCCACTGCTGCCAAGCCACCATCGGCCAAGAAAACAACGGCCAAAAAACCGGCAACAAAGCCAGCCGCGAAGAAACCGACCTCAGCCAGGCCCGCAGCTCGCAAGCCTGCCGCAGCTGCGAAAGCGGCAGACAGCACAGACCTCACGCGGATCAAGGGCATCGGCCCTGCTACCGCGAAAAAAATGAAAGACGCCGGGATCACCGATATTTCTCAGATCGCCAACCCCTCCGATGCGGATAAGGAAAAGCTGGCTGCATTCAGTACGGTTAAAGGTTTCAGCACCTTCAGCGCAGAGGCGAAAAAAGTTCTTTAATGCAACAATCTGACCAGCCTGTATTACGGGACATTGTCCTGATTGGCGGTGGGCACAGCCATGTAGGGGTTCTGAAGCGTTTTGCGATGAACCCCGTGCCCGGTGTCCGCCTTACCCTTATCTGCCGAGACACCCACACGCCCTACTCCGGGATGCTTCCGGGCTATGTTGCCGGGCATTACAGCTATGACGAGGTCCATATTGATCTCAGTCGTCTCGCTGAGTTTGCCGGTGCCCGATTCTATCGCGATGAAGCACTTGGCATAGACCGCCACTCCAAAAAGGTGATCTGCCGGTCGCGTCCGGATGTGCCCTACGACCTGCTTTCGGTGAATATCGGTTCATCCCCCCGCGTGGGCGACGTGGCCGGGGCCAGTGAACATGCCGTTCCGGTAAAACCCATCAATGGTTTTAACCAGCGCTGGCTGTCGCTGTTGTCACAGCTTGAGAACCACGATGGCCCGCTGAGTATTGCCGTGGTCGGCGCCGGCGCCGGCGGGGTTGAGTTGACTCTTGCCATGCAGTTCAGACTGCGGAACGAAATGAAGAAACGGGGCCATGACACGGAGCAGCTGCAGTTCCACCTGTTCGACGCTGCGCCCCAGATTCTGCCAACCCACAATGCCGACGTTCGCGACATTTTCAAACGGACGCTCCAGCAGCGCGGCATCAAGGTTCACCTGGGTTCTGCCGTTTCCCAGGTGGATAGCCAGACCCTGAAAACCGAGAGCGGGGAATCCGTGCAGGCAGACCACGTACTCTGGGTTACCCGCGCCGGCGGTCCGGCCTGGCTCAAGGATACCGGCCTGGCCCTTGATGAGGGTGGTTTTATTCGGGTGCGGGATACCCTGCAGACCGAAACCGACGATTCGATTTTCGCCGCGGGTGACATCGCGAATGTGATCAACCATCCCCGGGAGAAGGCGGGCGTTTTTGCAGTTCGTCAGGGCCGCCCGCTCGCGGATAACCTGAAAAAGCTTGCCCTGGGCAAGCCTGTAAAGCCGTTCAGGCCCCAGAAAAAATGGCTGGCGCTGATCAGCACGGGTGATAAATACGCTATCGCATCCCGCGGAGACCGGTCTTTCTCCGGTGCCTGGGTGTGGCAGTGGAAAAACTGGATCGATCACCGGTTCATGGCGAAATTCAATGACCTGCCGCCGATGGAAGAATCCGCCGCCCTGCCTGACACCGGCGCCGCCCAGAATGCGGAAGAGGCCTCCCAGGCCATTTCCGCCGTGGCCATGCGATGTGGCGGTTGTGGCGCCAAAGTCGGTAGCACGGTGCTGTCCCGGGCCCTGGGTGAACTTCGCCCAATTGAGCGGGACGATATAATCATCGGCCTGCACGCACCAGACGATGCGGCAGTATTGAGGGTACCGCCGGGAAAAGCGGTGGTTCACACCGTGGACTTTTTCCGTGCCTTTATTGATGACCCCTACACTTTCGGTAAAGTGGCAGCAAACCATGCCCTGGGTGACGTTTTTGCCATGGGCGCTGAAGCCCAGAGTGCAACAGCGGTTGCCACCGTGCCCTACGGTATTGAGTCCAAGGTTGAGGACGTTGTATTCCAGATGATGTCCGGCGCCGTGGAGGTGCTGAACGAGGCCGGCTGTGCCCTGGTTGGCGGCCACACTGGTGAAGGCAAGGAGCTCGCCCTGGGTTTTGCGGTAAACGGGCTCATCGATCCGGATCAGGTGATGAGCAAGGGTGGCCTGAGGGCCGGTGATGCCCTGATCCTGACCAAGCCCATCGGCACAGGGACGCTGTTTGCGGCGCACGCCAAGCTGGAAGCCAGGGGCCGGTGGATCGACAGCGCTCTGGCATCGATGATCCAGTCAAACAAGGCCGGCGCTGAATGCCTGAACCGCTATGGTTCCAAAGCCTGCACGGACGTTACCGGTTTCGGCCTGCTGGGCCACCTGGTTGAAATGACCCGGCCCTCCGGTGTCGATGCCGAAGTCAGTCTTGGCGATATTCCGATATTACCAGGCGCTGAGGAAACCGCCGCTGCCGGTATTCTGAGCTCACTTCAGCCGGCCAACATCCGGCTTCGTCGGGGCATTCGGGATCAGGAAAAATGGGTGAAACACCCGCGGTATCCGCTCATTTTCGACCCGCAGACAGCCGGTGGCCTGCTGGCCAGTGTGCCTGCGGACCAGGCCGAGGCTTGTGTAGCAGAGCTCAAGAGCCTTGGCTATCCACATACTGCAATCATCGGGCGGATCCTGCCCCAGGACGAAACCGGCCCGATTGAGCCGATTACCCTGACGGATTAGCCCGGTTTAACGCGGCTCGCTGTGCCACAGCCCGGTCAATGGCTGCGGCCAATGAGGCCTGCTCCGCTTCCGGTGTGAAATCTGCTGCCCGTCTGCTGACCCTGTTTTTGAGTTCGGCAAGAAAGCTGGGTGAGTTTTCGGCCCGGGTCAGTAACTGCGCCAGGTCCTGGTGGTCGCCGGTGCGGAAATAGCCCGGGTATTCGTCTCCCAGCAGACCGATATTGCCGGAAATGTCCGACGCCAGAATCGGTAATCCGGCACGACAGGCTTCGGAAACCACATTGGCGCCGCCCTCCATAACCGAGCTGATCACCATCAGTTTTGATTGCCTCATCAACGCCTGAATCGCCGGCTTGTCAATTTCACCAATCCACTCGAACCGTGGATTGGTTTCCTGCTCCTGTCGAGCCTGTGCCTCCCACTCTGGCGTGTGTGGCTTTCCGGCATTGATCACCTTTATGGCGGAATCGTCGGGAAGTAAGCGGGCGGCAAGGGCCGCGCGTAAGGCATCTTTCTCATCCCGCAAGTGGCCGATCACGCAAAGCTGAAAGTTGTCGGTATCGCCTGTCGACGCACCCAGCTGTTCCGCTGACTGAAGAACGGTCATCAGCCTGGGAGCGAATCGTTCCGGAATGTCCAAGGCCACACGACGGTGCAGCCCGACCAGGCAATCCGCCTGCTCCATGGTTCGAAGCGTATCTTCAGGAAACTTGTGCTGGTGGTGATAGATGTCGGTGCCCGTCAGCACAACGATCAGTGGAGCCCGGGGTTGAACCTTACGAAACCTTGCTACGGCGGAGTGGCTGCGCCAGGCATGAAGGGCAATCAGCAGGTCACAGGGCGTGTCAATGTAGTCGGTTTGAACAGAAACCTGATGTCCCTCATGCTCAAGCAGTCCGGCCCAGCGTTCAGCGGTTGCCCGGTTCCCCGCTTTTGAACCGGTTGGGGCCGGGGTAATGATCACAATCATCATCGGCTTGTTTCTCCTGCCCTCGTTTTACCGCATTTTACTTACTGGATTTTTCACGAGATGAACAACCTGTTTGGATATCAGGATCGTATAGATGTTCCGGGAATGCGTAAATCACGGTATGCTGTTGGCGCCCTTAATTTGCGGCATTCATTGGTTTTTTTCAGACAAGTCTCGAGTAACACATCCCTGACTCAAAGGATTCAACATGGCTATCAACCTTATACGGAAATTGGCCGCGGCAGGCATTCTATTCTTTGCCAGTTCGGCGGCGGTTTCAGCTCAGACCCTTGTATTCACCGCCATACCTGACGAAGACGAAACCAAACTGGTTGAGCGCTTCCGGGGTATCGCTGACTATCTCGAGGAAAAGCTTGAGGTAGACGTTCGTTACATTCCGGTGAAATCCTACGCTGCAGCGGTATCCGCCTTCCGCAACAACCAGGTCCAACTCGCCTGGTTCGGTGGGCTGTCCGGCGTTCAGGCACGCTCTCTGGTACCCGGCTCCCAGGCTATCGCCCAGGGCGTTGAGGACCAGGCTTTCAATTCATACATCATCGCCCACAAGAGCACTGGCCTGGAGGAGAACGAAAAACTGACAGAAGCAGTTCGCGGTAAAACCTTCACGTTTGGCTCCAAGGGTTCGACCTCCGGTCGCCTGATCCCCGAATATTATATTCGGGAAGCGTTCAACCAGGCACCCGAAGAAGTTTTCTCACGAGTTGGTTTCAGTGGCAACCACACCCGCACACTGCGACTGGTTGAAGCCGGTACCTATGAGCTGGGAGCGATCAACTACTCGGTATGGACGAAGGAGCTCGAGGACGGAAACATTGATACGGATGCGGTCAAGGTGATTTACACCACGCCAAGCTATCCGAATTATCAATGGAGTATCCGCGGAGACGTCAATGAGCGTTTCGGCGAAGGTTTCATGGATCGGGTGAAACAGGCATTGCTCGACATGGAAGATAAAGAGCTTCTGGAAAGCTTCCCCCGGTCCGGTTTTATTCCTGTCTCGAATGACGCCTATACGCCGATCGAAATGGTCGGAAAACAGATCGGAATCATCGATTAATGTCGGGATTTGATTTAACCGGCCTGTCGGCTTCATTCGCCGGGGAGCGGGTCATAGGCCCGCTCTCCCTGAGTGTGAAACAAGGCGAACGGGTGGCGCTTGTCGGGCGAAGCGGCGCGGGCAAATCGACTCTGATCAGCTTGATCCATCAACAGGTTGGCCGCGAGTCTTCGCTGGTGCCACAGGATCTGGGCCTGGTGAATGCCCTTCCGGTTTTTCATAATATTTTCATGGGCAAGCTGGATGCTCACGCAACCTGGTACAACACCCTGACCCTGATTCGCCCTTTTTCCCGGGACAGGACAGAGGTCCGTACCCTGCTGCAGGAACTGTCCATGCGCGAAAAGATCTGGGTGCCTACGGCTTCCCTGTCTGGCGGGCAGCGGCAACGGGTGGCGATTGCCCGCGCACTTTTCCGACAATCATCACTGCTACTGGCAGACGAGCCGGTTTCAGCGCTTGACGGTCCAATGGCCCATCTGGTCATGGATTTGCTGAGAAAACGCTTCAGCACCGGTGTCATTGCCCTTCACGACGTGGAGCTGGCACTCAAATATTGCACCCGCATTGTCGGCATTCAGGACGGTCAGATTGCGCTGGACGAAGCCAGCGACCGCCTGAACCCTGCAGACATCACGCCCCTTTACTGATTTCCCAAATGCTGTCATCACCCACGGTCAAAGCCAGCCTAATCTTCCTTGCCATAGCGCTGGTCTGCCTCGCTTTCGCCGATATTGCCATTACATCGGCAAATCCCTGGAAGGATCTCGGGCGCTTCTTCCTGGGTGTGGTTACACCAGACTTTTTCAGCTCTGAAGGGGTCGCGGTCGCCTTGCTCCGGACCGTCGCCTTTGCCTTTGTGGGCGTGGCCCTTGGCAGTCTCTGTGGGTTTATCCTGGCGCTGGTTTATCGCAACCCGGTGGTGCGGGTGTTCTGCGCTTTTATCCGCGCTATTCACGAGCTGTTCTGGGCGCTGATCTTTCTCCAGTTCTTTGGTTTTCATCCGCTGACCGGTGTGCTGGCCATTGCCATTCCCTATTCCGGCATCTTTGCAAAAGTCTATTCCGAAATACTGGACGAAACCGACCCGACGCCCGGGCGGCTTTTACCGCCGGGCACCGGAGTTATTTCCACCTTTCTGTACACAAGAATTCCGGCTTGCTGGGTGCAATTGCGTACCTATACCGCCTACCGTCTGGAGTGCGGCCTGCGGTCCAGCGCCATCCTCGGCTTCGTCGGCCTGCCCACTCTGGGCTTTTTTCTGGAGACGTCGTTTTCCCAGGGGCTGTATTCTGAAGCCGGCGCCATGCTGATTCTGTTCTACGTGCTGATCGCCACCATGCCTATCTGGGTGAAACCCAAACTGCTGCCAGTCTATATTCTGGGGGCGCCGTTCTTCCTTGGCGAAGGGCTGCCCATCGTCTGGGGCAATGTAGAGCGGTTTTTCACCGAAGACATTGTTCCCTCACCGCTTAAAAACGGCGAGGGTCTGGCGGGGCTGGTGCCCTGGCTCAATGATCTGATGGTCACCGAAGCGCTGCCCGGAATCTGGAACACACTGCTGCTGACCCAGATCGCACTGGTGGCCACCGGCATTCTTGCCCTGTTGGCATTTCCGCTGATCTCGAATCACTTCGGCGGGCCGGTCAGGCGCACCGGCGGGCACGTTTTTCTGGTGATTACCAGGTCCACGCCTGAATACATTCTTGCCTACATTCTGCTGCAGCTCTGGGGCCCGTCGATGTTGCCGGCAATCGTGGCCCTGGCGCTGCACAATGGCGGTATTATCGGCCATCTGATTGGCAGGCAGTCCAGCGGCATCCAGCTTCGACCGGATGCACCGATCGGATTCAATCGCTATACCTACGAACTGGTACCCCGGGTTTACCGCTCGTTCCTGGCGTTTCTGTTCTATCGCTGGGAAATCATCATGCGGGAAACCGCGATCCTGGGGATTCTGGGCATCTATACCCTTGGCTTCTACGTTGACAGCTCCATCCAGAATATCCAGTTCGACCGGGCAATGGTTCTGATTGTCATAACGGCGCTGCTGAACATCGGTGTTGATATCCTGGGGCGGTATATCCGTAAAAAACTCGCTCTTCAGACCATGCCCACCTGCTGAGCCTGACTACCCCATCACAGTTCCACGGATTGTAAGCGTTCTTGCAGTCAATAGTGCTCTTAAGATCTGAAACATTTGGTTACAATTAGTTTCCGGCACTTACACAACGCCTTTATAGCCTCAAGGAAGACATCAGGATTTCCGATGATAACTGGACTGGTCTTTGTCCTGGAACTGGGACTGCTCTCGCTGCTACTGCTGTTGGCCTTTCGAATGCTCAGCCTGAACCGCCGCGAACCGTTGATGTCGTCAGCATCGCCCGGGTACACGAGTTCGCCGGCAATGCCGATAAGCCGCGAAAAAGCCAGCGCTGGCAGGTGTGAACTGATTTCCCAACTGCACATTCTGGCCAGCCTTCAGGCCAGGGACTGTAAACAGCAGGGTTTCGATGTTGATTCCGCGCATCTGGCGGTCCGGGAATATGCGGTATGCTGGTTATACGGCGCGGCCAGTGCCCTGAGTCACCCCGGCCAGCGGAATTCAGATGTACTGGCAGGGCTTGTGAGCCAGTTTGCAGGGCGCAAACTGGGTATCCGCCAATCGGAAGCAGTGACGGTTATTTCGACCTTGACTCGCAACCCGGTGTTTCTCGCGTGCTTCCGCAGTGGCATCGAAGGTGCAGAATACTGGAAGACGCACCATTTCGTCCCCCGCAACGCAAGCCTGTTCGAGGCGGTAACCTCAAACGCTTTCGTTTGAAACCAGCACCCAGTCGGTGCCCAGCGGCCGGATATCAGAATCGTCGTCTGAACCTTCGGGCAAGCCGGATATTTCCGGTTTGCTGAAGGTGTCATCCTCCTGGCGCTTCATGGAGTCAACGTCCACCGACCGGACCGTAAAAGTTGCACCTTCAAGCGTCACTTTCGACCGATGATTCAGGCCAAAAATAAAGCGGCAGTAATCGAGCTTTAGCTGAACAAGGTCCTGTTCGGCCTTCTGTATCTTCCGCAAGAGAACTTTCTGGACGCTATCACCGTAATCCATATCCCTGCCCTGTTCCTTTGTTGATCGTCTGTTCACCCGAGGCGGTCAGGCCCAGAATTCTACACAAGTTACCCATTGGAAAGCGGGCACTGTTCAGCAAATGCAAAGCTTCCTAAACGAATGGCTGGCATGAGAAACTAGCCCGCCGTTAACTCGCAGCCACAGGATAACCCAGTGCAACCGGATATCTCCGTCAAGAATCTGAACAAAACCTATGGTGGCGGCTTTCAGGCCCTTAAAAACATCAACCTGGACATTGAAAGCGGCGAGATTTTCGCCCTGCTTGGCCCGAATGGCGCCGGTAAAACCACCCTTATCAGCATTATATGCGGGATTGTGAATCTTTCTTCCGGGGAAGTAAAAGCCGCCGGATACGACATCATTCGCGATTATCGCAAAGCCCGCCAGAGCATTGGCCTGGTGCCCCAGGAGCTGAACACCGATTCGTTCGAAACCGTTTGGGACACCGTCTGCTTCAGCCGCGGGCTGTTCGGTAAACCGCCCTCACCGGCTCACATCGAACAGGTATTGCGGGACCTGTCGCTGTGGGACAAACGCAGCAACCGTATCATGTCGCTGTCGGGTGGCATGAAACGCCGGGTGATGATTGCCAAGGCCCTTTCCCATGAGCCGCAGATCCTGTTTCTGGATGAACCTACCGCAGGCGTGGATGTGGAACTCCGTCGGGATATGTGGAACATGGTTCGCAAGCTTCGGGAAAACGGCGTAACCATCATCCTGACTACTCACTACATCGAAGAAGCCGAGGAAATGGCGGATCGTATTGGCGTGATCCGGGACGGCGAGATCATTCTGGTTGAAGAAAAATCCACGCTGATGAGCAAACTGGGCAAGAAAGAGCTCAGGCTTCACCTGCAGAAACCCATGGAAAAACTCCCGGGTGAGCTGCTCCTTGAGCCGGTCGAGCTATCAGACGACGGCTATGAGCTGATCTATTCTTTCGATTCCCAGGAAGAGCAGGACGGCGTTGCGCGACTGCTTCGGAAGCTGAGTGAACTCGGTATCGAGTATCGCGACCTTCAGACCCGGGAAAGTTCACTGGAAGACATCTTCGTCAATCTGGTACACGAATAACCGCCAACTCTTCAGGAGTCCTGACCTCATGAACCTTCACGGTGTGAGCGCAATCTACAAGTTTGAAATGGCCCGCATGCGCCGGACACTGATGCAGAGCGTGGCCTCACCGGTAATCTCCACGTGCCTGTATTTCGTGGTGTTCGGATCCGCCATTGGCAGCAGGATGGGTGATATCGACAACATCAGCTACGGTGCCTACATCATTCCGGGGCTGGTGATGCTGTCGCTGTTGATGCAGAGCATTTCCAATGCGTCTTTCGGTATCTACATGCCGAAGTTCTCCGGCACGATCTATGAAGTCCTGTCTGCACCTGTGTCCTATCTTGAGGTGGTGCTGGGCTACGTGGGCGCGGCGGCTACCAAATCGGTGATTCTGGGCATCATCATTCTGCTGACCGCCAAGCTGTTTGTGAACTACGATGTGCTCCACCCGTTCTGGATGTTTGCCTTTCTGGTGCTGACCGCCATCACCTTCAGTCTTTTCGGTTTCATTATCGGGATCTGGGCCGACGGGTTTGAAAAGCTCCAGATTGTCCCGCTGATGATTGTCACACCCCTGGTCTTTCTGGGTGGTACCTTCTATTCCATCGATATGCTGCCCGAAGCCTGGCAGACCGTCAGCCTGTTCAATCCGGTGGTTTACCTGATCAGCGGTTTCCGTTGGGCCTTCTACGGGGTCTCGGATGTGCATGTGGGTATCAGCGTGGGCATGACCTTCTTTTTCCTGACCAGTTGCATGGTTGGCGTGTGGTGGATCTTCAAAACCGGATACCGGCTGCGCTCATGAACAGATTGCGGGCGCTGATGCCAATTGCTGGCCTGCTATTTACCGGGTGTGCGGCAGCGGTGCCGGCCAATCAGTCGCTACCCGTGGAGCAGGCCTGCCTGGTGTCTGACGACACCAGGCAGCCAATAACCATAGAAATTGCCACCAGCCCTGCCCAGCGCAGTCAGGGCCTGATGAGCCGGCCATCGCTGGACGCTGATTCGGGCATGCTGTTCGTCTACCGGAATGAGCGCGACCCGGAAGACAGTTTCTGGATGTACCGAACGCTGATCCCTCTGGACATCGCCTACCTGGATCAGGATGGCACCATACGCGCCATTCATCAGATGGACCCCTGCCCGGCGGAAAAGGGCCGTAACTGCCCAAGATACCCTGCGGGTGTGCCCTACTATTATGCCCTGGAAATGAACCAGGGGTATTTCCAGAATCGGGGCCTGTCCGCCGGCGACCGGCTATTGCGGGGATCCTCGGCATGTCAGTAGCCGATCAGGTCCAGACAGTTCGTGTGAAAGGCCTGGGGATTGCTGCCCTGGGCGTACTGTTCATTCTGCCGGATGCGTTGCTGGTCAAGATTACCAGCGTCGACCCGTTGGTATTCCTGTTCTGGCGGGGCCTTCTTCTGGCGATCAGCTTTCTGCTGATCAGTGCTGCCCGCTACCCGGGCCGACTGATTGCAGAAATCCAGCGGTGCGGCCGGAAAGGAATGATCTGCGCCGTCGCATTTTCATTGAGCACCCTTGGCTTTGTGATGGGCATGAAGAATACCGCTGCCGGTAACGTCCTGGTTATCCTGAACATGGCGCCAATGATTGCCGCCCTGATTGCCTGGGCAGTCTGGAAAGAAACCCTGCCGTGGCGGACCTGGGTGGTCATTCTGGTCTGCGTTTGCGGGGCCACTCTGATGGCCATCAGCGAATGGGGGCGTGGTGACCCCATCGGGCTGATCATGGCGGGTGTTGCGGCAGTGGCTCTGGCAACCAACCTGAACGTGGCGCGCTCGCAGCCAGGCAGCGATATGAGCGTGATGCTGATGTTTGGCGCTTCACTGGTGGCCCTGGTGGCGGGATTGCTCGGCGGCGCGGTGATTCCCTCAACCCGGGATTTACTGTTTATCGCCCTGCTCTGCCTGGTGTTTCTCCCAGTATCCAGCATCATGATCCAGATCGCTCCCCGTTATATTCCCGCCGCAGAAGTCAGCCTGATGCTGCTGATGGAAACCCTGTTTGGCGCCCTGCTGGTCTGGATTTTTCTCGGGGAGGTGCCGCCATCCATGAGTTTCGTGGGTGGGGCCATCATTTTTACAGCGCTTGCAGTGCACGGGTGGCTGGAAGTGCGGCGTTATCGTGCGGCAAGGCTGTCAAGGCAGCCGTCCGGAGCCGGCCCGGGCGGCCGGGTCTGAGTCAAGTGCGTAATCCTCCGGTTTGCGCCACCGCTTCGCCCACTTGAACAGGGCATCTGGGGGAATGGGTCGGGACAGCCAGAAGCCCTGGCCATAATCACACCCGAGGCTGATCAGCAGGTCGTAGTGGGCGGAAGTTTCCACGCCTTCGGCAATCACTGGAAGGTTGAAGGATTTCGCCAGACCCAGCACACCCTTGACGATGGAAAGGTCGTCCGGGTTATCCAGCATCGCCCGCACGAAGCTCATATCGATTTTCAGATAATCCAGCGGCAACTGGCGCAGGTAGGTCAGTGAAGAATAGCCGGTACCAAAGTCGTCCAGCCCGAAGCGCACGCCCAGGGCCCGGCACGCATTGATTACCCGGGAAACGGCCCTCAGATCCTCCAGCGACGAAGACTCGACGATTTCAATCTCAAAATCCCCCGGCTCAAGCTCCGGAAATTCCTGAAGAATCGCACCAAG
This sequence comes from Marinobacter confluentis, assembly GCF_004785685.1. Classification (GTDB taxonomy): domain Bacteria; phylum Pseudomonadota; class Gammaproteobacteria; order Pseudomonadales; family Oleiphilaceae; genus Marinobacter; species Marinobacter confluentis. Next base: position 819,478 of record NZ_SRPF01000001.1, on the reverse strand, counting down.
TCTTTCGACAAAATTGTCTTGGGCCAGATGGTACGGGTCAATATTGACGCTGACCGACAGGTTAAGGCCCTGCTTCCTCCAGGCTTCGCTCTGCCGGAGGGCAGTCCGGATGACCCACTCACCCAGGGCAATACCCAGTGAGTGCTGATCGACGACCGGTAGGAATTCGTCTGGCGCCAGCAGACCACGTTCGGGGTGATGCCAGCGAATCAGTGCTTCAACGCCAATCAGCTCGTCGGTTTTCATGTTGACCTTGGGCTGGAAGAAAAGCACGAATTCATCGTTGGCCAGGGCGATTTCAATCCGTTTGAGATCACCGAACAGGTCGCGAACGGCCCGTTCACTGTCGGCATCGTAATAAAAACACTGGTTCTTGCCACTCTGCTTGGCTGAGTACATCGCCTGGTCTGCCTGGCGAAGCAGCTGTTCAGCATCAATGGTTTCAGACTGGGGGTAAACCGTCACCCCGATACTGGCGGTGATACTCACTTCCTCACCCAGAATCCGCGATGACCGTGACACAACGTCCAGAATGCGGTCCAGTAGCAGCTGACACGATTTCACCTCGAAAGACAGGGGCGCTACCACCACAAACTCATCGCCGCCGAAGCGGGCCAGAGTATCGCCCTCCCGCATAACGCTTTTCAGGCGGTTTGCCACGGTTTTGAGCAACTGGTCGCCTACGGTATGCCCATGACGGTCGTTAATCTGTTTAAAGCCATCGAGATCGATGAAAAACACCGCCAGTTCAGAACCAGTCCGGTCACACTGAATGATGGCCTGCTGCAATCGGTCGCTTAACAGGGCCCGGTTGGGAAGCCCCGTCAGCGGGTCGAATTTCGCCATACTTTCCAGCTGGCTTTCGTATTCCTTGAGCTCGCTAATGTCGTTAAAAATATAGACATAGCGGTGGATGGTGCCTTGCTTGCTCCTGACAGCGCTCACGCTCTGACGAACACAGTTGCGTTGCCCGCTTTTGTGGCGAATCCAGGTATCCGTAACCCACTTCTCCCGGGTCATGGAATCCTGGAACCTTGAGCCCGGCTCGGCAACTTCCTCCAGCTCGGCCAGCAATTCCCGGATCTGGCGGCCACGGGTTTCAAAGGGCTGGAGCCCGGTGATGTTTGCGAAGGCGGCGTTGCAGTCCACCACAATGCCGGACGCATCCGTCAGAATAATGCCCTCATTGGCAAACCGGAACACGCTGGCAGACTCCCGGAGCTTGTATTCCGCGTAATAACGTTCAATCACTACCGATACGATACTGGCGGCCCGCTTGAACACTTCGTCGTCGTTCGCGGACCAGGCCCGGCCGACCTGATAGAAGGCGTGAATCCGGCCGATGGTCTGGTTGGCAGAGTCGACAATCGCCGGTGATGCCGGGGCGCATTGCCAGTAGCGCCCGCCTGACTGCTCATGTACGGCCAGGTAACAGGCAAAATGGAGATCACAGTGGTCACTCAATAGCGGGGATTCCAGCTCCACAGAACATCGGACACCGGGTATCAGGGATTCCACGCTCTGAATCAACGCCACCAGCGTTTCATCAATCCTTTCGCTCTGGGCTATCCGCTGTAATGCTTCACTGCCCACTTTTTCCAGATGGGCAATCTTGCGCTGCTCGGTGATATCGGTCTCAACGGCGATAAAACCGGCCAACTGGCCATTCTCTGAGCGCAGGGGCTCGCAGTTGATGCGAATCCAGTATGGGTTGCCCTGCCGGTTGTAGTTCAGAATTTCTTCTTCAAAGGATTCCTGTCGGCGCAGGTGTTCGCCGATACGGGCAATGGTTTTTGGATCGGTGTCTACGCCCTGCAACAGATCACCGGGCCTTTTGCCCTGGAGCTCGGCCAGGCTGTATCCACTGAGCCTGGAAAATCCGAGATTTACCCATTCGGTGCGGCCGCTGACATCGGTTGTAATAATGCCATTGGTCGCACTGTTCAGAAGTGTGGACAGGCGCCAGATGGGCCGGGTAAGGAGATTGCTCATCAGCCGGGCTACGGCAATACCCAGAACCAGAAGAACCCCAAGATAGGCCAGAAACTCAAGGCTGGCCCGGTCCATTTCTTCAGATATAGACCGCGAACTTCTCTTGATCACCACGTCCAGCGGCACCTGCCCTTCCACTCGGCTGGTCAGTTGGTAGTTGCCCTGCTTCCAGCGCTTGATAAGGGAAGGCTCGTCCGGCGATGTCTTGTGCTCCAGCTGAAACCCCGTTTCTTTTGACGCGGCTTCGGCAGCGCCGGCTGGCTGGATCTCTACATCCGTATTATCCGGAAGGCTTGCCCGGAAACGAGCCCAGGCTTCATTTGTATACCCGGGATTTGCCCTGACAAAGGCGTCAACCCGCTCAAGTTGATGGGCCAGCTGTTCCTCGACCTGTCGCTCCTGGGTGTGCTGCTTGTAATGGGCAAACTGAAGTATCGGAATGCTGCCAGCCACAAGCGCGATCATCAGGGTGGTGTGAAAAATAATCCCGCGAATCTGATCGCTAACCAGGTAAGCGGTGGAGATCCGGTTTTGGATCAATCGCAGGAAAAACAGAAAGATGCCGGCAACAGCTGCGTTAAAGATGCCGTTCAGCATCTGTTTAAGCGCCATCAGAAACGCCGTCTGCAGCTCAACCCCCAGGGCAAAGATGTAGAGCAGCAAGGTTGCCGGTATCCCGAGCACAAACCAGTAGGCACCATCCGCCAACAACGCGGAACCGTCTGTGCGGCGACAGAACCAGATCACAAACAGACACTCGGCCACGAATACCATGAGGGCATAGGGATGCCCCCAGAGCAACCAGGTATACAGCCCACCGGCCGCAGCCACAAAAATGGCCGGCCAGGCACCCAGCATGGCAATCGCAATAAAAACCGCAATTGAACCAAAAATGAACTGAACACTATAGAAAAGAGGAACGGCCAGTGCGTTTCCAGCGACCGCGAAAGCACACAGAAGTGCCGTAGCGACAAAGAAATTGACGGGCTTTTTCAACCAGAGGGGGCGGTCAGCGGGTAAAGACAGTCTTTCAGCCAAATTACTCACCCTGTGGGCAATAAAGCGCAGGTTCGATAAGAAACTAACCGTCCTGTATTATTTTTAGGTATCAGGTCTGTACAGTTTGAGTATAGAGCACTTTAAGCCCCGGAAACCAACAAATATGCGGGATGAATCATTCAGCATGATCGGAGGTGAGAAATGGTGCCCGGAGCCGGACTTGAACCGGCACGACCATAAGGTCGAGAGATTTTAAGTTATTCGCGCCCTTCTTTGCAGAAATTCGACAATGTTTTAATAAGCACCAAAAAACAGTTGTTTACGTAGCACTCCTAGAAATAGTTGCTTGCTGTTGTTTGAAGAAAACCGCTAGAATTTGACTGTTTTTGTCTACATAGTGTCTACATGAAGACACAAGGGACTTTCTGACGAGTTCGAATGGAGCCCTACCCTTGAGGATCACCAAAAGCTTTGTTGATAAAGTGACCGTCCCTGAAACAGGCCCGGATGGGAAATCCAGCCAGGCCTTTTACCGGGATTCGGTCATTGCCGGTTTTGGGTTGCGAGTGACCAGCGGCGGTGCAAAATCGTTCATCGTGGAAAAGCGCGTCGATGGGCGGGTTAAGCGAAAAACCCTGGGCCGGTATGGAAATCTGACTGTCGAGCAGGCAAGGAAAGAAGCCCAGAAATTCCTTGGTAAGGTTGCCTCCGGAGTGGACCCGATCCGGGAGGGTCAGGAAAAACGGGCAAGGCGGATTACCTTGAATGATGCCTTTCAGGATTATCTGGCGACCCGGAAGAACCTGAAACCCAACACCCTCAATGACTACAACCGGTCCATGAAAGAAATGTTCAAGGACTGGCAAACCAGGGCCCTTAGCGATATTTCCCGCGACATGGTGATTACCCGCCACGCCGAATACGGAGCCCGCAGTCCTGCCCGTGCTGATAATGGGATGCGGATACTCAGGGCCATATTCAACCACGCCCTACAACGCTATCAGGACGCTTCTGGCAAGCCTTTCCTGGTAGCCAACCCGGTGGAGGTTCTTAGTCACCAGCGCGCCTGGTATAAAGTCGAGCGGCGGCAAACGCTGATAAAAGATCACCAGTTGAAGGCCTGGTACGACGCGACCATGCAGCTCAACAACCAGACAACGCGAGATTTCCTTCACCTGGTTCTGCTCACCGGCCTACGGCGAACCGAGGCGGCCACTCTCACCTGGGAGCAGGTCGATTTCAAAGAAAAGACCCTGACCATTTCCGAGACCAAAAACAATCGCATTCACCGGTTGCCATTCAGTGATGCCATCGAGGAACTGTTACAGCGGCGCTTCGACGATAAGTCTAGCTCTTTCGTGTTTCCGAGCGACGCTGAACGCGGCCACTTGTCAGAGCCACGAACAGCCATTGCCCGTGTAACCAAGCTATCCGGCGTAACGTTCACTCTGCATGACTTGCGACGCACCTTCATCACAGCCGCAGAGCGTTTGGATATTCCCGCCTATGCACTAAAACGACTAATGAATCATAAAGACCCGAACGATGTGACGGACGGTTACATCATCTTCGATGTCGAGCGTCTGCGCGTCCCTATGCAAAAAGTCACCGATTTCTTTCTCTCGAAATCTCAGGAAACTCCATCCGCCGAAAAACAAGGATAATTGAATGTTGCACCCGGAAATTGACCACCTGAGTATTTGGGAAGTCGCCCATCGGTGGCACGATCAGGACCCGAATAATTCAGATCCAAGCGAACTACCCTTGCCTGTTCAGGACATGCTCAGGACGATTACACGGATGCAATACCGGCACGAGATTCAAGTTTGCAATGAGAACGGGATCGTCTTGAAGGATGAAAGAAACCTCGTCGATTTCGAGCACTACGTTGATTTCGAGTCATCTATCACGGAAGAAACAACTCACGAAGAGATCAATGAGAAAACTGGAGAGCCGATAACCGTCAATGTCTCGACGACTTATGAAGATCCAGAAAACCCGTTGACCGACGATGAACGCTGGGAACGATATCAGGAATTCTCGGAGAGATGGTTAAGGCGACATGCGGCCGCAACGAAAGATTTCCCTCAATGCTTTAAGAACCGCATTTTTGAGCGGCAAACACTCGAGCGGGTACATATCAACAAGACCAGTGTTTGCGAGCTGTGCGAAACTCTCAAGCTACCACTTCCCCCGTTCTGGTTTACCGAGGTTGAGCATCAGGAGCATCAGAACAAACTGTCTGATGAAACCGGTGACGATGAAAAGGATGCACTGCCAGGGCGGATCAAACAGGACCAGATCGACAATTTTTGGTCCAAGCTTGCCGACAAGCAAAAGCATCGCGTTTTATGCCGGGAGATCGCCCAGGAACTTTGGAAGGAGTCCCCGAACCTCAGTATTGCCGATATCTGCAAGCATGAGGCAATTCGGCGTTTTGGCGGTGGACGTTACTACACGAAACCGGACACCTTAAGGGATTGGGTTAAGGATCTGGACCCAAGGCCAGAGGAGAGCAAGAAAGGCGGCAGACCCCGATCAAGCTAAAACCCCCCGTCTAGCGCCAGAAACTCCCCGTCTGAACCAGACGGGAATATTTACCCTCCCCGCTTAACGTCAATGTGTCTCCGACAGAAACAAACCCTGTTGGAGACACGCAATGAACAAAGCACTTTTCACCACCAAAGAAGCCGCTGAGCTTCTGGGCGTCAGCAAAGCCTTTCTCGAAAGAGATCGATGGGCCGGCGCTCGAGTTCCGTTTATCAAAGTTGGCAGCCGGGCAGTTCGTTACCGCCTATCGGATCTTGAGAGTTACATCGAAAGACAGATTCGACACTCGACCTCGGAGGTCGCGTGATGATACTCAGCCAACCGGTCGCCGTTAGATTAATCGAAATACCCGTTCCTTATAGGTTCAGGTCCATAGGTACATCCGGTACTCCCCTGCTGTACCCCAGGCGAACACTGGGGTTATACAGGCGGGTACAAAACCTGCCCAAACCTGCAAAACCCGTTAAAGGCTCAAATAGACAGTCTGAAACCGTTAGGTTAACGGTTCACTTAACCGTCCATGAAACCGTTACGGCAACAGTTCCAGACCGTTACGGATGGGCGCCATGACCGCTCCAAACCAACGGGATTTTAGGTACTACCGGACCCAGGGCCGCCTTTACACCATTGGTACCCGGCAAACCCGAATGGCCGTAACCGACTTCCGGCGCCGGTTCCCCAAGATATTCCCCAAGCTTGAACCTGCCCTGTACCTTATAGGTCAGGGTACCCACTGCATTGCGTTGGAAATTGCACTGGAGAAAATTAGCGCCAGGCTCCAGAGGCGCGACCTCAAGTTTTCCGTGGACGACGCTCAAATAATCGACTTTGCCAAAGCCAAAGCAAGAGCCTGCGGGCAGATCCACGCCCGGATTAAAGATCCTGACCGAACCCTAGTCACGATCGAGAAATTCCTGTCCCGCTATGATTTCGAGCTCCCAAAGGGCCTTACTAACGAGAGTCGTATCGAACGAACAAAAGATGAGCGCTGGTGGCGACGTCTGGTTCGAAAGGCGCAGAAGCAGACTCTGGACAACCTCGCCCGAGACTATGGCCTGGTGTCGAAACAGAAAGGCGTGTACGTCTCTGATTGGGGATTGAGGCTCCACCAAGAGCAGCTCACCCGAAACCGTTCACTGCTGGAAGAAATGATCGCCGTTAACGATCAATGCCAGGAATATACGCTGGCCGAACTGTCTGAACTAACGGTGAGTAACCCCTACATCCGTCGCTCTGAGTTGATAGTTCGTGCGGCCGGTTTTGAAACCATTGCACGACAGCTTGACCATGATGGTGTGTTCCTGACGCTCACCACGCCGAGCAAATACCATCCAGTGAAGGTCTCCGGCGAGCCGAATCCAAAGTTCAACGGCTCTACACCACAGGAAGCCCAGCAATACCTCACCGGCCTCTGGTCCCGGATACGAGCGCAGCTCGATCGTGAAGACATCCGCACCTATGGGTTTCGAATTGCCGAGCCTCACCATGACGGCACACCCCACTGGCACCTCATGCTGTTTGTCGAACCCGCACAGAATGATCGGCTGGTAGAGCTGATGGGCGCCTATGCCCTGCTTGAGGATGGTAATGAGCCAGGTGCGGAAGAAGCCCGATTTAAGGCAGTTGATATCGACTACGAAAGGGGCTCCGCCACCGGCTATATCGTCAAGTACATCTGCAAGAACATCGACGGCGAGTTTCAGGAAAATGGCGGAGACGCAGAGGACTGGTACGGCAACTTAACGAAAAACGTGGCACCCAGGGTTCGTGCCTGGGCGAGCATCCACGGTATCCGCCAGTTTCAGCAGATTGGTGGGCCACCGGTCACTGTCTGGCGCGAGCTTCGCCGCCTCCAACACGCCGACGATGAAACCGTCGAAGCTGCCCGCCAGGCGGCGGATAAAAGCGACTGGGCCGGGTTTATCGAGGCCATGAATGGTCCCTGCGCCAAACGAAAGGACCAGCCCATCAAGACTGCGAAATGGCTTGAGTTTGACCAAGACACCGGTGAGTGCCTTGACTGCCCGGTAAACCAGTACGGTGAACCATCCAAAGGAAAGCTGTTTGGCCTCTGTTCTGGTGGACGGTATGTGTTGACCCGATATTTCAGATGGGAAGTTAAGCGCCCCAACCGGGCCAGGGACCTGCACGACCAATCGAACACTGCCTGGCTAGAGCGCCTTGCCCAACTCACCCAGATTCGCGAAGTGACACAGGCGGAAATCGACGCGTTACCTGCCGATACCGCTTATGCCTGGGAGAAACTGAACAATGAGGTTCACCCGCCACCTTGGAGTTCTGTCAATAACTGTACGGAAGACCACAAAACGAACAGAGAATTACCCAATCACAGACAGTCAACTTTTCTGAATCGCCCCAACAGCGAAAATTTACTCGGCTAAGCTAGTTATTCGAACTCGATAGAACCTACTGAATCAAGCGGTTTATCGGTTTTCTCAGCGATAAAAGAAACTCTCTTGGAGACTGCCAACAAATCACGTTTCAGGTGATTAACATTAGAGAAGTGAAGGAAATACCTTTCCCCCTCATCCGATGTTACAAACCCAAAACCACGATCAAAATTCAAAGCGTCAATATAACCAACGATCCTAGAGGGATGTTCCTCCACGATTTCAGGTGTGAGGCGCTCTTGTTTTACAGTCGGATCTAGTTCGCTTATCAGCGCATAAAAATCATCTCGCTTCGTTTCAATCCAAACCTGAGAGAGATCCCTCACCATTGAATTGCAATCCGCACCGAGCGACCGACCAAGGTTGTCAAGCCAATCGTGATGATCCTGCCCCGTAACCAAACTAAGCTTTTCAATGAGCCTCGCTTCTGAGACACGGAGCGCTGAGGCACAGGCGCCAGGCGCTTCCCTAATTAAATCCCTAAATTCGGCCTCTGGCGCTCGATCGCCGGGCAAAAAATGTGAGTTTTTAATTTGGCTGGTATCAACTTTGCCTCGTTCATCTCCATCAAACACTCCGACACATTCTATGCACTTCGAATCGTGGGGAAAGTTCTGAAGGACACTCCGCATAGCACCAGATCCATCACTCTTTATGACCTCATAATCATTTAGGAGAAAGGAACCAAAATATATACAGGCCTGTTCAAAAACAATTTTTCCGGCGAGATCTTCTACAAGAATCAAACCCCGTTTTTTTGGATCAAGTCCTAAATGTTCAAGGACCTCAAGCTTATGCCTTGGATTTTTAACTATCACTGAGCCATCGATTTCATTTTCAACTACTACAGAAGTAGACGGGACACCAACATTTTCTATCACGTGCTCTGAGTGGGTTGATAGTAAGATCCAAAGCTTCGATTTCAACGCAACAAGTGCTAAATAATCCGTCAAATAACGCTGGGCTTGAGGCGTTAAAAAATTTTCGGGTTCCTCTATTAGGACGATATGGGGTGTTTCAATGCGTTTCCACAGCAACCACCAGAGAAAAAGGACCGAAAATTCACCCAATGCCATTTCTCTCGAATCGTAGGTATTCTGATTCAATGTGACTCTGAAAAATGGAGTGACTTTATAGGAGCCAAGGTCGTCAATCTCCATTACCTCGATTTCTTTGTAGCTCCGGCCCAAGATCCGCCGGATTTCCGTGAGGCTAGACTCATCGACTTTGAAAAACTCGTGTTGTTCCATTATTTCATCCAGGTTTTTCTCTCGCCTTAGTGACTCAAGCGATACCTGGCATAATTCGGATGGGTCGAGATATATTACACTGGTTGGCGCACCAGTATTGGGATAGCCAACTTCAAGACTTTTACCCTCATCCATCAACTTTACGTTAAATTCTGAGCCATCGAGCCTAGAAACTGTTTCCGGATATAGGTCGTGAGGATTACCGCTTAACGTGAGGTAAATACTTTTTAAAAGAGTAGATTTCCCCAAACCATTTTTACCACAAACAACATTTATGGTTGAAGAAAATGAAAATGTCCCTTTCCCCACGCCCGCAAGATTATCAAAATCTACTCTATTTAAGCGGAGGGGTGCGCTGTCCTCGGATATTTTTCTCCAGTAATCGTCAGCCTTTTTGGACCTCACACAAACATTCCCCAGTCTTCAGAGATTTTCTCCAGTTCGACGATATTACTGGGCTGACCCATCCCCTCCCTCTCAAGAACTCTTCTTAATAATTGCCGTTCTCGATCCGACAACCGAGAATCGTAGCTAAAGCTGATGTTCGAGGAAGCCCAGAAAAAGCAGTAATGAAGAACAAAATCACGAGCAATAACAGACGAAACATCGGCCACCCGAGAACTTGCCCGATCATTAAATAGATTGATTAGTGCAAGCTGATCATGAAGAATTTCCTCAAGACCACCTTCTAACGTTCCATTCTGATCCCACGAGAACTCATCGGAACCTCGGCGAGCCGAGAGGCGAGTCATTTCAAAGGATAGTAAAAAGTAGGGAGTTATTTCGGGACTATACGAGGACACACGTATTCTGAGAAAGAACAGAAGCCAAGATAGCAATGTTGCTTTATTGAACTTGACCTTGCTGGTGCTCACAGTGTGAAAAGCTTCTGCGAATCCCTTCAGAGCAGCATTTGCATCATTTACGGTTGAATCCGAAAACCCGAAGTTTCTGCGGAAAAGATTCGTAACATCTCCTTCAGTAATTTTTTCCCTTATTGAACCTCTTTCGACGTATAGCAGGAACTTCGAAAGTACATCGTCATAGGCCATTCTAGAGTTAGAAAAGCCTAAAATAGATTTATCAATTCCTAGTTCCTGCATTCCTTTCACAAGGTCTTTAATTTGAACCCTGACCGGCCCATAGAAGGCATTCCTCTTTTCAGCCGGTGTCAGCCGTACATGCTGGTTTAGTCGATGAAATAATTCTCCAGGCTCTCCCGGCTCAAAATCTGTAATCAAAAACTGTCGAATTGAATAGCTATCGAATAAATTTTTGTGCTTCGGAGGGAGTTCCTCGTAGAAGAGCCCATCTAGTGCCTTCATGTCTTTATTGAATGGCTCACAATATCCATCTACCGGAAACGCCCCGGACATGAAATCTCGTATGGCAACCAGTCGTTGCTGTCCATCAAGGACCTCCTGTTCTCCTGTTTCTTCAACAACTATGATATGGATCGGAGGAACGTGCCAACCTCGCAAAATCGTGTCGATAAGCGCCTTTTTCTTATCCTCAGTCCAAACCTCACCCCTTTGAAAATCCGGCTGCAAATCGATCTTTGAATTTTTGATTCGCCCATATAACGTTTGGATATCGGGATCAGATGGTAAAAGCCGCATCCGTTAAGTCCTTAAACGAAAAGGTAGTTTTTGACAACCTATATGAGTTTTGGGGTTTCTGAAAGCCTCGACCGCATATTGTTATAACGGTATGTCTACATAGTGTCTACACGACAGATGATTCCCAAACATTGCTAGGAACGCAGATTTTTAAGCCATTGAAAAATATGGTGCCCGGACCCGGACTTGAACCGGGACAGCCTTACGGCCGAGAGATTTTAAGTCTCTTGTGTCTACCAATTTCACCACCCGGGCACAGGAGGGGTTTTGACGGGCAGGATTGTATAAGGCCCTGCCCGGTAACGCAATTGGGATTGGCCTGTGGTCAGCTGCTTCTCAGGCGGGCTTGCGGGCTCTGCCCTTGTAGATGTAGCCGGCGATTTTCGGGGCTCCGGGAACGTACAGGTTTTCAAGCTCCAGGATTTCGAATCCTCCCTGGCGGATCAGGTCGGCAATGTTGCGGTTCAGGTGGCAGCCGCCGGCCAACTTTTTCCAGCCCGGTGTGATGCGGTTCTGCCATTTTTGAACCCCCTCGTCCGGTGATTCGCCGTGTTCCAAAAACAGCAGTTCACCGCCGGGTTCAAGAACCCGCCACATTTGCTGTAACGCCGCTTTCCAGTCCGCAATCGTGCACAGGGTGAAAGTCAAAAGAACTGTGTCCACTGAATTATCCGCCAGTGGAATCTGTTCTCCGGGCAGATCCAGCCATTCCACCCTTATCGGCGAACGAGCGAGGTTGCCCTGAGCTTTGCGGCGCATACCTTCGGAGGGCTCAAGGCCGTAGACCATTTCGACCTGATCAGCATCGTAGAAATCCATGTTGATCGCTGAGCCCATGCCCACTTCCAGCACTCGGCCCTTTGCCATCGGCACCAACTGGCTGCGCAGTTTCATGATCTGGCCCATGGAACAGGCCTTGTTGATGATGTGGGGCAATATCCGGTCTTCGTAAAAACTCATGTGGCTATCCATGCTTGCGGGCTGCTTTGCAGTGCTGCGGGCAGACGGTTATCAATTTGTAGGGCGCGGGTCGGATGCCCTATCGGACACCGACCGCGTGATCCGTCTCGACGCTTAGCTGGTTTCAAGCACCTCGAAAGACAGCCCGGCCTTACTGGTCAGGCGATCAAACAGTTTGCCGTCCATCAAGGACGATGGAGTCCAGATACCACCGGGCTTGTCGGCCACATCAAAGGCCAGGCAGACACCGGCTTCACCCAGCATTTTCGCGGTTGAACCATAGCCAGGGTCTCGGTCGCCTACTACCTTGGTTTTGATGGTTTTGCCGTCTTCAGTCTTGCCTACAAAACGCAGGTCGTAATAGCCGCTTTCCTGCACCTCGGGGCTGGGACCTTCACCGGGCTTGGGTATAAACTTTTCAACCAACCAGCGGCTCGGCTTGAACGCTGAGGCGGTGAAAAAGCCAGTCAGGGCGCCGGTGATGCCGTAGGCCGTTAACCGGCCCTGCAGGCCACGCCCGACGATCATGGCTTCATCATAAGTGAATTCCTTGCCGTAGCGCGCATCCTGCAGGGCATTGGAACGGTGAACAATCCGCGTGTTGATAGCGCCCATGACAAACGGGGCCAGCCATACGCCCATCTCTTTATCGAATTCCGCGCCTTTAAGGCTCGGTTGGCGGGTTTCGGACCGGTGGCCCGGCGGGCAAATGGAAAACGGGTTCGCCAGTTCTTTACGCAATGCCGGGTCCGCGGCGGCCTCCTTGGCGACGTTGACCATACTGGCAACCGTACCGCCGGAGAACTCGCCCTTGGCAGCCTTGACCCGCATACGAACATCCCGGCAGGGAGCGCCGAATGTCTGCTCGGCCTGCTGCTGCAGGAACCATACGCCCATGTCTGAGGGAATCGAATCAAAGCCGCAGCAATGAACAATGCGGGCACCGGACGACTTGGCGGTGGCTTCGTATTTGTCGACCATCTTGCGAATCCACTGCACTTCGCCGGTCAGGTCGCAGTAATCCGTGCCGGTTTCCGCACAGACTTTTACCAGAGGTTCACCGAAAAGCGCGTAAGGGCCAACGGTGGAAATCACCACCCGGGTCTGATCGCACAGGGCTTTCAGGGCGGATTCATCAGACGCATCCGCAACGATGACCGGCAAGGCGCTGCCGTCTTTGCCCAGGTCGGATTTGAGGGAGTTGAGTTTGTTCTTGGAACGCCCTGCTATGGCCCATTTTAGGTCTTTGCCCGTGCCGTAGGTTTTAAGCAGATAGCCAGTGAGTATCTGGCCAACAAAGCTGGTCGCGCCAAATACGACTATGTCGTAGGTTGTATCCGTTTTATCGCTCATTCGTCATCCTTATCGTCGGGATTAATTCCGGCCTCAGGCCTTCTTCGCTGCTTTCGCGCCCATTAACACCATGAACAGAGCCACACCCAGGCCCCAGAAGCCATTCAACACCAGACCACCGGTCCAGGTCTGTGCGGTAACTTCCAGCCCTTTCATCGGGAATACGACAAGCATGGCTAAGGCGGTAGGGCCAATTGCGCCAACAATTACATTAGACAGCCAGAACCCCAGGCCGCGCAACCGGCCCAGCAGGAGCCACAACACCATCCCCCAGAGCCCGCCGAAAAACGCCAGGGACAATACCGCAGGGATACCGATAGGCGGCACCGGATTCATGTTGAACGGCGCAGCAGGCACCACACCTGCCAAATAAAAGAGACCAAACAGCCCCTGATGGAAAATCAGCGTTGCCAGAAAGCCACTGATGAATGCTTTTAACCAGATCATGTCATTTTCCTTCGTTATATTTCCCTGTAACTTGATTGCTGATGTCGCAGCGGCCAATCGTTTTGGCTGCACAATCGCGCACACTGTCTGAACTGACATCGCCTTTTACGGAGGTTTTTACGTTGACCACCCTGCTGCTCATTCTGAGCCTGTTTCTTGCCCTGATCAGCGCCTGGCTATTCTGGCAGGTTCGCCTGCAGAAAGCGCTTATTCAGGAAGCCCGGGAGCAAAGTGGCGGACCGGATCACACCCGCGAACCGGAGCTGGTACTTACGCTGTGTGTACAGGATCCGATTGCTGTCGCGCGTCGGGAATCCCGGTCCGCCCGAATGCTCGCAGATCGCCTTCCGATTATGGTAACAAAACTTGTATATCAGGAGGTTATGAAAGAATTAAAGAAAGAGCTTGAAGTTCGTGAAATCGACGTCGTGATGCAACTGGAATACCGCTAGGAGACACATGGACGCCCTGCTTCTTGTCAGCACTGCCCTGATTCTTGTAACCGCCCGCTTTCTCGCGCTGGCGACGTCCATCCACTTCCAGAACCGGAAAGCGCTGCTCGGGCTGAGAGCGGCCCAAAGGCTTGCCAATAGCAATATCCAGAAAAGCCGGATGGAGCTGATGGAAACCCGTAATCGCGCCCGCCTTTTGGAAGACACCGTCAAACATGGCACCAGCGCCGTGGAGAAAATGCATCAGGCCATTGCCACCACCACCTTCAGTCTTATCGATCACTTCTCGACGGACCAGGAATTTCGCGAAAGCGCCAGGCGCGCCCGTGAAACCCACAATAAAACCAGTCGGCAGATCTATCAGGCGGCCCGAACGACCAATAAGGCCCTGCACCTTCTTGCCGACTCGCTGTTCATCAGTCGTAAAGAGAAAAAGCTGACCATGCGCACCCGCCTCAAAAACAGCAGCAACCCTCCCGACGAAAAATAGATAATAAAAAAGGCACCCGCAGGTGCCTTTCTTTTCCGCCCGTATTCAGGGCCTGTCAGATCACATGACCTTTTTGAGCTCTTCCTCAAGCTGAGGAACGGCTTCAAACAGGTCTGCAACCAGGCCGTAATCGGCAACCTGGAAGATAGGCGCTTCTTCGTCCTTGTTGATCGCGGCGATCACTTTGGAGTCACCCATACCGGCCAGGTGCTGGATGGCGCCGGAAATACCTACCGCGATGTACAGTTGCGGCGCGACAATCTTACCGGTCTGGCCGACCTGCATGTCGTTCGGCACGAAACCTGCGTCGACGGCTGCACGGGATGCGCCGATGGCAGCGCCCAGCTGGTCAGCCACCTGCTCAAGCATCTTGAAGTTCTCGCCGTTTTGCATACCGCGGCCACCGGAAATTACGATGTCAGCGCTGGCAAGATCAGGACGATCAGACTTGGCGATTTCCTCGTTGATGAACTCAGACAGGCCTGCGTCTTTCACCAGGTCCAGAGCTTCAACGGAGGCGGAACCGCCCTCTGCTGCAACCGGATCAAAAGCCGTCGGGCGAACCGTGATCACCTTAATGGCGTCGGTTGCCTTTACCGTCGCAATGGCGTTACCAGCGTAAATCGGACGCACAAACGTGTCTTCTGATTCAACACGCATGATGTCTGAAACCTGGGCTACGTCCAGCAGCGCAGCAACACGCGGCATAAAGTCTTTACCTGTCGTACCGGCAGAAGCCAGGATATGGCCATAACCCTTGCCAACTTCGGCAACCAGTTCTGCCAGGTTTTCGGCCAGGAAGTGGCCGTAGACCGCGTTATCGGCAACCAGTACCTTATTAACGCCCTCTGCCTTGGCAGCTGCTTCGCCTACCGAACCGCAGTTTTCACCGGCAACCAGGATATCGATGTCGCCACCGATGGCTTTGGCAGCAGCAACGACGTTCAGTGTGGATTGAGTCAGGCTGCTGTTGTCATGATCAGCAATTACAAGGATGCTCATTCAGATCACCTTCGCTTCGTTCTTCAGTTTGTCGACCAGCTCAGCTACGTCGGCCACCTTGATGCCTGCCTGACGGGAAGCTGGTGCCTCAACCTTCAGGGTGCTCAGGCGAGACGTAATCTCGACGCCAAGATCGGCCGGAGACATGGTTTCCAGGGGCTTCTTCTTGGCCTTCATGATGTTCGGCAGAGACGCATAGCGCGGCTCGTTCAGGCGAAGGTCGGTGGTTACAACCGCAGGCAGCTTCAGGCCAACGGTCATCAGGCCGCCGTCGATTTCCCGGGTCACCTGTACCTTGTCACCCTCAACGACTACTTCCGAGGCAAACGTACCCTGGCCCATGCCGGTCAGTGCTGCCAGCATCTGGCCGGTCTGGTTGTTGTCGGAATCAATGGACTGTTTGCCCAGAATAACCAGCTTTGGTTCTTCTTTCTCGACAACGCTCTTGAGAAGCTTGGCTGCTTCCAGAGACTGAACCTCTTCGTCGGTTTCAATGTGGATGCCACGGTCTGCACCCAGTGCCAGTGCAGTACGGATCTGCTCCTGGGAAGCCTTGGGGCCGATGGTAACCACCACGATCTCGCTGGCGACACCCTTCTCTTTCAGACGAACCGCTTCTTCAACCGCGATTTCACAGAAAGGGTTCATTGCCATCTTGACGTTGGCAAGGTCCACACCGGTGTTGTCCGGCTTGACGCGCACCTTTACGTTGTAATCAATAACTCGTTTTACGGCGACCAGAACCTTCATAGATTCCTCGTTCTTCTACGATGAGTTTACGTTTGAGGACAGCATCTACGCGCGGGGCTGCTGTCTGTCAGGGCGACATAATACTGCCCACAATGGCCAGTGGGGTCAATAGAACAACCTTCATGCGCCCTGCTGACCCAACAATGCCAAACCCGGGAGCAAATTTCAAACAAACGTTTGTTTGATTTCTGTTTTGCGGTATCCTTCGACCAACACAAGTTGAGCACTTTCAGGCCGAAGCGGTCGTTTATGAGGCGAGAAATCGCTATCATACGCACCATCGGAAAGATTGGGGAAGTGCCAATAGGCACCCATTAAATAGAAATGTTTGAGGAGACCAACGTGGAACGCGAATCGATGGAATTTGATGTTCTGATCGTCGGCGGTGGGCCAGCCGGCCTGTCTGCAGCCTGCCGTATCATGCAGATGGCGCAGGAGTCCGAGCAGGAGCTGACGGTCTGTGTGGTTGAAAAAGGTTCCGAAATCGGTGCCCACATTCTTGCCGGCACGGTGTTCGAGCCCACTGCCCTCAACGAACTTTTCCCCGACTGGAAGGAAAAAGGCGCACCGCTGAACACGCCGGTGACCCGTGATGACATCTTCCTTCTTAAAGGCCAGGACCGGGCCACCAAAATCCCGAATGCGTTTGTGCCGAAAAACATGCACAACCACGGTAACTACATCATAAGCCTGGGTAACCTTTGCCGCTGGCTGGCCGAACAGGCGGAAGGTCTGGGCGTTGAGGTCTACCCCGGCTTTGCCGCGGCTGAAACCATTGTTGAAGACGGCCAGGTAAAAGGCATTATTACCGGTGACATGGGCGTGGCCCGTGACGGTTCCGAGAAAGACGGCTACATGCCCGGTATGGAACTGCGAGCCAAGTATACCCTGTTCACCGAAGGCTGCCGTGGCCACCTTGGCAAGCGCCTGATCAATGACTTCAAACTGGACGAAGGCAAGGATCCTCAGCACTACGGTATTGGCATCAAGGAGCTGTGGGACATAGACCCGGCCAAACACGAACCGGGCCTGGTAGTACACACCACCGGCTGGCCCCTTAATGAGAGCGGCTCGACCGGCGGATCTTTCCTTTATCATCTGGAAAATGGCCAGGTCTATGTCGGCCTGATCACAGACCTGTCCTACAGCAACCCCCACCTGAGCCCGTTTGAGGAATTCCAGCGCCTGAAGACCCACCCGGAAGTGGCGAAGCACCTGGAAGGGGGAAAGCGCGTAGCCTATGGCGCGCGTGCCATCACCAAGGGCGGCTTCAACTCACTGCCGAAAATGAGCTTCCCCGGTGGCCTGCTTCTGGGCTGCGACGCCGGCACCCTGAACAGCTCCAAGATCAAGGGATCCCATACCGCGATGAAGTCCGGCATTCTGGGTGCCGAAGCCGTTTTCGAGGCGCTGAAAGAAGGCAAGTCCGGTGAGGAGATCACCAGCTTTGAAGATCGCTTCAAGGACAGCTGGTTGTACAAGGAACTTTACAACGAGCGCAACTTCAGCCCGGGCATGCACAAGTTTGGTAACTTTGTCGGTGGCGCCATTGCCTACATTGAGCAGAACATTCTTCGTTCCAGCTTGCCGATCACCTTCCACGATACGGTGCCGGATCATGCCACGCTCAAGAACGCGGATCAGTCCAAGAAACTTGAATACCCGCGCCCGGACAACAAATTGACCTTTGATCGTCTGTCTTCGGTGTTTATTTCCAACACTAACCACGAAGAAGATCAGCCGGTTCATCTCAAGCTGGCCAACCCGGCCATTCCGCTTGAGGAGAACCTGCCAAAATACAACGAGCCTGCACAGCGTTACTGCCCGGCCGGCGTGTATGAAGTGGTTGAGAAGGATGACGGTACTGGCCTCAAGTTCCAGATCAACGCGCAGAACTGTGTGCACTGCAAGACCTGTGATATCAAGGATCCGGCCCAGAACATTACCTGGGTAACACCGGAAGGCGGCGGTGGCCCCAACTATCCGAACATGTAAGCAGGCGCATGACGGAGACATAAAAAAACGGCCCTCGAAAGGGCCGTTTTTTTGCATTGACAGAAGTGCTTAGTGAGCGTGACCGTGCTCTTGCTCTTCGTCAGTTGCTTCGCGGGCTTCTACCACTTCGACGTCGAAGTGCAGGGTCTGACCCGCCAGCGGATGGTTGGCGTCGATGGTAACGGTCTCATCGCCAACTTCAACAACACGAACAACCTGGGGGCCGCCCGGGGTCTGTGCCTGGAACTGCATGCCTGGCTCAATGGTGTCTACACCTTCGAACGCAGAAAGCGGAACCGGCTGAACCAGTTCTTCATTGACTTCGCCGTAGCCTTCAGCAGGCTCGACAGAAACTTTTACCTGATCGCCAGCGGCTTTCTCGTTCAGTGCGTTTTCAAGTCCACCGATGATGTTCTGGGCACCTTCCAGGTAAGACAGAGGCTCGCGACCTTCAACACGGGAGGAGTCCAGCTCTTCTCCCTGATCGTTGGTGAGCGTGTAATGGATGGTGACAACACGAGGTTGGGCCATGTGATCTCCTTGCGTGACGCAATGACTGTTTAATGAATGTATGGGCAATCGAAAGTAATCATGAACAGCCAGACTGCACAGAGGAACTTACGACCACCGGGCCTCGTTAGAGAGCCAGGCTCGGTAACAAGTGTGAAAACACAGTTTAACAAGTGTCTTCCTGCGTTTTCTACCGTGTTTTGATGGGGCCAGGCCTGAGGTTTTCAACCGTATCAGGCAATCTGATAGAAAATTCCGTGACTCCAGACACCCATTGGTGCGCCGGAATCCGGCTCATCGGCTGCGATCAACTCTGCAAGATCGTAGTAAGCAGAGGTAACCAGCCGGGCTTCGAGGCCGTGGGGTAGCTTGACCACCGGCCTGGGCTCGCCGGTTTCCGGATAGGTTCCGAAGCTCAGTGGATGGTCACCGTCAATTGCGACCACCTCACCCACATTGGTCGTCACAGACAGTTGACGCTGATCCCCCTCACCCTCCGCCTTCAGGCTGTGGGCCAGCAAGGGAGTGTCCTGCACCTGTACCCGCCATTTTTCGACCGGAGTAACCAGATAGTAGTCGCCATCCGCTTCCCGACGCAGAATCGTGGAGAAAAGTCTGACAATGGCCTCGCGGGCAATGGGCTTACCTTCGTAGAGCCATTCGCCCTTTCGGTTGATCACAATATCGATATCCCCGGACAACTCGGGATGCCACTGTTCCAGCGGCGGTTTTGACTGTTTGCCTGCAACGGCTTCGATCTGCCCGGCAATGGCTTCAGGTTTCTGGCTCATTTCGTCGCCCTGAGTGAATTCGTCGTCTGGTTTAACCACTTACGGCAGGAACTGGGCTTTCAGATCTGCACAGCCCGGACCGGCAACCGGCATATCCAACACGATGGCCTGGGCCGTCATCAGCGGAATGCCCTTGCGATGTCCGTCAACAAACAGCGTTGCCAGGCTGCCGACCAGTGGCATGTGCGACACAATCATCAGCGGAGAGTCAGGCGCATCAAGAATTTCATCGAGGCATTTGCCCGGATCATCGTCGGGAGTAATGAAGTTCTTTTCGATCACCGGACAATTCAGAATCTCGGAGGCAATTGCAGCCGTCTGCCGGGCACGGACCAGTGGGCTGCACCACATGGCACGGGGGCGCCAGGGTGATTCAGCAATCTGCGACGCCACTTCTGCAACCGCCTGGCGTCCATACTCGGTCAGCTCGCGCTGACCGTCCAGGGTGTGATAACCAGCCTCGCCATGGCGCATGATAATCAGCTGCACAGGAGCCTCCTTGAAACAGACTGGCGCGTCAGGTCAGCGCTCACTGGGAAATGGTTCGGGGCAGAATAAACTCCACGTCGGAGTTCTGAACCGACATCATCAGGCTGTTAATGACAGCGCTGATGGATGCGCCTTCATACATGATCTCGTAGAGCCCGCGCACCAGCGGCATATAGATCCCGATTGCCTCGGACTTCTCTTTGACCAGTTTAAGCGTGTAGATACCCTCGGCAACCTGGCCCAGTTCTGCAACGGCGTCATCCAGCTCCTTACCTTTACCGATGGCGTAACCAATGCGGAAATTTCGGCTTTTCGAGGATGTGCAGGTCACGATCAGGTCCCCCACCCCGGCCAGGCCCATAAAGGTCATCGGGTTTGCACCGAGGCTGACGGCAAACCGGCTCATTTCCGCCAGGCCGCGGGTAATCAGCATTGCTTTGGCGTTTTCACCCAGGTCACGCGCTGATGCCAGCCCCGCG
Source organism: Marinobacter confluentis (assembly GCF_004785685.1). GTDB lineage: Bacteria > Pseudomonadota > Gammaproteobacteria > Pseudomonadales > Oleiphilaceae > Marinobacter > Marinobacter confluentis. The sequence goes on along the minus strand of NZ_SRPF01000001.1, from coordinate 798,939 downwards.
ATAATCGCGTAGATGTTTTTCAGGGCGCCAGCCAGCTCTACCCCGTATACATCAACGTTGGCGTAGACTCTGAAGTATTCACAGCCAAGCAGTTCCTGGAGTTCACGGCGGACGTCAGGGTCCTTGGCGGCAATGGTGGTTGCGGTCAGGTCCCGGCTGACAATTTCGCTGGCCAGATTGGGCCCTCCGAGCACGCCAATACGGCAGCGCGGGATTTCCTCTACCAGTATCTCGCTCATCAGCTTGAAGCCATGTTCCTCAATACCTTTGGTCAGGCTGACCACGATCTGGCCGTCGCGGAAGGCTTGGCTATGTTCTCTGATAACGGCCCGGAAGGCTTTACTCGGAATGGCAACAAGGACCGTACCGGCATTGGCCACGGCTTCTTCGAGCTTTGTTGTTGGCCGGATATCGCCATTCAGTTTTACATCTGGCATGTAGCGGGTGTTACAGCCGGTCTGGCGAATTTCATCCGCCTGATGTTCATCTCGCATCCAGAAGTGAACCGTGTGGCCGTTCTCGGCAAGCACTTTGGTCATTGCGGTGCCGAAACTGCCGCCGCCGAGCACAGCGACATGCTGTCCGCTGGCCCCGGGCGCTGGCGGCTGAGCTTCGTTGTTCTGAGGCATAGTCTTTCCCTTCAATGGGGTTGGGCCCGGTTTCAGCCGGGTTCTTCACATTCCAGGGCCCGCACCAGGTTCTTGAATTCTTCCCGGTTACGACTGTTCATGCCCATCAGTACCCGATGGGCTTCCAGTACCTTGTCGCGGACTTCCTGCTCACTGGCCTTCAGCACGGGAATTTCCTCAAGCTCTTCAATGCGCGAGGCGGGCTCTTTGACAATGATGAAGATCTTGTTGAAACCCATTGAGGTCGCAATGCGGGTAATGTCCGGATTAGTGGAAATGAGCGTGGGTAGGAACTGGCTGCGTTTGTGAGCGGCCATGGCGATCTTTGCAAGCAGGCCCAGAGTGGTGCTGTCGATGATGTCGGTCTCGGTAAGATCAACCACGACGGTCTTGAAGTTCGGGTCCTGAGTGATGGACTCAACCAGATTATCCAGTGTAGAACAGAGGTTTAGCCGGATTTCTCCAATAAACTTGAGGACATAAATGCCCTGTTGTTCCGCTTGCAGGATTTTATAACCAGCCATTGGGTTCACTGCCACTATGTCGACGTCGGCTCATTGATGACGGCTTTCGTGTCCGTCACGGATACAATAGCAATATCGTCAGGTAACTCTGTGATCCCTTCCAGATTCAGAGCATCGCTTAAAGCCCCAATAGTGTGACGACCTCCAGATACGACTTCAAGTAGTCTCCGTTCCTTTTCATCCAGGCCTTTCTCCGGGATCACCTCAAGAATTCCGTCTGAAAACAGGATCAGATGGAACGGTTGGTGTAATGGGACTTCGTAAACATCCCACTCCGGCTCCTCGAACAGCCCCACCGGCAAGCCGCTGCCCTCCAGAAAACCGGTTTCACCATTATCAAAGGACAGGATCGGCAGCGGAAAGTGAGCGCCCACCGAATAGCGCAGTAGCCGCTCGGAAATCGAGATAATGCCGACAAATACCGTTACGTGCTTTCCCAGCCCCGTATCCAGCAACTCGGTATTAATACGTTCAAGAAACTGGTTTGGGTGCAAAATATCGCTACTGGATCCGCGCCGCAGATTCCGTTGTAGCCGGTTGGTGAGATTTTTCAGCAGAACCGTCACGAATGCAGAACTGGCGCCATGGCCGGAAACGTCGGCGATGTAGACCAGAACCTTGTCATCAGACAGCGGAAAATAATCCAGAAAATCTCCGCTCAGGTAGAGCGACGGCTTGATCAGGTAATCGATGGTCAGACCGGTCATCACCTGTTCGCGGTCCGGAAGCATCTTGAGCTGGACCTTGCGGCCGGCGTTCTGGTCTGCCCGCAGCTCGGCTATACCATCGCGCAGGTCACGGTTGGCCTCTTCAAGCTCCTGACGATAAAGATGGTTCAGGCGGTTGACCCTGACCCTGTCAAAAAGCTTGCCAATGACATCGTCGAGCGCGCCCTTGTCCTCGGCACAGGGCTTGAGCACAACGTCGGCAGCGCCAGCCCGCATGGCTTCTACAATATCGGTGGCTTTGGTGGTGTTGTATATTGCGACGATCGGCGCGAAGATCTCGGCATCATCCAGCCGCCCTGCCAGTTCGCCAATGGCCGTGGGGGTCAGGTCGGCGAAAATGATGTCCGGGGTTTCATTATCAAACAGTGAGCGCGCGGAGCCAGTATCCGGGTAACCGGTCACATAGAACCCCCTGGCACTCAGATAGCGGCCAAGCTCTGAACGGGCGTTCTCGTCTGAATCGATGATCAGAATGCGCTCGGTGCGCGAAGTCATGTCTTTGCCCTAAGCTTCCAGCGGTAAAAGGAATTACGCCCGTCCGTTACCTATTCTGGCATCCCCTTGTGATATAACAAGGCATCTTTACCGAAATCGGGAGTAACAGAGCAATGCGAAGCGCAGTCAACGACCTGCTTGGTGCTTATGACAAGCTGATCATGGACCCGGTTCACGGCGGCATTCCCCTTTATCGGCATGAAATCCAGGTTATTGACCACCCTCTGTTTCAGCGCCTGCGAAATATCTGCCAGAACGACATTCTCAGCCTCGTTTTCCCGGGTGCCACCCACTCCCGCTTTCTACACAGCATCGGCGTTATGCACGTGGGTACGAGGATGTTCCGCTCGATGATCGACGCTTATCTCCGGGAGCGCAAGCTCAGCGACCGGGCCGACCTGAGCATGAACCAACTGGACGCCATCGACTATCTGGCAAAGATCATCCGCCTGGGCTGCCTGTTGCATGACAGCGGCCACTCCAGTTTTTCCCATCAGTTCACCCAGGCGCAGCGCATTCACGACCTTATGTCACGGCCCAACCGTTTTGAAGATCTGTGGAAAGACGCCGACTACACCCTGTACCACAGCGAAAAACCCCGGGAACTGGAACACGAGCATTATTCCGTTCGCGTGGCTCACGAGGTGCTTTGTGCAGTGGATATGGAAGACGCCGGCCTGGATGCCCGGGACGTGATCGGCATAATGGAAACCACGGATGTGCAACCCAGCGAGACTTTCTGCATTCACGCCCGCACATTCTGGAACTTCATCGCCGGTCAGGATGCGGAGTCCGGCTTGCTGAGTGAAGCTGACACTCCCAGGCTGGTCATGGACCTGCTCTCATCCATCGTATCCGGCGAGATTGACGCAGACCGGGCGGATTACATGCTCCGGGACGGCTTTCATTCCTCGGTAACCATCGGTGGTTTCAATCTTGACCATCTTCTCAGCAACCTTCGCTTTGGCTGGGACGTGCAGGAACCCTGGCTTGGCCTTGCCATTACCCAGAAAGGCCTGGGTGCTCTGGAAGACTTTGTGTACAGCCGGCACCAGATGTACCGAAAGGTTTACGCCCACAAGACGGCATTGGGGTTCGACTGGCTCCTGCGTGAGGCCATCAATGAAGTGCTCGATGACGCAGACGTGTTTGCCTGGGTAGACACCTGCCTCAGCGATATGCGGTACTTCGCGGATCTCACCGATAGCTTTTTCTGGGAAGCCTTCCGGAAAGTAGCTCGCAACAACCCCGCCAGCTATTCACGATGCATCGTCGACCGGGCCAAGCTCAACCACCTGGACACCCGCGAAGATCTGAGCAACGCAGGTATCGAAGCCCATGCCCGGTGGTTGGCGGCGGAACTGAAGCTAGATCCGGCTAAAGTCGTCACCTGTTCCATGCGGGCCCGCTTTTCCAACATTCAGGACAACTTCAACGGCATCAAGGTGCTGGTCAAGGACCCCATCGACCGGTCACGGTCCCTGAAAAAAATCACCGAAGTCAGTGCGTTCTTCAGCAAGTTCAAGGACGGCACCATTACGCACTTCTACACGCCTCCGGCCACAACCCTCTGCTGAGTATGAATACCGTCCTTGATTTACAAGCGGGATCAGGCATCCGTAGCAGACAGCTCGTTGACCAGGGCGCTGGCGCTGTTAAACGCGCCCTCAACCCGGCCCCCGCTCAACCAGTCGCCCGCAAGACCAATCTGCTCGTCCGGGAACCAGAGGTGCCCCGGGGTATCGGTGTCAGTAGATTTGGCGTACAGCCATCTATGGGTTACCAGATCGTCCGGTTGAACGGCTGCGCCGGCGATTGCCAGGAACTCCCGCACCATTTCACCAGCAACCTGCTCTGCTGGGGTATCGGTATTGGCCCGTGACCATTCGGACCTGGCGTGAAGCACCCACCATTGACCCCTGTCATTCCGGTCGGGCTTGCTGGAATTATTGCCAACCCAGCTCAGGATTTCGCTGTGTACCCGCATGCCGTCATACCGGTCGAACGGCGTTTCAGCAAAATGAGCGGCAACGGCCCAGCAGGGCTGAACGTGATTCACCGGCTGATCAAGGTGCCCGGCAAGGTGCGGGAGATTGCTGCCTGCAAGAAGTTCGCGGGCCTGGGCCGGCGGCGCGGTAACAATCACTGCGTGGTAGGGCCCGAACTCATGGCCTTCTGTGGAAACCAGTTGCCAACCCGACGGGTCCCGGCTCAGTTTCTGGACCCTGGTTTCGGCAACCAGCGATACATGATCAGAAAGAGCCCGGCTGACGGCCGTCATTCGGGGCACGCCCACATAGCGTTTCTCATCGGGGAAGGCTTCCCACTGGCCAGGAGACCTCTGATAGCCGAAACGGGCTTTCCAGGGCGCAAAATGCTGCTTCCCGGCGTAGTGTTTAAGAAATTGATGAAATTCAGGATTCCGAATGGTGAAATACTGTGCTCCGATGTCCGCGGAACCGCCCTCAACCCTTTTAGCTGCAAGTCTTCCGCCGGGGCCGCGGCTTTTCTCGAAAACGGTGACGCGGCAACCCCGTTGCTGGAGAAGAATCGCGGCAGTAAGCCCCGCCAGGCCTGAACCGATGACCGCTACAGAGCGTAGATCTCTACCATTAGACTGTTCTTCACGGGGGGCGGATTGGATTTCGTTAATCATTTTCAAAGATGCATCCAGATTCGGTTGATGGGACGTATAGTGTGTGTCGCCTGAGCCAGTGAAAACAGCCAGGCGATCCGGTCTAAACTATGAATCAAATTGTGAATTAGAAGGCAAGCAGGGTATGACCCGAGTGCAAAACTGGCTGACAAACATCCTGAGATGGTTCGACTCGGAGGCAGGTTCGGATCAGCTGAACACCGATTCCCGATCGTTCAACGTTATTCGTGTGCTTCCATTCATTTCGCTTCATCTGGCTTGCCTTCTGGTATTGGTGACCGGCACCAGCGCTTTTGCGGTGGTGTTTGCCGCGGTCTTTTTCCTGGCCCGAATGTTTGCGATCACAGGTTTCTATCATCGGTATTTTGCCCATAAAACGTTTAAAACCGGAAGAATTACCCAGTTCATGTTTGGCCTTCTCGGAGCCAGCGCTGCGCAGCGCGGTCCGCTCTGGTGGGCGGCGCATCACCGTCACCATCACCAGCATTCGGACACTGAAAAGGACTTGCACTCGCCGCGTCAGGGTGGCTTCTGGTGGTCCCATCTTGGTTGGTTTACCTGTGATGCCGGCTTTGCCATGGATGAGCGGCGAGTGAAAGACTGGATGAAGTTTCCCGAGCTCAAATTCCTGAACCGGTTCGATTCGCTGGTGCCTGCCGCAGCCGCCGTCAGCATTTACGGCCTGGGTGAATTACTTGCAGCAACGGCGCCACAGCTGGGTACAAACGGCTTACAGCTGCTGGTGTGGGGTTTCTTCATATCGACTGTGGTGCTGTTCCATGCCACGGTATCGATCAACTCGCTTTCACACGTCTGGGGGAAGCGCCGGTTTGAAACCGATGACGACAGCCGGAATAACGGATGGCTGGCACTGATCACCCTTGGCGAAGGCTGGCACAACAATCATCACCGCTGGCCCCAGTCCGTGCGCCAGGGTTTTCGATGGTACGAGATAGACATGACCTGGTACGGGCTCTGGATTCTCTCCAGGCTCGGGCTGATTTGGGACATGAATCCAATTCCCGAACACATCAAGGAAGAAACCCGTCAACTGGACAAAATGAGGAGGACAGAATCATGAGTACTGCCTCAGTTATTGATATGGGCAAAGGAAGTGCCTCCGTTACCGAAACTCTCACACGGTTCACCAGGCTGTTCAACAATCTGTCCTCTGCAAATATCCGCGATATAGCGGACGTTTACAGTGATGACGTGACCTTCCAGGATCCCTTCTGCAAGGTTGAGGGCATTGGCGAGCTCACCGAATACTTCACCGGCGCCTATGAGAATGTTATCTCCTGCCAGTTCGATTTTGGGGACCCGGTCATTAATGGCCGTCATGTCTGTATTCCCTGGATCATGCGGCTCAGACACAAGCGAATCCGCAATGGCCATCAGGTCAATGTAGACGGCATCAGCCAACTGACCATTCATGGCGGTCGGGTAACCGGTCATCGCGATTACTTCGACGTAGGGCAGCTTCTGTATGAAAACCTGCCATTTCTCGGCAAGGCCATTCGCTGGATAAGGAGTAAGGCCGGATGAGCCAGCGCCTTGAAACACCCTCGAATATCTGGATTACCGGGGCCAGTTCCGGCATCGGTGAAGCACTGAGTAAAGCCCTGATTGAACAGGGCCATCACCTGATCGTTACCGGGCGGAGGCAGGAAGCGCTCGATGCGCTCGCCTCTGGTGCCGGCGATAAGGTGACCACCGCCCGGGCAGACACCACCAGTAAAGATGAGCTTGCTGCCATTGCCAGCGATCTGGAAGCCCGGGGCGATCTTGATATGGCCGTGCTGAACGCGGGTACCTGCGAATATCTGGACATTAGCGAATACAGCAGTGATGTGATCGAAAACAATCTGACAACGAACGTTGTCGGTACCGCGAGAAGTCTGGACATTGCCCTGCCCGCGCTTCGTCGAACGGTCAGGAAAGGAAAGCAGGCCACCCTGGTGATTGTCAGCTCATCTGCCTGGTGGTTTCCGTTTGGCAGGGCCGAAGGCTATGGCGCTTCCAAGGCCGCACTGACCTACTTCGCCCACGCGCTGCGCGCAGATCTCGCAGCCGAAGGCATCGATGTGGTTGTTGTCTCACCAGGCTTTGTGAAAACTCCGCTGACCGATCAGAACGATTTTCCAATGCCGTTTCTGGTGTCAGCGGAAGACGCCGCAGACCGCATCGTGAAAGGGCTTAAAAAGGGCAAGCGGGAAATCGCTTTCCCGAAACGCTTCACCTGGAGCCTGAAACTCCTGGGCGCCCTTCCCCAGGGCCTGATTGACCGAATGTCAGCCAGCATGAGCCGCCAGAATAGCTGATTGCGCACTTATCAACGAACCCGAAGGAATAAAGCATGACCAACCCCCGCCAGCGCATCGCAGTCATTGGTGCAGGCGTATCCGGCCTGACCTCTGCCTGGCTGCTGGCTGAGCATCATGACGTTCAGCTGTTCGAGGCAGGCAACTACGCCGGCGGCCATACAAACACTGAAATGGTGCCTCTTGGCGGCAAGGACTGGCCGGTAAACACCGGGTTTATTGTATTTAATGACTGGACCTACCCAAACTTCATCAAGTTGATGGACCGCCTTGGCGTCGCATCAGAAAAGAGCGACATGAGCTTCAGCGTCGACTGCCATTCTTCAGGTCTGCAGTACAACGGCACCAGTCTGAATACACTGTTTGCCCAGCGGTCCAATGTGCTGAACCTGCCGTTTCTGCAAATGATTCGGGAAATCCTGCGGTTCAACAAGGAATCTCGGGAAGATCTGGCCTCCGGCGCAATCACTGACCGGGAGACCCTCGGCGAATACCTGAACCGTAACGGCTACTCCCGCTACTTCCGCAACTACTACATTGTGCCGATGGGCGCGGCCATCTGGTCAGCGCCAGAGATCGTGCTGGAGCAGTTTCCGATCCGCTTCTTCCTGCAGTTTTTCAATAATCACGGCATGCTGTCAGTGGATGACCGACCCACATGGCGTGTCATTTCAGGAGGTTCCGCGACCTACGTATCAGCGATGATGGAGCGCCTGGGCGATCGGACTCATCTCAACAGCCCGGTCACGTCAGTCACCCGCGATTCCGAGGGGGTCACCGTTGAGGTTGGCGGCGAGCAGCAGCGTTTCGATCAGGTGGTGTTTGCCTGTCACAGCGATCAGGCTTTAAGCATGATCCGGGAACCGACCGACGCCGAAAAAGAGATCCTCGGCGCCATTCCCTTCCAGAATAACGATGTCGTGCTGCACACCGACAGCTCGGTGCTGCCGTCCAACCGTCGGGCCTGGGCGGCCTGGAACTATTTCATACCCAGCCACAGCACCGAGCCGGTCTCAGTAACCTACAACATGAACATTCTGCAGAATTTCCACACCGCACCGGAAACCTTCTGCGTTACCCTGAACCGGTCGCGGGATATTGACCCGGCGCGAATCATCAAGCGGTTTGAGTATTCCCACCCGGTGTTCAGCATGGACGGAGTTGCCGCTCAAGGCCGATACAACGAAATCGGCGGCCACAATCGCAGTCACTTCTGCGGCGCCTACTGGTTTAACGGCTTTCATGAAGACGGTGTCGTCAGTGCCTTGCGGGTGGCAAAAGCTTTCGGAGTGGAGCTTTAACCATGACGGCCGCATGGAACCGGCACATCGTCGTTTCCGGCCTTCAGAGTCAGTGGCTGGAAGGCAGTATCCGTCATCGTCGCAAGGCGCCGATCAACCATGAGTTTTCCTACCATACAGGCATGCTGGCGCTGGACCTGCGGGAATGGGACTCGATTACCGGCATCAGCCCCCTGTTTTCGCTGGAACGTTTCAACTGGCTCTCCCTGCACCGCGAGGACTACCTGGAACCGGCAAATGGCACCCTTCTGGAGGCTGTTTCCAATCAGGTCGAAAAGGCTACCGGCTGGAGCCCTGACGGCGCCGTCCAACTGATTACCCACCCCCGGTATTTTGGATACGTCTTCAACCCGGTCAGCTTCTACTTCTGCTATGACCTGGGCGATATTCCGGACCAGGGCGCCGTACCCAGGGTTATCCTGGCCCAGATTACCAACACACCCTGGAAAGAAACCCACACCTATTGCCTGGAAACCCGCCGGCAGCCTGACGATTCAAAAGACACCGGCTGGCGCAGCGAGCGGTTCGAATTCAGCAAGCGGTTTCACGTGTCGCCGTTCAACCCGATGAACCAGCACTACCGCTGGACCTTCAGCTTTCGTGGGCCAGAGCTTCGGGTTCATATGAACGTGCTCCAGGATGACGAGAAGCAGTTCGATGCCACCCTGGTGGTCCACCGCACGCCACTGGATCGTAAAACACTTCATAAAAGCCTGAGGCAATTCCCGCTTGAGGCCTTCAAGGTGACTGCCGGTATCTACTGGCACGCCCTGAAGCTGAAAGTGAAAGGCGCTCAGTTCTTTACCCACCCCGACAAACTGCCGGAAGACAGCCCGGATTTTCGACGGGGTACCGAAGACTCAGGTCAGACAGTGTCGCCCCTAGACGCTGACGCAAAACCAACAGAAACAACCGGAACGACTGGAAAGGTAAGCTCATGGAGAATCTGAATAATCAGTATGAAACCGCTGAAGGCAGCGTCCGTGGATCGCTCACCAGCCGTGCCGCCAGATCTCTGGTGTGTCAGCAGTTGTCAAAACTTAAACAGGGTGTCCTCAAGATTCGTGAGGGAGAAAACTCGGTTCTCACCTTTGGCGACGAGGACACCCGCTACCCGGCCGCAGAGCTCGTTATTCACGATCAGAGCACCTGGAAGGATCTGTTGACCGGTGGCAGTGTCGGCGCTGCCGAATCCTATGTAGCCGGTGACTGGTCCACGCCGGACCTAGTTGCCCTGCTCCGGTTTTTCACCCGTAACATTGACCTGATGAACCAGTTTGAAGACCGCTTCAGCTGGATCACCAAGCCAGCCCTGAAGGGCCTGCACTGGCTTAACCGGAACACCAAAGAAGGTTCCAGGAAAAACATCAGTGCCCACTACGATCTGGGCAATGACCTGTTCGAAACCTTTCTCGACCCCACCATGATGTATTCCTCGGCGATTTACCCCAGCCATGACTCATCACTGGACGAGGCAGCCGTTCACAAGCTGGACTCCATCTGCCGCAAGCTTGACCTGAAACCAGGCGATGAGGTGATGGAAATCGGCACCGGCTGGGGTGGCTTTGCCATTCATGCGGCAAAACACCATGGCTGCCGGGTAACCACAACCACCATCTCCCAGGAACAGCTGGACCTTGCCCGTGATCGGGTTAAAGCCGAAGGCCTGGAAGACCGCATTACCCTGCTGTTTGACGACTACCGGGATCTTGAAGGCCAGTTCGACAAGCTGGTGTCCATCGAAATGATTGAAGCCGTGGGTCCGCAGTTTCTGGACAGCTATTTCTCGCAGATCAGCCGCCTGCTCAAGCCCACCGGGCTCGCACTGGTACAGGCGATTACCATGCCTGAGCAGCGCTACGAGCGGGCTCTGAAGAACGTGGATTTTATCCAGCGATTTATCTTCCCCGGCAGTTTCATTCCCTCTTTTGGCGCCATCCTTGGCTCAGTCAGAACCGGCTCGGACATGGTAATGACCCACTCCGAGGACATCGGCTTCCATTACGCCCGAACGCTCCGCGACTGGTGTGAGCGGTTCATGGCAAACCGGGAAATTCTGGCCAAGGCCGGATATGACCAGTCCTTCCGACGCCTCTGGCATTTCTACTTCGCCTATTGCGAGGCCGGCTTCAGTGAGCGGGCCATTGGCGTTTCCCAGATTGTGTTTGCCAAGCCGAACAACAAAACCGCAGGCGTGCCAGGCTTATGATCCAGTCCGATACTGCCCGCAACGTCATCAATTTCGTGCTGTTCCAGGTGGGCTGGTTTGCCTGTGTGCTCTACCCCGGTCTGGGCGCAGTGGGGCTGGTGGTTCTGATCGTCGCTTTTCATCTTGCGTTCATCAGTCAGGCACGTATGGCCGAACTCCAGTTCATCGGCGCTGGCGTGGTGATTGGTGGGCTTCTGGACGGCCTCTGGTTCAATGTGGGCGTGATGGATAACGGCGTTGAAGGCTTCCAGCTCACGCCGATCTGGATTCTCGGCCTGTGGGCGGCGTTCAGCACCACTCTGTCCCACTCGCTGTCGTGGATCAGTGCCAAACCCTGGCTGCCGTTCGTCTGTGCTCCGGTCGCTGGGCCCTTCGCTTACTGGTCTGCCAGTAAAATGGGTGCTGTAGAACTTCCGGACCTGACACTGTCGCTGGCAGCGCTTGCCGTAGGTTGGCTGGTGGTGTTTCCACTGTTGCTGTTCATCCGTAAAACGCTATATCCGGAGCTTGTACAATGAAGACCTTCGTGTGCATGGCTGCGCTGGCACTACCGGCCAGTGCTCTTGGCTCTGAAATCCGCTTTGTCGGCACTGCAACGCCTATCGACGGTGGCGACGCCCTTTACCAGGAAAGCCATGTGGTTACTGGCAGCTGCCAACAGGGGCAGTTCAACCCGGAAAGCCATTCAGTGGAGTACACCCGCTCGAATGAGGGTGCGTTTGCCACCAAAGATCTCTCCTATACAGAATCTGCCCTGCGACCGACCGTTGATTTCAGGCAGCCGGGATTTTCTGAAACCCTGGATATCAACAATCGTGATGACGAAACCCTCGAGATCATCTGGCAGGCTCCCTCCGGATCTACCGAAGAAGCAACGCTAAACGTGAGTTCCTCACTGGTTGCCGATGCGGGTTTCGACAACTTTGTGCGCCAGAACTGGAAAACCGTTGTCGAGAATGGCGAATCGGTGGAGTTCGAGATGGTCGCCCCAACCCGGGGAGACTATTACGGGTTCACACTTGAGCCTGCCAGCGATGACCGGATCGACGCGGACCATGTGGTCCGGATTCGCACCACAAGCCGGTTGCTGGGGTTTCTGGTCGACCCCATTGTGCTGGGCTACAACAGCGACGGGCTGCTGACGGATTACCTCGGCCTCACCAATATCCGGGAAAATGAAGACGCCAACTTCACAGCCCATATCCGGTACGACATTGAAGCAATGCCGGAATGTGAACTGACCCCCTGAATTCTACAAGGTCGGCCCGCCCCGACCTGATACCCTAAGCCCCTGATGTGGTAGGATTCGACCCTCGGCTTGATTTCACATGACCACTTGCAGGGGCCTGAATTCCAATGATGTTCGTGTCTTTCAACGTCAACAGTATCCGCACCCGGCTTCACCAGCTAGAGGCGGTTATTGAACGCCTGAATCCTGATGTAATCGGACTCCAGGAAACCAAAGTCCGGGATGATGAGTTCCCCGAACAGGCCATCCGCGATCTTGGTTACCAGGTGCACTTCCATGGACAAAAGACCCATTACGGTGTTGCTCTGCTGTCGAAACAGAGCCCGGATTCAGTCCAGAAAGGCTACCCCTGGGACTCGGAGGACGCTCAACGCCGGCTGATTACCGGTCGGTTCACAGTCAACGGCCGAGTTCTGACCGTGATAAACGGCTATTTCCCCCAGGGCGAAAACCGCCATCACCCGACCAAATTTCCTGCAAAAGAACGTTTTTACGCGGATCTGATGCGATACATCGACGAAACCCGGTCGCATACCGATGACCTGCTGGTGATGGGCGACATAAATATCTCCCCCACGGACCAGGACATCGGCATTGGCGCCGATAACATGAAGCGCTGGCTCCGGGATGGTAAATGCAGCTTCCTGCCAGAAGAGCGGGAGTGGTTGGCCCAGGTTCAGAGCCGCGGATTAACGGATGTTTTCCGCCAGTTACACCCAGATGAAGCAGACACCTTCAGCTGGTTCGACTACCGCAGTAAAGGGTTTGAGCGTGAACCGAAACGCGGCCTGCGAATTGACCTGATCATGGCCACAGATGAATTGGCCGGGCGCGCCAGAGCCGCCGGAGTCAGCTATGATATTCGAGCCATGGAGCGGCCGTCGGACCATTGTCCGGTCTGGGCTCGCTTTGACCTTTAATTGTCAGACCCGGCGGGCGAGATGAAGAAAGTCAAAACCCGAGATCGTATTCTCAACGCCAGTCTGTCGCTTTTTAACAGCACCGGCGAGCCCAATGTAACCACACTGCTGATTTCTGACGAACTGGATATCAGCCCGGGTAACCTCTATTACCATTTCAAGAGCAAAGGCGACATAGTTGAGGAGCTGTTCGACAGCTATGAGCGTGAAATGGCGGACCTGCTCGACGTGCCCGGTGATGCCGACATTTCCCTGGACCAGTTCAGCTTTTTCTTGCACCTGCTGTTCGAGACGGTTGCAAGGTACCGTTTCCTGTATCAAGACCTGGTGAACGTCCTGTCCCGCTATGACCAGCTTCAGACCCGCTTCCGCCGGATTCTGAACAAGAAAACGGACGGCTTCCGAACCCTGTGTGAAAGCTTTAGACGCCAGCAGCTGATGACAATCAATGACGATGAACTACAGGCGCTTTGCCAGCAGTTAACCCTGACGGCCTGTTATTGGAGCAGTTTTGACACGCTGTCGCACCTGGATGACCGGAATTCAGTGGATCCCGGGCGGGGGGTCTATCAGATGATGTATCTGATGCTGCCCTATTTCGCCGAAGACGGGCAGGACCAGATTGCCATGATGAGTCAGGATTACATTGGCTGATTACTCTTCCTCGGAGCGGTCCTCGTCCTGATCCCTCAGTCTCTGCAGCTCCGCTTCCAGCGCCTGGATCCGGCGCTCCATGGCTTCAATCTCTTCACGGCGATGAATACCAAGCCTGCGCAACGCCCCTGAAACCCGTTCATCGAACATGGTTTCGAGCCTGTCCCAGGTGCCGGTCGCCTTCTGCCGCACATCTCCTACCCGATCCTCCACCGAGCGGATCTGCTTTTCGACAACGCCACGGGTTTTAGTTTCCAGTTGTTCCCCTTCCTGCACCAGCCGCTCAAAGAAGCGACCTGCATCGTCCTCGGCTTTGGTGTAGGCGCCAAGCCCCGCTAACCAGATCTGCCGCGCGGACCCTTTGATTCTACCGGCAAGCTGGTCGTCCGTTTCCGGCTTGTTATCATTCTCATCAGACATGCAAAAACCTCAGAAAACATTCACGGGATCGTTAGCCCGATTGTATTACACGCAGGATTCGATTTCAGTGCAAAGTGGCAAAACAACCACTTTCGAGGCAGGCGTTGTGCCCCTGGGGTGACGCTACTGAGCGGGCCGATATAAACAGGCTGTGATTATGAAAAAATGTGATCAAAGCAAGACGCCCTCCGCTTGTATTGAACAGATTTTGTACAATACTTCAAGGAACCGGTGTCCCCGCTGACATCGGTTGTCTGGAAGTCTTTCATGGATACTACTCGCACGCCTCTGCCCGGCCTTCAGTGCCGGGCTTTTTTCTTCCCAATTTTTTGTTATATACTTATATGGTATGGTTATAACCAAAGCTTAATGTGAGGAAAATTCCATGATAGACGTCGCGTGGGCCCAGTTCACTCCCTGGACTGCACTGGCAGGTGGCGCGCTGATCGGTGTTGCGGCCGCGCTGCTACTTCTGTTCAACGGCCGTATTGCCGGCATCAGTGGAATTCTGGGTGGCATGCTGACTGCCAGTCCGGGAGACATGCCATGGCGTGCGGCTTTTATCATCGGTCTACTGGTCGCGCCGCTGGGTTGGTTGATGCTTTCCGATCTGCCGCCTATCGAGATTGAAGCAGGCTATCCTGTCATCATCATCGCCGGCCTGTTAGTTGGCATTGGCACCCGTTACGGCTCCGGGTGCACCAGCGGTCACGGTGTTTGCGGTATTTCACGGTTCTCGCCACGATCGCTGGTGGCCACAGCAACGTTTATGGCAGCGGGCTTTGTGACCGTATACGTCGTCAAACACCAGCTCGGAGGCTTCTGAACCATGGGATTCACACTTGTTTCGTTCCTGGCCGGGCTGGTTTTCGGTCTGGGTCTGTTGATCAGTGGCATGGCCAATCCGGAGAAAGTACTGGGTTTCCTGGATCTTGCTGGCCTCTGGGACCCCTCACTGGCGCTGGTAATGGTTGGTGCCATTGCAGTGGGCGTCATTGCCTTCCGGATAGCCGGATTACGCCGGTTGACGCTTCTGGGCCTGGAATTCCGCCTTCCAACGAAGACCGACATCGACAAACGCCTGGTCGTCGGCAGTGTGGTGTTTGGAGCCGGTTGGGGGCTTGCAGGCTTCTGCCCTGGCCCCGCTCTGGTCGCCATGGGCGCGGGCGAGCAGAAGGCTGTGGTCTTCGTGGTGGCAATGCTGGCAGGCATGGCCCTGTTCGAGCTTCTGGAAAAGCGGCGCGTTGCCAACTGATACTTTTCGCACGGGGCTCTGACACACACCAGCGCCTGTGGCATCATGCTTGCCAATGGCCTCTGCCTAATCTGGCTTTGTCACTCTCTACCCCTCAGGAGACACCATGGATATCAGACCGATTGACGACCGAATCTCCGTATCCCCACAGATCAACCCGGGCGATATTGCCGAACTGGCCCGGCTCGGCTTTAAGACACTGGTAGCCAACCGCCCGGACGGCGAAGAGCCCGGTCAGCCATCAATGGCTGAATTAGAAGCAGCCGCAAAGGAACATGGGCTGACGTGGATCTATCAGCCTGTCCAGTCCGGCAATATCCTGGATTCTGACGTAGACCGCTTCGATGACATGATCCGCGAGGCCGAAGCCCCCGTAATTGCCTTCTGCCGAACCGGAACCCGCTGCACAGTGCTTTGGGCACTTAGCTCCGCCCGCCACGCATCGGTAGATGATGTGGTCAGTAAGGCCCGTAATGCGGGCTACGATGTCAGCGGTCTGACCCCGCGAATGGCGCAGCAGTCCGGTAAATAGGCCAATCATCTTTCAGATTCGCACCTCCATCAGGACGCTACATCATGCAGTACAAGGGTACCGCTAACTTCAGCCATGATCATCCAGAAAAAATCGGTGTGCTGGTCACCAATCTGGGCACCCCGGACGCCCCCACCAGCTCAGCCCTGCGTCGATACCTGGCGGAATTCCTGTGGGACCCGAGGGTCGTCGAGGTGCCTCGACCCATCTGGTGGCTCATTCTGCACGGGATCATTCTGAGAATACGCCCGAAGCGCTCTGCCAAAGCTTACTCAGGCGTCTGGACCCCCGAGGGCTCACCGCTGCTGCTGCACACGGCCAAACAGGCCGAAGGGATCCGCAAGGAGCTACAGACAAAATACGGAAACAACCTGGTGGTTGCATTCGCCATGCGTTATGGCAACCCGGGCATCGGCCACGTTCTCAATGAATTACAGGCTCAGGGCGTGCGAAAGCTGCTGGTACTGCCGCTGTATCCGCAGTATTCCGCGTCGACCTCAGCCTCTACCTTCGATGCCATTGCCCACGACTTTACCCGCCGGCGCTGGCTGCCGGATCTGAGGTTTGTATCCCATTACCCGGATTACCCGCCCTATATCGAAGCCATGGCAGAGCACATCAAGGCCCACTGGGAAAAACACGGCCGCAACCAGAAGCTGGTGCTGTCCTATCACGGCGTTCCGCTGAAGTACCT
This sequence comes from Marinobacter confluentis, assembly GCF_004785685.1. Taxonomy (GTDB): domain Bacteria; phylum Pseudomonadota; class Gammaproteobacteria; order Pseudomonadales; family Oleiphilaceae; genus Marinobacter; species Marinobacter confluentis. The sequence goes on along the minus strand of NZ_SRPF01000001.1, from coordinate 782,352 downwards.
GACCAAGGGCGACCCCTACCACTGCGAATGTCATAAAACCTCCCGCCTGCTTGCCGAAAAGCTGGGTCTTGGCAAAGACGAATACATGACCACCTTCCAATCCCGCTTTGGTCGCGAGGAATGGCTTCAGCCCTATACCGATGAGACACTCAAATCCCTGGCAGGCAAAGGCATCGAGTCGATTGATGTGTTCTGCCCGGGTTTTTCATCGGATTGCCTGGAAACCGTTGAGGAAATCGACGAGGAAAACCGGGAGTACTTCATGGAAGGCGGCGGCGACGGCTTCAGCTACATTCCCGCACTGAATGCCACCCATGGCCACATCAGCGCCCTGACCCAGCTGATCGAAGAGAACCTGCAGGGCTGGCAGGTGCCGGCCAACCGTCCTGAAGACCTGGCGGCCACGCTGGAGCGCGCCGAAGCACAGAAACAGGCGCAGTATCCCGGACGGGGCCTGTAATGAGACTGAACTGCGACCTGGGCGAAAGCTACGGTGCCTGGCAGATGGGCCAGGACGACAGGGTGATGCCCCTGATCGACATGGCGAACGTCGCCTGCGGCTTTCACGCAGGGGATACCACGGTCATGCAGAAAACGGTCGCGCTTGCTGCCCGGCACGGCGTGGACATTGGCGCGCACCCGTCCTACCAGGATATCCAGGGTTTTGGCCGACGATCCATCCCCCACTCGCCGGAAGAAATCGAAGCGCTGATGCTGTATCAGCTCGGAGCGCTGGATGGGCTCTGCCGGGCAGAGGGGGTTGGCCTTGCCTACGTAAAGCCTCACGGCGCCCTGAACAATGACATGATGCGTGACATGACAACCCTTGAGGCGGTCATGACGGCCGTCCGCAAATACGACAGCACCCTGCCCTTGATGTTGCCAGTGACCGTACACCATGAACGCCACCGGAAACTGGCGGCTTATGTTGGCATCCCGATTCTGCTGGAAGCGTTCGCCGACCGGGCCTACGACGATGAGGGCCAGCTTGTATCGCGCAGATTACCCGGCGCAGTACATCACTCAGTAGAACAGATCGTTGATCAGGCTGTCTGCTTCGCCACCAAGGGCGGCATTCACAGCACCTCGGGGCAATGGCTGAACTTGCCCGCAGACAGTCTGTGCGTGCACGGAGACACTGACGGGGCTCTCGCCGCAATACGCCGGATCAGGGAAGCGTTAGAAAAGTCAGCTTAAATTAGGTCGGAAAAACATCTCAAGCTATTGATTTTCTCGGAAAAGTGGCGGTGGGCCAGGGATTCGAACCCCGGGTACGCTACTAACGTACGGCGGTTTTCAAGACCGCTGCATTAAGCCACTCTGCCAGCCCACCATTTTTCCACAGCCGTCATTGCGACAGCGGGAAGCATGATACCGTAATAGCCTGTTCTGTCAACGCCCTGCAAAAATCCGTAGGTAAAAATACGTTGATTTACAGACAGAACACTGAATAAAAGTCTGTGGCGCAAGGTTAAACGTATTTAAGGGAATCTTTAGACGGCTTAACGGTCAGAAACGATTGAAAGTTCAGGATTCGCCATTATTATGGAGACAACACAGCTGGAACGGGCAGAACTCACTGCCTGAACCTTTAAGTTGTAAAAACCGGAGATAAGTCAGAATGGAAAACAGACAGTATAGCGTTCAGAATCAGGGAAGCGTGGTCAACCGCGGTTCTGCGACTGCTGCAATTGGCGCAGACGCGAAAAAGGTACTGCGCAATACCTATACCCTCCTCGCCATGACGCTGCTGTTCAGTGCGGCAACGGCTGGCGTTTCCATGGCCATGGGCCTCAGCCACATGGTTGGTTTGATGTGCAGCATCGGCGCACTGCTGCTGATCTGGTTTGTCCTGCCCAGAACGGCTAACAGCTCTGCCGGTATCGGTGTAGTCTTTGGCTTCACTGGCCTGCTTGGCCTGTCACTCGGACCGATTCTTTCCTACTATCTGGCCATGTCCAATGGCGGCCAGATTGTCATGCAGGCACTGGGCGGCACCGCCGTGGTCTTCTTCGGCCTTTCAGGCTATGTACTGACCACCAAGAAGGACTTCAGCTTCATGCGCGGCATGCTGGTCGCGGGCCTGATGGTGGTCATTGTGGCCATGCTGGGCACTTTCGTCGCCGCCATGTTTGGTGTTGACGTCACCGTATTCAGTCTTGCATTGAGTGCAGCTATCGTCTTCCTGATGTCTGGTTTCATCCTGTATGACACCAGCCGCATCGTTAACGGCGGCGAAACCAACTACATTCTGGCGACCACCGGTCTGTATCTCAACATCTACAACCTGTTCGTCAGCCTGCTGCACCTGATTGGCGCGTTCTCCAGCGAATGATCAATCGCTTGATCGAGCAGACAGAAACCCCGGCACGTGCCGGGGTTTTTACGTTGGTGATCACAGGCGCGCCCTACTCCTCCCAGGCGCCGCAGACTGCGCTCCATTTTGCCAGCGCGGCAGTCGCCGCAGGCAAGAAGATTGATCGGGTGTTTCTCTACGGCGACGGCGTTCACCTGGCCTCAAGCCTGGCTGCGCCGCCATCCGACGAGACGGATCTGGCCCGGAGCTGGTCCGAGTTTCTTCTGGCAAACCAGATTCCGGCGGTCGCCTGTATTGCGTCTGCCTTGCGTCGGGGGCTGGTTAACGAAGCGGAAAGCAAACGATACCAGCTTCCTGCCGCCAATCTCCGCGAACCCTTTGAAATAGCCGGTCTTGGCGAATGGGTAGACAGTGTGGCGTCGGATTCCCGCATCCTGTACTTTCACAGGGGAAGCTAACATGAGTACGCTGATCATCATTGACCAGCCGCCCTATGGCTCCTGGGAAGGCCGGGAAGCACTGGACATGGCGTTTTCACTGGCAGCATTCGATCAACCGGTTACCTTGATGTTCTGCGGAGCTGGTGTTAACTGGCTGCGCAAAGGGCAGAATGCCGGTAAAGTCGGCCAGAAATCTGTTGAACGGAATCTCGCGGCGGCGCCGATCTTTGGTGTTGAAGCCTTACTGGCATGCACCGAGGCATGCAACCGCTACGGGCTGACGCAAACCGACCTGCTTGACGGTGTGACGGTAACTGCCGTAGGCCCGGAACTGACCAGCCGCTATGACCATGTCACTTTTGCAGGCTAGAAACGAGAGTGATGATGCCAGATAGAACCCTGCACATTCTGAACAAGCCACCGGAACACTATCGCCACCATCTGTGCCTCGAGGCCATTGGCCCAGAAGACGGCCTGGTATTTATTGAGAATGGCGTTCTGGCAGTGGTCCAACTGCCGACATCAGCACCTGACCGCTGGTATGCCCTTGCTCCCGACCTTGAGGCAAGAGGGCTTATTGGCCAGATCGGTGAGGACCGGGTGATCTCGTTTGACGACATGGTTGAACTGACAGCCACCGCCGGAAAGGTTATTAGCTGGTGAAGCATGACTGACGGCCCAATGCCAGAACGTAACAGTGAAGGATTCCTTGAGAAGCCGGAACACTGGTACCCGGAGATAGCGGAGTTCATTGCCCGCGAAGACGGCATTTCGCTTTCGGAAAATCACTGGGAAATCATAAAGTTCCTCCGTGATTTTTACCGGGATTATCAAGTGTCGCCCCCCTCAAATCGACTGTTCGTCAAAGCGGTCAGGGAGCGGTTCGGGGAGGACAAGGGGAACAGCATTTACCTGATGCAGCTGTTCCCTGGCACACCGGCGAAAACCGCCTGTCGCATCGCCGGTCTGCCGCGGCCAACCAATTGCCTGTAGTGCTGCGTTGCGCAGATCAGCTATCAGATTTCTTGCGGGATGAGTTCGGCGCGTCGCCCAGAAGGCTGCTCAGGCCATTTTCGAAAAGCCCGGTGCCGAACCGCCTGACCTGACGGCCGGATTCCTTCAGAGTGGTTTCGGGCAATTCCATCAGTGTCTCTTCCATCCCTTCCCGGACACCCCGTTTCACAGCCGGTTCGATTCGTTCCGCCGCTGCGATGATCTCCTTTGCCCTGGCGTCCAGATAAGGCCTTATAACAAACACCCAGAAGCCGAGAAGAACGAGAAGCACCGTTATCGCAGACGCCGCAACAACCGCCGCAAACATCCATTCAATTGTCATCAGGCGACTCCTATAGACTGTTGAGAATCAGAAACTGAATTGCGCCGGCCAGCAGGCCGAGCACGCCACCAACCAGCATCAGCTGGACTTCCTCCTCACGAAACGCCGGGCGCAGGATGTCCTGAAATTCCTCCGGGCCCAGCGCTTTCATCTGTTCGGCAAGGGCGCTGGCAACTACCGGGGCCCGGTCGCGATTGAAGGCCGGGTCGCTGAACACATCGTGAGTGGCCAGTACCGCTTTCTGATTCATGGCTTTCTTCAGGTCGGTGTAGCCGGTCATTCCGACGGTGACCTGGGCCGTCAACTTCATCACCACCGAGTTGTCCAGCAGCGGTCGCAGATGTTTCTGGATAATCGCCCGGGTTCGGTCGCCGCGGCGACCGTTGATCATGGCATCCGCGACCTTTTCCACGGTAATCAGTTCTTCAGCGACCAGTGTTGCCCAAACATCACTGATTTCCGGTTGGCGCTTCAGGAACAGCCCCTGAAGCTTCCAGAACAGGATTCGCCTGGGCCGCAGCGGCCTGAAAATCAGATTGATGGCAATCCAGTTGGTCAGAAAACCAACCACGAAACCGCCCACCGGCAGAAGCCATGGCGCCGGATAGGCTGACCAGATCGGCGCCAGTATCGCGCCCAGCAGCCCGCCAATTATGGCGCCTCTGTTTATTACCGATTTCAGTTCCGCCGACCCCGCCTGCTGAAAAATGCGGTTCATCAGGTCCGGATGCTTTGCCAGCTCGCGGCTGAGCAGGGCCTTGAGATCGACGAGATCATTCAGGTCATCGCCAAAGTCTTCGACCAGAGATTCAATCCGTTTGGGCAGTTGCTCCCGACCCCAGCGGTAGATGCGATTGCGCACGAACAGCGGCAGATTATCCCAGAGCACGGGCTGGAGCTCATACATGACCTCATCAATGTACTCGTCCATGCGCGGCCCCACCTGGGACACCACCTGCTCGACGATCTTTTCCGGTTCCAGTTTGCGGTATACGGCGTTCAGGTCGCCAAATTGCTGGAGTGTCCGGTCAATGCAGATGTGGGCCATTTTTTCGGCCTTGCGCGGTATCACTCCTTGCCAGCCGATAGGGCCAACCCCAAGGAACTGGACCGGGTAAAACGACATCTGGATTGCCAGCCAGTTGGTGAACCAGCCTACGACGGCTGCCACCAATGGCACTGAGATAAGCGCTAGATCAACCAAGTGGTGCCCCAGTCAGGTAAATAGGTGCGCATGTGCTTCCGATCATGAGCCAAACCCACTACCAAAAGCATTGGCCGAGCAGACACAAAAAAGCCGGCATTCGCCGGCTTGATCACAGACTGTCAACGCCGCCTCTTACTGATAGTAGGCGTTTTCGGTGTAACTATGATCTGTTACGTCCCTCACCGCCGTAATTTCCGGTACCCGCTCGCGCAGGGTGGTCTCAACGCCCTGCTTGAGGGTCAGGCTAACCGCGCTGCAGCCCTGGCAACCGCCGCCAAAACGTAGCACAGCCACTGATTCATCGGCAATTTCCACCAGCGACACCTCGCCGCCGTGGGCGGCCAGGTTCGGGTTGATTTCTGAGGCCAGCACGTACTGGATTCGGTCAGGCAGCGGGGCATCGTCATCAACCTTGGGCACCTTGGCATTGGGCGCCTTGATGGTCAGCTGACCGCCCATCTGGTCCTTGGAGTAGTCAACGAAGGCCTCTTCCAGAAACGGAACCGAGTTGTGGTCCAGGTAGAGAGTGAACTTTTCCAGATCGACCTGTTCGTCGGTCGGAACCACTTCGTTGGGCGGGCAGTACGCCAGGCAGGTTTCAGCGTTCTTGGTGCCCGGCTGGGTCACGAAAATCCGGACACCCATGCCTTCAACGTCCTGTTTTTCGATAAGTTGAGCGAGATAATCCCGTGCGGGATCGGTCACAGTCACCAGAGCCATAATAACAACCTGTTCAAGAATGAGGTTCGAGAGTTCCGTTTGAGAGTTCCGTTTTACACTGTCCACCATTTTAAGTGAGTTCGCGCCAACATGAAAGACCAAGTAAAATAGTCAGGCTTTCCCGCCTGGCAACAGGACGATGCGATGCATTTTTGCTATCATCCCGCGGCTTTGAGTCAAACCTGAATCAAATCTGAATCAAACATGAAACCCGGAATTAACGTTATGACCGATCGTAGAACCCGCCTGGAGCAACTGTCTCAAGCCCTCAAAGACCGAATTGTGGTGCTGGATGGCGGCATGGGCACCATGATTCAGAACCTCAAGCTGGACGAAGCGGCATTCCGGGGTGATCGATTTGCGGACTACGACCGCGAAGTACAGGGCAACAATGACCTGCTGAACCTGACCCAGCCTGCCCTGCTCCGCAATATCCATGCGGATTACCTGGAAGCCGGCGCGGATATTATCGAAACCAACACGTTTAACTCGACCCGGCTGTCCCAGGCTGACTATGGCCTCGAGTCCATTGCCAAAGAGCTCAACGTTGCTGCGGCTGAACTGGCGCGCAAAGTTGCGGATGAATTCACCGCGCGGAATCCCGACAAACCGCGGTTTGTGGCTGGAGCCGTCGGTCCTACGTCGCGCACAGCATCCATTTCACCGGACGTAAACAACCCCGGTTACCGCAACGTTGATTTCCAGACCCTGGTCGACAACTACTACGAAGCAGTAGCCGGCCTGGTGGAAGGCGGTTGTGACCTGATCCTGATCGAAACCATCTTCGACACGCTGAACGCAAAGGCCGCCATTTACGGCACCCAGCAATATTTCGAGGACAGTGGAATCACGCTGCCGATCATGATATCCGGCACCATCACTGACGCCTCCGGCCGTACTCTCTCGGGCCAGACCACCGAGGCATTCTGGAATTCCATTGCCCACGCAAAACCCATTTCCGTGGGCCTGAACTGTGCATTGGGGGCCGACGCCCTGCGACCCTACGTCGAGGAACTGTCTGCCAGAGCAGACACCTACGTCAGCGCCCACCCCAATGCCGGGCTGCCTAACGAATTTGGCGAATACGATCAGACGCCGGAAGAAATGGCGGATATCATCGAGGGCTTCGCCCGGGACGGCTTCCTGAATATCATTGGCGGCTGCTGTGGTTCGCGTCCAGACCACATCGAGGCCGTCGCCAACGCGGTTGCCAAGTATCCACCGCGCAAGATTCCGTCACCCAAGCCTGCGCTGCGGCTATCCGGCCTTGAGCCCTACACCGCGGACGAAAACACCCTGTTCATCAACGTGGGTGAGCGCACCAACGTGACCGGCTCCAAACGCTTCCTGCGCCTGATCAAGGAAGAACAGTACGAGGAAGCCCTGAGCGTTGCCCGGGACCAGGTAGAAAACGGCGCCCAGATCATCGATATCAACATGGACGAGGGCATGCTGGATTCGAAGGAGGTCATGGAGATCTTCCTGAAGCTGGTGGCCTCGGAGCCGGATATTTCCCGGGTGCCCCTGATGATTGACTCGTCAAAATGGGACGTCATCGAGGCCGGTCTGCGCTGTGTTCAGGGCAAGGCGGTGGTCAACTCCATCAGCCTGAAAGAAGGCGAGGAAGAGTTCATCAAACGCGCCCGGGACTGCATGCGCTACGGCGCAGCGGTGGTCGTCATGGCCTTTGATGAAGACGGCCAGGCTGATACCTATGAGCGCAAGACCGAGATCTGCAAGCGCTCTTATGACGTGCTCACCGGTATTGGCTTTAACCCGGCAGACATTATTTTTGACCCCAACATTTTTGCCATCGCCACCGGTATCGAAGAGCACAACAATTATGCGGTGGATTTCATCAACGCTACCCGCTGGATCCGTGAAAACCTGCCTCACACGTCCATTTCCGGCGGCGTCAGCAATGTGTCCTTCTCCTTCCGGGGCAACGACGCAGTGCGCGAGGCCATCCACTCGGTGTTCCTGTACCACGCCATCAAAGCGGGTATGAACATGGGTATTGTCAATCCCGGCCAGTTGGTGATTTACGACGAGATTGACCCGGAGTTGAAAGAACTGGTGGAAGACGTTGTGCTCAACCGCCGGGACGACGCCACTGACCGCCTGCTGGAAATTGCCGAGCGCTATCGCGGCAAGGGTGGCAAAACCCAGGAAGAGGATCTGGCCTGGCGGGAGTGGCCGGTTGAAAAACGTCTGGAACATGCGCTGGTTAAAGGGATTACCAGCTACATCATTGATGACACTGAAGCCTGTCGCCTGCGCGCCGAACACCCCATTGAGGTGATCGAAGGCCCATTGATGGACGGCATGAACGTCGTCGGCGACCTGTTCGGCGATGGCAAGATGTTTCTGCCCCAGGTGGTCAAGAGTGCCCGCGTGATGAAACAGGCGGTGGCCCATCTGATCCCCTACATCGAAGCGGAGAAATCCGAAGGCCAGCAGGCCAAGGGCAAGATTCTGATGGCCACGGTGAAGGGTGATGTACACGACATTGGCAAGAACATTGTCGGCGTGGTGCTGCAGTGCAATAACTACGAAGTGATTGACATGGGTGTCATGGTCCCCTGTGACAAGATTCTGGACACGGCGATCAAGGAAAATGTCGACATCATCGGCCTCAGCGGCCTGATCACGCCGTCTCTGGATGAAATGGTCCACGTCGCCCGGGAAATGCAGCGGCTGAACTTCAATATTCCGTTGATGATCGGTGGCGCCACCACCTCCAAGGCACACACGGCGGTCAAGATTGAGCCCCAGTATAAAAACGATTTGTCTCTTTATGTGTCGGATGCCTCACGCTGCGTCAATGTGGCCTCCCAGTTGCTTAGCAAGACGGGCAAATCAAAGCTTGTCGAGAACACCCGCACCGAGTACGAAGAGATTCGCGAACGCCGCAAGAATCGGGGCGAACGAACCAAGCTGGTTTCCCTGAAAGAAGCCCGAGGCCGCGCCCCTGAGATTTCGTTTGAAGGTTACACGCCGCCGAAGCCCGCATTTACCGGTGTTCGCACCTTCGAAACCTATGATCTCGCAGCCCTTGAACCGTACATCGACTGGTCGCCCTTCTTTATTTCCTGGGATATCGCCGGCAAATACCCAACTGTATTCGACGATCCCAAACGCGGCGCCGCTGCCAAAAGCCTGTTCGAAGACGGTCAACAGATTCTGCGCCAGATGATTGACGGTAAACGCGTGTCTGCCAAAGCCGTCATCGGGTTCTGGCCGGCAAACCGCCGTGGTGACGACATCGTGCTGTACGCGGATGAAACCCGCACTGAAGAACTGACCATCCTGCACCACCTGCGACAGCAGGACGAAAAGTCCAAGGGCAAGCCGATGGTCGCCCTGTCAGACTTTGTGGCACCGGAGGGTGAAGGCCCGGTTGATTACGTTGGCGGTTTTGCGGTGACCACCGGGATTGGCGCGGAAGAATTTTCCCTCGAGTTCAAGGACAGGAACGACGACTACAACGCGATTATGGTCAAGGCGCTGGCCGACCGGCTGGCCGAGGCGTTTGCCGAGTGCATGCACGAGCGGGTACGCAAGGAATTCTGGGGCTACGCAACGGATGAGAAGCTCAGAAATGACGACCTGATCCGTGAACGGTACCGGGGCATTCGACCGGCACCAGGCTACCCTGCCTGCCCCGATCACACTGAAAAAGCCACCCTTTTCGAGCTGCTGAACGCGACAGAGAACGCCGGCATCGAGCTGACGGAAAGCTTTGCCATGTACCCGACCGCTGCGGTATCCGGCTGGTACTTCTCTCATCCGGAATCAAAGTATTTTGCCGTGGGCAAGATTGGCGCAGACCAGGTAGAGGACTACGCTGAACGCAAGGGAATTTCCAAAGCAGACGCTGAACGCTGGCTGGCACCGAGCCTGGCGTACGACCCAGCAGAATAGACAGGACTCAAGCGATGAGCGAAAACAGCGATAAGCAACCGGCGGAACGGCGCAAAGGGCCTGGCGTGCTGAAGGTACTGCAGAGTGTTCTGGCCGGCGCCCTCGGTGTGCAATCCGATAAACGCCGGGAAGAAGATTTCTCAAGCCATAGCCCGTGGCCTTACATCATTGCCGGAATACTGTTTACCGCGGGCTTTGTTGTCACTCTGGTGGTGGTGGTAAAGCTGGTGCTGGCAAACCAGTGACTATTGGCCAGCAACCCAGATGACCGCCGCTGCAACTGCCAGAATGACCAGAAAAACCGCGGCAATGGCATCTGCCTGGCTGTCGGTTGTCGATGACTTCTTCATGGTTTTCTCCCTGTTGGTGCTTGTTTTCTGTTTTGTTCGGACACAACCCGCATAATTTATGCGTTTACCGACAAAGAGTCTACCCCCCGACGGTGGAAGCCTTATCGCCAAAATCGATTAACATATTTGAAAATAATCATTTTAAGAATAATGACCCGGTGATATTCTGCCGCCCATCAGGTGACAGCTCCAGGTTATCAGTTCTTCAGCAGGACACCCCATTATGTACGTTTACGACAAGCACGACCGGCAAATGGCCGCCGAGCGCGTTGAGCAATTCCGTGATCAGACCCGCCGCGCCCTGGCCGGCGAGCTGGCAGAAGACGAGTTTCTTCCTTTACGTCTCCAGAACGGTCTCTACGTTCAACGCCTGGCCCCCATGTTGCGGATCGCCGTACCCTACGGCATGTTGCGTTCGGCCCAGCTTCGCAGGCTGGCCCGCATCTCCCGTGACTACGACAAGGGCTATGCTCATTTCACCACCCGTCAGAACGTGCAACTGAACTGGCCCGCCGTAGAAGACGTGCCCAATATTCTCGCTGAACTGGCTGAAGTTGAGATGCACGCCAACCAGACCAGTGGAAACTGCATCCGCAATACCACCACTGACCAGTTTTCCGGCGTCCAGGCGGATGAGATCGCCGATCCCCGTCCTTACTGTGAAATCATTCGGCAGTGGTCCACTTTTCATCCGGAATTTGCGTTTCTGCCCCGCAAGTTCAAGGTTGCGGTCAACGCTTCCGAGCACAGTGACCGTGCCGCAATTCAGGTTCACGACATCGGCCTGCAGCTGGTACGTAACGCAAGCGGCGAGCTGGGCTTCCGGGTTCACGTTGGCGGTGGCCTTGGCCGGACCCCAATGGTCGGCCCGGTCATTCGCGAATACCTGCCCGAGAAGGACCTGCTGACCTACCTTGAAGCCGTTCTGCGGGTGTACAACCGCTATGGCCGCCGGGACAACAAGTTCAAGGCGCGGATCAAGATCCTTGTTAAAGCACTGACACCGGAAGGCTTTGCGGAAAAAGTGGAGGCCGAATGGGCCCACATCAAGGATTCGCCAACCCAGCTCACCCGGGAAGCGATTGAAAAGTTCCAGACCTACTTTACCGAGCCCGCCTACGAGCAGGTGCCGGACGTATCTGATGATCTGGCAACCCGGCGTTTTGAAGACCGCACGTTTGACCAGTGGATGGCCCACAATGTGGATGTTCATAAAAAGCCGGGCTACGCCATTGTTACCCTGACCATGAAGAAAACCGGCACGCCCCCCGGTGATGTCAGCGACCGCCAACTGGAGCAGATTGCCGATCTGGCGGATGAATACAGCTTCGGCGAAGCCCGGGTGACCCATCAGCAGAACGCGGTCCTGGCTGACGTACGCCAGGATCGGCTGTTCGAGCTCTGGCAGGCGATCCGGCCTATGGGTTTCGCCACCGCCAACCTGAACAAGCTTACCGACGTGATCTGCTGCCCCGGCGGTGACTACTGCGCCCTGGCCAACGCCAAATCGATTCCCGTCGCTGAAGCAATCCAGCGCAAATTCGAAGACCTGGACTATCTCTACGACATCGGCGATCTGGACCTGAATATCTCAGGCTGCATGAATGCCTGTGGCCACCACCACGTTGGCAACATCGGTGTGCTGGGTGTCGACAAGAAAGGTCAGGAGTTCTACCAGATCAGTCTGGGCGGCTCGTCCCACCACGATGCAGCCATTGGCAAGATTCTTGGGCCATCCTTCGCCCGGGATGACATGCCCGATGTGATCAAGAGCATCATCGACGTCTACGTCGACAACCGTACCCAGGAAGAAGCCTTTCTGGACACTTATCGCCGTATCGGGATAGATCCTTTCAAGGAGCGCGTCTATGCCTAAGGTCATCAAACAAGACGGCAGCATTTTTCAGGATGACTGGGTTGTTGTCGAGCGCCCGGCGGATGGAGAATCACTGAACCTGCCCGACCAGCCTGCCCTGATTCCTGCGGATCTCTGGCTCGCTGGCAAAGAGCATTACATTGGGCGGAAAAACGTGGGTGTCTGGTTCGACAGCCACCAGGAGCCAGAGATACTGGCAGGCCTGGTTAACGAGCTGGATGTAATTGCGGTGAACTTTCCCAAATTTGCCGATGGTCGCGGCTACAGCATTGCCCGCCTGCTGCGCGAGCGCCTTGGCTACCGCAATGAACTGCGGGCCATTGGCGACGTGCTGCTTGACCAACTGCAATTCATGAAGCGCTGCGGCTTTGACCGCTTTGTTCTTCGCGCAGACAAAAACGCCGAAGAAGCGGCCCGGTGCCTGAACTTCTTCAGCCAGGGCTACCAGGCCGCGACGGATACGGAGGTTCCCCTGTTCCGCCGCCGCGCATCCTGAGAAGCTTCGACCAGAATCTGCCGTTGATCCCCTGAGGGATCAGCGGCTGTGGTCGAGAACAATTTTCCCAGACGACATACCTTTAAGAAACGCACTCAGAGCGCTGTCCAGCTCGCCACGGCCAATATCCCGAGCCGATGCTTCCGTTTCCGGGCAGGCCCACTCGCCGGCAAGACGACTCCAGACCAGCTGTTTCTCTGCCAGTGGAATCTCTACCGAATCCACCCCAAGAAGGTTGTTACCCCGCAGAATGAACGGCAGCACGGTGGTTTCCAGCGCAGGCCCGGCCACCAGTCCGCAACAGGCTACCGAACCACCCGGCAGAATCTGTTTCAGCATTTCTGCCAGAGGTGAGCCGCCAACCGTATCAATGCCATTGGCGAAAACCGGCTTGAGCATGGGTTTTTTGGTCGGGTCCAGTGCATCTCTGCCCAGCACTTCGCCGGCGCCCAGCTTTTTCAGGTTCTCGGCGTGCTCCGCCTTGCCACTGATAGCCACCACATCAAAGCCAAGCCGGGCCAGAATTTCAACGGCGACACTGCCGACAGCGCCGCTCGCTCCACTGACCACAACCCTGCCCTGCTCAGGAGCCGCGCCCATGGCCAGCAACTTCTTGACGCAAAGGCCAGCAGTGAGGCCGGCGGTACCATAAACCATTGCCCTTCGCGCGTCCCAACCGGCAGGCATGGGAACACACCAGGCGGCCGGCACACGGATGTATTCACCAAAACCGCCGTCCGTATTCATGCCCAGATCGTAACCGGTCACCAGCACTTTGTCGCCGGCGGACAGTGGCCCGGCTGACGCTTCAACAACCTCGCCTGCCGCGTCGATGCCCGGCGTATGGGGGAATTCACGAGTTACCCCCTTGTTGCCGGATGCAGACAGCGCATCCTTATAGTTCAGGGAAGAATGAGAGACCTTGATCAACACTTCGTTTTCCGGGAGGTCCGCCACCCGAAGAGTCTTTTCCGAGCCGACATAATCGCCGTTGGATTCCTCCACCCGCCACGCTCTGAATTCGGTTGTGTCTGTCATCATATTCCCCGTTTACGTTGGCTTTACTGGATTTTCTGATTACGGAAGGCACCGATGATACGCCATACGGTGTGCTCGAGTGCTGCACTGGTGGCAAGCCCAAGTTTTTCCGGCAGCGTCCGCTTACGCTGGTAGGTTACCGAGATTACGTCTGCCCGGTCGCAGGCTTCAATGAGATATTCGTCGGACGTTTTGATCTCATCAATCAGATTGACTTCCAGGGCGCGGCGACCAAACCAGATCTCGCCGGTTGCCACGGCGGAAATGTCCAGCCCTGGTCGGCGCTCGCTGACGTAGTCCTTGAACAGTACGTGGGTGTCTTCCAGGTCTTCCAGAAACTTTGCTCTGCCCTTTTCGGTGTTTTCGCCAAAAATGGTCAGGGTGCGTTTGTGCTCACCAGCAGTGAGCACCTCAAAATCCACGTCGTTTTTCTTGAGCAACCGGTGGAAGTTCGGCAGTTGCGCCACTACACCAATGGACCCAAGAATGGCAAAGGGCGAGGCCACAATACGGTCTGCCACGCAGGCCATCATGTAGCCGCCACTGGCAGCGACCTTGTCCACGCAGGCGGTCAGGGAAATACCCTTGGCCCGAATCCGATCAAGCTGAGCTGCCGCCAGGCCATATGAATGAACCATGCCACCGCCACTCTCCAGGCGTACAACCACTTCGTCTTTTTCGGGGTCGGCTATGCTCAGAACGGCGGTAATCGAACGCCTTAACGGATCCGTATCGCTGGCCTTGATATCCCCATCGAAATCAAGCACGAACACCCGCGCCGCCTGCTCGGACTGTTCATCGCCAGACTGCTTCTGTCTGGCTTTTTCTTCTTTACGTTTTGCCTTGTCTTCCTTTTTCTGCAGTTTTTCCCAGCGTTTTCGCTCGCCTTCCGAACGAAGCTTTGACTGCAGATGCTCGCGAAGCTTGCGGTACTTATCGTTCAGCTTGCGAACTTTCAATTCACCGTCCTCACTGGCGTCACCCTTGTCTTTTTGCGCAGCCGAGGCGATGACCGATACCACGACTATAAGGGCCACCACCAGAGTGGCCGTTTTGGCGATGAACAGTCCAAAATCCGTCAGAAATTCCAAGTTGTTTCTCCAGAGTGAGTCTTTAGCGTTCCCGATTGTAACCGAGGTGTTGAGGGGTACAAGCCGGGAAATTAAAACAAGCGTTCGATCAAGCTTGACACTGGATTTATGTGCCCCTAAAGTCGAACTCGAAACGGCTTAGCAAACGCCAAGATCAAACATATAAAAGGGTAAAAAAATGTCCGTAGCTCAGGTATTTGACAAACTGGAACAGAATTTCAATGCTGACGCAGCTCAGGGCCTGGACCTGGTATTCCAGTTCGACATTGAAGACGATAAAACCTATCACCTGGTGATCAAGGACGGAACCTGCACCAAGGCCGAGGGCCCGCACGACGACCCTTCCGTCACCCTAATCATGAATTCAGAGACACTTCAGGGTATTGTTTCCGGCGAGACCGATGGCATGCAGGCGTTCATGGCCGGCCAGCTGCGCGCTGAAGGCGATATGATGCTCGCGACCAAACTGGGTGAACTGTTTGATATGGGCTGAAGTCGCCCGCTCTCGCAGAACCAGAAAACCCTGCCAAGGCAGGGTTTTTTTATGGCCGAAGAAACGGGCTGGGGCCGTTAAAGCCCGACGTCTTCCAGTGACGACTCTGCCAGTTTGAGAAGATCGAGGTTGCGCTCTTCCCTGCGGCCCAAACTTTCAATGTAATACTCGAGCGACGTCAGGCCATCTGCGAGGGCCTCCAGCACCTGCGCCGCTGGCGGTTCGCGGGCATCCAGAAGCCGGTGCTGAATCGACTCGGCAACCCGGGCCAGAACTTTGGCGGCTTCCCTGTCATCCAGCATTTCGAGCCCTCCCCAGATGCTGTGGAGAGTTCCGGGCAGATTTGCCAGGTGCAGCTTATCGTAATCGGATTCAATAAATGCCGTAATGGCCCGTTTTGCCAGAGTCAGTGCGCTTTTCGCCTCATCAGCGACAACAAACGTTGCCTCGCGAAGATAGAGCGACTCTTCCCGTGTGCGCTGCCCGCCAGCCAGGGCGTCGGTTTCCGAGGTAATGCCACGTGTGACAATCTGCATCACCGCATCTTCGATGCCCAGCACCGAGTCCGCCAGCAGGTAGAGTTCGGTTTCCGCGGGCAGACGGCTTTCCTCTTCCCATTTGCGAAGCTTGGTCGCCTCCGCCCGCGCCATGGCGGCAAGCTGATTAAGGTCCAGCATGATCAGCGTATTGGCCAGCCGTTCTAGCAGATCCGCAATGGAACTGAGCTCGGCCAGGTCGGGCTCGATACCTCGCTCAACAATATCAAGCTTGTCTTTCAACTGATTCAGCTCGTCCTGCAGGGCCGTCGACAGGGATTGCAGAACGTCTGTTCCCGGGCCATAAAGCCGACGGGCGTGGGCATCGAACATGCTGTCGGGGAATTCTGTGGGTGCCAGTCCGAAAGCCGAGAGCGTTGACATCACTTCCGGGTTGGCGGAACCACTGCGATACAGCAGGTAGACGAGGTCGCGGATCAATGAATCCGGGGCATCCTTGGCGGTCGCCACCTTACCCACATAGACCACTTCCCGTGAGTATTTCTCGATACGCATCAGCAGGCGTTTACGCGCTTTGCTGAAGCCCATGTTGCGATCCAGCATCGCATCAGCAACCATGGACACCAGACACCACATCTGCCCCATGGGTTGGCCCTGGCACAACCTGACGAATCCCCGCGCCGATCGGCTGAAAAGCTTCTTGCTCACAATGTCATTCTTTTCGCGCAGAACGCCCAACAGGGCTACCTGGAAGGTCAGACGCATCCGGCGAGCCAGGATTTCATACTCGGCTTCATTGCCTTCAAATGGCTCGACGCTCATTTTGCTGCAGAAATCCGGCCGTTCCTTGACGTCAATCTCGAAAAAACAGGATTCCGGATAAGGCTTTTCCCGGCGGGCTTCCCTCAGATCATTGATGACCGGCAGCAGAAGTTCCGGGTGGTCGGCACGTTGCTGCTGGTAGTACTCGACATACCGCCGAAGAATGAAAAGTGCGCTATTCAGGGTGGTCAGCAGGATATTCTTGTCATCATTAGCGCCGACGGGTACGTCGTTCGCCATGGTAACGGCTTCCTGGCAAAGAAGGGTTCCGGCACGCAGTTCCACCAGCAGGAAAATACCTCTCAGCTGATTGAGGTAATCGACACAGTTCTGCAGGTCCTCACCGCTGTCGCGGTTTTCCTGAAAGCGCTCCAGGCTGGATTCAGCGTTCTTTATGGTCTGCTCAATCTCGCTTTTGACCAGATCAAAGGACTGTGATTTCGTCGCCAGAGACGATTGAACCATAAACGCTTCCTGTTATTTTTCTGCGTAAACCACCGCGTCCTTAAAACTCGCGAACTTACCATTACTTATAACACAAAACTCAAGTAGCTCAAGAAAGCGGAAATGTAACAATACGTGACTTAATTTGACGTTTTAAGCCGATCCCAGACGGTATCCCCGGCCCTGGCAGCGAGTGCCGCCATGAACTCCCGGTGAGCCTCTTCTTCCTCATCGCTGGCACTGATGACCGGCAGCGGCTGACGGCTTGCATCAACCCGACGAATCGCCTGAACACCTCCGGCATTATCACTGTTGGCATCCAGCGACAAGGCAGTCTGGCCGCCGGTCAGCAGCAGGTAAACATCAGCCAGAATCTCCGCATCCAGAAGCGCCCCGTGCAGGTCGCGACTGCTGTTATCCACGCCATAACGTTTGCACAGGGCATCCAGGTTGTTTTTCTGCCCCGGGTGCTTTTTACGGGCGATGGCCAGGGAATCGACGACGCTGCAGTGCTCGGTGGTTTTTCTTTTCGATTTCAGGCGGGCGAATTCCGCATCCATAAAGCCAATGTCGAAGGCGGCGTTATGGATCACCAGCTCGGCACCCTTGATAAACTCGAAGAACTCGTCGGCAACGTCCGAGAATATCGGTTTGTCCGCAAGAAACTCGTTGGTTATCCCGTGGATGGTGATGGCTTCGGCTTCTACCTCGCGCTCCGGATTGATATACACGTGGTAATGACGACCTGTGAGCTGCCGTTCAATCATTTCCACGCAACCGATTTCGATAATCCGGTGCCCTTCTGCAGGGTCGATGCCGGTGGTTTCGGTGTCCAGTACGATCTGTCTCATACAGTTTGTCTCTCAATGCTTGGTGGCTCAGGTGAATCAGGCGTTCATCAGCTCCTCAACGCCCTTGTTGGCCAGTTCATCCGCCAATTCATTGCCCGGGTCGCCCGAGTGCCCTTTAACCCAGTGCCAGTTGACCTTGTGCCTGGCGAACTCCTCGTCTAGCTGGCGCCAAAGGTCTTCGTTCTTGACCGGCTTTTTTGCAGCTGTCTTCCAACCGTTTTTTTTCCAGCCCTGCATCCACTCGGTAATGCCTTTGCGAACGTATTGCGAATCCGTATAGAGCTCTACCCGACAGGATCGCCTGAGCGCTTTCAGCCCCTGAATGGCAGCCATCAGCTCCATACGGTTATTGGTTGTACCGGCTTCGCCGCCATGCAGCAATTTGCGGGCATTACCATAGAAAAGCACCGCGCCCCAGCCTCCGGGGCCAGGATTACCCTTGCAGGCACCGTCTGTGTATATGACCACTGTGTCCGGCATTTTGCCTCCGCCTGAATGATTCTTTGTAACTCGCCCAAAGCACAGATGCCGGCGCACCCAGGAGTTCAGTCTTCCGGGTAACCCTTGCCGGAATAGCCTCTGGAGGCCCCAACAGCGCCGCGCGCCGGGATCGGAATTACCTTCTGGCTACGCCAGGCCGGCTTTCGCGGTAACCTCGAGTAGACCCTTTTTTTGGCAAGGATACAGTAATAGGCTCCCAGGGGCAGGAGTCGGTTTGCACAAAAACGCTCAACCAGGCCCCGGCTTTCATTGAAAGCCGCCGACTGTAACGGCGTTCTGAAGAAGCACGAATCAGTAGACTCGATAGTAAAGTCCAGCAATCGAAGCCAGTCTTCCATCCTCGACTTCAGCAGGAAGCGGCCACCCCACGGACCGGCACCATGGCGCGAGACCAACCGCCTTAGCCCCCAGAGACCGACGGGATTGAAGCCGATCAACAGAATAGAGCCTTCCCCTCTCAAAACACGGGAAGCTTCCCTCAACGCCTGGTGCGGGTAAGGTGAAAAATCCGCGGTGTGATGAAGTATCACCAGATCCATTGAATCCCCGGGGAATGGCAGTTCGTCTGCGTCGCTGACCGCAACGCCGTCCGGCATGTCGTCCTGCCAGGTCGGCGTGGTCAGTATGCGTTGGGAAAAGTCCGTTCCGGTCGCCAGGGGCAACCGATGACTCAGCGCAACATGCAACTGCCTTGCCCCTGTAAGCTTCCCTGCCAGGCGGTCTACCTGTGCCCGCTGATCAGCCAGTAAAGAGCGCCCTAACGGGGTCTGGAACCAGTCTTCAAAGCTTTGGTGGCGCGCGGTGTAATCGATTTCTGCGGCCTGGCCCATGGCTGCTCCCCCTGGATCCGAGCAAACGGTCCGTAAATGATTGCCCCACGTAAAGCTGGGAGCAGGAAAAAAATTATTGCTCTATCATAACAGCCACATTCTGACTGCACATGGGTAAAGCTATGCTGACCATAAACCCGATTCACGCGTTCAGCGATAATTACATCTGGTGCCTTGCCGATCATGAAAATCACCGGGCCCTGATTGTTGACCCTGGCCAGGCCGACCCGGTCGTCAAACACCTGGAGGCTGAAGGTCTGGTACTGGACACCATTCTGGTTACCCATCATCATCCGGACCATACTGGCGGCATCGCCAGGCTTGCATCGCTCTACCCCGACTGCCGAATTGTCGGGCCCGCAGATTCTCCCTTTAAAGGCGTGACAGAGCCGGTCCAGGCGCAGGATCTTGTGACCTGGCAGAATCTCTCGTTCAGGGTGTTTCATGTTCCCGGGCACACACTCGACCACATCGCGTTCTATTCCGAAGGCCCTGTGGCCGGGCGCCCGGTGTTGTTTAGTGGCGACACTTTGTTTGTCTGTGGCTGTGGCCGGCTGTTTGAAGGTTCCCCTGCCCAGATGCGGAAATCGCTGGATGCACTGAGGCAACTGCCAGACGCCACAGCCGTCTATTGCGCCCACGAATACACCCTCGCCAACCTCCGATTTGCCCGCCACTGGCTGCCGGCGGATTCTGAACTGAAAGCATTTGAGGCTCATTGCCAGGACCTGCGAGACCGCGGCCAGCCCACTGTACCGTCGACCATCGGCGCTGAGAAAAAACTGAATCCGTTCCTGCGCTGGGATGACCGCAACCTGGTCGAGTCAGCCAGGGAATATGCCAGCCAGAGAGGCCTGGCTTGTGCCACCGATGATGACGTGTTTGCGGCCACACGCCATGGAAAAGACAATTTCTGACCGGTTTTTAACAAATTCTGTCAGTGACGTAACGCGAGCCATGTTGACCGCCCAGAAAGGCTTCCCATAGACTCGCATCTACACTGATCTGCCCGGCCGGGCACTGTGTGGCCCGGCCATTCCCAGCCATCCGGATATTTTATTATGAGTCTTTACCACCTGCCGACACTGCTTTTTATAGGCGCCCTGACCAGCGGATGTCAGATGCTGCCTTCCAGCCAGCAGAGCTCATCGGACGATGTTCTGGATTCCGAAAAACTGAGTGTTGCCGCCGGCGACGAAGGTCTGAAAGAAGCGGTTGAAAGCGGCGACGAGGCCGAGCAGGCGCGCGCTGTCAAGGCCACTCGCACAAAGCTTGACGACGCCATTGAGCCTTCTATGAAAGCAACGGCAGAGGACGCGCGGGAGAAACTGGACGAGCCGTCCGGGCCGACGGCTGAGACAGATAAAGCGGTGGAACCCGCGAATGTTCCGGAACCCGACCTTTGGGAGCGATTGCGCAAAGGGTTTGCACTGAACCACGATGTCGATCAGCAAAGAGTGCGCTCACAGCTGAACTGGTACAAATCCCATCCCCGCTACATCGACCGCGTGTCCGAGCGCGGCAGTCGCTACCTCTATTACATTCTCAATGAAGCGGAAAAACGCGGCCTGCCGACAGAACTGGTGCTGCTGCCCATTGTCGAAAGTGCGTTTGATCCATTTGCCTATTCCCACGGCCGCGCCGCCGGGCTATGGCAGTTCATACCGTCTACCGGTAAATATTTCGGCCTGACCCAGAGCTGGTGGCATGACGAGCGCAGGGATGTGGTTGCAGCAACCGATGCCGCTTTCAATTACCTGGAGCGCCTGGCAAAGCGTTTCGATGGCGATTACATGCTGGCTCTTGCCGCCTATAACAGCGGTGGCGGTACCGTTAATAGCGCGATGCGCCGGAACCGTAACCAAAACAAGCCGACTGATTTCTGGTCACTGGACCTGCCCCGGGAAACCCGGGCCTACGCACCCAAGCTGATTGCCCTGGCCAAGATCTTCGCAGACCCCGCGAAATACAACATCGAGCTACCAGCTCTAAAAGACGAGCCTTATTTCGAGATTGTTGATACCGGCTCCCAGATTGACCTGGCACAGGCGGCCAGGCTGGCGCAGGTTGACATAGAAGAAATATATCTGCTGAACCCGTCTTTCAATCGCTGGGCGACCTCACCGGATGGGCCCCACCGTCTTTTGATACCGGTGCAGAACGCCGATACGTTCCGTACGGCCCTTGCTGACGTGGGGCCAGCCGAACGGGTTTCCTGGCACAGCTATGAAGTGGAATCCGGTGACACCCTCGGCTCCATTGCCCAAAGCTATGGCACCACCCCATCGGTGATCCAGCAGGTCAACAAGCTCAACAGCCACATTATCCGCATCGGCCAGCGCCTCATGATCCCCTCTGCCAGCCAGGACGCGGACACCTACAGCCTCAGTGCAGCTGAACGCCTGAGTCGCAAGCAGGACAACGCCGGCCGCAGCGCCGGGGGCAAACGGGTGGATTACACGGTCCGCTCCGGCGACACCTTCTGGGATATCGCCCGTGAACATAAAGTCAGCGTTCGGGAGCTTTCGTCCTGGAATGGCATGGCGCCCGGCGACCCACTGATGCCTGGTCAGGACCTGGTCATCTGGTCAAAATCCCCGCGGGCAACCCAGATGGCCAAAGCGTCCCAGGCTAATCTTCGAGGCGATGACGGCATGGTCAGAAGAGTGGGCTACCGGGTGCGTAAAGGCGATTCACTGTCCCGAATTGCCAACCGGTTTGCCGTCAATGTGAGCGACATCGCAAGCTGGAACAACCTGAACACGTCCCGTTATCTGCAGCCCGGGCAAAGTCTGGTACTCTACGTCGATATCAGAAACAGCCCCTGAGCCCCCTTAACCTGAACGCGCGAGTTCTATGACAACGAAACGCACTGCCCCGACATCCAACAGTAAGCGAGTTCTCACAGGCCTTGCCCTGGCGGCGTTGGCGACACTTTCGATGCCGGGTCAGGCGTCAACTGAGCCGACACACGGCCTGGCCATGCACGGCGAGGTCAAATACCCGGAAGGCTTCAGCCATTTTGACTACGTCAATCCCGACGCCCCCAAAGGCGGGGAACTGCGCATGGCCGTGGTGGCCAATGGCTACGATTCCTTCAACCCCTTCGTCGCCAGGGGCATTTCTGCGGCCGGTGTTGAAACCTACCTGTATGACACTCTGCTGGCCTCATCAGACGACGAGCCTTTTTCGGTCTATGGCCTGATTGCTGAATCCATCGAGACACCGGAAGATCGCAGCTACGTTATCTACAACCTCCGTGACGGGGCCAGATTTCACGATGGCGAGGCCATTACCGCCGAAGACGTGAAGTTCTCCTTTGAGCTGTTAACAACGGAAGGACACCCCCGCTATCGAAGCTACTATCAGGACATCAGCAAGGTCACCGTTGAAGGGCCGCAGCGTGTGCGGTTTGATTTTTCCAGCACCGTTAACCGTGAACTTCCCCTGATCATCGGCCAGTTGCCTATTCTGCCAAGCCATTACTGGGCAGAACGCACCTTCGGCGAAAACGGCCTTGACAAGCCGGTAGGCAGCGGCCCTTACCAAATTGGCAGGTTCGAGGCTGGCCGTTCGGTCAGCTATCAGCGGGTCGAGGACTATTGGGCACAAGACCTTGGCGTTCGCAAAGGCCGCTTCAATTTCGACACCGTCACCTACGAGTACTACACCGATGATACGGTGGCGCTTGAATCCTTCCGTGCCGGCAACTATGACTTCCGTGTAGAGTCACAGGCCAAAAACTGGGCTACAGCCTATACCGGCGATGCCTTCGACACAGGTAAAATCACCACGGAAGCCATCGAACACAGCCGGCCCGCCGGCATGCAGGCGTTCGTCTTCAATACCCGACGGGAGGTTTTCAAGGACCCCGCGGTTCGAAAGGCCCTGGCTTATGGCTTCGATTTTCAGTGGGCCAACCAGAATCTGTTTTTCGGTCAGTACACGCGCACCAAAAGCTATTTTGAAAACAGTGAGCTGGCGTCGTCCGGTCTACCAGCGGGTCGGGAACTGGAAATCCTCGAGCCCTATCGCGATCAGCTTCCGGAAGCGGTATTCACAACCGAGTACGCACCACCCTCAACGGGGGACGGCCGTACCATGCGGGACAACCTTCGGGACGCACTGACCCAGTTGCGTGCCGCCGGCTACGCCATCGAAGATGGCACCATGATCAAGAAAGCAACGGGCGAGCCACTTGCCTTTGAAGTAATGCTGTTCCAGAAGACGTTTGAACGGGTCATTCTGCCCTTCAAGAACAACCTTGAAAAACTGGGCATCGACGTAGCGGTCAGACTGGTGGATTCCAATCAGTATGCAGAGCGCTGGCGCACTCGTGATTTCGATATGACGGTAGGCGTTTTCCCACAGTCGGACTCCCCCGGCAATGAACAGCGAGGCTACTGGCATTCATCCTCCGCGAAACAGGATGCCACTCGCAATCTGGCAGGCGTCAGCGACCCTGTGGTGGATGAACTGGTGGAATATCTAATCGGCGCGCCAAACAGGGACGAACTGGTTCAACGAACCCGCGCTCTGGATCGGGTGCTGCTGCACGGCCACTACGTGATTCCCAACTGGTTCCTGGCCAGCGACCGCATTGCTTACTGGTCTTTCCTGAAACGCCCTGAATCGGTTCCGAAAAACGGCGCCGATGTGAACAACTGGTGGGTCGAACGCTAATCCATGCTGCCCTGGCCTGACCGAACCCCCGCGGAGCATCTCTAGATGGGCAGCTATATACTGAGACGGCTGGCGCTGATCATACCGACCCTGGTCGGGATCATGCTGCTGAATTTCATCATCGTGCAGGCCGCACCCGGCGGGCCTGTAGAGCAGATGATTGCCCAGGTGGAAGGCTTCGGAGGCAATACCCTGGACCGGGCCAGCGGCGGTGGTTCAGGAGGCGAGATTTCATCGGGCGGCGACAGTCGCAGTTCACGTGGCCTTCCCCCCGAACTGTTGAAAGAAATCGAGGTCATGTACGGCTTCGACAAGCCCGCCCATGAACGCTTTCTGAAAATGCTCGGAGATTACGCCACCTTCGATTTCGGTGAATCTTTCTATCGCCAGCGCACGGTGATGGAACTGATTATCGACAAGATGCCGGTTTCCATCTCTCTTGGTCTCTGGTCAACGCTGATTATCTACCTGATATCGATCCCCCTGGGGGTGCGCAAAGCGGTTTCGGATGGTTCACGGTTCGATGTGTGGACCAGTTCCGCCATCGTCATCGGCTACGCCATACCAGGCTTCCTGTTTGCCATCCTGTTGATTGTGCTGTTTGCCGGCGGCAGCTATCTTGACTGGTTCCCCTTGCGCGGGCTGACGTCCTCGAATTTCGACCAGATGACCTGGTACCAGCAGGTGGGCGACTATTTCTGGCACCTTGCGCTGCCGGTGACGGCCAATGTGATTGGCGGTTTTGCCACCCTGACGTTACTGACCAAGAATTCTTTTCTGGATGAGATCAGCAAGCAGTATGTGGTAACCGCCCGCGCCAAAGGCCTGGAAGAAAAACAGGTGCTTTACGGCCATGTTTTCCGTAACGCCATGCTGATCGTGATTGCCAGCCTGCCCGGCGTTCTGGTGGCGCTGTTTTTCACCGGTTCACTGCTAATCGAGGTGATTTTCTCGCTGGACGGACTGGGACTACTGGGCTTCGAAGCGGCGCTGAACCGCGACTACCCGGTGGTGTTCGGCACCCTGTACATCTTCACCCTGATGGGGTTGGTACTGAAGCTGATCAGCGACATCACCTACGTACTGGTGGACCCGCGAATTGACTTCGAAAGTCGGGAGGGCGCATGACCCTGACCCCGATACAGCAGCGACGGCTGCGTAATTTCCGCAACAACCGGCGTGGCTTCTGGTCGCTGTGGATTTTCCTGGCACTGTTTGGCCTATCGTTGTGCGCTGAGCTGATTGCCAATGACAAACCCCTGATCGTGTCCTATCAGGGCGAGCTCTATTTCCCGGTGGTCGAAAGCGTTCCGGAAGAAACCTTCGGGGGTTTTCTGCCCACCGAAGCTGACTACCGGGATTCGTTCATATCCGATGCCATTGAAGCAGACGGCTGGATGGTATGGCCGCCCATCCGTTTTAGCTACAACACCACCAATTACAACCTGGAAGTGCCCTCACCGGCGCCACCCAGCGCCGAGAACTGGATTGGCACTGACGACCAGGGCCGCGATGTCGCCGCCCGAGTCATTTATGGGTTCCGGATATCCGTCCTGTTCGGGCTTATCCTTACGATCCTGAGCTGCATTGTGGGTGTGGCCGTGGGCGCCATTCAGGGATTCTACGGCGGCAAGGTAGATCTGATCGGCCAGCGATTCATCGAAATCTGGTCCGGCCTGCCGGTGCTCTACCTCCTGATCATTCTCTCCAGCATTGTCCAGCCCAACTTCTGGTGGCTACTTGGCATCATGCTTCTGTTCAGCTGGATGGGGCTGGTGGATGTGGTGCGCGCTGAATTCCTGCGGGCCCGGAATTTCGAATACGTCAAAGCCGCCCGGGCCCTTGGCCTGGGTAACCGCAAGATCATGTTCCGGCATATTCTGCCTAATGCCATGGTGGCCACATTGACGTTTCTGCCGTTTATCCTGACCGGCGCTATTACCGGGCTGACCTCGCTGGACTTCCTTGGCTTCGGCCTGCCCTCGGGCTCGCCGTCACTGGGTGAACTGATTGCCCAGGGCAAGGCCAACCTGCACGCTCCCTGGCTCGGCATTTCCGCATTCGTGTCGCTGTCGATCATGCTGACGCTGCTGGTATTTGTGGGCGAAGCGGTCCGCGATGCCTTTGACCCGAGAAAGAACTGACATGTCGCCATTGCTGGAAATCAACAACCTGTCCATCAGCTTCGACGGCACCATCAGGGCCGTGGACAACCTGTCGCTGTCGATCAGCGAGGGCCAGACCCTGGCCCTGGTCGGCGAGAGCGGTTCCGGCAAATCGGTTTCTGCGCTGTCGATTCTGCGCCTGCTGGACGAGCGCCACGCCAGTTACCCGTCGGGCAGTATCCAGTTCCAGGGTGAAAACATGCTGGCCGTCATCGAAAAGCGCCTGCGACAGATTCGTGGCCGCAAAATCAGCATGATTTTCCAGGAACCCATGACCTCACTGAATCCGCTGCATACGGTTGAAAAGCAGATCAGTGAGACCCTGGCCCTTCACCGTGGCCTGCGCGACAAGCAGGCTCGGGCGCGATGTATCGAGTTGCTGGAACTGGTCGGTATACCCCGGGCAGAAGAACGGCTTTCCAGCTACCCACATCAACTCTCCGGCGGCCAGAAACAACGGGTCATGATTGCCATGGCCCTTGCCAATGAGCCGGACCTGTTGATTGCCGACGAACCCACCACTGCACTGGACGTTACCGTTCAGAAGCAGGTGCTGGAATTGCTTCGGGACCTGCAGCACAAACTCGGCATGGCCATTCTGCTGATCACCCACGACCTGTCGATTGTTCGCCGCTACGCAGATCAGGTGGTGGTGATGGAACAGGGCAAGGTTGTGGAGTCAGCCGCCACCGAAACGCTGTTCGAAAGCCCGCAACACCCTTACACCCGCAAACTGCTCGACGCAGAACCACCGGCTTCGCCACCGGCCATCGCGATTCAGGACCAGCCTCTGCTGGAGGTGTCAGGGCTTGACGTTCGCTTCACCACCCGGCGCTCGCTGTTCGGCAAGCCCAGAGACTGGTTCCAGGCAGTCGACCAGAACAGCTTTTCCCTCAATCGTGGGGAAACCCTGGGTATCGTTGGTGAAAGCGGCAGTGGCAAAACCACCATTGGCCATGCTTTGCTGAAGCTGACTGCGTGTACCGGGTCCATCCGCCTGGCCGGAACCGAGCTCGGGCCCCTGACCCAGAAACAGTTCCGGCCCTATCGCCGCCAGATCCAGATCGTGTTTCAGGACCCGTTTGGCAGCCTGAGCCCACGGATGTCAGTGGCAGAAATTGTCCGCGAAGGGCTGGAAATCCATACCCCGGCCTCGGCGCAGGAACAGGATCAGCGGGTGGTTCAGGCCCTGACCGATGTAGGCCTCGATCCGGAAGCCCGCCATCGTTACCCCCATGAATTTTCCGGCGGCCAGCGCCAGCGTATCGCCATTGCCCGCGCCCTGGTGCTCCAGCCCGAGCTGATCATTCTGGATGAACCAACGTCGGCTCTCGATCGCACGGTTCAGAAACAGGTCATTCATCTGCTGAGAGACCTTCAGGAAAAATATGGTCTAAGCTATGTATTCATCAGCCATGACCTTGCGGTTGTGCGGGCCCTCAGCCATAAACTACTGGTTCTGAAAAATGGAAAAATCGTCGAATACGGTGACGCCGCCGACATCTTCCACAACCCGCAGCACAATTACACCCGGGAATTACTGAGCGCTTCGCTGTTTTATAGCTGAGCGCGGTTTTCAATCCACGACCAATTGAGCGTTACTACGACCAATTGAGTGTTACTTGGCAGAAGCCGGTTCAGTGATAATGCGCTGAACAGCATTTAAAGGGAGAATCATTATGGGTTTACTCAGCGGCAAGCGCGCCTTGATTGTTGGGGTTGCCAGCAAACTTTCCATTGCCCATGGCATTGCCGAAGCATTCCATCAGCAAGGCGCCGAACTGGCGCTCACATACCAGAATGAAAAGCTGAAACCCCGGGTTGCAAAATTTGCCGAAGAATGGGGCAGCGACCTGATTTTCCCTTGCGATGTGGCCAGCGACGAAGAAATTGAAAACGTATTTACCGAGCTGAACAAGCACTGGGACAAGATCGACATCATCGTTCACTCCGTCGGCTTTGCGCCGGGAGACCAGCTTGACGGCAACTTTGTGGACGTCACCAC
The DNA here is from genome assembly GCF_004785685.1 of Marinobacter confluentis. Classification (GTDB taxonomy): domain Bacteria; phylum Pseudomonadota; class Gammaproteobacteria; order Pseudomonadales; family Oleiphilaceae; genus Marinobacter; species Marinobacter confluentis. Next base: position 754,266 of record NZ_SRPF01000001.1, on the reverse strand, counting down.
CCGGGAAGGCTTCCGGATCGCCCACGATATCAGCGCTTACAGTTTCGTAGCCCTGGCCAAAGCCGGCAAGAAAATGATGCATGAGAACAGCTCCCTGCTCACCCTGAGCTATCTGGGCGCCGAAAAAGTGCTTCAGAACTACAACGTGATGGGTCTGGCCAAAGCCTCGCTGGAATCCAGCGTCCGCTACATGGCCGGCAGCCTTGGGCGTGACGGCATTCGTGTCAATGCGATTTCTGCCGGGCCGATCAAAACGCTGGCGGCGTCCGGCATCAGGAGCTTTCGTAAAATGCTTGCAGAGAACGCCAGGCGGGCACCCCTGCGCCGGAACGTGACCACCGAAGAAGTGGGCAATGCCGCCGCATTCCTGTGCTCCGACATGGCCAGCGGCATTACCGGGGAAATCATGTACGTTGACGGTGGTTTCAACATCACCGGAATGGGCGAACTCGAAGAGTAACAGCCCTGATTGCCGGGGGTTGAAAGATCAATCCTCGGACATCGCCCGGGCCACCGCTTCTGCCCATTCCAGATAGGCGGTGTCATCTGACTCCAGTATTCGCAGGCCGACCAGCCACTCGCCGCCGGCGCCTGGGCGACACCAGACCACATCCACGGTCAGCTGAAACGGTTCCGCTTCCCCTTCAAGCTTTATCCACGCCCTCAACAGGGCGTGTTCCAGCAAGGGTTCGCGGGTAATGACCGAGAAACCCTGGGCAGACAGGTCCCGGGTCTTCAAACTCAGGTTCCTGGCTGGCGTTTCATCGGTACTTTCAGGATCCCTGGATTCCAGCTCCAGAGTCACCTGGGCGCTTCCGGCCAGCCGGTATTCGGAGCGGTTATCCGCAGACCCGGATGGATCATCTTCGTTGCCGAAACTGTAGTCGATATCACTCATAGCCATCACCCAACCAGAAAAGGCCGTTATTGCTTTCCAACCCGGATCCGCCCGACCACTCTCGAGAGCGTATCGTCAAACTCCGCCGAAACACCCAGCACCCGCACATTTCCCTCAACCACGTCCTCAATCAGGGCGTCCTCAATGTACTCCCGACGGTTCAGGCCCAGCCGGTCCACAAACACCAGTTTACGGGACGCGTTGATGCGCACGGCCAGTTTGAGACGTCGAGGTTCCCCAGGGGAATCACGATTTTCAACCACAATCCACCCGCCGAGCTTGATGCCTTCAACCAGAATCCGGGCTGCCACTTCTTTTTCCTGCCGCAATCTTGCCGCTTCCGCGTCTTGATCGGCCTGTCGCTGAGCCTCGGCCTCCAGGCGCAGACGCTCCTTCTCTGCAGCCTCCGCTGCCTGCTGCGCCGCACGAACCTTTTCGGCCTGCTCTTTTTCCTTGCGCAAGGCGGCCGCCTTTTTCTGGGCGTCTTCCGCCGCCTGTTTGCGTTGCTGCATCTGGCGCTGCAACACATTGGACAGGGCCGTCACCGTTTCAGCGAGAACCTCGCCGAAGGGTCTGATCGGCGCCAACGGCCTCAGTACACCCTGATCAAAATCGGATCTGAATACCGACCAGGGCGAAAACCCCAGTCTGACGCCAGCGCCATTGGTCCAGAGTACTTCCTGGGTGTCCTCCAGCAAGGTCAGGAAGAACCGGCGCTGCTCTTTAGCGCCTTCACCTTCCACATACCACTTCTGAGCCATTTCCCGGTAGTCAGACTCTGGTACCGGCTCCAGCGCCAGCCAGGATGAGTCCCAGGAAAAACGGTCGGCCGGCGGCAACGCAGGCACAAGTTCAGGAACCTCGCCTCTGAGGCGCTGGACCATCACTGACTGAATGCCCGCAAGAGACGCCTCTGGAAGAGGCTTTTTGTTCAGCCGGCTCCACACATCATTAATGCGGTCCCCAATCTGCTCGCCTACGGTATAAAGCCGGTTCTTGTCCTTATCGGAAAGCTTGGGGTCGCCAATCCAGACCAGCCACTCCAGCAGCTTACTGGCATGCCGCCAGTTATCGCCGTCCAGACCCTCTTCCCAGATAATCTGCTTGAGCAGCGGAAACCAGGTCTCCATCACGAACTGAACAATAGGCTCAGGCAGTTGGCGGCCTTTCATGGCGCGCCCGATCAGCGCCCGGGCTGTGTGTTCTGCCCGACGTTGCCGGGCAGCGCCCTGCTCGGTTTTCAACAGCCGCTCGCGCAGGCGCTCGGTCTGCTGCTCCCGTTTTTCGGCGTCGGCAATCCATTGCTGGCAAAACGCCATGACGGCCGTGGTGTCACCGCTTTCAAAACAGCCGGCGACTTCAATGGTCAGGGCGTCAAGCTGGTCAAGCAGCAGCCTTGAAGACCGGCCACTGTTAGCGCTCCAGCCCCGATGGTCCTGAAAGCTGTCGAGCCAGTTCATCAGGGCGTCATTGAACAGGCCACCACCTTCAAGGTTCATTCGCCAGGCGAGGAAAAAGCGAAGACGGGCAAGGCGTCCTGCCAGCTCCGGGTGCAACCCGCTGGATTTGAGGAAAACGTCCATGATGCGGTCAGAGACATAAGCCGCGTTGATCTGTCGCACCGACCAGGTCAGCGAGACCGAGCGAATGACATGGCTGACGGGCTCATCCCGCTGCTCCGTCCAGCAGGACATCAAAAGCGGTGTCCAGTCGCTGACGGACTCTTTTTCCGGTTTGCCCACCGGGTAAGGAAGATCGGGAACCCGGATACCGGAAAGCACGTCGCCAATCCGTTTTTTGGCCTGTTCCAGTGACAGTAATTGCCTGCCTTGCTGCATCCATTCTCCGCGCGTCAGAAGCGTTGAAAAGGTGTGTTAAATGACGCAGTATAACCACCTCGCAGGGGTTTACTGCAATCGTGCCCCGCGTAGCCATTTTAAGTGACGTTCACACGATGTTTTCTGCCTCGGGGTACTACACCCAGTTATACACTATCCCCGATGGCAACGGTCAGAATCAGGGATAACAAAAGCATGTCGGGCACCAAAATAGAGAATCTGAATGTGGCGAGTCAGGAGCAGTTAATCACCCCTGAAGCGCTCAAACAGGAATTACCGCTGTCTGAGAAAGCAGCCGATACCGTCGAAAAGGGCCGCCAGGCGATTTACGACATTATGGATGGCAAGGACCACCGGCTGTTTGTGGTGGTTGGCCCCTGCTCCATCCACGACGTCGATGCCGCCCGTGAGTACGCGCAGAAACTGAAAACCCTGGCCGACGAGCTCAGCGACACACTGCTGATTGTCATGCGCGTGTATTTCGAAAAACCGCGCACAACGGTTGGCTGGAAAGGCCTGATCAATGATCCGCACCTGAACGATACCTTTGACATCGAACAGGGCCTGCACATTGGTCGTCGCCTGCTGATTGATATCTCCGAACTTGGCCTGCCCACGGCAACCGAGGCACTTGACCCGATTTCCCCGCAGTACCTGCAGGACACCATTTCCTGGTCCGCGATCGGTGCCCGCACCACCGAATCCCAGACTCACCGCGAGATGAGTAGCGGCCTGTCCATGGCGATCGGCTTCAAGAATGGCACAGACGGCAGTCTTGATGTGGCAGTGAACGCCATGAACTCTGTGTCCCATCCCCACAGCTTCCTGGGTATCAACCAGCAGGGTCAGGTGTCCATCATCCGAACACGGGGCAACAATTACGGTCACGTGGTTCTGCGCGGCGGTGGCGGCAAGCCCAACTACGATTCAGTGAGCGTCGCCCTGTGCGAGCAGGCGCTTGAGAAGGCGAAGCTGAGAAAATCCATCATGGTGGATTGCAGCCATGCCAATTCCAGCAAGGATCCGGCAATCCAGCCGCTGGTGATCCAGGACATTACCCATCAGATTCTCGAGGGTAACCAGTCCATTCAGGGCCTGATGGTGGAAAGCCACCTGAACTGGGGCAATCAGTCGATTCCTGAAAACCTGAAGGATCTGAAGTACGGCGTGTCCATCACCGATGCCTGCATCGACTGGGACACCACGGAAAAAGCACTGCGGGATATGCGCGACAAGCTGAAAGACGTACTGCCCGGGCGCAAAGCCCAGGGCTGATCCCACCTTTTATTCCTCCGGGGGCTCTGCTCAGTCCTGGCCGGGTTGCATGGGAACACTTGCAACCCAGTCCAGGCTCTCTCGCAGAGCAACAACCTGCCCGATGATCACCAGCGTCGGTGGCGAGATGGTCTCGCTGTCGACCCGCGCCACAATCGTTGAGAGATTTCCAACCACCACCTTCTGCTCGGGGGTTGTTCCCCGAGACACTAACGCGACCGGCATCTCTTCCGACATGCCATGGGCAATCAGCTGTTGGCAGATGATCGGCAGGCCCACCAGGCCCATGTAGAACACCAGTGTCTGATTATTCTGGACAAAATCCTTCCACGGCAGGTCGCAGGTATCGTTCTTGAGGTGACCCGTCACGAAACGGACGGACTGGGCGTGATCACGATGGGTCAACGGGATACCCGCATAGGCCGCGCAACCAGACGCCGCTGTGATACCTGGCACCACCTGAAACCGGACACCGGCTGCGGCCAGGGTTTCGATCTCTTCCCCGCCCCGGCCAAAAATGAAGGGGTCACCGCCTTTCAGGCGCACTACTTTACGTCCCTCGCGGGCCAGCTCTACCAGCCGGTGATTGATCTGATCCTGGGGCAGCGTGTGATTCGCCCGTTGTTTTCCGACGTGGATTTTCTCGGCTGCCTCTGGAATCAGCGCCATGATTTCCGGCGACACCAGCCGGTCGTACAGCACAACCTCGGCTGACTGGATCAGCCGCCAGGCCTTGAGCGTCAGCAGCTCGGGGTCACCCGGGCCGGCACCCACCAGCGCGACCTCGCCTTCGGAGCTGTTCGGATTATCGGTGACCGGGTTTTTCCTGTACCGAACCGGGGCCGGCTTGGCTGTTACGCACTTCCATGGTGCATCACCTGTTCTATCACTCATTGGATCTTTTCCAAACCTCCCATATAGGGCCTCAGAACCTCAGGAACCAGAACGCTGCCGTCTTCCTGCTGGTAGTTCTCAAGCACGGCAATCAACGCCCTGCCCACCGCCAGGCCGGAGCCATTCAGCGTGTGCACGGACTCCGGCTTTTTGGTTTCCGGATTACGCCACCTTGCATGCATGCGCCGTGCCTGAAAATCACGGGTGTTGGAGCACGAAGAGATCTCCCGGTACTTGCCCTGCCCCGGCAACCAGACTTCAAGGTCAAAGGTGCGGGCGGCAGCAAAACCAATATCGCCACCACACAGGTCCATAACGCGATACGGCAATTCCAGAAGCTGCAATACCTTCTCCGCATGCCCGGTAAGAGCGTCAAGGGCGGCGTCTGATTCTTCCGGGCGCACAATGTGGATCAGTTCAACCTTGTCAAACTGGTGCTGACGGATCATCCCGCGTGTGTCACGACCGTAGGACCCGGCCTCACTGCGAAAACAGGGGGTATGGCAGACCAGTTTCAACGGCAGCTCGTCGTCTGCCAGAATGGAGTCGCTGACCAGGTTTGTTGCCGGAACCTCCGCCGTCGGAATCAGATAAAGCGGATTTTCGCCTTCCATCTTGAACAGATCGGCTTCGAATTTCGGCAACTGGCCCGTGCCATAGAGCGTATCGGCGTTAACCAGGTAAGGCAGATAGGCTTCGGTGTAGCCATGTTCATCGGTGTGCAGGTTGATCATGAACTGCGCCAGGGCACGGTGCAGACGTGCGACTGGCCCGCGCATAACCGCAAAACGGGAATGGGCGAGGCGGGTTGCGGTTTCGAAATCCAGGCCGCCGAGCTGTTCGCCCAGAGCCACATGATCCCTGGGTTCAAAGCTGAACGACCGGGGCTCACCCCACTTGCGGATCTCCACGTTGTCGTCTTCACTGTCACCTGGCTGCACGGCCTCGTCCGGCACATTGGGAATCGCGGCCAGGAACCCGTTCAGCTCCTCCTGCAGGACTCTCAGCTCGTCTTCCGCCGCTGAGCGGTCGGTTTTCAACTGCTCGACTTCATCCAGCAGCGGCTGAATGTCTTCCCCTGCCGCCTTGGCCTTACCAATGGATTTGGATCGACGGTTCTGTTCGCTCTGCAGGTTTTCTGTCTTTACCTGAAGCGCTCGGCGGCGCTCTTCCAGCTGATCAAAGGTAGCCCGGTCAAAATCAAAGTGTTTGACCTTCAACCGACGGGCGATTTCTTCAGTCTGTGAGCGAACAAGTTTGGGATCGAGCATGATTATCCTGAATTGGTCGTATCTGATGAGAATTGGGTCTGATGACGCATTTGATAACTGCGCATTATACCTTTGAAGCGGCTTGTGACTACCCGGGCGGAATCCCGGCGCCCTGAACCGGGCGGATTTCAGCCCTGTGGATAGCGTTTCTGCGGGCTGGTGCGGTTTTTTTCGTGCAGTCGGTCACGCTTTTCAGCAAGCTTGATTTCCAGCCCCCGGGCCAGTGGCTGGTAATACCGGCGTTGATGTATGGCCTCGGGCAAATAGGATTCGCCGGCGGCAAAACCCTCGGGTTCGTCATGGGCATAGCGGTATTCGTTACCGTGGCCCATGCTTTTCAGTAGTTTTGTGGGGGCGTTTCTGAGGTGTACCGGCACTTCGTAATCCGGATCGCTTCTGATATCCGCCATACACTGATTGAAGGCCTTGTATACGGCATTGCTCTTGGGGCACATGGCCAGATAGGTCACCGCCTGTGCCAGGGCCAGCTCGCCCTCTGGGGATCCCAGGCGTTCCTGGGCTTCCCAGGCGTCCATGGACAGCTGCAGCGCCCTTGGGTCGGCATTGCCAATGTCCTCGCTGGCAATGCGCACCAGCCTCCGGGCCACATAAAGCGGGTCGCAGCCGCCATCCAGCATCCGGCAGAGCCAGTAAAGCGAACCGTCAGGGTCTGAGCCACGAACCGATTTGTGCAGTGCCGAAATCTGGTCGTAGAAAACGTCACCGCCTTTGTCGAAACGCCGGAGGCTGGTTTGAAGCACCTGCTCCAGATGGTCCTCGGATATCCTGGAGTGGCCATCGGCATCCAGCTCGGCAAGGTCTGTGGCTACCTCAAGAATATTGAGAGCCCGCCGTGCATCGCCACCGGCGGCGGCCGCTACCATATCCAGGACGGCCTGATCCACCCGGATCTCGCCCTTCAGGCCCTGATCCGACGATAGCGCCCGCTTGAGGAGTTCAAGCAGCTCGGAATCCGCCAGGTTTTTAAGCACATACACCCGGGTCCGGGACAACAGGGCGCTGTTAAGTTCAAACGAAGGGTTCTCGGTGGTGGCACCAACAAAAATGAAGGTTCCGTCTTCAATGTGCGGCAGGAAGGCGTCCTGCTGGCTTTTGTTGAACCGGTGTACTTCATCGACGAACAGCAGGGTGTCCCTGCCCTCTGCGTTCTTTCGGTCTTTCGCCCGGTCAACCACCGCGCGAATATCCTTGACGCCGCTCAGAACGGCAGAGAGTGTTTCAAAACTCAGTTCACTGAGGTTTGCCAACAACCGGGCGAAGGTGGTCTTACCGACCCCCGGCGGGCCCCAGAGAATCATTGAATGCAGCTGGCGCTGCTCCACTGCCCGGCGAAGTGGTTTGCCGGGCCCTACCAGATGACCCTGGCCAACATACTCATCAAGACTGTTCGGGCGCATCCGCGCCGCCAGCGGCTGAAAACCAGAGGCGGTTTCGAACAGGCTGTCCTGCATCAGGCCCCGTCCCGGATCACATCCACCGAGTCAGGGTAGTCCAGGGTAAAGGCTTTCTCTTCGATGGCACCGTTCACCCGGATGTTGTTGAAGCTGAGCACGCTTAACTGGGACAGGGAATCCCGCATCCGCATTTCCTGTAGCTCGTCACCGGAGAATGTCAGGCGAAGTGATACAAACAGCGAGTCCTGGTCACGGGGCTCCAGAGTAAACTCACGGGTATTTTCACCCAGCTTCCGACCGGTGACCTTGTAGCTTTCGTCCAGGTTATCGACCTCGCCACTCAACAGCAGCGCCGGCGTAGTGGCAACCCGCTCATCCAGGGAGTGCACGGTAACCTGTTCAAGGTCCGGGTCATAGACCTCGACAGTCTCGCCATTGCTGGCGATAAACTGGGAATGAGGCGAGGTTGTCTCCCAGTAGAACAGCCCCGGGCGTTTGGCTTTCAGCTCACCGCGGGATTCCTGAACCTCGTTACCGTTCTCGTTAACCACAATCTGAATGAATGATGCCTCGTAGCTTCTGTAGCCTTCGAGCAGGCTGGCAACTTCCGCTGCCGGATTGTCTATGGTCTCTTCCGCATTGACGCCACCGACCGGAACCGCGGAAAACGCGAGAACGATCATTGCGGACAGCGGGCGCAAGCCTTGCATAAGCTTTATCACAAACAGTCTCCTAGTCTCTTGGTGGCGGCGGCGCGAGTACTTCGCGGGCGCCATTGTTGCCAGCGGCGCTGACAACACCGGAAGCCTCCATGGCATCTACCAGGTTGGCAGCCCGGTTGTAACCGATCTTGAATTTACGCTGCACCGATGAAATCGATACCCGCCGGCCCTCGGTGACAAAGGCCACTGCTTCATCAAACAGGGCATCGCCCTCACTGTCACCGCCGCCCTCACTTAATGTCGGCACGCCCGGCAGGTTTTCACCTTCGGCACCGTTGAGGACGTCATCCACGTAGACCGGCTCGCCACGAGCTTTCCACGCTTTAACCACGCGATGCACCTCGTCGTCGTCCACAAAGGCACCGTGAACCCTGACGGGAAGGCCAGAGCCCGGTGGCAGGTAGAGCATGTCACCATGGCCCAGCAGCTGCTCTGCCCCGCCCTGATCCAGGACCGTGCGCGAGTCAATCTTGGATGACACCTGGAACGACATCCGGGTCGGAATATTGGCCTTGATCAGGCCGGTAATCACGTCCACAGACGGGCGCTGGGTGGCCAGAATCAGGTGAATACCAGCGGCGCGGGCTTTCTGGGCAATACGCGCAATCAGTTCTTCAACCTTCTTGCCGACGATCATCATCATGTCGGCGAACTCATCAATCACCACCACAATGAACGGCAGGGTTTCCAGTTCCGGGCGCTCCTGCTCATCATTGGCCAGATATTCATCAGGTTTCCACAAAGGGTCCAGAATCGGTTCGCCCGCCGCTGCAGCATCCCTGATCTTGCGGTTATAACCGGCCAGGTTACGCACACCCAGGCTGGCCAGCAGACGGTAACGCCGTTCCATCTCGGCAACACACCAGCGCAGGGCGTTAGCGGCATCTTTCATGTCTGTCACCACCGGCGCCAGCAGATGCGGTATGCCATCGTAAATGCTCAGCTCGAGCATTTTCGGGTCCACCATGATGAAACGGACCTCCTCCGGCGTCGCCTTGAGCAACACACTCAGAATCATCGCGTTCACACCCACCGACTTACCGGAACCTGTGGTACCAGCGACCAGCAAGTGTGGCATCTTGGACAGGTTGGCCACCATCGGATTGCCACCGATGTCATTGCCCAGGGCCAGCGTCAGCGCCGACGAAGATTCCTGGAACACCTTTGAGGTCAGCACTTCGCTGAGCCGGACCATTTCCCGCTCTTCATTGGGTATCTCGATGCCAACCACGGACTTGCCGGGAATCACTTCCACCACGCGGACACTCAGAACCGCCAGTGACCGGGCCAGATCCTTGGCCAGGTTGGAGATCTTGCTGACCTTGACCCCTGCGGCGGGTTTGATTTCGAAACGGGTGATCACCGGGCCCGGGTTAACCTCAACCACTTCCACGGTAACGCCAAAATCCGCCAGTTTCTCTTCCAGCAGGCGGGACATATGCTCCAGCGACTCTTCCGAATAGCCCCGCTCCTTACGCTCCTCGGGCGGGTCCAGAAGAGATATTGGCGGAATCGGACTCTCAATATCTTCCAGCAGAGACCCCTGCTTTTCAGAGCCCTTTTTGCCCTTTGGCTGCTCATCACGCTTGAAAGGCGAGATTTTCAGTGATTTTGAGGGTTTGCCGGCATTGACGGCGCCAGCCCCGGCATCCTGCCTGGGTGCGGAACTGGCATCCCGGGAGCTGAAACTTTCCAGCCGTGGCTGGTCATCCCCTCCATCTGCAACCGGCATACCATCAAAGGCAGGCTCCACCCGCTCTCTGGGAGCCGGTTTGGCCTTTGCCCGCTTGCCCCAACCGGGAATCAGCCTCTTCCACCAGGGTGTTTTCCGTGCCGCCGGGTAGCGGGTTACTTCGTCATTCACCAACGGGGGCTCCGGCTTTGCCGGTGTCTTGGGGGCAGGCCTGTGTTCAGGCGTTTTCTTGTCAGTGGACCTGGTTTTTGCTGACCGACTGAAGAGCGTTGCGATGCTGTTACCGAGCCTGATTGTGGCCGCTCCAATGCGGTCCATCAGCCAGAACCATGACAGCCCGGTGCTGACCGTCAGTGCAAACAGGAATATTGCGATCAACAGCAGTGTGGTTGCTGGTAGGTTGAAGAAACGGACCATGGATTCCGATGCGGCGGCCCCCAGCACACCACCAGAGGACTCGCCCAAACCAAATACGGAATAGAGCGACAGCAGGCTGGTGGCAGACAGCAGGATCAACAGAAAGCCGCCGAAACGGACCATAAAGAGCGGTATATGGGGGTCAATCGGCTTGTTGCGAAGCCGTATAAGCATCAGCGCGTAGCCGGCCACCATGACCGGGAAAAGGAAAGCGACATCGCCAAAAAAGTCACGCAGCAGGCTGGCCAGCCAGGCGCCGGTGCGGCCGGCATGATTCTGCACCGCGGTTTCGTGGCCAATGGACGCCCAACCCGGATCAGCCGGGCTGAAGGTCACCAGCGCCATGCCCAGATAGATACACAGCGCAATCAGCGCAATCACGGCGCCTTCCCTCGCACCCTGGGAGACAAACCGACGGAACTTTACCTGTTTGGGTGAAAGCTCCTGATTTTTCTTCGCTTTTTCGCTCTCAGCCATGAATGCTCAGACGTTTCCCTGACGATGATTTTCGAGCACCTCGAACCCTCTCTGAAGATCAGTTCTGAGGTCAGACACAGCTTCAATCCCCACCGATATCCGGATCAGATTTTCGGTAATGCCCGCCTGTTCCTTGTCCTCATCGGAAAGCCGGCCATGGGTTGTAGTGGCAGGATGGGTGATGGTGGTTTTCACATCCCCCAGATTCGCCGTAATAGAAATCATCCGGGTGGCGTCAATAAACGCCCAGGCCTCTTTACGACCGCCCTTGACCCGGAATGACAGCACACCACCGAACCCGGTCTGCTGCTTCTTTGCCAGTTCATGCTGCGGGTGGCTGGCCAGTCCGGCGTAATAGACTTCCTCAACGGTTTCCTGCGATTGCAGCCATTTCGCCAACTCTAACGCATTGTCACAGTGGGCGCGCATACGGATTGGTAAGGTTTCCAGGCCCTTCTGGAACACCCAGGCATTGAATGGACTCATGGTCGGACCTGCGGAACGCAGAAAACCGTAGACTTCCTCCATCAGCTTTGCCGGGCCGACAACCGCGCCGCCGACACATCGTCCCTGGCCATCAAGGTATTTGGTCGCCGAGTGGATGATAATGTCGGCACCCTGCTCCAGAGGCCGCTGCAAGACCGGCGTACAGAAACAGTTGTCCACCACAAACAGCACATTGCTGCGACGGGCAAGCGCAGCCAGCTTTTCCATATCGGCCACTTCACACAGTGGGTTGGATGGCGTTTCTATGAAGATCATCCGGGTTTCCGGTCGTACCGCGGCTTCCCATTCGTCCTGATCGGTCAGTTTCACAAAAGAGGTATCAACCCCGAAGCGTGAAAGGTATTTCTGAAACAGCACGTTGGTGGTGCCAAACACACCCCGGGAACAGATGACATGGTCGCCGGAGGTAAGCAGCGCCATGCAGGTGGCAAGAATCGCCGACATACCGGAAGACGTTGCGACACAGCGCTCCCCCCCTTCCATGGCGGCAAGGCGCGCCTCAAAGGCCTGCACCGTCGGGTTGGTGAACCGACTGTAGATATTACCGGGCTCTTCTCCGCCAAATCGTGCGGCGGCCTGGGCCGCACTGGCATAAACAAAACTGGAGGTCGGGAAAATGGCATCGCTGTGTTCCAGCTCGCCGGTGCGGATCTGCCCTGCCCTGACGGCGAGGGTGTCCACGGACATGCCTTCAAGGTCTGATTCCGGGATCAGGACATGCTGGTCGCGATAATTCGTCATGGTCTAGTCTTCATCGTTATAGAGATCAATAATGCCATTATCGGAAGAGTCAGCGGCACCCTGATTGAAACGTTGCTCATCATTCCGGGCCGCTTCGAGTTTTTCCAGATAAGCGGCATCAACGTCACCAGCAATATAATTACCGGTAAACACCGAGCATTCCCAGCCTTCAATGTCCGGGTTTACATCGCTGACGCTGGACACCAGGTCTTCAAGATCCTGATACAGCAGCCAGTCCGCGCCAATAATCTTGCCAATCTCTTCAACGCTGCGGTCGTGGGCGATCAGCTCGTTTACTGACGGCATATCAATGCCGTAAACGTTGGGGTAGCGAACCGGTGGCGCGGCAGAGGCAAAATACACCTTGCGGGCGCCGGCATCCCGGGCCATCTGGACGATTTCCTGGCAGGTGGTGCCGCGCACAATGGAGTCGTCCACCAGCATGACATTCTTACCGCGGAATTCCAGATCGATAGGGTTAAGTTTCTGGCGCACGGATTTCTTCCGCATCTTCTGGCCGGGCATGATAAAGGTCCGACCGATATAGCGATTCTTGATGAAACCCTCCCGGAATTTCACCCCTAGCCGGTGGGCCATCTGCATGGCCGAGGTGCGGCTGGTGTCCGGAATCGGCATGACCACATCAATATCGTGGTCGGGATTTTCTCTCAGCACTTTTTCGGCCAGGGTTTCCCCCATGCGCAGTCGGGCCTTGTAGACCGACACCCGGTCGATGATGGAATCAGGCCGCGCAAAATAGACATGCTCGAAGATACACGGGAACAGATGGGGATCGTCTGCGCATTGCTGAGTGTGGAAAGTGCCATCGGTTTCAATGTAAACCGCTTCACCCGGCGCAATATCCCGGACCAGTTTGCAGCCAGCGGCGCTCAGAGCCACGCTTTCCGAGGCAATCATGTATTCATCGCCCTGGTCCGTATGGCGCACGCCATAACAGGCCGGGCGAATGCCATTCGGGTCCCGGAAACCCACAATCCCGTAGCCTGTAATCATGGCGATAACGGCATAGGCACCCTTGCAGCGCTGGTGCACCGCGCGAACCGCAGCAAAGATATCGTCCTTGGTCGGGTCCAGCTTCCCAAGTTTCTGCAGTTCGTGGGCAAACACGTTCAGCAGAACTTCGGAATCCGAGTTGGTATTGATGTGCCGGAGGTCGGTACGAAACAGGTCGCGGCTCAGTTCCTCGGCGTTGGTCAGATTGCCGTTGTGCGCCAGGGTGATGCCGTAGGGGCTGTTGACGTAGAACGGCTGCGCCTCGGCGGAGCTGGAACTGCCGGCCGTTGGATAGCGCACGTGGCCGATTCCCACGTTGCCCACCAGGCGGCGCATGTGGCGTGTACGGAACACATCGCGTACCAGCCCGTTGTCCTTGCGCAGGTAAAAACGCTCGTCCTGGAATGTCACAATACCCGCTGCGTCCTGGCCCCGGTGTTGAAGAACGGTCAGCGCATCGTAAAGCGACTGATTGACGTTAGAGGTACTGACTATGCCGACAATGCCACACATGGCTACGGTATTCTCCCAAGCGTTTAAAACTGAATGTTAACGGGACGCGGGCGCAGGTTCTACAGCCTCATCCGTCTGCAGGTCGACGGGAAGGTCCATGTTCCCCCCGGCCGGGCCAAGATACCGGGCGAACTCATCGCCCAGCGTTCTTCTTGACCAGTCTTCCACCACTGCCAGGCGGTTGATCATTATCGAGGTCCGCCACCAGGTGTCCTCTGCCAGCGGCGTGTAGCGGGTAAAAGCGATGCCCACAATGACCACCACCAGGCCACGCAGAAGGCCAAACCCCATGCCCAGTACCCGATCCGTTGCGGACAGGCCGGTGGCCCGTACCAGGTGCCCGATCATGTTGTTGATGACCGCGCCGACAATAAGGGTGCCGAAAAAAAGAATGGCGAAAGCTGCGATCAGGCGCACCAGCGGTGTTTCAACGGTGCTTTCCAGTAATGACTGCATTTGCGGGTGGAATGTACGGGCGAGAAGGAAAGCGCCGACCCAGGTCACCAGCGACAGCGCCTCCCTGACGAAGCCCCGTTTCAGACTGATGAGAGTGGATACTGCTATCAGGGCAATGAGGACCCAGTCGATCCAGATCAGCGCGTCCATTAACAACCCGGTGCAAATTAGGAAGCGCGAATTCTATCAGGAAACACCATCTGACCAAACCGCGCTTTCAAAATGAATACAATCGGCGGACGGGATAGGCTGCCAACCTTCGCCTGTCACTTACCGCCAGAGGTTACCAGGCTGTTGAGGCCGAACGCCTTATCAAGCACCTGCTTCGCTTTTTCGGCTTCGGCTTTCTCGGCGAAGGGACCGCTAAATACCCGTGTCAGCTCGGCGTCGCCGCGGGAAACACTCTGAAGATGGGAGCTGTAGCCTTTTTCCCGTACCCGGTCGCGCAGCCGGGAGGCATTTTCGCTGCTACCAAAACTGCCCAACTGGACGACCCAGGCGCCTTCAAGCGAACGGGAAAATTCGGCGGATCCAGCCTCCTCAACAGTCGCGGGTTCTGGCTCTGCTTCTGGTTCCGGCTCTGGTGCTGGCGTGATTTCGGTTTGAGGAGGGCCCTCTGAGGTAGGTTCGCTTTCGGCGGTTTGAGCCGGCTCTGCGGGCGCCACGTTTTCGGGCTCTTCAATGATCCGGTAATCCGGTACCTCGGTGGTTTCCGGTTCCGGCATATCCACCTCAGGGAACGGCGGCTCTTCCGGAATCTTGATGCTGCTGGTTTCCCGCTCTGAATGGGGCTCATCGAACATCATGGGCACGAATATCACCGCCAGGGAAACCAGTACCAGTGCGCCGATAATACGTTGCTTCAATCCGTTCACGTTGAGCTTCCCCTGTTGATGCCAGTCATCCCGTGGTGTCGCCTTTAAAGGCTGATACTAACTGTCAGCGCCCCTGAACTCAAAACATCCATCCGGGAATGACGAAGATTTAAGACTCGCTATCAAAACATCTTTCTGGCGGCGGCCACCGTGAAGAAGGAGCCGAAAACAAGCACCAGATCATTGTGCCGAGCGGTTGCCAGGGCCGAAGATACAGCCTCTTGAACAGAGCCGGCGCAGCCCGGTTGGTCCAGCATTCGGGCGCCGGTCATTCGCGGCATCAGTTGCTCACAGCCCAGACCCCGGGGCACATTCAGTGCGGCGGGAAACCACTGATCAACCTGCTCAGACAATGCCTCAGTCACATTTTCTACATCCTTGTCAGCCAGCGCGCCGTAGACCGCGAGCACTCTCTGCCCGGGCTGCCGAATCGCCCCGATTCGCGATGCCAGCCAGCGCGCGGCATGGGGATTGTGACCGACATCGGCAATGACTGTTGGCGCCTCAGCCAGCTGCTCGAATCGGCCCGCCAGAGACAGGCCCGCCAGAGTGGCCTCGATCAGCTCCACTGACAGGTCCGGCTCCAACATCCGTGCCGCCACAACCGCCGCCGCGACGCTGTTTACCGGCAGCCCGAGGTCCGGCAAGGAAACCCGGGAAAACGGCTGATCAATGTCCAGGACCGCTTCCGTCCCCTGCCCGGCCGGTGCGGAAAGCCGGTAGCCCGACCCCGGCCGAAGCAACCTGACTTTCTGGGCACTGGCCTGTTGAAGTACTGAGGACGGCGGGTTCAGGTCAGCAAAAATGGCGGGGCGATTCGGGCGCAGTATCCCGGCTTTCTCGAAACCAATGGACTCGATATCGTTACCGAGGAATGCAACATGATCGATATCAACCGAGGTGATAATCGGCAGATCCGCATCCAGTATGTTCACCGCATCCAGGCGTCCACCAAGACCCACCTCCAGAATCCAGTCATCGACGCCAGAGTCACGGAATACCACAAACGCCGCCAGGGTGCCGAATTCAAAATAGGTCAGCGACACATCCCGACGGGCCGCCTCAACTTCCTCGAAAGCCTGAACGAGGGCCTGGTCGGATGCATCAATACCGTTGACCCGCACACGTTCGTTATATTTTTCGAGGTGTGGTGACGTGTAGGCGCCAACGGTTCTTCCAGCCGTTCTCAGAAGCCCTTCAAGCGCCGCTACCGTGCTGCCTTTGCCATTGGTGCCACCGACGGTGATGATGCGCGAACGGGGGTTGCTGCGAAACAGTCGCCGAAAGACCACCAGCACTCGATCCAGCCCAAGATCAATCTCCGTGGGATGGATGGATTCAAGGTAGTTCAGCCAGTCAGCGAGGGGTGAGCCCGGGCCCGGAGCCTGTGGCATCCGGGCCGGACGATCATTCGGTGGGGACATCGGCATCCGGGATTTCAGACACCTCAAATTCGATCGGCTGCTCTTTCGCAGTCTGTTCCCGGCCGGTAAATTTCGCCAGCAGCGCGGCAATGCGCTCGCGCATCTGGTGACGATGAAGAATCATGTCGATGGCGCCGTGTTCAAGCAGAAATTCACTCCGCTGGAAGCCTTCCGGCAGCTTCTCGCGAACCGTCTGTTCGATTACCCGTGGCCCGGCAAAACCGATCAGGGCGTAGGGTTCGGCAATATTCAGGTCCCCCAGCATGGCCAGACTGGCGGAAACGCCACCAAAGACTGGATCTGTCATCACCGAGATGTAGGGAATGCCCTCCTGCTTCATGCGCTCGAGCACCGCCGCGGTCTTGGACATCTGCATCAGGGAAATGATGGCTTCCTGCATGCGGGCGCCGCCACTGGCGGAGAAGCAGACCAGTGGAATCCGCTCTTCCAGGCACACATTGGCAGCCTGAACGAACTTCTCGCCCACGACCTGGCCCATGGAGCCTCCGAGAAAGTTAAACTCGAACGCCACGGCAACCATCGGTATATCCATCGCCTTGCCACGCATGGCGACCAACGCGTCTTTCTCACCGGTGGTCTTCTGGTTCTGGGTCAGACGATCCTTGTAGCGCTTGCTGTCCTTGAACTTCAAACGATCCCAGGGCTCAAGCTCGGCGCCGACTTCCTCGCGACCATCTGCGTCCAGGAATACGTCCAGGCGGCGACGGGCGGTGATCCGCAGGTGATGATTGCACTTTGGACAGACATCCAGGTTCTTGTCCAGCTCGGGCTTGTAGAGAAAGGCCCCACACTTCGGGCACTTCTTCCACAGGCCTTCCGGCACACCCATTCTCTGTTTGGATTCCGAGCGAATCTTGCTCGGCATGATCTTATCCAGCCAGTTACTCATGGTTTCATCCTATCCTGTGATCCCCATTCCGGCCTTCCTCTCAGGAAGCCAGATTGTCCAACGCCTCGCGCATCGGTCGAAGCAGATCGGTCAGCGCACGCTTCAGCTGGTCCGGATCTGACTGATTGCGGGCTATTGTATCCACCAGAACACTGCCGACAATTACACCATCGGATACCCGGCCAACGGCGGCGGCGGTCTCCGCGTCCCGTATTCCGAACCCAACACCAACCGGCAGCGCGGTCAGCTCGTGGATGTGGGCCACTTTTGAGGCCACTTCGTCGATATCAATTTTGCCTGATCCGGTCACACCCTTGAATGAAACATAGTACACATAGCCGGAAGAGTGTTGACTGATTGAACGAATCCGGTCGTCGGTAGTGGTTGGCGCAAGCAGGAAAATGGCGTCCAGATCACGTTCGGTGAACAGCGGCGCCACCTCATCGGCTTCTTCCGGAGGCAGAT
This sequence comes from Marinobacter confluentis, assembly GCF_004785685.1. Taxonomy (GTDB): domain Bacteria; phylum Pseudomonadota; class Gammaproteobacteria; order Pseudomonadales; family Oleiphilaceae; genus Marinobacter; species Marinobacter confluentis. The sequence continues at coordinate 736,461 of NZ_SRPF01000001.1, read as the reverse complement.
CCACGGTCAGAATACCGTCTACGCCAGCGGCTTTGGCGGTATCTGCAAACTGCTCATACCCCATGGCTTCCATGGGGTTAAGATAGCCCATCAGCACGATGGGGGTTTTATCGTCTTTTTCCCGGAAAGTTTTCACCATGGCCACAACCTGGCGCAGTGAGGTGCCATGCACAAGCGCCCGTTCACAGGCCAGCTGGATCACCGGGCCGTCGGCCATGGGGTCCGAAAACGGCACCCCCAGCTCGATAATATCGGCACCGGCTGCCACCAGCGTGTGCATCAGATCAACGGTCTGATCCGGATGCGGGTCGCCTGCGGTGATGTAGGGTATTAATGCTTTGCGACCCTGGGCTTTGAGGGATTTCAGAACCCCTTCAATTCGACTCATGCGTTCTCCTGTTGATCCTTTAACTGCAGTTACATCTCGATGCCGTCAAGCTTGGCAATGGTCTGGATATCTTTATCACCGCGGCCAGACACGTTAATCACTACCACCTGATCCTTGTCCATGGTGGCGGCAAGCTTGATCGCGTAGGCGACAGCATGGGCGGTTTCCAGCGCCGGCATGATGCCTTCCACCCGGGTTAGTTTGCGGAAGCCGTCCAGCGCTTCGTCGTCGGTTACGGATACATAGTGGGCCCGACCAATATCTTTCAACCAGCTGTGTTCCGGCCCAACGCCCGGGTAGTCCAGACCGGCGCTGACCGAGTGGGTGCTGGCGATCTGGCCGTTCTCATCTTCCATCAGATAGGTTCGGTTACCATGTAGCACACCGGGACGACCCGCGCTCAGTGGAGCCGCGTGCTGGCCGGTTTCAATGCCCAGGCCACCGGCTTCAACGCCATACATCTGCACCGACTCATCGGTCAGGAAGGGATAGAACATGCCGATTGCGTTGGAGCCACCACCGACACAGGCCACCAGCGCATCCGGCAACTTACCGGCCTGCGACAGGCATTGCTGACGGGTTTCCCGCCCAATCACCGACTGGAAATCACGCACCAGTAAGGGGTAAGGATGCGGCCCGGCCACGGTGCCGATGATGTAAAAAGTATCATCGACGTTCGCCACCCAGTCGCGCATGGCATCGTTCATGGCATCCTTGAGCGTCTTGGTGCCACTCTGAACCGCGTGCACAGTGGCACCCAACAGCTTCATGCGGTAAACGTTCAGGGACTGGCGCTGAACGTCCTCTGCACCCATGAATACGTGGCATTCCAGGCCCAGGCGGGCACAGACCGTGGCGGTTGCAACTCCGTGCTGCCCCGCGCCTGTCTCGGCAATTATGCGTTTCTTGCCCAGAAAACTGGCCAGCAGTGCCTGCCCGATGGTGTTGTTCACCTTGTGGGCGCCGGTATGGTTAAGGTCTTCCCGCTTCAGCCAGATCTGGGCGCCACCGGTCTCACGGGTCAGGCGTTCGGCCAGATAAAGGGGCGAAGGTCGGCCGACATAGTGGGCAAGGTCCTTATCAAAGCTGGCCTGAAAATCCGGATCGTTCTTCAGCCGCTTGTATTCCTTTTCAAGGGTCATCAACGAATCGAACAGGGTCTCGGACACAAACCGGCCACCGTAGGCACCGAAGTGACCACGCGCATCCGGAAAGCCGCTCAACATTTCTTCAGTCAGTTTCATCGACACGGTGTACCTCATTTATAAAGTCAGTCATTTTGGCGGCGTGTTTGATGCCTTTACTAATCTCTACCCCACCGCTTACGTCGACGCCCCAGGGACGGACCTTTTCGACAGCGTCGGCTACGGTATCAGAAGCCAGTCCACCGGCCAATATCAGGGGCAGCGGGCGTACAGACGGGATCAGATCCCAATTGAAAGACTGCCCGGTACCGCCGTATTTATCCTCTACCCAGGCATCCACAAGCAGGCCACTGGCCCGATGATAGTCCTGGAAAGCACGCTCAATATCGCCCCGGGCCCGAACCCGGACGGCCTTGATCCAGCGGGCGGGAAAACTGTTGCAGAAATCCGGCGTTTCATCGCCATGGAACTGCAGCAGATCCAGGGGTACTTTTGATAGCACCCGTTCCACCAGTTCACGGTCCGGATTCACGAACAGCCCGGTGGCGACCACAAAAGCTGGTAAAGAACGCAACAGCTCTGCAGCGGCCTCGATGGACACGCTCCGCGGACTGGGTTCGTAGAAAACAAAGCCCACGGCGTCTGCCCCGGCATTGGCGGCGGCAGCCACGTCCTGAGGCCGGGTAAGCCCACAGATTTTTACCCGTGTTCTCATATCATTCCCGCTGCTTGCGATGAATGTGTGTTGGTTCAACTGGCTGGTTTTCCTCGTGGGTAAACCAGGGTACCGCGAACGCCGGCCCGCACTCCGCGGCCGGGATTCCGAAGTCGCCGGGGTAACCCACATCCACAAGATAAAGGCCATGAGGGGGCGCAGTCACCCCCGCGAGTCGCCGGTCGCCAGATTGCAGTATCTCATGAATCCAGTTCACGCGCTTATCCCCGCTTCCGACAGCAATCAGAGCCCCGGCAATATTGCGGACCATATGATGCAGGAAAGCATTAGCTTGTACGTCAAGGACGACATACTGGCCTTTGCGAGCCACGCTTATGGACTCCAGGAAGCGGATCGGTGACCGGGACTGGCACCCAGCCGCACGGAACGCTGAAAAATCATGCTCGCCCTTTAGCGATTGTGCCGCCTGGTGCATCAGCCCTGCGTCCAGTGGCCGGTAAATCCAGGAAACCTGCCCTTGCTGTATCCCCGGGCGAACCGCCGTATTCCAGATGATGTATCGGTAGCGGCGGTAGACGGCAGAAAAACGCGCGTGAAAATCCGCTTTTCCCGGCCCCGCCCAATGGACCGCTATGTCAGACGGTAAAGCGGTGTTGATGCCCATCACCCAGGACCGGAGATTTCTCACCGACGTCGTCTCAAAATGAGCTATCTGGTAACTGGCGTGCACGCCGGCATCGGTCCGCCCGGCGCAAACGAGCTCAACCGGGTGATCGGCCACCCGGGCCACCGCTCTGCCAAGCTCCGCTTCAACGGTTCTTACCCCGGATTTCTGGAACTGCCAGCCATGGAATGCCTGGCCGTCGTATTCAAAGGCAAGAGCCACACGTCCATCGCCGACAGGCCTGTCCGTGGTTAATGGCTGGGGTTGCTGGAACAAGGGCCTTCCCGGATTGGTTGATCACACACGAGAAACGCCGGCTACACCCGTTGCAATAACACGGGCTGCCGGCGTTCAGGTTAAAGCCGCCTGATTATAGCGGATCAGGACAGGTTTTTAAGCAGTTCCTGAGCTTCGATTTTCTGCTCTTCGTTACCTTCCAGAGCCACTTCCTCGAGTATATCCCGGGCACCATCCACATCGCCCATCTCAACATAGGCTCTCGCCAGATCAAGCTTGGTCGCTGCTTCATCGGTGCCTGCCAGGAAGTCGAAGTCGTCATCATCGCCCAGATCGGATTCCTGAATGTCGCGACCGGAATCCCGGGTCGCCGACGGATCAGACGCAACGGGGGGATCCACCGGTCCATCTTCCGACAGCATCTCATCGGCCTGCTCAGCACCCTCGACTTCCTGTTCCGGATCAGCGGGCTCTTCGCCGCTCAGCGTATCCTCCAGACCAAGCTCGTCATCCAGGGACAGATCATCGTCTTCAGAGGTCTTCGGTGCATCAGAGGGATTGGCTTCGTCGGTTTCAGAGAATTCCTCCATCAGGGCAAGATCCTCGTCGGACACGTCCAGTTCCAGATCATCCAGCTCAGACTCATCACCGTCTTCCGGCAGATCATCTTCGCCTGCTACCTTGTCCAGCTCGGCATCAAGCTCATCCAGGAATGACTCATCCAGTTCTCCGTCATCATCAACGTCCAGGCTCTCGGCCTTGTCGTCCTTGCGGTCGTCACTTTCCGGGGCCTTTTCAGGCGTTTCGGCAAGGTCCCCGGAGAGCCCGTCTGAATCTTCCGCACCCGGCAAGGCTTTGTCGTCAAGCTCAAGATCGGAGGTTTCGAAGTCCAGGCTCAGGTCATCCTCATCGTCTTTATCGCCTTCGGGCAGATCGCCCTCTTCCAGCGAGAAATCAAACGGCTCTTCGGATTCTGAACCTTTTTCCTCGGTATCCTCAAGGTCCGACAGATCGAACTCAATGGGATCGTCACGATCATCATCGGAGGCCCTGGCCGGCGTCAGGCTTTCGGTATCTTCCGCGTCTGAATCCAGAGCCCGCTCTGGTGATTCATCTTCGTCCAGCCCTATGTCATCGCCCTCAGGCGCTTCGTAGGCCTCAATGTCGTATTCGGAATCGGACTGGAACGAAGATCCCTTGACATCGTTTTCGTCTTGCTCGTCCTCATAAGAACCGCCCGACATCAACTGGGATTCAAGATCATCGATGCTCGGCATCGATTCATCTTCCTCCAGACGATTCAGGATCGTTTGAGCCTCTTCAGTCGCCGCTTCATCATCCAGCGCTTCGATCTCACGGAACTGCTTGTCAAAAGACTCCCGGTCCTGGGTGTCCGCGTAGACGCCCAGCAGCTTCAGGCGCAAATCGGAGCGGCTTGGTTCGCGGGAAATCGCGGTTTCCAGGGTTTGTGCTGCCTGGTCATGCCGACCATAGGCAATGTAGGCGTCGGCTTCAGCGATGGCATCGTCATCCGGCGCCACACCGTCTGACTCTTCATCAAACGTAAGGTCGAACGAATCCGTTTCTTCACCGTCGGTCTCGTTGTTCAACTGGTCGTAGAACGCCTTCTCACGATTGGCATTGCGCCGCGCAAGCAACAACAGAAGCAACAGCAGCACCACCAGCCCACCACCAAGTGCTATCTGGTACATGGGGTTGCTGGAGATAGCATCAATGATATTGCCCGGGAATGATTTCTGGGCTGACTCAGCAGGAGCCGCTTCGGTCTCTGGCTGTTCAGCCACTTCCGGTTCAGACTGCTCGGCTGCGGGCGCCGCAGCGTCATCGGTTTCATCGGCAGACTGAGCCGCATCATCCGCGGTCATACCGCCGTCTGTTCCAGCGCCTGCGCCTTCGGTGCCAGTGGCTTCGTCGGACATGGAATCAGACTCGGATGCCTGGTCCTGGCTTTCGGCATCCTGGGCAGCATCACCGGCTGCCATGTCATCTGAGTCCGCGGAGGCATCATCCATTCCAGCGCCTTCAACGCCGTCCATCCCGTCCGTAGCTTCAGTGCCTTCAGCGCTTGCGGTATCGTCAGCGCTGGCTGAAGAATCATCTGCGGCCATTCCGGCTTCGGGTGAACCGGAAGCTGTAGGCTCACCCTGGGTGTTCTGCAAATCCGCAAGCTGGCTGTTCTTGAGCTCCAGCAACCGCTGTAACGTCTGGACCTGATCCTGCAGATCATCGACGCGGCCAGTCAGTTCCTCGTTTTCGCGTCGGGCGCTTTCAAGTTCTTCCATCGCAACCGCGGAGCCCGCATCAACACCACCGGCGGTATCGCCGTCACCACCGGCAGACCCACCGTCTGAGGTATCACGGGATTCGGTGTCATCAGCCGCCAGCAGACGGAGCTGGTCACCGCCGCTGCCACCAGCAGCCTCGTCAGAGCCTGAACCTGCCGAGTCGGCTGTTGCATCCACCGTCGACCGGGGTGTCGAGAAGGCCCGGTTCTGTACCGCAACTTCCTGATTGGCCTCACTGCGGCTACGGCTGCGAATCTGGTTCTCATCCGGTATCCGCAGAATCTCACCGCGCTTGAGGCGATTAATATTGTCATCAATAAACGCATCCGGATTCAGATCCTGAATCGCCAGCATTGTCTGCTGCATCGACACGTTGTTATTCGGGCGAACCTGGGCGGCAATGGTCCAGAGCGTATCGGAGGAATCGGTCGGACCGAGGGTGCGGGCGCCTGACATGCTAACGGACTGGGTACTGCGTGTTGTCCGCGCGGGTTCCGGCTGGCGCGCCTGCTGTCTGGGCTGACTGCTTTGCCCGCTGGCGCTTGAGGCCGGAGCTGAGACCTGCTCACGGATGCCGGATTCTTCAGCGTACACCGGCGGGTCGACCAGAACCGCGTATTCACGCATCAGGCGACCGTTGGGCCAGGTCACCTCCACCAGGAAATTCAGATAGGGTTCCCGCAGGGGCTCGCGGGTTGAAATGTTGACAACAAGGCTGCCGTTCGGCGCCGTCGTCACCTCAAAATTCAGTCTGGTAAGGAAATAACTGCGCTCGATGCCCACCCGTTCAAAGGCGGACTGGGGCGCGATGTTGACGAAAACATCGCCTGGCGAAACCCCCTCGCTTTTACGCAGATTTATTTCTGCGTCCAGAGGCTCATTCAGGTAGGACTGTAATTCAATTTCTCCCAGCCCCAGAGCCTGTGCGACACCTGAACCGAGCCCTCCTGCCAGAGCCAGAGCAACCGCAAGCTTGCGTACCTTCATGCTTTTTCCTTACCAGTCTCCGTTGTTCGTTATTGTTCTGCAGAACAATTACGCCCGAGGTTGGATGACTTTCGCCGAATTTTCTATCGTTATTGTGTAATGTTTTGAACAGTCAGTCCGGCAAGTATTGTTGATAAAACCTCTTTTATCAATCAATCAGCCGCGCTCCTTGCACCGTTTTTTCACTTATGTGAGGGAAGACGTTGTTCGGGAACGATGATTGCGTCAAAAAAATAACAGGGGCGACGGCCTATTGCAGCCCTCGCCCCTGTTGGTTTTCCTGAAATCAAACGCAGTTGGCATAAACATGCCCTCTGCGCCGACAGGTCATTACTCCTGCAGAATCCGCAGCATTCTGCGCAGTGGCTCCGCAGCGCCCCATAGCAGCTGATCGCCAACGGTGAACGCCGAAATATACTCGGGGCCCATGGCCAGTTTGCGGATACGGCCGATGGGCACACTCAGGGTACCTGTCACCTTGGCCGGCGTGAGCTCACGAATGGTCGCATCCCGCTCGTTGGGAATCACTTTCACCCAGTCGTTGGCACCGGCCAGAATCGATTCAATTTCAGAGACCGGCAGATCTTTCTTCAGTTTGATGGTCAGCGCCTGGCTATGGGAGCGCATGGCACCAATCCGCACGCAGATACCATCAATCGGAATGGGGCTGTTGCTGCGACCGAGGATCTTGTTGGTCTCGACGCCCGCCTTCCACTCTTCCTTGCTCATGCCGTTATCGAGCTGCTTGTCGATGAACGGAATCAGGCTGCCTGCCAGCGGCACTTCGAAGTGCTCGGTGGGGAAGCTGCCGGAACGCATGGTATCGGTCACTTTGCGGTCTATCTCCAGAATGGCCGAGGACGGGTCGGCCAGCTCTTCGCTGACACTATCCTGCAGTGCACCCATCTGTTTGAGTAACTCACGCATGTTCTGGGCGCCGGAACCTGAAGCGGCCTGATAGGTCATGGGCGAAACCCATTCGATCAGGTCTTTCTCCAGCAGTCCACCGAGGGCAAGCATCATCAGGCTGACCGTGCAGTTGCCGCCAACGTAATCCTTGACGCCCTTACTCAGCGCTTCATCGATGACGTTGCGATTGACCGGGTCCAGCACAATCACAGAATGGTCCACCATCCGCAGGGTGGAGGCGGCATCGATCCAGTACCCCTGCCAGCCTGCGTCACGGAGCTTCTGGTAGACCGCACCGGTGTAGTCCCCACCCTGGCAGGTAACCACAACGTCCAGGGATTTCAGGGTATCAATATCAAACGCGTCCTGTAGCGGAGGCACACCCTCTTTACCGACGTCCGGGGCCGGTTTACCAGCCTGGGAGGTGGTAAAGAAGATCGGTTCGATATCGGCAAAATCATTTTCTTCACGCATGCGCTGCATGAGGACCGAGCCCACCATGCCGCGCCAACCAATAAGTCCAACTCGCTTCATGCGACCTTTGAACCTCGTTTTATGCCCGCCCGCTGCCTCTATCGCTGCCAGGGACGGGATGAATGATCCCGCAGCAGCCGCATCGCGCTGCTGTCGGGAAGTGAATAATCAGAGTGCGGCCAGTACCGCTTCACCCATCTCCCGGGTGGACACTTTCCTGCCTTCGGCTGACATGATATCCGCCGTTCGAAGACCCTGATCCAGGACCTTGCTCACCGCCGTCTCGATGGCATCCGCTGCCGCCTCTTCATTCAGGCTGTAGCGAAGCATCATGGCGGCACTGAATATCGTCGCCAGCGGATTGGCAATGCCCTGACCTGCAATATCCGGAGCCGAACCGTGACAGGGCTCGTACATGCCCTGCTTCTCGGAATTCAGGGAAGCTGACGGCAACATGCCAATCGACCCTGTCAACATTGCAGCTTCGTCAGAAAGAATATCACCAAACATGTTGCCGGTCACAATCACATCGAACTGCTTGGGCGCGCGAACAAGCTGCATGGCGGCGTTATCCACGTACATATGGGAAAGTTCGACATCGGGGTATTCCCTGCGCAGATCTTCCATGACTTCCCGCCAGAGCACCGTCACTTCCAGCACGTTTGCCTTGTCCACTGAGCACAGTTTCTTGCCGCGCTGCTGGGCCGCCTCGAATGCGACACGACCGATCCGGCGGATTTCAGACTCGGTATAGGCATAGGTGTTGTAGCCCTGGCGCTCACCGCTTTCCAACTGGCGAACCCCCCGGGGCTGACCGAAATAGATACCGCCAGTCAATTCCCGGACAATCATGATATCCAGCCCGGACACCACTTCCGGCTTTAGCGAAGACGCCGAAGCCAGTTGTGGATACAGAATGGCCGGGCGCAGGTTGGCAAACAGGCCAAGCTGCGAGCGCAGGCCAAGCAAACCTTTTTCAGGGCGACTGGCCATGGGCCGGCTGTCCCACTTGGGGCCACCCACAGCGCCGAGAATAATCGCATCGGCTGCTTTGGCTTTCGCCAGAGTCTCGTCAGGCAGAGGCGTATCGTGTTCATCAATGGCCGCACCGCCAACCAGTGCACTTTCGAAATTCAGGTTCAGACTGAACTTATCGTTAACCTTTCGAAGTACCTTTTCGGCTTCGGTAACGATTTCCGGACCTATGCCGTCTCCCGGCAACAACAGAACGTTTCTGGACATACTCTTTCCCTTCAAGTTTTAAGCACTGAACAGCCATGGAGCGGTTTTGCGGCGGCTCTCTTCATAGGACCGAATGGCGTCGGAATCTTCCAGGGTCACGCCAATATCGTCCAGACCATTCAGCAGGCAGTGGCGGCGGAAGTGATCGGTTTCAAAACTGAACACCTGGCCAGACGGTGTCGTCACCGAATTTGCCTCCAGATCCACCGACAGCTCATAGCCCGGGTGAGACTCAACTTCTGTAAACAGTTGATCTACACTTTTCTCATCCAGAACAATGGGTAACAAGCCATTCTTAAAGCAGTTGTTATAGAAAATATCGGCGAAACTGGGGGCAATAATCACCCGGAAACCGAAGTCTTCAAGCGCCCAGGGCGCATGTTCACGGCTCGAACCACAGCCGAAATTGCTGCGCGCCAGAAGGATGCTGGCTGACTTGTACTGCTCCTGATTAAGCACAAAATCCGGATTGACCGGGCGCTGTGAGCAGTCCTGATCGGGCTGACCTTCGTCCAGGTAGCGCAGTTCATCAAACAGGTTCGGCCCAAAGCCGGTTCGCTTGATGGACTTCAGAAACTGCTTGGGAATAATCATGTCCGTGTCCACGTTGGACCGGTCCAGGGGCGCCACAACGCCCTTGTGCTGGGTAAAGGCTCTCATGCCTGCTCTCCCTTCATCATCTCGCGGACATCCACAAAGTGGCCGTGAATGGCGGCAGCGGCGGCCATTGCCGGGCTAACCAGATGGGTCCGGCCGCCAAAGCCCTGCCGGCCCTCAAAGTTGCGGTTGGACGTAGAGGCGCAATGCTCCCCCTGCCCCAGTTTGTCGGCGTTCATGGCCAGGCACATGGAACAGCCGGGGTCGCGCCATTCAAGACCGGCCTCAAGGAAAATCCGGTCCAGCCCTTCCTGCTCGGCCTGGAGCTTCACCAACCCGGAGCCGGGAACCACCATGGCCTGTTTCAGGGATGCAGATACCTTTTTACCTTTGACGACCTTGGCGGCTTCGCGAAGATCCTCAATGCGGCTGTTGGTACAGGAGCCAATGAACACCCGGTCCAGCTTGATTTCAGAGATCGGCATATTCGGCGCAAGCCCCATGTATTTGAGCGCGCGAACGATGCCCTCCCGCTTGATCGGATCGGCTTCTGTCGCCGGGTCAGGCACATTGCCGCCGACACCGGTTACCATTTCCGGAGAGGTGCCCCAGCTTACCTGGGGCTGGATTGCAGCGCCGTCCAGCTCCACGACCTTATCGAACACGGCGTCGTCATCGCTGTGCAGGGTGCTCCAGTATTCAATCGCCTTCTCCCGCAGCTCGCCTGTGGGCGCAAACGGACGATCCTTGACATAATCAATGGTGGTCTGGTCTACCGCAACCATACCCACGCGCGCGCCGGCTTCAATGGACATGTTACAGATGGTCATACGGCCTTCCATCGACAGCCCGCGAATGGCCTCACCGCCAAATTCAATGGCGTGGCCCGTGCCGCCAGCGGTCCCGATCTTGCCGATGATGGCCAGCACAACATCTTTACCGGTGACACCAGGGCCGAGTTTGCCGTTCACTTTCACCAGCATGTTCTTCATTTTCTGCTGAACCAGGCACTGGGTCGCCAGTACGTGTTCCACTTCAGAGGTACCAATGCCATGAGCCAGGCACCCAAACGCGCCGTGGGTCGATGTATGGGAATCGCCACACACAATGGACATACCGGGCAGCGTGGCGCCCTGCTCTGGCCCGATTACGTGCACAATACCCTGGCGCTGATCCTTGATCTTGAATTCAAGAATACCGAATTCGTCGCAGTTCCGGTCCAGGGTTTCCACCTGGATACGGGACACCGGGTCAACAATGCCTTCCACGCCGCGCTCGCGATCGGTGGTGGGCACGTTATGGTCCGGTGTGGCGATGTTGGCATCCAGCCGCCAGGGCTTGCGATTCGCCAGTCTCAGACCTTCGAACGCCTGGGGTGACGTCACTTCGTGCAGAAGCTGCCGGTCAATGTAAATCAGTGCCGAACCGTCATCCCGCTGTTTGACAAGATGATCGTCCCACAATTTATCGTATAAGGTTTTACCCGCCATGACGCTCTCTCATCTGTGGTGTCAGCTTTCTTTGACTGACCGACGCTTAAGCCGGTCGCTTTTATGATTGACCGATTATACCGCCAGCCCCAGAATAACCGCAATTCATGTTATTTATATCATGCATTCCATATTGGAATTTCAAAGAAACAACAGGCCAGGAAATCACCGATGGACGCACACCTGCTTCAGGCCTTCGTGGCGGTTATAGATCAGGGCTCTTTCTCCGAGGCCGCCGAACGGCTGCACCTGACCCAGCCTGCCATTAGCAAACGTTTGTCAGCGCTGGAAAATCTGACTGGCAACCGGCTGATTGACCGCAGCAACCGCAAGATCCGGCTAACCGATGCCGGCGCCCGGTTGCTGCCCCATGCCCGGCGTATTATCGATGAAGTACACAACGCCAGACTGGCACTATCGGACCGAAACGATAGGGTGTCCGGCCGGCTGTCTGTCATTGCCAGCCACCATATTGGGCTGCATCATCTGCCCGCCTGGCTTCGTCGCCTCAACCGCGAATTTCCCGAGGTGTCCCTGGAACTCAAGTTTATGGATTCCGAAAGCGCGCTGGGCATGATGGAAAAGCGCACCGCCGAGCTAGCCTTTGTGACCCTGAGCGAGAGCATGAGCCCATTATTCCAGGTAGAGACGCGCTGGGAAGACGAGATGGCGTTTATGGTTTCACCGGAACACCCGCTTGCCCGGCTGACCGCGCCCACTCTGGCCGATCTGGCCCGTTACGATGCCCTGCTGCCTGAAGCTGGAACTGCTACTTACCGCCGTGTCAGCCGGTTATTTCTGGATGAAGGCCTGACCCTTCAACTGCAGATGCCAACCAACTACCTGGAAACCATCAAGGTGATGGCGGGTGTGGGGCTGGGGTGGAGTGTGTTGCCGGTGAATATGCTGGATCAGACCCTGATCCGCCTGCCGATGACCTACCAGGTCAGCCGGCTTCTCGGTGGTATAGGATTGAGAGGCCGCACCCTCAGCCCCCAGGCAAAGGCGCTGCTGACGATCGCCGAGGAACTGCAGTGAGTTAGAGAGGACCTATTCCTGCTCAACCGGCGGCGGCCTCAAACCCCGCCAGGTAATGACGATGGCCACCGCCATTGCCGCGGCGCCTCCCCAGAAAGCCGCGGAGGTGCTGAAACCTTCTACCAGAAAACCTGAAAGCCAGGCGCCAATAGCCCCGCCCGCACCGAATGTCAGGCCGCTATAGAGCGCCTGCCCCTGGCCATGATGGTGCTTCCCGAAGAAACCCTGAATGTACTGAACCGACACCGCATGCAGCGCCCCGTAGGAGGCTGCATGCAGCAGCTGGGCAAAGATCAGCACCCAGACCAGATCTGTCAGTTCCGCAATCAACCCCCAGCGCAGCATGGTCAGTGCCAGCGCCGCAATAACGATCTGTCGCACGGTAAAATGCCGGGTGAGCTGGTGCATCACCAGAAACAGACCAATCTCCGCCAGCACACCCAGTGACCACAGCAGGCCAATAGACAGTTTGCCGTAGCCATGCTGCTCCAGATGGATACTGAAAAACGTGTAGTAGGCGCCGTGAGAGACCTGAAGCAGGAAGTTCATCAGGAAAAAAGTGATCACCGCAGGGTGGGTGATAATGGCCTTGAGACTCCCTTTGGGCGCGGGAGGCTTGCGTTCGCCCTGCTCTGCCGGAACCAGAAACGCAGAGACGGCAATGCCTGCAAACACTGGCAACAGCAGCCACGGCAAGGTGCTGACCGGCACGAAATCAAGAATGGCACCCACCAGCGCCACAGCCCCAATGAACCCCACCGAGCCCCAAAGGCGGACCTTGCCGTATTTCTCCTTTGCGCTACCCAGCGCCCGGAGCGTGATCACCTCGTAAAGCGGCAGGATCGCATTCCAGAAAAAGGTGAACGCCAGCATCACCAGCAATAAGCCGTAAAACCCTGGCTCCATGAACACGCCGGCAAAGAACAGGGAACCAATGATGGCCCCGTAACGGACCAGTTTTACCCGCTGACCGGTTCGGTCGCCCAGCCAGCCCCACACGTTGGGTGCAACAATCTTGGTGAGCTGAATCGTCGCCATCAGGGTGGCGATCTGCAGATAGGAAAAGCCCTGACCCTCAAGGTACAGTGACCAATACGGCAACAGCCCGCCCAGGAGCGCGAAGAACCAGAAATAGAGATTTGAAAGACGCCAGTAGATAGGAATTCTCCCGTTTGTTGTCGGATTACCGGTTTGGCTAATCCGACCTACGAACTATCTACAGGTCAGGCCTGGCCGATGTCAGGAGTGGAAACGGTTACATCAGCATTCTGGCCGCGATGCCTCAGATAGTGGTCCATCAGCACGATGGCCATCATCGCTTCGGCAATCGGCGTTGCCCGGATGCCCACACAGGGATCGTGACGGCCGGTGGTGATGACCTCAACCGGGTTGCCGTCGACATCAATACTTCGCCCGGGCAGGCGCAGGCTGGATGTCGGTTTCAGGGCAATACTGGCGAGAATAGGCTGCCCTGAGGATATTCCACCCAGCACACCGCCGGCATGGTTGGATAGAAAGCCCTCCGGGGTCAGTTCATCCCGGTGCTGGGTGCCTTTCTGGTCGATACAGTCAAAACCGGCGCCAATTTCCACCCCTTTCACCGCGTTGATGCTCATCAGCGCATGGGCCAGATCGGCGTCCAACCGGTCGAACACCGGCTCACCCAGCCCCGGGGGCACGCCTTCGGCGACCACATTGATCCGCGCGCCTATGGAATCGCCGGATTTGCGCAGCGCGTCCATGTAATCTTCCATTTCCCGGACCTTATCCACGTCCGGGCAGAAAAACGGGTTCTGGTGAACCTGCGCCCAATCAAATTTTTCGATTTTTACCGGACCGAGCTGGGACAGGTAGCCACGAACCGTAATACCCAGTCGCTGGTGCAGGAACTTCCGGGCGATGGCGCCCGCCGCCACCCGCATTGCGGTCTCCCGAGCCGAAGAGCGCCCGCCGCCACGGTAATCCCGCACACCATACTTGTGCATGTAAGTGTAATCAGCGTGCGCCGGCCGGAACTGGGTGGAAATCTTGGAATAGTCCTTCGAGCGCTGGTCGGTATTTTCGATCAGCAGGCCAATGGGAGTTCCGGTGGTTTTGCCCTCGAATACTCCGGACAGAATCCGCACCTCATCCGCCTCACGCCGCTGCGTTGTATGGCGGGATGTGCCGGGTTTGCGGCGGTCCAGATCCCCCTGCAGATCAGCCTCGGACAGTTCCAGCCCCGGCGGGCAGCCATCGACGATGCAACCAAGCGCGGCCCCGTGGCTTTCACCAAAGGAGGTCACTGTGAACAGTTTTCCGAAGCTATTTCCAGACATATTTCAGCATCTTAAAGTCGTTATTTAACAAATGGGATTAATTCAGAGCCCGGCAGCGGCGAGCTCTTCTGCGGTCAGCAGAAACACACCGTCACCGCCATTTTCAAAATCCAGCCAGGTGAACGCCAGGTCCGGGTAGGCCTCCTGAAGCGCCACCCAGCTATTGCCTACTTCGACGATCAGCAGACCACCGGGATTCAGATGTTGCGACGCGCCGGCAAGAATCCGATGGGCAATTTCCAGCCCGTCGTCGCCCGCCGCCAGGCCCAGTTCCGGTTCATGACGGAATTCCGCCGGCATGTCCGCAATATCCTCGGCATCCACGTAGGGCGGGTTGCTCAGGATAATATCGTATCGCCCTTCGATAGACTCAAAAACGTCAGACCGCACCGTGCGAACCCGGTCAGACACGCCGTGGGTGTCAATATTTACCGCTGCCACGTCCAGAGCATCTTCCGAAAGGTCGGAAAGATCCACGTCCGCATCCTCGAACACCATGGCCGCGGCAATGCCGATGCAACCGCTTCCGGCGCACAAATCCAGAATCCGGCCTGGCTCGCGGTCACCAAGCCAGGGCTGAAGACCATTCTGCAGCAGCTCACCCAGGGGCGAACGGGGAACCAGCACCCGCTCGTCCACATAGAATGGCAACCCCATGAACCAGGCCTCACCCAGCAGATAGGCCAGCGGAACCCGCTGGTCAATCCGCCGTGACATACGCTGCAGAATCAGCTCTCGCTCGGGCCGGGTCAGCCTGGCGTCAAGAAACAGGGTGTTGTTTTCCAGCGGCAGATGCAGCGTCCGCATCACCAGCTGGACCGCCTCATCCCAGACGTTATCCGTGCCGTGCCCGTAGAATAGCGATGAATCTGAAAAATTCGAACAGACATAACGCAGGTAGTCTCGGACTGTCTGCAGATCATTGACGGCGTCGGACACGATGAGTCTCTTTCACTAAAAGCGGAAAATGGTGGGCGAAGTATACGCTTTTTGGCCCGCCGGCTACAGCGCCATGGGGCCAGAGCTGTTCATGTCCTGCTCATACCGGTCCAGCACCTGAGTCATGCGCTCGCGGCCAAGTTGTATCAGCTCCGGCGCGCGATGGTAATCGTAACTGCGGCTGGCGTTTTTGGGGATATTTACCAGCAGATCGGGCGGGTAACCGGCCAGCTTATACTGGGCCAGTGCGCCCTGCATGGTTTCGATGGTCAGGTTCATCACATCAAACTTGCCGATGCCCAACTTGTCCCAGTCGATGGTTTCGTAGTCTTCCCGCTTCCGGTCAGACGGCTTTTTATCGGAAGGTTGCCGCTCTGCCTCCTTCCGCGCCGCCGCCTGCTTTTTCGCCAGCGCATGGTCGATCTTGTCCTGCGCCGCTGTGCTGTCGTCCGGCGCCCGGTCGCGCTTGGCAGTGAAGGTTTTCAGCGCATCCCAGTCAAACCATTGGGACGCTTTGTCTCGCAGCTTGTCGACCCACTCGTCCGCCTCTTCGTCGGAATCACTGTCTGCCGAGCTCTGGAAAGCGGCATCGCGAATGCGTTTACGGCGGTCATCCTCACCGCTCAGATTCACCGCGACAATCAGGTCCGCGTGGGATGAGATCGTGGGGATGATCGGTAAAGGGTTCAGTACCGCACCGTCCACCAGCACCTTGCCGTTCAGCACCAGCGGCGTCACCACGCTGGGAATCGCCACGGACGCGCGAATGGCCTGGTCCAGAGGTCCTTCCTGAAACCAGATTTCCTTATGGCCCAGAAGATCGGTGGCCACGGCGGTGTAGGCAATAGGGAGATCTTCAATGCGGATGTCACCAATCATCTCCCGCACCACTGAAAAGATCTTCTCCCCACGGATCGCACCCACAGAGTTGAAAGTCACATCCAGGAGCTTGAGCACATCAAACTGGCCCAGGCCGGTGACCCAGTCTTTGTAATCCTTCATTTTGCCGGCAGCGTAAACGCCTCCGACCAGCGCCCCCATGGAACACCCCGAGATGGCCACAATGTCATAGCCGCGCTCGCAGAGCACCTCGATGGCACCGATATGGGCGTAACCCCTTGCCCCGCCGCTGCCCAGCGTCAAGGCAACGGTTTTCCTCTGGTTATTGCTGCTCAAACTTCACCTCTGTATTACCATGACTTCCACCCGGTCACCCTGGCGGTCCGGGCTCGGAATGACCACAGACGGCCCGGCGACAACCAAGGTCTGCTGGCTTTCGGGCACGCCGCTCTTCGCAAGAACCCGTGACAGCGAGCCGGCCGCTTTCTCCGCACGACTCATGGCGTCCTCGAACGATTCATTTTCTTTCAGTTCGCTGTAGGCCACCAGAACAACCCTGGCACCCTCCGCACCGGCCCAGTCGTTAACCAGCCGGCGATCCGTTGCGCTCCACTCAAAGCTGAAGGTAATGCTGCCTTCCCAGGGCACCAAAACCGGCCCCTTGATCCGGGCACTGCCAGCGCCCAGGCCGGGAATACTGGTTCCCGGTGGCGTCTCCAGTTGCTCAACCCAGACATATTCACGCTGGTTTCCCCGTGTCACGGTATAAACCAGCGTTAGCGAAGGCCTGCCGTTCTCGTCGATGGATCCAGCCACCAGGTAATCCTGGTTTTCATCACGGCCGTAAAGCGTTGACTGGCCAAAAATCTGGTTTGCCCAGACGTTACTGCGGCCACAGCCACGGCCGGAACACTCAAAAAGCACCTGCGCGCCTCTCGCCTGAAGCTGGCTCAGGTAATGATCCCGGGCCTCTTCCCGATTGGCTCCATCAAGAATGCGGAAAAGCTGGCCCTCACCTTTTACCGGCAGGCGCGCCAGCGAGGCTGAGCGTATCTCATTATTCACCTCCCGCACCGGGCTGAACAGCACCAGACGCCCGGGCGATGAAATCGAAACCGTTTCTTCAAGCACCGCATCCTCAAAAGGCTCCGGCGGCACCTGATTTGCCTGCGCAGCAGCGGACACCAGCGCCATGACCGCGAAGACACTTCGGAATACGGACCCTCGATAATCAACAGACATTGATAAATTCCCTCACTGCACTGGCAACTGGTTGAACATCACCGTCGAGATGACAATGGTGACCACCGGGAACGGTAACAAGTTCCAGGCCGGCGATTGCCTCGGCCCGGGCATTAATGCCCTCACGTTTGATCAGCAGGCCTTTCTCGGCCCGAATATACCGCGTTGGCGTTTTTACCTGACCCAGGCACCCGAGCACCTGCGCTTCATCCATCATGATCATCGACGGATGTCTGAGCTGGGGATCGGTGGACCACCCGTACCCACCGCGTATCTCACGCAGATTTCGCGGAATCAGGGTCATCGCCGCCTGACGGGAAAGCGGAATCATTCCTCCTTCCCGGGCCCTGGCTGCCTCCTCAATACTGGCGTAAGTGACCGGGTTTCCCGAGCCTGCAAGTCGTTTTGTGATGGCTTTTCGCATCTGCGGAATCACCTCCGCAGGTTCCCTGGTCAGAGGCCCCAGGCTGTCGATCAGAGCCAGCCTGCGAACGCGCTCCGGAAAGGCCGCGGCGTAAAACAACGCTATAATGCCGCCGAGGGAGTGCCCAACCAGGTCTGGCTGGCTTCCTCCCTCATGTTTCTGAAAATACGTTTCAATCAGCTCGGCCAGATCAGCGATGTAATCTGTCAGTGGATAGCCCTGCCCATGTGGCCGATGCCCGGACCGGCCATGCCCGGCCAGATCAATGGCATAGACATCACGATCGACGGCCAGCAAAGGCGCCAGTCTGGCAAACGACATGGCGTTATCCAGCCAGCCGTGGACCATGACTATCGGGGGTTCGGGGTTTTCAACGGCAGCCGGCCAGTGAAGGCCAGCAAGGGAAAGGTGCCGTAACGGCCAGGTCATCTCCTGCGGGAGAATCTCACAATCAGGTACGGGGCCCTGAGCAACATCATTCATTGAGGGCCTTACATTGTATGGGTGGGGCGATCAGAGCTCAGCGAACCGGCGAGGTAGGATTCAATTTTGGTGCGGGCAGTTTCGTCGTCGCCGTTGAACTGAACACCGATTCCGGCAGCGCGATTACCCTGGGCCCCTTTTGGCGTGATCCAGATAACCTTGCCGGCTACCGGGATTTTTTCAGCTTCGTCCATCAGGTTCAGCAGCAGAAATACTTCATCGCCCAGCTGGTACTGCTTCTGGGTTGGTATGAAAAGCCCGCCCTGGCGGATATAGGGCATGTACGCCGCATAGAGGACAGCCTTGTCTTTGATCGTCAGGGTGAGAATACCGCTGCGTGCACCAAAACCGGGGCCCATAGAAAACACCTGTGTTAAAACTGTCGATATTTCGCAATCATAGCAGCAGTTCCTGACCAGTGCCTAGAACAAGCCCGGGGCACCGAAATCCGTCAGCGCGCGCTCACCTGTTTTGTGACGGCACGCTTCACCGGCATCAGTCTCTGCCAGGCAATAAGCAACCGGCCCGCTTCCAGTTCCGGGCTGACGTTGTAAACGCCAGCGGAGCGGGATTCGTGAATCATTTCCAGCAGTTCGTGGGCGCGCCAGGCCGGGTTGTTGCGGGCCAGAAACCCGAGCATTTCCGCGGCCTCGCCATCCCGGGCTGCGCCGCCGGCGCAAAGCCGGGCTAGGTCTGCTGCCCAGCCTTCGAATAACCAGAGTGATGCCTCAAGGCCGAGCGCCTTGAACGGTCGCGCCGCCTCACCCACGGACACCTGCCCTTTCATGAACTGCCGAAACTGCTCAAGGGCGTCCTGACGCTGGGTCATGAAATCCCCGGTCAGATATTCCAGCGCCAGCCGGGGCGCATTGGCCGCCAGTGCCAGCGCCTGGTCACACTGCTGCGCCGTTGGTGGTGATTCCAGGCTCATCTGCTCCAGCTGCGCCTGCAGCCAGGCAGACGCCTGCCCCGCTGAAGGTGTGGCAATGGCCTGGGTCTGGCAGCGGGAACGTATGGTGGGGAGAATCGGACGTCCGGTTTCCTGAAGCAGTATCAGTACAAGATCAGACACCGGTTCTTCCAGGGTTTTCAGCAGAGCGTTGGCCGAATTGATATTCAACTGGTCGGCCCGGTCGATCAGGGCAACCTTACGACGTGCCACCTGGGGTGAGGCCACCGCAAATGCCGACAGCGCCCGAATCTGGTCAATACGGATCATCCGGCTTTTTTCCGGCGCATATCGGCGTATGTCCGGATGGGTTTGCGCTGACGTCAGCTCACACTGCTTGCAGCGACCGCAGCGCTCGCCTTTCGCCAGATCGGGCTGATCGCATACCAGCAGAGCCGCCAGCTGGTCCGCGAAGAAACGCTTTCCCACCCCCTGCTCACCTATCACCAGCAGCGCATGGGGCAGGCGGTTCTCTGCAAAGCTCTGGCGCAGCCTTTGCCAGGGGTCATGCAACCAGCTCATGGTTGTTACCGAAGTATCCAAGGATTCATTCCCGACCGGTTGACGATTTCGAACGTTTTACCTGCTTGTTCAGCGTGCCCAGCAGCCTTTTCATTCTACCAAGCTCTTCTCTGGCGCCGGGGCCGGACTTCCCAGCACCGGGCGCTCCGGAACTGCCCGCATAGTAATGCCTGTTCACCAATCGGGCAAAGGTCATGGCCGATGATGCCACCGCCGGTTGCGCCTGGGCCAGCCGCTGGGCTTGGCGCGAAGGGGTTTCGCCGTCACGCACCGGCACACCGGCCGCCTCGCAGATGCTGTGCCAACGGCCCAGGACCCGAGAAAATGCGTCCCTGCCGGAAAAGGAACGCCCTCTCAAGGCGGTAAACAGCCCGGCAAACAGCAGCGCACCGCCAATAACAGCCGCTGTCACATAGCCCAGTTCCCGCAGGCTGAAGCCACCCGGCAACCGTGACATGAGATCCATCTGGGACTGGCCCTGATACCCCACCACCCAGCGTTGCCATTGATAGTTGATCTTGTCCAGCTGCAAGGACGCCCACTGGATCATCGCCATATCCCCATACCGCTGGGGCGAAGTCCAGTTGTTTTCCAGGAACGAACCTTCTTCCTGCATGGCTTGCCGCAGACCGGACTCAATCCGCTCCGGCGCAATAGCCGCTGTCGGATCAAACCGGGTCCAGCCCTGCCCGGGTATCCAGGCCTCAACCCAGGCGTGGGCATCGTATTGGCGGACAATAAGATAGGCGTTGTCGGCGCCCGGCTCACCACCCTGATAACCAACCACCACCCGCGCCGGAATATCCGCCGCCCGCAGCAGGAACGTCATGGCACCGGCGTAATGGGCACAGAAGCCCCGTTTGGAATCGAACAGCAAAGCGTCAATGCCATTCTCCGGCATTTGCGGCGGTCGCAGGGTGTAAAAGTACTGCTGCTCACGGAACCGGCTCAGGATATTCAGCGCAAGCTCCTGTGGCCCCGAGGCCTGTTCCCGCAGAGACCGGGCCAACTCCCTGGCCCTTGGATTGCCATTCGCTGGCAATTGCAGATATTGCCGGGCATTGCCCAGAGCGGCACCAGTTTCTGCGGCCTGCGGCGCCAGCCCCATTCGGTAGCGCACCGCAGAGTCCGCCGGGCGGTCAAACCGGAACAGCCCGTTCTCATTTTTTTCAACGTTATCAGACACCGCAACCGACCCTTCAAGGGCGAAAGCCCAGGTCTGGTCAGTGGGCTCCAGCAAGACGTCGTACTCGTTTGGCTGGAGTTCGCCCACACCACCATCCACCGACACCCGGCCGGGGCGCCGGAAGCCATCGCCACGGCTCTGGCGCCAGGTCTCGCCATCCAGCGTGTCCAGGAACAGCCCCCGCCAATAGCGGTCGCGGTAGGCCGGAATCTCGTCGCCAAAGGTCACGCGGAAGGCCCGCTCATCGCTCTGGGCAAGGTTTGAAATATCCCCCGGCGTCATGCTGTCGCTGATACCGGTGCGCGCCTCTCCGGATACAAGGGGCACACTCCACAAGGGCGCCATGCGTGGGAAAAACACAAACAGCAGAACCACCACCGGAAGGGTTTTCACGAACATCAGGCCCAGCCGTTTCCAGCCTGACCGGACCGCGCCCGGGATTCCCGGCGCGTTCAGCACCTGAAGCCCTACAAACAGAACCAGAACACCGGTCAGGTTTATGACCGTCCAGTGGATTTCCTGGTGGAACAGGAAGTTGACGGTCGCCAGGTACACAAGAATGAACAACAACACATAGAAATCACGTACGGTGCGCGTTTCCAGCCATTTCAGCCCGACCGCCAGTACAAAAAACGACGACGCTGTTTCAACGGTAAACCGCCCCTGTACCGTGGCAATGTAGACCGCAACCAGCACCGCCATCAGACCGCTGCGTGACCACTTCCCCGGCAGTCTCAACCGGCCAAGCTGCGCCAGCCAGCGCCAGATCGCCAGAACAATGCAACTGACCATCAGCCAGACCGGAAGTCGATCCCACTGGGGAATCAGAAGCAGCGCAAAGCCACCCATCAACCAGGCCAGTGCAGTACCGGGAATCACGACCTTGCCTCCCGCGCTGAGCGGATGCCCGGCCCGAACGACGCATCCTGCGTACGGGTACCGAAAGCCAAGGGCTCACCTTCCCTGGGCTTCTCAAGTCCGAACACGGCCAGCGCCTTCAGGCAACGTGTGCCGTGGGCCCGGCCCTCGTCAGGGTCAATCCTCTGTCCCGGCAGGTTAAGGCCAAACGGCCGGTTGGTTTTCATCCGGTCCAGCACCTGGTAAGCCAGGTAGCTCAGGCGCAGTTCCTGATCAACGCCCCGGAACGCCTCATAATCCAGCCATTGCGGGCTTCCCTGTTCGCCCTCCCAGTCGGCAATGACCATTTCACCGGTGCGGGCAAAGCGTTTCCAGAGCACCCTCTGGCTCAGATCCCCTTCGCGCCAGGGACGGATATCCGCGTGATCATTGCCGTCGATGGAGCGGGCCTGGGACGTCTGCTCGCCATCCTGGACCGTGCTGGCAGATTCAGGCGCCGGGATCGGGTCGGGAAAGACAATGCCGGCGGATACCGGTCGCAGCCAGGACCAGGCCTTCAGCAGACCAAAAGGGAAACGGGTCTCCACGCGGATCCGGTCGGGGCGGAAATAGCCCCGCTCGAAAGGCACCAGGGCAAGGGACAGGTCTGCGGGTTCGCCCTTGAGCACATGCTGCTGGTCGATGCGGGTATCCTCACAGGAGAGTGACAGCGCCAGCGCGTCGTTGCCGCCGGCTTTGGCCCGAATACGAAACGGAATGGGGTCGCCGGGGAAACCCTCACCGCCACTGAGGACTGTCAGCTCTAGCCCGGCCAGATTGCGATGGGTCTGATGCATGGCGGCGACAAACACCGCTCCCAGGATAAAGGTCAGCAGGTAGATCAGACTGTTCTGATAATTGATGCCGGTGATCAGCATGATCAGTAACAGCAACCCGAAGATCACGCCAGCGCCCGTTGGCAGAATAAAGACATTACGCTGGCTGAGTATCTGATGGTCCCGCCGGGGGATCCGATGGTTTATCCAGCGCTGCCAGCGTTTTCTGATTCGGCTTCTCATAGGGCTCCCGGCCACAGGGTACTGATGGGTAATTCGCCGTGTTGCTCAATGATACTGTCTTTTCCCTGTAACTGATCACAAACCCGCAGGCCCGGGCTTGAATTCAGTAGGAAGCAGGCAAATACTAGCATCAGAGTCATTCCATGAACGACAGGGACTACATCATGACCAGGCCAGCTTTGCTTTCTACCGCACTTTCTACCGCGTCCATAAGCGCACTCGGATTGGGTGTGTTACTGGGCAACCAGGCATTGGCCGGCGTTCAGACACTGTCGTCAGACGAGATGGTCGATACCTACGTTCAGGATTCGGCTCTGATTCTGGTACACCCGGAGTCGGAACAGCAACAGCAGAACCGGGAGCGCATTCTGCGAACCCTGACCATCTCCCCCGGCGAGCCGGTGCTCACCGAAGCCGAAGAAGAGGCCTACCGTGAGGCCCTGGCAAAGCTTGAGCGTGAAGGTAAACTGGACGCACTGAAAAGCGCAGAGGAAGAGTTCCTGAGGCGGGCACTGGCGCTGCAGCAGGACGAACTGGCAAGAGCCCAGCCCCCGCAAGATTTCAGTCCGCAGATACAGCCCGTTATCTTCGGCCAGCAGGCGCAGATTCCGGATGAGCCATTTACCCAGAATTTCCTGAATAATCAGCTGGGCATCAATTTTGATGGCGAAAACCTGAACTTCGGTATCGGCCGCCCGCCGGGCATCGATAACATTCAGGTGCCAAGGGCGATTAACGAAGGCCCAGTGCGACTTATCCCAAGGCCGGGCGGCGGGTTTGATCTGTCCATCAAGGTTCCAGACCAGTAAGGTTGCTTGCTTCAGGGTGTCAGAGTGATAATGGTATCTGACACCTGAAGGTTATCCAGAGTCATTCTTCCCAGATCTCCCTGCCCTACCGACAGGTTCTGTACCCCAATATCCGCTGCAAACCCGGAAACACCAATGGCAATCGTGTCAGTGGGTGCGCCCTGCTCGCCCGCGCTCAGCGGATAAACCGTATACTCCGCTGCTGCAAAGCCCGCGCGAAGATCGTCCATCGGGGTGGTCGATCTCGCCCGCTGGCCGCCGGCCCAGGCCGGTATCTGGTCCGTCAGGTTCATATCATCCAGGCTATTACCCATAAAATCAGGGCTTTTGATATAACCACCCTGCAAACCGATGGTCCCCGGGGTATCACTGGATGACAGACTTTCAACGGTGAAAGCCGCGTAGTTGTAGACCGCGCTCCGGGCAAGGCCGGTCTCGGCGGCAGGAAGCACACTGTACTGGGACGTGCGCAACAGGCCCCAGCTCTGGATATCCGCGTAAATCCGGGTTCTGGGGCCCGGCTCACCATCACCCACGGAAACAGTACCGGTTGAAAACCCCCAGTCCATGGGCTGGCCACTCTGGGATTGCCACAGGATATCGAGGCCACCGTCTGTCGCTACATCAAAGGTCAGTCTGGCATCGTCAAAATTCTCGCCGTAACCTGCAGCGGCGCCGGCCGTGGTCACGCCAGCGCCGCCGGAGCGGATCTCTTCCGCCACGTATTTGCCGTCGTTCTCGTATCGAAACTCTTGCATGCTCATGCGACCACTGTAATCGATGGTCAGGCCACTCTGGCCGGTCACGGATGACAGCTCACCGTCGGTAATGGATTCCAGCTCCGCATAAACAGCCGGAGACATGCCAAGCGCAAATGTGACGGGAAGTATCTTCATGGTTGAGGGCATGGCAGCTCCAGGAATGCTTGGTTGTTCGTCTTTATGATTGTCTGGTCTTGACTGAAACAAAAAAGGCGCCCCAAACGGGCTGGGACGCCTTTTCTCAGGTTACTTGCGTATCCTGTTTTACGGCTGTTCGTGACCGTAGACATCCATGGTGGCAGTAACTGCCAGGTCAGTCATGTAAACACTACCGATTGACGGTGATGTACCGAAGGTAATGTTTGTCAGGTCAAGATCACCTGAGAAATCAGTTACGTTAACACCCAGGCCGTTGGTTGACGGGTTAATGTCAACTTGAGCGTGCGCAAAGCTGGTAGCGCCGCCGCCAACGATAGCGGTGCTAGCACCACGACGGTTGTGCAGTTCGAACCCGAGAGTCGTGTTCATGAACGGCATGTTCAGCGAACCAGACGCGTTGAAGAACGCGTTGATGTTCATGTTCTGAGTGTCAGCGTCAACAACGATGTCGACCGGACCGATAGCGCCACCGATGGCCAGGTTCGAAACCAGAACCGTGCCTTTGCCAGCAGAACCAGCGAAGTCACCCAGGTCAGAAGCGTTAGCTTCAGCGTTCAGGGAGATTTCGCCAATGGTCAGACCGAAGTCAACCGGAGTACCGGACTGAGAGCGCAGACCGATGAGCAGGTCACCGTCGCCAAGTGCATAATCGGTGGAGTTCACGCTGGCCATATCAGCGCCAAGTGCGGTCATGTAACCGGTCGCCTGAGCAGCGACACCAAGATCGGTGCCAGGATTCTCCCCAACAACGTCGATGGTCAGCCGGATATCATCCAGGCTGTTGGTGCCTGTACCGCCAACAAGGCCGGAACCGCCGAGAGTTACGCCGGACAGCGCCAGGAAACCGCCGTCTTTGTATGCGATTTCACCAACGGATACGTTGGCTTCCAGATCAATGGTTACACCGGCCTGGCCGGTTACAGAACCCATGTCTGCGTCATTCAGTGCGGTCATTTCAGCGTTTGCTGCGAATGGCGCCAGGGCCACGGCAGAACACAATGCAATCTTTTTCAGGCCTTTCATGTAATTCTCCTTGAAGGATCTTTCTATTTTTGTTTGCGGCTTTCTCCAAACCGCAGATTCAGTGTCCCAGAGGCCCTAATCCTTTTCTGAGATTTTGCGCACACAATCTGACGTAATTCATACAAACTGTAACAATTTGAACTGAAGCACATTTATTGACGAAAAGCGGCACAAGGCATCATTGCGCTGCAATGTTTTCGTTAGGCTCAACAAACACCTTCGGCTCGAACTGCTGCCTCGCGGAGCTGGTAAACTCGATACCGTCCCCGCCCTGCTCATACTCCGTTGCAATCACTTCCGCATAGCCATTCAGATATTCCAGTTCGATATTAATCTGAGGTGTCACCTCACCATCAGCGTTCCTCTGGTACTGGTAGATCACGGCAGAGCCAAGAATCCGACCAGTCTGAGCCTGGGTATTGAGCGCTCGTCTGATGGCATTCAACACCAGAATCGGGTTGAGCCCGTCAGTGCTTTCCCCGGGCTTCACCGCCCAGACAAAGTTGACCTCGCCGTCCTGAAAAAGGCCGGCACCGAACGGCGCAAATTCACCGTAGGTATCCATAAGAGATTTCGCTTTCTTCAGTGCCTGGGCGGCCAGGTACTTGGTGTTGGCCTGCGCCTCTTCCTTAACCTCTTCGGGTGACGGCACTTCCTGGGATTCTGCACCCTGCGCAAAGGCTGCACTGCCGCCGAAGCTGAAAAGTGCACCGGTGAATAGCATGGCGGATAAGGTTCTGTTCAGTGGCATTGCGTAACCTCTTTTGTGTCAGGATTTTCCCGGAACTGGACCCGAAGCGATGGTATTGGGGTAAAATTGCCAGTCCTTCAGGTTTGGCCTTTTCGGCAGGGCTGTCATTAGAGCAAGTGGCCAAGCAGTCAGACAACGGCGTTTTTGTGGCCGAATTATCATTCTTTCTATTTTTCGAGGGTAAATTGGGCACTTCTGCGTACAAACTGATCGACCAGGCCACTTACACTCAACTTCTGACCCACGC
Organism: Marinobacter confluentis; assembly: GCF_004785685.1. Lineage (GTDB taxonomy): Bacteria > Pseudomonadota > Gammaproteobacteria > Pseudomonadales > Oleiphilaceae > Marinobacter > Marinobacter confluentis. The sequence continues at coordinate 709,739 of NZ_SRPF01000001.1, read as the reverse complement.
CTCGGCAGAGTCAGATTTCGTGTATCTGGGCAGTGTTGGCGGTGGTGAAAACCGGGGAGCCCATACCGCATTCTCAGCGCTGGCAGCCGATCAGCTAACTCTCGCCTCCGGAACAGAACCCCTGGCGTCAGCGGCTATTGCCGAAAAGCTTGAATCAGCGCTCGAGCCCTATCGCGAGCCGGCAGCCAGCATACTGCCCTGCCTCACTGGCGGGTGGATTGGCTTCATCAGCTATGAACTTGGCTACGACACCGAACCTAAGCTGCACCGGCTGCGCCGGGATATTCCCGCGCCACTTCTGTGTGCCGGGCTATACCTCTGGTTGGCCAGCCACAATCGCAGCACCGGAGAATACTATCTCTGGGTTCACCCGAAGTGTGCCGCCGAAACCCGGTCCCGGCTGGACCACTGGCTGACAACACCGTGTTCGGGCGATGCCCAGCCCTGGAAAATCCTTCACCCCTTCCGTGCCAGGCAATCTGCTCCAGAATTCAGAGCCAGCGTTGAACAAGTCCGGAGCTACATCACCGCCGGGGATTGCTACCAGGCAAACCTGTCCCAGGACTTTACAGCCACCTGTTCCGGCGACCCCTGGCAGGCTTTCAAAGCCCTGTCAGACGCCAACCCCACAGCCCACAGCGCCTTCATTCGGGCGGGACGTCAGGCCGTGTTGTCGGTATCCCCGGAAAGGTTCCTGAAAATCGCCGGCAACACCGTCACCACCAGCCCCATCAAGGGCACACGCCAGCGAGGCGCCACGCCTGAAGAAGACGTAAAGCTGGCCGACGAACTGATGGCATCCGAAAAAGACCGCGCCGAAAACCTGATGATTGTGGACCTGTTGAGAAACGACCTGAGCAGGAACGCCACCAATGGCACTGTGGAAGTGGATCGGTTATTTGAACTGGAGTCCTACCGCAACGTGCACCACCTGGTCAGCCATATCCGCTGCGAACTGGCACCCGGTGTTACACCCATGAAAGCCCTGCTGGACGCCTTCCCCGGCGGTTCCATCACCGGCGCCCCGAAAATCCGCGCCATGGAGATCATCCGCGAATTGGAACCTCACGACCGGGGTCCTTACTGCGGGTCTGTTTTCTTCCGGGGATTGGACGATTCACTGGAGAGCAATATCGCCATTCGAACACTATTCTGCGATGGAGAGGGCAAGATTCACTGCTGTGGCGGGGGTGGCGTGGTGTCTGATTCAGACCCGGAAAGCGAATACCAGGAAACCCTGACAAAAGTTAAACCTTTGATGGACTACCTTGAGGGTATAGGTAGCCAGTAAGCGGAGTGACCTTTCCAGAAACGTGCGGAGCCATGGGTGAAGAGCGATAGCTCTTCACGGCCAGGCCAAGGACGGCCTGGCCTGGACCTCAGCGCGACGCAGGAGCAATAAGCGCTGAGGGCGGAGCCCAAGCGTACATGGACGTATTTACAGCGTGTTCTGGAAGGATCTCTTCGCTCGCTGGCGTTCACCCAACAGAGTGAACGGCGCTAGCCTTAAGAAACTCCTGCTTAAGCTCGTCAAACGTATGCACCGCCGGAAACTGCGGGAACTCTGCAATCACGTTTTCCGGCGCGTGGAACAGAATACCGGCTTCCGCCTGCTTGAGCATGGTGGTGTCATTGTAGGAATCACCGGCAGCAATCACCCGGTAATTCAGCAACTGGAACGCCCGCACGGACTGGCGCTTTGGATCCCGCTGACGCAGCAAATAATCAGTAATCTGGCCGGTGTCACTCACCTCCAGCTTGTGGCACAGCAGCGCTGGATAGCCCAGCTTCTTCATCAGCGGCATGGCAAACTCGTAAAAGGTGTCGGAAAGGATCACCACCTGAAACCGCTCGCGCAGCCAGTCCAGAAACTCTTTCGCGCCCGGCAACGGGTCCAGCTCGCCAATGACTTCCTGAATCTGTGGCAGCCCGAAACCATGCTGGTCCAGAAGTTTCAGCCGTTGCTGCATCAGCACATCGTAATCCGGAATATCGCGGGTCGTCGCCTTGAGCTCCTCAATACCGGTTTTCTCTGCAAACGCAATCCATATCTCGGGGATCAGTACGCCCTCAAGGTCAAGGCAAGCCAGTTCCACGGTATTCTCCTGTTCTGGTGAAGTCGGTTTGGTAACGCGGGAACGCCATGATAAGAAAAACCGATGACGAATGCACCGTTGACCATGCCGCTATAAGGTTATACGCCAGGATTCCTTCAGACCCGAACCGGTTAATGGTAGATTAACCGCCCATTTATTCGCGCAGGTCAGTGATTCAATGACGGACATCGCAAAGCTTAAAGACGATCTGGACGGCCAGAGCCCCCGGGCCATCCTCAAGGCCGCCTTCGAGCAATTCGATAATATCGCCATCTCGTTCAGCGGCGCCGAAGACGTGGCCCTGATCGAACTGGCCCACAAGCTTACCGACAACCTGCAGGTATTTTCCCTGGATACCGGCCGCCTGCATCCTGAAACCTATGAGTTCTTCGAAAAAGTTCGCAACCATTACGGCATCAACATCCAGTTTCTGTTTCCGGATGCCGGGGAAGTGGAAGACCTGGTCAGCCGCAAAGGCATGTTCAGTTTCTTCGAGGATGGCCACTCCGAATGCTGCGGCATCCGCAAGGTCAATCCCCTGCGGCGCAAGCTGCAGACGGTGGACGCCTGGATCACCGGGCAGAGAAAAGACCAGAGCCCGGGCACCCGTAACGAAGTGCCGGTAGTGCAGATTGACGAAGCCTTTTCCACCGCTGACAGACAACTGGTGAAATTCAACCCGTTGGCGAACTGGACCTCGAAAGACGTCTGGGATTACATCCGGATGAGCGAATTGCCCTACAACGAGTTGCACGCCAAAGGCTTTGTAAGCATCGGGTGCCAGCCCTGCACTCGCCCTGTTTTACCGGGACAGCATGAACGTGAAGGCCGCTGGTGGTGGGAAGAGGCTACCCAGAAGGAATGCGGACTCCACGCCGGCAACCTGATCGCCCACGACTAGCCGTCAGTAGGTGGGCAGTTCAACGTCGGAAAACAGTTCCTGGATTTCCGACCGGCTGCCCTGATGGCTGACCGCTTCATCGACCCGATCCCGGGTCAGGTGCGGCGCAAACCGCTCGATGAAGTCATACATATAGCCCCTCAGGAAGGTGCCCTTGCGGAACCCGATGCGGGTAACGCTGGGGCTGAACAGCTTTCTGGCGTCCAGGGCGACCAGATCGCTGTCTGCAGACGCATCAAACGCCATGCTGGCAATGATGCCCACGCCCAGACCCAGCCGAACATAGGTCTTGATAACGTCGGCGTCTGCGGCGGTAAACACCACTTTCGGGATCAGCCCCTTCGCCTGAAACGCCTCGTCCAGCTTTGAGCGGCCGGTAAAGCCGAAGACATAGGTGACCAGCGGGAATTTGGCCAGTTCGGTCAGGGTCAGCTCTGATGCCTGTGCCAGCGGGTGGTTACGCGGCACGATCACGCTGCGGTTCCAGCGGTAGCAGGGCATCATGATCAGATCGTTGAACAGCTCCATGGCTTCTGTGGCAATGGCAAAGTCGACCGCGCCATTGGCCGCCATTTCTGAAATCTGCATGGGCGTTCCCTGGTGCATATGCAGGGAAACGTCGGGAAACGCCTCGATAAACCCGCTGATGATGGGCGGAAGCGCATAACGGGCCTGGGTGTGGGTGGTGGCGATACTCAGGTCGCCTTTGCGCTGGTTGCTGAATTCCTGGGCAATCTTCTTGATACCCTCGACCCGGCGCAGAATCTCACCCGCTTCACGGATGATGATTTCGCCGCCCGGGGTGATACGGGTCAGATGCTTACCACTGCGGGCAAACACCTCCAGGCCCAGTTCATCTTCCAGTAACCGGATCTGCTTGGAAATACCCGGCTGCGACGTAAACAGGCTCTGGGCGGTCGCCGAAACATTGAGATCGTGGTGAGCCACTTCCCAGATATACCGCAACTGTTGTAGTTTCATTACCTGTCTCGCTCCTGTCGCTACTGACGCTCCCGCTGCTTCCCGGGGGCACTGCCCACTTGAACAGGGATGCTACGCATAAAAGCTGCGGTTTTCATTCTTTAAAAGTATACCGGTCGCCTTTTTTGACAGTTTAGCGCAAAACCTGAAAAGCGCATTCCCGGCGCCCGGCCTTGACTTACCTGTGACAAAGCACACAATCCCGTATCGAAACCCTTAACCGGCATTCAGGGACCCGATGCTTCTTACCACCAAATTTCTCAGGCCCTCGGCAGACCCACGCTCAGTGATCCGCCCGCGCCTGTCCTCCTTGCTGGAAGCCTCCGCTGCCAAACGTCTGAACCTGGTGATTGCGCCCGCCGGCTTCGGCAAAACCACACTGGTTTGCCAATGGTGTGCCCAGAGCACCAGGCCAACGGCCTGGCTGTCACTGGATGAACACGATAACGAGCCTCGCCGGTTCTGGCAGTATGTCATTGGCGCGTTTGAAGCCAACGGCCTGACAGGGCTGGAGGAGTGCCGCCAGCAGCTTGCCCAATGCCGGCTGGAAGAACTGGAGGGCCCGATCACCGCCCTGATCAACACCCTCACCACTGACCTCACGAGTGACCTTTCGAATGAACAGTCCGCCTGGTCACTGGTTCTGGACGACTATCATTTTATTCAGGACACCAGAATCCAGCGCCAGATGTCCTATTTTCTGGACTATCTGCCCCCGGGCGTTCTGGTTACTCTGGCATCACGCACTGAACCCGCCCTACCCCTGGCCCGCTGGCGGGTCCGGCGATGGGTTGAAGACATTCACCCGGGGTTGCTGGCATTCTCCGAAGAGGAATGCCGCCACTTCTTCCGGGACACCATGGGACTGGCCCTGAGTGAATCGGACATTCGCCGGGTCTGCGCCAGAACCGAGGGCTGGGTCGCGGCCATGCAGTTATCGGCGCTGTCCGGCAGTCCGGTCGACTCCACCAGGGCCGGCGGCGCCGGCGACCAGCATCAGCTTGATATCGACGAACGGCGGATCAGTGATTATGTGCTGTCAGAGGTTCTCGAACAGCAACCAGAGCCAATCCGGCGCTTTCTTCTGGACACTGCCTTCTGTCCGCGACTGTGCGCGTCGCTTTGCGACGCGGTCCGGGGCGCCTCCGACAGCCAGGTTCTGCTGGAACAGTTGCTTCGTGAAAACCTGTTCCTGATTCCCCTGGATACCCGCAATGAATGGTTTCGCTATCACGACCTGTTCCGTGAGGCACTTCTCCAACGCGCCGGGCAACTGGCACCGGAAAACGCGGAGCAGAAATGGCAGCGCGTGGTTCACTGGCTCCTTGATCACGGTCACGTTCAGGAGGCCATCGGCCAGATTGTTCAGCACCGGGACTGGCCCTGGCTGGCGCAGGTTCTGTCCGAGCATGGCAACAACCTGATCCACTCCGGCTTTCACTTGCAGGTGCTGGACTGGCTCGATGCCTTGCCCGCACCAACCATGTCCGCAAGCCCCCAGCTATTGATGCTTCAGGTGTGGGCGCTGTTTTTTGCCAATCGGGTAGAGATGCTGGCGCCCCTGCTGTCCGAACTCGAAGACATGCTGGACCGCCAGGTTGCCGACTCCCACCCGGACGCCGAAGGCGCGCTGGGCCTGCAAAGCGAAATATCGCTGATCCGGTCTTACCTGGCGCGCTCCCGCAGCGATGATAAAAGCGCCAGCGACCTGACGCAGCAGGTGCTCAAGGACATTGACCACACCCGCATTCCGCTGAAATCGGTCACCTACTACGGCCTGGGGCTGGACTGTTACGGCAAGGGTGAACTGGCAGACGCCGAGGAAGCCTTGAAATCGTCAGTGCGTTACGGCGAGGTAGAGCGCAAACCCAGCACAGTGCTCTCAAGCGGGGGGCTGCTGGCGTGGATACAATACAACAGGGGCGATATCGATACCGCCCTTGAAACCTGCACCAGCGTTCGCCAGTGGGTGGACCAGCACCACAGCGACCCACGCCAGCCCATGCTGATTTCCTGCTGGCAGAACAGCGCCCTGACGGAAATCTATCGGGAACGCAATCAACCACAACTGGCGGCCTCCTACCTGGCCCCGCTGCTGGACCATGTGGAGAACGGCACCGAGCCAGGCCAGCACGTGATTATCCAGTTTGTACGCGGACACCTGGCGTTCAGCGAAGGCCGTTACCAGGACGCGATCGAGGTTCTTGAGGATGCGGCCAGTGTCGCCCGGCGCAAACGGGCGAATATCCTGTTCGAACCGCCGGCCTGTTCTGCGTTGCTCGCTCGCTGCTACCTGGCGACCGGCCATGTTGAAAAAGCCGCAGACTGGGTCGAACAAATCACTTCAGAAACCTTCACTAACCCGTTGAATCGGGAGCAAAATCAGATCAGCGTTGCGAGGGTTCAGGTCGCAATGGGTCAGCCGGCGGCAGCCACAGCGACTCTGGTCCCCCTGCGCCTGAGCGCGGAAAAAGACCAGCACTACCGGCACCTGGCGGAAATCCAGCTGGTGTACAGCGAAGCTCTGGCCGCCGAAGGCAAGCACAAGGAAGCCCGGCAGATGCTCACTCTGGCCCTGCAACGGGCAGCCGAGGCGGGCTTCATGCGCCTGTTGGCAGAGGAAAGCCCGACCCTACGGCGGATGTGTCTTGAACTGCCGGTTCTGCAGGCACCCGGAGTCTGGAACCAAAAGGTTCTGGAGATGCTCAGGGCCCAGCCGGAACCGTCTGAAGCCGTCGCCGATGTCGGGCTGGCAAATGCCGGAACACCAGGCAACGAAAACGCCCAATTGCCGGAACCCCTGAGCCAGCGGGAAATCCAGGTGCTTGAACTGATCAACCAGGGGCTGGCCAACAAGGACATCGCATCAACCATGGGCGTAGCCCCCACAACCGTCAAAGCGCACATCCGTAACCTGTATGGCAAACTGGCGGTTGGCTCCCGCACCGAGGCGCTGGCGAAGGCGCGGGCACTGGGCCTGTTGACCTAGGCGCCATTACAGAGACTGAATAAAATGTGACGCGGATCACACTTTTCCCCGATTTTTCAGACCCTCTACGCCCTTTGGACGATCCGTATACGCCCCCTCCTCCTCTATTATTCATCCATCGCTGAGGGAAACCTCAGTAAGAATTCTGAAATTCAGGCCTTCAGACTTCTTGACTTGCGTTTTTCGACGCCCGGGTTCAGTAAGAACCCTCTTGCCCGGAGCCACCCCGATGGGGCTGGCTCCTTTTTTATGCTTCAAATAAACCTATGGTTCGATAATTCGCCGGAACGGCGGCAGCGCATCCAGCAACAGCTGACCGTAGCGGCGGGCAATAATTCGGCGGTCCAGAATCGTCACCCTTCCAGTATCCGACTCTTTTCTCAGCAGGCGGCCAACCGCCTGGACCAGCTTGATGGAGGCGTCCGGCACGGTGATTTCCATAAATGGATTGCCACCGCGCAGTGTCACCCACTCCGCCAGGCTCGCTTCAATCGGGTCGTCGGGCACGGAAAATGGCAGGCGGGTAATCACTACATGGCTAAGATAGTGCCCGGGCAGGTCAATGCCCTCGGCAAAACTGGCCACGCCAAACAGCACGCTGGGCTCGCCTTCATCCACACGGGCGCAGTGGCGGCGTAATACCTCGCCTTTGGCCATGTCGTCCTGGGTGGTGATCAGCCCCGGGTATTCCGGTGACAGGCGCTCGTGGACCTGCTTCATCTGGCGGCGGGAGGTGAACAGCACAAGCGTTGCTTTCTCGCCGGCCCACAAGTCCGGCAGGCGTTCTACCAGAGCCTCGGTAAACCCATCGTCCGTGGGCATGACTTTGAGCGCCGGCACTTCCACCGTCGCCATTTCCTGATAACGGAATGAACTGGGCACCACCACAAACCGGCTTTCGTCCGGCAGGCCTGCGCGGCTTTTCAGGCGGTCGAACCGGCCCAGTGCGGTCAGGGTAGCGCTGGTCAGTACCGCGCCAAAGGCACGGGACCAGAGGCGGGTATAGAGCAGATTGTCGGCCAGGACCGGGCTGCTGTAGAAAGTGATGTCTTCAGCATGCTCCCAGCGCTGACGAATGGCCCAGCGCGCCGGCGGTGGGCCGGAGGTTTTGCCGTTATCACACCAGGCGGTCCAGAGTCGGAACTGGTCTTCCGACCGGCTATGGAAAGAGCCGATCACCGGGTACCAGGCTTCCGCCGTGTCCCGGTCTATCTCGCTTTCCTTGCGTTCGTCAAAGGCGGTCTGAAGCTCATCAACCATTGCCCCCAACTGGCGAACCAGTGCGGCTGTTGCAATCCGTGACGACTCAGCCAGTTCGGCCAGAGCTTCGGGCAGTTCACCTTCCGGATACCGCCACTGGGCAGAACGTCGCTCTTCATTGAATTCCCAGCCGGTATTCTGCTCTGCCTCGGCATAGATATCCGCCAGGGTAAGGTCCAGATCACGGGACGCGGTGCTGATCTTGTCGATACTTTTCGCAGCGGTGGTTCCCGGGCTGAAATACGGCTGCATCTTGCCCAGCGCCTGGGAAAGCTGCTTCAGCCACTGTCGGGTTGAATTCAGGGGCACGGAGGCGGCGAAATGATTCAGCGCCTTTTCCGGCAGGTGGTGCGCCTCGTCAAACACAAACAGCGCGTTTTCCGGCTCCGGCAGTATGGCACCGCCGCCCAGAGCCAGGTCCGCCAGCACCAGGTCATGATTGGCGACGATGATGTCGGCATCGTCCAGGTCCTTGCGGGCATCGAAAAAGGCACAGCTGTCGAAATAGGAGCAGTGTCGGTTGGTACACTGCCGGTGATCGGTGGTGACCTGGCGCCAGATGTCGTCAGGAATCTGGTCGGGCCAGTGGTCCCGGTCGCCGTCCCACTTGCGGGCGCCGTAGCTGGCCAGCATATCTTCGAAAAACGCCCGGGTACCCGGTTCCTGTTTGCCCGGCTCGTCCATCAGGAATAGGGGCATGGTATCGCTGTCGCCGTTGCCTTCATCGTGCAGCCGGGCTTCCAGGCGGGACATGCACAGATAGCGGCCCCTGCCCTTGGCCAGGGTCCAGTTGAAATCCATCTTGCTGTGTTTATGCAGGTCCGGCAGGTCCTTGTTGACGATCTGATCCTGAAGCGCCACCGTCGCCGTGGAAATCACCAGGGTCTTGCCCAGGGCTTTTGCCACGGGAATGGCGGAGATCAGATAAGCCAGGGTTTTGCCGGTACCCGTTCCGGCCTCCACCACACAGGCGGAAGGCGCGGAGGTGCGCTGGCCGTCGTCGGAGGTAATGGCGCCCATGTACCGGGCTATTTCAGCAATCATCAGGCGCTGGCCGTAACGGGCCTTGATGTCCTTGCCGGCCAGCACATCACGGTAAGCCTGCTGAATGATCTGTTTGGTGTCGTCGGTCAGCGCCATATCAGTCAGGGCTCACCCAGTCACGCACGATGCCTACCCGGAAAGCACGGCCATTCTTGCTCAGCACCACCCCTTCTTCGGTAATGCGTTCAACGCGAATGCCGGCAAAGGTATCTCCGGGTTTCAGGTAGTTATTATTAATCATGACGCGACGGGAAGACGGTTCTGAGGCATATATATGACTATTGAAGACCAGGTCAGGAATGGATTTCTGGAACGCCAGCGGCATTTCCACCAGATGCGGTACAGTCGCTGTTGAGCCCACCGATGATTCGACCGGGCCACTCTGGCTATTGCGTGACGGCACAATGATCGTTGGGCGCTCCTCGGCCGTCTGTTCAGAAACCGGCTCTGGCTCGGCGCTGGCTTCAGGTTCCTGCCGGGCTTCAGAGATAGCTTCCGGCTCAGCAGGCTTCACGGGTTCGACTGGTTCGACAGCCCCCACAGATTCCTCAGGCTCATCCAGTAATTCGGGCTCCAGGGCGGTTTTTTCAACCACCGGTGATGACTCGGGCCAGAACAGATACGCAAACACCGCCGCGTTGAGCAAAAGGCCGGCACCAACCCAGACAACCAGCACGGAGGATTTTTTCCGGGGCTTGTGAATCAACTGTACCTGCTGGCCCAGATCCGGAACCCGGCCCTGACGGCGCTCGGTTTCTGATTTTCGCAGTGCATCCAGGATGTAGGACATATCAGCCGGCCCCCGCCTGATCATTCAGACGCTCGGGTTGGTCCAGGCGAGGCACTGGTGTTTGCAGGTCATTGTTCATCTGGATCAGGGTCATGGCCCCGGCAATGCCGTCAACGGTGAGCCCTTTCCTGGACTGGTACCAACGCACCTGCTCACCAGAATCCATACGCACGACCTGGTCTTCCTCCGCTCTGTCTTCCGCGAGCTGCCCGGCCAATTCCATCAGCCGGGCGCTGAGCCAGACCTGTTCGTCAACCGGGTTCTCCCCACGGCCATTACCAGGCAGCGCTTCATAGGGCGGCAATTCCCAGAGTACCGTGAACTGTCCGTGCCAGAAGGGTTCGATGCTGTCGAAAGCCACCTGCTGTTTGCCATCAACGCCTACAATAACCGCGTTCTTGCCTGACAGGGATCTGAGCACAAGGTATCCGGCCTGTCCCGCATCGTCCCGCAGATGGAGAATGGCCGGGCGATTGAGAAAAAGCAGACCCTGGCGCGACATTCGTGTTTCCAGACATCGCAGGCCCTGGGTTTCGGCAAAATCGCAGGCAATGGGCGCCTGGGACGTCTCATACTCCCGGCCCCAGACCCCGAACAGATGTTCAAAAGCCCTGCCCAGGGTTGGCAGCCGGTTATCAAAGCTGAAATCGGCGACCACTGGCTCGGCGGGGCTTGCCGGGGCAGCAGGCCCATTTTCGTTGCTATCCACAGGCTCCACACGCTCAACGGTACCCATAAAATTCTCGTTGCCGACCACCGTGACAGGTTCCTGACCAGCCAGTTGGCCATCAGACCCATCGACGCCTACACCGGCCCATTGTAGGCTCAGCAATACCGCAAGCACGGCACTGGCCGCCACCGACCCAACCAGTAACCACCGGGTCGACTTGCCCCGGGAACCCGTCGCCCCCCGACCATTGACTTCAAGCGCGGCCTTTCGAATCAGACCCGGGGTGATGTGGTGTTCACCCTGGGCGTAAGCACCAAGCAGGGCCCGGTCGCAGATCAGGTTGATCAGCCTGGGGATGCCCTGGGAGTGGCGGTAAAGGGCTCTCAACGCGCTTTCGCTGAAAATCTCACCCCGCAGGCCCGCCACTGCCAGGCGGTAACGAACGTAGGCATCGATTTCCCGTCTTTCCAGACCTTCAAGGTGGTAACGGGCGGTCACCCGCTGGTTGAGCTGGCGAAGCTGGGGTAAGGCCAGCATGTCCTGAAGCTCCGGCTGGCCCAGCAGTACAATCTGCAGCAGTTTCTTTTCCGCCGTCTCCAGATTCGTCAGCAGGCGCAACTGCTCCAGAACCGCCGCGGACAGATTCTGGGCCTCATCAATCATCAATACCTTGTGACGGCCTGCCGCATAGGCTTCCAGCAGATCATCATTGATCAGGCTCACCAGTTCCTTTATGGAAGCCGCGGGGGCGTGGGCAATTTCCAGCTCGTCACAGATGGCCGACAGCAACTCTCGGGCGGACAGCCTTGGGTTCAGCACCAGGGCGATATCCACGTGATCAGGCACGTTTTCGATGAAGCAGCGGCTGACCGTGGTTTTTCCGGTACCCACTTCACCGGTGATCACGATAAACCCGCCCTGCCCCTGTACCCCGTACATCAGATGGGCAAGCGCTTCTTTATGACGCTCACTCAGGTAGAGGTATCGAGGGTCCGGAGAAATCGAGAAAGGCGGCTCGCGAAAGCCGAAAAAGTCGTAATACATCTCAGGACATTCCGGGTTCGGACTGGCTTATCAGGCGCAATTCAGCCGTTGGCCGGCCCTGTTGACTTTTCAGACGGCGGATGCAGCGCTCCAGGGTTTTCGAGATCCGGGCGTGAGAGCGGATCATGGAAATTTTCGGCCAGGTGGCCCTTTCGCCCTGCAGGATCATTTCCTTGACCCAGGCCGGGTCCGGGTTTGCCAGCATCCGGCGATAGTCTTTCAGGCGATAGGAGGGCGCGATGGTAACGTCACCGGAATACCGCTGTCCAAGAATCGAGTGCATCTGGCCGGACATCTGTCTGAGCACTTCCGGCCTGACCCGCTTACGCAGGTAATCGAACAGGCCCTGGCCATGAAACTGGACTTCGGCCTTGAGCAGGTGCATGGGAATATTGCTGAGTTTCAGTTTTTCATCCCGGCCCCGGCTGTTCAGGAAAGGCACAACGTGGGGGTTGGTCTGGCTGACAATGGTAAAGTTCACATCGTAGAGGTGCATCAGGCGCTCAATCGGCAGATCACTGACCACCGAACCATCAACGAATCTCAGCCGCGACATATAGGGCAGTACGTTGCCGGCAATGTCTTTCTTCATCAACGTAACCGGCGGGAATATCCCTGGAACGGCGGCACTGGCCAGCACCGCACTCCACACCAACAGGTAGGGCGAGGTATAGCCGCACAGCAACCGGGCCTGCTGATGCGCCTGAACGGGCGACACGCTGACATTGATCGACCGGCCCGACCGCTGGAACGCTTCTTCAAAGGTGTACTCGCCAATATTCGACCGCAGACACTCTTTCAGGGTCTGCTGGTCCATCAGGCCATCGCCGCGCACCGCGCTGAGAAGCCCCCGCCACTTCCAGGCATTCAGATTATGGGTTTCCGGCACCAGCATCTCGGGAATTTCGGCATCGCTGTGAACGCCCAGAATACCGGCGATGATGGCCCCGATGCTGGAACCGGCAACGACCTGGGGCAGCAGCCCTTTTTCCCAGAGCGCCTTTATCACGCCAAAATGGAAGATGCCAAGGGACGCCCCGCCACTGAGCAGCAGCGCCGGGCGGCCAAAGCTGGTCAGGGTATCGCGGAAAAACTGGAGCTTGTCCGGGCCCGGAAAGTTCGGATCGGGAGTGTCGCAGAGATAGTCCAGGGATTCGCACACCTGGGTAATGTATTCTTCAATCAGGTGTTTGGTGCCCACCCGTGAGCGGGCATAAAGCGCGGCATTCCCCATATTGCCCAGGTCATGGTGCAGACCTTCGCGCAGGGCGCGCTTGAGCCTGTCCATGTCATTCTGCTGCCGATAGTGCCTAAGGTTACTCAGCCGATCGTAGACCAGCTCGTAATGATAGAGGTCAGAGGCAAAATCTTCCTTCCAGTCAACGTTGCCTTCCAGAAAATCGAGTTCAAGAGCGGCTGCTTTCCACGCTTCGTAATTCGGCGCCTCGGCCAGCATCTTGCGGAATTTCCGTATTCTGCCATCTGCCATTGCAACAACCTCGGTTAAAAGTCCTCTAGCATGAGATCTTCGTCGTCATCACTGGCGAACGGGTCATTGGTGGTTCGTCCATCATTGATCAGATAGGCCCGGCGCTGCAGGTAGGCATTGCGAACGAATATGTATTCGTCGCCGGAAATGAAACCCTCGGCCGGAATCAGGTCAGCGCGCTTGTCCACCACCTGAAGCACCCTTGCCGCATAGACTTCCGGCTCCTCGGCAAGATCCCAGAAGGATGGTAAAAGGAGGTTGTCGGTCATGAAACCACCAAAATCCCGGGGGTTGGACGGCCCCATGAACGGTAGCATCAGATAGGGCCCTGACCCCACCCCCCAGTAACCCAGGGTCTGGCCAAAATCCTCCGGGCGTTCAGGAAGATCAAATGCGGTCGCCACATCAAACAACCCGCCCAGACCAAAGATGGTGTTGTAGGTGAACCGTCCCGTTGCCACCACCGCTGATTCAGGCTTTAGCTGGAGCAGGCTGTTCGCCAGGTTGCGGATCTCGGTCAGGTTATTGAAGAAATTGGTCACAGCCCGATCAGCCACCGGCGGCATGAAGGTGCGGTAGGTTTTTGCTACCGGGCGCAGGAACCAGTCGTCGATCACTTCATTAAATCGGTAGACTTTGCGGTTCCAGTCTTCGTAGGGGTCGCGCTCGGCCGCTGCCCTGTCATCCATGTCCTGCTGCGAAGACTCGTTGTAGGGCTGAACATTCTGGGCAAGCCCGGCAACGGGGCTGAAGAATAATATGATGAAGACCCAGAGCGCTCTGTGTCGGTGACCTGCTTGATTCATTCGTTGACCTGAATTTGTTAATTTCACGTGGTTCTGACAAGAATACCGACACTCGACTAGACCGAACATCCCGCAACAGGAGTAAAACGATGTCCGTTCCCGGAAATCTGGTAAGCACGCTGTCCATGCCACTAAGGTGGGGAGATATGGATGCTTACGGCCACGCCAATAATACGGTTTATTTCCGCTTTTTCGAAGAGGCCCGGATTACATGGCTGGCATCTCTTGAACTGGGGGCGGAAAGCGAGCCGGACGGCCCGGTAATCATCAAGACCAGCGCGACCTTTCTGAAAGAGCTCAGCCACCCTGCCACCGTTGAGGTTCGAACATACGCGGACAAGGCCGGCAATACCAGTCTTGACACTTACCATACGCTCGTAGACGCGTACTCCGGCGCATTATACGCAGAAGGCTATGCAAAAATCGTCTGGTTTGACCGGAAAAACAGAACCTCTGCGCCTCTGCCGGACACACTCAGAGCCCTCGCCGCCTCAGAAAACTGAAAGCGGCTAAAAGCTACGGCGTCGCAAGGCAGGAATCAGCGGCGCCGGATCACCACGCTGCCAATCGAATACCCAGCACCAAAGGAGCAGATCACGCCCAGTTCGCCGCTGCTGAAATCCGCTTTGTTCTTATGGAAGGCGATGATGGAACCGGCAGAGCTGGTGTTGGCATACTCATCCAGAATCACCGGCGCCTCTTCCGTGGTTGCGTCCCTGCCGAGCACCTTGCGGGCGATCAGCTGGTTCATGTTGAGATTGGCCTGGTGCAACCACATACGTTTGAGTTCTGAAGCATCCAGCGACAGGGAGCCGAGTTGCTTGAGGATGGTCTCTGCCACCAGCGGTGACACCTCCTTGAACACTTTGCGCCCCTGCTGCACAAACAGCTTGTCGGGTTTGTTCACGCCGGACTTGTCGGCACGGTTCAGGAAACCGAAGTTGTTGCGAATGGCATTGGAGAACTTTGTTTTCAGGCTGGTTCCTTGAATTTCGAAGCCCTGCCCCGCCGTTACATTCTCCTCACGCTCAACCAGGATAGCGGTGCACGCATCACCAAAAATGAAATGGCTGTCGCGATCACGGAAGTTCAGGTGCCCTGAACAGATTTCCGGGCTGACCACCAGGACAGCCCGGGCAGAGCCATTCTCAACGGCGTTCTGTGCCGCCTGCAGGCCAAAGGTGGCGGAACTGCAGGCCACGTTCATGTCATAGGCAAAGCCTTCGATTCCCAGGGCATCCTGCACTTCCACAGACACCGCGGGATAGGCTCGCTGAAGATTCGAACAGGCGACAATCAGTGCATCCACATCTGCGGCGGTTTTGCCGGCCTGCTTCAGGGCCTCGTTACAGGCGGCGATCGCCATTTCGCACTGCACGGACGGCTCGTCGTTCGGGCGATCAGGAATATTCGGGCACATCCGCTCTGGGTCTAGAATGCCCTCCTTATCGATGACATGGCGGCTTTTGATACCGGAAGCCTTTTCGATGAACGCTGAAGACGAGGGCTGAAGTGCCTCACGCTCGCCTTTGGCAATTTCATCGGCGTGCTCTGAATTGTGGCGCTCTACATAGGCGTTGAAAGCGCTGACCAGTTCATCGTTGCTGATGGTCGCTGGCGGAGTGTAGAGCCCGGTTCCGCTGATGACGGCTTTTATCACGCTAACCCCTCGTCAAATTTAATGAAAAAGACACCAGAAAGTCATGGTTCTGCAGCAAATACTAACACAATCCCGGCTTTTTGCTGCGGGAGACAAAAGTCTTAAACCCGCGTTTTCTCCCACTGCCGGTCCAGGCGTTTTACCGACACCGGCATGGCGGTGCCCAATTGTTGTGCAAAGAAAGACACCCGGAATTCTTCCAGCATCCAGCGGTAAACCACCAGTTCCGGGTCGCGAACGCCCTGGCGTTGCTGCTGCTCCCGCTTTGTTGCATAACGCGCCCATAAAGGCTCAATGGTGTGCAGGAATTCCCGCTCCCGGCCCATTTCCCGGCGCATCTTCTCGAAGCGGATACCGGCGGCCTCGAAATACCGCCCAAAACAGGCCAGCCATTCCGACGGCGTTTCCACCAGAAAGCCCGGATACACCAGGTTCTGCATCTGGAACTTCAGGTCTGCCAGGCTATTGGCCACGGCAAGGTCAATCTTGCCCTTCAGCTGCTTCATCACCGCGTGGTAACCGGCCATGGCCTGATGCAGGCGTGCATCGGCGGCTTCCAGCGCCGGAATATAGTCGCCGCGCCGGCTTTCAAAGCACTGGCGGAACGCCGATTCAGACCGGGGTAGCGAATCACTGAGAAAATGTTCTATCGCCGTGGATACCAGCAGGTCATCCAATAGCACCCGGGACTGGCCAACCGGGGCAAACATCAGCGCCGAATCCTTGAACCGGCGCAGCTTGCGCTCCAGCCCTTCCAGGGTATTCCCGAAACGGATCAGCATCAGACGCGCCACCGCTTTGCGGGTCGAATCCTCTGCGGTCAGCGGATCCAGGCACTGGATCTGACGGACAGAATCGCCAAGGTCTTCCAGGGCCGGGTAAACCGTGACCTCCATGCCGCCCTTCTGTGTGGTGACTGAGTGGGCCAGATCGCCAAAATTCCATTCGGTGACCGGCTTCTCGCTGGGCTTTTGGCGCTCGCTGGTGGTTGCCTGGGAAAGTGCATCCTGGGCACGGCTCTCCAGCTCGCTCTGCAGATTTTCGGTTTCCCGGCCCTCGGCAATCGGTTTACCGGCATCGTCCACCACCCGCAGGTTCATCCGTAGATGGTTGGGCAGATCGGATTCAGACCAGGCATCCGGCGGAATCCGCACGCCGGTCATTTTCCTCAGCTGTTCCGCCAGCTGCAGGGTCAGGGGTTCGTTGGATGGCTGCAGGTTTTCCACGGCGGCATCAACAAAATCCGGAACCGGTACGAAATTTCGGCGCAGGGCCTTGGGCAGCCCTTTGACCAGTGCAATGCACTTTTCCCGCAGCAGGCCGGGAACCAGCCACTCCAGGCGCCGGGCCGGTAGCTGCTTCAGAGCCATGATCGGCGCCTGCAGGGTCACCCCGTCCCGCTCGCTGGTTGGCTCAAATTCATAGCTCAAGGGGTATTTAACCCCCTCCCATTCCAGAAAATCCGGATAGAGGGCGCCCGCCTGTTCATCCACGGGCCGCTGCAGAATGTCTGATTCGGTCAGCTCCAGGGATTTCAGGGTTTCGGCGTCCAGCTGTTTCCACCAGCGCTCAAAATGCGAACCGCTGACAATGTCATCGGGCAGGCGCTTATCGTAAAACTCCACCAGGGTTTCATCATCCACCAGCAGGTCCCGGCGGCGGGTCTTTTTCTCAAGATCTTCAACCGATTCCAGCAACTCCCGGTTGCGGGCAATAAAGGGCGCTCTGGACTGGTAATCCCCGTCCACCAGCGCACGGCGGATGAACAGATTTCGGCATTCCGCCGGGTCAACCTTGCTGTAGGGGATGCGGCGGCTGGGTACAATATCCAGGCCGTACAGGGTGACCTTTTCGTAGCCCATGACCTGAGCCCGTTTCTGCTCCCAGTGGGGCTCGAAAAAGTGGTGTTTCACCACGTGCCCCGCCAGTGGTTCGATCCACTCCGGCTCGATTTTCGCCACCATGCGGGCAAACACCCGGCTGGTCTCAACAATTTCGGCGGCGACAATCCATTTCGGGGAGGATTTGGAGACTTTGGAGCCGGGAAAGATCAGCACCTTGCGATTTCGCGTCGCCAGGTACTCTTTCTTCTCGATCTTGACCGCCACCTGGCCCAACAGGCCCGACACGATGGCCTTATGCACAGCGGCATAACTGGCGGTTTCCGGATTCAGTTTCAGCTTCTGCTGTTTGCAGATCAGCGTTAGCTGACGGTGAATGTCCCGCCATTCCCGCATACGCATCCAGGACAGGAACGTCTTCTGGCATACCTTCTTGAGCTGATTCTGGGACAGCTCCTGGCGCTGCTCCTCAAAGAAATTCCAGATATTCAGCAGCGTCAGGAAATCCGACTCTTTATCATTGAAAGGCGCGTGGGCCTGATCCGCCGCCTGCTGTTTTTCCTGAGGCCGCTCGCGAGGGTCCTGAACGCTCAGCCCTGCAATCACCACCAGGGTTTCCGCCAGGCTGCCCTGCTCGGACGACGTCACCAGCATTCGCGCCAGACGCGGGTCCAGCGGCAGCCTGGCCATGGTCCGCCCCAGCTTCGTAACCCGGCGCTTGCCGTCCACGGCGCTGAGTTCTTCCAGCAGCTTGTAGCCATCGTTAATCATGCGACGATCCGGCGCTTCCAGGAACGGAAAACGTCGAATCTCCCCCAGACCGGACGTGGTCATCTGCAGAATGACCGACGCCAGATTGGTGCGCAGGATCTCAGGGTCCGTGTATTCCGGCCGGTTCAGAAAATCGGTTTCATCATACAGACGGAAGCAGATACCGGGGGCAACCCGGCCACAACGCCCTGCCCGCTGGTTGGCGCTGGCCTGGGAGACGGGCTCAATGGGAAGGCGCTGGATTTTAGAGCGCACACTGTAGCGGCTGATGCGGGCCATGCCGGTATCGATCACATAGCGGATACCCGGTACCGTCAGCGAGGTTTCCGCCACGTTGGTGGACAGCACAATACGCCGGCCCGGGTGGCTCTGGAATATCCGGTTCTGCTCCTGGTTGCTCAGCCGCGAATACAGCGGCAACACTTCGGTGTGGCGCAGTTCCGCATGTCGCAGCGCCTTGCTCAGGCCGCGGATCTCCCGCTCACCGGGCAGGAAGATCAGCACATCGCCGGGCGGTTTTTTCTCGGACCTTTCGTGCTGTTCAATTTCTTCCAGGGCCTGAAGCACCCCATCGCTCCAACCCTGGTCCCGATCTTCGTCGTCCCCGGCCAGGGGGCGATAGCGAACGTCGACGGGAAACGTCCGGCCACTGACCTCAATCACCGGCGCATCACCGAAAAACTCGCTGAAACGCTCTACCTCAATGGTGGCCGAGGTGATGATCACTTTCAGGTCGGGCCGTTTGGGCAAAAGCTGTTTCAGATAGCCCAGCAGGAAATCAATGTTCAGGCTGCGCTCATGGGCCTCATCGATAATGATGGTGTCGTAGCGCTTGAGAAACCGGTCGTGCTGGACCTCAGACAGCAGAATGCCGTCGGTCATCACCTTCAGGCGCGACTGGTCGGAGGTGGTATCTGTGAAGCGGATCTGGTAGCCCACCTGTTCGCCAGTGCGCTCACCCAGCTCTTCGGCAATCCGCGCGGCAACCGTGCGGGCGGCGATACGGCGGGGTTGGGTGTGGCCAATCAGCCCCTGGATACCGCGACCCATATCCAGGCAGATCTTGGGAATCTGGGTGGTCTTACCGGAGCCAGTCTCGCCCGCGATAATGACCACCTGATGGTCCTCTATTGCCTTCCGAATATCCCCGACACGCTCGGAAACCGGCAGGGATTCCGGAAAAGTAACCGGCTTCTGCTGGGCTTCCCGCAGCCGGATTCTGTCATCGGCGCGGGATGGTCTGGCGTGTTTCTCTGAAGAGGCTTCGGTCATCAGTCTTTCTGGTCTTGCATAAGTGGTGGATAAATGAAAAACCCCGCCTGAGCGGGGTCTTCTGAGCTTCATCGGCGATCAGGGATCAGGCGTTGGCTTCGTCCCGAAGCTCACGGCGAAGGATCTTGCCAACGTTGGTCTTCGGCAGCTCGTCACGGAAGACAAACGACTTGGGCACTTTATAGGCCGTCAGTCGCTCGCGACAGAATTCCTTCAGCTCATTCTCGCTGACACCTTCCGGTGTTGCCACCAGGTATACCTTCACGGCTTCACCGCTCTTGGCATCCGGCACACCGACTGCCGCACATTCAATCACGTTCGGATGACCGGTTACCACATCTTCAATCTCGTTTGGATATACGTTGAAGCCAGACACAATGATCATGTCTTTCTTGCGATCAACAATCCGGATGTAGCCGTCTTCCTGAATCAGGGCAACGTCGCCAGTCTGGAGGTAGCCATCATCGGTGAAGGACTTCTGGGTGTCCTCAGGGCGCTGCCAGTAACCGCGCATCACCTGCGGCCCCTTGACGCAAAGCTCGCCAGGCTCACCAATTGGAGTCTCATTGCCGTCCTCATCAATGGTCTTGACCAGGGTATCGGCAATGGGCAGGCCAATGGTGCCCAGCTGGATCGCCACACTCGGGTTGAAAGTCACCACCGGCGAGGTTTCCGTCATGCCGTAGCCTTCGCTGATTTCGCAGCCGGTTACCCGCTGCCACATCTTGGCGGTATCACTGGTCAGGGCCATGCCGCCGGACGAGGTCAGCTTCAGGCTGCTGAAGTCCAGCCCCTGAAATTCCTCGTTGTTGCAGAGCGCCACAAACAGTGTGTTCAGGCCCAGGAAGGCAGTGAATTTGTGATTCTTCAGTTCTTTCACAAAGCCGGGGATATCACGGGGGTTCGGAATCAGCACGTTGTGGGCGCCGGCTTCCAGCATGATGCCGCAGTTCAGGGTGAAGGAATAAATGTGATACAGCGGCAGCGGCGCAATCACGATTTCCTTACCTTCCTGGATGGAGTCACCCATCATCGGCCGGGCCTGAAGCAGGTTGGCTACCAGGTTGCCATGGGTCAGCATGGCGCCCTTGGCAACGCCGGTGGTGCCGCCGGTGTACTGCAGTACGGCAATGTCGTCCTGCTTGCTTTCAACCGGGGTGAATTTTTCCTTGCTACCTTCACTCAGAACCGCAGGCAGTTTATGCGCCTGGGGCAGGCTGTAGGCCGGTACCATTTTCTTCAAGTGCTTGACCGCAGCGTTCATCAGCGTGCGCTTGAGCGGTGAATGCATATCGGCCAGTTCGGTCACGATCACATGCTCAATGCCGGTCTGCGGCAGAACTTTTTCAACGTTGTAGGCCATGTTGGCCAGAACCACAATCGCTTTTGCACCAGAGTCGTTGAACTGGTGCTCCATTTCACGGGTGGTATAGAGCGGGTTGGTGTTGACCACAATCAGGCCGGCGCGCATGGCACCGAAAACCACCACCGGATACTGGGAGACGTTGGGCATCTGAACGGCAATGCGGTCGCCGGGCTTCAGGTCCGTGCGGTTCTGCAGCCAGGCCGCGAAGTTGCGGCTCTGGGTGTCCAGATCCCGGTAGGTCAGGGTTGCACCCACAGCACTGAATGCTGGCTTGTCCGCGAATTTCTTGACAGCCTGGTCGAACACATCAACCATGCTTTTGTATTTGTTCAGATCGATATGACGGGGGACACCAGCGGGGTACTTGTCCTGATAGAACTGCTCAAAATCCATCACAATCTCCTGTTCGGCATTTTTGATTGTTGTCCTAAGCCTGTGTTTCTTATTTTGAAAAAAAGCAAGAAGACGAACGTATAAGCGTTAAAAAATCCGACAGAGAATAGCAGTTTTGTGAACGATGAGGTAGTTTTCAGGCTAAAGCGAAGTCCCCGGAAAAACAAATCAGACCCAGCGGAGCGGACGATGAGTGACTCTCTCGATATTCTGGAAAATATCACCTACGACGAACTTCAGGAGGGTGATTCGGCAACCTACGTACGGACTCTGACCGAGGATGAACTGGTGTTGTTTGCGGCTGTCTCCGGTGACGTTAACCCGGTCCACCTTGATTCCGAGTTTGCCGCGGAATCCATCTTCCGGGAGCGGATTGCCCACGGTATGTGGAGCGGCTCCCTGATTTCCGCTGCCCTGGCCACCGTGATGCCAGGCCCCGGTACCATCTACCTCGAGCAGAGCCTGGCGTTCAAAAGGCCGGTCAAGCTCGACGATACCCTGACCGTCAACCTGAAGGTCACCAGCAAGGACCGGAAAAACCGCGTTACCCTTGCCTGCGACGTTCGCAACCAGAACGGTGAACAGGTGGTTTCCGGTGACGCCAAAGTCATCGCGCCCACCCAGAAACTGTCCTTCCACAAGCCGCAACTGCCTAGAATTACGATTGACCGATAACGCGCTTTCAACCCGGTAAAAACTCCAGCGGGAAATTCAGTTCCCGCTGATCGACATCCGCAGCCCCGAAATTGAACAGGCGTACACGCATGGCGATGCGCTGTTCCAACTCCGGATGATCCAGTTCTGATTCAACAACCTCGCAGCGGGACACAGAGCCGTCCGGCTCAATCACCAGTTTCAGCAGAATCTTGCCATGCAGCAACGGATCTTTTCGCTGTTCACGGCCCACCATGGCATTCAGGGACGTCTTGTTGGCGTCAAACACCTGCCGGATATTGCCCATCGAGCGGGTTGAAGGCCCGGAATCGGCGACCTGGGGCTGGGGCGCCGGCGCCGATGCCTTTTCCTCCGCGACGTCCACCTGCCGGACGTTATGATCCGCCACCGCCACTTCCCGCGTCATGCCCTGCTCCTGTTCAACGCCGCCGCTTCCGGCAAGTGCCTGTGAAGGATCAGGGTCGGCAGGTTCAGCTGCAGACGCTGCCTCATTGGAATTCACGTTGGCACTCAGGGTCTCCACAGGCTTGGTGGAAGAGCTTCGCATGCTGGCCAGGGTGTCTTTCATCGCCAGCAACCCGGAGCGGGAGGCCTTTTCCCGGGCTTTTTCGATCGTCTGTTCCCGCGTCTGTTCCGGCGTCGGAGCCGGTTCCGCAGGTTCTGGAGTTTTCACAATTTCCGGGGTCGGTTCTTCCGCAGGTTCAGGTTGCCTCGGCTCCGGTTCAGGCTCGGGCTTTGGTTCCGGCTCGGGAACGGCTGCAATTTCCGGCTCTGGCGGTTTCCGCTGCTCAATCAGTCGGGCCAGTTGTGGCGGAATTTCTTCGGCCTCACTGCGCTCCGGTTCCGGCAGGTTCCATGCCGGTATCATCAGCGCGGGTGGCAGGAACACAGCCACCATCAGCGCCAGTGCCAGATAGAAACGCTGGCTCTCCCCCCGCTCTTTTCCCCAGGGCAATCCCTGTATCCTGCGATCGGGTTCAGCCACTGGCCACCTCCGGAGCAGACTCAACTGCAAGGCGAACCTGCCGGTAATTTTCATCCACACAGGTCTGCATGATTTTTCGCAGCAACCGGTAGTCGGTTTCCTTTCCGGCCATGATCGTCACCTCAAATCCGTTTTCCGGCATGACGCCTCCCCGTTCCCGGCGATAGGCCAACTCCTCAGCCAGCCCGCCAATGGTGGTGTCGCCGGTCTCGATACCTTCCGTTCGAGCCACTTCCCGCCCCTGAACCAGAATTGCCTTCCCAATCACCTGCACGATCAGGGTTTCGTCCGCCTGCTTTTTGGCGGTGGATTGCGGCAGCGGTACGTCGGCAGTGTTCTGCATCACCTTCACATCGGACGAATTCACCATCAGGAAAAACACCAGAATGGTAAAAATATCCATCAGCGATACCAGGTTCAGGCCACCAGCCCGGTGCATCCGGCTGTAATGCCGGCGCATTCGGTGAGCGCGACGGGACTCTTTCATGCGCCCTCCTTCTGACCCTTGAGGCCGGCCAATACCCGATTCTCCGCCGCATCAGACAGTGACACGTCCGGAAACAGCTCGCCTTCAACCACGCTGGCCGCTACAACCGCCGGGTAGGAGCGCAGGGTGTCCATGGTTTTCACCAGGGTCTGGTAGCCGACGTCAGGGCTGACTTCCAGAACGATGTCAGTCTTGTCCGGCAGGCGTTTCTTGATCTGCCTGAGGGTGTGCCTTAGCTCCTCGTAATTCTGTTGTCCTTCTCTCAGCGGCAGGCTTCTGATCACACCCCGCTTGCTGTCAATCACTTCAATGCCCTGGGGAACCAGCGTCACCACCAGTTGAAGTTCATCCGCGTCCGGCGCCTGACCCGCTTCCATGCCAGGGAAGTTCAGCTCGATCATGCGGATCTGGCTGAACACCATGCCCAGCAGAAGCACCGGCACCAGCACAATCATCAGATTCATGAATGGCGTGATGTCCAGTTCCGCACTGGAGGTGAGCTTCCGGTGTTTACGCCTCATGCCGCGACTGGCTCCGACTTCTCCGAAATGATATTGAGCAGCTTCACACCCGCCATTTCAAAGGTGTCGACAATCTCGTTGGTACGGGTCTGAAGAACGGCGTGAAACATCAGCAGCGGAATCGCCGACATCAGGCCGAAGGCGGTGGTATTCATAGCCACCGAAATACTTTCCGAAAGCAGCGATGCCTTCTGTGAAGGATCAGCCGCCGCTACCGCCGTGAACGCGGCAATCAGACCGATAATGGTGCCCAACAGGCCCAACAGGGTTGCGACATTGGCCAGGGTAGCCAGGTATTGGGTGCGCTTTTCCAGGCGGGGAAGCACCTCCATCAGCCCCTCTTCCATGGCGTATTCGATGTCCTCACGGCGATGGTTATTCAGCAACCGGCCAATACCGGCACTCATAATGTCGGAGATGGCGCTGTCGGAGGCGCTGGCTGCTTTCATGGCGCGCCGATAATCCCGTTTACGCAGCAGCGGCAGAATGCCCTTTTCAAACGCCAGCCGGTTCCGGCGGCGAACCCCGGACAGGTAGATAAAACGCTCCAGGGTAATGGCCAGGCCAAGGGCCAGCACAATGGCGATGGGGTACATGAATGCACCACCTTCCTGAAAAAAACGGGCGACAGTTTCCAGCATGATCAGACTCCGGGTGCTAGCGCAGGGTGTTCGACGAATCCAGGTCAGGATTCAGCGATTGTTGAAAGTTCTGGTGGCGCTCGAAGACCAGTGGGTCCACAGGCTCGAGCAGTTCCGCAGCGTTGGTGGCCAGGCCCTCGCGGTCCCGCCTGGGCAGGGTTGGTGGCTGCCACGGCAGAATGTAGACAATGCCAGGGTTGTCCTCGCTGGACACCGTACTGATGCCTTCAACCGTCAGCGAAACGGTTTCCTGGGCGGCCGACATTGCCGGAACCATTAGGGCAATGGCCGCGAAAGCGGCTCGAAGACAGCAGGCGAACCCGGTAAAACCCATCATCAGTCAAGCCTCCGTTCCAGATCCGCGATCCAGCCGGCAACGAGCTGGCCCTCGGCCTCCTGATCGGTTTCCGCGGTCAGTGCCCGATATCTTCGGTAATGGGCCAGCGCCAGTTCCAGATCCAGCAGATAGAGTTCGGCGATAACCGCGAGGTTGTAGTGCAGCTCTGCGGTTTCCGGTGAATGCTCAATACCCTTCTGAAGCAGCGTGACCGCCTCCCGGAACTGGCCTTTCTCCCGCAACAGCAGCGCCAGGTTGTTGGCTGAAACGGCATCTTTCGGGTCAAGATCAAAAGCGGTGCGATAGGCCGCCAGGGCCGCATCTTTATGCCCCTGTTTCAGGGCCATCGACGCCTTTTCAGCTTCCCTTGCGGCCTCCTGAGCGGCCTGTTGTTCCTGCTCCGGCGTGGTTTCAGCCCCGGACGGCGCGGGCGGGCTTGCAGCGCACCCCACAAGGATCAGGCAAAACAGGCCCAGAATCAGATTACGCGTCATCGTCGGACTCCTCGCTTGGCTTTTCACTCAGGCTCATCCAGCGCACCGAGCGGGCATAGCGGCCAGGGAACAGTTCCGCCAGCACCTGCAGGCTCTGCTCAACCCACTGGTCAAAAACCCCCTCTGCCAGTCGCTGGTGGTTGCGCTCATGCAGGGTGATGGCCCGCTCTTCAAACGGATAGGCTTCTTCTTCCAGCAGCATCTGGTACTGCATGGTTTCCATCTCGTTGAGCTCCGGCGGCGCCTCTGACGCCATCAGATCAGCCGCCAGGCGCCGGAAGAGCTCGGCCTTTTCAAAGGTGGCGCGGGACACGACACCCTGCCCGCCAAATGTCCGGGCCTGGTCATAGCGGTTTCCGGCGGCGTCCAGCAGGCGTTGCTTGCGGGCGAGTGAATCGGCCAGCGGCGCCCGTAGCTCTACCGCAGCAAAACGGTTGGCCTGAATGTCGCCCAGCTGCAGCGCTGCCTGCCCCGCCCAGTTCAATGTTTCAGGTGAGTGCCAGTCGCTTTCCAGTTCAGCGGTGACCAGTTGCTCCCGCAGGGCGGTGGCGGAAACATCCGATTCAATCAACCGCTGCCGGAAGGTCTGGTTCATCACATGGGCTCTGGCATCCGTGGGCTTGATCGCAGCATCGCCCTGCCCCAGATAGCTCAGGTAGATCTTATTGCGTTTGTCCTCAGCGCCGGCCTGGTGGTAAAGCTCTGCCGCCCGAAGCTGCTTTTCCATCAATGGACTGGCGGCCATCAATTCATCCGCTGCCCGCACCGGCTGTTGCGAAGACACGTAGGCCAGCACCAGCTTTTCGCTGACAGAGGCGGTTAGCGGATGTGCCGGATAGTCCTGACGGAAACGGGACAGCTCATTCACCGCCGCCAGCCAACGCTCGGCTTTCAGCAGTGTGTTTGCCGCATCAAATCGGCCCTTGATGGCAATGTCCGAGCCCGGCAGCACGCTGTCGATACGCTGGAAGTGGGCCACCGCGATGTCGGTCCGGGCCTCAGCGGCAGCCTGTTCACCCTGCCGGTAAATGCTCGTGGCCAGTTGGCGTTTCAGCCCCATTGCCTCCTTTGGCGCCACCCCGGTAACCTGGCCGGAAGTCATCAGCCCCAGGGCTTTGCGCCAGGCGTTTTCTGCAAGCCGATAGTTCTCACCCAAGACCTGGGTTTCACCCAGTGCAAGCAGAGCGCTGTAGGTGACTGCCGGGGTGGCTTCAGGGTGATTTATCGCCATCTCCGCAAACTGGCGGGCGCGCTCATGCTCGCTCTGCGCCAGCAGGCGGTTCGCCAGATCAGAGCTCAACTCAGGAATTCTTGGATCGTCCGGAAACCTGGCCGACCATTTTTCGCTGGCATCAGCGAGCTGGCCAAGGGACGTACCGAGGGAATTCCGGCCATCGACGGCATCACGCTCAAGCACCAGCGCCGCCCAGCCTGCGTCGTCGGCATCTGGGTAGCCCGGCGCCTGATAGGCCGCCTGGCGGAAAGCAGCCAGCGCGGATCTGGCCTCGCCCGCCTGTAACCAGGCATCGCCAGCCAGGCGCAGGGTTTCCCCGGGGCTGTCCTGGCGGGTCGCAAGCTGGCTGTAATAGTTGGCGGCGGAGGTAAACCTGGCTTTGCGCTCGGCCCTGCTTGCGGTCTCGCCCTGATCGTAGTGATAGTCACCCAGGGTCTTTGCATATTCCAGCCAGCGCTGCTGATCAGCTCTGTTCAGGGCCGTATACCGGTCCTGCTTGCTGAATGCTGCAACATAATCAGCGCGGGCCTCCCGGACGCGGTTGTTTTGCCCCGCCATCCGCCAGACCTGCACTGACTGTGCATAGAAAGCCGGTACCCCGGGGTGAGTACTGTGGCGCGCAATGAAGGCACGGTGCACCGCCACGCTGTTCGTGTATTGGCCACGGGATGCATACAGGTCAGCCAGCCGATCGTAGAGCAGGTCACTGAAGCCGGCAGTCACTCCTTCCTTTGCGTCGGTTCTTTCCGCGTCGTCGGACCACTCGGCAATGGATTCTATTCCCCTGGCCTCGGCTGCCATCAACGCAATCACCCGGAAGGTATCTTCAACCAGTTCAGCATCAGACCTGGGTACCCGGGTAAACCCGCTGGTCTGGCCGCTCAGGCCATCCAGCACCGTCAGGAAAGTCACTGCCGCCCGGCGCCAGGCCGCAGGGCCCTGCTTGTACTGGCTCCAGCCCAGCATATAGCGGGCCTTGGTTTTCAGGGAGTCACCGCCATCTCCGGAAATCAGGCGGCTGTATTCGGCTTCTGCTTCGGCATAGCGCCCGCGGGAAAACGCCGATTCAGCAATCCGGAACCGGGCCTCGGGCACCAGCTCAGACCCCGGATAAAGGCCAACCAGCTGTTTCAGCCGGGCGGTGGATTCTTCCATCTGACCCACGAAAGCATGGGCTTTGGCCATCTGGTAGATCAGCTCGTCAAGCTTGCCGTAATAGGAGCCTTTATTGAGAATCGCCTCATAACTAGAAATCGCCTCACGGTAGATACGCTGCTCTTCGTCCTGGCTGATGGCGATGTTCTGGTCCGTCAGCCGCTGGATGTTGGACAGTCGCGCAAGCGCATCAATTCTGACGTCCGGCTCGTCAGCATTGTCGAACAGTTTCTGATAGCGCCTTGCCACTTCTACCGGCGAGATCGCGGGCATTGGCTGGGTTTTGAATTCCAGGAACACCGGGCGCATATCGCCAATGGTTTCGCCATCCCGGCCCAGTTCAACCCGGAAAGATTCCTGGCCCAGCGCAACGTTAACCGCCAGCAGGCCGGTGATCAGTGTCAGTATCAGGTGCCATGAAGAATCATTCAGCCTGCTCATGGAGCCCCCTGCTTCAGATTCTGAAGGGCCAGGTATTCATAGAGGTGGGCAATCTGCTGCTCGGCTTTTTCAAGGGCCGTGACCATGCGGTCGGCCTCAGCGTTAACATAGGCCAGCACCCGCCTGTCCAGATCAGCATTGGCGCTGTCCAGGGCCTGGCGCGCCCGTTGGCGATTCTGCCTCAGTGAAACAAGCGCCTTTTCAATTCGGCCAGAAAGACGACGGAGCGTCTGATCCCGTTGCGCCAGCCGGGGACCAAACAGGTTTGCCGAGTCTTTGACATCAGCAAGTGTCAGGGCCAGTTGGTCAAGCCTTTTTGCCTCGGGTGAGCCCGCACTGGCAGCGTCTTTCGCCCCGGAAATCCGCTTCAGCGTGGCTTCGAACCTGTCCCGGAAGGCATCGGAAATGCCTGCCTGGCCGGAGCTCTCTTTCAATCGCTCACTCAGAACCCCCTGAAACACCGTCAGAGTGCGCTCCTGCTGGGCCATCCGGTCCAGCTGGGTTTCCAGGGTGCTGACCCGACCAACAGCGGCCTGGGCATCGGCATTTTCCATAAACCTCAGCAGGTAGGCGCTGCGGGGCTGGGTCAGCATCCGGCTGTCGGCCAGAAACCATTCCGTCTGGGTTTCACCGGCGCCGGACACCAGCGCCTCAAAGGCGCCTTTGTCGCGAACCAGGTCTGCCAGTTTCCGCAATGTGACCCGTTCGCTTTCGTAGGAAGCACTGGCCGCCAGATAGGCCTCACCCGCCTGACCCAGATACCCCGTCAGGTCGTACCCCCGGCCTGTCCCCAACCACGCCTCGGCAACACCGGCAAATGCCAGCGGGTATTTCTTTGCCCGGTGCCAGGACTGCATGGCATCCCGCTGATTGCCTTTTGCAGACAGCGCCAGGCCATGGAGATAAAGACCCTGGGGTGTGCTGTAGCTTTCCAGTGCTACCTTCTCCAGAAAACTGATGGCCTTGTCGTAATCCCCCGCTTCATAGGCCAGAAGACCTGCCCTCACCAGAAGCCGCGCTTTCAGGGCTTCACCGCGCCGCCTGTCCGGGTCTTCCTCGGCCATTGCCAGGGCAACCCGAAGGGAAATCAGAGCACGGGAAGGATTCAGGTCACGCTTGCCGTAGTCCGCCGCTATGTTCATGTAACCAAGGGCCGCCCAGTAACCGGGGTCCATGGTAGCCAGTATCTGACCTGCCCGTTCCGGCCGGTCACCAGTGCGGGCCATGTCGGCGAGTTGATACAGCGCCCGCTGACGGATTTCCCCATGGCCCTTTTCCGAGGCAAGCGTCAACAGGCGTTCGGTTTCGGCGGGGTTGTCTTCGATCAGGTCAGACCTCAGCAGCGCCGCCTCGCCCCGGTAGTAATCGCCATCAATCAGCCGGTCCAGCAGTTCGACAGCCTGGCTCTGGCGGCCGGTATTGATAAGCGCCCGGGCGCGAACCAGCGATTCAGCTTCGGATTCCGGGGTCTGTGTGTACCAGAGTGCTTCCGCAGATTGCCCATTGTGTTCGGCAAAACGGGCGATACCCAGGTCCAGATCGGGATGGCCGGTCTGTGCCAGCACGCTCGAATGACTGATCAAAGCCAGGACCAGCGCGAAACAGCGGGTGGGGTTTAACTTGCGAATCCATTCCTGCACGGCAAAGCCTCCGGCTTATTCCCATTCCTGGAAAGACACAACAGGCTCATAATCCGGCGCGGCGGCGTCCAGTGTCATCTGGATGCGGGACTCACCCGGGCGCTTGCGGAACTGGTGGCGAACCTCACGGCGGATGAACCGCTCATTGGCAGACCGGGCGGTCAGGACGGCCTTCAACTGATGACCACCATGGGGAAGGTTACCGATGTAAAGTCGCTGGATGCCGCCCTTACGCAGGGACTCGCGCTCGCGGTCGGTGTAAAGATGGGAGGACACCGGGCTGCCATTCAGGTACAGCTCCACAGAATCCAGAGCCAGCCCCTCTTTGTCCTTGAGCGCCAGAAAGACCGCAACCTGGGTATCCGCCGGGTAAAGCACGGATTCTTCCAGTTCAAACAGGGTCTGGCTGAGGGACGCCACTTCGGACTCGATAGCGTCGATCTCACGGTCCAGCGCTGCAGACTCGTCTGCCTGAACGCCGCCAGCCGCGAAAATAGCGACCACCAGTGCCGTGATATATGGTTTTACCTGGCTGATGACTGCGTGAACTGTGCCAACCATGAGTGAAACGCCCCTTGCAAACGTCTGTAACCGAATTCGCAGCGAGAGTAACACTTGGTAACAGCCAATAACGGTATCCAGATCACCAAATCGACATTCGGGAGTGTCGGAATATTTGACAGGATGGCAAGGCAAACCAGAACACATTCATTTCCGTGAGAGCAGGAAACCGGCTATGTGTCTGATTTAACAGGATTGGGATTAAATGGTCCCGTAATTGCTGACAGAGGGTTGCGGGGCCGGTTTTGCCAGCCCCGTTTGATATGCCGAGCTTCGCCGATGCCCTCAACGCATCGGCTTTTTTTTGCCCGGCTTTTATTTGCTCAGCTGTTTCATCGCCGATTCCAGGCCTTCCAGGGTCAGCGGGTACATGTGATCATTTACCAGCTGCCGGGTCATGCCCATGGAACCGCCCGTGCCCCAGTAGCTCTCTGGCAGCGGATTCAGCCACACCACTTTGCGGAAGTGGTCGCTCAAGCGCTGGAACCAGGTGGCACCGGCTTCTTCGTTCCAGTGCTCGATGGATCCACCCGGATGTGAGATCTCATAGGGCGCCATGCTGGCATCCCCTACAAAGATCACTTTGTAGTCCGGTGTGTACTTGTTGAGGATGTCCCAGGTGCTGATGGTTTCATTCATCCGCCGGATGTTGTTCTTCCACACGCTTTCATAGATGAAGTTATGAAAGTAGAAATATTCCATGTGTTTGAACTCCATCCGCGCAGCTGAAAACAGCTCCTCGCAGACCCGCACGTGTGGGTCCATGGAACCGCCCACATCGAAGAAAATCAGCACTTTCACCGCATTGTGCCGTTCCGGGACCATTTTCAGGTCCAGATAGCCGGCATTACGCGCGGTCGAGCGGATGGTGTCGTCCATATCCAGCTGGTCCGCTGCGCCCTGGCGAGCAAACTTGCGCAACCGGCGCATGGCTACCTTGATGTTGCGGATACCCAGGGTCAGGCTGTCGTCCAGATCGCGGAATTCGCGCTTCTCCCAGACTTTGACGGCCCTACCGTGCCGGCCCTTTTTCTGGCCAATGCGGAAGCCTTCCGGGTTGTAACCGTTGGCGCCGAACGGGGATGTTCCGCCGGTGCCGATCCACCTGTTACCGCCCTCATGGCGCTCTTCCTGCTCTTCCATGCGCTTCTTGAAGGTTTCGATCAGCTCTTCCAGGCCACCGAGGGAATCGATCTTCGCTTTTTCTTCATCGGTTAGCTGTTTCTCGAACTCGGCGCGCAGCCAGTCGTCAGGAATCAGCGCTTCCATCAGGTCGTCCAGATTCTGGATGCCTTCAAAGTAAACCTGAAATGCCCGATCAAACTTGTCGAAATGGCGCTCGTCCTTTACCAGGCACACCCGCGCCAGATAATAGAATTCTTCCATATTGGCGAAAGCCAGCCGGTTCTGGAGCGCTTCCAGCAGGTCCAGAAACTCACGCAGGCTGGCCGGTACCTTCGCCCGTCTGACTTCCAGAAAAAAATCAATCAACATAAGTGGTCGCTCTTGCTGAATTTCAGCTGCGGCGGCGCGCCATAAACGCCAGCTTCTGCAGAAGGTGCACGTCCTGCTCGTTCTTCACCAGGGCACCGTAAAGCGGTGGCAAAGCGGAACTGGTGTCCTTTTCCTGCAGCATCTTGGCAGACAGCTCGTCGGCCATCAGCAGCTTCAGCCAGTCAATCAATTCAGACGTGGACGGCTTTTTCTTCAGGCCGGGCACTTTGCGCACATCAAAGAAGACTTCAAGCGCGTCCCGCACGACCTGCTGCTGAATGCCCGGGAAGTGAACATCCACGATGTGCTTCATGGTGTCGTGGTCCGGGAAATTGATGTAGTGGAAGAAACAGCGGCGCAGAAAGGCGTCCGGAAGTTCTTTTTCATTATTACTGGTGATCACGATCACCGGGCGCTTGTTGGCGCGGACGAACTGCTGGGTTTCGTACACATAGAATTCCATGCGGTCGAGTTCCAGCAGCAGGTCGTTGGGAAATTCAATATCGGCCTTGTCGATTTCGTCGATCAGCAGAACCACCTGCTCGTCGGCTTCAAACGCCTCCCAAAGCTTGCCTTTGACGATGTAGTTGCTGATGTCCTTGACCTTTTCGTCGCCCAGCTGGCTGTCGCGAAGGCGGGAAACCGCATCATACTCGTACAGGCCCTGCTGGGCCTTGGTGGTGGACTTGATGTGCCAGGGAATCAGACGCATGCCCAGGGCCGAGGCCATTTCTTCCGCCAGCAGCGTTTTGCCGGTACCCGGTTCGCCCTTGATCAGCAGCGGCCGTTGAAGGGTAATCGCGGCGTTAACCGCCATCTGCAGGTCATCCGTCGCGACGTATTTATCAGTACCGGTAAACTTCATGGGGTGCTATTCCTGTCTCGTGGTCGGATTAAACAACTGTTTGAATCAGCCACAGATTATAGAGAAGTGCGGCCGCCATGATAAGGGGCGGCCTGGGGAAGCCGTTTACTCGCGTTTTTTACGGTCGTCTTCCGGGTCGTCCGGTGAGGTTTCATCGCTGTCGGGAAGATCGTCAAATTCGGACAGATCGAAGTCCTCAAGGCCGAAATCAGGCTCGGGTTCGGGTTCTGGCTCCAGCTCCGGCACGGCCACGTCAGGTTCGAGCTCGGGCTCCGGTTCAGGCGCTTGCTCAGGCTCAGGCTCAGGCTCCGGCTCTGGCTCTGGCTCGATAACGGGCGGCAAATCATCGTCGGCGTCTTCAGCCTCGGCCTCAAGATCGTCCAGGGTTTCCCTCTCAGCTCCGGAATCCTCGGGATCAGCCTTCTTCCGCCGTAACAGGGCCCATGCGCCCACCACCAACGCCAGTAAACCCGCTCCACCGCCGAGCCCCCAGATCCATAAGAGCGTCGCTTCCGCCTCTTTTTCTCGTACGTCGGGCGCTGAGCTGACAGGTTCCGGACCCGCAGCTTCAGGCTCGGGCGCTGCCTCAGGGTCTGTTTCAGCGGGCAAATCAGCCACAGGTGCCTCCACCTCGCTGATATCAATCGGTGACGCAATCGAGGCTTCCGGCGCAATAAAACGCGTTACCGCGGAAAACTGGCGGGAGAAGGTAGTTCCGTCTGCAATCACTTCGATGTCGTAATCCCCGGCGGCAGGCAGGCTTTCAATTCTATCGGTATAAACGCCATCCTCCGGGGGCTGCTCCGGGCTGAGGGTCTTGGAGCCACTGCGGCCGTCACTGGCGGTCAGGCGCACGATCACGTCAATCACGTCCAGAAAATCGGCGTTCTGGATGCGGGCATCCTCTTCAAAAAACGCCACTTTCAGATTGATTGGCTCATCGGCGGTAAAGCTGGTGGGCACCGGGCTGACCACCATGCGCAGGTCGCTGACCACCGTGACCCGGCTGCCCTCGCCCAGCTCGCCTTCAATCTGCCACTGCCCTGCGACCGGACCGGTTACGGTCATCAGGTCATAGCCGGTTTCAGCGGACCAGGCCATATTGTCGGCCACGGAATTCTTCGAGAATCGTTCGCCGGCCGGGTTGATCAGTGCCAGTGAGCGTGTCGCGGAGGTTTCTTCTTCGCCCCAGAAAATCAGCGCGGTGAACTCCTCAACGCCTTCATCCACCCTGAAGCCTTCTTCATTCAGGGGAATCTGCTCCTGAGGCACGGCGGCGTTCAGGGACTGGAGAAACGCACGGTTAAGGTCATCGGCAGACGACGCCAGCGAGAAAAGCCCGCCGGAACCAGTTGCAAGTGCCTCGAGCATCTCCAGGTCGGCTTCTTCGGACAGGGCCACGGTATGCAGTGTGGCACCACGCTCAACCAGGCCCGCAAGCAGCGGCCCAAGAATGCGCTCACGCTCCTCGGCATTCACCGAAGCGTCATCAGACAGATCAACCTTGCCGTCGGTCAACAGAATAAAGTCGGTGTTGCTAAGATCGCCGCCGCTCAGGTAGGGATCGCTGGCTTTATCCAGTGCCGCGCCCAGGTTGGTTCGCAGCGCCACCGAATTGATTTCCCGGGATTTCTCCACGGCGTTCTGGCGCCACTCATCATCCACGGCACCGTGGGGTACCAGCATGTTTACCCACTGGCCGAAGGTCCAGACACCGGCCTCCGTGCCCTGGGGCAACAGGCGGGCCAGAAGGCGAACGGCGGGCTGGCGGAGATTTTCCGGATCATTGGCTTTCATGGAACCGGAAATGTCGACGATAATCCGAACGTCCCCCTGCCCCGGAAGCTGGGGAGCGTCTACCTCCTGGCCGTGAAGCTGTGGCGTAAAAACAACAAGCATCAACAGCAGGACAGGCAGTGTTCGCATAGTCACTCCACAGAGATTTCCAGAGACGAGATTGATAGGCTTCAGCGCTTGACCAGCCGGTAACGGACCATATCCAGCACCCACACCAGCAGCATGATGATAGCGGCAATACCCAGATTCAGAAGCGCTCGGCCGGCTTCGTCGGGGTTACCCAGAATGGATTCGTAGCCTCCATGAAGCCAGGCGGGCATCCACCAGTCTGCGACCTCGCTGGATTCAACCGGCGTCAGCACAATGACCACAAGCGCGGCCTGCAGCAGGGTACGAATTCCGTACACCGGAATCAGCCGGAACAACCGCGACACCGAGTAGAAGAAAACCACAAATGCAACGGCGTAAAAGACCCAGAACAGGCCGTAGGCGAAGTTGGTATCAGCATCCATCATGATTCATATAATCCAGTGAATAATGTGTTCTTCCCAGTCGTCTTCCGGGACTTCGGCTTCTGATTGCACCCGGTGACGTACCGAAACGCCCGCCTGATGCACGGTCTCCGGGTCGCCGGACCGCAACGGGTGCCAATCCGCCAGCGGCCTGCCCTCAGCCAGCCGGCGATAGGCACAGGTATAGGGCAACCAGTGAAAGTCAGCCAGCGTGTCTGGTGTCAGTACAGTGCAGGCCGGCACCTTCTCCAGTCTTTCAGGATAGACGGTGCAGCCGCAGGTATCCTGATCCATGTATCGGCAGACCAGGTCGGTATAAAACACCTCCCCGGTATCTTCGTCTTCCAACTTGGCCAGGCAGCACTTACCGCAGCCGTCGCACAGTGATTCCCATTCTGCGGCGGTCATCTCATCCAGGCGTTTGCGCTGCCAGAACGGGATTTCAGCAATCATTCGCTGTTCCCGGCGCCTTCATCAGTTTCGGCCGCCCGTTCTCTTTGCTGTTCCGGCCGGGTGCGGAAATCCACCACGTAGCCGCTCTGCTCCTCCGGCATCTGCAGGAAAAAGCCCTTATCGGCGATGGCCTCCAGAACCTGTCTGCCGCTGGTTCGGGCCAGCCTGCGGTCCGGCGTCATAATCAGGTCCATGGAGTGAACCGGCTTGCCGAAAATACCCAGCAGGCTTTCCGGCAGATCCTCCCAGACCTGGCCTCGTGGAACAAACAGGTAGGTATCCGGCTTTTTACTGCTGCGAAATACCGACACAAAGGTTTTATCGGTCATTGCTGAGTACTTCCTCAAGTTTGCTGTGAACCGGCGCAACGACCTGCTTCCGCCAGCCGTCGGTGAACAGCCCGGCGCTGAGGTCGCGAGTCAGTACCACGGCTTCCAGCCGTTTTCGCGGCGCCAGCAGCTCGACCGGAAGATCCCGGTCTTCTGCGGCTTCCACCATCAATCGCTTCAGCTGTTTGTACAGCATCTGGTCCTGCCGGGTCAGCGGCGGCGAAATCAGCACCAGTGTGGAATTATCCGCCGTCGCCGCCTCACCAATGCGCTCAATCAACTGATCGCCATACCGGCGTACCACCACGGCCGGCAGGCCACTGATGCGGGAAAGCTCCCTGACCGAACCGGGCAGTTTTTCGGCAATACTGATCAGCAACGCATCCGCCAGAACCCGGTTGCGGGGCCGATCCCGTTCCCGGGCCTCAAGCTCCCGCCAGTGCACAAGTGCTTTCAGAACCCCCTGCTGTTGTGGGGTCAGGGTCCAGCCACCCCGCAACTTGCGGTAATGGTTCTCCGGGTCATCCTGACTGGCCAGGTCTTCGGCGAAACGGGCGGATTCCTCAACTAACGCTTCAATCAGGCCCTTGTCGCCAAGGGCATTCCAGACCCATTCATGGATTGGCCTGAGAAAGC
This sequence comes from Marinobacter confluentis, assembly GCF_004785685.1. GTDB lineage: Bacteria > Pseudomonadota > Gammaproteobacteria > Pseudomonadales > Oleiphilaceae > Marinobacter > Marinobacter confluentis. Next base: position 673,109 of record NZ_SRPF01000001.1, on the reverse strand, counting down.
GGATGTCGTCGGTTGCGTACTGCTCCTGCGCGGCAGACAGCGGCCGCGCAAGCCAGTCCGAACGGGTGGCGGACTTATCGAGGGTCTCACCGAACAGCTGCTCAACCAGCCTGGCGTAGCCCATGGAAAATCCGGCCCCGGCCATGGCGGCGCCAATCTGCAGATCAATCACCCCGGCCGGCTCCAGCGACAACCAGTGTCGGAACAGTTCCAGGTCCTCGCTCATGGCGTAGAGCAGTTTGACGCGTTCGGGGCTGGCAAGCGCGCTGCGGAAAACGGCGCTGGCCTCTGCAACCGAGGGGTCAACCAGGCGGAATTCTTCACCAAGACCCAGCTGCACCAGGCCCGGGATGGGGTAGAAAGTGCTGACCCGCTCGAATTCAGTATCCAGGGCTATTGGCTGGTCGCTGTTTGCGCCAAGCCAGGCGTCGAGCTCTGCCGCGCTGGTAATCCATGTTGCGTTCATAGAAAGCTCTTGAGGTTCAGTCGGACAGCGGCTTGCGGCCCCGGAATGCATGAGTCAGGGTGAAACCATCGACGTATCCCAGTTCGCCACCCACCGGTATACCGTGGGCCAGGCGGGTAATCAGGATTTCCCGGCCGTCCAGTCGATCGGAAATATAGTGGGCGGTGGCTTCCCCTTCGACCGTGGGATTGGTGGCCAGAATCAGTTCGGTCACGCCCTCTTCCGCAACGCGGGCCAGCAGCCGTTCAATGCCGATTTCTTCAGGCCCTACCCCATCAATGGGTGACAGGTGGCCCATCAGCACAAAATAACTGCCGCGATAATCGCCGGCCTGCTCGATCGCCAACAGGTCCGAGGGGCTTTCCACCACACAGAGCGTGCCATTACGGCGCTCCGGGGTTTCACAGATGCCGCAGATAGCGGTATCGGAAAAATTCTGGCAGCTGTCGCAGCGCCGGACGCCCGTCATTGCCTGATCCAGCGCTTCCGACAGGCGGCTGCCCCCGGAGCGGCCTCGTTCCAGCAAATGGAAGGCCATGCGCTGGGCGGTTTTCTGCCCGACGCCGGGCAGGCAGCGCAACGATTCAACGAGTTCGTCAACCAGTGGGCTAAACGCCATGGAGTTTCCTCAGTCAGCCAGGAATCAGAACGGCATCTTGAAGCCAGGGGGTAGCCCCATGCCTGACATCATTCCGGACATTTTCTCTTTCTGGTTCGCTTCCACACGGCGAACCGCGTCGTTAATGGCCGCGGCCAGAAGGTCTTCCAGAACCTCTTTGTCTTCACTCAGCAGGGATTGGTCAATATCAACCTTGCGAACGTCATGGCGCCCGTTCATGGTCACTTTCACCAGGCCGGCTCCGGATTCGCCGGTAATCTCTGCCTTGGCCGCCTCTTCCTGAGCCTTCTGCATTTCTTCCTGCATCTTCTGGGCCTTCTGCATCAAATCGCCCATATTGTTCATCGCTTGTGTCCTCTTCTAAGTCTGTTTTCCGGGCCGGATACTGCCTTCGACTACCCGTGCATCAAAACGTTCTACGATGGACTTTACCAGCGGGTCGTCATGAATGGCTGCTTCTGCCGCCGCCTGACGTTCCTGCCGACGGTTTTCTTCCCAGGCCGCCGGGGTTTTCCCACGGGTTTCGCCTTCCGTTATCTTAACGTTTATGGCGTCGCCAAACCGATTCCTCAACGCCTCAAGGATTTTTTCCTCATGGCGGGCATTCAGCAGCCGGGCGTGGCCTTCGTCCAGAACAAGTTCAATGTCATTGCCTGAACGGATCATGGCCGCATTGCTGGCCAGGTTGCCGGGCATACCGACGATATTGAGGCTGCGGAAATCCCGTTCCCAGTGAAAATCTGAGGGCTCTTCATTCGCTGAAGGCTCTATATCCGCTGAAGGCTCTAACTTCTCTGAAGGCTCTAACTTCGCTGATGGCTCCAGCTGAACAGGAGCGGTAGCGGTTTCATCACTCACAGTCGGCTCATCAGGCTCCCAGGGAAGCTCGGATTCAGGCTCCCACGGTGGGGGCTCTTCCTGTGAGGGCGGCTCAGGCTGCGGCTCCGGTTCGGGAGCTGGCTCTGGCTCTGGCTCTGACTTTGGCTCTGGCTCCGGTTCAGGTGCAGGAACGGATTCAGCAGGTTCGGGTTCCGGCTGTGGCTGTTGTTGAGCGGCCGGCTCCGGTTCGTCCCGGCTCCCCCCCTCGCTGGCCGTTCGCGCACCCCCACCGGCAGGAGGCTCGCGCCGGTCAGCGCCGGGGCGGAAGGCCAGCATACGCAGCAGCGTCATCTCAAAACCCATTCGCGCGTCCGGCGTCACCGCCAGGTCCTTCCGGCCCATCAGCGCAGCCTGATAAAACAGCTGGGCATCTTCCGCGCTGACCTGCCTGGCAAGTGTCTGCACCATGGCGGCATCGCCCAGTGAATTATCAGCGCTGCCGGGAACCACCTGTTCCATGGTGACACGGTGAAACAGCGACAACAGGTCCGCCAGAATGATGCTGTAATCCGGCGCAAAATCGGAAATCCGCTGGATTTCAGACAGCAGCGCCGGGCCGTCCTCTGCCACCAGTGCATCCACCAGACGGGCAATATCCCCCTGATCAATGGTGCCCAGCATATTGCTGACATCGCTGCTGTTCAGGGTCTGGTTGCCAAAGGCGATGGCCTGGTCAGTCAGGCTCAGTGCATCCCGCATGCTGCCGTCAGCCGCACGGGCCAGCAACCAGAGTGCAGGCTCTTCAAACGGAATCTCTTCCTGGGTCAGCACATGGCGCAAATGCCCGGCGATGTGCTCCGGCGTCATCCGCTTGAGATTGAACTGCAGACAGCGGGACAGCACCGTTACGGGAAGCTTCTGGGGATCCGTTGTGGCAAGCAGGAATTTGACGTGTTCCGGTGGCTCTTCAAGGGTCTTGAGGAAGGCGTTGAACGACTGATTCGAAAGCATGTGCACTTCGTCAATCAGATACACCTTGAAGCGGCCGCGAGTGGGCGCGTACTGAACGTTATCCGTCAGTTCGCGCATATCATCCACGCCGGTTCGCGAAGCCGCGTCAATTTCGATCAGGTCAACAAACCGGCCTTCCTGTATTTCCTGGCAGCTGGTGCAAGTGCCGCAGGGGTTGGAGGTAACGCCGGTTTCGCAATTCAGGCAGCGGGCCAGCAGGCGGCCGATGGTGGTTTTTCCCACACCCCGGGTGCCGGTAAACAGATAGGCATGGTGCAGGCGCTGGTTATCCAGGGCGTGTATCAGGGCCTGAAGAACGTGCTCCTGGCCAACCATGTCCTTGAAGGTATTAGGGCGCCATTTTCGGGCGAGAACCTGATAGCTCATATTCCATCAACTGCGGCGGAGAAAATGGGATTAACATTAGCACGGTAGGGGGTCAGACCCCAATGCATTTGGGCAGGCAAAATGTCTTGGGGTCTGACCCCAAAACTGGGGGTGACTCCACCAGCAACACTCCGGCACACAAGTCCACCGCTTCGGCTGCTCCCTTCCGGGCCTGACCGGGTTCACGGTTTATCGTTGCGGAGGCACCGATGGAGCCACCATAACGTCCGGGGCATGGAATCCCTCAGAACGGCGCGCATAGTAGCAAAAGGCCCGATGCACTACAACGCTTCTAGAGTGACAAAGGCAGCGGTATCTCATCCTGCCGGAACCAGCAGGCCACGCTGTAGCGGGTGCGATTGGCTGGCAGCACTTCGTGGGGGATTTCCTCGCTCATGAACACTGCCATCCTGCCCAGTTCCGGCGCAACCCGCCCGCAGATTTCCTGGTCACTGTCGCGGTTGAACACCTGCAGCACGCCACCGTCTGTTTCCTGCCAGTGTTGATTCAGATACAACACAACGCTGACCACCCGCGATGCCCTGCCCCGGAAACTGTCCACGTGTTTGCGGTAGAAGTCGCCGGGGTGATAAGTGGCGTAGTGGGCTTCAAACCGTTTCAGGCCCAGGAACAGCCGCTGGTTCAAGCCCGTGCGGATCGCTTCAAAGGCATTGCAAAGTTCGGCCTGGGCGCCGGTTTCGCCCTGCAACCAGGCGATCTTGTCCCGCCGTACCGAGCGATCTCGGGTTTTGTCCTGGCCACGGCCAATCCGGGCGGCACGCAATTCATCGTTGCGGTCCAGATCCCGAATTTCCTCGCACAGAGTCGCAAGCAACCGCTCACCCAGGAACCCACGGGCGTCGACGCTCAGCCAGCCATATTCACTCAGGCCATCGGCCAGCACATCGAGCCAGTCCTCTGATGACGGCGCGGCGACCAAATGCTGTGCCAGTGCGTTCATGCCCATAGGGTTCAATTCCTGTTATTGACTGGCCCGAATTCTATGCCTGAATCTCGCCCGGCACGATGTTTTAATTTACCCTGCAGATAAGAGAATGCCGAAACCTGACGGGCTCCCGTGCGGCATTGAGCATCACAGCAACGAGGCAAAGTGTGGCAATCAAACCCGGGCAATGGTCATTCACCCGCTGGACAACCGTGGGGCAGCTGGAAGCCGTCGAAGTACATCATCCATCATTCAAGGCCAGACTGTTTCTTCAGGGTGCCCACCTTACCCAGTTCGCGCCCCGCGACGAAGCCAACTGGCTCTGGGTCAGCGAAGACGCCATTTTCAAACCCGGCCAGGCAATTCGCGGTGGCATCCCCATCTGCTGGCCCTGGTTTGGTGTGCCGGGCAGGAATCCTCCGGAAGTCCGGCGGCGGATTCTGACAGGCGCCTCCCACGGATTTGCCCGAACTGCGCTGTGGAAACTGGAAGATGTTCGTGAAACTTCAGTCGAAGTCGAAATCAGCCTGTCGCTGCACGCCAACCAGGATTTTGCCGATGCCTGGAACGGCAGCGCCCTGTGCCTAGCCACCTATACCTTCACCGCCGACAGCCTGCAGATTGCGCTGACCACCACCAACCTCGGCGATTCACCACTGGCGCTGACCCAGGCCTTGCACACCTACCTGCCCACCAGCGACATCCGCCACACTCACATAGAAGGTCTGGAGGGCTCGGTGTTTATCGACACCCTGGAGAATTGGAGCGACTTCACCCAGCACGGCCCGGTCCTGTTCAATGGCCAAACCGACCGCATCTACGAAAGCGGTCAGCCACTGGCGGTTATCACCCCGGCCACCGAACGATCATTGCAGTCCGTCGGCAGCGACTCTACGGTGGTCTGGAACCCCGGGCCAACCAAGGCGGCTCAGCTATCCGATTTTCCGGACGCCGGCTGGCAGCGGATGCTCTGCGTGGAAACCGCCAATGCGCTTTCCGATTATCGCGTGCTCAATGAAGGGCAAAGCCACACCATAGGCGTTATGATTGGCCGACTTTAAGAATCTGGAGACCCCATGGGCCTGACATCCTACCTGCGATCAAAACTGGTTTCGGCCGAGCTGGACAATCAGATCGACCGCATCCGCAAGCCCATCGGCACTCTGGGTTATGACCCCTGGGGCTTCAATAACGACGGCATGAAAGTCGGGTTTTCCCTGGCCCGGCAGCTTTACGAAAAATACTTCCGGGTGGAAACCACCGGGATCGACAAGATTCCCGCTGAAGGCCCGGTGCTGATCGTGGCCAACCACAGCGGCCAACTTCCGATCGACGGCATACTGATCGGCTACGCCCTGGCGGCCCGCCAGAACAAGCCGCGCATACCCCGGGCGATGATCGAACGCTTCTTTCCCACGGTGCCCTACCTGGGCAACCTGCTGAATGAATTTGGCGCTGTGCTGGGCGACCCCACCAACTGCGCCAAGATGCTGGCCAACGGCGAAGCGGTGATCGTTTTCCCCGAAGGCGTGCGCGGTTCCGGCAAGCTCTACCGGGACCGCTACCAGCTGAAACGTTTCGGCAACGGCTTCATGCATCTGGCGATGAAGTACAACGCCGCTATTGTGCCCGTGGGTGTAGTCGGCTGTGAGGAAACCATACCCGCCATCGCCAACATCAAACCTCTGGCGCGGATGCTGGGCATACCTTACGCCCCGGTTGCGCTGCCCGTGGTTTTCCCGGCCAAGGTTCACCTGAACATCGGCGACCCCATGCACTTCGACAACCGGGAAATTCCGGAAGAACAGGTCACCGAACGGGTTGAACACGTCAAGGCCGCAATCAGCGAGCTGATCGACAAGGGTCTGAGCGAACGGAAAAGGCTTTTCTGATGACCGATTTGAAGCAGAAGCAAAGCAGACCGCACATCCTGATCACCGGTGCCGCCGGCGCCCTCACCCAGCAGGTCATCAACCGGCTGCGGGACCATTGCGATATAGTCGCGGTGGATTTCCGGGAACAGGTCTACCTGGGCGATAGCATCCCCAGCTATTGCATCGACTTCAACCAACGGTCCTTTGAAGACCTGTTCCGGCGTTACAAATTCGACGGCGTGATCCACATGGGGCGGATCATGTCGAGCCAGCTCACCCGCATGCGCCGCTACAACGCCAACGTGTTGGGCACCCAGAAGCTGCTGGACCTGAGCCACAAATACGGCATCAAGCGGGTGGTGGTGCTGTCCACATTCCACGTCTATGGCGCCGTGGCCTACAACCCGGCCCTGATTGACGAGGAAGCTCCCCTGAAAAGCGCGGGGCTGAGCGCGGATCTGATTGATTCGGTAGAGCTGGAAAACCTGGCCAACATCTATCTATGGCGCTACCCGGACCTGAATATAACCGTACTGCGACCTTGCAACATTGTCGGGCCCGGGGTGCGCAACTCCATCAGCACCCTGCTGGGCAGCGAACGGACACCGGTGCTGGCCGGCTTTTCCCCGATGATGCAGTTCATCCACATCGACGATATGGCAGACGCCGTGGTTCTGGCCTATAACAAAACCCAGCGCGGTATCTTCAACGTGGCGCCGGAAGACTGGGTAGCGTATCAGCACGCACTGAAACTCTGCGGCTGTAAAACCTTCCCGATACCGTCGATTCCACCCCTGGTGCCAAAGGTGCTTTTAGACACGCTGAAGCTGCGCAGTTTTCCGTCGTATCTGATGGCGTTTTTCAAGTATCCTGTCGTCATAGACGGCAGAGCCTTCGCCCGGGAGTTCGGGTTTCAGCCCAGGCGGCCGCTCAAGGAAATCTTCCGGTATTACCGGGATAACAAAAAGCCGGTCTGACCCGGTTTGAGCGCAGGACGCGAGCCATGCTCAACGATCTAAGCCTGATTAGCCATGCCACAGCCGCCATCGCCTATGCGCTGCTGGCCGGGCTGGTCGCCACACGATACCTGCGCCGGGATATTGATCGCTCAATCTTCCTGGCGGCCATTGTGTCCTCCATCTGGGCCGGCTCGCTGGTTACCCAGTCGCTGTGGCAGGAGCCCAGCTTTTTCATTCGCTACCTGTTGGAGCTACTTCGGGACGCCGCCTGGGTGGCCGTGCTCTTCGCCCTGCTCAGGGATGCCTTCCGCACCGCCAACCTGAAAGGCCAGCTTCGGCGCATCATGACCGGGGCCACACTTCTTCTGATCCTGGTGCTGCTGGGGTCCGGAGCCCTGGAATACCTGTCCGGCCTTACCATACTGGACGGCAAAACCAAGGTGGTCGGGCAGATTGCCCTATCGCTGATGGGCCTGTCACTGGTCGAACAGATCTGGCGAAATGCCGTGACCTTTGGCCGATCGAGCATGAAGTACGTCTGCATCGCCGTTGCCAGCCTGTTCGCCTACGACTTCTTCATGTACGCCGATGCCCTGCTGTTCGGGCAGGTGGCGGATTCGTTCTGGAACGCCCGCGGCCTGGTCAACGCCGCCATCGTTCCGCTGTTTGCGGTGAATGTGATCAACACCCGCAAACAACCGGTGGATTTCCAGCTGTCCCGCTCCGCTGTCTTCCACGCCGGTGCGCTCATGCTGGCCGGTGGCTATCTGCTGTTTCTGGCGATTGGCGGTTACTACGTTCGAATCATGGGGGGCGACTGGGGCGAAGCACTCCGGATTCTGTTCCTCAGTGCCGCACTGATCTTTCTGGTTACCCTGGCTACCTCCCGCCGTGTCCGTGCCCGCCTGATGGTGTTTATTGGCCAGAATTTTTTCGACTACAAATACGACTACCGGGACGAATGGCTGAAGATGACCCGGGAACTGGCCAACCTCAGCAACAGCCCGCCCCTGCCGGAGCGGGTTATCCGCATTCTTTCGGGACTGGTGGAAAGCAACGCCGGGGCAATCTGGGTCAAACAGGATCGCGGTGACTTTGCCCTGCAAAGCGCCATCAACCTGGCCCCACCGAAATACACCACCATCGATGCCAGCTCGGAACTGATCCGATTTTTCGGGGAACGGGAGTGGATCGTTGACCTGCACGAATACCACCGGGACCCGGTGCGCTATAACCTGCTGGAAATCCCCGACCCCATTTTGCAGATTACCGGGGGCTGGCTGGTGATTCCCCTCTACCTGGGCAACGATCTTTACGGCATCGCGCTTGTGGGCAACCCCTATGCGCGGGTTGAACTGAACTGGGAGAACTTCGACCTGGTCAAGGTTGTCGCCCGCCAGACCTGTAACCTGCTGGCCCAGGCGGATGCCCAGAGCCGGCTGTCCCAGGCCATGCAGTTTGAAGCGGTCAGCAAGGCATCGGCGTTCATGGTGCACGACCTGAAAACCCTGATCGCCCAGCTGTCCCTGCTGGTCAAAAACGCCCCGCGCCACCGGGACAAAACCGAGTTTATCGACGACATGATCCAGACCACCGATCACGCCGTTCGCAAAATGGCCAGCCTGGTAGACCACATTCGCCGGCCCGCCGACGAAACCATGGAGACCAAGGTACTTGAACTGGGCCAGGCCATCGAAGCCGTGGCGGAGCAATACGCCAAAGGGCAGCCTGCGCCCCGGGTAGTCCCCCACCCCGAAGACATCTTCATCAACGCCGACCTGGAGCAGCTACACAGTATTCTTGGCCACCTGATCCAGAACGCCCAGGATGCGACACCGGCGGGAGGTGAAATTACCCTCACACTGAAAACGGCACGGGACAACGTGGTACTGTTCATACAGGACACAGGTTCGGGTATGACCGAAGAGTTTATCCAGACCCGGCTATTCAAACCGTTCGAAAGCACCAAGGGCCTGACCGGTATGGGAATAGGCGCCTACCAGGCCCGGGAGTACGTGCGGAACGTCGGCGGCAACATCGATGTAACCAGCGAACCAGGCGTAGGCTCCTGTTTCACATTGCGTTTTCCGTTGGCCCGGCCGGGCTCCCTGGCTGATTCAACATCCCGGGAAAAGGCCCCGGAAACACTCACAACAACCGACGAGGGCGCCAAATAACTGGCGCATCTTGAAAATGGCGGCCGCGACCATTGCAAAGTGTCAATGATCGGTTAAGAATCGGAGTCTGAGATCCGATAGAACGCCGTAATCTCAAAAAAGGACTTTTATTCGTTGTGACTAGACGACTTCTGATAGTAGAGGATGATCCGGGCCTGCAAAGCCAGATGCGCTGGTGTTTCAGTGACGATATCGAGGTAGCGCTGGCCGCTGACCGGGAATCCGCACTGACAGCACTGCGACGGCTGGAACCGGAAGTGATCACCCTGGACCTGGGCCTTCCCCCGGACGCTGGCGGAGCCACCGAAGGCTTCAAACTGCTGGAAGACATACTGCGGCTGGCCCCCATGGCCAAGATCATCGTTGTCACCGGCCGTGAAGAAAAAGAAAACGCGGTCAAAGCCATCGGCATGGGTGCCAGCGATTTCTACCAGAAACCCCTGGACGCCGACATTCTCACCTTTGTGGTCAACCGCGCTTTCCGTCTGGCCGAACTGGAACGTGACAACCGCGAGCTTTCCAGCCATCGCAACGGCACCAACATCAAAGGGATAGTCGCGGCCAGCTCACAGATGCTGACTATCTGCCGCACCCTGGAAAAAGTCGCGCCCACCGACGTCACAACCCTGATTACCGGCGAAACCGGCACCGGCAAGGAACTGCTGGCCCGGGGGCTTCACGATTTAAGCCAGCGCGCCGACAAGCCCTTTGCCACCATCAACTGTGCCGCCATTCCAGAGAACCTGCTGGAAAGCGAACTGTTCGGCTTCGAGAAAGGCTCCTTTACAGGCGCCACCCAGAGCAAGAAAGGCAAGATCGAAAGCGCCAACGGCGGCACCCTGTTCCTGGATGAAATCGGCGACATGCCCATGGCGTTGCAGGCAAAGCTGCTGCGATTCCTGCAGGAACGCGTGGTGGACCGCGTGGGCTCGGTCAAACCCATACCGGTAGACGTTCGCGTGGTCTGCGCTACCCACCGGGACGTTCGCCAGCTGATCGACAGCGGCGACTTCCGGGAAGATCTGTATTACCGCATCAGCGAAATCACCCTGGACGTGCCCGCCCTTCGGGACCGTGATGGAGATGCCCTGGTGATTGCCCAGTCACTGCTGAAATCCCTGGGCAAACAGATGGACCGCCCCAACCTGGCGTTTTCCGAAGACGCCGTTGCCGCCATCACCACCCACCCCTGGCCCGGCAACGTGCGCGAAATGATCAACAAGGTGAAGCGCGCCACCATCATGGCCGATGGCAAGCGGGTAACCGCCGCCGATCTGGAACTCAGTTCTGGCGACGGCGAGGCTGACGACACGCTGAACCTTCGACAGGTGCGGGAGCGGGCAGAACGCGCCGCCATAATGCAGGCACTGCAATGCTGCCAGTTCAACATGGCCCAGGCATCGCGACTGCTGGGAATCACCCGCCCCACACTCTATAACCTGACCGATAAATACCGAATTGAGACATCCGCTGAAAGCCCGGAGGTCCGCCAGTAATGCGAACCACCTAGCAGACAGCACAGGCAGCGAGAGCAACAGGGAACCCAGAATAAGAACCGCAGGATCATAAGGAACAGGGACATGAAATCAGCGTCAGCCTTAAAAACCACACTTATTGCCATCACGTTCGCGCTGCTTGTCGCCGGATGCGGCGAAAGCAACGAAATGAGCCAGGAAGAAATCCAGTACCTGAGCCACCTGGACCAGTCCCGATTCTTCCAGCGCCAGGGCGAACTCAAAGCCAGCACCCTGGAAGCCCGTAGTGCCATCGAAATGCAGCCCGGCCGGGTCGAGCCCTACCTGGTTATTATCAACAACCTGCTGACCGCCGGCGACGCCCGCAACGCAGAACGCCAGCTTGACGCCCTGATGGACCAGATTGAGCCTGCCAACATCAGCCAGCCCAGCCTGAACGACGCTGCGCTGGTTCGCGCCGAAGCCAACCTGATGCAGCAACAGTACCAGGACGCACTTGATGCCCTGGACACCATCAAGGACGCCGACCGCGCCCAGCAGTCCGAAGCAGCATTGTTGAAAGGCCATATCCAGCTGGCCTCCGGCAAAACCGAAGCGGCTCGCCAAGCCTATCAACTGGCCCAGGAAGTGACGCCGAACTCGGTTGAGCCACTGATCGGCCTGTCCAAAGTGGCCTACAGCGAAGACAACCCCGAGGACGTTGCCCGGTTTATCCAGCAGGCCAACGAAATCGATCCGCAGCATGTGGAACTCTGGCTCTGGAAAGCCCGCCTGGCCCATTCCAACGAACGCTGGGCCGAAGCCGAACAGGCCTATATCAACGCCCTGGAAACCATCGGCCAGTACGATGTGATGACCTTCAGAAAGTTCGAAACCATGTCCGCCCTGGTCGACGTGCTGCGCCAACAGGGCAAAGCCTCTGAAGCGTTTGTTTACGAGGAAATCCTGGCGAAGTCCGCGCCCGGCACCATTCGCAGTAATCTGGTGGCTGCTCAGGAAGCCTTTAACGAAAACGACCTGACCACCGCCGCGCGTTACCTGGAAGAAACCCTTGCGCAAGCGCCAACCCATGAACAGGCGGCACTGATGCTCGGCATCATCCGCTACCGCCAGGGCCGCCCGCAAGAAGCCGAAGCCCTGCTGGAGCCTATCGCTGCCCTGAAAGAATCCGAACAGGCCCAGAAACTGCTGGCAGCAACGCGCCTGCAAATGAGAAACCCCGATGGCGCCAAAGAAGTACTGGCCGGCCTGGAAGCGCAGGACACCGACCCTGAAACCATGGCACTGGTAGGCATTGCCTCCCTGGTCAGCGGCGACAAGGAAAGCGGCGAACAGATGATCCAGCGCTCCCTGGAGCTGGCGCCGGAAAACAGCAGCCTGCGATTGCGCTACGCCGCCTACCTGATTCAGGAAGGCGACACTGAACGCGCCATTGAACAGGCGGAACAGGCCCTGCAGAACGACCCAACCCTGGACCAGGCCCGCATGATCGTCATCCAGGCCAAGGTATCCGCCGACAATCTGCCAGCCGCCAGGCAGACCGCGGAACAGTGGCTGGAACAGCAACCGGACAACATTGGCGCCATGATCGCCCTGGGTAACATCTCTGCTCGTGGCGGCAATACGGAACAAGCCAGATCCTTCTTCCAGCAAGCGGCCAAGGCCGAACCAGAAAACGCCACCCCCGTTATCTCCCTTGGCAACCTGGCGCTGTCCGAGCAACAGCCGGATGAAGCAAAAACCTCCTTCACCCGCGCCATCAGACTTCAGCCCGACAACCAGCAGGCACTGCGTGGCCTGACCGCCGTTATGGAACGGGAAGAGCTCACCGCGCTGATGGAGGATGTTCAGAAGGAAAACCCCGAAGCTATCGGGCCCCGGCTGGTACTGCTTGAATCCGCACTGATTGCCGGTGACGAAACCACCGCCAACGAACTGACCGCAGGCCTGCTGGAACGGGAAGACGAAAACAGCCCGGCACCGGCCGAAAACCTGGTGGCAACCGTCTATCACGGCATCGCCACCCAACTGGCCCAGCGCGATCGCACTGACGAAGCCAACGACATCCTCACCCGTGGCCGCGTACTTTTCCCCGAGCACGAACAGATCGGCCTGCAGGCCGCGGTGCTCGCCTTCGCGGAAGGCGACTCGAAGAAAGCCCGGGAAATCCTGAGCGATGTGAAACAGAGCCACCCGGACTCCCCTGCTCCTTTCTTCGTGGAAGCGCGGTATTTCGAGCAGCAACAGGAATTCCAGCAAGCCGCCGACCTATACCAGTTGGCTCTGGCAAAGCGCAGCTCTCCTGATCTTGAAGTGTCCTATGCCCAGGCACTCAACCGTGACGGCCAGCAAGCCAAGGCCCTGGAAAGCCTGACAGCGGCACAGCAGCGTTTCCCCAACTCCGAGCCGCTACTGACCAACCTGGCGATTATGCAGCAGCAAACGGACAATGCAGGCGCCGCAGCGGAAACCTACGCCCAGCTCATCAAGGTCTCGCCGAATAACGTTATTGCGCTGAATAACCTGGCTTGGCTTTATCACGAAAGTGGCGATGAGCGGGCGATTGAGCTGGCCAGCAGAGCCTATGAGCTAAGCCCGAATAATGCAGCTATCGCGGATACTTATGGGTGGATTCTGTTCAAGGCAGGTGAAACCGAAGAAAGCCTGCCTATTCTGGAGAAGGCGCACGAGCTGCAGCCGGATTCGCAGGAAATTGCGATGCATTTGGCGGAAGCCTACCAGTCGGTGGGGCGTGATGATGACGCCAAGCAGATTCTACAGAATGTAAGTGATGGGAGTAGCTGAGCAGTCAACGAGCTCTAGCCTGTATCCATAAGCAATGAAAAGGGCTGGCGAATAAATCGCCAGCCCTTTTTCGCAATTCCCCGTGTGATCGATTTCTGCCTCGGCACACGCTTGATTCAGATCGACGTTGACGACCCGACAGCTGCGCCTGCTGATCGGATGGCTGGCTCAACCTTTTTACTCTTTATACTGCGCATCAATGGTATCGAGCAGAACTGGCAGATTCCGATCAATAAAGCTGCTTAATGCCTCGACACCATCGCAGTCACGGCAATACACGCCGAATGTAATTTGTGACCCATCTGACCTGCCATTAAAAAACCCGGCAAGCTGGGATAATTTCGCTCGCAGCTCATCACTCTCCCAGTGTGCTTCCACGTAGTAACCGTAGGCAATATGGACCTTCTTATCACCAAAGCGCTGCTGCAGCGTAATACCGCTTAATCTTCGCGAATCCGGCCCCTCGAGGTTGAATAAATCAGTAAGCCGCCATTCTTCTGAATCATAAAGCCTGTTACCGTACTGAACGACCTCTGCGCCCTGGCGCTGGAAATCGTAGCTGTGAATGGCAGCATAGAAAACCTCGGGCATACCATCGGAAGCATCGTTAACGGCAGCACGTTCAAACAACGTTTGCTGATACACCCTGTCTGGGTTCCGAATCTGCGGGCGCCAGCCTTCAAGATCGGACGCGAAAAGCGGCCCGTATTGCTCTTGGTCAAGACGCAAATCATAGTTCGCCGGCACTTCTTTGATTTCACCAGTGTTGGACGGTAACGCAAAAAACGCGGCAATCAAAAACACAGACACGAGGGCCACACCAGCGTATCGATGCTTCTTCGGCGCCGGGCTAGCTTCATCAGCGCGCATGTGCTTGTCTGCCGCCTGCTCAACAGCGGAATTCTCCAGCTTCCGCCCCAACAAGAACAACGGTATCAACGTAACCGCAAACACCCACCAGCCGAAATTGTCATGATCCTCAATCAGGCTACTTTGCATATTCGTCTCGTAGCCCATGTAGATAATGATAAAAACCCGGACCCAGTTAGCAAACAAGGCCAGGCCAATCGCCACCAGAAACAGAATGATCCGGGACCGAATCTTCCGCAGGTTCAGTTCACCGTATAACAGCGCCAGAGATTGCCCAACCAGCAGGTATCGAAGACCAGAACAGCCATTGGCAACCTCAAAGGCTCCGATACCGGTCAGGAACACATAAATACCGTCAATCCGGAAATCAATATCCAAAAAGCCCAGGCCAATCTCGTTGACGGCCACAGTGATCAACTGCAGGGTCCACGACAGGTAATCCCAAAAAGGTAAAGCGAAGATCAATAGGCCAATTGGAAGGATAAACTTTTGAACCTGGTTCCAGCCGATCAGGATAGCCAGGATGCTGAGAATCATCGGAACCAGAACAAGTTCCTGCAGCGCTTCCACACGTAGAATGCCACCCAGGGTGTAACCCGCCAGGGCGAGAACAAAAGGAAAACACCAGAAAGGGTAAAAACCAGTTATCGGGCGCTGCGCATACCACTTGCGGCCCACAATGTATGCGGACACCAGAAGCAAAAGGAAACCATGAGAATAGGATTCATCGAACTTGAGCCAACGGGAAAAGATGCTTTCAAGCGTGGGTGAGACCAGAAAGGCCAAAAGACCGAAGGTAATCAAAAAAAGGGCTACGGAGCTTATCCAACGGCTGTAGTGAATCCTTTCCACCGACACTGCTCCCTGTATGAATCTTGAATATGCTCGATCTTGCCTTTTAATGTGCTTTTTTACCAGCCGAACCTTTGCTAGCACCAACTAATAAATAAAGCGGTCCAACAACATGCTCTGTCCCCTGGCGCGTTACAGTCCTATCCTTCGATTGAACATTCTCGAAACCGGCGCCGGAGTTACCCCCTGCAGCCAATAAAGAAAACCGATTACCGGATTCCGAACCACCTGGAAAGTCTCGAAATCAACCACATCGCCCTGAAAGTGGGATTTATAGAAATGATTTTTCCCAGACCCGGCCAGCAGGTCGTAAAATTCGACGGCGTCATCGCTAAACGCCGCCTCAACCGCAAACCCGAGATGCAGTGAGCCAAGGGCAACCTTGCTGTCAAAATCCTCAACAAACCCCGCCTGCAGGTTCAGCCGCCAGCCGCCGACCACAACATCATAGAGCACGGAGACACAATCGCCGTCGTACCGAAGCGTCGTCAATTCCGCCCTGCCCCCGCACTCTGAAAGGCGCTCGATAAAAAGCCGGTGGAACCGCAGTGCATTCTCGTCAAACACAGGTACGCCCCAGCGCATAACGTGGAACTGATTCAAGCAATCAAAAAAATCACCGTCAGTTTCCGCTTGGTGCGGGCAAAATTTGAGGTTCCCGCGTTCGCGAAGATAAGTTCGGCGATTGTAGGCTTTCAGTCGGGTATTTTTGCCAAGCTGCTTCAGCCAGTCATCAAATGCCCCCTGCACCGATATCCGAACGCCCCTGTCTTTTGTTCTAGGGATCATGCGGGCTTGCCCTTCTAACGGCCACCGATCAGGGGCGAAACCCGAGACATCTCCCTCGGCCACATCACTGCAGATCAGTTCATCCCACTCCAGCTTGGCAACCGCGGTCAAAATCGCCTCATTCACTTCATTCTCACGGCCGGCGGGCAAAATAAACCCGCAGTATTCCGTTCTGACGGTGGGCGCCAGCCGCCAGGCGCTGCCAACCAGGTAGAGCCGATACACCCGAAAGCCGGTGGGGGTCAGAATGGCCCGGCGATAGAAAGGCCCGAGGCCGATCAGGCCGTCCTGCTCGTCATAGACGCCGATCAGCACAAGCTCAAGGCCTAGTACCTGGGACCAGACCTCCCACCAGCTGAACAACCAAGGCCAGCCAAGAAACACGGGGTTTGCATTGGAACCCTGCAGACAGCGCTGCCATTCCTGCGCCATAGAGCTGAAATCCGATTCGGACAAACGTTCCATACGCAGGGTCATAATGCCCCCCGGTCACAAAAATCGGAACCGGCCTGCAGGAACTCGCCATCTGAATCACCAGCCATGATGAACCATTTTCGGTCAGAGGGTTCTGCCTCGTAACGAAAAAATCGCGGCTTTCCGCGCATCCGTATGAATCCGGCAGCCCCAAGGCAATCACCGAACTGATCATCAGACGTTACCGCTGACATCTGTGTAACGTGGCGCCACCGACTAACCACGTAATCAATCATCGCTTTTTTAAGCGGGTGGTCACGGCAGGGCCCCAGGTAATCTACTATTCGCAGATGCTCCCCATGTGTCCGAACAACGAGGATGCCCGCCAACTCGCCTGCTCTCTCTGCGCGAACAAACGCATAACGGCCCAACGGATGTTGCTGGTAGCGCCAGTCTAGATATTTGTAATTGCGGACCACAATACGCTCATAGCCCCCGGCGCAGGACCGCCAAAGGTTATCAACCCGGTCTTTCCCGGGTAGAAACGAATGTACCGACAATCTCATTCCCGCTTCCGGCCCTCGCTGTTTCCAGGGCGGCCAGGCGCCACGAACTACCCTGTTCGCCAACTGAAGAGCCACGAACACCCAGGTTCGCCAACCACTGATTCGCCGGATCATTCGGTAACTTTCAACTGAGGTATCAGAAACCCAACCGAGATGCTGCAGCACATCGCTTGCCCGGTCACTGATACCGAAGGCCATAATGATCGGGGATTTCTGATGCAGTTCGTGTTTGATTTCGCTTCCAAGCCCCTTGCCGCGCCAGGCTTCTGCCAGAAAGAAATCACAGCTCCATAGCACCGGCCTTTCAACACCGGCATCCTCGGCCATAACAGGCATCACACCATTGAACCCAACCACCTGGTCCTGATCGTCCACCATAACAACAGGACTGAAAGGCAGGGAGAAAGGATTGGACTCGAATTGCCAGTCCCAGAGCTTGCGCTTGTGGCCGACGTCTAAAAAAAGCCCTAATACACCGTCCTGGTATTTACCCTGCCAGGGAACGCAACGGGGAAACTGTTGCTCTGGCTTACTCTGGCTATGATCTGCAACATCTGTCATTTTTGCGGCACCAGAATCCGGAACAGAGCCCGCCATACCACCGAATCCATGGGTGCATTGCTAAAGGCCCTGACAATATCCCTGGCAGCCTTTTTCCGTTCGCCAACACTTGCGAAATACCGGGCGGAACGACAATAAAAACGTGCCAGACCCCAGCGTTTTTCCCGGGGCGTAACCGAATCACCGTACTGGTTCAGAAAGTTCCTTATGATCATTTCATTGGCTGCGAAGCGCCGGCGTTTATCCGATGAAATCTGATCTTCCATCACACGATAAGACGCGACAATTCCAGGCTCATAATGAAACAGATAACGGGCAGAAAACCGCAACCAGAGGTCATAATCGTCCGCGACACCATGGCTTGCCTGAAAGCCGCCCATCTCATCAAAACACTTACGGCGCACCAGGGCCGTCGTAATGCTCACGCTGTTATCCGCCAAAAGCTGGCGCGTAATTCGGCCTGAATAGCGCTTCATATTATCGAAACTTATTACCTCACCCTTCTCGTTAACGGTCTCCTCATCGCCATGAACGATTGCTGCCCCAGGTAATCTGCTAATCAGGGCCACTTGTTTTTTAAGTTTTTCTGTGGCCCAAGTGTCATCTGAGTCGAGAAAAGCAATAAACTCGCCACTGGCCTGATTCAAGCCGACATTCCGAGCTTTGCTCTGGCCACGATTTTCTTGATGAAAATAGCGAACGCGGTCATCGTTTAAAAACGGAGCTAACACCTTAACTGTGTCATCTGTCGAGCCATCATCTATGATAATGAGCTCCAGATCAGCATAGCTCTGAGACAGAACGCTACCAACAGCCTGAGGAAGGAATTTTGCCCTGTTAAAAGTTGGCATTATTACACTTACGGTTGGCATGTCGGTATCCCCAAGACGGGTCTGCGCGATATCATTTCAAAAGAATAGCCGCAAGACTTCTCCATGTAACGCGCCCTGCTGGTTCAAACTTTAACGCTTTCAGAAGCTCTACGAGTGCTCTCCTTTTAAGGTTTTGACCGGCGAGATATCTAGCTTTTCTACAATGAAAAGCCGCAAAGCCGGAATCAAAATCCTTCTTCGACATTGCACTGGGAAAATCCCGTCTGAAATCATTGATAATCTGCCAGTTAGAATCGAATCGTCGGGACTTGTCAGAAGAGATTTGGTCCTCCATGACCCTATAAAAAGCCAGGAATTCAGGCATATAATGAAAGCGAAACCGAGCCGAAAACCGCAGCCACAAATCATAGTCATCCGCCACACGCCGAGTTCCACTCATGGCGCCGAGCTCTTCAAAACATCTGCGCCGGGCCATTGCCGTATTCATGCTCACACAGTTGTCCCGAATCATATATTTAGCAATATCACCTGAGTACCGCCTCATATTCTTCCTGGAGATTTCCTGACCCTGTTCATCGACAGTAACTATATCTCCATAAACGACATCAACATCCGGCTGTTCGGCCAATTTGGTCAACTGAATTTCAAGCTTGTTTTCGGGCCAATAATTATCCGAATCGAGGAAACAAACCAAATCGCCACTTGCTCGGGATAGCGCTAGATTTCTGGCAACGCTCTGCCCCTGATTCGCCTGATAAAAATAATGCACCCGTGCATCTTCAAGAACAGTAGCAAGTCGTTCTTTAGTGTCATCCGTAGAACCATCGTCAATAATAAGGAGTTCGAAGTTTTGATACGACTGCTTAAGCACACTATCGACGGCCTGTTCAATAAAATCCGCACGATTGAATGTGGGTGTAATGATGCTGACATGAGGTTTATCGTCTGAGGTCATTCTGAACTTCCAATATCAATTTTGACTTTGCTAAAAACACCTCAGCCCAACCGATAACGTTCAGCCGCTTTAACTGCATAGGAATAGTCCTTAATGCAAAGCAACTGTATTCCTGCCAGCGCTAGGAGCCTACTTCTTGGCACCGGACCGAGACCTGCAGGGTCCAAGGCGAGCCTGAGGGCTTCAATACCACTTGAAATTCTTGAAGCAATCTTCGTGGTGAGCTTTTGAGGTTTTGGACGGCCCCACTGATAAGAAAGGTTCTCGGGGATAGGTAACGGACATTCAACATGCCCAGGATAGGTTTGCCATGGCACCAATCGAGTGCTCTCCGGAAATACCGAGAACCAATCCGTGTAAAATCGGTGGTTGTTTCTGTAATCCACAGGAAGCCCGCATATGAATTCCAGTAAATTACTATCAAAGAAAGGGAGTTGATATTCGAGGCGATGTAAGTCGAGATCCTCGTAGACATCATACAAATGTTTTCTCTGGTCATTCACCATCAGGAACAGAAACATAGCCTGACCGGGATCCGCACACTCAAGACGGTCAAGTTCATTTTCAACGCCTGTGCGCAGTAGATCGGCAACGATTTTTCTATCATTAGGCTGGAGTAGACGGTAAGGAAATCCAATCTGGCAAATCTGGAAGAGATGCTTGATTGCAGATCCGCGCTCACCACCTCTCAAAAGTGATAACAGCTTGTCATCAAGGTGAACATTACCCAACCCAACGCTTCCACCATCGCCAGACCAAAGACCGTTCGGTCTCTCTGCTTTAATCTCACCACGGTCTATGCAATCACGCACGAACCTAGTCAGCGCCATTCGGAAGCCATCCTTCGAACTATGGTTCCTCGGAGCAGCAAAGAAGGAGACGCCGATCTGTTCGGCATAGGCACGCGCAAGCGCCTGATCCTGCGACCTATCTGGGGAAAAGTTGATTGCTTGTATATCAGCACCCGATGCATGGAGCATCGCCACTATCGCTCGTGAATCCATACCGCCACTGAGGAAAGCACCAACCTCGCGATCTCCGCGCCGCCTTATATTAATCGCATCCGCAAACAGCTTATAGGCCTTTTCCAAGGCGTCTTTATCTGAAATCTCCTGGGTAGGAACCTGATCCCAACGCCAGTAACAGGCCCTTGAGATGCCATCAGAAGAGAAGCTAACGATCTCCGCCTCGCGTAAGACATTTATACCGACGTATTGAGTACGCTCTGCCAGGGGGTACCCAAACGCGATAGATTCTGCAACGCCCACATCATCGCGAACTTTTGGGACGAAGGGTAAGGCTTCCAAGACCCTCAAGGCCGTTGAAAAAACGACCATCTCTTCATCGCACCAATAGTAAATGGGCCTGACTCCAAGTTTATCGGAAAACAAGTGCAGAACCGGCTCACCCGCAGCCTCACTGTAACTAGCCCCACAGAAAGCCCCGCGGCATTCGCGCAGCGCAGGGTAGCTCCCTTCGGCCAACTCCTTATCAATCAACTTATGATCACCATCAATATTTCCAGCGGGCCCAAGTGGCTCACCCGACAAAAGTGAGGCAGCATGCGGCTCATGTTTTGATAGGCCATCATATGAGGTAAGAGCGCCAACCTTGGCCTGCACGATATAAGCGTGCTCAAAATCAAGCTCTACTATGTCTTCGTCAGGTTGGCGAGATAGATTTTGGCACAGGGCTTTTCCGTATTCCGATGAGACAGCCTGTTTTGAATTGAGCATCATGACGCCAGCAAACATAATCAGTCCCTTTACATAAGCTAATAATTTCGTTGGAAATCTCTACAAATCCTTTTATCAGTTCCTTTCCTGATGAACCAACCAAGCCTGGAACATAAGGATACCCCACAGCTCAAAACTGTAATCCTCGCGCCCGGAAAGGTGCTCTTTCCAGAACCACCTCACAGCGACGGCATTCCAGTATCCCTGATCGGTAAGGGTCTTATATTCAAGAAGCTCCTCTGCCCATTCGCGCAGTGCTCCACGTAGCCACTGGGCTATGGGCACAGCGAAACCCTGCTTGGGCCGGTCAATAAGTTCCCGAGGCACATGGCGGTACAGCACTGATCTCAGAACCTGTTTGCCAACATCATCGTGAACGTTTAAAGACGTCGGCAGCCCCAGAGCAAAGGATACAACCCGGTGGTCAAGCAATGGCACCCGGGTTTCCAGGCTGCAGGCCATGGCAGCCCGATCTACTTTAACCAGAATATCGTCCGGCAGATACCAGTTCAGGTCACGCCACATCAGCGTTTTCAGGCTTTCCGGCGCAATACTGGCTGGCAAAGGGGCTGTCAGCCCGTATGGCGCCTCTTTTGCCGCCCCCAACAACTGCTCTGGACACGGCCAGTAAGACACTCCCTGGCGATAATATTCAGATAGTGAATCAGCACGGGATACCGCTCGGGTGAACGCCAGGCGCTGCTTTATGGCTCCGATGGAGCGTCCTCGCTGTGATGGCACCCCCGCTTTGATCAGAGCCGCCGCGGGTGTTGCCGGCAGGCGGGAAATCAGGTTTTTCAACCGGGCCCTCGGAGCCTTCCGGCTGTGCCAGGCAGACGCCATGGCAAGATAACGGGTATAACCGCAAAAAAGCTCGTCGCCACCATCGCCGGAAAGGGCAACCGTCACTTTCTGCTTTGTCATTTTGCTCACCAGATAGGTCGGAATCTGGGAAGAATCAGCAAAAGGCTCGCAATACATCTGCGGCAGCTTGGGAATCACATCGAGCGCATCCTGCTCGCTCACATACAGTTCGGTATGCTCGGTTCCAAGGTGCCTGGCCACGACCGCGGCATGCTCGGCTTCATTAAAGCCAGCCTCTTTGAATCCGATGCTAAAAGATTTCACCGGTGTGGTGGCCTGTTTCTGCATCAGGGCAACAACGGTAGAAGAATCAATACCCCCAGACAGGAAAGCCCCCAGGGGAACATCAGAAATCATCTGCTCTGAAATTACTTCTGTCAGAAGCTTTTCAAGTTCGTTGGCCGCGCCTTCCAGCGTCTGGCCGGGGCGCTCAGCAAACTGTGCCTCAAGTTCCCAGTACCGCTGTGGCTCCGGCATCACGCCCGACTGCAGATTTTCCAGCTTAAAAGAAACATAGGAAGCGGGCAGCAGTTTGCAGATACCCTGATAGATGGAATGCGGGGCTGGAATAAGATTATGACGAAGCAACAATGGCAGAACCGATCTGTCAATCTCCCCGACCCAGTCAGGGTGCTGGCGCATCGCCTTCAGTTCAGACCCAAACAACAGGGTACCCTGCTGCCAGCCGTAGTAGAGGGGCTTTTCGCCCATCCGGTCCCGCGCAAGATGCAAAAAGCCTTTTTCACGGTCCACCAGTGCGAAAGCAAACATACCTGCAAATTTTTCAAGAGAAGGCTCAAGCCCCCACTGCTCAAACGCTGCCAGCATAACTTCCGTGTCAGAGTGGCTTTTGAAGCTGCAACCCAAAGCTATTAGTTCTTTTTGGATAGTTTCAAAATTGTAGATTTCACCGTTGAAGGCGATGACATATCGGCCGGTTGGGGAAAGCATGGGTTGTGCACCAGCTGGAGACAAGTCCTGGATCGCAAGGCGCCGGTGAATCAAGCCCGCCCCACCTTCTGTCCAAATGCCTTCGCCGTCAGGTCCGCGATGCAGTAAAGCATCACCCATAGCTTTGAGCACCTCATTAGAGAACCCGCGCTTGCTTGTATTTCCTGCCAACCCTCCGGCAAATCCACACATTCGTTATCCCTTTTTAACCGCTGAAAAAATCCGGTTTATCAGCGTTTAAACGACGAATACACTTACTAAGAAAGAGCGCTCGCTTTACCGACTCAGACTCCAGAAAGGATCGCCCTAAGTTGAAGGCTCACCGGAGGCCATGGCACTGAACTCGGCGCTGTCCCGAACCAGTTCATCGAACCGCCCTTCCCCAACCACTTGTCCATTCGACAACAGGTAGATGCGGTCGCATTCGCGTACCGTAGAGAGCCTGTGGGCAATCAGCACAATCGTCTTCTGATTCGCGAGTGTGTCCACCGCTTGCATAACCGCTTTTTCAGTCTGGTTATCCAGGGCACTGGTTGCTTCATCCAGAATCAGCACTTCCGGATCATGATACAGTGCCCTGGCGATACCGATTCGTTGACGCTGGCCGCCGGACAGCCGCACACCACGCTCACCCACTTCGGTATCGTAACCCTCTGGCAGACGCGTTGTAATAAACTCGTGCAGGTTGGCCATCTTGGCCGCACGGATTACCGCCTCAAGATCGATCTCCTCCGGCTTGATGCCGAACGCGATGTTTGCGGTAATCGTCTCGTCTGCCAGAAAAATATGCTGGGGTACATAGCCTATGGACCGCTGCCATTGGCGCACGTTGTCTGCGGTTATTTCCACGCCGTCTACGAGCATTCTGCCGGCTGACGGCGACAGCAGCCCCAGTATCACATCCACCGTTGTGGTCTTTCCGGAACCGCTTGAACCCACAAGGCCTATGCGCTCCTTGGCGCCAATGGACACTGACACGCTTTTCAAAGCCAGCTCCGTGGTTGACGGGTAGCTATATTTGATATCAACCAATTCGATGGCTTTTTTGAGTTCAGGGAAACGAGTTCTGGGCTCCTGAAGCCGGCTGTCTGGGACTGCCTCTAGCGAGCGAATTTCCGCAATTAAACCGTCCAAAGCCGCGCTGTTTGATCTCATCGCGGTGATGTGTCGAAAGATCTGCTGCAGCGCCGGCAGCAAACGATAAGCGGCGAAAGCAAAGGCCGAAAGCACAGGCAAAGCGCCCGTCATAGAACCGTGGGCCTGCTTGAGGTAGAGAAGAACGCCGACCACTCCGCCAAATACAACCGCCTGCATCAAGTGACCGGGAAGCATATTTACAACGGACGCCTTGACCTCCTCATTGGCCGTCTTGAAAGATGGGGGCATAAAACGCTCGAGCATATTTTGCTCAAGGCAGCCGACTTTAACATCCTTAACACCACCGAGCGTTTCCTGAGTTACCCGGAAGCGCTCACGATTGGCCAGGTAGCGACGCCGGCCAAACCTGTAAAGAGGGCCACGCACAACCAGATAAACGATTACATAGGCGCCCCCAAGGACAAAGGTTGCTGAAACTGCCAGAACTGGATCAATAATCAGTAGCAGAGTAACCAAGGCAACAACCACGACGATCTGGGCCACCATTTCGATGGCGGGCAGAAGCGATTTGGAAATAACCTGATTGACCTCAGAAAGAATAGTGGTGGAAAGCTTTGAGGTATGACGGCTCAGAAACCATTCGTAGGACTGCGCGAGATAGCCGCGAAGCAAACGGCTACCCACCGTGTGGACGCGAATCTTGGAAAAGTGCAACTGAATCCACTGATTCAGCGCTTTCAGTCCAAGTGACACAAAAAACACCACTAAGAAAAGGAAACCCATTGCAACTGTGAAAGCCTCAACGCTTTCCATACCGGTCCATGCGTAAGCTTTCGCCAACCAGGCGTTCTCAGTGACCATCGAAGGATCTGAAAGCACTGAGATAAAGGGGATAATTGAAGCAACGCCAGCCGCCTCAAACAGTGCCCCGACCACCATCAGAATAAAGATCCAGACTGATGTTCTGCGTTCTTCTGAGGAGAGAATACTGAAAAGCTTTCGGAAAGTACTTCGCATTCAACCGTCCCTGAGTTATCGCTTTCAAAAGTTTACCGTTGTCTAAGAGCTTACCAAGGCTTTAATCATACACAGACTGACACGGTTTCCGAAGATAGAAATAAGCTAGCAACGCTAAAATCTGCGCCGCTTGCCATTGGGGATGTTGCAAAACATCATCCCGACAAATAATATTTTCATGGGAGAAGCAACTTAATTAATTGCAACCTACACCGGCCAACCTCTCCGAGGCTTATCATCGTGCTTCATCTTGAAACGTTTTTTCTTTTTACTGGCCCTAGGCCTTCTGAGCGAGCGGGGGTGTGTCATACGTATAGAGGGGGTGCATTACCTGTCCTCAACAATGTAAGCAGACAGTTAGCCCCCCAAAAACATGTATTTCAAGAATTCGCAGTTGCCAATAAATGACTCTCGAATGAACTCTACAGGATTTACAACTGGTTTTTCTACAAACATCCAAAGGGACTTGCACTTATGAATATGACGTTTTCCATGTCCACTCAACTTCCTAAATTAGCCTGGCTCGGCAAGGTTCATAAGGATGAGGCTCAGGTCGATTTCCTACACGGGGAACACGTGGAACATACGGACTCGTTTCTTGTTGAAGGTGCCTGGAACGGTCGTTTCGCTGACGGGGACTTCGGCAACAGCGACTGTGTGTTTGGTACGGGCGCTATTGCGAGCGACGACAGCATCCTGTTCGTAGCGCCTGCCTCCACTACAGACTGCATTTATTGGCATCAGACAGGCTCCACAGTTACCGTCTCCAACTCGCTCCCCTTACTTCTTGCCGAAATCGGCGATGAACTGGACCCATCGTTTCGCCAATACAATAAGATCAACGAAAGCATAAAAGAGGGCATTTTCCAATACAGTAAGGTGATTCCAACTTTGCAAGGCTCTGTCAATCGTTTGATCTACCACAACCTGTTGCTAACCCTTGGATCCTTGACCGTTGTCCAAAAACCGAACACGCCCTCATTTTCCTGTTTTCAAGAATATTATGACTATTTACGTAATAATTACGCCAAAATTGTTACAAACGCGCGTGATCCATTGCGTTCCCACCCCTTGAAAATCTATTCCACCCAATCTAGGGGCTATGATTCTACCGCTGTAAATTCCCTTGCTAAAGAATATGGTATTGACAAGGCCTTTACGGTCAGCACATCTAAAGGTGCTGGAACTTATGTGCAACATGACAGAAAAGGGGAGATGAATGATGATGGGACGGAGATCGGCAACCACCTAGGATTGAAAGTGGCACCGATTGAGCGTCGTGCATTCGAACATGGCTTTACCGAAGAATATATTTTTCACTCTGCGATTCACAGCAATGAGGACGCTAATTTTTTGAGTATAACACGGCAAGTTTCCAGCCCGTGTTTGCTGTTGACCGGAACTCTCGGAGAGATCTGGTATCCCGAATCCCGCCTCAAGGAACATTCAACTCCAGTCGATGATGGCCTTGGGCGCTGGGACTTAGGTTGCCACGGTCTTTCAGAAATTCGGTTAAGCGCAGGATTTATTCAACTACCTGTTCCGTTCATTGGCGCGCGGCGCAAAGCTGATATTGTCAGAATCACGGAATCCGAGGAAATGGACCCGTGGAGGATCGGAACGGACTACGACCGACCTATTCCACGCCGCATCGCCGAGCAGGCCGGCGTGCCACGTGAGCTATTCGGGCAACGGAAGATGGCATCTGTTGCAAAATTCCCGACTCCAGGGGTACCGCATTCCACCGATCTTAAAGAGTCATATTTCGAATTCCTCGTTCAGGAGCAATTACTCTCGCGTTGGCAGCTTTGCCTGTTCCCTCTCATACATCGCGTTAACACCTGGGTCGCTTTCAGGTATGTTCATGCGCCTAAACTCAGCTACTATTTCGAGCGAATCGTGTCCAGAATCATTCGGCGGCGCTGGATTCTTCCTACGTTCTGGAGGAGCCTCAACGGCACACTATACTGTTACTGCGTCAACAAGCGTGCAGTAGATTACAGGGCTTTGCTTCGATGACGTGAGCCACTGATCTCCATTTACACATGAAACATATCAGAATGCCCGCGGGCCAAGTTGCCGGTAAAGCTCCGCTAATGCCTGCGCCGGACGGTCAATGGCGAACCTTTCGACCGCTTCGTCTTGGTACGCTAGAAATGCTCCCCGCCTCTGATCAAGATTCTCTATCTCCGCTACAAGGGCATCAGCCAAAGCACCATAGTTGCCAACAGCTACCTGCTGTGCCGGCGTACCATCAAGCACCTCTCTCAGGCCTACGCAAGCACTGCCCACAATAGGAGCGCCGGCAGCCAGTGCTTCCATGGCTAGAAGACCACAGGCCTCCCAGCGGGAAGGCATAGCAACCAGATCCACTCCTTTTAATGCCCCAGCCATGTTGTTGGCCTGCGGCATCTGGTGGAAATAGTCTTTGAGGCCCAATTCTTCAAGATAAGCGTAATCTTCCCGAATAAAACCACCCCAGCCGAAAGTTGCGACGTGCGGGACCACGGGCAACATCTGCTCATCCCGAATGCGTTTAAGAGCCTGAACAACGAGACGAAAACCCTTCTGCCCCATAAATCGGCCAAAAAAGCCGATCAGAGGTGTTTCCCGAGCCAGCCCAAGGGATTCTTTCAAAGGCTCCGCTTTACCATCGCGAAAATACTCTGTGTCTACCCCATGCAAAATGCCCACTATGTGAACTGATGCAACGTCGGGGAAAAATTCGATCAAATTAGCTTTGGCATCTTCAGTGACGGTATGAATCGCGTCCATACGTTGAAAGGCAGCCGCCATAATGCGGTGTTTAAGATGGCCTTTAAAGCCCTGAAACTGGACCCGGTTAAACACATCATGAGCGGTCATCAGATGGATTCTACGGACCCCTGCCATCGCAAACTCGGTGAGAACTCCTGCCGAAAAGCCATGGGAATGAACCAGGTCAAAGTCCGGGTTTTGTGAAAGGCTCCGAGCTTGCTTCAAGAACTTTATTGGCGATGAGTCCGCAGCAGTTACTGTGATTCGACCGTTGGGTAGGAATTCGGAGAGGTAATCGCTCAACCCTTCATCCGGCGCCAGCAAAGTGAATGTGAAGCCCTCAAACGCCGGATGGCTGTAGATATAGCGGAAAAAGGTTAGTATCCCCCCACCCGGCTGCATCGCAGTCATTAAAATATTCATGATCGAACCACTCCCTGGGCGGCTTCCCTGTGTTTTTGCCAAATACGCCCAAATCGTGGCTGAGACAATTCTTCACACTTATGAGGGTCACTCTCTGTCGCCTTCAATTTTTCTGACAGACGCTTAGAAAACACGATCATAATCCCAGCGTAAAGGTACCAGTAATACTGAGACAATCCCCAGTAATTGGTGCTGTACACTACATACATCCAGAAAAGGGCAATTAATGCTTTATTGAGATTTTGATAAAACCGCAGAGTATTACTCAGCTTTGCGTTTTTTAAAACCTTGTTGTTATCCCGAAACTTCACGTAAACCTTCATCAAAAAGCGCAAAAAGAACACCAAACCCAAAATTCCGGTTTCGATAAGAATTTCAGCATAAAAATTATGTGCAGCCTGGCTACGACTACCCAGAACATTAACCTTTGCCTCTGGTGTCGTACCAAGTCCATGTCCTACGATAGGGCGACTAAGACCTAAGTTAAACTCGTTCCGCATGCCCCGGAGTCGGCCCTCAGCTGACGCGGTGTTAGCAGACTCAGACATTCCCACCAAGGAAAGGTAGCGGTCTTTTTGCTCGGAAGTCATTACGTTCCAACCAGCAATGCTAATTGCGATAGCCAGAACAATAAGCCCCATCTTCCGGTTGGACTCCTTAAAAATCATCCAGGCCACAACAAGAAGCGCCAAAAAAGCTCCTCTCGACTGGGTAAGGATCAACGCATAAAGAAGAGCCGGCATTACAGCCAGGTAGAAGAGCTTACCGATGAAGCGACCAGGCCAGACCAGGTAATGCAGAAACGGAAGCGCGGTAACTATCACAAAGCCAAGTTCATTTGGGTTGATCACGTCGGCAGGTGCCCCCGCAAGCCGCTGAGAAAATTCTCCGCCACCAAGATGCGTTTTGCTGCCCCAATAACCCTGTGTAATATTCATAAACAATGGTTCTAATATTCGGACAAGCTGGCAACCCACAAACACAGCGAGAAAAATCTTCAGGCGTTTTTCGCTATCGATAATCAGGAGAGTGAAAAAAAGAAAAACGATGGCCTTGACAAAATCCGCCAAATTATTGCGGATGACACTGCCCGGCCACTCCACTAGTGGCAGAGAGACCACTAAATAACCGAGAAAAACCAGCATAGCCTGCACAACCGGGTCGTTCGTCCAGCCTTTGAATTTCTCCTTCTGAAAAATCAGCAGCAATGTGATGAGCAGTACGAGGAGCAAGGTAGGACGCAAAACACCGTACGCTGGCACGCGAGCGGAAAACCTCAGGAAAAAATCCAAAAGAAAATACATGAATAGAAAAAAAGTGAAGCCACTCACCGCCGTCTGTCCATAAGAATTAGTCGGCCTAACAAAAGCCTTATTCATACACCGTACTCCGACGGGTGTTCCTGAGCTTATGGCCCAGGTGCTCGACCCCGGACACCGCCTTTAAAAACTGAAACATGTTATCTGAGCTTGAATGACGGCGCATGGCGTACCGTTGGCTTTGACCTTGCGCATCGGCAAATGCAACTACGGCACCCGTAAAATTTGCCTGGCGAATAATGGGAACCTGTTCCGCCACAAAATCTTCCTGTGTCCCATTTGGATAACAAAAGGAACGGGGACGATCCCCAAGGTTGGCAACCAAGGCATCCCTGGCACCGAAGATTTCATTCCTCGCTTGACCGAGGCCGACCTGACTCAAACTGGGGTGAGTAACCGTATGCCCGCCAACTTCCAGCCCTTCGGTCTGCATTTCAGCGAGCTGCGCCCAGGTGACTGGGCTCGCCCAATCAGGAGCACTTTCAGGAACATGAATTTCCCACTGCGCCGCAATTGCACGCAAAAAAGCGTGTTTCTTTTCATCGGGAATATGCAACAAATAACCAACAAGACGCGAGAAAAGCGACTGCTTCTCTTCATTGGTCGAGGGTGGCACCACAGATTCGCCATCGTTAACGAAGGGCCTGAGCGAAATGCCCGAGGCTCGGGCATTATCCAGGATCCACGACAATTGGTCCGGCCATAGCCAGAGCCTGCCATCAACAAATCCGGTTGTAACGTAAAACGTGGCAGGAACCTTGTATCGCCTCAGAATTGGCCAGGCGATGCGGTAAAAATCCTCATAACCATCATCCACAGTGATAGCGATAGCGTGCCTGGGCAATTTTTCGCCCTCGAAGCAGCCACGGATCATTTCCGTAACAGTGATCGGGTTGTGATGGCGTGCAATGTACGCAACCTGCTCCTCAAACCGCTCCGCACTAACTCCAAGTACACGCGAATCAGACTCTGGAGTGGTGAAGCGGTGGTACATCAACATTCTTGGATGGTAAGCCGTCAGGCGTTGAGCAAATTTATAACCGCCCCACTGCCCGAGAAACTTGACAAAAGGCGAGAAGTTCATGACGACACCCGAACATCTGATTCGATAATCTTTGAATAAAGCCGCGCATGCGCTTGAATCATGTTTTCCAGCCCGTGCCTCTCAAGCGCAAGCTGCTTCCCCGCCCTGCCCATCAAAGAAGCCTTTTCCGGATTGGCAAGCAGGCTCTCCAACCTGCTTGCCAGCGCCTCAACGTCTCCAACCGGGTAACGCCATCCCGTCTTGCCATTGACAACCGCCTCGCGATTTCCCCCAACATCTGATGCCACCACCGGCAAACCTGCCTGCATATACTCAACCACAGCGTTCGAATATCCTTCGGATTCGGAGCAGGAAAGCCCAACAGTACCGTAAGTTAAACATCGGGTTACGTCTGAACGGCTACCCATGAAAAGAACCCTCTGGCCAATCCCAAGTTGCTCTGCATGCTGCCGCAAGGTTTCAGAGCTTCCGTCGCCGATAACGGCCAGAGCGAGATAATGACCGCGCCCACCCAGCTCCGCAACCGCGGATAGTGCATCTTCAATCCGCTTTATTTGTCGGATATTAGCCACAAGGAAGGCCACAGGCCCCATTTCGCTCAGCGCCTTCAGTTCCGGTATCGGAGCAGGCTCATCCACTGCAGCCTTTGCGTTATCGTAGCCATTGTAAATGACATAAACCAGGTCCCGCTTGTGACCTTCCGTAGCTGCGGTAACATCCCCCACTGCCTGACTGTTCACCACAACACCAGACACCCATCTTCTGGTCAATCTCAGCAGCAGAACAATCGCGGGCGTGTACCAGTAGCCCATATCGCGACGGGAGATCAGGATTTGAAAGCCGCAAACCCTAAGGACAGGGGGGCAAACCAAAGAAGCATCATTGAAGAACACGTGAGCCAACCGAAAACCTTGCTGGCGAAGACGTCTGCCATAACGCCAAAGCGCCCACCAGGTGCGCGGCGAAGAGAGGCGATGATGACCCAAAACGTCCACAGGACAGGGCATCAGATTGGAATCTGTGTAGGCGGAACTTTTCATAACCAGCAATCTCGGTTCGAAACCAAACGAGGGTAACTCGCCAAGAAGTTTAAAGAGCTGGCTTTCGGTTCCAGCATAGGGATTCAGAAACTGGTCTATAACGAATAAAACTGGTTCCCTTGAATGCATTCCGTTGCTCCGAGCCCTTCGTGGACCTACCTGATTTTCTCCTTGCCCGTAAGTACTTTTATCGCCCGCACCGGATCAAGGACACCAGACTGTAACAGATAACCGAGTGCGGCTATATAACGATTCTCCTGCAGGCAAACCTGGGCCATACGGAAGTTGAGCAAGGCCTTGCGTTTGCGAATAGTGGACGCCCGATAGGGAAAGCGTGCCTCGGCACGTCGGACAATTTCGAACCCATTCATCCACCGTTGCCGCAGACCATTATTGCTTATGGAATCACCATGACGACGGTACTGAAAAAACTTGACTGGAATAAAACCAAAATGGGTCTTCTCCGCTATTCGGACAAGCATATCGTGATCTTGCGCAGCCCTGAAGCTCTCTTCAAACCTACCAACTTGTTCATAAATTAAGCGGCGGACCAGTGCGTTTACTGGAAGGTGAAAATAGCAGTCCAGCAACACGGCATTGGCATCATTAGGCTCAGAATGATCTGTTGACAAAATATCGTAAAGCCAGCGACCACTACCATCGACCCCTTCCCCCATTCCATATACCAACCCGACATCTGGGTGTGTGTCTAGATACTCAACCTGAGCGCTGAGTTTTCCGGGCAGGAACAGATCATCGCTGTCAAGAATGGCGATATATTCTCCGGATGCGGCCTCAAGCCCCAGATTCAGAGCCGCAGACTGCCCTCTGTTACCCCGCCCCGGGTGAGTCAACAACTTCAGCTTATTCTGTTCGAAATATCTCAATAGGATTTCGTACGTACCATCCGTGGAGCCGTCGTCCACTACGATCAACTCCACGTTTGAGTAATCTTGAATAAGGACAGAGTTCACTGTCTGCTCGATATATTCAGCCCGATTAAATGCGGGGACAATTACTGAAACACGGTTTCCGGACTCTGTTTCCATTAAAACTGAATTCCTTTTTTAATATCAATGAAACATGTACGGAAGGCTTGAATTACCTCTGGCCCTCAAAATCTTCACTTTATCCGGCGAAAAATCTGAAACTCAGACACTATTTTCACGCTATTTATTCGCCTTTTGCCGGTTTTTAGCGATTTTAGCGGAAGCTAGCCCTGATTTCCGATAGCCACCCAGGAAGCTTCTCAGGTCAAATCTTAGGCTAGGAGTGTTCACTGCACCGTGGCAAGTCCAATCATAGTTCAGGAACGTCTCGTGGACCGGAGTAAGTCAACTAATATTGACAGTTCGTTACAAGACTAAATGTTAAACTATGTCAAATCCAGGTAAATTTGAATCCAATCAAAAGCCTAAAATTTGAAAAATCGGACCGTAGCATGAAAACAATGAAAGCAGTTGTACTTACAGGATTTTTTTTAAACCTTGCCTCGCAAGCTGTCGCGAATCCTACGATAACTAGACTCGACGGCACAGTCTCTGAATCAAATACCCTAACAATCGTGGGAGAACGGTTCTCCGAAAAAGAGCATCAGAAACCTTTAGTTTGGTGGAAAGCTGATCTGGGCGGTAATCCCAGCTCACATGGTCGAACGCAAGTTTGGAGCAAAAGTGTCAGCGGAGAACCAAGTACAGAGCATGTTTCAGATGGATCTATGCAGGCTTTTCGGTTTGACCACGGAGAATCCTCCGGTACAGCAATAGGCGAAATACTATTCGATTCCGATCGAATCTATCTGAACCGAAAGATGATGACGGATTTCGACGTGAGACGTAATCTTGCTTTACGGTCTCGCGTTACGAACATTCAAGGTGGAAGCTTTAAAGTCGGAGACTTGGTCAGAGGAGAAGAGTCCGGAGCAACAGCCGTAATAAGTCAAATAATCGAGAGCGCAAATCGCACAGAGCTGTTCTTCTCTGGAGAAGGCGGATCAGTAAATGATGCCGCCGCCCCTCTAGATTTCAGGTACGGTGAAATTATGTCCGCCGGTAACGTAAGTGCAACTAACGTTGAGGGCAGCGAAAACTACCCAACAGGTCTTTTTCGTACTTTTAATTTTAAAACGATTCGATTCTGGGGTGATGCGGGTAACAACATCTTTTTAGGAACTCAAGGCGCTGAGACCAATCAGTACCGCCTAACAGCGGAAAGAACAGGCGGAGGTACGAGATGGCCAGATGATCTAGAGTTTCCTTACGCCCAAGAAAAGCAAGAATGGGTTCATGAAGAAGTAATATACAAGTCCTCTACTGTAGGAGAGAGCGACGGGCTCTGGTTATTCGAAGTGAATGGTAAAGCAGTTCATAACGATCCAATTACGACAGTTACCGAAGCTCATAACTCAAGGTATAATAGAATCGCGCAGAGTCAAGTTTCGAACGGTGCTCAACCCGAGTCTTGGGTCTACTACGATTCAATTTATATAGATGATTCTTGGCATCGCGTTGTATTATGCGAAGAATCTGAATGGTCAGAATGTAGTAAAAAAGAAATACAAATCCCTCAAACATGGTCTGACTCAAGAATTGATATTATTGTCAATCTCGGAATATTCCACGATAGTGACAATATTTATTTTTACGTGGTCGATTCAGACGGCAACGCTAACTCGCGGGGATATGGCGTTTGCCTTAAATGCCCATCTCAGACAGAGGTATCAATAGAATAAACTCCGAGCCCAGTGGCTTGGCACCGAAAATTTGTGGGAGCATCATTTTGCTCCCACAAATTCAGGGAGGAAGTCTCTAATTTACTTCATTATAACCACTTCACCCTTATCCTATGCTCGTTGCCTCCGTGATCGTGAAGGAGGAATTTTAGGTTGGCAGATGGCTATTCGATTACCCAACAAATGACAATTTACCGACGGTCAGGTCTTATCGTTCGTGCCGTTGTTTTTGAGCCTCAATCTCTTGCAAGCATTTTTGAGCATTAGATTGCCATGTATTCTGATAAACATGAGCCTCCTTAATGGCAGCTCTTGAGATTTCTGCTTCATTTTTAAAAGCATTCTGCAAAGCGTTTGCAATTGATGATGGCTCAGATTCGGTGAGTATGGCGACTGAGCCGAAAAGCTCCTCAGTCGCCTTATTAGACGAAAGTACCATTGGCCGACCAACGGATAGTGCTTCATATGCACCGCAAACTAGACAGTCGGGCATTAAAGTTAGGTCGCAAATAACGGAAGCTGAGGCGAGAAGATCCCAATACTTCTGATCAGTAAGAAAAC
This sequence comes from Marinobacter confluentis, assembly GCF_004785685.1. Lineage (GTDB taxonomy): Bacteria > Pseudomonadota > Gammaproteobacteria > Pseudomonadales > Oleiphilaceae > Marinobacter > Marinobacter confluentis. The sequence continues at coordinate 638,189 of NZ_SRPF01000001.1, read as the reverse complement.
CGGTAAATTCAACGTTTTCAGGTGCCTGCAAGCCTAAGCTTTCAAATTTCTCTACTCTTCCTGTGCATGCAAATATTTTCTCGGGCATTAACTTGGCCGCTGCTAGAATATCTAAAATTGGCTCGTCGGCTGCATATGTACAAATCACAGCTACATCCACTTTTTTCTTTCTAGGGGAAACATCTATTTGCTGAGTGAAATTTGGGGTGGGGAGAGGATCCGGTAAAATTAGTACACGTCCGCCCATTGCACTTACTTCATTCGCAAGTGAATCATTAGTTACGACATTCGTATCCGCGGCACGAAGGAGCCAACGAGTCAAAAATTGAACAAAAAGACCGGATCGAACGAAAGGTCTTACTCCTTCATTATGTGCATCGACGACAAGGAGATATCGAAAATATGAGCGAAGAAGCACGGCCAATATCGTAAGGCCAAGCGATGGATTTTGGACGAACAACACGTCAGGTCTTTTACGATGTAAGGTCTTAATGGTCTTGCAACTTTTGGAGAGCCAAGAAATGGGACTTCTACGTGAAGATTCAATTATTTCCAATGGCACTTCCCAAGCTTGACAAATTCCGCTCGTTCGCCTGTGGGGGTACCAGCTAAGCCAGAGTGTTTTGTGCGGATTTAAGCTCATTTTCAGGTTACCCCACCGATCCGATGTGAATAAATTGATGTCCATTGCATTACTGCTAAAGCGCTGAAAAGTCGCTTGGCATGATCAAACTTGCCCGCAACGTGCTCCCCAAGAAGATCTTCGAGTTCGGAATGGTTAAGGAGGTTATGCCCTAGATCAAGGTCCTCTTTAATCAATTTCCGAATTACATCTGCGCCTGCGCCCTTTAGCCAACTAGCTGTCGGGCCCTCAAAACCCTGTTTAGGATGACTAAGTATACTTTTAGGGAGCCAGGGTGTTATGGCACGTTGGAATGCGATCTTCTTATTTCGGCTTGTAACCAAATCGGAAACCGGTAAGCGAAAGGCAGTTTCCGCAAGAATACGGTCTGCCAATGGAGTTCTGATTTCCAGTGAATGCCACATTCCGATCCGGTCGGATAGTGCAAGTACATCCTCGGGTAAATATGTACAAAAATCGACATACATTGAACGCTTGACAGGATCCAGTGTGGAGCTCCGCAACTGGCAATCACGTATGAGGTCAACCGTCAAATTCATGTCAATTTGCTCGAGAACATGTGGAGCAAAAAGTTTTTGGCGGGCGCTTGGAGTTGCTGCGGTGATGTAGCCTAAATACGCGTCATCAGCAGATGCATGCAGGCTATCCGCGAAACGTCGAAGGAGGTCTCCACGTCTCGTACCTGAACCGACTAGCTTGGCGCCAGACTTGAGTAAGGGACTGATAACAAACTTCCGTAAGTAGACAGGAGCTTTTGATGCTAACTGGTGCAAAGCAATACCCTGATACCTGTTATAGCCTCCGAAAATCTCGTCGCCTCCAGCTCCGGAAAGTACGACTTTTAGCTTCCGAGCAGCAAGCTCGGAAATCGCCATGCTTGGCACGATGGAATCATCAGCGAATGGTTCATCAAATGCTTGGATAGCAGCACTAGATGCCGAATAGTCCGACGAATCGACAGAATGCACTTTAAGATTAAAGCCATGATCCAAGCTCAACTCTTTTGCATAGATTGTTTCATCGAAAAGATGGCTGTTACTCGTAAAGTTGATTGAAAGCGCATTGATTGGTAGCCGTATCTGCTGCTGCATTAAGGCGACAATAGTGCTGCTGTCCATGCCTCCTGACAGGAACGCACCTACTTCCACGTCGCTGACAAGATGAACGTTGACTGCATCCTTGATGCTGTCCTGTATATTTTCAGTCGTAGGTTGTGGGCCTTGCATTGCGTCGAGCAAATCCCAGTATCTGTGCTCCTCAATTTTCCCCGCACGCCATTTTAAAAAGTGACCTGGTCGCAGTTTGCGGATGTTCTTCCAAATCGATAATGGTGCAGGGATATAGGTATAGGCAAAAAGTGCGTCTAATGCTTGAGCATCTACCTCAAGTTTCTGAGGCATAACCTCCAATAATGCTTTGATTTCCGAGCCGAACAACAGTGAACTACCGTCAATGTTAAAAAATAACGGTTTTATGCCAAGTTGATCACGAATGAGTATTAGCTCGTCCTTTTCACTATCCCAGATAGCGATCGCAAACATGCCCCGGAGGCGATTTATCGCTTTGATACCTTCATGCTCATAAAGATTTACAATAACTTCAGCATCCCCATTCGACTTAAAACTGTATCCAAGATCAATTAACTCTTTTTGTAAAACTTTATAATTATATATCTCTCCATTAAATACCATCACGTACCGTCCACTAAAACTCTGAACAGGCTGCCTTCCGTGATCAAGATCAATGATGCTTAGGCGTCGCATTCCAATACCAACGAAGTCATCGAAAAAATATCCAGAATCATCCGGTCCCCGTCGTTGTAATGCGTTCGTCATGACTTTTAAATCATCAAGAGATAACTTATTTTCAGGTTGACAAAAACCGGCTATTCCACACACTTTTCGGCTCCGAAAGATGGATCAATTGAATCGCCAGGGGGTTTCCGGCGGTTCGTTGGTTTGAGTTACGCCGCCTGACGTAACGCTTCATTCAGTTCGTAATACTCGGCTTCGGTCTCTACTGGCGGGCGATCCCCATTCGAGCTCACTCATACTTCGATTTCGATGTTGCACTTCCAGGTGCATCGATATTTTCAATCACTTAGATCACGCGGCCAATATATGAATTAGAATTAATCCTCTCTGCCTGGGCTCCTAACTCGCTCTGCTTCCTCCCGGTAATAAAGAACCCGGTTGCCAATTATCAGAATCGACATAGTGGGACCAAATATCTTACTGAACCGACAGTCATAGTGTCACCAGAACCCGGTTGTAAAATTCGAGGTAACGGCGCGCCATTGCCTCAGATGAGTAGTTTTTGATTGACGTTTCATGCGCATAGTCTACTTTCCGACTGCTAAGTTCTTTTTGAGTTAACGACTTTTCAATGGCTTTTGAAATCGTTGCGGGCTCAACGTTGCTTAGGAGGTCGCCGCCTTGCCCATCACCAAGCACTATCGGTATTTCACCAACCGCAGAGGCAACCACAGGAGTTTTTAGTGACATGGCCTCAAGTAGCGTGATCGGCAAGCCCTCTGTCAGTGAGGGCATGACCAACAAGCTTGAGCGGCTCAGCAGTGCAGGAACGATGCTGCAATATCCGGGCATAAGGACATCGCACTTGACGCCCAGCTTAACAATCAGCGAATCAAGCTCGTTACGCAGCCCTCCCTCGCCAACAATAATCAACCCCGAACTGGGAAATTGTTTTCTTAACTCGGAAAAAGCTGAGATCAATCGGTCGAATCCTTTTTCCCTCGAGAGCCTTCCGACTCCAAGAATCACAACTTCATGATTGTCGAAAAAGGACTTAAAAGGCTCATGGATTGGCGCCTGGGAGGATTCCCGAATCTCCCAAATATTGAGACCATTTCGAATAACAACTGCGTGGGTGTTTGAGAGTTTTCCCGTCAACTCCTTCTTCATCGCCTCCCCCACCAGAACGACACCCCTCATACGGTAAATAGAAAACCGGTCAAGAGTCTCGTATATCCACAATTTTGAAAAGCGCGGAGCATGAACGTATCCATGCAGCGTGGCAATCATGGGAATGCGCCTGAACTTTTCGGGATACATTCCTAGAAGAACATTGAACTTGAACCCGTGTGAGTGAAGAAGGTTATACCCACTTCTCTGAGCCCATTTCAGGATCTTCCAGGATTCTTTGAGATTCAGGCCCGATTTCATTCGCCATGGTGTGACGGGCAGCCCTTTTTTCCTTGCCTCTGCCTCAATCGGCTTTTCGTCTATGCCTGGCTCTCCGGCACTGAAAATCATGGGCTGAAGGCCCTGCTTAACCTGTTCCTGAACCAGGCTCAAGAGCATTTTCTCGGCGCCATAGAGGCCACCGCTGTCAATAAGGTGCAAAACCCTGAGCCCCATGGCTGATTCAACCCTTCCTTGGATTCCAAATAACCTTCTTCTCGCCCTTCACAAACGCAACGCAGGCCTTATATGAAGCCAGGTTTAAAAGCATAAAGTAGTAAGGTATTGAATAAACGGTCGAGAGTGATTCCCCATCGGCCTCTTTTTTGTGACCCTGCCAGGCCAGTAGCGCAAAGCCCACATACCCCAGCGCGGCAAGGGTATAAATGCCGGCTTTTGGTGCCAGGTAAAGCGCTGACATGGCCAGTGTAAGCATGGGCACAAAGGCCCCGTACCTCAGCAGCTTGTGTGAAATCATCTGCCACGCAAACAGGGCATCGTTTGCAGGATTCATGAGTTGCTTCATGTCTTTCAGGGCCCATAGGGCCCGCAGGCTCACCCGCACACGCATGCTGAATTCGCTGCCGCCGTCAGTCAGGGCTTCTTCCTTCAGCAATGCCTCTGGCTCATACACCACGCGGTAGCCCTGCTCTACCACTTTCAATGGCTGCACAAAATCCGGCAGCTGGTCGGCGCGCAGTGGCTGGTAGAGTTCTTTTCTGATCGCGTCTATTCCACCATCCACGCCGACCACTGAGCCGATTTTCGTTTCCTGCAAGCGCAGCCAGTTTTCGTATTTCATGTAGGCGCTGCAGCCATCCCCCACCAGGGAACCGTCCTGGTGTACGTAAACCATCTTGCCAGTTACGTAGCCCACTTCGGGGTCTTTGAAATTGCGGACCAGTTTGCGTACGGCCTGGGCGTCCCATTGGGAGTTGGCGTCGGAAAACAGCAGTATTTCGCCAGTGGCATTCTGATACAGGCTGTTTAGGCCGGATGTTTTGCCCTGCCTGGGTACCTGCCTGAGCAGGCGAATGGAAACCGGGGCGTCTTTTGCGATGTTTTCAACAATCTCGTCAGTTCCATCTTCTGATTCGTCGGAAACCACCAGGATTTCAAGGCTATCGCTGGGGTAATCCAGGGCCAGCTTGTTGCGCAGGGTGGCTTCGATGTCTTTGGCTTCGTTGTAAGCGGCGATTAGGATGGAGACTTTTGGCAACAAGTCCTCTGACTTCTGCACAGGCTTTGGCCTGACCGATGCCAGGGCTTTCACGGCCAGTGGATAACCGAAATAGATGTAAAACAGCAAAAAAAGGGAAAGCCAGAACAGCAACTGCATCATGCCATTCCGCCTGCAGCCTTCAGTTCGCCGTGTTCAATGGGTTCCGCGCCCAGCACGCCCTGCGCCCGCAGTACGTTGCTCATGGTGGTGAACGGGAAGTGCCCCAGCAGTTTGGACAAACGTGCCTCGCACACATTCAGATTGTTGTAGTGGCGGAAGCGGGAGAACCATTTTACGTCCAGCCTTGGCTGCTCGGGGTCCACTTCCCAGGGGTGCAGGTAGAACACAAATGGCTGGCCCTGGCGGTTGATGCTGCCAAGCCCCCAGCGGCTGAACCAGTAAGGAAACAGCCGGAAATAGCCGCCACCGGCGATGGGCAGGGTGTAGCCGGGCAGTTTCAGGGTGCTTAGGGGGAACTCGGCCAGTTCGTAGCCCTTGTCTGTGGTCAGTTTGTGCGGCCAGCGGGGTGTGCCGGGCATGCCGTAGCGGTCATGACGCACCGGAAAAATCGACGAATCCCAGACAAACCCCTCTTCCGCCAATATATCCAGCGCCCAGCGGCTTTCGTTGGTGATGGAATAGCTTGCCGCCCGATAGCCGGTGATGGGTTTCCCGGTGATGTCTTCCAGAATGGCTTTTGAACGCCGGGTTTCTTCCCGGAACACCTCAGGGGTCTGGTTGTAGATCAGTTGGTGGCTGTAGCCATGGCTGGCAATTTCGTGGCCTTCTTTCTGGATGGTACGAACCAGTTCCGGGGATTTTTCCGCCACCCAGCCAAGGGTAAAGAAAGTGGCCTTGGCGTTGTGCCGGTCCAATAAACTCAGGATGCGCTGGGTGTTGGCTTCTACCCGGTATTCCATGGAATGCCAGTCTTCCCTGCGAACGGCTTCCGCCAGGGCGGCAACCTGGAAATAGTCTTCAACGTCGATGGTCAGGGCGTTCTGGATGGCAGTCATACTGTGTCACCTTCTGGGTTCCGGTATTAGCGGAACCGGTAATCGATACTGAGCAGAATCCAGTTTTCTTCGTATTCCTGGTTCGGTATATCGCTGGTTCGTTCTGTTCGCCCGACTTTGGCCGCCAGTTCGGTATTGCGGGCGGCCTGGTAGGTCAGCCCCAGGTCCAGCCCCACTATCTCGTCATCGGACTGGTCGGACTCGAAACTCAGGTACTCATAGCGCGCATTGGCTACGGCGGACAGTGACGGGGCCACTCGTCTTGTGTAACCGGTTCTGATGCCGCTGCGGTCTTCCTGTTCAGCGGTATCCAGCGAATCCGTCCGACTGGCGAAACCGGTGACAGAAAGAAGATCCCCGTTGCTGAACGACTTGTTCAGGCCGGTTTCAACGCTCGTGACTTCCACGGTGATGCTGTCGGTAAGCTCGAACGTGAATTCATCGAACTGGATGTCGTAGTTCGAGGTCTGGTCCGTCAGCTCCCGCGAGGCCCGCAGGAATACGCTGGCGCTGGAATCCAGGGCCCGGGTCAGGGCCAGGTCGCCGACAAAGCCGTCGGAGGACTGCTGGATGTTGTTCAGCTCGGTTTCAATTTCGCTAACACCCACGGAACCGCTCAGGGTTGTGGTCGCCCAGCGTTTACTGAAGGTGGTATTGACGGTTGTGGTCTGGATTTCTGCGCCATTGTCCAGTTCCACATCGCTGATGGATGAGGACAGCCCCGCGGACAGGTCCCGGGAAAACAGATGGTTCCAGGCGACGGAGCCGGTATAACGGTCGCTGTCCCTGTCTTCGGGGTCGCTGAACTCGGTGTTCTGGTAGCGGGTAGAAAATTGCACGCTGTCCCTTGGGGACAACCGCCACAGGTAACTGGGGCCGGTGGTGAACACGTTTTTCCGGGTGCGGTTGTCCGGGGTATCGGCCTGGCGGCTGCTCCGGGTGACTTCGCGAACCTGGTTGTCCACTTCCCAGGTCAATCCCTGGGCCAGCTCACAGCGGCCGAAGGCACCGCCGTTGATCCGGGTTTCGGGGTCGAAGGTGTTCTCGGCGAAAATTGAATAGGCAATTTCGCCGTCAATAATGGCGATGCATCGGCCAGGATCACTCTGATAGTTGCCCCGCAGAAACACGGTGTTTTCAAGATCGCTCTGTTCCTGATTGGCGCGCAATTCGACGTTGTCGCTGTATCGGGATTCAAAGCCGACGTAGACTTCCGGGGGTGCTGCCGTAACGGCAGCCGGGGCGATGAAAAATGCCAGTGGCAGAGATGGCCAATGCATTCCCTTGCGTCTTAGTAGCTCCGTGCTTCTAGCCATTGATCACCGCACCTACGAATTTGTCCGGGTTGAATGCGCTGGCCGCTTTCTCAACCTTACCTGGCGTCAATTTGCCGTGCGGGACCACCAGCAGGCCGTAATCGCAAAGCTCGGTGAGTATCCGCGCATCGGGCGACTCTGAGATGGGCGCAGTGTCCAGGACGATAAAGCGGTCCGGGTAGCGCCGTCTCAAGGCCTGCAGAAACTGTTTCATCCGGAAGGAAGTAAAGAATTCTGCCGGGGTCTCGCGGCGAGTCCCGGCGGGAATCAGGCGCAGCCTTGGAATCCCCGTCGGGTAGATAATCCGCCCTATTTCATAATCCGGGTCTTCCAGAAAATCGGTCAGCCCCGCTTCCGGCATGATGTCCAGCGCGGTGTTCAGCGAAGGCTCACGCAGATTGCAGTCGACGATCACCGCGGTCTTGGACTGATCGAACGCAAAGGCAGCGGCCAGGTTCAAAGCCACAAAAGACGAGCCTGCGTGTTCACTGGCTCCGCTGACCACGATGGTGAAATTGTTGCCTCCGGAAAGTTCCAACAGTTTTGTTCTGAGATCCCGGAAACGGTTGACCAGCGCCCGCTCGGGGCTTTCCGGGTAGATGATGCGTCTTTCGGCAAGGTCATCGGCGGTCAACCGGCGGGGTTCCTGCATCCGGCTGATCTGTTTGCTGATGACGTATTTATCGACCGACCCTTCAGTCAGTTCCAGGGAGCTTGGCACCAGCAGGCGGGAGTCCCTCGCCAGTTCCTGGCCTTTCTGGCCAGGTTGTACTTCCTCGTAACCAGACATTTCATCCCGGGTATTTCTCTCGGTTTGAGTCTCGGTTCGGGACATCTCGGAGGCTCTATCCTCTTGACTGGACATCAAAGCACTCCCATGTGTTCAGCAACGACAATCCCGACATAACCCGCCAGAACGGTGAAAACGAAGATGAAGATGAACAGCGTCTGTCGACGGCTGCTTCGTTTTTCGTAGGGGGTTCTAACGGCGGGGATGTCGACCAGTACCGGTAGGCCGATGCCATCCTCCAATTGCTCCTTGGCCCTGACCCGTGGGTCAAGCTGCAGGAGCCCCGCCAATGCCCCGAAAGGTGCCAACGCCCCCAGGAACAGGCCAGCGAAGGCAAACATCTGGAACTGCGGCCCGTTCGGGCTTGTGGGGTACTGAGCGGCCTCCGCGATTCGGAAATTCATGCCCTGCCCTTCAACATCAAGGTGCATCGACACACGGGCTTTTTCACGGCGTTTGAGCAGGTCATCGTATATGTCTTTGTTGACTTCCATATCGCGGGTAATCTCGGAGAATTCAGCCTTGTTGGCCTGGATCCGCACCATCCGCTGCTCCTGATTGACCAGTAGCTCTTGCAACGAACGGATTCTGGTCTCAACCGACGCCAGGTTCGCCCTGGCGTTGGACAGGGATACACCAAGTTCCTGGTAAACCGGGTTGGGGATTGCGTCGCCGCCGGACTGCTGGCGACTGGCGCTATCCGACTCCGCCGTGGCGTTCGCCCGCTGCTTGCGCAGTTCAGCAAGCTGTTCGCGGGTGATAACAATGTCCGGATAGGTATCGTGGTACTGCAGGCGCAACTGGTCCAGGCGCTCTTCCAGGGATTTGATCCGCTCACGGTAGGCGTCTTCGGTTTGGCCCTGGGACAGAGTCGGCCTGACCCCCTGCATCTGGTTCATCAATGATGACACCCGGGTTTCCAGCTCTCTCTTGTCCAGCTCAGCCAGTTCCAGCTTGGTTCTGAGTTCTGCCATTCGGGCATTGGCTTCCTCTTCGGTGCCCTCTTTGTTTTCTGACAGAAACTCTTTCATGCGCTGCTCAACGGTATTCAGCTGGGCTTCATAGCCTTTGACCTGCTTGTCGATGAAATCGTAAGCGTTCCGGCTCTCGGCCCGCTTCCGGTCGCGGCTCTGCTCAATGAATTGCTGGCCCAGGCGCTGGGCGATCCGGAAAGCGTCGAGCTGCGACGTGGAGGCATAGCGTATGCCGAAGTAGCTTTCGCCGCGGGGATGAACTGATAAACCGTCGCGAAGCCTAGTGATTCTCTCCTCAAGCTCTTGCTGATCCGGTTGCGCCGAGCCGAAGAGCTCCGGGTCTGTCGCCAGTTCCTGGAGAATCTGCCGGCTCTGGAGCAGTTCCCTGGCGGTAGATGTGCGTTCGCTGATCTCGGTGGTGACCGCACGGCCTTCCATCAAGGGCCGGATGATGTTGCTGTCATCTACATAGATAACCACTTCCGCCCGGTACTGATACGGCCAGACAAACCCTGCGCCCAGCACGAGAAAACTCACCAGGGCAAAGGTAAAGAAAGAAATCCACTTGTGTTTGCGGATTTCCCGGAATACTTCCGCCGGTATATGAGACAGAGGTAGAGCCATAAATTACAACTTCCTGTTAGAAACTGCGTTCCGGTATTGCCAGAATATCGCCGGGGCGTACCCTGTAATTCGTTTCAATATCGCCTTCCGTCAGGATCTGGTTCAGTTGAACCGGGATCGACACAACTTTTCCATCCAGTTCCCGATGCAGCCTGGCGTTGTCGAGGGCAGCGAACTCATTTGCGCCGCCTGCACTGAGGAAAATATCCAGTACGGTCATGCCCTGACGGTGCGGGGTGGAAATGGGCTGGCGCACGGCGCCAGTGACCCGCACCCGGTCAGTAAACTCATGGCTGCCCATGGACGTCACCACAACACTGACCTGCGGCTCACGGATAAATTCCGTCAGAGACAGGCGGATGCTGTCTGCAAGCTCTTCCGGTTTGCGCCCGCTGGCGACCACATCCCCGACCAGAGGCACAGAGATCTTGCCATCCGGACGCACAGGCACAGACAGGCTGAGATCGTCGTTGCGCCAGACGGAGACCGTCACCACGTCGGTCGGGCCGAGGACGTAATCGTTCGGCATTTCACCGTCTTCGGCCGCAAGGGCGCGCTGGATATCTTCAGGGGATGAGACTGGCTGGCCGGCGCAGCCGGCGAGGAAAACCAGGGCTCCGGCAATGAGTCCAAAACCCAGGGATGATTGCTTGCGTGACATATCCTTTGACCTCGTCATTATTTTAAAACTCTATCTTGATCCTTTTTTGAACAATACCACTTCCACTGTCTGAATTATAACCAACAGATCCAGAAGCAGGCTCTGATTCTTTATGTAGTAAAGATCAAATCTCAGCTTTTCGCGGGTATCTTCTTCATTGTCCGCGTAGGCAAAGCACAATTGCGCCCAGCCGGTCAGACCCGGCTTAACCCTGTGGCGCTCGCTGTAGAACGGAATTTTCTCGGATAGTTGCTCTACAAACACCGGCCGCTCAGGGCGAGGGCCAACGAATGCCATTGTGCCGTTCAGCACGTTAAAGATCTGTGGCAGCTCATCAATTCGGACCTTGCGGATAAAATGACCAACTTTGGTTACCCGCGCATCGTTCTGACTGGCCCAGACCGCGCCGTTCTTTTCGGCATCTGTAATCATGGACCGGAATTTGTAGACCTTAAATACCTTGCCGTTCAGCCCTACCCGTTCCTGGCTGTAGAACACTGGTGCATCCAGGCCGTCTTCAATCTTGATAGCAATGGCAGTGAGGATCATCAGAGGCGCACCGGCCAATAGCAGTATAGAGGCAGCCAGGATATCCAGTGAGCGCTTACCGAAACCGAAAACCGACGACACCGTGAAGCCATCGGAAAACACCAGCCAGCCCCGGGTGACCATTTCCAGCGCAACTTTACGGGACTCCCGCTCATAAAAGGTGGCACCGTCAACGATCTTGATGCCTTCCATTTTACATTCCAGCAGGTCTTCCATGGGAAGGCCTTTGCGGCGGTCATCCACCGCGACCACGATCTCATTCACCGGGTGCTTCAGAATGTAATGATGGATGGTTGTAGGAATATCCAGCAGGTTGTCTGCACCGATTTCTACCGGTTCGTCCGGTAGGGCTACAAAGCCGGTCAGCGTGAAGCCTTTGCGGTTGAACGGCGTTTTAAGGTCTTCCAGAATCTGCCGTGCACGGAACCCGGCGCCCAGAACCAGAACCTTCCGTTTGAACCTCTCCTTGCCCACCGTCGCGAAAAACAACAGCCGTGCAGAGCCAAGCAGAAAGACGCCAAACACCGTGGCAGTTGTTAGCACGCTGCTGGATCCCAGGTACCAGAGCCAGTCAGACGAAACCAGGTATCCGAAACCACACAGAGGTATGCCGACGATCAGGGCCATGATGGTTCGCAGCATCATGCCGGACATGCCATCTTCTATGCGTGACTGGTGAACCCCGAGAGACACCATTACCAAAAGGTTAAAGAGTGCAAAAACTACTGCAGACGGCAAAAGAAACGCCAGATTATCCTGAAAAAAAGACAGATCACCGAAGTATTTGAAGAAAACCGCGAGCGCAAACGCGCATATCAGCACCAGGAAATCAATCAGGCCGAGGATGACATAAGGCAGGTGTATGTAGTGTCTGAACAGTCTGACGTGGGCCAATTCAACTCCTTTTGGTATTTACCATGTGATGGGACGTCTCCTGTATTCCCCAAGGCGCAGTAAAGTTTACTCGATGCCTGACGAACTCTAAAGACTTCTTACCCTGGACCGATGACCCTGAGCCCACTAAGTGCGAGGCCGACGCATAGGCAGCGCTGAACTGTGTCGGAAATATTTACAGTGAAGCGCATAGGTCGTGCCCGCTGATTCCTCTACGCGTTTGTTTCTTAGATTTTTTTTAACTTTGGTACAGAGAGTGCTTCGTGATCTGAGCCACACCACTCGACTACTAGGAGAACATCATGATCGAGCAAATTATACGCAAAACAGCGCAAGGAATGTTTTTAACTCTGGGCTTGCTTGCCCTGGCAGGCACTGCTCATGCTATCCCGGTGACGTTTAATTTCCAGAATTTCGGAGCAGACACGCCGGAAGGCGTTATGGGCGTTGACTACACCAAGGGCGGTTCCTGCAACGGCACCTCAATTTCGAGCGCCGATCTTTGTGAAACCGGCACAGGCCTTCAGTATCTGAAATCCGGATTGAGTCTCGACGTCACTGCGGACAATACGAACGGAAATGCCTTCCTGATGCAGGACCTGGCGCCTGCCAACTCCGGGCTCGCAGTCATTTCGCCCAACGATACCAGTTCAGACGACCAGGTTCAGGTCGCCACTGGCGAATCCATCCTGTTCACCTTCGGGTCGCGCGTCAATCTTCTCGGCTTTGACTTTAATGACGGAAGCGACTCGAACTGCGAACCAGCTGGAAGCGAAGGCCCTTGTGGGTATTTCGATCTGTTCATCGACGGGATATTTGAGGCTAACTACCTTGCCACAGATGACCTTGTATTTGGCACCGCATTGAGTGGAACAACGTTCAGGGTTGCACATACCGGCCCAACCAATGGCGGATTCGCTATCGGCTCGGTAACTGCAGAAGTGCCAGAACCCGCCACTTTAGCCCTGTTGGGCCTTGGCCTTCTCGGCCTTGGTGTCAGCCGCCGTCGCCGGAGCTGAATAAGCGAGCACCAGATGTAATGAAAACGGCTCCCTTCCGGGGGCCGTTTTTATGTGTGAATTCGAGTTCAGACTCACCTCTTCACAACATTCCCCCTAACTCAGTAAAACAGTCGACTTTCTTTACAACTTCCGCATTGCCAATTTTTCATTATTATTTCAGTCAGTTGACAACCCTGCCCTTATGGTTGATGGCGTTAAACTTGCGACCCGTGCGCCTACCGGCGTTACCCTGATCACCGGTTTCACGTCTGCAAAAGTCGTGTTTGATATCACGGACACTCACGGTGTCACTCGGGCTGAACACTGAGAGCCATGACTAGTCCCGATACCACAAGCCCGCGATACTCCTTTGCAGCTGATATAATTGAGTTTACTTAAAACCTTTAATACATCATTTATAATCAGTATTTATTTCTGTTTATCAATTGTAATTGAACAAGTAATTATAATATTAAAAAATATCTAGAGAACAAACTCCCCGATGAAATCGGCAACATTCATTTCTCCCAGTTTTTCCGGGTTCTGGCACATTTCAATAATTCGTTCACACCGGAACTGAGGAAACCGGGTTTGCAGATTACTCAGAAACTTTTCTTCCAGTTTCGGAATACCATCTTCCCGGCGACGACGGTGACCGATGGGATATTCCACCGCGACCTTTTCTGTACTGCTACCATCGGTGAAGAAAACCTGAATGGCATTGGCGATGGAACGCTTGCCCTCCTCCAGGTATTCCCGGGTGTACTGTTTATCCTCTACCACCTCCATTTTTTCGCGTACCCGGTCGATCACTGGATTGGCCCGGTGGAAGCTGTCTTCGTAATGCTCGGCGGTAAGGTTTCCAAAAATCAGCGGCACGGCAGCCATGTACTGCAGGCAGTGATCCCGGTCCGCGGCGTTGGCCAGATTGCCCTGTTTGGAAATAATGCGGATGGCGGACTCGTGAGTGGTGATCACAATGCGGTCGATGTCATCGATTCGGCCGCTGACCTGCGGGTGCAGGATAACCGCTGCCTCGGCTGCTGTCTGGGCGTGAAACTCCGCCGGGAAAGAGATCTTGAACAGGATATTTTCCATCACGTAGCTGCCGTAGGGTTGAGGAAGCGAGAACTGGCGCTTTTCTTCCGGCTTGATGGCCTGGTCTTTATTGGTTTTGCTGAACAGCACATCGTAGAAGCCCCACTGCGGCGCCGTAAGCGCGCCCGGGATGCCCATTTCGCCGCGCATGGCCATATCGGCCAGCCTTACGGCGCGGGACGTGGCATCCCCGGCGGCCCAGGATTTGCGGGAACCGGCGTTGGGCGCGTGGCGGTAGGTTCGCAGTGCCTGGCCATCTACCCAGGCGTGGGAGAGCGCCGACATCATCTGGTCCCGGTTGGCACCCATCAGTTTTGCGCAGACGGCCGTCGAGGCCACCTTCACCAGCAGAACATGATCCAGCCCTACCCGGTTAAACGAGTTTTCCAGCGCCAGAACGCCCTGGATTTCATGGGCCTTGATCATGGCTCCAAGCACGTCTTTCATCACCAGCGGTGGTTTGCCCTGTGCCACCCGTTTCTGCGAGAGATAGTCGGCCACAGCCAGAATACCGCCCAGGTTGTCAGACGGGTGGCCCCACTCCGCTGCCAGCCAGGTATCGTTGTAATCCAGCCAGCGGACAATGCAGCCGATATCCCAGGCGGCTTTCACGGGGTCCAGCCGGAATTGCGTACCGGGCACCCGGGCGCCGTGAGGAACCACCGTGCCTTCAACCAGCGGCCCCAGATGCTTGGTACATTCCGGAAATCTCAGCGCAAGAAGCCCGCAACCGAGGGTATCCATCAGGCAATACCGCGCTGTCTCCCACGCCTCCTCACTGGTGATCTCATAGTTCAGGGTGTAATCGGCAATGTCCTGAATCACCCGATCATAGTCCGGGCGCTGGTTCTGATCCGCGTTGGCACTCATATCGCTACTCCCTAAAACTGATTTGGGGTCAGACCCCATGACATTTCAGGTTAGCAAATGTATTGGGGTCTGACCCCAATTGGTTTTATTCCAGCGGGACCCTTACTTTTCCCTCCATCAGCACCCTGGCGCTTCGGCTCATGATGGCCTTTTTAGCGGTCCACTGGCGGTTGACCAGTTCGGCTTCGGCTCCGACTTTGAGAGTACCGGAAGGGTGGCCGAAGGTGACTTCGTTGCGGTCACCGCCGCCTGCGGCCAGGTTGACCAGGGTGCCGGGGATGGCGGCGGCAGTGGCTATTGCGACGGCGGCGGTGCCCATCATGGCGTGGTGGAGCTTACCCATGGACAGCGCTCTGACTAGCAGGTCGACATCGTTTTCGGCAATACGTTTGCCGCTGGACGCTGTGTAGCTGACTGGCTCGGCAACAAAGGCCACTTTGGGAGTGTGCTGGCGATTGGCGGCTTGCTCGATGTTATCAATCAGGCCCATTTTCACCGCACCGTAGGCGCGGATGGTTTCGAATTTCGCCAGCACATCCGGATCGCCGTTGATGTCTTCCTGAAGCTCAGTGCCTTTGAAGCCAATCGCAGTGGCATTCAGGAAAATGGTGGGGATGCCCGCATTGATCATGGTTGCTTGAAGGGTGCCAATTCCGGGTACTTCCAGATCGTCAACCAGGTTGCCCGTTGGGAACATAGCGCCCTCGCCGTCTGCGGGGTCCATGAACTCTACTTTGATTTCTGCTGCCGGGAAGGTCACGCCGTCCAGTTCAAAATCGCCGGTTTCTTGTACCTCACCGTTGGTGATGGGTATGTGGGCAATGATGGTTTTCTGGATGTTGGCCTGCCAGATGCGAACGGTGCAGGTGCCGTTGTCCGGAATCCGGTCCGGGCTGACGAACCCGCCGGAAATGGCGAAAGCGCCCACGGCGGCACTCAGATTGCCGCAGTTACCGCTCCAGTCCACAAACGGTTTGTCGATCGAGACCTGCCCGAACAGGTAGTCCACATCGTGATCCGGCTGGGTAGGCGCGGCCAGAATCACGGTTTTGCTGGTGCTGGAGGTAGCGCCGCCCATGCCGTCTGTGTGCTTCTGGTAGGGGTCGGGGCTGCCGATGACTCGTAACAGAAGGTTGTCCCGTGCTTTGCCCGGCTTTTGGGCAGCTTCCGGCAGATCCTGCAGGCGGAAGAACACGCCTTTTGATGTGCCGCCGCGCATATAGGTGGCGGGGATTCTTGTTTGGGGGTGATGCATTTTGGCCTCCGGGGTCTGACCCCGCATTTTAGGGGTCTGACCCCATAACTTTGATAGGTCTCGGGCTTGCGTTGGGGTCTGACCCCGTTCGGGGTCAGACCCCTTCTTTCAGGCCGCTCCCTCGGATTGCAGGAAGTCTTCGGCGAAGCGTTGGAGCACACCGCCGGCTTTGTAGATTGAGACTTCTTCTGCGGTGTCCAGACGGCAGATCACCGGTACCTGTTCGGATTCACCGCTTGCCCGGTGAATGGTCAGAGTCAGTCTGGCTCTCGGCGAAACGGCGCCTTCCACATCGAATGTTTCAGTGCCGTCGATTTTCAACGTGTGGCGTGTTGTGCCTTCCTCGAATTGCAGCGGCATCACGCCCATGCCCACCAGGTTGGTGCGGTGGATGCGCTCGAAGCCTTCAGCAACGATAGCTTCCACGCCTGCAAGGGCGACGCCTTTCGCGGCCCAGTCGCGGGAGGAACCCTGGCCGTAATCGGCACCGGCGATGATGATCAGCGGCTGTTTGCGTTCCATGTAGGTTTCGATGGCTTCCCACATGCGGGTGACCTTGCCTTCCGGTTCGATCCGCGCCAGTGAGCCCTGCTTCACCTTGCCGTTTTCGTCCCGGACCATTTCGTTGAACAGTTTCGGGTTGGCGAAGGTGGCGCGCTGAGCGGTCAGATGGTCGCCCCGGTGGGTGGCGTAGGAGTTGAAGTCTTCCTCCGGCACGCCCATTTTGTGCAGGTATTCACCGGACGCGCTGTTCATCAGAATCGCATTGGACGGCGACAGGTGGTCGGTGGTGATGTTATCCGGCAACACTGCCAGCGGGCGCATGCCTTTGAGAGCTTTCTCGCCTACCATTCCACCTTCCCAGTAAGGCGGGCGGCGGATGTAGGTGCTCATGGGGCGCCAGTCATAGAGCGGGTTGCTCTTGGCCTGCTGTTTCTGGGTGACATCAAACATCGGAATATAGGTGCTGCGGAACTGTTCCGGCTTGACGCTGGCTTTGACGATGGCGTCGATTTCCGCGTCATCAGGCCAGATGTCTTTCAGTGTAACGGGCTTGCCGTCCTGATCGTAGCCGAGGGCATCTTTTTCAATGTCGAAACGTATGGTTCCGGCGATGGCATAAGCGACCACCAGGGGCGGTGACGCCAGGAAGGCCTGCTTGGCGTAGGGGTGAATCCGGCCGTCAAAGTTGCGGTTGCCGGATAGCACTGCTGTGGAGTACAGATCCCGATCCACGATCTCTTTCTGAATCACCGGGTCCAGGGAGCCACTCATGCCGTTGCAGGTGGTGCAGGCGAAGGCCACCACGCCGAAGCCGAGGTTTTCCAGCTCGGACATCAGGTTGGCTTCTTCCAGGTACATCTTCACGGTTTTCGAACCCGGCGCCAGGGACGATTTCACCCAGGGTTTGCGGGTCAGCCCCAGTTTGTTGGCGTTACGGGCGATCAGGCCTGCGGCCACCATGTTTCTGGGGTTGGAGGTGTTGGTGCAACTGGTGATGGCGGCGATGATCACAGCGCCATCGGGCATCTTGCCCTCTTCCTGTTCCCAGGCGCCGGCGATACCCGCCTTGACCAGATCGGAGGTTGGCAGATGAGCATGGGGGTTGGATGGGCCAGCCAGGGTGCGCTCGACGGTGGACAGGTCGAACGACAGCACTCGTTCGTACTCGGCGGTTTTCAAGCTGTCGGCCCAGAGACCGGTGTGTTTGGCATAGGTTTCAACCAGTGCCACCTGGTCGTCTTCGCGGCCGGTCAGCTTCAGGTAGTCGATGGTCTGGTCGTCAATAAAGAACATCGCGGCCGTGGCGCCGTATTCCGGGGTCATGTTGGAAATGGTGGCACGGTCGCCGACGGTCAGGCTGTCTGCGCCTTCGCCGTAAAATTCCAGATAGGCGCCGACTACCCGTTCCCTGCGCAGGAATTCGGTGATGGCCAGGACCATATCCGTGCCGGTGATGCCGGGGCGCAGTTTGCCTTTTAACTCAACGCCAACGATATCCGGCAGGCGCATCATGGAGGCGCGGCCGAGCATCACGCTCTCCGCTTCCAGGCCGCCGACGCCCACGGAAATGACGCCGAGAGCATCCACCATGGGCGTATGGCTGTCGGTGCCCACGCAGGTATCCGGATAGGCAACGCCTTCCCTCGCCTGAACCACTGGCGACATCTTCTCCAGATTGATCTGGTGCATGATGCCGTTGCCCGGAGGAATCACGTCCACGTTCTCAAAGGCAGTCTTGGTCCAGTTGATGAAGTGGAAGCGGTCGTCGTTGCGTCGGTCTTCCACCGCTCGGTTTTTCTCGAAGGCGTCCTTGTCGTCGCCGTTGTGCTCCACCGCCAGTGAGTGGTCCACAATCAGCTGGGTCGGCACAACCGGGTTAACCTTTGCCGGGTCACCGCCCTTCTCAGCGATGGCATCCCGCAGGCCCGCCAGGTCCACCAATGCGGTCTGGCCAAGAATGTCATGGCAAACCACACGCGCCGGGTACCAGGGGAAATCCAGATCCCGCTTGCGCTCGATCAGCTGCTTCAGGGAATCGGTCAGAGCGGCGGGGTCGCAGCGGCGAACCAGCTGTTCAGCGAGGATTCTGGAGGTGTACGGCAGTTTGTCGTAAGCGCCAGGCTGGATGTCTTCAACGGCCTGGCGGGTGTCGAAATAGTCCAGGTCGGTGCCTGGGAGGGGTTTGCGGTAATCGGTGTTCATGTTTTGGTTCTCCGGGGTCAGACCCCAATGCATTTAGGCATGGCAAATGTTTTGGGGTCAGACCCCGGCCGGCCCCAATGTTTTGGGGTCAGACCCCGGCCGGCCCCTAGCGCTCGTCTATTGGCAACCAGTCCGCGTGCTCGGGGCCGTTGTAATCGGCGCTGGGGCGGATGATGCGGTTGTTTTCGCGCTGTTCTTTGACGTGGGCGGTCCAGCCGGAGACGCGCGACATCACGAAAATGGGCGTGAACAGCTCAGTGGGTATGCCCATGAAGTGATAGGCCGAGGCGTGAAAAAAGTCGGCGTTGCAGAACAATTTTTTCTCGCGCCACATGACTTCTTCGCAGCGAACAGAGACCGGATAAAGCACGGTATCGCCGATTTCCTGAGCCAGTTTTTCGGACCACTTCTTGATGATGGCGTTGCGCGGGTCGGATTCGCTGTAAACCGCGTGGCCAAAGCCCATGATTTTTTCCTTGCGTTCCAGCATGCCCATCAGCCCGGCTTCGGCTTCGTCCGGCGTCTGGAATTTCTGGATCAGCGCCATGGCCGCCTCGTTAGCGCCGCCATGCAGCGGGCCGCGCAGAGTTCCGATGGCACCGGTCACGCAGCTGTGAATATCAGACAGCGTAGACGCGCAGACCCGGGCCGCGAAAGTGGACGCGTTGAACTCGTGCTCAGCGTAGAGAATCAGCGAGACGTTCATCACCCGCTCGTGGAGTTCGCTGGGCTTCTTGCCGTGCAGCAGTTCCAGAAAATGGCCGCCGATGGAATCCACGTTGCTGGCTGTGTCGATACGCTTGCCCTCGTGGGCGAAACGGTACCAATAGGTGATGATGGCCGGAAACAGCGCCAGCATGCGGTCGATCTTGTCGTCCTGCTGGCTGAAGTCGGTTTCGGTTTCCAGGTTGCCCAGCATCGAACAACCAGTGCGCATGACATCCATGGGATGGGCTTCTTTGGGGATATGCTCAAGCACGGATTTCACCGCGTAAGGCAGTTCCCGCAGGCTGATCAGCTTTTTCTTGTAGGCGTCCAGCTCTTGGCGGTTGGGCAATTTGCCCCGCAGCAGCAGGTATGCCACTTCCTCAAACTGGGCGTTTTCTGCCAGGTCGCTGATGTCGTAACCGCGGTAGGTCAGGCCGGTGCCGGACTGGCCGACTGTGCAGAGTGCGGTCACGCCTGCTACCTGGCCGCGAAGGCCTGCGCCGCCTAGTTTTTTTGCTTCAGCCATTTTGTTGCTCCGTTTGCTTTGTTCATTTGTCGGGCCTGGGGTGGGGTCTGACCCCGTGCGGGGTCAGACCCCTTCGCTCAGCTGCCTTTGGTTTTGAACAGCTCGTCCAGTTTTTGTTCGAAGTCGTGGTAGTTCAGGAAATCGTAGAGCTCCATGCGGGTCTGCATCTGGTCTACCACGTCTTTCTGGTCGCCTTTTTCCAGCAGTGTTTCGTACACGTTCAGCGCCGCCTTGTTCATGGCGCGGAAAGCGCTCAGCGGGTACAGCACCATGGCAGCGCCGGCTTCGGCCAGCTCTTTACGGTTGTACAGCGGTGTTGCGCCGAATTCCGTGATGTTGGCCAAAATCGGCACGTCCAGCGCTTCGGCGAATGCTTTGTAGTGCTCAAGCTCGGTGACTGCTTCGGCAAAGATGCCATCGGCGCCGGCTTCAACACAGGCTTTGGCCCGCTCGATCGCCGCTTCCAGACCTTCTTTCTGGAAGGCATCGGTGCGGGCCATGATGAAGAAATCGTCGTCTATCCGGGCGTCAACGGCGGCCTTAATGCGGTCGACCATTTCTTCCTGGGAGACAATTTCCTTATTGGGTCTGTGGCCGCAGCGCTTCTGGGCGACCTGGTCTTCAATGTGGACAGCGGCCGCGCCGGCGCGCTCCATTTCGCGGATGGTGCGGGCGATGTTGAATGCGCCGCCCCAGCCGGTGTCGATATCCACCAGCAGCGGCGCGTTAGAGGCTGTGGTAATCCGGCGGACGTCTTCCACCACGTCATTCATGGTGGTCATGCCCAGGTCCGGCAGGCCAAAGGATGCGTTGGCAACGCCGCCGCCAGAAAGATAAATGGCCTGGTGCCCTACTTTTTCCGCCATCATGGCGGTGTAGGCATTGATGGTGCCGACGATCTGCAGTGGGTAGTTGTCTTTGAGCGCTTTGCGAAAGCGGGCGCCTGGGGAAAGTTGTTGGGTCATGAGTTGGGCTCCTGGATGGGGTCAGACCCCTATGGTTCCGGTTTTGATCTTGGTTTCGATGTTCTCGCGAGCGGCATTGATGTGACGTTTCATCAGAAACTCAGCCAGTTCGCCGTCGCGGCTAGCAATGGCTTCGGCAATTCGGCGGTGTTCACCCAGAGCCCTGTGCGGGCGGCCGGATGACTGGCTCAGCCGGTAGCGATACATCCGTACCATGTAGTAAAGATCACCCAGCAGCATCTGCGCGAGTTTGGCGTTGCGGCTGCCGGTGGCAATGCGGTGATGGAAGTCGTAATCGCCTTCAGCCTGATAGTAGGCCTGGCCCTGTGCCTGCTCAATCATGGTCTCGTGGCTGTCCAGGGTTGCCTTGAGGTCGGCAATTTCCTGGTCAGTCATTCTCTCGGCGGCCTGCTTTGCGGCCAGGCCTTCCATGACCTCCCGGATCCGGTACAGCTCCATGAGCTCTTCGGCGCTTACCGAGACCACCTTCACCCCGGCGTGGGGGCGGCGAATCAACAAGCCACGGGATTCAAGACGGCCCAGGGCCTCTCTGAGCGGGCCGCGAGTCAGGTTGAAGCGGGAACAGAGTTCCACTTCGCCGATTTTTTCGCCGGGAACGAGGTCGCCTTTGATAATGGCCGTTTGCAGACAATCAAAGGCCTCGTCGGCGCGGGTGTAGGTTTGAAGGACGGCTTCCGACATATTTTGTTAACAATTCAGGCTGCAATGACCTGAAATCTACGCCTGAAGGCATATATTGTCAACAATCCAAACAGCGCATCAAATTTTTTGTAGACCTTCAGTGCTGCCCGAACGTGGCAATCCGACGGCCCCAGTAACTGTCCGGCGCGGATTCCCAGGCGCGGTGATGAAGCTCGGCCAGTGATTGTCTATCCCGGAACAGCTGGCTCAATTCACTTCGGGACAGTGAACCCGGTCCGTTCGTCAGGCAGTGCTCGACGAGAGGGACCAGCAGTTTCTCTCGTCGGGCCAGGCGAACATTCCGCGCCAGCGCCTGATGCAACCGGTTCAGGCTCGGGCGGACCACCGCCTCCTCTACCGCTGTCAGCACTGGTTCACTGCCGCAGTTGCCGCGGGCGAAACGGGCATCATCGAGAACCTGAACCGATACCTGCTCTTCCGGTATGACCAGGAGACCCCAATTACGCAGCAACTGGCCGCACCGGACCCGGCTCAGAAAAACCGACGTGGGCGCCGCAATTATCAAAGGCACGGCGACCGGAAGTGACCAGAGGAAGAACATGGGGTTGATGCTCCAGGCGAACGCAGACCAGCCTGCGGCTACCAGCATGCCGGGCAAATGCGTGAGAAAGGCTTCCCGCCAACCCGTTTCCTGGGTGCGGTTCTGCCCTGCCCAGGTCAGGGACAGGTTCAGCAGGGCGCCAAGCACATAGCGACTGTGAGCCATCATCCTGACCGGCGCCAGCAGAACTGACACGACAATTTCTGTCAGCACACTGACAAACAGGCGGAAAACCCCACCGAACTGACTGGCAGTGCCGTGAATCACAGCATCCAGAACGGCCAGGAACTTGGGGATAAACAGCAGCGACAGCGTACTCAAAGCCAACCCCAGCGCCCATTCCGGTCGCCATTCCGGCCACAGCGGAAACAGGCCCTGATGGCCTTCAGGGAAGTAGTCGATGCTGGCAACGGTCATTTGCACCGCTTCTACGGTGGTCAGAATCAGGAACCCCAGCCACAGCGGCGATGCGACATAGGCCATCACACCGTTCAGTAGTGCCATTCGGTGCGCCAGCCGCAACCGCCGACCGAACAACAGAATCCACAGGTGCTGCAGGTTACCCTTTGACCAGCGATTGTCCCGTGACAATTCGTCAGACAGTGTCGGTGGAGATTCCTCGAAACTATTGCTTAGTCCGGGCTCCAGCCAGACTTCGAAACCGGCACGGCCCATGTAAGCCGCTTCCACAAAATCATGGCTCATAATCGGGCCCCGGAACAGTCCGAAACCCCGAAGCTTGCGAAGGCCGCAGTGAGCCATGAAGGGTTCAATCCGGATAATCGCGTTGTGCCCCCAGAAAGCGGCATCGCCCATCTGGATAGCCGCCAGGCCGGTCGCAAACAGGGTGGAATAAAGACGATTGGAAAACTGCTGGATACGGGCAAAAAGCGATTGGCCGTTAATGATGGAAGGCGCCGTCTGCAGGATGCCCACTTTTGGCGAACGCTCCATCAATTGCACCATGCGCACAATCGTGTCTGCACTGAGCAGACTGTCGGCGTCCAGGACCACCATGTAACGATAACGCTGACCCCAGCGCCGCAGAAAATCCGCCACATTGCCGCTTTTGAAGTTCAGGTTGACCCGGCGCCGGCGATAAAACAGCCGTCCTTCTGCCCCCAACTCCCGGCACAGGCGAAACCAGGTGGCCTGCTCTTCCAGCCAGACGTTCGGGTCCCGACTGTCGGAAATGATGTGAAATTCAAACTGATCCAGGTGGCCGGAACGCTCAAGATCCTGATACACCGCCTTGAGCCCGCTGAGCGTCCAGTGCACGGGCTCGTGGTAGATGGGCATGATGATGGCGGTTTTAGCCAACGGTGTTGCGTCCAGAACCTCAGCGGTGTGCTGTTTTAGCAGGCTGTGCCGATCACCCCCGGCCAGGCGCAGCACAAAGCCGAACACCCCGGTCCAGAAACCCACGGCAATCCACATATAGAGCAGGAAAAACAGGCCAAGTAGCCCAAGTTCGACCAGAGTACCCCCATGGTAAGGCAGCACCCAAAGCAGAAAATAGCAGGCAACCAGGGTCTGACCGACCACAAACAGCGACAGCAACAGGCGCCGGAGTGTCGCGATCCGGCGCCAACTGCCCGTGCGCCGGCGCGCGTTTGCGTCAGCCCGGCCCGCCAGCTCACTCATAACCGATGCACCCACGTTCCAGGTCTGGACTTGCCGGCGGAATGGCGTCGTCTATGGGCTGAAAATAATCGGGAATACGCTGAATACATTGCCCAGGAAGATCGGAGGTAATGCCGTCGCCGAGGGCCGATTCCACCAGGCGAAGGGCCTGTGCACAGGTAGTGACGTCCAACGTGACGCCAAGGTCCCCGAGATAGGTCAATACCCTTGCCAGAGCTTGCTGGCAAAGCGCAGCCGGGGCGGACGAATGCGGGGTCATGGTTGTTCCCTGCCGTTTCTGAAAGCCTCCGATAAGGAGTAGGTCCAGACTTCCGTCAGGGGTTTTCCATCCAGGCGCAGCTGGCCGCGAAAAACCGGATCCACACCTCTGCCCGGGCGAACCAGCATGGATAAACGCCACTTGTTACCGGCTTCGATATACTCGACGAAATGCTCGACGATTTCTGAATCCTCACCGGCCACGCTGACATCACTGACCACTGCGGCATCTGGGCTGAGTTTGTCCAGCGGCCCACCGGCAAAATCCACAATCACGCGATAGGCATTTTCGACATCACCGCCACCCACGCGGTTGCCATCGCCAACAAAGGTTTTCATCACGCGGCCGCTGTCTTGCCCGGCAACCGAGGGGCCACCGAAACTGAGGGTGTAGCCGAATGCCTGATGAGCCCCTGCCGTCGCTGCTTCCCCGGGCTTCCAGAAGGCTACGATGTTGTCGTTGGTTTCTGAATCTGTGGGGATTTCCACCAACACGACTTCGCCATCGGCCCATCCGTTGCGGGGTGATACCCAGGCGCTGGGACGCTTTTCGTAGTGGGCTTCCGCGTCTTCAAATTCGTGAAAGGCGGTGTCCCGCTGAATCAGGCCGAAGCCCCCCAGGCGGTTAACCTGCATGTAGCTGAGGCGCAGGCGGGAGGGGTTCATCAAGGGCCGCCATAGCCATTCCTCACTGCCCTTGTCGTAAATCAGCAGGCCATCGGAATCATGGACCTGTGGCCGCCACTCTCCCGCTGGCCGAGGGGTGCTCTCGCCGTAATAGAACATGGAGGTCAAGGGCGCCAGGCCCGGCTGTTCAACGGCGTCACGGAAAAACAATTCTGCCGTGACGTCTACCCTGGTGGCCAGCCCCGGCTTGATATCAAAGCGGTAAGCACCGGAAACGCTTGGCCCGTTCAACAGGCCATAAACGCGCATTCGATCACTGCCGGCAGCGGGTCGTTCCAGCCAGAATTCGGTAAATGAAGGGAACTCTTCCCCGGAGCCCAGGCCGGTGTCCACCGCGATGCCCCGGGCCGAAATGCCAAAGCCGTTTTCCGCGCCAACGCCGCGAAAATAGCTGGCGCCAGCGAATACCAGAAACTGATTCTGGTCTGTGCCTTCGCCAAAAGGAAAAGTCAGCTTGAATCCGGCATGGCCCAGGTCTGCGGGCATTCGTTTCGCCAGCTCACTGTTCGGGAAACTGTATGCAGCTTTATCAAACGGAATAGGTTGAACGCCGCTGGCGTCAATCTGATGAAGCTTGACCGGGTGGGTGTAAAAACTGCCCGGCGGCACCATCATCACCTGGAAAAGGGACCGACCCTGGCGCCACAGGCTGGCTTCAGGGTTGAAGCGAATGGCCTGGTAATCCTGATAATTCAGGTCCTGGAGAAAGCCCGGCACCTCGGGTGGTGCTTGGTACTTGGCTTCCGCGAGCGCCCTGGCCCGGTCGACCACTGTGCTGAACTCAAAGGCCCTGGCCGGTTGGATAACGTAAAGGCACGGCAAAATGAGCAGCGTAAGCAGTCTGGTCCCTGATCGCATGGTACTCCAACCTCTGAAAATTCCCTGATTCCTAATGTAGCATCAGTGGAGACTGGAAATACTCATATGACAGCTTTGTAAGCTATCGGTCAGATTCCCACGGATAGAGAGAAGCGGACGTCCGGGTGATCGGGCATTGTCATGGCCATGGTAGACACACCTATCATGCGGCCAACGCTGACGTTGGCGGTGAATGCCCTGCCCTGCATCTTTACTGAAATCTGGCCGGCGCTGGCCTTGCCGTGGCTGTACGCCTGGGCCAGTGAATAGGGGATCCAGCCCTGCAGTACCGCAACGTTAACGCTGGAAACCACCCCATCCAGAAATGGCATAGGCCAGGTCGGGCTGGCGGTGCCCAGCCGAAGCCAGCCACCCTCAATCACCGATACCGACTGGCCGTTGAACCCGCTGAACAGGGATGGCCCTGCCACGGTAAGGTATTCGGACGACGGCAGGTCTTCATCGGCGAACTGATATCGACCGTTAGCCGTCCAGTTCCAGTGAAACACTTCACGCTCAAGGGAAGCCGAAACCGCCACCTTGTAAAAGGCGCTCTCGTCCGTGAAATCATCGTGCAGTGGATAGTCTGTTGAACTGAATTCGCGGCCGCTAAGCGCCAGAACCCGTGAGCTGAACAGCAGGCCCGCCATCAGCTCGCGGCCACAGTTTGCCTCTACGCCAAACGATGAAAGCTGATACCGGGACTCTGAGACCTTGGCATCACGCTCAAAGGACTCGCTATCCAGGCCCCGATGTCGCGCTATACCGTCAAACGACACCCCAAACCGCGAGAACAGCGGGCGCGTGGCCCCCAGCCCGATAACACGGGATTCACCACTGGCATTGAAGCGCAGGGAACCGCTGCTGACGGCATGATCATAGCGGGACCGTCCTGCCTCAACCTGCACCTGGTTCAGCCCTGCCGGCAAACGGTACCGGAAAGAGGCGGCGCTTGAATCCGTTTCATTCCGATAGGATCTGGCATCACGGTAACTGAAGCCGATGGCATCACTCTGGCCCAACAGCCGATCAGCCGCTAGGCCGACGGAGCCATGGCGCCCTACATTATCCAGCTCGGTTTTGCCGGAAAACTTCAGCCATGAGGTGTCCTGGCCGGCGTAAAGGGATTGGCTGATCGCGCACCAAATCAGTGCAAATAAAAGGGTCAGTTTCACTGTGTAGAGTTCCGTCGGATAAACCCTGCCGCCCAGAACCGTGGCAGCAAGCTATTCTTAAGAATTTGTCATGCGAACGATATTTTATAAGACGCCATTAATCCAGCCTCAGTTGCCAAAAATTACACAGTTAATGTTCATTAAATACAAGTAGTTAAGCGACTCTTTGAAGGTTTTTTCTAAGAAAATCAACGGGCCGCTATCAGGGTGACGCAGTTCCCTTTTTTACCAATCTATACAATTCCTGCCCGGGGTCTCCATTCACAGCAACAACTTGGTTACACTTGGCACACTTCGTGAGTCAGACTTCATGGATGACTGACTTACCAGAGGCCGTGACTTACGCGAACAAAAGGATGACCATCATGATCAAGAAGTGTCTTTTTCCTGTTGCCGGATACGGCACCCGATTCCTGCCGGCCACCAAGGCCATGCCCAAGGAAATCCTGCCGATTGTGAACAAACCGCTGGTTCAGTATGGCGTGGAAGAAGCCGCCGAAGCCGGTTTTCACGAGTTCGGTTTCGTCACGGGTCGCGGTAAACGTGCCATCGAAGATCACTTCGACATCAGCTATGAACTGGAACATCAGATTGCAGGGTCGGGAAAGGAAGACCTGCTGACCTCCATTCGCGACCTGATCCACAACAACTCTTTCGCCTTTACCCGTCAGAACGAGATGAAAGGCCTGGGCCATGCCATTCTGACCGGCCGCAACCTGGTAGGCGACAACCCCTTTGCAGTGGTACTTGCGGACGACTTCTGCGTTACAGAGCCCGGCACTGACGGCGTTCTGGCGCAGATGGTGAAGCTATACAACCAGTTCCGCTGCTCGATTGTCGCCATTGAGGAAGTACCCGCCGATGAAACCCACAAGTACGGTGTAATTGCCGGCGAAGCCATGAAGGATGGCCTCTACCGGATCACCGATATGGTCGAGAAGCCCAGCCCGGACAAGGCGCCCAGTAACCTGGCCATCATCGGGCGCTACATTCTGACGCCGGATATTTTCGACATCATCGAGCGTACCGCCCCGGGCAAGAACGGCGAAGTACAGATTACCGATGCGCTACTGGAGCAGGCGAAGAATGGTTGTGTTCTGGCTTACCAGTTCAAGGGCCAGCGTTTTGACTGCGGCAGCATCGATGGTTTTGTTCAGGCCACCAACTACGTGTATGAGAACATCTACAAGCAAGGCAAGTAGGCAGGTGTGGGCCTAGCGCCCCAGAATCTGCAGTATCATGCGCCGGTTCTCAGCGGAGGTTTTACGGAACCGGCGCAGCAGTTCAGCTTCTTCATCGGACAGCTGGACCCGCTGAATTTCCTGTTCCAGCTGTTTAAGCGCTGTGGACAGGTCATCTCCCCGGCTAAACGCCAGTCCAGGCAGTTCAAGCTGGCCGGTATCGCCGGTGTCGTCCAGATCCAGCACTTCATCCAGAGCCGTTTCCGTACGTAGACAGAAATCCAGCAGTTCCATCACGTTGGGGTAGGCCCGCTGGCGACTATCGCTGGCTTCCCAGGTGGCGACTGTATCTTCGTTAACGCCACAGATGCTGGCGATGTCCTCCCGGGTGAGTTGCGCGGTCTCGCGAATCTGCCGTAAACGGCGATGAAAGCTTTGCAGATACCGCATGACAGGATAGCTCTCTCTGGCTGGTTGGCATTCTGGAGTGAATCAATCCAGAAATGTAACGTACATTAAGCGATACGCACAATCTGGCGTCAACGAACGAACGGCCAAACGAAACACAATAACCGGATATTGAACCAATGGCTGCACAAGCTCTGGATACCGCCACCGCCTGGCATCTGATTCTTCAGGCAGTGAACCGTCACAATGCCACCCTCACCACCGGTGCCGATCACCACCGTGCTCTGGACATTGGTGAGAACGGTGATTGGCAGTTGCGTGTCCCTGCAGATTCGCAGGCCCGCCAGTTGCTTAAAACGTTTCTGCCATTGTGCCGCCACCTTCCTGAGAGCGCTGCCCCTATTGTGGTCGGGCAAATGGGCCAGAGCCTTGACGGTCGGATTGCCACGGTGACTGGCGCGTCTAAATACATCAATGGCGATGGTGGGTTGCTCCACCTGCATCGCCTGAGAGCCGTCTGTGATGCGGTAATCGTGGGCGCCGGCACCGCGTCGGAAGACAACCCACGGCTGACCGTGCGCCTGGCCAGCGGCCCCAACCCGGTCAGGGTCGTGATTGACCGCCGCCGACGGGTTCCGGACACCCACGGTATCTTTACCGATGAACAATCTCCCACCCTGCGCCTTGTGGCGGGTCGCTACCAGCCCGGCGAGAAGCTTTTGCCCCGAAGCGGAGTGCTGGACGTGCCCTGTCTTGGAGACGAAGCCAAAACCGATCCGACCGAACCCCATCGCATTCTGGAAGTACTCGGGGATTTCGGCCTGCGCAGGCTGTTTATCGAGGGCGGTGGCCTGACGGTATCCGGCTTTCTGAACGCCGGCCTGCTGGACCATCTTCATGTGATGGTAGCGCCGATGATCATTGGCAGCGGGCGGCCAGCGTTTTCACTGCCGGAAATTGAAAAACTGGACAACGCCCTGCGCCCGGCCGCCAACATGGTCGACCTGGGCAGCGATATGCTGTTTGATCTGGATTTCAGCCAGCGCCCGATGGCCGACTGAAGACAAACAGGCTGCCCGGCAGGCTCGATAGCAGCACGGCCAGGCCATACCCTACGCTGAGTGCCACGCCCTGCTCCGCAGGCAATCCCGCCAGCGGCCACAGTACCGCTGCTGCGCCCTCCCGAACACCCCAGCCTGCGACGGTCAGGGGAATGACCATTGCCAGCAGCAAAAGGCTGCAAAGCGCCAGCAGGGTCAGTGTTCCGGTAATCGTCAGGGCGTCATCGGCACTGGATGCCAGCAGCCAGAAAACAGCCAGGTAGCTGGCGACGACCAGTAGTGATGAGCCGATCTGCAATGGAAACACGCGGGGACTCAACAGCCCTCGATAGATATCCCGGCCCAGGGCCGACAGATAATTCTGCAATCGCCGCCAAAGCCGCCTGCCAAACACCAGCGCCAAAGTGACCGCCGCAAACGCCAGCAAGAGCCCGCCGCCCATTCCATTGCCCCACTGATGATCGGGCAGACGGAACTGCGGGTGATTGGCCGCCAGCCAGACCCCGGCACAGAGCGCTACCACAAACATCGCCAGTTGCCCGGAAAGCCGCTCGATCATCACCCCGTGCAGTGCTGCCGCCCGTTGGTCGGAACCGCTGCCATGGCGCAAAGCCCGATTGACATCGCCCAGCACTCCACCAGGCAGACACTGGTTGAGGAAAGTGGCCAGATAATATTCCCGAACCGCTGCTCTCATTGGCAGCTCCAGCCCCAGGCAACGGGCGGTAAACCGCCAGCGCCAGGCAGACAGAGCAACCTGGGCGATGGACACCAGAAGCGCCATCCCGACCGCCATTACCGAGAACCGCGACAACTCTTCGATCAGCCGTTCAGTATCCAGCACCCACACCAGGATGATTAATACAAAGGCGGTCAGAGCCCAGCGCAGGGCCGGCGGCATCCGGAACCGGAGGCCCTGGGTCTCAGGCATGGACTGGCCAGCCGAACAGATCGTGATGGGCGACGGTGATGGTCAAAAGCCCACGGTCAGCGTCGCGAAGCCGGTCCGCATGCCACTGTTCAATACGCGCCCGTTCGGCCGGGCGTTGCTCCAGCGCGGCTTCACACCAACCGGCCATCAGTGCCGCCTGCAGCTGCTGTTCAGTGTGGCCCAGCACCCAGGGGCTTGGCTCAACGGCCACGTCGAATCCCCTGGTTTCAAGCTGCTGTTTCAGATAACCGGTTGCCTCCGGGCCCATGGCTGCGCCGCTGCCTTTGTCCCCGTGTTGATGATCATTCACCAGGGACCGCAGCAGGTCATCATCCGGGTGCTCAGGACTTAACTGAAACTCGCCGGCGTAACTCAGCACGATGAACACCCCGGCCCGGCGGGCCTTTGCCGCGTCTGCCAGGGCATCCAGCCAGTTGGCGGAGGTCAGATCGATCAGCGCCGAAGCAGTAATGAGATCGGCCTGATGGGGTACGAGTTGGCAAAGGTTGCCCGCCTCCAGGGTGCATTCCAGAACTTCAACCCCGGCCACTTTCGGGCGCAGCCGCGCACTGGCTTTCGCCAGCAGCCCGGAGTCCTGATCCAGCAACGTCCAGTGTTGAGGCTGGCTCAGCCTTTCGCTGAGATATACGCCGTTGGACCCGGCACCGGCGCCAAGATCGGCGATCTGCAATGGCTCTTCTGCCGGATTCTGGTCATTGCCGCCAGACTTCTGCAGCCAACCTATTAGCCGTTCCAGAAGCGTCGTGTTACGCGCCTTGTGGTCTGCCGGTTCCCGAAGCACCAGCCATTGCTGGTCGAACTGGCTGTGATCTCTGGTGTCATTGAGGTTGGCGGTATCCTCCATGGCCGCCATGGCGCCGATGAAATCCGCCGCGGCGTCTGACCAGCGTCGGACCGACTCTCCGCTGTGCTGAGCGGCGCTGGTCATCCCCTGCAGCCATTGCCTGTCGGTCAGGCAACTGTCCAGGCAGTCACTCAACTCCTTCACCGAGCCCGCCGGATACTGGGCAATACCCGGGCGATCGCCGGTGGCAGCCAGAGCCCCACCGTCGCTAGTAATGATCGGCAGCCCGGCGGAGAGGGCTTCATCAATCACCATGCCGTAGCCTTCGTACAGCGAAGGCAACACAAACAGGTCGGCAGCGTGGTAGTGGTCCGCCAGGGCGGCGTCCCCCAACTCCCCTACCATACTGATACGCCGGGAAAGGCCCAGGTCCTGAATCTGGCTGACAAGCTGCTGGCTGTAGTCCGGATCGCGTTCCGTCGACCCCACAAACGTGCAGTGCCAGGACAGATGCTGAAGCCCTGCCAGCGCCTCAACCAGCTGGTGCTGGGCTTTGCGCGGCGACAGGCTGGCTACACACAGAATCTGCAGTTCGCCGCTTTGCGGCACAGTCCTTACCGTTCGCCGGGATGTTGCGACGGTATCTGCGCCAGGCTCGATCACCCGGATCGCGCCCGCAGGAACCTGGAAGTGCTCCAGTCGCTGCGCTGTGTGCCTGCTGGTGGTAAGCACATGGTTGACGGCGGCCAGGGCCCGGGTTTCGCTTTCATGTAGAAACGCCCGATCCTGTTCGCCAAGACCGGTTTCATCGGCGAGGGGATGATGCACCAGCGCAATCAGTCGCAGACGAGCAGCGTGTTTTCCGACCACCGCTGGCAAACCGCCCATTGCCAGACCGTCCAACACCACCGTAGCGCCGTCTTCACAGGCTGACAGGGCGCTGTCCATGGCCGACTCCGCTACTGAATCGGCAATCGGAAACTGCCCTTCCAGGCCCTGCACCCGCGCCGGCTGGCCGCCTGCATTCAGCGCTTTCACCAGTTGAGCCACATACCGGTAGCCCCCGGTTCTCTGCTGTGGGTCACCGGGTACCAGAAACAGCACCGGCTGGTCGCCCTTGACTGCCATGATCAGAGTTCGCCGTGGTAACTGGCCCAGGCCACGTGAGACTCACCCAGGGTAACCTTGATTCCGCAAAGGCCTTTACCGGTTTCGCCCAAGCGTCCTTCGTGGATGGCTTTCTCCAGACGGTCAAACACGGTTGCCGCCATGAATTCGGTGGTGGTGTTGCGTCCGGCAAGTGCGGGCAGCTCGTCCAGATTCTGCATGTTGAATTCAGCCAGCACCGAAGACAGAACTTCCGATGCCAGGCCGATATCAACAATCAGGTCATCCTGATCCAGAGCCTTGCGCTCAAAGGTTACATCGACCACGTAGGTGGCCCCGTGGAGCTTTTGCGCCGGGCCGAACACCTCGCCCTTGAAGCTGTGGGCGATCATCATGTGGTCTCTGACCGTGAGTGAAAACATACCGGATTCCTTTAACTGTTGTGAGTGTGCAGGTGCAGGTTAAGTCATCAATAGATTATGCGATGGCACAGGGTATCCGAAGCCTTGGGCAGCCCTGGCTCGTCGGCCTTTCCGGACAGGCTGGCCATAACTTTGGGAAGCTCCTGAAACGGGCTTTCACCAGAGATAAGGCAGTCCAGCTGCGGGTCGCGCAATAGCCGCAACGCCAGTTGCATGCGATCCGGATAATCCCAACGGGGTTTCTGATGCGGGTTCAACTGTCCGACCTGACTGGAACGAATCGTCAGACGGCGGGAATGAAACGCCTTGCCCAGCGGCGCCGGCACCGATTGTTCGCCGTACCAGCTCATTTCGATGATTCTGGCCTCCAACGCGCATAGAGAGAGTGCCGTTTCCAGGCCGGCGGGATGACCGCTGGCGTGAAACACCAGGTCATGGTCATCAGACCTGGCTTCGGTGGCAAAATCCAGGCCCAGGCCTTCGGCGGTAGCGCGCCGCCCCGGGTTCACGTCGATGGCGGTCACCCGGGTACCGGGAACCCGGCTGGCCAGCCAGGCCACCAGGCACCCAACCACTCCAAGGCCTACTACGGCGATTCTCTCACCAACCCTGGGCGCTGCGTCCCAGAGCCCGTTAACCGCCGTTTCCATATTGGCCGCAAGCACCGCTCTTTCTTCCGGCAGGCCCTCGGGCAGCAGATTCAATGCCGAAACCGGCACACCAAATTTTTCCTGGTGGGGAAACAGCGTAAACACACTTCGGCCCTGAAGCCCCTGTGGCCCGTCGATCACCCGGCCCACGTTGGCGTAACCGTATTTGACCGGAAACGGAAAATCTCCCTCCTGAAAGGGCGCCCGCATTGACTGGAACTCGGATTCGGGAATCTGGTTGGAAAACACCAGTGATTCCGTGCCACGGCTGATTCCGGAAAACAGTGTCCGCACCGTGGCGGTACCGTCTGCACCGGGTAGATTCAGCCCTGCCGGGCCTATCTTTCCCTGCCCTGGGCCGGTGACCCAGAATGCGCTTGTCATCATACTTTCCCTTTGTTTACGTTTTTGCGCCGAACCGCAGCCTGCCAGCTGCCGTATACTCAACCATACGCCAACACCAGTGATACGCCAGGGGTTCACGATGGATTCCCGAACACACAGATTCCACACATCATTGATGGCAGACCTTTTTCTGGCTGCCCTGCTACTGCTTGCGGCTGCGGCGGGGCTGGGCCGTGTGTTTGATCCGGCACCCCTGTTCTACGGCCTGGTTATCGGGCTTGGCGCTGCCACCGGCATTGGCGTGTGTCGCTTCTGGCCCGCGGGCGTTGATTTTGGGCTGGCCAACCGGGTAACCCTGGCCCGGGGTATGCTGGTTTTGGCGCTGGTCAGCCTGGCTCCCTTTCTCACCAACCTTACGTATTCCTCATCCGGGAACTTGCTCTGGCTGTATGTGTCACTCTGCTTGATAGCGCTTGTTCTGGACGGCGTTGATGGCAAGGTTGCCCGGGCCACAGGAACCGAGACCCGCTTCGGTGCCCGCTTTGATATGGAGCTGGACGCCCTGTTCATACTCGGCCTTTGCCTTGCGGTTATGGCCCTGGAAAGAGCCGGGGTCTGGGTACTGGCGCTGGGGCTGATGCGCTACGGGTTTGTGCTGGCGGGGGCAATCTGGCCTGTTATCAATGGCACCCTGCCAGAGAGCTTTAGACGCAAGACGGTCTGTGTCTGGCAACTGGTGACTCTGATGGTTGCACTGCTGCCCATAACACCGGACGCCCTGGCTTTCTGGTCCCTGCTGCTGGCACTGGCTTTACTGTGTTACTCATTCGCTACTGACCTGCGCTGGCTGTACCGGGCGCAGGAACAGAACCGGAACACCGATCAGTAATTACTGAACACCCAAGGAGAACGTCATGACCCGAGCAAACAGCCATTTCGCCAGATACACCGCTGCCCCCGTGCTGGGTATTGCCATGGCACTTGGCGCCGGCCAGGTTTCAGCAGAGCCCGTGCCCTACATGGTAGACGACGAGCATTTTTCCATGGCCTTTGAGGTTCAGCACATTGGCTATGCGCCGGTCATGGGGATGTTCCGGGAGGTCGAAGGCAAGTTTAAGTACGATGAAGAGACCAGAGAGCTGACTTCCGGTTCGCTGACGTTCAAGGCCAAAAGCGTGTTCACCAACCACGACAAACGGGACGGCCACCTGCGTAATGCCGACTTCCTGAACACCGATGAGTATCCCGAAATCACCTTCACGATCACCGATTTCGAAACGACCGGCGAAAATACCGGTATCGTCACCGGCGACCTGACCCTGCTGGGCCAGACCCGACCTGTGGATGTGGATGTCACCCTCAACAAATCCGCTGAATACCCTTTCGGCCATGAGGAATACACTCTGGGTTTCACCGCAGAAACCTCGTTCAAGCGTAGCGATTGGGGCATGACCTACGGCGTCGATAACGGCATGGTGGGCGATGAAGTAAAGCTGCGTTTCGGTTTCGAAGCCATCCGCCAGTCTGACGGCTGGTTTGACTGAACCGAGCCACCGGGGAAGCTCCCGAGGAAATGTGAACCAGTTCACAGCCCGGCTACAGAAGTTTACATTCAGGGCCCGGTTCTTGGCTTTCCGGGCCGGTTCACTCTAGTCTTTCTAGAACAATAATAATGGCGCCCGCGCCAGAAAAGCTAACTACAAGGATTTCCGAATGCCTGTACGCCTGCTGTTGGCTGTCGCATTCATCGCGTTGTGTACCGTCGGGATTGGTTTTTACCTTTCCGCGGAAAACACCGGCCGGTTCGCCTGGCTGACCGATGCCCTCCCCGGACAGGCCACTGCCAGTCAGACGACGTCATCTCCGACAGCCGCCTCAACCAATGTTCCATCACAGGCACCACCGCCCACTGAACCACCGGATAACGCATTAGGCTTCATGCTTGCCAGCGCAGCGCAGCAATACGCCCAGGATATCCGCTACCCCGCGTATTCGCTGCCATTGACCGAAGCCCAGGCCGAAGGGTATCAGGGCAACCGTTTTGATCCTGTCGCGCTGCCACTGCCCGGCGATGGCACCTTTACCGTCACTCTGGAAAAATTCCGGTTTGTTGCGGACGAGCCGATACTGGTGGCGGCTTCGGTAACCGGTCAGCAGGTCGTGTCTGACACCATGACCGCATCGCTTGAGAGCGCCGCCAACCGGGACATACTGGAGTCTGGCGCACTGGCCCGCAGCGCCGATGGCTTTTATGAGGGGCAACTGACCGCCGCCAGTGAACCCGGGGAATATCGGCTGATCGTTGAAGCGCGCATTGACGGCGACACCGTGCGCCATGCATCAACCCTGACGATCGAACCTTATCTGGGCGACTTCAAAGGCCTTGGCGATCCCGATATTCGCAACAATGACCTTGTAATCCCCGTTCATTTTGACGCTGAAGCACCCGGATACTATTCGCTTTCGGCCCAGCTGCTCGATAACGGTCGTCCCATTGCCCTGCTGAATGCCGAAAAACGCATGGACGGCTCAAGCAACACCATCGACCTTCGCGCCCACGGCACAGTGTTGGCGGGAAAACAGGTGGACGGCCAGCTTCATATCCGTCATCTGCAGATCCGCCGATTGCCAGCTCAGCCGGGCGACCGAACCGATTACGGCTTCGGACCGGACGAGGGATACACATTCACGCCGCCGGACCTTGAGTCCCTGACTGATACTCCGGCGAGTGACCCAGAATCGGAACAACGCGCTGCGCTTTTTCAAAAGCTGGCAGACAGGTTCTGATCGCGGTGCGCCCGCGCCGGCACTGCGCCGGAAAAACGTCTTGTAACAAAAACAAAGCAATAAGACGGAGCAACACTATGAAAACAAGAACAGGAAGTGCCTGGAAGGCTGCACTTGCGGCCGCCGCCATGACCGGCGGATTGTTCGCGGGTAACGCCAGCGCTCAGCTTGCCGGACACAACGTTATTCTGGTCCATGGCTTTCAGAACCAGGATCTGGCTGATCCACCCACCAACCTTAACGAAGTGAAAAGTGCCGGAGCCGACTACTGGCGGGATTTCTGGCTGTCGCGCTCGGATGCCCGGATCGATTGGGGCAGTAACAGTCGGGTTGAGGGGGGCATCGCTCAACAGGCTTACATTCAGCTGCAGAACATCAGCCGGCAGGGTCTGTGCAACAACTTCTGTATCGTGGTTTCCCACTCCACCGGCGATCTGGTAACCCGTTACCTGCTGGAAAACCAGGCGCGCTGGTTACAGAACCTGGGGCTTCAGCCCCTGAGAATCCTGACCACCATTGATTTCGCCGGCGCGGGCGGAGGCACCGAGCTGGCCAACCTGGCGCTCAGCGTTGCCTACAACGACAGCTGGTACAACTGGCCTGTGAAGCAGGCCGTTCGTGCCTTTACCGGCATTAATCCGCAACCCGGTAACCTGGGTGTGCTGAATGACCTGCAGACCAACGTCGCCCGCAATCTGGCCATCAGCCCGAATAACATCCCAAGGCTGCGGTTTGTGGCGGGTGGCTCCCCCTTCCTGGGTATAACCAAGCCATTCATTTCAGGCACTGACGACGGCGTGGTTCCCACCCACTCTGCCTGTGGTGCATCCACCAGTCGGGCCATTGATTCATGCACGCCGAGCCTCAGCCTTGCGGGCAAGGTTTCAAGCCAGACCGCGCCTTCAGCCCGTTACGTTAATCACTACCCGATTCTGATGAACGAAGGGGCGACCCACAATGGCGTTCTGGGTTCTGAAACCGGCAACATCTCGGTACCGGTGATCAACAACTTCACCCTGAGCAACCTGCGGGTTGATTTTGCCCGCCGTACTTACAACGTGCGCCCCTGGTGGCAGTGGTGGGGCTCTGGTGATCAATACGTCGAAGTCCCCGGCTCTGACCGGACTGACATGTCCTCACTGGTTTACAACACACTCAACAACTAGGCACTCAGGCTTTACTGCCAGGGAAAGGCGCCCGGGCTCAGGATGAGCCGCCATCGCCCCGCTCCTTCGCCCTTGTGCCCAGCTCAGTACAGGTATACCGCCGACTCGTCTGTAAATGCCTTTGGAGCGCCTACCGCAAGCGTATTGTTGTCATCAGCCAACTGCACGCTGGTGCCGAACCGTGCAGATTCCTGGGTGTCCGATGCGTTGATATACGCCTTTTGGGACCAGACTCCTGAACGGTTAACGAAGAGATAGACCGCGCCGCTGCCTGGCGCACTGTCGTTGTTCTGAGCATCGTCAATGCCGGTCGCACTGCTATCTTCCCCGGCGGCCCCGGCTGCCAGCAGAGTGCCGTCGCCTGACAGGGCAAGCCCATCACTGAAACGATCATTCTGACCGGTGTTCGATGGCTTGACATAGGCCTGCTGGTTCCAGAGTACGCCACTGCGGCTGAAAAGGTAGACTGCTCCACTGCCAAGGACACTGTTATCAACCTGCGATCCATCGACGCCTGTGGCGCCACTGGCTTCACCATACGCGCCCACGGCAAGGGTATCGCCATCATCCGACAACGCAACAGTCCGGCCAAAATTATCATCGGACTGGGTATTTGATGCCTTGATATACGCCTGCAAGGCCCAGCTGCTGCCGCTACGAGTGAATACATTGACCGCCCCGCTGTCGGCGGCAAGGTTGTTATCAGAGGTTGTGTCACACCCAAAAAGAGGCGGACAGGCTCCGGTCACATCACTGTCCTCAAGGTATGCGCCAACGGCTAGCGTGTTACCGTTGTCCGATATCGCCAGGCTGTGACCGAATCGATCAGTCTCCCCAGCGTTCCTGGCCTTGAGGTAGGCCTGTTGAAACCAGTCACTGCCGGAACGGGCGAACACATAAGTGGCGCCGGCGTTGCTGGTGTCATCGTTTATCTGGGATGTGCCGTTGCTGTCCTCAAGAACCGCGCTCGCGGCAAGGGTATTGCCATCCCCGGACAGCACCAGGCTGTAGGCGAACTGGTCGTTGACTTCACCATTGGAGGCTTTGAGATAGGCCGCCTGCGACCAGTTGCTGCCGCTGCGGGTAAACACGTAAGCGGCACCGGACCCAACCATAGCGTTGTTTTCCTGCGCGCTGTCACAGCCAGTTTCGCCAGTCACACAGGTGCCGCTTGCGTTGCTGTCCTCGAGATACGAGCCCACCGCCAGCGTATTACCATCGTCAGACAGGCTGAGGCTGTGTCCAAAGTAGTCCCCGGCTTCGGCATTGAAGGCTTTCACGTAGGCCTGCTGCGTCCAGTCGCTGCCGCTGCGGGTGAAGACATAAACCGCACCAGCGTCGGTCGCGGAATCATCAGCCTGGGCAGTGGCGCAGCCACCATCGCCCGGGGCACAGGTGCCGGTAGCACTGCTGTCTTCCAGATACGCCCCCACTGCCAGAGTGTTGCCATCCCCGGAAAGCGCGGCGCTGAAGCCGAAACGGTCGTCACTACCGGCATTGGATGCCCTGACCTGCCCCACTGCAGTGGCCAGATTGCCAGTGACAAATACCTCGTCTGAATCGGTACAGCCGTCGGCGTCACAGGCCTGAAGAATATAGCTGGCGTTGATGCGCTCAGGCAGGAAAACGTCAAGATCATAACTGGTCGTATCTGCCGGAATGATGGCAACTTCCGCGAAACCGGATGCGCCATCGGGATTTTCCAGCAGCCGGTACTCGGTTTCGCCGGATACGTCTGACCAGTTGAAGCGGAAAAGCTTGTCTGGCGTTGGCGTGAGAGAGACGTTGAATTCAGCTTCTGGTGCCGGGCCTGGATCTGAACCTGAGCCCGAACCTGACCCGCCGCAGGCGCCAATTCCCAGAGCCAGCAACCCAACCAACCCAGACCGAACGAATGCTAAGTCCATATCGAAACACCTTCCTTTGTGACATCGGTCTGATGCTAGAGCGTTAGCAAATGACAAACATCCCCACCCTTTGGTAGTTTCAGAGAAAATTTGATGGGAGCGCGTTCCAGCCATGGTTCAGCCAGGCAAAATGGCACTTCGCAAAGCCCAGAGCCGGATTCAACAGCTTTGTTGTATGGGGCTCGGAGATCAGATTGCCATCCCTGCCATACTTCGGGAACTGCATGATTACGTGCCGTCTCATGCCAACTGCTTCTTCTGGTCGGACCCAGAGGGAAACGTTCGAGATATTTATGACGAGCGGCCGCAAGCGCCTGACTGGCTGCCAACCTACCTTGCCGAATTCCACAATCGGCTTGATCTGGAGGTGTTCTGCGGCTGGCAGAATTTTCTGAGGCACGGAACCAAAGCGGTGGATTACGACAGTCTGCTGAAGGTCGACCGCCGCGAATATGACAGGCACGCTTATTACAACGAGATGATGAGCCAGTTGGACTTTTACTGGGGACTCTTTATGGTCGTGCGGGACCAGAAGCAGCCGCTGGGAGCCGTGGCACTGCACAGAGCGCCAAAAGACCCCCGGTTCAACGCCGACGAGGCCCTCCGCCTGGACCAGATCATGCCGTTTATCGCCCATGCGTTTACCACGCCCTGTGACCCGGAGCATCAGTGGATCGACAGTGACGACCAGGGTCTCATCGTGACGGATCTGCGGGGCAATATCGTCAGCGCGTCCGCAGGCGGCCAAAGACTGCTGACCATGGCAAGCAGCGACCGACCCTGGGCACCGGTGAAGCGCGGAGTTCCGCCGAATCCCCCTGATCTGCTCCGTCTGCTGGGACAAAGACTTGCCAACGTACGAAGGGGAACTCCAGACAGCTTTGCTCCCTCTGGGGCGATCCAGAATGCCTGGGGGCGTTTCGTATTTCGCGCTGACTGGCTTTACCCTCATAATGATGCCGGTGAAACCATCGCTATCAGTATAAGACGACAAGAACCCATGCCCCTGAAACTGATTCGCCACATCAAACATCTGCCGCTCTCCAGCAAGCAGGCCGAAGTCTGTCTGTTAATGGCGACAGGGCAGAGCTACAACCAGATTGCGGAACAGCAGTCGATGAAACGCAGCACGGCAATAAGTCATGCCCGGGAAATATACGCCCGCCTGGACGTTCACAACCGCGAACAACTGGTTGCAAAGCTTCTGACGCCACATGTGATGGTTCAGGGTGAACACAGATTTTGAAACTCACGGTCCTCCCCGATTCACGTAAATCCGATCTGCTTCTGATCTGCGTTACTTTAATGGCGGCGATCAGCTGGATGTTCTCCAAGGAAGCGGTTCAACTGATGCCGCCGCTTCTGTTCATGGCCATGCGATTTCTGATGGCAGGCGGTATTCTGGCTGTCCTGTCTTTCCCGTCCCTGGTGGCGCTGTCCGCGGATCAGTTCAAACGTGGCGCATTAGTCGGGCTAGTGTTCGGCGTCGCAATGAGCCTCTGGGTCATGGGGCTTTTTCATTCCAGCCACGTTGGAGAAGGCGCTTTCCTGGTCAGCCTGGGCGTTGTCATCGTTCCGATTATCGCCCGCGTCGTTTTCCGCGAACCACAGCCGACGAGCACTTGGCTAGCCATTCCAGTGGCGGTTGCCGGGCTGGCCATGCTGTCACTGCGAAACGGATTCCAACCTGAAATCGGCCAGGTGTTCTTCGTGGTGGCCGCGTTCATTTTTGCGCTTTATTTCAACCTGAATTCCCGCGCAGCTAACCAGCGAATCACTACCGACCGTCAAGGTCGAATCCTTGAGAAGGTCCGCGTGCCCTCAATGCCCTTGACGGCAA
This sequence comes from Marinobacter confluentis, assembly GCF_004785685.1. Classification (GTDB taxonomy): domain Bacteria; phylum Pseudomonadota; class Gammaproteobacteria; order Pseudomonadales; family Oleiphilaceae; genus Marinobacter; species Marinobacter confluentis. The sequence goes on along the minus strand of NZ_SRPF01000001.1, from coordinate 596,672 downwards.
TCGCCCTGTTGACCGTCGGCCTGGTGACCTTGACCGAATCCCTGGCTCTGGAGCCGTGGCAGCCCACCTTTAGCGACTTTCCGCCCATTCTCATAGTGTGGATCAGTGCCAGCGCAATTATCGGCACCGCCGGACGCTTTCTGACCCAGACCTACGCCCAAAGCCTGACCAACAACAGCCATGGGGTGGTCTTTCTGGTGCTGGAACCGATCTGGGTGGCCGTTTTCGCCGCTATCTGGTTTGGCGAAACCATGGTCGCGATGCAGTTTGCGGGCTGCGCGCTGATTTTTGCGGCCCTGCTGATTAACCGATGGACCACGCTTCGCAAAGCACTGAAGGACTGGCGCAGAAACCGGAAAAGTGCCTGAAAGAGGTTGACCGCACACGGGCGAATCAGTATATTTCCTCCCCGTTGCAGGACGGAGGACCATAGCTCAGTTGGTTAGAGCGCTGCCTTGACATGGCAGAGGTCGGCAGTTCAAATCTGCCTGGTCCTACCATTTCCACGGTATACCTGCGCGAATCAAGCCTCCCATCAGATTTATCTGAATCGATAAGTTCAAACCATAGCCCCAAGCCTTTAGAAAACACCCATCTGTACTCTGGCGTTAATGGCGTCGTTATAGTGGCCGCAAGGGCTCTAGTCCAGGCATCAACTGCGGCCCCCTTAATCAGACATTGGATGAGTCTGAAAAGATTTGATTGCCGGACACATAAAAAAGCCAGCTTACGCTGGCTTTCAAAACGTTCTACGAGTTCAAATCGAAATCAGGCATTCTTACGACGACGGGCCAAACCGAGACCCGCAAGTCCGAGTCCGAAAAGTGCCAGAGTTCCGGGCTCAGGTACAGCTGCAGCTTCACCTTTCCAGATCACGCCTGTTGCAAAATTTTCGCTATTGGTCACGTAAAAGTTGAGCCGGCCGTCGCCTGCAATGAGGAAGGGCGCGGTGACATAGTCGAAGACATTTATAACCTTCGTCCAGGGCGCACTGATGCCGTAGAGGGACGAATTAAACAGGGTTACCCCTTTACTCCTGATTATCAAGTCATCGTCGTAGGAGACAAACAACGAACTAATAACTGCGTCAGTACCTGTCTGGTTCAAATCCTCTTCCCATACCCGGTAGTTTGAATTATCAACAAACCAGCCACTGGTATCCTGTATCCATTCCGCTCCATCCAAATCTGTTCCGGTCGGATCGACATAGGTGCCAACAGTCTGACTGGAAAGGTCGCAACCAACGCAGTGGTCATCAAGGCTGGACATGAATGGAATGGCATTCGCCATGGAGGACGTCAAAGCGAGCAAGACCACGCCTGATACGAAACTTAAAGTTCTCATTTGCTATTTCCTTTTGTAGAGCAGTGCGAAAGCACAGATTTCCGATTCCAGAAAGGCGGTATAACACCTTTGCAGGCTCTACTTGTGCAAAAGAGGAACCTAAAAAGAAAAAAAGCGGTTAAAACAGATAAGTGCGCTGAAATTATCGGGGTGGCCAGGCTTATTATTCGATCATGTGTATATTTCCCTGACACTTGAATTCTATTGATCAACGCACGCAAGCTCTTGACCGAACAGATAGTCGTCCTCAACTCCGACTAGACCTTGTAAAAATCCCGATACCAGTCCACGAAGTTGGCAATACCCTCTTCTACTGATGTGGACGGCTTGTAGCCCACGTCTGCGATCAGGTCGTCGACGTTGGCGTAGGTGGCCGGGACGTCGCCGGGCTGCAGCGGCAGCAGGTTCTTTTCCGCTTTTTTGCCGACTCGCTCTTCAATGATTTCGATAAACCGCGAAAGCTCGACCGGGTTGTTGCTACCGATGTTGTACAGGCGATACGGCGCCATGCTGGTGCCCGGGTCTGGCTTGGCCCCACTCCACTCGGGGTTCGGAGTGGCGACGCTGTCCAGGGTGCGGACAACCCCTTCGACGATGTCATCAATGTAGGTGAAATCACGCCTGTGATGGCCATGGTTGAATACGTCGATGGGTTCACCGGCCAGAATCTTCCTGGTGAAGATAAACAACGCCATATCCGGACGACCCCAGGGGCCGTAAACGGTAAAGAAGCGCAGTCCGGTGGTGGGCATGTTGTACAGATGGCTGTAGGTATGGGCCATCAGTTCATTGGCTTTCTTGGACGCGGCGTAAAGGCTCAGCGGGTGGTCCACGTTGTCGTGAATCGAGAACGGCATGGCCTCGTTAGCGCCGTAAACTGAACTGCTGGACGCGTACACCAGATGCTTGACGTCGTTATGGCGGCAGCCTTCCAGAATGTTGGTGAAGCCAACCAGGTTGGCGTCGATGTAGGCGTGAGGGTTTTCAAGGGAATAGCGAACACCTGCCTGGGCAGCGAGGTGAACGACCCGTTCCGGTTTGTGCTCCCGGAACAGGGTCTCCATGGCCGCCCTGTCGGCGACATCCTTACGGACCTCGGTAAACCCCGGCTTACAGGTCAGGCGTTCCAGGCGCGCTTCCTTGAGGGTCGGATCGTAGTAATCATTGACGTTATCAACGCCGATTACTTCATCACCGCGATCAAGCAGCCGATGCGCCAGATGGGAGCCGATAAAGCCCGCCGTACCCGTAACCAGAATTTTCAAAGTAGTACTCCCTGTTCCTTCAGAAGGTTAGTCCGGCGCTCACAAACGGGCCGCCGAGCTCAATATCGAGACGATCATCGCTGTCTTCGTAGTCAATACCCATCTGGCGATAACCGGCGCGCAGTTGCAGCAGCGACAGTTCATACTGGCCATAAGCGGTGTAGTCATATACCGAGTCGCCGTCAAAGCTGATCAGGTTGGCTTCACCGCCCAGAGACACGCCAGTCAGTGGCAGGTCAAAGCGGGCTGCCAGGTAGCCCATGGGGATGACGCCGTTGACTTCAGTCCGGGAAACTTCTCCACCCAGCGTGGCTTCCTGCACCGTCAATTCGCCGTCAAGGTCGCGGGCAGTCAGGCCCAGATCAAGATTGACCCAGTTATCGAGCACTTCGTAGTAAAGGGTGACATCAAACTGGCTCAACTCAAGCTCGGAATCCACCGGGCCATTGAGCAGGTCAAACTGGGTAGACAACTCGCCGCTGCCACTCTGCTCGATGCGGGTGTAGTTCAGACGGACGTTGGGCAGTACCGGCACCGGGTGCTCAAAGTAGGCGCTCAGGTTGGCGGTACTGTCGCTGTCCAGATCCAGTTCGTTCTCCAGATCGACCAGATCGCCTTTCTTGCCGGCTTCACCGGACAGGTCAGAATCCCAGTAGCTGATGTTTGCAGCCACGCCCAGTACGTCGGCGGAAGCAAAGGGGGCTGCAATCATCAGTGAGCCGCCCATGGCGATAATCAGTTTACGCATAAAACACCTGTTCTTCTGTTGTTGGTTCTGGCGGATCAGTCGAAGCTGATGCCGAGCCTACGACCTACTTCTTCGTAGGTTTCTATAACGTCCCCCAGTCCCTGGCGAAAACGGTCTTTGTCCATTTTTTTGCGGGTTTCCTTGTCCCAGATGCGACATCCGTCCGGGCTGAATTCGTCACCCAGGACGATCTCGCCGCCGGACCGGCCAAACTCCAGCTTGTAGTCCACCAATAGCATGCCGGCCTCCTCAAACAGGTTCTTGAGCACACTGTTGACCTGGTAGGTCAGCCCCTTCATCTGTGCCAGCTCGTCGTCTGTGGCCCAGCCAAAGGTAACGGCAAGGGATTCATTCACCATCGGGTCATGCATGGCGTCGTTTTTGAGGAACAGCTCGAACGTGGGTGGGTTCAGGGTCTGTCCTTCTTCTACACCCAGCCTACGGCAAAGACTGCCGGCAGACACATTACGAATCACACATTCGACCGGAATCATGTCCAGCTTTTTCACCAATGATTCAGTGTCCGAAAGCAGGCCTTCAAAATGCGTCGGTATGCCGGCCGCTTCCAGCTTTTCCATGATGAAGGCGTTGAAGCGGTTGTTGACCATGCCTTTGCGGCTCAGCTGCTCTTTTTTCTGACCGTCAAAGGCGGAGGTATCATCACGGAAGACCATCACGAACCGGTCCGGGTCGTCAGTGCGGTACACCGATTTGGCTTTGCCCGCGTACAGCTCTTGTCGTTTTTCCATTGCTTGTCTCCGGACACGCCCGGCGGTGCGGGCGATACAATTAATCAGTATAGGTATTCGAACAGTTCAGACAGCAGCGCCGCTGAGCGATCATCACCGGTGTAATCCTCGGCCCTGGCGGCTGTGACAATAATCCGGTCGCCCTGCTGTTCCATCGTCAGGTCGTGGGTGTGCTCGGGCTCGGGTTCATCACTGAACCATGAGAACCAGCCGGCTTCCCTGTCCGATTGCGGGCGGGCATCCACAAAGAAGTAGCCTGCTTCACGGTTCAGGTCAGTGATTGCGATACCTGCCTCGTCCAGCGCCCGGCGAACCTCGCCCCAGGAGCGGCCATAATCAAGTTTCATCTCGATGCGCTGAGCCACTTCGTTCTCGGAAACCAGCCTGACCAGAGGTTCGACCGGCATCCCCAGCGCGGCCTGGGAGTAGGATTTGCTGTCTTCCCGGTTTTTCAGGAACTCACTCAGATCACTCAACAGCTGGCGGCTGGTTTCAAGTTCCTGTGCGGTGCGGTCGGCGTTGGTTTCCCAGGCTACAAGCCGGTCCACATCGCCGCCCCCGGCATTGAAAGGGCGAAGCTGGATTTCGGTGGTCTTGCGGCGGACACCCGGCGCCACTTTCGCCTGAACCGCCAGCAGGGGCTCTTCGCCTTCAGGGCTGTGGGGCATGCCAAGCAGTTCGCGAGCCTGCTTGCTGTAGTTCACCAGTTCACTCTGTAACAGCCCAAGTTGCGGACTTTCGAACGCCACGCCCAGACCCTGCTGGTTCATGTACGCGGTTACCGCAGGCCAGAGCCGACCTGGCACGTCGTTCACCAGCAGCCAGATTTCGTCATCGACTACTTCGATGACGTAGTTTTCTTCCAGGATTTCAGACGTCATGTCCGGCGGTTCAGGCAGTTCACCCACGAACATGCGCCCGGCATCCGCAGCAGTGATGGTCCGTATTGGCATGCGCTGGCTAAAGCGACTTGTGTCTGCCGATTCCGGAAATTCGATCGGTGTACCTTCGGGTGCATCAACGTAACGTTCGGTGCGGTCCTCAATGACACCGCAGCCGGCGGCTGTTAAAACGAACATCAGGCCCACAAGGGGCCCGATCAGTTTGCCAGGTGTCGGTGTTTCAGTCCTGAGCGTAAACGCCATCAGGCGACTCCAGTGTTGAATAAGTGGTGTGGCCTGACTCAGAGAACGCCAGAAGCCTTGAGAGCGTCTTCCACTTCGCCGTGGAATTTCTCGCTCAGGGGCGTCAACGGCAGGCGAATGCCCTCTCCGATCATTCCCATGCGGTGCAGTGCCCATTTCACAGGGATCGGGTTGGCTTCGAGAAACAGCTTGCGGTTCAGGGGCATCAGCAGATCGTTCAGGCGCTCGGTTTCCGCTTCATTGCCGGCGATTGCCGCTTCGCACAACGCAGCCATGCCTTTGGGTGCCACGTTCGCCGTGACAGACACGTTACCCTTGGCGCCAGCAAGCATCAGGCCGGCCGCCGTGGCATCATCACCGCTGTACACTACCAGCCGACCTTTCACGGCCTCAACCAGCTCGGCACCGCGGGGGATGTTGCCGGTGGCATCCTTGATGCCAACGATGTTGGGAATATCGGCCAGACGCTCTACGGTTTCGTTGAGCATGTCGCAGGCAGTGCGGCCCGGCACGTTGTACAGGATCTGACTGACACCGGGCACGGCTTCGGCGATGGTCTTGAAGTGACGGTACAGACCTTCCTGGGTCGGCTTGTTGTAGTAGGGCACAACGAGAAGGCAGGCGTCCGCGCCCAGCTTGTGCGCCTTTTCAGTCAGCTCTATGGCTTCGCGAGTGCTGTTGCCGCCGGTACCGGCAATAACCGGAATCCGGCCATTGACCCGTTTGATGATGTGGCCGACCACACTCATGTGCTCTTCCGGGTCCAGGGTGGCGGATTCACCCGTGGTGCCGACAGCGACAATTCCGTGCGTCCCATTGTTCAGATGGAAGTCCACCAACTGGTCGAGATGTTCCCAGTGGATGCTACCATCGTCATACATGGGCGTGACCAGAGCGACAAGGCTACCCGTAATCATAAAAGCTCCGTCCGAATAAAAGCGATATGGTAATGTTGGGCTCGAACGGACACAAGGGAATTACCCGCCCTCATGCCCGTTCGGCTGGCGCAGACAGCCTTTGATCGTTCACCGGCCAGGCTGAGAACACCGCTTTCAGCATAGTAGCAAGCGGGATCGCAAAGAATACACCCCACAGGCCCCAGATTCCGCCGAAGAACAGTACTGCTACGATAATCACCACAGGGTGCAGGTTGTTCACCTCTGAAAACAGAAGCGGCACCAGCACATTGCCATCCAGCGCCTGGATAATACCGTAGATCGCCATCACCCAGATGAACTGGCTGCCCCAGCCAAAGGCGAACAGGGCAATCATGGCAACGGGTATGGTGACCACGGCTGCGCCAATGTAGGGGATGACCACGCTAAGCCCGACCATCAGGGACAGAAGCGCTGCGTAAGGCACACCGAGAAACTTGAAAGACACATAAGTCACCCCGCCAACGATCAGTATCTCAACCGCCTTTCCCCGGACATAATTGGCGCACTGCAGGTTTACCTCGTTCCAGATCCTGACCATCATCGGCCGCTGCGGTGGCAACAGCTTACCAATGGAGGCCAGCAGCGCCCGACGATCCTTGAGAAAGAAGAAAACCAGGATCGGCAACAGAACCATGTAGATCAGCAGTGCGACCAGGTCCGGAATACTGGCAAGGGAGAAAGACACCAGCCACTGGGTCATACGCCCGGCTTCGGTGGTGACCTGAGTGTATATGGTGTTGACCCCTTCCATGGAAATGAGCGCCGGATACTGCTGGGGAAGCAGTTCCAGGTAGGACTGCATTTCACGGAAAATACGCGGTGCCTCGCCGGCCAGGGAGGTAACCTGTCCCCATATCAACGGCAACAGACCGAACAGGAAGGCAATCAGCACACCCAGAAATATCAGGAACACGCCGATGATCGAGACCAGCTCGGGAACGCCCAGGTGGTTCAGTTTGGTGACCAGGCCCTGCAGGATGAAAGCCACAATGACCGCTGCAATCGCCGGCGCCAGCATGGCACCAAACAGAATGATGAAGCCGGTTCCAAACAGCAGCAGAAGAAAAAGTATGACGGCTTCTTCATCTGAAAAGTATTTGTGGGCAAGACCACGTAAAGTTTTAATCATTAACGACTCCGAGGGGCTTCCAACGTGGACTTAACCGGCGCACTTTATCATAAACGTATACTGGTCTCCCTCTTCCGAGGAACTGACCAGTTCGTGTCGGGTCAACGCAAGATAGGCCGGAATATCACGGGCCGAACCAGAGTCAGTGGCAATAACCAGCAGGGTCTGGCCAGACGTCATGCCGTTAAGCTCCAGCTTGGTTTTCAGAAGGGGCATGGGGCAGCGCAGCCCGGAAGCATCGAGAGTACGATCGGCCATACAGTCTTTCATCTAGCGTCTGGTTGATTGGGTTTGCGGGTGAATTATGACGCCCGCCCGACTTTAATGCATCATCATAATATGAACCACAGTATCAAACGTAGCATCAACAAAGCAGCGAGCACCCCAGCGCAATGACCAACAGGCAGAGAAAAGGTAACCTGAAACGCAGACTGACCGGCCTGGGGCTGACGTTCCTTCTGTTGATTTCACCGTTTGCTCTGGCGCAATCCGGAAGCGCCCCACTGCCGACCATTGGCGGAGTAGGTGGCGGGCTGATATCGGAACAGCAGGAGAGCGATATTGGCCGACAGGTGATGATGTCGATCAGACGCTCTGCCAGCCAGGTCGAGGATCCGCTTGTCTACGATTACCTGAACGCCGTTATTTACAGGCTGGTGCCTGCAGCGCCTCTGCATAGCCGCAACCTGACGCTGGTACTGATCGACAGCCCCGCGATCAACGCCTTTGCCGTTCCAGGCAATATCGTTGGCGTTAACGGCGGGCTCTTCCTGAACGCCGAGAGCGAACAGCAGTTTGCATCGGTTCTTGCTCACGAGCTTGCCCACCTGAGCCAACGCCATTTTGCGCGTCGCATGGAACAGCAGGAAATGAGCGCGCCCCTGACCATCGCCGGAATGGTTGCTGGCATCATCCTGTCGGCGGTTACCCAGTCAGACATTGGTATTGCGGCCATCGCCGGCACCCAGGCCATGGCGGTCCAGAACATGCTGGCCTACAGCCGGAGCCACGAACAGGAAGCAGACCGCGTGGGCATGGAAATACTGGCGGAGTCCGGCATGGACCCCAGAGGCATGCCGGAAATGTTCGAAATCATGATGCGACAGAACCGCCTGCAGGGAAACCGGGTTCCGGAATATCTTTCTACGCACCCACTTACCCAGAGCCGGGTTTCCGACACCCGCAACCGGGCCGAGCAGTACCCTGAGGGCGAGTACGCCGATTCCACGGAATACCATCTGGTACGGTCACGGCTTCAGGTGCGCTATGCACGCTCGGCAGAGGTGGCCGTGGAAACCTTCCGAAGCAATCTCGAGCAGGCAACGCCTGAATATAAGGGCGCCCTGCGATATGGCCTGGCAGTGGCGATGCTGGCAAACGACAACCCGGCCGAGGCAGAAACCGAACTGCGCCAGCTTCTGGAGAACAATCCGGGGCGCATTACCTATATGGTCACCCTTGCGGAAGCCCTGATGGACCAGGAAAACTTTGATGAGGCCAGGCAGCTTATGCAGTCGGCGCTCGAGCGCAATCCGGGGAACTATCCAATTACCGATACACTTGCGCGGATAGAAATTGAATCGGGCAACGCCGAACGCGCCGTTGATCATCTGAACCGCCTGACCCGGGAGTTTCCCAACCGTGAATACCTCTGGCTTGAGCTGGCTGAGGCCGAGGGCATGGCGCGAAACATTGTGGGGGTTCACCGGGCAAGAGCGGAATACAATATCCTGATTGGGGATCTCGAGGGCGCCGAGCGTCAGCTTCGCCAGGCCCAGGAAAAACTGCCGGCAGGCACACCAGCCAGGCAGGTTGTCACTGAGAGGCTTTCAGAGGTGTCCTCTGCGCTAGCCAGCCAGCGCAGAGGCTGAAGATCACGCGTTACCGGCAGCTTTCAGGTTCATGCTGGCGGTGAATTCAAGCATTCTTTTCAGCGGTCTCAGTGCTTTTTCGCGCAGATCAGGATCCACATGAACTTCCTGATCGCCCTTCTCGATCACCCGCAGCAGGTTCTCCAGGCCGTTCATGGCCATCCACGGGCAGTGGGCGCAGCTGCGACAGGTCGCACCGTTACCGGCGGTGGGCGCTTCGATTAAGGTCTTTTCTGGTGCCAGCTGCTGCATTTTGTAGAAGATGCCGTTATCGGTGGCAACGATGAACTGCTGGTTGGGCCAGGTCTGAACCGCGTGGATCAGCTGGGAAGTGGAACCGACTACGTCAGCCATTTCAACCACGGCATCGGGAGATTCCGGATGAACCAGAACGGCGGCGTCCGGGTAAAGCGCTTTCAGGTCCTCTAGCCCACGATGCTTGAACTCTTCGTGGACGATACAGGAGCCATCCCACAGCAGCATGTCGGCACCTGTGGTCTTGCGAACGTAATGCCCCAGGTGTTTGTCCGGGGCCCAGAGAATTTTTTCGCCCCGCGCATCCAGGGATTCGCAAATAGCCTGGGCGCAACTGGAAGTCACCACCCAGTCAGCCCGAGCTTTGACCGCTGCTGAGGTATTGGCGTAAACGACCACCGTACGGTCCGGGTGCTGATCGCAGAAATCGGCGAATTCGTCCGCCGGACAGCCAATATCGAGGGAGCAGGTGGCTTCCAGGGTTGGCATCAGTACCCGCTTTTCCGGGTTCAGAATCTTGGCGGTTTCGCCCATGAACCGGACACCCGCAACCACCACTGTAGATGCCTTGTGCTGATTGCCGAAACGGGCCATTTCCAGTGAGTCTGCCACGCAGCCCCCGGTCTCTTCTGCCAGGCGCTGAATGTCCGGGTCCGTGTAATAATGGGCCACAAGCACCGCATCCTCGGCTTTGAGCGCCTGCCGGATCCGGGTTTCAAGATCGGATTTTTCACTGGCGCTCAGGGGCTTTGGCTCGGCGCGGTGCGCGAGATGTTCCTGCACCAGAATTCGGTCTTCGGCTTGTGTCATCAAAACGTCTCGGTCGTGTCAAACTCGTGAAAAGTATATCAGTTTACGTTTCCCTACTCAGGATGTATGAACGTTCAGGCAAAAAAAAAGAGCCCACAGGCTCTTTTTTTCGGGAAGCAAATACCTTCCCCTTCTGTTGGTGGGTCGTGAAGGATTCGAACCTTCGACCAATTGGTTAAAAGCCAACTGCTCTACCAACTGAGCTAACGACCCATAACTGGCGATTCCCAGAAACTCACTACCGGAAATCCGATCAGGTTGATCAAGAACCACCAACCTGTCGTCTGATTTGGTGGGTCGTGAAGGATTCGAACCTTCGACCAATTGGTTAAAAGCCAACTGCTCTACCAACTGAGCTAACGACCCAAACGAGGCGCATATAGTAATGATTTTTGAGCGCCGATCAACCCCTGCATCAAAGGTTTCCGGACATTCTTTCAATGCGCCTGTCAGCCGCTTTTGCCGTCCAGATACTTTTTAGACAATGACGCGGCATTGCTGTCGGGATAATTCCGGATCACCGCTTCCATCCGGCGCTTCGCTTCGTCGGTCTCGCCCTGCTTGTCGAGGGTCACACCCAGCTTGTAAACCGCGTCAGGTGCCTTGCGGTGATCACCGTACCGCGTGGCCACAATGGTGAACGCCTGCTTTGCCTGCTCCAGCTGTTCTTCCGCGAGGTAAACCTCACCCAGCCAGTAATAGGCATTGACCGTCAGATCACCTTCCTCGTACTTATCGATGAAGTCGTAGAGACCATTGATGGCATCGTTGAAATTCCGGTCTTCACGAATCAGTGCCTGAATCCGGTCGTAGGCCTCTCGTTCTTCCGAGGTAGGCTGGCGATAATCCCGTCTTTCGACCGGCTTGGTATTGTTCCCGGAATCTGCCGGACCAGAGGTCCCTGAGCCGGAATCATCACTTTCGGCCAGTTCCGACGACAGCTTCAGAATACGCTGGTCAAGGTCTATGTAGCGGTCCCTTGCCTGCTTGTTCAGCTTGTCGATCTGGTTGCGCTGCTCTTCAACGTCGCCCTGAAGGCGACGAACTTCGCCCTGCAGCTGCTGAATCATATAGAACAGTTCGGCGTTGGCCTGGCTGCCCTGCCCAGATCCGGAAGACTGAGCGAACACTGCTCCCGCCGGCCATATGGCCAGCGGGAGCAGCAGAGTCGCCATGAGGGTCTGTCTCATGATGGTCGCCTGTTATTCAAAATCCAGTTCAACGCGACGGTTCTGAGCCCAGGCGCTTTCGCTGGAACCCATCACTGCCGGCTGTTCTTCACCGTAGCTGACGGTCTCAGTCTGGCCGCGTGATGCACCGTTGACCACCAGGAATCGCTGAACCGCATTGGCACGACGCTCGCCCAGGGCCAGGTTGTATTCCTTGGTGCCGCGCTCATCGGCATGGCCGGTGATGCGGACATTCTGGCCAGGGTTCGCCTGCAGGTAACGGGCATGAGCAACCAGCACGTCACGGGCTTCCTGTTTGATTTCAGCGGTATCGAAATCGAAGTAGAAAGTGGTGATCTCACGCATGGCTTCTGCCTGGGCCTGCTCTGCACGGGCTTCAGCTTCCATACGTTCCTGCTCAGTCATTTCTGAGGAGGATACACCACTGCCGTCCCCACCACCGAACACAGTGCTGCCGCTTTCCTCACCGGAAGCCGAGCCAGCGCTTGTGCCCATGCCGCCTTCACCGGTGGTCTCGCCAGTGCTGCTACAACCAGCGATCAGGGCAAATGAGAAAATCAGTGCGAATACGTTTTTTGACGATGTCATTTTCATAAATACTTCCTTTCGTTTGGGTTAACTGTCTATCTGACAATCGGTGACCAGGCTGGCTCGCGCACATCACCACGAGACGCCGGTAGACTATAGGCCGCGCCGCCATCGGCTGCGATTACAGTCAGTACACTGTTCTCACCGCTTTTGGTGGCGTAGATCAGCATTCGACCATTGGGCGACACACTGGGCGATTCGTCCGATTCGGTTCGGGTCAGAACCGTTTCGTCTCCGCTTTCAAGATTGGTACGGGCGATATGAAAGGCCCGATCCCGCTGATGTACATAGTATACATAATCCCCATCCGGGCCGGGGCGAGGCCTTGCGTTGTAGCGGCTGCCGAAGGTGATTCGGCGGGGCTCGGCGTTCTCGCTGGCCTTGTGATAGATCTGCGGCCCGCCAGAACGGTCCGAGGTAAAAAAGAAGCCATTCCCGGTATGGTCGTAACTGGGCTCGGTATCGATCGACCAGTGATTGGTCAGGCGCTTTAGATCGCCGCTGGCCAGATTCATCCGGTAGATCTCGGCGTTGCCATCTTTCGACAGGGTCATCAGCAATGACTGGCCATCTGCCGACCAGGCCGGGGCTGAATTCAGGCCCGGGAAATCAGCCACGCGCTGGCGGTTACCGGTGCTCAGCTCATGCACATAAACCGCCGGCTTGCCGGTTTCAAAAGACACATAGGCCAGTTTCTTCGCGTCCGGCGACCAGGCCGGCGACAGGATTGGCTCATCGCTTTCCAGCCTGACCCGGGCCCGCTTGCCGTCTACATCACTCACCTGCAGCCGATAGGTCGGGCCGTTAGCGTTTCTCTCAAGCGTTACGTAGGCCAGTTTTGTGGAAAAGGCTCCTTCAACGCCGGTAATGGCTTCATAAACCCGGTCACTGATGTGATGGGCCAGGGAACGGGAAGCAGAAGCTGGCGCCGATGCCGTTGCGCCGACCAGTCGCTTCTCCTGGCTTACATCATAAAGTTCGTACTGGGCATTGAGTGTGCCGCCGGCGCTTGTCACCTGCCCTACCAACACATAACGCTGGCCCAGAAGCCGCCAGTCCCGGAAAAACACCTCGTCGCCCCTGGAAGGCAGGCTGAGCATCTGTTCCGGCGGCAGCGGCGCAAATTCACCACTCATTTCCAGGTCGTTCTGGATGATCCGCGACACCTTGTCACCAGAGGGCATCTGGCCGGACTCAGAGAACGGCACCACCGAAATGGGGATGGCGGAGTCGGCGCCCTTGGTGATCCGGATCAGCAGTTCATCACCCATTGCCGGAACAGTGAACAGCGACAGTATCACGAACACCAGCAATGAACGCCTGATGTCCGGTCTATAAGCCCGATTTCTCATGGTTGTCTCGTTGCCTCTATTTCGCGTTCTCTGGGTTGAACTCTATGGGGAACCGGCGGAAATACTGCTCGAATACCTGCTGGTCATCGGGAACCGGGTAGCGCCCCACAGCGCGCGCCGCGCTGACCGCAGAATTGTCGAATGCGGTGTTGCCGCTGCCCGATTCTATCGCCACGGATGACAGTTCACCGGTGGGTAACAGGGTAATCCGCAGCACGGTCACCATTTCACTGGTCGCCGACGAGGGCGGATACCATTCATTCATCAGACGGTCGCGTATCAGTGCCCGGTACTTTTCACTCTCCGTCAGCATCTGGGCTTGCCGCGCCTTGGCCGCAGCAGCCTCTTTACGTCTGCGTTCTTCTGCCTCGCGTTCCTCGGCGGCTTCCTGTGCCAGGGCCTCAAGCTGGGACTCCCGTAACTGACGCTCACGCTCCTTACGCTTGCGCTCAGCTTCAAGGCGTTCCTGCTCTTCCCGGGCCCTGCGGGCCTCTTCCTGTTTGCGACGCTCCTCTTCAGCGCGGCGCTTTTCCTCTTCCGCTTTTCTGGCCGCCTCTTCCTTGCGTCGCTGCTCCTCCGCTTTTTGCCTGGCCAGTTCTTTGGCTTCGGCTTCCGCTTTCTGTTTCGCCGCCTGCTGTTCTTTCAGTCTCTGCTCTTCCTGCTTGCGCTGGGCTTCCGCCTGCTGCTGGCGTTCCTTTTCCTGTTGCTGCTGGATACGGCGCGCTTCTTCCGCCCGTTCCTGTTCCTGGCGGCGGCGTTCCGCTTCCTGTTCTTTGCGGCGCTGCTCTTCCTGGGCCTGCTGGCGCTCCTGATCCCGGTCCGGTTCATCAACCGTATCAACTACCGGGCTCGGCTCCGGTTCGGCCTGGGTTACCAGGCGGGCCGAAATGCTCGGTGGTGGCGGATCATTAGCCGGACTGGTCCAGGACCAACCGGCAAGCGCCACAACCAGAACGAGCCCATGCAGAAATATGGAGAGCGCCACAGGCGATTTCCAGGGCGCCCGGGCCTTGTCTCCTGTGTCCCGCTCGTGACCAATCACAATTTACTCATTACCTGCCGGTGCTTCAGTGATCAGGCCGACATTCGATGCGCCAGCCGCCTGCAGTTGCGCCATCAGCCGCACAACCGTGCCGTATCCGACGTTTTCATCGCCACGCACCAGAACTTCCCGGTCTGAGCGCTGGGCCAGAATCTTGGAGACCCGGTCACGCACAGACTCAAGGGCCATGGGCTGGCTGCTTTCATCGCCAATTTCCATGAAGTAGGCGCCGTTACTATCCACCGACACCACAATAGACTCCACGTTTTTGTCTGACTGAATCGGTTCCGAGGTGGTTTCCGGCAGATCCACCTTGACCCCCTGGGTCAGCATCGGCGCCGTCACCATGAAAATCACCAGCAGCACCAGCATCACGTCGATGTAGGGCACCACGTTAATTTCCGACATTGGCTTGCTCTGCCGGGGAGGCATCATTCCCATACCTTTCATGCGCCCTGCTCCTCGGAACTGTGGACCCGACGGTGGAGGATGCTGGAAAACTCGTCTGCAAAGGTTTCGTAATTTTTCAGCAGTGCATCCGACATGGCCGAGAACCGGTTATAGGCGATAACCGCCGGAATCGCGGCAAACAAGCCCATGGCAGTGGCGATCAGGGCCTCGGAAATACCCGGGGCCACGGTGGCCAGTGTGGCCTGCTGGACCTGCGCAAGGCCCCGGAACGAGTTCATGATGCCCCACACGGTACCAAACAGGCCGACATAGGGACTGGTGGAGCCGACAGTGGCCAGAAACGGCAGATGCGCCTCCAGACGCTCCTGTTCCCGGGAGAAGGCCACCCTCATGGCCCGCTGGGTTCCTTCCATCACCGCATCTGCATCCCGGCTTTGCTGACGCAGGCGGGAAAACTCCTTGAAGCCAGCTCGGAACAGGGATTCCAGCCCGGAAAACGGCGTCGGGTTCTCGGTAACTTCCCGGTAGAGCTTGCCCAGGTCCATGCCGGACCAGAACCGCTCTTCGAAAGCGAGCTGCGCCTGCCTGGCTTTTCTCATCACCTGAATGCGCTGGAAGATCAGCGCCCAGGAAACCACCGACGCCAGCGCCAGCAACAGCATGACCAGCTGAACGAGTACTCCGGCATTCGCAATGAGATACCAGACAGAAAGTTCTGACTCCACCTTTAGCTCCTTGTTCGTTCTTTCGTTCGGCCGTTAAACCGGTTTGTGGCTGTGCGCAAGCAGTTCCGCCATGGCTGGCGGCAAACGGCGCGGTCGCCCGGAATCCAGCGCAATACAGGCAACACGCACATCGGCGCTGGCCAGCTCTTTCTGGTCCGACACCCTGATCACGCGCTGCCGAAAATCCATCCATACCCGGCCGAAGCCCACGGGTTCGGTTGTAACGCTCAACTGGTCATCCAGCTTTGCCGGTACACCATAATGGATTGACAGTTTCTGTACGACGTAACTGATGTTGTCGCTCAACCCGTCACGCAACCCTACGCCAAAACTGCGCACCCACTCGGTTCGGGCCCGCTCCATGTAATGCAGGTACTTGGCGTGATAGACAATGCCGCCGGCATCCGTGTCTTCGATGTAAACTCTCAGCGGCAACGAAAACGGATTTACCGCGGACTCAGTCAAAGAGGTCCTCCCGGTCAGGATTTGCAGGCGTGACACCGAAGTGCTGATAGGCATTGGACGTCACCATGCGCCCGCGAGGGGTGCGCACCATGAACCCCTGCTGGATAAGGAAGGGTTCCAGCACATCTTCTATAGTGCCCCTCTCTTCACTTATGGCAGCGGCAAGGCTTTCAACGCCCACGGGACCCCCGTCGAACTTTTCGATCATCGCCAGCAGTAAGCGGCGATCCATATGGTCGAAACCCTGAGCGTCTACCTTCAGCATGTTTAGCGCCTGATCGGCAATGGATTCGCTGATTTTTCCATCGGCCTTCACTTCGGCAAAGTCCCTTACCCGGCGCAGAAGCCGGTTGGCAATTCGCGGGGTACCCCTTGAGCGACGTGCAATTTCAAAGGCCCCGCCCTGATCAATGCTGACCGAGGACAGTCGCGCAGAGCGCAGGATAATACTGGTCAGGTCTTTGGTGTTGTAGAACTCCAGGCGCTGAACAATGCCGAAGCGATCCCGCAGTGGCGAAGTCAGTAGCCCGGCGCGGGTGGTCGCGCCAACCAGCGTAAACGGCGGAAGGTCGAGCTTGATCGACCGGGCCGCGGGGCCCTCACCGATCATGATGTCCAGCTGGTAGTCTTCCATGGCGGGGTACAGCACTTCTTCCACAGCCGCACTCAGGCGATGGATTTCATCAATAAACAGCACATCACCTGCTTCAAGATTTGTCAGCATGGCCGCCAGATCACCGGCCTTTTCCAGTACAGGGCCGGAGGTGGTCTTGATGGAAACGCCCATTTCGTTGGCAATGATATTGGCAAGTGTGGTCTTGCCGAGGCCGGGCGGACCGAAGATCAGCACGTGGTCCAGCGCTTCCTCACGGCCACGAGCGGCAGAGATAAAGATATCCATCTGCTCACGAACCGCTGGCTGGCCTACGTAATCGGCCAGTACACCGGGGCGAATAGCCCTGTCCTGAACTTCTTCGTACTGGCCTGCCTGGGCTGTGATCAGGCGATCTGACTCAATCATTGGTGTACTCGCTGGAGTGAATCAACATCTTACCGCAATTTTACGAACCGCCGGTTTACTGTCACGTTACGCTCTATACACATTAACTCGATCCTGCAACAGGTGCCTGCGCCAACGGACAGGGCTTGTGGGAGCCTGTGCGATCTCTGTACGAGTCAGTTTGCCGGAATCATAGCCCGCAATGCCAGCCTGATAAGCTCCTGACTGGACATACCTTCCTCCGCAATTCGGCTGATGGCCTTGGTGGCTTCCTGGGGTTTGTAGCCCAGAGAGATCAGCGCCGACTCGGCTTCTTCGACCGGCGAATGGCCTGCAGGCACCGGCTGAACGGCCGCCGAGTCTGTCGGAGTTACGCCTTCTGTATTAGGGATAAACTGGCCTTCGAGCTGCTTGATCCGGTCAGTCATCTCAATCAGCAGCCGCTCTGCCGTTTTCTTGCCCACACCCGGCAGCTTGACCAGGGAATTAATATCACGGGCTTCAACGCAGCGAATGAACTGAGTGGCATCCAGGCCTGAAAGAATACCAACGGCCATTTTGGGTCCGACGCCATTTACCTTGATCAACTGGCGGAAAAGGTCCCGGTCAAATCGAGCAGAGAAGCCAAACAGGCTCTGGTGGTCTTCACGAACTGCAAAATGGGTGTGGAGCACCACCTCTTCACCAGGATCGGGAAGGTTGAAAAAAGTGGTTAGCGGAATGTCGACTTCATAACCAAGACCTGAACACTCTACTAGTGCCTGCCCTGGCGATTTCTCAATGAGCATTCCACGTATTCGACCGATCACCGGCATTCCTCCTGATCAACAAAGCTTTTTTATCAGTTCTTCTAGGGTTTTGCACTGGACAGTGCCGAAGCAAGGGGGCAGGTCCCAAACTCACAAAAATTAGCGCCGAACTCGCCCATCGCGAACCTTCCCGCCACTCCCGGCCAAACGGGTAATACTCTGACTCATGTGTGCATGGCAAAGGGCAATGGCCAGCGCATCCGCAGCGTCCGCCTGAGGCTTGCGGGACAGCGCCAACAGTACCTGAACCATGTGCTGAACCTGCGCCTTATCGGCACCGCCCTTGCCTACTACGGCCTGCTTTACCTGACGGGCAGAATATTCATGCACGGCCAGACCACTATTGGCCGCGCTGACAATCGCCGCGCCGCGGGCCTGGCCGAGTTTAAGCGCTGAATCCGGGTTTCGCGCGATGAAGACCTGCTCAATAGCGAATTCCTCTGGCCGGTACTCGCCAATCAGGGTCGCCAGGCTGTGAAAAATGGTCTGCAGCCGCTCCGCCATGGGCTTTTCGCCAACGCGGATGCAACCGCTGTCCAGATACTCTATCACCCGCCCGTCAACGCGGATAACACCGTAACCGGTGATTCGCGAGCCGGGGTCGACGCCCATGATGATCGGCACTCGGTTTCCTCGAATAACGCACAGTCTGCTGATGACAAAAGGGCGCCCGTAGGCGCCCCGATTCAACTGTTACTCCTGATCGGCCGTGTTGCCCTCGCCCGCTTTGGCGGCCGGCTTGCGGCGGCGAATGTGTAATTCGCGCAACTGCTTGTCGGTCACCTCGCCCGGCGCCTGGGTCATCAGACAGGTGGCGCTCTGGGTTTTCGGGAAGGCGATCACGTCGCGGATTGAGCTTGCGCCGGTCATCAGCATGATCAGCCGGTCCAGACCAAAGGCCAGACCACCGTGAGGAGGACAGCCGTATTTCAGAGCATCCAGCAGGAAGCCGAATTTTTCGCGGGCCTCGTCATCGGCAATGCCCAGAGCGCGGAACACGCCTTCCTGGGTAGACTGATCGTGAATACGGATGGAACCACCGCCCAATTCGGTACCGTTCAGAACCATGTCGTACGCGCGGGACAGAGCGGTTGCCGGTGAGGCTTCCAGTTCTTCCGGTGTGCAGGATGGCGCCGTAAACGGGTGGTGAATGGCGGTCAGGCCACCGTCCGGGGTTTCCTCGAACATTGGGAAATCCACCACCCACAGTGGTGCCCACTCGGACGTCAGCAGGTTCATATCGTGACCGACCTTGATGCGTAACGCGCCCAGGGCTTCGTTGACCACGTTGGTCTTGTCGGCACCGAAGAACACAATGTCGCCATCTTCCGCAGCAACACGCTCAATCACGGCCTGGGCCACATCGTCACCCAGGAACTTGATGATCGGTGACTGCAGGCCTTCAACGCCTTTCGATACGTCGTTGACCTTGATGTAGGCAAGACCTTTAGCGCCGTAGATGCCCACAAACTTGGTGTAGTCGTCGATCTGCTTACGGGTCAGCTCTCCGCCCTTGGGCACTCGCAGGGCGGCAACGCGACCCTTCTCATCGTTGGCAGGGCCGGCGAATACCTTGAAATCCACACCGGCAACCAGATCGCCCACATCGATCAGTTCAAGGGGGATTCGCAGGTCTGGCTTGTCGCTGCCGTATCGCTGCATGGCTTCAGCATAAGGCATGCGCGGAAACTCGGGCAGATCCACCTGCATCACATCCCGGAACAGCGAGCGGGTCATGTCTTCGGTCAGGGACATCAGGGTTTCTTCGTCAACGAAGGAAGCCTCGATATCAATCTGGGTGAATTCCGGCTGGCGATCCGCGCGCAGGTCTTCATCGCGGAAACACTTGGCGATCTGGTAGTAACGGTCAATGCCGGACACCATCAGCAACTGTTTGAACAGCTGCGGCGATTGCGGCAGCGCAAAGAAGGAACCCTCGTGGGTACGGCTCGGCACCAGGTAATCCCGGGCGCCTTCGGGCGTTGCACGGGTAAGAATCGGGGTTTCCACATCCATGAAGCCGTTGCTGTCCAGAAAGTTGCGGACATAGCTGGTGACCCGCGAACGGAACCGCAGGCGGTTGATCATTTCCGGGCGGCGCAGGTCCACAAAGCGGTACTTGAGGCGCACGTCCTCGCCCACATCCACATGCTCGTCCAGCGGGAACGGCGGCGTAGCAGCGGCGTTCAGAATGGCCAGCTGCTTACCCAGCACTTCAACCTGCCCGGTGGACATGTTGCTGTTCTCGGTGCCGGCCGGACGGCGACGTACCCGGCCGGTGATCTGGATCACAAACTCGCTGCGGACCTTTTCCGCCAGTGCAAAACTTTCAGGGGTATCCGGGTCAATCACCACCTGGGACATGCCGTCCCGATCACGAAGATCCAGAAAGATAACCCCGCCATGATCGCGGCGACGGTGCACCCAACCGCAAAGTGTGACTTCCTGATCGATGTGGGATTCATTGATCCCACCGCAATAGTGACTGCGCATACCGGTTCCCGTTCTTTCTGATGTGTGCGAATTGATTCTGATGTGTGCGAAAAGTGCGCCATTATAAACACAATGACACTGAAAATCAGGCACCGTGTGCGTAAAGGGTTCGTAGATGACGGTTTGGTGATTGAAGACTAGAATGAGGCCCTTTTAAAGCCCTTGGAGTGTGATCTTGACCACCAGAGCCGAACAGAAAATGCGCACCAGGCGCGCCCTGATGGACGCTGCCCTGGCCCTGCTAAGCGCCGAGCGCGGCTTTGGCAGCCTGAGCCTGCGGGAAGTCGCGCGGGAAGCGGGCATAGCGCCAACGTCATTCTACCGGCACTTCAACGAGCTGGACGAACTGGGGCTTGAACTGGTGGACGAAGGCGGCGTCGCTCTGCGCCAGCTGATGCGCCAGGCGCGCAAGCGGATCGCCCGGGATGGCAGCGCCATCAGCACGTCTGTGGATACCTTCATGGAATACCTGGGCAACAACGCCAACCTGTTTCGGCTGATGCTGCGGGAAAGCACTGGTGTTTCAAAACCTTTCCGAACCGCGATAAGGGCCGAGATTGATCATTTCGTGGCAGAGCTGGAAGCAGACCTGAAACGCATTGCTGAAGAACGTGACCGACCGCTATACAGCTCAAGACTGGTTGCGGAGGCCATGGTGACGCTGGTATTCAATCAGGGCGCAGAGGCACTGGATGCCACCAGCGCTGAAAAAGAAGTCCTGAAAGACAAACTGAAAGCCGAGCTCCGGATCATCCTGGTCGGCTCCCGGGCGATTGCCGATCGCGGCAACTGAGACTATTTCAGGGCGTCGAGGGTTGATCGAAGCCGGGCCCTGAATTCCGCAATCCCAGTTTCGTCATAAGGTTCAGGCGTCAGCTTTCCCCACACCGGGCCTGGCCAGGCCGGGTCGCCCTCGAAGCGGACAATATGATGCAGGTGCAACTGCGGCACCATGTTTCCCAGTGCTGCCACGTTGAACTTGTCGCCGGAAAACGCGTCCATCATTCCCTCGCCCAACAGGGACGATTCCTCCGCCAGCCTCATCTGCTGCTGTTTGGGCAACTGGTAAATTTCGCGAATATCCGCCACCCGGGGCACAAGCAGCACCCAGGGCAGCTGGCTGTCGTTCATCAGTCGCACCTCACACAGCTGGCTGTGGCCGAGGGGTATGGTATCGGCCTCCAGCTTTTCATGAAGCACAAACGGCACGGCGCTGCTCATCTCGGCTCCTTCAGTTTCCGTGAAACTGGTTCCGGCCACGGCCGATGGCGTAGTAGATCATGCCATGGCGCTCCAGC
Organism: Marinobacter confluentis; assembly: GCF_004785685.1. GTDB lineage: Bacteria > Pseudomonadota > Gammaproteobacteria > Pseudomonadales > Oleiphilaceae > Marinobacter > Marinobacter confluentis. The sequence goes on along the minus strand of NZ_SRPF01000001.1, from coordinate 575,045 downwards.
ATTTCCGGCTCATAGAGGTTACGGCCATCAAATACCGCCTTGTCACTGAGCGCTGAAGCAATGGCCTCGAAATCCGGTGAACGGAACTCTTTCCACTCTGTACAGATCGCCAGTACATCAGCCCCCTTGATTGCCTGCTCTTTGGTGCCACACAAGGTCAGGCCTGGTTGGTCGCCGAAAATGCGCTGGGTCTCTTCCATGGCCTCCGGGTCAAAGGCCTGAACCGTGGCACCGGCTTTCCATAGTTCCTGCATCAGGGTTCTGGAAGATGCTTCGCGCATGTCGTCGGTGTTGGGTTTGAACGCCAGGCCCCATACAGCAACCACTTTGCCTTTCAGGTCGCCGTTGAAGAAATGGCTGATCTTGTCGAACAGCACGTATTTCTGGGCGTTGTTGACGGCCTCCACCGCGTTCAACAGGCGGCTGTCATAATCGCAGTCCCTGGCGGTGCGCGTCAGCGCCTGCACATCCTTGGGGAAGCAGGAGCCACCATAGCCGCAGCCAGGGTAGATAAAGTGATAGCCGATACGTGGGTCAGAGCCGATTCCCCGGCGAACGTTCTCGATGTCCGCACCCAGGCGCTCTGCCAGGTTGGCGATTTCGTTCATGAAGCTGATCTTGGTGGCCAGCATGGAGTTGGCGGCATACTTGGTCAGCTCCGCAGACCGGATATCCATGAAAATCATGCGGTCGTGGCTTCGGTTGAAGGGGTAGTAAACCTCACGCAGCAGATCCATGGCACGGTCACTGTCGGTACCGACGACAATGCGATCCGGCTTCATGAAATCGTTGATGGCCGCGCCCTCTTTCAGGAATTCGGGGTTTGATACCACGTCGAATTCCAGTTCCAGGCCGCGCCTGTCCAGTTCACCGCGTACGGCCGCTTTTACCCTGTCGCCTGTTCCCACCGGCACGGTGGATTTGTCCACTACCACTTTATAGTCTGTCATGTACTGACCAATGGAGCGTGCAACGGCGGTGACGTATTGCAGGTCAGCGGAGCCGTCTTCATCCGGCGGCGTACCCACGGCGATAAACTGCAGCGTACCGTGCCCGACGGCCTCTTCCGTGTCAGTGGTAAATGCCAGACGACCGGCCTCGACCGTGTGCTTGACGATGGACTCAAGCCCGGGCTCGTAGATCGGAATCTGCCCGTTTTTCAGCTTTTCAATTTTTCCATGGTCCACGTCCATGCAAAGAACGTGGTGGCCAACATCAGCCAGGCAGGCGCCTGTTACAAGGCCAACGTACCCGGTGCCAAAAATAGTAATCTTCATCCTTAAATTCCCGATCTCTCGTTAGATGTCTTGATTTGTTTCTCTACCCAGATTTTTTCCCAGGCAAGCGCAGTGCAGACGATGGTCTTCAGGTCATCGAATGACGGTTCCCATCCCAGCACTTCTTTTATTCTGGTGTTATCCGCCATCAGCGCACCGGGATCACCTGCCCGCCTCCCGGTTTCGGTCACACTGAACTCCATGCCCGATTCCAGTTTGACCATATCGATCACCTCGCGAACGGTGAAGCCACGGCCATAGCCACAGTTCAGCACCTGAGACTCGCCACCGCGGGCCATGTAGTCCAGCGCCATTACGTGCGCCTTGGCCAGGTCTTCCACGTGAATGTAGTCACGGATGCAGGTGCCGTCGCGGGTGTCATAATCCGTACCGAAAATGCTCATACCTTCACGCTTGCCGGTAACGCACTCGCAAGCGACCTTGATCAGATGCGTGGCCTCGGGCGTGGCCTGCCCCAGCAGCCCATCCGGATTCGCGCCAGCGACGTTGAAGTAACGCAGAATGACATAATTCAGGGAGCTGGCGGCCGCCAGGTCCATGATCATCCGCTCGCTCATCATCTTGGACGCACCGTAAGGATTGATTGGTGCCAGCGGCAGGTCTTCGGTCAACACCGTCTGCTCCGGCATGCCGTAAACAGCCGCCGTCGAAGAAAACACCATTCTGGGAATGCGGTGCTTTTCTACGGCCTTGAGCAGGTTAAGGGTATTACGGGTGTTGTTGCTGTAGTATTTCAGGGGATTTTCGACGGACTCTGGCACCACAATGTTGGCGGCGAAATGAAGCACAGCCTCGAACTGGTGGGCTGAAAATACCTGTTCGATGGCAGCCTCATCGGCGAGATCACCGACCACAAGCTCGCCGCAGGTCACCGCCCACGGATAGCCAGTAGACAGGTTATCGAACACCACGACGTCGTGCCCGGCCTCGCCCAGTTGCCGCACCACGTGGCTGCCTATATACCCGGCTCCGCCGGTTACCAGTACTTTCATGGCTGTTACTGCTCCTTCCCTGATGTTCGCTGTTTGCGTAAACGGTGGGCTTCCCGCCTGTTGGCGAAAAACCGCTGAATTATGTCACTGCACTGATCGGCTTGCACGCCGCCGGTGGCCTCTACCTGCCAGTTCAGATGGTCTTCGTCCAGCGTCCGTCGGGTAGATTCTACAGCGCCGGCTTTTGGCTCCGCAGCGCCAAAAACCAATCGGCTGATCCGACTATGAACAATCGCCCCAACGCACATGGTGCAGGGCTCAAGGGTGACGTAAAGGGTAGCACCGGGCAACCGGTAATTTCCGACGCGTTGCGCCGCGTCGCGCAGGGCCCGGATTTCAGCGTGGGCAGTAGGGTCGCAGCCACTGATTGGTGCGTTGAAGCCGGCACCAACTTCCATGCCGTCAAGGACAACCACCGCCCCCACCGGAACTTCACCCGCGGCGGCAGCCTGCCCTGCCAGTTGCAGGGCACGACGCATCCAGGACTCGTCGTCTTCGCAGCTCCCGCACACCAAAACCATCATTAATACCACGCCAGTGTTTTCAGAGGCGCAAGTCTAACATGACTACAGTGTCTTCAGGAGCTGCATCACAACTGAGCAAGACAGCCGTTCAGACAGATGTTTGCCTGATCGGATTACGCCTTTTCAGCGCCAAACCGAGAAGTCCGAGAATCATCAGGCCAAGGCTGGCGGGGGTGGGCACCGGCTTCGGATCAGAGCCATTCCCGGGGTCGGGATCCGGAGCTTCCTCCTCAGTTATACCTGCATACAACACATCAGGTTGCGAAAAGTTGTAGAAGCCGAAAGATCCATCCTGGAAGCTGCCGTCAATATCGAACTGAAGCACCTCGTTGACAAGCACTTGAATGTTCGACGAAGTGAAGACGATATCAAACAGGTAGGAGGTATTATCCAGCCACCCTGTATTACCAAGGGTGGCAGCACGCTCCAGAACTTCAACGTTTCCCGTATGCTGCCACGCATCGGAGGCCGTGCAGGTTCCACAAGTGTCAATAGCGCCTGTTACTCGTGAAATGGCCATGCCGGCATCCCACCCACTCTGAGTACCTTGCTTCCAGTCAACAAGAATGTAGTCGGCATCGTCGGAAAACAGATCTCCGTCGTTGTAGCCCAGCACAAACCCGATAAAGTCGTCGTCTGACGTGGTCTGTACCTCAATCGAACCCGCCAGAGCTGTACCCTGGCTATTTTGGCCATTGAAGAAAACCGTTGGACGACTGTTCAGACTCTGGAACACAGAGTCGCTCGGCTCCGGGTTACTTTGTAAAGACCAGTTTCCGCTGCCATTAATCTGCCAACCGGAAAGATCAACCGGCACGGACAGCGCGGGCGCGGCGAAAAGAACAAAAGGAAAACCAAAGAAAAAGTGACGAACGACGGTGCTGAATTTCATGACATAAACTCCTTCTCATGCCGAGGGCATGCATTCCATTGGGAGGAGTCAATACCTGATCCAAATTACAGCCGATGAATCGACCCCCGTGCAGGGGATTTATCACGCATAATCCATACCCAAGAACTCAAGTGGGTGATTTTCAAACAGTTGGCTTTTCAACGTAACACCCCGGTGTAAAAGAAAGTGACACAAACCCCAAATTACGGTGCCGCAAAATCGAATCGCCCCCTGAGCGGCTGGAGTGTCCCGACAGTGTCATCGGAAAACTCGTAGATAATCTCGTAAACGCTGGCCTCGATGTCGTTATCCAGTTGATAGCCGATCGAGGTGAATTCGCCGGCGGTCAAGTCCCCATTACTGGTAGCCTCCGGGCTCGTGAAAGGCGAGCCAGGGAACTGAACCGCCTGATTATCATTGTTGGGATCCAGATACTGGATACTGATTCTATCGACGTTGAACACCCGGTTAGACAGGTTTCGCACCAGCAAAACGAAGATGCTGTCGGCCTTTAAAGTGTCGTTTTCATAAACTGCCTGGCTCAGCCCCTGTGCGATGATGGCGTTTTCCAGGTTGGGAGTGGCAAGCACCCCTGCACGGCTGGTCAGATCGCCGAGAGTTGCGGTTAGCGTCACAACGCCCGTGTGATTCGACCTCAAAGTGTAGCTGGCCACGCCATCATTCGTGGACAGGCTTTCCATGCGTTCCGTCTCACCCTCGTTGATCGTCAGCATCACGGTTGTGCCATCGGCAACTGTGCCACTCGGCAAGGCTGGAATGACGTTAATTCGGATGTCGGACGGGTCGTTTCCGTCATTGACGATAATATTTGGTTGCGGCCTGACCGTGAGCGCGATCGGCAGGTCAGGGTTCTGAGTAACGGTGACCGGCAGATTGTTTGACTGAACCCCGCTTATTGAGGCCCTGATTTGCGTCTCACCTACAGACAAAGCCCTGATTCGACCCTTGTTACCCTGGGTATTGTCCACCGAGGCGATCGAAACCTGACTACTTGTCCAGTTAACCTGGTTAGTGACGTCCTGAACTGAACCATCGGAGTAAGTTGCCTGCGCGCTAGCCTGGACGCCCTCATTCACATTAAGGTCAGTTTTGGGGCTCATTATCAACAGGCCGTCGTTTTCGATCACGGCCGGACTGACTGTAAAAATTTCCTGACCAATCTCCCCGCCAAACCTTGCGAAAATAGTGGCAGTTTCCGGCCTTTGGCCAGTGATTGTGCCAGCCTCTGCTCCGCCATTGACGACCGTTAACACACTGCTATCACTGGTCTCCCAGGTCACCTGGTCACTGATATCCTGACTGGAGTCATCCGAAAACTGGCCGCGGGCAATCAGCTTCAGGCTGGTCCCATCGGCCAGGCTAGTGGCGGCAGATTCGATGCTGATACTGGTCAGAATGGCATCTGTGACACTGATATTGGCCAGACTGCTAATACCGTCCAGTTCGGCGGTGACCAGTGCCTCCCCCTGGGCAAGAGTTCTGATCCTGCCATCAGCTACCAAGGTAAGATCAATAAGTCCGGGACTGCCGGTATTCCAGTTGACTGACGAGCCAATATCGATACGACTTCCATCGGTGTATTGGCCAAAAGCACGAATCGTGGCATCGCTGCCATTGGCCACCGTTTGCTGGGTAGGTTCGAGGTCGATACTGGTTAGCTGGGCATCATCTACCGTCAAGTCGGTGCTTTGCGCAACGCCATCGGCGACGGCGGTAATAGTTGAGGTGCCCAGGGCCAGTGTGTCCACTCTGCCTCTAGAACTGCTGCTGTTACTGATCACGGCAACGGTTTGATCAGAGGACGTCCAGGTAACAAGATCACTCAGATCCTGCACGCTACCGTCTGTAAAGGTTCCCTGAGCGACATAGCGCAGGGATAGACCCAGGGGTATGCTTGCGTTCACCGGCGTCAGAGAAAGGGATACCAGATCTGCATCGGTGACCGTCACCGCCAAATCCACCTGCTCGCCTTCCAGACTCGCTGTCAGAGTGGCAGTTCCCTGTTCCAGGGCCTCGACAAGCGAACTGCCGGTCACAACCGCCAGGTTCTCGGCAGAACTGCTCCAGCCAACCTGTTCCGTCACGTTCTGGTTGCTGCCGTCAGAGAAAATGCCGGTCACCGCCACTAAACGCGAGGTGCCTCTCGCCAGGCTCAGGGAGGCGGGATTGACCTGCAAACCTTGCAGGGTGGCGGGGCTGACGGTAAATTCGGCGGTTCCGTTCAGGCCGCCGTCTTCACTTGCCGTCACGGTGACCTCACCCTCCGCGGCGCCAGTCAGCAGACCGCTGTCCGGATCAATCGTTGCCACGTTAAGGTCTGATACCGACCAGGCCACCTGATCACTGATGTCCCGCCGCTGTCCGTCCGAGTAAAGGCCAACCGCCGAGAATCGGGTGCTGATACCCACGGCAACCCGGGAAACCGGGGCGCTGATCGAAATTGCTTGCAGGCTCGCCGGAGAGACCGTCGCTGAGCGCTGGGCCGACAGCCCGTCAAGGCTGGCCCTGACCGTCGTCGTGCCCACCGCCAGAGCCGTCAGCAGGCCCGAACCGGACACCGTTGCCACGCTCTCGTCGTCGACAGACCAGGTTACCCGGGTGCTGAGATCTTCCGCGGTTGAATTGGAATAGAGGCCGGCGGCTCTGAGCTGCCGTTCATCGCCAACTTCGAGCGCTGAATCGATCGATGAGAGTTCCAGCGAAACCAGCCTGACCGAAGGTGCATCGTCGCCGCCTCCCCCACCGCCACCACAGCCCTGCAGCAGGGCCAGAAAAAAGAAAAAGACAACGAACGACAGGAAGTTTTTAACACGATGCATAGGACCAGACTGCGTTGTTAAAGTAAATCACAGTCTAGCCCTTTTTCTGGGAAAAGTCGGTTTCCCGTCACTCCCACTCAATGGTCGCAGGCGGCTTGGATGACACGTCGTAAGTCACCCGGGAGACACCCTCGATCTCGTTGATAATCCGGTTAGAAACGGTTTCCAGCAGCTCATAAGGAAGGTGGGCCCAGCGGGCGGTCATGAAATCAATGGTTTCCACGGCGCGCAGTGCAACCACATATTCGTATCGGCGGGCATCGCCCACCACGCCCACGGATTTCACCGGTAGGAATACGGCAAAGGCCTGGCTGGTTTTGTGGTAGAAGTCCGCCCGGTGCAGCTCTTCCAGGAAAATGGCGTCTGCCCTGCGAAGAATATCCGCGTATTCTTTCTTCACTTCGCCCAGAATCCGCACGCCAAGGCCAGGCCCCGGGAAGGGATGGCGGTAGACCATATCGTAAGGCAGGCCAAGTTCAAGGCCGATGCGGCGCACTTCATCCTTGAACAGCTCCCGAAGCGGCTCCACCAGCTTCATTTTCATGGTTTCCGGCAGCCCGCCCACATTATGGTGGGACTTGATCACATGGGCCTTACCGGTCTTGGAGGCGGCAGATTCTATGACATCCGGGTAAATAGTGCCCTGGGCCAGCCAGTTCACATCCGTGATGGTCGCCGCTTCGCTGTCAAAAACGTCAATGAAGGTGTTACCGATGATCTTGCGCTTGGCCTCGGGGTCGTCGACACCCTTGAGCTTGGACAGAAACAGATCTTCCGCATCCACCCGGATCACCTTGACGCCCATGTTGCTGGCGAACATGTCCATCACCTGATCGCCCTCGTGCAGGCGCAGCAGGCCGTTATCCACAAATACGCAGGTTAACTGGTCGCCAATGGCCTTGTGCAGAAGCGCCGCCGTCACCGAACTGTCGACTCCGCCAGAAAGGCCCAGCAGGACTTTGTCCTTGCCCACCTGACTGCGAATCTGCTCTACCGCATCATCAACAATTTTTGCGGGAGTCCAGAGCGCTTCGCAGCCTGAGATGTTGTGCACGAAATGCTCGAGGATACGCTTGCCCTGCAGCGTATGGGTGACTTCCGGGTGGAACTGAACGCCATACAGGTTCCGTGAGACATCCTGCATGGCAGCAATCGGCGCGCTTTCCGTAGAAGCCAGGAGCTCGAAGCCGTCAGGCATCTGGACAACTTTGTCGCCATGGCTCATCCATACATCCAGCAGGGATTCGCCGGTGGCTGTCAGGTGATCGGTGATGTCTTTGAGCAATGGACCTTCGGCTCTGACCTTGACCTGGGCATAGCCAAATTCACGCTTCTCGGAGCTGGCGACACGTCCGCCCAGCTGCTCGGCCATGGTCTGCATGCCATAGCAGATACCGAGGATCGGGATTCCACGCTCAAACAGACCTTCCGGTGCCCTGGGGCCGCCGAGCTGGGTCACGGATTCGGGGCCACCGGCGAGAATGATTCCCTTGGGCGCGAAATCGGCCAGTTCCTCTTCGGTGATATCGAACGCCCTGACTTCGCAGTAGACGCCGATCTCACGAACCCGGCGCGCAATCAGCTGGGTGTACTGGGAACCGAAATCGAGAATCAGAATGCGGTGGTCGTGAATGTTGTGAGCCATGAAATCCTCAGATCAGAAAGAAAAAAGCGCGAACCGGTTAAGGGTCGCGCTTGTCGGAAACCGATTAGCCGATGCGGTAGTTGGGCGCTTCTTTGGTAATGGTCACGTCATGCACGTGGCTCTCCCGCATGCCCGCATTGGTGATCCGGACGAATTCCGGCTTGGTGCGCATTTCTTCCATGGTGGCGCTACCGGTGTAGCCCATGGAAGCCCGCAGGCCGCCCATCAACTGATGAACGATGTTTCGCATGGGACCTTTGCAGGCAACGCGGCCTTCAATACCTTCCGGCACCAGCTTCTCGATGCCTTTACTGGCGTCCTGGAAGTAACGGTCACCGGAACCCTGACCCATGGCGCCAATGGAACCCATCCCACGATAGGCCTTGTAACTGCGGCCCTGGAACAGTTCGACCTCACCCGGGGCCTCATCCGTGCCGGCGAGCAGGCTGCCAATCATCACGCTGTGCGCGCCCGCTGCGATAGCCTTGGAGATGTCGCCAGAGAATCGGATGCCGCCATCTGCAATCACCGGTACACCGCGCTCCAGCATGGCCGCAGCAACGTTGGATACGGCGGTAATCTGAGGCACACCAATGCCCGCCACAATCCGCGTTGTGCAAATGGAACCGGGGCCGATGCCCACTTTCACCGCGTCGGCGCCGGCGTCTGCGAGGTCAATGGCCGCCGCCGCGGTTGCGATGTTGCCACCGATCACCTGAACATCGGGGAAGGTCTGCTTGATCCAGCGAACCCGGTCAATCACGCCTTTCGAGTGGCCATGGGCGGTGTCGACAACGATCACATCAACGCCTGCCTCTACCAGTGCGCCAACCCGCGCGTCGGTGTCACCACCGGTGCTCACGGCAGCGCCAACTCGCAGACGACCCTGGTCATCCTTGCAGGCAAGCGGGTAATCCTTGGCTTTCTGAATGTCTTTGACCGTGATCAGGCCGCGCAGCTCAAAGTTGTCATTCACCACCAGCACTTTTTCAATGCGGTTGCGGTGCAACAGCTCCTTGACGTCTTCGAGGTCGGCCCCCTCCTTGACGGTAACCAGACGGTCCTTGCCGGTCATGATTTCGCGAACCAGCGTGTCCATCCGGCTTTCGAACCGGATATCACGGCCGGTCACTATACCAACCAGGTCCCTGCCATCGACCACCGGAAGCCCCGATATGTTGTTGGCAGTGGTGATGTCCACCAGCTCGCGGACGGTGGTTTCGGGGGTGACTGTGATCGGATCCTTGACCACGCCGCTTTCGTATTTCTTGACCTTGCGAACCGCAGCAGCCTGCTGCTCCACGGACATGCTCTTGTGCATGATGCCGATGCCGCCTTCCTGAGCCATGGCAATGGCCAGGTCGGCCTCGGTGACCGTATCCATGGCTGATGACAGCAACGGAATGTTGAGGTCGATACCCTTTGTCAGTTGGGTTTTCAGGTTAACCTGGTGGGGCAGGACCTCTGAGCGCCCCGGAACCAGCAGAACATCGTCAAACGTGAGGGCTTCTTCGGCAATTCGCAGCATTGGGATCCGCCTTTTGAACATGCTAGATTGGAGAATTCCGATGCCGGCTCCCGATTCACTGTCAGGAAGTAGCGGCAAAGCAAAATTCTTAATCGACCTATTATAAATGCGTGGTGATTGACAGTAAACCGCCGACCATCGGGCTGCCATTTGCATCTTTCTGAAATTCCGTTACTTTTGCTTTCCCTTTTTCGGCATTTGCGTATACAACCAGCTGGAGTTCTGATTTGACCCGGGCGCTTTCCGTCAGTGAACTGAATCATCAGGTGAAACATCTTCTGGAGGCCAGTTTTCTTCAGGTCTGGGTGGAGGGTGAATTGTCCAGCCTGTCACGCCCCTCCTCCGGCCACTGGTATTTTTCACTGAAAGATAAAAAGTGCCAGATTCGCTGCGCCATGTTTCGTGGCTTCAACCAACGGGTAAGGGATATACCGAAGGAAGGTGACCAGGTCCGGATTCGTGGCAAGGTCACACTTTATGAGAACCGGGGCGACTTCCAGATTATCGTTGAGCAGATAGAACCGGCTGGCGCCGGCGCGTTGCAGCAGGCCTTCGAAGCCCTGAAAGCACGGCTACAACAGGAAGGCCTGTTTGATGAAAGCCGCAAGAAACCGTTGCCACCCCTGCCCCGGCATATTGGCGTGGTGACCTCCCCAACCGGTGCGGCCATCCACGACATCCTCACAGTGCTGGCCCGGCGCTGTCCGGCGATTCCGGTGACACTCTACCCAACCGCCGTTCAGGGCAAAGCTGCAACCGGTGACATCGTCAGGGCAATTCAGGCCGCCAACGCTCATGGTGTCGCTGATGTCCTGATTATCAGCCGTGGCGGCGGTTCGCTGGAAGACCTTTGGTGCTTTAATGAAGAGGCCGTTGCCCGGGCAATCGCCGCATCAGCCCTGCCCACGGTCAGCGCCGTCGGCCATGAGGTGGACGTGACCATCGCTGACTTTGTCGCAGATCTGCGGGCGCCGACTCCCTCGGCCGCAGCAGAAAAAATCTCACCGGATCAGACCGCCTGGATAAAACAGCTGCAGCAAAGCGAGCTCCGCCTTGCTGGCGCTGCGCGACGGGCGCTGACCCGCATGGAAACCTCCCTCAGACACCTGACGGCCCGCCTTCGCGACCCGAGACGGCAGCTGATGGACAAGGCCCAGCGGATGGACGAACTGGATGTTCGCCTCGGCAAGGCAATTCATCAGCGCCTGGACCGCTCCAGAGTTCAATCAGCCCATCTGAGCCAGCGATTGGCAATGCAGTCCCCTTCTCGTCGCCTGGCTGACAGCAAGAGCAGCCTCAAAGGCCTTGATGAGCGTCTTGTGGCGTCCATCAGCCAGCGCCTGGAACGACAGACCAACAGACTTGAGCACCTGGCGCAAACGCTCAACGTGGTCAGCCCCCTGGCTACCCTGGGACGGGGTTACGCCATCGTCCAGGACAGTGGCGGCGGTATCGTTCGTGATGCCGACGGCCTGAATGTTGGCGACTCGGTCACCGCCCGCGTCGCCAAGGGCCGGATCGAAGCGAAGGTGACCTCGGTAAACCCTTAGCCGATGGTCTACTGGCCCAGATTTTTAAACCGCCTTACTTTGATCCTGAGCAGATTTTCATCCTGAAAAAAACGCAGCGGGAACAGCAAGGTGGAACGTATGGGATACGAGGCAGAATTCAGGCGTTCGATGGACACTCCCGACGAGTTCTGGCGGGAAAAAGCGGCCGATGTCAGCTGGATTGAACCCCCGAAAACCATATGGACCCCCACCGATAATGGCCATGGCCAATGGTTTCCCGACGGCCTGATCAACACCTGCGATGCCGCTCTGGACGCCAATATACGCGCCGGGCGTGGAAACCAGAACGCCCTCATCTATGATTCCCCCGTTACCGGCAGCCAGCTCACCTACACCTACAATGAACTGACCCAGGAAGTAGCCCTGTTTGCAGGCGCCCTGAAAAGCCGTGGCATTGAGAAAGGCGACCGGGTCATCATCTACATGCCGATGATTCCGCAGGCAGTCGTCGCCATGCTCGCCTGTGCACGGATTGGCGCGGTTCACTCGGTGGTGTTTGGCGGATTTGCGGCCAACGAACTTGCGGTCAGAATTGACGACGCCTCACCGAAAGCGGTCATTACCGCCTCTTGCGGAATCGAAGTACAGAAGATCATCGAATACAAGCCGCTGGTCGACAAAGCCATCGAGCAGGCGCAGCACAAACCCGAATTCTGTGTGATCTATCAGCGCCCCCAGGTCGCAGCCACAATGACGTCCGGGCGCGACTTTGACTGGCAGGAAATGGTGGCGGACGCCACGCCGGCTACCCCCGTGCCGGTTGCCGCCACCGACCCGCTCTATATTCTTTACACCTCCGGAACTACCGGCAAACCCAAAGGCGTTGTCCGGGACAACGGCGGCCATGCGGTAGCCATGCGTTACAGCATGGACCTGGTCTACAACGCCGGCCCCGGGGATGTGTTCTGGGCAGCGTCCGACGTTGGCTGGGTCGTGGGCCACAGCTATATCGTTTATGGCCCGCTTCTGGCGGGCTGCACCACCATTCTTTTTGAAGGCAAACCGGTCAAGACACCGGATGCCGGCGCCTTCTGGCGCGTCGTTCAGGACCACAAGGTCAATTTCCTGTTTACTGCGCCCACGGCTTTCCGGGCGGTTCGCAAGGAGGACCCGGAAGCAGACCTGATGAGCCGGTACGACATCAGTTCACTGAAGCGCCTGTTCCTGGCCGGAGAAAGGCTTGACCCGGCTACCTATGAATGGCTGAAAGAACACACCAGCCTTCCCGTCCTGGACCATTGGTGGCAGACAGAGACCGGCTGGGCCATCTGCTGTAACCCGGTGGGCATCGAGCAGATGACCACGAAACCGGGCTCGGCAACCTTTCCCTCCCCCGGCTTCAACGTTCAGGTTGTTGACTTTAAAGGCTCGCAGATGCCGGCCGGTGAGCAGGGCCAGATTGCAGTCAAATTGCCACTGCCACCGGGTTGCATGACTACCGTCTGGGGCGATGACGAGCGCTTCCGGAAAACCTACCTGGATCCGATTCCCGGGTTCTACACATCCGGTGACGGCGGTTTTGTGGACGAGGACGGCTACGTGTTCGTGATGGGGCGGACCGACGATGTCATCAATGTCGCCGGGCACCGGTTGTCCACTGGCGAAATGGAAGAAGTTCTCGCCAGCCACCCTGCCATCGCGGAATGCTGTGTTGTGGGCGCCCAGGACGACATGAAAGGTCAGGTGCCGATCGGGCTGGTGATGGTAAAGGACGGCGCCACTATAAGCCACGACGAGCTGGAAGAGGAACTGGTGGAAATGATGCGGGACCGCATTGGTGCCATTGCCTGCTTCCGCCGGGCGCTGGTGGTTGAACGTTTGCCCAAGACCCGGTCCGGAAAAATTCTGCGCAGGGTAATACGGCAGATCGCTGATGGCGAAGAATACAAGGTACCCAGCACCATCGACGACCCTGCCATTCTTGAGGAAATCAGCGTGCAGTTGAAGGGTTGATGGATTCTTGTTCCGAGGCGTTGACGCCCCCCATAGGCGGTCTATACTGAAAAAAGCTTGAAAAATAGCTTGAACGTCCCGTGAGGGAAAATTGCAGAAATACAGGAAAGATCAATGTCAGACACAAAAACAGGCCAGGTTAAGTGGTTCAACGAGTCCAAAGGCTTTGGCTTTATTGCTCAGGACGGTGGCAGTGACGTATTCGTTCACTATAGTGCAATCAACTCCAGCGGATTCCGCACCCTGACCGAAGGTCAGCAGGTGCAGTTCACTGTGACCCAGGGCCCCAAAGGCCCACAGGCGGAGAACGTGACGCCAGTCTGATCCAGGGCTGCTGTTACCAATCCCGCCCTCTGCCCCTCACGGGCACAGGGATAAGAAAAAGCCGGCGCGAGCCGGCTTTTTCGTTTGCTGAAGGGTCAAAAGTTCAGGCTACGGACGGCTCTATTTCGACCACCTGCGACACCGCCGAGAACAGCGCCTGCAAGGTCGCTGACGTGGTGTCTTCCGCCAGGGCGGCGGCGCTGCAGTGTTGACCGTTTGCCGTCACGCGGATGCAGGCCAGAGCGTTGGCACTGGTGCCCTCACTCAGGGCAAACTCGTCATAGGCCTCTACCGCAATCGACACATCAAACAGTTTTTCCAGGGCGGCAGACACTGCCTCAACGGCACCCAATCCATGGCCGCTGATGGTTGTGGGGCTGCTTTCCGGGCCAATGCTGACCGTTGCCTTCACCCCGTTATCATCCCGATGCAGATCGTAGGAGCGCAGCTCCCAGGCCTTGTCTACTCTCAGATAGCGGCTTTCAAACAACCGGTGGATGGTCAACGAGTCGATTTCACCGCCGTTGATCTCGGCTTCCCGCTGCACCACCTTGCTGAATTCGATCTGCAGCCAGCGTGGCAGGCTGATGTTGTAATCCCGCTCCAGTACATAGGCCACACCGCCCTTGCCCGACTGGCTGTTGATACGGACTACTTCTTCATAGCGGCGCCCCAGATCACGGGGATCAATCGGCAGATAGGCCACGTTCCACAGATCATCGTCGTTGCGTCTGGCCAGGCATTTGCGGATGGCATCCTGGTGGCTGCCGGAAAACGCGGTGAACACCAGTTCGCCAGCATAAGGGTGCCGGGGATGAGTCGAGATCTCAGTGCAGGCTTCCACCACATCGGTGATTTCGGCCATGCCGGACAGGTCCAGGGTCGGATCAACGCCCTGGGAATACAGGTTCATGGCCATGGTAACCAGGTCCATATTGCCGGTACGCTCGCCGTTGCCCATCAGCGTACCCTCAACCCGGTCTGCACCGGCCATGACCGCCAGTTCTGCAGCCGCAACGGCGCAACCCCGGTCGTTGTGGGTGTGCACACTGATGGCGATGTGTTCCCGGTAGCGGAGACGGTCGTTGATCCACTCGATCTGGTCCGCGAATACGTTCGGCGTTGCCATTTCGACGGTAGCCGGCAGGTTGATCACCACCGGCTGGCCCTGGTCCGGGCGCCAGACATCGTTGACGGCGTCAATGACTTCCGCTGCGTAATCCAGTTCAGTGCCAGTGAAGCTTTCCGGGGAATACTGGAACGTCCACTGGGTGTCCGGATACTTCTCGGCAATGGCTTTCACCACCCGGGCACCGTTTACCGCAATCTCTTTGACACCCTCCCGGTCCATGCCGAACACCTGCTCGCGCTGGACGGTAGAGGTTGAGTTGTACACGTGAACAATGGCCTTTCTGGCCCCTTCGAGTGCCTTGTAAGTGCGCTCGATCAGCTCCGGACGTGCCTGGGTGAGCACCTGAATCTGTACATCATCCGGAATCCTGTTCTCTTCAATCAGCTTGCGGCAGAAATCAAAATCCGGCTGGCTGGCCGCAGGGAAACCGATTTCAATTTCCTTGAAGCCTACCTTGACCAGCAGATCGAACAACCGCTGTTTCTGTGCAACTGTCATGGGCTTGACCAGCGCCTGATTGCCGTCCCGCAGATCCACCGCGCACCAGCGGGGCGCCTTCTCAATGACCTGATCGGGCCAACGGCGATCGGTTTTTGCAACCGGTCTGAACGGGATGTATTTGCGGTGATCGAATGCCATGACGTTTAGTCCCTGTTTTGCCGACGTGCGGGCGCCGACACAATGGATTTCTGTGATGAAACACATGCTAACCAATCAGACGGGGTTAATGATTGCTTTTTTAGCCCTGAAAGACTATTTATTAGACTTTAATTGCGCCAGAAACATAAAAGGTGATTTTTTATGTCGGTAAACAGCCAGCCACTGATAAAAATTGACCGGATCGACCGGAATATACTGGAACAGTTGCAGAAAGACGGTTCACTGACCAACCAGGAACTGGCCGACAAGGTGGGTCTGTCCCCATCGCCCTGCCTGCGCCGGGTCCGTGCACTGGAAGAATCCGGCATCATCCTGCGCCAGGTAACCATTCTGGATCATAAGAAACTGGGGCTATCGCTGACTGCCATCATCCTGATCGGCATGGACCGCCACACACCGGAGCGTTTTGCTGAATTCGAAGCAAAGGTGGGCGAATATCCGGAAGTTCAGGAGTGCTATCTGATCACCGGCCAGGACGCCGACTACATGCTCAAGGTGGTGGTGCCGGATATGGACCATTACCACCACTTTCTGCTGAACCGCATCACCCGTATTCAGGGAGTCAGCGGCGTACACTCCAGTTTCGTGTTAAGGCGGGTGATCGACAGCACATCGCTGCCACTGGGGTACCTGAGCTGATCCCTACACCAACGGCCGAAACGGCCGGCAATCAGCGGTTGCCGGGCAAGGCATAACTGCCGGTCACGTGGGCCACGAGGGTGTCCTCACCGGTTTCCGCATCCGGCGACAACAGACGAACTTCGCAAAAGGCGAGCCGTCGCCCCAGGCGCAGCACTGTCGCATCGGCAATCAGGTCCCCCGGGGCGGGTTTTTCCAGGAAATTGATCGACAAGTTGCTGGTCACCGCCATCTCGACCTGACCAATGGTTGCCATCACGGCCGCATACATGGAGGCATCGGCCAGGGCCATCTGGACCGGCCCGGATAGGGTTCCACCGGGGCGTATCAGCCGCTGTGAAAACACCAGCCGGGTCCTGGCAAAGCCCTCACCGGCCTCGTCCACCGTGAAACCGATGTCCTCTGCCATGGGCACCCCGGCACGGATTAGCTCGCCCAGTTGCTGTGCTGTCAAACTCATCCAATGGTCTCCAATGTCAGCCTTTTGTCCGTACCTTGTTGATCTGTGTTGATCTGTACCTTGTCTGATTCGCTCCGTACAATAGCGGGCACTCCCGGTCTTTGAAAGCAGACTTTCGGACAGATCACCCATCTCAATAAATGCCGACGGATCCCATTATGCAAGCAAGCCGTTATCTGATTGCCACCCAGAAAGAGACCCCCGCAGACGCCGAGATCATCAGCCATCAGATGATGCTCAGGGCCGGAATGATCCGCAAGCTGGCCGCCGGTCTTTATACATGGCTGCCACTCGGGCTTCGGGTATTGCGCAAGGTTGAGCGAATCGTGCGCGAAGAAATGGACAAGAGTGGTGCCCAGGAAGTGCTGATGCCCGCCGTGCAGCCCTCCGAACTCTGGCAGGAATCCGGACGCTGGGTACAGTACGGCGGCGAACTGCTGCGCATGCAGGACCGCCATGGCCGTGACTTCTGCTTTGGTCCGACCCATGAAGAAGTCATCACTGACCTGGTTCGCAACGAACTGAAAAGCTACAAAGAGCTGCCGGCCAATTTCTATCAGATCCAGACCAAGTTCCGTGATGAACGCCGCCCGCGTTTTGGCGTCATGCGCGCCCGTGAATTTATCATGAAAGACGCCTACTCTTTTCACCTGAACAAGGAGTCACTCAACGACACCTATCAGGTCATGCATCGCACCTATTGCGCCATCTTCGACCGCCTGGGAATGGACTATCGCCCGGTAGAGGCAGATTCCGGCGCCATCGGTGGCAGTGCCTCCCATGAGTTCCACGTACTGGCCTCATCCGGCGAAGACGCCATCGTGTTCAGCACCGACAGCGATTACGCCGCCAACATCGAAAAAGCGGTGGCACTGCCGCCCCAGGGCCCTCGCCCCGCGCCCACCGTTGATATGAAAGAAACAAACACCCCAGGGCAGCGCACCATCAGTGACATTGCCAACTTTCTGAGCATTGAGGCCAGCACTACGGTCAAAACCCTGCTGGTGAAAGCTGAAGAGGATGAGAACGGCAACAGTGGACTGGTCGCCCTGGTTCTGCGCGGCGATCATAACCTGAACGAAATCAAGGCTGAAAACCTACCGGGCATTGCCGAGCCGTTGACCATGGCCACCGATGAGGAAATCGAACAGGCCGTTGGCTGCAAAGCCGGTTCTATCGGGCCGGTGAATCTGCCGGTGCCGGTCATCGTGGACCGCAGCGCTGCACACCTGGCAGATTTCGTCTGTGGTGCCAACAAGGATGATTTCCACCTGACCGGCGTTAACTGGGAGCGCGATCTGCCGCTACCCCGGGTTGAGGACCTTCGCGATGTGGTGGAAGGCGACGCCAGTCCCGATGGCAAGGGCACCCTGGAAATCCGTCGGGGCATTGAAGTGGGGCACATCTTCAAACTGGGCAACAAGTACAGCAGCGCCATGAACGCCACCGTGCTGGATGAAAACGGTAAGGCCAACATCCTGGAAATGGGATGCTACGGCATTGGCGTGTCCCGCATCGTCGCCGCGTCCATTGAACAGAACCATGACGACAAGGGCATCATCTGGCCGGAGGCCATCGCCCCGTTCGAGGTCGCTATCGTGACACTGAACGGCCACAAGTCACCGGCGGTTCAGGAGGCAGGCGAGCGGCTTTACACCCAGCTCAGGCAGGCCGGCTTTGACGTGCTGCTCGACGACCGAAAAGAGCGCCCGGGCGTAAAGTTTGCCGATATCGAGCTGATCGGCATACCCCATCGTCTTGTGGTATCCGACCGGGGGCTGGAAGCCCAGACCCTGGAATACAAGGGCCGTCGCGATGCCGACAAGCAGGACATTGCGCTGGACGAGGCCCTGCCCTTCCTGATCAACCAGTCGCCCAGAAACGGGCTTTAATCAACCCTCAGGGCCCGGCGGAAACCTCGCCGACAACGCCGGGCTCCATTTCCAGTTCAATACCGAAGCGTAACCGGACGTCCTCGCGGATTCGGGCCGCCAGGTCCAGGATATCCTGCCCATTGCCGTCCGAGTGGTTGACCAGCACCAGTGCCTGCCGGTTATGGACGCCAACGCGCTCGTCCCGATACCCCTTCCAGCCACACTGGTCAATCAGCCAGGCCGCGGCCACTTTGGCGGAGGTTTCCCCGGGGTAGCCGGCTGCATCAGGGTACTTCTTTTTGAAAGCGTGCCACGCATCAAGAGACAGAACCGGATTCTTGAAAAAGCTGCCTGCGTTGGGAAGCTGGGCCGGGTCAGGCAGTTTACGGCGTCGTACCGCCATCACCGCATGCGCCACATCCAGAGGAGTCAGCCGACTGGTGTCCTGACCATCCAGGTAGTCAGTCAGGTCCCGGTAGCCCAGTTGCAGGTCACGGGTGCGGGACAGTCGCAACCGCACCTTGATGATCACATAACGCCCTGGCTGATGCTTGAAAAGGCTGTCGCGGTAGCTGAACTGGCACTGGTCACAGGTCAGCTGAACCTCCTCACCGGTGGTGCGGTCCAGCGCCGTCAGATCCACCAGGGTGTCTGCCAGTTCGCTGCCATAGGCACCGATATTCTGCACCGGTGCCGCGCCCACTGTGCCGGGTATCAAGGCGAGATTCTCAATCCCTCGATATCCTGCCCCTGCGGCATAGAGCACGCAGTCATGCCAGGATTCCCCGGCACCCAAGGCGAGTATGGCGGAGTCGTTTTCAATGTCTTGCCAGCAACGCCCATTGATCGACACCTGCAGAACCAGACCAGGGAAATCGCCGGCAAACACCAGGTTACTACCACCCCCCAGAATCAGCGTTCCAAGGCCCTGGCGGGCGGCCCAGTCCAACGCTTCGGCGAGTTCGCCAATGGATCGGACCTGGACGAAATAACGCGCCTTTGCGGCAATACCAAGGCTGTTTTTTTCCCGCAGGCTGACCCACTCACGAATGGCTGGGCCAAGGCTCAAGCCAGTCTTTCCTTTAACTGTGCGAGAAGTCCATCGCTGGCATCGTTAATCAGGTCCAGCACCGTTTCAAAGCCCTGGTCACCGCCATAGTAGGGGTCGGGCACCTGGGTGTGACGGGACTGGCCATAGCTCAGGAACAGCTCAGGACGGGTGCCCTCATTGCCTGCACGGATGCGTTCCACATCCGCCAGGTTCTGCTGATCCATCACCAGCACGTAATCAAATTCATTCAGATCCGAGGCCTGAAACTGACGCGCCCGCAGGCCACTGATATCGACGCCCCGCTTTGCGGCCGCCGCCTGCGCCCTGGTGTCCGGCGCCTTGCCCACATGCCAGTCACCGGTGCCACAGGAATCAATAGTCACTCGGTCTGCAAGCCCCGCATCCTCAACAACCTTGCGAAAGACACCCTCTGCCGTGGGGGACCGACAGATATTTCCCAGGCACACAAACAGTACGCTTACCGATTTACTCATGAAGCACCCCGCTTTTATCAACCATCGCCCTGAGCCGTTCCAGATCCTGCTGGGTATCCACGCCGGCCGCGGGCTTTTCGCTGGCCTGGGCCACATGAATCAACGCGCCGTTGTACAGCGCTCGCAGCTGTTCCAGCGACTCGGTCACCTCAGTCGGCGCCGGCGACCAGTCAACAAAGGCCCGCAGCAGGCTTACGCGGTAGCCATAGATGCCAATGTGCCGGAAGTAATGAGCACTGGCCGGCATCGGCCGGTTTCCCGGGGATGACAGGCCTGCGCTCCATTCTTCCCTTGCCCAGGGAATGGGAGCCCGGCTGAAATAATGCGCCATGCCCCTGGCATCGGTGACTACCTTGACCACGTTAGGATTGAAAAGGGTAGCGGTGTCGGTGATTGGCTCGCAGAGGGTTGCAATGGAAGCCTCCGGAAAAGCTTCGAGATTGTCAGCGACCTGATCGATCAGCGCGGGCGGTATCAGCGGTTCGTCCCCCTGCACGTTCACCACGCGGTCCCGGGGGTCGAATTCCAGTTTGCGGGCGACTTCTTCCAGGCGGTCAGTCCCGCTGGCATGGTCGGCCGAGGTCATGACCACTTCGGCGCCAAACTGGCGGCAGGCGTTCTCGATCCGGCTATTGTCTGTTGCAATTACCACGCGGGAGGCGCCGCTCTCGCAGGCCCGCTCATAGACATGCTGAACCATGGGCTTGCCGCCAATGTCCGCCAGCGGCTTGCCCGGCAATCGGGTGGAGGCATATCGGGCGGGAATCACCACAATGTACGACATATTAATTCCTGTTAGCGTTTATCCAGACGCTCGTCGGTGCTGAGTGTGCGTGCTTCAGAGCTTAACATCACCGGTATCCCTTCGCGGATCGGAAACGCCATGGCGTCCATGTAGCACACCAGTTCCGTGCGCTCCTTGTTCAACTTCAGGTCCCCTTTGCAGACGGGACAGGCCAGCAGGGCCATCAGTTTCTTGTCCATATTACTTCTCTTTATCGGTTGAAGGGGCAGCGGCCATGGATCGTCCGGCGGCTTCCACGGCTGACATGAATGCCAGGGCGAATGCGTCAGGAAGCTGTGCCTCGACCTCCAGCACCCAGGCATTATCCGGCGCCAGGTCGCGACATTTCACCGCATCTTTGGCAGTCATCACCAGCCACTGGTCCGGGTGCTCACAGCGAAGGTCCTGCGCGGTGAACCGGTGGTGGTCCGGAAGCGCCCGTTCGCTGAGCCTTGCCCCGAGGCTTCTCAGTGTATCGAAAAACCGGCCGGGATTGCCTATACCGGCTACTGCCATCACGGATTTTCCACGAATGTCGGCCAGAGGCAGGGTTCGGCCAGTGGCTAGATGCCGGATACAGGTCGGTACCAGTGTCATGG
The DNA here is from genome assembly GCF_004785685.1 of Marinobacter confluentis. GTDB lineage: Bacteria > Pseudomonadota > Gammaproteobacteria > Pseudomonadales > Oleiphilaceae > Marinobacter > Marinobacter confluentis. Next base: position 553,785 of record NZ_SRPF01000001.1, on the reverse strand, counting down.
TGTATTGCTGCGAATGCTCTATTTCCTCCAGCCAGCCGCCATTGGTGATCACAAAGTCCACGGATTCGAGGCGTTCAGGCAGTTCACGCAGGGGCCCGACGGGAATCGGTGCACCGTTGCCAAGCCCTCGCTGGCCATCGAACACCGCCAGTTCGATATCCCGGGGAAGCCGGTAATGCTGAAGACCATCGTCACAAAGCATGATATTGCCCAGGCCCTGATCCAGGGCCCAGAGCGCTCCCTGGCGCCGATCCGGATCAACCACCACTGGGCATTTGGCCTGGGCCGCAAGCATCACCGGCTCATCACCGGCCACGGCAGCGGCGGTATCCGGCAACACCTGCAATGGGTAATGATCGGATTTGCCGCCATAGCCGCGGGTGAGAATCACCGGGCACCAACCTTCCTGTTTCAGTAGCCGGGCCAGCATGGCCGTCAGGGGGGATTTTCCGGTGCCACCGGCGGTAATATTGCCGACCACAACCACTGGCACGGAAATCGGAGAATCCTTTGCCTGCCAGGCGGCCCGACGGCGATGCTCGGCGATAAACCTGTAGAGCCAGGCCAGCGGGTAGAGCGGCCAGAGCGGCCGCCCCTTGCCGTACCAGAGCCGATCAACCCGGGATCTCATCCCTGCTCGCTGAACTGCATCTGATGGAGTTGAGCATAAGCCCCGCCCTGCGCCAGAAGTTCACTGTGCCGGCCGGATTCGATAATGCGCCCGCCATCCATGACCAGAATGCGATCGGCTTTCTCGATGGTGGACAGGCGGTGGGCAATCACCAGCGTGGTGCGACCTTTCATGACATATTCCAGTGCTTCCTGGATATGGCGTTCGGACTCAGTATCCAGTGCCGACGTCGCCTCGTCGAGAATCAGAACCGGCGCATCCTTCAGCAGCGCGCGGGCGATGGCCAGGCGCTGGCGCTGACCGCCCGACAGCATCACCCCGTTATCACCGATCATGGTCTGCAGGCCCTCCGGCATGCGATCAATGAATTCCAGGGCATGGGCTTTGGCCGCGGCCTCACGGATCTGCTCTTCGGGGCAGTCCCGTAGTACGCCATAGGCGATGTTCGCAGCGATGGTATCGTTGAAAAGCACTACATTCTGGGTCACCAGAGCAATCTGGGCCCGCAGGGCTTCCAGGGAGTATTCCTTCAGGGAGTGCCCATCCAGACGGATATCGCCACCGGTGAATTCATAGAACCTCGGCAGCAGGCTTACCAGCGTGGACTTGCCGCTGCCGGACCGGCCCACCAGAGCAACGCTTTGCCCCGGTGGTATGGTCAGCGAAATGTCCTGCAGGACGTCATCCATCTGTTCCCGATAACGGAACGACAGGTGATCGAATTCAACCTCGCCTTCTACCCGATCTGGTGCGTAGGTGCCGGTGTCGTTCTCGGGTTTTTCATCAATGGTGGAAAACACATCGTGGGAAGCCGCAACGCCCTTCTGGATCTTGGAGTGAACCGAAGTTACCTGGCGGATGGGCTTGGCCATGGTAGTGGCGGCGGTAATGAACGCCACCAGTTCACCGGTGGTCATGGCGCCGCGAATTTCTGGTGCCAGCATGGTCCACACCAGTGCCGCGATGGCAATGGCAACCAGCACCTGAATCACCGGCACGCTGATTGCCTGGGTGGTGGCCATTTTCAGGCTCTGTTCCAGATTTTTCTCGCTGACCCGGCGGAAACGGTCACGCTCGTACTGTTCGCCGCCAAAGGTGCGGACAACCCGGTAGCCGCTGATGGATTCCGAGGCAACGTGGGTAATATCCCCCATCGAACTCTGGATGCGCTGGCTGATTTTACGGAACCGGCGGCTGGCATAATTGACCACCAGCGCAATCAGCGGCCCAACGGCCAGAAAGACCAGGGTGAGCTTCCAGTTGGTGTAGATCATGAACAACAGAAGACCAATGATCGTGAGGCCTTCCCGAAGGATAATCGTGATTGCATTACTGGCGGCCTGGGCGACCTGCTCTACGTTAAACGTCAGTTTTGATACCAGCCTTCCGGACGCATTTTCATCGAAAAACCGCGACGGCAATGCCAGCAGCTTGTCGAAAACCTGCTTGCGCAGTGCGTTGATAACGTTCCGGCCCACATAATTGATGTAGTACTGGCTCAGGAAAAACCCGACACCCCTGAGCGCAAACACCCCCACAATCATCCCGGTCAGCAAGATCCGGTTTTCATCGGTCGGGTTCTCAAGAGCCGCTATGACGTATTCCATGGCAGCGGCCATTCCAGTCGCGGCTACGGCATAGATCACGTTACCGATGACGGCCAGCATGAACGCAAACCAGAAGGGTTTGACGTATTTCAGCAAACGCTTGTAGATCTGCCAGCTTGAGTCCGATGAACGGCGCCGGTTTCCCTGGTCTGTCTCAGTGGCTTCGCTCACTGGGGCTCACCCTGTCTTTCGGTGGTAATACTCAGTCTGGAAAAGCCCAGTGAGCCGGCAACGTCCATGGCGCGCACCACAAACTCATGGGGTGTTCGTGCGTCGGCGGTAATGATGAATGGCAAGGAGGTGTCGCCGCCGGCCAGTTCGGTCACCGCCCGCTCGAGGGTTTCACGACGGTTGTTCACCAGCTCCCGATCATTCAGCCGGTACTGGCCATCAGAGTTGATGACCACATCGATCAGTTCGGCCTGCTGTTCCGAGCGTTCACCGTTGGCCTCTGGCAGCTCTATATTCAGATGGCTTTCCCGGGTGAAGGTGGTGGAAACCATGAAGAAAATGAGCAGCAGAAACACAACGTCGATCAGCGGCGTCAGATCGACACCGACTTCCTGGCTTCTCTGGCGCTTGAACTTCACGGTGTTCAGGCTCCTTCCACGTCAATTTCGCGGTCGCCGTGGACCACTTCAACCAGCTTGATGGCTTCCTGTTCCATGCCGACCACCAGCTCGTCAACGCGGCGGATAAAGTAGCGGTGACAGATCAGCGCAGGAATCGCCACGCTCAGGCCGGATGCCGTGGTAATCAGGGCCTCGGAGATACCGCCGGCAAGGTTGCCGGCATTGCCGACACCGGCCAGCTGGATTTCCGCAAACACCTTGATCATGCCAATGACCGTGCCCAGAAGGCCAAGCAGTGGCGTAATGGTGGCAATCGTGCCAAGAGGATTGAGAAACCGCTCAAGGTCATGGATAACCTGGCTGGCCTCGTGTTCAATGCTCTCTTTCATGATTTCCCGGCCATGCTTGGCGTTCATCAGGCCGCCAGCCAGAATCCGCCCAAGCGGCGATGAGCCCTGAAGGGCCTTGAGCTTTCTGCCATTCAGTTCTTTCTTTTTAATCCAGCGCCAGAGCTCGTTAATGGTCTGCTGTGGCGCAACCCTTGAGGGTCTGAGGCTGTAAAACCGCTCAAGAACAATGGCGAGGGCAATAATGGAACAGGCAAGAATCGGCACCATGAGGATGCCACCCGCTTTCAGAAGCTCGAACACGCTTGGTCTCCCTGATTGTTTGCAAGCCGCGCTACTTTAGCATAGCTGCCAGTTGTCGCCACACCCGCAGGTTGGCGGAATTTGAACAGGGTCTGGCTTTACCGGCGGATCAGCGGTGCCGGTCAATCCAGAAGGGCGCGCGTTCTCGGGTTTCGGTCACCCTGACGCCGTCCGGCCCGACCAGCAGGTGCACGGCACCTGAGGTCGCGGTATTGAGAAGCTGCGCGCCAGCCGCCTGATAGCGCGCGACGACATCCGGGTGGGGGTGCCCGTAACGGTGCTGATAGCCGGCGGTGAATAACACCAGGTCCGGGGCAAGCCGGTTCACCCACTCTGAGGACGACGATGTCCGGCTGCCATGGTGTGGGGCGAGGACCATGCGATATGGATCAATTTCGGCAGCCGCTGCCGATTGCTCGGCCAGAAACGCCAGCTCGGTTTCCACCGAAATATCCCCGCTGAGAATCAGTTCCTTACGACCTTTGTTGAATGACAGGGTCAGCACACAGGAGGCATCGTTGCCTTTTGGGCTCGTAGCTTCGTCATCCCTACCCAGTTGCCAGGCGCTGGTCACCAGCCCCGGCGCAAACGACCAGTCAGAATCTGTCGGGCATGGACCAATGACGAGGTCCTGTGCCAACCCTGAACTTTCCGCAAGCCGGTCCGGCTCGCCACTGACAATCGAGTCGACCTCGAAATTCTCTAGCAGCAGTGGCAGACCGCCAGAATGATCGCCATCGGCATGGCTGATCACCAGGGTGTTGATACGGTGGATACCCAGGGCTTTCAGATTCGGGACAAGGACGGACTCCACCGCCGAATAGACGCCTTCAAGCGCTGGCCCGGTATCGTAAAGCAACACCCGGTCTCCGTGACGCACCAAAATCGACAGCCCCTGCCCCACATCCCAGACCCATATTTCCGGTTGGCTTACGCTGGCGTTTACTGAATCGGAGCCACCAAACCAGAGGCCTCCGGCCGCGCTCAACCAAATCATTCCAGTCAGCCCAAGCGCAAGCCGATAGCCCCGGAATGGCAGGATCAGAGCCATTGGCACAAGCACGGCGGCACCGATCAGCTCGGGAATGTCCGGTGAGGGCTCCGGCAGGTGCAGATTCGCCGCCTGCTGCAGAAACCACCAGAACCCCTGCAACAGCCAGTCGAGCACACCGATGATCAGCCAGTCCGCCCAGGGCAATATGACCATGGCCAGGGCGCACAGGAACACGGCCGGCATGATCAGCAGCGATACCAAAGGAATGGCCACCAGATTGGCAAAGAAGCCGACTAGCGGCTGGGACTGGTCCAGAAACGCCAGGATTGGCCACAGCAGCGCGAAAATCGCCACCTGCGCCAGAATCAGGCCGCGCCACCACGCTGTTGGGCGAAGCAGGCCGCTAAAAACCAGCGTCAGGATTCCGACTGCGCCGAAGGACAACCAGAAGCCCTGATCCAGAGGTGAAAAAGGATCAATGAAAAGCACCAGAAACAGGGCCAGAAGCACCGCATCGCTTGCCGGGCCGCGCCGGGCATGGAGCACCCACCAGCAACCCACAACCACCATGATCAATGCCCGTCGTGTCGGCACGGAAAAGCCTGCTGCCAGGGCATACACAAGGCTTGCCAGGCACACCAGCAGGAACAGAACCAACCGGGACCGGGCCGGCGGCATCCAGGGCTCCGGCAACCAGACCAGGCACCGACGGATCAGAAAACCAGCGCCTATGGCCACCAGCCCTAGATGCAGGCCCGAAATGGCGACCAGATGAATGGTGCCCGTGGCTTTCAGAACCTGCCAGTGTGACGGGTCCAACTGGCCCCGATACCCCAGCATCAATGACGCAATCAGCGGCCCTGATTCAGTGGAACCCAACCGCTGGATCAGGCCATCGACGGCCGATCTGCGCCATTGGTGATAATGACAGTGCAGGCCACAGGTCACCGAAGTGTCTTCCCCTGCCGCACGAATGGTGCCCGTTGCCCCGTAGTTCTGCCGGAAGAGCCAGGATTCGTAGCGGAAGCCACGGGGATTCACGGCTCCGTGGGGTTTTTTAAGCATCACAGTGAGCTTTAACCGGGTGGGCACCTGAAGACTGGCGTCATCGCCATACCAGGCCAGCCGGAGCCGTGATGGGAGTTTCTGGCCGGCCGGGTCAGGCTGAGTGCCATGCCACTGGGTCACACAGAAAGGAAACCGGACGCTCTGAAAGCTGCCGGGCTCGGGCACCCCGCAGACATAGCCGGACACATCCAACTCCCTGCCCTCAAACGCTGATGGAAGCCGTGTCTCAAGACGGGCTTCGGCATGCCAGGCGGCCCAGGCGAATCCGGCAACAACAGACGCCAGCGCCAGCCAGCAGACACGCCCCTGGCCACCAGACAGAGACAGGGCTGGTAAAAAGACCAACCCCATCACTAAGATAGGCCAGTACGAAGGTGGTAATGCTGTCAGGCGATACAGTAAGATAACGCCGCAAGCAAAGCAGGCAAGGCCGATCCTGGCCCTGAAACTTCCGGACAATCCCTGTCCCCTTAATTGTCAGCAGAACTTCCCGATGCCAAAGAAGTTCATGAAACGGTATTTACCAACGCCGGAAAGAGTGAGGGCCATCAGATCGCTCCACTTTCTTGGCGATATACTGCATGAACCCAACCTCTGGCACATCAATCGTCACAGTGTTGCCCGCGCCTTTCTGATCGGCATCTTCTTCACGTTTATTCCCATGCCGTTCCAGATGCTTGCCGCGGCGTTTTTTGCCATCTGGTTTAACGCCAACCTGCCACTGTCAGTCATCCTGGTGTGGATCAGCAACCCGGTCACCATGCCGCCCATCTTCTATTTCAATTACAAGATTGGCGCCGTGGTACTCGACCGCCCGTTGCTGGACTTCGAGTTTCAGCTCTCCTGGACCTGGCTCAGTGGTCGGCTGATGGATATCGGCATTCCTCTCTATCTTGGGTCGCTTCTGGTGGCAACCATCTGCGGCTGCCTGGCCTATCTGGTGATCCAGTACCTCTGGCGGCGTAAGGTCAGGAAAGACTGGCGCGAGCGCATTCGCGACCGGCGGCTGCAACGAATTACAGCAAGGGCGAACATCGACAAACCGGAGCCGCCGGCTCAGGACTCCTGAAAAAGCTGCCCCTGTTCCAGCCTCAGCACCCGGCCCAGGCTTCGGGCCATGGACATGTCGTGGGTCACTAGCACAAAAGCAATACCAATCTGATCCCGCAGTGACTCGATCAGCTCCTGAACGCCCCGACCGGTCTGTTCATCCAGGTTGCCAGTAGGCTCGTCCATCAGGACGCATTCAGGCTCGTTGACCAGAGCACGGGCAATCGCCACTCGCTGACGTTCGCCCCCGGACAACTCACCCGGCTTGTGCCTCAGGCGCTGCCCCAGACCCACGCGTTCAAGCATGGCCGCAGCCCGGTCCGAGGCCTTGCGAACGGACATGCCGCCAAGGGTGCCCGGCAACATCACATTTTCCAGCGCTGAAAATTCCGGCAGAAGATGATGAAACTGGTACACAAACCCCAGGTGCCGGTTCCTGAACCGGGCTCTGCCCGCCTCACTGAGCCGGTGAATGTCCTGTCCACAGATATCAATGTGCCCGGAAGACGGACGGTCCAGCCCGCCGAGCAGGTTCAGCAGCGTGGTTTTCCCGGCACCACTGCTACCGACAATGCCCACGGTTTCACCAGCGACCACCTGCAGTGATATATCCGAGAAAATCGTCAGTTCACTGGGCCCTTCACTGTAGGTCCGGGTGACTTTCTCGCAGTCAATCACCAGAGTTCTGTCCGGATTTACGGATGCTTGATCACTCATATCGAAGGGCCTCCGCCGGATCAACCCGCGACGCTCGCCAGGCCGGGTAAATGGTCGCCAGCAGGCTCAGTGCAAGGCCTGCTCCGCTGATAATGTAAACGTCCTGCCACAACAGCTGGGACGGAAGATAGCTGATGAAATACACATCGGAACTCAGGAACTGATGGCCAAGGGTGTTTTCCAACCAGGCAATAAACGCGCTGATATTGTAGGCACCAAGGATACCCAGAGTGGTTCCGACAATCGTGCCGGTCAGACCAATAACCGCACCCTGCACTATAAAGATCCGCATGATTCGCCCGGGCGTGGCGCCCATGGTTCGGAGGATGGCAATGTCCGCCGTTTTGTCGGTAACCACCATGACCAGCGTTGAAACAATGTTGAATGCCGCCACCGCCACGATGAACATCAGCAGCAGGCCGATCATGGTTTTCTCCATGCGAATAGCCTGGAACAGATTGCCGTGGGTCCGGGTCCAGTCGGAAATATAGTGGCGACCAGATAGCTGCCCCGCCACCTCCCTGGCCACCTGCGGCGCTTGGAACAGGTCGTCTACCAGAAGTCGGACACCCTCGGCTTTGCCGCCGGTGCGCATCAGTTTCGATGCATCGTCCATGTGAATCAGGGTGTAATTGCCGTCCAGTTCGGCGCCAACGCTGAACACCCCCTGGACGGTGAAACGCTTCAGGCGCGGCAGCACACCGGCCGGTGTCACCGAAGCTTCCGGTAACACCACGGTGACCTTGTCACCCAGGTCCAGCCCGAGACTCGAGGCCATCTGCTTACCGATGATGATGCCGAACTCGCCAGATCTGAGATCATCCAGCCCGCCTTTCAACATATGGTTCTCGATGATGGATACGGTGCGCTCCTGCTCTGGCAGAACCCCATTGAGCAGCACGCCCCGAACGTTTCCACCACCGGTCACCATACCCTGGCCCTGGATAAAGGGCGCTGCCGCCAGAACCGATGGATGCTGCTCGACTTCCCGGTCTACCGATTCCCAGTCCTGCAGTTCCGGATTCCCCTGAATCACCGCATGGGGCACCATGCCCAGAATCCGCTGCTTGAGCTCGCGGTCAAAACCGTTCATCACCGACAGAACAATGATCAGTACTGCAACGCCCAACATCAGGCCGATCATGGAGGTCAGGGAGATGAAGGAGATGAAGTGATTGCGTCGTTTGGCTGCGGTGTAACGCAGGCCGATGTAAAGTGATAAAGGTCTGAACATTTGGTAGGAGCCTGTCGCTGCCTTCTGGTGCTTCGGAATTCCCACCGTCTACGATCAGGCAGGAAGCTGCTAAACTTTCATGTTGACGGCGAGACTGTCGTCAAATTACCGCGCTGTGGAGCAAAAATGGCCGCGAATCACTCGGATAATCATCACCATGACCCGGCGTCCACTGCTGCAGACCGCCGCGATTTCTTTCGGATTACCGATCAGGTGGGGCTTGAAATTCGCCGTTTACCGCCGGAAGAGCCCCCCGCTGCCCCTTTCAATGACACCCATCTTGAAGCGCTTCGAGCCGAGTACCGCCGCCTGGACCAGGATGTGCGCTCGCAGCTGGCCACGCTTGCGGAACGGGACAGACTCCTCACCTCACTGATCAAATCAATCAACGGGAAGCTGGATACGCTGGCGCGCATTATGACCTTTGAGCAAAATCCGTTGCAACCTGAGGATTGGCGGGAAGTCACTCTCAGTGAGGGCGGGCTGTCGTTTACCACAACAACCGACGACTATTCCCTGGATGAGGAGCTGGCCCTGCGCCTGACCCTGCCACCAGAGCTCTTTCAACCCATGGCAACAGCAAGGATTCTATTCATTGATACGGATGGCAACACCGGCGAATACCGCGTCCACACCGAGTTTGTAGACATCCATGACCAGGACCGACAGCAGATTGCCCGACACGTTCTGCGCTGGCAGATCCGTCAGCGTCAGAACCGCTGATACAGCTTCTCTGACCTGAAAAGCATCGTGAAATTCACCAAACATCACAGAATCGGGGTGGTTTTTTCAGTCAATCTGTCGCAAATTACCATTTAACAATGTCCGGAATACTTCCAACAAATGCCGGGCCGAACAACCCAGGGAGTGAGTCACTGATGAAAAAACGTACACTGCAGGCCCTCTGTGCCGCCACCGTCGTCGGCTTTATGTTGACTCCCTTGAGCGCCGCTGTCGCCGAAGAGCTGCGGATGTCCCTCAAGGATCAGGCCCAGCGCAGTGCCCAGGAAGACCTTCCCCGCAATGGTCTGAGCGAGTCTTCAGTGGAGAATCGCTGGGGCCAGCCACAATCGGTCACCGGCCCTGTGGGTGATCCGCCAATCTATCAATGGCACTACCAGAATTTCACAGTGTATTTCGAGGGCAACCGGGTCATTCATTCGGTTCTCAGTCAGGATCGCTAAAAATTCGGTCTCATCTCCTGACGCAACGCAGTCTGTCCGTTAGAATGTCCGATTTTTAACAGGGTGATCCTATCTTGACCTCCAGACCTGTGATGCCTGCAGAATGGGAACCACAAAGCGCTGTCATGCTCACCTGGCCCCACCCGGGCACAGACTGGAGTGCGGTGCTTGATGAAGTAGAGCCGGTTTTCCTTGAGATCGCCCGCGCCGTTCTGCGGTTCGAAAACCTGATCATCAGTTGTGAACACGTGTTCAGGCTTCAAGCCCTTGAGAGGGAACTGAACCAGTTTGCCGTGGCGCATGGTCTGCCCGGGCGGGTCATCGGTGTTCCGGCACCGGCGAACGATACCTGGGCCAGAGATCACGGCCCTATTGCGCTGCGTAACGGCGAAGGCAAAACCGAACTGCTGGATTTCAGCTTCAACGCCTGGGGCGGCAAGTTTCCCTGGGAAAAAGACAACGCCCTGAACCGACACCTGGCCAGTTTTGGCAGCTTTGGCAAAACGCCCCTGGTTCCCGTTGACTTCGTGCTGGAAGGCGGCTCCCTGGAGTCAGACGGCGCCGGCACCCTGATGACCACAAGCGAGTGCCTGCTCACGCCATCCCGCAATCCGGACATGGACCGCTCAGCGATTGAGGCAATGCTGAAGGAAACCCTGGGCGCCCAGCGCGTGCTCTGGCTAAACCACGGCTACCTGGCCGGTGACGACACCGACAGCCACATCGATACCCTTGCCCGGTTCTGTGCGGCCGATCATATCTGCTACGTCGGCTGCCCCGATGTCAGCGACGAGCATTACAGCGCCATTGCCGCGATGGAAGAGGACCTGGCCCAGTTCCGCCAGGCCGACGGCACACCCTACCGCCTGACCACCCTGCCCTGGCCTGACGCCATCCACGACGAAGACGGCGAACGTCTACCGGCGACTTACGCCAATTTCCTGATCATCAACGGCGCCGTGCTGGTTCCGGTTTATGACGTGCCCCAGGACAACCAGGCCCTGGACATCCTGCGCCGCGTGTTTCCGGACCGCGAGATCATCGCCATCAATTGCCGCCCACTGATTCACCAGCACGGCAGCCTGCACTGCGTCACCATGCAGATACCCGAGGGAGTCGTGAACCCATGAAACAGCCGGACGACCGCCTGCTGAAAGTTGCGGCTATCCAACAGCTCTGTGGAGACAGCAAACAGGAGAACCTGGACACCAGTGAACGACTGATCCGTCAGGCAGCCTCCGAACAACATCAGTTGTTAGTGCTGCAGGAGCTCCATGCCACCCGGTATTTCTGCCAGACGGAAGACACCGCCGTGTTTGATCTGGCCGAGCCAATTCCCGGCCCAACCACAGAAAGACTGTCGGCGCTGGCGAAAGAACTGGGCATTGTGATTGTCGGCTCAGTTTTCGAACGCCGCATGAACGGCGTTTACCATAACACCGCCGTGGTGTTTGAGTCCGATGGCACCCTGGCAGGCCAGTATCGCAAGATGCACATCCCCGATGACCCGGGTTTCTATGAAAAATTCTACTTCACCCCGGGGGACTCGCTCCGGAACGATGGCAACAGTGGGTTCACCCCCATCGACACCTCCGTTGGCCGGCTGGGCGTGCTGGTCTGCTGGGATCAGTGGTACCCGGAAGCCGCCCGTCTGATGGCCCTGGCTGGCGCCGAAGTGCTGATCTACCCCACCGCCATCGGATGGGATGTCACCGATGACCCGGACGAACAGGCACGGCAACTGGAAGCCTGGGTGACCGTCCAGCGCGGACACGCGGTCGCCAATAACCTGCCGGTCATCGCCCCTAACCGGACCGGTGTCGAACCCGACCCTACCGGCACATCTGACGGCATCCGCTTCTGGGGCAACAGCTTTATCTGTGGCCCCCAGGGCGAATTTCTGGCCCGCGCAGACGAGGACGCCGAAACTATCCTGTCTGCGACCATCGACCGGCAGCGCAGTGAATCGATTCGCCGCATCTGGCCGTATCTTCGGGATCGTCGCATAGAGGCCTATGGCGACATCACAAAGCGGGTGAGGGACTAGGCAACAGATGCAAGCCAAGACAGACCGGGTGATTGAAGCGTTAAACAGCATTCTGCTGGGCAAAGAACATCAGGTTCGTCTTGCGCTGTGCGGGCTATTGGCAAAAGGCCATTTGCTGATTGAAGACATTCCCGGCATGGGCAAAACCACCCTGTCCCACGCCCTGGCAAAGGTCATGGGACTGACCTACAAACGTATCCAGTTCACCAACGATTTACTGCCCGCCGACGTACTGGGCTTTTCCATGTACGACAAAGCCGCTGGCAGCCTGATCTTTCACCCTGGACCGATATTCTCCCAGGTGGTCCTGGCGGACGAGATCAACCGGGCTTCCCCACGCACCCAGAGCGCCCTGCTGGAAGCCATGGAGGAACGTCAGGTATCGATCGAAGGCGAAACCCGGCCGTTACCAAGGCCGTTTTTTGTTATCGCTACCCAGAACCCCACTGAACAGGGCGGCACCTACCCGTTGCCGGAATCCCAGCTTGACCGCTTCCTGATGCGAATCCGCCTGGGCTACCCGGACCCGAGGGCCGAACGGGAACTGCTGGAAGGCGAGGACCGCCGCGCCCTGACCGAACGGCTGGCCACCTTCCTGTCTGATGAAGACCTTCAAGGCCTGCAACAGGCAGTTGAAAAAATCACCACCAGCCCTGCCCTGCTGGATTATGTTCAGCGCCTGCTGGAGCAGAGCCGCCGCATGCCGGGCCTGGTTTACGGTCTGTCGCCCCGGGCCGGTCTGGGGCTGGTCAGAGCCGCCAAAGCCTGGGCATTGATGAACGGCCGTAACCACGTACTGCCGGACGACATACAGGCCGTATTCCCTGCAGTGGCGGAACATCGTCTGGAACAGGGCGAATCCGGCAAAAGCCAGGAACGAATACGGCATCTGCTGACTTCAGTTTCCGTGATCGAGTGATTAAGATCCTACTACTCATTTCAATACCCGTAAGCGAGCTAGATCCATGAGCGAAACCAAGCATTCCAAACTCATTATCCTCGGCTCAGGCCCCGCCGGTTACACCGCTGCCGTATACGCTGCCCGCGCCAACCTGAACCCGACCCTGATCACCGGTATCGAAGTGGGCGGCCAGCTGACCACCACCACGGATGTTGATAACTGGCCCGGCGACAACGACGGCGTACAGGGCCCGGAACTGATGCAAAGGATGCTGAAACACGCCGAACGCTTCGAAACCAGCATCGTCTACGACACCATCAACGAAGCCGACCTGAACAACCGCCCCTTCCGGCTCAAGGGCGATAACGGCGAATACACCTGCGACGCGTTGATCATCGCCACTGGCGCCTCCGCCATGTACCTGGGCCTGGAATCGGAAGAGAAATTCAAAGGCCAGGGCGTGTCTGCCTGCGCCACCTGCGACGGTTTCTTCTACAAGAAACAGAAAGTCGCTGTTATCGGCGGCGGCAACACCGCCGTTGAAGAGGCCCTGTACCTGTCCAACATCGCCGACGAAGTCACCCTCGTGCACCGCCGCGACAGCTTGCGCGCTGAGAAAATCCTGCAGGACAAACTGTTCGAAAAAGCCAAAAACGGCAACGTCAAAATCGTCTGGGACCACACCCTGGACGAAGTCCTCGGCGACGGCACCGGCGTCACCGGCATGCGCATCAAAAGCATGAAAGACGGCTCCACCCAGGACCTGGACCTGGCCGGCGTCTTCATCGCCATCGGCCACAAACCCAACACCGACCTGTTCACCGGCCAGTTGGACATGGAAAACGGCTACATCCGCATCAAATCCGGCCTTGAAGGCATGGCCACGCAAAGCAGCGTGCCCGGTGTATTTGCGGCAGGCGATGTTGCCGACCATGTTTACCGTCAGGCGGTGACTTCGGCTGGATTCGGTTGCATGGCGGCGCTGGATGCTGAGAAGTTTCTTGATCAGGACTAGGCTTTAAATGGAGAGTGCTGCAAGGCAGGCAACTCCGAGGATCGACAAGGCGGGTGGGCAGGAATGTCTGAAACTGTGCGGAGCCATGGATGGCGGAGCCCAAGCGTCACACGGATGTGCCGCAAGGAGCGTGTTTCAGACATTTCTGCCCACCCGCCGACGCCTCCGAATTCTCAGAATTAACGCCGAACCCGAATGACTTCATTACCCTGGCTAGACCAAAAAGACCTCTGGTTCCCCGATCCCGAACAGGCCCTGGACGACCCCGATGGCCTGCTCGCCATAGGCGGCGACCTGTCTACGGAACGCCTGATCCTGGCCTACCAGAGCGGCATATTCCCCTGGTTCAGCGATGACCAACCCATCCTCTGGTGGTCCCCCAATCCAAGATGCGTCCTGTTCCCGAGCGAAATCCACATTGCCAGAAGCCTGCGCCGAACCCTCAACAGCCAATACTTCACCATCACCGCCGACCGGGCCTTCAGCCGCGTCATCCGCCTGTGCGCCCACACCCGCGCCGAAGGCACCTGGATCACCGAAGACATGATCGCCAGCTACAGCAAACTGCACAGACAGGGCATTGCCCACTCCATAGAAGCCTGGAACCCCAACGGCGAACTGGTGGGCGGCATGTACGGTGTGGCCCTTGGCCGCTGTTTCTTTGGCGAATCCATGTTCTCCCTGGAAACCAACGCCTCCAGAGTACTGATGGTGCACCTGGCGAGACAGCTTGAAGCCTGGGACTATGCCATCATGGACTGCCAGGTAGAAAGCGGCCACCTGCTGAGAATGGGCGCTCGCACTATTCCGCGGCGCCACTTTTTATCTATACTCAGGGAATCAGTCGGCCAGCCTCCCGGCGACAACCGGTGGAACATTGATTGGCAATGGCCGGGCCCGGACGGACCCAAACAGGCCAGAACGGAGGGCTAGATGAGCAACCTGAGAACCCTGGTGTTTTTCGCCACCCCTGCTCACGACTGCAGCTATCTGCCAGACCGGCAGGCGACCACCATGTTCGTCGACCCCAGGGCCAAAGTCGACAAGCGCCTTTACAGCCAGCTCACCGCTTTGGGATTTCGGCGCAGTGGCTCTCACTACTATCGCCCCCACTGCGAAACCTGTAGCGCCTGTGTACCGGTCCGGCTTCGGGTTGAGCACTTCAGCCCGGACCGCAGCCAGCGCCGGGTCCTGAAAAAAAACGGCGACCTGAATTGCACCATGGTGCGCGCCAGCTATACCGAACCTTATTACCAGCTCTATGCCCGCTATATTGAAGAACGCCATTCCGATGGTGATATGTATCCACCTTCCCGGGAACAGTTCACCTCGTTTCTGGTAGAAGGCGCCACCGATTCCTGGTTTCTTGAAATCAGGGATCGGGAGGCACTTGTAGGGCTGGCCGCCATAGACCAGCTTGATGAAGGGTTATCTGCAATCTACACCGTTTTTGATCCCGCCTACGAACACCGCAGCCTGGGAACCTTCGCGGTGCTTTGGCAGATCGAAGAGGCCCGGCGTCTGGAACTGCCGTATCTTTATCTGGGGTACTGGATCGCTGATTGCGGTAAAATGAACTACAAAACGCGATTTCGCCCCATAGAAGCGCTGAAAGACGGCCACTGGCAGACCATGACCACTGACTGACTTTTGCCATATCAACGCAAATAAGGCAGAATTGCGCAGTTTAAAATTATCGAAAGCCAATTTACGAGGTTTCTACTGAATGCCGAAGGCAGATGCTATTGAAATGGAAGGCGTTATTCTGGATACGCTTCCAAACACCATGTTTCGTGTTGAACTTGAAAACGGCCACGTTGTGACGGCTCACATTTCAGGAAAAATGCGTAAAAACTATATCCGCATCCTGACGGGCGACAAAGTGAAGGTCGAGCTGACACCCTACGACCTCAGCAAGGGCCGCATCGTTTACCGCGCCCGCTGATTTACACCGATATCTGATCGAACGAAAAAGGCCACACTCGAGAGTGTGGCCTTTTTGCTTACCGTGCGGCTGCCGTCAGACGGCTTCCGCCGGTTCGTCCTCGTATTCAAACACCAGCTCATCGTCCTTGAGGTGGATGAACACATCGCCACCTTTCTCTGACAGGCTGCCAAACAGGATCTGTTCGGCCAGCGGCCGCTTGATCTTGTCCTGGATCAGCCGCGCCATCGGGCGAGCACCCATGGTGACGTCATAGCCTTTTTCGGCCAGCCAGACTTTTGCGTCTTCATCGACATGCAGCACAACGTGTTTCTCATCGAGCTGGGCCTGAAGTTCGGTCAGGAACTTGTCGACCACGTGGGTGATGGTTGCAGGCTGCAGATCACCGAACTGGATAATGCCGTCCAGACGGTTGCGGAACTCAGGCGTGAAGGTCTTGGAAATGATTTCCATACCGTCACTGCTGTGGTCCTGCTCGCTGAAGCCGATGGAACGTCTGGCCATGCTTTCTGCCCCGGCGTTGGTGGTCATCACCAGAATCACGTGGCGGAAGTCCGCCTTGCGACCGTTATTGTCCGTCAGGGTACCGTGGTCCATCACCTGCAGAAGCAGGTTGAAGACTTCCGGATGGGCTTTCTCGATTTCATCCAGCAGCAGCACACAGTGCGGGTGCTTGCTGACGGATTCGGTCAACAGCCCGCCCTGATCGTAGCCAACATAGCCCGGAGGCGCACCGATCAACCTCGATACGGTGTGACGCTCCATGTACTCGGACATATCGAACCTGACCAGCTCGATACCCAGCACCTTGGCCAGCTGTTTGGTCACCTCGGTTTTACCCACACCCGTCGGGCCGGCAAACAGGAAGGCACCTTCCGGCTTCTCGGGCGCTTTCAGGCCGGCACGGGCCAGCTTGATCGCAGTCGACAGGGACTCGATGGCCGGATCCTGACCGAACACCACCATTTTGAGATCCCGCTCCAGGTTGCGAAGAAGATCCTTGTCACTGGTGGAGACATTCTTCGGCGGAATCCGTGCAATGTTGGCCACGACCTCCTCGATCTCCGGCACATCAATGGTTTTCTTGCGTTTTGACACCGCCAGCAGCCGCTGGTGGGCACCCGCTTCATCAATCACGTCGATGGCCTTGTCTGGCAGGTGACGATCTGTGATGTAGCGCTCTGATAGCTCAGCCGCCACTTTCAGCGCCTGATCCGTGTACTTCAGATCGTGGTGCTTCTCAAAGTGGGACTTCAGCCCTTTCAGAATCTGGAAGGTATCTTCAACGCTGGGCTCGTTCACATCAATTTTCTGGAAGCGACGGGCCAGGGCGCTGTCTTTTTCAAAAATACCCCTGAATTCCTGAAAAGTTGTCGAACCGATACAACGAATTTCACCGGAACTGAGCATTGGTTTCAGCAGGTTGGATGCGTCCATCACGCCACCGGACGCCGATCCGGCACCAATGATGGTGTGGATCTCGTCGATAAACAGGATCGCATGGTCTTCTTTCTTCAAGTCAGCGAGAAGGCCTTTCAGGCGTTTTTCGAAATCGCCCCGATACTTGGTGCCTGCCAGCAGCGCACCAAGGTCCAGCGAATAAACCACGCCGTCGGCGATGATGTCGGGCACCTGACCGTCTACAATCCGCTTGGCCAGCCCCTCTGCGATGGCGGTTTTGCCAACACCGGCCTCACCCACCAGCAACGGGTTGTTCTTGCGCCGCCGGACCAGAATCTGCACCACCCGCTCGACCTCGTGCTCGCGGCCGATCAGCGGATCAATTCTGCCCTGACGGGCCTGTTCATTCAGGTTGGTGGCGTAATTTTCCAGCGCACTGGAGCCAGCGCCCTCCTCGCCCATCTCTTCCTGGGCCGCCTGATCGTGCCCTTCATCTTCGGCGCCCTGTACCCGGGATATGCCGTGGGATACAAAGTTCACCACATCAATGCGGGCAATGCTCTGCTTCTTCAGCACGTACACTGCCTGGCTTTCCTGTTCACTGAAGATAGCGACCAGGACGTTGGCGCCGGTTACCTCTTTCTTGCCAGAGGACTGGACATGGAAAACAGCACGCTGCAAAACACGCTGGAATCCGAGCGTTGGTTGGGTTTCGCGATCATTGTCGCTACTGGGGATCAGTGGCGTGGTTGAATCTACAAACTCAACCAGTTCCTCCTGAAGCTGGGCCAGGTCTGCGCCACAGGCTTTCAGAACGCCCACTGCCGAATCGTTATCGAGCAAAGCCAGCAAAAGGTGCTCAACGGTCATGAATTCATGACGTTTGTCGCGCGCACTTTTGAAAGCCGAATTCAACGTAATTTCAAGATCTTTGCTCAGCATGGGCCACCCCAAATTCTAGTCAGTCCGCACGTTCAATCTCGCAAAGGAGCGGATGCTCGCATTCCGAAGAATACTGGTTCACCTGAGCCGCCTTTGTTTCCGCGATGTCCCGGGAATATACCCCGCACACGGCCTTTCCCTGCGTATGGACGAGCAGCATCACCTGCGTCGCCTTTTCTTCATTCATCCCGAAGAACTTCATCAACACGTCCACGACGAAATCCATGGGCGTGTAATCATCGTTCAGAAGCATCACCCGAAAGCGCGCTGGGCGCTTAAGTGCCGGTTTCTCCGGCGCCGTACTGACATCATCCTGACGTCCGGGCTGTTCTTCATCCCCCTGATTGAATACTAGTAGAGAATTCTGGATAGTCCGCATGATTCTTACCGGTAATCGGTGCCTCGTATTAAAGATGGATGCCACTGTCTCCGTTTTCAAGCGCTGGGTAAACCGGGACAGACATTATTAAGCAGACGGTAATGATACAGCCTGAAGCACCGGTACAACCATAGATACGTACTGATTCGCAATTTGTGCTGAACGAATATTGGCCAAGGATAAAAAAGCAATGTAAAATCATGTTAACCGGCGTAACCAGAGTGTAACTGGCGCTGGTCGTGCGAGGAAAACGCGCGAGAAACGACAGGGACCAAAACCGTCGAATTACATCACGAACAACAAACGTCCGACAATGACAGAACAGGGGAGTTCATCATGCCTCAAGGCAAGGTCAAATGGTTCAATAACGCCAAAGGGTACGGCTTTATCATCGAGGACGGCTGCACCGACGATCTGTTCGCCCATTTCTCATCCGTGCAGATGGAGGGATACAAGACCCTTAAGGCAGGACAGCCGGTGACTTTTGAAAAGAAGCCGAGCGACAAGGGTGTCCACGCTGTTAACATCGTTCCCCAGGACATGCCCCAACGGCATGACAACGCGGCGGGGGCAGAGACCAGTTCAGGTTCAGAGCCAGCCTCTGACTCGGCTTCCGGGCCGAAAGACGAGTCTGGACCGGCAGCCTTTGAGGCGCACCAGCGAGCCGTGAACGGCTGATACCCGCCCTCTGAAACCAGATCCCCTTCCGGTCGCACCACCGATGCGGCCAGGGTTTTGTAATGCAGGTATCATGGCAAAACTGATCTTGTTCAATAAGCCCTTCCAGGTGCTTTCCCAGTTTACCGACAACAGTGCCACAACTCACTCAGACCAACCAAGAGCTACTCTGGCCGACTGGATTCCAGTGCCCGATGTATACCCGGCCGGCAGGCTGGATTTTGATTCGGAAGGCCTGCTTCTGCTGACCGATAGCGGAACCCTGCAGCATCAGATTGCATCGCCAAAGCAGAAATTACCCAAAACCTACTGGGTTCAGGTGGAAGGTCAGATCAGCGACGCGGCGCTGGACAGCCTTCGTCATGGCGTTGTGCTCAAGGATGGCAAAACCCGCCCTGCCCGGGTCGAACGCCTCGCAGAACCCGATCTCTGGACCCGCAATCCGCCGGTGAGGTATCGCGAAACCGTGCCGACCAGCTGGATAAGCCTGACCATTACCGAAGGCCGTAATCGCCAGGTAAGGCGAATGACCGCGGCGACAGGCTTTCCCACCCTGCGCCTGGTCCGTTACGCTATTGGCGAATGGACAGTGGCGGATCTTGCGCCCGGACAATATAAGATCCTGACCGTTCACGCGCCGACCAGCAAACCCGCACGGAGAAATCGCAAACCATGACCTGGACGCCCCACGCCACAGTCGCGGTCATTGTTGAGGACGATCAGGGTCGGTTCCTGATGGTCGAAGAAGCAAGCCAGGGCCGGGTCGTTTTCAATCAGCCTGCAGGCCATGTAGAAGAAAATGAGGCCATTTTGGATGCCGCCCTGCGCGAGACCCTGGAAGAAACTGGCTGGCAGGTCAGGCTTGACCATTTCCTGGGTCTTTACACCTACCGGGCCCCGGCAAACGGCGTGACCTACTACCGCCTCTGTTTCTCGGCGACCGCGCTGTCCAGAATCACCGATTCCCTGGACGTCGGCATTATCGCCGCTCACTGGCTTGATCTTGACGAACTCAAAGCCCGGCGGGACAGACTTCGCAGCCCTCTGGTGCTGCAATGCATAGAAGATTACCGAAACGGTCGCCGGTTCCCGCTGGATGTCATTGTCGAACCGCAGACGCCAGGGGCGTGAAATGCTACCATCTGATCCTTTTTTAGGGGTCAATTCAGTCTGCCATGAACAAAGCACCATCACAGACACGGGTTATTGTCGGAATGTCCGGGGGCGTTGACTCCTCGGTGGCTGCGTGGTTACTGAAAGATCAGGGCTACCAGGTCGAAGGTCTGTTCATGAAGAACTGGGACGAAGACGACGGCACTGAATACTGCACAGCCATGACCGACCTGGCCGACGCCCAGGCGGTGGCAGATCGAATCGGCATTACCCTGCACACCGCCAGTTTCGCCGCCGAATACTGGGATCGTGTTTTCGAGCATTTCCTGTCGGAATACCAGGCCGGGCGAACGCCCAATCCGGATATCCTGTGCAACAAGGAAGTGAAATTTCGGGCGTTTCTCGACTACGCCATTACCCTTGGCGCTGACTACATCGCCACCGGCCACTATACCCGACGCCGGGAAACCGGCGAGCACCAGGCGCAGTTGCTCAAGGGCCTGGACCCGAACAAGGACCAGAGCTATTTCCTGCATGCGGTATCCGGCGAGCGCATCGCCCGCACCCTGTTCCCGGTGGGCGAACTGGAGAAGCCCGAAGTCCGTCGGATAGCGGCCGAACAGGGCTTCGTTACCCACGACAAAAAGGATTCAACGGGCATCTGCTTCATTGGCGAGCGCAAGTTCACCGACTTCCTCAAGCAGTACCTGCCGGCCCAACCGGGCAACATTGAAACCCCCGACGGCAAAGTCATTGGCCGGCATCAGGGCCTGATGTATCACACCATCGGCCAGCGCCAGGGGCTTGGCATCGGCGGGCTCAGTGATTACGGCGATGATCCCTGGTATGTGGCGGAAAAGGACCTGTCCCGCAACGTGCTGATAGCGGTTCAGGGCAAACAACACCCACTGCTGTTCTCCCGGGGGCTGGTCAGCGGCCCGGTAGACTGGGTGGCCGGCCAGCCACCGGCGACAGACCGGGCATTCCGCTGCAAGGCGAAAACACGCTACCGGCAGCCAGACCAGAACTGCACCGTTACCCCGTCAGGCCCGGGCGTCTCTGTGATTTTCGATGACGCCCAGCGGGCCGTAACGCCCGGCCAGTCCGTGGTTTTCTACGATGGCGAGATCTGCCTGGGCGGTGGCGTGATTGAACAGACCTGGCGGGATGGCGAAACCCCGGCGGCGGTCTCAACTTCCAGTCATGAGGAAAGCGGCGCATGAGCCAAACACTCCGGGATCAGACCCTGGCACTGGCGGGCGTTTTCCAGGCCGCCGCACTTGTTCAGCAGGTAGCCCATTCCGGCCAATGCGCCGACTCCAGCCTGGAAACCAGCATCCGCTCATTATTCGCCACTGACCCGGCCACAACGCTTGACGTTTATGGTGGTGAACTGAAAGACCTTCGTGAGGGCCTTTCAACGCTAGCCGGCGTTCTGGGCAAACAGACCCGCCAGCAGGACATCGAGGTGCTTCGATACGCACTGAGCCTGATTAATCTGGAGGCCAAACTGCTACGCAACAGGGACATGCTGGATGTAATCGGCAGCCGGATTGATCAGGCCCGTCATACCGCGAGCCATTTTGGATATACCCATCCAAACCTGATTGCCAATCTGGGTTCGATTTACAGCGATACCATCAGCACCTTTGCCCTGCGCATTCAGGTCAGTGGCCAGCCAACCATTCTCCAGCGGGAAGAGAATGCCGCCAAAGTCAGGGCTCTGCTGCTGGCGGGCATCCGTTCCTGTGTGCTCTGGCGCCAGACCGGCGGCCGCCGCTGGCGGCTGATTTTCAACCGCAAAAAAGTGATTGCCATGGCCAGTGAACTGGCGGAACAGGCCAACCGCTCGGTTTACGACTGAACTGACCCCTGCACTGGTGTATCATGAGCGCCCCTGTTTTCTGACACCTTCTCGATTTTTAATGATTAAGAGGTTTTCGATGGAACCCACACCGCTTTCCACCCTTACCGCCATATCTCCGGTTGATGGCCGCTACGGCAGCAAAGTCAGCGTTTTTCGTGAGATCTTCAGCGAATATGGCCTGATCCGAAACCGCGTAACGGTGGAAATCCGCTGGCTGCAGAAACTGGCGGCGCATCCGCAGGTCACCGAGGTTCCGGCTTTCTCGAGCGAGGCTAATGCATTCCTGGATGCCATGGTGTCGGAATTCAGCCTGACAGACGCCGAACGCATTAAGGCCATCGAAAGTACCACCAACCATGACGTAAAAGCGGTTGAGTACTTCATCAAGGAAAAAATCGAGCAGCTTCCGGAACTGCATGCGGTCACTGAATTCGTTCACTTTGCCTGCACCTCTGAGGACATCAACAACCTGTCCCACGCGCTCATGCTCCGGGAAGGACTGGACCACGGCATGCTGCCGGCCATGAACCGGATCGTTGATCGCCTGGCCGAGCTGTCTCACGAGCACGCGGCCCAACCCATGCTATCCCGCACCCACGGCCAGACTGCATCGCCGTCAACTGTTGGCAAGGAATTCGCCAACGTGGTTCACCGGCTGCGCCGTCAGATCAAACAGATTGCTGCGGTTGAGCTGCTGGGTAAAATCAACGGCGCCGTGGGCAACTACAACGCCCACATCTCCGCCTACCCGTCCATTGACTGGGCAACCAACGCCAAAGAGTTCATCGAAAGCCTGGGCCTGGACTGGAACCCCTACACCACCCAGATCGAGCCCCACGACTACATCGCCGAGCTTTATGACGCCATCGCCCGCTTCAACACCATCCTGATCGATCTGGACCGGGATATCTGGGGCTATATCTCCCTGGGATATTTCAAGCAGAAAACCGTGGCCGGTGAAGTGGGCTCATCCACCATGCCCCATAAGGTCAACCCTATCGATTTTGAAAACTCCGAGGGCAATCTGGGCATTGCCAACGCCCTTTTCGGCCACCTGTCTGCGAAACTGCCCATCTCCCGCTGGCAGCGTGACCTGACGGACTCCACGGTGCTGCGCAATCTGGGCGTGGGCTTCGCACACAGCCTGATTGCCTACGAAGCGACCCTGAAAGGCCTGGGCAAGCTGGAACTGAACGCCGCACGGTTGGACGACGACCTGAACCACGCCTGGGAAGTTCTGGCCGAGCCCATCCAGACCGTGATGCGCCGTTACAATATTGAAAAGCCCTACGAAAAGCTGAAAGACCTGACCCGCGGCAAGGCCATGACGCCGGAGCTGATCAAGGCGTTTGTGGAATCCCTGGAAATCCCGGATTCAGCAAAGAAGGAACTGATGGACCTGACCCCCGGTACCTATGTGGGCAACGCCGCAGACCAGGCACGGGATATTTAGGCCATGAAACTCCCCGGCGGCCTGGCAGCGGAAGACTTTCTGAGGGAAAACTGGCAGAAAAAGCCAAGGGTCATTCGTCAGGCCTTTCCGGGCTTCCAGTGCCCGGTTTCTGCTGATGAGCTGGCAGGGCTGGCCTGTGAAGACGCGGTCGAATCCCGCATCGTTGTTGAAGACGATAAAGGTAAACCCTGGCAGTTGCACAACGGACCCTTCGAGCCCGAGCGTTTCAGCCAGTTACCAGAAACCCACTGGACCCTGCTGGTGCAGGGCCTGGACCACTGGGTACCGGAGATTGCCGACCTGCTGGATCAATTCCGTTTTGTCCCCAACTGGCGGCTGGATGACATCATGGCCAGCTACGCTCCGAAAGGCGGCAGCGTGGGGCCGCATTTTGACCAGTATGACGTATTCCTGCTGCAGGCCCAGGGCCAGCGCACCTGGCAGTATGGCGGCCGCTGTGACGAATCGTCGCCCAGGGTGGATGGCACTCCCCTTCGCATTCTCAAAGACTGGACGCCGGAGGAAACTGTAACCCTGAACCCTGGCGATATGCTGTATCTGCCGCCGGGCATCGGCCATCACGGCATTGCCGAAAACGACTGCATCACTCTGTCTATCGGTTTCCGTGCACCCACCATCGACGATCTGCTCACCGGCTTTACCGATTTCCTGTGCAGTCGCACTGACGCCAGCGAACATCTGTCCGACCCCGACCTTCAGGTTCAACACAACCCGGGCACCATCAGCCCGCAGGTTATCGATCAGCTTGGCCGCAAATTGCTTGAGAAGCTTCAGGACCGCCGGCAACTGGCGCTCTGGTTCGGGCAGTACTCAACGGCGCCCAAGAGCCTTGAGATCGTGGTGCCGCCGGACGAAACCCTGACCCCGGAGTCTGTCAGCGAGCTT
This sequence comes from Marinobacter confluentis, assembly GCF_004785685.1. Taxonomy (GTDB): domain Bacteria; phylum Pseudomonadota; class Gammaproteobacteria; order Pseudomonadales; family Oleiphilaceae; genus Marinobacter; species Marinobacter confluentis. The sequence goes on along the minus strand of NZ_SRPF01000001.1, from coordinate 529,431 downwards.
ATTTCAGCCGACAATCAGATCCGCTGGAACGAAGGCTCCCGCTTCGCCTATTATGATTTCGAGGACGAAACCGCACTGTTCGTGGATGGAGAGCAGTATCTGCTTCGTGGCGAAGCCACGCCCATTGCAGAACTTCTATGCGCGGGCGCGCGTCCGGATATGGCAGCACTGGCCGGCTATGCCGGAGATGAGGCAATCTGCGGTCTGCTTTGCGCACTGGTCAATCAGGGCTCCCTATATTTTGAATGAACGCCATTTTGAGTGAACGGTATTTCCAATGAACTGGCGGATACGCAAATACAGCTGGCAGCTGGTGCCGGGCACCATCAAAGACATCCGGCAACAGGTTTTCATTAATGAACAGAAGGTGCCGCCGGCGCTTGAGTGGGATAGCACCGACGAAATTGCCGACCATTACCTGATGGTACTGACCGACAACACACCCATTGGTGTGGCCAGGGTGTTCTCGACTCTGGGTGATGTTGCCCACATCGGGCGCATGGCAATCCTGCCTGGCTTCCGCGGTCAGGGTTTTGGCCAGCAGCTTCTGCGCCATCTGATGTCAGAAACCGGCCAGGAATTCCCGGAGCTTCGGCTCTCTGCCCAGGAACATGCGGTTCCTTTCTATCAGGCTTCCGGTTTCCATCTGTGCTCCGATGCTTACGACGACGCCGGCATTCCCCATTTTGATATGCGCTGTTATGCGCCAGAGCTGGTACTTGCCCGCCTTGACGATCATCCACGCCCGATGATTTCCGGCGAAGACAGTACCTCCTGGCTCTTTGATGATGAACAGTCGCTGATCCAGCTCATGGATTCCATCGTCGGCCAGGCGCGCCAGCGCGTGTGGCTTTACGACCGTTTCCTGGAACATGATCTGTATGACCGTAGCCGGTTCCGGGAACTGCTGTCAGGCCTTGCCCGCCACCATCGCGCCAGTGAAGTCAGAATTCTCATTCACGACGACAAGCCCCTGATAAAACGTCGCCACCGGCTGGTAGAGCTCACTCGCCGCCTGCCGAGCCACATGGCGATTCGCCTCGTCAACGACGAACTCCCCCTCGAAGATCAGCCTTTTCTTCTGGCTGATCGCGACGGCGTCGTCTATCGGCACGAATTTGATGGTCCGGGGGGCTTCGCCGGCTTTGCCCACGGCGGACGTGTGAAGCTACTGGAGGATGCTTTTCAGCGAATGTGGGACGGTGGCCGTGAATCCCTTGAACTGAGGCAGCTGCCGCTCTGAACCAGGCCGCAGCGTCAGCGCTCGGAGTGGGGAACCCTGGCCAACCCCGCCGATTCAAACTGAGCCCCGAAAGGCACGAATTCCGCATCCACCTCTTCGGCCACTTCAGCAATCAGGCGCCTGAGCCATTGGTGGTCAGTGTTGTGTTGAAGCAGCGGACTCCAGGCCATTTTCAGCTCGAACGGCGGAATGTCGAACGGCGGCACCTTGACCACCAGGTTCGGATTGTCCTTCTGAAGCCAGGCGGCTCTGGATGGCAGGGTTGCGATCAGGTCGTGCTGCTCGGCCAGCAACATCGCCACCTGATAATGGCGGGTAAACACCGAAATCTGTCGTTTGCGCCCCATCAGTGACAGGGCTTCATCGACCCATCCCAGCCGCTGAACGTCTTTCGGGTTTACTCCCACCCCCACGCCAAATCCGGTTTTGCTTACCCAGATATGGCTCGCATCCAGATAGGTATCCAGTGTAAACGGCTCCCTGAGCACCGGGTTACGCGCGTTCATCAGACAGGCAAAGTATTCGGTCCAGAGGGTCTTCTGGTGGAAAGACTGGGGGATTTTATCGAACCGATTGATCGCCATATCCAGGCGGCCCTGCTCCACATCCAGGAAACTCACATCACTGGGCGTCAGAACATCCAGGGTAACATGGGGCGCCTCCTGCCGGATGCGTCTCAGCACCCGGGGCATAAGGCAGGACTCGGCGTAGTCACTGGCCATGATGCGAAACACCCGCTGGCTCTCCATGGCGGCAAAGGCGGCTTTTTCATGAACCGCCTGCTCGATATCCGACAGAATACTGCGCACCAGCGGCTGAAGCTCGGAGGCCCGCTCTGTGGCCGTCATTCCTTCGCTGGTTCGCACCAGCAGGGGATCCCCGAAAAGATCCCGAAGCCGCCGCAGGCCATTGCTCATGGCCGGCTGAGTAATTCCCAGGTGGTTGGCCGCTTTGGTCACATTGCGTTCCCGCAGTAGGACGTCCAGATACACAAGGAGGTTAAGGTCTACGCGCGAAATATCCATGTCAGGCCACTCTGGGGAAACGTTTCTTTATTCATCATAGTGATAACGGCGAGCTTAGCAATTCATGGAAATGATATGAAGACGCAATGTTTCGGGTTGCTTATCAGTAACTTTGGGTATTTTCTGCTAATCTTCTTTTAACAGCTGGATTCTCGGGCTTTTTGCCTGGGTAATCTGGCGGCTCGCCATTCTGTCGGAGTGTCTGAACTACCATGGATACCACTATGATCGTGCTGCTGCTTGCAGCTATCGTAACAGTATCAATCGTTGTGATCGTGTTCATACAGATGCGTGAACGTGCCCGCATCGAGCGGGCCCGAAAAGTCACCGCCTTTGAAGACAGCTACAAAAGAGCAGCCCGTCTGCTGGCCGAGTTACCCGGGCAATTTCTTACCCGTGATCTGAAGCTGCTGTTGATTCGCAGTATGGAGGCGTCCTGCAAAGGGCTTGTCGCCCTGAAGGCGGGCAGCTCTGTGGCTGAGTGGCAGACCTCCCTCGCCGATCTGCGTCAGAAAGTCGAGAGCGACGATGACCAGCGTGCCCCGGTCAGAATCGACTCGCCGGACAAATCAAACTATGTCCAGGAACTACTCCAGAATCTGTTCAGACTGATCGAAGGTCTTCACAAGTCGGGCCAGATAGACGGGCCGACCGCCAAGAAAAACCTCCGGTTTGTTCTGTTTCTGGTCCACAAGACCCATGCCGACCTGCATGTATTTCAGGCGCGGGATTTTGTGCGGCAGAACCAGATTCGCAAAGCCATTCACGCTTATCATCTCGCCAGCACCGAAATGGGCAAATCCAAGAACAATCCAATGGCCGTGAAGGCAGTCAAGAGCTTTCGTACCCGCATCAAGGAACTGGAAGCTCTGGAAAAAGATGGAGCGGAGCGGCCTGCTGAGGAAGGGACATCCAAGTTAGATCGCGAATGGGATACCTTCCTGCACGATGACGAGTGGCGCAAAAAAGCTGACTATGATGACTGACCAACGATCAGGGCCGGGCCACCCCTACTTTTCGCCAAGCGGGATCTGAAACGCATTGTGACAACACCCTTCAAGAAACGGCTTTCCTTTCGCCTCACTCGGGACACCGTGCTGATTGCGATGGTTCTAGGGCTGATACTGAACGTCATTCAGGTCACTCTGGATTATTTTAGCGCCCGGGAATCCATGGAGCAGGAAATCACTGCACTGATCGATATCAGCCACAGCCCTGCTTCACAGATTGCCTACAACATCGATATCCGGCTGGCCGAGGAGCTACTTGACGGCCTGCTACGCCACCCTGCGGCAATTGACGCGCGGATTATCGACAGCAATGGCCAGACCATGGCCGCCGCCAGTCAGAGCAGCCCCGAATCCGGCTATCGCTGGATCAGCGACATGCTTTTCGGGTCCAGTCGGAGTTTTCGCGAAGAACTGAAAGTTCCCCAGTTAAGTGACCTTTCCCTCGGCCACCTGACCATTACTATCGACACTTACCACTACGGCCTGCTGTTTCTCGAGCGGGCCGGCTATACGCTCATCAGTGGTCTGCTGAAAAGTCTGGTACTGACACTGGCACTGTTGGCCATCTTCTATTTCATACTGACCCGGCCCATGCTGAACGTGATAAATGCTCTCAGCCGCGTCAAGGCTGAAACCCCCGAAAAGGCACGGCTGCCGGTGCCACCGAACCACCGTGAGGATGAGATCGGTGTAATGGTTGGTATCATTAACCGGCACCTGGAGACTATAGACCGGACCCTGGCCCAGCTTCGCGATGCGGAAGCTGTCATGAAGAACTATTCGGGCAAACTGGAACGGGAAGTAGACGACCGCACCCGAGAAATTTCCGAAAAGAACGATGCCTTGCAGCGGGGCAACAAGGCTCTGGTCAGAGCCAAGGAAGATGCCGTTCGCCGGGCACGGGCCCGGGCCAACTTCCTGGCCAGCATGAGCCATGAAATCCGGACGCCTCTGAATGGTGTTCTGGGCATGCTCAGCCTGTCCCTGGAAAACGAGACCCATCCCGAGCAGCGCAATCGAATGGAAATTGCTCTGAATGCGGGCCAGAGCCTGCTGGGATTGCTGAACGACATTCTTGATATTTCCAAAGTCGAAGCCGGCAAGCTGAGCCTGGAGACTATTCCGTTCAGCTTGCGGAACCTGGTGGAGGAATGTGCCACCCTTCACGCGCAACAGGCCCGCCGCAAGCAGATCGATATCATCGCTGATATTGACAGCCGTCTGCCGGAAACCTTTCTTGGCGACCCGACCCGCACCCGCCAGGTGCTGAACAATCTGCTGAGCAATGCCATCAAATTTACCGATCACGGCTCGGTCCGGGTTGCGGTTACCCGGATCAAAGGCAACGTCCGGTTTGATATCGTCGATACCGGTATTGGCATGTCCAAGGAAGGTCTGCACCGTATATTCTCGCCCTTCTCCCAGGCAGACGCCGATACCACAAGGCTATACGGCGGCACCGGCCTGGGCCTCACACTGTGCCGTCAGCTGGTCGAGCGTATGCATGGGCAGATCATGGTGGACTCTGAAAAGAACCGTGGGACTCATTTCACCGTTAATCTGCCGCTGCCAGTCGAGGAAGACGGCCCGAAAGAACTGATGGAAACCAGAATCCCCGAGGAACTGAAGCAGGTGGGCGTCGACCTGGCACTGGCAGACGACCATCCCCATGCCGGCCCGATTCGCTCACAGCTGGAGACCTGGGGCATTCCCTGCCGAGCGGCATCAGCGGGTGGCAAGGGCATTCTTCTAGCCCCCGCCGATGATGCCGACGACGCCCATAACCTGATGCCCTGGTCCGGCGCAGGGGTGCTGATCATTGACCGGTTTGGCGATACTCCCAGAGCCGATGGCCACGCCCGGTTGTCCATGCCTCTGGTGCGTGACCAGTTACTGTATTCGCTGTCTGTCGCCGCGGGCCTGCGCAGTGAGGGTATCGGAGAGAGCGCGGAAAGCTATGATACCGACACCCAGCGCGCTGAGTCTGCGCCCACCCGATCCATGCGGTTCCTGCTGGTGGAGGACAACCACGTGAACCAGCTGGTTGCCAGCAGCATGCTCAAGAAGCTGGGACACGAAGTGGTGGTCGCCGACCAGGGACAGCAGGCCCTGGACATACTGGCGGCCGACGACCACTTTGACATTATTCTGATGGACTGCCAGATGCCGGTTCTGGATGGCTACGAAACCACCCAGTTAATCCGCAAGAACCCTGACTGGAAAACCCTGCCAATTATCGCGGTCACGGCCAACGTGATGCAGGGGGACCGGGATGACTGCCTGGCATCGGGAATGGATGATTACATCACCAAGCCTTACAACCGTGCCGACCTCAAGGCCGTCATTGAGCGCTGGGCGCCGACGGAAAGCTAGCACCTGATCGCTCTATGCCAACAGCTTCTCGATGTCAGCACGGATGGCTTCAGGCCTGGTGGTGGGCGGGTAACGGTTCACCACCTGACCTTTCTGGTTCACCAGGAACTTGGTGAAGTTCCACTTGACACCTTCCGACCCCAGCAAACCTCTGGCCTCCCGTTTCAGATACTGAAATAGCGGGTGGGCGTCCGGGCCGTTGACGTCAATTTTCGAAAACATGGGAAAATCGACGCCGTAGTTCAGGCTGCAGAATTCGCTGATGGCCTGATCGTCGGCCGGGTCCTGGTTGCGAAACTGGTTGCAGGGAAAACCCAGCACTTCCAGCCCCTGGTCCTTCAGGTCGGCGTATAGCGCCTGCAAGCCCTCAAACTGGGGCGTGAAGCCACACTTGCTCGCAGTATTGACGATCAGCAACACTTTGCCCCGGAAAGCCTCCAGTGATTGCGGTTCGCCCTTGATGGTGGTTGCGGTGAAATCGTAGACAGTCTGTTCAGCCATTTTCGTCCCATTCTGGTCATGAAAAGCATCAAATTCGGGCACCTATGCCACAATTCATCATAATTGACCTGTTGTGCGATGCCTCTGCTCCGCTAGAATACAGGCTCACTGAGAAATTGCGAGATCAACGACTTACACCGTTTCAAGGAATACCCGGGCTTATGCAGAACTACCTGAAATCCGCCAAGCTGGACAACGTGTGCTACGAGATACGCGGCGTGGTTCTGCGTGAAGCCCGTCGCCTTGAAGAAGAAGGCCACCGGGTTCTGAAGCTCAACATCGGTAACCCGGCAGCCTTTGATCTGGACGTTCCCGAGGAAATCCAGCAGGACGTGATCTATAACATGCCGCTGGCCCAGGGCTATGTAGAGTCCAAAGGGCTATTCTCTGCCCGTAAGGCGGTGATGCACTACTGTCAGCAGATCGGCATCGACAAGGTCGACATCGACGATATTTTCCTGGGCAACGGCGTCAGCGAAATGATCGTCATGTCCATGCAGGCCATGCTGAACACTGGGGATGAAGTGCTGATACCGGCACCGGATTACCCTCTCTGGACAGCTGCCGTCACGCTATCCAGCGGCAAGCCTGTGCACTACCGCTGCGACGAACAGCAGGACTGGTTTCCGGACATTGACGACATCAAGAAAAAAATCACCCGCCGTACCCGGGCCATTGTCCTGATCAACCCGAACAATCCCACCGGCGCAGTCTACTCGAAAGAGCTTCTGGAACAGGTCATCGAACTGGCTCGCCAGCACAACCTGATTGTTTTGTCAGACGAGATCTACGACAAGATTCTTTACGACGGCACCCAGCATATTCCCACGGCCTCACTGGCGGACGACGTTCTTTTCTTTACCTTCAACGGGCTGTCCAAAAATTATCGGGCGGCGGGCTATCGCTCTGGCTGGATGATCATCAGCGGCGCCAAGCACCGCGCACAGGACCTGATCGAAGGCATTGAAATGCTGTCCAATATGCGGCTCTGCGCCAACGTTCCGGCTCAGCTGGCGATCCAGACAGCCCTGGGTGGCTACCAGTCCATTGATGATCTGGTTGCCCCCGGCGGCAGGCTTTACGAGCAGCGTGAAACCGCCTTCAACCTGCTGAATGACATTCCGGGCGTCAGCTGCGTCAAACCCAAAGGGGCGCTGTATATGTTTCCCCGCCTGGATCCCAAGCGCTTCCCCATCCAGAACGACGAAAAGCTGGTGCTGGATCTACTGATCCAGGAGCGGATTCTTCTGGTTCAGGGTTCCGCATTCAACATCGATGACAAACAGCATCTGCGGGTGGTCTTCCTGCCCCGGGAAGATGCCCTGGAAGATGCCATGAAACGCCTGGCCCACTTCCTGGCCTCCTATCGGGTCTGACGGAGGCGCTATGGCAGACATTCATATCGAGGAATTCTACAAGGACACCGCCGTAACACTGGTGCAGCTTTATGGCGCCTTTCCGCGGAGGGTGAATCTTTTTGTAGAGGACATTGCCGGCCCCGATGATCCTGATGACTTCGGCCTGCACAGCAAGCGTCATATGGCCTGCTTCGGCGCGCTGCTGTGGCTCGCGGAGGAAGGGTTTCTGCGTTACGTAGACACCATCCGCCAGGAAGCCCTGGATCAGGCGGTGCTGACCCGTAAAGCGTTTATACGCCTCAGCGCCCCGGCAGACCCAGCCATCGAACCCCCACCCCCGGAACCAGACCCGAACCTGCCTCCCGCGGTGCGCAGCGACCTGTCAACTCATATCCATCTGATTCGCGATGCGCTGAAAAGCGGCAGTTCCGCCCGAATCAGCCAGGTGATGCAATCGGTGTTTTTCCGGGATCATTAAATTGGTGTAAGCCTCTTGATCCTGGCCTTTCAGACCGTATAAAAGCTTCAGAAACCGTTATCAAACCGGCCCGTCCGTTCATCAATACTGAGGCTTAGCATGAGACTTCTGTTGTTTTTTGGCACCAACCTCGCGGTTATCCTGATTGCCAGCGTGACGCTCAGGCTGCTGGGTGTCGACTCTTATCTGGCCCAGAATGGCATCCAGTATGGTTCGCTGCTGGCGTTCGCCGCCGTATTCGGTTTTGCCGGGTCAATCATCTCCCTGCTGATCTCCAAGAGGATGGCAAAATGGAGCACCAAGGCCCGGGTGATCGAGTCACCGAGAACGCCCGCTGAACGCTGGCTGGTGGACACAGTGGCACAATTGGCCAAAAACGCGGGTATCGGCATGCCGGAAGTGGCCATTTTTCCCGCCAGTCAGTCCAATGCCTTCGCCACCGGCTGGAATAAGAATGACGCCCTGGTCGCTGTCAGCGAAGGGCTGCTCTCCAGATTCAACAAGGATGAGATTCGCGCGGTTCTGGGCCACGAAATTGGCCATGTGGCCAATGGCGATATGGTCACCCTGGCGCTGATTCAGGGGGTGGTGAACACCTTCGTGATCTTTGCTTCGCGGGTGATCGGCTCGCTGGTAGACCGGGTGGTGTTCCGCAATGAAAGCGGCCACGGTATCGGCTTTTTTGTAGTGAGCATCATCGCGGAAATCGTTCTGGGTATTCTCGCCAGCACCATCGTATTCTGGTTCTCCCGCCGCCGGGAATTCCGGGCCGATATCGCCGGTGCCCAGCTCGCCGGGCGCGGCGCCATGATCAGTGCTTTACAAAGACTGAAACAGGAAAGCGAAGTCCCCGATCAGATGCCGGACACCCTTCAGGCGTTCGGCATTAACCGGGGCGCGCGGGGTGGCCTGAGCGCACTGTTCATGACCCACCCGCCTCTGGAGGACCGGATTGACGCGCTGACCAGGGCACAGCTCTGAGCGGTATCCGCGAACCCATCAGAGTTTGATCTTGAAGCCCAGGGCGCGGAAGGTGTCCTGGGCCGACTTGCTGGTGCCCTTGAGCTGAATTTTCAGGCTGGAAAACTCCCGCCGCACCGGGTACTGGCGACGCAAGCGGTCGAATGCCTGGCCTCGCTCATCCGACGACATGCCCAGGCTATGCCGAAGCCTGGCATCATCCCGCCTCGGGTCACAGCAGGAGCGGATAGCCACCCGGGCGGCGTCCATTTCACTGGCAGCGCTGGTAAAGGACAGTTTGCTTAAAGCAGGCTCCGGCAGAAACTGACCGGATTTCTTGCGCGCTGGCAGGCCAAGATACTGGCTTAGCGCCTGATAGATCATTTCACTGCCCTGCACTTTACCTTCAAGGCTGTAGCCAGCGACATGCGGTGTCGCGATCCAGGCCTGTTCTACCAGTTCCGGGTTGATTCTGGGCTCATGCTCCCAAACATCCAGGACCACTGTCGGAGGATTTGCTTCGGCCAGCCGCTCAACCAGCGCAGCGGAATCGATCACCTCGCCACGACTGGTGTTGATCAGTAGCTGATCAGCCGTCAATGCTGCCAGCCGCGATGCATCCAGCAGATGGTAGGTGGGATGGTCTCCCTCCTGGACCAGTGGGGTGTGAAGGGTCACCACATCGCACTTCAGTGCTTCATCCAGGCTGGCGAAATTTTTGGCATCTTCTTCCTCGCTCTGCTCGGCCCTCGGCGGATCACAGATCACAACATCAAACCCGAGGCGTTCCAGCTTATGGGCCAGTTCGCCACCGACATTGCCGGCACCTACGATGCCGACACTCAGGCGGGTCCAGTCATCTTCACACAGTTTTTCCGCCCTCAGGGAGATAACCGACAACACATACTCAGCCACACTGTTGGCGTTACAGCCCGGAGCCGCCGCGAAGCTGATGCCGGCGGACTCCAGCCATTGCTGGTCAATATGGTCAGTGCCAATGGTGCAGGTACCCACGAAACGGACACGGCTGTTTGCCAGCAGTTCCTGATTGACCCGGGTGACCGAACGCACCAGAAGAATGTCGGCATCCTGGACATCCGTGGCCGACATGGTTCTGCCGGGCACCTGGCGGATATCACCGATGTCACCAAAAAAGGAATCCAGTAAGGGAATATTTTCGTCCGCTACGATAAGCATAGTGCTGGTATCCGGCCTGTTTTATCTGCGCTGTCGCTGTCCGCCAGTGCGCGAGCCCTGGCTTCGACCGCCCTGCGGCGGACGGCGGCCCCGTTTCCGGGTGATGGGCGGCTTGTCCATTTCCGCCATCAGGGATTCGTCGGGCACTGCGGTTCTCAGCTTCTGGCTGATATAGGATTCAATGGACGGCAGTGAGAAGGCGTCGTCTTCACTGGCAAAACTGACAGACACGCCGGTTTTACCCGCCCGCCCTGTACGCCCGATACGGTGAACGTAGTCCTCGGCGTTATCGGGCAGGTTGTAGTTGAACACATGGGTAACACCGTTAACGTGGATACCGCGGCCGGCGACGTCCGTTGCCACCAGAACCTGGATGCTGCCCTGCTTAAACTGCTCAAGGGTTTTCAGCCGTTTGTTCTGGGCAATTTCGCCGGACATCAGCGCAACCTTGACCCCCTGGTTTCGCAGGTCCTCATCCAGATCGCGGCACTGGTCACGGCGGTTGGCGAACACCAGGGCTTTTTCCACCTCCGGCCTTTTCAGGTAATTCACCAGAACGGGCAGTTTCTCGTCCTCACCCACCAGGTAAACCGTCTGCTCTACCCGTTCTGCCGTTTTCTGCTCCGGCTCGATTTCCACAAACTCGGCGTTGCGGGTCCACATGGAAGCCAGGTTCAGCACGTCCTGATTAAAGGTGGCACTGAACAGCAGGGTCTGACGGTCTTCCTTGGGAGTGCACTTGCGGATGATGCGCTTGACGTCCGGAATGAAACCCATGTCGAGCATGCGGTCGGCCTCATCCAGGATCAGTATGTCCAGCTGGTCCAGAAACACGTCCTGCGAGCCAAGGAAATCAATCAGTCGGCCCGGCGTTGCCACCAGGATGTCGACGATTTCGTTCTGCAGCTGGTCACGCTGTTTATCGTAATTCATGCCACCAACGACCGTGACCACGTTATGGCCGGTGTAGCCACAGAGCTCTTCGGCGTCCTTGGCGATCTGCATGGCCAGTTCCCGGGTAGGCGCCAACGCCAGCACCCGTGGCTCGGAGGCAAAACGCTCCTGCTCCGGGATGGGTGTTTCCAGCATGCTCTGAATCGCAGTAATCAGAAAAGCCGCCGTTTTGCCAGTGCCGGTCTGGGCCTGGCCAATCAGGTCCTGGCAGGCGAGGGTAAAAGGCAGTGTTTCGGCCTGAATGGGTGTGCAGTACTTGAAGCCGATGTCGGTGATGGCATCAAGCACACGCTGGTCCAGATTCAGATCCTTGAACAGGGTTTTGCTGGCTTCCGGAGTTTCATGTGTCGTTCCCGGTGCGGTATCTGGTGCTATCCCGGGTGTCGTCTCGGATGTCGTCTCGAATGTCATAGCCGCTTAACTTACCTCTGTGTCTGTCTCGAACCACTGTGTTTCCGCCCGGCCGGTTTCTCTGTTCCAGGCAACGCGGAAATCTTCTGGTGCTCCATAAAATGTCCCGAGCGCGTTAAAAAATCGCTGCGCCCGCCGGGGCATACCATGAACCAGATACGCTTCTGCCTGGTTCCGGACGCGGTTCCGGAACACAACCTCATCCACCCCGCCGTCACCGGACAGGTTGTCCACGCTGATATGAAACCGCGAACCGGCTGCCACCGAAAATAACCATTCCAGAGCCTGTGGCCTGACCTCGACTGCCTCGAATTCCTGTTGCTGCTGGCGGCTGCGCCCGTCGGGGCAATACCAATAGCCATAGTCCCGGAGTGTGCGCCGCTGCTCACCTGCGATACACCAGTGGCTGATTTCATGCAAAGCACTGGCATAATAGTCGTGAGCAAAGATAATCTGGGCAAAGCCATCAGCATTATCTGCGGGCAAGTACTCAGGTTCGGCGCCGCCTTTGACCAGAACTGTCCGATAAGGCTCACGGAACAGGTCATTGAACAGCATGATAAGATCATTCGGGTCGTGCGTCATGGGACGGCCATTGTGCGACTTTCGTGGCTTTAATGCCAGAGGGAACTTCAGTGGCTAAAACGAGTCCATAGGCGGCCTGCAAACCCTGACGCAAATCACAGTGTCGCTGGCTGAAAAGGCATTCACAGAGATCCGGAACCGGTACCTTATTGATGAAGCAAGGCAAATTTCCAACGCAGACGGTCTCCCCTGCCAGAGCGGTGCTGCGATACCTGCTGTTACTGGCAGTCCTGACGGGCTTTCCTGTCGCCGGCCATGGCCAGAGTTCAGGTTCAATTTTCGGCGGCGGCCCGGATTTTCTGCCGGTAGACGAAGCCCTGCCTTTTTCCTTCAGCAATCAAGACGACGGCGTTGTTCTGAGCTGGGATATAGCGCCAGAACACTACCTTTATCAGGGCCGGGTCGGAATCACCAGCAAGACAGACGGAGTTGATCTGGGCGAGCCCCGGTTCTCTTACCGTGGCACCGATACCGAGGACGACTATTTCGGCAAGGTCACGGTTTTCTACGACCCGGTCCAGGCGAAAGTGCCCGTGACCCTGCCACCGGGCGTCCGCGAGGCGGAGCTGGAAGTCACCTATCAGGGCTGCGCCAAAGCGGGACTGTGTTACCCACCGCAGACCCGGGACGTACTTTATTACGCCAACGCCGACGGCGCGAACCCCGGCGATAGCAGAACCGCAAATCCGGCCTCTTCCGGGACCGGTGCAAGCCAGGACACCTCTACCGCGACCGGACTCGCAGGGTTTCTGGCCCAGCAGTCTACCCTGGTGATTGCCGGCCTGTTCCTGCTACTGGGCCTGGGGCTGACCTTCACACCCTGCGTATTGCCGATGGTGCCGATCATCTCCTCGCTGGTGTCGGGACGGAACACCAGCTCGACTGGCCACGCGCTGCTACTGTCAATCAGCTATGTGCTGGGTATGGCATTGACCTATGCTGCTGCCGGTGTGATCACCGGTCTATTGGGGGCCAGCTTCAATCTTCAGGCTCAGCTGCAGTCGCCCTGGGTTCTGGGCGTGTTCGCGGGGCTCTTTGTGGTCTTCGCACTGTCCATGTTCAATCTTTTCGAAATTCAGTTGCCGCGGTTTATTCGCGACCCTCTCAGCGATGCCAGCCAGAAGCTCACAGGTACCCGGCTGTTCAGTATTTTCGGCATCGGAGCCCTCTCGGCGCTGATTGTCTCGCCTTGCGTATCAGCACCTCTGGCCGGCAGCCTGCTTTATATCAGCACAACCCAGGATGCGGTTGTCGGCGGCGTGGCCCTGTTCTCGCTTGGTATCGGCATGGGCATCCCGCTGATCCTCGTTGCTGTGGGCGGGCGCAAATTATTGCCTTCAACCGGTCCCTGGATGAACGTGGTCAAGGCTTTCTACGGAGTCATGCTGTTGGCAGTAGCGATCTGGCTGGTCGAGCGCCTGGTGCCGTCCTGGCTGGCGCTGAGCCTGTGGGGCCTGCTGGTTGCCATCACCGGTGTCCAGCTGGGCGCTTTTGACGCTGCGAAAGCTGGTTGGGAACGCACCCGCAAAGGGTTTGGACTGATCATGTTTGCCTACGGCCTGGCGCTTCTCACCGGCGCGGTGACCGGCGCAAACGATCCGCTGCGACCGCTGGATCCCCTGATGGCTTCCCGCTCCATTGCCACGGGCGCGCCACAGGCCAATCCAGCCCATGCTGAATTCGTCAGGGTGGAATCCCCGGCGGAGATCCGCGAGCAGATGCGGCTGGCCAGCCGCAGCAACAGCCCGGTGGTTCTGGATTTCTACGCCGACTGGTGCATCTCCTGCAAGGTCATGGAGCGCAATGTGTTCAGTGACCCGCAGGTGACTCGGGCACTGGAACCCTATGTTCTGCTGCAACTTGATATGACCGACAATACCCCGGAACAGCAGGCCATGCTGGAGGAGCTGGGGCTGTTCGGCCCGCCGGCTATCCTGTTCTACGGCACCAATGGTAATGAACTGGCCAATGCCCGGGTATTGGGCGAGATGGACCGGGATCAGTTCCTCAGCCACCTGGGAAAGATCACGCCCCCCGGCGTATGAAATAGACGAATTTCCCGTCCTGTTCCAGGCTTTCCAGCAACTGATGGTTCAGGAACTGACAGAAGCGCGGAATATCCCGAGTGGTCGACGGATCGGTCGCAATCACTTTCAGCACCTGGCCTTCCCGGATTTCTTCTATCCGGTTATGCAGCAACATCACCGGTTCCGGGCAGAAAAGGCCCCGGGCATCCAGCTCGCCATCCCAGGTCTGCTTGCCTGAACTGTCATTTGAACGATCAACCACTGCAACCTCCGAAGTTTCGGCTGATTTTTAGAAAATACGTGCTAAATTATTGTTTATAGATGTCTAAATAAACCGAGGTGAAAAATGATCCGGGTCCTGATTGAACGCCATATTGCCGAATCCCTGGAACCTGTCTACGAAGAAAGATCCCGCCGTATCCTTCAACGCGCCGTGAGTGCCCCGGGGTTTGTGTCCGGCGAAACCCTGGTTGACTCCGACGACCGGAACCATCGCTTCACCCTCGCTAACTGGCGCTCCGAGGCAGACTGGCTGCGCTGGCATGGCTCGGACGAGCGCAAGGCCATGATGGCGGAACTGACCCCGATGATGGACCGGGACGAAATCATTACCGTGCTCAAGCATGGTGACTGACGCCCGTTCCCTGCGTAAACCTAGTCCAGACGCTCGACAAAGCAGGTGATCTCCTCCCTGTCGTGGTAAAGGTGACGGGCTTTGATACGGAACACCATGTCGCCCTGACCCAGCCCATCCTCGAGAATCTGCCGGCAAATTACCCACTCATCATACCGCTTTTTCATGGGCAGCTTCAGGTTGAAAATCACATACCGGCACAGCTTCGCCACCAGCCACTCTACCACCATGTTCGTGGTTCGCCGGGGGTGGTCAACAATGTCGCACACCATCCAGTCCACTCCGCGCCTGGGCCGCCACTGATAGCCATCTGCCTGAACGTGGGTTACCTGCCCGGAAGCCATCAGTTCTGCATTCATTGGGCCATTGTCCACGGCGGTGACCAGCATTCCCTGCCGGACCAGTTGCCAGGTCCAGCCGCCCGGTGCAGCACCCAGGTCCACGGCCTGGCAGCCGCCACCCAGGTAGTCCAGTTCCCGGCCCGGCGGGAGAAACACTTTCCACGCCTCCTCAAGCTTAAGGGCAGACCGGCTGGGCGCCGCAGAAGGTAAGCGCAGGCGGACAATACCACTGGCATGGCGGGCGCGGTTGCTGGCAAAGCTGACCCCGATGATTACCCGCTCGAACGACAGCAATAACAGGTCCAGCCTGGCCGGTGTCTCGGCCTTCGGATTCTCGTCGAGAACGCCGGCACCCCTGAGTGCTTTGGACAGCGGAGAAACCCATTTCCGGGCAAAATTACCAAGGTCATGGTCGTCATTGGTTTCAGTGAGCCGGATTTCCACTCGGCTGCAGGCCGGCAGCTCGGCGCCTGTGTCCCTCAGCGCCTCTACTACCGCCCCAACCCGGTCCGCCCGGGGCAACACAATATCGGCAACGACCAAAAACCAGTCCCGGACAAATACCAGTTCTTCAATCGGCAGACTGTTGATAAGATCAACTGCGGTTGCGGGCGCCGGCAGGTTAAAAAACAGAGTGCCCGGCTGAGCTCCGGGTTCGAAATAACCAAACGCACCGACAGCGGCAGCTGTCTCGGTCAGTTCGCGCCCGGCGTCTGTTTCAAACCCTGGCCGGCAGAAAACCACCATTTGTTCCATCAGTGTTGGCTCCACAGATGGCTGGCAGGAGCATCGATCAGGTGACTGCCGCCTTTGTGGACAGATTTGAAACTGTTTAACAAACCAAACTCCCTAAATTGGCTAGACTGTGCCGCCTAATTCTGGCAGAGACAACAATAATGCCGTATCTGCGCTGCCTGCTTGTTTTTGCGACCTTGATGATCACGGGTTTCAGTGCCAATGAGACCAACGGAGCCACAGGCGACTGCCCTGTGCTCGATGCCAGCAACGCCGCCGAGCGCGACGCACTGATGCATTATGTCTGCTTTGTAGCAGCAGGGCCCGGCGATGAGGCGCACTCCGTGGCTGATCCCTCGGAGCTTCCTGGTAACCAGCAGTGGACACCCGCCAACGGACATGACCTGATATTCAGCCAGACCGATTCGGTTTACTGGGTACAGCTCAAAGTGTCGAACCTCTCGGATGCGCGTCAATTCTGGTACCTGAAACTCAACTACCCATTGCTCGATCAGATCGGTTTCTGGATATCCGGCAACAGCGCAGATCAGCAGATTATGACCGGAGACCAGCATCCCTTCGCGTCACGGGGCATAGACTACCGGTATTACCTGTTTCCCGTCACGCTCAATGCCGGTGAAAACGCCACCGTGACCCTCAGAATCCAGAGTTCCGGTGCCCTGAACGTACCCCTGTCGCTGTCCACACCGGATGTCATCATCGCCGACAGCAATCATCTGACCCTGGCGCATGGACTCTTCTACGGAGCTCTGGCCATCTTTGCCATTTTCAACCTGTTGCTCTATTTCAGTTCCGGTACCATCTACTACTTTCACAACGCCTTTTACATGGCATCACTGGCCATGTTCCTGTTTGCCATGGGAGGTTTTGCAAACCAGTATTTCTGGCCCAACAGTACTGGCTTTGCCAATACATCCATCCCGCTTCTTATCGCCGTCTGCACCCTGGCCATCACCCTGTTCGGCCGCTCGTTCCTGGACATTTCACCAGACACCTTCGCCGACCGGCTTCTCAAAGCCCAGGCATGGCTCAGCGGTGCACTGGCGCTTTTAGCTTTCGTTTTGCCCTACAGCCTGTCGATCATTATCAATGCCATTGTCGGCCTGAGCTCCATTGCCAGCCTCTTCATTACCGGCTTTATCCGCTGGCGTGAAGGTTACATGCCAGCCAAATGGTATGTGCTGGCCTGGTCGGGCATGCTGGCCGGCACACTGATCTACACGTTGGCGGCCTTTGGCTACCTGACGGATTTCCTGGCCCGGGAAATTTTCATGCAGGTTGCCGTTGGCACCCAGGTTCTGCTATTGAATTACGCCATTGTTCAGCGCTGGCGGCTGCTCAACCAGAAACTGCTGGATATTGAACACGATGCCCGAATCCAGCTCGAGCAGAAGGTGCACGAACGCACTTCACAGCTTCGTTCCACCATGAGGGAGCTTGAACAGGCCAACCGTCAACTGGCTGCCATGAGCCTGAATGATTCACTCACCGGGCTGCACAACCGGCGGCATATGGACAACCTGTTGCCGGAGCTTTGTGCGGAATCCCGTCGCACCGGGCAACCGCTGACCCTGGCCCTGCTGGACGCCGACCACTTCAAATCAGTCAATGATCGCTGGGGTCACGATTTCGGAGATACCTGCCTGAAGCATATTGCCGAAATACTCAGCCGACACGTCAAGCGACCCCGGGACGTTGCCATCCGGTTTGGCGGGGAAGAATTTGCGCTTCTGCTGCCCGGCACAGAGGCCGCCGGCGCGCTCCGGCTATGCCAGCGCATTCTGGAAGATATGCAACAGTCGGTTGTAAAAACCGCCACTGATGGGCCCGTCACGATTACCATGAGTGCCGGAACAGCAACACTACTTCAGAATGAGGATGACCGGGAGCTCTTCCGGCGGGCCGACGAAGCGCTTTACAGGGCAAAAGTCGGCGGACGGAACCAGATCATTCAGGCCGTTGAGCCAGACTGACAAATCTGCCCTCCGCCCCGCGCATGGATAATCCCTCAGCCGTTTTCCAGAATGAAGGCCGCAGCGGCCCGGGCCGCAGAATCAATCATCTGCTCTGGCGTTTCCCGCTGACTGGCCAGTGGCTGAAAATCATGATTACCTCCTTCCAGCCAGTTTATACGGCAGGTCGAAGCCGACACCGAATCGCAGGCCTGTACCTCTCCCTTTTTACCGAATGGGTCTCTGGTGCCCTGAACAATCAGCACCGGGCAATGAAACCGGTCAAAGTGTTCGACTCGCCAGCGATCGGGCCTGCCCGGCGGGTGAAACGGATAGCCAAAGCAAACACAGCCATCGACAGTGCCTGACAGTTCAGGATCAGCCGCCAGAATGCTGGCGATCCGCCCGCCCATGGATTTACCGCCAATCCACAGTTCACCTCTCTCCTGCGCGCCCAGCTGCTGAATAATCTGGCGGTACCGGGCCAGTAACACCGGCTGACGGTCTGGCGGGCGCTTACGACCATCAGCCCGGCGCTTTTCCATATACGGAAACTCGAACCGGACTGTTGCCACACCGCCCAGAGCCAGGCTGATGGCCATGGATTCCATGAACTTTGAGTCGGCGGCTGCTCCTGCACCGTGAGCGAGAATTAAAGTTATATTTTTTGTACATGTTATCTTGTTTTCCGGGCGATTTTCGAACACCCTTATAGCTGTCATCGCGGCCTCCGGTCCGGTTGGAAAAAAACAGAATTCTGCGGATATTTTTCTGCCACCTCAGGTCGAATGGGCGGCTTCGAGATACTATACTACTGTCGCCATCTTGCTGATTCCGGCGGATTTGACAGAATCCAAAGGGTGGACTACTCCGTTGCAAACGGCGGTGCGTTTCTCCATACTTGCGCCCGCATCTTTCCTCACTTTGAACCCACTTGGTAAGGCTATGACCACAGCTAATGCAAACCTGACATATAACTACAAGGTGGTGAGGCAATTCGCCATCATGACAGTAGTCTGGGGCATTGTGGGAATGGGACTTGGTGTGCTGATCGCAGCGCAACTCTACTGGCCCGCCCTCAACTTTGACCTGCCCTGGACTCACTTCGGACGCCTTCGACCCCTGCACACCAATGCCGTGATTTTCGGTTTCGGTGGTAGCGCGCTTTTTGCCACTGCCTATTATGTGGTGCAGCGTACCTGTCAGGCGCGGCTGGTATCCGACGGACTCGCTGCCTTCACCTTCTGGGGCTGGCAGGCCATCATTGTTTCAGCCGCCATCACCCTGCCACTCGGCCTTACGTCGTCCAAAGAATACGCCGAGCTTGAGTGGCCGATTGACATCGCGATTGCCATTGTCTGGGTGTGTTACGGTCTGGTGTTCTTCGGCACCATCATGAAGCGCAGTACGCCCCACATCTACGTGGCCAACTGGTTCTACGGCGCGTTCATTGTCACCGTTGCCATCCTGCATATTGGCAACAACATGGCCCTGCCTGCCAGTGCGTTCAAATCCTATTCCGCGTACGCCGGTGTGACCGACGCGATGATGCAATGGTGGTACGGCCACAACGCTGTGGGCTTCTTCCTGACCGCAGGCTTCCTGGGCATGATGTACTATTTCGTGCCCAAGCAGGCCGAGCGGCCGGTCTATTCGTATCGCCTGTCTATCGTCCACTTCTGGGCGTTGATCGCAACCTACGTCTGGGCCGGAGGCCACCACCTTCACTACTCGGCTCTGCCTGATTGGGCGCAGACCGCTGGCATGGTGATGTCACTGATTCTGCTGGCGCCATCCTGGGGTGGTATGATCAACGGCATGATGACCCTGTCAGGTGCCTGGCACAAACTGCGCACCGACCCGATTCTGCGCTTCCTCGTGGTGTCTCTATCCTTCTATGGCATGTCCACGTTTGAAGGACCGATGATGTCCATCAAGACGGTCAACGCGCTGTCCCACAACACTGACTGGACCATTGGCCACGTTCACTCCGGCGCCCTGGGCTGGGTGGCGATGATCAGCATCGGTGCCATCTACCACCTGGTGCCCAAGCTCTGGGGCGTGAGGGAAATGTATAGCACTGCGATGATCAACACGCACTTCTGGCTGGCCACGGTCGGCACGGTTCTGTACATCGTCGCCATGTGGGTTAACGGCATCACCCAGGGCCTGATGTGGCGCGCGGTCAACGAGGACGGCACCCTGACCTACAGCTTTGTAGAATCTCTCGAAGCCTCCGCAGGCGGCTATCTGGTGCGATTCATTGGTGGTGTGATTTTCCTGAGCGGTATGCTGATCATGGCTTACAACGTGTACATGACCGTTCGCCAGAGAGACGCTGTGGCCAACGAGAATGCGGCAGTCCAGGCGGCGTAACGGGAGACGACTCTGATGAAACACGAAGTAATTGAAAAAAATATCGGTCTGATGATCTTCCTGATCATTCTGACCATCAGTGGCGGCTTTCTGGTGGAAGTGGTTCCGCTGTTCTTCATCGACGAAACCAATGAGCCGGTCGAGGGCCTCGAGCCCCTGTCGGCGGTGGAGCTTGAAGGCCGGGATATCTACATCCGTGAAGGCTGCCATGTCTGTCACACCCAGCAAATCCGTCCTTTCCGGGCGGAAACCGAAAGGTACGGGCACTATTCGGTGGCAGGCGAATTCGTCTACGACCGTCCGTTCCTCTGGGGTTCCAAGCGCACAGGCCCGGATCTGGCACGCGTTGGGGGTCGTTACTCTGACGCCTGGCAGCGCCAGCATCTGTATGACCCTCGTAGCGTTGTGCCTGAATCCAACATGCCTGCTTTTCCGTGGCTGTTCACCGACAAGGTCGACCACACCAAAACAGCAGACAAGCTGAAGACCCTGCAGACACTGGGCGTGCCCTACACCGATGAGCAGATCGCGAATGCGTCGGAAGAACTTGAGGGTACCTTCGAGATTGATGCGCTGGTTGCCTACCTGCAGCAGCTTGGTACCGTGATTTCAGAGAAACGGTGATCCCTATGGATTTAAACGAGTTACGCGGCGTACACACACTGATCATCATGGCCATGTTCTTCGGCATTATCTGGTGGGCCTACAGTGCCCGCCGGAAGCGCGCCAACGAAGAAGCGGCCCACCTTCCCTTCGATGATGACGAGGTGGAAAAGCGTACTCTTGAACAGGAAAAGACGGAGAAAAAGCGATGAGTACCTTCTGGAGCGTCTGGATCAGCGTGATCGTGCTCGGGACCGTTTTCGGCTGCTGGTGGTTGCTATACGAAACCCGCAAGAACCAGACATCGGATTCAGAAACTGACCGCACAACCGGCCATTCTTTCGACGGTATCGAAGAACTGGACAACCCGCTGCCGAAATGGTGGTACTACCTGTTCGTGGCAACCTGCGTGTTTGCCCTGGCCTATCTGGCGCTCTATCCCGGCCTCGGCAATTACAAGGGCCTACTGGGCTGGACCCAGGAAAACCAGTGGGAAGCGGAACAGCAGATCGCACAAGCCCGCTACGGCGAGCTGTACGCCCGCTATGGCGACACACCGGTTGAAGAGCTTTACACCAACGACGATGCCATGCAGATCGGCCAGCGGCTGTTTGCCAACAATTGTGCGGTATGCCACGGATCAGCCGGACGCGGCAATATCGGTTTTCCCAACCTGACCGACGACGCCTGGATATACGGCGGTGACCCGGATTCCATCCTGTCCACCCTGCACAATGGCCGTGCCGGCGCTATGCCAGCCATGGGCACCATGCCCAACATGACGCCAACGCAGGTTGATCAGGTGGTGAATTTTGTCCTGAGTTATAGCGATCGTGCCGAGGACCCAGAAGCTGCAAAAAAAGGCGAACAGGTCTACGCTCAAGCCTGCGCCGCCTGTCATGGGCCGGATGGCAAGGGCAACCAGGGTATTGGCGCTCCGAACCTGACCGACGACGCCTGGCTGTATGGCTCAACCTATGACTGGATCAAGGACACCGTTGTCAACGGCCGTCAGAACATGATGCCCGCCCAGAGCGATCGTCTGTCCGATGACCAGATCCAGATTCTGGCAGCCTACGTTTACAGCCTGTCCAGATAAACCAGAGGCCGGGACCGCAGGTCCCGGCAGCGGTTTCACCATCGGGAGGTAACGATGAGCAGTGAGATTCCGGTCAAACAGATTGACCCTTCCACTGGCACCTCCGATAACAAAAATAACACCCGGACTGTAGAGCTCTACGCCAGTCGAAAGAAGATCTACGTCAAAGAAGTCAAAGGCTTCTTTCAGAGAATCCGCAACGTCAGCCTGACGGCGCTGATGGGCATGTATTTCCTGTTCGTCTGGATTTCGGTGGATGGTCAGCCGCTGATTCACTTTGACCTGCCTGCCCGCGAG
Source organism: Marinobacter confluentis (assembly GCF_004785685.1). Lineage (GTDB taxonomy): Bacteria > Pseudomonadota > Gammaproteobacteria > Pseudomonadales > Oleiphilaceae > Marinobacter > Marinobacter confluentis. Next base: position 507,251 of record NZ_SRPF01000001.1, on the reverse strand, counting down.
TTCCATCTCTTCGGTATCACTTTCTTTCCCCAGGACCTGATCCTGCTCTCCGGGTCGCTGATTATCTGCGCCTTCGGACTGTTTTTCATCACCACCCTTTTCGGTCGCGTCTGGTGCGGGTACACCTGCCCGCAGACCGTATGGACCTTCATTTTCATGTGGGTGGAAGAACGCATTGAGGGCAGCCGGAGCCAGCGTATAAAGCTCGACAAGGCGCCCAAATCCGGCGTCAAGGTTGCCAAGAAATCAGCAAAGCATCTGGCCTGGCTGCTGATTGCCCTGGCCACCGGCCTGACCTTTGTTGGCTACTTCTACCCAATACGGGATCTGATCGCCGACCTGCTTACCTTCCAGGCCAACGGCTGGGCCTGGTTCTGGGTTGCTTTTTTCACCGCCGCTACCTACCTGAACGCAGGCTGGATGCGTGAGCAGGTCTGCCTGTATATGTGTCCCTACGCACGCTTCCAGTCTGTGATGTTCGATCCGGACACCCGGGTGGTGTCCTATGACCCGAATCGGGGCGAACCACGGGGTAGCCGGAAAAAAGGCGCAGACCCGACGGAACTTGGCCTTGGTGACTGTATCGATTGCGGCCAGTGCGTACAGGTATGCCCTACCGGCATCGACATTCGTGACGGGCTGCAATACGAGTGCATTGGCTGCGCGCTGTGCATTGACGCCTGCGATGAAGTGATGGACAAGATGAACTATCCGCGCGGGCTCATCCGTTACACCACGGAAAACGAGCTGGAGGGCAAGCCGTCAAAACTGATGCGGCCACGCACCTTTGGTTACGGCCTGGCGCTGATACTGATGATTCTGGCCATGGGCTACACCATCGCAACCCGGGTTCCCGCGACGCTGGATGTGGAGCGCGACCGTGGCGCCCTGTTCAAATTTAACGGCCAGGGCCGGGTTGAGAACACCTACACACTGAGAATCGGCAACATGACAGAAGTACCGCAGACCTTCAGCATTTCCGTGTCTGGCATGGAGACCGCGCAGATTCTTACCGACACTTCAATTACCGTAGACAGCAGCGACAACCGCGCGTTGCCTACTGTCGTAGACGTGGACCCGGATGTCATTTCAAGTTCCAGCAATAACATCATTTTCACGATGACATCGGAAACCGATCCATCCCTGGTGCTGGAAACTGAAAGCCGGTTTGTCGGTCCTAACCGCTGAACGAACACTGGAAAACCCAATTATGAGCAATGAAGAGATCGTCAGCCCCTGGTACAAGCAGCCCTGGTTCTGGTTCCTGCTGATTTTTCCGGGTGCCGCCATCATCTGGTGCATCTCCATGATCACGGTCGCTCTGAACATCGACAGTTCCATGGTGACCGATGACTACTCCAAACAGGGACGCGGAATCGCCATGGAGCGGGCCAGGGACGAAACCGCCCGTGCCATGGGCCTGACCGCCAGCCTGGATTTCGATGAGCGAACCGCCAGCCTGACCATGGATGCCGCTACCGGTAATGCGGATTTCCCTTACGTGGTGCTTAACCTGTTCCACCCGACCCTGACCGAGTTTGACCGCACCATTCAGTTCCGCCCCTCTGGCGAAGGCCAGTATACGGCCAATCTGAGCCAGCCCATTGATGGCCGCTGGTACTTTGATCTGCGTGGGCCCGATAACGACTGGCGCCTGAAGGGCGAGGCCAACCTGCCGATGTCCCGAAACCTCATTCTCGGCGACCGGACTGACGATCGCGGGTGAGCATTGCCGAGTGTTTTCACTGCGGGGAGCCGGCCGAAGGCTCTCCGGCCATTACCCTTGAGCACCATGGTGAAACCCACCGTTTCTGCTGCGAAGGCTGCAAAGCGGTTTTCCAGACCATCACCGCGGAAGGGCTGTCGGGCTTTTACAATTTTCGGACTGAACCTGCGCTTACCCCCAGAAAACTGACCGACTCTGAAATCAGCCGGCTTCGTGAACTTGACCACACGCTTGTGCAATCCTCATTTGTTGTGCCGGTCAGGGGTGGTCAGGAAGCCACGCTGTTGATGGGCGGCATCACCTGTTCGGCCTGTATCTGGCTGCTTGAGCACCATATGGCAAAGCAGGCCGGGGTAGTGTCGTTCTCAGTTAACCACACGACGCAGCGCGCGCGGCTGGTATGGGATGCCAGCCAGAGTCTGTTGAGCGACCTGCTGATGGCCGTTTTCCGCCTGGGCTATACCGCCCGACCCTACCGGGCAGACGATGCCGAACAGGCGCTGAAAGCAGAGAACCGGGCGATGCTGATTCGCCTGACGGTCGCCGGGATTGGCTCGTTCCAGAGCATGATGCTGGCCTTTCCCATGTACTTTGAACTGGTTAGCGACCTTTCGACCGATTTCGTGGACTTCTTTCGCTGGTTCAGCCTGCTGGTGGCCACGCCGGTGGTTTTCTACAGCGCCCGACCCTTCTTCTCCAATGCCTTAAGGGACCTGCGCAGCAGGCACTTTACCATGGATGTGCCCGTGGCAACGGCCATCGGCCTGGCCTATGCGGCAAGTGCCTGGGTCACGGTGCTGGGTGGTGAAGAGGTCTATTTTGAATCGGTATGCATGTTCACCTTCTTCCTGCTGCTTGGCCGTTACATCGAAAGCCGGGCACGTTACCGGGCCGGGCTGACGGGTAACAGCCTTGCAGGGTTCCAGCCTGAAGTGGCCAACCGGGTTGCCGGCACCCAGACCGACCTCGTGCCGGCTCACGAGCTGCAGGAAGGCGACATTATCCTGGTGCGGCCCGGGGAAACTCTTCCGGCCGACGGCGTCATCACCAGCGGCGAGACCACCATTGACGAAGCCGTGCTGACCGGAGAGTACCTGCCCGAAACCCGCGGCCCCGGTGATCAGGTCCACGGCGGCAGCGTGAACGGGGAACACCCCGTTGAAATACGGGTCACCCGGGCAGGGGCCCGCACCCGTCTATCGGGCATCCTTCGAATACTGGACCGGGTACAGGCAGAAAAACCCCCGGTGGCGCTGCTTGCGGACCGGCTCGCCGGGCGTTTCGTGGGACAGGTCCTGTTGATCACACCGCTGATTGGCCTGGGCTGGTGGTTGGCAGGCGCAACCAACGCCTTCGATATCATGCTGTCGGTACTTGTGGTGACCTGCCCCTGTGCGCTGTCCCTTGCCACCCCGACTGCCATCACATCGGCAACCCTGCGCCTGCGCAAACGCGGGTTTCTGCCCACCCGGGGACACACCCTGGAATCCATGCATCGGGTAGATACCGTGGTTTTCGATAAAACCGGCACCCTGACCCGTGGCGAACTTCATCTGACTGCCACCGATACATTGACCGATCTGTCGGAAGCTGACTGCCTGCGAATGGCCGCCAGCCTGGAGCAGTCTTCCGAACACCCCATAGCTCGGGCATTCCGTGGATTTCCCCATACCCGAGCAGGGAGAGTCCAGAATCATCTGGGCGGGGGTTTATCCGGCGAGGTTGAGGGCGCGGCCCTGGTTATCGGGCACCGGGCGTTTGTAGAAAGTCACACTGCTACCCCGGCGCCGGAACTTGCCCCAACTGAGGGCGTCGAAGTATGGCTGGCAACCGCTGATCGCTGGCTTGCCCGTTTCGTGCTTGACGACCAGCCGCGTCAGGGCGCCGTGGACGCCGTTAAAGCTCTGCAACAGGCTGGCATTCGCACTATCCTGCTTAGCGGCGACCGGTCCGCTCATGTCGCCAGAGTGGCGGCCCAACTGGGTATCGATGATGCCATTGGCGAAGCCTCGCCGGAACAGAAACTGGCGGTGCTCAAGCGTTTAATAGAAGAAGGTCATCGTGTCATGATGGTGGGCGACGGACTCAACGATCTGCCCTCCATGGCAGGTGCGACAGTATCCGTTGCCATGGGAGGCGCCGCTGACCTCACCCAGCTCAACGCCGATGCGGTGCTGCTAAGCAGCCAGTTAACGGAACTGCCGGAAGCGCTTTACACCAGCCGCTCGATGCGCAGAATTATCCGGCAGAACATGGTCTGGGCGCTGACGTACAATGTGTTGGCCCTGCCGCTGGCCGCCGCTGGCCTGGTGCCACCCTGGCTTGCGGCCATTGGTATGTCCCTGAGCTCGCTGGTGGTGGTACTCAATGCCCTGCGGCTCAGTCGGGCCAACAACGCTTCCGCAACCTTACAGGCTGACTTATGAAAATCGTGATGATTCTGGTTCCGGTAATGCTGATTCTGGTGGCCTTTGGCATCCTGCTGTTTTCCTGGGCGGTAAAGAACGGCCAGTACGACGACCTGGAAGGCCCCGCCCACCGGATTCTGTACGACGATGATGAAGACAGGATACCCGAAGACGCAAAACAGCCGGACCAGAGAACTGCGGCCAACAACCCTGGCGATAGTGACAAGGCCGACGACAGAACAGAGGAAGAGGACGAACGCAGAACCTGATGGAAAGCGAACTCGTCCTCAGTTATACCAGCGCCTACCTGATCGGCCTGATGGGCAGTGCCCACTGCCTCGGCATGTGTGGCGGCATCAGCGCGTCCCTGTCCATGGCCCTGCCGGTCGGTGCCGGCTACAGGCGTCGGCAGACCCTGATGCTGCTTGCGTTCAACGGGGGGCGCATTGCCAGCTATGTGGCCATTGCCACGCTGGTGGCACTACTGAGCACCAGTGCAGCCGATCAGTACGCCAGCATTGGCCCGATACTGCGCACCCTGGCGGGAAGCCTGCTGATTCTGATGGGGCTCTCCATGGGGCGGTGGTGGCAGGGAATACGGTATGTGGAGCGCCTGGGGTCACCGGTCTGGAAGAAAGTCTCGCCACTGACCCGCCGCGTGATGCCGGTGGACCGGACCTGGAAAGCCCTGATTCTTGGTGGCCTCTGGGGTTGGCTGCCCTGCGGGCTGATCTACAGCACCCTGGGCTGGGCGGCGCTGCAGCCGTCAGTCGGCAGCGCGGCAATGACCATGCTGTTTTTTGGCCTGGGCACCCTGCCCTCAATGCTTGCCACCGGCTACGCGGCCGGCTGGATTAACCGGCTTAAAGGCAATTCACGCTTCCGTCAACTGACCGCCGTGTTGCTGATCGGCTTCGGCATCTGGACCCTGCCGCTGATGCATCTTACACATTCAGGACATTAAGCCGGCCGTAATCCACCGGCTCGGGCCCGGCCTGACCGACGGCGGCCGAGCTTTGGCCCCGGCGCTCACCGTTGCGGAAATCATAGAGGTTATTGTCCGCAAGGTGCGATGGCTCAACGTTACACATGGCCCTGAACATGGTTTCCAGCCGTCCTGGGTGCTGTTTGTCCCAGGACTGGAACATATCCTTGATGACCTGACGCTGCAGGTTCTCCTGAGATCCGCACAGATTGCAGGGAATAATCGGAAACTCTTTCATCCGCGCGTATCGGGCCAGGTCTTTCTCTCGGCAATAGGCCAGTGGCCGGATCACCGTATTGCGCCCGTCATCACTGTGCAGCACCGGTGGCATGGATTTGAGCTTGCCGCCGTAGAACATGTTCAGGAAAAGGGTTTCCAGCAGGTCGTCCCGGTGGTGCCCCAGCGCGATCTTGGTCACGCCGTGTTCCTCGGCAAAATTGTAGAGAATGCCACGGCGCAGGCGTGAACAGAGACCACAGGTGGTTTTGCCTTCAGGAATCTTGTCTTTGACGATGCTGTAGGTGTCTTTCTCAATGATGTGATATTCGATACCCAGCTCGGACAGGTATTGCGGCAGAACTTCCTCCGGAAAACCCGGTTGCTTCTGGTCCAGGTTCACGGCAATCAGCTCGAAAGCCACCGGCGCGCTCTTCTGCAGACCCATCAGAATATCCAGCATGGCATAGGAGTCCTTGCCGCCGCTCAGGCAGCACATGACCTTGTCGCCCGCCTCAATCATCGAATAATCGGCAATGGCCTGCCCGGTTTCCCGGCGCAGACGCTTCTGCAGCTTGTTGAATTCGTACTTCTGCTTTTTCTCGGCTTGCGACAGAGCAACAGAATCAGAGGTGGCGGTTACAACATCAGACATAGACAGTCCGTTCATCAGGTCAGTGAGCCGTGGATTATACGCGTGCATCTGCGGGGAACAAACCCGCGACGACCCTTTCCTGAACACCGCAGGTCGCTTAGGATAGCCCTATGAATAATCTGGATGTAGCGCCCAATCAGGAAGACCAACAGCAGGAAAAGCTGGCGTTTCAGGTACAACACCTGGCGGTGGCTGTCGAACGGATTCTGCGGCAGCAGCCCGAAGGAATCAGCGAACTGCACCTGATCAAGGCTCTGCAACAGCCACCCTGGGAATTGATCGGGCCAGTGAACTATGCCGAACCCGACAAACTCTACCCCGTCCACTTCCTGATATTCCACGTGTTGTACCGCCTGCGGGATCAATTGGCCGGATCAGACGAAGCGCTGACCATCTCACCCCTGCTGATCCGCCTGTGCCGTCAGGACGTGGTCGGTGGTACCGGTTCCGTTGACGCGCCGGACCCGCTTCGCGCCTTTTACCTCGACCTGTCCCGGTACCGCATGCCCGAGGATTCCATTCTCCGCATGATGGATGATTTCTGGTCCGGAAGGCACGGTCGGCGGCCTGCGCAAGGGGAAGCCCTGGAGGCCGCCGGGGTATTCGGTTTTGACACCGTTCCGATCTCCTTCGATGAGGTCAAATACCGCTTCCGCCGCGCCGTAATGCAGGCTCACCCGGACAGGGGCGGTGAAACAGAAGCCATTCAGACTCTCAACAGCGCCTTCAGCGTTCTCAAAGCCCACTTTCAGGATTAATACCAGGAGCCATCATGATCAGGAAATCCGGTTTGTCAGTCTTCGTGTCGGTGCTGTTGACAACAGCGGCAACCCAGGCCAGCGCCGACCTGGTGGCGCTTCAGTATCATCACGTCAGTGACTCCACGCCGTCGTCGACCAGTACCGGCGTTGCCCTGTTTGAAGACCAGTTGGACCTGATTGAAGAACTCGGGCTGGACGTGGTTCCACTGCAATCCGGCACCACCGATGCCCTTGACGGAAAACTGGGCGACAAACAGCAGATCGCGATCACCTTTGATGATGCCTACGAATCCGTATACACCACAGCGGCGCCAATGCTGGCCGAAAAAGGCTACCCTTTCACGGTGTTCGTGAATACCGACGCTGTGGGCAAAAAAGGCTACATGACCTGGGCCGAGCTTGAAGAGTTCCGCAATAACGAGAACATCACCATTGCCAACCACAGCACCGACCACGCCCACATGGTGCGCCGCCCGGACGAATCCCACGACAGCTGGAAAAACCGGGTGACAGAAAGCCTCGACGGGGCACAGGAGGTTCTTGACCAAAGGCTGGGCGTTCAGGTCCCGATGTTTGCCTATCCCTACGGTGAATTCAGCGAAGAGCTGGAACAGATGCTTCAGGACCGGGGCTGGCTTGGATATGGGCAGCAATCCGGTGCGATTGGCGAAGATTCCCACAACACCAGGCTGCCCCGCTTTCCCATGGCAAATGCCTATGGCCAGATCAAGACCCTGCAAACCAAGCTGACCAGTAGGGCCTTGCCGGTGGATGCGGAACAACTTCCAGACGGCGTCATGGAAGAGAACCCGCCGACTCTGAGCTTTACCCTGCCGGAATCCATGGATGCCAACCGGCTGACCTGTTTTGCCTCGGGCCAGGGTGCGGTTGAGTTTGAGGTGAACAATCAACGGGACATCAGTCTGACGCCACCGGCTGAATTCAACAGCCGCCGCTTCCGCTACAACTGCACCTACCCGGCCGGCAAAGGAACTTTTTACTGGCTTTCCCAGCAGTGGGTAGACCTCAGCCAGCCGGAGGATTAATACCAGCGGGCTGCGCTATTGTTCCACCTTCATCAGCCCCAGCTCGCCTGTGGGCTGATGTTTGATGGCCCGGGGCCCATAACGGGTATCGATCACTGTCTGGCCTTCGATGTCGTCCGCTGTAGTGTATACGAGCAACCAGCGCTCTCCACGGCTCGGGAAGACCGGAATATAGGCGCGGAGAAAGCCATGCTGGCTCCAGGATTCAGGCACGAATTCCGCCGCCAGATTGGTGATCAGCCGCAGCGGTTCGAACTCACCGTTCAGAAACGCTACCGAGGGCACGAACAGACCCTTCTGATCAAACGAACGCAGCCTCAGTATAAAGTCCTCGACCCCGGCTCCCTGCGGCAATTCCACCAGCCGGTAGTGGCTTTCACCGGTGATGAACGGGTGGCTTGCAGACGTCTGGCGAAGGTTGATGCCAAATTCGCGACCGGGCTCCCACTCAAGGTAGTCCGAGCGATCGAGCGTCTCGCAACAGGCCTCGGACCAGCGCTCGAAAAAAGGAGCCTCGCTTTCTTCCAGCCCGAGCACAGCCGCTGCCAGTGGGTCAGCGCCCTCTGGCAGACGGGCATTTTCGGGGTCCCGGGCGGCTCCCCCCATTTTCCCTTCTCTGACGCTCTGGTAAATGCTGGCTCCTGTCAGCTCAAGCGGCGGCTCGATCTCACCTTTTTCAACGGCAGTGCGGGTATCCGGCTGATAGTAGCTGACCCGCACATTCCCCTGGGCATCGCGCCATGTGAAATAGGGCTCCGGGTCACCTGGGCGGACATAGCCCCTTTCTTCGAGGGCGTTGCCATCTGGGAAATTCTCAAGATTGAATTCCGGGTGAGTGCCGGAACCGGACGATTCTTCCGACGCATCTGAAGGATTACCCGAGGATGCCCTACTCCAGGAACCAGAGCTTTGCTCTGCCCTGTCATCCTGGTCGGGAGACTTGCTGCCCGGTATGGGCGTCTGGCGCACCTGACCCTGCTCGTCAACCCAGGTGAAATAGCCGTCCCGGGCACCCGAGGGTTCGCCGCCGGGCATCTGGCAACCCGACAGCATAGCCGCCAGCAAAGAAACAATCAGAAAACCACGATTCATTCGGCCCCGCTATCTACCCGGCGCAACACATGGAGGCGCTGCAGAATCAGAATTTGGTACGGAAACTCAGCCCCGCCAGAACAGCCCGCAGCGATGTTTTAACATCCAGCCCGGCATAGGGGTTGTAGATAATATTGGTGATGTTATCGCAGTTCAGGTTGCAACTGCCATTCGCCGGAATGGTCTCGATGGACTGAAGATAACTGAGATTAAGGTCAATTTCCGTATCCCGGTCCCAGCGGTAACCCATGCCCACGCTGTACAGGTTGGCTCCGCCGAAAGGTGCAAGAATCTGGCGCTGATCATCGGGAATGACCGAATCCCGGATCTCTAGACCGGCTCTCAGGTCAAGCCGGTCGGTTGCGTGAAATTCCAGGCCAAATCCCCAGTTCCACTGATCGGTGAAGCCCAGTGGCAGGCTGAGCGTGCTCTGAGTCGCATTGGTTGACAGAATCCGCGCGGCACCCAGAAATTCAAGGTTGCGGTCGAAACGCAGGTTAAATGCATCCCACTGCTTGAAATCCGTCCAGCCCACATCAACGTTGACGGTCAGTTTTGGGTGAACGTCCACACTGACGCCGGTCTGAAAATGCTGGGGGTACGTCAGATCCATGGAAACGTTGCCGGCTTCCCTTGGCGCCCCCGAGGGTAGGCTCAGAATGGCGGACGAGATGGCACCAAGCACCGAATTGTTCAGGCGCTGCCAGAACCCGGACCAGTCATCCGTGTACTGGATTTCAAAGGTGCCCTTCATGTTCATGTCAGCTTCGGATGTGTAGCTGGCACCCCAGCGGAACCAGTCTGTCGGTTCCCACATAACGCCCAGAGCGTAGGTTGGCGAAACGGTTTCCTGCATGTTAAGGCTGAGCACGCCGATGTCGTCCCAGGGGCCGATGTTACCGCCGCACAGGGCCAGCCAGGGCTGCAGGGGCTCTTCGCCACTTTCACAGTTAAAGGCCGTCTGCAGGGTTTCGGCAACGCCCAGAAGCAGGTTCGGTGCGCGCATATACTGGTCCGCCGCCAGGCCCATATGGGATATATGAATACCGGCACCCACCGCCCATTTGTCGTTGATTTCGTAGCCCACGGTCGGCGACAGATAAGTGGTGCGCTGAAGCGCCGTGGCCTGGGGCATATACCGGCCCGGGTCGTTCTTGTCCCGATAGAAGCCGGCCGCCATTGGCAGGAAGAAGGCGTTACCGAAAGTCAGTTTCGAACCGGGCGGGTTGATGCTGATACCCGCAGAGGGCGCAACCGCAGGCCCCGGTGGTGCACGCAGAATACCGAAGCCGGGTAGGTAAAGTGCAACGTTGTTGGTATGACTACTGGAATTGGCCACCGGGTCACGTTGCTCTCCGGTCATGGGGTCGGTTTCCAGGCCGTCGATACCGAATATCTCGTAGCCGTCCGGCGCCGAAAAGTCGGCATCAATGTCCAGATAGATGTTCATCAGAACCACTTCAAGCTGGCGTCCTTCCAGCTTGGTCAGCCCCGCCGGGTTGTAATGGATTGCCATGATCCCGGGGGGATCGGCCGTCACCGCATTGCCCAACGCCAGTGCCTTGGGGTGCAGAGTCAGGTTCTGGGTCAGCTGCGCCTGGGCTCCGCCAGACAGCGCACAAACCGCCAGAACGCCAAGCATCCTTTTTTTCAGGCTGGTAGTTAACATGAAATCGTCCCTTTCCGTAATGCGTCAGTGCCTGGAATCACTCTTTAAGGCCAGAAAATTGAATAGGCATGGACACGCCGAGGGAGAAATCAGGGGCGTCTTCGGTCAGACCGATACCGAGACTGGTATTCACAATCATGGTGTCGCTGATACGGGTACCAAGCGACATGTTGAGGAAACCGGTCATCTGGTCCTGGGCAACCGCCTGGGAGTTGTCGGCAAAGGTCAATACCGTCTCGTCGTTGTAGCTGACCTGCGCCGAGATACTCAGGGAAAGATCATAGGACAGTGAGTAGGCAAAACCACCGGAACCGGAAACACCGAAACCAGGCTCAACCTCAATCAGGCGGCGGCCACCGCGAACCTGATCAAGCCCGGTCTGGGCGAGGTTATAGCTCATGCTGGTCGAGCCGAAGACCACTACCGGGTCAAGAACCTTGGAGAAACTGACGCCACCGGACAACGAGTAATAACCGCTGCCAGTAGACAACTGCTCATCAATGTCGATTTCGTAAGGGCTGACGCCGGTCTTGCTCGAGAAAGACCCGAACAGCGTCGTGGACATCTTGCCCGGCACGTAGGGAAATGGCTGCCAGCGCGCCGTTGCGGAAACGTCACCGACATCATAAATACTCAGCTCGTCCTGGGTGTCGTATTTGACCACCAGCGGAAACCGGGTGCCTATCGTCAGGTTATCCAGCAGTCCGTAATCGTAGGAGAAGGCATTGGTAAAGCTGTGGGTTGCGCTTGGAGTAATATCCAGCTGACGGATGCTGCCATCGCGGATTTCCGCATCCAGGCGCTGATCACCGGTGTAGGTGTAGTCAAAAGAGTAATTGAGGGAGTGGGTGCCTTTTTTCTGCAGCGAATAGCTGTTCTCTGCTGCCTGGAACACCTCTTCAAGCTGCTTCGAGGAATCTTCGTCCCCTTCCTGGCGGGCAAGCGCTTCCCTCGCGTCGTCAACGTTCCCTTCCTGCGACAGTGCCATGGTGGAAAAAAGGCCAGTCACGGAAAAAAGGATTAAACCTCGCACAACCCAACGATTCATCCTGACTCCCTTATGATTACGAGTAATGGTTCCTGTACCGCAGACAACCACGGCACGGTGATTCCGGCGTTATTAATTCCGACGATAGAACAGCTCTTTACGGGTGTTCTCGACACTGCCATCCGGATTGTTCTTCTGACGTTCCAGCTCGTTGCGAATTCGGCGCTCGGTGGCTTCGTGGAAGGCCGGCATCTGTTGTAACGCCATCAGTGTTAGCGTCTGATCATCCACATAGCGCAGGTCTTCTTCTTTCAGTTCCAGATAATCCAGAGGCTTGTCGCCGCCCGGAAACACAATGAACAGAACATTGTCGTCCCACTTTTCTTCAAACTGCGCGAGAGTGAACGAGATGTTGCCCACCGCCGGATCAGCAATGAAAACCCGTCCTTCACGGATGGTTCGCAACACCACAAAATGCTTGAAGCCGGCGTGGTTGATGGGAACGATGGCCGGGTGGTCCAGATCGATCAGGTCATCAATGGTGGCGCGGAAGCCGCCCGCGGGATATCCCAGCGCGGTGACCAGTCGTTTCATGTCCAGCATGGAAAAAGCCCGGCGCTCAACAATGCGCTCGCTTTCGCCGTAATGCAGGAGGCCCTCCATCACCTGACGCTCACCGAGGGAGCGGCCAAGGTAAAAGTTCAGAACCGTCGTCAGCGCTGCACTGCCGCAGCTATAGTCATAGGCCTGACGGACGATATTGCGGAATTTCTGTTCTACCAGGGGTTCCACACGGGTGTCGGTTCTCAGCTCGATCGGGCTGGCATCGATATCCTGCTCGATCACGATGGCGCCTTTCTCGAAAGGCTCAACAACCACAGCTTCCTGGGCCATCGTAAAAGAAAGGATTGATCCGGCGAGTACCAACAGCATGGTCAGGCGAAGTCCCTGTTATTATTAGACATGACGTTTTCCGAGTTACATGTTGTTACGGTAAGATACCGAATTCATTACTCTCTTAAAGATAACTGTGCCTCAAATCTGCCGGTGCACCCGCGGCCCTTTTACCGGGATTTGAGAACTGGTTCATGCCGCCCGCTACCCTGCCACCCATGGAGACCCACGAATGCTTTACACCACCATTGCTGCCCTGGCCGCTGCGCTGCTGCTTTTCACCTGGCTGGGGCTCAGGGCCAGACTCGCCGACGGCGGCCTGGACGATTTTGTCACCGCCCGCAACTCCCAGGGCTCGCGGGCATTGGGGCTATCGTTTCTGGCCTCGGGCATGGGCGGCTGGATTCTGTTTGCGCCGCCGGAAATCGGCGCCCTTGTGGGCCCGGTGGCTCTGGCAGGCTATGCCATTGGCGCCGCCCTGCCCTTTATCGTGTTCGGACTCTGCGGGCCAGCTATTCGCAGGTACCTTCCACAGGGACGCAGCATCGGGGAGTTCGCCCAGGCCTGTTACGGCAACACGGTCCGGCGCTATGTAGCGCTGATTTCTGTGCTCTACATGCTGTGCTTCCTGACCGCAGAGCTGACCGCCATAGGCGCGATCACCTCCCTGTTGTCTGACGTGAACGGCAACCTTGCGGTTCTTGGCGTGGCCATCACCACGCTGGCCTACACTGCCTGGGGTGGTTTGCGGGCAAGCATCGTCACGGACCAGTGGCAGGCGGGGCTGCTGATTGCGCTTCTCGGAATCGTCGGGTTTGCCGTGGTTGGGCACCTGCCGGAGCTGAAGCCGGCTTCCATGCCCAGCGCCCCGATTGGCAACGCGCTTGGCGTCGCCCTCACGCTGGTTATTGCCGTAACCGCCGCCAACCTGTTTCACCAGGGATACTGGCAGCGACTCTGGTCCGCCAGGGACGTCGGTTCTCTTCGCAGTGGTGCTCTGATCGGTGGGCTGGCCACCATTGTGGTAGTCGCCGTCGTTGGCAGCCTTGGGATCGTAGCTGCCATGAGTGGAGTGGATCTGGGGTCACCGCCCATTCCGTTTTTCGCCTTGCTTTCCGGTGCGTCCAGCTGGCTGGCGCTACCGGCCCTGATTCTGGCGCTGACCCTGGTGGCCTCTTCTGTCGATACCTTACAGAACGCCTTCGCATCGCTGGCGGTCACTGAAAAAAAGGGGTTGTCGCTGTCGGCGGCGCGCTGGGTTACCGCGGTGCTGATGGTGCCGGTGGTGCTGGTCGCACTGGAGGGAATCTCGGTGCTGCGGCTGTTCCTGATTGCCGACCTGCTGTGTGCAACGGCGATTGTTCCGGTGCTGATGGGGCTATGGCGCCGAATGACCACGCAAGCGGCCGTGTTGGGCGGCCTGGCAGGACTGGTTGGCGCTATTGCGCCTGGCTGGATCACCGGCGGTAGCCTGATGGCAGGCCTGGAAGCGGCCAGCTTTCCGGGCGCGATTCCAACACTCTGGCCATTTGTGGGGGCGCTGACGGCCTCGGCCGCTGTCAGTCTGGTGTTGGCCCTTGCCGGGGGCAAGCGATAGCGGGGTTAAAAAGCCGTTCCCGGACTCAGCCGGGTAACAGCTCAATGGGATAGCGGATTGTCATGGTCTCGACGCCCGGGCGGGCACCGAAATTAACCAGTCGCAGACGGTTGCAGATTTTCTGCTCCAGCCCGGGCTCATCAACGGTGGAAGACACCACATCACAGCTTGATACGGCGCCGTTCTCTTCAATCACCAGCTCCGGTGTCACGTTGCCCTGCAGTGACGGCTGACGGCGCAACTCGCGGTAATAGATGCTGAGAATGACCGATTTGTTTTCATCCAGGGTGCGCTCGACCGCTTCCCGGGTACGCCGCTGTTTGGCGACTTCGCGTTTTCGCTCGGCCTGACGGGCTTCGGCGACAATCTCTTCGGCCTGTTCCACTTCCGCCTGCTGCCGCTCCGCCAGGGCAATCTGGCGACTCTCCTGCTCAAGTTGCGACTCGTCCACGCCAGAGCTTCGACCCGAGTCCGCCCGCTGGGCCAACGCATCGCCGGTTTTGCGGGCAATGGGTTCGGCGGTTACGGTGGATGGTGCGTCCAGCTTGACCGATTTACCCAGGGTCGCAAGCCGGGACAACTCGTCCCCCATCGCAAGGATGCCCGTGCTCTTGGCTTTTTCCCGGGCCTTTTCCACTTCCTGTTCAGTTGGCTCGGGCGCTTCCGCTATTTCCTGTTCCGGCTCAGGTTCCGGTTGAGGCTCGGGCTCGGGTGCTGGTGGCACTGGTTCCGGCTCTACCACCTCCGGTTCTTCCGGCTCAGGTTCTGGCTCAGGCTCCGGTTGTTTTTCTTCCGGCTCGGGTGGCGGCGGTGGCGGCGGTTCCTGCTCTACCACCAGTCTGGCGAGCTGCGGCGGCAGGGCTTCTCTCTCCTCGCGCTCGATTTCCGGCAATTCAACCCAGGTGATGTAACCGGCTACCAGCACAAACAGCGGCAACAGCAGTATCGATACCGCGATCAGCCGCTTACGCTCTCCAGTTTCCTGATTCCAGGGCAATCCCAGGCGATACTGCGACACGGTCAGGCTCCCTGCTCTGATTTCTGGTTAACGGCCAGGGAAATGCTGGCGTATCCTGCGTCCACACAGGTGGACATGATCTTTTTCAGCAGGTCATAGGGCAGTTCCCGGTCCGCCAGAATGGTGATGGGTCTGCCGGCTTCCGGGGCTTCGGCGCCTGAACGACCAGCCTGATAATCCAGCTCTTCTTTCAATGAAGGCTCGACCTTACCGTCGAATGCCCGGAAGGCATCCAGCTTTGCCACAACGCGGCCGTTCACCAGAATATCGTTATCGGTCACCGTAAGTGCCAGCACATCATCGGGCGGCGTCTCGGCGGTAGATTCGGGCAGCTTGATGGCGTTTTCCTGGTTCAGAACCTGCACATCGGAAGACGAATTCACCATCAGGAAAAACACCAGAATGGTAAAAATATCCATCAACGACACCAGGTTCAGCTTGCTCTGCTGTTTGGTGCGCCGGTGATGACGCTTGAGACGTTTGGCCCTGGCGGATTCCTTCATGAACTGGCCTCCGCTTCTGCGCGGTCTGCCCGTTCCGGCGCGTCGCCCAGGGAAATCTCAGGGAACAGTTCGGCGTTAACCACGTCACCAGCCACCACGGCTTCGTAGGAACGAACCGAATCCATCACCGATACCAGGGCCTGATAGGGCGTGTCGCTTGAAGGCATGATGGTAATGTTGCGTTTCTCTGGTAGGCGTCTTTTCAGTTCCTGCATTACCTTGCCCAGGGTTTCATAATCGTAGGCCGCTTCTTTTAGAGGAATGGCCTTGATCACGCCGCCCTGGTTGTCCGCTACCACCAGTTGGTCATCAAAAATCATCACCTGCAGTTGCAGTTCCTGCTGTTCCTCGGCTGAACTGCCACTGGTGTTGGGAAAGTTCAGTTCCAGCACGGTGGTGTGCGCGAAGACCATATTCAGCAGCAGAACCGGCACCAGAACGATCATCAGGTTCATGAACGGTGTTATATCCAGGTCGGCGTCACTACGGAGCCGACGATGCTTACGCCTCATGGGCTGAGCTCCCTGATTTCATCATAAAATGACGGTTAGGCCATGGATCCTGCCGGGGTTCCGGGCTGTTCGCCCTGGGGCGCTTTTGGAGCCGCACCTGTCGCAGGCTTGCCACCGGAGCCGTCATTGATCAGGTTCAGCACCTTGATGCCGGCCATTTCAAAACTGTCGATGATTTCGTTGGTCTTGGTCTGCAACACCGAGTGGATCAACAACAGCGGTATGGCAGACATCAGACCGAACGCGGTGGTATTCATGGCAACCGAAATGCTCTGGGACAGCAGGCTGGCTTTCTGGGAAGGATCCGCAGACGCCACCGCAGTAAACGCTGCGATCAAGCCGATGATGGTACCCAAAAGGCCCAACAGGGTGGCGACGTTGGCCAGTGTGGCGAGATACTGCGTGCGCTTTTCCAGACGGGGCATGACCTCAAGCAGCCCCTCTTCCATGGCATACTCGATTTCCTCCCGGGACTGGCGCCGCGCCAGACGCTGAAGCCCGAAACCCAGCATCGATGCCATGGCACTGCCTGCCTCATTGGCGTAATTGAGCGCCCCCTTCAGGTCTTTCTTGGAAATCATCTGATGCAGACGATTGAAATCCCGCCGGTTGGTCATTTTCTGGGCAGACAGATAGATATATCGTTCAGCGGCCACAATGACACCGATCACCAGTACAACGGCAATAGGGTACATAAAAAAGCCACCTTCCTGAAAAAAGCGAACGGCAGTTTCAATCATTTTCTGGGCACTCCGTAATCCATGAATGTTGTGAGTCTATTCGGCAACGGCTGAGTGTGGGGTAAGTTGGCGAAAAGCTTTGTTGCGGTTTGTCATTGCATGCGCCGAAGCACAGTATGAGTGTGATGAATCTCTCATTCTGGCTGGCTATTGGCGTTTTCAGGCACAGCTTCCGGCAGGTTCAGCGCCTGAAAGTGCCGATGATAGCCCAACAGTCGGCGAAATTCGGCCCTTTCCAGCGGCTCCACGGGCCGTGCCAGCATCAGCTCTTCGTCTGGTCGGGCAAGAGATCTCGCCACCGGCGGTTTCCAGGGCACCAGGTACAGCACCAGCGGTGCTTCCTGGTTGCCACGAATTCTTGCACCCTCAAGAGTGATAACACCCTCCTGAGCCACCAGGGTTGAGGGCAACACCATGATCAGCCCTGTTATCAAACCGATGAACAGCAGCGCTCTGCAGCGGTGGCTCATAAATCCCATTGCTTCAGATCCGATTTTTGGCATCGAATATCCAGTCCTTCAGTCTTGGGTGCGGGTCTTCGGCCATGGACTGATACTGCTCATAAAGCGGCAGTGCTTCGCCAGGCCGACCAAGGTAGATGTCCAGCAGTATGGCAAGGTTCATCATCGCTGGAAGATAGTCGGGGTCTACCGTAAGCGCATCACGGTAAAGCGCCTCCGCTTTTTCAAATTCACCGTTTTGCCGGGCTAAAACACCCAGGTGGTTCAGCGCAACCAGGTGCCCGGAATCCAGCGCCAGCACCGCCTCAAACCGGGCTTTTGCCTCAGCCTGGTCGCCGGCCTGTAATGCCAGGATACCCAGGTTTGCCAGCGGCCCGGTTCGCTCCGGGGCCTGCTGATGAATGGCCTGGAACTGCTGTCGGGCAGCATCTTCGTCACCCGTTTCCATCGCCGTGACCGCCTCGCTGAAATCCTCCTGAAGCGCCTGCTGCGCGGCCTGTTCTGCCTGCTCGCGAGCCGCTTCGGCATCGTCCTTTGGCTCGGACCTGGTCGCACACCCCGCCAGGAAGGCCATGAGGATCAGCATTACCGCAGCCCGCACCGGAACTTTAACCCAGTTCATCGACGACTCCTGTCAGAATTTCCGGCTTGTTGTAACGTCCCGGTAGCAGCTGTTTCAGTGCGTCAAAGCTGCGCCTGACCCACTCATCGTAAATCCCGTTGCGGGTCTGGCTGGCGTTCTGCTCATGGATGCTGATGGCGTTGTCTTCAAACGGGAACGCCTGCTCTTCCAGCAACAGCTCGTATTGCGCCATTTCAAGTTCGGACAGGCCCGGCGGGCGCTCTGAATCCATCAGGTCCTGACCCAGCCGCGCGTAAATATGGGCAATCTGATAGCCCGCCTCGGTGGAAAAGGAAGACACGCCGTAGCCGGAAGTTTTCTGATAGGCCCCAACAGCTTCTTCCAGGGCATCGGTTTTGGCCCGCATGCTCTCGTTCAAAGGCAACGTCAGGCGGATAGCGTTGTAGGACTCAAGCTTTTCCCGGGCCAGTATCACCGACGCTTCCGCCGCCAGGTAGCGCATGCGGTCGTCCGCTTCCTCTGGTGCTTCATCAAATGCCGCCATCTGCTCTCTGAGCCAGAAACGGCGACGCTCGTCATTACCGGTCTGGTCATATAGCCCTGACAGGCTTTTTGCAGCCTCCATGAACTGATCCCGGGGTTGAGGGTAGTTATTGGCGTACCGGCGCCAGGTATCAATGGCCTTGGCCAGGTTGCCGGAGCGCTCGTAAAGCTCTGCCGCAATCAGCAGATTTTCCCGGCGTTCTTCATCGGTGGTGGCCAGAGCGAAGAGCCGGTTCAGTTCGTCCCCCGCTCTCTCCCACTGTTCAGTTTCACGGTAGGCCAGCGCCAGCCTCGCCGGTAACCGGTCAATCTGTTCGTGGTCAGGGTAATCCGCGCGGAACCCGACCATCACATCGATGGCGTCCTGCCAGTGCTCCAGCTCCATCAGCAAGGTCGCCGCGTCGTATTCTGCATTTGCCCGCAGCGCAGCTGTAGGGGCAACAACCCCGACCCGCAGAAATTCACTGACCGCCTCTGCCGTCTGGCCCGCATCTGCCAGGACCTCTGCCTGGCGAAACACCGAGGCGGCCAGACTCTCAACCAGTCCGCTGCGGCGCTCATCGTCGGCAGGAATAAGTTGCAGCGCGTCCTGATAGGCCAGTTCCGCCGTGCCGTATTGCTCAAGTTCAAACAGGCTTCGCGCCAGAAGCAGGCTTGATTCAGCCAGCAATTCCGCTCGTGGGTTGCGGGCGATCAGCTGTTGGCTAAGTTCAACCACCTGCTGGAAACCCTGCTGTTCAAAGCGGTACTGAACCGCGGTAAACAGAACGTCATCCGAGCGTGGATCCAGGGGGAAAGCGTTGGCAAAACGCAGACGGTTCATCTGCTGGAATTCGGCATAACTCCGGTAATCCTCTTCCGGTTCGGCAGGCCAGGTTTTCGCGTATTCCCTAAACGCCAGTACCGAGGCATAGCCAGCTTCCCGGGCGCGCTCTGGCACTTCACCCTGGTATGGGAAATCGTAAGCGACCTGTTCAAACGCCGCGATTGCTTCCGGCCACTGCTCGAGGGCCAGTCTGGCCTCGCCCAGCAGGAACAGCATTTCCGGCGTTTCCGGATGGACTGGGAAGGTATCGGCAAATTCCTCGTAGTAATCGGCGGCCGCCAGGTAATGCTCCCGAGAGGCCTGCCCTGTGCTGTCAGTGGCCAGAGCGTACTGACGATTGGCCAGCTCCGGTAGCAGGCTTTCAAGCTGCTGCTCGATGTACCTCAGGGTTTCCTCGTCCGCCTGGTGCCAGTAGGTGCTGTAAAATCCGTAGTCGCTGACAAACTGGGCCTTGCGATCAACAATCGTGCTGCCGAACCCCGCGGCCTGGAGGGTGTCGATGATGCGGATATGATACCGCGGCGCCCAGGCGCTGAAGGGCCGGGATTCTATATAGCGCTCGTAAACACTGATTGCATCGGAGTAGCGCTCCTGCTCCAGCAGCTGGTCGCCATACCGGTCATAGACCAGCCTTTCGTAGGACTTCTCACCGGCTTCCGCGAACAGCGACTGAAGCGTGCGGGCCCCGTCAAGGTATGACAGAGACAGCCCGAACACCCGGAAAAGGTCCTCGGTCAGGGTCTGGTACTGCTTTTCTATCGAGACCACCGACGTGTCCCCGGGCACCACCAGGTCAAGAACGCTCAGGTAGCTCTGCAACGCCGCCCGGAAATCCTCCTGCTTGAACTGGCTCCAGCCACGCATGTACTGGGCGTTAACCAGAAAGGATTCTCGCCGGCCGTCCGATGAATCGGCGTTGATGACGGTCATAAAAGCGTCTTCGGCTTCGGCATAGCGGTTCTGGCGGAACAGAATATCGCCCCTGCGAAACTGGGATTCCACCCAGAATTCAGACCGGGGGTAATCATTGACCAGACGGTCCAGCGCATCCAGCTGGAGCCCGCGCATACCCCGCAGATCATAGGCCCGGGCGAGCTGGTACAGAATGCGGTCGTTGGTTTCGCCGCCGGGATTTTCGGCCAGCAGATTTTCATAGGCCTCGATGGCACCGGCCATCTCGTCAACAGCGTTCTCGACCAGTTGAGTCTCAGCCCGCTCGAATTCAAGATCCGCCAGGCGGTGACGTACTTCCAGCCGTTTGCCGGGATCCTGTAGCAGCGGCAGCAGAGCCCGGTAGCTCTCGGTGACCTGTTCGCGAGTGATCTTTCTCGCGTCACCAACCGATGACAGCTCGGGCATGGCCGCAGGCTTCAGGCTGCCCAGGGTTCCCGGCTTCGGCGTGTTGTCATCACCTGCAAACGGGCCGGAAATTGACTGGCAGCCCGACAGACCCATCGTCAATACCAGTGCCAGGCACTGAAAATTCTGTCTACCGAACCGGCGCCCGTTATTCATCCGCGCCCTCCAGTCCAGTGCCGGCCGGCTCAACAACGTTAGCTTCCCGCTCGCTGAGGAACAGCTGATCAGCCAGCCGCGCCTGGGCATGGCGGGACGCGCGCAGATAACCAGCAATTTCACGCCGCTGGCTGGCCAGCTCGGTTTGCACCTGAGTCACCAGTTGCTGTCGGGTCTTAGCCAGCGCCTTGTCCAGCATCTGGTCAACCTGAGCCAGCTCCTGCTCTTTACGCCTGATCCGGTCGGCGAATTCATCGAGCCTGGCATCGGAGGCCATCTCCTGTTCCATCAACTGACGCTGGCTGACGAAGGTGTCCATAGCGTCGTCCAGCTCCCGCAGCTGCTTTACGGCGGCCCAGCGGTTCACGCTGAATTCGTCGGCCACCCACCAGTTGAAATAGGCGCGCATGCGCTCGTAGGTTCGGCGCTGTTCGCGGGTACTGTCGTCATCCGGAAGGGACGCGAGGTTTTCTTCCACGCCATCGAGCTGCTGTTTGAGTGCCCGCTGCTCATTAGTCATGAAAAATGCCGCGTCGTTTTCATCGGTGGCCTGCTCAATTCTGCGACGGAACTCGGCCTGCTGGGCGATCCACTGGTCGGCGTCGAGCTCGGCCAGCGCTTCACGGGTTTCACGGATTCGGGTCTCCCGGCGGCTGCGACGGGTATCCAGCATTACATCAAAAGAGGCGAGCTGCCTGCGCCACTGATCGAGAGAATGCTCCAGACGGTAGAGTTCATGCAGGTCCCGCAGCGCCAGTTGAAAAGGCTCACCCGCGAGCAATTCTGCCAGACTGAAGTCCTGGGGCCGCACCTGTACCCGACCATAGGAATCCGTAAGCATGGCGGATTCGCCCAGTGCGGGTTCCGCTGCATTCTGATCGGTTTCACCTTCCCGGATAAATGCCAGGGCGTTAACGAGGCGCTGCTCATCCAGCTCTGCCTGTTCCGCAGACAGCCGCTGATCCAGCGCGACGTAGTGCTCCGCGGCCGCACGATAGGCGTCCAGAGCAGACCCGGGCTGATCCATCTGTTCAATGGTGAAGGCCCGTGCATAGGGAACCTGTTGCAGCCAGGGCGTGAACAGCGGGCGGCTCTGCAGGGTTTCCAGGGCCTGAAGTGCCAGCCCGTTCCGGCCATGCCGTGATGCCGCTACCGCATAGTCGAACAGGGCCTGGTCCGAGAGCATTCCGTCCAGTGGGATATTTTCCAGCACTGCCATGGCCTGTTCAAACTCCCCCTGCCCAAGGTACAGGCGCCCCAGGGATAGGCGCGCCTGTTGTTCCAGAGCCAGGAGTTCATCCGCCGTTGCCGACGGCAGATCGTCCACAGGCATGGCCCGATCGATCAGATCCGACAGGTCGACAATAGCGCCCTCAAGATCCCCTCCCGCGAGCCGTTGCACAGCCCGGTTGTAGCTCAGATACCAGCGCCAGGGGGAATTATCGGGCAGCTGCTCAACAAGGTCGCCAAGGGGCCCGGCGGTGTTGGGCGCGTCATTCTGCCCCAGCAGCCACTGGCCCTTTAAATATAGCCATTCGTGATAGAGCGCTTCGTCCGTGTCTTCCAACAGGTCGCCGTCCACCCGCTCCAGGGCATCGGATGACGCCGCGGCATCGTCTTCCAGCCAGAACACCTTGCCCAGGTAGAACCAGGCCTGGTTGCGGGTTTCCGGGTCGACATCAGCTTCATCCAGAAGGTTCTGAAACAGCGTCTGGGCTTCCCGGGTCATGCCGTAGCCCAGCATCAGCCCGCCTTCCACTAGCAGCGGGTGGTCCCCGTGGCCGGCAATGCCACCCTCGGCATTGGCAAGGTTCAGGCGGGTCAGCGCCTGGAAGAAATTGCCCTGATGGTATTCATAAAGGGCCATACCGTAGCCGGTGTCGCCGGCCCGCTGCGGCCGGTCATCCGCCAGCGCGATGACACTGGAACATCCGATCACAAGCGCACAGGCCACACCCTTGCAGGCTAGCCTGAAACTAAAACCAGTGAACTGGGGACGAAAACAGTCAGCCACGGTTCGCGTTACTCCCACTCAACAATGGCCACTTCCGGCTGATAGTTGGAGGATCGGTCGCGAATGCGCACTTCCAGTGCCGCTGTGCTGGTGCCCTTTTCAAACTGCAGGGTCGCTGCCTGCTTGTAGGCGCGGTTGTCCGGGCCCATGCCCTCTACGAACACAGTCACTTCATGGCTGCCGGTTTTCAGGTTGCCGATGTGCAGGCGCTGCATGCCGCCCCTTTGAAGGGCTTTAAGCTGTCGATCGGTGTAGAGGTGGGACGCCACCGTGTCGTCATTCAGCTTGAGCTTGACCGCGTCCAGCTTCAGGAACTGGCCGGTGTCGAGGCTCAGGAACACCGCAAACTGGGTGCTGGCCGGAAACAGCAGGTCCTCCTCCAGAATGAACAGGTCCCGGTTGAGGCGGATCACCTTTTTCTTCAGTTCTTCCACACTCAGGGCGACCGAGCCTTCCTCGGCGCTTTCATCGCTGGCGTCCTGTGCCGATGCCGGAACCGATGAAAACAGCAGCACACACAGGAAACAGAGGACCTGTCGGTTAATCAGGGTTTGAACAGCGATCAGGCGTTGAACAGTGCGAAGGGTCATCATCATGAGTCGTCCCGACCAGTCAGTATTCAAGTATCAGCGATGCCCGGGTTACAAAGGCATCAAAGGAGTAAAGGGGTTCTTCGCCGGGGGCAAAATTGCCCGATGCGGTGACGTCCCGGAAGTTGTCGTAATCGAAATCGAGCCAATCTACCAGGAGGCTGGCCTGCAGCCGTGAAATCCCGGGCAGCGAGGTCTGCTTCCACTCGTACACCAGCCCGCCACCCAGGGTAATGCCGGAGAAAGAACTCATCTCCTTGTCCCGGGCCAGATGGGTCTGGGAATTTTCGAAGGCGTAGAGGTCGCTGTAGAAATCCGCCTGATCCTGATCATAGAAGCGTGCCTTGCCCTCCAGGGACCAGCGGGGGTTCAGGGCGTGAACGTAGGCCAGCTCGTAGGTATGGGAATCAATGCCCCAGGTATCGCTGAAATACCGGTACTCCGCCCGGATAGACGCTCGGTACGGCAGGTAATACAGGGCACGAGCGGCAAGAGAATAACTGGTCCGGGTTTCCGGGTAACGCTCCGCCTGGTAGCCATAGCCCCTATCGCTTCCATCCAGATAACGGTTCTGCCGATAGGGGTTCTGCAGGAAACCTTCATCGGTGACCACTTCAAAATCCAGGCCCACCAGGCTGTTTGCGGTAACAACCTGGCTCAGACCGAACTGGTAATTGCGGCGATCTGCCTCCTCCTCAAACGAATCGTTGCCCCTCTGCCCGACTTCATCCCAGCCGTTGGCGTAACCCAGAGTGATGGTGGACATGCCGCCAAAAAACTCCTGGCTCACAGAGAAATACACGGTGTTGGCTTCGTAATCATTTTCCGAGCTGTTGGTGTAGCCCAGGCTCAGAATGGATCGTTCGTACAGATAATCGACACCGGCGGTCACTTCGGTGCGCTCTTCGGTGTATTCACTGGCGGTCGCCAGCACGTCCACCGACGCCGCAGACACCGAATCCACGTAATACTGGCCGGACACCGACCACTGAGCGCCAACGTTCTTGCGCACCAGCACCGAAGGCCCATCAATTGTCATGCCGCCACCTTCATAGCGGTGATACAGCAGATCGACGTTGTCTTCAGGCAGGGTTGCCGCCTTTGCCCAGGGGCTGACCAGCACCACCATTAGTACAAACAGCCAGAACCCGGGCCGTTCAGTTACAGCCACAGCCACCTCCGGACCCGCCTTCAGAACCACGGGACGACTCCCGGGACTGATACACGTGATGCATGTAGGAACTGGCCTTGCCGTGGCGGCTCAGGCTCATCACCGGGTCGGCGAGTTTATCCCGCTCATAGGGCTTCACCCAGGGCTCGATGTTGCTGCAGCCTGAGGTGGCAAGCAGAGCCAGCACAATGGCCGTAGCCGGCAGAGCAATTTTCAGGAACCTGAACATGGGATGTCTCCTCTCACCAATACGGGATTATTCCCGCACCAACTGGCGAATCTGCTTTTCATAATCGTCTTCGTAGCCGGGCTTGTAGCCGTAGTGCAGGAAACGGGCATTACCGTTCCGGTCGATCATCACGGTGGTGGGCATGGCCTGAACGTTGTACTGCTCGCTGACCTGGCTTTCCGGGTCATAAAGAATCGGGTAGTTCACCGGCACCTTGTCCAGGAAGCGATGGGCTTCCTCGCGGTTTTCATCGACGTTAACGGCCAGTACGGTAAAGCCGAGATCCTTGTACTGCTCATAGATGTCGTCCATCAGCGGCATTTCCTGACGGCAGGGACCGCACCAGGAGGCCCAGAAATTCAACATCACCACCTGCCCGCGAAAATCCTCCAGGCGAAGGTTTTCACCGCTCCGGCTTTTCAGGGTGAAATCCGGGGCAGGCTCATTCAGTTCCTTTGCCTGGAGCCCTGCCGCACCAGCCAGCAAACTGATGGACAGAAACACTTGAAGCATCATCTTGTTCATGGGCAACTCCTTTATCAGAAAAAGACAGACAGACCGGCGCTGACTTCGGTATTCATGGAAAGTTTTTCCTCACCCAGCACATCAATCCGGTAGAGGTGTTCGCGCACCACCAGTTGGATCGCAATGCTGTCGGTCAGCAGTACCTGATAACCGGCGCCGGCGTTGGCGGTATACCGGGTATCGCCGGCAAAGTCCGTCGCGCCGGCGCCGCCAATCAGATAGAAATTGGTATTGAACGCATAGTTTTCAGTCAGGAAGGCTTCACCAGGCAGGATATTGATCCCCAGGTTAACGTTGTAATAGGTGTATTCCCGGTCTTCATCGGATAAAACCTGTACATTGCCCGCCAGCTTCTCGAAACTGGTTTCGCCCCCTTCCGCAAAGCCTACATTGGCCTCAAAAAAGAAGCGTTCGCTGAGGTGATAGGTCAGCTTACCGCCCCAGAGAAAAGACGATTCGAAATCCTCGATGTTCATGATTCCTGAAAAGACCCCGATTTCGAAATTCTCAGTGTCTATCAGGGCTTCATCCACGGGCTCGGGCTGAACATCCGGCTCGATCAGGGGGCGTTCATCTTCCTGGGCGAAGGCTGCGGTGCTGACTATCGCCAGCCCTGCCATAAAGGCCCCTTTCAGAAAAATATGCTGAGTCCGATTTTCCATTCCAGTGCTTCTTCGTTGGTAGCCCGGCTGGTGAAGATCTTGTAGTCCTTCACCTCTGCCCGGATAAAGTAGTTGTCCGTCACGTAGGCGCGAACCCCAAGGCCGGCATGGCCGATGCTGTTGTCCCGGTCTTCCGGCACTGCCAGCGTGGATTTTGGTTCAATAAAAATATGACCAACTCCCAGCGTCACAAAGGGTGAAATCCGCCACTGGGGAAACGGCTGATGAACAATATTCGCGTTGAACATGCGAATTTCAGAAGCACTGCCCAGTATCTGGGTCGCCCAGAGTTCCGTCGACAGGTTCTCGGTCATCAGAAATCCACCGTAAACGGCCGTGGATGCGGCTTCCTCAAACTGGCCCATGAGCAAACCCACTTCCCAGCGGCGGCTGTCAAAATCATCAAAGCTCGGCTCGTTCAAAGTGACCTGTTCGCCCGAGCCATCCACGGTTTCAAGCACATCGTCCACGTGCACCCAGCCTTCCCTACCCTTGTCGTCCGTGACTTTCAGCCAGGCGGTCTTGCGCTTGTGCAACGTCAGCCACTCGCCTTTTTCGCTGGTGTGAAACACCGGATAGCCCGCCGCCGGCCCGGTGCGCCATTCTATAAACGGTTTTGCAACCTGAACCTGCGGTTGCGGTTCACCGTCATCGCCCCAGAACCAGTTCGCCGAAGCGACAAGCGGGAGGCACAGCAGGAGCAGACAGAGGGCGAATCGCATAGTCAGTTGTGTTTCGAGTCCATTCAGTCCGCCGGAGCGTCAAAGGGGTTGTTGTAGTACTGGCCGCCGATGTCCAGCCATTCTGAGATCAGGCGCAGCTCGGCGGGGGTCAGGAAGTCCTCGTGGTCGCCACCGGCGCGGAACATATTGAAAAACCGATTGCTGGCCTGGGCGCCGTTAACATTCATGCTTGGCGGCACGTTGATCGGCGCAAGAATCGGAATCTCATCGCCGTTTTCGTCCAGGATCGGTTCGCCAGTCTCATCATCACGCAGAATCTCGCCGGTTGGCTCAAGTTCGTCCACCAGTGTCGCGCCATCCAGGATCTGGCGGTTATCATTGAACATCAGCTCGCGATAGGCCTTGAAGTGATCCGGCTCGTCCGGTGACGGGCCATTACTCAGATCCAGCTGGCCGTCGGGCACCATCGCGGCTTCCGCGGCATCCTGATTGGAATGGCATCCGGTGCAAGTGTAGTCGTCAATCTGCTCTTCTGCTTCATTGAGCACAGGCCGATTGAGGTCCCAAAGCGGATGAATATGATCCTCGTAATTGATAACGATGCGACACGCACGGGCCCAGTTCTCTTCACATTCGGGCAGGATGGGATCCTCTGTTCCAAGGTCGGCGTACGATAGGGTAAAGGGCGTGCCTGGTGTCTCTGCGACGGCATCGGTCCATTGATCCTCATAGATCAGGTTCGGGCTCAGGGTGCGCGTGCCATTGATACGCGCCCAGGTCTGCGCCATGGTGTCACCCATATCGACCAGTCCAGGTTCAGTGTTTGGAAAGGGTACGCCGGTGGTAGGCGCGCCATCGTAGACAGATGGCGGTGAGGCATCTGGTCTGCCGTGGGGGACACCACTGCCCGGATTGTGGCATCCGTTACAGGTAACCGTTTCACCTGCCCGCAGGTTGAGCCAGTTCTGATGTCGCGCACCGATGCGCTGACCCTGGTCATCCAGGACGCTGATAGCAAAGGCCACATTGGCAGGAACGGCAACCCGGACAGACCCATCCGGCTCAATGGGCACATAGCCCAGGATTTCCCGCATGGACTGGTTGGCGCTGCGCCCGAAGGCCGTATTGTCAAAATCACGAACTTCCTCACCGGGGATGGACACGGGTTTTTCGATCCTGAGGAATCGCACCGGCAGGTTATCAGGGGAGCGCTGCCCAGGGTCCGCGGTCTGGGCAATACCCAGAGGCGATGTGTCTAAACCGTCAACATCATAAACACTGCGAATTTCCAGCACGCCGTAGCCATCATTTGCAAGCGCAGCCTCTTCATCGAAATACTGGGCTTCCGGAATAAAATCCGGCAGCGAGCGCTGCCGCAGCAACACGGCCTCGTCAAACTGTCGCCCTTCCGCCGGTCGCTGGATCGGTCGCTGGGTTCCGGTGGCGGCATCCAGCAGCCAGAGCCCGTAGACCGGCGGCGCCGCTTCATAAGCCGCTGACGCAACCCGGTCTGCAGTGCAGTTGACAATCGTACCGTCGCCGTTCACCAGCCGGACACGACAGGGGCTCCAGCTCACCAGGTAGCGGTTGGACCCATCCAGCAGCGGGGACACCGAACCGTAGTTACCGCCCAGCGAAATGCCGTCGCCAATGCTCAGGCCGCTGACTAGAGCCCCCTGCCCTGAACCCGATGATCCATCCACGGCAAGATCGGCTTCGACAAAACCAGAGGTGTCGACAGTCGTCGGGATCGCAGCAAAATCATCAGATTCCAGAGGGCGAAGTTCCGTCAGAATGCGACCTGTGTCTGTCAACCGCGGTCGCAGATACTGCACGGCCGTGTCACCACTGACGGAATCGTGGGAGTGGCGGCCGAATACATAGCTCAGCCCGGTACCGTCGGGGTTAACCTGGTAGAGGTTGAATCCGTTGTTCTGGGTCTGGCCGGCGTTGTCCCAGCGGCTGAACAGGATCTTGCCGTTGTCCTGAACCAGTGGGTCCAGGTCGTGGCTCTGGTTAAAGGTTATCTGCTGAATGTTTTCACCGTCTGCATCCATCACGTGTAGCACAAAGGCCGGCACGTCACGTTCTTCCTCCAGCGCCGCATACTGGGGCTTGCCCTCGTCAAGAAGAATGGCGCGAGAGGCGCGCTGACGGGTGGTTGAAAACACGATGCGACCATCTGGAAGATACGCCGGCGCGATGTCCTGCCCTTCTTCCGCCGTCACATCTGACGAGATCAGGCGGGTGAGGCTGTCATCGGTGGTATCGTATTCCCAGATATTCCAGGTCGGCTGGTCTTCCTCATCGGCGCCCTCGATCTCGGGCGCCCGCATGGCAAAAACCACACGGGTGCCATCAAAGGAGACATTCAGGTCCTTGACGTCGTAACGCAGAGGGCTGGTAAAAGCGCGGGATGAAATATCTCTTGCCGGCGCATCGGGGGCAGCCGAGTTCTTCAGGAACAGGCGGGCGCCAGGACGGAAGCCAGCCGGTTCGGCAATATTGTCGCCAATCAGCATGCCGTTATTTTCATCAAACAGCAGCGGCCTTTCCACGTACATCAACGGGTTTTCAACAACGACGGGATCAGTGGCTGCTCCATCGCCGCCGGTGCCCGCGAGACAGCCGGTCAACAGGGCGGTGGCCATCAGTCCTGGCAACCATCGGAAACCGCAGCCCAGAAACCGCGAAAAAACCTCGCCATCAGGCCACGCAAGCAGCCTGGAGGTAATGATCGTTTTTGTGTGGTGTAAATTCACCGTCAGCAACCCCTTCTCGGTCCTGAACTCCTTTTCATAACCTAATCCCAGTGGTTGCCCGCGCTCCAAAGCTTTTACGTAACGCTATGTAATAACGTGGCCTGGCGCTCAAAAGCACATGGTAGAGCTCGATTAAACTTTAAACAAATGTAAAATCAGACTAATGTGCGAAAGCTAACGATATCAAGGGAAGCGACCATGGCAGCCTTTAACGCGACCAGGCAACTGGTTTCAAGGACTATAGCGGTATCCTTTTTCCTGGTCATCTTTGCCACTCAGGCACCTGAGGCAGGAGCCGGCGCCAGGGAACAGGCCAAACGGATTCATGATCGCATCGCCGGAGTGCCTCCCTCCGCCGAAACGCTTCAGGAAATGGAGGACCTGGTTCGAAACGGCAGCGCAGTGGCAGCCGCTGAAATCGCCCTTGAAGACCCCGCCTTCTACGATGTCACCCTGAAAAACTTTGTCGCGCCCTGGACCAACGAGGCCATGTCACCGTTTGTGCCGCTTAACGACTACACCGCCACCGTAATTGGTATCGTTCGGGACAACCGGGATTTCCGGGAAATACTCTACGGCAACGTTCTCTACAAGGGGCACAGTTCACTTGGCCTCACAGGCTACTCGAACACGGACAACAGACACTACGAAGAACTCGAAAGCTCCGGAGAAAGCCTGAGCGACCCCAACGTTCTGGTGGCCACGACCCAGTCTGCCGAAAATCCGGAACTTCCCGGTACTGCCACAGCCGGTGTTATGACCACCCGCGCCGCCGCTAAAGCCTTTTTCAGCGCCGGTACCAACCGTGCCATGTTCCGCTTCACCCTACTCAATCACATGTGTAACGACCTGGAACAGGTGGCAGACGTGTCGCTGCCGCCGGACCGCATTCGCCAGGACGTGTCCCGCAGCCCGGGTGGTGACAGCCGCGTGTTCCTGAATAACTGCGTTGGCTGCCACACGGGTATGGACCCTATGACCCAGGCCTTTGCCTACTATGACTACGAATACGACGGTGATATTGAGACCGGCCGGCTGATCTACAACGAGGTCGGTGAAACCGGCAGCACCAGCCAGGTCCAGAACACCCGTGTGATGCCCAAATACCATATTAACGGCACTACCTTTGAGCAGGGTTACCTGACCCCGGATGACAGCTGGGACAACTATTGGCGATCTGGCGCTAACCGCCGACTGGGCTGGGACAGCGGCCTGCCAGGCTCCGGCAGCGGCGCCAAAAGCCTCGGGCAAGAATTCGCCCATTCAGATGCGTTCGCCCAGTGCCAGGTCAAAAAGGTGTTTCGCAATGTCTGCCTGCGCGATCCAAGCGACAGCAACGACCGCGCCGCAGTCAACAGCATGGTGTCGATCTTTCAAACGGGTCACAACCTGAAAGACGTGTTCGCCGAATCCGCCGCCTACTGCAAGGGGGTGTAAAAGGATGATAAACATGACCCGTTATTCCGGAATCTTTACCTCCCGAGCACTCCCGACGCTTCTGGCGTCCATGCTGTTTCTGGCTGGCTGCGGCGGAGAATCAACCGAGCAGTTGCCTAACGACGGTGCTGACAACACCACCAGCAGCTACAGCGGCCCGATACCGGCCACTGATGATGTTGCCAACTTCAAGCGCGAGTTCTGGGACAAGCTGAGGGAACAGCCCGGGGGTTGCGGAGACTGTCACAGCAACGCCGGCGGCCAGTCCCCAAAATTCATGAATGAAGATGATATTAATGCGGCTTACGCGCAGGCCAATACCGTCGTAAACCTGTCTGAGCCGGCCCAGTCGCCGATGATCGCTAAAGTGGCGGACAACCATAACTGCTGGGCGTCCAGCACAAACGTTTGTGTGGATATACTGACCACGTACATTGCAAACTGGGCGAACAATTCTGAAGGCTCGGTAAAAACCGTCGAGCTTAGCGCCCCTGAGATAAAAGATGTGGGCAATACCCTGGCCTTTCCGGAAACGTCCAGCGCATTCGAAACCCACATCTATCCGACGCTCACCGAATACTGTAGCGATTGCCACACAGGCAACGGGCAGACCCCTTACATCGCCAGTGCGAATCCGCAAACGGCTTATGAACAGGCCAAAAGCCGGATTGACCTTAACGACTCTGCAGACGTCACCCTGGACGAAGCGTCATCCCGTCTGGTGGAGCGCCTGCGGGACGACCAGCACAACTGCTGGGATGCGGACTGCGACGAATCTGCAATGACCATGCTCGCCGCCATCCAGAACTTTGTGGCCACACTTGGCGAGCCGGAACCGATTCCGGAGAACCTGATTGTCAGCAAGGCACTGACGCTGAATGGAGATGGCCTTGAAGCCAACTCCGGCGGCCGTTTTGAAGACAACGTGATCGCGCTCTATGAATTTAAAACCGGTGAGGGCCAGACGGCCTTTGACACCAGCGGTGTTCTCCCTGCTCTCGACATGACCCTCAGCGGCAACGTGGGTTGGGTTGGCGGCTGGGGCGTGGAGTTCGGACCGTCCTATCAGGAAGATGGGGCAACCATCCGCGCCGGCAAGGCTCAAGGGTCTACCGACGACAGCAGCAAACTGCATAATCTGCTGACAGCCTCTGGCGAATACAGCATCGAGGCTTGGGTAGTGCCCGGCAATACCGTTCAGGAAGACGCACGCATCGTCACCTATTCAGGCAGTGCGACGGCCCGCAACTTTACCCTGGGCCAGACCGAGCAGCTGTACGATGTTCTGCATCGAAGCACCACCAGTGATCAGAACGCGCCCTTCTCAACAGAAAACAATCCAATGCTGCTTCAGGCAACCCTGCAACACGTCGTGGTCAATTATTCACCGGGCAAGGGCCGTGAAATCTTTGTTAACGGCCAGCCCACCGGGGACATTGACCCGGATGAACCGGGACTGCTGACGGACTGGGACAACACCTTCGCCCTGGTTTTTGGCAACGAAACCGATGGCAATTCGCCCTGGGAAGGTGCCCTTCGTATGGTCGCCATTCACAATCGCGCGCTCACACCAGAACAGGTTCAGGCCAACTACGATGTGGGCGTTGGCCAGAAATTTTTCCTGCTGTTCAGTGTGTCTCATCTGATTGACGGCATGGAGCAGAGCTTCATCGTATTCGAGGTTAGCCAGTTCGACAATTTCAGCTATCTGTTTTCGAACCCGTTCTACATCGACCTGGACGACAGCAAAACGCCTTCCGGCGTCAGGATTCAGGGTATGCGCATCGGTATCAACGGCCGCGAACCGGCCGTGGGCCAGGCATTCGCCAACCTTGACGTCACCCTGGGCAGTCCGGAATACCAGCCTGGCTCCGGTCAGCCGCTTTCACCGTTTGGCACGGTGATTGGGCTGGAAAACGGGCCGGACGTTGACGAGTTTTTCCTGACCTTTGAAAACCTCGATGGCAATCGCGACGTTCGCGTTGAGAGTGATCTGGGGCCCCAGCCTGAGCCTGCAGATCTCGACCAGGTATCGACCATCGGTATCAAGACCTTTGACGAAGTAAACGCTTCTATGTCTCGGGTAACAGGGATCCCGACCACCGAGCCTCGCATCTACGAAACCTTTATCAAGGTCAAACAGCAATTGCCGACCGTTGAAAACATCGGTGGTTTCCTGTCGTCTCACCAGATGGCGATTACCCAGATGGCGATTCAATACTGCGATGTGCTGGTGGCCGATGAGGGCCGTCGCAATGCCTTCTTCCCCGAGTTCGATTTCTCACAAAATGCCGCCACCGCGTTCGATGACATCGGCCAGAGCCAGGTCACCGGCCCACTGCTAACGGCATTTGTAGGTGTCGATCTGGACACTCAGCCTGCCAACCTGGACATTGAAGACGAGCTGGGCAGCCTGATGGTGAAGCTGTCTGAATGCGGCGGCAGTTGTCCGGACGGGCGAAGCGAAACCGTGGTCAAAGCAAGCTGCGCGGCTGTTCTCGGCAGCGCCGTCACACTGATTCAGTAGGGGACTTGAACATGCTTATCAAAACCCAGCGTAAACGCGCCCTGTCGCTTGAAGAGCCTCTGCTTCACCCGGATCATGCCAGGCCGAAGACCCGGCGGGAATTCATTGCCCAGGGCTTTATGGCCGGCGCGGCCACCCTGTCTACCGCGGCCATGTTCAACCTGCTGACACCGGGCAGAGCCATGGCACTGTCTGAGGATCTGGAAAACCGGAAAGGGGACTGCAATATCAGCACCCTGACCGGCGGCAAGGTGCCCTTTATCTGCTTTGACCTGGCCGGCGGCGCCAACATGGTTGGCTCCAACGTGCTAATGGGTAAATCCGGCGGCCAGCTCGATTTTCTGAGCACCGCCGGTTACAACAAGCTGGGCCTGCCCGGCGACATGCTGCCCAACCAGCCGCAGTTCGTGAACCAGGAGTTCGGCCTGGCCTTTCATTCCGACAGTGGCTTCCTCCGCGGCATGCAGGACAGTACCTCCATCGGTGCCCGGGCGTTCATTAACGGCGCGGTCATTGCGGCTCGCTCTGAAAACGATACCGGCAACAATCCACACAACCCCATGTACGGCATTCTGAAAGCCGGCGCCGACGGCCAGCTGCTGTCACTGGTAGGTTCCCAGAGCTCCGAGAGTGGCGGCAACTCCATGGCACCCATGAGCCTGATCAACCCCAAGGCCCGGCCTACCAAGGTGGACCGCCCTACTGATGCCACCGGGCTTGTCGACGTGGGCGACCTGACAGCGATCCTCAACCAGTCGGATGCAGTGTCTGTACTGGAGTCCATTCGCAATATCAGCCTGGACAAGATCAATCTGGCAACCGTCAATACCGGCCTGCCCAATGACGCAGAAATCAAAAGCCAGGTGGACTGCAGCTACATCAAAAGCGCTTACCTGATTGAAGAGTTTGGCGACCCATCGACCGTCGACCCGGCTCTGGACACTGACATCGTCGGGGCCTCCGGCATCTTTACTGACGCCGAATTTTTTGCCAACAACCGACAGGCCCGTGAGTTCCGCAAGACCGCTTCGGTGATGAAACTGGTGCAGAATCGCTACGCCGGCGCCGGTACCGTCACTCTTGGAGGCTACGATTACCACACTGGCGAACGCGCCACGGGCGAAGACCGCGACTATCTCGCGGGCCGCTGCATGGGCGCCTGCCTGGAATACGCACACCGCGTGGGGGCCCCACTGATGCTTTATGTCTTTAGTGACGGTTCGGTATCAAGCAATGGTCGGATTGATGACAGTGAAGGCGGTCGCGGCAAAGGTGAGTGGACGGGCGACAACCAACAGACGGCGGCGTCTTTCTACCTGGTGTATAACCCGACCAGCCGGCCCGTTGTGCGCAACCAGCAGATCGGCTACATGCGTTCCGATGCCTCCGTGGAGACGGCCTCCAGTCCGGCTGCCAATAACGTAAACCAGCTGGTGCAGACGGTGGTGCTCAATTACATGGCCCTGAACAATGAGGAGGGGCTGTTTGAGACAACAATGGCCGGCCACGGCCTGGGTGGCCCATCCAGCCGCGACAGACTGGTCGGCATCGAACCGATCGTCTGAAGCGCTAACCGGCCACCCGGGGCAGGGTCAATCCCCGGGTGGCATCAGCCCCTCCGAGTAGTGTACCTGCCGTTTCTCATCAATGATCACTGCGTCCACCCCCGGCAGGCTATTGATCAGCGCCAGACCTTCCGCAGCCCCAAGCACGAACACCGCCGTGGAAAGCCCATCGGTGGTCAGTGTGTCACTGCCAAGCACGGTAACACTCTGTACGCCTCTCGCGGGCTTGCCGGTTGCAGGCGACAGGATGTGATGAATACGCTCTCCTGATTCATCGGTAAAGAACCGCTCGTAATCCCCGGACGTGGATACCGCCACGTCTGCCAGCGGCATCACCAGCGCATTGCGGTTTTCCGACCTGGGATCACGAATACCCACAATCCACGGCTTGCCTCGCCTGTCTCCCAGCAACCGCATATCACCGCCGGCGCTAAGCCGGGCATTGCGGATACCGAAAGATTCAAGGATCGCAATCCCGCGATCGACCGCATAGCCCTTGGCAATGCCGCCAAGATCGAGCCTGATGCCTTCATCGAGAAAACGAACGGTTCTGGCATCCGGGTCCAGCACTATTGAGCGGTAATTCACCGAGGGAAGTCCGGCGGCGAGCTCCTCGCCGGTGGGTTGACGTTTTTCACGGAAATCGTAGAAGTATCCGACGGACCCGAAGCTGATATCAAAGGCGCCCTGGCTAAGCTCGGAGACCTCAACCGCGCGCTGAAGCACCTGAAACAGACTGTCACTGACCTTTACCGGTTCCCGCGCGGCCCGGCGATTGAGTCGGGACAGCTCGGAATCGTCCTGATAGCGGGTCATCTGCCGGTCGATCTGCCTGAAGAGTTCAAGCACGGCCTCCCCGGCCTGCTCGGCAGCTTCCGGGTCCGCAGCCCAGTATTCCATGTCAATCTCAGTGGTCATTGCAGTGCCACTGACCCTCACCCACTCCCCGTGAGCAGGGCTAACGGCGACCAGCAACAGCAGAGCCAGGGTGACCAGTTTCGGCATAATCAGCCTCATCGACGAAAGTTTCTGAGGCCCAGTCTAACCCGAGTGGCGACAGATCGCCCGCCGCCACTGCCAGGTTGTCGTCAAAAACGGCAACAATCAATCCAGTGCATCGCAGGGGCTGTCGGTTTCTTCGACGCTATTGGCCAGCGCGGAACCAATCGCCGAAAACTCCTCAGATTGCAGGGATGCGCCGCCAATCAGGCCGCCATCAATTTCCGGGGACTGAAACAGCTCTGCGGCATTGGCCGCTTTCACGCTGCCACCGTAAACAATGCGTGTGGACTGGCCTGCCCCGGGCGCGCACCTGTCCAGAAACTGGCGAATCGCCTGGTGGGTCTCCGCCGCCTGTTGCGAGCTCGCGGTTTTGCCGGTACCGATAGCCCAGACAGGCTCGTAAGCAATAACGCTGCTGGTCAGGGCCGCGATTCCGGCTTCATCGATGACCGCCTGCAACTGGCGTTCGATAACCGTCATGGTGTTGCCCTGGTCACGTTCTTCCAGGGTCTCCCCCACGCATACAACCGGTGTCATGTCGGCACCCAGGACCTGGCGGAACCTGGCCGCTACTTCGGCATCGGTCTCGTGGTAGATCGACCTGCGCTCCGAATGGCCCACCAGCACGTAGCGGCAGCCCATTTCCTGAAGCATGGTCGCACTGACTTCGCCGGTGTGGGCACCGGATGTTGCCAGGCTGGCGTTCTGTGCGCCCAGTGCCAGGCCGGTGTAGCCCAGCAGGTCCCTGACCTGAAAGAGATAGGGAAAGGACGGACAGATCACCAGATCAATGGTCTTCCGGATCGGCCGCAGCTTTGCCAGCATCCGCGTTAAAAGAGCCTGGTTGGAATGCAGGCTGCCATTCATTTTCCAGTTTGCAATCAGTATCGGCTTTCTCATCATCTGTCTCCTGTGAAGTGCCTCGCGGGGACGCTTGAGAACTTAATCGAGAACTCGGTCGGGCTGGATTCAACCGTCCAGTGCACAGCGAATCGCCCCGACACCAGGATAAAAAGCATGGGCACCCAAGTCCTGCTCGATGCGCAACAGGCGGTTATATTTGGCGACCCGGTCAGAGCGGCAAAGGGAGCCGGTTTTGATCTGCCCGGCCCGGGTGGCCACAGCCAGGTCCGCAATGAAAGTATCTTCAGTTTCACCACTGCGATGGGAGATCACGGCGGTATAACCCGCATCCTGGGCCATGCCTATGGCATCAAAGGTTTCGGACAGGGTGCCGATCTGGTTAAACTTGATCAGCACCGAGTTTCCGATGCCACGATGTACGCCCTCGGAAATCAGAGCGGCATTGGTGACGAACAGGTCGTCGCCCACCAGTTGCACGCGCTCGCCAAGCTTTTCCGTCAGCAACTTCCAGCCATCCCAATCGTTTTCGTCCATGCCATCCTCGATGGAAGCAATCGGATAGGTCATGGCCAGGGCGTGCAGATAGTCGGCAAAGCCCGCTGAGTCAAAGCTCTTGCCAGCACCGGTCAGTTCATAACGACCCTCCCGGTAGAATTCGGATGCGGCGCAGTCCAGGGCCAGCACAATGTCAGTGCCGGGTCGGTAACCGGCCTGGGTGACGGCCTCCAGAATCAGCTCAAGGGCCTCTTCACTGGAACCAAGGTCCGGTGCAAAACCACCTTCGTCCCCAATGGCTGTGGACAGCCCTTTCTGTCGCAGTAGCGCCTTGAGCGCATGAAATGTCTCCACCCCCATGCGAAGGGCTTCGCTATAGCTTGGCGCACCAACCGGCTGAATCATGAATTCCTGCAGGTCCACGTTATTATCGGCATGAGCGCCTCCATTGATGATGTTCATCATCGGAACCGGCAGTACACAGGGGCCGGAACAGCCATAAAGCTCTGCCAGGTAGCGATACAACGGCCGCTGATGGAAATTCGCGCCGGCATTGGCAACCGCCAGCGATACCGCCAGTATGGCGTTTGCACCCATGGCCGATTTGTTGTCTGTGCCGTCCAGAGTGCGCATCATCCGGTCGATGACCAGCTGGTCGAACACTTCCCGGTCTTTCAGGGCCGGTGCAATCTGGCGATTGACCGCTTCCACCGCACCCAGAACGCCCTTGCCGTTGTAGCGATCCGGGTTCTCGTCGCGCCTCTCAAGCGCTTCACGGGAACCGGTGGAAGCGCCAGAAGGCGCCCGGCCGCAACCTACAATGCCATTGGCCAGCGTTACTTCTGCCTCTACTGTGGGGAAACCCCGTGAATCAAGAATTTCCCGCGCAATTACGGATTGAATACGCTCCATCATTGTTGACCTGCCTGACTGTGTTGTTTTTGTAATGAGCATTGATTGTAATATTCGAAAGCGAACACAGACAAGCAGAAATGAGCGTTTGAACATATGATTTTGTTATATCGAAAACGCAAACCGCTTAAAAAGTAATCATTGGAGGGGTCGTAAAGACTTGAAAATTCACCAGGAGAAGAAAAAAAAGGCCGGCAGGGTTGGCCCACAAGGTGCGGGAAACGCCTGAAATGCTATTAAGGGGGGTAGGAAGCAACCGGCCAAGACCCACCGATACAACGGTTATTTACTGTAGTATTCGCAAACGAACTTTGTCAACGCTTTTCGAACATTTTTATTGGCAAATTTCAGAATCCAGGGTCATTCCGTGACCCGGAAGCGTGACACAAGTTCGTTGAGACTTTTGCTCAGCTCATCCACGTCGCGGCAGTAGCGAGCGCTCTCCCTGGCTTCTTCCAGGGTTTTCTCACTCACGGATTCCACCGTGCGGGTGCGGGCAATCACCTGTTCAGCCAGGTCACCCTGCCTCTGAACTGCGTCGACAATGGTTCGGTTAGCGCTTTCCACCCGGGCAATCGCCTCAACCATGAGAGTGAGCTGTTCGCGGGCGGCCCGGGCGCCTTCCAGTGCGGACTCGCTTTTACTCTGACTTTCCTGCATGAAGCTGGTTGCCCGCGCGGAACCGCTATGCACCCGCTCAATCAGCTGCTGGACATCGGCCGTGCTTTGCTGGGTTCGGGACGCCAGCGATCGCACCTCGTCTGCCACTACCGAGAAGCCACGCCCATGCTCACCGGCTCTGGCGGCCTCAATGGCGGCGTTCAGCGCGAGAAGATTGGTCTGCTCGGCAATCGAGTTGATCACCTCCAGTACCGAGTCCACCTGAGATATATCCGCTGCCAGGGACTGGATCAGCCCTGCCCCGGTCCCCACATCCTTACCCAGCGCTTCGAACGACGTAATGGCAGCCGCCACCCGCTCATGGGTGTTTCGGCCGGTCTGGATGGTCTGCGAGGCTGTATCCACCGATTCACTGGCCAGGCGCCCGACCTCTTCCACCGACTCGTCCAGAACCGACATGTCGGCGGTCAGCGCCTCGATATCCGCTTTCTGCCGTTGGTTGTAATCGAAGGTGGTTTCCGCCCGCTGGCTCAGCAGTCGACTGTGTTCGCCAAGCTTTCGACTGACGTCCAGGATTCTCAGAATCATTTCCTGGATGCGCCCAATGAACCCGTTGAAATAACGAGCCAACAGGCCCAGCTCGTCCTGCCGCCGGCTGTCGATGCGACGGGTCAGATCACCCTCGCCCTCAGCGATATCCAGCACCCGCTGGCTAAGCACATGAACCGGCCGGGTAACCAGTACCCGCAGCATCCAGAGCAGCCCCACAAAGCCCAGAACAACCAGCACCGCCCCGGTGTTCATGGTCGCGGCAACCCGCCCGGCGATATCCTGGGACTGTTTGCGGGACGCCGCTGTCCACTGGCCGGATAGCGCCTGTACCGCTTCGATGCGTTCGCCGAACTGTTCGATAGAACCCTGCACTTCAGTGACCAGGCCAAGCGCCCTGTCCCGCGCCTCAAGCTGGGCCAGCCGGGTGTTCAGCAGGTCCGGGCCAATCAGGGTCTGGTCCAGCCAATCATTGTATTGCTGGTTCAGGGCCTGAAAATCCTGCTCCGTTCCAGGGTCATCAATCATCAGGAACAGGCGGTCAAACAGGGTGCGCCCCTGTGCCATAAGATCTTCAATGGCCATTCTGAGCTGGGCAAGACGGGCTTCGTCCTGCTCTGCCATGTAGTTGATCATCGACAGCTCAAGCGTCAGCACGGCCCGCTCTATAGTCTGTGCCTCGATCACGATGGGATAATCGCTGGCGAAAATGCTGATCATCTGGATCAGGTCTGAAAAACCGCTCGCCAATTCGGCCGCCCCTGCCCTGAACGCCAGCATGGCTTGCTGGTTGGACGCCCTCAGATCAAGGGTCCGGGTCTGAAGCCTGGCAATCTCGCCGATCGCTTCATCCAAACGTTGCCGTTCCGCTCTGAGCGCCGCAATCTGATCTGCTGAATCCGGTAATGAGTCCGCCAATTCGGTAGTAATCCGCTCGAACTGGGGCTTGAGGGCGTTGATCTGTTGATGATTGTCACGCACCTGTGCGCTGCTCGTTGCCGAAGCAAGGGTACCCGCGCCATTGGAGGTGAGTAGAAAATTGGTGGTCAGTTGCTTGAGTCGGTCACCGCTCTGACTGATTTCGGTGACGAGATGATTGTAGCGGTCCGTAATCTGTCTGAGTCCGGACTGGGAATAAATGAAAACTCCCACAATGATGATGGCAACCAGCAGGGTAACCAGTGATACCCGGGAGCCAATCCTGTGCAGCCACAGGCCTTTTTCATGAACAGTCTGGTTGGAATTATTGTTGTTATTCACCAGTACACCTCTCTGTGAGTGTTGGCGTTCTAATTATTCATAGGCGGCATCCTTGCGGTGTCTGGAGAGCTGGCCTCTGCCAGCCCGCGATACTGCGGGCTGGCAGGGTCAGTTCAGGATCAGGCCAGGTTTACTTGGCCATCCACTCTTGCATCATCTGATCGTATGGCATGGTCTTGCCCTGGGGCTTCTCATTGGCCAGCTTCGGCTTGGGTGCACCAGGCTGATCAAGCCAGTACTGCTCGTCACGCGGCTCGTTCAGGATTGGCTCGTAGTCCGAGAACACGTCTGCCCGTGCCAGACGTGACATGGTGCGGTCCATGGCTTCGGCCAGGCTGTCCAGCGCTGCTTTTGGCGTGACTTCACCGTTAACAGCCGGTGCCAGGTTCTGCCACCACAGCGGTGCGAGGCGCGGGTAATCCGGCACGTTGGTGCCTGTCGGAGTCCACATGCTCTCGTTCTCACTGCGATAGAACTCAACCAGGCCGCCCAGTTTCGGCGCCAGCTCGGTCATTTCATCCGAGAAGATGTCGGAACGACGAATCGGCGTCAGGCCAGCGATGGTCTTTTCCAGTGACACAGTCTTGGAAACCGTGAACTGGGCAAACAGCCATGCTGCAGTACGACGGTCTTCAGGCGTGGAGTTGAAGAAGGTCCAGGAACCCACGTCCTGATAACCCACCTTCATGCCCTCTTCCCAGTAGGGACCGGCAGGAGAAGGTGCCATACGCCATTTCGGATTACCCTCATCATCGGTAACCGGCAGGCTTGGATCGGTCATGTCAGCGGTAAACGCGGTATACCAGAAAATCTGCTGGGCAATCTGGCCCTGGGCAGGTACCGGGCCGGCCTCGCCAAAGGTCATGCCACGGGCACTTTCCGGCGCGTAATCACGCAGCCATTCAACCATTTTGGTCAGTGCGTACACGGAAGCCGGTGAGTTGGTTGCACCACCACGGCTTACGCTGGAACCCACCGGGTTGCCGTCTTCATTGACACGGATACCCCAGTCATCAACCGGATTACCGAAGGGGATGCCCTTGTCACCCATGCCTGCCATTGACAGCCAGGAGTCGTGGAAGCGCCAGCCCAGGGAAGGATCACGACGACCGTAGTCCATGTGACCATAGACTCGCTCACCGTCGATTTCCTTGACGTGGACGCTGAAGAACTCAGCGATGTCTTCATAGGCAGACCAGTTCAGAGGTACGCCCAGGTTATAGCCGTAACGCTCGCGGAACTGCTCCTGAAGGTCTTCGCGATCAAACCAGTCAGCGCGGAACCAGTAGAGGTTGGCGAACTGCTGGGTTGGCAGCTGGTAGATTTTGCCATCGGGGCCAGTGGTGTACTGAAGACCGATGAAATCGTCCAGGTCGAGATAGGGGTTGGTAAAGTCTTTCCACTCGTTTTCCATGGCATCCGAGATGGCAATGGTCTTGCCGTAGCGCAGATGGGTACCAATGGCGTCAGAGTCGTTGACGTAGGCATCATAGATGTTGCGGTCAGACTGCATCTGAGTCTGCATGGTATCCACCACATCACCTTCACCGATGATGTTGTGCTCTACTTCGATACCGGTGATGTCTGTGAATACCTCAGCCAGAACTTCGGCTTCGTAGGTGTGAGTGGTCAGGCCCTCTGCCACGGTCTTGATTTCCATACCGCGGAAAGGCTCTGCTGCCTTGATAAACCATTCCAGCTCTTTGAGCTGTTCTTCCCGGCTCAGAGTGGAGCGTTGGAAATGCTCGTCCAGAGCCTTCTCAGCTGCCGCCCTGTAGTCCTGTGCGTATACCTGGGACGATGCCAGGAGTGCTCCTGAGATCATCAGCGACAGGTAGTTGAGTTTCTTGTTTTTCATACAGACCTCATCTAGCTTTTTTTGCATCCTTGCAAGAAAGTAAGTCCTTTTGTTTGGATCAACCCCAGCGCATCAGGATGACCATCCATACAACAGATACTGCGGTTGCCACCAAAACGTGGAATTCAGTCACTCCGATATAAGCGAGGTGAATGAACGCACTGGTCAGAAGACCAATGAATAGCCGGTCACCACGGGTTGTAGCGATCGGCAGGAAGCCTTTCCGCTCTACAGAGGGCGAAAAGTACTGCCATACGGTCATGCCCGTCAGAATCAGGGCAATCGAGATAAAGAATCCTGCCGTGGGGCCGGTCCAATGCATCCAGCTCATAACAAGCCTCCTCAGGTACGGCCCAGGGCAAAGCCCTTGGCGATGTGATTGCGAACGAAATAGACAACCGCGATGCCCGGCACGATAGTCAGTACACCGGCCGCCGCCAGGGTCCCCCAGTCAATCCCCGAGGCCCCCTGAGTACGCGTCATGATGGCCTGGATTGGCTGGGCCCCGGTTGATGTCAGGGTTCTGGCCAGCAGCAGCTCGATCCAGGAGAACATGAACAGGAAGAACGCAGTCACACCGATACCGGAACGGATCAGCGGGATGTAGATCTTCACGAAGAACCTGGGAAAGCTGTAGCCGTCGATGTAGGCGGTTTCGTCGATTTCCTTGGGCACGCCACTCATGAAGCCCTCCAGAATCCACACCGCCAGGGCGACGTTGAACAGGGTATGGGCCAGTGCCACTGCGATGTGGGTATCGAACAGCCCAACCGAGGAATACAGCTGGAAGAACGGCAGCGCGAATACCGCTGGCGGCGCCATCTTGTTGGTCAGCAGCCAGAAGAACAGGTGCTTGTCGCCCACAAACTTATAGCGGCTGAAGGCGTAGGCCGCCGGTAGGGCCACCGTCAGGCTGATGGCCATGTT
Organism: Marinobacter confluentis; assembly: GCF_004785685.1. Classification (GTDB taxonomy): domain Bacteria; phylum Pseudomonadota; class Gammaproteobacteria; order Pseudomonadales; family Oleiphilaceae; genus Marinobacter; species Marinobacter confluentis. The sequence goes on along the minus strand of NZ_SRPF01000001.1, from coordinate 463,860 downwards.
CATGAACACATAGGTCATGGAGTTCACATAACCCATGTACCAGCTGTCATCGGTCAGAATATTGATGTAGTTGTCGAAGGTGAGATTGGTCGGCCAGAAGCTGAGCGCGCCGAGAATCTCCGAGTTGGTCTTGAGCGACATGTTCACCAGCCAATAAATTGGCAGGAGCATCAAGACGATGTAAACGATAAATGCGATGCGTGATTTCACGTCTGTCCCCTTGCTCTTATTGTTGGGCTGACTTGTCTTTCTGCGCGTTCATGATGGCGGTGTAGAACACCCAACTGACGGCCAGAATGATCAGGAAATAAATGATGGAGAAGGCAGCCGCCGGCCCAAGGTCAAACTGCCCTACCGCCATGGTGGTCAGCGCCTGACTCAGGAAAGTGGTAGAACTGCCCGGGCCACCGCCGGTCAGTACAAACGGCTCGGCGTAGATCATGAAAGAGTCCATGAATCGCAGCAGCACACCAATCACCAGGACATTACTCAGCTTGGGCAGCTGAATGTAGCGGAACACCGCCCAGCGGGAGGCACGGTCAATCCGGGCGGCCTGATAGTAGGCATCAGGAATGGCGCGCAGGCCGCTGTAGCTCAACAGGGCAATCAGCGGTGTCCAGTGCCAGACATCCATCAGGATAATGGTGAACCAGGCGTCGGCGGCATTGGCGTTGATGTTGTAGTCAACGCCAATGCTGCTGAGGCTCCAGCCCAGAAGACCAATGTCGGTACGGGCAAGAATCTGCCAGATAGTGCCAACCACGTTCAGAGGAATCAGCAGAGGCATGGCCACCAGCACCAGCGCTGCAGACGCGGCCCAGCCTTTCTTCGGCATCAACAGGGCAATACCGATACCCAGGGGCACTTCGATGGCCAGAATCGCAAAAGAGAAAGCAAATTGCCTCAGCAGGGCTGCCTGTAGGTCAGGATCGCGCAGCATCTGCCGGTACCATTCTGTGCCTGTCCAGAACGTGGAATTGGCACCAAAAATATCCTGAACCGAGTAGTTGACTACCGTCATTAGCGGTATCACCGCCGAAAAGGCCACCACCACGAAGACCGGGATGACAAAAAACCATGCTTTATTATTTTCGATCTTATTCATGATCGGCCTCCACTAGCCGCTCGTCGACGTACACTTTCAGCCAGGGTTCCGGAAAGCCGATGCTTGCGGCATCACTGGGGACCGGCTGGTCTTCGGGAATACGAACCTTCACGGTAACGGCGCCGAACTCGACATCCACCAGGCGGTAGGTGCCCAGATCCTCAACGCCGGTGACCGTCACCTCGTAGCGCTGATCTGTTGCTTCCGCACCCAGGGTCACAAACTCGGGCCGTATGCCCAGTTTGATGTTGTCAGAACCGCTGCTGCGAACCTTCGCTAGCACCTGATCGCTAACCGGAATCACCTTGCCGTTGAACATCAGCCCCTCATCGGTAAGCCGCGGCTCGAAGAAGTTCATGCCCGGGCTGCCGATGAAATACCCGACAAAAGTGTGGGCCGGGCGCTCGAACAGTTCCTGGGGCGTTCCGAACTGGACGATCTGCCCTTCGTACATCAGCGCGATCTTGTCAGCGAAGGTTGAGGCTTCCAACTGATCGTGGGTCACGTAGACCATGGTGATGTCGAAACGCTCATGGATCTGTTTCAGCTTGCGGCGCAGGCGCCATTTCAGCTGTGGATCGATAACCGTCAGCGGCTCGTCAAACAGAATTGCGGTCACGTCTTCGCGTACCAGCCCGCGCCCCATGGATACTTTCTGCTTCTGGTCAGCACTGAGGCCTTTGGCCTTGCGCGACAGTTCGCCGGAAAGTTCAAGAACATCCGCCACTTCGTGCACTTTGGTTCGGATCTGCTCTTCCGAGAAACCACCCTGGTTGCGCAGCGGGAAGGCAAGGTTGTCGTAGACCGTCATGGTGTCGTAGATCACCGGGAACTGGAAAACCTGGGCGATGTTGCGCTTTTCCGGCGGCAGTTCATTCATGCGCTTGCCGTCAAACAGCACGTCGCCTTCAGACGGTGTTACCAGTCCGGAGATAATGTTCAGCAGCGTGGATTTGCCGCAGCCGGACGGCCCCAGCAGTGCATAGGCGCCACCCTGGGCCCAGACGTGTTCCATTTTGCGGATGGCATAATCTTCCGGGCCCGACGGATTTTTGCTGTAGGAATGGGCCAGTGTCTTGAGAGTAATTTCAGCCATGTCAGTGACCCTCCGCCCGGCCAGGCACCAGAATTGTCTGACCGTCAGGCGCGAATGCGTAGAGTTTATGGGTTGGGAAGTAAACCTTGATCTGCTCGTCGGGGCGGAACTGATAGATGCCCTGTAGATGCAATACCAGCTCGTAGGATTCGCTGTGCACGTGCAGGAAGGTTTCTGAACCACTGATTTCTGCCAGATCAACATTGACCGGAATTTCCAGGTCGTCATCCGCGTTCGGAACCAGGCCAATGTGCGATGGCCGAACACCGAATTTGTAATCACCTGGCTTGAGAGATTGCAGGTCCGAGTTCAGTTGGAAATGAACCCGCTCATCGAAGGTCACCTCGGTGTCGGTTACCCGCCCTGGCATGATATTGATCGGTGGCTCAGAAAACATTTCGGCAGTTTCGATGTCCCGGGGACGATGATACACCTCGGGTGTCGGGCCCTTCTGAAGCAAGCGCCCCTCATGCAGTACGGCAGTTTCGCCGCCCAGCGCCAGGGCTTCCTGGGCTTCGGTGGTGGCGTAGACGGCAATGCAGTTGCGGGCCTGGAACAGATCTTTCAATTCGCTGCGCAAGGCTTCCCGTAGCTTGTAATCCAGGTTCACCAGCGGCTCATCGAACAGCACCACATCGGCATCTTTCACCAGCGCCCGTGCCATGGATACGCGCTGCTGCTGACCACCGGAAAGCTCAAGCGGAAGGCGGTCCAGCAGGTTTTCGATCTTGAGAAGTTCTGCGGTTTCGCGAACCCGGCGGTCAATCTCCTTCGGGCTCTGTTTTGCAAGCCTGAGGGGTGATGCGATGTTTTCGAACACAGTCATGGTCGGGTAGTTGATGAACTGCTGATACACCATGGAGATGTTCCGCTTCTGGACCGCAACACCGGTCACGTCCGCGTCGTTCATCAGGATTTTGCCGCTTGTAGGCCTGTCCAGGCCTGCCATGATGCGCATCAGAGTTGTCTTGCCGGCAAGAGTCCGGCCAAGAAGGACGTTAAAGGAGCCGGGTTCCAGCGTCATGGTGACGTCTGATATCCAGGTTTCCCCGTCCACAACGCGCGATACATTCTGCAGCGTTAGAGACATGCTTTTTCCCTTTCGGTTGTTGTTTTGTTTTAACTGAGTGTACAAGAGCTATGCCAAAACGAAAAGATACGAAAATAAATTTTTTCAAATCCCTGTAATAAAGGCTTCTGGGCCAGGGCTTCCGTTTCAGTTACTTGCATCAGAACTGTTCATTATGTTCATTATGTTCACTCAGACCCAAAAATCTGAACACTCTGGAACGAGACAATATTTTAAATGAATATCATATATTTAGGTAGTTTTTTTGACGGTAGGTGCCGGCAGCCTCCTTTCTGTCAGCAAATTGGAATTGACCACTGCGAGTTCGATCAACAATACTTGATTTGTTCGAAAACAAATTTTTGGTGTTCATTACTGTAAGAATTTCTCTAAAACGAACACCTGAGGACCGTTGCATGGACCCTTCTTTGAACCCCATCGAAACATCCTGGGCGCGATGCCGCAATCTGGGAATTGATTGCAATAGCAATCCCGGGTTCGAAACACTCCCGCCTGATGCGCTCAACAGACTGCAGCAGGAACACGCCAGCCTGATCCAGGCAACGGAAGACGAAGCGCTCCCCTACTTTGACAACATGCTTCAAAACACCCAGTGCCTGGTGGTGCTTGCCGACCCGGACGGCGTTATTCTTCAAACCTGGCACCCAATGGACCAGCCATCTGCCGCTTTCGCGGGCATACGCCCGGGGCATATCTGGAATGAGGCTTCCGCAGGCACCAATGCCATTGGCACAAGCCTGGCCACAGGACAGGCGGTGCATGTTCGCGGCGACCAGCATTATCTGAAAGCTCACCACCAGCTTACCGGCTCTGCAACGCCCGTCTTTGACGCCGAAGGTCAACTAGCCGGGGTCCTGAATCTGTGTTCCACCACAAAAATGTCCGGCGATTACACTCTGGGCATGGTCAAACTTCTGTCCCACGGCATTGAGAATCGTCTGATTTTTCAGACTTATCAAGGCAACTTCCACATTTTAAAGATCAACACCAGCGCCTCCAGTCTCGACAGCAGTTGGGCCGGTCTGCTTGTTCTGGATAAGACAGGCAATGTGCTCGCCTCGAACCGGCGGGCGGCTACCATTCTTGGCGAACGTCAGGCCAGAACCAGCCTTCAGCAGATCTTCAGTATTGATCTGGACGGTCTGACGGCAATTGCCAACAACCGGCCAGCCAGCCTGACGGCTAACGGAAACTACCAGGTGCTGGGTCAGGTAATGCTTCCGGAACAGCCCCAGCCGTCCCAGGAAGAACGACAGAAAGACGCTGCGGACATCCCCGATGACGTTCTGGCACTGGAGGATCTGGAACATGGAGACAGCCGGGTTCGGAGACTGGTGGCCCAGGCGCGAAAAATGATGGAAAAGGATATTCCGATTCTGGTGTTCGGCGAGACCGGCTCAGGCAAGGAAATTCTGGTTAGAAGCCTGCACTACCATAGCAGCCGCGCCCCGGGACCGCTGATCGCGGTCAACTGCGCTGCCATTCCAGCGGAACTGGCCGAAAGCCAGCTGTTCGGCTACGAGAAAGGCGCTTTTACTGGCGCCCACACCAAAGGCTATGTCGGCCTGATCCGCCAGGCAGATGGCGGCACCCTTTTCCTCGACGAAATCGGCGAGATGCCGCTGGCGCTGCAGTCCAGGCTGCTGCGTGTGCTGCAGCAGCGAGTGGTAACGCCACTGGGTTCTACCGAGGATTTTCCGGTTGATATCAAACTGATTTCGGCCACCAACCGGAATCTGCGGGACGATATTCAGAAGGGGCATTTCCGGCAGGACCTTTACTACCGGATCACCGGGCTCAATGTCGAACTACCGGCACTCAGGGAGCGAACCGACGTCAGGGAACTGGTCAGGTTTGTTCATCAGCGCCTGCTGGCAACCGAGCCAGGCCCGGCACTGAGCGACAGCATGCTTGACCTGCTGGTTCGCCATCCCTGGCCCGGCAATGTTCGCCAACTGGTCCACATCCTGAGGGTCGGCATGGCCATGGCCGATGGCGAGCTTCTGCAGGAAGACCACCTGCCCGATGATTTTTTCACCGATACCAGTCGCCCCGGCAACCTGACGACGGAACCCCTGGAGGAACTGATCCCCAGGCTCTACCGGGCAAATGGCGGCAATGTGGCCCGCACGGCGCGCGCCGCGGGCGTAAGCCGCAACACAGTTTACAAATACGTCCGACCCGCGGGAACTGACTGACACCCCGCAACGGCATCCTCAATCAGGTCGGATTGTCCGGGCTGCTCTGCAGTTTTGCCACCGCCGAACACCAGCCGCCGTAAAGTTTATCCCGCTTCTCTTTTGTCATCAGTGGCTCGAACCGACGGTCGCATTGCCAGGCATCCTGCAGCGCCTGAAGGGATTCAAAAACCCCCGCCTGTAAACCTGCAAGGTAAGCGGCACCCAACGCCGTGGTTTCAACCATTTGCGGACGGTCAACGGTCGCGCCCAGAATGTCTGCAAGGAACTGCAACACCCAGTTGTTGGCCACCATACCACCATCAACCCTAAGGGCAATCGGCCGGAGGCCATCCTTTTGCATGGCTTTCTGCAGGTCCTTGGTCTGATAACACACGGACTGCAGGCCGGCGGTCACAATTTCCTTTATCCCGGTGTCCCGGGTCAGCCCGAAGATGGCGCCACGGGCGTTGGGGTCCCAGTAAGGAGCGCCAAGACCGGTAAAGGCCGGCACCAGATAGACCCCGTGATCCACTGGCGTACCTTCCGCCAGAGGCTCTGTTTCGCAGGCATCCCGAACCAGCTGAAGGCCATCCCGCAGCCACTGGATAGCCGCACCGGCAATGAAAATGCTGCCTTCCAGGGCATAGACCGGTTTGCCGTTCAGGCGATAGGCCACGGTGGTCAGCAAGCGATGTTCGGATTTCAGCGCTTCCTCGCCGGTGTTCAGCATAAGAAAGCAGCCGGTGCCATAAGTGCTCTTCGCCATGCCCACTTCAAAGCAGGTCTGGCCGAAAAGCGCTGCCTGCTGATCGCCCGCCATTCCCATCACTGAGCAACCATTCAGGCGGCCGCCACAGGTTATTTCGCCGAAATCCGCGGAGGAATCCATCACCTCCGGCAGCAGGCATTCGGGAATGCCAAACAGTTCCAGCAATTCATCGTCCCATTTCTGTTCATGAATATTGAACAGCAGGGTGCGGCTGGCGTTGGTGGCATCGGTTCTGTGCACCTTGCCACCGGTCAGCCGCCACAACAGGAAGCTGTCAATGGTTCCGAACGCCAGCTCTCCCCTTTCCGCCCGCTGTCGGGTACCCGGTACGTTGTCCAGAACCCAGCGAATCTTGGTGGCTGAAAAGTAGGGGTCAATCAGTAGGCCCGTCTTGTTGTTCACCGACGGTTCCAGGCTTTGTTTCTTGAGGGTTTCACACCAGTCAGCGGTTCTACGGTCCTGCCAGACAATGGCCGGGTAAACCGGCTCCCCGGTGGCCCGATCCCATACAACCGTGGTTTCGCGCTGATTGGTAATGCCAACGGCTACCACTTCGTCGTTCTCGTCGCAGCCTTTTTCCATCACGTCACGGCAGGTGTCCTGCACGCTTCGCCAGATGTCTTCCGGGTCGTGCTCGACCCAGCCGCTGGCTGGGAAATGCTGGGTGAATTCCTGCTGGCTGGTCGCGTGAATGTTGCCATCAAGGGTGAAAAGAATGGCTCTCGAACTGGTTGTGCCCTGATCGATCGACAGAATGTACTGAGTCATAGTGATTTCGCCTTGGTGTTCTTATTTTTTCGTATTTTTACTTTTTTGAAAACAAAAGCCAACCCCTTTTGCGGGCGAGACTCTGGCAAACGGCCACAAGCCCCTAAAAAGGCTGCACAAACCTGAAAAACACTCTAAACTGCGTCTACACCAACAAGTACAAACTGGTTCGTTAGAGAAAGCCGGGACCCGGAGGAATTGAATGGCACAGCGACGTCGACAGGATCTGATCATGGAGCTGATTCAACAGAATGGCTTTGTGACGACTGAACAGCTGGTAGACCAGTTCAAGGTAACACCACAGACCATCCGCCGGGACCTTAACGAACTGGCCAGCCAGAAAAAGCTGCGGCGGCATCATGGCGGCGCCGGCATCGATTCCAGCACCGTAAACACCGCCTACCAGGCCCGAAAAATCATGGACCTGGAAGCCAAGGAGCGAATCGCCGAAGCCCTGGTAGCGATGATCCCCGACAACTCGTCCATGTTTATCAACATTGGCACCACCACCGAAACCATCGCCAAGGCGCTGCTGGAAAAAAATAACCTTCAGGTCGTCACCAACAACCTCCATGTGGCATCAATCCTGTCCGCTCGGGAAGATTTTCACATCATTATTGCCGGCGGCGAGGTGCGTAACCGGGACGGCGGCATTGTCGGCGAAGCAACCCGGGACTTCATTAACCAGTTCAAGATGGACTTCGGGATTATCGGCATCAGCGGTATCCACACGGATGGCTCACTGCTGGATTTCGACTACCGTGAAGTGCGCGTGGCACAGTCCATCATCGCCAATTCAGGCCAGGTACTACTGGCCGCGGACCATTCCAAATTCGGCCGCAACGCCATGGTGCGCCTGGGTAGCATTGCCCAGGCCGACCATGTATTTACCGACGAGCCACCGCCCACTGAAATCCGCCAGCTGCTGCGCGAACACAACGTAGAACTCCACCTGGTCTGACCCCGAGCCAAGCCCCGCCCTGTTTTTCCTGCGTCCTGAGCGTGATGCTATTAACATTTGCTTCGAATTTTTCGTTTTTTTTCTGTATTTTCCTTTACGAATATTCATTGCTTTCGCATAATAGTTCCATACATTTGTATGAATCACCGGTAAGGGCGTGGGAAGCGCTCTTCCACTGGCGTCAGGAGATGACACAAGATGACTTCAGAGAACACGACATTTGACGTTGTCGTAGTCGGCGGCGGCGTCAACGGCACCGGCATCGCAATGGATGCCGCAGGCCGTGGCCTCAAGGTTCTGCTGTGCGAGATGAACGACCTGGCTTCAGCCACGTCTTCCAGCAGCAGCAAGCTGATTCACGGCGGCCTTCGCTACCTGGAGCATTACGAATTTCGCCTGGTACGGGAGGCACTGGCCGAGCGGGAATCGCTGCTGCGCAATTCACCACACATCATGTGGCCCATGCGGTTTCGCCTGCCCCATCAGCCCCATCTGCGCCCGGCCTGGATGATCAGGATGGGTCTGTTCCTTTACGACCATCTGGCCAAGCGCGAAGTACTGCCGGGGTCTCGCTCCATCAAGTTTGATGAAAAGGATCCCCTGAAAGCCGACATCACTAAAGGTTTCGAATACTCCGACGGCTGGGTGGACGATGCGCGCCTGGTGGTTCTGACTGCGAAAAAGGCGCAGGAATGTGGCGCCACCATCCTGACCCGGACCAAGTGCATTGATGCCAAGCGTGGCAGAGATTCCTGGGACATTTCACTTCAGGATATGAATGACGACAGTGTGCATCATGTTTCGGCGAAGGTAATCGTGAACGCCTCCGGCCCCTGGGTCAGCCGCCTGTTCAGCGAAAGCCTGGCGATGAAAGCGCCGAAAACCATTCGCATGGTCAAAGGCAGCCACATCGTGGTTCCGCGCCTGAACCGGGAAACCGAAGCTTATATTCTTCAGAACGAAGACGAGCGCATTGTGTTCGTGATTCCCTACGAGGACGAGTTTTCCCTGGTTGGCACCACCGATGTGGATTACGAGGGGGATCCGAAGAAAGCGAAAATTTCTCCGGAAGAAACCGAGTATCTGCTCAATATCGTCAATTCCCACTTCAAGCGCCAGCTGACCGAAAGCGATGTCGTCTGGTCCTATTCCGGTGTGCGGCCCCTGATGGATGACGAAGAAGGTGACGCCAAGAAGGCCTCCCGCGATTATTCCTTTGAAGTGGATCGTGCCAATGGCCAGGCACCCGTTATTTCAGTGTTTGGCGGCAAGATCACCACCTATCGCAAACTGGCAGAAGCGGCGACCGATAAACTGTGCCATTTCTTCCCGAAGGCGGGTGGCCGCTGGACCAAGACCGGAATTCTGCCCGGTGGTGAGTTTGAGAATCACGCGACCCTGGAAGCCCAACTCGAGAAAGACTACCCCTGGTTGCCCGAGGCAGTATGCAGCCGCTATGTACGTACCTTTGGCACCAAAGCCTATGACATTCTGGGCAAGGCAGAGTCGGTTCAGGACCTTGGCTACCGCTTTACCGGCACCCTTTATGAAAAAGAAGTGGAATACCTGATCAAGAACGAATGGGCCATTTCTTCAGACGATATACTTTGGCGCCGCACCAAACAGGGCCTGTATGCCTCCGAAGAGGAAGTGCGCGAACTTGATCGCTACCTGGCCGCCAGGGACACACCTCAACCTCAAACCGTTGCTCTGCACCACAGCGCCTGAACTACTCCCTCAGGCATTTGCTCCGGCCGGTAATACCGCCCGGAGCTTTTTTATGGCCGGGTTCCGTCGTTTCTGCAGACACAAAAAAGCCGGGCGCTCCTCAGAACCCGGCTTTCACTCCCCTTCACCCCTCCCCTATGAAGGGAAAGGGTAAAGTCCTTCTCCTCAGAACGTCAGCTGAGAGCCAACGATGAAGGCATCGTACTCACCCTGGCCACCTTCGGTGCCCAGAGTTGTGTATTCCGCCATCAGGGTCAGCGCATCGGTTGCGGCGTACCGGGCAAAGATCATCGTCAGATCCGTGTCGAAAGCGTCCGAGTTAATGTCATCCTCGCCCTCACCGTAGCTTACGCCCAGGGTAGTCTTGTTGATGCCGTAAGTGGTCTCAACGTACCACTGGCTGGCATCTTCTTCGTTCGGATCCAGACGAGCAGCGAATACACCGTTGCCTGTGCCGGATGTCATGGAATAGTTACCACGGACATTCAGATCCCCCAGTGAGACCGAACCACCGAAATCAACGCCTGACATGGTGTAGTCGTCAAAGGTTCCGGTTTTCGAGTCTACGTCCTGGGTAAAGGCGCTCGACCAAAGCGAGAACATGTCCGCGGTGTAGACTACATTACCCTCAATCCTGGGCGTGCTGTATTCAGCGTCCGCGACGCCATCAACCTTTGAGGGGCTGAACACACCCGCCTTGAACTGCAACCCACCGAGATTGTTAGAGGTGTACATTACCCGGGGCGTGAAGTTGGCGTAGAAATAGCCGTTGCCGATTCGACCGGCCGTGGCGGCAACCTGGTCAGGCCCACCGATCAGGCCAACACCAAGACCACTGCCGTTATCACCGATCGCGGGCACACCAAAGATACCGAAACCCTTACCGATGTTGACCGTACCAAAGTCACCGGCCACGGCAATTTCAGACACCCGGCTGCGGAAGTTGGCATTGGCATCACCCGGCGCAATATCCGCGTTCATCTGGAAGTGGCCGGACACCGTCAGGCCGTTCTGGGTTGGCGCATAAATGTTCGTTTGCAGGGTAGCCGGATTAAAGCCGGTTGTGATGGTAAACGAGTCTTCATCGGTCGGATCGTCGTAACTGCCAAGTACCGCAAAAATCGGGATATGACCATTAAAACCGGCTTTCCAGCCGTTATCTGACTCGAACGTGGCTTCTGCCAGAACTGGTGCAGCCCATGCACCAGCGACCAGCGCAACGCTGGCAGCAAGCGCTGACCGCTTGAAAACGTTTTTGTGCGAACATTTTTTGTTTTCGATCATGATAGCTTCCTATTATTGTTTGAGATATTCCGGTCCACCACTTCTGCCGCTTTCAGGCAGCAGATTACGCTTTAAATCAATTGTCTAGAGCGAACCTCTGGTCTGGAAGACGCTGTCATCCCGAACATTCATTGCGGTCTTGGACCGTTTTCTGTTTTCGAGACACACCGAATTTAGCTCGCTTGAGAAAAAATGGAAAGTTTTAGAACATATTTTTTTCGATTTTATGATGCTTTTTATGCTCAATTTTCGTGCGAAATCTTACAACATACTGTTTTACCGGTTATTTTTCATGTTACACAATTGTTCACGAATTTTCGTTGACGAAGTTTACAGCGAACATTACGCTGATCATGTAGTAAAACAAACAACAAAAACAGACCAAAAAGGTGTCCCATGACTCAATGGCCAATCATCATTGCCGCTACCTGTCTGCTCAGCATGACCACCAACAGTCACGGATCTGACACGTTCAACTCGTTGCCGGAAGCTCGCAAACAGATCATCAATCAGTGGATCGATCAGTCCTTCACCGCCTCTACCCTGTCTGAAGAGCAACAGGCCGAGGAACTCGCGTGGTTTGCCCGGGCAGCCGAGCCTCTCGAAGGCCTCGAAATTTCGGTGCTGTCGGAAAACCTGGCAACCCATCGCTATGAATCGCAGGTTCTTGCCAAAGCATTCACCGAGATAACGGGGATCAAAGTGACCCATGACCTGAAACCCGAGGGTGAGGTTATCCGCCAGGTCAACCTTCAGCGGATCATGGCGGCAAAGGGTCGCTACGATGCCTTCGTCAACGATTCTGACCTGATCGGCACCCATTCCCGCACCGGCTGGGCGCTGGCACTGAGCGATTACATGGAAGGCGAAGGGAAGGCCTTTACGCTGCCGACCCTCGACCTGCAGGATTTTATTGGCCTGAGTTTTGTTACCGGGCCGGATGGGAAGATTTACCAGTTGCCAGACCAGCAGTTCGCCAACCTTTACTGGTTCCGATATGACTGGTTCCAGCGCCCGGACCTTCGGGCAAGGTTCCAGGCACGTTATGGTTATGAACTGGGTGTGCCACTGAACTGGTCAGCCTACGAGGACATCGCTGAATTTTTCTCGGTTCACGTTCGCGAAATTGATGGGCAACGAGTCTATGGCCATATGGATTACGGCAAGCGCGACCCATCCCTTGGCTGGCGCTTCACCGATGCATGGCTGTCCATGGCCGGCGCCGGCGACCCGGGTCTGCCCAATGGCCTGCCAGTGGATGAATGGGGCATCAGGATGGAAGGTTGCAACCCGGTGGGCTCGTCTGTGGAACGTGGCGGCGCGACCAACGGTCCGGCGGCGGTCTACGCCCTGCAGAAGTACATTGACTGGCTGAAGAACTACGCGCCCCCCGAAGCCAGGGATATGAACTTTTCAGAGGCAGGCCCGGTACCCGCCCAGGGTCAGATTGCCCAGCAGATTTTCTGGTACACCGCGTTTACCTCCGACATGACCAAACCGGACCTGCCGGTAGTCAACGAGGATGGCACACCAAAATGGCGCATGGCTCCCTCACCCTACGGTGCCTACTGGTCCGACGGCATGAAACTGGGTTATCAGGATGTGGGCGCCTGGACCATACCCAGGGTAATGAGCGAACGGCGCCAGAAAGCCGCCTGGCTGTACGCACAATTTACCGTATCGAAAACCGTTTCCCTGCAGAAAACCCTGGTAGGCCTGACCCCTATCCGCGAATCCGACCTGAACTCACCGGAGATGCTGGAACAGAGCGCGGCACTTGGTGGGCTTGTTGAGTTCTACCGCAGCCCGGCTCGGGAAGCCTGGACTCCTACCGGCGTGAACATCGCCGACTATCCCAAACTGGCAAAACTGTGGTGGCCGAACATTGCCGATGCCATGTCTGGAAAGCGTACAGCACAACAGGCCATGGACAAGCTTGCGGAAAGCCAGGATCGTGCAATGGCCGTTATTGAGCGCAACTTTACCGTTGACAACTGTCCTCCCCGTATTGCCACCAACGAAGAAGCCAAAGGACGGGACTACTGGCTGGCCCAGCCGGGCGCACCAAAACCCAGACTGCAGAATGAGAAGCCCCCGGGACAGACCATTCGCTATGAGGCGCTGCTGTCCCGCTGGGAAGAGGCGCGCTGATTCAATGCTGCTGAATCATCGTTGGAGAATCGCCGCAACCCGCTGGCGAAGCCGGGGGACCACCTCCCCCTCGAACCAGGGGTTGCGCTTTAACCATAAATTGTTCCGGGGGCTGGGGTGGGGCAACGGCAGCGCTGCTGGCCACACCTCCTGCCATTGCCTTACCCGTTCGGTCACCGACACTTTCCTGCCAGGCAGGTGCCAGGCCTGGGCGTACTGGCCAATGACCAGCGTCAGCTCCACCTGTTCCAGCCGTTCCAGCAATGTTTCCCGCCAGGCCGGGGCGCACTCCGGGCGCGGCGGCAGGTCGCCGGATTTGCCGGTGCCCGGGTAGCAGAAGCCCATGGGCAGAATGGCTAACTGCTGGTCGTCATAAAAGGTGTCCCGGGTAATACCCATCCAGTCCCTCAGGCGGTCGCCACTGGGATCGTTGAACGGCAGCCCGGTTTCGTGCACGCGCCTGCCCGGAGCCTGACCCACCACCAGCAGGCGGGCAGACTCTGACATCTGGATCACCGGCCTTGGCCCCAGGGGCAAGGCCTGCTCACAGATCCGGCATTGGCGCACCTGCTCTACCAGCTGTTCTGTCGGAATACGCAATTCATCCATGGTTATTCATGCCAACCGCTGCAGAAGAAAAGGTCATTGCATAAACAGCAACTTAACGTAACCTTAATGCCTTGTCCTGCCGCCGGCAAAAAGGATTGCTCACCCGATGAATGCCAAGTCAGACATTTCGCCCGATTCTGTTTCCAGTACCACCCTGGAGGAATTCCGCAAGGTGGTACGCAGCCGGCGCTCAGTTCGCCGCTTCACTGACGAACCAGTACCGGATGAGGTACTCAGCGACTGCCTGGAACTGGCCATGCTGGCGCCCAATTCCAGCAACCTTCAGCCCTGGGAATTCTTTGTAGTCAGAACACCGGATCTCAAGGCGAAGCTGGCCGAAGCCTGCCTGGGGCAGAACGCCGCAAAAACCGCACCGGTACTGGTTGCCGTGGTGGCCCGACCAGACACCTGGCGCCAGCATTCCCGGATGGCTCTGGAGCAATGGCCGGAAGAGCAAATGCCGGGAATCGTGAAAAAGTACTATTCAAAGATTGCACCGATCCACTATAACCAGGGGCCCTTCGGAGTACTGGGCGTCGCCAAGAAAGCGGCTGGCCTGGTGGTTGGCCTGTCCCGGCCGGTGCCACGAGGGCCCTATTCGGTGAACGAAATGAAAGTCTGGGCCACTAAATCCACCGCTCTTGCGGCGGAAAATCTGATGCTGGCGCTACGGGCCCACGGCTACGATTCCTGTCCAATGGAAGGCTTTGATGAGTGCCGGGTAAGACGCCTGCTAAGCGTGCCACGCAAGGGACTGGTGACCATGATTGTGGCGATTGGGAAACGCTCTGAGAAAGGCGTATACAACCGCCAGTATCGCTTTGACAGCCGTGAACTGGTGCATTATCTGTAGTCGTCGCTGGCGTTCTGGATTTCCGGATTGGTCAGCGCCGCTGCCGCCCCGAAAAGCCCGGTATGGCGCTCGGTAACCACGTAAACCGGCATGCGTTCGAGCATGGGGCCCATGCGCCCCTTGTCGGTAAACGCCTGCTTGAACCGGCTTTGCTTCAGAAAATCGATCATCCCCGGCAGAATCCCGCCGCACAGATAGACGCCGCCGGTACTGCCCAGAGTCAGCGCCGCATTACCGGCAACCCGCCCGAGAATTTCACAGAAATGTTCCAGAGTCTGGCCAGCTAGCGGGTCAGAACCGGCCAGTGCGGCTTTGGTAACGTCCTCCGGTTCGCTCAGAGTTGCTGGCAGTCCCTGCATTTCTCCGTGGGCCCGGTAAAGATTCAGCAACCCGGGGCCACTGAGAACCCGCTCGGCAGACACCCTGCCAAAATGATTGCGAAGAATCTTCAGCAGGGACAGTTCGGTGTCGTTGGTCGCGGCAAAATCAACATGACCACCCTCGGTCATCAGCGCCAGCCAGCCATTGCGCGATGGCACCAGTGCTGATACCCCCAGGCCGGTGCCCGGGCCGATCACCAGTCTGGGCCGACGTTCGTTACCGGGGCCGCCACAAATCCGAACCAGTCTGTCGGGCCGCACATGGGGAATGCCCAGGGCCATAGCGGTGTAATCGTTGATCAGCCGCAGCTTTTCCCAGCCAAACTGGCGGCGAACATGTTCAATATCGAAGCGCCAGTGGCTGTTGGTCATGGTCACCCTTGCGCTGTCGCTTGACGCGCCGGAGGGCGTGGCCGCAACCGCCAGGCAGGCATCGCGCGCGGCCGCACCGCCGACCTGCCGGAAATATTCGTAAATGGCGTTGTCCAGTCCCTGGTAGTCCCGACAAGCCATCATCCGGATGGATTCCGGGTCCAGCTGCCCGGCCTTTACCAGCGCGAAGCGGGCATTGGCTCCGCCAATGTCGCCAACCAGCGAGTCGTAGTCTGCGATCACGCGTCGTGGTTCCAGAAAAAGCTGGCGCCCTCCTCCGGCGTACTGGCTGCACGGCGCATCCAGCCGAACAGTTCCCGGCCAAGGCCATGGCGATTGCCGCTCAGGTCTGCGTTGGCGGCCGGCCGCTGGGCAAATTCAGACGCCGGAAGATCAATTTCCAACACCCCCTTTGCGGCGTCCAGGGTAATCACATCACCGGACTTCACTCTGGATAGCGGACCGTCATTGGCAGCCTCGGGATACACGTGAATCGCCGCTGGAACCTTGCCGGACGCGCCAGACATACGCCCGTCCGTCACCAGGCCGACCCGGAAGCCGCGATCCTGCAGTACGCCCAGATAGGGAGTCAGCTTGTGCAACTCCGGCATGCCATTGGCCTTGGGCCCCTGAAAGCGCACCACAACAATACAGTCACGGTTGAGGTCACCGGCGTCGAACGCGGCTTTCAACTCGTTCTGATCATTGAAAACCACCGCCGGGGCTTTCACCACTCTATGCTCTTCGGCCACCGCCGATACCTTGATCACACCACGGCCCAGATTTCCTTCCAGCACCCGCAATCCTCCGTCTGGCGCAAATGGCTCCCTGACCGTACTGAGTACATCCGGTTTTGCGCTTTGCGTGGCAGCAGGCTTCCAGACCAGCTTGTCGCCATCCATTTCCGGCATCCGGGTATAGCGCTCAAGGCCATGCCCTACCACTGTTTCAACATCGTTATGAAGCAGGCCCGCCTCCAGCAGTTCCCGGATCAGGAACGGGGTTCCCCCTGCCTCATGAAACGCGTTGATGTCCTCCTCACCGTTGGGGTAAATCCGAGTCATCGAGGGCACTACCGCAGACAGCTCGGAATAGTCATTCCAGTCGATGATGATGCCCGCCGCCCGCGCAATGGCGATCCAGTGAATGGTGTGGTTGGTGGATCCACCGGTCACCAGCAGCGCCACCAGAGCATTGACAATGCTTTTTTCGTTGATCATGTCACCCAGGCCGAGGGATCCACCGTGGGGTTTGGATAGCCGGATCACCTGCTCGGTTGCCGCCCGGGTCAGCGCATCCCGCAGGGGCGTGCCGGGATTTACAAATGCCGCGCCCGGAAGATGCAGGCCCATCACTTCTACCAGAAGCTGATTGCTGTTGGCGGTGCCATAGAAGGTGCAGGTGCCGGGGCTGTGGTAGGACTGGGACTCCGCTTCAAGCAGTTCGTCCCTGCCAATCTTGCCCTCGGCATACAGTTGCCTGATCCGTTGCTTCTCTTTATTCGGAAGGCCAGACGGCATCGGCCCAGCCGGCACCAGCACCGTCGGCAGGTAACCAAAGCTCAGGGACCCAATAAGCAGGCCCGGCACAATCTTGTCGCAGATCCCCAACAACAGAGTGGCATCAAACATATTATGGCTGAGCGCCACCGAGGTGCTCATGGCGATGGTATCGCGGGAGAACAGACTCAGCTCCATACCCGGCTGGCCCTGGGTCACCCCGTCACACATGGCCGGCGTGCCCCCGGCGAACTGCGCCACCGACCCCATGCCGTTGGCCGCCTCACGGATCACATCCGGAAAATCCTTGTAGGGCTGATGGGCCGACAGCATGTCGTTGTAGGCCGAAACAATAGCCACATTGGCCTTGTTCATGAATTTCAGGGTGTCTTTGTCGGACTGGTTACAGGCCGCAAAACCATGGGCGAGGTTGCCACACGACAGGCTGCTGCGGTGGGGCGATTGTGCTTTCAGGGCCTCCATCCGGTCCAGATAGTCCTGACGCGTGCCCTGGCTGCGCTCGATAATCCGCCGGGTTACCGCCGCTACGGTGGGATGCATAGTGGATCTCCTGAAGCTTTACGAGTGACTCATTTTCTAATTCGCGTAATTTTACGTGCTTTTTTCGCTACGAACACCGAACAATGTTCATTTATTCGTTTATTGTTGTTATATTTACTACATAAATAGACAAAGCGAACAATAAACAAACAGATTTGGAGCCAGACTATGACCATTCGGATCGCAATTAACGGTTTTGGCCGCATTGGCCGCAACGTACTCCGCGCGCTTTACGAAAATGACTACCGCGGCAAGATGCAGGTTGTGGCCATCAACGACCTGGGCGATGCAGAAACCAACGCCCACCTGCTTAAGTACGACAGCGTGCACGGCCGCTTTAATGGCATTGTAAACCACGATGACGAGTCGCTGTCGGTCAACGGTGACCGGATCGGCATTACCGCCATCCGCAATCCTGAAGAACTCCCCTGGAAAGACTACCACGTCGACGTGGTGTTCGAATGCACCGGGCTGTTCACTTCCCGGGCCAAGGCTGAAGGCCACCTGAAAGCTGGCGCCAGGAAAGTCATTATTTCCGCGCCCTCACCGGACGCGGATGCCATGATCGTTTACGGTGTCAACGATGGAATACTGACGTCAGACCATCACATCATTTCCAATGCCTCCTGCACCACCAACTGTCTGGCGCCGGTGGTTGAAGCCCTGCACAACAGGATCGGCATCGAAAGCGGGCTGATGACCACGATCCATTCCTACACCAATGACCAGAAGCTGAGCGATGTCTATCATTCAGATCTCTACCGGGCACGGTCTGCCACCCAGTCGATGATTCCGACGAAAACCGGCGCGGCGGCGTCTATTGGTAAAGTCATTCCGGAACTGGCAGGTAAGTTTGACGGCCTGGCCGTACGCGTGCCCACCATCAACGTATCGCTGGTGGATTTCGGCTTCATTGCCAGCCGCGACACCACCGTTGAAGAAATCAACGAAGCTGTCAGAGCCGCTGCCGAGAACAGTCCGGTACTGGGGTATAATGCGGAAAAACTGGTCAGTGTGGACTTCAACCACAATGCCCTTTCCAGCATATTCGACGCCAACCACACCCGGGCCATGGGACGTCACGCAAAAGTCATGGCCTGGTATGACAATGAATGGGGCTTCTCCAATCGCATGCTCGATAATGCCCTTGCACTTATGTCTAAGGCGAGCCAGTAATTCTGGCCGCCTACGGTATTGTCCCGGTATGCTCCCGGAAGCCTTCACAGTCAATAAAAAGGAACAGGAACCATGCTCAGGCGCACCAAGATCGTTGCCACACTCGGCCCCGCTACCGATTCACCGGAATCCCTTTCAGCCATTATTGCGGCTGGCGTGGACGTTACCCGACTGAACTTTTCCCATGGCAGCGCGGAAGATCACATGGAGCGCGCCCGCCGGGTGCGTGAAAGTGCGAAAGCCAACGGGCGCTTTGTTGCTCTGCTGGCTGACCTGCAGGGACCAAAGCTGCGGGTAGCCCGGTTTGCCGAAAACAAGGTCACCCTGAAAGCCGGCCAGACCTTCGTTCTCGACGCTGCCATGGACAAGGAAGCGGGTAATGATGAGCGTGTTGGCATTGATTACGAACAGCTGATCAAGGACGTAAAAACCGGCGATATCCTGGTGCTGGACGACGGCCGCATCGAGATGGAAGTAGAGTCGGTGGACAACACCAGCATTACCTCCCGGGTTCTGATCGGCGGCCCCCTGTCCAACAACAAGGGCCTGAACAAACGCGGCGGCGGACTGTCTGCCGAAGCCCTGACAGAGAAAGACAAACAGGACATCAAGACCGCTGCGCGGCTGGGCGCGGACTACGTGGCTGTCTCCTTTGTTCGCACTGCCGAGGACATGCACGTCGCCCGTCGCCTGCTGAAAGAAGCCGGTTCCGAAGCCAGGCTGGTGGCCAAGATCGAGCGGGCTGAACTGGCCCACGACAACGCCGCCCTGGACGCGGTCATTGAAGCCTCCGACGCGGTCATGGTCGCCCGCGGTGACCTGGCGGTGGAAATCGGCGATGCTGAACTGGTGGGCGTCCAGAAGCACATCATCAACCGCGCCCGGGCGCTCAACAGGGTGGTCATCACCGCGACCCAGATGATGGAATCGATGATCGAAAACCCGATGCCTACCCGTGCCGAGGTTTCCGACGTGGCCAATGCAGTCATGGACTATACCGATGCGGTGATGCTGTCAGCGGAAACCGCCGTTGGCGATTACCCCACCGAAGCGGTGCAGGCGATGGTGCGGATCTGTATCGGGGCGGAAAAGCAGCCCTCGATGCATCAGTCCAAACACCGGATTCACGAAAGCATGGAGCATGTTGACGAGGCAATCGCCCTGTCAGCCATGTATGCGGCCAATCACCTGGAAGGTGTGACGTCGATTATCTGCATGTCTGAAACCGGCGCTACGCCCCTGCTGATGTCCCGCATCAAATCGAGCCTGCCGATTTTCACCTTCTCGCGCCACCACTCTACCCAGCACCGGGTGACCATGTTCCGCGGTGTGCAGACGGTGCCGTTTGATTCGGAGCGCATTGCGCCGGAAGAAACCAACGCCCGGGCGGTGGATGAGCTTGTGCGAATGGGAGCGGTGAAGGATGGCGATCTGGTGGTGATCACCAAGGGCGATTACGTAAATGCCCAGGGTGGCACCAACACCATGAAGATTGTTCGGGTTGGTACGGATATTCGGTAGCCTGCTGAGTTCGGGAGTTGCCCTCCGTTGCGTAGCCTGCGGGTGTAGTGCCTTGAGGCTTCGGGGCGGGGCTTCCCAAAAACGCTGCAAGCCCATCCGTGGGCGCTTGGGCTCCGCCATCCCTGGCTCCGCACATTTTGGGAAGCCCCGCCCCGCAGCCTCTGTTTAGACCTATCAGATATCTCAGAGGTCAGCCAGACTCCCCCGAACAATCTCTGAAATCCCGTCCCAGTCGCCAGCAGCGACCAGACCGCCCGGTGTCAGCCAGGTACCCCCGACGGCCGTGACGTTTTTGAGGGCCAGATAGTCCCGGGCCGTATCACGCCGGATACCACCGGTTGGGCAGAAGGTAACATCCGGGAAGGGTCCGGCGAAGGCCTTCAGGGCGGGAATACCGCCGGAGACTTCGGCCGGGAAGAATTTGAATTCCCGGTAACCCAGGTTATGGCCGATCATCAGCTCGGAAATGGTCGAAATTCCGGGCAGCAATGTCGCTTCTGAAGTTACTCCGAATTCCAGAATCGCCTCAGTAACTCCTGGGGTGATCACGAACTGCGCGCCCGCCGATTCGACCTGGCGGTACTGGGCAATGCTGGTGACGGTACCCGCCCCTACCCAGGCTTCGGGGATGGCCTCCCTGATCTGTTCAATGGCCTTGATGCCATGGGGCGTGCGCAGGGTAATTTCCAGGACGCGAATCCCACCGTCGACCAGGGCCCGGCACAAAGGCAGGGCATGGTCCGGATGGTTGATGGTGATCACTGGAATCAGTGGTGAGGCATTCAGAACGGCGCGAACCCGATCGCGGTGGTAATCAGACAGTTGGTTCATTCAGGCGCTCCAGTAGATCTGCAGACCCGGCTTGAGGAAAGCCCGAATGGGCATTTCGCGAACGTTGCCAGTATTGCTGCAGGCCGCCTGCAGGGTTTCAAGTTTGTCTTCACCTTTGATATGCAGCGCTGTCAATCCGGCCTGTTTCAGCGCCCTTAAGGTCAGGCTGATTCGTTGTTGGGCCTGGGAGGGTGGCGTCATCGGGGACACAACCTCATCTGACTGATCGTCCAGAGCAAGTTCAAGTTCCGGGGCATCCGGAAACAGTGACGCTGTGTGGCCATCGGTCCCCATGCCCAGAATCAGCACATCCAGTGGAAACTGCACATCAGCCAGAGCGGCTTTCACTGCGGCCAGTCCGTCTGCCGGCGTCGCTCCCGGCTGTTTCAGGGACAGGTAAGTGGCCTCGGAGGCCGGGCCCTGGAGCAGGTGCTGTTTTACCAGGCGGGTGTTGCTGGTCTCGTCATCTTCAGGCACCCAGCGCTCGTCGGCCAGTAGCACGTTGATTCTCGCCCAATCCAGCGGCTTTTGTCGCAAAGCCTCAAAAAATGGCACAGGCGTTGACCCGCCAGATACCACCAGGCTTGCCCGTGGAGCCACCAGCAGCCGCTCAGACAGGTGTTCCGCCACCGCATCTGCAAGCACCAGCGCAGCATCTTCGGGTGTATCGTAGAAGGCAGCACTCACCCCTTCTGGCAGATTCAGATCATGCATCTTCATACCAGCTCCTCCCGTCGCGTGTGATCATCGCGATTGACGCCACCGGGCCCCAGGTTCCGGCCGCGTAACGCTTGGGGGGCTGACCGCTGTCATCCCAGTTACGGATGATCCGATCCACCCATTGCCAGGCATGCTCCACCTCATCCCGGCGTACAAACAGATACTGGTTGCCTTTCATGATTTCCCAAAGCAGACGTTCATAGGCATCCGGTATTCGATCGGTTTCAAAGGTTTCCGAGAAAGTCAGCTCCAACGGTCCCTGCCTCAGCCGCATGCCCTTATCCAGCCCCTGGTCCTTGGTCAGGATCTGCAGGGACATGCCTTCATCCGGCTGCAGGCGGATGATCAGTTTGTTGTTGGCCAGGTGCTTCTGGTCCGGATCAAAGATGTAATGCGGGGCCGGTTTGAAGTGAATAATGATCTGGGACAGCTTTTCTGGCAGGCGTTTGCCAGTGCGAATGTAGAAAGGTACTCCGGACCAGCGCCAGTTTTCAATTTCCGCTTTCAGCGCCACGAAGGTTTCCGTCTTGCTGCCACGGGCGGCGCCGTCCTCTTCCAGGTAACCCGGCACCGGCCTTCCGCCACTGGTGCCCGCCGTGTATTGCCCGCGAACCACATGGGTATCCATCATGTCCGGCGTTACTTCACGCAGGGCCTTGAGCACTTTGACTTTCTCGTTCCGGATACTGTCTGCCGAAAGATCAGAGGGCGGATCCATGGCGATCAGGCACAGCAGCTGCAGCAAGTGGTTCTGGACCATATCCCGGATCTGACCTGCCTTGTCGAAATAGCCCCACCGACCCTCGATACCAACGCTCTCAGCCACCGAAATTTCCACATGGGAGATATGATTCTGATCCCACTGGGAGGCAAACAGGTTGTTGGCAAAGCGCAGGGCAATCAGGTTCTGAACCGTTTCCTTGCCCAGGTAGTGGTCGATACGGAACAGCTGGTTCTCGTTATATACCTCGCCCAGTTCATCGTTGATGACCTTTGACGACGCAAGGTCATGGCCGATCGGTTTCTCAACCACCACCCGGGTATTGTGATCGCAGCAGTCACTACTGCGCAGGTTGCGGGCAATTTCACCATACATGGCCGGTGGCGTGGCCATGTAAACCACCAGATGGCTGGGGTCGGTGCTGCGCCACTCGTTCAGCGCCGCAAAGCCATCCAGATCACTGAAATCGAGGCAGTGATAGTCAACGCGCTGCAGGAAGCCGCGAGCGACATCCGCATCGAATTCTTGCGGCTTCACATGCTCCCGAAGTCTGTTCAGCAGTAACTCACGCACCGACCCGGTGTCCGCTTCACGACGAGCAATGGCGAGAATGCGACTTTTCGGATGCAGCAGCCCTGCTCGCTCAAGCTGATAAAGTGCAGGAAACAGTTTGCGCTGCGCCAGATCGCCAAGTGCGCCAAACATCATCAGATCACAGCGGGTTTCTTCACGATCAACCATCGGCTTCCAATCTCCCTGATTCCCCGTTGCGCAGTGCCTGCCTCGCGGTTTACGGCGGCTTCGGTAGTAATTTTATCAAAATAATGACAGCAAGTACCGGCCATTCCAAGGCCCTGATCGATGGAATGATAGGTTTACTACCCTATTGAGTATCTAAACACGCTATAATCGCGACAATTTCGACACAAAGCCCAACAGCTTCAGGAGCGCCCTCGATGGCTGGCAATAAAATACAGCGCGATGACAACCTGCTGGAAGACATCAAGAACCGACTTGAAACCCTGAACAAATCCGAGCGAAAAGTCGCAGAGGCCATTCTGCGTGACCCTACCGCCGCCACGCGTTACAGCATTGCAGCGCTTGCCCGTGCCGCAGACGTCAGCGAACCTACAGTAAACCGTTTCTGCCGCGGCTTCTCTGCGACCGGATTTCCAGATTTCAAGATTCGCCTGGCCCAGAGTATCGCCACGGGTACGCCCTATGTCGGGCAGAACATCGAACCCGACGACTCGGTGGATGAGTTCTCTGACAAAATCATGCTGAGCACCATCGCCAACCTGGAAAAGACCCGGCAATCTCTGGACCCGGGCGCGCTGGCCAGAGCAATCGACCACCTGATTCAGGCCAAGCAGATTCATTTTTTCGGTATGGGCGGATCCGCTCCTGTAGCCATGGATGCCCAACACAAATTTTTCCGCTTCAATATCCCGGTGAGTTTCTATGATGATCCGCTGATGCAGCGGATGGTGGCGGCAGGCAGTTCAACCGGTGATGTGATCGTGCTCATCTCCAACACCGGCCGCACCCTCGAGACCATTGAGATTGCGCAGCACGCCAGAGCCACCGGCGCAACGGTGATTGGCATTACCACACCTGACTCTCCACTGGCGGAGGTCTGCACCATCGTTGTTGGCGTGACAGCGCCGGAGGACACGGAAGTTTATATGCCCATGACCTCGAGAATCATTCACCTGACAGTGATTGATATTCTTGCCACCGGCGTCACCCTGAAGCGGGGCAAGGATTTTCTCGATCACCTGAAAAAGATCAAGGAAAGCCTGCGGCCCACCCGAATACCCAGATAGCCCCTCTTTACGATCTGGCTTTGCCCCTCGAGCAGGCAAAAAAAAGCACCCAAAGGGTGCTTTTTTTATCAGGGCTTTTATCAAAGCCTTTCGATTTCGGCCCGGTTTCTCAGGTAATCCTGGTAAGCCTGATATTCCTGCTGGCCACCGATGGTCGCCAGAAAATCACGGACCTGCTGGAATTCATCGCTTTCGCGGTCAATGTCACCTTCGTTCACTGCATCAAGCGCGATGATGGTGGCGCCATCAGCTGTCACTTCGGCGCCATAGACCGAACCATCGTCAGGGCGTCCGAGCGAGAACACTCGCGACAACAATGCCGGGCTGAGCGTGGATACGTTACGCCCCTCATCGGTGTAAGTTGTCCATTCGCCCAGATCCAGTGACGCTGGGTCAGTGCCGGATTCCAGGTCAGCTACAAGCGACTCCGCCCGCTCCCGGAGCGCTTCAATGGTTTTCTGCCGGGTCAGGGTGTCGCGAATGTCAGACTCGACATCTTCCAGCGGACGCTGGCGAGCTTCGTTGTATTGTGCAACGCGAGCGACCACCGACATGTTATCCCCCACATCAATCAGCTCGGTGTTGAAACCGTCGTCAAGCACATCCTCGGAGAACAGCTGGCGCACAAGTCCGGCATGATCAAAAGGTGGCTCCCCGCCTTCCCGGGTAATACCTTCTTTCGAGCGAACCTCAAGTCCTAGCTCCTGTGCCGGCTCTTCCAGATTGTCTGCTGAATAGGCACGATCCTGCAGATCTGTGCGGACCTCGGCGAAGCGCTCGTTGGCGCGGCTGCGAGCCAGATCACGGCGCAACTGATCCTCCAGCTCCGCAAGAGGTGGCACCGCAGACCTGCGGATGTCTGTCACCTGGATCAGGTGTACACCGAAACTGGTTGATACCGGCTCTGATATCTCGCCTTCCTCAAGGTTGAACATGGCTTCTTCGAAGGCTGGATCATAGACATCGCGGCCCGCGTAGCCCAGATCACCACCCTGCTCTGCAGAGACGGTATCTATTGAATACTCCTTCGCCAGGTCGGCAAAGGATTCACCGGCGTCCAGGCGCTCCCGAATGGTCTCCATGGTCGCTTCGGCGTCAGAGCCATCCTCGATAAGAATATGCGAAGCCTTACGCTCTTCCCGCGCCAGATCAGAGGCCCGGTCTTCGTAATAGGCCTGAAGTTCCTGATCCGTGACCTCGATGGTTTCCGCCAGAGCCTCAAGGGACAGGACAATGTAGCGAGCATCTACCTGCTCCGGCAGTTGGTAATCCGCGGCATTTTCTTCGTAGTAGCTGGCGACTTCGTCATCACTGACGCTGACCTGATCGGCGACGGCTGAGTCGGAAAGCGTCACCGTGCGAAAGTCACGAGTCTGATTCTGAATGGCCAACAGACGCGCGGCGTTCTGGCCGGCCGAGACGCCGCTCTGGGCAATACCCGTGCGAATCTGGTTGATGACATACTGGCGACGCATGGTTTCGCGAAACTCACCCACGCCCATACCCATGTTCCGGACACTGGCGACAAAACGATCACTGTTGAATACGCCGTCCACCTGGAATTGCGGCATCTGGGTAATCAGCGCATCTATGTCGGCGTCTGAAAGGGCCAGACCCTGCTCAGTTGCATCCTGGGTCAGCACCTTCTGCTGGATCAGGGATTCAAGCACGTCGCGGCGAATCCTGTCTTCGTCCAGCAGTGACTGGTCCGGACGCTCCATCTGGGACAGACGGCGCTGGCTCTCAAGCTGAACCACCCGCATGAACTCCCGCTCGGTGATTTCTTCGCCATTGACCGTGGCCACTTCCGGCTCACCGGAAAACCCGCCAATGATGGCATCCATCCCCCAGATCGACAGTGAAACTATCAGAAGACCAATGATGATTTTGGCAATCGTGCCCTGGGAATTTTCCCGAATATCTTGAAGCATGTTTCTCCCGGATCCCTGATCAGTGTCGGTTAGGGTCACTTAACGTAAAAAGGCGCATCCGGTCAGGAATGCGCCTTGGAATTCTTTCGGAGCCACCTGCCGTCGGAACAGACCCGCTGGCGGGCGGCTCCGGCAACAACCATGACGGCTGCTGCCAGATGAAAGAGTCCGTTATTTAACGGCGTCTTTCAGGGCCTTACCTGCCTTGAAACCAGGCACTTTAGAGGCCGGAATCTTGATTTCTGCACCAGTCTGCGGGTTGCGGCCGGTACGTGCAGCGCGTTCCTTGACAGAGAAAGTGCCAAAGCCGATCAGAGTAACCTGATCACCTTTTTTCAGTGCACCTGTAATGGAGGAAGTCATTGAATCCAGAGCGCGACCTGCTGCGGCTTTGGAGATGTCTGCGGATTCTGCAATTGCGTCGATTAGTTCGGACTTGTTCACACTAAACCCCTTCGATTCTAGGTTGAAGATGTTGTAGGTTGGTTTTGTTGTTTCCTGGATTTTTCCGACTATCGCATAAGCGGTCAGAGAATTCCATTCTTCGCTTTTATTATTCCTTTCGGCTTGTCACCGCTATTCGGAATAGGCTTAAACTGCGCGGGAGCCCTTGATATTGGCTGCTTCACGGCGAAACAGTTATACCAATGGGCTCTCTAGGCTGTCAACAACACAGCACGTGTTTAATGTGTATTTATGCGCTCCGAAGCATCGCTGTCGTCATCCCTCTTGCCGGATGATCCCGCCTCAGCCACCGATTCTTCCGCGGCCGGACCTGGCGGATACGCCAGTGCAATATCCAGCACTTCGTCGATCCATTTGGCCGGGCGGATATCCAGAGACTCTTTGATATTATCCGGTATCTCCTTGAGATCCCTGACGTTTTCATCGGGGATGATGACCGTCTTGATGCCGCCACGATGGGCTGCCAACAGCTTTTCCTTCAGGCCGCCGATGGGCAGAACCCGCCCTCTCAGAGTGATCTCACCGGTCATAGCCACGTCCGCCCTGACCGGAATCTGGGTCAGCGCAGAAACCAGCGCAGTGCACATACCAATACCGGCGCTGGGGCCATCTTTTGGCGTTGCACCTTCTGGCACATGCACATGCAGATCGTATTTTTCGTGGAAATCATCTTTGATACCCAGCCCCAGAGCACGGCTTCTGACCACCGTCAGGGCGGCCTGAATGGACTCCTGCATAACGTCACCCAGGGAACCGGTTTTCACGACCCGGCCTTTGCCTTTGGTCAGCGCACACTCCAGGGTCAGCAGCTCGCCACCGACCTGGGTCCAGGCCAGGCCGGTAACCTGGCCGATCTGGTTCTTCTCTTCTGCCAGGCCGTATTTGAACTTCTTGACGCCTGAATAATCGTCCAGCAGTTCCGGGGTGAGCTCTACAGAGGCCTTGTCGCCGCTTTCCACATGATTCCTGACCACCTTCCGGCAGATCTTGGCAATCTCGCGCTCAAGTCCGCGTACGCCCGCCTCACGGGTGTAGTAACGGATCAGGTCCCGCAGGGTTGCTTCAGGCAGCACCAGCTCATCCTTGCGCAGACCATTGGCCTTGATCTGTTTTGGTAACAGATACTTCAGCGCAATGTTCACTTTTTCATCCTCGGTATAACCGGGGATGCGGATGATTTCCATACGGTCCAGCAGCGCCGGTGGAATGTCCATGGAGTTGGAGGTACACACGAACATCACGTCAGACAGGTCGTAATCCACTTCCAGGTAGTGATCATTGAACGTGTGGTTCTGTTCCGGGTCCAGCACTTCCAGCAGCGCCGACGCCGGGTCGCCGCGGTGATCCATGCCCATCTTGTCGATTTCATCGAACAGGAACAGCGGATTCTTCACCCCTACCTTGGAAAGCTTCTGCAGCAGCTTGCCAGGAAGCGCCCCTATATAGGTCTTGCGGTGGCCGCGGATTTCCGCTTCGTCACGGACGCCGCCAAGGGCCATACGGGTGTACTTGCGGTTGGTGGCCCGGGCAATGGACTGGCCCAGGGACGTTTTACCCACGCCAGGCGGTCCCACCAGACACAAAACGGGGCCTTTCACTTTCTTGACCCGGCTCTGCACGGCCAGGTATTCCAGAATGCGTTTCTTGACCTCGTCCAGTCCGTAGTGATCTTCGTCCAGAATCTCTCGGGCCTTTTCGATGTTATGACGAACACGGCTGCGCTTCTTCCAGGGCACCGACAGCATCCAGTCAATGTAACCACGGACCACCGTGGCTTCCGCCGACATGGGCGACATCATCTTGAGCTTGTTCAGCTCGGTCTCGGTTTTCTTGCGGGCTTCCTCCGGAAGGCTGGCTTCTTCCAGCTTCTGCTCCAGCTCCTCGAAGTCGTTATTGCCTTCACCCAGGCTGCCCATCTCCTTCTGGATAGCCTTCATCTGTTCATTCAGGTAATACTCACGCTGGCTGCGTTCCATCTGCTTTTTCACGCGGCCACGAATACGCTTTTCGACTTCGATCAGGTCGATCTCGCCGTCCAGTTTGCCGAGCAGCAGGTCCACCCGCTTACGAATATTCAGGGCTTCCAGCAGCTCCTGTTTTTCCGGAATCTTCAGCTCGAGGTGAGCCGCCATGGTATCGGCCAGGCGCTCAAGTTCGGTAATGCCCGTCAGCGAACTGGAGACCTCAGACGGCACTTTACGGGAAAGCTTGACGTATTTTTCAAACTCATCCATCAGGGTCTTGACCAGAACTTCCTGCTCACGCTCGGGCAGGGCCTCTTCTTCGATCAGCATGGCATGACCCGCCAGATAATCGACTTCGGTGATGTCGCTGATGGTCGCCCGGGCATTGCCTTCGACCAGCACCTTCACGGTGCCGTCGGGAAGACGCAACATCTGTAGCACGGTTGCCAGGGTGCCCATATCAAAGACGTCGCCGGCACCTGGTTCATCAGTGGATGCGTCTTTCTGGGCAACCAGCAGGATTTCCTTACTGCCGTCCATTGCCGCCTCAAGCGCCTGAATGGACTTCTCGCGCCCAACAAACAATGGCACAACCATGTGCGGGAACACCACCACATCACGAAGTGGCAACAGCGGGTATTCTTGCACAGTTTCTTCTGGTATCAGGGTCATAGAAAATCCTCTGACGGTGTTTTATTCAGCATACCACCCTTCTTTGGGGCGACAGCAGAAAATGCAATCTTTCGAGCCCCCAGGGGCGTCCACCCCGGCGGGCCGGGCATAAAAAAAGGGCGTCGCCGCCCTTTTTCAACCCGGTGAACTGTTTCAGTCCTCCGGAACCGCTTTTGCGTGATCGCTGCTCGCGTAAATCTTGAACGGTTCGGACTGACCCCGGATTACGCTTTCATCAATAACTACCTTCGATACGCCATGCTCAGACGGAATCTGGTACATGGTGTCCAGCAGGGTTGCTTCCATTATTGAACGGAGACCACGTGCGCCAGTCTTGCGCTCCATTGCCTTGTTGGCAACGGCCCGCAGTGCGTCTTCACGGAAGTCCAGCTCAACCCCTTCCATATCGAACAGTTTCTGATACTGCTTGGTCAGTGCGTTCTTCGGTTCGGTCAGTATCTGGACCAGTGCGGCCTCGTCCAGTTCCGTCAGCGTCGCCACGACTGGCAGACGTCCGACAAACTCCGGAATCAGCCCGTACTTCACGAGATCCTCAGTCTCGACATTCTTGATGATGTCCCCGGTGTTCCTGGTATCGTCCGGGCTTTTCACCTTGGCTGAAAACCCAATGCTGCTTCGCTCGGAGCGATCCTGGATAACCTTGTCCAGGCCCGCAAAGGCACCACCGCAGATGAACAGCATGTTGCCCGTGTCCACCTGCAGGAACTCCTGCTGGGGATGCTTCCGGCCACCCTGCGGAGGCACTGAGGCAACGGTCCCTTCAATCAGCTTGAGCAACGCCTGCTGAACACCTTCGCCAGACACGTCGCGGGTGATTGAAGGGTTGTCCGACTTGCGAGAAATCTTGTCAATTTCGTCGATGTAGACAATACCACGCTGGGCTTTCTCGACATCGTAATCGCACTTCTGCAACAGCTTCTGGATGATGTTCTCAACATCCTCACCCACGTACCCTGCTTCGGTCAAAGTGGTTGCATCTGCAATGGTGAAAGGCACATTAAGCATGCGGGCCAGGGTCTCTGCCAGCAGCGTTTTACCACTACCGGTGGGACCGATCAGCAGGATGTTGCTCTTGCCCAGCTCTACCTCAGCCTTGCCTTCGCCGTAGCGCAGACGCTTGTAATGGTTGTAGACCGCAACGGACAGAACGACTTTCGCCCGGTCCTGACCGATCACATACTCATCGAGGTTGTCACGGATTTCAGCAGGTGTCGGAAGGCGATCACTGGCTTCTTCCTGGGCGTTTTCCTGAATCTCTTCACGAATAATGTCATTGCACAGGTCGACGCACTCGTCGCAGATGAACACCGAGGGCCCTGCAATGAGCTTCCGGACTTCATGCTGGCTTTTTCCACAAAACGAGCAGTACAGCAACTTGCCGTTATCGTCGCCTCTGCCGTTTCTTTCATCTGCCATTGAAATACCTCTGAGCTTGATTTGCCGACTCGCTCATCTGCTTACGCCGGCCGGAATTAATGCGATCACCTTCCAGTATTATTGATTAGGTGTGCGCTTATCAAGTATTGAATCAATCAGGCCATAGTCCTTGGCCTGCTGCGGATCCATGAAATTATCGCGTTCGGTGTCCCGGGCGATGGTTTCCATGTCCTGGCCGGTGTGCTTCGCCAGGATGGTGTTCAGCGTATTCCGGATTTTCAGGATCTCGCGGGTGTGGATCTCGATATCCGTGGCCTGCCCCTGGTAACCACCCAGCGGCTGGTGAATCATCATCCGCGAGTTGGGCAGGCACGCACGCTTGCCCTCTGCACCACCGGACAGCAGAAAAGCGCCCATGCTGGCCGCCTGGCCCACACACAGGGTTGCAACGTCAGGCTTGATAAACTGCATGGTGTCGTAAATCGACATGCCTGCAGTGACTGAGCCGCCCGGGCTGTTGATATACAGATGAATATCCTTGTCCGGATTCTCGGATTCCAGGAACAGCAACTGCGCAACAATCAGATTGGCCATATGATCTTCAACCTGGCCAACCATGAAGATCACCCGCTCTTTCAGCAGCCGGGAATATATGTCGAATGAGCGCTCGCCGCGGGCGGTTTGCTCAATAACCATGGGCACCAGGCCGGAACTGGTAACCATTGCGGGACCATCAATTGGTTTCTGCGTCATGATGCGCGTGAACTCCTTATGGACAATGGGCGTGATGAATATCCACCACAGACTCTAGATGAAAACAGCCGGACTTGCCGGCTGTTGTCTGCTACGAAACGGCCTGTCCCTTTAATGGGGCACCGGCCGTCAGGAATCAACCCTGCTGCTGTTGCCCGGCCTGAATCGCTTCTTCGTACTTCATCTTCTTTTCCTTGACCCTGGCCTGCTCGAGGATCAGGTCAACAACGGTATCTTCCAGTACCGCCGATTCAATCTGCTGCTTCTGCTCCGGGCTGCTATTGAAGTGAGCAACAACTTCTTCAGGTTGTTCATACGTTGAAGCAATTTCCTGGATCTTAGCATCCACTTTCGCAGCGTCTGCCTTCAGATCGTTTTTCTTGACCACTTCCTGGAACAGCAGACCAGTCTTGACACGACGCTTGGCCTGTTCTTCGAAAATTTCTTTTGGCAGCTGCTGGAAATCAACCTGGCCGCCGAAACGCTGGACGGCGTCCTTACGCAGGCGATCAATTTCCTGATCTGCCAGCGCCGCCGGAACGTCTACTTCAGTGCTTTCCAGAAGGCCTTCAACCACGTCATTCTTGACCTTGTTGGAGATCGCCTGCTTCAGCTCGCGCTCCATGTTCTTCTGGACTTCGGCCCGGAATGCGGCTTCATCTTCGGCCTTGATTCCGAATTTCTCGAAAAATTCAGCATTCAGCTCCGGAAGCTGCGGCTCCTGAACGTCGTGAATCTTGATTTCGAACTTGGCATCTTTGCCAGCCAGCTCTTCACTCTGGTAGTCCTCGGGGAAGGTCACTTCAATTTCAAGTTCTTCGCCGGCCTTACCACCAACAATGCCCTTTTCGAAGCCGGGAATCATCTGGCCTGACCCCAGAGTCAGTTTGTGGTTCTCGGCGGCACCGCCTTCGAACTCCTCGCCATCAATAAAGCCTTTGAAATCGATCAGCACAACGTCCTTGTTCTTGGACTTGCGTTTGACCGACTTCATGGTGGCCTGCTGGCGGCGCAGGTTATCGATCATGTTATCGACGTCTTTCTCGCCGATTTCCGCTGCGGGTTTCTCAATGCTGATCTTGCTGAAATCACCCAGCTCAATTTCCGGCAGTACTTCGAAGATGGCAACAAATTCGAGGTCCTTACCTTCTTCCATGGTCTTGGGCTCGAAGCGCGGCCAGCCGGCGGGATTGACGTCCTGCTCCTGAATGGCCTTGATGTAGTTGTCACGCATGACCTCGCCAACGATTTCCTGGCGGACACTGTCACCGAAACGACGCTTGACCACGCTCATGGGAACCTTGCCCGGGCGGAAACCGTTCATTTTGACGGTACGAGCCGTTTCCTGCAGGCGCTTCTGGACTGCCTGGTCAATTTCCTGTGCGGGCACACCAATCGTCAGGCGACGTTCGATGTTGGAGGTCGTTTCAAGAGACGCTTGCATGGAAGATCCTCAAATTACAGAGTCGGTATGTGAATGAAAATACTGCGAAAAGGCCTTAACTGAACAATGTCTCCAGAAGAGGCCTGAAATTAAAAGGCCGTAGTTTATCACGGTTTGCCGTGCCGAGAGAATCACCCTACGAACAGTCTGTAAAACAAAGACGCCAAGGCCCGTCGGGAAATTGAAAAGGAGGGGTAAAGCAAAGAGATGGTGCGAGCGGAGAGACTCGAACTCTCACGGGTTGCCCCACTGGAACCTAAATCGTTCAGCGTGACAGTGAAAGTTGTTAGGACTCTCTTCTTACAGCTTTCCTTAGATTTGCGATATACGGTTATGTGTCATTTTTGCCGGATTTTGGCACACTTTTGACACAGTTTAGACACCCTGAAGGGCTCCTACTCTTCCTTCCTTTATATAGGTGCTTTCAGGCTCACCCTTGAGGGTACTTTTACGGCCTTCCTGCCACTCTTCCAGTGCCAGTATCGCTAGGTCTAAATCACCCTGTGACAGGTGGGCATAACGAAGCGTTGTTGTGATGACACTGTGACCCGCTAAACGCTGAACATGGGTGATAGGTACACCCCTTTGAATCAGCCTTGTACAGAACGTATGCCTACACACGTGCGGTACGAATTGCGGATCATTGGCTAGCTCTAGGTAGTCTCTGCCTCTGTTCCAGTAGTGGGTTAACCTCCAATTGGTCCAATCTGGGAAGATTCGACTATCAGGGGCTTTATTTTCTTTATATCTGTCAAAAACCTCTCTTACTCGTTTAACCAAAGGTACTGATCTAGCTTTCCCGCTTTTTGATTCCCATACTGTTAGATGGGTATCGGTTACGTCTCTAACTGTAAGTCTCCATAACTCAGACAACCTAAGACCTGTGTTGATTAATATAACAACCATATCAGCTACCTCTGGCTTAATGGTTTTAAGATAACTAATAATATTTCTTTCTTCTTCGTCTGAAATCCAACGTATTCTATGTTCAGCTTCTTTATACTTTGGAATTTCATAATCAAAATCTTTCGATATATACCCCCTCTTCTTTGCGTGCTTAATCATCACACTTAATGAAGAATACTTACGATTAATAGTAGCCGGTGACACCTCTTCGTTTTCTTCCTGCATCATCACGCCTACATCATCAATCATTCTCTGTGTGATGTTCTTTACTAGAGCATCTTGCCCAATCAGTTCAACAATAGCTTTTCCGTTGATTTCATGAGTTTTGGTAGATTTCTGGTTCTTCCATCTAGTCCGTGTGACTTCCTGCCTAAGCTCTTCCCAAGTGATAGCTTCTGTCTTGCCTTCCTTATTACGCCTACTGTCATCTACCGCTTCACCCTTCGAGTGCCTAAGCTTGGCTTCTAACTCCCATCTTTCAGCCTCTACGCGGGTTTTAAACGACTTCCGATAGCGTTTATCTAGAGTGATAGCCACTTGCCAACTATTACCGCGTTGCTTTATCGACAAATCAAATACCTCTCAAAAGACCGCTAACGATATAAATAATAAAAAAATATACTAGAATTAATTCTTGCACAGCCTTGCTAAAATATAAAATATTTTTGTTCTTTTTGATAATGAAAAAATGCACAATTTCACCATAAAAACTCTATATGGCATAAATATTAAAACTAGGTTGACAAAAACGAAACCTATGGTTTAATGAATAATTACCTTTGAAAATTTATTTCTTTTAGGCAAAAGGCAGCATCTACAGGTGGTATCAGAAGCTTGTTGTTAAAACTTTGTTAAATAGTACGATAAGTAGAGCGGAACCTTAAATGACTAATTGGATTAACACTTAAAGATATGGATTGATTACTTAAGTAATCGGGTTAATATAAATTGGCTACTTGCTGTTATATTAACTTCATCTGAAAAGGTGATCTTTGCCCGTTGGAAAAGCGGCCAGATGTAAGAAGGGTACAGGCCAACCGCCCTCACCTAGCAAGGTATCTAGCAAGTAGAGCTAACACTTCTCTTACCAGTTAGCACACTGTCCTCGGCTCGTAGCTACCAGTTAATCCATTAGACCCAGCCAAGAAAAAGGTACTTGGTAAAAGGCGCATGACGGCAAAAATCGCTATGTAAAATACGAGATGTGTAAGCTGGTCGGTTTAGGCAAAGGTTAATACCTCCCTACTCTCTTTTTCAAAGGCACTAGGGCGAAGCTTTGCCTAAAGAAAAGTATCTTTCTTTTTTTAAATTTTAATTTGTTCTTTGAACAAATTTACTGTGAAACGACTGATAAGGAGTTTCGCAGATACCAACCTAATTATTATAAAATTTATTTTTCGTGTTATTCGCTACCACTCATAACCCAAATAAATTGATGTGATCGCTTTCGCTCCACACCAATTTAAACTCACTTCGTTCATTTATCAATAATGAAAATTATATAGAGTAAAAATTTTGAAAAAACAGGAAGAGACAACATAATCTTTATAACCAAAATTAATGTCGGATTATGAACACATCTATTTTCTTAAATTTTCTATTTGAATAAATGTCATAACACGAAAACATCATAAATTAAATTACCTAGATTTATAAATATACAAGTACTCAAATACGAAAATAAGAGCTTATTTTATTAAGCGAAATTTTACTAAAATTTTAATTTAAAAATTATAAAGTGAGAAAAATTTAGAATGAAAATTTCAGATGTAATTTTAGACAAAGAAAGCGAAGAAAGAGAAAAAACAACAATCAAGGTTAGTCAAAGCGGTCAAATTAAGATAAACCTCGACACGCTAACTCGACTAATAAAGGAAATATTAAAATTAAAAAACCAAAAAATTTCCGCAATTCTAAAGACAAAAGGAATCGAAGGAAAATTGGCAGGACAGATTTTTATCAATCTTCTTAAGTATTCTCCATCTGACAAAGAGCAATATCTGACACATAGAGAATCTTTGGCCGCTTTCCTGTCAAAATATGTAATCATAAAATGGAAGGGGATAAAGCACAGAAAAACAACAACCTATAAAAAACCACATGAAATATTTTTCAGCCTGCTTATGAATCAACCCAAAATTATTGACATGCTATTAGAACGCGGATTAGAGGAATTAAAAAAAAGGTCCCAGAAATAGGCGCTAGACTTCTTCACATTCATTTCACTGAGCTAACCAATCCAAAATAAATGCAATCCCAGAGCAAATTCCCCAATGCGAATGCCATAGACTTTTATACCTTCAGGGCAAGTAGTATTGCAATCGCCTAATACCGTTGAACGTGTTAAGCCTCAAAATTCACACTCATTGCCACTAATTTTGACACATGCGCAAGGATCAATTTCATATAACGTTCACTATCAATCACTTGTATCCGTCCCCACTGGATCGATAGTCTTATAGTCCATGTTTTCTGTTGAATTCCTCTTGTCTAATGTATCGCTCTTTTGATCTAACCCCAACACGTAAAGCCTTTTCGATTTCTTCGGCCTCCGCATCATTCTGATCTTTGAAGTCACAGAAGAAGATTTTGTCACTAGCTTTTTCATCTTCGACGTATCCAAAGTAACCATAGTGACGATTCTTATAGATGTCCTCACATCTGGTAATCAGGGCATTTATGTTGCTCGGGAGAGTAGCCCGTATGACTATTCCTAAGCGCTCATCACGTTTAATTTGCGTTAAGGGGTAGGCGACCTGATAAATATCCCCCTCCTCGCACTGGATGAACAATGCAACCTCTATAGCGATTCCTAGGCCTACATTTTCAAGGCCGATGTTTATCGACCTTGGAGAATCCAAACGCGACACAAAACATTCTTTCTCTAAAGCGCTGGGGTATCGAAATGCATCACAGCTATTCATGATTAAGATAGGTCTAACTGCCTGATCTCTTTCCTTCTGGGCTCTGTCTCTACCTTCTTTAATGCTCACTTTTAAAGCGCTGACAGTGATCGCAATACTAAACAAACCTAGGACCAGAGGGGTAAATTTTGTCAGGAACTCACCCGCACTTAGCCCTATGAGAGAACCTGCACCAATGAAGACCAAAGCGACCACTGAAATCAACAGAAGGTCGTTCAAGATTTCAAAACAAAGTTTTCCTAACCAATCGGGTAGACGTTTCATAGATTACTCATCGTTCACTGCTTCAGGATCGACGGTATAGCCGACGACCAAGTAGGTCTCTCTGGTTAGTGGCCTTCTTTGAAGTGCCTTATTAAATCTCTCAGACTCCTCACGGTCGCGCGGAAAGTCTACGCTATACTCATTTCCTATCACCATTTGATCAGGGCCGATATAATCATCACAAATCGGATGTAAACAAAAATGAGTATTATCAAAAATATCCTTATAGCTCGTTATAAGACTTCCAATATTGCTTGGAAGAGTACAACGAATTTCTAAAAACGCACTTCCATTTACTTCAACTTTTGGAACCTCGTAAGCCACTAAGTAAAATTCTCCGTTGAGGCATTTAATAAATACCTCAACATTTAAAGCAACACCCAAACCAAAATTTTCTAATTTCACATATAGCTTTCTATCGACATTGCCGCTATCTACAATACATTCATATTTCTCAAATTCTTGACAGCCAAAATATCCGTTCTTTTTAGCAGTTAGACCTACAGCCTTCGCTAATAGAATCGGTCTAACGTTCTGATCCCGCTCTCTTTTGGCTCTATCTCTGCCTTCTCTGATGTTTCTTTGAAACAGATAAAGGGTGATAGCTATCGAGAACAAACCTAAGAGTAGTGGTGTGTAGTATTCCAGAATTTCCTGTATCGGCCATTGAAGGACGATGGCCAGCCCCATCATCACAAGAGTTAGCGCCGTGACGCCGAGACCGCAGGAAAAAAACGCTAGTCCGAATTCCTTCGCTACCTCTACTACTTCCCTCGCCCATACCGGTAACTTCATGATCTCTAAACCTTCTAATCGTATAGGTGCTGACTCTAGCACACTTACTGTCCGTGATCAGAACTCAGTCCGGCATTGATAGTTTGTAAAGCAATCGAGTATAGGCATCCAAAGCTCACTTGCTTGGATGAGAGACCTGATGTGGTGAAGTCATGTTTTTCGAAAATTTTGAAATTAACTTTCAAATAATAATAAGAAGATAAAAAAGTAAAATTTTGCCTATTGACAAATACTAAATCCGTGAGACTCCTATATCAAATATAGGAGTTATTTAATGAGGTTAACAAAAAAATATTTAAACGAGGCATTAGATTATGATCCATTAACCGGGAAATTAATTTGGAGTTACAACAGACCTAGAAACCATTTCAAAGACGATGGGAGGTTTTATTTTTACCTTAACCATCACGCAGGCAATGAAGCCGGCTCGGTTAGAGCTGAAAAGAAAGGGAATTCCACATATAAAAGACATGTTGTTAATTTAGGTGGGAAACAGTTTAGTGTTTCAAGAATTATATGGTATTGGGTCACTGGTAGTTGGCCCGCTCACCAAATCGACCACATAAACGGAAACAGTTTAGATCACAGGTGGTCGAATCTTAGAGACGTCACACCCAGATTAAATAGCAACAACTTAAAAAGATATCGAACTAACTCATCTGGTGTATGCGGTGTCCATAGAATGACCGATGGACGCTACCGGGCTCAGGCCTCGATTAAACAGCCTTGTGGCAAGTTTGGGAAAAAAAATCTAGGAACGTTTAAAGACAGGTTTGATGCGGTGTGCGCTAGGAAGTCTTGGGAGGCTGCACAAGGTTACACCTCAGACAGCCATGGGAAGCGATAGACGACCTGATCAGTACCCTAGCCTATCCCACATAAAAAAAGCCTCTCAGGGCTTCTGAGAGGCTTTAGTAATTGGTCGGGTTGGGGAGAATCGAACTCCCACTCCTCTCGGAACCAGAACCTAAATCTGGCGCGTCTACCAGTTCCGCCACAACCCGAATTTTGAAAACTGAGACCATTTTACCGTGTTGGTTGCCGGTTGAAAAAGGCAGTTACCTGACACGTTTTGGCACATAATTGACACAAAATCCTGTGTCACTTCAAAAAAACCTGATAAAACAGCGTTTTAAAACCCTCAACACTGGAACCTAAATCCAGCGCGTCTACCAGTTCCGCCACGCTCGCACAGAATAACCAGTAAGCCTTGGCCCAATCAGGGCATGAACAAACCGGAATTTGCAGAAAACAACCTTGAAATACTTCAGAAGGAAATTGGGGTGGACGAAGGGGATCGAACCCTCGACCGCAGGAGTCACAATCCTGAGCTCTACCAACTGAGCTACGCCCACCACATTCAGGCTACCGTTGGGCAGGGCCCAACAGATACTTCCGGTTAACTTTGCTGATTCGGTGTCTCCGGGACGGATCAGACCGTCTGCGGTATGGCGCGCCCGGCAGGACTCGAACCTGCGACCACCGGCTTAGAAGGCCGATGCTCTATCCAGCTGAGCTACGGGCGCATAAAACCGTTCGCCCACCTGAACATCCAGAAAGTGGTCGGGGTAGAGAGATTCGAACTCCCGACATCCTGCTCCCAAAGCAGGCGCGCTACCAGACTGCGCTATACCCCGTCTGAACTGAACAACAGATACCTCAGCAAAGTTGGCGCGCATATTACCGGCGCCAACCCGGCGCGTCAACACGCTTTTCACCATTTACCCCGGCGATTGGCTGAAGACGGTAACCGTGAGACAATGCTGCGCCTTTTGATTCTCGCACAACCGACAAGACAAAGACATGACCGCAGAACTGATTAATGGAAAAGAAATCGCCGCCCGTGTTCGGCAGGAAGTGGCTGCGGGCACGGAGTTGCGCCGGGCACAGGGCCTGCGGCCGCCCGGGCTGGCCGTGGTTCTGGTGGGCGACGACCCGGCTTCCCATGTGTATGTGGGCAATAAACGTAAAGCCTGCGACCAGGCCGGCATTGTGTCGCTGTCCTATGACCTGCCCGCGGATACGTCTCAGGAAGCTCTGGAAGCTCTGGTAGACGAGCTGAACGAAAACCCGGCCGTCGACGGCATTCTGGTCCAACTGCCACTACCAAAGCATCTGGACGCCGACCCCATACTTGTGAAGATTCGCCCGGACAAAGACGTCGACGGCTTCCACCCCTACAACATTGGCCGGCTGATGCAGCGCAAACCCACCCTGCGCCCCTGCACACCGGCGGGTGTCATTACCCTGCTGGACAGCATCGGAACTCCCTACAAGGGACAGCACGCGGTGATCGTCGGTGCATCGAACATCGTTGGGCGCCCCATGACCATGGAGCTGTTACTCAAAGGTGCAACGGTCACTATCTGTCACCGGTTTACCGACAACCTCGAAAAATTTGTGGGTGAAGCGGATATCCTGATCGCTGCCGCCGGAAAACCGGGGCTGATCAAGGGCGAGTGGGTAAAGCCGGGATCGACGGTGATTGATGTTGGCATTAACCGGATGGAAGACGGCAAGTTGCACGGCGATGTAGACTTCGCCACAGCCGCCGAGCGCGCAGCCTATATCACTCCGGTGCCAGGCGGCGTTGGCCCGATGACCATCGCCACGTTGCTTCAAAATACGCTCTACGCGGCCAACGAGCTTCACGCAGACTAGCCCCTCAAGCGTCCTCGCCGCTGCCAGCAGCGACCCTCAGGGACAACTGCTGATGCCGGTTGAGGATGCTTTCGATTCGCTCCAGGGATTCTTTCGTTGATGCTTTCAGATCCTGATCGAATTCAATCCCGACGAAACTCAGGCCACCTTCTTCCGCCACGTGCCTCACCTTCGCACTGACCCGGTCAGCGCTGATCTCCCCTACCTCGGTCGCAAGCAGAAGGCTGAGCTGGATCGCTCCCTGCTTCTGCAGGCTGGTGAGAAGGGTCTTCTCAGGGCGTATTCCCATACCCAAACTGTTGTAATCGGCCACCTCTACCGATACCCACTCACTGGAAAGCATGCTTTTCTTGACCCGGACCTGTGCCTGCATGGACAGCCAGGGTAATCTTTTGCGCCGACGCCGCTCAGCCATGGCTTGTGTTCTCCTCGTCAATTGATGGTGGTAATAAAGACTTTGTTTTTAATACCAACACTTACGGCGAACTAAAACACGAATAGCGGTGAAGGGTGATCTGCCTCTCAGTCCTGCAAATTTTTAATCCGCAGACATAAAAAAACCCGCCACGGCGGGCGGGTTCTGCAAGTCAGGACAGAACTTACTGGCCAAACTTCTCTTTGGCCTTGAGACGATAAGCGTGCAGAAGCGGCTCGGTGTAGCCGTTCGGCTGTTCACGCCCCTTCAGTACCAGATCCATAGCGGCCTGGAAGGCAATGCTGCTATCGAAATCCGGCGCCATGCTGCGATAGGTCGGATCATTCGCATTCTGGCGATCCACCACCGCGGCCATGCGCTTCATGGTTTCATGGATCTGCGCTTCCGTGCAGATGCCGTGGTACAGCCAGTTGGTCAGCAGCTGTGATGCAATACGCAGGGTGGCACGATCTTCCATCAGGCCCACATCGTTGATGTCCGGCACTTTGGAGCAACCGACACCGCTGTCGATCCAGCGAACCACGTAACCGAGGATACCCTGGGCGTTATTGTCCAGCTCCTGCTGGATTTCCTCAGCAGACAGCGACTTTGGATCGTCCATGACCGGCACGGTCAGAATGTCATCGAGGTTGGCGCGGGCGCGGCTTTCGAGTTCTTTCTGGATATCGGCAACGCTAACCTGATGATAGTGAGTCGCGTGCAGCGTAGCAGCCGTCGGCGACGGAACCCAGGCGGTGTTGGCGCCGGCTTTCGGGTGGCCAATCTTCGCTTCCAGCATGCCTGCCATCAGGTCCGGCATGGCCCACATGCCTTTACCGATCTGGGCAACGCCACGGAAACCGGTTTCCAGGCCAATATCCACGTTCCACTGCTCATAGGCCTGGATCCAGGTGGCCTGCTTCATCGCGCCTTTGCGAATGAAAGGTCCAAGCTCCATGGAGGTATGGATTTCATCACCGGTACGGTCCAGGAAGCCGGTATTGATAAACACAGCACGCTCTTTGGCGGCATGAATACAGGCTTTCAGGTTAACAGTGGTGCGACGTTCTTCGTCCATGATGCCGACTTTCAGCGTGTAAGCCGGCAGGCCAAGCGCATCTTCAACACGGCCAAAGAATTCATTGGTAAACGCCACTTCTTCCGGGCCGTGCATCTTCGGCTTCACAATGTAGACAGAGCCATTGCTGCTGTTCTGCAGCTTGCCGTTACCCTTCAGGTCATGAATCGCAATCAGCGAAGTCACGATACCGTCCATCAGCCCTTCAGGCACTTCACTGCCATCTTTAAGAAGAATCGCCGGGTTGGTCATCAGGTGGCCCACGTTGCGCACAAACATCAGGCTGCGGCCTTTCAGCACCAGCTCGCCACCGTCCGGCTTGTTGTAGCTGCGGTCGCCGTGCATCTTGCGGGTCATCTGCTGCCCGCCTTTTTCAAAGCTCTCTTCCAGATCGCCCTTCATCAGGCCGAGCCAGTTGCGATAGGCCAGAGCCTTGTCGTCTGCGTCTACAGCCGCAACAGAATCTTCGCAGTCCATGATCGTGGTCAGCGCGGATTCCATCAGCACGTCTTTAACGTGGGCGCCATCGTCTTTACCGATCGGATGGCTGGCATCGATCTGGATTTCGAAATGCATGCCGTTCTTCACCAGCAGAATGCCGGTAGGTGCATCAGCGGCACCGGTGTAGCCCACAAAACCGGACTCGTCTTTCAGGCCGGTGGTCTCGCCATTCTGCAACTTGACTGCCAGCTTGCCGCCGCTGACCGAATACAGAGCCGCGTCTTTATGGCTACCCGATGCCAGGGGCGCTGAACTGTCCAGCAGATTACGAGCGAATTCGATAACCTTGGCGCCACGCACCGGGTTGTAGCCGCGGCCTTTCTCAGCACCATTTTCTTCGGAAATGACATCGGTGCCGTAAAGCGCATCGTACAGGCTGCCCCAGCGGGCGTTGGCGGCGTTCAGGGCAAAGCGAGCGTTCATCACCGGAACGACCAGCTGAGGGCCGGCCATGGTGGCCACTTCCGGATCTACGTTTGAGGTGGAGATCTTGAATTCGCCCGGTTCGTCTACCAGGTAACCGATTTCTTTGAGAAAGCCCTTGTACTCGGCCATGTCGAGCTTCTGACCCTTGTGGTCACGGTTCCAGCTGTCCATCTTTTCCTGGATGGCATCGCGCTTGGCAAGCAGCTCCTTGTTGCGCGGCGCCAGCTCATGGACGATTTTATCGAAATCCGCCCAGAATTTATCGGCATCAACACCGGTGCCGGGAATCGCTTCGTTGTTAATGAAATCGAGCAGATTCTTCGCGACCTGCAGGCCGCCGACTTGTACGCGTTCTGTCATCGTTATTTGCCTCGGTAGGTTCTATTTTCTTGGGCCTAGACCGGCCATCGCCGGGTAGGCCTTTTTAATGAAAGGGCGTATTGTACGAGAAAATGCCTATCACGTCATTCCCGGCCTCGCCCTCTGTCCTTTGCTTTTCGCGCTGGCTCAAAAGGCCCTATCCTCGTCTCCAGCTGGTCCCTTGCCGGCTGTCATCCAGAATGACGCCCTTGTCCAGAAGTTCGTCGCGAATACGATCGGCTTCGGCGAAATCCCTGTTTTTGCGGGCATCAGCCCTGGCCTGGATCATGGCCTCAATGTCATCTGCGCTCAGCTCGCCTTCCGCACCGGCCTGGAAATAGGCTTCCGGATCCTGCTGCAATAGACCGAGTACGCTGCCCAGGCGCACCAGCACCGCCGCCTTTTCCGACGCCGCGGCATCGTCACCGTCGCGCCTGTGCTGGTTTATGTCGTTGGCGACACTGTGCAGCACCGCCATGGCGCCAGCGGTGTTGAAGTCATCACTCATGGCATCATCGAACTGACGGTCATACTCTGATTCCGGCACGTTCTTGGCAGGCACCAGGCCACGCAGCGCCTGGTAAAGGCGGTTAAGCACTC
Source organism: Marinobacter confluentis (assembly GCF_004785685.1). Taxonomy (GTDB): domain Bacteria; phylum Pseudomonadota; class Gammaproteobacteria; order Pseudomonadales; family Oleiphilaceae; genus Marinobacter; species Marinobacter confluentis. Next base: position 420,102 of record NZ_SRPF01000001.1, on the reverse strand, counting down.
GCCCCGCTTCCGCCAGGTTTTCCTCGGAATAGTCCACCTGGCTGCGATAATGGCTGGATACCAGAAAATAGCGCACCACTTCAGGCGCGTAAGTCTCGAATATTTCCCGGATGGTAAAGAAGTTGCCCAGTGACTTGGACATCTTTTCCTTGTTCACCCGAATCGCCCCGGCGTGCATCCAGGTGTTCACGAAAGTTTGGCCACTGGCGCTTTCGGACTGGGCAATTTCGTTCTCGTGATGGGGGAACAGCAGGTCCGGGCCGCCGCCGTGAATATCAAACGTATCCCCGAGGCAGCAGCTGGACATGGCTGAGCACTCAATGTGCCACCCAGGCCGGCCGTCGCCCCAAGGCGATTCCCAGCTCACTTCTCCGGGCTTGGCCGCTTTCCACAGAACAAAATCCGCGGGGCTACGCTTGGCTTCCTGAACGTCCACTCGGGCGCCGGCGACCAGATCTTCCAGTTTTTTCTTGCTGAGCTTGCCGTAACCCTCGTAGGACTCCACGGAAAAGTAGACGTCGCCGTTATCTGCCGCATAGGCGTGATTGCTAGCAACCAGCTTGTGGATCATGGCGATGATTTCGTCGATATAGGCGGTGGCGCGGGGCTCTTCGCTCGGCGACATGACGCCGAGTTTCGCTTCGTCCTCGTGCATGGCCTTGATCATGCGTTCGGTCAGCTCGCTATACAGCTCGCCGTTTTCGTCGGCCCTACGCAAAATCTTGTCGTCAATATCGGTGATATTACGCACGTAGCGCACGTCATATCCAAGGTGGCGTAGATAACGGGTAATCACATCAAAAGCAACCAACACCCTGGCGTGGCCCAGATGACAGTAGTCGTAAACGGTCATGCCGCAGACATACATGCGAACCTTTCCCGGTTCTATCGGCTGGAACTCTTCCTTTTTCTGACTCAGGGTGTTGTAGATTCTGATCACTGTTTTGCTCGTTTTGTCTGGTGCATTCGGGTCTGGCTTGGTGCCTTGGCGCCCTATTTAGTTTTTCCCCAGGAATCCCGAAGGGTCACGGTACGATTGAACACCGGGCGACCTGCCGATTGGGTAAGTTCCTGATCGCAGAAAAAATAGCCTTCGCGCTCGAACTGGTACGGCAAGTCCGTGTTGGGCGTAGCCAGACTTTTTTCCACTCTTGCGCCCTTCAGGACAATCAGCGATTCCGGATTGATCGAATCAACAAAATCCGTTTCCTTATCGCCGTCCGGGTTCTCAGTGTTAAAAAGGCGGTCGTACTGATTGATGTCGGTTTCAACGCTGTCAGTCGCCGATACCCAATGCAGAACACCATTCGGCTTGTAGCCTTCCGGATTCACACCCAAGGTGTCCGGATCGTATTCGCACTTAAGTTCGACAATCTCACCACTGTCATTGCGAATAACCTCACGACAGGTCATCACGTAGCCGCCTCGCAGGCGAACGGCCTGGTCCGGCGCCAGGCGTTTCCACTTGCGCGGCGGCTCCATCGCGAAGTCTTCCTGGTCGATGTACAGGGTCTGGCTCCAGGTGACTTCCCGCTCGCCCATATCTGGGTTCTGGGGGTGCACCGGCAACACCAGGGTTTCGGTTTTGTCAGCCGGGTAGTTGGTCAGGGTCACTTTCAACGGGCGCATCACGCACATGGCGCGGGGTGCGCGGGTGTTCAGGTCTTCGCGGATGGCATGTTCCAACATGCCCATGTCTACGGTGCCGCCCGCCTTGTTGACACCGATCATGTCGCAGAACGTGCGCAGTGATTCGGGGGTATAGCCGCGACGGCGCATGCCTGAAATTGTCGGCATTCTCGGATCGTTCCAGCTGTCGACGAAACCTTCGTCCACCAGGCGTTTGAGTTTGCGCTTGCTGGTGATGGTGTAGTTCAGGTTCAGCCGGGCGAATTCGATCTGCCGCGGCTGGCAGGGGGCGGAGATGTTTTCCAGGACCCAGTCGTAGAGCGGGCGATGATCTTCGAATTCCAGTGTGCACAGGGAGTGGGTAATCCCCTCCATGGCATCGGAAATCGGATGGGTAAAGTCGTACATCGGGTAGATACACCACTTGTCACCGGTCTGGTGATGGTCGGCGTAGCGAATCCTGTACAGGATCGGGTCCCGCAGGTTGATGTTCGGGGACGCCATGTCGATTTTCGCGCGCAGCACCAGTTCGCCGTTCTGGTATTTGCCATCTCGCATATCCCGGAACATCTGCAGGTTTTCTTCTACCGGGCGGTCGCGGAAGGGGCTGTTCCTGCCCGGCTCTTTCAGGGTGCCCCGGTATTCGGCCATCTGGTCTGCGGACAGGGCGCACACATAGGCCTTGCCCTTTTCGATCAGCTCGACGGCGAACGCGTAAATGGTGTCAAAGTAGTCCGAGGCATAACGCACCTGCCCTGCCCATTCAAAACCCAGCCACTGAACATCCTGCTTGATGGCGTCAATGTATTCCTGGGATTCCTTTTCCGGATTGGTGTCGTCAAACCTGAGCGTACAGTCGCCGTTAAAGGTATCAGCAATGCCGAAATTCAGGCAGATCGACTTGGCGTGGCCGATGTGCAGGTATCCATTGGGTTCTGGTGGAAACCGCGTGACCACTTTGCCGGTGTGCTCGCCTTTGGTTATGGCGTCTTCTATCAGGCTCTGGATAAAGTTATGGGCTTTCTTTGACTCGGCGCTCATACAGTCTCAGTCGTCGGGTTGGGTCTGAAACCGCGTATTATACGCATAAATGGTGGCTCAACTCATGCACAGCTGCAAACTCTTCAGTACAATGGGAACAACTTTTAAAGCACCCTGAACAGGAAACCCTGATGATTCTGCTGAAAACCTCCCATGGCGATATCAAGATCGAGCTGGACCACGAAAGAGCCCCAGAAACCGCCAGAAATTTCGAACAGTATGTAAAGGATGGCTTCTACGATGGTCTGATCTTTCATCGTGTTATCAGCAATTTCATGATCCAGGGCGGCGGCTTTGAGCCGGGAATGGCCCCCAGAAAAACCCGCGCACCAATTCGCAACGAAGCCAACAACGGTCTGAGCAACATGCAAGGAGCGGTTGCCATGGCCCGCACCATGGACCCCCACTCCGCCACCGCGCAGTTCTTCATCAACGTCGAGAATAACGGCTTTCTGGACCACACAGCCGAGAACGCCGAAGGTTGGGGCTACTGCGTGTTCGGCAAGATTGTTGACAGCATGGACACCGTGAACATCATACGGTCAGTGCCAACCACCATGCGTGACGGTCATCAGGATGTGCCCGCTGAAGATGTTGTGATCATCTCTGCTGAAGTCACTGAGGATGGGGAACCCGCGTGACCACGCGTTTCATTTCCGACCTGCACCTGGAAGAATCCAGACCGGACATTACCGACGCGTTTCTGGCGTTTCTGAAAGACAAAGCCATGGCCATAGACGCGCTCTATATCCTGGGTGATTTTTTTGAAGCCTGGATTGGGGACGACGAGCGAACCCCCTTGCAGGAAACCGTGGCCGGCGCACTGAGGGAAGTCAAAGCCAGCGGCACCACAATTTACTTCATGCACGGCAACCGGGATTTCCTGATTGGCGAGGACTACTGCCAACGGGCTGGCGCCACCCTGCTTGAAGACCCCTCGGTGGTGGAGCTTTACGGCACCCCCTACCTGCTGATGCATGGCGACAGCCTGTGTACCGCAGATGTGGAATACCAGAAGTTTCGGGCCAACATGCGCAATCCTCAGTGGCAACAGATGATTCTTCAGCGCCCGCTGGAAGACCGCAAAACCATGGCGCGCCAGCTACGGGAAATCAGCATGGCCAAGAACAAGGGCAAGGAAGAGTCCATCATGGATGTGACGCCCGAGGAAGTGGTGCGCGAATTGGAAGCCCACGGCGTCCAGAACATCATTCACGGCCACACCCACAGGCCTGCAGAGCATGACCTGACCGCTAATGGCAAGCCTGCCAAGCGCATTGTATTGGGTGACTGGCATGAAAACGTATGGTGGCTGGAAGTCACGCCGGACGAAAAACCAGAACTTAACAAATACCCTCTTTAAAAAAGAGGCCAGCAGGATCGCCTGATATCGGCCCCAGGGTGGGGGCCTTTTCTGCAGGGAACAAAGGTGTCTGAGCGCAGCGAGTTCTTTTTCCCGGAGGAAAAGGCCCCCACACTGGGGCCAGCCTCCGTCATCAGTGGTCCAGAATCTGCTCCAGGAACTTCTGGGTTCTCGGTTCCTGCGGGTTGGTAAAGAACTCATGGGGCGGCGCCTCCTCCACAATCTCGCCGCCGTCCATAAAGATCACCCGGTCTGCCACGGTTTTGGCGAAACCCATCTCGTGAGTTACGCACAGCATGGTCATGCCGCTGCCCGCAAGCTCGATCATGACGTCCAGCACTTCCTTGATCATCTCCGGATCCAGTGCCGAGGTAGGCTCGTCAAACAGCATGATTTTCGGCTTCATGCACAATGCCCGGGCGATCGCGACCCGCTGCTGCTGGCCGCCGGACAGCTGGCCGGGGAACTTGTTGGCCTGGTCCGGTATCTTGACCCGCTCCAGATACTCCATGGCCGCTTCTTCCGCCTCTTTTCTGGGTGTTTTTCGAACCCAGATGGGCGACAGGCAGCAGTTTTCAAGCACCGTCAGGTGCGGGAACAGGTTGAAATGCTGGAACACCATACCGACTTCACGGCGTACCGTGTCGATGTGGCGAATATCGTCCGTCAGTTCGATGTTATCGACGATAATCTTGCCCTGTTGATGCTCTTCCAGACGGTTGATACAACGAATGAACGTTGACTTGCCCGATCCGGAAGGACCGCAGATGACGATCCTCTCGCCCTGGCGGACACTCAGGTTCAGGTCCTTGAGGACGTGAAAATCCCCGTACCACTTGTTCATGGACTCAACCCGGATAATCGCCGAGCTGCTATCATCTTTCTGACTTGGAACGGGGCCCGTGGAGCCCGTTGCCTGGGTTTGATCTGTCATAGTGTTACCCATCAGGTCTTATGACCGGTGTCTAGTTTGCGTTCAAGATTCTGGCTGTAGCGGGAAATGCCAAAGCAGAACACCCAGAAACAGAAGGCCACGAATACATAACCTTCGATGGCAACGTTCTGCCAGGCCGGATCGGTTACCGTTGACTGCACGGTGCCGAGAATGTCGAACAGGCCGATAATCAGCACCAGCGTGGTGTCCTTGAACAGCGATATGAAGGTGTTAACGATGCCGGGGATGACCATCTTCAGTGCCTGGGGCAGGATGATCAGCCCCGTTTTCTTCCAATAACCCAGGCCCAGCGCATCCGCCGCTTCATACTGCCCTCTCGGGATCGCCTGCAAGCCGCCCCGAATAACCTCCGCCATGTAGGCCGACTGCCAGAGGGTGATACCTATGAGCGCCCGCATAAGCTTCTCGAAGTTCATGCCATCTGGCAGGAACAGCGGCAGCATCACTGACGCCATGAACAGCACCGTAATCAGCGGTACCGCTCGCCAGACCTCGATGAACACCACGCAGATACCGCGAATGATCGGCATTTCCGAGCGCCGCCCCAGAGCCAGCAGTATGCCGATTGGCAGCGACGCGATGATGCCGATATAGGCAAGAATCAGCGTCAGCATCAGGCCGCCCCATTTACTGCTTTCCACGATCTCCAGGCCGAAGTTCCCGCCCGGAATCAGGAAGTAGCCCACAACGGGCAGGCCGGTCAGGCCAAACAGCCCGAACCATTTGCGCCCGGGGAAACGTTCGATGAACTGGGGCACAAAACAGACCGCCAGCAACAGGAACATCACATCCACCCGCCACTGGAATTCGTCCGGATAGAAGCCGTAGATAAAGAAGTTCAGTCGCTGGCTTATAAACAGCCAGCAGGCGCCGGTGCCGACACAGTCACTGGGTTCGTCTCCCAGAAAGGTGGCTTCAAAAAACAGCCAGGTGAACAGCGGCCCCACGCTGGTGACAACCATATATCCGACCACAATGGTCAGCAGGCTGTTGTACCAGCTTGAGAACAGGTTCTGGCGCATCCAGTCCAGGGGGCTGATCGCAACTTTGGGTGGTTTCAACATTGGCTCAGCCATCATCGCTCCTTAATCGCCACGGCCCGGTTATAGATGTTCATAAACAGGGAGATTGTCAGGCTGATGGTGAGATACACCGCCATGGTTATAGCGACCACCTCCACGGCCTGACCGGTCTGGTTCAGGGTTGTTCCCATGAACACAGCCACAAGGTCCGGGTAGCCGATAGCAGTTGCCAGTGAAGAGTTCTTTGCCAGGTTCAGATACTGGCTGGTCAGCGGCGGGATGATGACCCGCATGGCCTGGGGAATAACGACTAGACGCAGGGTCAGGCCATTGGGCAGTCCAAGCGCCTTCGCGGCCTCGGTCTGGCCTTTGCTGACCGAGAGAATGCCGGAGCGAACAATCTCGGCGATAAAGCTTGCAGTATAAAGAGACAGAGCTATCCACAGTGCTGCGAGCTCAGGGATGATGGTAATGCCACCACCAAAGTTGAATCCTTTCAGTGCCGGTAAGTCCCACTCAAGGGGCGCGCCCGCTGTCAGATAAGCCAACACGGGAAGAATCACCAGAATGGCAAAACCTACCTTGAACGTTGGAAATATCTGGCCGGTCGCAAGCTGGCGCCTCTTCGCCCAGGTTCGCAGACCGACTACCGCAACAATGGCGACAATCAACGCGCCCCAGACAAGACCAAAGCCGTCCTGCGTAATCGGCTCGGGTAAATAGAGGCCTCGATTATTGAGGAAAAAACTGCCGCCCACCTCAACACTCTGACGGGGCGAAGGCAGGCTTCCGAGAACCGCAAAATACCAGAAGAAAATCTGCAGCAGCAGCGGAATGTTGCGAATCACTTCGATGTAAACAAGCGCAAGCTTGGCCACCAGCCAGTTGCTGGAAAGCCGAGCCACACCAATAATAAAACCGATTATAGTGGCGGCGACAATACCCATTGCCGACACCAGCAGGGTATTCATCAGACCAACAAAAAAAGTCCGGCCGTAGGTCATGGTGGCGTCATAAGGCACCAGCGACATGATAATGCCGAAGCCTGCAGTCTCATTCAGGAAGCCGAAACCCGTGCTGATGCCTCGGCTTTCCATGTTTGAAAGGGTGTTATCAACCAGCGTCCATCCGCCCCAGAACACAAGGGCAATGGCAACGAACTGAAAAAAGAGTGAACGAATTCGGGGATCGTACCAGGGCTTGGGCCCTGCCGGTCTGGAATCAACAGTCTGTTTTTTCATGGAGTTTCCCGGAAAGCTGAACCGCGATGAAGCAAATCACGAAAACAGCAGACGGACAGTCGTCCGCCTGCTGTTCGCTTTCAGGTGTTAGCGAAGTGGAGGCGCGTAAAGAATACCGCCTTCGGTCCACAGCGCGTTCAAGCCACGGTCAAGCCCCAGCGGGGTGTCCGGGCCAACGTTACGGTCGTACATTTCGCCGTAGTTACCGACCTGCTTGATCACCTTGTGGCCAAAGTCATCCGGCAGTCCAAGCTTGGCGCCCATGTCGCCGTCAGTACCCAGCAGACGCTGCACGTTCGGGTTGTCAGACTTCAGCATGTCTTCAACGTTGGCGCTGGTAATGCCCAGCTCCTCGGCGTTGATCTGGGCAAACAGTACCCACTTGACGATGTTGAACCACTGATCATCACCCTGACGCACCACCGGGCCAAGCGGCTCTTTGGAGATGGTGTTCGGCAGAATTTCGGCTGAGCTCGGGTCGGTCAACTTGGAACGGAGTGCGGCCAGCTGTGAACGGTCGGATGTCAGAACGTCGCAGCGTCCGGCGGCAAAGCCCTGAACCGTCTGTTCGGAGGTATCAAACACGATTGGCTGATATTCCATCCCCTTGGCGCGGAAATAGTCGGACAGGTTCAGTTCGGTTGTGGTTCCTGCCTGAATACAGATGGTCGCGCCATCCAGCTCAGTCGCGTCATTGACGCCCAGATCCTTGTTGATCAGGAAACCCTGACCGTCGTAATAGTTGGTGCCGGTAAAGTTCAGACCCAGAGAGGCATCGCGGGTCAGGGTCCAGGTGGTGTTCCGGGACAGCATGTCGATTTCGCCTGACTGCAGCGCAGTGAAGCGCTCCTTTGCGGTCAGCGGAGTAAACTCGACGGCCTGAGCGTCTCCGAAGATGGCAGCAGCGACGGCACGGCAGGTATCCACGTCAATACCGGTCCAGTTGCCCTTGTCGTCCGGCTGGGAGAATCCTGGCAGGCCGCTGGTCACGCCACACTGCAGGTGCCCCTTCTCTTTTACGCTTTCAAGGGTGGTTGCAGCAGTGGCAAAAGGGGCAGCAAGAACACCGCACAGCATCACTGCGCCGGCGGCCATTGATTTGGTGTTGTTCATTATCAGTTCTCCGAAATCCGTGGGTTAAGGAACATCGCGTGATCTGGCAAGCAATTTACAAGCCAGCGATGGACCTCAATGTTTTTGTTCATTTTTTCCTTGTTGAGCCGCATTGGTCGGTGAATCAGAGCCACAAAAGCGGGCACTGAACGCCTCGGTTCAGGGCACGCCTGCGTATCTGGAGCTCACCTTCCAGAACGTCTTACTATAAAGTAGAACCGTAAACGCGAATCAACCAGTTTTCCGGAACATTTCTTTACACAAACGTCACTCCGGTTCGCGGTAGGTCTCCAGGCGATTCAGCCAACCGGGCAGCCAGCGGGCTTTTTCTATCGGCTGTTCGGCATTGTCAGCGCGGCGCGTTAGCACAGCTGCGGCAGACTTCCTGAAAGCTGTCAGCGCTGGGGTTCCCTGGTGTTCTAGCATTCCCTGAAGCACCTGAAGCAGGCCCCAACCCTGGCCCTTATAGCGCTCAGCTTCTGCCAACCCCTCACCTTTGAAGTTGACGTAGTCAATCAGGGCATAGGTACCGCCGGGGGTCTGGATCAACGATTCGATTCGCTCTGACATGGACTCCCTTTGCTCCGCGGGTGCTGCGAGAACAACCCGCCTGAGCGCCTGTTTGGCACGCTGAACGACAAACCCCGCCTGCTCGCCTCGGGTACTGGACAAAAATGCTCGCAGTTCACGAACTCTATCCGCACCCGACTGCGCCAGAAAAATTTCCCGGTTTTCCCAGGGCGCGTCGAAGGGCTCTAATCCGGAAAGCCAATCTGGAAGTTCCACCCCCTGCTCAGACAGGTAAGCAATCATCACCGGGAAGCTCTCAACGAATGGGCCTTCGATTCCGGCGGGGTACCAGATAAAGTGGCCAATCCCGAGCGATGGAAAAGCTTCCCCCTCATTCCAGTGCACCAGGCAGGATTCCCTGCCCGCACATTCGTTCTGGAAAATCTGATCACCAATCCAGGTCAGCTCCGCGGGCGCCAGCTCAACTTCCATTTGCCCCAGGTCGTCATTGCGCCCACAGCCAGCAAGAGTCAGCACTAGTGTCAGGCCGATTATCAGGGGCTCATATCCAGTGCGTAACATAACCAGCCTCCTGCCGATGGGGATACTCTTCATGCCAGATCTGTTGCCATGAGGTAACACGCCGGCCGTCAAAATTTGCAGAGCGGTGTCTGCCGGTAACGGAGGCTACCGGAACTCTGAATAACCGGTTCTGCGGCCGGCAAGCTGATAAAGAATGGCAAGAAGCCCTTTAAGCAGGGCGATGGCTGGCCACACCAACCAGCTGAGAAGATAGAATGCGGGTATCAGAATCAACAGCCAGCCGGCAAGCTGGATCAGCATCGGCGACACTCCCAGCACATCCGCCACTCCCGCAAAAAAATCATTGATCAGGCTGGGATGGGTCACCACCAGATACCCCGCCCCAATAATCAAGGGCCATTTTGCGTATCGGGCACTGCTCAGAATCAGCCGTCCGCTGCCGGTAATTCGTGCCGCCAGTGCCGCGGACCGAGTCGACAACGCCGCCCCACGAGTGGCTTGCGCCGCGGTCCTCCCTGCCCTGAGAACCTTGACCGCACTGGCAAACACCAGCACGTCCACCGACGCCCAGCCGATATCGCTGGCAGAGATGTCCTCGCCGGTGCGGTAATTCGTCTCCAGTTGCCGGACACCACTGGTAAAAAACTGGGTAATGCCTTCCGTGACCCGCTCCGTCTGTACCCACTGGGTCTCGCCGCTGTCGTTCACCACAAACTGCCCGAGGAAATCGTGGCCTTCGCTGCGAATGAAGTTCACCGCATACCAGCCGCGCTCCTCCGGCGACAGTGGCTCGGCGTCTTTCGGCGCTTCAGCCTCTTGCCCCCTCAGTTCGGCAATATAGGCTCTGACCCGGTCATATTGCCGGGCTGCCTTGTTCATCCACTCAACGGAACTGACGGGATTCTGGATGAAGTATTGAATGGGCGGCAGCACATTCCCACCGTAGGTGGTCAGTACCTCGCGAAACTCCGGTTCAGAGGCGTAGAGGGGAAGGACTTCCCTGGCCATCTCGGGATAGGCGAGCAGCGCAGCCTGGGCTTTAAGCAGCAGCAACGGGTCGTCGCCCAGATCCAGTATGGCGGCCTGGACCTCAATCGGCTCGTTGTGGATGCTGTCAAAACCTGGCAGTGCGTCGCGGGCCTGTATCGAAATGAGCTTTTGCTCAATCGGCACCGGCCGGGAGGCATAACTGGCAAGTGCGGCAACCAGCAGGGCCGCACCCAGAATTACCATGGCTTTTTTCAAACATCCACCTCGGGCTTGTCGGATTCAACCTACACTGCCTGAGAATACGTTGATTACCACAACACCGGCAACGATCAAACTGATTCCGGTAATGGCTGCCAGGTCCAGCGCTTGCCCGTAAAACACATATCCGACCAGCGCAATCAACGCCACACCGGCGCCCGCCCAGACGGCATAGGCAACGCCCACAGGAAGCGTTTTCAGTGTCAGCGCCAGAAAATAGAACGCAACCATGTAGGAAACCACGACAACCAGAGAGGGGGCGAACCGGGTAAAACCCTCAGAGCTTTTAAGGAACGAGGTCCCGACCACTTCCGCAACAATGGCCACTGACAGAAATACCCACTGAATCATTCCGGATCTCACCTTTTGTGTGCGACGACGTTTTACGACAACATCTTGCTCTGAATGCAAAAACCCCGAAGCTTTCGCTTCGGGGTTCCGCCTATGGCCTGACTTGGTTGCTGAAGCGGTTGATTTACTGCTCCACAAACGCCCGCTCGATCACATAGTGACCCTGGTGCCCCTGCCTGGCTTCCTTGAAGCCCATCTTTTCCAGAATGGCGCAGGTGTCCTTCAACATGCTGGGACTACCACAGACCATGAACCGGTCGTTTTCCAGATCAAAATCCGGCATGCCCAGATCACTGGTCAGCTTCCCGTTTTCCATGGCATCGGTCAACCGGCCGGTATTACGGAACTCTTCCCGTGTGACTGTGGGATAGTACTTCAGTTTACCGTCGACCATTTCGCCAAAGAACTCATTTTTCGGCAGCTCTTCGATTTCTTGCTGGTACGCCAGTTCCGACTTGTAACGCACGCCGTGGGTCACAATCACATTGTCAAAGGCCTCATAGATTTCGGGGTCCTTGATAATGCTGATAAACGGCGCCAGGCCGGTGCCTGTGCTGATCATCCACAGGTTCTTGCCCGGCAGCAGATTGTCTGCAATCAGGGTACCGGTCGGCTTGCGGCTGACCATGATCTCATCCCCTACTTCGATCTTCTGAAGACGGGAGGTCAGCGGGCCGTCCTGAACCTTGATGGAAAAGAACTCCAGCTCTTCTTCATAGTTCGCACTGGCGATGCTGTAGGCACGCATCAGGGGCTTGCCATCGGTTTCCAGACCGATCATGGTGAAATGGCCGTTCTTGAAACGAAACCCAGGGTCACGGGTCGTCGTGAAGCTGAAGAGGGTGTCGTTCCAGTGACGAACACTTGTTACACGCTCTTTGTTGAGATTGCTCATGGTGCTACCCGTCTCTGTTATACCGAAAATGACTGAATTTTATTTCCTATATAATAACCCGGGAAAACATATCGACAAAATGGGATATTCTTCTAACCTTATTCGGAAATACCGATTATGAAGTTCAGTTTCCGCCAGCTCGAAGTTTTTTTGGCCGCGGCGCACCACCAGAACATCACCAAAGCTGCTGAATCGCTAGCCATGTCCCAGTCGGCAGCCAGCAGCGCTCTAAAAGAACTGGAATCCCAGTTCAACATCCAGCTTTTCGACCGGGTTGGCAAACGGCTTCAGCTAAACGAACTGGGCCGACTTTACCGTCCCAAGGTTGAGTCCCTGTTGGCACAGTCCGGTGAGCTTGAGAACGCGTTCAGCAAACACACTGAAGTTGGCGAACTCAAGGTTGGCGCCACCCTTACCATTGGCAATTACCTGGCGGTAGGGGTTATGGCGCGCTACATGAATACGCCTACCCGCCCCAGGGTTGCTCTTGAGGTTGCCAATACGCGCACCATTGCCAAACGGGTCAGCGACTTTGAACTGGATATCGGGCTGATTGAGGGCGAACTGCAATCCTCAGAACTGGACGTTATCCCCTGGCGTGGCGACGAACTCGTGGTTTTCTGCTCGCCGGATCATCCACTGGCAGCGGTGAAAGAACTGTCCGACGACGACCTACGACGCGCCACCTGGATCATGCGGGAACAGGGATCCGGCACCCGACAAACCTTTGAGCGCGGCATGCATGGACTACTGCCGGACCTGAACATCCTGCTGGAGCTTGAACACACCGAGGCCATCAAGCGAGCGGTGGAAGCCAACCTGGGCATTGGCTGCCTGTCGCGGGTTTGTCTGGCCGACGCTTTCCGCCGCAAAAGCCTGGTGCCGCTGGGGGTGCCGGCCCATCGGCTGTTCGACCGTACCTTCTATTTCATTCTGCACAAACAGAAGTATCGCAGTGCCGGCATTGACCGGTGGATTGAACTCTGTGAACAGCTGGAAGACCCGCCCCAGCTGGAACCCGGTTAAACGGGCCCGCTGTGAAACCGGAACTGGGTATCCGGCGATTCGATCAATGACTTTTCGATGGCCAGGAATGCTCGAACCCGATCATCAACAGGGCCACCGGCAGCCTGTTCAGCCAGAGTAAGATAATCCTGATAGTGACGCGCCTCGGATTTCAGCAGGCCATTGTAAAAATCTGCCAGTTTCTCATCCAGATGCGGCGCCAGGGAGGCGAAACGTTCGCAGGAGCGGGCCTCAATAATGGCACCCACTACCAGCACGTCCACCAGCCTGCCCGGGTCCTCCGCCCTTACCTCTTTTCGTAAGCCGGCAGCATAGCGGGCGGGTGTGAGGTGGTCGTAGGTCACTCCACGTTTTTTCATGATCGCCAGCACCTGCTCAAAATGGCGCAGTTCCTCCCGCGCCAGGCGCGACATCTTATTCAGCAGATCGGTGTTATCCACGTAGCGGTACATCAGACTGAGCGCCGTGGAAGCGGCCTTTTTCTCGCAGTGGGCGTGGTCAATCAGCATCAGATCCTGATTGGCAAGGGCATTTTCGATCCAGCGATCGGGGGTTCTGCAAGGTAGAAACTGGTGAATGTCATTCAGTGCGTCGGTCATGGTTTACAACGGGTCGGTCAATGGAAGGCGCCAGTATACATGACCTCGCGGGCGCCTCCGACCGCTCCGTACTGTTTAGCGCCATGCATCTCCAGCTTAACTTTAGGAGGGGTTTCCTATAGAATGCAGCGCCAACTTACCGCCTTTTACGCCATAAAACTCCCGCCAGGCGACGAAGCCCACGGAGCGGGACATTCCAACTGATGAGGACCCATATCGTGTTAGAAGCCTATCGTGAACACGTTGCAGAACGCGAGGCTCTGGGCATTCCCCCGAAGCCTTTGAATGCCGAACAGACCGCCGCGCTGGTCGACCTTCTGAAAAATCCCCCGGCCGGTGAAGAGGAAACCCTGGTCTACCTGCTGGAAAACCGCATTCCGCCGGGTGTAGACGAAGCCGCCTATGTGAAAGCCGCTTTCCTGTCCGCCATCGTCAAGGGTGAAGCCACTTCACCGCTAATCGACAAGAAAAAGGCCGTTCAACTGCTTGGCATGATGCAGGGCGGCTACAACATCGCCACTCTGGTCGATCTGCTGGACGACAGCGAACTGGCGGAACTGGCCGGCAAAGAGCTCAAGCACACACTGCTGATGTTCGACGCCTTCAACGACGTCAAAGAAAAAATGGACGCCGGCAACGCCGTGGCCAAGTCTGTGGTTGAATCCTGGGCTAACGCCGAGTGGTTCACCAACAAGAAGAAGGTGCCTGAGAGCACGAAGATGGTGGTCTTCAAGGTCACCGGCGAAACCAACACCGACGACCTGTCTCCGGCCCCGGACGCCTGGTCCCGCCCGGACATCCCGCTGCACGCCCGCGCTGCCTATAAAATGGAACGTGACGGCCTGAAGCCGGAAGAGCCCGGCGTCACCGGCCCCATGGGCCAGATCGACGAAATCAAGGCCAAGGGCCTGCCGGTCGCCTTTGTCGGCGATGTTGTCGGTACTGGTTCTTCACGGAAATCCGCCACCAACTCGGTTCTGTGGTTCTTCGGTGAGGACATCCCGGGCGTGCCCAACAAGCGCGCCGGCGGTGTCTGTATCGGTAACAAGGTTGCCCCGATCTTCTTCAACACCATGGAAGACGCAGGTGCCCTGGTATTCGAAGCGCCAGTCGACGACATGAACATGGGTGACGTGATTGAGATCCGCCCCTATGAGGGCAAGATTCTGAACGAAGCTGGCGAGACCATCTCCGAGTTCGGTTTCAAGTCCGACGTGATCCTGGACGAAGTTCAGGCCGGCGGCCGAATTCCGCTGATCATCGGCCGTGGCCTGACTGCCAAGGCCCGCACCGCGCTTGGCCTCGGCGCCACGGATATCTTCCGCCTGCCGGACGATCCCGAAGCCGGCACCAAAGGCTTCACCCTGGGCCAGAAGATGGTCGGCAAGGCCTGTGGCCTGGATGAAGGCAAAGGCGTTCGCCCTGGCACCTACTGCGAGCCGCACATGACCACCGTCGGTTCCCAGGACACCACTGGCCCGATGACCCGTGACGAGCTGAAAGACCTGGCCTGCCTGGGTTTCCAGGCCGACCTGGTCATGCAGTCCTTCTGTCACACTGCGGCCTATCCTAAGCCGGTAGACGTGGAAATGCAGCACACCATGCCGGACTTCATCCGCACCCGTGGCGGTGTTTCCCTGCGCCCGGGCGACGGTATCATCCACTCCTGGCTGAACCGCATGCTTCTGCCAGACACAGTCGGTACCGGTGGTGATTCCCACACCCGTTTCCCAATGGGTATTTCCTTCCCGGCCGGCTCTGGCCTGGTGGCCTTTGCTGCTGCCACCGGCGTGATGCCGCTGGATATGCCGGAGTCGGTGCTGGTTCGCTTCAAGGGCGAAATGCAGCCGGGTATTACCCTGCGTGACCTGGTACACGCGATCCCGCTGTACGGCATCAAGCAGGGCCTGCTGACCGTTGAGAAGAAAGGCAAGATCAACGAGTTCTCTGGTCGCATCCTGGAAATCGAAGGCCTTGAGCACCTGACCGTCGAGCAGGCGTTCGAACTGTCTGACGCCTCCGCGGAGCGCTCTGCCGCCGGTTGTACCATCAATCTGTCGGAAGAGTCCGTGGCTGAATACCTGCGCTCCAACATCACCATGCTGCGCTGGATGATCGCCGAAGGTTACGGCGACCCCCGCACCCTGGAGCGTCGCGCCCAGCAGATGGAAGAGTGGATTGCCGATCCGAAGCTGATGCGTGCCGACCAGGACGCCGAGTACGCTCACGTGGTGGAAATCGATCTGGCGGAAATCAAGGAACCGATCGTGTGCTGCCCGAACGACCCGGACGACGCCCGTACCCTGTCCGAAGTGGCCGGCGACAAGGTCGACGAAGTGTTCATCGGTTCCTGCATGACCAACATCGGTCACTTCCGTGCCGCCGGTAAACTGCTGGCACAGAACAAGGAGCCCCTGAAGACCCGTCTGTGGATGTCTCCGCCCACCAAGATGGACCAGGCCCAGCTGATGGAAGAGGGTTACTTCAACATCTACGGCACCGCCGGTGTGCGCACCGAGATGCCGGGCTGCTCGCTGTGTATGGGCAACCAGGCCCGTGTCGCCGCCAAGAGTACGGTTCTGTCCACCTCCACCCGTAACTTCCCCAACCGTCTGGGCGATGGTGCCAACGTGTACCTGACCTCTGCCGAACTGGCGGCCGTGGGTGCGGTTCTGGGTAAGCTCCCCTCCGCTGCGGAGTACATGGAGTACGCCAAGGACCTGAACAGCATGTCGAAAGAGATCTACAAGTATCTCAACTTCGACCAGATGGAGAACTACACCAGCAAGGCGTCTGAAGCGAACGTTGCTTAAGACCTGACCTTCTGCCCTCACGGGCAGACAGTGGTGCCAGTAAAACGCCAGCCCGAGGGCTGGCGTTTTTTATGGACGAACGCCTCGGGCGTCTAACGCGTCAGCAGAATTTTACCGACCGCTTCGCCAGATTCGATGCGGCGATGAGCCTCGCCAATCTCGGTGAATGCAAAACGCTGACCGTCGATCAGCGGCCGCACCCCGCCCTGCTCCAACGCATCGCTCAGCACTTTCATCAGTCGCGGCTGATCCTCCATACCAATGCCGTGAAGCAGCGCCAGCGAGCGGAAAGTCACGTGCAGGGTCAGGCTTTTCGCGTGCATCAGCGTAAGATCATGGGTGGAACGGGTATTGATAGAACATATCCGACCGTTGATTGCCGCACCTTCAATGGAGCGGTCGATGTTCTGCCCGCCCACGGTATCAAAGACCAGGCTGAACCCGCGGCCATCGGTCAGCCGTTGCTTGTAATCCTCCACCGACTCTTCCCGATAGAAGATGATGTCGTCAGCGCCGAGATCACGGGCCAGCCGGGCCTTGTCTTCTGAAGAAACCGTGGTGGCGACACGAGCTCCCCGGGCTTTTGCTATCTGGATTGCGACATGGCCCACGCCACCGGTGCCTGCATGGATAAGCACATGCTCACCGGCCTGAATGCCAGCCCGGTCCACCAGCGCACTCCAGGCCGTCAGGTACACCAGCGGCAGGGTAGCGCATTCCTCGAGAGGTAAGGCCATGGCCGGGGTTCGCTTTGCCAGCAAACGGACATCGGCGACCATGTAATCCGCCAGGGCACCCTGCCACTGACCCACGCCGCCTGCACAGCCAAAGACTTCGTCTCCCTCTGCAAGGGAGACGACACCCGGCCCAACTTTGTCCACCACGCCAGCCACGTCGCCGTTGAGTATGGCCGGCATCGCCGGGCCTGTTTTCACCAGCCCCGAACGGATTTTGGTTTCCAGAGGATTCACGCTGGACGCCACCACCCGTATCCGGACCTGCCCTTCGGCCGGCTCCGGTGTGGGTACATCCCGCTCAACGAAAACGTCCGGACCGCCAAACTCTTCAATGACCATGGCTTTCATGATGACTACCTCCAAATCAGACATTAATAAACGATGAGCCGGACCAGAATCGCGGCCACCATTACCAGGGTGAGCCACTTGACCCACTGCGCGCCTTTTTCACTCAGATTGACCCGGGCCGCAATGAACGCGCCGGTAATATTGCCCAGGGCCAGTGTCAGCCCCATGCCCCAGAGCACCTGATCATTGATGGCAAAGATCAGCAGCGCCGGCAGGGTGTATAGCAGCACGATGGACACCTTGAAGACGTTTACCTGGCGCAGGTCAATCTTCAGCATTCGATACAGAACCACCAGGAAAAGCGCACCTACGCCAACCTGAATGAAACCACCGTATACGCCGATCAGGAACATGGCCAGATAGATCACCGGGCCAAGACGTTCGGGCGTCAGCGGGCTGGTATCAAGCTTCGGTTGCGGCAGCAGCATAAAAACCGAAGCGCCAATCATGGCCATCACCAACACCACCTCAAAGACAGCATCTGCCACCCAGGTGGCCACCCAGGCTCCGAGCAACGAACCCAGAACGGCGGGAACGGCCAGATGCAGACTGACAATCAGATTGCCGTGACCCATCCGGTGAAAGGTGCCAACGGCGGTAATACTCTGAAGGGTAATGGCTACGCGATTGGTACCGTTTGCCACCTGGGGAGGCAGGCCAAGAAACATCAACAGCGGCAGGGTCAGCATGGAGCCGCCCGCCGACAACACGTTTATAAACCCGGCAAGCCCCCCAAGGGCCAGCAGGGCCAGGATTTCAATGACCGTCATAGTGATACCGCGAAAATGGGAAGCCTGAATGCAACAAACCCCCGCTGCTGAGCGGGGGTTTGTTGGTAGTCTAGCAGGGTTGGATCTTAACCCCTGCTTATACTTAAGGCGCTAGGCGCCTTTCAGCCTAACGGGTGATGTGCTGATACTCGCCAGCATCGGCGGTCACGCTACTGACACCCAGGATCGCAATGAAAGACAGGATGAAGCCCGGAATGATCTCGTAGACACCCGGGCCGCCCATGAACTCGCTGTTCCAGCCCAGTGAAATCCAGATCATCACCGTGGCGGCACCCACCACCATACCGGCAATGGCGCCGGCACCGTTGGTGCGTGACCACATCAGCGAGAGGATAATCAGCGGACCGAAGGCGGCGCCAAAGCCGGCCCAGGCGTTACTGACCAGCGCCAGAACCTGGGAGTCAGGGTCAGACGCAATGATGGTGGCCACCAGGCCAACCAGCACAACGCAGATCCGGCCTACACCAACACACTCCTTGTCGGTCGCTTCTTTACGCAGGAACAGACGATAGAAATCCTCCGTCAGCGAAGAAGAAGACACCAGCAGCTGACTGGAAATGGTACTCATCACCGCCGCCAGCAGAGCCGCGTAGAGGAAGCCGGTGATCAGCGGATGGAACAGCAGGTCAGACAGAATGATGAAGATAGTTTCCGGATCTTCCACATTCATGCCATTGCGGATGGCGTAGGCGCGACCAAACACACCCAGGGAAACGGCACCGATCAGTGAAATCAGCATCCAGCTCATGCCGATGTTGCGGGCGATGGGTACGTCCTTGAGGGTGCGGATTGCCATAAAGCGAACGATAATGTGGGGCTGACCAAAATAGCCAAGGCCCCAGGTAACCGCAGACAACCAGCCAATAAAGGTCAATCCCTCCGTCCAGGACAGCAACTTTGGGTCAACCTCGTTCAATGTCTGGGTCGCCTGGCCGATGCCACCGCCGCCTTCGCCGAAAAGCACAACCGCCGGCATGATAACCAGTGCCAACATCATGATGCAGCCCTGAACAAAGTCGGTCATGCTCACAGCCAGGAAACCGCCAACAACGGTGTAGACCAGAACCACGCCGAGGGTAATGGTGATACCCGCCGCATAATCACTCAGGCCGCCAAAGTTGAAGATGCCGGCGAATGCACTTTCAAACAGCTTGCCGCCAGCAACCAGACCAGACGCCGTGTAAACCGCAAAGAAAATGACAATGACGATGGCTGAGACCGTGCGCAGGGACAACGCCTGGGTCGGGAAGCGGTTAGCGAGGAAAGACGGGATGGTAATGGCATTACCATAATGAACCGTCTGTTCACGAAGACGCGGCGCTACCAGCGTCCAGTTGAAGAACGCGCCAACCAGAAGGCCGATACCGATCCAGGCCGAACCCAGACCCGAGACAAACATCGCGCCGGGCAGGCCCAGCAGCAACCAGCCACTCATATCCGAAGCGCCGGCGGACAGCGCCGCTACCTTCGGGCTGAGCGAGCGTCCACCCAACATGTAATCCTCGGATGAAGACGTAGATGTGCGCATCGCATAAACGCCAATGGCGATCATCAGCGCAAAATAACCAATCAGACTAATCCATACACCAATAGCCATGAAAATCCTCCAGTACTTTGGGCCGGAACGCATTCCGACCAGTTGGTACGCATACCGCGCCAGGCCCGGCAGTCGCCCTCTTTATATTTGTTAACGGTTTGCTTTGCCCCGCTAAAACGGCACGGCTGTCATTCGCTCAAAGCCCCCATTATCCGATGGTTACCTCCTTATGGTTCCGTTTGAATTTAGCAACGTCGTCAAGACAACGCGCACGTCACACCCTCTCGATGCCCAGAGACAACAGCGATGCATTGCCCCCAAGCGCTGTGGTGTTGATGGTTCGGGTTCTCTCTGCAGCAAAACGTAACAGATAATTAGGGCCACCTGACTTGGGCCCGGTACCCGTAAGGCCCTGGCCACCGAATGGCTGAACGCCGGCGACAGCACCCAACTGGTCACGATTGACGTAGGTGTTGCCTGCTTTGATGCGCTTCTCGATATAGGCTGCGCTTGATTCGCTGCGGCTGTGAATGCCCAGCGTAAGAGCCCATCCAAGGCCGTTTATGTCCTCAATCACGTTATCCAGACGGTCAGCATCGTAACGGATTACATGAAGGATAGGCCCGAAACAGTCATTTTTCAGGTATTTAAGTGATTTTATTTCCCAGGCGGTCGGCGCGACGAACAGGCTCTTGTCAGCATCCTCCGGTAGAGGCGCGCGACCAATCAGGCGCGCCCCGGACTCAAGAACCTCCAGATGCTCTACTAGCCCGGAGCGAGTGCCAGCGTCGGCAATAGGGCCAATGTCGGTATTCAGACGGCCAGGATCACCCAATGAAAGCTGACTCATGGCCCCGGCCAACAGCGTTTCGATCCGTTCGGCAACATCCCTTTGAAGATATAACAGCCGCAATGCCGCAGACCGCTGCCCGGCTCCCGTAAATGCTGACTTGATCACATCCGCGACGACCTGCTCAGGCAGTGCGCTGCTGTCGACAATCATTGCATTCTGGCCGCCCATCTCTGCAATCAACGGCGCCATCGCACCTTCCCGCTCCGCCAGTGCCCGGTTGATCAGGCGCGCCACCGCCCTGGAACCGGTGTAGGCAACGCCGGCGATACCAGGGTCCGGAAGCAGTCTTTTTGCGATGGTGGCGCCATCGCCCGGCAAAAGCTGCAGCGCGCCGGCAGGCACGCCAGCTTCGAGCATCAGTTCCGCTGCCCGGAAACCGGTCAGGCTGGCGTGGTATGCAGGCTTGGCAAGAACCGGATTACCCGCCATCAGCGCAGCCAGAATCTGCCCCGAAAAGACCGCCAGCGGCGAACTCTGCGGGCTTATACACAAGAAGATGCCGCGGCCCTCCATGTAGAGCTCGTTGGTCTCCCCGGTCGGCCCCGGCAACGCCATGGCGTGACCAAATCGCGCCTTTCCCTGGCTGGCGTAATAACGGCAAAGATCAACCGCTTCACGCAACTCGTCAACGGCGTCCCTGACTGACTTGCCGGTTTCCTGGCTGCAAAGCGAAACCAGTTCAGCGGTATTTTCTTCAAGCAGCTCCGCGTAACGAAGCAGACACTGGACACGTTCGGCAACTGGTCTGCCGGGCCAGTCCGCCAACCCCTTCTGTGCGGCCTGAAGGGCTTTGCCTGTCTGCGATAGATCGCTGGAAAAGACTTTCCCCAGTTTGTGGGACATGTCCGCCGCTGAAGGGGCCGCTCTGCCCTCCCCCTTGAAACTGGGCTCACCCATGATCAGTGGCCCTGCAGACCAGCGATGCCGACGCCAGCTCTCAAGTTCCCTGAGCAAGGGATCACGGTGATCGGCTACCCTGAGATTCCAGCCTCTGGCATTCAAACGTTCATTGCCGTAAAGCGCTGATGGCGAAGGAATCCGGTCATTGGACAGTGTCGGGTATTTCTCAAGCTCCTGTACCGGATCCTGAACCAGGGCATCGACCGGTGTTGCGGCGTCCACTAACCGATGGACAAACGAGGAGTTGGCCCCGTTTTCCAGCAATCGCCGAATCAGATACGGCAACAACTCCCGATAACCACCGACCGGGGCATAGATACGGACAGGAGTTTCATGCTCTTTCAGAACTGACTCGTAAAGAGCGTCGCCCATACCATGCAGTCGCTGCAGTTCGATTGGGCGTTCCTTTTTGCGAGCAATGGCCAGCACCGAGGCCACGGTATGGGCGTTATGGCTGGCCATCTGAGGATAGAGGGCCCCTCTGGTGTAATCGCTTAGCAGAAACCTGAGGCAGGCAAGGTAGGAGGTGTCAGTGCTTTCCTTTCGGGTGAACACCGGGTAGTTCGCAATGCCAAGCTGTTGCGCATGCTTGATCTCGTTATCCCAGTAGGCCCCCTTCACCAGACGCACCGGAATCTCCTTTCCCTGCTCTTTCGCCAGCTTGTTCAGCCAGCAGATCACCGGCAATGCACGTTTGGAATAGGCCTGTACGGCAAGCCCCAGGCCACTCCAGTCTTCAGCGGAGGGCGACCGGAACACCTGTTCGAACAGTTTGAGCGACAACTCCAGCCGATCCATTTCCTCGGCATCCAGAGTGATCGCAACGCCCTCCTCCCTGGCAAAGCCAACCAGCTCGCAAACGACCGGGTGAAGCTCTTCCAGTACCCGGTTTTCATGGAAAGCATCGTACCGGGGGTGCAGGGCTGAAAGCTTGATGGAAATGGAGGGCGGCAATAATCTGGTCGAATCCCAGGCCTGCTGGCCGACGGCGGCAATGGCATGGCGATAATCGCTGAGGTGCCGGGCTGCATCCTGCTCGGTCATCGCCGCTTCACCGAGCATGTCAAAAGAATAGGTGTACCCTTTACTGCGGTAGCTTTCCGCATGGTCGAGCGCTTCAAAAATGCTTTCGCCAAGCACGAACTGTCGCCCCATGATCGTCATCGCCTGGTTCAATGCCCGTCGAATCATCGGCTCGCCGCTGCGCCTCACCAGACGACGCCAGATTCCGGAAGGAGACCCGTCCAGTCGGCGATCCATTCGGATCACCCTTCCGGTCAACAGCAGCCCCCAGGTGGAGGCATTCACCAGCGTTGAGTCACTGCAACCCAGATGACGGTCCCAGTCGGCGTCGGTCATTTTTTCATGGATCAGCCGGTCGGCAGTGAACTTGTCCGGTATTCGCATCAGGGCTTCAGTCAGGCACATCAGGAGGATGCCTTCCTCGGTATCCAGGCTGTATTCCTGAAGCAGGGCATCAATCATGTGGACGCCGTCGTCCCGTTCCCGAACCTTGTGGATCAGGTCCGTTGCGGTTTCGGTGGCAAATTTCTGTTCGGCAGCATCGCTCTGGGCGAGGGTGATCAGCTTCCTGAGGTAGGAGTCTTCATTGACAGCGTAGTTCGCAAGGATGCTCTGCCAGAAGAAAGAGATAGGCTGTTCCTGAAACGCAGGCTCCAGAGCCCTGCTCGCATCGAACATCTGACCATCCTCGCGGCGGATGCTGTCGATACGCCGCTTTGCCCATCACACTGGTCTCTTCCTGCGCCTCTGCGCAGGTCAAGTAGACCAACCTGACAATAACTTAGTAGTAATACGGAGTGCGGGCTTACAAATTTCTACGATTCTTTTGCAAAATCATACTGAGTTGGCTTCTGGCAGGAATGTCCAGGGATCAGGCAGCGGAACGCAGTCGGGAGGGCGTAATGCCTTTGTACTTTCTGAGGGCGTTTGTCAGCGCACTCTGGGAGGAAAATCCGGTACGAAAGCTGACCTCTGAGATCGT
Source organism: Marinobacter confluentis (assembly GCF_004785685.1). GTDB lineage: Bacteria > Pseudomonadota > Gammaproteobacteria > Pseudomonadales > Oleiphilaceae > Marinobacter > Marinobacter confluentis. Next base: position 396,582 of record NZ_SRPF01000001.1, on the reverse strand, counting down.
CAGCGTGGTACCTGCGAGCAACTGCACGGCCTGATCGAGCCGGGTCTGCAACAGAAACTGGTGGGGCGTGATCCCGGTCACATCCCGGAACATCTCATGAAACCGGCTAACGCTAAGGCAGGCAACACCGGCCAGATCATTCACCGTTATCTTGCGCTGAAGGTTCTCCATGATATAGCGCCGCAGGGTGTCCGGGCTAATGGCATGACGATTGGCGCGCATATCCCGGTCCTCGTTCAGGCGCTCCGCCATGCAATGCAGAATGCTGGCGCCCAGATGGCGTTTCATACCTTCATTTCCCGGGGACCGATCAAACTCGCCTGCGACAAACTGGACCAGGTTCTGTAATTTGTTATCCAGCACAAAGGTTCTGGGCTTCTCGAAAAGCGGAGCCAGTTTTTCGTAATCGGCGTGTTCAGGGCTGGCCAGGGGAGGAATAAACGGGTCAAGATTAATCACCAGAACATGGTTCTGGAGATCCCCGCAGTAATCGTGCCGGGCCTGGGTAGGCACCAGACAGGCCCGCCAGGTATCGAGGTGAGAGCCGGTGCCATCAACATTCAGATCCGCTTCGCCGCGAACTCCCACCACGATCTGATGGTGTTCATGCCGATGCTGATGAGAAGCGGTAGGAAGCTTTAGCAGGCGCGCATCCAACATACCTACATACCGACCGTTTACAGAAAATATAACCTGATTAAACCAGATATGGTCAGAATTTGCACGAATCAGCGCAGAACGAAACTTTTGAACAGATGTGAGACGTCCTCGCTGACCTGTTCAAGAGGTCGGGCGGCGTTGACAATGTGGTACCTTTCCGGTGCCGCGGCAGCGCGGTCAAGATAGGTGCGCCGGATACGCTCGAAAAATGCCACCGCCTCCTGCTCGAACCGGTCCAGCTCGCCCCGATGCCTTGCCCGGGCCATCCCGGTTTCCACCGGGGCGTCAAGCAAAACAATATGATCGGGCCGGACACTGCCCTGAACCAGCGTTTCAAGCGTTGCGATTGCATCTGCCGGTACGCCCCGTCCGCCACCCTGGTAGGCGAAGGTCGCATCAGTAAAGCGATCACACAACACCCATTTCCCGGCTTCCAGCTCCGGAAGAATGCGCGTGTGCAGATGCTGGGCCCTGGCGGCAAACATCAGCAGCAGTTCGGTCAGATCGTTAACCGGCTCGTCGCGGGGCGCCAGCAGCAAATCACGGATTGCTTCCGCCATCGGGGTTCCACCGGGTTCCCGGGTAACCACCACTTCAACGCCAAGGTCGCGCAAGAGCGATGCCGCCTGGCCCAGTTGGGTCGACTTGCCGACACCCTCAGTGCCTTCAAACGTAATGAACTGCCCCCTTGGTTTCATGGGCTCGGCTATTCCTTCTGACTGTCAGTTTCAGGGGCTGCTGGCGACGAGCGATAGTCTTCACGTCGGTTCAGCTGAAACTGGCGCACGGCTTCCTGATGCTCAGCCAGAGTGCGAGAAAACTTGTGGGTGCCGTCACCCCGGGCGACAAAGTAGTAAGTATCTCCATCGGCCGGGTGCAGGGCTGCATGCACGGCTTCCCGTCCGGAAAGCGCTATGGGTGTGGGCGGCAGACCGTTGATCCGGTAGGTGTTGTAGTCGGTATAGGTGCGAAGGTCCTTGCGGGTAATTCGCCCTTTGTACTGATCACCCATACCATAGATCACCGTCGGGTCCGTCTGCAGACGCATGCCCTTCTCAAGACGACGGACAAACACCCCGGCAACCTCCGCCCGTTCATGCGCAGCACCGGTTTCCCGCTCGACAATAGAAGCCATGATCAGGGCCTCGTAGGGAGTGTCGTAAGGGAGGCCTTCAGCCCGGTTCTCCCACTCTTCCGCCAGCACGCGTTCCATCCGGTTGAACGCCCGTTTATACAGGTCAAGATCGGTTTCCTGGCTGCCGTGCAGATAGGTATCCGGGAAGAAACGCCCTTCCGGGTGCTCGTCTGCAGCGCCCATCGCCTCCATGATCTGGGCATCGGTCCAGTCCGTGGTGACCTTGTCCAGGCGCGGGTTGGCAGCAATCGCCTTGCGCATATCCCGGAAGGTCCAGCCCTCGATGAATTGGATCTGCCATTGTTTGGTATCGCCAGACACCATTTTGCGGATCATATCCAGGCGTGACATGCCACTGGTGAACTCGTATTCGCCAGCCAGCAGCCTGGATTGTTCCGGATTCAGACGGGCGTGAATCCGCATCCACAGACTGTCATCCATAAATCCGTTCTGTTCCATTGACCGGGCGATCTGGTCATACCCTGCGCCCATCGGCACCGAGAACAGAACCGGTTCGTCCAGAACAACAGGCTGTTCAAGGGTCTGAAGACCCTGCCAGAGCCAGATGCCCAGGCCGGAACCCAGAAGAACAATCAGTGAGACGGCTGCCAGCAGTAACTTCTTCACCAAGCGACTATTCCAAAGTTTCAATAGGGCCGCAGATTGTCGCAAGTGTGCCATCGACTGGCAAATCCGCTCCCTCGAAGGAACGCACGGCGACAACTCCGAACACACTGTTAAGCAGATAAAACCCGCGCAGGTCTTCCCGTGCCGCCAGGTCGGCGGGCAGGGGCCGCTCCAGAACCGTTTCTCCCGCTAGCACCAGGCGTTCCATGACGTACTGACGCATCACGCCGGCGACGGCTACGGAACTTGCCGGCGGAGTCACCCAACAATCCCCAAGACGGGCAATCAGGTTGGTACGGGTACCTTCGACCAGGTGGTCAGCACCGTCTTTCATGATCAGTTCCCACTCAGCGCCGGTAAACTCCCGGCTGGCCATGACTTGCTGCAGCCGATTCAGGGTCTTGATGCCGGCCAGCTTCGGATTCACTGTGAGTGGAAAGCTGGAACAGCGGGCCACGACGCCCTCCGGGCCGGGCAAAGGCGGCAGAGTCGCCGAAGACGCAATCAGGTGCGGCTCCGGGTTCTGGGGCGGCCTATAACCCCGGCCACCGTTGCCCCTGGTAAGAATCAGCTTGAGAATCCACGAATGGTTGTCATCCGGCGGCCCAAGGCGCCGGGCGGCCCGGGTAAGCTCACGATCAAGGTCATCAACATCGGCGGGTATTCCGAGACGCGCCGCGTCAGAAGCCATGCGCCGAAGATGATGCTGGCGAAGCAGAGCCTTCTGCCCCGACATCCGGATGGTTTCAAACAGGCCATCACCGTAAGCGAGCCCGCGATCCGCTGCGGGAACCGCCTGGCTGTTGGCTTGGATCACGGTGAGCACGGTACTGATCAGTCTTCGAAGCGGCGGAAAATCAGGGTTCCGTTGGTGCCACCAAACCCGAAGGAATTGGAAAGCGCGAAACGGATATCGGCCTTACGGGCACCCTCTGCAACGAAGTCCAGGTCACACCCGTCATCCGGGTCGTCCAGATTAATGGTCGGCGGCAAAGTGCCATCTTTTATGGCAAGCACAGAGAAAATGGCTTCAACGGCACCCGCAGCGCCCAGCAGATGCCCAGTCATGGACTTGGTACTGCTGACGGCCAGCTTGCCGGCATGCTGGCCAAAAACCGATTTGACGGCGGCAACCTCGGCCACATCGCCCACCTGGGTCGAGGTACCGTGGGCGTTGATATAATCAATGTCCCCGGTTTCAATGCCTGCGTCGCGAATGGCATTATGCATGGACCGGGCCGCTCCAGCGCCGCCTTCCGGTGGCGACGTGATGTGAAAGGCGTCGTCGCTCATGCCAAAACCCGCTACTTCGCCCAGAATAGTCGCGCCACGGCGCCGGGCATGCTCCAGGTCTTCCAGTACCAGCACACCGGCACCATCACTCAGCACGAAACCGTCACGGCCTTTATCCCAGGGTCGACTGGCCTTTTCCGGCTCATCGTTACGGGTGGAAAGCGCCCGGGCCGCGGAGAATGCCGCTATCGCACTGCGGGTGGTGGCCATCTCAGAGCCCCCGGCAAGCATCACGTCAGCATCACCATAAGCAATGGTACGGGCGGCATAGCCGATGTTGTGGGTCCCGGTGGTGCAGGCGGTGACTATGGCAATATTCGGGCCCTGGTACCCAAACCGGATGGCCACGTTGCCGGAAATCATGTTAATGACGGATGCAGGCACAAAAAATGGCGACACCTTTCGGGGCCCCCCTTTTTCCATGCTGATGATGTTCTTCTCAATGAACTCCAGACCACCAATACCGGAACCAATGGCAACGCCCACCCGCTCTTTGTCCAGTTCCGGAAAGTCATTCAGCCCGCTGGCATCTACCGCCTGCTGCGCGGCAACGATGCCATAATGAATAAACGCATCCAGCTTTCGGGCATCCTTGGTGGACAGATACGGCTCCAGGTCCAGATCCCTGATGGCGCCACCAATACGAGTGCTGTATCCCGTGGTATCGAAACGGTCTATACCGGTAATACCGCTGACGCCTTTCTGCACGGCATCCCACGAGGAGGCAACATCATTGCCAACCGGCGACAGCATGCCCATACCCGTAATCACAACCCGTCGTTTAGCCATAATCCTTCACCTGAAGCCTTGTTGATCTTCCGGAATATCCAATAAAAAAGCCGTCCACTGAATATTCACATGGACGGCTTCTTGCCTGGTTTACAGACCTTTCAGAGTATCAGGTATGCGCGACAATGTAGTCGATCGCGTCCTGAACACTCGTCAGCTTTTCTGCTTCTTCATCGGGAATTTCGGTTTCAAACTCTTCTTCCAGTGCCATGACGAGCTCGACGGTGTCCAGTGAGTCAGCGCCCAGATCCTCTACAAAAGAAGATGCGTTCTGAACCTCGGACTCTTTAACGCCCAACTGCTCACAGACAATCTTCTTAACGCGCTCTTCAACTGTACTCATAATGTCCTCACTTTTTGTGTCAACCAAGCAACTCAGATGCTGCCAGTTTAGTTTAAACCCAACCTGCGAACAAGCAGGGATTCCATTCAAACATGTTTCGCAACAAGGAGTTGCGCGATCAGCCCGCAGCCGGACTAGCCCATGTACATGCCGCCATTGACGTTGATTGTCTCACCCGTCACGTAGGCGGCTGCGTCCGATGCCAGAAAGGCAACCACTGCTGCCACTTCTTCCGGCTCACCCAGACGACCGGCGGGTATGACTTCCATCATAGCTTCGCGTTGCTTGTCGTCCAGTTTTCGGGTCATATCAGTGTCAATAAAACCGGGGGCAACGCAATTTGCAGTAATACCCCGGTTCGACATTTCCTTGGCAAGGCTTCGGGTAAACCCTTCGACACCGGCCTTGGCCGCGCAGTAATTCGCCTGGCCCGGGTTCCCCATGCCGGCAACCACCGAGCTCACGTTAATAATGCGTCCCCAGCGCGCCTTGGCCATACCCCGAAGCACTGCCTTGCTGGTCCGGTAGACACTGGACAGATTGGTCTCCATCACCGAAGACCAGTCCTCATCTTTCAGTCGCATCAACAGGTTATCGCGGGTAATACCAGCATTGTTAACCAGAATCGCCGGCGCGCCCGCCTGTTCGCTTACCTGTTTCAGACCGGCTTCCACGCTGGCCGGGTCAGACACATCCATCACCAGGCCGAAACCGCCGGAGGCTTTCAGGTCCGCGGTAATGGATTCGGCGCCCTGTTCACTGGTCGCCGTGCCGACCACTGTAGCACCCTGCTCCGCCAACGCCTTTGCAATCGCTTTTCCGATACCACGGGTGGCACCGGTGACCAGTGCGGTCTTGCCTGCAAGCGACATGGTTTACTCCCTAACTGTTTCAGAAATGAGGTTACTGCCTGAAGCCGTCCAGCGCCTTCTCCAGCGCTTCCGGGCTTTCAATGCCATACACCGTGAGGTCTCGATCAATCCGCTTGGCCAATCCCGCCAGCACTTTCCCCGCGCCACATTCCACTGCCACCCGGACTTCCTGCGCCGACATCGCGCGTACGGAATCTGTCCACAACACGGGTGAGTACAGCTGTCTGACCAGATTGGCTTTCAGTGTGTCGCTTTCAGTCTCGGCCCGGGCAGTCACATTCTGCACAACCGGAATGACAGCATCGTTAAATGCGACTTCATCCAGCGCCTCGGCAAGCTGCTCGGCAGCGCCTCTCATGAGCGCGCAATGAGATGGCACGCTAACAGGGAGTGCCATGGCCTTGCGAGCCCCTTTCGACTTGCAGGCATCAATAGCCCGATCCACCGCCGCCGTTGAACCGGCAATCACGACCTGACCGGGAGCGTTGAAATTCACCGCAGACACTACCTCACCATTCGCAGCTTCCGCGCAGGCTTCGGTGACCTGATCATCTTCCAGCCCGATAATGGCCGCCATTTTGCCAGTGCCAGCCGGCACCGCCGACTGCATCAATTCGCCACGCAAACGGACCAGCCGAAGCGCGTCAAAGAAGTTAAGGCTTTCTGCCGCCACCAAAGCGCTGTATTCGCCCAGACTGTGACCTGCGAGAAAATCCGGAGAAGGGCCGCCGGCAACAAACCACTGGCGCCACAAGGCAACGCTGGCGGTAAGAAGGGCCGGCTGGGTAACGGTTGTCTGGTTCAGCTCGTCTGCGGGGCCCTGCTGGCAAAGATGCCAGAGGTCGTAGCCAAGCACCGATGAGGCTTCATCAAAGGTTTTTTCGATCATCGGCCAGCTTTCGGCGGCCTGTGCGAGCATGCCGACTGACTGCGATCCCTGTCCTGGAAAAATAAAGGCTGATTTCATGGTGAGAATATTACCGGTTTACGCTGTGACTGAAGATTAGCCAATAGTACAAGCCAGCCTGATGGCGGGCCAATCTGGCAGCATGAGATAGACTCTAGTCGGTATCGAGCATTCGTACCACCTTGCGATCGCAGGTGGCTAGAACATCAGGTCGTCGAGGCGCTCATTGATGCGTCCCGGCACTTCCAGCTGGACTTCGCGGACCGCCTGACGGATCGCCGCGAGCATCGCCCGCTCATTGGCGTTGCCATGGCTCTTTATAACGACGCCCTGGAGCCCAAGAAGACTGGCACCGTTATGACGCGATGGATCCATGAGGCGCAGTAACTTACCCATAATGGGCCTGGCCATAAAACCGATGAACCGGCCGTAGAGGGTTTTAGTGAACGCCTGCTCGAGCAATTCGATAAGCAGTCCGGCAACGCCTTCTCCGGTTTTAAGGGCGATATTGCCTACGAAACCGTCACAAACCACAACGTCTGCCACATCCCGGAACAGATCACTGCCCTCGATATAGCCGATGTAATTGATGGTGTCGCATTGCGCCAACATGTGAGACGCCAGTCGCACCTGCTCGTTACCCTTGATTTCCTCTTCGCCGACATTGAGCAGAGCCACTCTTGGCTCCGCCTGGCCGCATATGGCCGAGGCCATCAAAGAACCCATCAGGGCATACTGGTAAAGGTTCTCAGCCGACGAATCAACGTTGGCACCCAGGTCGAGCACATGGCAGCGTCCCCGCAATGACGGAATCAGTTTGGCAATGGCAGGACGTTCGATACCCGGGTACATGCGGATAACCGAGCGGCCGAAGGCCATCAGGGCCCCGGTGTTGCCGGCACTGACACAACCCTGGGCGACGCCGTCACGCACCAGCCCCAGCGCCACGGCCATGGAAGAACTGCGCTTATGCCGCAGGACATGGGACGGGCGCTCATGCATTCGCACCACGTCCGCCGCCTCGACAATACGGATTCGCTCGTGGCCCTGATGCAACAAAGCCTCGAGCTCGCTCTGGATACCCACCAGAACAATGCTCAAGGCTTCGTTTTCATTCACAGCAGCCAGTGCCGCCGGAACCACTACGGAAGGTCCGCGATCCCCGCTCATGGCATCAATCGCGATGGTGACCGGTTTTACCGCCCCGCCATCCTGATCCGGCATTACCTGGCTCTCACTGGAGTATCAATGGCCCGATGTTACTCGTCGCGCGCTTCGATAACCTGCTTGCCACGATAGAAACCGTCTGGCGAAACGTGGTGACGACGATGAACTTCACCAGTGGTGGTGTCGGTAGACAGCGCTGCCGTGCTCAGGGCGTCGTGTGAACGGCGCATACCGCGCTTCGAGCGGGTCTTTCGGTTCTTCTGTACAGCCATGATTATGCTCCTGACCTGATCAACGTATGTTCGTAAAGTTTAATGTTTCTTTGTCTTGAAATCCGCCAACACGCTGAACGGGTTATCGCCGGATTTCTGTTCTGGCTCGTCCGCCACGCCTTCAGGTTCCAGCGCTTCCAGAGTCTCCGTTGCCGGACACTCGTCGCGCTCATGAAGCGGAAATGGCGGCAGAACCAGCAAAAGTTCGTCTTCCGTCATTGACCAGAGATCAGCACTGAAATCTTCGGTCAGAAACGGCTCAAGCTCTTTCGGTAATTGCTGAGCCTGGGCATCGGATGTCACCAGACCCAGGTTGAACCTGGAAACCAGTGTGTAGGGCATCGGCCCCATGCATCTCTGGCATTCCAGCACAACAGGGGCTTCCAGCTCACCCGTTACCATGCGACGCCGTTCCGGGTCCTGTGAAAAAGACAGGCTAACCCGACAACTGCTGTCATCCCCAACGCTATGGACTGCATCCCGGAAACGAGACAATGCGCTCAGAGGAACTTCTCCCTCCAATACGACACTCTGTTCCGCCAACTTGAAGGGGTCGACGGATTTTGGCAGTTCGGCGTTTGGCGCTTTTGGCATAGGCGCGCAATTCTAGGGGCCTGGCCCGCCGGTGTCAAAGACTTCCTCCGGTTTTTGGGCAGAGCCCGGGCCGCTTATAGGTGTATTCTACGACATGACACATCGCACAGGAGCCAGCCATGCCACAACCGCTACTACTCGCCTCATCCTCACCCTATCGCCGGTCACTTCTGGCGCGGATCGGGCTGCCCTTTACCTGGGCATCGCCTGACATCGACGAAACACCCCTGGCCAACGAGACACCCGAAGCCCTGGCAACACGGCTTGCGTGCGAGAAAGCAGCCGCAATGGCAGACGCCTATCCCGGACACTGGATCATTGGTTCTGACCAGGTCGCGAGCCTGAACAACGGCGAACAGCTGTCAAAGCCCGGCAACCTTGAAACCGCCATTGAGCAATTGACACGCAGCAGCGGGCAGACAGCGACCTTCTTTACTGGCCTGGCGTTACTGGATGCGAAAACCGGTAAGCAGTTGAGTCTCTGCGAAACCTACAGAGCCCACTTTCGGACACTGACGCCAGAAGAAATCCGACGTTACCTGACGGTAGAACAACCCTTTGACTGCGCCGGGAGTTTTAAGATGGAGGGGCTGGGCATCACGCTCTTCGAAAAACTGGAAGGCCCGGACCCCAACAGCCTGGTGGGCCTTCCTTTAATCGCACTGACCAACATGCTCCGCCAATGGGGCCTGAACCCGCTTCTGGCCGCGCAACCGGCGGCCAGCTCCTAGCGTAACTGGAGCCTGGATTCCATCAGGTAATCGGCGATGCCACTTCCAACTGAGACGCCGAACTGGTCAACAATGTCCTGAAAAGGAGACTTCCGGTGGCTGTAATCCACCAGTTCTTCCTGACCTACAATCTGACGGGCGACATGAGAGGTACTGCCAAGACCATCGATCAGGCCAAGCTCCAGGGCCTGCTCACCGCTCCACACCAGCCCGGAAAACAGCTTTTCATCGTCCGCCAACCGGTCACCTCGGCCTTCGCGCACGCTCTCGATAAACTGCCGGTGCGTGGTTTCCAGCACGTCTTCCCAGAAGTCGACATCCTCCTGTTTCTCCGGAGAGAAGGGGTCCAGAAATGCCTTGTTTTCCCCGGCGGTATAAAGCCGACGGTCCACGCCCAGCTTTTCCATGGCATCGGTAAAGCCGAAGCCGCCGGCCACGACACCGATTGAGCCCACCAGGCTCGCCTTGTCTGCGTAAATCTCGTCTGCTGCCGCTGCCATGTAGTAAGCTCCGGATGCGCCAACGTCTGAAATCACGGCATACAGTTTCTTGTCCGGATACTTTTCTTTCAGCCGTTGCATCTCGTCGTAAACATAGCCGGACTGGACAGGGCTGCCACCAGGGCTGTTGATTCTCATGATCACCGCCACAGAATTCTCGCTCTCAAACGCCTCGCGCAGGGACCCGACAATATTGTCAGCGCTGGCCAGCTCATCCGCGGCAATGGTGCCGGTTATATCGATAACCGCCGTGTGCTTGCTGCTCCCGCTGTCGATGCCGCCAGAAATCGGAAACTGAAGCAGAAAGAACAGGGCAAAAAGATAGGTGAACGTCAGCAGTTTGAAGAAAATACCCCAGCGCCTGCTTTTGCGCTGCTCGGACTGGAGCGACATCACCAGTTTTTCAATCAGCTTCCAGTCGCGACTGGTTTCCGGGGGCATTGCCGGTGACCTGCGCCCAGCCCTGGGCGAAGGTTCCCGATCCACCGGTTCATCACCCCAGCCTGATTTCTGATCTGAATCCCAATCACTCATTCAAACGTCCCGCCTGTAATTTGCTAGATGCCTAATACGCCACGCAGATCTGCCACCGTATCCACAATGGCGTGTGGCTCGTAATGCCTGAGAACATCCCGCTGATGCACACCCCATTCTACGCCTATCGACGGCATACCGATTCGCTGGGCCATCTCGAGGTCGTAGCGGGTATCGCCAATCATCACCGCCTGCTCCGGCCGGATACTGTAGAACTCAAGAATTTCCGAAAGCATGCGCGGATCCGGCTTGGAGCGAGTCTCGTCGGCGCAACGGGTGGTGTCAAAGTGCGGCCCCAGACCGCTGGACACCAGCGCCCCTTCCAGACCACGCCGGCTTTTACCGGTGGCGACTGAACAGCCGCGGCCCGACGCGCGCAGATCGGCAACCACATCGGCCATACCCGCAAACACATTCTGGGGTGTTGTCACCTTGGCAAAGAAGTAGGCCGAATAGCCCTCGCGAATACGGGTCATTTCTTCATGAGTGATGCCGGGATACAGCTTGTGCAGGGCTTCGACCATCCCCAGCCCGATAATGTCCCGGTAGGCTTCCCGCTCAAGCTCGGGGTAACCCAGGTCGGTGGCGGCCTGGTGCAGGCTTTCGGCAATGTGCTCAACGGAATCAACCAGAGTCCCGTCCCAATCAAATATGACTACCTTTACATCCATAACGAATTTCCTGACCGAAGGCTATTCACCGGTTTCGAGCCGGGCGCCGAATTTGGAGACAATGCTCCCGAACGCATCGTCGTAGGGCGCCTCAAGTCTTATCGGCTCCCCCGTCGACGGCAAAGTGAATTCCAGCGCCCTGGCGTGGAGCATCAGTCGCTCGCCACCGGCTGACCGGAAAGCTTTCAGGCTGACATCATCCATGTACTTGTCATCGCCCGCAATCGGGTGGCCAGCCCAGGCGCTGTGCACGCGAATCTGATGGGTCCTGCCGGTTACCGGCGATGCCTGAACCAGGGTGTAACCGCTGAACTGCTTCAGGCAGCGAAACAGTGTCAGCGATTCCTTGCCAGCCGCGTCCACCCTCACCCGCCGCTCTCCGGATTTCAGTTCGAACCGCAAAAGTGGCTCACTGACCCGTGCCACCGCCGGATCCCACTGCCCGGACACCAACGCATGATAGTGTTTGCGAATCCGCTTTTGGCGCAGCTCATCCTGCAGGTAACGCAGCGCGGAGCGCTTTTTCGCCACCATGATCAGTCCCGATGTGTCCCGATCAAGACGGTGCACCAGCTCCAGGAATTTCGACTGGGGCCGCGCCGCCCGCAGCACCTCAATCAGTCCGAAATCAACGCCGCTGCCACCATGAACGGCGATGCCTGAGGGTTTGTTCACCACAAGCATCTGATCGTTCTCGAAGATGATCGCGCCTTCCATTACATTCTGGACCCGCGCACCGGGCACCACCTGCGCTGGCTTTTCCCGCCGAGTGACCGGAGGAATGCGAACCTCATCGCCGGCCTTCAGGCGAGTGTCGGGCTTGACCCTTCCTTTATTCACCCTGACTTCACCCTTACGGATGATGCGGTAGATAATGCTGCGGGGAAGATCCCGGACCTGGGCCATCAGATAATTGTCCACCCGTTGGCCGGCGTTATCTTCATCCACCACCACCTTGCGAACGCCCTGGCGCGTTTCCCCCGGCTGGGCGCTGCGGGCCGTCGCGGGCGGCTCCTTCGATGACTGGCTGGGAGTACGCCTGTGTCTGGGTGACCGTGACATAAATGCCTTAAATTGCCGAACAACGCCCGGGATTGAAGGGTCGGAACAATACTGTTATATTCCGACGTGATTTGCCGTTTGTCTACGGCCTGGCGCTAACGCCAGAAGCCGGAGCGGCAGAGTATACCGACACTAATAGACAGTTTGAACGCCGGTAAACAGTTTGAGCGCCGGAAGCCCAATCATTATCGGGCACGGCGATTGGAAAATTCCCACTGGCTCTAGGGAAAAAACCTCAGGGGCAATACCCTGGAAGGAAACCAGAGTCTGGCGGGATATGGTAACCGTACGGAGAACCGTCGGGCTACATCGCGAAAAATCTTTGCCAGCACGCAGGGCCGGGCCGTCCAGCATACGAATACGACGTGAGACCCAAGGCGCCAGCGTGAACCTGAAAACGGATAACATGCGTCTACAGACAACGACCTCATTCGACTCTTCACTGTATTTTTGCAGTGGAATCGTCGGCGGTAGACTCGGATCGACGGGGCTTTACTCCGCTCTGGTCTGATCTGTCTGGCCGTCGGCCTGCTCTGCATTACGGAGCCCCGCGGCACGCACGTTCTGCTTCGCTGATGAAATCCCCCCGGTTTTCTGTCATCACAAAACGACAGGAACCCTTTCTTTCCCATGAAAAGAATGCTGATAAATGCGACTCATCCCGAAGAGTTGCGCGTAGCTCTGGTCGATGGACAACGACTGTTCGATCTGGACATTGAATCCAGCTCTCGTGAACAGAAAAAAGCCAACATATACAAGGGCCGCATTACCCGCGTAGAACCCAGCCTTGAGGCCGCGTTCGTAGACTTTGGCGCTGAACGCCACGGCTTCCTTCCGCTCAAGGAAATCTCCAAGGAATACTTCAAGAAATCGCCCGGCCAGATTGAAGGCAAGATCAATATCAAGGAAGTGGTCTCTGAGGGCCAGGAAGTCATCATCCAGGTAGACAAAGAGGAGCGCGGCAATAAAGGCGCTGCACTGACCACGTTTATCTCCCTGGCTGGTCGCTATCTGGTACTGATGCCAAACAACCCCCGCGCCGGTGGTATTTCCCGACGCATCGAGGGTGACGAGCGGGCCCAGCTCAAAGAAGCCATGAACGACGTCCAGGTGCCCAAGTCCATGGGTATCATTGTGCGTACCGCCGGCATTGGCCGCTCTTCCGAGGAGCTCCAGTGGGACCTCAACTATCTGGTCCAGTTCTGGGAAGCCATCTCGGAAGCCGCCAGTGAGCGCAAGGCGCCCTTCCTGATTCATCAGGAAAGCAACGTCATTATCCGCGCCGTGCGTGACTACCTCCGCCAGGACATTGGCGAAGTCCTGATCGATTCAGACACCGTTTACGAAGACGTGCTGAACTTTGTTCGCGCAGTCATGCCCAGCTTTGAAAACAAGATCAAGCTGTATAAGGATGAAATCCCTCTTTTCAGCCGGTACCAGATCGAAGGCCAGATCGAAACGGCCTTCCAGCGTGAAGTAAAACTTCCGTCAGGCGGCTCGATTGTGATCGACCCCACCGAAGCTCTGGTTTCCATCGACATTAACTCGTCCCGGGCCACCAAAGGCCAGGACATCGAGGAAACCGCACGTCAGACCAACCTTGAAGCGGCGGAAGAAATCGCCAGGCAACTGCGGCTCCGTGACATGGGCGGCCTGATTGTCATCGACTTTATTGATATGACCCCCGCCAAGCACCAGCGCGAAGTTGAACAGAAAGTTCGGGAAGCGCTGGAAATTGACCGCGCCCGGGTTCAGGTTGGCAAAATCTCGCGCTTCGGCCTGCTGGAAATGTCGCGCCAGCGCCTGCGTCCGTCACTGGGCGAAACCCGCAGCGAAGTCTGCCCCCGTTGTGAAGGCCAGGGCACCATTCGTGGCATCGAATCCCTGGCGCTGAGCATCATGCGCCTGATCTTTGAGGAATCCTCCAAAGAGAAAACCGGCGAAGTACGCGCCATTGTGCCGGTCGCCGTTGCCACCTTCCTGCTTAACGAAAAACGTAAACAGCTGGCTGACATTGAAGCCCGCCAGGAAGTACAGGTTGTTGTGGTGCCTGCGCCGCACATGGAAACGCCGCACTTTGAAATCGTGCGTATGCGTGACGATGAAACTGGCGCAGAGCATGTTTCAAGCTACCAGGTTGCCCAGGAATACAATCAGCGCGAAGAGGAAATTCTGGAGGCACCGGTTACTCCTCCGCCGGCTCGCGAACAGGCGGCAGTGAAGGCGATTCGACCCACCGCTCCCGCCCCTTCAGCGGCCCCTGCAACGGCCGCCAAACCAGAAGCGGCCAAAGAACCGACCGAAAGCCTGTTCAGCAGACTCGGCCGCAAGATTGCCGACTTCTTCAGCGGCGAAGAAATCATTGGGGAGCCCGCACCACGCAGCTCTGGCACTGAAAGACCGAATCGTGACGACCGTCGGGGTCAGGATCGCCAGGAACGCAGAAAATCCAGAGTCGCCAGAGATGACAGCTCATCCGGCAATGGAAACCGCACCGGTAACGAGCGCCGTCAGAACGGACCGGGCCAGGCACGAAACGATGAAAATCGTGGCCGCAACCGCGGCAATAATCGTAACCGCAACCGTGGCAAGCAGCCCGGCCGCGACCAGAACGATACCACCGATGCCTCTCAGACCAGAACGGCTGGTACATCCCAGGCAGCGGCATCGTCAACGGGCAGCCCGCAAGCTACTGCGTCCCAGACGGCTGGGTCACAGACCGCCAAAAGCAGCGTGACTGCCGATAGAACATCAGCGACCCCGGAAAAAGCCGGAGCCGAAGAAAAACGCCGTAAACCTCGGCGCAATCGCAACCGCGACGGATCCGCCGCTGAAACGCCTTCAACCACGCCTGCTGAACGGAAAAACACCCGCAGTGAGCGCCATCAGAAGGACACCCAGCCGGAAGACCAGAAGGACACCGCGCTGGAGGATCGGAAAGAGACTCCGGTAGCAGCCCCTGCAGAGGAACCGGTTGCCGAAAGAACGGTAAAAGAGCGAGTGAAAGCCTCTGATATCCTGCCTGAGGCAAGCCCGTCGCCGGAAGACTCACCCGCTGATCACCCGGAAGAAGCCCCGGCAGCGGAGGCAACGGCACAAACCGTTGAGCCAGCCGAGCCTGAGGCACCAGCCGCCGAGGGTAAAGCTTCAGAAGCCGAGCCCAAGACTCCAGAAGAGGCGAAAGCACCGGAAGAACGTCGGCCTTCACGCCCGCGCCGGACGTCTGCCCGCAAGGCTGCTGGGAAGAAGCAGGCCCCGGCCGAAGAAGCCACTCCAGAGAGCGCCAAGCCTGAGGCGTCGGAATCCGCCCCTGAGGCATCCCGACCCGAGCCCACTCAGCCTGACGTCACTGAGCCCGAGGTTGCTGAGCCGACCGTTGCCGAGGCAGAAGCGACTGAACCAGAGGTGGCCAAGTCAGAAACTGTGAAGCCCGAGGTTGCTCACGCAGAGCCCGAGCCGAAACAGGAGCAGGAGCCAGTAGCGACTCAGGACGAAGAAAAGCAGGTTCGGCCAGAGCCGGAAACGCCGCAGCCTGCGGCGACCCCAAATGACGAAGCACCTGCAGCTTTGGAAGAGGAACCTGCAGCCGCAAAAGAAACCCCTGCACCGACAGAGGAAGCGCCGTCAACTGCTGAGGAAACCCCGGCACCAGCAGATCAAACGCCGCCGGTAACACCAGGCCGTGCCTACAATGACCCGCGGGAAGTTCGCAAGCGTCGTCGCGCAGCCGAAGAAGCCAGCAAGACCGAAGGGAGCAATTAAAGAATGCTTTCCAATTCGGACATTGAAGCGCTGGAAGACATATTGTTTGCCGAGCCCTGGGGCGACGAGGCGGTAGATTTCTTCGGCCTGCACGGTATTGTCTGTGCAAGTGTCGTTGGTCCGGTTGCCCTGGACGTGAATGAACTCTTCGCTCTGGCAACCGGAACAGAACGTGCGCCGGCTGACGGAACGCCGCCAGCATTCACGTCAGTGGTGGAGCGCCTGTCCCGGGATATGGCCCATGCGCTGGACATGGGCCAGACCCTGGAGCTGCCAGAGCCCGAGGACGGTGACCCCATGAACGCCCTGGAAAACTGGTGTGCAGGGTTCGTGGACACCTTCCTGGAAAACGAGGATGCCTGGCTTGAAGTTGATGAGAAAGAAGCCGCAGACCTACTGGTTCCCATGCTGACTCTGTCCGGCCTGTTCGAGGATGAAGATTTTCAGAAAGTCCGTAATGACGAGAAGATGGCAAGACAGATGTCTGATGCCATTCCCGACTCACTGACGGATCTTTACCTGCTGTTTCACGCCCCGGCCTGACCCACAGGGGTCCGAAAATGATGCCAGACGGGTTCAATACCGTCTGGCATTTTTGTTATTCGACCCAGCTCACACCAGGGCGCGCCCGGGAAATGAAAATCACTTCCCTGGGACCCCAACAGCTCTTCCCTTCGACACAGCTCGGCCAGAAAACCAAGATCGCCGCTCGACTGGCCGGAAGTGGACACCTCAATGGACCGGCCACCGGCCCGCTTGAAATCCGCCACCAGGGCACGAAGCCGGGTTGCGGTCAGGCGATACTTACGCGGGTGAGCCAGAACGGCCACGCCGCCGGCATCAACAATCCATTGGACCACTTCTTCCAGCTCGGGCCAGAAGGCTTTCACGTCTCCCGGTTTCCCCGCACCCAGATGGCGCTTGAACGCCTGGGCAGGGTCTTTGACAATCCCCTCATCAACCAGAACACGGGCAAAGTGGGGGCGGCCCGGTACATCACCATTGGCGCAAAGCGTTGCCTTGCCGAGCAGATCATCGACACCAAGCCTGCTGAGCTTGTCTGTGATTGCCCGGGCACGGCCCCAGCGGTTATCGTTTTGCCGGTCCAGCGCTGCACGAAACACCGGGTCATCAGAGTCAAAATCCAGACCCACCACGTGAATGGTCTGGCTACGCCAGACGCAGGACAGCTCAGTTCCGCTGATCAGCGATATCCCCGCACCTGCCGCAGAACTCGCCGCACGGGTAAGCCCGGCCACGGTATCGTGGTCCGTCAGCGCCAGATGGGTCACGCCTTTTTCAGACGCGCGGGTAATCAGGTCTTCCGGTGACAGGGCACCGTCTGAGGCGGTGCTGTGGCAGTGCAAGTCGATGCAGAAACTGGCTTCTTGGGGTATAGTCACTGAACTTCCGGATGGTCGACGAATACAGTGCCCAGTGTACCAGCCAGCGTTGACCCACACGAATATCCCTCGGAGCCCATAATGTATTACGCAATCATCAGTGAAGATATTGAAGACAGCCTGTCGCTCAGGATGCAGGCCCGGCCGGCTCACCTGGAACGACTGAACAATCTGAAAGACGAAGGCCGGTTGCTGGTCGCTGGTCCGCACCCTGCCCTGGATACCCCGGAGCCCGGAGACGCCGGCTTTACCGGCAGCCTGGTGATCGCTGAGTTCGACAGCCTGGAGGCGGCGCAGTCATGGGCCGATGCTGATCCTTACGTGGCCGCGGGGGTATACCAGAAAGTCACTGTAAAACCGTTCAAGGTGGTTCTACCCTGACCGACGGGGCGGTGTTCCGAACCGGCACACCTGCATGAGGGTTTTGTAATGAAACCCACCTTGTACAGGCAGGTAACTATGCCAGAATTGCGCGTTAAAAATACTGTTTCAGGGAATCTACCAGTGCCTTCTGTAAGATCGTTATTCTGTTGCCTAATGCTCGTTTTCACCGTCTCTTCGGCGTTCGCAGAGACCGTGTACGTGGATGACACTCTCTATGCCCCCATTCGTAGCGGGGAAGGTACTCAATACCGCATCCTGCACTCCGGAGTACGCAGTGGTACGCCGTTGGAGCTGCTGGAGCGCTCGGAATCCGGTTACAGCCGGGTCAGAACCCCCGACGGCATAGAAGGCTGGATGGTCTCGCGTTACCTGACGGAAACTCCCATTGCCAGGGAGCGCCTGGAAGCCGCGAACCGGCAGCTCGCCGAGGCCAGGGAGACCGTGACCACACTGCGCAGCGAGCTGGAAGCCGTTACCCAGGAGAGGGATTCCCTGCGCAGCTCAGAAAGCAGCCTGGAGGCCCGTGCCGGTCGCCTGAGCCAGGAACTGCAGGAGATCAAGACCGTTGCTGCCGACGCTCTGAACCTGAACAGACGCAACGAAGAACTCAGTAATGAGAACCAGAAGCTTCGCAACGAACTGGAAGTGCTGACGGCGGAAAAAGAGCGGCTGGAAGCCAACACCGATTCTGACTTCATGCTTCTGGGTGCCGGCCTGGTTCTACTGGGCATCATTCTCGCGCTGATCGTTCCGGCCCTGAAGCCGACCCGAAAAACCGATAATTGGGCCTGATCCTCAGGCCCTGACAGAAACGGATTACCGGTCTTCTTATTCCGATGAATTCTTTGACGCTCCTACCCGGACACTTTATAAATACCAAAACAACAAACGGGAGAAACCGGGATGTCTGTAACCATGAAGGACTATTCAGAGAAGCGTGATTTTCATCGGATGAGGATGAATTCAGAGATTGAGCTCACAGACAGCAATGGCGTTTCCCTGGCAGGGGTCTGTCGGGATCTTAGCGGCACTGGCATGCAGCTGTTTGTTGAGCGCGAATTCGCTGAAGGGGATGAACTCCATACCCTCCTGCCCGCCACCAGCGACCAGTTCCCACCCTTCGAGACCGTGTGTCGGGTTCTGCGATGCGAACCGGATGCGGAAGGTTTCCTGCTGGGCGTCGAAATCACTCAGGTGAAGCGCTAACGCCCTACAGGTTCAGAACTCTTGAGGTAAAGCCCCGCCGTTAATCGGTTTTCAGGGGCTTCTCTGATACCACGATGCCATTGTTGTCTGCATAGACATAATGGCCGGGGTGAAAGGTGACACCGCCAAATGTGACAGGCACGTTCAACTGGCCGACGCCGTGTTTTTCGGTTTTTCGCGGATGGGTGCCCAGGGCCTGAACTCCGAGTTCGGTTTTGCCAATGACATCGACATCGCGGATGCAGCCATAGATAACCAGTCCCGCCCAGCCGTTGCTGACCGCTTTCTCAGCCAGCATATCGCCAAGCAGTGCGGCTCGCTTGGAGCCACCACCATCAACCACCATCACCTTGCCATGGCCCGGCAGCGCTACCTGCTCCTTGACCACTGAATTGTCTTCGAAACACTTGACCGTTACGATCTCGCCGCCGAAATTGTCCACGCCGCCGAAATTACGGAAGCCGGGCTCAACCGCCAGGATTTCCGGATGCTCGTCACACAGGTCGGGAGTTACGATAGCCACGTTTGCGCTCTCCTTTTCTAAGCAATCAGTCTAAGCAATCAGTCAATTTTTTCGTCGGCCAGGAAGAACCAGGTATCCAGCACCGAATCGGGATTCAGCGACACCGTATCGATGCCCTGATCCATCAGCCATTTCGCCAGATCGGGGTGGTCCGATGGGCCCTGACCGCAGATACCGATGTACTTGTTGGCCTTTTTGCAGGCCTGGATCGCACTCGCCAACAACGCTTTCACCGCATCGTTGCGCTCATCAAACAGGTGGGCAATGATTCCGGAATCCCGGTCCAGGCCCAGGGTCAGCTGAGTAAGATCGTTCGAACCGATGGAGAAACCGTCAAAGTGCTCCAGGAACTGCTCGGCCAGAATGGCGTTCGCCGGCAACTCGCACATCATGATCACGCGTAGGCCGTTGTCACCGCGCTTCAGGCCGTTTTCTGCCAGCAGGCTGACGACCTGTTCCGCCTCGCCCACGGTGCGAACAAAAGGCACCATCACTTCAACGTTGGTCAGCCCCATGTCATTGCGGACTTTCTTCAGCGCCCGACACTCGAGCTCAAAGCAGTCTCTGAAGGTCTCGGAAATATAACGCGAGGCACCCCGGAAGCCCAACATCGGGTTTTCTTCATCTGGCTCATACAGAGTACCGCCGATCAGATTGGCGTATTCATTTGATTTGAAATCCGACAGGCGGACAATCACTTTCTTTGGCCAGAAAGCAGCCGCCAGTGTGGATATACCCTCAACCAGCTTGTCGACGTAGAAGTCCACCGGCGAGCTGTAGCCGGAAATTCGTTTCTCGACGGTCTGACGTACATCCCTCGGCAGGCCGTCAAAGTTCAGCAGCGCCTTCGGATGAACACCAATCATGCGGTTGATAATGAACTCGAGTCGCGCCAGGCCAACGCCTTCGTTGGGCAGTGCCTGGAAATCAAAGGCCCGATCCGGGTTGCCCACGTTCATCATGATCTTGAACGGAATCGCGGGCATGGAGTCGACGGTATTTTCTTTAAGCTCGAAATCCAGGCTGCCCTCATAAATCATGCCGGTATCACCCTCGGCGCAGGAGACGGTGACTTCCTGGCCTTCGCTGAGCAGCTCGGTGGCATCGCCACAGCCGACAACCGCCGGTATTCCAAGCTCCCGGGCAATGATCGCAGCGTGGCAGGTGCGCCCGCCACGATCGGTCACAATAGCGGAAGCCCGCTTCATGACCGGTTCCCAGTCTGGGTCCGTCATATCGGTAACCAGAACATCCCCGGCCTGGACCCGGTCCATCTCCTTGATGCTGGTAATCACCTTGACCGGACCACTGCCGATCTTGTGGCCGATGCTCCGCCCCTCTACCAGAACCTTACCGGTTTCTTTAAGCAGATAGCGCTCCATGACATTGGCGTTTGACCGGCTTTTGACGGTTTCCGGGCGCGCCTGGACGATATAGATACGACCATCGTCACCGTCTTTTGCCCACTCAATGTCCATCGGGCGCCTGTAGTGCTTCTCGATGATCATCGCCTGTTTCGCCAGCTCTTCCACTTCTGCATCGGTGATACAGAAGCGGTTCCGGTCTTCCTGATCTACCTTCACGGTTTCCACAAACTGTTCGGACGTCGGGTCTGTGTGGTACACCATCTTGATGGCTTTACTGCCCAGGTTACGGCGCAGAACCGCAGGACGACCGGCGGCCAGGGTGGGTTTGTGCACATAGAATTCGTCAGGATTCACCGCACCCTGTACCACGGTTTCACCCAGGCCGTAGGAACCGGTTACAAAGACTACATCCCGGAAACCGGATTCCGTATCCAGGGTAAACATTACGCCAGACGCCGCAGTTTCACTGCGGACCATTTTCTGGATACCGGCAGACAGGGCAACCTGCTTGTGATCAAAGCCATGATGTACCCGATAGGAAATCGCACGATCATTGAAAAGAGAGGCAAACACCTCTTTGACCGAAGTGCGCACCTGCTCAAGGCCGACGACGTTCAGGAAAGTCTCCTGCTGGCCAGCAAAAGAGGCATCAGGCAGGTCTTCCGCCGTTGCCGAAGAACGCACGGCCACCGCCATATTGGCATTGCCTGCCTGCAGGGCGGCATAGGCATCTTCCAGTGGTTTTTCCAGGGCCTCGGGAAACGGCATATCGATGATCCACTGACGAATCTGCGAGCCCACACGTGCCAACTCGTTGACATCATTGATGTCAAGACTGTCCAGCGCGTTGTCAATTCTTTCACGAAGGCCATCTTTGGCCAGGAACTCACGGTAAGCATGCGCGGTCGTGGCGAAGCCGCCCGGCACGGTCACACCAGCATTGGCAAGATTACTGATCATTTCGCCGAGCGAGGCATTTTTTCCGCCAACCCGGTCTACGTCAGACATTCCCAGGTGATCAAACCAGATAATGTAATCTTCCAAAGCAGGTCTCCCTTGATTCATTGCAGTACGGGCTATCGAACTCGGCGTGTATGATACTGTAACCTGTGGGAATTACCTAGGGAACCCGCCAAATACGGAGCCTGACCAGACCTCATGAAACGCACCGCCTTCTTTATTTCCGACGGCACCGGCCTGACCGCCGAAGCCCTCGGGCACAGCCTTCTGGCCCAGTTTGAAAAAATCGATTTCGAGCGGATTACCGTTCCCTACATCGACGATACCGAAAAAGCCCGGGAGATGGTCAAACGCATCAACCAGGCGGAGGAAACTGACGGCGCGCGCCCACTGGTCTTTGACACCATTGTGAACAGTGATATCCGAGAGGTTATTTCCGGCGCCAACGGTTTCATGGTGGATATCTTTGGAACCTTCCTGAGCCCCCTGGAACAGGAACTGCAGTCGTCGTCTTCCTATTCTGTGGGCAAATCCCACGCGATCAGCAACGAAAGTCGTTACGAGCAGCGAATCAAGGCGGTCAATTTTGCACTGGACAATGATGACGGCGCACGTACCCGGCACTATGACGAGGCCGACCTGATCCTGGTAGGCGCTTCCCGCAGCGGAAAAACTCCGACCTGCCTGTATCTCGCGTTGCAATATGGGGTGAAAGCCGCCAACTACCCGATCACCGAGGAGGACCTGGACGACCAGAAAATCCCGGCGGCGCTGCGGCCACACAAGCAGAAAATATTCGGGCTGACCATCGATCCGGAGCGGCTTGCGACCATTCGCAACGAGCGCAAACCCAACTCCCGCTACTCGTCAATCAAGCAGTGCATGCACGAGATCGAGGAAATAGAGCTGATGTACCGTCGTGAACGGATTCCTTATCTGAACACCACCGCCTACTCAGTGGAGGAAATTTCAACCCGGATCATGGTGAGCGCCGGGTTGAAACGAAACCGATAGTCGGCACTGTCGGCCCGGTTCAGACTTCCTGAATCTCAAGGCCCAGCTTCTCGACCCGTTCACGGTTTTCGTGGCTGGTAATCACGGCTGTACTCGCCCTGTCCGGCGTCAGCCAGGTGCCAGCTACCCGCTTCATGTCATCAATGGTCACAGCCAGTACCCGTTCACGGAAACGTGAGCGCTGCTCAGGCGTGCGGCCAAACAGATGGTTGTGGAACGCATGCCGCGCTGCACCCGCTGGCGAGCGGGGCCGGTCCAACTGGCCGATAACACCCAGAATGGATTCTTCCAGGTCCTGGGCGTTATGGGATTCCTCTTCCAGCCACTTCAGCGACCGGTCAAAGTCATCCAGGGTTTCGCTCAGGCGAGGATCCCGGTAGGAGAAGAACCGGAAGCTGCCGTTGACGCTGTCCTGACTGGCGCCGCCGCCGTAGGCACCGCCTTTCTCACGTATCGCGCGGTGCAGATAGCCGTTACGCAGAAAACCGCCCAGAACCGTCAACGCCGCTGCGTCGGGATGGTCTATGGCCACCGTCGGGAAGGCTCTGGCGCAGAAGTTCACCTGGGTCGAAGTCAGCCATGCCTGCTGGACCTGATAGGTGTCCTGGGAAAGCACCCAGGCTTCACTGTTCTGTGCCGACCGGCCGTTCCAGAAGGTTTTGACCTCGTCCAGCATTGGCTCCAGCTGCTCGTATTCGGCAATCAGCAGGAATTGCTGTTGCTGCTGCTGAATGCGCCTGTGCAGGCTGGCCAACTGATCGCAGAACGCAGCCAGCGCATCCGGATCATCCAGGGATTTGTCCAGGGTCTTGGCCCCACGAATGGCTTCCAGCCCGCCCAGCCGGAATGCCAGCCAGGCTCCCGGGCTGATGCCCTGGGATGCCGCGCCCATAGCCAGGCCGTGGCCGCTTCCGGTAATGGCCTGCTCTCGGCGGGCGCGAATCTGGGCCACCAGTTCACGGATACGATCATGCTCATCAAAGCGGGCGCTATTGAACAGGTCCCCAAGCAACCGGGTCAATGCGGCACGATTACGCGCCAACGCCTTGCCATTGAAAATCATGTAGCCACTGAGGTTGTGCACGTTATCGATCTGGCCCTTGGCCGAGAAAGAAACGCCGACACCGCCGGATTCGGCCGAAATCCGGTCCTGCATCTGCAGGTAGTCCAGATCACCGCAGCCCACTTCGGAAATCAGCGTGGTGTAGTAAGGCAGCAGCACCAGTTCGTCGCGGGACAGGTTCGGCACCGGCACCACGATCTGCTCATACACCAGCCCATTGGTGCCCCGGGCATAGAGCCAGGTCGAGGCATCGCCGTCATAACGGCCTTCGGGTTCCGGCAGCTGCAGCGGTACGTCTGTCAGGTCTACCTTGGGCAGAATGGAATCATCGTCCTTGCGGGTCTGGCGCTCTTCCAGTGCCTGGGCCCGCTCGATAATTTCCTGAACTTCCTGTTCGGTCAGCGCGGCCTTGCGACGAGCCAGAGCTTCGCGAATGGTTTGCTGGCGACGGGTGTCCAGTTTCTGGTCCGGCCGCAGGGTCAGGGTCACCCGATGCGGGTTCTCCAGCAGCTTGCGGCGGATCAGGCCCGGCACATAGTCGGGGTCGCGGATTTTCTCGCGCATGGTCTCCAGCACCGGCTCCAGGTCAAGCAGTTCGACCGGGTCACCACCGTGAATCATCGGTGAAATAGCGCTCATGATCAGTTGCAGGCCATAGGGGAACTGATCTCCGGCAATCTCACGCTGATGCAGCTCCAGCTGGTGCAGAATCGCTTCCAGCCGTTCCTGGCTGACACCTTCGCTGACGACCCGCGCCAGGGTTTCCTCGATCAGGGTTTCCAGTGCGCCCTGCTGCTCGGGCTCTGTGCCCTCGATACCGCAGACAAACGTCATTTCCCGGTTGGAGTCTTCAATGCCGCACATGGGCGATGGCGCGTGGCCTATATCCGTGGTTTCCAGTGCACGCATCAGCGGTGACGCGCTGTTCTCCAGCAGCACACTGGCCAGCAACTGCCCTTCCAGGTTTTCCTGCAGGTCGAAGCTGTGCCCTAGCAGCCAGCCCATCACAATATGGGTCTTGTTGGCGGTCTCTTCCTGATCACTGATGGCATAGCCCTGCTCTACCCGCACCGGCGAGAACATCCGCTTTTCGTCATGCACCGGCAGGTCGATCTCCAGGCGGTCAAAACGCTTCAGTGCCAGCTCTTCAAAGCGCTCGTGGTGCTCGTAGGCCGGAATATTGCCATAGGTGGCAAAGGTGGCATTGCTGGGATGATAGTGATGACGATAAAAGCTGAGCAGGTCCTGATAGCTCAGGTCCACAATATGGTCGGGCTCGCCACCGCTGTTGTAATGGTAAGTCGTGGTCGGGAACAGGTGGCTGGACAGGTTCTGCCACAGCTGGGACGTGGGCGAGCTCATGGCGCCCTTCATCTCATTGTAAACCACGCCACGATAGACCAGATCGGTGGACGGATCGTCAGGGGTGTCGAATTCCAGGCGATGGCCTTCCTGGGCGAAATCCAGCGGATCCAGAGACGAAAAGAACACCGAATCCAGATACACCGTAAGCAGGTTGTCAAAATCCTTGCGGTTCATGCTGGCAAAGGGATACGCGGTCCAGTCGCTGCTGGTAAAGGCATTCATGAAGGTGTTGAGCGAACGGCGGATCATCATGAAAAAGGGATCGCGCACCGGGAACCGCTCGCTTCCACACAGGGCCGTGTGCTCCAGAATGTGAGCAACACCGGTGGAATCCATGGGAAAGGTGCGCAACGCCACGAAGAACACGTTCTCGTCGTTGTCCGCCGCAAGGTGCAGGTGCCGAGCACCGGTTTTCCGATGACGATATTCCTCAACGGTAATGTTCAGCGTGTCAATGCGGTGGCTTCGGAGTTGCTCGAAGGCCGGATGGACCTTGTTCGCGGTATTCTCCGTAGTGCCCATAGTCCCCATAACTGCAGCCATGTATTACTGTCCTGTCTTTCATGAAAAAGGATTTGTAGGGTAACACGTACTTTCGATTATCATGCACAAACGCAACGCAACAGGGTAGTGCAGGATTCAATGTCGATTACTACGTCAGATGAAACATCCGGATCAGCTCCGACGGCCGCGAAACCGGCTTCTACCCCGGGGCGTCACGCGTCCATGCAGGCACCCGAAGTTGCCGCCTATTGGGCAGAGCGCCGCCGATATCTGGAGAAAGTCCGCCGGGTTCCCGAAGTCCGCCAGCGGTTCTGGCGGGCGGTGGGCATCTACCTGCTGCGGCGCATACTCTGGTCCTTCGGTTTCTTCCCCGTATTTATCGCCTTCTGGCTGCCGTTTGTGCTTTCCAGCTTCAATCCGGTGGTCATGGCAACAGATCTGATCCCCATTCTGCAGAACTTCGTTCAGGCCAATCCTGAAGAGCAGGCAACCTCCCTGAGCACCCTGACCATTGCCTGGGCCTCCATCGGATTCTTCTTCCTGGTGTTTGATTTCGTGTTAACGCCCTTCAAATCGCCCTATGAATACGAGGCAGACGTTTACATGCGATCCTGGGAGCAGCTCAACCATGATCAGCTTCCGGACAAAGTGTGATAGGCCCTGCATTCTCGTTAACTTCAGTGACTTTATGTTACATAAGGCAAGCCTGACTCGTTAAGATAACAGCACAAAAACGAGTACCGAGAGGTTGCCTATGGTCGATTTCAGACCGCTTCTGTTTATCAATGTCCTCGCACTGATGCTGCTGGTTACGGCAGGCTTTGCGTCGGTACATGAGGATATCACCGGCACCGCCGGTCATAACCGGCAGACGCCTGAACTCGATAAAACCGTTGCTGCGGCAAACCCGCAGGACGAAAGCGTATTTGTTGACGACAAGCCGGAAATCACCGCAGAGCCATTTGTTATCGACGAAATACCTGAACAACCGACGCGGGTCGCAAAAGCCGAACCCGTGGCGGCCATGACACCGACCCTTACCGATGCAACCCCCGGAAAACCAGAACCCGAGCCCAAACAGGAACTGGCGACTGAACCTGAGCCAGAGCCAGAACCAGAGCCAGAGCCACAGGTTGCCGTTGAAGAAGTACCCGCAACACCGGCACCCACCACCGGCAAGCTGGTGCTGCGCTCCAATGTGGTAGGCGATCAGGTTTCGGTGAACGGCAGAAACTACGGCGCTACCCGTCTGGACCTTGAACTCAGCCCCGGCACCTACAATGTGGTGATTCGCAAGAGCGGCTACCGACCCTGGCAGCGCAACGTCACTCTCGATGCCGGTGACGAAACCACTCTGGTGGGCCGTCTGGAGGCCATAACCAAGGTGGAGTTTCGTGATGGCATCTGGGTCGGCGGTGTCAAAACCGGTGACGGCACCCTCGAGAACAGCCAGGGTCTTCGCTATGAAGGGCACTTTGTTGACGGCAGGTTCCACGGCGAAGGCACTGCCTGGTACCCCGACGGCAGCCGCTACGAAGGCGACTGGCTTAGCGGGAAACGCCATGGCGAAGGCAACTGGCGAAGCGCGGACGACACCCGCTACACCGGCCAGTTCCGCGATGACCAGTTCAGTGGCCAGGGCACACTGACCCTGTCAAACGGCGACATTCTGACCGGCCAGTGGGCCGAAGGACAGCTTAATGGCCACGGCTCCCTGACGACGTCCGATGGCATGCTTTATGTCGGCGGGTTCCGCAATAATGAATTCCACGGCGAGGGCACCCTCACCTACCCTGACGGCCGGCTTTACGAGGGCGAATTTTCCAACGGGGAGTTCCATGGTGCCGGTAAGGAAGTATTCGCTGATGGCAAGCAGTACGAAGGTCAGTACATCGAAGGTTCGTTCCACGGCAAGGGTCTGCTCAGTAATCCCAACGGCAGCTCGATCCAGGCAACCTTCCGCTACGGCGAACCCTATGGAAAGGTTCGCCTGACAACAGCAGCCGGTGAAATTTTCACCGCCCGAACCACGGAACCCGGTGTCTGTTATCGGGACAAGAGCTATCGGGCCACTCAGTGCCCGACACTGGAAGGCTGGTAAGCCCAGAGGCATCGGCCCGGTAACGAACACGCAAGCTGTACAGGTTGAGGTTGTGACATGACGATTAAGAACGCACTGCTGGTAGACGACTCCAAAGTAGCCCGGTTCGCCCTGAGCAAACTGCTCGAAGGCCGAGACATGGAAGTGAACATGGCAGGCTCGGCTGAGGAGGCCCTGGACTACCTGAGCGCCAACAACCGGCCGGATGTCATTTTCATGGATCATCTCATGCCCGGAATGAATGGCGTTGAGGCCACCAAGGCGATCAAGGGGAATCCGGAAACCGCCGGTATACCGATCATCATGTGTACGTCCAAGAAATCCCAGTCTTTTACCGAAGAAGCCCGGAATTTTGGCGTTTACAACATCCTCACCAAGCCGCCCCAGATCGACGGGCTGAGCTCGGTTCTTGAACAGCTCAACATGGACGTCACCGGTGGCACCCTGCCAGAGCCACCGGAACTGGACTTTGCAGGCCAGACGGATGAAGAAGAACTGCTGGACATTCCGGAGGATGCGGCCCTGGAACTGTCGCCAAAATCCGAGACAAAAACCAACGGAACTGCTCAGGGCACTCATCCACAGGTTGTGCCATTGACCAGTGACCTGATTGAACAGATTGCCCGTTCAGCAGTAAAAACCCACATCAACAACCGCCTGCATGAACTGCTGAGCTCCCTGTTTGATGAACAGTTTGATCATCTGAAACGGGTGCTGGACGAGACCAGCCGCAAGCAGGAAGCCGTCATTGATGAGAAGCTGAACGCCGTTGCCGAGATGGTCGATAACCGCACCGCCAACCTGCGAGACGACGTCGCCGCCGAAGTGAATCTGAACCTGGTTCAGGAGCTGTCCCACGTTCGCAAGGAGCTGGCAAAGAATAACGGCTTCACCGCCGAAAACATGGCGGAACTGAAAGACCATATCACCAGCGTTCAGACCATTGATACGGAGTTCTGGCAGACGCTCCAGTCAGAGGCGATCCAGCAGGCTCATGAAATTTCCCGGGAAACCGCCGAAGACATCGCCCAGCGCACCATTGACCTGTTCATCTCGCAACAGCGTTCGGCGACCTCCCGAATCTACACCATTGGCCTGGCCGCAAGCCTGGGTATTTTTACCCTGGGCATTGCCTATATTTCCGGCCTGTTCGGTTGAGGCTGCATACCCGGCACAACAAACTGGGCTAAGATCATAGGAACGCATTTATAACGGTCAGCGGATTTTGAAAGCAGCCCCGTCCCTTCCCGTGGTCCTGGCATTCCTGTCACTGTGTTTTTCATTGATGGCACAGGCGAGTGCGCCATCGATCATGATTTCCGGGCAGGGCCCGATCGCGTCCACCTTTGAATATCTCGAGGACCCGAGCGCCAGCGCCAGCCTGGACGACATTACCCACAGGCCCGACAAGGACTGGCAACAGGCACCCGAGGGCAGCGCAACCCAGGGTATTACTTCATCGGCATACTGGCTGAGATTCAACGTCAGCAACCGTACCAGCGAAGATCTTAACCTGGTTGCCGAGCTGGCCTACCCCCAGCTGGACGATGTGACTTTCTACCTCCTCTCAGGTGGTCAACTGCAGAAAACCTTCCGCACCGGTGACAGTTTTGCCTTCTACCCCCGGGAAGTTGACCACCCTCACATGCTGTTGCGATTCGCTCTTGCACCAGAGCAGACAGCCACGGTGTACATTCGCGTAAAAACTGCGGGATCCATGATCCTTCCGCTGAATATCTGGCGCGAACATGGATTTTTCGCGGCGGCCTCACACGAACAGAAACTTCACTTTTTCTACTACGGTAGCCTGACTGTCATTATTCTGATTAACCTGGCGGTCTTCCTGACTTTGAGAGAGCGCCTCTATCTCTACTACGCGCTTGCGATCAGCGGCTACCTGCTGTTTTTTGCATCGATCAAGGGTTACAGCTTCCAACTGCTCTATCCGGATTTACCGGGCCTGCACGCCCGGGCGCTGCTGATATCGATGCCAATCCTGGCTCTGTTTTCGGTGCTGTTCTGCCGCCAGTTCCTGCGAATTCCCGCCCACAGCCCGCGACTGGATGTGGCTATCCGGGCCATGATCTGGTTCGAGATCCTCAATTTCATCTGCGCCCTCACCCTCAGCTACAACGACGCCGTTATGCTGTCTGCCATTTCTGCGCTGGTGTTCTTCTCTCTGCTGTTCGTGGCCGGGCCCATTACCTGGGCAGCCGGCGTCAGGGCCGGTGCATTCTTCACCTTCGCCTGGACCCCATTAACCGTAGGCGTTCTGGCCACCGCAGGGCGCTCCCTCGGTTTCTTCCCCGAGAATTTCCTGACCGAACACGCGATGCAGATCGGGTCGGGCCTGGAAGCGTTTATCCTGACCCTGGCGCTGGCCGACCGGCTTTACCGGGAGCGGGAGGAGAAGATTGCGGCCCAGGCCGATAGCCTGAAAAAGGAAAAGGCCCGCAATGAAGCCCAGGACCGACTGACCGAAGCCATGACCCACGACCCGGTGACCGGCCTGCCCAACCGCAACCGCTTCGAATGGATGGTCAATCAGCGGCTCAGCGAGGACCCGGAAGGCATCTATTTTGTTGGCGTCACACGGATCACCCGGCTGGACGAGATCAACCGTACCCTGGGCCTCAACCGCAGTGAAAAGCTGGTTCAGCAGATTGCGCAACAGATGATGGACCTGGCGTTGTCCCTGCCGAGCGTTGTCTCCATTCACGATAACCAGGGGCGGGAAGAGCGTGTTTACCAGCTGGCCGGCGATTGCTTTGGGCTGCTGATAGACAGCAGGCAGGTTGACGACGATTACCAGAGCCTGAACCGTTCGCTGCGCCGGCTTGCCGAACCGGTAATGATGGAAAACCTGGCCATTGAGCTTCACCCGAAATTTGGCGCTGCGATCTACCCGGGCCACGGCGACAACGCGGCGCTGCTGATACGCAATGCCCATGTGGGGATGGAGATCACACCCCATGATCGATATGAAACCGGCCTCTACTCGTCCCAGTACGATATCTACGACGAAAGCCGGCTGACCCTGATGTCTGATCTCAGGGAAGCACTGAACCAGGATCAGACCGAACTGCACTATCAGCCCAAGATGTGCCTCAGCACCGGTCGGGTAATCGGCGTTGAGGCATTGATCCGCTGGCACCACCCGGATCGCGGCTGGGTATACCCCGGGGATTTTGTGCCGCTGGCTGAGGAAACCGGCGTGATCATGCAACTCACCAGTTGGGCCATCAACCGTGGAATTGCGGATCTGGCAAAGCTCAACGCGACGCATCCGGAACTGACCCTGGCAATCAATATCTCCGCCCGGGACCTGTCTTCTCCGGGGCTGCGGCACCAGATAACCGAGACCCTGCAACGCCACGGGCTACCAGCCAGCCGACTTACCCTGGAACTGACTGAAACCGCCGCCATGGAGGACCCTGAAACAGGCCTCAAGGCCCTGCAGCACCTGGCCGAGAGCGGCCTGCAGATATCCATTGATGATTTCGGCAGCGGCTATTCGTCGCTGTCTTACCTCAAACAGCTGCCAGCTTCCGAAATCAAACTCGACCGTTCAATTATTGTCGACATCTGCACCAGCGACAGCTCCCGAGTGATCGTTGAAACCGCGATCAACATGGTTCACGGGCTGGGCTACTCGGTGGTTGCTGAAGGGGTGGAAGACCGGGAAAGCGCCGAATTACTAAGACATCTGAACTGTGACCGCGTCCAGGGCTTCTGGCTGTGCCACCCGCTTTCCCTCGCCGGTCTGCGGCAATGGCTTGACAAGCATCAGCCGCCTGATCCCTTGGCTTTCGATCAGGCTGGAAGATAGCCTGGCAGAATTTTGTTAGACTCCGCCCATCTTCCAACCCACCCTTGTGGACCTGCTCAATGAACCACCTTTTCGTAGACAATCTCACGGTGATTGATTTCGCCTACCTCGATGCATCAAGGGGCCTGGTAGGCGAAAGCTGGATTGTGGACGTTGTTCTTGGTGGCGAGCTGGACGACCAGGGCATGGTGTTCGATTTCAGCAACGTCAAACGCACCATCAAACGTGTCATCGACGAACGCGTTGACCATCGCCTGGTCATTCCCCGTGGCTACAGCGGCCTGCAGTGGGACGAAAACGACCCCCAGGCGTTTTCCTGGGTCCTGACCGACGGCACCGCCCTGACTCACCGTTCCCCCGACGAAGCCGTGGTGTGGCTATCCTCTGACCGGGTTGTTCCGTCCGCTGTTTCCACATTGCTGCAGCAGGAACTGCGGGCGGTGTTGCCCGGCAACGTCACCGATATCGACATTCAGCTGCGGGAAGAGGTGATTGAAGGTGCCTACTATCACTATGTTCACGGGCTGAAAAAGCACCTGGGCAACTGCCAGCGCATCGCCCACGGCCACCGCTCCCCCATCCGGATCGACCGCAACGGCCAGCGTGACCGGGACCTGGAACGTCGCTGGGCAAGACTCTGGGAAGACATTTACGTGGGCACCGAAGAGGACGTCACCGGCCGCTGGGTGGCCGAAGACGGCACGGCCTACGTCAGTTTCGAATATGAAGCCGAACAGGGCGAGTTTTCCCTGACGCTGCCGGAAAAACGGGTCTATATGCTGGCTACGGACACCACGGTTGAACTGATTGCCGCGCATATCGCCGATCAGCTGAAAGCGGACTTTCCGGACGATACCATTATGGTGAAAGCTTATGAGGGGGTTGGTAAGGGGGCTGTTGCTACTAGGGGTCTGTCCCCGAACGGGGACTGACCCCATTACCCAACTATGAATTTCGCACCCCAGTCAGGCCATGGGATGGGGTCAGTCCCCGTTCGGGGACAGACCCCTTGGGACAGACCCCTTGGGACAGACCCCGTAAGACCCCGTAACAAAAAAAACCGCCCGAAGGCGGTTTTTTGATGGCTTTTCGGTGGACTAGACCGTCAAGCCGAATTGGCGTCCCCTAGGGGGTTCGAACCCCTGTTGCCGCCGTGAAAGGGCGGAGTCCTAGGCCACTAGACGAAGGGGACTAGAAAACTTGGTGGAGCCAGGCGGGATCGAACCGCCGACCTCAACACTGCCAGTGTTGCGCTCTCCCAGCTGAGCTATGGCCCCACAACGGCTGCGTATATTAAGGATCGCCCTATAAGAGGTCAACCTTTTCCGGGGATTTTTTTCGGTTTATTCCGTCAGCAGCGCCGCGTACTCTTTTTCCACCCGCTTGGTCTCCTTTTTCGAGAAACCTCCCATCACTTCAAGTGCATGACGCAGGCGGGAACGGGTCATATCCGGGCCCATCATGGCCATGGAATCCATCACCGACCAGGAGTTCGGTGTACCGGCAATCGCGACAAAGATGGCAAACATGAAATCCCCCATCTTCAGGTCCATAGCTTTTGCCAGGGTCTTGATATCAGCAAAGATGTTGTCCTTGCTCCAATGCCGCTGAGCCTCCAGTTTCCATAAAGTAAACTGCAACACCCGCCTGACCTGTCCTTCGTCCAACTTGTTGTGGGCAAAATCCTCCGGCTTCAGATTCAACATGCCCGAGAACATGAAGGACGCCATGGGTGCAACATCGCTGAATACCTCGGCACGCCCCTTGATGTGGGGCACCAGGTCCTTCAAGGCCTGTTCATTGAACCACCAGTGGCGCATGCGCTCGATGAACTGCTCATCGCTCAGCTCGTCGCGGATCCACTGACCGTTCAGCCAGCGCAGCTTTTCCACATCGAATACCGGGCCGCCCAGGGACACCCGCTGGATATCGAAATTAGCAATCATTTCATCAAGGGTGAACTTTTCACGCTCATCCGGCATGGACCAGCCCATTCGACCCAGATAGTTGGTTACTGCTTCCGGCAGAAAGCCCATTCGCTCATAGAAGTTTATGCTGGTGGGATTCTTGCGCTTGGACAGCTTGCTCTTGTCCGGGTTGCGCAGCAGCGGCAGATGACAAAGCACCGGCATTTCCCAGCCAAAATACTCGTAAAGTAGCTGGTGTTTGGGGGCGGAATTGATCCACTCCTCGCCACGAAGAACATGGGTGATCTTCATCTCATGGTCGTCGACCACATTGGCCAGATGATAAGTGGGCATGCCGTCGGATTTCAGCAGTATCTGGCAGTCTACCTGGGACCAGTCAATTTCAATGGTGCCCCGCAGCATGTCGTCAATTTCGCAGACGCCGTGCTCGGGTACTTTCATCCGGATAACATGAGGCTCACCCGCCTCCAGACGACGATTCACCTCTTCCGGCGAAAGCTCCAGATCCCCCTTAATCCCCGGGTTCAGACCCTGGGCTTTGCGGTCCTCACGGATCGCGTCCAGCTCTTCCGGCGTACGGAAACAGTAAAAGGCATGGCCCTTGGTCACCAGATCTTCGGCGTACTGGCGGTAGGAATCCTTGCGCTCTGACTGGCGGTAAGGGCCGTAAGGGCCACCCACGTCCGGGCCTTCATCCCACTCCAGGCCAAGCCAGCGCAGCGCGCCGAGAATGTCTTTCTCCGATTCATCGGTGCTGCGGGCCTGATCCGTATCTTCGATTCGCAGAATGAACTGGCCGCCGTGCTGACGGGCAAAGCACAGATTGAACAGGGCCACGAAGGCGGTGCCAACGTGGGGATCACCGGTCGGCGACGGTGCGATTCGGGTACGTACAGTCATGAAAGCATCCTGATTGTTTCCGCCTGAGGCAGTCTATGCCTGAAACAGGCCATGCGTTAAAAGCGTTGCATTATAGCGGTCACAGCAGGAAATCGCATGAAGGGAATCAAGGCGCTTTAACCGAGAGCAGTAGTGTTATATTATAACGTATCACTTTAATAGGAACCTGCATCATGGGCCATCACAATACCCCCACCCTTTATCTCAGAGCCGCTGCCCTGGCACTGGCGCTGTCACCCACAATCTCACTGGCTGCCCAAAAAGTTGTGGTCTCAATCAAACCCCTTGAGTTACTGGTGCGGGCTGTTGCCACCGAAAACACGACCGTGACGACGCTTGTCGGGCCGGGCTCCAATCCTCACAACTTTTCCATGAAACCCTCCCAGCGCCGGGCTCTTGCCGAGGCCGATGCCGTCTTCTGGGTCGGGCCGGAAATGGAAACATTTCTGACCCGCCTGCTACAGGGGGATGAGTTCCAGGCCCGGGCACACGCCTTCAGGCCCGGCGAAGCGAACGCCAGCGATGATGACGGCCACCACTCAGATCATGGGCATAGCCACGACCACCATCATGGTGAAAGCAATGGCACCGAGAACGATCCCCATATCTGGCTGGACCCGGCCACTGCCGGTGACATGGCCAAAGTCATCCACGAGGTATTGGCGAGCCTGCCGGGGGCGGACAAAGCAGCACTGGCCGCCAACCTGAAAGCATTTGAACAGGCCCTGGCCGACACTGAGCAACAGATCCAGCAGCAACTGGCGCCAACCCGGGCGCTATCGCTGTTTACCTATCACAACGCCTTTTACCACTTCGCCGAGCACTATGACCTGCCGCTGGCCGGGGTGCTGACTATTAATCCTGAACTGTCCCCCGGGGCCCGGCATATGGCGGAAGTCCAGGAAACACTGCGCCAGGCCCACCGACCCTGCCTGATGACTGAAAGGCCCTTCAATCCGGAAAGCTGGGACGCGATCGTTGGCGACGTTGCGGTGAACTTCAGTGACTGGGACCCACTGGCTTCCGATATCAAAGCAGATGCCAGCGGTTACATCGCCTTCCAGAAATCCATCGCCGCCTCGGTCATGGCCTGCCTTTAACGGCGGGCCGGCGTTGGAAGGCTACCAGAACAGGCTGAGCATCAGCGGGATGGTAACCACTGCAAGCAGGGTCTGCCCGCTGACAATCGCAGCCATCAGCGGTGCGTCACCCCCGAGCTGGCGCGCCAGAATGTAAGACGAGGTTGCCGTGGGAAGCGTCGACAGCAGAATGGCGGCCTGTACCAGCGTGCCGCTCAGGCCAAGGGCAAGAGCCAGGCCCGCCGTGATTAGCGGAAACCCGAGCAGCTTCAGGCCCGACGCCACCAGAAACGGCATGGATGTACCGCGCAGCGCTTTCAACTGGAGGCCGGCGCCCACGGTCATCAGACCGAGCGGTAGCGCCAGGTCACTCAGAGGCTCAAGAACGCCGGCCAGCAGAGGGTGAAAACCGATCCGGAAATAGCCCCAGAGCGCGCCGACAATCGACCCGATAATCAGCGGATTGGTGACAATGGCCCGGGCGACCGGCTGCCAGCGCAGCGCACCACCCTGCCCGACCACCAGCGAGAACATCAGAATACACAGCAGATTGATCAGGGGAATCATCACGGCAATGATGATCGCCATGGTCGACAGGCCGTCATCACCGAGCAGCATGCCCGCAGTAGCAATGGCAACAAAGGAGTTGAAGCGGATTCCACCCTGATAGACGGACGAAAATATAGGCCCGGGCCAGCGGAAAATCCGCTGGGCAGCAATCAGCACCAGAGTCATGGCGCACAGCATGGCCGTGACCAGGATGATCACATCGCCATAGGCAGACGCCGGCACTCTGGCCTGCCCCAGTTTGAAAATCAGCATCGCGGGAAACAGCACGTAATAGGAAAACCGCTCGGCCTGAAGCCAGAACCCATCCCCGGGAAACTGCCAGCGCTTGAACAGATAACCCATCAGGATCAGAAAGAAGACCGGCACCAGGGCCTGCGCGATCAGACCCATGACCGATCACCTCTCCGTTGCCGTTCAATCAGGTTCATTGTGGCCGCCACAGCCGTTTCATCACCGCGCGGGTGAGGGACGAAGGTGACGACTTTGTCAGCGGCCAGAGCATCCGGAACTGGGCAGACAGTGGCCGATGCAACCGGGGCTGACAGGCCTGTTGCCAGACGGCAGCAGCCACATCCACCGGACCCAGGTTCACCCCCAGATTGCCGAAAAGCGCAGACTTGCCTTCATTGGACTGCACCATGCCGGTATTCACAAACGGCGGCATCAGGTCGCCCACCTGAATACCGTAGGGCTCCCACTCAATACTCAGAGCCTCTGTCATTGCCCGCACTGCGTGTTTGCTGGCCGAGTAGGAAGCAAAGTCAGGCGTCCCGAAGGCGGCAGACGCCGAACTCATATTAATCACCTGAGCACCGGGCGTGGCCTTGAGGTAGGGAAAAGCTGCATGCAGCAGGTTCATCAGCCCAATGACATTGATCTCGACAATGGCTTTATGGGTCGCCATGTCGATGTCCTCGAACCGGCCCACTTTCAGAATACCGGCGTTATTGTGCAGAAGCCGCAGCTGGCCGCCGGTGCGCCTGGCAAAATCCGCCAGGCCGGCTTTGACCGACGCTTCATCCACCACGTCCATCACATGAATGCTACAAGCGTCTTCACCCAGCGACTGCTGCAAGGATTTCAGCGCCGCCTCATCGCGGTCCGCGGCCCCGATAAACCAGCCCTTTGACGCGAAGATAAGCGCAGTCTCGCGACCAATACCGGCACCCGCACCGGTAATGAATATGGATTCGTTCATCAAGCGTTTCCTTAGTGGCTCTGCACCCGGGCCGGAAAGGGTTGCTGGCCACTTTCCTGGTAATAGGTCCGCAACCAGTCGATCACGTCCGCCCGGGGAATAGGGCGGGACAGGTGGTAGCCCTGAGCAATATCGCAACCCATGGATGATAGCAGATCGCAGGTATCCTGGTTTTCAACACCTTCCGCAACCACATCATAGCCAAGGTCATGACACATGTTGATGGTGGCTCGAACGATAGTGGCATCGCCGCGATTGCTGCTCATCTCCATCACGAACGAACGATCAATCTTGATCTCGTGCACCGGCAGTTTGCGAATGTAGGATAGCGACGAATACCCGGTACCGAAATCATCAATCGACAGGCGAATCCCGGCCTCATTGAGCGCCCGCAGGCATTGCAGTGCCGCTTTGGGGTCGACCATGGTAGCGGTTTCCGTCACCTCCAGAACCAGCCGGTCGGCCGCAACCTGATGCCGCTCCAGCGCTTCACGCACGATGTCGACAAAACTGGTTTCACGCAGGTTTACCGCAGAGATGTTCACCGACACCCCCACCTTGAAACCCACCTGCTCCAGTTCGCGGCAGAATGCCAGTGATTTCTCCAGAACCCAGGCGGTGACTGGCCGGATCAGGCCGGTCTGCTCTGCCATCGGTATGAATTCATCCGGCGGCACAAAACCATGGTCCGGGTGCTGCCACCGAAGCAGCGCCTCAAATCCTGACACCCTGCCCGTGCTGACTGACAACTGGGGCTGGAAACTCAGCGTCAGGTCGTCGCTGTCCAGCGCCATGCGCAGATGGGTCATCAGCGTCAGCCGACGTTCACTGTAGGGGTTCAGGTCCGCTGTGAACACTGCCATGTGGTCGGCTTCGGCATCGGCCCGGTCAAAGGCAATAAAAGCGTGACGCAACAGGGTGGGCACATCAGGGCTGTCATCGGGATAGAACGAGCAACCGCCCACCAGGCCAAGATCAACACTCAGCCCGCGGAACGCCACCGGCTGGCGCACACCTTCTGCCAGGGCGCCCATCAGGGGTGCCATATCATCCTTGCAGGGCGGCCGGAATACACAGGCAAAGGTCACGCCTTCCACATGGGCCACTGCAAATACCCGGGACGCCTGGTTTTCGATAAGCAGATGGCCTGGCTGAGCTTTGACCAGTGTGTCCATGCGTCCGGCCATTTCGGTCAGAATGGCGTCGGCATTTTCATGGCCCAGGGTCTTGTTGATGTCGTCAAACCCACGAAGATGCAGAAGCACCAGCGCCAGGGATTTCCCCGGGCGTGCGGCAACACCAAGATGCTGCTGGAGGCACTCCTCCAGGGCCACCCGATTCGGCAGGCCGGTCAGGCCGTGGTGCCGCGCCGCCTCCATTACCCGGCTTTCCGCCAGCTCCCGGGCCTGCATGGCTTCAATGCGGGCATGCTGCTCCTCGATGCGGGCACTGCGTTCGGTGTGAAAGCGGTCGCCCATGGCGAAATACAGCAACAGCGAAGCAGACACACTGCCGATCTCCACCGCGTAGGGAATCTGCCAGGTCTCCGGCAGCACGGCGCTCAGCCCCAGAATGTGACTGACCACTCCCACCAACAGGGCCACCCAGGCAACCACAAAGTGGCGCGCGCTGCGATCACCCTTATGTAAAAGCGCCAGGCCGACAGTCAGGATGGACAGGCAGGACATGGCCGCCAGCATGACGGAAATGCGGGTAGACAGGTCATAGCTCAGGAAAAAGCCCCCCAGAAACGCCACGAAAGTCAGCGCAGCCATGAGCCGCAGCAACTGGAACCCCCATCGGAGCCGGGTTCTGAGGTTCAGGAATTCGATACTGAACAGGGAGAACAACATGGTTCCCAGGGGAACAGACGTCAGAATCAGCAGCTCATGGACCCTTGGCAGGCGCGGGAAGAGATACTGGAACGCCACTCCATGAAGTCCGGTCATGATCACCATCAGGAAAATCTGGACGCCAAAAAAGTACAGAAAACTCCGCTCGCGGATGGTGAACGTCAGGTACAGGGTAGACGCCGCCATGATCAGCAACATGCCGTAGAACATGGCGCGCCACATCATGTCTTTTTCATTGGCGGAGTAGAAGGTCTCGGGTTTCCAAAGCCTGGCCGGCAACTGGTGAGCCCCGGAGGTCTGCACCCTCAGGTACAGAATGTGCTCTTTTTCATGGTCCAGCAGCAGCGGAAACACAAAGGTGCGAACATCAACCGGGCGCTCGCCATGGGGCAGATTATCACCGGTCAAGGCCTTGAACACCGGCAGACCATCGGCGAAGTGGTAAAGCTCAACCCGATCCAGCAGTGGATAACTGACTTCAAAATACCGGCGTATGTCACCCTGAGTCAGAACCTCAAGATCAAGCCGGTACCAGACCGCATCCCGCAGATAGCCGAAATTCGGCTTGCCCTCCAATGCCTGCCATTGATCAGCCATGAGAGGATGACGCACCTGATCCACAGACAGCGTCCGGTCACCCTCTCTCAGGAACTCATAGCCGCCGGTAATGTCCAGTTCCTGCTGGTCCCAACGTACCTCAACAGCCAGAACCGGCCCAACCATAAACAGCAGGCCGAAAAGCAGAGCAAACACGGCTGTCCAGATTGTTGAAGCAGCCTGGCCAGAACAACATTCCGGTGTTTTACCGTTGCAGAATCCGTGCATTTACCACCACAGACAGGGGCAGAATCGTTGTTGTTTTGCGCAGGCACCAGTATAGCGAAGAATCAGGCGACGTAAGGGGGCGGTAACACTAAGCCAACAAAATTGGGGACATCCCCTGGCCATGGGTCAAAAATCCGGGTCTATTCCTGATAAAATCACGTCCAGTGAAATGTTCCCCACATTCTTAGTTGAACAAGAGAACGCAACCAGGCAGTCAATGAGCAAGAATCTGAACTCAGAAAACCAGGCAAGGGAACCCTCCCGCCGCTTCTGCGTGGCCCCGATGATGGACTGGACCACCAGCCACTATCGCTTTATGGCGCGGGTGCTCAGCCGACAGGCCCTGCTGTACACCGAGATGGTCACCACCGGCGCGCTGATTCACGGCGATACCGACCGTTTTCTGCGGCACAACCCGAAGGAATACCCGCTGGCGCTCCAGCTCGGCGGCAGTGATCCGGGTGAATTGGCTCATTGCGCGCGGCTTGCGGAAGCGTTCGGTTTTGATGAGGTAAACCTGAATGTGGGCTGCCCCAGCGACCGCGTTCAGAACAACATGATTGGCGCCTGCCTGATGGAGCACCCTGACAGGGTTGCCGATGGCGTCGCCGCAATGATCGCTGCCACCCGACTGCCGGTGACGGTCAAACACAGGATCGGCATCAACGGTCATGATTCCTGGGAGGATCTGTGCGAGTTTATCGACAAGGTGTCTGCAGCTGGCTGCAGGACATTTATTGTCCATGCGCGGATCGCCATTCTCGAGGGCCTGAGCCCGAAGGAGAACCGCGACATCCCGCCGCTGAAATACGATTGGGTTTACCAACTGAAGGCGCGCTACCCGCACCTGGAAATCATCATCAATGGCGGCATCAAAACCTTTGATGAGTGCCACCAGCATCTGCAACACACCGATGGCGTGATGCTCGGGCGTGAGGCCTACCATAACCCCTGGCTGCTGGCAGGCGTGGATACTGAGTTCTTTGGCCAGCCCGCCCCAGTGGACTCCCGCCACAACGCCCTGCGCCGGGTATTACCATTTATTCAGGAAGAACTGGACCGGGGTGTTTACCTCAGCCATATCACCCGGCACCTGATGGGGCTGTTTCATGGCCAGCCTGGCGGCCGCCAGTTCCGGCGTTACATCAGCGAGAACGCCCACAGACCAGGGTCCGGCATTGAAGTCATTGAAGCGGCCATGGCAAAGGTACCGGAACCGGAAATATCTGCGCCAACCCCCGCCTGACACCTTTGTCCGTCTTGTTACGGTAGTATCAGCCCGTTATTGTAGGCGTATTCATAAAGCGCCTGCACAGCAGGCCTGCATAACAAACCTATCGGGATGACAGGACGAATGACCAGCAAGCTTGAGCAACTGAAAACCATGACCACGGTGGTCGCTGACACCGGCGACCTAGACGCCATTGCCCAGTGGAAGCCCCAGGACGCCACGACCAATCCGTCCCTGTTGCTGAAAGCAGCCGCCTCCGAGGCTTATCGGCCAATGCTGGACCAGGCCGTGGCCGCCGCCCGCAAAAAAGGTGGCTCTGACGCCGAACAGCTGACCTGGGCTACCGATATGCTGGCGGTCCTGGCCGGCCGGGAAATTCTGGGGCTGGTTCCGGGTGTGGTTTCCACCGAAGTGGACGCGCGCCTGTCGTTTGACACCGGTGCCACGCTGTCCCGGGCCCGCAGGCTGATTGCCCTGTACGATGAGCTCGGCATGGATACCAGCCGGGTGCTGATCAAGATTGCCGCCACCTGGGAAGGCATCCGTGCCGCTGAACAGCTTCAGCGGGAAGGCATCAACTGCAACCTGACCCTGCTGTTTTCCTTCATCCAGGCTGCAGCCTGTGCCGAT
This sequence comes from Marinobacter confluentis, assembly GCF_004785685.1. Taxonomy (GTDB): domain Bacteria; phylum Pseudomonadota; class Gammaproteobacteria; order Pseudomonadales; family Oleiphilaceae; genus Marinobacter; species Marinobacter confluentis. The sequence goes on along the minus strand of NZ_SRPF01000001.1, from coordinate 354,730 downwards.
GCCGGGGCTTTCCTGATTTCGCCGTTTGTCGGCCGGATTCTGGACTGGCACCTGGCCGCGTCCGGTCGCGACAGCTTCCCCGCCAGTGAAGACCCCGGGGTTCTGTCGGTGTCGCGCATCTATAATTACTACAAAGCCAACAGCTACCAGACCGTGGTGATGGGCGCCAGCTTCCGCAACACCGGCGAGATTGAAATGCTGGCGGGTTGCGACCGGCTGACCATCAGCCCGGCCCTTCTGGAGCAACTGAGCGGCGATTCCGGCACTCTGGAGCGCAAGCTGTCCGCTAACAACGCCAGCACCAGCGACCGGCCCGGCCAGATTGACGAGAAGCTGTTCCGCTGGGAATCCAATGAAGACGCCATGGCCACGGAAAAACTGGCGGATGGCATTCGCCGCTTTACCAGCGACCAGATTGAACTGGAGCATCGGGTCAGACGCCTGTCAGACGCTGCCTGACCACACACCACAGGAGCAGACCAGACATTATGATAGATCGGCTGAAGCAGTTTTTTGCCCCCAGCGAGACCACGCCGGAAAAACCGGATGCCCACCAGTTAACGGTGGCTGCAACCGCGCTGATGGTTCAGCTGTCCAGGGTGGACAGCAATCAGGACGATGCTGAGCTCAAAACCATTGTAGACTGTGCAGTAAGCAGCCAGCAGGTCACCCGGGAAGAGGCCGAAGATATCCTGGCGGACGCACTGAGCCAGGCGGACGACGCCACCTCTTTATACGAATTCACAGGGCAGCTGAATGAACATCTGGATCAGCAGCAGAAACAGGCCCTGCTGGAGAGTATCTGGCGGGTAGCCTTCGCAGACGGTCGTATCGATAAATACGAAGCGCATCTTATCCGCCGGATGGCCGACCTGCTGCACCTGAACCATCGCGAATACATCCAGGCCCGCCATCGGGCTGAAGGCGATAGCTGACCCTTTCCGATCCAGCCAGTCTGAGGAGACACCATGCTAGCCATACTCCACCCGGATACCGCCACGGACGGTGAAGCCTATCGCCAGACCATGCATTTTCTTGAAAATCTTCCGGGCGTAACGGTTCGGGTGCATGAAGTTCAGGGTGAGCGACAACGCCTGACTGAGGTCTACCTGCTGGGCGACACCAAGGGTCTCAACAAGGAAGAAATCGAGGCCCTGCCGGCGGTGGAACGGGCCATCCGCATCTCGGATGATTACCGCATACTGGGTCGCCATAAAGACGACCGCCGCCAGAGCGGCTTCACCTACAACGGCGTGACCTTCGATCAGAACAACCTGAATATTTTTGCCGGGCTTTGCGCGGTCGACGTGCCGGAGCACGTCGAACAGATGATGAAGGCGGTTGAGGAAAACGGCGAGGTCTGCACCCGTATGGGCGCCTACAAGCCCCGAACCAACCCCTATTCGTTCCAGGGCCACGGCAAGGGCTGCCTGCCATGGGTCTTCGAAAAGGCGGGAAAGCATGGCATCAAGGTGATTGCCATGGAAATCACCCACGAAAGCCATATCGAGGAAATTGACCAGTGCCTGGAAAAACTGGGGCGCCCCACCGGGGTCATGCTTCAGGTGGGCACCCGCAACACCCAGAACTTTGAATTGCTGAAAGCCATTGGCCGCCAGACCACCTACCCGGTGCTGCTGAAGCGGGGCTTTGGCATCACCCTGAACGAATCACTGAACGCAGCGGAATACCTGGCCAGCGAAGGCAACGCCAACGTCATTTTCTGTCTGCGCGGCATGAAAACCGAGGCCGGGCAGCCCCACCGCAACATGGTGGATTTTGCCCATGTGCCGGCGGTCAAACGGCTGACCCGGATGCCCGTCTGCGTGGACCCGTCCCACTCGGTGGGCACCCGGGAACAGTCACCCGACGGCATTCTGGACGTTATGCATGCCACGGCCCAGGGGGTGATTGCAGGCGCAAACATGGTGCTGGTGGATTTCCATCCCCGGCCCGAGAAGGCCCTGGTGGACGGACCTCAGGCACTGCTGATGAATGAGCTTCCGGCTTACCTGGAGGACATTCGCCTGTGCCACGACACCTGGAAGAAACGTCAACAGATTTACCGCACATTGAAGGATTCCCAATCAGAATGATCGTGTACGGACACCGCGGCGCAAAAGGTGAAGCGCCGGAGAACACACTGGCCGGCTTCAGGCACGCCTACCGGCAGGGCATTCGCCACTTCGAACTGGATCTGGTGCTGTCGAAAGACGGTAAACCGATGATTATTCATGACCTGACCGTCGACCGCACCACGGGCAAAACCGGCGAAGTTCATAAGTTTACAGCGGCCGAGCTGGCTGCCATGGACGCTCGGCGCAACACCGCCGCCTGGCCATCCCCGGCCTGCGTACCCAGCCTTGAAGACCTGCTGGACCAGTTCCCGGACCTGGAACATCTTCAGCTTGAGGTCAAGAAAGACGCGCGGCAGCGGCTGAATATCCTCTGCAACCGTATCATTGAGATTATCCAGCGCCGCAGCCTGTACAACCGGGTTGTCGTCACATCCTCAGACACCTGGTTTCTGCGGGAAGTCAGGCGTCGTGACCGGCAGGTTAAAATCGGCCTGGTCACAGACCGGAAGTTCCCCCGCCCGGTAAATGCGGCTGCTCGGCTTCACTGCGATTTTCTATGCCTGGGGTGGAAGATTTGCAGCAAATCCCTCGTTGAGGAAGCGCACCGACGGGACATGCAGGTGTCTACCTGGACCGTCAACCGGATTCACGACATGCTCTGCCTGGAAGAGATGGGCGTGGACAGCATCATCACCGACTTTCCCACCAGTACCCGTATGTTCTTCGACAACCGGCTCCAGAACCGGCTGCAGCTGGCAACCGGTGCCAGCCGCGAGGCCTCGACCTCAAACGCCTGATCAGAAAATGCGATTGAGGCCGTTCAGCGCCGCCACACGATAGGCTTCTGCCATGGTGGGGTAGTTGAAGGTGGTATTGATGAAGTAGTTGAGGGAGTTGGCTTCGCCTTCCTGGTTCATAATGGCCTGGCCGATGTGAACGATCTCCGCGGCCTGGTCACCGAAACAGTGGATACCCAGTATCTGACGGGTTTCCCGGTGAAACAGGATCTTCAGCATTCCCACCGGGTCGCCGGTAATCTGAGCCCGCGCCAGGTCCTTGAAAAAGGCCTGCCCTACTTCATAAGGCACTTTGGCCCCGGTCAGCTCACGCTCGGTCTGGCCCACAGAGCTGATTTCCGGCAGCGTATAGATGCCAGTGGGTACATCCGATACCAGCCTGAAATACTCATCTTTAACAATATCAGACGACGCTGAACGACCCTGATCATAAGCGGCGCTGGCCAGGCTCGGCCAACCAATCACGTCGCCGGCGGCGTAGATGTTTTCAACGTCCGTGCGGTAGTGATCGTCTACCGCCAGCTGGCCACGGCCATTGGGTGTCAGGCCAATGGAGTCCAGCCCCAGATTTTCGGTGTTGCCACTGCGGCCGTTACACCACAGGAAGGCGTCAGCACGGATTTTTTTGCCGGACTTCAGCGACAGCACAACCCCGTGGTCGTCACCGTCGACTGACTCGTATTCTTCGTTGTGCCGCACAAGCACGCCGTTATTGCGCAGGTGGTAGCTCAACGCATCGGAAATTTCGTCATCCAGGAAGGTCAGCAGGCGACTGCCCGGGTTGATCAGGTCAACCTTGACCCCAAGACCGGCGAAAATGGACGCATACTCTGACCCGATCACGCCTGCGCCATAGATAATCAGCGTTCGTGGCGTGTGTGAAAGGTTCAGAATGGTATCCGAGTTGTAGATACGGTGATGACGGAAATCCACATCCGGTGGAAGATATGGCCTGGATCCCGTGGCGATCACTGCCTGCTTGAAATGTACGATCTCGTGGGACTTGTTACCACGGATTTCCAGACGATTGGCATCCAGAAAGGCCGCCCGGCCGTTGATCAGATCCACCCGATTACGGGCGTAGAACTGGGTGCGGAGTTTGACCTGCTTGCCAATCACCTTCTGGGCATTCTGCAGAACCCGAGGGAACGAGAACCAGCGGGGCTCGCCAATGTCCCGGAACATCTGGTTGGTGTTGAAGGTAATGATCTGTTTGACAGAATGACGCAACGCCTTTGAAGGGATGGTGCCCCAATGGGTACAATTGCCCCCCACGGTCTGCTTGTCCTCGATAATGGCAACTCGTCGACCGTGCTTGGTTGCATTCATTGCAGCGCCTTCGCCTGAAGGCCCTGCGCCAATAACGACAACGTCGTAATGGTGCTCTGCCATTGCGCAATAACTCCTTATCGTCTTCCGGCCGCGGCTTCAGCCTTTGCCGGATTTAGATGCATCGTAGGTAAGTTCGTCCGCAGACTGCCCCTTGGCAGACAGGCGTTCATTCTCTTCTTCACATTTCTGGGGGCTGCCACCGCAGATATCACAGCTTTTGCTGATGCCCATGGCACCCAGACCACCGCAGGTGCCACTGATGGGTTTGCGCCCCAGAATGACGCCCACAGACATTGCTGCCACCAGCAGCACCACAATCATCAGAACCAGTAGAAAAGTACCCATAAGGTCTCTCCGCTATTGTGTCAGGAACGAGGAGAACGCCGGCGAGTAATCCGTTTCAAAGCCGTTGTCTCCCCGAACAATAAAATAGGCGGCGATGTTTTCCTGTGTCGCCAGCGCTCTGGCTTTTTCCGGCCCCATCACATTGAACGCCGTTGCCAGCGCGTCGGCGGTCATACAGTCTTCGGCAATGACCGTCACCGACGCCAGCCTGTGATCGATGGGCATGCCATCTTCAGGGTCTATTGTATGGGAAAACCGGCGCCCTTCCGATTCGTAATAGTTACGATAGTCGCCGGAGGTTGCCATTGCCCGGTCACCAATCGCAACCACACGGTTGACCTGGCGCCGATCAGTCACCGGTTCCTCTATGGCAAGACGCCAGACATCGCCACCGGGCTTGCGACCCTGAACGCTGACTTCCCCGCCGATCTCTACCAGAAAGGATGACAGACCCTCGGAGGCGAGAAAACGGGCGACGGCGTCCACAGCATAACCTTTTGCGATGGCTGACAGGTCCACATATTGCCGGGGCTGGGCCCGTACCGACGGCGGATCAGGTCTCAGCTCAAGCTTTTCATGGCCGGTCGCTGCCAACAAAGCCGCCAATGCCTCTCCTGCCGGGATCTCTTCCGGCCTTGCGTCTGGGCCGAAGCCCCAGAGATTCACTACCGGGCCTATAGTGACATCAAAGGCGCCATCCGTAAGCTCTGAAATCTCCTGCCCCCGGGCAAGCACCTGGTAAAGCGCCGGGGAGATTTCCGTCCACTGATCCTGGTTTTGCAGACGGTTGAAACGGGACAGCTCAGAGTCTTCCCGCCAGGTGGACATGGAGGCATCCACTGTTTCAAGTACCTTCTCAATGCCTTCTGACAGCGCTTTCAGGCGGTCCTGGTCGTCTTCCATCACCACATTGATGTGGTATTGGGTGCCAAAAACCGGGCCAGAGATTTCCCAGACCTTTTGTTCCGGTTCAAACGAACAACCCGCCAGCGCGGCGAGTGCCAGCGCGGTTAAAACGCTGGCCAGTGCCGCCCTGACGGGTCGAGTCATGCCGAATGTCATGCGAGTTGCTTAACCCCCGAAGTCATCCAGCATGATGTTTTCATCCTCAACACCCAGATCTTTCAGCATCTTGATGCAGGATGCGTTCATGATGGGTGGCCCACACATGTAGTACTCACAGTCTTCAGGCGCCGGGTGGTCCTTCAGGTAGTTTTCGTACAACACGTTGTGAATAAAGCCGGTCGGGCCTTCCCAGTTGTCTTCGGGAAGCGCATCCGACAGTGCCACGTGCCACTCAAAGTTGTCATTCTCTTCCTGAAGCCCGTCGAAATCTTCCACATAGAACATCTCACGGACACTTCGAGCGCCGTACCAGAAGCTGATCTTACGCTTGCTGTTCAGGCGCTTGAGCTGATCAAAAATGTGCGACCGCATTGGCGCCATGCCGGCACCACCGCCAATGAAGACCATTTCGGCGTCGGTTTTCTTGGCAAAGAACTCGCCGAAGGGCCCCATTACCGTCACTTTGTCCCCCGGCTTCAGCGCGAACACGTAGCTGGACATGATCCCCGGGTTATGGTTCGTACCCGGAGGCGGTGTGGCGATACGGATGTTGAACTTCAGGACGCCTTTCTCTTCCGGATAGTTGGCCATGGAGTAGGCGCGGATGGTGTCTTCCTTGTTGACTGCCTTGTAGCGCCAGATATCGAGCTTGTCCCAGTCGCCGTGGAACTCTTCTTCAATATCGAAATCCTTGAAGTTGATTTCGTACGGCGGGCACTCAAGCTGCACATAGCCGCCGGCACGGAAATCCACTTCCTCGCCTTCCGGCAGCTTCAGTACAAGCTCCTTGATGAAGGTGGCCACGTTGTGGTTGGACACAACCTCGCATTCCCACTTCTTCACGCCGAAGAATTCTTCCGGCACTTCCACTTTCATGTCCTGCTTCACCGGAACCTGGCAGCTCAGGCGCCAACCTTCTTTTTCTTCACGGTTGGTGAAGTGGGTTTTTTCCGTTGGCAGCATGGCGCCACCGCCCTCAAACACCTTGCATTTACACTGGGCGCAGGTACCGCCGCCACCGCAGGCAGAAGACAGGAAAATGCCCTGATTCGCCAGGGTGCCCAGGAGCTTGCCACCGGCCTCGGTTTTCACCGTGTGCTCCGGGTCATCATTGATTTCAATGGTCACGTCACCGGTGCTTACCAGCCTGGACCGGGCCGCAAGAATAACTGCGACCAGGGCCAGTACGATAACGGTGAACATGACTACACCAAGAATAATCTCTGTGTTCATGGTCTCGCCTTTTCGTTAGATCGAATCACCGGGTTGATTACAGTGAGATGCCGGAAAACGACATGAATCCGAGCGACATCAGGCCAACCGTGATGAAGGTGATGCCCAGACCGCGCAGGCCTTCGGGTACGTCACTGTACTTGAGCTTCTCACGGATACCGGCCAGGGCAATGATCGCCAGTGCCCAGCCAAGGCCGGCACCAAAGCCGTAGACCACACTTTCACCGAACGTGTAATCACGCTCGACCATGAACAGTGAGGCACCCAGGATGGCGCAGTTCACCGTAATCAGCGGCAGAAACACACCCAGAGCGGCATAGAGTGCCGGGATGTATTTATCCAGAACCATTTCCATGATCTGGACAAGCGCCGCAATTACACCAATATACGACAGTAATCCGAGAAAGCTCAGGTCAACATTGGGCAGGCCCGCCCAGCTGAGCGCGCCTTCACGAAGAATGCCGTTGTACAGCAGGTTGTTGACCGGAACGGTGACCGTCAGAACCACGATAACGGCTATACCCAGGCCCGTTGCGGCCTCGATTTTCTTGGAGATTGCCAGGAAGGTGCACATGCCCAGGAAGAAGGCCAGCGCCATGTTCTCAACGAAAACAGCCTTCAGAATCAGACTGATATAATGTTCCATCAGAAGGCCTCCTTGGCGGTGTGCCGCGACATCTTGTAATCCGCCTCTTCAACCTGTTCCGGCTTCCAGACCCGCAGGCCCCAGATCGCCAGACCAATAATAAAGAAGGCGCTCGGTGGCAGCAGCAACAGACCGTTCGGGATGTACCAGCCGCCTTCGTTCACCACCGGCATGATGGTAATGCCGAACAGCGAACCTGCACCCAGCAGCTCGCGGAAAAATGCGACGAAAATCAGCAGGACCGAATAGCCCAGGCCGTTACCGATGCCGTCCAGGAAGCTCAGCCAGGGGCCATTCTTCATGGCGAAGCCTTCAGCGCGACCCATGACGATACAGTTGGTGATGATCAGACCCACAAATACCGATAGCTGCTTGCTGATTTCATAGGCGTAGGCCTTGAGTACCTGGTCCACCACGATAACCAGCGAAGCAATAATGGTCATCTGCACGATGATCCGGATGCTTCCGGGAATCTGGGAACGCACCAGGGATACCGCAAGGTTGGAAAACGCGGTGACGGCAATCACGGCCGCGCACATAACCAGCGTTACGTTCATGCTGGTGGTTACCGCCAGCGCGGAGCAGATTCCCAGAATCTGCAGGGCGATGGGGTTATTACTGAAGATCGGTTCGAAGAGAACCTGCTTGGCGGTTGCGTCTGCCATGATCAGACCTCCCCTTGGCGAAGTTTTTTCAGGTAGGTTTCGTAGCCACGGTCACCCATCCAGTAGTTGACCAGTTGCTCCACCCCCCGGCTTGTCAATGTAGCACCGGAGAGCGCATCTACCTTGTGCTCTTTGTCAGCAGCGTCAGCGCTGACACCGCCTTTTACCAGCCTGATCTGAGGCTCATCAAGCTGCTCGCCGTAGACTTCTTTGCCAACCCACTGCTTCTTCCAGCGAGGGTTGTCCACCTCACCGCCAAGACCCGGCGTTTCCGCATGGTCGTAGAAGCCAAGGCCCTCAATGGTGTTGGCATCACCTTCCAGTGATACAAACCCGTAGAGCGTGGACCAAAGGCCGTAACCATGAACCGGCAGCACAACGCGCACCAGCTCACCGTTTTCAGTCAGAGTGAAAATCTTGGCAACGTTCGGCCGACGCTTGATGCCGGCCTTGTCTTCTGATGCCGGGATGTCCGTAGACATGGCCGGGTCGGAAGCCGCCTTGTACATGTCGTACTTCATTGGGTCCTGCACGCCCACGTCCTGCGGCTCTACGTACTCACCGGAATCCAGGTCGAGCAGACGAACATCAAAGCGGGAGAAGGCTTCTTCGATCTCTTCGGCACTGGCACCCGGCTCCAGCATGCCCGCAGCCGCGAGAATGTTGGAACGGATATCCAGATTCTGGTTCTTGACCTGGGCCGGGCGAAGCATGACGGCGGCGGTTGACACCACGACCGAAAAGGCGATGCTCAGCACCAGGGCAACCATCAGGGTTCTGGAGACGGTTTCTTTTGGTTTAGCCACGTGCAAGCCTCCGTTTAATATTGGCCTGAACCACATAATGGTCCATCAGCGGAGCGAACAGGTTGGCGAACAGAATGGCCAGCATGATGCCTTCCGGGAACGCCGGATTAACCACACGGATCAGCACCGTCATCACACCGACCAGAATACCGAAGCACCAGCGACCGGTGTTGGTCATGGCTGATGAAACCGGGTCTGTCGCCATGAACATCATGCCGAAGGCGAATCCTCCCATGACCAGGTGCCAATGCGCCGGAACCGCGAACATCGGGTTGGTCTCGGAACCGACAACGTTCAGCAGCACGGCCATGCCGATCATGCCGATCAACACACCGCCCACAATCCGGTAAGAGGCAATTCGCATCACCAGCAGAATCGCGCCGCCAATCAGCACCGCAAGCGTGGAGGTTTCACCCATGGAACCCTGAATGGATCCCATGAAAGCAGACATCCAGCCAATCTGGCTTTCCAACGCTTCAACGCCACCACTGGCTGCCCAACTAAGGGCGGTCGCCCCGCTGAAGCCGTCGACGGCGGTCCATACCGTGTCACCAGAAATCTGTGCCGGGTATGCAAAGTACAGGAATGCGCGGCCTGTCAGGGCCGGGTTCAGGAAGTTCTTGCCAGTGCCGCCGAAGACTTCCTTGCCGATAACGACACCGAAGGTAATACCCAGAGCCACCTGCCACAGCGGGATGGTCGGGGGGCAGATCAGTGCAAACAGCACCGAGGTCACGAAGAAGCCTTCGTTCACTTCATGACGGCGTACCGTCGCAAACAGGACTTCCCAGAAACCACCGACGATGAAGGTCACAGCGTAAACCGGCACAAAGTAGGCCATGCCGTAGATAAAGTTATCAAAGATACTGGACGGGTCATTACCCGCCAGCGCACTGATAAACATTGTCCGCAGGCCACCGTCGCCCATCAGGGCATCCGGATTTTCAGCGAGAAAACTGTTGGCCTGATAGCCAATGTTCCACATGCCAAAGAACATTGCCGGAAAAGTACACATCCATACCGTGATCATGATGCGCTTCAGGTCAACGCCGTCACGCACATGGGAGGTGGTAGAAGCTACCTTGCCGGGTGTATAGAAAATGGTATCAACCGCTTCGTAGAGCGCGTACCAGCGCTCGTACTTGCCACCTTTTTCAAAGTGGTGCTCGATGCCATCGAGAAACTGTCGAATTGCCATCTGTTAGCCCTCGATCTCGATCCGGGTCAGATTCTCGCGGAGAATCGGACCGTATTCGTATTTGCCCGGGCACACAAAGGTGCACAGCGCCAGATCTTCTTCATCCAGCTCCAGTGCACCCAGCTGCTGAGCCATTTCGGTATCACCCACGATCAGTGAACGAAGCAGTTGCGTGGGCAGAATGTCCAGCGGCATCACTTTCTCGTAGGCGCCTACCGGCACCATCGCGCGCTCGCTGCCGTTGGTGGTGGTGGTGAAATTGAACAGCTTGCCTTTCGCCAGTTTCGACAGGTAGATGTTCAGCACCGAGAACTTGTTTGCCCCGGGTGACAGCCAGCCCATGAATTCGCGCTTGTTGCCTTCTTCAAGCACTGACACCTGGTTTGCAAACCGGCCAAGATAGGCACAGGGGCCATCGGCACGGCGACCACCAAACACAGACCCGGAAATCATGCGGACTTCACAGTCGGTGTTAATTTCGCCTTCAAGCAACTCGGGCAGGCAGGCACCAATGCGTGTGCGGACCAGCCGCGGCCGGGTAACCATCGGGCCACCAATTGCGATCACGCGATCAACAGGAAGTTCCCCCGTTTCAAACAGTCTCGCGATATCAATCACATCCTGGTAACCAATACTCCAGACTACCTTGTCACCGACAATCGGGTCCAGGTAGTGAATATGGGTACCCACGTTACCTGCCGGGTGCTTGCCATCGAACTGCTGGACTTCCACTGAATCAGAATCCGGCACTGGCAGGTCGGAACCGGGTTTACCGGATACAAATACCTTGCCCTGGGTCAATTTGGCCAGGATCCGCAGGCCACGTTCAAATGCTGGCTTGTTTTCTGCAATGATCACCGTGGGATCAGCTGCCAGAGGGTTGGTGTCCATCACCGACACGAAGATCGAATGCGGCGCGGTGTCGATCTCTGGCACCTTGCTGTAGGGCCGGGTCCTGAAGGTTGTCCACAGGCCAGACTCCACCAGGTTATCGACTACCTGCTGACGCTCGAGCGATGCCAGGTCAGACTCACTGTAGCGAGCAAAGGTTTCTGCCTCGTCACCATCGATTTCAATCACAACGGACTGAAACACACGGCGCTCGCCGCGGTTGATTTCCTTGACCACACCGGCAGCCGGTGAGGTGTAACGAACGCCTTCGGTCTTCTTGTCCGTAAACAGCAACGTGCCGCGCTTGACGCGATCTCCCTCTTTAACAGCCATGGTCGGCTTCATGCCGTTATAGTCAAAACCAATTAACGCCGCGTGGCGAATAGTTTTACTATCGGTAATGGTCTGCTCAGGAGCGCCGCTGATGGGAAGATCCAGGCCTCTTTTGATCTTGATCATTAGCCTCATCCAATCATCAGAACTTGTTCGATGGATTTTCACGCCCGACTCCTGCGGCCCGGGCCAGATCCGGGTGTTACCGGAAGGCGGTGCCTCGGCGTCGAATGGACCTGCGAAAAACGGCCAGTCATTCAACTGCAGGGAGTCTTGGGAAGCGGGTGCCAGACGTACCCAAAATCGCGCCAATTATAAGGTTTACGGAATGCCATTTCCACCAGAAACCCGGTCTAGTTTGTGCCCGAAGGTAAATTGCTACGCTGGGTCGCAGCCATAAAAAAACCCCGGCCTTGGCAAGCCGGGGTTTGAGATCAACACAGGGATTGGCTAAAAATTAGCCACGAACCCGCTTCGGAAATATCGGATATTCAACCCCGGCCATCTGGTTGACCACCCGAATAACCTGCGCACTGTAGCCTGCTTCGTTGTCGTACCAGACGTAAAGGATCAGCCGCTTGCCGCTGGCAATTGTGGCCTGTGCGTCCACAATGCCCGCGTGGCGCGAGCCTACGAAATCCGTTGAGACCACTTCCGGCGAGTTCACGAAGTCGATCTGCTTCTGCAGCTCGGAGTGCAGCGCCATTTCACGCAGGTACTCATTGACCCCCTCAACGTCCACCTCCTTTTTTAGGTTGAGATTGAGAATCGCCATGGAGACGTTCGGGGTAGGCACCCGGATAGCGTTGCCAGACAGCTTGCCTTTCAGCTCCGGCAGCGCCTTGGCCACCGCTTTCGCCGCGCCTGTCTCGGTAATTACCATGTTAAGGGGGGCACTGCGGCCACGACGGCTGCCCTTGTGGTAGTTGTCGATCAGGTTCTGGTCGTTGGTGTAGGAGTGAACGGTTTCAACGTGGCCGTCCTCAATGCCGTACTCGTCCTGAATCGCTTTCAGCACCGGAGTGATGGCATTGGTGGTACAGGAAGCCGCCGACAGGATCCGATCATCGTCGGTGATCCAGTCACTGTTGATACCGTGCACAATGTTCTTGATCTCGCCCTTGCCCGGCGCGGTCAGCAGCACCCGACTGACGCCCCTGGATTTCAGGTGAAGACCAAGTCCGGCTTCGTCGCGCCAGATACCGGTGTTATCAATCACGATAGCGTTGTTGATACCGTACTGGGTGTAATCGACCTGATCCGGACCCGGAGAATAGATCACCTTGATGAAGTTACCGTTGGCAATCAGTGCGGAATTCTCTTCGTCAACCGTGATGCTGCCGTTGAACGGCCCGTGAACCGAATCCCGGCGCAGCAGGCTGGCACGTTTTTCCAGATCGTTTTCGGCACCGCCCTGGCGGACCACGATGGCGCGCAGACGCAGGTTGTTGCCGCCGCCCGCTTTCTCGATAAGGATGCGGGCCAGCAGACGGCCAATACGGCCAAAGCCATAGAGGACCACATCTTTGGTGTCGCTCTCGGCGTCTTCAGCAGACTGGGCCTGGTACTGCCCAATGATCGGACCAATTTCCTGCTTCAGGAAATCTTCCAGCGAGCCGCCGTTTTCCTTGAACCTGACCGCCAGCTTGCCGATATCCACATGGCCGCGGCCCAGTTCCATCCGATCCATTGCCTGCAATATGGGCAGGGTATCGTGAACAGACAGTTCGCTGTCTTCGACCTGGCGGACAAACCGGTGCGCCCGGATGATATCAATCACCGACTGGTTGATCACGGCACGGCCATAGACTGAAGTCACCACATTATTCTTGCGATAGAGACGACCAATAAGCGGAATCATCGCTTCCGCGGTGGACTCTCTCTCAGTCCAGTTAGACAGGTGCTGGTTGATCTGCTCGTGACTCACGCTTGAACCCCTACTGTTGGAACCTGGAAAATTGGCCGCGTATTATCCAACGTAATTGTCCCTACAGCAAATACGGAGTGTCCCTCAGTTCGTAGACTGTGCCCATACCTGCCATGACAGCCACCGGGCGGACGGTTAGAATAGCGGACCGCCCGATCTGACACCCAGAACCGGATACCCAGCCCAGGAGTTCCAGATCACCCATGACTAATGGTGAAAAACGGCCCCAAGCCCCGGCCAGACTGCTCTCGCCCACGCCCCCGACCCAGCCCGCAGACCACCGGCACTGGGGCCAGTTGCATGGCAGCAGCGATGCCCTGGCGATCTGTGAGACTGCCCGGGAACATGTCGGGCTAACCCTGGTCATCACCCGTAATACCGATGAGGCCATCCGGCTTGAGCAGGCCATGCGCTTCTATCTAGGGCTTCCGACCGAGGAAGACCAGCCCGCGGTAACCGGTGACGGGCTGGAGCTGCTGTCACTGCCGGACTGGGAAACACTGCCCTACGACCTGTTTTCACCCCACCAGGACATCACCTCGAGGCGTATCCGTGCCCTTCACCGCCTGCCGGCAACCCGTCACGGGGTGCTGGTGGTACCGGCACGAACGCTGATGCATCGCCTGCCACCGGTCAGCTACCTGCAGGGCAACACCCTGCTTCTGGAAGTTGGCCAGTCTCTGGACATCAACACCTGGCGCCAGCAACTGGAGGCAGCCGGCTACCGGCATTCTGACAACGTCTACGAGCACGGCGAGTACGCAGTACGGGGCGCTATCCTCGATATTTTCCCGATGGGCGCTGCGCGGCCATTCCGGATTGATCTGTTTGATGACGAAATCGAAACACTGCGCACTTTCGATCCGGAAACCCAGCGCTCCATCGACCGGATCGAAAAAGTCGAACTGCTGCCGGCCAATGAATTTCCCTGGCATAAAGAAGCGCGGTCCGGCTTCCGCAACCGCTGGTTCGAGGCCTTCCCCCGTGCGGATAAAGACTCACCTATCTATCAGGACGTCACCCAGGCCATCACGCCGCCGGGCATCGAATACTATCTGCCGCTGTTTTTTGACCAGACGGCCACCCTGTTCGACTACCTGCCCGACGAGACCCTGGTGTTCACCGCCGACGGCCTTCACACCGCGGCGGAGCAATTCACTGCCGATACCGCAGCGCGCTACGAAGACCGTCGGCACGACCGGCTGCGGCCGATACTGCCGCCGTCTGAACTGTTCCTGAAAGACGACGAGCTATTTGCCCAGCTCAAGCACTATCCGCGCATTACCATCAGTTCCGAAACGGTAGAGGGCGCAGGGGCGGTCAACTGCCAGACCGAGGCGCTTCCGGACATCGCCATGGACGGCCGGGCCGCCGACCCTGCTGGTCGACTGAAACGATTCATCAATGAATTTGACGGTCGGGTGCTGATCTGCGCCGAGTCCTCCGGGCGGCGCGAAGCGCTGATTGACACCCTTGCGGACCAGAGCCTGACCCTGGACACTCTGGACAGCTGGCAGTCGTTCCTTTCTGACATGTCCTGCGCCCTGGGCATTACCATTGCCCCCATGGAACTGGGCCTGGTTCTGCCTGATCAGAAACTGACCCTGATTACCGAAACGGCGCTTTTCGGGGAACGGGTGCTGCAGCGCAGGCGCCGCCAGAAACCGACGGAAGCAGACGACTCCGGTTACCGTGACCTGTCCGAGCTGCGTATTGGCGCACCAGTGGTTCATATCGACCACGGCGTTGGCCGCTACCAGGGCCTGGAAACCATTACCGTGGAGGGAGAGGCCAGCGAATTCCTGATGCTGGAATACGCCGGCGGGTCCAAGCTCTACGTGCCGGTTTCCAGCCTCCATCTGATTTCCCGTTACACCGGCTCCGACCTGGATCATGCGCCTCTTCACAAGTTGGGCACCGACCGCTGGAGCAATGCCAAACAAAAAGCGCTGGAGAAAATCCGCGACACCGCCGCCGAACTGCTGGATGTCTACGCCCGGCGTGAAGCCCGCAAAGGCTTTGCCTTCGAAGACCCGAAAGAAGCCTATCGCGCCTTTGCCGCCGGCTTTCCGTTTGAAGAGACGCCCGATCAGCAGCTGGCCATTGAGTCTGTGTTCGAGGACATGGTCAGCGAACAACCCATGGATCGACTGGTGTGTGGCGACGTAGGCTTTGGTAAAACCGAAGTGGCCATGCGTGCGGCTTTCATGGCGACCTATTCCGGCAAACAAGTGGCGGTGCTGGTGCCCACTACCCTGCTGGCCCAGCAACACTACGAATCCTTCCGTGACCGTTTTTCCGATACCGCCGTCACTATTGAACTGCTGAGCCGTTTCCGCAGCGGCAGCCAGACCACGAAGGCGATCCAGGCCATTGAAGAAGGCAAGGCTGATATTGTCATCGGCACCCACAAACTGCTTCAGGGCGATGTAAAGTTCAAGAACCTCGGCCTGGTGATTATCGATGAGGAGCACCGCTTCGGAGTTCAGCAGAAAGAAAAGCTGAAAGCCCTGCGGGCGGAAGTGGACATGCTCAACCTGACCGCAACGCCAATCCCCAGAACCCTCAATATGGCCATGGGCCACCTGCGGGACCTGTCGATCATCGCCACGCCACCGGCCCGCCGCCTGTCGGTCAAAACCTTTGTCCGCCAGCGCGACGAAGCCATGGTAAAAGAAGCCATCCTGCGCGAGGTGCTGAGGGGCGGCCAGGTGTATTTCCTGCATAATGATGTGGCCACCATCCAGAAAACCGCAGAAGACCTGCGCCGGCTGATTCCCGAAGCGCGCGTGGGCGTCGCCCATGGCCAGATGCGGGAACGCGAGCTGGAACAGATCATGTCGGACTTCTACCACAAGCGTTTCAACGTGCTGGTGTGTACCACCATCATCGAAACCGGCATCGACATCCCCAGCGCCAACACCATTGTTATTGAAAGGGCGGACAAATTCGGACTGGCGCAGCTGCACCAGCTTCGTGGCCGGGTCGGGCGTTCACACCACCAGGCCTACGCCTATCTGCTGACGCCTCCGCCGAAATCGATTTCAGCCGATGCAAAAAAACGGCTGGAAGCCATTGCAGAAGCCCAGGACCTGGGAGCCGGTTTCATGCTGGCTACCCACGATCTTGAAATACGGGGCGCGGGCGAGCTGCTGGGTGAAGAACAGAGCGGCCAGATCGAAAGCATCGGCTTTACCCTGTACATGCAATTGCTGGATGAAGCCGTAGAGGCCATCCGCCAGGGCCGAACCCCCAATGCAGAACTGCCGTTGAGCCACGGCACTGAAATGAATCTGCGAATTCCGGCCCTGATTCCCGACGATTATCTGCCCGACGTCCACAACCGGCTGATGCTATACAAACGTATTGCCAGCGTGGACGACCGGGACGGATTAAAAGAACTTCAGGTAGAAATGATCGACCGTTTCGGATTATTACCGGAACCGGCAAAAAACCTGATGCGCCAGTCCGAACTCAGAATTCGCGCGGAAGCCCTGGGCATCACCAAAGTGGACGCCGGGAAGGAGTGGGCCGGCTTTGAATTCGGCAGCTCAACTCCGGTGGATCCTCTGGTTCTGGTTAAAAAAGTGCAATCCGCCCCCAACGATTACCGGCTGGAAGGCGCCAACAGTTTCCGTTTCCGGCTGAAGGATGCCTCAACCAATGGTAAACTCGACGGCATTTCCGACATGCTCGGGCAGTTGGCGCCAGCAAAAGACCAACAGACTGCCCGCGGCAAACCGATAACGACATGAAAAACCGACGATGACTGACCGAAACAGTGGAGCCATGCCCTTGCAGACGCCCGGTAGACCAACACCCAGAACTCCGGTTCTGACGCTTGCCGCTACGATTGCCGCCATCCTGGCGTTTGCGCCTTCATTGCAGGCTCAACAGACAGCGCAGACCGGGGAGCCTGCACCCCGGTCGCAGTTAACTCCGGCCCAGCAGGCGCTGGCGCAGGACTTCTACCGGGCAGAGTTCGTGATCTTGGAACGCAAGGTAGAGCCCGCTGACATCAACGAGAAAATGGCTGGACGCGTGCCGGAACCGCCCGCCCCGGGCGTTGAGGAAATTCTTCGCCACACCTCTGAAAACGGTGACACCCGGACAACACTGAAGCTGGTTCCCCAGAGTGAACTGCACCTTAACTCCGCCGCTGAGCGTCTGGAACGAAGTGGCCGTTACCGGGTTTTGCTGGCAGAGGGCTGGTACCAGGGTTTCCCGCCGGATTTCGAGGGAGAACCCCTGTGGGTCACCATCGGCGACTGGCTGCCGGAAGCGAAGCATACGGATGTACAGGGCACCATTACCATTGATCGTCAGCGCTATCTGCACGTTGATGTGCAACTCAACCACTGGGTGCCAAAGTCCTCCACCGACAACCTGCTCGGCCTGGACCTGAACGCGGAAACGCCCAGCCGGCCACGCCCGCCAGTACAAGCACTGGTGCCGGGCAGCTCTCAGCTCGACAGCGCCGAGCCCAACAGTGCGCCGGGCCTGGCCACTACAGCACAGGGTGAGCAACCACTGATTGCCGGCCTGAACTGGCCACGGGCGGAATTGCTGACCTGGATTCAGGAAACCCGCCGTATGCGCAGTGAAGAAGTCCATTTCCTGGACTCCCCTACACTTGGCGTACTGATTTTCTTCAAGAAAATTGAGCCCGAGGACGCCGCTCCACTAATCCGCAAGCTCGGTCTCAGCGGTGAGCAAGCGACCCAAGAGGCTCGATAGACGCCTCCAGAACGGTGCGTACCCCGGCCATCCCCTGATCAATGGCCGCCTCAATGTCGGCCATGGTGATCACCTGCTCGGTCTTGCCGGCGGCCCAGTTCACTACCAGGGCCAGGCAGACATAGTTCATCCCCAGCTCGGCCGCCAGCACGGCTTCCGGCATACCGGTCATTCCTACCAGGTCACAGCCGTCCCGTTCCAGCCTGGCAATCTCGGCGGCGGTCTCCAGCCGCGGACCCTGGGTGGCGGCGTAGACACCGAAACCGGAAACCGGCTGGGAGATCCGCTTGGCAGCATCCAACAGAATCTGCCGCGCGGGTTCCGAGTACGGATAGGTGAAATCGATGTGGGTAGTGTGCTCCAGATCGTCTTCGAAAAAAGTGCTGGCGCGGCCCCAGGTGTAGTCAATCAACTGATCGGGTATGACCACCCTGGCCGGCCCCATTTCCGGATGAATACCCCCGACAGCATTAACTCCGACTACCGTTCGTACACCGGCGTCATACAGTGCCTGCAGATTCGCCCGGTAGTTAACACGGTGCGGCGGTATACGATGAGGGTCGCCATGGCGCGCAAGGAAAAGCACCGGCTGACCGGATATGACCCCCTCGGAAAGCATTGACGAAGGCTCGCCCCAGGAAGTTGAAGCCTCCCACTGGCGAGTGATTTCAAGCCCTGAAAGACTGGTCAGGCCGGTGCCACCAATGACCCCGACCGGGTGGACGACATCAGGCTTCATCATTCTGGCTCCCGGCAGCTTCCCCCTGGCGGGACTGAGCCCTGGAAGCCCTGCCCCCTTTCCCGACACTTTCTGCCGGCTCTGCCATGGCTTCTGCCGGCGCATTTTCGACCATGTGCAGCGTACGCGTCGGGAAGGCGACTTCGGCGCCGTGGGATTCAATAATCTGACTGATCTTCAGCAGAACGTTCTGTTTCACCTTGTGGAACGTTGTCCAGTCAACCGTTTTAGTGAAGGTGTAGACCATGATGTCCAGCGAGGACGAATTAAAGGTCAGGAAATTCACGATCAGCGTCTGCTTGTTATCGATGTCCTCATGGTTCTGCAGCATCTCGCGGATGTCGTCGACAATGGTCTCCATCAGGCTGACGTCAGCGTAGCGAATACCCACGGTTTCCGAAATCCGGCGGTTGAACATGCGCGACGGGTTCTCGACGGCAATGGTGGTGAACACCGCGTTCGGTACATAGAGCGGTCGCTTGTCGAACGTCCGTATGGTGGTCAACCGCCAGCCGATGTGCTCAACAGTGCCCTCAATGTTCCGGTCCGGGGAACGCACCCAGTCGCCCACCTTGAAAGGCCGGTCCAGATGAATGATAAAGCCGCCGAAAAAGTTGGCCAGCAGATCCTTTGCCGCAAAACCTACCGCGATACCGCCAACGCCGCCAAACGCCACAACGCCCGAGATGCTGTAACCGAGGGACTGCATCATGATCAGCACAGCGGTAATGATGACCACCGCCCGAGAAAGTTTGCTGACCGCAGTCACCGTGGTGTAGTCCAGCGGCTTTTCCATTTTCACCGGCGAGGACAGAATAGCCTCACCTTCCTTGATCAGGCGCAACACCGTCCAGACCAGTAGCCAGACGAAGCCCAGGCGCAGAACCGTATCGTTGACCTTGAAAATTTCCGCCTCGGAAAACTTGTGGGCCACTTCCGCCGCCCAATAGACACCCTGAAGCCAGACAAACGCCACCACCGGCTTTCTCGCTGCGTGCAGGAAGGTGTCGTCCCACAGATTGCTGGTGCGCTGAAACCGCTTTTCCAGCGCGTACACGAAAAGGCTGGCCAGATAGGCAACCGTAGCCGTACCGAATACCAGTCCGAAAACCACCAGCCCGACCCGCCAGTTTTCCGACAGCAGGCTCCAGTCCTGAATCATGGTCTCGACAAAAGGAGGTGTTTCTTCAATCATCAGCGGCCTCTGTGATGCGCTCAGGTAATGGAGACAGGGGTGCCGGGTCGGACCTGACGGAACAGTTCCGCAACCTGGTCGTTTCTCATCCGGATACAGCCGTGGGACTGGGGTATGCCCATGGGTTCGGTGTCTGGTGTGCCATGAATGTAAATGAATCGGCGGAAACTATCGACCTGGCCCAGCCGATTTCTACCAGGTTCGCACCCACACAGCCAGAGTATGCGGGTCAGGATCCAGTCCCGCTCGGGGTATCGGGCGGCAAGTTCCGGGGTAAGAATTTCACCGGTGGGACGTCGCCCGACAAAGACCGTGTTCAGAGGCTGGTCGCCGCCAACCATCGCGCGAATGTAATGGTTTCCTCGTGGAGTGCAACCACTGCCGTTGCGTTCACCGGCGCCATTCAGTGCCGTTGAAACGGGGTAGATAACCGGCTGGGCACCCGGGTGGGTCCACAGCGAAAGGGCCTGGTTCGCCAGACTGATGTCGATGGTCGGGTAAACATCCCTGGCGGGATTCTGTGGCATGGGTGTTCAGCCTCCCGGCGAAAAACCAGAGGCGCAGATTAACCGACCGGGCGGGCTTCAGGCAACCGAGGTTTTACCAGCTGAGGGCATGATGAGCATGGGGTCTTCCGCCTGCATGCCGGCGGCAAGGAAAGGCACCAGACGGGCCGCAATTTCCTGCACCGTGGTTTCAACCCCCAGTTTGTTCTGCAATATGTCCCGCAGGGCATCGCTGCTGGACATGGTAAAGGCCGTCGCACCCAGCATGAACTGGATTCGCCAGTAGCGGTCCACCGCCGACAATTGTGGCGTGGATTCCTTCAGCAGCCGCATGAACCGGCTGAACGGCTGGCTGTATTCCTGCTCGAGAAACTTGCGAAGATGCCCCTGTGATTGAGTATAGGCCAGGCCCAGAAGCCGCATGAAAATGGAGATACCATTCTCGTTACGCTGGGGCATTCTGACCGCGCTTTCGGTGAGAGCCCAGAGCGTCTGGTTCAGGGTCGGCGGCTGGCCGTCGCAACGGGTTTCAAGATCGTTGAAGGCGTTTTCCAGGGTCGCCGAGAATGGCGTCAGGAAACGGGCAAAAACCGCATGAATCAGCGCGTTCTTTGAGCCGAAATGGTAATTGACAGCGGCCAGATTTACCTTAGCCTTACTGGTAATCATGCGGAGGGAAGTTTCCGAAAATCCCCGTTCCGCGAAAAGCTCTTCCGCAGCATCAAGTATCCGGTCAACCGTATCAGACTGAGCCATATAAATTTCAGCGCCTCTACCAAACGTCTGTTTCAAACATACGTTTGATAGGTCGGTCTGTCAAGCCTTGCTCTCAGAGCTCAGCGCGACCGACTCCCAGCCTTTGTCCAGTGCCGTCTGGTGGCCTTCGAAAAACGCCTTCTCTGCCCGGGAGTAGGCTTTCTCAGCTTCCAGCATGTAGATCAGATAAAGCCGGATATGCTCCCTGCGGGTCAGATGCTTTGCCAGCACCCGGCGCTCGGATAACGTCAGCAGCTCGCTGAACCTCATCGCTCGCAAGGCGGTGTTGAATTCCACCATGTGCGCACACTGCCAGAGCAGGCCGTCGCCACCTTCGAGGTGCGCAATATGCTTGCGGGCATCGTCGAGCAACCGCCGTCGCTTGATGATCAGATCAAGATAGGAAGGTTTTCGGGTGACCAGTCTGCGAACGGACGGCAGGCCGGAAAGCAGCAGGATCACAAACACCCCAAAGCCGGCGCCGGCAATCCACGCGGGTACAAAACCGGTCATGCCACTGAGAAACACCACCGCAGCCAGCAACGTGAAAAACAGCCACAGGTCCCGGCTGCGCCTGGCCAGCGCCAGTGCATAGTTATCTGGCCAGTCCGGCATGGCAAGAATGTCGAAATCCATCAGCATCACCCGGTCACACTGGCGCAGCATCAGACGCAGTTTGCGCTGTCGGGACTCGGCAATGGTTTTCTCTATGCCCCTGGCAAGACCACGGTCCTCTGGCGCGGAACCAGCGGGCTCTTGCGCCTGGTTATCGGCTTCAGACGTTTCTGGTGCAGACGCTTCAGACCGCTCTGCCGGCTCAGCCAGCGGATCAGCCGGGCGCCCCTGACGCAGCAGGGGCTCGTCAGGAAGGGATTTTGCTTTGTTGGTCGCCGAACGTCTGTTTTCTGCCATGAACGTATTAACGGCCTGAGTCGCGTTTTCTTTAACGCCCCGGTATCCTCTGCTCAGTATCGGCGGGCCGGGAGTTCAAGGCCAGCGCCGCAATCAGCGTATGAGGATTATGAATGTTTACAGGTATCGTTCAGGGCGTCGCTGTTGTCGACGACGTCCAATCAGCGCCGGGTCTGAGCAGCTTTGCCATCCGGTTTCCCGCTGACCGTGTACAGGGCGTCACCATCGGTGCTTCTGTGTCTATCAACGGCACCTGCCTGACCGTCACCCGCCAGCAGGGCGACCTGTTGTTTTTCGACGCCATGCAGGAAACTCTGGGCCTGACCACCCTGGAAAGCCTGAAACCCGGAGACCGGATCAACTTCGAACGGGCAGCGCGCATTGGCGATGAGATCGGCGGTCACCTTTTGTCCGGCCACGTGCACACAACGGCCAACATCGTTGCCATAGATCGGCCGGAGAACAACTGCACCCTGACCTTCGAAGTGCCTCACGTCTGGGCCCGCTATATTTTTCCGAAAGGCTATATTGCGATAAATGGCGCCAGCCTGACCATCGGCGACGTCACAGAAAACCGGTTCAACATTCACCTGATACCGGAAACCCTGCGAGCGACAACCTTTGCGGATGCCGCCGTGGGAGAACAGGTGAATATCGAGATCGACAGCCAGACCCAGACCATCGTCGACACTCTGGCCCGGCTCGGCTACGACCGCCCTGCCTCCTGATCGCCGGCGCCGAACACCACAAACTTCGGGCTTGCGGCCAACTGCCGCACCCGGCCAAAGTGCTGTTTGAGGGTGCGGTGATACCCCAGATGCCGGTTGCCCACCATCAATAGCTGGCCCCCTGGCGCTAACGCCGCAGAAGACTGCCGGAACAGCGCCAGGGCGATGTGGTCGCCCACCACGCCACCTTCATGAAACGGCGGATTCAGCAGGATCAGGTCAAAACCATCGGCCTCCGGCGACAGGCCGTCGCCATGAACAAAGTCCGCCCGGGCTCCCGGGAACGCCCGCTGAACATTATGGCGGGCACTCAGCAATGCCTGGCTGGACACATCGGAAAACGTCACTTCGATATCCGGCCTGGCCGCCAGCGCCGCCAGCCCCAGCACACCGTTTCCACACGCCAGGTCCACCACCCGGGCCGCCGGCGGCAAATGCACAACCTCTTGCTGCACCAGTGGCAGTAATTCACGAGTGCCGATGTCCAGCCGCCGACGGGAAAAAACCGCGGGCAGGCCTTCAACCTGCAACCCGGTCTCCGCCAGAGAATAGCCCTGCCACTGGCCTTCCCAGCCCTGAAGTGTTTCAGTACCAGGGCCGGCGGTAATTACCCGGGCCTTTTTGCGGGCCCGCGACACCGCGCGGGTAACAACCAGTTGGTCAAACACTTTCGCACTCTGGTCCGGCAGGTGTTTGATCATACCGCCGGCCAGAATCTGCCCCGCCGGGTCCAGTACCTGATTCACCCATCGAAGCATCCAGGCCAGGTAGTCCAGCTGTCGTGGAATTCTCATCACCACCAGGTCAAAACCAGTGTCTGGGGGCGCCAACCAGCTCAATGGCTCGCTGGGTCCCGTCGGTGGATTGGCGTGCTTGTGATTGAGGGTCAGGGCCTCTGCCAGTGTTGCGCTGTCGGCCAGCGTCACCGGGGACCACTGGCCCAGCCCCAGAGTCAATGCCCCGAACTGATCGTCCAGCACCAGCAGCCGCTGCCCGGGCCTGGCACTCAGACACTCTGTGGCATGCTCCAGCAGCAGCTCGTCGGCGCTGTCCCAGCCGCGCAGCTCGCCACCGTGAAGCCCCGGCCGTGTGAGCGCCAGTTCAACACCTTTCATCCGAAACATTTGTTCAGGCATAACAGCAGGTTTCACCCGTTTTTCTGCGAACTGTGAACATCGGCCAACATTCTAGGCTGATTATTCTAGAAATTAACCCTAATCTAGCGCTCATTGATACTTAGCCCCGACACAGAGGTTCTTATGATTCCGGATTCCCTCAAACAGCGTTACCAGAGCCAGGTCCGTCCGCAATTTGACCGGGCGTCCGGCGAGTTCCGGAAGGTTCTCAGGGATCTGGGCGTGTCTATGGATGAAGAGCGGTCCCTGAAAGAGGTAGTCAGCCAGATCCGGGCCAAGAACCCGAGCTTCCGCGAACTGTCGCTGAACCTGGACATGGCCACTTACGATCTTCGCAAGAAACTGTGGTGGGACGCCAACATGCTCACCGCCTACGCCTACGACAGGGCCGGCAAAACCTTCGAAACCGAGGTTGCACCTAGATTCAACAGTGCCCGCGCACGCGCCGAATCCGAAGCCCGCAGGCTGTTCGTTCAGTTGCGAGAAATAACCGGTCGCAAACCGGCGGAATCGGACACCACGAACGATCAGTAACGATTGCCGTCAGCGCCTGGCGCATCAGGCCATTTTCCCTTTGTTTGGTCCTCTGTTCGGACACAAACGCTTGCCCCTTACCCCAGGGGCTTTTTTTTGGGCAGATCACGGCTTGAAAGCGGACCAGACCACAAACTTCGTGTTCTCGGCCAGCACGCTCGCCCGGCCGATGTGCTGCTCAATCAGTGGCCGATAGGGTAAAAACCGGTTGGCCACCAGCCGCAACTCGCCGCCCTTGACCAGATGGCGGCTTACGGACTCGAGAAACCGTTCGGTGACCGACATATCGGTCCGCACGCCAGTGTGAAACGGTGGGTTGGTTACCACTGACTGCCAGGGGCCGGCGCTGGCCGGAAGGCCATCCGAGGCTGCGATAGTGCCCTGGGCGCCGGCGCGGTCGTAGGTCAAACGGGCACAGGTTACCGCCTGGAATTGAACGTCCAGGCCTTCGACCGGGTAGGCATCACCCCCGTCCCGCGCCTGCAAGGTCTGTAGCCAGGCACCAATCACACCGGCGCCGCAGGCAAAATCCAGAGCCCTGCCCGGGACCAG
Organism: Marinobacter confluentis; assembly: GCF_004785685.1. Classification (GTDB taxonomy): domain Bacteria; phylum Pseudomonadota; class Gammaproteobacteria; order Pseudomonadales; family Oleiphilaceae; genus Marinobacter; species Marinobacter confluentis. Next base: position 329,619 of record NZ_SRPF01000001.1, on the reverse strand, counting down.
GGGCGACCGGGCCAGGGTATCCAGCAACAGCGCCGTCCCCGCATCCAGTTCGCCATCACTGAAGATTCCTGGCAGCCCCGCCACCTCTATCGCCAGAGCATTGCTTTCAACGGTATGCCACTTTACCCAGTCTGCCAGACGGAACTCAGAAAACCGGGAGGTCGACACACCCTTTGCCTGCCACACCTGACAGTGCCGGGCACTGTCCAGCTTGCCGGACTCCGGCAGAACCTCCTTCATTTGCCGTACGCCTCCGGCGATACCCTCTTTCTTTTCGCCGACCAGAAGCACCCGGCCGCCGTCGGCGACCAGCCACACCGCGAGGGCCAACCGCAGGGAGAGCTCGGTCCGGGATTTGGGCATGAAAATGGCGACCGTGTCGGCCAGGCCAGGCCCGAGGATGGGGTCGTCATAGCCGAAAGCCGCTTGCCAGTCAGGATGGGAAGACTGCAGAAGTGCCAGGGTGCCTGCGTTTTCGGTCATAACCAGGCCATTGCCGGCAATCCGGTCAAGCAGCCCGGGGTCGCTCAGCCCCAGAAAAACGGTACGACCGACCAGGCAGTCACTGTTTTTCAGCAGCGCCTGATGAGAATTTGGCAACGCAGACATGAAATGGAACCCCCTTGAGATGGCCGGGGGTCACTTTAATCGGAATGGGACAGAACGGAAAGTTTACTTGTAGCCGGAAACCATGGTGGCTTTCAGTGCCTCTTCCGGGGACATGCCCCAGTCTTCAGAGGCTGATGACGAGGACGGCGCACTGGCTGAAGACCGATTCTTGCGGTCAGACATTTTTACATCTTTGCGGGCGCTGATAGCCGTCAACGCTTTCTGCATGATCTCTCGCATGGTTCCACTCCTCGGTTAATACACTCTCAACCACGCTTTGAGTGTAACAACTGGTGGAACCGATAACTGTGATGACGCCGGGGGTCAACAAGTGACCCAGGTCACGAATTTTTGACACAATTTGACACTAAACATGTCGCTATTTTTGACGCCCTGCCCGGACTGGCCGCAATACCAGTTCTTCCACGCTGTTCTGTTTGATGCATTCCTTGTCACTGTCGGAGCTGATGTGAAGCCCCATATCCCGCAACAGGCCGTCTCTCAGATCATAGACAAAACCGTGAACGGTCAGCGGCTGGCCTCGCGCCCAGGCTTCCTGAACGATGTTGGTCTGGCAAACGTGGGTAACCTGTTCAACCACGTTCAGTTCGCACAGGCGGTCAACCCGGTCCTGCTCCCCTTCAATACCGTTCAGCACCTGCTGGTATTTGTCCCTCACGTCCTGAACGTGGCGCAACCAGTTGGCAATCAGCCCGAAGCCCTCGTTGTGAAGAGCGGCTTTTACACCGCCGCAGCCGTAGTGACCCACAACCAGAACGTGCTTCACTTTCAGCACGTCAACCGCAAACTGCAGAACGGAAAGACAGTTGAAATCCGTATGCACGACCACGTTGGCCACGTTACGGTGAACAAAAAGCTCACCGGGCATCAGATCAACAATCTGGTTGGCCGGCACGCGGCTATCGGCACAGCCTATCCACAGATATTCCGGCGCCTGCTGGTTTGAGAGCTTCTGAAAAAAGTCAGGCTTGTCCTGCTTGATACCTTCGGCCCAGGCCCGGTTTTTTTCCAGTAACGAATCCAGTTGCCCCATTTGAGGTTCCTCTTGGTCAGACACCCACGCATGTTACTGAACCTCTGCGATCACTTCATCATGGTGGGTGTGCATGGTGGACTGAGCCAGGTCAAGCAGCTCCCGCAGTGCCACCGAGAACATGGCGTATTCGGGCTCGCGCACGCCCTTCAACTCAGCAAGCATGGTTTTCCATCGCTGAATCAGCGTGGTGTGGCGCTGCATCCAGCCTTCCACACACACGTTCACCTCATCGGGTTTGCCAGCGATACGCAGCACCCCTGTGGTCAGCGCGCGCTGCTGCCAGTCCAGGTCCTCACGGAAACTCTCCCGGGCAAGAGCCTGCCAGTGCGACGCGGGCGTCAGAGAGGCAATGGCGTTGGCGAACCAGTTCAGTTCAAGCTTGTCGCCGAGATCGTAATAGAGGTTTGCCACGGTTTTGAGTGGCATACCGGTTGCCTCGTGCGCCTCGATAATGCCGAGCGAGGAATAGAGATAGTTTGTACCGGACACCACCGATGCCAGATCTTCCGGAAGCCCGGCGGCGACCAGTTCATCGTGTCGGCGCCTCCAGTCTTCCCGGGCCTGGTCGCCCAGATACTCTGGCAGATCGGAGGTGATCATCCAGACATTGTCAGCAAACCGTTCCATGTGGCTCTGAATACTGAGCTCTGCCCTGCGATTGCGCAGCAGCCAGCGCACAGCCCGGCGAATCAGCCGCATAAGGTCGTTCATCAACTCGATCTGGAGGCTGGCGGGGATAAAGTAATCCAGGTACTCGATCTTGTCCCACCAGGTGTCCAGTCTGAACACATCCCGGGCAATGATCCAGGCCAGCGCCACGGTAGCAGCGTCAGCGCCGGTGGATTGCTTCAAACGCTCCACAAAGGTGATCCCCATGTGGTTCACCATATCGTTGGCGATCTGGGTTGCAATGATCTCCCGGCGAAGCTGATGCTCACCCAGCTCTTTCGAGAACTTCCGGGTCAGGTCCTGGGGAAACACCTTGTACATTTCGCTGGCCAGCAGCGGGTCATCCGGCAGGCTGCTATTGATCAGGGTTTGCTTGAGATCACCCTTTACATAGGAGATCAGCACCGACAGCTCCGGCCGGGTCAGGCCTTTTTTGTCGAGCTTTCGCTCCGCCAGGGTTTCATCTTCCGGCAGAAACTCCAGGCTGCGATTGAGCTTGCCCTCGCTCTCGAGAGTGTTCATCAAACGGCGGTATTCTTCCAGCCGGGTCGCTGCCCCCACACTGGCAATGCTGATTGCCTGCGCCTGACGATAATTGTTTTTCAGTACCAGGCTGGCGACGTCATCGGTCATCTCTTCCAGCATCTGGTTGCGCTGCTTGTCGGTCAGATCCCCCATGGCGACCGCGTGATTCAGCAGTATCTTCATGTTCACTTCGTGGTCCGAGCAATCAACACCGCCGGAGTTATCGATGAAGTCGGTGTTCAGCCGGCCGCCGCGCAGGGCAAATTCAATCCGGCCATTCTGGGTCATCCCCAGGTTGCCGCCCTCACCGACTATCTTGCAGCGCAGTTCAGAGCCATCCACACGCAGGGCATCGTTGGCCTTGTCACCCACATCAGCGTGGGATTCGTGCTTGCCTTTGACATAGGTGCCGATGCCACCAAACCACAGCAGATCCACCTGGGATTTCAGAATATGGGTGATCAGCATGTTTGGCGGCACCCGGTCGGACTTGATACCCAGCAGCTTTTTCATTTCCGGGCTGACCGGTATCGATTTGGCGCTGCGGTTAAACACACCACCGCCCTGAGAGATCAGCTTTGCGTCATAATCGGTCCAGGATGACCGGGGCAGTTCGAACAACCGCTTGCGTTCTTTATAGCTCGCCTCGGGGTCAGGCGACGGGTCAACAAAGATATGCATATGGTTGAAAGCGGCCACCAGTTTGGTCTTTTCCGACGACAGCAGACCGTTACCGAACACATCACCGGCCATATCGCCGATCCCAATGGCGGTAAATTCGTCCAGCGCCGGGTTAATACCCAGCTCGCGGAAGTGCCGCTCTACCGATACCCAGGCGCCGCGGGCGGTGATGCCCATTTTCTTGTGGTCGTAACCATTACTGCCACCAGAGGCAAAGGCATCCCCCATCCAGAAGCCGTATTCCGCCGCCAGACCGTTGGCAATATCCGAAAAAGTGGCCGTGCCTTTGTCGGCCGCCACCACCAGGTAGTGATCGTCTTCATCGTGGCGTATAACCGATTCCGGCGGCTTGATTCCCGCATCCACCAGGTTGTCAGTGATGTCCAGCAGGCCGCGGATAAAGGTTTTATAGGCCGCAATGCCTTCAGCCTGAAAAGCTTCGCGGTCCGACATGTCAGGCAGACGTTTGGCAACAAAGCCGCCTTTGGCGCCCACGGGAACAATCACCGCGTTCTTCACCTGCTGGGCTTTCACCAGTCCCAGAATTTCAGTGCGGTAATCCTCGAACCGGTCTGACCAGCGCAGGCCACCCCGGGCCACTTTGCCACCCCGCAGGTGAACGCCCTCGACCCTTGGCGAGTAGACAAAGATTTCAAACATCGGCAGCGGCAGTGGCACATCCGGAATCATGTGAGGATCGAATTTCACACTGATGTAGGGCTTGGTATTACCCTCGGCGTCCGGCTGGTAGTAGTTGGTCCGCAGGGTTGCCTGCATCAGCTCAATGTACAGCCGCAACACCCGGTCTTCACTCAGATTCTCTACGTTGTCCAGGCCAGCATTGAATTCAATTTCCAGCTTCTGCTGGGCCGCGCGGCTCTTGCCGGGGCTCTGATAGCGCGCGGGGTTGAAACGCACCTCGAAGAACTCCAGCAGCAGTCGTGCCAGATCCACGTGATTAACAAGGGTGTTGGAAATGAAGGTCTGGCTGTTGGATACGCGAATCTGGCGCATGTAACGGGCAAAGGTCCGCAACAGGGCGATCTCACGCCAGCTCATATAGGACGACAGCAGCAACCGGTTAAAGGCGTCGTTTTCCGCATCGCCGTACCAGACCCTGCTGAACAGATCTTCGAAAATCGGGCGAATGCGATGGATATCCACGACGGTTCCGCCGGTGGTCTGCAGGGTGAAATCGTGGATCCAGACAACCGCACCGCTGCGGTCTACCACCTCAAAAGGATGCTCGCCGATCACCCGGAACCCCAGGTTGTCGAAAATTGGCATCACGTCGGACAGGGGCAGGGTTTCATCCGGGAAGAACAGCTTGAAGTGCAGCGTGTTTTCGTCTTCTTCCAGGGCCCGGTAAAAGCTCATGGTGAGCTTTTTGCCTTTCGCCGACTGGGCTATGTGCTCAAGATCAATGGCAGCACGACGGGGCGAAAACATATCCTTGTAGCTGGCCGGAAAGGCCGACGCATACAACCGGTACATTTCATTGCCCTGCTCCTCGCCATAGGACTCATTCAGGGATTCCAGCAGGCCGTCTCGCCAGGACTGGGCCAGCGCAATCACCTGCTCGCGGATTTCCTGAATCGGCAGTTCGCGGTTTTCAACCTGGGGCACCCGGATGGTGAACTGAACCCGTGCCAGCACCGACTCGGAAAAGTGGGTGACAAACTCGATGTCTTCCGCGCCCAGCCGGTCCAGCAGCACCTGCTCGACTTTCAGGCGCAACTCGGTGTTGTAGATATCCCGGGGGAAGAAGGCCAGGCAGGTAACAAACTGGCCGTAAACGTCCTCGCGCATAAACAGTTCAATGCGGCGACGCTCCTGGATGTACAGGATGTTCTTGGCGACCGAAAGCAGGTCCGACGGCTCGATTTCAAACAGCTCGTCCCGCGGGTAGACGGTCAGAATCTGATCCAGTTCCTTGCCAGCGTAATCGTCGCGCATAAAGCCAGAGCGACGCATCACGGTCTGGAACTTCTTCCTGAGCAATGGAATCTCGTCAGGGCGTTCGTTATAGACGCGGGAGGTGTAAAGGCCGAGGAACCGGCGCTCACCAACAACTTCGCCCTTGTCATCGAATTTCTTGACCGCGATGTAGTCCGGGTAGGCCGGGCGGTGCACCCGGGACCGCTGGGCAGACTTGGCAAAAATAAAGATGTCGTCGGTGCGGGTCATTTCATGACGGGTACGCTGGGGCAGCTCGTTCAGCCGGACCATATCCGGCCGTTCGTTATTGACCCTAAGTATCCCCAGCTCTGAATTCTCGACCCGGCGCACCACCATGCCCTTCTTGTCTCTGACAAAGTCGTACTCGTCGTAACCCAGGAAGGTGAAATGATCTTTCACCAACCAGTCCAGAAACGCCTTGGCTTCCTGTTTGTCATCGTCGTCAATGCGCGCGGCAGTGCTGTCCAGCTCTTTACGGATCTGATGGACTTTTTCCGTCACAATCGGGAAATCGTTCACAGCGATACGAACTTCATGCAGTATGTTCTGGAACACCTCTTCCAGTTCACGCAGATCATCCGGACTGCTGTGGCGGTCGATTTCCAGCACGATGAAAGCTTCATAACTGGTATCCGCGGCTTTTTTCTTGGGCGGGTGCAGGTTCTTCAGCTTGCCGTCGGCGTTGCGCTCAACCTGCAGAACCGAGTGCTGGATGGAGTGGGTACCAATTTCCCGCTGGTTGATGGCAATTCGCAGGGAATCAATCAGGAATGGCATATTCGGGTGAAGGATAAAGATGACGGTGTGGGTTGACTGCCATCCGTCACTCTCAAGGTCCGGATTGAAAACCGACACGGGCGACTCATACTGTTCCCGCTTCTGCAGGAATTGCCAGGCAGAGAGAATACCGCCGTAGGTATCTGAAAATCGTCGGTGGGCCAGCTCTTGAAGGGGGATGTGGGCGAAATGCTGCTTTGCGAAGTCCGTAATTTTTTTCGCTTCTGCTTTCGCGATCTTCTCTGCGAAAGCATCAGCCAGCTGCTCGAAAAACTGTTCCTTGCTGGCGATTGTCAGCGCATTCATAGTCAACCTCTAAAAGTGTGAAATAAACGTAACCGTTGAGCTGTTACATAAGGATAGTCAAACCCTTGATTTTTGCTGGCCAGATGCGAAAACTGCGGCATCTACTTACCTAAATCGTCTCTGACTGGAGTGAACGACACCCATGGCATTACAGGATACGTTCGGCGACCTGAGAACTCAGTTAGCGAAAAGGATAATTGGTCAGGAAAAGCTTGTTGATCGCCTGTTGATTGCCCTGCTGGCAGACGGACATCTGTTGGTCGAAGGCGCCCCCGGCCTCGCCAAAACCACCGCAATCAAGGCTCTGGCCGATCACCTGGAAGGCGATTTCCACCGGATCCAGTTTACCCCGGACCTGCTGCCATCCGACGTCACCGGCAGCGAAATCTATCGTGCCGAGACCGGCCAGTTTGAATTCCAGCAGGGCCCTATTTTCCACAATCTGGTGCTGGCAGATGAGATCAACCGGGCGCCGGCAAAAGTTCAGTCAGCGCTGCTGGAGGCCATGGGCGAACGCCAGGTCAGCGTTGGCATGCGTACATTCCCGCTGGACCAACTGTTCATGGTCATGGCCACCCAGAACCCGATTGAACAGGAAGGCACCTACCCGCTGCCAGAGGCCCAGCTCGACCGCTTCCTGATGCATGTGGTGATTGATTACCCGTCAGCAGAGGCGGAAAAAGCGATTCTGCACCTGGCGCGGAACGACTTCCGCCGCGGTCAGGTTGCCGCCGAGACCCGGGTCACCGCCGATCAGGTTTTCCAGGCGCGAAACGAAGTTGCGGATATCTACATGTCCGAAACCGTCGAACAGTATCTGCTGGCATTGGTGCTGGCAACCCGGTCACCGGCAGCGGTTGCCCCGGAACTGGCTCGCTGGACCGCCTTTGGCGCCAGCCCCCGTGGCACCATCGCCCTTGACCGCTGTGCCCGGGCCCATGCCTGGCTGGACGGTCGCGATTACGTCAGTCCGGATGACGTCAGAACCGTGGCCTTCGATGTACTGCGCCACAGGATTCTGCTGACCTTTGAAGCAGAGGCCGAGGGCATGACCGCCGATGCCATTATCAAACGCCTGATCGCGCACGTGCCGGTAGCAGCCTGACGGCGGTGACCATGACGCCCGCAGAACCCTTAACCCACATTGCTCTGCCGCAACTGATTCGCCTTCAGGCGGATGCCCGGGCACTGAAACTGCCGTCAGCCAGGCAGGTGCGGTCGCGCCAGGCGGGATTGCAGCGATCACCTCGTCGTGGCCGGGGTATGGCCTTTGCTGAAGTGCGCCAGTACCAGCCCGGCGATGACATTCGCAGTATCGACTGGCGGGTTACTGCGCGCAGGCAATCGCCACACACCAAACTGTATGAAGAAGAGCGTGAACGACCGGTATTGCTGCTGTGCGATCTGGGGCCGTCACTGTTTTTCGCCAGTACCGGCGCCTATAAGCAGGTTCGTTGCGCGCAGGTAGCCGCCATTCTTGCCTGGCTGGCTCTCTGGTCCGGTGACCAGGTTGGTGGCCTTGTCTTCGATGGCCATAAGCTGACAGTCCAGCGCCCGGCCCGGCGCAAGAAATCGGTGCTGCAGTTGCTGGACACCCTGGCCAGTCAGCAAAGAATTCAGGGCCCGGGTACCGAGTCGCCAACCGCGACCCCCGGTGCGGACCTTGATACGGCCTTGAGTGAAGCCAGGCGCGTGGCCCACACCGGCAGCCGGATTTTTGTGATCAGCGACTTCATGCACATTACTGGCGACACTTCGCGACTGCTGGGTTCCCTGGCCAGGCACAATACCGTCAGCGCCCTGCAAATTGTGGATCCGCTGGAGCGCCAGTTGCCGGACACCGGGCGATTTGCCATCGCCGGCGAAGACGGCCCGGTCTGGTTCGACGGCAGCAACCCACGATTTCAGCGCGCCTATGCTGAAAAAGTTACCGCACATCAGGCCATGCTGGACGAGTGTTTTCGAACGGCCGGCGTCCAGCCGGCAACAGTCATGACCGGTGACGAGCCCGCTATTGCCCTTCAGGCCCTGCTCGGCCCCCGGGGGCATATTGGCTAACCACCTAATTTCGGAACGATGATGGAACAGGACCCACTGAGCCAGCTCAGAGACATTCACATCCCGGCGCCGGGCGGTTTCTGGCCGCCCGCGCCTGGTTGGTGGGTATTGCTGATTGCGGTCATTGCCCTGGCGGTGATCATCGCTGTCGCAGTCCGTCGGCGCAGGCAACGCAATGCCTGGCATCGGGTGGCCAGCCGTGATCTGGATCGTCTGGCCAACCGGGCGGCCGTGACCAGCCAGTGGTTCAGTGACCTGAACGCGCTGCTGAAACAATCGGCCATTGCCCGTTACCCCCAGCGTCAACCGGAATCCCTGACCGGCCAGGCCTGGGTCGATTTTCTGCTGGAAACCAGCCCGAATGAACGGGTGGCGTCCGGGCCGGTGGTTATGGCAATGGTGGACAGTTGCTATCAGCCTACGCCGACCTGTTCTACCGACGATGCCCTGCGATTCGCAAGGCTCTGGCTGCGAGGGCAGAGATGCTGAGTTTTGCCTACCCCTGGCTACTGTTGCTGATTGCCCTGCCGCTGCTGCTGAATATCCGCAAGCGCCGGGCGCCCTCCGTGGAGGCGCCGGTATTACCAACCGGGCACTGGCTGTCAGACCTGCCCGGGGTCAGCCGTAGCGGAGGGCGAGCCTCTCTGTTGCAGAAACTGGCGCTGCTGTTGATCTGGGTGCTGCTTGTGGCAGCAATTGCCCGGCCACAACATGTGGGCGACCAGGTTCAGCTTCCGGTGACCGGCCGTGACCTGCTCCTCGCGGTGGACATTTCACCCAGCATGGACGAGCAGGACATGGTCATGCAGGGCCGCAGCATCAACCGTTTGCAGGCCGTCAAACGGGTGTTGCATGACTTTATCGAACGACGACAGGGCGACCGCCTGGGTTTGCTTCTGTTTGGCACCGAACCCTACATTCAGGCGCCTCTGACCTTTGACCTGGGCACCGTGCGAACCCTGCTGGATGAAGCCGGCATTGGCATGGCGGGCCGGGCAACTGCCATAGGCGATGCCATTGGCCTGGCAGTCAAACGGCTTCGCAACCGGCCCCAGGAACAGCGCGTGGTGATCCTGCTGACCGACGGCGCCAATACCGCCGGTGAAATACCGCCTGACAAGGCCTCGGAAATCGCCAAGGCCGCCGGAGTGCGAATCTACACCATCGGTATCGGCGCGGAATCCATGGTCCAACGGGGGCTGTTAGGCTCACGGCGTGTAAATCCATCCCGGGACCTGGACGAAGGCCTACTGACCCGCATGGCCCAGCAGACCGGCGGGCAGTACTTCCGGGCACGCAGCCTGCCCGAGCTGGAACTGATCTATGAAAGCATTAACCAGCTGGAACCCATTGAACTGGACGGCAAGCGTTACCGCCCGGTGACTGAACTGTTCTTCTGGCCTGCCGGCCTGGCCGTGCTGATCTGGCTGATACTGCAACTGGGGCGGGCGCTGATTCTGGCAAAATCCTCCAGTCATAACCAGGAGGCTGACCGTGGCTGATTTCCATTTCATCCGCCCGCTCTGGCTTCTACTGCTGCTCGCTGCGCTATTCATGCCTTTGGTGTTGCGCAAATTCCGCAACAACGACAGCGGCTGGGGCCGGGTTATTCCTGCCAGACTACTGACCCCGCTAATCCGCACATCCGGCCAGCTGGCCAGCGGAGCTCGCTCGCCTACGGTCCCGCTGATGCTGGCGATTGCGCTGCTTTCCATTGCTCTGGCCGGGCCGTCCTGGCGAGAGGCCCCGGCGCCATTGCAGCAGCAGAACGACAGCCTGGTGATCGTACTGGACCTGTCGCTGTCAATGCTGGCAACCGACGTGGAGCCAGACCGCCTGACCCTTGCCAAACGCAAGATCCGCGACATTCTGCAGGCGCGGGAAGGTAGCCTGACGGCACTGGTGGTTTATTCCGCTGACGCCCACGTTGTCACCCCACTCACCGATGATAGCCAGACCATAGTGGGCATGTTGGACGTGCTGGACCCGACCATCATGCCGGCAACCGGCAATCGCGCGGATATCGGAATCCGTCGGGCCCTGGATCTGCTGGAACAGGGGGCACCCGGCAAGGGCAGGCTGTTGTTGATCTCCGATGGCATTGCCCGGCGTTACCAGAACAACCTTCAAAACGCCCTCGCCGATAGCCGCTACCCACTGAACACACTGGTGGTTGGCACAACAGGCGGTGGGCCTATTCCTCTGGCACGCCAGGGCTTCATACGCGACCAGGGCGAAATAGTGATTGCCCGGTCGGACCCGAGCTCCATGCAGGCAGCGGCTGACGCCGGGGGCGGTGAAAGCCGTGAGATGACTATTACCGATGAAGATATACGGGCGCTTGAACTGCGTTCAGAAGATTCCGACGACTGGCAGGACAGCGAACGTGACCTGACCGTTGACCGCTGGCAGGACGACGGCTACTGGCTGCTGTGGCTTGTCATCCCTCTGGCCCTGCTAGGGTGGCGCAGGGGCGCCGTATTGCTGGTGCTGTTTACCCTGCTACCCGTCACCCCGCGCCCTGCTCAGGCACAGTCCTGGGACAGCCTCTGGCTGCGCGAAGACCAGCGTGCGCCAGAGCTGATCCGCCAGAACCCGGAACAGGCGGCTCAACAACTGGAAGACCCGGACCTGAGAGGCAGCGCACTTTATCGCCAGGGCGAATTCGACAGCGCCGCCGAAGCCTTTGCCCGGGGCAACGAGCCGTCTGCCGCCTACAACCAGGCCAACGCCCTGGCCCGGGCTGGCAAACTGGAGGAGGCACTGGAAACCTACGAGCAACTGCTCGAGCGGCAACCCGACCATGAGGACGCCCGCTTCAACCGTGACCTGGTAAAACAGTTACTCGAACAACAGCAGCAACAGGAGTCCGGACAACAGGGCGATAATTCAAATGAATCGTCCGAAAACGGTGACCAGCAGGACAGTGAACAGCAGGGCTCAGACACCCAGAACGGCGAGCAGAACCAGTCTGGCGAAAACCAGAGCCAGAGCGAGCCCTCAGAAAACCAGCAGCAGAATGGCCAGAACGGTGAGCCGTCAAAGCAGGATGAGCAGGCCGAGCCCGGTCAGGAGCAGCAGGCCCAGGGTGACCAGGGCGAGGATAATGACCAGCAGCAAACCGCCGAGGCGCCCGCCGAGCTGGAAACATCTCCCCTCTCCCAGGGCCAGGAACAATGGCTCAGGCGGGTGCCGGATGACCCTGGCGGGCTGCTTCGCCGAAAATTTCTTCAGCAGTATCAGCAAAGGGACACACAAACTGACGAGGGCGATACACCATGGTAAACCGGCTGGTTTTTCCACTCATTCTGATCCCGCTTCTTTGGGCCCTGGTGACCCCTGCAGCTGCGTCGGAAACCCTCTCTGTTGAACCTGACCGCAAACGTCTGTACGCCGGAGAAGTGCTGACCCTGACCGTCAAGGGCACCATGACCATCGACATCAACCTGGACAATCTGTTTGATTTCGATACCTCGAGCCTGCCCCAGCCGGACATTGAAAAAGTCGAGAGTGACTTCGACATTGTGGGGCAGAACCAGCGTTACTCGATACAGACCGTTAACGGCGAAATGGTCGGCGAAGTCACCTGGGTTTACCAGCTGGCGCCAAAAACCCAGGGCCAACTAACCATACCACCGCTGACCTTCCGCGATGCGCAATCGGACCCCGTCACCATCGAAGTGGTGGAAGACACCGCGCCGGAACAGAGCGGAGAGCCCAGAGACAGCTTTATCGAACTGTCAGCCGACAAAGACAGCGTCTATGTGCAGGAGCAGATGGTGTTGTCGGTCAAACTTTTCTTCAACGGCAATCTGATCCGCGGCGAACTATCGGAGCCGTCGCACCCCAACGCCATTATCGAAAGCCTGGGCAAGCAGACCGAGTACACCCGATTCCGTGATGGTGTCCGCTATCGGGTCGTTGAGCGCCGCTATGGAATCTTTCCCCAGCAGGCCGGTGAGCTCACCCTTCCGGCCATCCGCTTTGAGGGGCAGACCCGGGATTCATCGGGAAGGCTGAAGTTTCTGCGGGACAGCAAACAACTCTTTACGGTGCCAGTCCAGGACATACCAGACAGCTTCACCGGGGACACCTGGCTGCCCGCCAGTGATCTGACCCTGTCAGAATCCGGCTTGCCCAATGACCCCACCCTGGAAGCCGGGCAGAACCTGTCTCGTAGCCTGTCACTGGTGGCGGAAGGCCTGCCCGCAGAAGCACTGCCTCCCTTCACCCATGACATGCCCCAGGGCCTGCGGGCCTACCCGGAGAACGCAGAGCGGACAACCGTGCCGACAGAGTCAGGGCTGACCGCAAAACTGTCCCAGACTACGGCACTGGTGCCTGTGGCCGGCGGCGACCTCACTCTGCCTGAAATCCGCATTCCCTGGTGGGACACGGATACCGACACCCAGAAATTTGCGACGCTTCCGGCCAGAACCCTGACCGTTCAGGGCGCGCCGGCTCCGTCGCCCGTCAGTGCTGGTGACGGCGAAAGCCCGCAGCTACCTGCATCGCCAGAACCGGAGCCTGCATCAGAAGAGACCGGGACAGCACCGGCTTCAACGGCCATATGGCAGATTGTGGCGCTGATACTGCTGGCAGGCTGGGCCGTGACCGGATTTGGCTGGTGGTATTCGAAGCGCTCATCAAAACGGCAGGACGCGACCCTGGTCAGCGAAGACAGGTCCGAGAAATCCCTGTTTTCAACCCTGAGTGAATCGGCGAAGGTCGGTGCCCCTGAAACCCCGGACCACCTGATCCGCTGGGTACAGCACAGTAACCCCCAGCACTCCGTCGTCAGCCTTGGCGACGCCTTCCAGTTACTCGGCGATGACAGGGTGGAGGAGGAAATCCGGAACCTGCAGGCGCGGGCTTACGGTCAGTCGAGTGATAGCACGTCTGGCTGGCAGGGTGACCGGCTGGTCAAGGCCCTATCTGAATGCCGACAGGCCATGACCGCAAGGCCGGCGGCCAGGAGCCCTCTGCCATCACTCTACCCGAAAGAACTGAGCCCTGACGCCGGTCGTTCATAATGCTCGGTGCAGCTGCCAGCCAAGATTAATTGGTCAACTGGGTATCAATCACCAGAGTGACCGGCTCAGATGCTGCCCCGGCGTTCTCCTGAACCACAACTGGCTCATCAATCTGGCCCTGCCAGTCTCCCGCCTGGGGCATGGCGTTGCCACTGCGGGACAACCTCGCCTGCACCCGAACCGACTCCGCATCAGAAATCCGTGCCTGGGGTGACATGGCGTTGCGATCATCCAGCCGCACCACGGCCGGCAACTGGCCGGCGGTCAAGCGGGCAACGGCCAGCGGCGCGCCGCCGGTGGCATCCACCGGGCGGGCAAACACGAACAGGGCCGTGTCGTCGGCAATGTCATCGGCAAAGGCCGGATCAATCTCGACTTTCACCAGCACCCCGGCCGATCCCTGGCCATCGGCGGAACCGGCCGTCGATGGCATTTCCGTCGTTGGCATTTCCTGGCCCAGACGCTGATAGGCCTCTTCGATACCCTGGCGAATTGACGCAACCTGTGGATGGTCGGGCGCGACCTCCAGAATCCGCTCCCAGTAATTCAGCGCATCCTCGTATTGCTGCTGGCTGAACGCGGTAATACCAAGAAGACCCAGCGAATTCACCTCGTCCGGGTTTATGGCCCTGGCGTTTTCAATGGCCCGCTGTACCTCACCACCGGGCTGACCCTCACTCTGGAAAAACAGGGCCTGGGCCGACAGGCCCCAGGCGGTGGCCTCCCGCTGTGGATCTTCCTCAATACTCTCGGCCAGGCGTTCAAACGCCCAGGCGGCATCCGGATACTGCTCCAGGGTCATGTAAGTGCGGCCAAGCATGGCCCAGCCATCTGTATTGCCCGGGCTGGCTTCCAGTTTCTCCCTCAACTGCTCGGCCAGGCCCTGCATCTGGCCGCGCCTGTCGCCGTCGCTGGCCGCCATCTCCTGCATGGTCAGAAACTGCTCCAGTTCGCCCATATATCCCCAGCGCTCGTAGAAAAACACCGCCGCAGCCGGTATTGCAATCAGGCATGCCAGCACCACCACACGGGCGCTTCTGCCACCCTTCATCATGTTGGGAGAATCCAGCATACCCCGGTCGGCGTCCGGTACATCGTCCGTCAGGCTGCCGATCAGTTCATCCCTGAGCTGCTGATAGCTTTCCTGATCAAGAGTCCCGGCTTCCAGCTCACGATCCAGCTCTGCGAGACGACTGCGATAGGCCAGCAGATTCTGGTTCCGCAGATCCAGCGCGGCACGCCGACCGGAACGGTGGAAAACCAGCGGTGCAACAATAAAACAGAGCGCCAGCAGGATGAGCACACTGGCGGTAAGCCAAAAGGTCTGTGTCATAGATCCGTCAGTCAATGGTTGAAATGTGGTCAGGATGAGCGGTCGTTCTGGTCTTCGTCATAGAGCAGACGGGATGCGCGCGCCCGCTCTTCATCGGTCAGGGCACCGGCAGCGGGGCCGGCCCGGCCAGACCGGCGGACCGTAAGCAGCACCACAACAACCCCGATGAACACGACCAGCGCCGGGGTCGCCCAGAGCATGATGGTGCGGCTGTCCACTTCCGGTTTATAGCGAACAAATTCGCCAAAACGGGACACCAGGGCATTGGTGATTTCTTCGTTACTGGCGCCATCAGACATCATCCGGTAAACCGCCTCGCGCATGTCCTTGGAGATCGGCGCGTTGGAGTCGGCGATATTCTGGTTCTGGCATTTGGGGCAGCGCAGCTCGGCGATCAGGGTCTGGAAGCGCTGTTCCTGTTCCCGGGAATCAAACTGGTACACGTCCTGGCTCTGGCCAAACACTGATACCGATGACAGCATCAGCGCCAGCAATATTCCGACTCGGGCTGGTGCGGTCATGAACGGCTCTCCCCGTACTCTTCCATCAACGGCTGGAACTTCTCGTTCCATACTTTCTCATTGACCACGCCGACATGGCGCAAGCGCACAATGCCCTCGGCGTCGATGAAATAGGTTTCCGGTGCGCCGTACACGCCCAGATCAAACCCCAGGCTGCCCCTCGGATCGTAGATATTGACCGCGTAAGGGTCGCCAAGGTCAGAAAGCCATTTCAACGCGCCCTCGCGATCATCCTTGTAGTTCAGCCCGACAATGCGAACGTCTTTTTCGTTGGCCAGCCATAGCAGATCATCATGCTCGTCGCGGCAGGCCGGGCACCAGGTACCCCAGACATTCAGCAACGACACCTGCCCCTGAAAAAGCTCCGGGCCCAGTTGCTGATCAGCCGCGCGCAGGTCCGCCAGACTGAACTGAGGGACCGGCTTGCCGATCAGCGCGGAATCCAGCCGGTTCGGGTCCTTGCCAATACCGGCAAACAGGATAACCCCCAGAACCACCACCAACACCACCGGCAGAAACATCAGCAGCCGCTTCATGAGGTCGCTCCAGCCGGTTTACCGGGTGCCTGGCCGCCCCCCTCTGCTGCCGCTTTACCGGCAGATTCAGGCACCTTGTCCCTGAGCCGGTAACGACGATCAGAAATCGCCAGGAAACCGCCTACGGCCATAAAGATGGAACCCAGCCACAGCCAGCGAACCAGTGGCTTGTATTGCAGGCGTATCGCCCAGGCGTCGTCCGATACCCGCTCGCCAACGGCAATGAAAATGTCCCGGAACAGACCGGCATCAATGCCCGCCTCGGTCATCACGCTGCGCTGAACCAGATACTGGCGTTTTTCCGGATACTGAACCGACACCAGTTGGCCATCGCTGTCCAGAACCTCGAAGCGCCCGTACTCTGCGGTGAAGTTCGGGCCCCGCCGATTGCCGATTTCGGTAAACCGCGCCTGATAGTCCCCCACCTGAGCGGTGTCACCGGGTGACATCCGGACGTCCCGTTCAATGCCATAGTTAGAGGCGATGGTGGCGCCGGCCATGACAATTGCCATGCCCAGATGGCCCAGCACCATGCCGTAGTAGCTTCGGGTCTGGCGCTTCAGACCGTGGAGCCTGCCCTTGCGGGACGAAGATTTTTCCCAGAGATCCCAGAAAGTGGCAATAACCACCCAGGACG
This sequence comes from Marinobacter confluentis, assembly GCF_004785685.1. Lineage (GTDB taxonomy): Bacteria > Pseudomonadota > Gammaproteobacteria > Pseudomonadales > Oleiphilaceae > Marinobacter > Marinobacter confluentis. The sequence continues at coordinate 312,918 of NZ_SRPF01000001.1, read as the reverse complement.
CCGAGAAAGTACCGGCGAAGGCCCAGGGTTTGAATTCGCCGTAGCCGACCATGACCAGCGCCGTAAACAGCGTACTGACAGCCAGGGGCCAGAGCAGCTTTCGGCCAAGCCAGCCACCGTCGGTTTTCTTCCAGCGGGAGAAAATGCCCGCGCCCAGAAGCAGCCCGGCCGCCACAGCCAGGGGGCTGAAGGTCAGGTTGAAGAAGGGCTCACCGATGGACAGCCGGCCCATATCCAGGTAGTCCAGCACCAGCGGGTAGAGTGTACCGAGCAGAACCAGCAGGGTTGACGCCACCAACAGCACGTTGTTCATCAGCAGGAACACTTCCCGCGACAGCCCCGCGTAGGACGCCCGGGCATGAACCACCGGCGCCCGGAAGGCATAGAGTGTCAGACTGGAGACTATGGTGATCGCCAGCAAGGCCAGCAGGAAAGTGCCGCGCTCAGGGTCCGATGCGAAGGAGTGAACGGACGTCAGAACCCCCGAACGTACCAGAAACGTCCCCAGCAGACTAAGGGCAAAGGTGACGATCGCCAGCAACACGGTCCAGCTTTTGAACACGCCACGTTTCTCGGTAACCGCCAGGCTGTGCATCAGCGCGGTGCCGGAAAGCCAAGGCAACAGGGAAGCATTCTCCACCGGGTCCCAGAACCACCAGCCGCCCCAGCCAAGTTCGTAATAGGCCCACCAGCTGCCCAGGGCGATACCCAGCGATAGAAAAGCCCATGCAGCCGTCGTCCAGGGGCGGGACCAGCGAGCCCAGGCTGCATCAAGGCGACCGTTGATCAGCGCCGCAATGGCAAAGGCAAAGGCTACCGAGAAACCCACATAACCCATGTAAAGCATCGGCGGATGAATGATCAGCCCGAAGTCCTGAAGCAGCGGGTTCAGGTCCGCCCCGTCCTGGGGAACGTTCGGCAGAATCCGGTCAAAAGGATTGGACGTCAGCACAGTGAACAGCAGAAAACCGACCGTCACCATGCCCATCACAGACAGCACCTGCGCCACCATGACTGATGGCAGCCGGCGGCTGAAGATCGCCACCGCCAGCGCCCAGCCTGCCAGCATCAGAATCCACAGCACCAGCGACCCTTCGTGGCCGCCCCAGACAGCGCTGAACTTGTAATACCAGGGCAGCAGGCTGTTGCTGTTATTGGCCACATAGGCCACCGAAAAATCATCGGTCAGGAAGGCGTGGGTAAGCAGCGCGAATGCCAGGGCCACAAACACAAACAGCCCGGCGGTCAAGGGCCTGGCGAACGCCTGCAGTTGCTCCCTGCCGGTGACCGAGCCATAGAGCGGCACCACCGACAGCAGTACCGCGAGCAACAGCGCCAGTATCAGCGTCATCTGTCCGAGTTCGGGATACATCGATTTACTCCAGAAGTCTGTGTGTCAGCCGGCTCAGTAGCCTGCCGATGTCTCAAGCTGTCCGCCGCTCTCGCTGGCGCGCTTGTTGGCCGCTTTCTCGAGAGCTTCATTCACTTCCGGCGGCATGTAGTTTTCATCGTGTTTTGCAAGCACCTGATCGGCGACGAACCGGCCCTGGCCATTCAGGCGCCCCATGGCAACCACGCCCTGACCTTCCGCAAACAGGTCCGGAAGTATGCCGGTGTATTCCACCAGCACGGAGGAGGAAAAGTCGGTTACCTTGAATTCAACCATCAGGCTTTCCGGGTCCCTGATCACTGAATCTTCCTCGACCATGCCACCGGCGCGGATACGGACATCCACAGGCGCTTCGCCGGCGGCAATCTGGCTGGGGTCATAGAACAGGTTGATGTTCTGTCGTAGGGCGTAGGTCGTCAGCGCCACTGCCACTGACACGCCAACCACCAGAAACAGAACAATGGTCAGCCGTTTTTTACGAATCGGATGCATTTTGCCTACCCGTCAATGATTGAATCGATAGCTCAGTGATCTGAAGTGTCCACCCGCGCGAAATCGGCGCTGGCCCTGCTGGTACCCGCGGTGTCTGGCTCGGCATAGCCTCGCGCCAGGGTTCGCAGCACAAAACGGCGATGAACCCGCGACCACTGAATCAGTACGAGCGACAGCGCAAAAAAGACGAAATAGCAGGACCAGACGTAGGGTCCGTGACCACCCATGGTAATAAAGGCTTCCAGGGAATCGAATGCCATTAGCGAGTACCTCCCTGCTGTATCAGTTCTTTCACCCAGCGTGTTCGACCTTCACGAACCAGCACCTCGGTCTGCATTCTCAGGCAGGCCAGCCAACCGAACAGCATGTACAGGCCAAGAATCGCCATCAGTAGCGGCACCCACATCTCCGAGGCCATTTTCGGCTTCTCGGTGAGTTTGAAGGTGGATGGCTGATGCAGCGTATTCCACCACTCAACCGAATACTGAATGATGGGAATGTTCACTACTCCCACCAGCACCAGTACGGCAACCGCCCGGGCCGATGATTTTTCATCCTGTATGGCCCGGCCCAGTGCAATCGCGCCGGCGTACAGCAACATCAGTATCAGCATGGAGGTCAGCCGCGCGTCCCAGACCCACCAGGTACCCCAGGTGGGCTTGCCCCAGACCGCGCCGGTAAACAGTGCCAGAAAAGTCAGCAGTGCGCCTATCGGCGCAACCGATTTGACGAAGACATCCGCCAGCTTCATGCGCCACACGAGGGTCACCACTGCGGCGACCGCCATCATGACATAGACAGACTGGGCCAGAAACGCAGCCGGAACATGGATATAGATGATCCGGTAACTGTTGCCCTGAAGGCGTTCCGGTGGCGCGAACGCCAGGCCCCAGATGACCCCTGCGATGAACAGCGCAACCCCGACCCACAGCAACCATGGCATCAACCGGGACGCAATGCCGTAGAACCATTTAGGCGATCCCAGTTTGTGAAAAATTTGCCACATTCGGTCTTTACCTTCCTCTTTGCCTTGTCCGGTCAGCCGTTCGACAGACTGATTCTTAATGCCGCTGCTGCTGCAAAAGGCGCCAGGGTCAGCGCCAGCGCCAGAAACGCGCCCATCAGCGCCAGCTGCCCCGCAACCGCAGCACCTTCTGCCGCGGCCATCACCGTGCCGGTACCAAAAATCAGGACCGGAATGTACAGCGGAATGATCATCAGGGACAAGAGCACCCCTGCCGATCGCAAACCCAGGGTCAGGGCCGCACCAATCGCGCCGATCAGACTCAGTACCGGGGTGCCGATCAGCAGCGTTAGACAGAGAACGCCAATGGAGTTCCCCTCAAGATGCACCATAACCGCGAGCAATGGCGTCAGCACGACCAGCGGCAGCCCGGTCAGCAGCCAGTGGGCGATGGATTTTGCCAGCACCAGCAGAAACAGTGGCTGAGGCTGGAGCATCAACTGTTCCAGGGTGCCGTCATCAAAGTCGTGCCGGAACAGATGGTCCAGCGACAGCAACACCGACAGCAGCGCCGCCACCCAAAGGATACCCCCACCGGCAGGCTGCAGGAACTCCACTTCCGGGCTGACCCCCAGAGGAAACAGCATGACCACCAGAATAAAGAACAGTAGCGGGTTCAACAGATCCTGGGGCTGACGCAGGGACGTTTTGATATCCCTCAACATCACCGCTTTCATCGCCGAGAGGTCAGAGCCCATGGCTGACCTCCTCATGGTCGCTATCTCCCAGACGGATGCGCTCCATGCCCGGCACCCGCAGATCGTGATGGGTGGTCAGGATAATACTGCCACCTTCTGCCACCCGCTGAACCAGCAGACGCTCCAGCGCCTCAACGCCCTGGGCGTCGATGGCGGTGAAAATCTCATCGAGAATCCAAAGTGGCTCATCCGCGACCAGCAACCGGGCCAACGCAACCCGTCGCTGCTGACCTGCAGACAAGCGGCGGCAGGGAATATCCTCAAAACCCGACAGCCCGGTACCCGCGAGGGCCTGGCGCAGGGCTGAATCCGGGCAACCTCCCCTTCCGGCGGTCAGGGCCTGAAGATTCTCCAGAGGAGTCAGCATGGCCTTGATTCCGGGCCGGTGACCGATATAGAGGGTATTGCGCAAAAAGGATTCGCGACTGGCACCACGATCCTCGCCATGCCAGAGCACCTGGCCGTCAGCGTTATCGTTCAGGCCCGCCAGCACCCGCAACAGCGTGGTTTTGCCGGAACCGTTCGGGCCCTCGACACGGGTCAGGGTAGCGGGCAGTATGGAGAAGGACAGGTCCCGGAACAGGGTACGATGATCCCGCTCACAATGCAGATTGACGGCCTGTAGCAGTGGTTCGGACATCACGGCCCCGGAACTGGTTCATGGTTGCGGCCGGGCAAGACCCGCCGGCGGCCGGTATTATAACGAAAGAGCTACCGGAATACTCTGCTCAGGCAGCAATTCGGACTCGAGACCAGACGCGATGAAAGTACCTAACGGCAATCTGCCGCCCCCAGCTCCGGACGGGCCTTTGCAGACCGCCCGCGCGGCATTGCAAGGCCAGCCCGCAGAGGTCAGCCAGGCCAATTCTGCACGGGCCCAGCTTGCCCAGCTCAATCTTGCCAACCGCGAGACCGTACTGGCACGGGTGGCAGAAGTCATTAACCAGCAGTCCACTGGCGCCAGCCGCCTGCTCCTCGATGTGCGCGGGCAGAGCCTGGCGGTCAATGCCACCATTGGTGAAACCGCGCTGGAAACCGGCGACTGGGTCAAGGTCATGCGGGCCGGCAACGAACTGCGACTAATGGGGAAACTTGCGACTGCCGCCGAATCCACCGTTGCCAGAGCCCTGGCCCAGCGGCTGCCCTGGCAGCAGTCCCTGGATGCAGGCCTGGCGCGGGTACTGACTGCTCTGACCAGCGGGGTTAGAGCCGATGCAGGCACTGCCATCCCGGCGCCTGCCACGGGATTTACGGACGCCGCCCAACCGCTGCCGCCAGGGGTACGCCAGGCTATCGAACAGTTAGCAACCCTGTTACCCAACCGCCAGGCCCTGTCCGCGCTGGTCGCCGGAGATGCTGGCCCCCGCGGGCAGGCGGCCCCACCAGCCGCCGGGTCCGCGCCTCTTGGTGGCAGTGGTGCCGCAACTACAACGGGCCCCGGCGCACCTGCGGCCAATCAGATCAGGCAATGGCTTGAACAAAGCGGGGTTTTTGCGGAATCCCGAACCGCCCGCGCCCCCGATGCCCCGCCGGCCGACCTGAAACTGGCGATCGGAAGAATCATTCATCAGCTACTGGAACTGCAGGGCCAGAACCTGAACGCATTCAACCGGCTGACGCCCATCCCCAGCCCGGATCTGGTGCAGGCACCGCTGCAGTTCCCGGCCGCCTCCAGCCCACAGATGGCGCAGTTCTCATCAGAACCCGTCAGCGTGGGCCAGATGCTCAGGCTGCTGGCCGGGGTGCTGAACCGGATCACCGTAAACCAGTTGCACAGCCAGATATTGTCCACACGAACCACCGCAGACGCGCCAGCGCCGAACAACACCCTGGTAGTGGACCTGCCCTGGCTGAACCAGAACAATGAACCCCGGGTCATACAGGTAAGGGTGGAAGAACAGGCCAGGGAAAGCGATAACGACCGCAACAACCGGTCCCGGAACACCGAATGGAAGCTGTCCCTGGCAATGAATCTTGACGAAGCAGGCGCCCTGCATTTCGATGTGTCACTGGGGTTCGGAAAGGTATCCGCGCAGGTCTGGGCAGAAAGACAGTCGACGCTCCAGCAGGCCAGGGAACGGCTGCCCGAGCTTCGCAGAAGCCTGGTCGACCTGGGGCTGGAGGTGACCGATCTCGAATGCCGCCGAGGTATACCCCGGGGGGCAACAACCCATCTGGAACACCGGCTGGTGGATACAAGGGCATGACAGACAGCAATCAGAAACCGGCATCACCTGCGGCTGTGGCCCTGAAATACGACGGCACGCACGCGCCGACCATTGCGGCCACAGGCACCCACGAACTGGCGGAAGAGATCATCCGGATCGCCCGTGAGCACGGGGTACCGCTTTACGAGAATGCCGAACTTGCCGGAATTCTGGCGCGACTGGACCTGAACGAGGAAATCCCCGAAACCCTGTACCGGGTCATTGCGGAGATTCTGGCGTTTGCCTTCAACCTGGAGGGCCGGACACCCGAGGACGCGGGCCATCCCCCCAGCAGAGACTGATGCGCTGCAGCGGTCAGGCGGCCTGTCGTTTTCTCAGGGCAGACACCAGTTCAGCTTCCGGCCGGGAAATTCCACAGGTATTCATCAGGTCGTCTATATCGGCGCCCAGGTCCACCAGCCGGGAGGCTTCATCGTAGGAAATTCTCAGGGGATCGTTCTGGCGCATTTCATCCAGGGTGCCACGCAGTTCATGCAGCTGGCGCTCACAGGCCACAACCCGCTGGCCGACCCCCATGCTGCCACTGGCGGTTGCGTGCAGTTCGCGGCCAAGATCTTCACAGCGGGCTTTGAGTTCCGCCCGCAGCTTGTGGATCTGGCGGCGGGCGGCAATACCCTGAACAAACATCAGGCATAGAATGGCAGCGGTCAGGAACCAGGGGGCCTTTGCAAACAGAATTTCGGTCATTACGGACGTCCTCGCTTGTGATGCCACGGGAACGTCCATCTGGGATCTGTCCGGGTTCAGGCCGGTTTTACAGTCCGGAGATTTCAGCCCACTCGTGGTCTGACAACATCTTGTCGAACTCGACCAGAATGATCAGTTCGCCGTTCTTGTTACACACACCCTGAATGAACCGGGCGCTTTCCTCGTTGCCCACATTGGGCGCTGTTTCAATTTCACTGGCCTTCAGGTAAACCACCTCGGCCACTGAATCCACCAGAATACCCATCACCTGATTGGCTGATTCCATCACCACAATCCGAGTCGAATCGGTGATCTCAGCGTCGGCCAGTCCAAAGCGGCGGCGGGTATCAATCACTGTTACCACATTGCCCCTCAGGTTGATGATGCCGAGTACGTAATCCGGCGCGCCGGGTACGGGGGCGATCTCGGTGTGACGCAGCACTTCCTGAATCTGCATCACGTCAATGCCGTAGGTTTCATCGTCCAGCCTGAAAGTCACATACTGCAGTACCTGATCATCGTGAGCCTGTTTCTGTTGTCCGCTCGGGGATGCCATAGCCTTGTCTCTCCTGTTCGGCTGCCCGGCGGGCAACCTGATCGTCAAAAAATCATCACCAGTGCCCATTACTATAGTTCAGGGCACAAACCGTGCCACTAGCGCAGGGCACGGGCGGTTTTCAGTTCGGTCAGCTCAGATCCAGGTGCTGTTCCCGCTCCGCCCGAACCAGCAGATCAGCCATGGTGCGCACGTCAATCAGCGCACACATATGGTCAATCACCGTGCCCGCCAGCCAGGGCCGCTTGCTGCGGGCGGTGCGCCAGCGCACCTGATCAGGCTTGAGGGTGAAGGACTGGGCCACGTCGTCACAGGCCAGCCCCCAGTCGCTTTTATCGAGCCGGATAATAAACTGGTATTGCTCCCGGGCATCGGCGGGCGCCCTGCCGGCCATGATCCATTCGGCGGAATCAACCACCCGCAGGTTATGGCCGCGATCCGGCCGCATCCCCATGTACCACCGGGGGCTGCCCGGCAAGGGTTTTACCGGCTCTTCGATGCGGTGAATGGCGCCTAGTAGAATAAGTGGCACTGCCAGTTTCAGCCCGGCCACCGTGAAAATCAGACATTCGAATGGTTTGTGGGACCAGTCCGGACGGCCCGGTGGCTCCTGGGCAGGTGGCATGGGCGTTTCGACGGGCTCTGGCTCTGGCTCTGGCTCTGGCTCTGGCTCTGGCTCTGGCTCTGGCTCTGGCTCTGGCTCTGGCGGAACAGGCTTGCTGACCTGAATTTCAGGCTCCAGAAAAATCTCATCTTCCGCCGTATCAGTCGCCGTGTGCAGAAGGTCGTCAAGATAACTGGCAATGGCCGAGCTGGGACTGCTGACCTGCGTCAATTTTCTGTCGGCCCTGAAGTCAGGCTTGCGTTCACCCATGTTGCTGCTCCGACCGTGCACGGGTCAGCGACGGCAGGTCATTGAGCAGCCGAGCGTAAGCCCTGACCCCATGGGTTTCGGAATCAAGTGCTGAAGGAGTAAGCCCGGCATGGCTGGCATCCCGGAATTTGGTGTCCACCGGTATGGCAAATTTCCAGAGGGTATCCGGATAGCTTTTGCGAAGCTGGTTCAGACTCTTGACCGATGCCTGGGTGCGGCGGTCAAACAGGGTCGGAACAATGGTGTAGGACAGGGTATTTTTCTGAGACCGCATGATCATCTCAAGGGTGTGCAGCATGCGCTCCAGACCCTTGAGCGCCAGGAATTCAGTCTGAACAGGAATGATCAGATGCTGGGCCGCCGCCAGAGCATTGACCATCAGAACCCCCAGTGAGGGCGTGTTGTCCAGCAGCACATAATCGAAATCGTCCCAGATCTGCGCCAACGCCCTGGAAATAATCAGTCCCATTCCGGACACGCCCACCATTTTCCGCTCAAGGGTCGCCAACGCCGTGCTGGCCGGCAGCAGGGACAGACCCTTGCAGCTGGTTTCAGTAATCAGCTGGGCAGTCAGACCATCGGGCACCTTGCCCTGATGCTGGAACAGATCGAAAACGCTGTGGCTGATGGTGTCCGGGTCATAGCCGAACCAGCTGGTCAGTGAGCCATGGGGGTCAAGATCCACCACAAGCACCCGCTTGCCCCGCTCTGCCAGCAAGCCGCCCAGGGCAACGACGGAGGTCGTCTTACCCACACCACCTTTCTGATTGGCTACTGCCCAGATCCGCACACGCTGCTCCCCAGAATGAACCGCTCCGGAAAACCCGGAATCCACAAAGAGTTATCGGCTGAAATCCGCCTAACTTGAAGAATTTTCGGCAAGCAATTTACCGCCTAACGCACAGCCCCGCGAATGCTGGCATCCCTTGAGATCAGCAATACAACCCGCCGGTTCCGGCGGCGTCCTTCCTCAGTATCATTCCGCGCAACCGGCTGGTGCTGGCCATACCCGATGGCGGCCATGCGTTCGGGTTCGACCCCTTCCATGGTCAGCATGCGAACAACCGCTGCCGCCCTGGCCGTAGAGAGCTCCCAGTTCGAGGGAAAGGCATTGGTGCGAATGGGCTGGTCATCGGTAAAACCTTCGACCCGCACGGCGTTGTCTTTGTTCACAAGCACCGAGGCGATGGTTTCAATCACTTCAAAGGCGTCATAGTGTGGCTCTGCATCGCCGCTGCTGAACAGCAGGCTGTTTCGCAGGCTAAGCTCAAGCCAGGCCTCATTACTTTCCACCGTCACCACGCCCTGGTTGATCAGTTCATCAAACTCCAGAGCCAGGGTATCCGCCATAGCCCGCAGGGCTTCGGTCCGACCCGCCTCATCCATGTCCGGATTGCGCGGCGCTTCGGTAACCGGGGGCTGAATCACATCCTGGCTCGGCTGCGCTGAAACCGGCGGCTCCTCTCCTATTTCAATAGGCTGAAGAGAACGCTGCGGGGCATTGAAGACACCGGTGAGGGTTTCAGACAGTACCTTGTACTTGCCCTCGTTTACCGAAGACACGGAATACATCACCACAAAAAAAGCGAACAGCAGGGTGATGAAATCGGCGTAGGAAATCAGCCAGCGTTCCTTGTTGTGCAGATCGTCTTCTTCTGCCCTGCGGCGGCGTCGGATCACTGCAGAAAACCTTTCACTGTAGGAAGCCCCGCAACCTGAGCTCAATGGATTTCGGATTCTCGCCTTCGGCGATGGCAATAATGCCGTCGATCATCATGTCTTCGTAGCGGGTACGCTCTCTGAGAATTCCCCTCAGTTTGTTGGCCACCGGGAAAAACAGCAGGTTGGCAAGGGCGACGCCATAAATAGTGGCGACAAAGGCCGTCGCTATGCCGCTGCCCAGGGACTCCGGGTCTTCCAGGTTGGTCATCACCTGAATCAACCCCATCACCGCGCCGATAATGCCAATGGTCGGGGAGTAACCGCCCATGGCCTCAAATACCCGGGCAGATTCCATGTCCCTCTGTTCGCGGGATTCCAGCTCCACTTCCATAATGCTGCGAATGGTTTCCGCCTCGGAACCGTCTACCAGAAGTTGCAGACCCTTTCGGGCGAACCGCTCCGGTTCTTTTTCCGCCAGGCCCTCAAGCCCCAGAAGCCCCTGCTTGCGGGCTTTCACACTCCAGTCGATCACTTTGCCAATGCCGTCTTCCAGGCTGATATAAGGCGGGAAGAACACCCAGCGAACCTGGCGGCAGGCGCGTTTCAGTAGCGGCCACGAAGTCTGCAGAATGGTGGCGGCTAGGGTGCCACCGATCACGATCAGGGCCGCCGGCCCATTGAACAGCGAGCCGAGGGCACCACCCTCCAGCAGGTTTCCTCCCAGAATGGCAACAAACGCAAGAATGATTCCCAGCAGGCTGAGAATATCCATCAGCTCACTCCCTCGATCAGCCGGGGACCCACGTCATCCAGCGACAGCACCTCGTCGGTCAGGCCGGCTTTGGCAACGGCCATGGGCATGCCGTAAATCACCGACGACTTCTCGTCCTGCGACCAGACAACCGAGCCGCTCTGTTTCATCAGCCGGCAACCTTCTTTACCATCGGCGCCCATGCCGGTGAGGATCACGCCCAGGGTCTTGCCGGGGTAGGCTCTGGCCAGTGAGCCAAAGGTAACGTCCACACACGGCTTGTAATGCAGGCGGTCATCACCGGGCAGAATTTTCACCCTGCCCTGGCCTCCGCGGTTCTCAATCACCATCTGCTTGCCGCCGGGGGCCAGTAATGCCAGCCCCGGCTTTAACAGGTCTCCGTCTTCCGCCTGCCGAACCTCAATCTTGCACAGTTTGTTCAGGCGTTCGGCAAAAGCCGGGGTAAAACTGGCCGGCATGTGCTGGACCAGAACCACCGGCGCCGGGAAAGACGCAGGCAGGTGGGTCAGCACCCGCTGAAGCGCCACCGGGCCGCCGGTCGATGTGCCAATGGCCACAACACTGTAGCGCTTGGCCGGGCTGCGCCGGAAAGTCGACCGGGGCGTTTCCGGCTGTGAAGACGCTGCCCGGACCTCAGCAACTGAAGCCTGCGGCCTTGATGGACGTGAAGTGGGTGCCGGCGCTGGCTGGCGCGCCGGCGAAGGCGAAGCCGCGACACTGGTCGACGCCGTCGGCCGGGACCCGGGGCTGCTGCGGGCCACATCCAGCACCCGATCAATCAGAATTCGCTGGAGCTGGCTTGAATCCCGGGCAATTTCTTCGAAGTTTTTGGGCAGGAAATCAACGGCGCCGGCTTCCAGGGCATCAAGAGTGACCCGTGCGCCCTCATAGGTGAGCGAGGAAAACATCAGCACCGGAACCGGGCGCCTGGCCATAATTTCCCGTACCGCCGAAATGCCGTCCATGACCGGCATTTCGTAGTCCATGGTGATCACGTCTGGCCGAAGTTTCTCGGCCATATCGACGCCTTCGCGGCCATTGGTGGCAACGCCCACAACCTTGATCTGGCCCGAAACCGTCAGTATTTCCGTCAACCGTTTACGGAAGAATCCGGAATCATCAACGACCAGAACAGAAACCGTCATCCATTTCTCCTAGACACTGCCATGCAGGGCGTCCCTTAACCGTAGTGTTGAAGCAGGCTCGGCACATCAATGATAAGTGCAATACGGCCATCCCCTGTGATCGTGGCCCCCGCCATGCCCGGAGTGCCCTGAAGCGCCCGGCCCAGAGGTTTGATAACCACTTCCTCCTGCCCCACCAACTGGTCTACCACAAATCCGACCCGGCGTGTGCCCATGGCCACGATCACAACGTGGCCGTTCTCTGGTTCTGGCTCGCCATTCTTTTTCACCAGCCAGCGCTTGATATGGAACAGCGGGAATACCTTGTCTCTGACCACGATGCACTCGCGCCCGTCGACAATGTTCTTTTTGGTCAGATCCAGATGGAAGATTTCCACCACGTTGACCAGCGGCAGCGCAAACGCCTGATCGCCCAGCTTGATCATCAGAGTGGGCATGATCGCCAGGGTCAGCGGCACCTTGATAATGATTCGCGAGCCTTTGCCCAGCTCCGATTCAACGCTGATCTGGCCGTTGAGCTGGCTGATCTTGGTTTTGACCACATCCATGCCCACACCACGGCCGGACACGTCGGAAATCTGGTCCTTGGTGGAGAAACCCGCGGCAAAGATCAGGTTGTAGCATTCGTTGTTGGTCAGCCGGTCCGCAGCGTCCTGGTCATAGACGCCTTTTTCCACGGCTTTTCGACGCAGAACCGCCGGGTCCATGCCAGCGCCGTCATCGCTGATCGACAGAAGAATGTGGTCCCCTTCCTGCTCCGCTGACAGCACAACATTGCCCTGCCGGGGCTTACCGGCCTTTTCCCGGACGTCCGGGGCTTCGATGCCATGGTCTACAGAGTTGCGGACCAGGTGAACCAGCGGATCGGACAGTGCCTCAACCAGATTCTTGTCGAGGTCTGTCTCTTCGCCGTGCATCTCAAGATTGATCTCTTTCTTGAGGCTGCGGGCAAGGTCACGAACGACCCTGGGGAAGCGGCCGAATACTTTCTTGATCGGCTGCATACGGGTGGCCATGACAGCCGACTGCAGATCAGTCGTGACAACGTCCAGGTTGGCCACCGCCTTGTGCATCTGCTCGTCTTCGCTTTCACCACCCAGCCGCTGCAGCCGGTTACGCACCAGCACCAGTTCGCCCACCATGTTCATGATGTCGTCCAGGCGCTTGGTATCCACACGCACAGACGTTTCTGCCACGGGCGCAGCAGTATCCCTTGCGGGCATGGCTGGCGCAGCCGGGGCCTCTTTTGCTGGCGCTGGTTCTGGCGCAGCGGCCTTTTCAGGCTTTTTGTCCGCCGGCTTTTTGTCAGCAGGTGATTTGTCTGCTGCGGGTTTCTTCGCTGCGGGCTTTGAAGCACTGGGTTCGGTGGGGCTTCCGCCCTTGCCGTGCAGGTCGTCCAGCAAGCGCTCGAATTCATCATCGCTGATCAGGTCCGGGTCGCTGTCTTCCTGACCAGCCGGCGCCTTGTCTGCTGTCGGCGGGCCGGAAAACTTGCCCTTGCCGTGCAATTCGTCCAGCAGGCTTTCAAATTCGTCGTCGGAGATCTCATCACCGCTGCCCTGTTCTTCCTCGCCGTTATCCTGCAAGGCATCCAGCAGCTGCTCGAATTCATCATCGGTGATGTCGCCGTCAGCCGCCCCGGCGTCGACGGGCTCAGACTCTTCAGCATCGGGGGTGGCATCAGCGGCGGGCTGATCCTGACTGGCCGGCACCGCCAGCCTGTCGAGCGCCCTGATCAGTTCATCCGGCGCGGGCGTGGGTTCCTCCTGCTGGCGAACCTGCTCAAACATGGCATTGACGTTGTCCAGGGCCTGAAGCACAACGTCCATCAGATCCGAATCGACCTTGCGCTTGTGATTCCGGAGTGTATCAAATACGTTTTCCGCCGAGTGACAGCAGCTCACCAGCGCATCAAGCTGAAGGAAACCGGCACCGCCTTTCACGGTGTGGAAACCCCGGAAAATGGCGTTCAGCAAATCGCTGTCGTCAGGGCGCTGCTCCAGCTCGACCAGCTCCTCCGACAGTTTTTCGAGAATCTCGCCGGCTTCAATCAGGAAGTCCTGCAGAATCTCTTCATCAGCATCCAACGCCATGGGTTAACCTCGCAACTCAAAAACCAAGACTGGACAGAAGGTCGTCTACATCGTCCTGTCCGGACACTACATCTTCCCGTTCGCCGGCCTTGATCTGGGGCCCAACGCCCTTTTCTGCCGATTCCGGTTCCCGGTCGTCCAGAGAAACTTCATGGACGGTCCCGGTTATCTGGTCAACGTGGCTGGCCATCACCACCAGGCTCAACAGGTGTTCTTCGACCTCTTTCACCAGTGCCGTGACTTTCTGAATCACCTGCCCGGTCAGATCCTGGAAATCCTGTGCCAACAGGATTTCAGACAGGTTGTCGTAGGTCGCATTGGCGTCTGCATTGAGCGTCACGAAAAAACTGTCGATGCGTGCATACAGCGCCCGGAATTCGGCCGGTTTCATTTCCCGACGCCGCAACCGCTGCCACTCATCACGCAGTTCCGCCGCCTCATCCCGCATCGAGCTGGCCCGAGGCATCGCCTCTTCCACCAGGTCCATGGTGCGGTTAGCCGCTTTGCTGGTCATCTGGACCACATATTCCAGTCGGTCCGATGCGTCGGTCATCTTGGAAAGCGCTTCAGACTGCTCGGGATTACGGGGGTCTATCTGGAAATTCCGTATCGCCTCATGAAGACTTCGGGTGAGCCTGCCCACTTCCCGATAAAGGCTCTGGTCCCGCACTTCACTGAGGTCGTTTATGACCGTCATCGCGCCTGCGTAGTCACCCGCATTCAGCTGCTCGACCAGCTTTGTCGCCTGGGTTCGAAGTTTTTCTGTAACCTCGGCGTCGAGGCCCTGATGGCCTGTCTCATGCTTGCTCATAGAGCCTATCCGACCTCTGGTTACTGGATGCGTTCGAAGATCTTTTCGATCTTTTCCTTCAGGACGGCAGCGGTGAACGGCTTGACCACATAACCATTCACGCCCGCCTGGGCCGCCGCCACGATCTGATCCCGCTTTGCCTCGGCGGTCACCATCAGCACCGGCATGGTCTTGAGCTGCTCATTCGCCCGCACTTCCTTCAGCAGATCCAGCCCGGACATGCCCGGCATGTTCCAGTCAGTTACCAGAAAATCGTATTTGCCGCTTTTCAGCATTGGCAGGGCCGTGTTGCCGTCGTCCGCTTCATCGGTATTGGTAAACCCGAGATCGCGCAGCAGATTCTTGATGATCCGTCTCATGGTTGAGAAATCATCCACGATCAGGATTTTCATGTTTTTGTCCAATGGGACCTCCCGTTAAAAGTGCCCGAAAATAGTGTTCAGTTTAGCAGGCCCTTGTTTATAGCGTTTTTTTTGCACCGGCTATGACTGACGCCAGTCTGACAGACGGCCTCTGAGTCGCAGGGCGGCCTGGCTGTGAATCTGGCTGACCCGGCTCTCGCTGACTCCGAGCACCGCGCCGATTTCCTTCAGGTTAAGCTCTTCCTGGTAGTACAGGCTGAGCACCAGTTTTTCCCGTTCGGGCAATTCGTTAATGGCGCCGGCAAGGCTGGCTTTGAAATTGTCAGACGCCAGCCCCTCCAGTGGGTTATCTCCCACGTCCTGAACGTCTATCGGCAGCTCGCCGGATTCATTGAGCTCATCGAGACTAAAAAGACGTCCGCTACTTGCATCATTTAGGCTGGCATAATAATCGTTCAGCTCCAGCCCCAGTTCCTCCGCCACTTCCCAGTCCTGGGCTTCGCGGCCAAGCCGGTCCTCAACCACCTTGATCGCCGCCGAAATACGCCGGGCATTACGGTGAACTGACCGTGGCACCCAGTCACCCTTGCGGATTTCATCGACCATGGCACCGCGGATACGGATACCGGCGTAGGTTTCGAAAGTGGCGCCCTTGGTGGAGGTATAGCGTTGGGAAGCTTCCAGCAGCCCCATCATTCCGGCCTGCATCAGGTCTTCCAACTGGACGGAAGCCGGGAGGCGGGCCAGAAGGTGAAGTGCGATTTTCTTGACCAGAGGCGCATGCTCTTCAACAAGTGCTGAAGCGCCGCCCGCTCCGGTTCTCTGGTAGATTCCTAGTTCTTTCGCCAATGTCATGTATCCGGTTACTCAGTGACAGGATCAGAATCAGACTTCGACGAGCCGCTCCACAAAGAATTCAAGATGGCCCCGGGGAGACATCGGCAACGGCCAGTTGTCGACTTTTTCGGCAAGGGCTTTGATCGCCAACGACGCTTTGGCCCGGGGATAGGCATCCAGAACCGCTTTCTGTCTTTGCACCGCCTTCTTCACGGCTTCGTCGTAAGGCACGATACCCACATATTGTAGCGCCACATCAAGGAATCGCTCGGTCACTCTGGTCAGTTTTTCAAACAGGTGGCGGCCTTCCTGCTCGTTGCGAACCTGGTTGGCCAGAATCCGGAATCGGTCAGTGCCATAATCCCGATTCATCAGTTTGATCAGCGCGTAGGCATCGGTGATGGACGTGGGTTCGTCACAGACCACGAGCAGCAGCTCCTGGGAAGCGCGAAGAAAGCTGACAACCGATTCGGAAATGCCCGCTGCGGTATCCACAATCAGCACGTCAATCTGGTCGCCCAGCTCGCTGAATGCATTGATCAACCCGGCATGTTCCAGGTTCGACAGCTGGGTCATTCTCTGGGTGCCCGAGGAGGCAGGAACGATCTTTATGCCACCCGGGCCATTGACCAGAACGTCGCGCAGGTCACAATCGCCGGATATGACATCCTGAATGTTGCGGTTGGCCGTAATGCCGAGCAGCACATCTATGTTTGCAAGACCAAGGTCGGCATCCAGCAGCACAACCCGGCGCCCCATCTGGGACAGCGCGATGCCCAGGTTGACCGATACGTTGCTCTTGCCAACCCCTCCTTTACCGCCTGTGACCGCTATTACCTGAACCGCGTGTGGTCTGCTCATACTGGCTCTGATCTCTTGCCCTTGAAAACCGAGGGCTCTGTTTTGTAATTTTTGAGTGCTTTTTCCGGGCTGCTGTAATCAGACGGCCAACGGGGACTGCTGCTGAATCTTTTTCAGCCTCTCTACTGCCATGCGCACCAGCGGCACAGATTCTGCCCGATGCAGGTCTTCCGGAATCTTCTGTCCGTTAGTGTAGTAGGCAACGGGCAAACCTGTTTCCATCACAAAGCCGAGAGCTTCCCCGAGGGTCAGTGCTTCATCGGTTTTCGTCACCACGCAACCAGTGAGATTCGCCATCTTATAGCAATGCCAGACGGATTTCATAATCCGCGGCTGACTGGTTGCCGAGGCCACCAGATGGGTCCTTATCTGGTGGTGACTTCTGGCCAGTTCATTGAGCTGTTCTTCGTACCCTTTGTCGGAACTGGTCAGTCCCGCGGTGTCGATCAGCACCAGGTGCCGGTCGGACAGCTCATCAAGAATATCATCAAGGGAATGGCGTTCATCAACCACCCTGACCGGCACATTCAGAATCCGGCCAAACACGAAAAGCTGTTCGTGGGCCGCGACCCGATAACGGTCAGTGGTGACCAGCGCCAGCGACTCCGGGCCATTGCTCAGAACATAGTGGGCCGCAAGCTTGCCAATGGTCGTGGTTTTGCCAGACCCGGTCGGGCCCACTAACGCGTAGACACCGCCCTCTGCGCCCCAATCGCCGCGGGCAGTTTTAACGCCCGCCGCCAGCATTTTGAGGCTCTGCTTCCAGCCATCTTCCAGGCGACCCTCACGATGGCGGCGGGCGAGGCTGCCCGACAGTTCCGCACCCAGGCCAAATTCCTGAAGCCGCTCGGCCAGACGTTGCTGTACCGCACTGGTGCCGGTTTTTTCAGGAGCGTCAGTTCTGCCTCTCTGACCTTCCTGACGGATACGCTGGGCACTCATCATATCCCGAAGCGAGCTGATTTCCGCCCGCATCTGGGCGAGCTCGCCGGAATAGCCGGGCTCGGCAAACTCGTTGGCCGGTTCTTCGCTGAACTGTGGGTAGACGCCCGCCAGCGACTCGGTGTGAACAGGGCGTGACGGCTCCGGCCTGTCTTTTTCAGACTGGCCGTCCCGCACTTCCCGTATCCGGTCGCGGGAGCGGCTCAGTTCCGCTTCCAGCCTGCGGTGCTGTTCCGCCTGAAGTTCTGCCAGGCGAGAGCCATTGGTGGCTTCCTTGGCGGCATCGCCCAGGCGCTGACGCGCCATATTCTCGTCATAATCTAGAGCTGTCACGATTTCGACGCCGCCGTCCACCCGTCGGTTCGAGAGAATCACTGCGTCCTCTCCCATCTGATCACGCACCTGACGCAGCGCTTCAGACATGCTTTTGGCAAAAAACCGTTGTACTTTCATGATGAACTTTCCTCCAGGGCCTGCGACATCTGTCGCCGGCCGCTCTGTGAACCGCTGCGCTTACTGGCCAACGGAGGCCACAATCGTTATCTGTTTGTTATCCGGCACTTCCTGATAAGACAGCACGTGCAGGCGTTCGACCCCGTAACTGGCAAAGCGCGCCAGCACCGGCCTCAGCGGCCCGGAAACCAGCAGAATGGCGGGCTTACCCAGCATTTCCTGGCGCTGGACACTGTCCCGCAGGGACCGCTGCAACTTCTCAACCATGTTGGGCTCAAGCACCAGACCAATGTCGTCCTGGCCGCCAGATTGTTGACTCTGTTGAACCGACTTCAGCAATAACTGTTCCAGATCGGGGTCCAGGGTAATCACCGGGATTTCGCTTTCATTGCCGCAGATGCTCTGGATGATCATCCGGCGCAGGGCCTGCCGGGCCATGGTGGTGAGAACTTTCGGGTCCTGGCTCTTGGGATGAACGTTGACAATGGCCTCGGCGATAGAGCGCATATCGCGAATCGGCACTTCTTCTTTCAACAGGTTCTGAAGCACCTTCAAAAGCAGGCTGATGGATACCGTGGTTGGCACCAGTTCTTCCGCCAGCTTCGGTGACAGTTTTTCAAGCTGGTCCAGCCACTTCTGCACTTCCTCGTGGCCGAGCAATTCGTGGGCGTGCTTCTGAAGAATCTGGTTCAGGTGGGTGGCCACCACGGTGCTGGCATCCACCACGGTGTAGCCCAGGGTCTGGGCCTGATCTTTCCGGTCGGTTTCAATCCAGCTGGCGTCCAGGCCAAACGCAGGGTCTTTGCCCTCAATACCCTCGATCTTGCCGAACACCTGGCCGGGATCAATGGCCAGTTCCCGGTCCGGATGGATCTCCGCTTCGGCAATGGTCACGCCCATCAGGGTGATGCGATAAACGTTGGGCATCAGATCCAGGTTGTCGCGGATGTGCACCGACGGCATCAGGAAACCCAGGTCCTGGGACAGTTTCTTGCGCACGCCCTTGATACGGCTGAGCAACTGCCCGCCCTGGGACTTGTCCACCATGGGAATCAGGCGATAGCCCACTTCCAGGCCGACAATGTCAACGGTGGCCACATCATCCCAGCCCAGCTCCCGGGTCTCGCCCGGCGCGGGAAGCTGACGGCCCTGGTCGCTGGTATCGCCAGCCTGAATATCACGGCCCGCCGGCCTTGCGCCGCCGCGGGCTGGCACCACGGTTTCTTCTTCTACCGTCTGGCGGTCTTTCTGCCAGATATACCAGGCAATGGCGGCGGCAATGGCGCCCAGGCCCAGAAACGCCAGATGAGGCATGCCGGGAATAAGACCGAGGATAATCAGAATAAAGGCAGCAATGCCGATGGCCTTGGGGGCATTGAACATCTGCTGCAGGATCTGGCCGCCCATGTCCTGACTGGAGGTAACCCGGGTCACCATAATAGCCGCGGACGTAGCCAGCAGCAGCGAAGGAATCTGCGCCGCCAGTCCGTCACCGATGGTCAACAGCGCGTAGTTCTGCATGGCAGTGCCAAATTCCAGCCCGTGCTGGATCATACCGATGGCCACACCGCCGATAATGTTGATCGCCAGAATCAGCAGACCGGCAATGGCATCGCCCTTGACGAATTTACTGGCACCGTCCATCGAGCCGTAAAAGTCCGCTTCCTGGGCGATTTCGGCGCGCCGGAACTTGGCCTCCTCCTGATTAATCAGCCCGGCGTTCAGGTCGGCATCGATCGCCATCTGCTTGCCCGGCATGGCGTCCAGGGTGAAACGGGCGCTGACTTCCGATACCCGGCCGGCACCTTTGGTCACCACCAGGAAGTTGATGATCATCAGAATGGCAAACACGATCAGGCCGACCGCGTAGTTACCGCCGATCAGGACGGCGCCGAACGCCTCGATGACCTTACCGGCAGCGTCACCACCCTCCTGGCCGTTCAACAGAACAACCCGGGTAGACGCCACGTTCAACGCCAGACGGAACAGAGTGGCAACTAGCAGAACCGTGGGAAAAGCCGCAAACTCCACCGGCCGTAGTGCATAGACACACACCAGCAGAATGACAATGGACAGGGTGATGTTGAAAGTGAAAAACACGTCCAGCAAAAACGTTGGCATGGGCAGAATCATCATGCCCAGAAGCCCCATCAGCATCACCGGGATGCCGATATTGCCCCGCGTCAGGGATTTGACATTATTGACGATTAACGCTCGGTCCATGCCGGAAAACTCTCTGATTATCGCTCTGTGGCCGGCGGGGCCAGTGGTTTTTTTGACGCCAGGGCCGGTTTCAGGGAGTCATCGCAATATCCGTACCAGTACTGCATTATTTTATTCACACCCGGCCTGACGCTTGTTTCCAGATGCGGTATCCTTGCGCTTTTGCAAAAAAGGTAGCGCCATGCCCGTTCACGAGGTCAAACACCCGCTCATTCGTCACAAACTCGGCCTGATGCGCCGCGCTGAAATCAGCACCAAGAACTTCCGGGAACTGGCCCAGGAAGTCGGCGCCCTGCTTACCTATGAAGCCACCAAGGACTTCTCGCTTCAGCCAAAAACCATTGAAGGCTGGGCTGGGCCGGTCACCATCGAACAGATCCAGGGCAAGAAAATCACCATCGTGCCGATACTGCGCGCGGGCCTCGGCATGCTGGATGGCGTGCTGAACCTGATACCGGGTGCGCGGGTCAGCGTGGTTGGTCAGGTGCGGAACGAAGAAACCCTGGAAGCGAGCACTTATTTCGAAAAACTGGTGGGCGAACTGGATCAACGCATGGCGATGATCGTTGATCCTATGCTGGCCACCGGTGGCTCAATGATTTCCACCATTGACCTCCTGAAGAAAGCCGGCAGCAATGAAATACGCGCGCTGGTACTGGTGGCAGCGCCCGAAGGCATCAAAAAAGTGCTTGATAAGCATCCGGATGTTTCAATCTACACCGCGTCAATTGACGACGGTCTCAACGAAAAAGGCTATATCCTTCCCGGCCTCGGCGACGCCGGCGACAAAATCTTCGGTACTAAACAAAAGGACGTCTGATCATGCAGGACCACACCAACGACCCGGTCTGGAAACAGGTCATTGCCGGCTCGCAAATGCTGCTGGTTGCCTTCGGCGCACTGGTGCTGATGCCCCTGATCACCGGGCTGGACCCCAACGTAGCGCTGTTCACCGCCGGCATTGGCACCCTGATCTTCCACATCGTGACTGGCGGACAGATTCCCATCTTTCTGGCATCGTCATTCGCTTTTATTGCCCCCATCATCGCTGCCAAGGGCCGCTTTGGCATGGAAGAAACCCTGGGTGGCCTGATGGCCGCGGGTATTCTCTACATCGTTCTGAGCGGACTGGTCAAAGCCCGGGGCACCGGCTTCATCACTCGACTGCTGCCCCCGGTGGTCATCGGCCCGGTGATCATGGTGATCGGCCTCAGCCTGGCGCCGGTTGCGGTTCATATGGCCTCTGGCCGCACCGGTGATGGCGCGAATCAGCTGATCCCCTACGACACTGCCATCTGGATAGCGATGATTTCACTGCTGGTCACCGTGGTCATGTCGGTCTGGACCAGCGGCTTCCTGCGACTGATTCCGATCATGTTTGGCATCATTGTCGGTTACGTGATTTCCTATTTTACCGGCATTGTTGATTTCTCACCGATTACCGACGCACCCTGGCTGGCCATTCCCAATTTCGTCGCCCCGGCGTTCAGCACCGGCGCCATTCTGTTCATGATTCCGGTAGCCATTGCCCCGGCGATAGAACACATCGGCGACATACTGGCCATTGGCAACGTCACCCACAAGGACTACCTGAAGAAACCCGGCCTGCACCGCACCCTGCTGGGCGACGGCCTGGCAACCAGCGCAGCGGCGGCATTTGGTGGGCCACCCAACACCACTTACTCGGAAGTTACCGGCGCTGTCGTGCTGACCCGCAACTTCAACCCGAAAGTGATGATCTGGGCCGCAGCCATTGCCATTGTGCTGGCCTTTGTCGGCAAGTTTGGCGCGGCCCTGCAGACCATCCCGGTTCCGGTCATGGGCGGCATTCTATGCCTGCTGTTTGGCTCTATCGCGGTCGTAGGCCTGAACACCCTGATCCGTCATCAGGTAGACCTGTCCCAGGCGCGGAACCTGGTGATTGTGGCCATTACCCTCGTGTTCGGCATCGGCGGTATGGCGCTGGGCCAGATGGAAGGCATCGCCCTATGCGCCGTCGCCGCCATCGTCCTGAACCTGGTGTTGCCCGGTAAAGGCGAGGCCTGGGGGAATATCGATGAAACGCCGGACCACTAAGGACCGCTCAGCCAGCGGCAGCAGCGGAATCAGGTTTAACGCCCTCTACACCGGTGCCGTCTGGCACCGGTCGGAGGTGCCTGACCAGGCCGGTTGAGGCGAATCAGCAGCACACGTCTATTTTTTCTTCCACTGCCCGTTTACCAGGATGTACTGCCCCGCCGGTGTTTTCTCCAGGGCTTTCTGGCCGGCAACCGTTTCCACCTGAGTGACAGGGATGTTGTGCTTCTCTGCGATGCGGGCGTATTCGTCCCGCCGGGCCTGATTAATGGCCTCCACAATGCTGCTGGCATTGCCCTCGGATCTGACCACGTCCAGATAACCGGTCGGGGTTTCACCCACCAGGCCCTGTTGTTTGGCCGTATCCAGCTGTTTTTTAGCGTCGTTCAGCTCCATTGCGAATGCTGGCAGGGCCAGGCAGAGCGCAAGGACGAAAGCACCGATCTGTACAAACCGTTTCATGAGTGACTCCCTGGATTCAGAGTTAACCATCAGAACAAGCCCTTTTCACCGAAGAGTTCATCCACATCTTCATCCACCTTCACGTAGATTTCGTGCTCAATCTTGACGTTAAGATTCACAGTGATGGGCTCTTTGGGTGCCTCCATCCGAACGGTGGGTGTGCAGGCTGCCGCCCCCAGAACAAACGCCAGAATCACCAGTACTTTCCGACTCTTTCCGGGTGAGTTGCCCGGTCTGTATCCGTCCATCTGCCTTGCTCCCGATTAGTTACCCGATTATTTCCCCGACCCGTCTGACTGGGGCTTCGCATTCCGCTTCTGGATCAGGTCGCGCACCTTTTCTGTCACCGCCTCATTGACTCGGCCGCTGAGCTGAAGGCTGGTCAGTAGCGCGGGGATGTCCTCTTCCAGATTGATGTTGAGCACAATCGGGTGGCCGTCGCGCACCTCAGGGCTGTTGCCCTCAAGCCTTAGTCCCAGCATCAGCCTACCATCCTGATCATAGTCTATGGTGCTGCTCAGCACGTCATAGTTAAAGTTTTCCATGGCCTGAACCACCAGCGCCATTGCCTCGTTGCCCTGAGCCAGGCCCCTGAGCCGGTCGGCGGGCAGCTTCAGTGTTCCCCCCGGGGCCATTGCCGCCACCCGCCCGGCTTCGACAGTAACTCCATCGGGCCCCACCAGAACCGGAATTCGACCATGGATCACCCCACTGCCCGCCAGCCCTTCGGCGGGGTATACCTGCATCAGTTCTGACAGCTTGATACCCGAGAGATCAACAGGCACCCGCAGGGGTCTCCGGGACGACAGATCCGACAGCTGCCATTGGCCCGGTTCAACCTGAACCAGACCACCCAGCAACCCGGCGCTTGCGCGATTCACTGAGAGTTCGCCTTCTAACGGCTTTTCCAGTGCCGAACCATAGCGGCCGGTAAAACGGATGTTGCTCAGTGCAATACCCGGGTTCACCGTATCCAGAGACAGATCCGATGTGCTCACATCAAGTTGTTCCCCGGATATGTTCAGGGCGACAGAGCCATTGAGTCCGGTCCAGGCGGTTCGGTCGAACAATCCGCTCACCGTTTCAAACTCAAAGTCTCCGTTCAAACTGGTGCCCTCGGGCAGGAGTTTCACGCCAAGAACCGCCTTTGCAGTGCCTTCCGTAATTTCCAGCGCTTCAGGCCAGGCGGTAAACGTGGCTGCCAGAGCCCGACCGCCCAAGGCGCCGGTGGAGACCAACTCAACGTCAAGCTCCGGAACCCCGTTAAACGGCAACTGCAGGCTGATATCAGTATCGGCGCCGGCATCCGAAGACAGCCTGCCATCCAGTGCGACCGATTCCAGATTTCCGTTCAGATGTCCTTTCAGGCGCCATGGCTGAGGCAACAACTGCGGCTGATGGATGGCCTGCGCCGCGGCCACAATCGGACCGCTGAACACAAGGCTTTCCAGTGATATGGGGGCCAGGGTGTATTCGCCGTTCACTTCCAGACCGGCCAGATCCAGGGTCAGTCTGTCGAAACTCGCGGCACCCTCGGGTGCGGTCAATTCGGCAAGCTCGAGGCGGCTGCCAGCCATCAGGGTCAGGGTTGCGGATTGCTCGCTTGCGGTTCCGGCAATGACCAGGTTGACCTGGCCTTCACGGGGCTGCCAGCCGGCCAGCGCCCTATTGGGGAGAGGCGCTGTGACGGTCATGGAGCCGGTCGTAAACTCCCGTTCACCGGGCGTGAGAAGCCCTGAGACCTTCAGGTCGCCCCGGGCATGCCAGGGTTGCCCGTCACGCAGTTGAGTCACTGAAAGGCTATCGAAGCTGACACCATTCCAGGAAACGCCCATACCCTGCCATTCAAGGTCCTGAATATGGTTGGCCGCGCGCCATTGCTGCCACTCATGGCGCGCATACAGGGCCCCGGAGAGCGCCAGAATAACCAACAGAACCAGTATTCGCTTAAACATCCCGCCGCAGATCTGAAGGAATCGGGAAGTCCGGCACATGAGGTTTGTCACCGCGCCCCTTGCGGAACTGCCTTAGCTGGAACACGTAGGCCAGAACCTGGGCAATGGCCATATACAAGCCATCCGGAATCTCATCACCCAGCTCGGTGTTGTGGTAAACCGCCCGGGTCAACGGCGGCGTTCGCATGATTTCCACTTTGTGCTCACGGGCGATCTCCATGATCTTGAAAGCCGTTTCATCCGATCCTTTGGCGACCACAACCGGCGCCGCCATCTTTTTCTGATCGTACTTCAACGCTACCGCATAATGGGTCGGGTTGGTAATCACCACGTCGGCCCCCGGCACTTCCTGCATCATCCGGCGCTGGGCCATCTCGCGCTGCAACTGGCGAATGCGGCCTTTGACCTCCGGCTTGCCCTCGGTGTCCTTAAACTCGTCCTTCACTTCCTGCTTGGTCATCCGCAGCTTTTTCTGGTGATCGTAGATCTGGAAAGGCACGTCGATGGCCGCGATAATAATGGTGGCACAGGCCAGAATCACAAAGCTCCAGCCCAGGGTCCAGAGCACATGCTCCACCGCTGAATTGACAGGTTCCTCGGAGATACTCAGAAGGTCGTCGGTGCGCACGTTGAGGATGAGAATTGCCACCACGAGCACCAGGCCCACTTTGAGCAGGGCTTTAACCAGCTCAATCAGCGAGCGCATTGAAAACATTCGGCCCAGCCCTTTGATCGGGTCCATCCGGTTCAGCTTGGGCGCTATCGCTTTGCCACTGACCAGCAGGCCGCCGATGCCGATGGAACCGGCAATGGCGGCTACCAGCATCAGTATCAACAGGGGCGCTGTGGCCCAGGTGGCATCTTTTGCGGCAGCCAGCAGCTGGTTGCTCATTTCCCGTGTGTCGAATATGGCGGACCGTTCCAGAATGAAGTTGTCGCGCATGATGTCGACCATGGACGTGCCCATAGCGGCGCCGAACACCAGCAGCCCGCCGGCACCGGCGAGCAGCACGGCCATGGTGGCCAGCTCTTTGGAACGGGCAGTCTGGCCATCCTCCCTGGCTTTTTCTAGCCTTCGGGGGGTGGCCTCTTCGGTTTTCTCCTGACTGTTATCGTTCTCTTCAGCCATTTTACTTTCTACTCTGGGGGTGTCGGTTGGTGGGGATGGTTATCCAAAACACGCTCCTTACGGCACATCCATGTGACGCTTGGGCTCCGCCATCCATGGCTCCGCACAGTTTTGGATAACCATCCCCACCAACCTTTGCCAACGTCTAAGCGCGCCTTAAACAAAAACATTTCATCTGTTCATTGCTGGCTAAGGCTGGCCCTGCAGTTGGCGCATGAATTCGAAAGTCTCTCGGGAATACTGCTCGAAATGTGGCAGAAAATTGGCGTGCAGTACCCATATGGCAAACAATCCAAAAATCAGGCCAATCGGGAAGCCCAGGGCGAAAATGTTCATCTGGGGCGCGGCGCGGGTCATCACGCCGAAGGAGATGTTGACGATAAACACGGCAGTTACAGCCGGCAGCGCCAGCAGCATGGCGGCGGCGAACATCCAGCTGATTCTGTGGGCCAGGGACCAAACACCGGCCTGCCCCAACCCTTCAAGGCCGATGGGCAGGGTGTAGAAGCTTTCAATAAACACATCGAACGCCACCAGGTGGCCGTTCATCGCGAGGTACAGCAGAGTGATGGTGATGCTGTAGATCTGAGACAGCACCGGTACGTTTACGCCGTTGGCCGGGTCCACCATGGACGCAAAGCCAAGCCCCATCTGCATGGCGATCATCTGGCCCGCCACCACAAAAAGCTGGAACAGTGCCGTCAGGGCGAAGCCCATGCCGACGCCGATCAGTATCTGTTGCAGGGTAATGATCACTGCGTTGGCGCTGAAAGGGTCAACGGTGGGCACCGGGGGAATCATGGGAACAATCAGCACGGTGATCAGTAGCGCCAGGCCCAGGCGAACCCGGGCGGGGACCAGCTGGGTTCCAATGAACGGAATCACCATCATGAAACTGGCCAGCCGGAACAGGGGCCAGAAATGCTGGCCGATCCACTGGCTGATCAGGTCGACGGTAATTTCGGTGGGCATTCCCGGTCAGCCGATCAGATAGGGAACGCTGGAAATCAGGCGTTCGGCGTGGTCCATCAACTGGGTCAGCATCCAGGGCCCGGCGACGATGATGGTGATCAGGGTGATCAGCAGACGCGGCAGAAAGCTCAGGGTCTGTTCGTTGATCTGGGTGGCCGCCTGAAACGTGCTCACCACCAGACCAATCACCAGGCCCGGCCCGATGATAAGGCTGGCCAGCAGCACAATCATCCAGAGCGCCTCACGGAGGATATCGATGACGGTCTCGGGTGTCATGAGCGTGCTCCTTCCGGTGTCATAGCGGATCTATATCCCATAACTGGCCGCCAGGGTGCCCATGATCAGGGCCCAGCCGTCCACAAGCACAAACAGCATGATCTTGAACGGTAGGGAAATAATGATCGGCGACAGCATCATCATACCCATGGCCATCAGAACGCTGGCTACGACCATGTCGATGATCAGGAACGGGATAAACAGGATAAAGCCGATCTGGAACGCGGTTTTCAGTTCGCTGGTCACGAATGCAGGCATCAACACCCAGAATGATACGTCCTCAGGGGTTGCGGCCTGTTCATCCGAAATCCGCATGAACAGCGCCAGATCGCTTTCGCGGGTCTGGGCCATCATGAACTCGCGGAACGGCAGGCTGGCCTGCTCTACCGCTTCCATTGAGGTAATTTCTTCCTGCATATAGGGCTGCAGTGCCAGGGTGTTCACCTCTTCGAACACCGGTTTCATGATGAAAATGGTGAGAAACAGCGTCAGCCCTAGCAGCACCTGGTTTGAAGGCGTCGACTGAAGGCCCAGGGCCTGCCGCAGAATGGCAAACACCACGATGATGCGGGTGAACGAGGTCATCATCATCAGCATCGCCGGCAGGAAGGTCAGCGCCGTCATGAACGCCAGAATCTGCAGCGATACCGAGTATTCCTCGGTGCCCTGGCCTTCGCCGGGCGTTACCGTGAATGCAGGGATGCCTGGAATACCGGCATCCTGAGCCATCGCAGACGGCAGCCAGAAAAGAAGCGGAATCAACGAAACCAGAGCGACGCTCCGCCCGGAAAGCCGAAAGATCATGTCAGGAACCGTCCCTGTTAGCGGAACCGGATCCCCAGGATTTGCCGATCATGCCCTGGAGTTTACGGGCGAAATCGCCGGACACAGGCTCGCCGGGGGCAACCACCGGCTCGTCAAACACGTGGAGGGTGCGAATGGCCTGGGGCGTTACGCCAATCAGGATCTGTTTGCCGCCAACGTCGATCAGGGCAATCCGTTCGCGGGTGCCCATGGGCATCACCGACACCACTTTCATGGCGCGGGTATTGCCGCCGGTCATGCCGCTCATCCGGCGAACAAGCCAGGCGCAGCCAAAGATAACGGCGATCACCGCCAGCAGGCCAAGACCAAGGCTCAGCATGGTCATTAGTGTGTCCGGGGCTGACCCCGTTGTTGCGGTCTCTGCCGCCGCCGCTGCTGCAGCCTGTTCGTCGCCGTCCATATTATTTCTGCAGCCGTTTGATACGCTCGCCCGGGCTGATCACGTCGGTCAGGCGTATGCCGAACTTCTCGTTCACCATAACCACTTCACCGTGGGCAATCAGGGTGCCATTGACCAGCACGTCCAGCGGTTCGCCCGCCAGCCGGTCCAGTTCGATCACCGAGCCCTGGTTCAACTGCAGCAGGTTGCGAATGGGAATCTGGGTGTTGCCCACTTCCATGGAAATGGTCACCGGGATATCAAGGATAACGTCCAGGTCCGGCGCCGGGCCGTCGCCCTGGGAAATTCTGGAACCTTCCGGGAATTCTTCCATGGGCGCTGCGCGTACGTTGTCCTTCCTGGGCTTTTCGTCCTCGCCGGTTTCGCCAGCTTCTGCCATGGCGGCTGCCCATTCATCATCCCGATCTTCGCCGTCTGAATCGCCCGATTCTTCCATGGCAGATTCCCACTCGGCGGCGAGCTTCTCGTCTTCACTGAGCTCCTGCTCGTCTTTCTTGTCGTCGTCAGCCATTGCGTCCCACCTTCAGTTGTTTTTTTACTTTGGGCAGCGTTGCCCGACCCTTGATCTTGAGTGCCAGCTTGCCGTCACGGGTTCCCATGGTTGCGTGGTAAACCGGAATACCATTGGCAGTGAGCGTCAGTGTGTCCGGTATTTCCACCGGAATGATGTCGCCTTCCTTGAACCGGGCAACATCCCTCAGTGAAATTCGCCGGCGGCAAACCGTCGCGTTGATGGGAACATGAACGTCTTTGATGTCTTCCTGCAGTGCGCTGACCCAACGCTCATCCACGTCATCTATATCGCTCTGCACGCCCGCATCCAGCACATCCCGGACCGGCTCAATCATTGAATAAGGCAGTGCCATATGAAGCTCGCCGCCACCACCGTCCAGTTCGATATGGAACGTACTGACCACCACCACTTCGCTGGGGCTGACAATGTTCGCCATGGCCGGGTTTACTTCGGAACTCAGGTACTCGAAATCTACTTTCAGAACGGCGTGCCAGGCTTCTTTCATGTCGTGGAAAACCTGGTTGAGCACCATCTGCACGATGCGGGTTTCCGTGGGCGTGAATTCGCGGCCTTCAATCTTGGCGTGACGTCCCTCGCCTCCGAAAAAGTTATCGACCAGCTTGAACACCAGCTTGGCATCCAGCACGAACAGGGAAGTGCCACGCAGCGGGCGAACCTTGGTCAGGTTCAGGCTGGTGGGAACATAGAGCGTATGGATGTATTCGCCGAATTTCATGATCTGGACGCCACCGGTTGATACGTCGGCGTTACGGCGCAGAAGGTTGAAGAGGCTGATACGGGTGTAGCGGGCAAAGCGCTCGTTGATCATTTCCAGAGTGGGCATCCGGCCACGGACGATCCGGTCCTGACTGGCGAGGTCGTAATTCTTGACGCCCTCCCCGTCAGATTCGTCATAAGTATCAATGTCGCCATCGTCCACACCGTGGAGCAGCGCATCAATTTCGTCCTGTGACAGTAAATCCTGCATAGGTTTCTCAGCCTCTGAGCCAGGCCCCTGGCCTGTCTTGCGCTCTGTTTAAGATCGGTCCGTCTTTACTGGACCCGCTACTGAACTCTCTACTGAATTCTCTATTGAACTACGAAATTCCTGAACAACACCCGCGACAGCGGCGGTTCGCCTTCCTGCTCCAGCACGCCGTTGGCGGCGACCAGCATCTGATCTGCCAGTGCCTTGCGCCCGTCTGGCGTCTGCAGTGCCATGAAATCGCTGCCCGCCAACACACCGATCAACTGGCTGCGCAGCAACGGCATGTGCAGCTTCGCAGCATCCAGTGCAGCCTGGTCTTTCGCTTCCAGTGCCAGGTAGACCTGAGCATAACGCTGCCGCCCTTCGGCCTGCACGGTTGTCACCAGTGCTTTTTCCAGAACCGTGTAACCACTGGGCACAAAGGCTTCTTCCACTTCCTCGGTTGGCGTATCACCGCCACTGAGTCCGGGAATGTCCGCACCCATGAACCAGAGTGTACCGACCACTGACAGCCCGATTGCCAGCACCACCAGCAGTGTCAGGATCAGAATCAGCTTCAGCTTGCCTTTTTTCTTCGGCGCCGGTGCCGGTGCGTTATCTTCAGCCATAGATTTCGTCTGCCAGAATTCCGTCGTAACGGTCAGGTTTAAGAGATGTGAAGCAAAGGGCGGGCCAGAATGACAAATCCCCCTTATCAGAACAGCAGTTTAGCGCTGGTAAGGGGGATCGGCAAAGACTGTTGCAGGAAGGTGATCAGGCGAAGATGTCGACCTCGCCTCTCCAGGTCAGATCAAGGGACTGTAGTTCAGCGCCGGAGTCGTCCAGTTCAGAGTCGGCAATCACGCCCTGGCCCTGGGTCTGTTCGCCGCCGGTCTCGCCGTCTCCGGTCTGGTCACGGCCGGAATCCGACACATCAAACTGCTCGAGTGAAAACCCCTGCTCGTTGAGCATATCCCTCAACCGGTGGCTGTGAAGTTCCAGCTGCTCGCGCACTACCGGGTTGGCAGAGTGGACGGAAATATTGGCCTGGTCCTGCTGCACCTGAACGCGGACCTCCATGGGGCCCATATCCGGTGGTGTCAGGTGAATCTCGGCGACGGACATATTTCTCGCGGTTAGCCAGGTCAGTTTTCCTGCCATTTTGTCACCCCACTCAGCGTGGCTGACCGGCACATCAATGGAAGTCGTGTAGCCGCGCAGTATCGGCGCATCCGGTGCCATTTTTGGGGTATTCACGGCATTAGCCTGGGCGCCGGCGGATTCCAGGGCGCCCTGGAACCGGATCGCATTCTGCAGCATCGGGCTGTCTGCGGCTTTGCCGCCATCCGCTGTGACCCCGGCCAGCAGTGATTCGGACAGCGCAATACCGGATACCGGTCCATTCTGGCCAGAGGTCTGGAGCGCCATGGTTCCCGGCCTGCCAGCACCATTCAGGCCGGCTACGGTCATCATTGCCCCCTGGAGGAATGGCAAGGCCTGGCCATTGGACTGAGCGCCGGTTGCAGCACCGGCTCCCTGAGTCTGCGCTGACGCCGCCAAGGTCTGTAACCCGGCGAAGGTCACGGGGATGCTGTCAACCTCAGCATTGATTGACGTTTCCGCGGCTTTCAGGTCCAACGCTGCGGCAGCTACGGAACTGGCGGACGCCTGCTGTGGCAAGGGGTTTGTCCCGGATACGGGTTCGCCGGCATTATCAGCGGCAAGCTTCTGCCCCTGGTCATCGCCAGCAGAATCGCTTTGGGGGGAACTGGCGTCAGCGCTTTGGGTATCATCGGTCTTTTCGGGGGCGTCCGCTTCGGCGTCTGACCTGACCGCTTTATCATCCGCAGCCTGAGACTTTTCGGCCTTCCGGCTATCGTCAGCGCGTTCAGCCTGGCGGGCTTCCCTCGCTTCCTTTGCCTCTTTCGCCTGAATGCGCTGCTGCTCTGACCGGGACACCGTATCAAATGCGCTATCGCCGGATTTTTCATTGCCTGGCCCGGATGACGCTGGCGCTCTACCAGCCTCCGGCGACGGGCTCCGGGAAAGATTTTGTGGGAGAACCATTTGTGACATGGCAACCTCTTGCCGCTTTACTGGGAAAAAGCGCTGATTTTCAGAAATAAATCAGCTTTCCAGTATCACAGCAAAAGCAATGCCATTACGCATGGGGCAAGAGACCGGCGGCGATTCAGGCCAGAAAACGCTTGAGGGTCTGTTCGATGCGCTGGAATTCCACTTCAATGGCATCGACAACGTCTGATGCCTCGTCAAGGCGGTTATCCTTGCCGGCTTCCTCAGCCCTCAGGCAGAGTTCTCCGAGCATCGGCGCACCAATATTGATAGAACTGCCTTTAAAGCTGTGCGCGGTTCTGGCAAACGCGTCGGGATCCGCACTTCCAATCGCACTGCGAAGGTGGCTTATCCGGTCAGAAGAGTCTTTCAGGTAGGTTTCAATCAGAACATCGAACTCGTCTTCCATAACGTCCTGAAGTTCTGTCAGTGCTTCTTCATCAAGGTGCGGTTTGTCGTTCATGACCAACCCCCTGGTTGTTTGATGGCTAACTCCCAATCATAAACAATTTCAGCCCGGCTGCCATACTCCGAATAGCGCAGGGAATGCCCCAGCTTCTGCATAAGTAACAATCCTCGGCCGCTATATTTGATGTTCGCATTGCCAGATTCGTCCGCTGCCCCGGTGGTGATCTGGCTGCTGTGATCGAACCCCTGGCCGCTGTCCTCGCAGGTAATGATCAGCTTGCCGCCTTTTCTGGTCATCGAGTGCGTCAGGGTAAACCTTATATAATGCCCGGAAACCTGCTCCAGCCGCCGCTCGCGTTCCGAATAATAATAGCTGAACCCGTCCGGCGAGGTTTTAAGATCCGATGACAGACCGAGTACCCCGTGTTCCAGTGCATTGGTGTACAGCTCTGATAACAGGGTATAAATGTCGGCACTTTTGCGCCGCAGGCCCGGCACTTCCATGCAGATGTGCAGCAGCAGCGGCAAGGGACTGAACTGGGCCAGGGTGTCATCCCTCACCTCGTAAACGCAATGCCACTGGGCCGGGCCTTTCAGGGCAGACTGGGGCAGGCGCTCAGCCGACTCATGGAAATCTGACGCCACCACCATGTCCAGCGACACCAGTGTCAGGTCATCATGGCCCGACTGTTCGCCGGTAAATGACCGGATTGCACCCAGCACCGTGTCAATGGGTGGCTCGCCGGCGGGTGCTGTGTCCAGTGCCTGCTTCAGGCGCCCTTCCCCATATCGCTCAGCCTGCTCGTTTTCGGCTTCCAGCACGCCGTCAGTCATCATCAGCAAGGTGTCGCCGGCGCTGGTATGGAACAGTTCCATGGTGGCATCAAACCTGGCTGAATCGAGCACCCCAAGGGGAAGATGACGCGACGGAACCAGCTCGCGCGGGCCACCCTTTCTTAATAACACGACGTCCGGCAGGCCTCCGTTCCATATCCGCAGCTGATTGAGATGGAAATCTGCCTGGATCATTGCCGCACAACAGAACATGCCGGTGGGAAGAATTCGCCCGAGCTTGTCGTTCACCTCCCGCAACACGTCGTTACCGCTGAACCCCATGCTGGTCATACCATAGAAAATCTCAGCGATGGGCAACGCCCCAATGGCGGCCGGCAGGCCGTGGCCGGTGAAATCGCCAATCAGGATATGCATTCCGCCCGCAGGTCGCGGGCAGGCAAACAGGATATCGCCGTTGAAAATGGACATGGGCGATACATGATGCCGGATATTATCGGCATTCAGGCAGCCGGTGTGGGCAATGTTATCGAACACCCGCTTGGCCAGTTGCTGTTCCTCAAGCAGCTGGCGGTTGCGCTCCCGTATCAGATCCCGCTGCTGGCTCAGGGTTTTGTGCATCTGACGCATCCGGTTGAACGCGCCCAGCTTGGCCTGGATGATGATTTTGTTGTAGGGCTTGGTCAGAAAATCGTCGCCACCGGCATCCAGGCAGCGGGCCAGAGCGCCGGCGTCAGTCAGGGAGGTCAGGAAGATAACCGGGACCAGCTCCTCCCCGGCCATGGCCTTGATTTCCCGGGCTGCGGTGATGCCGTCCATCACCGGCATCATCACGTCCAGTAGAACAACGTCGGGCAGGTATTCCGGAAAAATGGCTACGGCTTCGCTGCCGTTGGCCGTCGCCCGGACCTGGTGGCCCAGGCGCTTCATCAGGGTTTTCAGGATCAGACGGTCGCTGTCGCTGTCATCGGCGATCAGGATTCGCAGGGGCTTGCTGTCCGTCATTTAATGGAAAAAAGCTGCTCGAAATTGGAGATCGTCAGAATCCGGCGAACATCGTTATTGCAGTTTTTGAGCTCGATTCTGGCGCCGTCGCCACCGGCATAGTCGCGCAGCAACAGCAGCATGCCGAGAGCCGAACTGTCGAGGTAGGTGGTTTGGGAAAGATCCACCACGAACTCCTTGACCTCCTGATTGTCCTGCTCGTAAGCATTGCGGAAGGCCTGATGAGTGCTGAAATCAAATCGCCCTTCAATCCGTATGGTCAGGGTGTGACCATCGTCGCTGCGATGTGTGTTGATCGGCATTCAGGAGTCTCCGTAAGGTGCTGGAAAAGATCGTTACCGCGCCCTAAGGATAGTCGAATGGTTTGAATTTGCATCTGTCGCTGAAATGGACCTAGCGGCGGCGTTGGTAGGCCCGGCTTGCTGCCTCGTCGGCCAGCTTCTGCTCCCGGGCGTCCAGCTCCTGCTGTTCCTGGCGGCGACAGGTTTCGATGTATTTTTCCATACCCCGTCGACGCTCCCAGGCCTTCTGCCAGTCTTCGCGGCGGGCATCCAGCTTCGCCTGTGCCTGCTCAAGCACCGTGCGCTGCTGCACAATCACTTGATCGAGCTGGGCGATAAACGCCTGCCAAGCCTGTAGGCGGGAGACCGGCACCACGCCCTGCTGGTTGGCGCGGATCTGATTCCGGTATTCCTGCTGGTAGCCTTCCAGGTTGGCAATCTGCTGGCGCTGGGCCTCATGGGCTTTTTGCGCCTCTGCCATTTTCTCGAGGGCCCGTTGCTCTTTTTGCTCCTCCAGCCTGAGCACCACTAGCAGCCGTTGCGAGCGCAGCATCAGCCTGCCTCAGCCGGGCCGCTCTGCGGCGGCGATTTGGCCCGGTCCGGCGAACGCCGCTCCGGCACCACGGCCATCAGCTCGTCGACACTCTGTTTCAGGGTCGAGCGCTCATTCAGGCCCTGCTGCAGGAACTGACGCATATTGGCAATGTGGGCAATGGCAAAATCGGTTTCCGGGTCAGAGCCCTTGACGTAAGCGCCGACACTGATCAGGTCCCGTGCCTGCTGATAGCGGGAATACACCTGCTTGAAACGCTGCCCCCGGGCAAAATGCGCGGGCTCTGTCACCTGAGGCATCACCCGGCTGATGGAGGCTTCCACGTCGATGGCCGGATAGTGGCCTTCCTCCGCAAGGCGACGGGACAGCACGATGTGGCCATCAAGGATGGCTCGGGCCGCATCGGCAATGGGGTCCTGCTGGTCGTCGCCTTCTGTCAGAACGGTGTAGAAGGCGGTAATGGAACCGCCACCCGGGCGACCGTTACCGGTTCGCTCAACAAGTTGCGGCAGTTTGGCAAATACGGAGGGCGGATAGCCCTTGGTGGCCGGTGGCTCACCCACGGCCAGCGCTATCTCCCGCTGGGCCTGGGCGTAACGGGTCAACGAGTCCATCAGCAGTAGTACGCGCTTGCCCTGGTCCCGGTAATACTCGGCGATCCGGGTCGTAAGCATGGCCGCCCGCAGGCGCATCAGCGGTGAGTCATCCGCCGGGGATGCGACCACCACAGACCGGCTCAGGCCTTCGTCGCCCAGAATGTCTTCAATGAATTCTTTTACTTCCCGTCCCCGCTCGCCAATCAGGCCGACCACGGTAATGTCGGCATCGGTAAAACGGGTCATCATGCCCAGTAGAACGCTTTTACCGACACCACTGCCGGCAAACAGGCCAAGGCGCTGGCCCTGCCCAACGGTCATCAGCGAGTTGATGGCGCGAATACCAACATCCATGGACTGTCGAACCGGTGCCCGGTCCAGCGGGTTAATGATGTCACCGGCAAGTGACACCCGCTTCTCGGTCTGCAAGGGGCCTTTGCCGTCCAGCGGTTCGCCATTGCCGTTGACCACTCGGCCCAGCAATTCAGGACCAACGGGAACGCGGCTGGCAACTGCCATGGGAACCACGCGGGCTCCGGGGCGCAGGCCTTCGATGGCGGTCAGCGGCATCAGGTAGACTTTTTCATCTTCAAAGCCCACCACTTCGGCTTCGACGGTACCGGCACCCTGGCCGGTAATCACACAGCGGTCACCCACCACCATCGGGCATCCTACGCATTCCAGGGTCAGCCCCACCATCCGGGTCAGGCGGCCAGACAGCTCCGGCTCCGGTTCACTGGAAAGGCCTTTCTGCAGCCTTTCCAGGCGCTCAGCCAGATTTGCCGTCATCCCCATCCTCCTTGCCAAGCACGTCGCGACGGAAATCAGTCAGGTCGTCCATGATGGCATCCAGCTCTTCGCCATCGCCCGGTGTGTCGCTGTCAAGCTCGACGCTGAGCATGTCCTGTACGGCCTTCTGGAATCGTTTCTCAATGGTGAAATCCACCAGGCTGTGACGGGTCTCAAGCCTGCACCCTCCGCGCATAACGGAGGCATCTTCAACCACAGACGTCCGGGCCTCAAATCGCTCGGCGACTTCGCCCACAAACTGGTAATCATCGGGGTGGATATGAATGCGAACGTTGTCGCTGGTGGACGGCAGCGACGCCATGGCCTTTCGCACCACTGCGGCAATCTGGGAAGAATCCAGGGACAGTTCGCGGTAGAGCACAGCCCGGGACAGTACCGTGGTGAGGTTCACCAGGGCGGTTTCAAGCTCGTCTTCATGGCGCTGGATCGGCACCAGTAACTCGCCCATCAGCACTTCCAGGCGCTCGAGCTTGGCTTCAACGTCTTTGCGGGTTTCTGCCAGGGCGGTGTCTGTGCCGGTCCGCGTTCCTTCCTGTTCGCCGGCGGCATAGCCCTCCTTGTGCCCGGCTTCACGGCCTTCCCTGTGTCCGGCTTCAAACCCTTCCTTGCGGCCCTCTTCGAGCCCGTCGGTGTAGGCGGCCTGGCGAATGTCCTCAAGGTCGGCGGCGGTCAGCGGTTTAACGTTGCGCTCTTCTTGTCGCGGAACCTCGTTGCCTTTGGCATCCAGCAGAGGCAATTCCCAGCGCTCATAGGCGGTGAGATTCTCTTTTGGAATGCGGTCGAGGTTGCGGCGCGGGTCTTTCATCACGTCAGCATCACATCATTTCTTCGCCAGCACCACCGAGGGTGATTTCACCGGCCTCGGCCATACGGCGTGCGATGGTGATAATGTCTTTCTGGGCAGATTCCACTTCGCTGACCTTGACCGGCCCCTTGGCCTCAAGGTCATCCTGCAGAAGCTCGGAAGCCCGCTTGGACATGTTCTTGAAGATCTTCTCCTGAACGGCATCGTCGGCGCCCTTCAGGGCAACAACCAGAACTTCAGAGGACACCTCACGCAGCAACGCCTGGATGCCGCGATCATCGATTTCCGCAAGATTGTCGAACACAAACATCAGGTCTTCGATGGTGGATGCCAGGTCCGGGTCCATATCCTTGATGGAGTCCATCAGGGTGCCCTCGGCACTGCGCTCCATGAAGTTCATGATGTCCGCCGCCCGTTTCACACCGCCAATGCGACTGGTCTGGGCGGCGGATCCGCCGGAGAACTGCTTCTCGAGAATATCGTTCAGTTCCTGCAGGGCCTGGGGCTGGATACTTTCCAGCGAGGCAACCCGCATCATCACATCCAGGCGCACCTTGTCGTCCAGCGTGCCAAGAATTTCAGCGGCCTGGTCCGGGTCCAGGTAAGAGATGACAATGGCCTGAATCTGCGGGTGCTCATAGCGGATGATGTCGCCCACGGCGCGGGGCTCCATCCATTTCAGAGTGTCCAGGCCGGTGGTGTTGCCGCCGATCAGAATGCGGTCGATCAGGCTGGACGCCTTGTCGTCGCCCAGGGCCTGGGTGAGCATGGTACGGATATAGTCATCGTTGCCAACGCCAAGACCGGTCTGGCCGCCAACGGCCTCAACAAAATTGTTCAGCACAAAAGTGACGTCGTCCTTGCTGACCTCCTTCATCTGTGCCATGGCCACGCCCACCCGCTGAACCTCTTTCGGGCCCATGTGCTTGAGTATCTGCGCGGCATCACTTTCACCCAGAGACATCAGCAGAATCGCGGCCTGCTCTACCCGCGGAATTTTCCGCTGTGATTTTTGCGGCGCGTTGCCTTCGCGAGTATTTTCTTCAGTCATCGACATTCACCCACTGGCGCATCACCTGGGACACCCGGGCCGGGTCTTCAGCAACCAGGCCTTTCAGGGCGTTCAATTGCCTATCATAGCTGTCTGTCGCACCGGGCAAAAGCAGATCGTCCTGGCTCTTCATGGCTTCGCGAAGCTCGTCGCTGCCTTCAATGCCGTCCAGTCCGTCGTAGTCATCCCCGCGGCCTTCGCCACGCTGTGACCTGCCGCCGCCGGACAGCGATTTCAGAGTCGGGCGCAACAGCCCCAGCACCAGCACCAGAATCACCAACCCGGCAAGCACCTGCTTCATCAGGTCCCAGAACCAGGGCTGCTCCCAGAAGCTCGGCGGCGTAAATTCAATTTCTTCCTCCGAGGCGAAGGCGGTATTCATGACCGTCACGCTGTCGCCCCGCGCTGCGGAGTAGCCAACCGCATCACGAACCAGCATGGTCAGGCGCTGCAACTCGGCCTCGGGCCAGGGCTCGAAGGTGACTTCGCCGGTTTCCGGGTTAACCACCCGCATATCATCTACCGCCAGGGCGACGTTCAGGCGGTTGATACGGCCGTATTCCTGGCGGATGTAGCTAACGGTGCGGTCCATCTCGTAATTGCGAGTGGATTCCTCGCGAATGTTCACCGGCGCAGGTGGCGCGCCTTCCTCATCGTTACCGGCGTTTGCCTGCTCCGGCACGGTAGCATCCGCCGGAGGCTGGTTGGACAGCGCGCCCGGAATGCCCCGGGCTCCGGCCGAGGAACGCTGCTCGGTCATCGAGCGTTCACTGCGGACCGCCTGTTGTTGCGGATTGAACAGTTCTTCCGCCTGCTCTACCGATGAGAAATCAAGATCGGCGGTCACTTCTGCACGGAAGCGCCCATCACCGACAACAGGTCGAACCAGCGAAGCCACCCGGTTGGCCAGCCTTTGCTCAACCCGACTTGTGTAATCGTACTGGTCTTCCATCTGCTGTGTGTCGCCGCCCTCGTCCTGGCCGGTCAGCAGGTTGCCGCTCTGATCAACCACCGTCACGTTGGCTTTGCTCATTTGCGGAACGCTGCCCGCCACAAGATTGGTAATTGAAGCAATCTGCTCCTGATCAAGCTTGCGGCCAGCAAACACTTCGAGGAACACCGAAGCCGTGGGCTCGCGGGCATCGCGAATAAACACTGAACGCTCGGGCATCGCCAGGTGTACCCGGGCAGAGCGAACGGTACGCATACTGCTGATGGTGCGCGCCAGTTCGCCCTCAAGGCCGCGGCGATAGCTGATGGTTTCCATGAACTGGGAAGTGCCAAGGCCACGGTCCTGATCCAGCAGCTCATAGCCAATGGTCTGCTCGTCGGTGACGCCCTCGGCGGCCAGCTTGAGCCGGGCATCGTAAACCTGGTCTGCGGGCACCAGAAGCGCGCCCGTGCGCGGGTCCATGCGGTATTCAATATTGTTGCTGCTGAGGATGCCGGTGACGTCCTGGGGGTTGTAGCCGGACATATCGCCCACGACTGGCTGGTAGTTGGGTTCCTGGGCCCAGAGCACCACGGACACGCCCAGGGCGACACTGGCAGCCAGCCCCACCATCAGGCCAATCTGGCGCAGCAGGTTCAACCGGTTGAATCCGAACATCAGATCGCTTCGGCTGTCGATGCCATCCGATCCGTCAGAAGCCCCGGCGCCCCGGGCGGCGGGCATATTGGCGCTGGAAGTCTGGGCAGGTACGCTGGCCATGGGTGTGCTCCGCTATCAGATCGGCATGTTCATGATGTCTTCGTAGGACTGCACCACGCGGTTTCTCACCTGGGTCAGCGCCTCGAACGAGATGGAAGCTTTTTCAGAAGCGATCATCACCCGTGTAATATCAACGTTGGGGTCGCCCATTTCGTAGGCGGTTTTCATACTGTTGGAGGTCTGCTGCAGTTCGTTCACCGATCCCACGGCCTGGCTCAGCATGTCGCTGAATTTTGGCGTCTGCTGGGTTTCCTGAACGCCGGACGGCCGGTCGACCTGGCCACGAATGGCGTTGTCCTGCTGAACACGCTGGTTGTCCATCATCTGGGCGCGCATGTTGCGGATTTCAGAAAGGACACTGTTGATGTCGGCACGCTGAACCATGATTCTCTCTCCCGGGCAGCCCTGCATCGGGCCTGCTCTTACCGCTGTTCACGAATTACTTTTTGTTCAGCAAATAGCAGGCCAACCGCATTAAAACTATACATTTCAGTATTTTGGCAATTAATCCTGAAATCCACTCCTGAGCCGTGACAATCTTTTGACAAATAAAAAAGGCACCCGAGGGTGCCAATCGAAGGAGACGGTTCAATGCATCAAACGGCTGCGAGCTCCGAATCCAGGTCAATACCGGCATCCCGCATCTGTGCCAGTTTATACCTCAGGGTCCGTGGGCTGATGCCCAGTTGCTCGGCTGCGCGGTTACGGCGGCCACGCTCTCTGCGCAGCGTCTCAATAATGATTCTGAACTCCCGCTGGCGAACTTCGTCGCCCAGCGAGCCTGTTTGTTCGCCGCTGATCTCCGCGATGGTCATCTGGTCGGTCTGTCCACTGGCCTGAAAAGCGACATCAGGCGTCAGATCCGGGCGGATTGCAGAAGGCGCTTCCGCCTCCATGCGCCCGCTGATTCCCAGTTCCAGGCAAAGATCGTCGGCGTGAATCACATTGCCCTGGTGCAGCACCAGGGCTCGCTGCAGGGCGTTGTCCAGCTCGCGCACGTTGCCGGGCCAGCGGTGGGCGGTTAACGCCTGCTTGGCATCCGGGGCAAAGGTGATGCCGGTCAGCTTCATTTTACGGCAGTGGGCCTTCAGCAATGAGACGGCCAGCGGCATGATGTCCATGGGCCGCTCGCGCAGTGGTTGCCAGTGCATGGGGAAAACCGTCAGGCGGTAATACAGATCTTCACGGAACTGGCCCTCGCGGACGTAATGCCCCAGATCGCGGTTGGTGGTCGCAATCACCCGGACATCCAGATGGATGGTCTTGCGACCGCCCACGCGTTCAACCTCCCGCTCCTGAAGCACCCGCAACAGTTTGGACTGCAGGCCCAGATCCATTTCTGAGATTTCGTCCAACAGAATGGTGCCACCATTGGCCTGCTCAAACTTGCCGGGCGATGACGCGACGGCTCCGGTAAAGGCGCCTTTCTCGTGGCCGAACAGAATGGCTTCCAGCATATTTTCGGGGATGGCGGCACAGTTGATGGCAATAAACGGCTGTTCTGAACGGGGCGACTGATTGTGAATATAACGGGCCAGCACTTCCTTGCCGGTGCCGCTTTCGCCCGAGATCATCACCGT
Source organism: Marinobacter confluentis (assembly GCF_004785685.1). Classification (GTDB taxonomy): domain Bacteria; phylum Pseudomonadota; class Gammaproteobacteria; order Pseudomonadales; family Oleiphilaceae; genus Marinobacter; species Marinobacter confluentis. Next base: position 271,567 of record NZ_SRPF01000001.1, on the reverse strand, counting down.
TGAATCACTGGCGGCTACCTTGGCAGCCAACTGGAACATCCGTTTGCTGATCGGGTCCTCGGCCACCGGCGCATCGCTGCCCTTCTGGCGGCTGCCTCCGACAATGCGGCTGACCGCTTCCACCAGCACCGAAGGCTCGAAAGGTTTAACCAGATAATCGATTGCGCCCGCCTGCATCGCCGATACCGCGTGGCTAATCTGGCCGTAGGCGGTAATCAGCATCATCGGCAGGCCCGGGTGCAGTCGCTGCACCTCAAACAGTAACTCGTGGCCTGACATCCCCGGCATATTGACGTCGCTGACCACCATATCCACTGAGCCTTCCGCCAGACACTTCAGGGCCTGTTCGGCATTTTCAGCCTCCCGTACCCGGAACTTTGCCAGTTCCAGCGTCGTGACCAGCGCTTCGCGCAGGTCGTGGTCGTCTTCAACAATCAGAATGTGCGCCTTGGCCATAATGGTCTCCGATTACTTACTGGTATTCTGCTTGTTATTCGGCTGCCGCTCGCCGGATGCGGCGCGCAGTAACGGCAGGGAAAGAGTCGCTGTGGCGCCGCCGCTGGCAGGCGATTCAATGGCAAAGTGACCCTGATGTGCTTTCACCACTGCCTGAACCACGGCCAGTCCCAACCCGGTGCCGTGGGACTTGGTGGTGTAGAAGGCTTCAAGCATCTGCTGTGTCTGGTCGGCGGAGAATCCGGGGCCGTCGTCTGTTACCCGGATCGTCAGTTCGTTCTGCTGCTGCTTAAGCGTAACGCTGATGCGCTTCGCCCCCGCCTCGATACTGTTGTTCACAAGATTGGTACAGGCACCCACCAGGGCATCCCGGTTGCAGAGCATGGGCTGATCGGCCACCTCGCTGTGCATCTCTATCTGTGCATCTGCTGGATGCCGCAAGCCTTCAATCGCTGCTTTCAGCGCCTGAGCCAGGCTTTCAGTGGATAATTCTTCCGCCAGGCGGGTTTCCCCACGGGCGAAAATCAGCATGTCCCGCACCTGCTGTTCCAGATGGGTCAGCCGAGACATCAGCCGGGATGCGCAGCGCTGCCGCAGTTCTTCATCAAGGTCGGGCTGGCCCAAATGGCCACCGTAGAGAATGGCGGCAGACAGCGGTGTGCGAATCTGGTGAGCCAGGGATGCCACCATCTTGCCCATGGCGGACAACCGCTGGGCATGGGCAAGCTGGCCCTGAAGCTGCCGGGTTTCGGTCAGGTCAGTCAGCAGAATCAGCTGGCCGGGCTGGTTTTCCATAGTACGGATTTCAATGCTCACCCGACGGCCGTCTTTCAGCGACACTTCGTGGCCGTCGTCCCGGCGGGGGGCAAAGCAACGGCGAATAACATCAACCCAGCGGGCACCGTCCAAAGGCTCACCCAGCAGGGTAATGGCCGCCGGGTTGGTCTGGGTAATCACACCCTGGCTGTCGAGCACCACCACACCGGCCGGCAGGGCCTGAAGGAGGGTAGAAAGACGGTCTGCCAGCTCTTCCTTCTGTTCCAGCTCAGCCTGGCGCTGGCGCGATTCTGCCGTCAGCTCACCGGAAAGCTGATTGACCCGGGATTCAAGGGTGCGATAGGAATCGGTGATCTGCCGGGACATCTGGTTGAACAGTTCCAGCGCCGTGCCCACGGCCTCATCGTCCTGTTCCGGGAACAATGCGGTCACTTTGTCGTTAACGTCAGCCGCGGCGTTGTATTGTAGCTGGCTCATAAACTCGTCCTCTGACCAGGCCTGAAAGCGGGCCGGCAACAATCGGATGGATCGTTTGAGGATTCAAAGCGAGGACTGTGCCAGGATTACTTTTTCTTTATTTTTCAGAGGGTAGGAATATCAGAAACGGGTAAAATGACGGTTTTCTGTCACCCTTAATGCAGAACGGCGCCGAAGGTTACAAACCTTTGACGCCGCCAGAAGTTACCTGAAAGGCTCAGGTTTCCTCGGATTCTTCATCCCGCAGGCCATACTTGCGGACTTTTTCAACCAGTGTCGTCCGCCGGATACGCAGCTTCTCTGCAGCCCGAGCAACCACACCGCTGGACTCATCCAGCGCCTGCTGGATCAGCTGTTTTTCCAGGTTGGACAGATATTCTTTCAGATCAATGCCGTTGACCGGCAACAAGGCGGGGGCATCCAGCCCCACCAGTCCCGGAATACCGGAGGGCATACCGGAATCTTCAACCGGCCGGTTTTCATCGAAGTCGTCCACGTACCGGAACTTCTTCGGCAGTTCCTGCACCCCGATCACCCCGTAGGGATGCATGATGGCAAGCCGCTCAACCAGGTTCGCGAGCTCACGCACGTTACCGGGCCATTCGTGCCGGCACAGGCTCATTATCGCTGCCGAGTTCATCCGCAGGGAACCACGCTTTTCCTTCTCCATGCGGGAGATCAGCTCATTGATCAGCAGCGGTATATCTTCAACCCGCTCCCTCAGGGCCGGCATCTCGATGGGAAACACGTTCAATCGGTAATACAGGTCCTCGCGGAAGTTGCCACTTTCAATCATGTCTTCAAGATGCTTGTGAGTCGCGGCAATAATCCGCACATCGGCGGTCTGGGTGCGGTTACTGCCCACCTTTTCAAACGTCCGTTCCTGCAGAACCCGCAGAATTTTCACCTGCATGTTCAGGGGCATGTCACCAATTTCATCGAGAAACAGGGTGCCGCCTTCAGCCAGTTCAAAACGCCCTACCCGGGCGGTAATCGCGCCGGTAAAAGCGCCTTTCTCGTGGCCAAACAGTTCGCTTTCCAGCAATTCAGCAGGAATGGCGCCACAATTGACCGGCACAAAAGGCCGGTCACGGCGACTGGAATGGTAATGCAGGTTACGGGCGACCACTTCCTTACCGGTGCCGGACTCGCCGGTGATCAGCACGCTGACGTCTTTATCCGCCACCTGCTCCATCAACTGGCGCACCGACTGAACCCGGCGACTGGTGCCAACAAGGCTACGGAACAGCTGAAGGCCCCGTTGCTGGCCACGCTCCTGATGACGGGCAAACTGGTCCCTGAAAATCTGGGCGCGATAGAGAGAATCCACAAACTTGGTGTAATTAAGGGGCCATTCCATGCGGGCAATGATTCGACCGGTTTCGTCATCGGATAACCGGTTCAGGTCGGGGTCGCCCACCATCAGGATGGGGACGCCACGGGTAGACTGGCTGATGGTAGCCACGGTCTGTTCGGCTGAGGGATCGCTGCCATCCAGGATAACTACGGATGCCTCCTCAAGAGCGGCTGGCTCTGCCAGAAGTGCCAGAGCCTCCGAGCCGGCGGCTATTTCTTCTTCACCGATGAATTCGAGGATAGTAAAAATGTCACGTCTTCTGGCATCGTCTTCGCTGAGAACCAGCACTTTATTATTCTTGGACATTAAAACGAATCTCTTGCGGGCATATTTGTGCCGTATTTAAGACTGAACCTCTGCAGGAGTCAATTTTATGACGCTATTTTTGCGGGCTTCCTGAGACATTCTGATAAGCCCTGGCGGCACTTCGATTCTGGTTGATACCCTCCAGCGCCTTGCGCGCCTCGGCCTTGGCATCCATCGCCGAATTATTGGCACGGTCACAGAAGGTCTGAAGGCCGGCGAGGCGCTCGCGAACCGGTTCGGCATCCAGCTCACCCGCCTCCAGGGCAGCCATCACCGGCTCGATCGTGGGCCGAACAAGCTGGTTCAGCCGCGATAGCTCATCCCAGTCTTTTTCGGACAGGGCCGTTTCAAGATGATCTATCAACGTATCAATTGCATCGAACCGGTCATCAGTCATTGCAGCTTCTCCAGATTTAGCGGCGGGCGTCCCTTCGCGCAGCGGAAGCCGAAAACTGATCGCCGCGGAAGCCCGGGTTGAAATCGTAGGCCGGGTAGCCATTGTCCAGGCCGTCGATGTAATACCGCTCGGCCTTCAGGTCGTAAGTCATTTCCATGGTGGTCCAGAAAACCGGCTCACTGTAGAAATTTATATTGTGGGCTTCAGACACGCGCCACAATTCGCCGTTCTCATCGTACTCCTCGGTGGCCAGTACCTGCCAGCTATCTTCATCTACATAGAAAACCCGGCGGTCATAGATATGGCTGATTCCCACCCGGCGCGTGGCTTCAACCACCCAGACCCGGTGCAGCTCGTAACGGGCAAGCTCCTGATTGATGTGCTGCGGGCGGATAATATCATCCGGGCGAACGTCGCCGTCATGCAGCTGATAGGCATTGTAAGGCACGTAAATTTCGCGGCGGCCTTTCAATTCCCATTCGTACTGGTTCGGTGCACCGTTGTACATATCTTTCTGGTCCACCGCACGCAGTGACGAGGAGTTCGGTAGATCAGTTTCGTAGGCCAGGTTCGGCGACCGGCGCAGGCGCCGGGAACCAGCATCGTACCGCCAGGCAAGCCTGGGAGAACGGACCTGATCAAGGGTCTCATGGACCAGCGTAATCGTACCCGCAAGACTGGATGGGGCAACGGTATCCGTCTTGAGGTAGAAGATCTTGTTATCTATTTCAGCGAGATTCGCACCCTGGCGGCTGTACGCAATGAAATAGTCATAGTTGTTCACCACTTCGTTGTACGCGCCGTTGGTCTGGGGTGTCGCTGAAGCACTTCGAAACGCGATCTCCTCTCCCCGATAACGCAGGATATGGTTCCAGATGACCTCCAGGCCAGTCCGCGGAATTGGAAACGGGCTCGTCATGATGGTGTCACGCACGCCGTTACCGTTGGAAAGCAGCTCAGCACTCACCGCGTTTTCCTTGTACTTGTCATAGACATGATCTGGAAACGCCGCTGAACGACGGGTCTGATAGACCGGCATCACAAACTCTGGCGAGTACTGTTCGAGCATCCGGATATGACCGTCGGTCAGTCTGTCCCGGTACAGATGCAGGTTAGCCTTCGAAATCACGAACAGCGGCTCATCCTGCGGGTAGGGATCCACCTCAATTTCGCCAGGTCGCCAATTCGCGGGTGGCTCTGAGAGACCGCCACTCCAGGCCGGAATAACACCCGAGGCGTTACCACTTTTTACCGCCCCGACCGGCGTCAATTCATTGCCCAGTCGCTCCGCTTCCTCTGCAGACACCTTTGCCTGTGCAGCACCTGAAAGCCCCATTAACACCGCCATGAACCCTGTTAACAGCTGGTTCCGCATCACTTATCTCCTTTTGTGGAAGGCTACTGGTCGCAAATGCTCAAATTACAGCGGCCTTTTTGCCAAATTCAAACGCCCGTTTCAAGTGGTCGTTTGTTTTTTATTGTCAAAAGAACGCAAGCAACCGGATAGAAGAATTTTTGTTCAGGAAATGGTAGGATGTGCGCTATATCTGTAATTCCTGACTATTCCCCTTACCGTTCCCGGCAGGTATCTGATGGCATCGCAGTGGCATTCGCTGGTATCGCAGAAAGTCTTTCTTGCCAGAACCCTGCTGTCGCAGCGTGACAGAGTGGATTCGGTGCATGGCCAGGAAGCCATGTGGCAAGGCGCGGTAGAGCTTGCCTTACGGTCGCGCCAACTGCTTATGGTCATGGTCGCGCGGCTCTACCAGGAAAAACGCGCGGAACCTGGCAGCCTTGATGCCTTGAGGGCATTACTTGGGGAGAATATTCCGGAAATTACGGAGCTCGAAGCGCTCGATGCAGGCGCCTCGAACTGGTGGGTTTACCTGAACCAGCTTGAGCATTACCAGACTCGTCCACCGGCGGCCAAAAAAACCGTCAGCGACGAAAACATCATTGCGGTTGCTGCAGATACCGGGCCTGACCGGTCATCGAAAGCCCTCGAGCAGGCGCTTGCAGACCTCAAACACTTTATCGACGCCCTTGAGGAACGCCACAGCGAATGGTGAATTCTTCGCTTGTGTGCCTCCACGCTTGAAGGGCAATGAACTGAAAGGCTTTTGAAATGTCACCATCCTTCTATGAAATTGTGCAACTGAGTAACGGCGATTACGCTCTGCGCCGGGTAGACGACGACAGCGCACCACTGGTAAAGATTTCATTTTCCTCTGAAGCCAGAGAAATGATGGAAGACCGTGATATGGCAGTGGCCAAAGCCATGATCGCTGCGGGTATCGAGGCGGCTGGTGATATCAGCCACGATATGGAATTTGAAGAGGAAGAGCTGGACAACACAGCCGCCCGGCCCTCCTACACGCTTCACTGAGCTTAGCGCTGACGCAACACCACGCCGTGGCTGTTGCCTTTCGCGGACGCCTGTTCCAGTGCCGCCAATGATTGCCTGCCCAGCTTCTGGGTCCACATTACAACGGCATGGCAGGTGCCTGCACTCAGGGCGCGCTCCGCAAGGTCACGTGCCGGATGCTCAGGCGTCGACCGCAACACCAGCAGTTCTCCCGCCACGATACCCCGCATTTTCTGCCACTTGCTCACCAGACTCTGGGGCGGATCGATCCATGCCAACCAGCGCTTTTCCTGATTCAGCTGGGTCAGCATTGGCAGCAGCAACTGGAAATTTTCCACCTGCCCCTGGGGCATGATGATTTCCGTGACGTTTCCGGTTGCCGGCTCAGGCTCCGGCCGGGCGCTGGCCGCGCTCAGTGAAAGCCCTACCCTGTTTGCATACGCCAGATTCTGATTAAAACTGAGTTGTTCCATGATATGCCTCACCTGCCTTTCAACCGAAACCGGAAACTGAAGTGTTATTGCCGGGTCAATGGAAATCCGAACGCCGGATCACGCCCACACCCAGACCTTCAATGAACAGTTCCTGTTCAGTCAGATCCACTTCGATGGGGTCAAATTCTTCGTTTTCTGCAATCAGCAGCACCTTGTTACCCTGCTTACGAAAGCGTTTGACCGTAACCTCGTCTTCACCCACGCGGGCAACCACGACCTGACCATTCTGGACGTCCTGGGTGCGGTGAACCGCCAGCAGATCACCATCCAGAATGCCGATGTCTTTCATGCTCATGCCTCTTACCCGCAGCAGGTAATCTGCCGAAGGCGAGAAAAATTCCGGCCGCACGGTGCAATGGTCCTCTATATGCTCCTGGGCAAGTATCGGGCTACCGGCGGCCACCTGGCCAATCACCGGCAGGCCAAGGTCTTCTTCCGCTTCTGGCAGCCGTATCCCGCGGCTGGCGCCAGGCACCATCTCAATCGCGCCTTTACGCGCCAGAGCCCGCAGATGCTCTTCCGCCGCGTTTGCAGAACGGAAGCCCAGCTCTGTCGCGATTTCAGCGCGGGTAGGCGGATAGCCGGTCTCATCCACGGAACGGCGGATGATGTCCAGTACCTGTTGTTGCCTTGCTGTCAGTTTCATTGGTAAGCCCCAAAACGTGCCTGTTTTTATATACAGTAAATTGACTATATACAGTGTTTCATCCAGTGTAAAGCCAGGGTCTGGAATTTTTTATCGGCAAGGGTCCAGGGGTGTTCCAACTCCTGTAACCATGGGTGTGTTAAGGTCCTTGCAGGTTTCCAAAAAGGCAGAGTCATGAGCGACAGATGCAGAATGCCCGACATCCTGAACACCAGAGAAGGCTCCGAAAGGAAGGTCGGTGTTGAAATTGAACTTTCGGGGCTTGGCTATGAACAGCTGGTCAGTCTCTGCAGCCGGTTACTGGGCGGCAAAAGCTCCCAGGTTGCGCGCTATGTCTCGGAGGTGGAAACAGATCTGGGCGCGTTCACCATAGAACTCGACTCAGACCCCATCAAGGATCTGGACCTGCAGGATTCGCGGCTTCCCGAATCCGTTCGAGAACTGGGCGGCCACGCCATGAGCGTGATTGACGCTGCTGCGGAAAAAATCGTCCCGCTTGAGATCATCACACCACCGCTGCCGTTCAGCGCCCTGGAACGTATCGAGACGCTGTGCGATGAGCTGCACAATGAGGGCGCGCTGGGAAGCCGGGAGGCCATTTACTACGCCTTCGGTCTGCAACTGAACCCGGAACTGCCGGATCTTGAGCCAGCAACCCTGCTGCGATACCTGAGATGTTTCGCTGCTCTTTACGAATGGCTGAAAAGCCGTCATCAGCTGGACATCAGTCGCAAGCTCACCACCTACATTGAGCCCTGGAGCAGTGCCTACATTGATCTGCTGATCGCCGAGGATTACGCACCGGACATGCCCCAGCTGATGAAGGATTACCTGCACTACAACCCCACGCGCAACAAGGCACTGGACCTGCTGCCGCTGTTTGCCCATATCGACAGCGACCTGCTGGGGCAATACGTTGAGGACAGCCGGATCAAAAGCCGGCCAACCCTTCATTACCGCCTGCCAGATTGCGATGTTGATAACCCGCGCTGGCATTTTTCAACGGTATGGAATGACTGGGTCATGCTGGAGCAGATTGTGGCGAATGCACCGGACCTGGCCGAGCTGACCGAAGCCTTCCGTAACAGCCGGAAACTGAGCCTGCGCAACCTGACTCACAGCTGGATAGACACCACCCATCAATGGCTCAGCGACCGGAATTATGTCTGACATTGCAGAGGAACAACCGGAACATCCGGGCCTGACTATCGGCATCAGCGGCCCGGCAAGACGCACCCTGGCACACCGGCTGCTCAGTTTCGCACTGCGGCTACAGGGTGCCCGCACCCATACCATCCGGCCCGGCTCGAAAGTCGATGTGACCCTGCTGGACGGCCTGGTGCTGTCTGGCGGCACCCACGTTCACCCCTCCCGGTACGGCCAGCAACCGGCGGTCACCGCCAACTATGACCCAAGGCGGGATGAAACCGACTTTCACCTGCTGTCCCAGGCTGAAAATCTGGGCATCCCGGTACTGGGTGTCTGCCGCGGAGCCCAGCTGATCAATATTTTCCGGGGTGGCTCCCTGTGTCAGAACGTCACGCCGTTACGCAAACAGACCCGGCACCGGCCGCTATTACTGCCGTTGCAGACCGTTCGCCTGGTTCAGGGCAGCCGTCTGATCGAGGTCATGAAGGAACCTGTGATCGGGGCGAATCGCATTCACAGCCAGAGCATCAAACGGTTGGGACGACATTTGCGAGTGGTTGCGGTAGACAAGGACCGCTTCGTACAGGCCATTGAAAACACCACCGGCCAGTGGCTGATGGGCATCCAGTGGCACCCTGAATATCTGCTTTATCACGGTGGCCACCGCCGTATCTTCCGCCATTTCATTCAGGCCGCAGAAGAACGCAAGCTGGCCCGGCTGGAAAAACCGTCGCCCTGAACCGACGGCGGCACAGCTCCCAACCTAGAAATCCCGGGTGTAGAAAATATCCAGCGATGCCGCCAGCCCGCTGGCGGCCTCAAGATAGAAATACCGGCCCAGGTCATATCGCAGGGCTACCGTAGTAATGGGCTCGAAAATACCCACGCCGTAACGCAGGCTCAGGTCCTCGGTCAGATAGCCGCTGGCGACCACGGCAGCTTCGTCACCGGAGCCCTCGGCCTCAAGGGTCAGCTCACGGATGCCCAGTTCCTCACCCACTCCCCGGGTCACTCCCGCCGCCTGGTTCAGGCCCAGGGAAATCGCCGCATTTCGCATCGCACTTTCACCGCCCTGGCTCGGGCCACCCGGTGCGCGGCCCAGAACCAGGTAGGACAGCGCATCGGTCTGGGGCATGCTCGGTTCTGAAAACACCTCTGTCTGGGGCGCGGATATCGGGCCCGTCAGGCGGATACCGGCCACTACTGTATCCACCCGGCGAATCGCCTCGATATCCAGATAGGGCTGCGCCAGGGGCCCGGTGAACAGCAGACGGGCGCGCCTGAGCTCCAGTTCTTGGCCGTACGCCTCATATCGACCATCCTGCAGCCGGAGGGAACCCCGGGTATCCATGTTGTTGCCAATCCGCAGGGTGCCATCGAGATTGCCGATCACCTCGAAACCGTTGAATGTCACCCGGTCCTCACCCACCACAACCTTGACGTCCATATTCAGAGCCAGCGGCTGGGACTCATCCTGTTCGGCGCCCACGATCACCTCGTCATCGGACACCGATACCGCCTGCGCTGGCAGCTGGGTGATCTCGATCTCACCCCGGGGCACATCAAGCTGACCACTGATACTCAACCCCTCTGGACCAAAGGCGATCCTCAGATCCGGCTCAATCTCGATCTGCGCGTAGGGGTCATACAGGAATGGCAGCCGTTTGCCGGTCAGGCGCAGGTCCACCTGCGGTTCTGATTCCCAGCTTGCCTCACCGTCCAGGGCGCCGGTGCCCCGTTCATTACTTTTCCAGCGCCCGGAAAGGTCCGCCTGGTAACCCTTGAGCGTCACGCTCACGACCATGTCCTGCAGTGGCAAGGGCAGCGAAGGATCGGTAATCTCACCGCCGGTCAGGGCAATCTCACCGTTCACCGCCGGTTTCATCAGTGGGCCGGAAATCTGACCCTCGCCATTAAGCTGGCCTTTGACCTCTTCAAGCCGGGCAAATACCGCCGCCAGGGCAATATCCAGCTCAGAAATCCGGAAACTGCCATCCAGGTTTCGAGCCTCCGATTGCGGGTCAACGCTGACATCCGCAGACAGAGTGCCCAGGCGCGGGCCCTGGAGGTTGAACACCAGATTGGCCCGGTCCGGCAGCAGCTCAACCTGTGTGGTCAGCGCGTTGTATTGAAATACCTCCCACTCATCGTCGTTCAGAACGGAAAACTCGCCGTCGCCGGCATCCACAGACAGGCTGCCTTCCGGGCCTGAATCGGCTGTTCTGAAGGTCAGGTCGGCATCCAGCAGGGTGTCCCAGCGAAGGGCTTCAGGCATCAGCGGCGCCAATGCGGTCGTGGGGAAGTTCCGTATCTGATAATCCAGCGCCGGGTCCGGAAGCAGGGTCTGCTGGCCGGCGCATACCGAAGCCTGTTCCCAGGTCCAGCAGTGTTGGCCAAAGGTCAGCTTTCCGGCCTCGCTGTAAGCCAGGTCCGCAGGCCGGTTCAGCCGCCAGAACTGATCCTGGCTGGTCACATCAATCTCGCCCGCGGCCAGCTGTCCCTGCCAGGCCGTCCAGGCTTCGCCGAAGCCGCCGGCAAACCGGAACAGCAGGTCTGCTTCGGAATGGCTTGCACCGATACTCAGGCGATGGTCATCCCGGGTGCCTGCCAGGCTCAGGGACAGGCTTTCAAGCGCCTGCCCGGCTGCCTCCAGGGATGAGGCTTTCAGGTCGCCTGCCAGGGTCTGGCCCTCAGTCAGGCTTGCGGACAGATCAACCTGGCCGACCGCTACCTGATCGTCCCAGGCCAGATCGCTGCCAGACACGGAAACCGATGCCCTGGGGTCATCGGGGGTTCCGCTGGCCGTCACCTGGCCGGTAAGTGAGCCCTCAAGCTGCGGCAGCAGAAGCTGAGGTTGTGGCAGATTCAGCTGGAAATCACCCGCCAGTTCCGGACCCCACTGCCCCTGGCCGGCAATCCGGTTCTCATCAACCCGCAATTCCAGATCCGACAGAACCAAGGTATCGCCGGCCTGGTTCAGGCTGCCGCGTATATTGGCTTCACTGGCCCGCCAGTTTCCGGTCAGGTCCCAGGCTGCCTGGATTTCCGGGTTTCCTTCGGGTGGTATCCGGCCTTCGCTGGTCACATCGCCATTCAGGCTTGCCTCCAGGGCGGGTACCCAGTAGCCGGGATTGAATTCGCTCAGCGCCAGGCTTGTCTGCCAGGTTACCGGGCCCGCAAATCTAATGTCCGCCTGGCCATTCAGGAAACCCGCGCCCGTTTCTACCCTTAGTTGAGAAAGCTTCACAGATTCCAGGTCACCATCGATATCCGAGGCCAGATTCGCCCTGCCCTGAGGGCCATCGACGACGGCCTCCAGACTGGCCTGGTACTGGCCATCCCGGTAGGCAATCTCGCCGTTCAGGCTGTTCAGAACCACCGGTGGCGGCTCCACATCAGGCAGCAGGTTGAACCAGGCAAAGGCGTCCAACGCCACCGTCGCATCAAGGGCCAGCGCCTCTTCCCAACTGACCTTGCCATTCACCGCGACGCTGCCGGTGTCGGCATCGCCGGTGCCCTGCCCGGTCAGGCGCAGATCCAGGTCGCGGGCGCCGGTGGTGGTTACCAGGCCGTCCAGGGCCAGGCCAATATTTCCGTCTTTGCCTGGCAACTGGCCGGTACTGTCGACCCTGAATCCGTTTTCAAGGCTGCCATTCACGTTTATTTCTGTGTCCAGCAGGGTCAGGGTCTCCGGCAAGGTACTCAGCGCCGTGAAGCGGGCGGTACGAAGTCTCAGCCTTGCCGGAAGAGCAGGTTCGAGAGGTTGCAGCCGACCTGACACATCGGCGTTCAGGTAGCCTTCGCTGGTGCCACGCAACAGCAGTTCAACCACGCTGCCGGTCAGGTTCAGGTCCAGCAGCCATTGATCGCCCTCGGGGGGCGGGATCTGTGCCTGCACTGAAAGGTCCAGGGGCCAGTCGCCCCGGGTTTCGAGCCTGCCTGATACATCCAGGGACATATCATCACGCTGGACACTGAGACGGGACACCGACCAGTCCGCACCGGAGCCACTGGCCCCAAACCGGAACCGGTCCCAGATAACGCCGTCGTTCACCGTCAGCGGGCCAATATCAACGGCACCCACGGTCACTGCCAATGGCAGGTTCAACTGCGGCAGACTGATGGGCTCCGGTGCCGAGTCGTCTGATGCGGAACCAAACAGGCTTACGTCAACGGCACGGGCTTCCAGCCGGTCGAGGCACAGCTCCTTTTCAATCAGACATCCGGGAGACCAGCTGACAACGGGCGCCTGAACATCAACCCCAACGCCAAACCCGCGCCAGTTCAGAGTGTCTGCCTGCCACTGCCCCAACAGAGACCCCTGTCCCTGGGTGACCTCAAGCCCGGGTACCTGCTCAATCACCCAGGCAGTGCCGGTTTCCGATCTCAGGGCCAGCAGAATGGCGCCAATCAGCACAACCGGCAGCAGAACCAGCACCCCAAGAACGATCAACAGCCAGAACCGGAGCCGCCGGGGTTTCGCCACCGGTGCTTCGTTTTCAGTATCGGTTTCTGGTTTCCGGGTTTCGGTCATAGCTCCGGCCCCATGGAAAAGTGAACCCGCCATTCACCGCCGAACTCCGGGTCCAACCCCTTGGCGATATCAAACCGTATTGGCCCAACCGGGCTGATCCAGCGAATGCCAACCCCTGCGCCGGTTGCCAGTGAATCGGAAAGATTGTCGACGGCATTGCCCTTATCCACAAACACCGCCGCTCGCCAGTTGTCGACGAATTCGTACTGATACTCCACGCTGCCCACCATCAGGTAGCGGCCACCCACACCAACCCCTTCACTGTCCTCAGGCGACAGGGTTTCATAGCCATAACCACGAACGGTCTGGTCACCGCCGGCAAAGAAACGCAGCGATGGCGGCACATCCTCGAACCGGTTGGTCGCCACCCCGCCCAATCGAACGCGAGACAGCAACCGATGATCGTCCGCCAGGGTATAAAGGCCCTTTGCCAACAGGAACACGTGAAGAATGTCGGCGTCGGACACCACCGCCCGGTGCGCCCCGGTCACTTCCGCCGAAATGCGGTAGCCCCGGGAAGGATCAAAGGCTGAATTGGCTTCAAGGCGGGAATAGCCGATACCCGGCAACAACAGACGGCTTCGGTCTTCGGAGCCGTCACCAAAACGGAATCGCTCTTCTTCCAGGCGGATGGAAGCCGTTTGCATCCAGCCGGAATCCAGCTGGTGCTTCCATTGCTGCCCCAGCGTATAAAGCTCGGACTCCACGTCCTCGATGTCTTCCCGCTGGTAACCCGCTGAAAGCCGGATCGAATCCGTCATCGGCGGGTCCAGAGGCAACTCGTACCAGGCGGAAATGTTCTGGCGCGGCTGGGACAACTCGGTTTCCGCGCCCCGGCGGTGGCCCATGGAATTGATCCAGTGTTCGCGCCAGTTGCCCTTCAGCCGGGGCCCCACATCCGTGGAAAAGCCGACGCCGGCGGCAACCGACCGTGGGTCACGGGTGCGCAAGGTGACATCGACCGGTATAACGCCGTCGTTTGCGGTCGCCGGATCAGCATCCACATCCACGTTGGCAAAGTAGCCACTGTTCGATAGATCATTGCTCAGCTTCGCAACCTTGTCCGAGTGGTACTCGGTGCCCTTTTCGAAGGTCACGAACTGTTCAAGAAGGCTGTTATCAAAGCCGTGCCCGTCCCGGAACTGCACATCCCCGAGGCGAAACCGCTGCCCACTTGCAAAAATCAGGGTGATGTCTGCGGTTCTTGCCTCCGGGTTCACTTCAAGTCTTCGGGTTTCGAACTGGCCATCAAAATACCCCAGCCGGCTGGCCGTGTTGCGGATGGTCTCACGCAGGGCATTGTACTGGCCGTGGTTCAGCACATCGCCTTCTGCAGGCCGGGGCGGCAGGTTCAGGTTGAATTCACTGTCTTCCGCGGCCGGGCCCTTGATGGTCACCGTGCGGGACCGAACCAGCACCGGCTCGCCCGGTTTTACCCGCATCAGCAGCTGTGCCGGGGTTTCATCTTCGTCGGGCTGGCTGATTTCCCAGTCAATTTCGGGCTGATAATAGCCCAGCGCCTTAAGGGCGTTGCGTATCTGTTCCCTGGCGGTACTGACGTAACGGCGCAGACCATCGGCGGAACGCCCCTCTACCCCCTGGATAAAGGCCTCGGCGTTTTCCTGCAGTGCCGGGTAGTCGCCTTCAACCTCAACCGACACCTGGCTTGCCATACAGATCGGGGCAACCAGGAAGAGCACTAAAAGTCCGGGCAGGGCCCGACAGCTGAAAGTGCGACGTGTAAAAAATCGGGGGTGGCGCATCCTGCTTCTTGAAGGTCTCGTTGAAATGTAAGCGTCTGGTCGAATTACACTGGGAGTTTCCCGGAACCAGGTCAAGTTAATCCATGGTAGGCTAATCTCACTGAACATCATCAAAAACAGACGCCTGAATGCTTAAAATTAACACAGACAACCTGAAGAAGAGCCACCAGCTGATCTGGTTTGCGATCGATTTCCTGATGCTGGGGCTACTGATCATCAACCTGGCCTTTATTATTTTTGATTCGGTGTACGGGTTCGAAATCGTCCAGAACGGCCTGAGTGCCATTTCACCGGCCATCAATGAGTTCTACCGGCCAATCCACAACAACTTCATTGTGTACGACCTGGCGTTTGTCGCGGTGTTCCTGACCGAATTTATTGTGCGCTGGGGCTATGCGGTCAAGGCCAAAGTCTACGCGCGCTGGTACTTTTATCCCTTCATACATTGGTACGACATTATTGGCTGCATTCCGGTGGGCAGCTTCAGGTTCTTACGGATACTCCGGGTCATATCGATCATCTACCGCCTGCATCAGTACAAGGTAATTGATGTTACCCAGACCAAGATCTTCCAGTTCTTCAATTTCTACTACGAAGCGTTTCTGGAAGAGCTGTCCGACAGGATTGTGATCAAAGTGCTGTCCGGGGCACAGGATGAAATCCGGCGTGGCTCGCCATTGTTTGATCGCATACAGAACGACATCCTATACCCCCGCCGGGCGATGCTGACCGACTGGTTATCCCTGCGCGTGGCAGAAGCCGCCAGAGAAGGCTACGTACCCAACAGGGGAGCTCTGCGCAGTTACCTGGAGACCCGGGTAGATAACGCGTTAAAGCAGAACCTGGAGCTGTCCAGGTTAAAGTATCTGCCGGTGGTCGGCCCGACCATTCAGGAAACCCTGGAAGAGTGCGTTGGCGATATTGTTGCCCACGTGATTCACCAGATTCTTGAAGACCTGGCGCTGTCATCGAACCACGCGTTTATTGAAGATATCGTGAATGTTTTCCTCCCTGAGCCGGATGGCAGTGAGGAACACGTACAGAACGAAGCGTTGATCAACCTGCTGACCGAAATACTGGAGGCCGTTAAAGCCCAGGTGAAGGTGAAGCACTGGCGTGAGAATCTGCCCTGAGCAGGCAACTGGTCGGACAGGGTTTCCATCTAGACGAGGTTTCCATGAGTGTGTCGCAGAGTGTGTCGCAGTCCCCGTTGTACTATCAGTCTGCCACCGAACTGGTTGCTGCGCTGCAGAACGGCAGCCTGACCAGCACTGAACTGACCCGGGCCATGCTGGCGAGAATCCGGGAGCAAAACCCGCAGATCAATGCTGTTATCACTCTGGACGAGGACCAGGCAATGGCCCGTGCCGGCGAAGCCGATGCGGCTTTGGCCCGGGGTGAAGCGATCGGCCCGCTGCATGGCCTGCCGCTGACCCTGAAAGACACCTGGGAAGTGGCCGGCATGACCTGCACCGCCGGGGCGCCCGCCCTGAAAGATCACCGGCCGAAACGCCATGCCGACGTCGTTAAAAGGCTGGAAGACGCCGGCGCCATCGTCATCGGCAAAACCAACGTGCCCATCTACGCCACCGACCTGCAAAGTTACAACAAACTGTTTGGCGTAACCCGCAACCCCTACAACCCGGACCACACGCCCGGCGGGTCATCGGGTGGCGCAGCTGCGGCGCTGGCTTCTGGCATGACGCCACTGGAAGTCGGCAGTGACCTGGCAGGCTCTATCCGCATTCCCGCACATTTCTGTGGCGTGTTCGGCCACAAGCCGTCCCGCACACTGGTGTCATTCCGCGGCCACGTGCCAGGGCCGCCCGGCACCGAATCCCAGCCCGACCTGGCCGAAGGCGGCCCCATGGCCAGAACCGCCGGCGACCTGGCGCTGCTTCTGAGCGTGATCGCAGGACCGGGAGAGCGGGAACAGACCAGCTGGAAGCTCGCCATGGCGCCAGCGACATTCGACTCCCTGGAACAGGCAAGAGTCGGTCTGTGGCTATCTGACCTGCTTTGCCCCATTGATCAGGAACTGACCGACGGCTACCGGCAACTGGCTCGCACACTGGAAAGCCATGGTGCCCTGGTCTCCGAGGCCAGGCACAACCTGCTCAACCTGACCCACATTCTGCCGCCCTACTTCAACCTGCTGGGCAGCCTGCTGAGCACTTCCCTGAACAGCGCCCAACGCCGCCAGATGAAATGGATCGCCCGCCTGGAAAAGTGGCTTCACCTGTTCGGCCCGGTGACCGCCCACATCGGCGAATACGGGCGCGGCGCCAACCAGCCGGTCTACGAATGGATGCCCTGGAACGAAACCCGGGAGAAAATGCGCAAGCAGATCACCGAGCTGTTTGAAGAGTTCGATGTGCTGCTGACCCCCATCACCCCGACCGCTGCCATTCCCCATGATCACAGCAAGCCTGTGTTCAAGCGCACCATCACCGTCGCCGACAAACCCCGCGCCTACATGGACCAGTTCTGCTGGATTGCCCTGGCCACACTGCTGGGCCTGCCGGCCACATCAGTGCCCATTGGCCGGACAAAAAATGGCCTGCCCTATAACATTCAGGTAATCGGCGCGCCGGGAATGGACCTGACCACCATCCGCTTCGCCGAGCTTCTGGAAAAACAGGGGTTGGCCGGGTTTGAGCCTCCGGAATGAAAACGTCACCGGTCACCAAGGTGGTATCTGCCGCATTGATAGCGATGATAGGCGCGGTGGTTGTAATCGGCGTCATCTCCTCGGGCACCAGTGTCCGCAACACACAGGTGGTACCTCTCGACTATGTCAGGGAAAGAGGGGCGCTCGACTGGAACCAGGACAGGGTAAATGCCTTCTTGCAGGACCCGAAAAATCAGATGGTTCTGAGCGACGCGGCCATCGAACAACGCGGTGGCCGCGGCCCCCTGGAATGGCTTCCGCCAATGGACCAGTGCGATTACATGAGCAGGTTTGTCGCTGTGATCGACCGCTACGACTTGGCTACTGACACAAGAGAATCAAAAGCCCTGGCTGAGAAACGACAACAGTGTTATACCCAGTTTCAGTGAAGCCGCCTGTCCCCGCTTATCCGTCAGGAACCGCCGCGTAGGCCACAATCTCGACCAACATCTCCGCCCGGGCAAAACCGGACACGATGATGGCGGCGCGATTGGGATAGGGTTCTGACACGTATTCCCCGTAAACCTGATTAACAGCGGCCAGGTGTTCCCGGTCAGTGACATAGATCAGCGCCTGGGTCAGCCCCGCCATCCCTACCCCAGCGCAGTCCAGAGTGTGTTTGAGGTTGGCCATGGTCTGCCGGGCCTGGGCTTCGATACCGCCGTCGACGACCTGGCCGCTGGCGTCAATCGGAATCTGCGCCGTGAACAGGATGCCGTTAGCACTGACCGCCCATTCCAGAGGCGCTTTAGAGCGCGGCAGTTCGGTGGCGACAGGCTTGATTGGTGGCGCAGTTGTCATCCGTTGGTTCTCCGGTCAGTCGTTATCACTTTTGCCAGCCCCGGCGCCACTGCGTGAGGCCTCAGAGGCCTCAACCAGAAGCCGGTCAGCCAGGGTTTTAAGGGTTTTCCAGAGCTGATCGTCCACTTCCAGACCTTCCACCAGGGCCTGGTCACGCTGCCGTTCCAGGTCTTCCTCGGTCTGGCGCATCAGGTTGGTCAGGTCGTAATCCGAGCGCAGGCTGGGCAGCAGGTCCACATGGTTAGCCATGATCAGGGTGATGCCGTCGTTCTTTTCCGTGTCATCGGGCACGTCTTCCAGGCTGTACACGCAGATTTCCGGCACCGGATGACCGGCCTTGAAGCCAACCACCTGCTCTATCAATGGTTCGTGGGAGTTACGCCAGAAGGCGGTCACATTCATGCCCCGGCGCGCAAGCCGGGACAGATAGCCAATCACCAGCACCCGGTTATGGCAGCGGCGGATCTTGGTGATCGACAGGCCCCGTGCCCGGGCCCGGGCATAGCCCAGTTCCACTGCCAGGCTGGCGTTGCCCAGAATGCTGTGGTTGTGGGCGTCCAGCACGCTGAAATCAGCATCCTGGTATACCAGAGTCGGGGTTTCAGACGGGTCTTCGGTCAGCAGGTAGTCCAGGCCTTTTTTCAGGGCCGCCACACCCCCCAGGCCATGAGCTTCCATCCAGGCGACCATTTCCGCGGCATCAATGGCATCACCCTCGGCAAAGCCAATCCCGATAAAGGCCTTGCGGCCCATGCCCTGCAGTTCATTGAACGATACTTTCATAGGACGCCTGAAGTCAGAGAGCCCGCATCCGGCTCCACCGGGAAGCTCCAGTCATCCAGTTCCGCCAGCCGCGCCTTGTCAGTGCCGTGGTCGCTGAACAGCTCGCAGAACAGGGGTGCCCCCTGAAACAGAGTCACCCGCACCCAGCGGTCTGACTTGGGGTCAAACCGGCTGGCGCCAAAAAACGACAGCTTGGTGCGCAACAGGTGCATGGGTTTCATGTCCCGGTGCCAGAGGTTGGCCTGAATCTCACCATAAGACGTCGCACCCATGGTCTGGATGCGTCGCACGCATTCCTTCTGCCCGGGGTGCGCCATCAGGAATTCCACCACCGAACCCCGGGGGCTGCGATCCAGAAAGGCATCCAGCAGTTGGTAAGTGCGATGAATTCGCGGCCCTATGCCCAGCGGCAATTCTTTCTCTGCCCCCGGTTCCTCGGCACGTACACCCAGCCGGGGCTCCTCTTTTTCAACCGAGCGATACCAGAACCAGTACTTGTGGTCGGGATTCTTGGGGTCGTATTCCAGTGCCCAGGCAAATCGGGTTTCGATCAACTGCTTGAGCGCGACTGCCCGCATTTCCGGCTGCAGCTCCAGTATCTCCTCGCAGCCAAGCTCGTCTTCGGCGGCATCAATCAGGTCCGGGTAGAGCTCAATCAACAGCGTGTTGATCAGTTCCTGGCCTTCCAGCGAGCAGTTGTCGTCGGCCCAGTCCAGCAGTTCATCCCACAGGTCCGGCGTGGCCTGCATGCCATCCAGCCAACGGATGATGGCGTCGATGGAGGCCACAGTCGCCTGGTTGCGCCGTGTCTGCTCGTTATCCTCGGTGACGGTCTCGACAAAATGCTGGTGCGCCCGGCGCAGCAGGGTCATCAGATGCACCCGCGAGCTTTCTGTCGGTGGTTGCTCCCGCGCCCAGGCCAGAGCCCGTTCGCGACAATACACCCACTGCTGAATCAACTGCGGATGGTTAATCAGGAAAGGCGCCATGCCCAGGCCGGTGGAATTGCCGATACCCAGGTAACGCTGCAAAGCCGGTGCAAGCCCAACCGCCCGGCCCGGCGCACGGCATCGGGCCAGGTGTTCGACCTGCTGAATAGAAAAATGGCGCAGAAGATAAACAGCAAACATCTGCGCGGAAAAGGGCCGGTAAAAGTCAGGATTTTTCTGCAGACGGGCGTAGTCTGCGATGCCAAATTTACCGTTCCCATACACGGCGGTTGTGCGATAGAGATAGCCCACCCGGGTAAGCCAGGCGGGGTCCGGCTGATGACCTGTGGCAAGCGCCGTCACAAAGTGATCAAAGTTACGCAGGCTTTTGTTAGCACGGGATAACACCAGCAATCTGGGGTGCTGCCTCCCGGCTTCCTGCAGCGGCACGTTGGCGGCCATCTGCTCCAGCAGGCTGTCTTCCACCGCGCCTTCTACCAGAGCAAAGGTGACGTCCCAGGCTTCGGCAATCACCCGGTCAGACCGGCGCTCCGGCTCCAGATGCTGGGAAAACACCACGCCATGGTAGACGTGGTGGGGCGTCTGCAGCCGATAGACAACCACACCGTGCCCCTGATCATCCAGGTCATTACGGACATTGGTCACGGTCCAGTCTTCCCGCGCCATCTGGCGCACCAGGCTGCGGGCAAAACTCAGGCGGCTGGCGTGCAGGCTACCCAGCCGCACCAGGTTCATCACCCGGTCGGCAGGGCGCAGTTTCAGTGGTGTCTGAACATCCAGCTGGGTAGCCATTTCTCATTTCCCCGACAAGGATTGAGGCGAACCTGTGGTTTCACCCACCAGGGCCACTTCACCCTTGGGCGGCACAATGCCCTGTTCCCGGGCCATGGCATAGGCCGACTTCGGGCCCATGTAGAGTGACGGAAGCAACACAAGCGACACGGGTATGGCGGTGATGACAATGAACTGCTGAAGTGCGCTAATCTGCCCTGCCCCCATGTATAGCAGCACTGCTGCCATCAACGCCATGGCCACCCCCCAGAAGGCGCGAACAATCGGCTCAGGGTCGTCGTGACCGGCACTGACCACGGCAATGGCATAGCTCATTGAGTCGCCGGTGGTGGCCACAAAAATCGTGGTCAGCATCAGTATCGCCAGTGCCATCAGGGAGCCCCCGGGCAGCGCCTGGGCAATGGTCAGGGTGGCGACGTCAAACTGGAAATTGTTCAGCGCTTCAGACAGGTCGATCACCCCCGTCAGCTGATAGAAAATGCCGGAACCGCCCAGCAGGGTAAACCAGACGGTGGTGGCTACCGGCGCCATCACACCCACCGCAAGAATCATCTGGCGAATGGTGCGGCCCCGGGAAATGCGCGCCACGAAAAGCGCCATCAGCGGGCCGTAGCCAAGGAACCAGGCGAAGAAGAAAATGGTCCACCACTGCATCCACCAGCCTTCCGCCGTCACCGAGGTCACCGTTGCCATGGCAAAGAATGAGTTGATGTATTCACCAAAGCCCTGGGTGTAGGCGTTGGTCAAGAACAGCGTGGGGCCGAAGATGAAAATAACGGCCGCAATCGCCAGAGCCAGAAACACATTGAAGCGGCTCAGTATCTGGATGCCCCGGTGAATGCCGGTCATCGCCGATGTGACGTAAACCCCCGCCAGCACCGCCAGTATCACCAGCTGGGTGCCATAGCCTTCGGGAAAGCCGAACAATTCATGCAGGCCAAAGCTGACCTGGGTGGCCAGGAACCCGATAGGACCGACGGTACCGGCCACCACCGCAATCACACAGGCCGCATCCACAACGCCACCAAACCAGCCTTGCATGATCCGCTCACCAAACACCGGATACAGCAGGGTACGGGGCTGCAGCGGCTGGCCTTTGACATAGTGGGCGTGGGCCAGAACAATGGCAGAAAGCGTACCCAGAATGGCCCAGGCCAGAAAGCCCCAGTGCATGAACGACTGCGCCAGCGCCGGTGCAACCGCTTCCGCTGTGCCGGCTTCGGTACTGAACACCGGCGGCGTCACCACAAAGTGATACACCGGCTCGCCGGCCGCAAAGAAAACGCCGCCGCCCGCCAGAAGCGTACACATGATGATAGACAGCCATTTAAACGTGCTGAGCTCCGGCGTGTTCAGATTGCCCACCTTGGCACTGCCGGCCGGGGAAATGGCAACCCCCATGCCGATCAGGAAAGTCAGCAGGAGTAGCAACTGAAAGAAAGAGCCCAGGGTTGATGCCGTCCAGGCAAAACCGCTGGAAATCAACCCGGCCGTCCACTCAATATCATAGAGTGACAGGCCAAGAAACAGCAGAATGAAACCGATGCTAAGGCCCAGCACGATGGGGTCGCCGAAGCGCCTTGCTCCCGTTTCCCTGGTCGCGTTAGAAGCCGCCGTGGAACTGGCTGATGTTGTCATGGCGTTTACCTGTTTTTGTTGTTGGTGCTTGGTTGAATGCTCAGAACACAGCGCCCGGCTGGGGCTGAGTGCCTTCGGTTAATTGCCGGAGCCAGTTGCGCCCCATGATTTTCTCGACTTCTTCTTGGTTGAATCCTCTCTGGCGCAACCCCTCGGCGATATTGCCGAAATGCCGGTTATCGCTGAACCAGGCCAGCGGCGACGGCCAGCCCGCGTTCGACTGGCTGCCCTCGCCATAGTCCATGGCCTTGGTCCAGCGGCCGTTGCGCATCCAGGTCAGCACGGATTCCGGCTGGCCCTGGCACAGGTCCGTGCCCATTCCGATATGATCGATACCCATCAGCTCCGCCGTGTCGGCGACCATCCCGCAAAACTCATCAAGGGTGCAGTCGGGCCCGTTTTTCAGATGAAAGGGGTAAACCGAAAAACCCAGGATGCCGCCACTCTCGGCGATTGCCCGCAGAACCTTATCGGATTTGTTGCGTTTGGCCGCATGAAAGCTGGCCGGATTGGCGTGTGAAATAATCACCGGCCTTTCCGATAGCTCAATGGCGTCCAGAGTGGAGCGCTCGGAGCTGTGGGACATGTCAATCAACATGCCCACCCGGTTCATTTCGCGGATCACCTGCTTGCCAAAACGGGTAACGCCGCTGTCTTCAGATTCATAGCAGCCGCAGGCCAGCAGGCTCTGGTTGTTGTAGGTCAGCTGCATGATCATCAGCCCCAGCCGCCGCATGATCGCCACCAGGTCCACATCATCTTCAATGGGTGAGCAATTCTGGGCGCCGAAAAAGATGCCCACCCGGTTGGTTTCCCGGGCCCGTTCAATATCATCCGGGTGATACACCGGCATGATCAGGTCCGCATGCTCTTCAAACCGGCGCTGCCATTCGCCGAAGCGCAGCAGGGTCTCGCGGCAATTCTCGTGATACACCAGGGTGGCGTGAACCGCGTCCACACCGCCCTCGCGCATTTCCTCGAAAATGGCCCGGGACCAGTTCGAGTACTGCAGGCCATCGATTGTCAGTACAGACTGTGACATCTCTGCGTCCTCAGGCCTTGATGTAGCAGGTTTTCACCACGGTATAGAACTCCCGGGCGTATTGGCCCTGCTCCCGCGGGCCGAAACTGGATTCCTTGCGGCCGCCAAAAGGCACATGGTAATCAGTACCGGCGGTGGCCAGGTTCACCATCACACAGCCGGTCTCGGCGCGGGCCTTGAAATCGCTGGCCCAGTGCAGAGACCGGGTAATCAGGCCGGCGGTCAGGCCGTAGTTGGTGTCGTTCAGGGTGGCCAACGCCGTTTCGTAATCCGGCACGCGAATTACACACGCGACAGGGCCAAAGACTTCATCACGGTTGATGGCCATATCGTTGGTGGTGTCCGTGAACAGCACCGGCTGCATGTAGTAGCCATCGCTGCCTGCACTGACATCCTCACCGCCAAAGGCCAGTGTGGCGCCGTCTTTCAGAGCCACATCCACCCAGCGCTGATTGGCTGCAAGCTGGCTTTCGCTGGCAATGGGGCCGATCATGGTACCGTCTGCCAGTGCCGGACCGACCTTTGCGCTGGCCATTTTCGCCGTCAGTTTTGCCACAAATTCATCGTGCACCGCATCCGTCACAATCAGCCGGGAAGACGCGGTACATTTCTGGCCGGAACCGGAATAGGCGCCGGCGAAGGCCGCATCAACCGCCAGATCCAGATCGGCATCGTCCAGCACAATCAAAGCGTTCTTTGACCCCATCTCCAGCTGGCACTTCACCAGGTTGGCCGCCGTTGCAGCGGCCACCCGGCGACCCACTTCCAGCGAACCGGTAAAGGTGATGGCCTGAACGTGGGGGCTGGTAATCAGGGCTTCACCGGCCTCACGGCCGCTGCCGGTCACCAGATTGAAGGTGCCCGCAGGTAGGTCCTGGCGGCTGATGATTTCAGTCAATGCCCAGGCACTGGCCGGCACCAGGTTGGCGGGTTTGAACACCACCGCATTGCCAAATGCCAGCGCTGGCGCGATTTTCCAGACGGCGGTGGCCATGGGGAAATTCCAGGGGCTGATCACGCCGATCACCCCCAAAGGCTCCCGGCGGGTTTCAATCTCAACACCGGGGCGCACAGACGCCACCCGGTCATCAATCTGGCGCAGCACTTCGGCGGCGTAGTAATGGAAAAACTGGCCGGAGCGATAGACTTCGCCCTTGCCCTCCGCCAACGGCTTGCCTTCTTCCCGCGCCAACAGTTCACCCAACTCGTCCTTGCGCGCAATCAGCTCGTTGCCAATGGCCATCAGCACGCCATAACGGGCCTCAAGCCCGGTGTCCGCCCAGACCTTCTGGCCTGCCCGTGCTGCATCAATCGCATGCCTTACCTGCCCGGCGCTGGCCTGATCATAGTGGCCGATGATATCGCTCAGGTCTGACGGGTTCTGGTTAGGCTGGGCAGGCTGTTCGCCCTTGACCCACTCCCCACCGATATAAAGTGCGTGCGACTGTGACATGGGTTCCTCCTATAAAGATTCCCCTAAGCCTAGACGCCAGGCACCAATAAGGATAATCAAAAATATCGCAGTTTTGATAAGCTATGCTTATGTTGAAATCGAAAATAGATCAGAGACAGATCGGGACGAATAAAGCATGACACTGGAACTGAAAATTCAGCCGTTACGCTACGTGCTGGCAGTGGTTGAGGAAGGCAGCTTCCACGGTGCGGCGAAACAGCTGCATCGCAGCCAGCCGGCGCTTTCCATGGCCATACGGGATCTGGAGGAACGCCTGGGGCAACCGCTGTTCGAGAAAAGCCAGAAAGGCCAGCTGACGCCTTACGGTGAATATTGCCTGCCGCGTTTCCGGGAACTCATCAAGCAACATGACCGGCTTGCCGCGGACCTGCAGCACGTTGCCCTGGGCCAACAGGGCCGCGTCACCCTGGCCACCGTTCCATCGGTCGCCAGCCGGCTGATGCCGGAATTCCTGGCGGCGTTCATCGCCGAGTACCCTCATATCAATATCAACCTGCACGACGAAAATGCCAAATTCGTCTGCCGCATGGTCGCCAACGGCGAGGTGGACCTGGGCATCAGCAGCGTCTGGGCCCAGGACGAGCGCCTGAGCTACACCCACCTGTTCGAAGACAACATAGGCGTAGTGCTGCACCGGGACCATCCGCTGGCCAACCGCAAAAGCCTGCAGTGGCAGGAGTTGAAAGAGGAACGCTTCATTGCCAACGGCACGTCCAGGCTGCTGGAAAAAACCGCCGCTGCCAGCCTGGTCGACAACAACGACTTCTACATTTCCAACATGATTTCACTGATCGCCATGCTCGAAGCCGGCAGCGGCATTACCACCCTGCCCCGGCTGGCCTTTCCGGTGGATAACCGGAAACTGTGTTTTGTGCCTCTGAGCGAGCCCAAACTGGTGCGGCAGATTGGCATTATCAAGCTGGCCAATCGGTCATTGTCGCCTTCCGCGCAGGCCTTGGAAGAGGTGATTCTGAAGCGACTAACCGCCGTCAGGTCCTAGCCATCCGATGCCGGAACTCCGCCAGCCTGGCCACAACCCACTGCGGATCATCCAGCGGCAGGTCATGGCCTGCCCATGAATGGTCGGCCAGTTCGCATCCCCAGAGTGTTGCCAGTTTTTCGGAACAACGGCTGTTGACCAGGCGGTCCGCCCGGCTGGCCATTATGAGTGCGGGCATGTTCGGTGGTTGTGGAGGTGGCCGGTAGCGAGCAGCTGCACGAATCTGGCGAATGGCGGTCTGGCGCGTAACCGGTAATCGATGGTGCAGTTCACACCAATGTTCCAGGAGCTGGGGCGGGTGCTCTGAGTTGCTGGTCAGTGACAGTATGGCAGCCTCACGCCGGTCAACGCTTGAATCGGCCAGAAGCCCCAAAACAGTCGCCCACCGGTCCGGCTTCAGACGATGCCAGAATGGGCTCCAGCCGCTGCTGCTATTGATGGCAACGACTCCGGCAATATCCTGGGGCTCGCGACAGGCCCAATCCAGGGCAACCATACCGCCCAGCGAGAGCCCTACCAGTATCATCGGCGTTGGCAAATCCCTGGCATAAGCCTGAACGCATTCGCGGATGGCCGGAATGGTATCGGGGCTCGCCTCATGGCTGCGGGCACCGGTACCGGGAAGGTCCAGCAAGTGGACCCGGTCACCGGGGATCGCATCCGCCAATAATGCCGGGAAATCCCCCCAGTGTTCACTCTGGCGGGCCAACCCCCGCAATAGCAGCCAGTTCATCCGGTCACCGGTACCAGTGTTGCAGGGCCGCCTGGCGCAGGGTTCGCTCCTGAGCCGCATCCGGCAACCACTGGTGATAATGGGCGGTAGAACTCAACAGAAAGTCCAGCCAGACCAGATGGCTGCGCAGAACCCGCTGGTGGCGATGGGGCATCAGCGGATTGAACAGACCATCCAGGCGCAGAAGCTGACGGGGGCGCTTGCGCACCCAGCGCCAGGACCCCATCTCCAGGGTCAGCGGCAGGAATCGCCCGTCGCTCTCGCGGTTCACCTGTTTGTAGAAATAATCCCACAGGTCCCCGTGGGTCAGATAATTGGTGGACTGTGGCTCAAACACATAATCGTGGTGGGGATAGGCCTGCTCCCACAACAGCTTCAGGGCCATAACATCGGCAATCCGCCGCATCGGTCGACGTCGATAGGCATAGGGAAACCAGATCTGATCCCGTAAACCAAAACCGGAATGGCAATCCAGGGAAATACTGAACGGGCGGCCGGTGACCAGCTCATGAACCACGGCTTCCAGGGCCAAGCTTTCCGCTTCCATGCCCTCTTCTGGCTGGCCCACATACCAGGGCAAACGCGGTGACAGGCGCTGCCCGCCCAACAACCAGGTACTTCGGGACTGGGCCATTAAAGGCGCATTGCGCATCAGGTCCACACCGCCGGGATTGCTGCGCCGGTTCAGCAGCATTCCACCGGGGTTAAGCAAAGGCACAAACACCAGGCGAACGCGGTTCACAAGTTCGGCCAGGTGCTGATCCCAGTGCAGCCGCTGAAGCAGGCTGTCCAGCCAGGCCAGCAGGACCTGTGTGCCGATACGCTCAAGCCCGTGCACGCCGCCAACCAGCAGAAGCGCGGGTGCGTCCGCCGGCGCCTTGCCAACGTCTACCCGGTATACCGGCAGGGTCAGATCGCTGGCGGAGACCTGGCTAATCACCTGGGCGGTGACGCCAGTCGGTGCCTCAGCAACGATGCGCTCGAGGTTTTCCAGCTCTGGAAGGTCGCGGCGAATCCGCGATTGGTCTGCGCTGCTGCGGGCCTTCTTTTCCTGGCGAATAGCGGCAACGTGGGTCAGGTCGGTAAGTTCCGTCAACCTAGCCTGCCTTGGCCATGAAATGGTCCCGATACCGGCGGGACATCTTGCTGACTTCCAGCAGAATAAACACATCGGCGCAGTTGAAATCTGGGTCCCAGCAGGGCTCACCGGCAATCTTCGCGCCCATCCGTGTGTAGGCTTTCAGCAGCGGCGGCATGGCGCCACCCTTGTCACTGGGCGTAACGGCTGGCACCGCCAGCCGCGGGGTCACCCGCAGGTTTTCATCAGTCAGGAAGCGCTCGCGCAGGCCGGGCATAATGCCGGCAACTCCGGCACCGCCGTCCGCCATGGAAATACTGGCGCAACCAATCAGGAAATCCACCCGGGCGGTAAACAGGTACTGGGCCAAAGCCGCCCAGAGCACCGCGATCGTGCCGCCGCTGCGGTAATCCGGGTGCACACAGGTGCGTCCCACTTCCACAACATGCCCGGGCAGACCCGCCAGGTTATCCAGGTCAAACTCATTGCGGGAATAGAAGCCACCGAGTTTGCGGGCCGCCTCGCCGGGCAACAGGCGGGTATAGCCAATCAAGGCACCGGTGCTTTTGTCCTCAACCCCCAGGTGCAGGCAGTGCCGATCAAAACGGTCCCGGTCAAGCCCGAAGGGGCTGATGCGAATACCAAACTCCTCGGAAAAGGTGCGGCACCGAAGCCGCTGCGCCCTCAGGATATCCCGCCGACTGGTCAGCCAGCGCGCTTGCAGCTCCGGCCCCGTGTTCTGTGCCGGTTTGCGAATCCATCGTGTCGATGCTTTCAGAAAACCAAGCTTCGCCATGCTCTCACCCTTTCTGTTCTTGTGTGGATAGGGTGAGAATGAGACAGAAATACTTCAGTGGGATGAATGGGATGTGACGGTTCTGTGAAGTGCACCGATTCGGTTTCCGCCACGTACTTAATGGCATATCGAAACTGAATTCGATAACCAGATGATTGGAAACGATTGAGGCACCAGAATGAGCATTCGACAGTTCAACGGCCGGTTTTTCTTCCGGGACCGGACAATCCAACTGAAAATTGGTGGGCCCGTCTGTGAGGATGGCCAGCAGACCGTTATCGCGATGGATGAGGAAACCTCCAGCATTCGCATTATCCGCTGTGACCTGGAGGCCTATAACTTCCAGAAACTGGGGGAAATGGTTCGCGAGCAGTTCTCGCAAATACACCCTGCGGAGATGCCACGCCCAAAAGCCCCGTCATCGACTCAGCACCATTCCGCCTGAGTCCGCGAATAACAGAGAGAACATGCCACCGATACTGATCGCATTCGATAACCCGGACGAGGCGCTTCAATGGCAACCCCTTGGCGACAGCGTAATGGGTGGGCAATCCGACGGCACGGTGGTCACTACCGAAGACGGGCATGGGCTGTTTGCCGGCACGGTAAGGCTCGATAACGGCGGCGGCTTTGCCTCGGTCAAGGCCGACCTGCCCCAACCTCTGGACGCATCCGGCATGACCGGAATTAAGCTGCTGGCCCGCGGCGATGGTAAAACCTACAAGGTCGGGCTTAGAACCAGCATCGACCGTCGCAGCATTGTCTATCAGCACAGCTTTACCCCAGACACCGAAGACTGGAGCCGGGTGCAACTGCCATTCAGCGACTTCATCCCCACCTGGCGCGGCAAAACCGTGACCGATGCCGAACCACTCAATGTCCAGAACCTGGCCAGTGTGAGCCTGTTTGTTTCCGGGCGTCAGGCGGGCGACTTCCACCTCAGAATGCAGAACTGGGTTCTGTTCTAAAACAGCCTGGCTGGGCATTTTCAGTTACAGGATAAATTATTCAAAAACAGAATG
Organism: Marinobacter confluentis; assembly: GCF_004785685.1. Lineage (GTDB taxonomy): Bacteria > Pseudomonadota > Gammaproteobacteria > Pseudomonadales > Oleiphilaceae > Marinobacter > Marinobacter confluentis. The sequence continues at coordinate 242,066 of NZ_SRPF01000001.1, read as the reverse complement.
TTACGAATGCATCTAATTGGGTAGGGAAATACCGCTATAGCCCTAGGTATTACGTTTTATTTGATTGCCAGCGCCCCCGCCAGCCAATAACATTCCCGGACTCATTCATCTACCGAGACACTCGGTGAATTTCAATCAGCAATCCCGGCATTAAAAGGCGCTATCAATGGAACACGTAACAGACATCAGCGCCGTTGAGCGGGAGCCAAAATACTTTGACGCCGTTGAACTGGCCGGGCTTATTGTGCCTCTGCTGCTGGCTATTCTGACGATTGTGATGGTGTCCCTGAATCCCGATCCGTCCGGATCTGCTGCCGCTGAATCCAAAGCGCCCTCTGAGCGGGCTGCGGAAATTCATAAACGCTAGCAAGCTGCTGCGTTACCAACGAAAGCACCTGGTGAGAACCAGATGTCTTTTTGCTCGTAAGATCTCGATACAGAGTGACGAGCACCGACCCATGAGCCTGATATCGAAACCCTTTGATGACAGCGGCGTAGAGATGGTTGATGACATTGCCCGATACGGCACGTCAATCTCCAAACGCATAGAACAGTTTCGCCAACGAAGTACCCAGCGAAGGGACTCTGCGAATCACTGCTCCGGTTTCGCCGTTATGCGGGTGCTGTGCGACACCGTCTGCGAAATCATCGACACCGCTGAAAACGAGGCCCTGCGCAAAGAGTGTGCTCGCGCGGCCAACACCTTCTTCATTGAATCCGCGTTTCCAGATGACTGCCCCGATTCGGGACCACTCGACAATCACCAACCGTCGCAGGCGCTTATCCAGGAAGTGAGCTCTATCCTGGCCGATGACAAGATCGTGCCGGCAGACGGCAGCGTTCAACTTCAGACGTTGCTGCTGGCATTGGTCTGGGCCGCTTTGAGCTTTGCCATGGAATCATTACCGGCCGACCAGGCTCGCTCCTGGGTCCGCCAGCGGATCATGGACTCTGCGAGATATAACTAAACACCCGTCCTTGAAACCGACTTTTTCACCCGCCGCGCCCGCGTAAGCTCATCCTTCACAAACGCACCCACAGCTTTCAGCAGACCCAGCTCCGGATCTACCGGCTCATCATCCGCCAACCGAAAAATCTGCTGGTAATACCAGGCCTGGCCACCCAGCACATTGAGCACTTTCATCGGCACTAGTGGGCTCGCCGGGGAGAAAAATCCGCGCTGGGCAAGCTTGATGTGATCTTCATGGCAAACGGTTTCCTCGATTCGCCCCTCGATCAGATCCCTTGGCGTATCCGGATCCGTGCAAAGCGGACGGCCCAGGCCGATCACATCGGTTTCTCCACTGGAGATCACCTCTTCCATAAACGCCCGGGTGCGAAACCCGCCTGTGACCATCAACGGGCATTCGCAGACTTCGCGAATCTTCTGGGCATAATCCAGGAAATAGGCCTCCCGCTTGCGGGTGCTTTCCCGCATCGCCGGCCCGTCGCTGGCTGTGTCTGCATCCCCGCTATACCCAAGCAGCCGGGGCTGTTCGTAGGTGCCGCCAGACACTTCCAGCAGATCAATCCCCTCCTGATTCAGCCAGGACACCACCTGCACAGACTCGTCCAGAGTGAACCCGCCTTTGCGAAAATCGTCGGAATTGAGCTTCACCGCCACCGGAAACTCCGGCCCCACGGCTGCCCGGGTCGCCTTGACTACTTCCAGCAAGAAGCGGGCGCGATTCTCCAGGGACCCGCCCCAGCGATCCGTGCGCTGGTTGGTCACCGGCGACAGAAACGATGACAGCAGATAACCATGAGCGCCGTGCACCTGAACGCCGGTAAAGCCTGCATCCTTCGCAATCCGGGCCACATTGGCAAATCGTTGGATGAAATCCAGAATCTCTGGCTCCGTCAGCGCACGCGGGCGGGCATAGTTACCCATCAACGACAGCTGAACCGCTGACGGCCCCATCGGCCGCGTCGTCACATAACGCGGCGACTGGCGGCCAGCATGGGAAATCTGCATCCACAAATGGTTGCCGTTGCGGGTGCCCGCTTCAGCCCATTCCCGCAACCGGTCCATCGCCTCCGGCTCGCCCTCAGCCGGGGCAGGATCAATAGCCACATTTCCCGGCCGCTCTAGCACCCGGTGATCGATCATCACATTGCCCGTAATCAGCAGCCCCGCCCCGCCATCGGACCAGCGCCCGTAAAGCGTTCCGTGCCGCTTCGTCGCATGCAGATGATCATCAGAAAGTCCTTCCGTCATGGCGGCCTTGGCAATCCGGTTTGGCAAAACGGCACCACAGGGGAGTTTCAGGGATTGAGCCAGGGGCGATTGGGGCATGGGGTTATCCTGATGGTTGTTGATTTTTGGGTTGCGTTACTGCCATTTATTGATCACTATATTTACCAATTAGATAAATTATGGCAACCATAGTGACCAATTCAGCTCAGAAATCCAAACGAAGCCCGGTGATCTTTCCGAAGAACCAGAAAGCGCTCACCCAGCTCGGCGAAAACATCAAACTTGCGCGCAAACGCCGCAATTACACCCAGACTCTGATATCAGAGCGCACAGGTTTAAGCCGGCTGACCATCCGCAAAATTGAACGGGGTGACGGCACTGTCTCTATTGGTCATTACGTTGCCGTTCTGAGCGTTCTGGGATTAGTCGATGATCTCACAAAAGTAGCCAATGACGATCAACTCGGCAGGAAACTTCAGGACATCAAACTGATGAGCAAACAGGGATGAACAAAGAAATCTACGTTTATGCAGATTGGCCACCACTCGAACAACCGACGCTTGTCGGTGTCCTACGCTCCGCCATGGCAAAAAACCGGGAACACTTCAGTTTCACCTACGATAACGACTGGCTGCAATCGCCCTACGCTCAAAAGATAGATCCTGACCTGGAGCTATTTTCCGGTGAACAACACAATGCCGATTCCCGGAACTTCCGCATCTTCCTCGACTCATGTCCGGACCGCTGGGGCAGGCTTCTGATGAAGCGTCGTGAGGCGGTTGTGGCTCGCCAGGAAGACAGGCGCCCGAGAGTATTGAATGAGATCGATTATTTACTCGGTGTCCACGATTTATATCGCCAGGGAGCTCTGCGTTTCAAAGAATCCCAAGACGGTGAGTTTCTGGACAATGACGACCGCCTCGCTGCCCCACCCATGGCATCATTGAGAGAGCTCGAATTTGCAGCCCAGCAGATAGAGGCCAACCAAAGTGAAGACCCGGATTACCTGAAATGGCTGACGATGTTGATGTCGCCAGGGTCGTCATTAGGTGGCGCTCGGCCCAAGGCCAGCGTTGTCGACGACAATAACGAGCTTTGGATCGCCAAGTTCCCGAGCCGCTACGATGATTACAACATCGCAGCCTGGGAATACCTGGCTTATCAGCTGGCCCGGAATGCTGGCATCGAGATGGCCCAATGCCGGGTGGAACGATTCAATGGCCATCATCATACCTTTCTGACCAAGCGTTTTGATCGGGCAACACAGCGTCGCCTGCATTTCACCTCCGCATTAACGCAACTGGGCTATTACGATGGCGACTACGATGCCAGTTACCTTGAGCTCGCCCAGTTCCTGACGGATCATGGTGCCAACACCAAGAGTGATCTGGCACAGCTCTGGCGTAGGCTAGTGTTCAACATTGCCGTATCGAATACTGACGACCACCTGCGCAATCACGGGTTCCTGTTCCAGGATGGAGGCTGGGTTCTGTCCCCCGCCTACGACATCAATCCGGTAACACCGGCTCAGGGGCTACACCTGAACATAACGGATGATGACAACAGTCTCGACTTTGACCTAGCCCTTTCCGTAATAGATTTTTTCCAATTAGAGCAAACTGAAGCCGAGGCCATTCTGGGCGAAGTTCGGGAGAGCATTGCGGGGTGGGAAGAACTGGCACGCGAACTGGGAATCAGCCGCAGTGAACAAACGATCATGGCACCCGCCTTCCGCCTCCCGGCTTAGCGAGCCACCCATCCACCACAACGAATCTCCCGAAGCCCGGACACATCCAAGTTGTACACATACACCCAGACCAGCCCGAAAGGCGTTTCAAGCCGACAACGATCATAATGACCGGTCTTCGGCGCGTGGGGAATATAGCCCTCAAGCTCATCCAGAGCGGCGAAGATTTCATCTGTCACGTCATAGACTTCGATATCAATGCCGCCGCTGGAACGCAGCTTCGCACCCGGATAAGGGCCGATATCGTAAAGGGTTATCTGCTTTAACTGGCAGCGGCCAACCAGGGGCGAGTCGGCCAGGATATGGTGGTTGGACTGGCCTTGTTTGAGGGTGCCATAGACGGCGACTCTTTGTGTCATGCACCAATTCTAACACTTTCAATGGTAGGTTCAGGCAATCTACATTATCGGATCGCTATCAAACGCTCATTGAACGAGAGGACAGCCACCATGGAAAATCGCAAAGTTCGCTGGGGCATTATCGGCACCGCGGAAATCGCCACCAAGGTTGTGGCCGGAATGCACGATGCGGAAAACGCAGAAGCCGCCGCCGTCGCCAGCCGCTCCCTCGACAAGGCCGAGGCCTGGGCAAAAGAACACAGGGTGCCCCAGGCGTTTGGCTCTTACGAGGAACTTCTGGCGGATGACAGCATCGATGCAGTCTACCTGCCCGTGCCCACCGCGTTGCGTAACGAATGGATCAAGAAGGCGGCCCGCGCAGGCAAGCATGTCTACGCCGAGAAACCTCTGGCCGACGGCATTGAAGAGGCCGTTGAAGTCTGCAACGAAAACGGCGTCCAGTTTATGGATGGCACCATGTGGGTACACAGCACGCGCACCCAAGACATTGAAAAGCGCATCGCCAACGGTGATATTGGCCAGGTCAGGCGCGTCACCAGCGCATTTACCTTCAAGGCGCCTTCCAAAGAGTGGTACGAAGGCGGCAACGGCCGTACCGACAAATCCCGGGAACCCATGGGCTGCTTTGGTGATCAGGGCTGGTACCCCATCAACGCCATCCTCTGGAGCTTCGGCTACGAACTGCCCGAAAAAGTCCAGATGACGTCCGTCTCCAAAAACTCCATCGATACCATCACCGCCTGCGGGGGCACCCTCTGGTTCTCCGGCGGCCGCATGGCGACCTTTGATGCCGGCTGCGAACTGGCCCACCGCTCGCAGGTAGAAACGGTTGGCGACGCCGGCCTTATCAAGATTGACGACCTGGTGGGTGGCCAGGGGCGAAGCGGCAACTTCGCCGCCTACGGCGAACGCTTCACCGGCAGCTCCCGCTACATACTGGGGGATGCCGACGGCAAAGACACAGAACAGGAAGTCGAGCCCTGTGACCACGTGGTAAAGCTGGTGGAAAAATTCTCAAACATCATCCTCACCGGCAAGCTGGACGCCCAATGGCCGAAGCGCAGCCTGGCGTGTCATCGTGTGATGTCAGCGCTTTTCGAATCGGCGGAATCGGACGGCGCCGTTATTCAACTCTGAGGCCAGCTAAGCATGACAAAACTCGCCCTGATCACCGGCGCCAGCGCTGGCATTGGCCTGGAAACCTGCGCCCTGTTTGCCCGTGAAGGCTACCGGGTAATCGCCCTTTCCCGGCAACCCAGCGGGATTGACTCCGCCGTGCTTGAACTGGCCCTGGATCTGGAATCGTTTGAACAGATCGAAGGGCTTGCGAGCAAACTGGAAGCCGAGTTCGCCGGGGCTGAACGGGTGGTGCTGGTCAACAACTCCGGTTACGGCCAGTTCGGGGCACTACGGGACCTGTCCGAACCCATGTGGCAAACGCAGTTCAGTACCCACGTATTCGGCCCCATCAAGCTGGCCTCGGTCTGTTTGCAGCTATGCGAAGAAAAGGGCGTGCCGTTGCGAATCATTGCGGTAAGCTCGGTGTTATCCATGGTGCCGCAGGCAATGAAAGGCGCTTACTGTGCCACAAAGTCCGCAATGAACGCGGCTCATGACAGCTTCTGGTTTGATGAGCAGGGCAGCCGAAGCCTGGAAAGTGTCTCGCTGGTGCTGCCGGGGCCGGTAGCAACAAAGTTCAGGGAACATGCCCTGGCCGCTTTGCAGCCCGTCATTAACCGGGGAAGCGCGGCCCATCAGGAAAAATACAAAGCCATGGAAGCGGCAATGGCGCCTGGCGCCAGAATAAAGCCGTTTACAGCCAGTGCATCGGACGTCGCCAAAAAGATCTACCGGGCTGCCGAAGCGGCGCGGCCCAAGCCACGGTATCTGGTCACGCCACAGACTTACATGGCCGCGTTTGTTACACGGTTCATGCCCCACTCTGTGCAACGAGCGCTTTTAAAATAAAGGTCGCCATTAGGGTTGAGAACTATGCATTCATTTGCTCGCGAACTCTTCTCCAAACATAGGGAGCAGACTTGGCGAGTCTTCTAGGCATAAACCAGGAAACCACACGAACAAACTTTTCCAGGGTGAATCCGACCTTGCGGAAATCATCCGAGGTAAGCTTGACTGCCATCGGGAACTTTGCACCCGCCGACGACTCAGTCGCCTTAACAACTTCCAGCCGCAGGCGGGTGAGATGCGTCATTTACAATGCCGATTCCTTTGAACTTAACTTGAATACCACGCTCATTGGCTCACTCCCATCGTGGCTTTGATAATCAACCGGGCCGAAGTAAGTGAATGGAGCAGCCTTACCGTTGCGAAGTTTGTTCTCACGCACAAATAGGTGGACGGTGAGCCCAAGGTTTTTGTGGTTAATTAATTCTCTCCCTCGCTTACTCTGGGGTGTTGTGGAGTTCTGACTCTGCCAATGAAACGTATGGTCGTCGATCCAATGGTCTACGTAACGATGGTCGGCGCTTTTCCCTTGTTTGTTCAGTGTTACCAAAAGAATATGAGCGGCTGCATCCTTCAGAAATACGTGGCCACTTTGCCAGTTGCCGGGATTGAAAGTTGCGCCGAATAATTCAGGGATCTCTTCTCTCGGGATATCCTTGCCCAGCGCCATTTCCAATGGATCTACAATTCCATCCAAACGAGCAAACGTTCGAAACTGATCGCTTAGTTCCGGAGTAACCACAATATCGTCGTAGTTAGGATTCGCGGCTTCGAGTATGTATTCACCGCCACCGGACTTGCGCACCGTCCTGAGAAGATACTGAGTGTCACCAGCCTCGTCTAACCTTTCAATCGCAAGCGTTTTGCCTGTGATGGAACCCGCCTGTTCAGGGCTGATCTGTTCAAGCAACAGATAGTCGCCGTCAAGAACCGGGTTTTTGCCACCGTTCATGGAGTCACCAGAAGCTCGAGCAATAAAATGACGGTTCGGCTTGATTCGCCCATGCCCCATCCCGATCGACCGATATTCCGGCTCCTCCGCCTGGCTGTTTCTGAAATGGCCGCAGGCAATTTTCAGGGTCGGGAAATAGGGTAATTCTGTTCCGGAGGGAATGATTGGAGCGACGTTTTCTCCAGACGGCACCGAGAGTTCTTTGGCAGACTGGCGGGCCTCATAAGAAGCCAGACGATAATCAATCAGTTCCCGCACCATCTCCTCAAACGTCTCGACCTGATCAGATCTCAATGAAAGGGTCGGCTTAAACTTGTCATTCTCAATCTGAAAAACAGCGGGCGACTTGTTGGTCCAGTGATCGACGGGGTTCTTTTTCCAGTATTGCTGCCACTGGGGTGATAAGCCATCAACCTTCTTTACCGAATCGGCAACTTCCTGATAGAGCTTCGGCCTGCGCTTCAATGTCTGCCAGGACGTTTGTGCTAATTCTGCAAGTGTGGGAGGTTCCCGCCAGCCATCCAACTGCTGGAAAGCATCCAGCAAAATCATCTTGAATGACTTGGTCATGGAAGTGGTCTCTACTTCCATTAAAAAATTGTCCTGACTGGCTAGGAGTTCGGCCTCAAGTTCAGTGAGATCATCCATGTCACGAACGAGTCCGAACCAGCCACCGTGCTGCTTTCGGGTTTTGCTAATACTTGCACCAAAGTGAAAGTACTCTGTCAGTGTAGGACGGCGGCCCAAGGTATCTTTTAGGGCTTGATAGTCTTTTTCAGCGCCTTTTTGGTCCAGGCCTTTAAGAAATTCGATGACTTCCAGGTCGTAATTGATGAAGCAGCCATCAGGCAAGTTCAGTTGGTTTTTCTCAGCTTTACGGCCAAATTCAGCCAGTTGTCGATGGTTCATCGCCTGGCCTATCAGCGCCTGGGGTTTGTGCAGAAAGCTATGGTGGTTACCCACGAAATCCAGAATAACCAGTTTGTTCTTTTCAGTTACTGGGCTCTTCCGGAGACCCCGACCGATTTGCTGAAGAAACAAAATCTTTGATTCCGTGGGGCGCAACAAGAGAACTGTATCGATAGCAGGTAAGTCGACACCCTCGTTGAAGAGATCGACAGAAAAAACCACTTCCAGCTGTCCATTTTGCAAACGTTCCAGTGCCTCGCCGCGAGACATCTCAGACTCACCGTGCACAGCGGCAGCACTGACTCCTTGTTTTGCAAACTGGTCCGCCATGAAGTCCGCGTGCAGCCGTGACACACAGAATGCCAGGGTTCGGCTTTGCTTATGCTGGCCCCAAATTTTAAGTGCGTGCCTGGCTCGCCCAAAGGTCGCCAGCTTGTTCGCCAGTAAGTTGGGATCAAACTTTCCGTTGCGCCAGGGGATTTCGGAATAATCAACACTCTCATCGTAGATGCCGTAGTAATGAAACGGCACCAGAAAGTCGCCCTTAACGCCATCAAATAATGGGTACTCGAAGACCAGGTTGTCGTCACACAAAGAGAGAATATCGGATCGATCTGTGCGGTCGGGCGTAGCAGTTAGCCCCAGCAGGAATTGCGGCGCAAAATAACTTAAAAGCCGATGATAAACCGGCGCTGCAGCGTGATGGAATTCATCAACCACAATATAGTCGAAATGCTGCGGGCTAAAACGTTCCAGGTGTGTTTCTTTGCCCAGCGTCTGAACGGAGGCGCAGAGGATATCGACGGTTCGGTCCCGCTGTTTTCCCATATAAAAACCAACGCGACTATTGGGCTTGATTCGCAAGTAAGTCTCAGCGGCCTGGTAGAGAATTTCCTCCCGATGAGCAACGAAAAGTATTCGCCTTGCACCCATTTGCACTGCATCAAAGGCTGACAGCCAAGTCTTACCAAGCCCCGTCGCAAGCACAACCAGCCCTCTGCGGTAACCATCCTGACGAGTTCGAGCCAAAGCCTCCAGCGCTTCCGCCTGAACATCATTAGCAGTCGGGACTTCCTCTTTTTCCTCACTCCCCGGTTCTATCGCCTGTTCCGGCGGCTTTCGGCGTTTCTCGTAATCATCAATCCATTGATCATTGAGATCCACAACATTTTTATGCTGGAAAAGTTCTTCAAACCGACCTGCAGCCTCCAGATAGCCAGAATCTGGCGGATAATCCACCTGGTAATTCCATTCCAGACCATCCTGAAGCGCCTGCCGGCTGATATTGCTGGAGCCAATGAACGCTCTACCCCACATTTGATGATTTTCGGCGTACCCGGCAAAAAGATAGGCCTTCAGGTGAAAGCTGCTGCTTTTGCTCTGATAGATTTTTACTCGGGCGCCATGATCGTGCAGCAGGACAAGCTTTCGAAGTGCTTCTGGGTCGGTGATGTCCAGGTAATCACTGGTGAGAATGCGAATGCGGGCCGGATCTGGCTCTCTTTGCAGGGCGTTCACCAGATCCGGGAAGAGAAGGTTCAGGCCAGTAGTTTTTACAAAGGCAACCGCCATGTCCACGTGATCGGCGGCCTTAATCGCCTTACATAGTTTTGGCAGAAAGTGATGCTCTTTACCGCCTGTAGTCAACTTTTCATGTGCAACCGAGGACTTGCTCAGAAGGATATTCAACCACTGCTCTTTCCTCTCCGGCCGCTGGTCATCCGTGCGCCACATTCGACATGCTTCAGTTTCGGGAAGGCCTTCAACCCATTCCTTGGCAATCAATTCATTCGCATCTGTAAAATGACGCCCCTTATCCACTCGCTCACCTGATCCGACCTTAAAGCTCACGTAGAGAAGACCGTCCGGTTTCAAAGCCTTCCACAACCGGCTGATGGCCCCAGGCACATCGGCTGCAGGCAGATGCAGAAGACTGGCGCAGGCCCATACTGCATCGTAGGTGTTGGATTCATTGATATCTTCGAAAGACCGGTGCTGAACTTTCAAACCGGTCTTTTGGCGGGCGAGATTGGCAACGGCTTTTGAGCCATCGAAAGCGGAAACTCGGTAGCCGCACTGCGCAAAAAACAAGGCGTCCCGACCAGAACCACAGCCGGCATCCAGAATGTGCCCGCCGTCGATAACTTGCGGAAGGAACTCCTGATATAACTCATCCATGCTGACCTCAAACGTTGAATCTACAAATGCATTAGCATTGCTGTCGTAGTAGGCCAGCGTATCCTTCATTTATTGTTTCCCTACGGCTACTTCTTATTGGATAGGTGATTTGTCAGGCTACCAGGCAGACGGCGCGGCGCCAAGCAAGCGCGGCTCGACGCCCCTCAGGACAAATGACCACTTGCGATAGTCATTTCAATGGTTTACAGTTATGACTATGCCCAATGACTATGGTGTACGTATGAACCAGCAGCAGATAACAAAATCCCAATTCAAGGCGAAAGCACTTGAGTATTTCCGAAAGGTTGAGACCTCTGGAGAGTCGGTGGTGGTTACGGATCGCGGTCAGCCAACAGTAGAAATTCGACGCTACCGGAGTGATAAGCGGACACCTCTTGAGCGCTTGCGTGGGAGCGTTCTGGAATTCAAGAATCCGACCGAGCCGGTTGCCGAAGATGACTGGGAGGCGCTGGCTTGATCGTTCTTGATACGCACACCCTCATTTGGTGGGTGAATGGTGACAGTCAACTTTCTCTGAATGCCAAGACAGCAATAGACCACGAGCAGCAGGATGAGGACGGAATCATTCTGGTATCCGCGATTTCAGCGTGGGAGATCGCCCTGCTTGTCGGGCGTGACCGACTCACTCTCGGAATGAACCTTGATGACTGGCTTGAAACCGTCAGTGAAATTGAAGGGGTCCGGTTTGTGCCTGTTGATGCGATGGTAGGCGTTGAGTCAACACGTTTGCCAGGCGACTTCCACAAAGATCCAGCCGACCGAATGATTACCGCTCTGGCCAGGCACTACAACGTGCCGCTGGTAACGGCAGACGAAAGAATTCGGGCGTACAAACACGTTCGCTCAATCTGGTGACAACCACCCCATGCCCTACCCCATACAACAAAAACTCGTCATCGCCGTCGCCTCCAGCGCCCTGTTCGATCTGGACGAATCAGACAGCATTTTCCGCCAGCAGGGAGAGAAGGCCTACCGGGAATACCAGGAAGCAAACCTGCACAACCCTCTGGGCAAAGGCGTTGCCTTCCCCTTCGTGCGCCGTTTCCTGAGCATCAACCAGAAATTCCCGGAGAAGTGCCCGGTCGAGGTGGTACTGCTCTCCAGAAATTCGGCTATCACCGGCAAGCGGGTATTCCACTCTATCCACCACCACGGTCTGGACATTTCCCGTGCGGCGTTTCTGGAGGGCAAATCGCCTTACGCCTATATCCCCGCGTTCAATGCGTCGCTGTTTCTGTCTGCCAATGAGTCCGATGTGTCCCAGGCCATCGACTATGGCCATCCGGCGGGGACGGTTTTACCCAGCCAGGTGATCGACAATCAGAACGATCCGGAGCTTCGGATTGCTTTCGATTTTGACGGTGTGATTGCGGACGATGCGTCCGAGCAGGTTTACAAGGGCGGGTCCCTGAAGGACTTTCAGGAGCATGAAATATCGCGCTCCCACATCCCCCACAGCCCGGGGCCGCTGGCGGATCTTTTCCAGAAGCTGTCTCACCTGCAGAAGCTGGAAGATCAGGCCCTGGCGGAGGATCCGGATTACCGGCGGGTGCTACGCACGGCCATCGTGACGGCGCGGAATGCGCCTTCCCATGAGCGGGTGATCACAACCCTGGAACACTGGGGCGTGAACGCGAATGAGGTTTTCTTTCTGGGCGGCATGAAGAAGGATCGGATTCTGAACGTGCTCAAGCCGCACATGTTCTTTGATGACCAGCGGTCGCATCTGGAATCGGATGCGGGGGATATTCCGATGGTTCATATTCCGTTCGGGGTGTCGAACCTGGTTCAGGTATAGCAGGAAATTGGTTGCGATGGGGCCGAAGCCCCTGTTCGCAGTAATTCAGAACCCGATATGTTTTGCGTAACGTCTGGCTAAAACTGGAAGACTGGCTACTCTACTAATGAACAGATTGCAGCGTAGAGCGGACGTCAGTAGCAGGAATTAGGCTCGGAATCCGGGTTGATATCGCCACTGACTTCCTCGGGGTCGATGCCGTGGTGTTCCAGTATTTCACGCACGAATTTCACCTGGGCCTGGACCTTATCGGCGTCGTCACCGTATTCGAAGCGGTTGATTTCCATTGGGTGCGGCATAAAGGTGAACGCAATTTTCAGCGCCTGGAGAGTGTCTTCGTCGGCCATGCGTGAGCTCCCGTTATTAAATGGTGGTTGAATTGAATCACGATAGTGCACGCACTGACGATATCCTGATGGCACGTTAAACGAAAGGTTGCCAATGCCCGCATCGCCCAATCGCTCGCTCGACCTGCAGGAACTGATGGATCACGCCCGCCGTAGCGAGCGGATTGCACGTACCCTGTTTGAAATTGAGGTTGAGGTGATGAACCTCAGCGACAGCACGGCCTTTCTGGACCATTTGACGGACCTGGTGCTGACGCGCTTTGGCCTTGATCGTGTATGGCTGGTGCTGACGGACATCGAGAACAACCAGCGCCTGTGCGCATCGCTTTCCCAACAGGGCGCACAGGTGATGATTCACCGGGTGCCCACGGTGGATTTTCTGCGGCTGGTTGGCAACACCCGCATGCCTGCCCTGATTGACCAGCCCCAGCGCTTCAGCCAGCTGATTCCCCCCGGAATTCGACAGCACATCGGTTCCATGGCGGCCCTGCCCCTGATTATGGATGACCGGGTGGTTGGCGGGCTGTGCCTTGGTAGCCAGGATGATCAGCGCTACCAGCCGGGCATGGAATCCTTCTTTCTGGAACAGCTGGCGGTGAAAGCCTCCATCGGGCTGACCAGTGTCTGGGCCCGGGAGCAGCTGCGGCAGCTGGCAACCCGGGACCCGCTGACCGGTCTGCGCAACCGCCGGGATCTGGATGACACCATGGGCCAGGAGTTGAGCCGTTCCCGCCGTTACACCTTTCCGCTGTCTATCCTGTTTATCGACTGCGACGACTTCAAGCAGGTGAACGACACCTACGGCCACGATTGCGGCGATGCCTATCTGTGCTTTATCGGTGAGCAGCTTCAGTCTTTACTGCGGGAGGATGATTCGGTCTTCCGCTTTGCCGGTGATGAGTTTGTGGTGCTGCTGCCGAACCAGGATCTGGCATCGGCACATCGGATCGGCCAGCGTTTCACCGCGCATTTTCAGGATCTGCGTTTTGACTGGAAGGGCAAGCAACTTCAGGCCACCTTCAGCTGGGGTGCCGCCAGTTCCGAGGAAGGCTTACATTCGCCGGAGAAGCTGCTTCGCGCCGCCGACCAGCGGCTTTACGATGACAAACGCAAACGCAGGACCGAGCCAGAGCGCGCACCCTCTGCCCGGGCCCGGTCGACGGGTTATGACGAACAGCTGTAGTGGGAGACCCCGCCGAGATTGAACAGTTCCAACGGCTTCAGCCGGTAGTAATGCGCCTCAACCTCTGCAGACTGTTCCGAGTACGGCTGGCTGAGTACGCCCTGTAGCTCTCTGACCGGCCGGTAATTACCCTCAGCCGCTTGCCGATAGGCAGGCACCACCAACCACTCCCGCATGATGTATTTGGGATTGACCCGTTTCATCTGCCGGGAAACCTCCTCCGTTGATGGCCCGATGCGTGACTTCCAGGCGCTCAGCCATTCCTTCCAGCGCTTGAGCAACCCGTCTGATTCAGCGGTGCCAGCTTCCGCCAGCGGCCTGTAGAAGCTGTTTGTCAGTGGCGCGATGTCATCCGGAATGTCTGAAAGCGCCCGGAAAAACAGGGTGTAATCCACGGGAGTCTGGGTCATCAAGGCTATGAGCTCTTTGAAGAGCTCAGCGTCAAAGGCCTCAAGCCCCAGTTTGGCGGCCCACATTTTTTCCATTTCCGCGTGCATGACTTTCGGGAAGTCTCTTCGAATTTCTTCCAGCCGGGCCAGCTCGTTCGGGTGATCAGCCAGCAACGGCTGCAGGGCTGAAATGAAACTGCCAAAGTTTTTCTCCGCCGCCACCGGCTGATTCAGAAAGGCGAAGTGTTGTCCGCCACCAGTCCACGGCTGATAGTGGGGGTCAAACATTTCGCAGAACCCAAAGGGGCCGTAATCCAGGGTGTAGCCGCCAGCGGCGCAGTTGTCGCTGTTAAAGTTGCCCTGGCAGTAGCCAACGCGAATCCAGTTTGCGATCAGCGAGGTCAGGCGGCTGCGGAACTGGTGCGCCAGCATCACCACTTTGCGGGGCGTTTCGAGTGTCTGGTCAATGTCCCCGGCGTATTCCCGGTCAATCAGATGAAGCACCAGCTGCCGGAGCTCCTCGGTGGCACGTGGATGTTCCTGTTTCCGCGCCCTGCGGGCGAACAGTTCAAGCTGGCCCACACGGATGAACGAGGGTGCGACGCGGGTCGAAATGGCCACCGGTTCTGACACCATCCGGTCCGGATCCTGCCTGCGGGAGCCCTCCGAATACCAGGGTCGCTGCACCTTTTCGGTTTTGGACACATACAGGCTCAGGGACCGTGACGTGGGCACCCCCAGCGCATGCATGTGCTCCTGCGCCAGAAACTCCCGAACGCTGGAGCGAAGAACGGCCCGGCCGTCGCCGCCACGGCAGTAGGGAGTCGGCCCGCCGCCTTTCAGCTGCATTTCCCAGCGCTGGCCGTTGAGCACCCCTTCAAACACCGACATTGCACGGCCGTCGCCATAGCCGTTTCCGGTCTGGAACGGGCACTGCTGGGTGAGTTCGGTGCCGTAGATTGACAGCGCGTAGCCACAGGCCCACCCCACGTTGCGAAGCGGTGCCGGCACCTGTGAAAGATCGCCGGAAAACATGCGGATAAAGTCGGCGGACTGGGCCAGACCATCCGCAAAGCCGAGCTCGCGAAACAGGCCGTGGCTGTGAGCCACGTATTCAGGGGCTTCGATGGGCGTCGGTTTCACCGGCACGTATTGCCCCGTGAAGACCTGCCTTGGCGAATGATCAACGCCATCGGCCGTCGCATCAGGATCACAGTTCAGGGTGTCCATCAGCGAGTAGTCTGCCAGGGGTGCCAGCGCTTCGAGGCTGGTCACTTCATCGTTGGTTGCTTTTAACGATTGGTTGTCCATGTTTGCCTCGGATGATTTACCAAAAAAATAGAAGCCGGAAAACAAAAAAGGCAGACCAGTGTAACTGATCTGCCTTTTCTCAAATATGGTAGCGGGGGCTGGATTCGAACCAACGACCTCCGGGTTATGAGCCCGACGAGCTACCAGACTGCTCTACCCCGCATCAAACTGGTTGTTGCCGGGTCTGACCCGATCAACGTGCTGCGCATGATAGGGATACGGGCAGTGTCTGTCAAAGGACTTTCAGGAAAATTTCCGGTTTTCCGGAAACTTACCCTCCGCTATCGTTCCACTATGGCCGTCACACCCTGCCCCCCGGCAGCGCAGATGGAGATTAGACCGCGGCCACTGCCTTTTTGTTCCAGGATCTTGGCCATGGTGGCCAGTATACGACCGCCGGTGGCGGCAAACGGGTGGCCGGTGGCCAGGCTACTGCCTTTGACGTTCATCTTGCTGCGGTCGATGCTGCCCAGCGGTTGGTCCAGGCCCAAACGGTCTTTGCAGAAGGCGGGGTCTTCCCAGGCTTTCAGTGTCGACAGCACCTGCGCGGCGAAGGCTTCGTGAATTTCGTAGAAATCGAAATCCTGCAGCGTCAGCCCGGCTTTCTCCAGCATTCTCGGTACGGCATAGGCCGGGGCCATCAGCAGGCCTTCTTTCTTGTCGACAAAATCCACCGCGGCCACTTCAGAGAAGGTCAGGTAGGCCTTCACTTCCATATTGTTGGCCTTGGCCCATTCTTCGCTGGCCAGCAGAACGCAGGAAGCGCCGTCAGTCAGCGCGGTGCTGTTGGCGGCGGTCATGGTGCCGTTCTCGCGGTCAAACACGGGCTTGAGCGTGGCCAGCTTTTCCAGAGTGGTGTCCGGGCGCAGAATGTTGTCTTTGCTCAGGCCCGCCAGTGGGGTGATCAGGTCGTCGAAGAAGCCTTCGTCGTAGGCGGCAGCCAGTTTTTTATGGCTTTCATAGGCCAGTTGGTCCTGTTCGTCCCTGGGAATACTCCACTCTTTGGCGGTGATCTGGCAGTGCCCGCCCATGGACAGGCCGGTTCTGGGTTCGCCGTTTTCCGGGAGGGACGGCGCCAGGTGCTTGGGGCGGAAGCGCGACAGGATTTTCAGCCGCTCGCCGGCGCTCTTGGCCCGGTTCAGGTCCAGCAGGATCTGGCGCAGGCCTTCGCTGACGCCAATGGGCGCGTCTGAGGTGGTGTCTGTGCCGCCGGCAATCCCGCATTCGATCTGGCCCAGGGCGATCTTGTTGGCCACCAGTATGGCGGCTTCCAGGCCGGTTCCGCAGGCCTGCTGCACATCGTAGGCCGGGGTTTCCGGTGCCAGGCCGCTGCTGAGTACCGATTCGCGGGTCAGGTTGAAGTCCCGGGAATGTTTGATCACGGCGCCTGCCACCACTTCGCCCATTCTCATGCCCTGCAGGCCGTAGCGATCAACCAGGCCACGAAGGCTGGAGGTCAGCAGTTCCTGGTTGCTGACTTTACTGTAGGCGGTGTTGGAGCGGGCAAACGGCAGGCGGTTGCCACCGATGATAGCAACCCGGCGAACGCCCGGTGCCTGCGCTGATTTGGCAGATCCTTTTGGTGCGGTCCCGGCGGCTTTCCGGGGCGCCCGTTTGGTGGTGGTCTTGGCCGCTGTGGTGGTGGTTTTCTTTTGGGTGCTTTTCGGAGCCTGTGCCATGATGTCGTCCTGTCTATCAATGTAAATTCGATGGTATCTCAGCAAAAGGAAAAGGCTATGTCTGATGTTTATCTCAGATTCGTGAATACGCCCTTCGGCAAGACGGCCGCGCAGTCCCTGGGCCTGCCCTCGCCCCTGCCACTGAAACGCTGGAAGCGCGGTGACCAGCCCTTTGTTGAGGGCAATGTTCTGGTCGGCGCGGCAGCCGGTGGTAAAGCGGTAAGCCACCTGGGCCAGACCCTGGGCGCCAGCCCTGCCAAAGTATTTCACGCCAGCAACCTCACCACTCTGACCGATTCCGCAAAAGTGGGCAACAAGGCATCGCCATTGGCCCTGGACGCCGACATTGAAGAGCGTTTCGCCGCCCTGGTATTCGACGCCACCGGCATGAAAACCACCGAGGATCTGCGGGCGGTTTACGATTTCTTCCACCCCACCATCAAAAAGCTTGCACCCCACGGCCGGGTGCTGGTGATTGGCCAGGAGCCATCAAGCTGCCGTGCCCCGGCCAAGGCAGCGGCCCATCAGGCGCTGGAAGGCTTTGTGCGCAGCGTTGCAAAAGAAGTGGGTAAACGGGGCGCCACCGCCAACCTGTTGTGGCAGGCCAATGGCGCCGAGAAGGCACTGGATTCCAGTGTGCGCTTTTTCCTGTCAGCCCGTTCGGCCTATGTGTCTGGCCAGGTTGCGCGGGTCGGCAAGACCGCTGAGGTGATGCCAGCCGACCCGGCCAGGCCGCTGTCCGGCAAGGTGGCACTGGTGACCGGTGCCTCCCGTGGTATTGGTGCGTCCATTGCCGAAACCCTGACCCGGGATGGCGCCACGGTGATCGGCCTGGATATTCCCCAGGCCATGGAAGAACTGCAGAAGGTCACCGACGCCCTTGGTGGCAAGGCGCTGGGCTGCGACATCACAGACCCGAACGCGCCCACCCAGATTGCGGATTTCATCAAACAGCATTTTGATGGGGTGGACCTGGTGATTCACAACGCAGGCATCACCCGGGACAAGACCCTGGGCAATATGCCGGCGCATTTCTGGGACATGACCATTGCCGTGAACCTGACGGCAGAAGAGCATATTGATGAGGCGCTGATGAAGCAGGACCTGCTGAAGGAAAATGGCCGCATCGTGTGTATTTCGTCTATCAGCGGCATTGCCGGCAACTTTGGCCAGACCAACTATTCAGCGGCGAAAAGCGGTGTGATTGGTTACGTGGAAGCCATGGCGAAGCAGGTAAAAAACGGCGTGACCATCAATGCGGTTGCACCGGGCTTTATCGAGACCCAGATGACGGCAGACATGCCTTTCACCATTCGCGAGGCCGGTCGGCGGATGAACAGTCTGTCTCAGGGTGGTTTGCCGGTAGACGTGGCAGAAGCGATTGCCTGGTACTGCAACCCGGCGTCAAACGGCGTGAACGGCAATGTGGTTCGCGTTTGCGGTCAGTCGCTGATTGGCAAGTAGGACGGAAAAAATGGTGGGTGGTACTGGGATCGAACCAGTGACCCTCGCCTTGTAAGGGCGATGCTCTCCCAGCTGAGCTAACCACCCGGGAACTGAATCGAAGGAAATCAAAAATGGCGGAGCGGACGGGACTCGAACCCGCGACCCCCGGCGTGACAGGCCGGTATTCTAACCAGCTGAACTACCGCTCCGCGTTGGCCGCCACCTCGGGCGCATTCAAGGGTGTGAATGCTCGGTGACAACGAGGGCGCATTATAAAGAGGCGGCCTGGCATGTCAACGATTTTCATCAAAAAATCGCTCGGCCCGCCATGTTTACATGGCATCAACCATGGCGTCTTTGCCCTGGGCGGTTTTGCGGTATTCCACGGGTGTCATGCCGGACCAGCGCTTGAAAGCCCGATAGAAAGTGCTCGGCTCTGAAAAGCCGGTCAGATACACAATTTCGTCGATGGACTCTTCGGTGGTCGCCAGTAACTGGCGCGCCAGGCGATAACGGAAATCCGCCAGCACCTGATTGAAACTGGTTTCCGCTTCGGTTAGCCGGGTTCGCAGGGTTCTGGCTTTGATGCCCAGGCGCTCGGCCACGGCGTCCAGGGTCACTTCCCCGCTGTCCAGCAGCTCCGCCGCGATGCGCTCCACCTGCCCTACGATGTCTTTCTTCTCCAGCCGGGCGACCTGTTCGCTGGCAAAGCGTTCGTGCAGGTCCAGCAGTTCCGGCTCGGCGTGGGGGGACGGATGGTCTAGAAAGCCGGCCGGGAAATACAGGCGGTTCTCTGGCGCACCAAACACCACCTCGCAGCCAAAAATGGCCTGTACGTGGTCTTTCCCGCGGGAACGATCATGCTCGAATTCTATGCGTGACGGATAAAATCGGTGGTCAGTAATCGATTTGAAGAAGGTGATCAGCCCCTGCACAAAACATTCGTTAAAGTGCTGCAGGCGGCTGACTTCGTCTGAGGCGGCATCCAGCACCATACAGGCCTCATCGCCGTCGATGAAAAAGTCAGTTCTGGCGGCATCGCTGAGCAGGCGCTGATAGTTCTGGGCCCGGCGCAGGCCTTCGCCAAAGGTGGGGCTGCTCAGAAACAGGTATTCCAGTACCTGGCCGTTGTAGGCCGGTAACAGCTGGCCAAGGTGCAGGCCAACGTCTTCATCCCCGGAGACGTCTTCAACCACTTGCCAGAAATAGGGCTGGGCGCTGTGGGGGGTTCGCAGCTGTTCGGTGAACACATAGGCTTCGTCTACGCCCAGGCGGGCGAAAATAGCGTCGGTATCGATGCCCTTCTTCTTCATCGCCCGGTAGATCAGGCGCAGCATCACGCCCGCGTCGCGAAGTTCCTGCATAGCATCCTGCTTTATGATTGTTGATGGATCAGTCTGGCCGGGTTCGCCAAACTGTGAGACCGTGTTCCGAGTTCCACGCCTAATTAGAGCATATCAGGCCAAAGTCGCACAGGTGTAACAGGAGCCGTAACGAAATGACTCATAACACTAAATACCATAATCGGGCACCGGGTCTGCTGGCCATGTACGGTAAGGCACTGCTGCCGAAAAATCGGCAACAGAAGAACGCCACCACCCTGCCGGACGTATCGGCGCAGCTGATTGGTGCGACCACCGGCGGCGCAGGCCTGGATCGGTATCGCAGGGTATGCGGGTTCGAACCCCACAGGGCCATACCGGCAACCTGGCCCCATGTGCTGGCTTTCCCTTTGCACCTTAAGGTGCTGACGGACTCCCGTGTGCCCTTCCCCTTGCTTGGGCTGGTGCACCTGCGCAACCGGATTGTCCAGCACCGGCCGATTGGTGTGGGCGAGAATCTGGACCTGGATGTACGCCTGGGCGAGGCCGAACAAACCTCGAAAGGGCTGGAATTCGATCTGATTACCGAGGCCCGGTCGGCGGGGCGCCTGGTCTGGGAGGAAAGCAGCACCACCCTGTTCCGGCAACCAAAGCCCGACAGCGGCGGCACCAGAAAGAAGCCACCACCGCTGGAAACCTACGCAAACACCTGCGATATCCGGGTGCCGGAATCCACGGGCCGGAAATATGCCGCGGCCTCTGGCGACCGGAACCCGATACATCTGTACCCGCTGACCGCAAAGCTGTTCGGTTTTCCCCGCGCGATTGCCCACGGCATGTGGAGCAAAGCCCGGGTGTTGAGCCTGTTGGAGCAGCAGCGTGACTGGCAGGGCGGCGCCTTCACCATTCAATGCGATTTCAAGAAGCCGCTGTTCCTGCCGGGCGATGCGCTGCTGAACTGGCAGGCCAGTGGCGACGGACTGGACTACCAGTTACTCAATGGCAAAGGCAATGCGCCGCACCTGAGCGGCCGGTTAGACTGGCAGGCCTGAACCTGGCTGGTTATGCCTCAGAAGATCCCGAGGTTTCAGCCTGCACCTCAGCATTCTGAGGGGCGACAGGGAGAGTAAAGTAGAAACAGGCGCCACGGCTTTCGGGGCGCAAAAAGCCGATTTCACCGCCCTGGGCCTGAATCAGCGAGCGGCAGGTGGGCAGGCCAATGCCCATACCTTCGTCCTTGGTGGTGAAGAATGGCAGAAACAGTTTCGCCTCGTTTTCTTCAGACAGCCCAGTACCGGAATCGGTTACCTCAACCCGCACATACTGCTCTCCCTGCATGGTGACACTGACCCGCACAGGCTCTGACGAATCCGCGCTGCGGGTGGCCTCAAGGGCGTTGCGAATCAGGTTCAATGCCACCTGCTGCACCTGAACCGGGTCCGCACAGACATCGGCCACGTCGTCCGCCACGGTAATTTCAATGCCCCCATCGTTATTGCGGATATCCACTTCGGCAAACTGCCGGGTTTCTTCCAGCAGTTCAGCCAAAGACAGTACTTCTTTGCCGGCAGCGGGCTTTTTCATGAAACGGCGGATGCGGCGAATAACTTCACTGGCGCGATGGGACTGGGCCTCGATTTTATCCAGAGTTTCCGCCAACAGCGCAAGGTCCGGTTCGTCCTTGGCCATTACCCGCTTGGCAACGCGGGCGTAATTGGTGATGGCGGTCAAGGGCTGGTTCACTTCGTGGGCAACACCGGCGGCCATTTCACCCATGGTGGTCATTCTGGAGACGTGGGCCAGCTGGTCCCGTTGTTCCTGCACCAGGTCGCGGGCTTCTTCCAGCGCCTGTTCGTTCTCAAGCTCGGCGGTGATATCGCGGAACACCACCACGGCACCGTGCAGTTCGTCGCCGTCCCATTTAGGGGTGGAGCAGTACTGTGCCGGGAAGCGAGTGCCGTCGGCGCGCAGCAGCTCAACGCCGCGCTGATTCTCGGGCTGGCCCTGGCAGCAGGTCGCCCTGGCCGGCAGCGCCTCCAGGTTCTGGCTGGGCGTACCGAAATGCAGTTCGAAGAAATTCTGGCCAATCAGCGCTTCCGCAGAGCTCCGCACGATCGTCGCCGCAGCCGGGTTGGCAAATACAATACGGCCCTCATTATCCAGGCCGTAAATGCCCTCGCTGATGGAATTGAGAATTCGCGCCTGGTCGTTCTCCAACTGCCGGTTACGGGCCTGCAGTTCCCGCTCCAGCCGGATAACACGGGCGTGGGTTTTTACCCGCGCAATGACTTCCTGGGCCTGAAAAGGTTTGGATATGTAATCGGCACCGCCAAGAGCAAAACCACGCACCTTGGCGTCGACATCGTCCAGGGCGGACAGGAATACCACGGCGCAGTCTGAGGTTACCGGGTCGGCTTTCAAACGCTCACACACCTGATAGCCGTCCAGTTCCGGCATCATGATGTCCAGCAGGATGACTTCAGGGGCGTGGCGACGGGCAAGTTCCAGCGCTTTTTCGCCCTCATTGGCAATGAGCAGGCGGTAACCCTTGTCTTTCAGGGTTTCATAAAGCACTTTCAGGTTCTGTGGGTTGTCGTCAACAAGCAGAACCGTTACGTCTGTTGTCTCATGGACAGCATCTGTCATAAAAGCCGGACCGGTTGCGAAGATTCCCCTATGATGGCGCCGGGTTCAGCGCGCGTCGATAAGGTCCTTTACGGACAGAATCATACGAACCAGGTGGGCAAGCGAGTGTGTGCCCATTTTATGCATCACCCGGGACCGGTGAATTTCCACGGTTCGCTGGCTGATTTCGAGTTCTATCGCGATGACCTTGTTGGCCTGGCCTTCGATCATGCGGTCCATGATTTCATGTTCCCGCGGGGTCAGGCTTTTCACCCGGCGCAGTATTTCCTGTTTCTCGCCCAGGGTCTTGCGTTGTTCGACATCCTGGGCCAGCGCTGCGTCGATTTTCTCCAGCAGGGCTTCTTCCCGATAGGGCTTCTGGATAAAGTCGACAGCGCCCTCTTTCATGGCGTCTACGGCCATGGGCACGTCACCGTGGCCAGTCACAAAGATGATCGGCAGGATGGAGTGTTTCTCGTTGAGCTTTTTCTGCAGCTCCATGCCGTCCATTCCCGGCATGCGGATATCCAGCACAATGCAGCCGGACATGCTTTCCGAGTAATCTTTCAGGAAGGCGTTGGCGTTATCGTAGGTCTTGACCGGCTTGCTATCGGATTTCAGCAGCAGCTCCAGGGAGTCCCGCACTGCTTCGTCGTCTTCCACCACGTAAACTGTTTGCTGACTGTCCGCCATGGGTCTTGCCTCTCCTGTCAATGTATGGACGGGTCCTTGGAATCATCCCGCGCATGTTCCTGCCGCTCGTGTTCCCGCATTTTTTCCAGCCTTTGCTGAATCATGCCAAAGACACTCTGCTTGGGGTAGCGGCCCTTATCATCAGCCTTGCCTGCCGGTTTGCCCAGCAGCAGCGTGATGGCCTCTTCGGCCCGGGTCACTGAGTAGACCGCGAAATTGCCGTCGCGCACCGCCTGAATCACTTCCTGGTTCAGCATCAGGTTCTGCACGTTGGTGGCAGGGACAATAACGCCCTGGGAACCGGTCAGGCCTCCGGTTAGCTTACAGGTTGCGAAAAACCCCTCAACCTTTTCATTCACGCCGCCAATGGGCTGAACCTCACCAAACTGGTTAACCGAACCGGTCAGGGCCAGATCCTGACGAACCGGCAGCTCTGAAAGCGCCGACACCAGGGCACACAGCTCAGCCAGAGACGCACTGTCGCCGTCCACTTCGCCGTAGTTCTGCTCCATGGTCAGGCTGGCTGACAGATTCATGGGGTCGGTCACGGCAAAATGAGCGGAAAGCCAGGAGCTGAGAATCATCACGCCCTTGGAGTGAAGGTTGCCGCCAAGCTTGACGTCCCGCTCAATGTCCATGACCCCACCATCTCCATAATAGCAGGTCGCCGTGATTCGGTTGGAAAGCCCGAATTCATAGCCGCCGGTTGATAATACGGACAAACCGTTCACCTGGCCGACACAGGTGCCGGAAGTAGACACCAGGGTCGTGCCATCGCGAATGGCATCGTAGAAATGGTCGCGAATTCGGCTGCTGCGGTATTCGGCGCTTTCAAGCGCCTGGTCCACGTGGTTGTTGCTGATCATGTTGGCACCGCCCTGCCGCGCCCAGTAATCGGATTCCCTCAGCAGGTTGGCGATATCCGCCGCATGCAGGGACAACCGGTCCTGATGTTCTGCCATGCGGGCGCTGTGTTCTATGATTCTGGCAACCGCGCGGTTGCTGCAATGCAGCAGCTTCTTTTCTTCCACCAGGCTGGCAATGAACTTGGCGTAGAGCAGCTGGCTTTCGTCGGTGCGCATCATTTCGTTTTCAAAATCCGCGGTCACCCGGAATAGCTCGGCAAACTCGGAATCGTATTCCTGCAGCAGCATCCAGGTTTCCCGGTCGCCAAAGAGCACGATTTTCACGTCCAGCGGGATTTCTTCAGGCTCCAGGGAAATGGTGCCAGACAGGGTCAGCTCGCGTTCCAGCGAATTGATCTGCAGCGAACGGGACCGCAGCGCACGCTTGAGACCGTCCCAGACAAAGGGCTGCTCCAGCACCTTGATGGCGTCCATCAACAGGTAGCCGCCGTTGGCCCTGTGGATACTGCCCGGGCGGATCAGTGAGAAGTCCGTGAATACCGTGCCTTTGAAGGTGACGTTTTCAACATAGCCGAACAGGTTGTGGTAGGTGGGGTTGTCTTCGACAACCACGGGCACTTCGTCTGTCTTCTGGTGCACCAGCACATTGACCAGATAGCGCCGGGGCGTTTTCTTGTCCAGAGAGGCATAGGCCATGGCCGCCTGCTCTTCGTTCTCTTCCAGGAAAATATCGAGGCTTTCCGACAGGTCGCTACGCACCGCTTTCAGGTAACTGACCACATCAGCCTGATCGGCGTACTTGGCAATCAGCGCTTCAAGCTGCTCGCCAGAGATGCTTTCCAGGGTTTCTTCATTCAGCGCCTGCTGGGCTTCCGCGTACTCCTGCTCCCAGTCCGTGACCTTGCGCAGGGCCTGGCGCAGCTTCTTCTCGAGCTTGTTGATCTCGCTTTCAAATTTATCCCGCTGGGCTTCTGTCAGCGCCTGGAATGATTCCGCCGTGTGGGGCTCATCCCCGTTCATCGCCACCAGCCGATAGCCGCCGGGGGTGGTGATGTTCAGGCTGACTTTTTTCCGTCGGGCCTGGTCCGCTATTTTTTCCAGTTCGTCTTCCTGCTTTTTGGCAAAGCCGTTTTTCAGCTGCTCGGCCCGTTCCAGAAAGCTGTCGCTGTCGAAGGTCTGCGGCACCATCTTCATCAGACGGGCCATCAGTTTGTCCATGTCCTGTTTCAGCTCGTTGCCTTTGCCAGCGGGCAGTTTGAGCACCTTCGGTACCCGGGGCTCCTCAAAATTGGCAACGTAGCACCAGTCATGGGTCTGATGGTCGGCATCCACATGGTGCTCAAGGTAACGCAGCATCATGGTTCGTTTGCCCAGGCCGGGGCGACCCACCGCGTAGACGTTGTAACCACCGTGGGGCATGGCAAGCGCAAAACGCACCGCTGATTGCGCCCGGTTCTGGCCGACGATTTCAGCAAGAGGCTTGAGCTGGCGGGTGGTTTTGAACGGCAAGTCCTTTAACACACAGACTTTATATAACTGGTTCAGAGGCAGTGACTTCAAGATTGGGTCCTGTAGCGATGGAAAACCAACGATTAATGGCCGGTCATTGTAGAATCTGGGGCTCGCGCTGTCGCGCCCGGTACTAAAGATTTCGGGTTTAATGCCGTTAAAAAACCAACAAGTCGTTCTTAACTCAATCTCAAGTCGACCGCGGAATCAGGAAAATATGGACATCTATCGCAATCAGCCCCACGGACTGAACGTGCTTGAGACTATCCGCAAACAGGGAACCCAGCGCACACCTGCGATGGAAGGATCCTCAGCGCCGCCACGCAAACCCCTGAATGACAGGCGGCTGCAGCCAGATCGCCGGCGGGCACAACAGGAGTTCAAGGGCCCCTGCAGGCGCAGGAAAAGCGGCCGTCGCAGCACCGCTTTGCTGCACCCGCACACCCGGCAGCCGGTGTCCCTTGAGGATCGCAGGGGCCGGATGATCAGCACCCGAGCCTGACGCTTCAACCATGGCTCAAGCGAGAACTCAATCACAAAATTGAGCATGGTTATTTTTCAGCCAGTTATTTGCCCACTAGACTCTTCTGTCCCGACCGGATGTTGGGGCTACGCGACATTCATCGCTTCGTTCAACAAAGGACAGACGCCGACGAATTATGAGTGCTTCCCCGGACCGCCGTATCAAGGACCGCTACGCTGCGAACTGCCTGAAGGTAGAGCTGCAGGAACGTGGTTTCTTTGGCCGTGGGAAAAACGCTACGGCGGTCACCTGCCTGGACATGAACCGCTACGGCATGGCCGTGCTGAGCCCCCGCCCCATTGAACCGGGTGCACGCCTTTACCTCAACTTTGATGGCAAATACATCCGCGAATCCCGTGTAGCTGCCCGGGTGGTTACCTGCCAACCCTTTCAGACCGGTTTTCGTGTGAGCATCCAGTTCAGCTACTGTTTTGACAAGAAAGGTTATTCACGAACCGTGGATAACGCGCTCTCCCGCATTGAAGGTTTCTATAACCGCTACGCAGGCTGATGGGTTAGCGCAGCTCTTAAAACCGGTTCTATAATAAGGACCTCTTTCAACAGCGGAGCCTGTCGAACCATGGCCTTCAATATCGTGATTCCGGTTTTCCCGGGTGTTACCCAACTGGATTTTACCGGCCCGGCCCAGATGTTTGCCTATGTGCCGGATGCCAAAACCTGCGTGGTGGCTGAATCCAGCGACACGATTCAGACTGACTCGGGCTTCGGCGTTGTGCCGGGTTACGATTTTGAGAATTGCCCGCAGGCTGATCTGATCTGTATTCCTGGCGGCCCGGGCGTGTTCGAGGCAATCAATAACCAGGCGCTGATTGCCTTCGTCAGCCATCAATGCGACAGCGCGCAATACCTTACCTCCGTCTGCACCGGCGCCTTCATCCTCGGAGCGGCTGGCCGCCTGAAAGGCAAGAAAGCCACCACCCACTGGGGCTATACCGGTGCGCTGGCGGCCTGCGGCGCTACTTTTACACCTGGAAGAATTGTCACCGATGGCAACCTTATTACTGCAGGCGGCGTCACCTCCGGCATCGATTTCAGCCTTGCGGTGATTGCCCAGATCTGGGGAGAAAAACTGGCGAAATCCATCCAGTTGAGAATGGAATACAACCCCGGACCGCCGTTTGCCGGTGGGCACCCGAGCCGCTCAGAGCCGGCGGTGCTGGAGGAAGTTCAACCCTTCTACGATAAGGCTCTGGCCAGAGTGTTGGCTGCGCTGTCAGAGCGCAAGGAGAAATCCTGAGGGCGGGATTCAGAACAGTCCGGCATCGAGCCCGGCGGCCAGATACAGGCCAAGCTCCTCGCACTGGCTTTCGAATTCATCCCGATACTCGCCGCGACACAGCAGCGGTTCCTGAACCAGGCGCCAACGTAGACCGGTGGTGATGGATTCAATAGCCCGGTGGGTTCCGGTGCCGTCGTGGCCGGCCCGGATATAGAAGCTGAAAGGAAGGCCCTGGGTTTTTTCCAGAACGGGGTAGTAAGTGCGGTCAAAGAAGTCCTTCAATGCGCCGCTCATGTAACCCAGGTTTTCAGTGGTGCCCAGAATGATTGCATCACAATCAAGCACATCGTCCGGCCCCGCATCCAGCGGGGCCAGCACTTTTACCTGAACGTTCTCGATGTCTTGGTGACATGCCCCCCTTTCAACCGCCTCACGGAGTCTGAGGGTGTTGGCAGAGGGCGCATGGGCAACGATCAGTAGTTTCTTAGAGAAGCTCACCGTTCGCTTCTTCTGCCTTGGCCGCTTTTTCATCTGCCGTCTCTTTCTTGGCAGGTTTGGGCATCAGCTTATCGCGCACAGCGGTTTCAATTTCGTTGGCAATGTCCGGGTTCTCTTCCAGGAACTTGCAGGCATTGGCCTTGCCCTGGCCGATCTTGTCGCCCTTGTAGGCGTACCAGGCGCCAGACTTGTCCACAAAGCCTTCCTTCACGCCCATATCGACCACTTCAGCCATGTGGTAGATGCCTTTGCCGTACATGATCTGGAACTCGGCCTGCTTGAACGGCGGGGCCACCTTGTTCTTGACCACTTTCACACGGGTTTCGTTGCCAATCACTTCGTCGCCGTCTTTCACCGCGCCAATGCGACGGATGTCCAGACGCACGGAACAGTAGAATTTCAGGGCGTTACCGCCGGTGGTGGTTTCCGGCGAACCGAACATCACACCGATTTTCATCCGGATCTGGTTGATAAACACCAGCAGGCAGTTGGCGTGTTTGACGTTACCGGTCAGCTTGCGCAGGGCCTGGGACATCAGGCGGGCCTGCAGGCCAACGTGGCTGTCGCCCATTTCACCTTCGATTTCCGCCTTCGGTGTCAGTGCCGCTACCGAGTCGACGATGATGACGTCAACGGCGTTGGAGCGGACCAGCATGTCGCAGATTTCCAGGGCCTGCTCGCCAGTGTCCGGCTGGGACACCAGCAGTTCGTCCACATCAACGCCCAGCTTTTCCGCGTAAACAGGATCAAGAGCATGTTCAGCGTCGACGAACGCGCAGGTTTTACCCGCTTTCTGGGCTTCGGCGATTACCTGAAGTGTCAGCGTTGTTTTACCGGAGCTTTCCGGGCCGTAGATTTCACAGATACGCCCGTAAGGAAGGCCGCCAATGCCGAGTGCAACGTCCAGGCCGAGTGAGCCGGTGGATACCGCCGGAACGGCTTCACGGGGCTGGTCGCCCATTTTCATCACGGCGCCTTTGCCGAACTGACGTTCAATCTGGCTGAGCGCTGCGCCCAATGCTTTTTTGCGGTTATCTTCCATTATTTCACGCCTCTGTCACCGGTATCGCCGCTGTTTTCATTCGCGGCTGAGTATGTCAGCAGGAAACGTGAAAAATCAGTTTCCTGTATATTTGAACAGTATTAAAACACAAGCGGATCGTAAGACCAACCCCCTCTTTCTATCCGTTTTCCAGATAGGCCCGCACGCCCTGCAGCGCAAACAGAACCGCCTGCCGACGGACCGAATCCCGGTCGCCTTTAAAATGCTGCACCACCGCTTCGGTGTCCGCTGGCGAACGCCCCCAGGCAAACCAGACGGTGCCCACCGGCTTGTCATCAGAACCCCCGCCGGGTCCGGCAACACCGCTGACGGCCACCGCCACACCGGCTCTGGTCGCGGCCAGGGCGCCAGCGACCATTTCCCGCACCACGGGTTCGCTGACGGCCCCATGGGCCTGGAGCGATGCATCGGTAACGCCCAGCAGCTCCTGCTTGGCCTCATTGCTGTAGGTCACAAGGCCGGCCAGCACGTAGGATGAGGAACCGGCACGATCCGTCAGAACTTTCGCAACCCAGCCACCGGTGCAGCTTTCCGCCGTTGCGATGGTCTGCCTCTGTTTCAGCAGCACAGTGGCCAGCTGTTCACCGGCTTCCGATAACGCATCATCTGTTGCGACATCGTTTAGTGGCATAATGGCCCCCTTCGTTTCATCATGGCGTGTATTTTCTTACAATCCGTGCCTCTAACAAATGCCATAGATCCGGAACCCTTCATGTCAGCAGCGCAGACCGATCTCTCCCAGCATACGCCCATGATGAGGCAGTACCTCAAGATCAAGGGCGAGCACCCGAACGAGCTGGTGTTCTACCGCATGGGAGATTTTTACGAGCTGTTCTACGACGACGCCCGCAAAGCCGCCGAGCTGATGGACATTACGCTGACGGCCCGGGGCCAGTCCGGTGGCAGCCCGATCCCAATGGCCGGCATTCCTTACCATTCTGCTGAAGGTTACATTGCACGTCTGGTCCGGGCTGGTCAATCCATCGCCATCTGTGAACAGATTGGTGACCCGGCCACCAGCAAAGGTCCGGTTGACCGCCAGGTGGTGCGCATCGTCACACCCGGCACACTGAGCGACGACGCCTTTCTGGAAGACCGCCGGGACAACCTGCTGGTGGCCATCTACAACCGCCAGGAAAAGTTCGGCTTCTCGTCACTGGACATTTCCAGCGGTCGCTTTTCCGTGGCGGAACTGGACGACCTGGAAAGCCTGCAGGGTGAGCTGCAAAGACTTCGCCCGGCGGAAATCCTTATCAGCGAAGATTTCCCCTTTCAGGAAGTGCTTGAAGGCTATACCGGCATTCGCCGCCAGGGCCCCTGGCTGTTCGAATTCGATACCGCCCACCGGGTGCTGACCCAGCAACTTCAGGTGCGGGACCTCACCGGTTTTGGCTGCGAGGATATGAAGCTCGCCGTTTGCGCTGCCGGTTGTCTGCTGCAATACGCCAAGGAAACCCAGCGCACCGCCCTGCCCCACATTCGCAAACTCAGCCGGGAGCGCCGGGAAGAGGCGGTGATTCTGGACGCCGCCAGCCGACGCAACCTGGAAATCGACATCAACCTGATGGGCGGCACCCAGCACACCCTGGCCTGGGTGATGGACCGCACGGCGACTTCCATGGGCGGCCGCCAGCTTCGACGCTGGCTGAACCGGCCGTTAAGAGACGTCAGCATTGTGGAGCAGCGTCAACAAGCGGTGTCTGCGTTACTCGACGAATTTCACTACGAGCCGGTCCATGACCTGTTGAAAGCGGTGGGCGATATCGAGCGGGTACTGGCACGGGTGGCGCTACGTTCGGCCAGGCCACGGGACCTGGCGCGACTGCGGGACGCCTTTCATGTGCTGCCAGACCTTCAGAAGGCGCTGACACCGGTCAACTCCCACCTGATCGTGAAGCTGGCCACCATTATTGGTGAATACCCGGAACTGGCGGACCTGCTGGAACGGGCCATTATTGATAACCCGCCGGTGGTTATCCGCGACGGCGGGGTGATTCGCGAAGGCTTCGATGCAGAGCTGGACGACCTGCGCAACATCAGCGAAAACGCCGGGCAGTTTCTGCTGGATGTGGAAACCCGCGAGAAGGAACGTACCGGCATCAGCACCCTGAAAGTGGGCTACAACCGTGTTCACGGCTACTATATCGAAATCAGCCGCGCGCAGTCGGACCAGGCGCCAGTGGACTATATCCGCCGCCAGACCCTGAAAAACGCCGAGCGATTTATCACCCCGGAACTCAAGGAATTCGAAGACAAGGCGCTGAGTGCCAAGAGCCGTTCCCTGGCCCGGGAAAAAGGCCTGTATGACGAGGTGCTTGAAACCGTGGCTGCGGAACTGGCCCCCCTGCAGGACGCTGCCCAGGCTCTGGCCGAATTGGATGTACTGAGCAACTTCGCCGAGCGGGCCACCAGCCTGCGCTTCAACCCGCCGGAATTCAGCGATTCACCCGGCTTTGATATTGAACAGGGCCGTCACCCGGTGGTGGAGCAGCTTTTAAGCGATCCCTATGTTCCCAACGATCTGCTGATGGACGATCAGCGCCGGATGCTGGTGATCACCGGCCCGAACATGGGCGGTAAGTCCACCTACATGCGCCAGGCCGCGCTGATTGCCCTGCTGGCTTATACCGGCAGCTTCGTGCCTGCAAACCGGGTGGTGATCGGCCCTGTGGACCGGATTTTCACCCGCATGGGGTCATCGGACGATACTGCCGGCGGGCGATCCACCTTTATGGTGGAAATGACCGAAACCGCTAATATTCTCCACAACGCCACCGAACACAGCCTGGTACTGATGGACGAAGTGGGACGGGGCACCAGCACCTTTGATGGCCTGTCCCTGGCCTGGGCTACTGCCGAGCATCTGGCGAAGCAGATCCGCTGCTACACCCTGTTTGCAACCCACTACTTCGAGCTGACCCAACTGGCGGACGACCTGACCCATGCGGTTAACGTCCACCTAACCGCCACCGAGCACGACGACACCATCGTGTTCCTGCACAATGTCCACGATGGGCCCGCCAGCCAGAGCTACGGCCTGCAGGTGGCCAAACTGGCCGGGGTGCCCCAGGATGTGATTCGCCATGCCAAGGCCCAGCTGGCCCACCTGGAAGGCAATGCTGAGCCGGTGGCGCCCATGAGAAGTGCGGTACCACAACCGTCTGCACCGGCAAAAGCCACGGTAAATACCGCTTTCCAGGGCGACATGTTTGCCGCCGCCGAGCCCAGCAAAGTGGAAGAAGCCCTTGCTGAAATAGACCTGGACGGCCTTACCCCAAGAGAGGCATTGAACCGGCTTTACGAACTGCGGGATATTATGACCGGAAGATAACGGCTCTGACGGGACACTAGCGCTTGCGCCCCTGCGGGGGGCTCCCTACAATATCGCGCAATTATTATTACATTGATGAGACTGACTACTGGACCAGGGGACTGCCCATGACCTTTGTCGTTACTGACAACTGCATTAAGTGCAAATACACCGACTGCGTGGAAGTCTGCCCCGTAGACTGCTTCTACGAAGGCCCGAACTTCCTGGTCATCGACCCGGACGAGTGCATCGACTGCGCCCTGTGCGAGCCGGAATGCCCGGCCGAGGCCATATTCTCGGAAGATGAATTACCCGCCGACCAGGTTCATTTCACCGAACTGAACGCTGAGCTGGCCGCCAAGTGGGAAAACATCACCGAGAAAAAAGACCCGCTGCCGGATGCGGAAGAGTGGGACGGCAAGCCCAACAAGCTGCAGTACCTGGAGAAGTAACCGGGCTTACTCAAGCCCCAGTTTGACGCCAATAGCCACAAAGAAGCCGCCCGTCAGGCCACTGAGGGCGCGCTTCACGCCCTGCCCCATCCTGAGTTTCTTTGATCTGATTACCATGGCCGCCACGGCGCATTGCCAGGCCATCGCCAGCCCGAAGTGAAGCCCCGCCAGAAACAGCGATTGCGCGAAAGCAGGCCCGGCCGGGTCGATAAACTGCGGCAGCAAAGCCATGTAAAAAAGCGCGGTTTTGGGATTCAGGAGATTTGAAAGCACGCCCTCCCGGAAGGACACCAGCCTAAGCACCGCAGGCTTGTCCGCCTTGAAAGCTGGCTGATCGGGAGCGGTGCCGGAGCCCTGCCGGGCCAGAGCCTGCCGCAGCGACATGATCCCCAGCCAGATCAGATAGCAGGCGCCCGCCCATTTAAGTGCCGTGAAGGCCCAGGCGGTTTCCACCAGCAGGATCGAAATGCCCAGAGCCGACAGCGTGGCGTGAATAAACAGCCCGCAGCAGATGCCAAGGCTGGTCACCGCGCCATCACCAAAACCACCGCGCCCGGTATTGCGCATCACCAGCAGGGTATCCACCCCCGGGGTCAGCGTTAACAGGGTAATCGCCGCAAGGTATGTCCAGAGCAGTTCGGCAGATATCCACATGATGGCGAAAGCACCCTAGGACAGGAGTTTCCTGGCCGCCGCTGACTTGTAGAACGGCGTCAGGCGTCGACGGATCAGGGCCTCAAGGTAACCCTCCTCACGCAACACGTCCACCACCGGCAGCACCAGGGCGTCTAATTCGGACATCACCAGTTTCCGGTTAACACCAACGTCATTGAGCAGGTCCAGAACCGGGCGGTCGCCATAAAGCTCGAACAGAT
The DNA here is from genome assembly GCF_004785685.1 of Marinobacter confluentis. Classification (GTDB taxonomy): domain Bacteria; phylum Pseudomonadota; class Gammaproteobacteria; order Pseudomonadales; family Oleiphilaceae; genus Marinobacter; species Marinobacter confluentis. Next base: position 208,609 of record NZ_SRPF01000001.1, on the reverse strand, counting down.
GGGTCACCACCGCTTCAACACAGCCATCGAAATAGGGTGTCTGGCGGAACTGCAGCCAGAATTCGTACCCCAGCACCACAAACTCCTGCAACTGGATATCGCCCAGGCCGTCCTGAAGCTCGGCAATGGTGTGATCTTCCAGGGAGACCCAGACCGCCATCACGCTGTCGCGAAGCTCGTCGTCACTGAGTGATTTATGCAGGAACTGTTCGCTGCGGGCAATCAACCCGGGCAGGCTGTCTGACAGCCAGGCCTTGAATCGCCGCTCGAATGATTCATCCAGGCCTGGCACGGCCTTGTTGGCCATGCGCTTGCCGAACTTCATCATGGAGCCGACGCCGGGCACGCTCTTGGTGATCATGTTGTCTTCATAGAGGTAGTTCACCACGCCCTGATAAACCAGGTTTGAAACCAGCTCCTGATAGACCGGGTGAGTCATGATTTCGCTGATCACCCGCTTCCGCTGCTGCTTCAGTTCAAGGGCCTGTTCCAGAAAACCGGTGGCCTGCTCCCGGGTGATGATCTGGTTCAGTCTGGTGGTTTTCTGGATGGGGGCGTTGAGCACTTCCGTTGACATTTCGGCCGCAATTTCGGGAATGCCGGGGTCCAGTTCCATATTGATCACAACCCGCCGGACCACGCCCATTACCTGCTCGGCTGACATCAGGCGACCAAGGGTTAACCGGCCTGCATAGTCAAAAAGCTCATCCACTTCCTGCTCCAGGAAACGGTGTAACTTTGCGCCCTTCAGTGAAGACAGTTCGTGCTTTACATGCTGCTCGAGCAGCGCATCCGCAAGATCGGTGCTGGCCTTGGTCATAATCTTTGTCCAGGTATGGTTCGCTGGGCTGCTAAACCCCGAAGAATTGCAGACAAGGCTAACACCCGGGGCGACCAAAAACCTTTGCCGTGGGAGCGGGAATTTCAGGAAAGGCGGTCAAGTTCACTCAGGTTCCTGTCGATCAGCTCACGGTTGTCCTGTTGCCAGGGATGAAAGCCTTTTTTCAGATAGGCGAGGAAATCCGGCAGGCATTTACGAATCACACCGGGCTTGCCCCAGAGGAAGTTCATGCCGCTGGACCAGGTAGACAGGCTCCAGAGCTTGCCGTCCGCCTTGAGCAGCGTGCAGGTATTGAGAAAGGTGTACTTGAAGAAGTTCCAGGTGACGAACAGAAAAACCAGGCGGCGCAGCTTGTCATCGCCAACACAGTGCTGGTAGACATCAAACGCAACGGACTTGTGTTCGGTTTCCTCAATGGCATGCCAGCGCCACAGCCGTGCCATTTCCGGTGTCGCTCCGTTCATCCAGTCCGGGTGTTTGAGGATGGAGTTGGCCAGGACGGCGGTGTAATGCTTGTGCTCACGACTGTGCAAGGCTTCCTGCCCGATGAAGCCTCGAATCTCATTGCTGAGTTTGGAATCGTCCACCCTGTCACGGTACAGCCTGACAGCGTTAATGAACTGCTGTTCGCCGTCCGGAAACTGTAACGACAAGGCATTGAAAAAGGCGGTACGGAACACGTCGCCACCATGCCAGAGGGTCTCAAGGTCCTGATCAACATTGAAATGCATGTGGCGCGGTGCAACCGACACGCCCGCAGGGGTTGAGCTGATGGTCATGGCAGCCTCCTGTTTTTTATGGTTATGGAGCCCTGTTACAGCTGCTGCCAGCTTACGCCTGTTTTCTGTAAAAATGGAAGCATCCTATCCGTTACCCTCGAAAGTTTGTCACTGAATGACATCTTTGTTCAGAATAGGCGTTTGCCACCCATCAGCGAGACGGCCACATGCGTTACCCCATCTACCAGCTGGATGCCTTTACCGACCAACTCTTCGGCGGAAACCCGGCAGCGGTCATGCCACTGAAAGAGCCACTGTCGGACCAGACACTGCTGGCCCTGGCGGCTGAAAACAACCTGTCAGAAACCGCCTTTTTCACCCCGTTACCAGACAGCGAAGACGCCGATTTCAACATCCGCTGGTTTACCCCAGACATTGAAGTCCCGCTTTGCGGCCACGCCACACTGGCCACCGCCTGGGTGATTTTCAACCTGTTGGAGTGGCCGAAGGACTCGGTTCGCTTTCAATCAAAAAGCGGCCTGCTGGGCGTCCGCAAGGGCGACGATGGCTGGCTGATCATGGACTTCCCCAACCTGCCTTTCGAAGCGCGGCCAACCCCGCCAGCCATCCTGAATGCCATTGATGGCGCGCCTGAATCATCCTTTTTCGTGCCGAACGACACCAATTACATGATCGTGATGGCGGACGAGGCGGCGATTAAAGCCGCGGAGCCGGATATACGAACCCTGAAAACGCTTGGCAATCAGGGCCTGATAATCACCGCACAGGGCCAGGACTGCGATTTCGTCAGCCGCTATTTCGCACCTGGCGCCGGTATTGATGAAGACCCGGTGACCGGGTCCATCCACAGCGTGCTGGTGCCCTACTGGGCCGAGAAACTGGGCAAAACCCGGCTTGATGCCCGCCAGGTTTCCAGGCGCGGCGGCATCCTACGCTGCGAACTGAAGGGCGACCGGGTCGCCATTGCGGGCCAGGCGGTTCTGTACATGGAAGGCTCTGTCATCCTGCCATGAACCATTTCGACGTCATTATCATTGGCGCAGGCGCGGCCGGGCTGATGTGCGCGGCCACGGCCGGCTATCGCGGCCGCCGTGTGCTGGTTCTGGACCACGCCAACAAGCCGGGCAAGAAAATTCTGATGTCCGGCGGTGGCCGCTGCAATTTCACCAACCTGAACAGCACACCGGCCAACTTTCTGTCGGACAACCCCCACTACTGCATTTCCGCGCTCAAGCGATACACGCCCCAGGATTTTCTGGAGCTGGTCGAGCGACACGGAATCGAGCATGAAGAAAAAGCCGCAGGCCAGCTGTTCTGCAGGGACAGCGCCAAAGACATCCTCAACCTGCTGCTGACCGAGTGCGACTGGGCCGGTGCTGAGATCCGCATGAAAACCAGCGTCGACTCGGTCGCGGAGATTGAAACCGGCTACCGGCTGAAAACCTCATCGGGGGAGCTCACCTGCGAATCACTGGTCATGGCATCTGGCGGCCTGTCAATTCCGACCATGGGCGCGTCCGGTTTCGGCTATGACATCGCCAGGCAGTTCGGGCTGAGGCTTTTACCCACCCGGGCCGGGCTGGTGCCTTTTACCCTTCAGCCGCAACTCAAGGAGCGACTGGCACCGATCTCGGGGGTCAGTTGTCCCGTTGATGTCCACTGCCAGAATGCGCATTTTCGCGAACCCATGCTGGTGACCCATCGCGGCCTCAGCGGACCTTCCATGCTGCAGATATCCAGCTACTGGTCACCCGGTGATGCCCTGTCGGTGAACCTGCTGCCGGACACCAATGCCCGCGAAGACCTGTACGCGCTTCGCAAACAGAAGCCCCAATCCACCCTGGCCCAGTATCTGATGCAGCACTTGCCCAAGCGCTTTGCCCAGGCTTTCAATGACATTAACGAGTGGCAGGGCCCGCTGCAGGCGTACAAGAACAGTGATCTTGACACGGCGGGCGAGACCCTGAGCCGCTGGCAGATCAAGCCTTCCGGCACAGAGGGATACCGAACGGCGGAAGTAACCCTGGGAGGTGTAGATACTCGGCAGCTATCCTCCAAAACCATGGCCGTGCTGGATAAACCAAGCCTGTATTTTATCGGTGAAGTGGTGGATGTGACCGGCCACCTGGGCGGCCACAACTTTCAGTGGGCCTGGGCTTCCGGTGTGGCCGCAGGTAATGACGCCTGATACCAGCGGAAAATTGAAGATCCTTAATTCCTGTTGAAGTGACTCAATGCTATCTTTCTGCGCCGTTCACACTGGCAACGAGACCGACCTGCAAGACCATCAACTGAGGCTTTAGAGACAATCATGACAAGCATAGGCGGCCGTCTGATCCTGATCTTTCTGACGATGAGCCTGATAGGCCTGAGTACCGACGCCCTCGCCCACGCTGTCGCCCAGGGCGATAAGGGATATATCCAGGAAATTACCGGTATAAACCTGATTGCGTTCATCTACCTCGGGGCCAAACACATGGTCACCGGCTATGACCACCTACTGTTCCTGCTGGGTGTGATTTTCTTCCTCTACAAGATGAAGCACATTGCCATCTATGTGAGCCTTTTTGCGTTGGGGCACTCCACCACAATGTTGCTGGGGGTCTACTTCAACATTGGCATCAACAGCTACATCATCGATGCGATCATCGGCCTGTCGATCGTTTACAAAGCCCTGGACAACATCGGTGCCTATCAAAGATGGTTTGGCTTCCAGCCCAACACCAAAGCCGCCACGCTGATTTTCGGGTTGTTTCACGGCTTTGGCCTTTCCAGCAAGATTATTGAATACGACTTCTCACCGGATGGACTGATCCCCAACCTTCTTGCCTTCAACGTAGGTGTGGAAATCGGACAGCTCATCGCCCTGGCCATGATTCTGATCGTGATCAGTTTCTGGCGTAAAACCGACGGCTTTTTCCGCCACGCCTACACCGCCAATGTGGTCATGATGAGTGCGGGCTTTCTACTATTTGGTTACCAGCTCACCGGTTATTTCGTCGCCTGATTCTGGAGATACATCATGTACAACACTGATATGCCGAGCCGTGAAGAATTACCCAGCACCGCCAAGCTGATTCGATCCACCATCCTGGCTATCATCGTGGCGCTTGTTCTGCTGGTTACCGTGGTCATGCCCGCAGAATATGCCCTGGACCCGACCGGTGCCGGCCGCCTGCTAGGCTTGACCGAAATGGGGGAAATCAAGGCGCAACTGGCTGAGGAGGCGGCCGCAGATGAAACCGCCGGGATGGTCGCCGTGCAATCTTCCGTCGACCAGCCCGAGCCGGAAACCACTACGGTTGAAGAGCAACCGGCATCAGAACCGGTGCCTGTGGAACCCCAGTGGCAAGATGAAGTGCGGGTGGTCCTGACACCGGGCGAAGGCACCGAGTTCAAACTCACCATGGAGGAAGGTGCCGTGGCTCGCTTCTCCTGGGTGTCGGAAGGCGGCCCGATCAATTACGATACCCATGGTGATGGCGGCGGCCAATCCATCTCTTACGAAAAAGGCCGCGGTGTCCCTGAGGATAAAGGCGAGCTTGAGGCCGCTTTCACGGGTAACCATGGCTGGTTTTTCCGCAACCGAAATGACGGCGACATCACGCTGGTACTTCGCACCGGCGGTGACTACGGTGAGCTTAAAAAGTTAAAGTGAAAAGGTATGCGCACGAGAAACATCTTCTTTGTTATAACCGGGCTGCTTGCAGCCTGCGTCAGCTCGCTTGGGCTATTGGGCGCCTCGGTCCCGATCGACAACCCGACCCCGGCACAGCTCGATCACCAGTCAATGAGCATTAACGTCTGGTGGCTTGCAATCGCGGGCAGCCTGGTGGTTCTGGCCATCGGTGCCCGCGGGCTGTGGAGATCACGCGGCAGATAACAGAATCAGGCATACCGGCCGCTGAGCAGGCTGCCAGCGTTCGGCACCACCGGCTTGAGACCCAGCTGTTTTAGCATCTGATAGGTTGTGCAGGTCGCTGCGGACACCACCGGGAGCCCCAGCGAATCCTCTACCTGCTGGATCGAAGAAAGCGAAGGCATCTGCACACAGGCTGACAGAACCACTGCATCTGCATGGCTGATGTCCAACCGTTTGACGATTTCCTTCAACAGCTCCGGATCGCGACGACCGACTTCCAGGTTGTCCGGTATTTCCAGCGCGATGCTGTCGACCACCTGAATACCCTCTGCCTCTATGTAATCAATGACCATCTGAGTCAGTGGTTTCATGTACGGAGTAATAATGGCGACACGCTTGGCCCCGAGTATCCCCAGCCCGTCGGTCAGGGCGCCGGCACTGCTCACTACCGGCGTTGGATGACCATTATCTTCAGCCACTTTGGCAAGGCGTGCCTGAGATTCCCGGTGATATCCGGCGCCACGGCTCATGATGGCCACCAGACAGGCATAGCCCATGACGTCTACCGCGGCGTCAGACAGTTCCAGAGCGCACCGGTCGGACTCGTCGTCCATGGCCGCCAGCTCTTCCCGGGTGACTTTCCTCATGCGCATGCGGCTGGAATGGAAAGTGAACCTTTCGGGTTCCACCGCTTCACGGGCACGCAGCATGGCCGGTATTTCGGTTTCCATGGTGGTGTTGGAGCTGGGAACGATCTGGCCGATTCGAAAACTCCGGGTCATACCTTGTCTCCTGAATAGATGCCTTTGTAGTCATCGCGAAGCTGTTTCTTCTGAACCTTGCCCATGGTGTTGCGCGGCAGGGCATCCACAAAGAACACGCGCTTGGGTTGCTTGTATTTGGCCAGACGGCCAGCCAGCGCCTTGATCACGTCTGCCTCTTCAAGGGTTTTGCCAGGTACCAGCACAACCACAGCAGTGACGCCTTCGCCGAAATCGGGATGGGGAACACCAATGACGGCAGACTCCACAACCTCCGGCATTTCGTCGATCACCTGCTCCACCTCTTTCGGGTAGACGTTAAAACCGCCGGAAATCACCAGGTCCTTGTCGCGACCGACAATCTGTACGTAGCCGCGATCATCAATCAGTGCCAGGTCACCGGTCACGAAAAAGCCATCATCCAGCAGCTCAGCCCGGGTTTTTTCCGGCATCCGCCAGTAGCCCTTGAATACGTTGGGGCCGCGAACTTCCAGCATGCCGATATCGCCCTGTGGCAACGGCTCGTGGTGATTGTTGTCCGGGTTGGTGATACGGATTTCCACACCCGGCAATGGCATCCCCACGGTGCCGGCAATGCGGTCGCCGTCGTAGGGATTGGAGGTATTCATGTTGGTCTCGGTCATGCCATAACGTTCCAGAATGGCGTGGCCGGTGCGTTGTTCAAACTGTTGATGAGTTTCGGCAGTCAGCGGTGCCGACCCCGATGTAAACAGGCGAATATTGGCGGTCAGTTCCGGCGTCAGGCGGTCGTCCTGCAGCAGCCGGGTATAGAACGTGGGCACGCCCATCAGCGTGGTGCCCCCGGGCAGAGCGGCGATGATGGTGTCTACATCAAACTTCGACATGAAATACAGGCTGGCACCGGACATCAACACCACGTTACAGGCCACAAACAGCCCGTGGGTGTGAAAGATCGGAAGCGCGTGAATCAGCCGGTCGTTTTCGGTGAAGCGCCAGGCCTCAACCAGGCTCTTGGCGTTAGACCCCAGGTTTCTGTGGGTCAGCATTGCACCCTTGGAGCGGCCGGTGGTTCCGGAGGTATAAAGGATGGCCGCCAGGTCATCGTCGCTGCGCTGTTCGATGCCGGTGAACGCCTCTGCCGTAGCAACGGCATCCATAAGAGAACCGTCCGCGCTTGTGCCCAGTGTTCTCACATTGGGGCAGCCGGTTTTTTCAGCGACTGCCTGCGCAGACTCCAGGGCATTGGGTTGGCAAACAAACAGCGCGGGCTCGGCATCCCCCAGAAAGTAACCTATTTCATCCGCGGTATAACCGGTGTTGAGGGGCAGATAGACGCCGCCGATGCGCAGGGTGGCCAGGTACAGAAGAATGGCCTCCGGGCTCTTGTCGACCTGCACCGCAACCCGATCCCCAGGGTTCACGCCCAGTTCTTTCAGGGCGCCGGCGATTCGTTCGGTTCTGGCCAGGGCCTCTGCGTAGGAGTAATGCCCGCCTTCCGGCGTCGTGATGAAATTCGCCGCACCCCGGGCTTGCATCTTTTCGGCGAACGTCTCGAACAGGTTGTGGTTCATTTCTCGTGCTCTCCTTGAAGCAGTTTTCGACCCGACTTGGCCAGTTCCCTCACTTTTGCGGAACAGGCTATTTCGCCGTTGGTGATGTATTTTTCGTTGTTGCGCTCGATGTGTTCGAGCACATACAGGTAGTTCACCATCAGCCCGGCGGACTGCTCTATGCCCTTGGCCGAGATGTCGCCCATCCAGTTAATGCGGTGCAGTTCCGCACCATTGCCCAGATGAAAGCGGGCTACCGGGTTCAGCGGAAGGTTTTCGTGGTTCTTTTCTTTCAGCAGATAACGGGCGGCCAGCGGACGGACAACCTCATTGAGTGAGTTCGTCATTTCGTCGTCATACACCCATTGCGAGTCGTCCAGCAGCGCGAGTGTTTCCTGGGCCTCAGGGGTAAGCAGGCCGGATTCAGAGCGATAGGTTTTTTCCAGCCAGCTGCGGAAACCGGGCAGCGGCGACAGTGTCACGAAATTCTTCAGGTTCGGCAGTTCCTGTTTCAGTTCCTGCACCACCTGCTTGATCAGGAAGTTGCCGAAGGAGATTCCCCGCAAACCCACCTGGCAATTGCTGATTCCGAAAAAGGCGGCCGAATCGGCCAGTTCTGCGGCCTCAATGTCATAGTGGTCGTTAGCCAGAATGGGCTGAATGCGATCGGGAATGCCTTTGGTCAGCGCCACCTCCACAAAGATCAGTGGTTCATCACCAATCGCCGGGTGGAAGAAGCCGAAGCATCGGCGATCACGACTGTCCAGCCTCCGACGCAGATCATCCCACCCTTCGATTTTATGAACGGCCTCATAACGGATGATTTTTTCCAGAATGGACGCGGGTGTGGTCCAGTCAATCCGCTTTAGCACCAGAAAGCCCCGGTTGAACCAGGAGGCGAACAGATGGATGAAGTCGGCGTTGATCGGGTCAAAATCCTTGTGCCCACGCATCAGCGACAGAAAATCCTGGCGCATCCTCACAAGCTCGTAGGTTGCGCCCTGGGCCAGATTCAGACGTCGCAGCAGCTCCTGACGCCGGGGCTCCGACACCTCAAACAACTCGGCCAGGTGCCGGTTCGAGCGGTCTGTCTTGTAGGCCCGGTAGGCGTCGTCGATTTTTCGCGGATCGGCGGCAAAGTTCTTTGCCAGCGACTCGAAAAACGCCCGCTTGTTGTCGTCGTCCAGCGAGTGATAGATGTCCAGGGCGCGGCTGGCCAGCACAATGCTGGCAGCCTCGCCGTCGCTGTGAAGCAGCGCCTGACAGGCATCGTCAAGATCACTGTGGGTGTGGTTCGCCTTTCTGCCGCCAAAGGTCCGCTGCAACGCATCCCGCTGGGTAATATTGCTGAACAATTCCTGCAAAAAACTCATGTTCATAACCCTGTCCTTTGAAATATCAGTACGTACTGGGGCCCATCAGCAGGTCCGGAAGCCACAGGACAATCTCCGGGAACACGCACAGAATAATGATGGCAAGCACCATGCATAGGGCGTAAGGCAAGCTACCCAGCAGGATGTCACGCAGAGCGATATCCGGTGCAATACCCTTGATAATGAACAGATTGAGTCCAACCGGCGGGGTGATCAGGCCGATTTCCAGGTTGATGGTCAGGATGACCGCGAACCAGTAAGGATCGAAATTCGCCGCCAGAATAATCGGCAGCAGAATCGGAGCGGCCATGACAATCACCGCGACCGGCGGCAGGAAGAAGCCGGCAACCAGCAGGAACAGGTTGATAATGCCCATCAGCACCCAGCGATTGACTTCCAGGTCCGCAATGGCCCCGGCAACCGTCTGGGTAATGAACAGCGACGACAGGGCAAAGGCGAAAATTTCCGCCGTTGCAATGATCAGCATGATCATCACGCTCTCACGCAGGGCATCCCGCATGATGGTGTTGATCGGCCCTGCCTGCCACATCCGGTAGACCACAATCGCCAGGCCAAGGCACAGAAAAGCGCCGACACCGGCCGCTTCCGATGGGGTAGCGACACCGCCATACAGGGCAAAAAGAATACCCATCACCACCAGCAGGAAAGGCAGTACGCGTACCAGCGCTTTCAGGTTGCCTTCGACGTTTTCCTTGATCTGTGCAGCCGCCTCGGCCACAGGGCTCGGAGTGTTGTAACCGCCCGCCATCTTGCAGGCAATCAGCGTCCAGACCATAAACAGGCCAGCCAGCATCAACCCCGGTATGGCACCGGCGATGAACAGACGGCCTATGGATGTCTCGGTGGAGATTCCGTACACGATCATGGTAACGGAGGGGGGAATCAGAATGCCCAGGGTACCACCTGCGGCAATACAGCCGGCGGCAACGCCATCCGGGTAGCCCCGCTTGCGCATTTCCGGAATGCCCAGCTTACCGATAGCGGCACTGGTGGCAGGCGATGAGCCGGACAGGGCCGCAAATATGGAACAGGCGCCAATGTTGGAAATGGCCAGCCCGCCGGGCAGTTTGCCCATCCACAAATCGAGCGACCGATACAGGTCACGTCCCGTGGGTGACGAGGCAACCGCCGCACCCATTAGAATGAACATTGGAATAGCCACAAAGCCGAAAGACGCTATGTGACCAAAAAAGGTCTCGCCAAAATAGACCAGCTCACCAACGCCCCGATCAAGAAACAGTGCGCCCAGCGCAATGGCCCCCAGGGCAAACGCGATGGGCGTGCCAATGGCCATCAGTATCAGCAGGGCAATGACGACAAAAATACCGCTCGTTACCGGATCCATGTTCAGGGTTCTCCTCGCAATATTTCCGCCACGTATTGCAGCGACAAAAGGGTTGCGCCAATGGCGACCGGTAAAATGGCTGGCCAGAGAGGTGGGTTCCAGACGGTTCCGGACGTCCACTCAAAGGCATAAGCCTCGTAGAAGTAATACCAGGAGCCAAAACTCAGGGCGATGCAGAAAGCCAGGCCTACCAGGGAGGCCGCCAGTTGCATCAGGAACTTGGGCAGCCCACTGAGCGCATCGGGCAGAACGGTGACGGCCACGTGGCCTCCTGTCTTGAGCACATAGGGCGTACCCAGAAGCATGGAAGCGGAAATGGCAAAGGTTGTGAATTCGGTTTGCCAGATGGTGCTCTCACCCATGACATAACGCACGAACACCATATGAACGACTGACAGCACGCCAATAAACAGCAGCGCGCCTGCCAGGTAGGCAGTGGCAATCGAAGCTGTGTCCATCAGGCGGATGAAGCCGCCGATCAGACCACGCTGAGACACTTGTCCGGAACTCGTAGATTGGGACATAACTCAAACCCGGGAAGTTGTTGGCTTGCGTTCCGCCCTGCCCGGCAGGAACCCGGGCAAGGCTGAACTGGATCAGACGTCAGTAACGGGGCCGTTACTCGACAGCCAGTGCGGCATCAATCAGAGCCTGTCCGTTGGGCACATTCTCTGCAAACGTCTTGTAGGCGCTGTCCTGGGCAATCTTCAGCCAGGCTTCGTAGTTCTCGGGCGTCATGTTGACCACCTCAACGCCGTTCTCCTTGAACACATCAACCATTTTCTGGTCGAGTCCCGCGGCTTCTTTCACGAAGTATTCTTCCGCCTTCTGGCCAGCGGCCATAAGCGCAGCCTGCTGTTCTTCGTTCAGGCTGTTCCAGCTGCTTTCGGAGATCAGTACCGGCTCATACATGAACCACAGGGCGTTGGCGCCAGGAGCGGTCAGGCAGGTCACCTGCTCATAAATACGATAGGAGACAAACGAACCGGATGAGGTGTTGGCCCCGTCAAGAACACCGGTCTGCATGGCGGTGTAGATTTCTGAGGATGGCATCGAGGCAATAGACGCACCGGCGGTTGCCAGCATCTCGTCAAACGCCGGGCCCGCGGCACGCAGGGTCTGGCCCTGTACCGTGTCCGGTGAGGTGATGCACTGCTTGTTCGACGCGAAGCCGCCTGCCAGCCAGGCGTCAGCCAGTACACGGGCACCGGCATCGTTGATCACTTTCTTGATCATGTCCATGAATTCGGAATCGTTCAGGCGTTGAGCGCGCTCGTGGTTACGGACCAGACCGGGCATCAGCGTTGCCGAGAACTCAGGATGACGGCCGCTGGCGTAGTCCAGTGGCAGAGCAGTCATATCCAGGCGACCACGAACCATGGCACCCCATTGCTCTTTGGCCTTGAACAGCGACTGCCCCGGATACACCTGAAGCTCCAGACCAACGTCGGCCGCCTTGACCTCACGGGCCATCAGTTGGACCATTTCATCTCGCACGTCTCCTTTACCGCCGGGAAACTGGTGGGATACGCGCAATGTAGTGTCAGCTGCCGCGACACCCGAAACAAAAACAGACAGGGAGGCCGCTATGGCCAGTTTTGCGAAAGGCATTTTCATTGTTAGATCTCCATACTTATTGTTGTAGGATCAATCAGACTCGTCTGATGTATACATCAATAACGATGTTGTATATTGTTGTCAACATGAATTGACTAAAGTATGACTGATCGTGATCCAGTCACTGACGTGGACAAAACAAGATGAATCGATCAAGTACCCAGAAGCTGAAAGACGCCCTTGAGGAAGACATCATCAATGGCCGCCTGTTACCCGGCGAGAAGCTGGATCATGATGCCCTGGCCCGGAAATACGCCGTGTCCCGCACCCCCATTCGCGAAGCGGTGCAGCAACTTGTGGTCAGCGGTCTGGTCACCGTGAAGCCCAAACGGGGCACTTTTGTGGCCAAGGTAGGCATTGATCAGCTGATCGAAATGTTTGAAGTGATGGCTGAGCTGGAAGGCATGTGTGGGCGGCTGGCAGCAAGGCGGATCCAGCCCTCTGAACTGGCGATGCTGGAAACCGCCCTGCTGCGATGTGAGGACCCGGAGGTGGTTGCCGACCCGGACGACTACTATTACGAGAATGAAGAGTTCCACAACTGCATCTATTCGGCCAGCCACAACGAGTTTCTGGCGAATGAAACCCGGCAGTTGAAGCAGCGCCTGAAACCCTACAGACGCCTGCAGTTGCAGGCCCGTAACCGGGTGCGGAATTCCGTTGAGGAGCATCGCCGTATTTTCGAAGCCATCCGCTCAGGACGGGAAACCGACGCGCAACAATGCCTCAAGGAACATGTGCTTATACAGGGCACGCGCTTCAGCGATTTCGTGTCTCAGGTCAGGAGTTTCGGCGAAAAAACAACAGCCTGAACATTTAACAAAGCTGTCATATTACAGCGAGTGAAATATGGTTCAATTACTGCCCGCTGACAGTTGGAGCAAGTCATGAGAACCGTCGCTTTCTATAGCCCGAAAGGCGGGGTCGGGAAAACGGCCTCTGCCGTGAATATTGCCTATCTGGCCAATGCTGACCACTGCTCCACTCTGCTCTGGGATCTGGACCCACAGGGCGCGGCAAGTTTTTACCTCTCAGGTGCCTCCCGCACCAAAGGCAAAAAAATATCCAAGCTGCTGGACGGCCGCCTGCCGATTGCGGATTTTGTGGAAGAACATATTTACCCGCATCTCGACTTGCTGCCATCACACCCCAGCTTCCGGCATTTCGATATAAAACTGGAAGATGACGAACGCAGTAATCCCCTGAAAACCATTCTTGCGCCCCTGTCTGAAGACACCAGCCTGGTGATACTGGATTGCCCGCCTGGCCAGTCGCGCCTGACCGAATACGTGCTCAAAGTCGCTGACCTTGTGTATGTGCCGCTGGTGCCTACCTGGCTGTCCCTGAACAGCTGGTATCAGTTCCGGGACCTGGTAAAGGACAAAAAACTGGGGCTGAAAAAACTCAGGCCTTTTTTCACCCTGGTCGATCGCCGCAAGAAGCTTCACACGGAACTGACCTCACGGACCGCCGAGCTTTTCGACCGGCCATCCAAAGCCATGATTCCCTATTCCAGCGCTGTTGAACGGATGGGCGAAGCAGGGCTGCCGCTGGAAGTGCTCAGCCCCCGTTCACAGCCTGCCGCCAGCTATCGCCAGTTGTGGTCCGAGATGAAGTCTGAGCTCTGGAGCTAAAGCCCGTTACTGGCGAGATGGATGGCAATGGCGGCCATCATGCCGCCGATGGTGCCGTCGATGACCCTCCAGGCCGAGGGTTTCGCCAGCCAGGGTGAAAGCGCTGCACCACTGAATGCCAGCAGTCCGAACCAGATTACCGAGGCACTGCTGGCCCCGGCCACGAAGCCCAAAGCGCTGGACTGCTGGGCGCCAATGGCAGGAATGAGCAGCAGGGTATCCAGATACACCTGCGGGTTGAGCAGCGTTACCGCCAGGGTGGTCAGAATCACCGCCCGCGCACTGGATACCGCCTTGGTATTCGCGTCCAGCGCATCCCTGCCCCGCGCCACTCTCGAAAACGCCAGCACCGCCAGCCATCCCAGAAACACCACACCAAGCCAGCGCAGTATCTCCAGCGCTTCCGGAAGGGCCATCAATGCCGCGTTGACCCCGAACATACCGGCCGTGAACAGCAGAATGTCTGCGCTCATACAGATGCCGGCGCATTTCCAGTGATGCTCACGGCGAATCGCCTGACCCAGGATGTAGGCATTCTGGGCGCCAATCGCAATGATGATGCCGCCACACACGAGCAGGCCGGTGAGATAACTTGTCAGCATGATGTCCTCCAGAAAAGTTGCTGGAAGCTTACCCATCTGCAGCTATACTTAAAAATCATACTCTTAATACCCTATAAGTTTTTCTTATGCTGGATTACAAGCTGCTGCAGGCGCTGGCATCGGTGGTTGAAAACGGCGGCTTCGAACGTGCCGGCGATGCTTTGGGGCTGACCCAGTCCGCGGTATCCCAACGAATCAAGTCACTGGAAGTTCGGCTTGGCCAGCCGCTACTGACCCGTCATCCGGAGCTGAAAGCCACCCCTGCCGGCCAGAAGCTATTGAATCATTTCCAGCAGGTGCAACTGCTGGAGCGCGACCTGCATCACGCCATACCCACGCTTACCGAGGAATCGTCTCGGCTGCGCATCGCCATCAACGCTGACAGCGTGGCGACCTGGTGGGCCGCAGCCATTGGTGATTTCTGCCGCCGGGAAGGACTGCTGCTGGACCTGGTCATTGAAGATCAGGATGTGGGCCTGAAGCGAATGCGCGAGGGCGACGTCGCCGCTTGCCTCTGTAGCAACAGCCAGCCAATTGCCGGGGCACGGGCGGTACCCATTACCGCGGCCAGCTACTGGCCCCTGGCCACGCCGGATTACCGCAACCACTATTTCAGCGACGGCCTTACGCCAACGGCTTTTGAATCGGCGCCGGCCATCATTTTCGGGCCCAACGACCAGCTACAGCATCGATTTCTGGCCGGGTTGGGTTACCACGGGCGCTTCCCCTTCCACCTGTGCCCATCGTCTGAAGGCTTTGTGCAGATGGCACGCGCAGGTATCGGTTACGGCATGATTCCGGAGATGCAGGCAAGGCAATGGATACAGTCAGGCGAACTGATCAATCTCGCCCCCGGCCATGAGCTGACGGTTCCCCTGTACTGGCATTTCTGGCGCCACAGCGGCGAGCTGCTGCAGCGGCTGACCCGAACACTCCAGACCATGAGCCAGTGAGTTAACCGGCGCGGCGAAACGTCAGGTTATAGCGACAAGCGCCAGTGAGCGGGTGATCAAACGGTTTCAGAGTCAGTACACCGTGATAGCGAAGCCGTGAGGGCCCGCCCCAGACAACCACATCGCCATGTTCGAGGGGAACCTTCCGGGGCCGGTCGCTGCGCCGGTCGCCGCCAAACTGGAAGACAATCGGCGAGCCCAGCGACACAGACACAATAGGCTGGCTGAAATCGGTTTCGTCCTTATCCTGATGCAGGGCCATCTTCGCGCCGGGGAGGTAACGGTTAATCAGACAGGCATCCGGTTCGAAATCCGGATAGCCAGCCTGTTCCGCGGCCTCTCTGGCCAGGGCCCGCAGAATTTCCGGCATACCCGGCCAGCGCTTATCGGTGAGCGGATCGGTCTGCTGGTAGCGGTAACCTTTGCGGTCAGTCACCCAGCCCCAGGTACCGCAGCACGCCATAGCGGCCGACATGGTGTGGCCGCCGGGCGTTTTCATCTGGCGCAGGGGGGCCTGTTCCGTCACCCGGATAATGGCGTCCAGCAGCGCCGGCGCACGGGCGCTGGCAAATCGTCGTAACACCTGGGCGCCGTCTTCAAGCGGCTCTACCCAGGGCTGTTCAACGTCGTCAAAAAGATCCGCTGTCATAAAAACACTCTAACCTTTCCGGAACCTTGCAGAAAAATCACGCCTGTTATCCCACCTTTCCCACATACGATCATTCAGTCTTGTGCCGATCAGCGCTATGCTATGAGGTTATTTAACTTACACTCATACTCTCTGTTTTACCCACAGATAAGGAACCACGCATGCTCGGCCTGTTTATCGGCGGTTTGGTTGGCTACATGTTCGGGCGCTTCCCCGGATTTCTGATAGGCGCAGCCGCTGGCGTTTTCCTGACCCAGTACATCAAACGCCGGCTGTGGCAGAAAGTGAGCCATGTACAGACCCGCTTTCTGGAATCCGTGTTTGCGGTGATGGGCGCCCTGTGCAAAGCCGATGGCGTAGTTACCCGCGATGAAATCCAGGTGGCCGAGCGGCTTTTCACCCAGTTCCGGCTGTCCGGTGAGAATCGCGAGCGCGCCAAGGCCGCTTTCAATCGCGGCAAGGCCGATGACTTCGACCTGGACGCCGAGCTGCAGCACTTCCTGAAGATCAGCGGCCGACAACCGTCCCTGCTTCAGATGTTTCTGCAGGTTCAGGTATCCGCGGTGGCCGCAGATGGCGTGGTTCACCCGGCGGAACACGAAATGCTGGTGCGGATCGCCCGCGGGCTTGGCCTTCCCGAAGCCCAGGTGGACCAGCTTGAGGCCATGCTGCGGGGCAGTCATGGTGGCGGTGCCGGGCAGGCAGGCCAGCAGTCCAGCGCCAACCAGCTTGAGGATGCTTACAAGGTTCTGGGCGTGTCGCCCTCAGACTCGGACGCCCAGATCAAAAAGGTCTACCGCAAACTGATGAGCGAAAACCACCCGGACAAACTGGCCGGGCGAGGCATGCCGGAAAGCATGCGGGATATGGCGGAACAGCGCACCCGGGAAATCAGCCACGCCTACGATGTGGTCAAGAACGCGAGGCAGAATGGCTAGAGGAACGGCCTAGAGCCAGCGGGGCACCTGCCTGCGGTAGCTTTCGTAGAGGTCTCCGAAAATATCGGCCAGTGCCTGCTCTTCAACCCTCGCCTGGCGCATCAGCACGGTGACACCTGTCATCAGGCAGATCAGCGAGAAGACCGACGGCAGCGCCAGGAAAAACCCCAACTGCCCCAGCATCACTGACAGGAACACCGGGTTCCGGCTGCGACTGTAGGGGCCACCTGTCAGCAGGGTATAATTCTGGTTCGGATCCACACCTGAGCGCCACTCATCATCCATGTAGGCCTGAAAATAGTTCACCAGGCCAAACGCCACGATCAGAAGTGCCATACCAGTCACCAGCACCGGCCAGTGATAAAGCGCATCAAACCGGCCAAACCAGCTATCAATATCCACGAAAATACGCGCGACAACAGCGGCCAGAATCAGGGTGCGAAAAACGTTAAACAGCTGCCTGTGCCACCAGGCAGACGAACGCGGCTTACCATAATTGATGTAGGAAAATCCGTTACGGGCGTGCAGCCCCAGGCTACGGGCGGTGAACTGGATCCCGATCATCAGGAAGAAGATACCCAGAAAATAACGAACCAGTGGCTCGGCGAAGGCGCTTACTGAAGACTCAAACATGAAATTTCTTGGCTACTTTAACGGATCTTTGCAACAAGCTTATCCCCTGTCGCAAAAGATGAAAACATTCATTGTGTCCGGAATACCGACTCTGATCAGGGACAATACCCAGGTCGCAAAGTTCCCGACCGGGCATGGCACCAACGCCAGCCGGGTGGGCCAGCAAGATGGCGGAAAGCATACGCCTCTAGGCCCCGGAACTTCAGGCCCGGCTTGACAGCACCCTGATCCACTCGCCCGCCCTGTTGCCTAGCACCAGCAAGGCCGGCGTCAGCAACAGAGTCAGAATGGTGGCGAACGCCAGGCCACCGGCGATGGCGCTGGACAGCTGGGTCCACCACTGGGTAGATGGCGCACCGATACCCAGTGAGGGGGTCAGCAGGTCTACATTGACCCCGAACACCATGGGCATCAGCCCCAGGATCGTGGTTACGGCCGTCAGCAGCACCGGGCGCAGGCGCAGGCAGCCGGTTTCCAGGGCGGCGCTGTAGGCGTCCATGCCGCTGGACCGCATATGATTGTAGGTGTCGATCAGGATGATGTTGTTATTCACCACTATGCCCGCAAGCGCGATAATCCCCATGCCCACCATGACGATGCCGAAGGACTGGCCGTTCAATAGCAGGCCGAGGAGCACACCGGCAGTGGACAGCACAATGGCGGACAGAATCAGCAGGGTCTGGTACAGCGAGTTGAACTGGGTGACCAGGATCAGCAGCATCAGGCCAATGGCCACCAGAAACGCCGCTGCGAGAAAATCCGCCGCCTGCTTCTGATCGGCATTCTCGCCACCCAGGCTGACGGTGACGCCTTCCGGCGTTTCCGGCATCCGGTCCTGAAGGAACTTCAGCAGGGCGTCTGCCTGGCGATCCGGCTCTACATCCGACTTGATGGTCACGGTACGCTGGCCGTCTACCCTGACAATGCTGCCTACCTTGTCCCCTGGCGTCAGCTCAACAAACTGCGACAGTGGCACCTGGCCCCGGGCGGTGTTGATGGTCTGGCGCTGGAACTGATCCAGTTCCCGCCAGTTGTTGGGTACGCGCACCACAATGTCCACTTCATCGCGCACTTCTTCCGGGCGATAGGTGGCCAGCACCAGGCCATTGGTGACCAGTCGCACCGCGCTGCCTACCCCCAGAACATCGGAACCGAAACGGGCGGCAGCCTCCCGATCCACATTCAGGCGCCATTCGATACCCGGCAGGCTGCGGTCGTCCTCGACATCCACAAACCCGCCAAGGTCTTCCATTTCTGCCCTGATCTCATCCACATACCGGTTGAGCCGGGCGCTGTCCTTGCTACTGACTTTGAGCTCGATCGGCTTGCCATCGGCGGGACCGCCTTCCTGTTTGCGGAATTCCAGTTCAATGCCCGCAATATCCGCGGTGCGTTCCCGCAGCTCTTCCAGAATCTGGCTGGCCGGACGCCGCTGGTCCCAGTCGGTGAACTGGAACTGCAATACCCCGATCACATCCGGCGCCATGCGGTTGCCCGCAGACACCATAGACCGGGCATAAAGTGCTTTTACTTCGGGCATACCCTGAAGGCGTTGCTCCACTTCCCGCACAATCTCGTCCCGCTCCCAGACCGACAGATCACCCCGGGCCCGGACCTGTACCTGGGCCGAATCCGGCTCGACGCTCGGGAAAAATTCGACCCCGTGATTGAATTCGGCATAGGCGCCGTAAATCACTGCCACCACAGCCAGCACGCCGAATAATGTGACCCCCGGTGCCGACAGCAGTTTTGCCAGAACGCCGCGATAGGCATTCCCCAGGCGCCCGGTCTCCTGGGCCTGCCTGGAACGTTTCCCACCACTGAGGCTGCCCATCACGGGAAGAAAGATCAGTGCCATGGCCAGAGAGGCAATCAGGCAGATAATCACCGTCATTGGCAGGAACTTCATGAACTCGCCAACCACCCCGGGCCAGAAAAGCAGGGGTAGAAACACCACCAGGGTCGTCGCGGTAGAAGCAATGATCGGCCAGGCCATTCTGGCGGCGGCCTCGCCCCAGGCTGAGGTAACGCTCTGGCCATCAGACAGGTTCCTGTCGGCCAGCTCTGACACCACAATCGCGCCATCCACCAGCATGCCGGCCACCAGAATCAGGCTGAACAGCACCACGATGTTGAGGGTAAGCCCCATGCCCC
The DNA here is from genome assembly GCF_004785685.1 of Marinobacter confluentis. Taxonomy (GTDB): domain Bacteria; phylum Pseudomonadota; class Gammaproteobacteria; order Pseudomonadales; family Oleiphilaceae; genus Marinobacter; species Marinobacter confluentis. The sequence goes on along the minus strand of NZ_SRPF01000001.1, from coordinate 188,954 downwards.
AGATCACCAGAATGCCGGTCAGAAAAGCGCCGGGAATGGTTAGGCCAACCAGCAGCGCTGACCGTGGCCCCATGGCAGCAATAATCAGCACGATCACCAGAACAATGGCGGTCAGAACGTTGTTCAGCAGGTCGGCCAGGATATCCCGCACTTCGCCGGACTGGTCCATGATGTATCGCACTTCCAGTTCGTCCGGCAGCTGGCTGTCCGCTGAACTGATCAGGCTCTTCACTTTCTCGACCGTCTCAATGATGTTCGCGCCGGTGCGTTTGGACACTTCCAGCACCAGCGCCGGTTCGCCGTTAATGCGGGCAAAACCGGTGGGGTCCTTGAAGGTTCGCTGCAGCATGGCGACATCGCCAAAGGTAACCACGGTATCGCCGTCTACCTTGATGGGCATGGTCATCACATCTTCAATGGTTTCAATCACGCCGGGGACTTTCATGGTCATTCGCCCGGCGCCAGTATCCAGGCTGCCCGCTGCGACAAGCTGGTTATTGCGGGCGACCAGCTGCCCCAGGGTGTCGTAATCAACGCCGTAGCTTTCCAGTACCTGCGGATCAACCACCACTTCCAAAAGGTCTTCCCGATCCCCGCCAATCTCGACTTCCAGAACTTCCGGAATACCTTCGATGGCATCCTGAAGCCGCCGGGCGATGGTCACCAGTTCACGCACGGACAGGGGGCCGGACAAACCAACGGACAGAACCGGAAACAGCGATACGTTGATTTCATTTACCCGGGGCTCATCCGCTTCCTGGGGCAGCTTGCTGCGGGCGGTGTCGACCTTTTCGCGAACGTCCTGCAGCGCCTTGTCCGGGTCAAAACCGGCATCGAACTCCAGCATCACCGAAGCATGCCCCTCAGAGGCGGTCGACCGCATTTCTTTCACGCCCTCAAGTGAGCGCAGTTCCTGCTCCATGGGACGAATCAGCAGACGCTCGGAGTCTTCCGGGCTGATGCCGTCCAGGGTCATGGACACGTAGATCATCGGGATGGTGATGTCCGGGTTTGCTTCCTTGGGAATGGCCTGGAACGCCGCAATACCGCCGACCATCAGGAACAGCAGAGTCAGAAAGGTGGTCCGGCTGCGGTTCAGCGCAGCAAAGATGAGGGTGCGCATGGCAATCAGCCCCGCTCGTCTTCAGGGAAGACCGGTCGCACCTGTTGACCCAGGGCCACGAAGCCCGCGCCACGGGTAATCAGCCGGATTTCGGGAGGCAGGCCTGCCACCCAGGCACCGTCAGTGGTAATGCTCAGCAGCCTGACCGTGGTAAACACCACCTGGTTGTCATCATTGACGTGACGAACGCCCGGCCGGCCATCATCTCCCAGGCTCAGATAGGCGGGGGAAATAAACATGGCCTGCACTTCTGGCAGGGCGATACGCAGCGTGGCACTGCCACCGGCAACCTTTTTCCGCTCGGGGTTATCGACCGAAATTTCCACTGCGAAACTGCGGGTCTCCCGGTTTGCGGCGCTGGCCACAAAACGCACTTCGCCGTTCAGGGTTTCGCCGTCCAGGGTTTCGATGTTCACCGACTGCCCAGGCGCCACCCGGCTGACATTCTGCTGGGGCACCTGGCCAACGGCTTTAAGGCGGTCGATCTGAACCAGCTCGAACATCGGCGAGCCCACCTGTACGAGATCACCCTGATCCACCGACTTGTGATTGACCACACCATCAAAAGGCGCTTCTGGCGTCAGATGGTCGATCACAAGCTGGGCTTCCGCCAGCTCTGCCCTGGCCGTTGCGAGCTCGCTCTGCAGCGTCAGGATTTCGGATTCTGAAGTCAACTCACGCTCCCGCAGCCGACGGGCCGCAGCCAGATCGGCCTCCAGTTTGCGTAGCCGGGTCTGCCATCGGGTAACCGCAGTCTGCCGTCCGTCCTCAGACAGCCTGGCCATCACCTGCCCTGCTTCCACCTGATCACCCAGGCCAACATTCAATGATTCCACAGTGCCGGGCACCCGCGCCGAAATCGACACGGACTGCCAGGGTTCAATCTGCCCCTGCAACAGCAAACCGGGCTGATACAACCGCGATTGCCGCTGTTCTACCTGTACCGCAGGGAGGGTTTCTTCAGTCGTCTCCCTTGCCGCTGGCGCCTCCTTTTCCGCCACTTTCACATCGCCGGTGGCCATCCAGACAATCAGGGCGATAAACAGGAAAAGGGACAGTCCGATTGATCCCAGTTTTGCTTTGGTCATGACTTGCTCACAAACAGGAAGGTAAAAAGTGGTTGCAACGGCCTAAAAACGTGGGGTAGATTCTACACTTAATTCAAAAACAGATTCAGAGCCGTTGCCCATTTTATGAATCTCATGTCAGTGGTCGTCCTAGTGAAGCTTATTCTGGTGGTCGTGGTGCCATCCGGGGGCTTTTGCGTGGACAGCCGAGTGAGATAGCAAGCAACAACTCGAACGAACACCAGAGCCCCCGGCACCGAAAGGTCCCGGGGGCTTTTTTTTGGCCCCAAAAAAACAGACGAGAAAGGACATCGAACCATGAACGGCGCAGAGCAGATTCTGAACGCATTCCACCGTCACCAGATCGACACGGTTTTCGGCTACCCCGGCGGCTGCATCATGCCGCTGTACGATGCGCTGGTGGACGATGTAGGCGTGGAACACGTGCTCTGCCGCCATGAACAGGGCTGCGCCCTGGCCGCCGACGGCTATGCCCGGGCCAGTGGCCGGCTGGGGGTGTGCATTGCCACCTCCGGCCCCGGTGCCACCAACCTGATTACTGGCGTTGCCAACGCCCACCGGGATTCGATCCCTATGCTGGTGATCACCGGCCAGGTACCGTCCGGGCTGATCGGCACCGATGCCTTCCAGGAGACAGACGTGCTTGGGATGACCCTGGGCATCGTCAAGCACAGCTACCTGGTCACCGATGCAACAGAGATTGACGGCATCATGGAGGAGGCCATACAGCTGGCCAGCTCCGGAAGGCCCGGCCCGGTCTGGATTGATATTCCCAAGGATGTCCTGTTGCAACAGACGCCTGAGGCAAGGGTTCCCCCTGCGGACATCACCTCCGGCAACTGTCCTGACCTGCGTGACGTAATCGCCATGCTACAGGCTGCTGAACGCCCCCTGCTTTATAGCGGTGGCGGCATCAGCCTGGCTCACTGTGAAAACAGCTTCCGGCAGTTTGCCGAGGCCTCTGCCCTGCCAGCCGTCGTGACGCTGAAAGGCATCGGCAACCCCGGCAAACACAACCCGGACAATTTGGGCATGCTGGGCATGCACGGTTCCCGCGCCGCGAACCGGGCGGTGGATGAATGTGACCTTTTGCTGGTCATCGGCGCCCGCCTGGACGACCGCGCCACCGGCAAACTGGACGGTTTCGCCCCCAATGCCCGAATGATTCATATCGATGCCGATGCGGCAGAGATCAACAAGCTGCGGGCGGCGGATCTGTCGCTGCGGGGCAGCCTTGCGGATATTCTTGATGGCCTGACGCGGGCGGTGGAATCCAAGCCATTGAAAATTGATGCCTGGCGCCATCAGTGCAAACAGTGGCGTACCACCAGCGGCTTCTCGGCCGCGGACAACGAGGAGCCCCTGGCGCCAATCACCGGACCAGCGTTTATCCGTCAGTTATCCCGGATCGCGCCGGACGACACGGTGATCGCCTGCGATGTCGGCCAGCACCAGATGTGGGTGGCGCAGCACTATGAATTCGACCACCCCCGCCATCACCTCACCAGCGGCGGCCTGGGCACCATGGGCTTCGGACTGCCCGCCGCCATAGGCGCGCAGTTCGCCGACCGGAGCAGCATGGTCATTAACGTCACCGGCGACGGCTCTTTCATGATGAATGCCCAGGAACTCGCCACCATACGCCGCTACGGTCTGCCGCTGAAAATCATTGTGATGGATAACCAGTGCCTGGGCATGGTGCGCCAGCAGCAGGAGTTGTTCTACGGCAACCGGGAAAGCCAGATCAATCTGGATGACAACCCGGATTTCGTCGCCATGGCCCGTGCCTTCGACATTCCGGCGCTGCACATTGAACGCACCGATCAGATCCGTCGCGGCATCGAAACCATCCTGGCCTTCGACGGCCCGATGCTGCTGCACGTTGCCATCAGCCGGGAAGAGAACGTCTGGCCCATTGTCCAGCCCGGCGGCAGCAACCGCGAAATGATTGATGAATCGCAAACAAAAACCAGAAAAGATAAGGAGCAAGTTGCATGAGCCCAAAGCCATCACCTACCCACACCCTCAATTGCCGAATGGCCTTCGAACCGGCAGCTCTGGAAAGGCTCTGCCAGGTTGTCCGAATCCGTGGTTTTCGGATTGCAAGTATGGCCGTTGAAAGCCTGGACGAGCATCTGGATATCCACCTGACCCTCGAGGGTACGCGGCCGATTGCCATGCTGCAGGCGCAGTTGGAGAAGTTGCATACGGTGGTGGGGGTGGGCCTGGTCGGGAAGGTTCCCCTGGCCCGGTCTCAATCCGCTTGAGCCGGGCCATAATCCAACCTACGACTTACCAGGCTTTGTAAGGCAGGAATTTACCATTCATGGTGACCACCACGCGGTCACCTTTGGGGTTCTCTTCCTTTTCAATGTCCATGGTGAAATCAATGGCGCTCATGATGCCGTCGCCGAATTTCTCGTGGATCAACGCCTTCATGGTGTCGCCGTAAACACCGACCACTTCATACAAACGGTAGATCAGCGGGTCCTGGGGTATGCCACCGTCCCAGGCCTTTTTCGGGAATTCCTGCAGGGCCATGGCGACTTCTTTGTCCAGACCCAGGGTGTCGCACAGAGCGAAAGCCTTGTCCTCATCGAAGCTGTTCATACCAAAACACACGGAGGTGGTGAATACCGGTGACATGCCGATGGATTCAGCGATAGCTTCCCAGGTCATGCCCTTGCCTACTTTGGCTTCCAGGATTTTTGCGGTCATCAGTTCTTTGTTCATCATGGCTGTTTCCTCTTTTCGCTTGGTTTTGTCTGACTCAGGTTTTCAGGCATTCACTGCCTTCGCTGTGGAATTCGAATCGTTGGTGCCACCTTCTGAACCGTCGGCGCCCTTGGCGGGCTCGACTACCCTCGGTGTACCGTCAGGCCCCGGTAGCGCCGATTCGCTGCGGTTGATCAGGTAATCCACCAGGTAATCACGGGTTTTGTGATAATTGGGGTTCTGGAAAATGGTCGACCTTGCCCTTGGATGCGGCAGGTCCACTTTCACGCTTTCGGCGATGCGCGCATTCGGCCCGTTGGACATCAGGAAGATGCGGTCGGACAGCAGAATGGCTTCGTCTACGTCGTGGGTGATCATGAAGACGGTCTGGCGGGTTTCCTCCCAGATTTTCACCAGCTCGTCCTGAATCACACCCCGAGTCAGCGCGTCCAGCGCGCCAAAAGGCTCATCCAGCAACAACAGTTCCGGCTGGGTGGCAAACGCCCGGGCGATGCTCACCCTCTGGCGCATACCGCCAGAGAGCTGGGATGGCTTGCGCTGCAGGGCATGGTCCAGCCCCACCATTTTCAGATAGCGTTCGCTGTGCTCACGGACCTTCTCTTTGGACCAGGTGGGCCAGCGGGCCTGAACCGCAAAAACGATGTTGTTCAGGGTGGTTTTCCAGGGCAGCAGGCTGTAATTCTGGAACACCACGCCACGGTCCAGGCTTGGCCCTACTACTTCCTTACCATTCATCACGATGTTGCCCGATGTGGCTTCGTCAAGGCCCGCCAGTACGTTGAGGATGGTGGATTTGCCGCAGCCGGAATGGCCGATGATGCAGACAAATTCGCCTTTCTCCAGAGAGAACTTGATGTCCTCATAAACGGTCAACAGGCCACCCTCGCCGTCCGGGTATACTTTTGACAGGCCATCTACTTCCAGGAATGACTTACTCATAACCGGCTCCTCACTCCGTGTATTCGACGAGTTTCTGGGCTTTACCCAGGGCGAGATCCAGCAGCATGCCCACTACGCCGATCATCAGGATCGAAAAGATCACACTGGCAAGATCCAGGTTGTTCCACTCGTTCCAGACGTAGTAACCGATGCCGGTGCCGCCGACGAGCATTTCCGCCGCCACAATAACCAGCCACGCGATACCGATGGAGATCCGCATGCCGGTCAGGATGGTGGGTGCCGCCGCCGGCAGGATCACTGTCAGTGCGGTTCGGAAGTGACCCAGTTCATGGGTGCGTGCCACGTTGATCCAGTCCTGTCTTACATTGGCCACCCCGAACGCGGTATTTAGCAACATGGGCCAGATCGAACAGATGAAGATCACGAAGATCGCGGACGCATCCGAATCCTGAATAATGAACAGGGCCAGTGGCATCCAGGCCAGCGGCGAGATCGGCCGCAGCACCTGGATATAGGGGTTAAGCGCCTTGTACATCAGGGGCGACATACCAATCAGAAATCCGACTGGCAGCGCGATGGCCATGGCGGCGAGGTACCCAGTGAGCACCCGGTACACCGAGTAACCCAACTGGATACCAATACCCTTGTCGTTGGCCCCCGCGTCATAGAAGGGGTTCGACAGCTCTTCCCAGGCCAGCTTGATCACCGCTGAAGGCGGTGGAACACGGGATTCCTGCTCCACGCCACCCATCAGCATTTCGTACTCCGTCAGGTTCTGATCCGCTTCCGGCGGCTGGGTAGACATTTCCCAGAGGCCCAGCGCCAGAATGAGGAACGAAATCGACAGCAGGGCCGCTCTCACGTTCAGCGATGCCATGATCAGACCCTCCCGATGGCGAAGCTGCGGGTATACTCTTCGGCGGAATCCGGATCGAAGGTCTTACCCATGATGACGTGCTTCTTGTAGGTGGTGTCTGGCACGGGCATGCCCATCTCTTTCATGACCTTTCCGGTTTCACCCGCCAGGTAGACCTGCTCGGCAATGCCTTTGTAGTCCACGTCGCCTTCGATGTAGCCCCAGCGCTTCATCTGGGTCAGGATCCACACGCCCATGGAGTGCCAGGGGAAGGGGTCAAAGTCGATGCGGTCCGGTACATTCTTCACTTCGCCCAGACCATCGGCATAGCGGCCGGTCAACACCTGCTGAATCACCGCCACCGGCTGGTTCAGGTAGTTCTTGGGCGCAATCGCTTCGGAGATTTCCTTGCGGTTGTCGTGGTTGTTGGCGTACTGGGTGGCGTCCAGAATCGACCGCAGCAGGGCGCCATAGGTGTTGGGGTTCTGGGTGGCGAATTTCTGGCTGCATGCGAAGGCGCAGCAGGGATGGCCTTCCCAGATTTCCTTGGTCAGCATGTGAATGAAGCCGACCTTTTCCCAGACCGCGCGCTGGTTGAACGGATCCGGTGACAGGTAGCCGTCCAGGTTACCGGCACGCAGGTTCGCCACCATCTCGGGTGGTGGAACTACCCGGATCTGGACGTCTTTGTCCGGGTCGATACCGTTCTCTGCCAGGTAGTAACGCAGCAGGAAGTTGTGCATGGAGTATTCGAAGGGCACACCAAACTTGAAGCCTTTCCACTGCTTGGGATCACGCTTGTCTTTGTGGTCCACGTGCAGCACGATGGCCTGGCCGTTGATGTTTTCCACCGCCGGCATCAGGTACGGCTCGGGGGTGGAGCCGGCGCCCATGGACATCGCCAGGGGCATGGGGGTCAGCATGTGGGAGGCGTCGTATTCGCCCGCTAGGGACTTGTCCCGGGCGACCGCCCAGCCCGCGGTCTTGGTGACGGTGACGTCCAGGCCATACTTTTCATAGAAACCCAGAGGCTGCGCCATGATGATGGGTGTGGCACAGGTAATGGGCACAAAACCAACGTTCAGCTTGGTCTTCTCGAGCTTGCCCATGGACTCTTTAACCGCTGCTTTGGCTTTGTCCATCGGGAAGACGCTGCCCAGCAGTGCAGCGGCCGTACCCGCACCCATCATTTTCATGAAGCTGCGACGGTTGTGATCGTTATGGCCGAACACCGAACGCACCACGGCGCTTTCGATGGCGCGGTCAAGCATTTCCTCGGAATGATCATGGCCGGCAAATGACTCTTCATGAGCCGTCTGGGCCGAAACAGGCGCTTTGCTTTCCACATGCGCGGTATCGTTGGGTGCCTTGCAGGTAGGGCAACCACACTGCTTTGAGTGGATCAGGGTCTGATCCCCGTCGAACGGATTTCCCAGGCTTTTAATCGTCATCGGACACTCTCCCTAAACTGGACTTTTTGCACGTTATGGTGCGGCTTATGCACTCTTTCAGTGCGCGAGCAGTTGGATGTGTTCAGGGGCGTCCAACTGTTCCCGCGGTTCTATGTGCTGTATCGCAGGGTTCGTGCCAACTCGGAATTTTTATTTAACTATCTGTTTTTTCTGATTTCGTGCGCTAATGACCGATCTCCACAGATCACGAAATTTCGTTATTAACGAGTTTTCGTAAATTTTTTTACGATTTTTCGTGTTCTGGCACGGGATTTGGACCGCAAGGTTAAAGCACTGAAACAGGTCCAGTCCGTTTCCGGGAGACACCATGCTGACAAACACACCAACCGAATCGCCCCTGCCAGTCACCGATACCCAGTGGGTTGACCATCTTCCGGAACCTGCCCTGCTGGTGGATGCGGCCAGCGACATCATCCTGGCCCTGAACAACGCCCTCGCCCGTATGCTGGGAACAAATCGGGGCAGCCTGCTGAGCACCTCCTGCACCCGACTGTTCAGTGAACAGCGCCCCCAACTGATCTCTTTTACCGAGGAAACCCTGTTCCGCGGTAACGCATGGAGCCGGGATTTTCATCTTAACCACCGGGACGGCCACACCATCGAGCTGGAGATATCCTCCGCCCGGGCGGGCGAGGCGGAAGAACAACAGATCCTGTTCCTGCTGCGCGACCGCCAGTTCCTGAGGGCCCTGCGCGAACGCCATGAGGCCAACCACTACCACCGTGGCGGACTGCTGGAATGGAGACGGGTGGAAGAGCTGTTCAAGGATATGGAACGGGAGAACCAACTGATTCTCCATGCTGTAGGCGAAGGCATTTATGGCGTGGATGCCGAGGGCCGAACCACCTTTATCAACCCTGCGGCCGAACGCATGCTGGGCTGGCGCGGAGACGAACTGATGGGGCGGGTGATTCACCGTGTGGTTCATCATTCCCACGAGGATGGCTCGCTGTTTCCGCTGAAGGAGTGCCCCATCTATGCGGCGTTTCGCGATGGTAGCATCCGCCGCGTGGGCGAGGACTGGTTCTGGCGCAAGGACGGCTCCGGTTTCCCGGTGGAATACACCAGCACACCGATTATCGATAACGGCCACCCGGTGGGTGCCGTGGTGGTGTTCCGGGACATTTCCCAGCGCCGGGATGCCCAGCACGAACTCCACCAGGCCCTGGAAGAAGTGGAGACCCTGAAGCACAAGCTGGAAATCGAGAACGCCTATCTGCAGGAAGAACTGAGTGCCGAATACCATTTTCACGAAATTGTCGGCCAGAGTGATGCGGTCAAAGGCATCGTCCGTCGCATCGGGCTGGTCGCGCCCACCGATGCCAACGTGCTGATCACCGGCGAATCCGGCACTGGCAAGGAACTGATCGCCCGGGCCATTCATCAGGCCAGCGACCGGCGGGACCGCCCGCTGATCCGGGTCAACTGCGCGGCTATCCCCAAGGATCTGTTCGAAAGCGAGTTCTTCGGCCACGTAAAAGGCGCGTTCACCGGCGCCTTCAGTGATCGGGTGGGCAGATTTGAACTGGCGGACGGCGGCACCCTGTTCCTGGATGAAGTGGGCGAAATTCCACTGGAACAGCAGGGCAAGTTGCTGCGGGTATTGCAGGATCAGCAGTTCGAGCGGGTCGGGGAGAACCGCACGCGGGCGGTAAACGTGAGGGTGATAGCCGCCACCAACCGGGAGCTCAAAACCGAAGTGAACGAAAAGCAGTTCCGGGAGGATCTCTACTTCCGACTGAACGTTTTCCCGATCGAGTCAGTGCCCTTGCGGCGGCGGATTGAGGACATACCCATGCTGGCTCAGGAGTTCCTGAACCGGGCCTGCATCAGGTTCAACCGCCCCCGCCTGCCACTTCGGGTCTCCGATGTGGAAAAGCTGAAGCAGTACCACTGGCCGGGTAATGTCCGGGAACTGGAGAACGTTATCGAGCGCCAGGTGATTACTGCAGATGGTTCACTGGACTTCGATCTGATCGGCCGGGAGCAGGATGAGCCTGCCATGACCGGCGAGGACGCGCCACCCGCCCGCCATTCGGGCGCACAGGTCATGACCGATCAGGAGATTCAGACTCTGGAAAAGGACAACCTGATCCGCGCCCTAAGGGCCACCGGCGGGCGTGTATCGGGGGACGACGGCGCTGCCGTCATGCTGGGCATGAAACCCACGACCCTGTCGTCACGCCTGAAAAAGCTGGACATCAACCCGGCCCGCTTCCGGTCCCCGGGGTAATGCCGCAAACCCTGCTGTTTGCTTATTCCGGATGGGCGCTGGTGAGAATGTGTTTCAGCCCTGCGCATTCAACCATCGGGTCATCGCAGTTCACGACGATGTCGGCGCGGTTGAGCACGAAGCTTCGACCGGTGATGGTGTTCTCTACCACCTGGTGCGGGCCTTCCTGACGCACGCCGGTAAATTCACCGATAAACCCGGTCTCACGGAGGGAAACGGTTTCAAGGCGATCCCCGGGTCGGATTTTCCCCTCATGATTCATCAGCGCAAGCCGGGCCGAAGTTCCGGTGCCAGTGGTGCTGCGACAGATAACCCCCGGGTGCACATAGGTTGTAGAGCGGGAGCGATAGGAATTGTCCGCTAGCTGTTCAACCGGCCCCATGAAATGCAGGAACGGCAGCGGGCCAACATCGCCCAGGGTGTAGTGGGAAAACCGCCGCTCTGCCCGAATGGCCTCCACGATGCGGTAGGCGCAGTCACTGAGCCTGCGTTCTTCGTCCAGGGTCAAGGCAAAACCCAGGCTGGTGGCATCTACCAGCGCGTAGAAGCCGCCGCTGTAGGCCACGCTGTAATTCACATTGCCAACATCAGGCACATGGATGCTGGCCTGATAGGTATCGATATAGCTGGGCAGGCCACCGCAGGTGATGGCTTCCACCACGCCATCCCGCACAAAGGCATCGATATGCACCAGACCCGCCGGAGCTTCCAGCATAAAGCTCTGCCAGCCTTCCTGCTTGGCAACAATGCCGCTTTCCAGAACGGCGGTGGCGGTGCACATGGTGTTGGAGCCGGAATAGATCGGGTAGCCCATGACTTCCATGATGATGTAACCGGCGACCGCCTTCGGGTCCGTGGGCGGCACCAACAGGTCTACCGACATCTCAGGAATACCGTAGGGTTCTTCCAATAGCAGCCTGCGCAGGCCATCTGCCTCATCCCGCAGGTATTCCATCTGGGCGCGCACGGTTGCGCCTGGCAGCGGGCGAATGCCACCGGTAACAATACGGCTTACATCGCCGCCCGCGTGGGTGTCCATCAATTGCAGTTTGAGTTCAGGCTGCATGCTCGTATCTCCGGGACTGGGTGATTAGAGGGAAAAAGCCGCACCGTGTTCGGCCCATTGGGCGTCCGGAACAATCACGATCTTTCCCAGATAGTTGCTGTTGCGGCTTACAAAATAGCGCTCTGCTTCATGTAGCTCCGACAGTTTGAAGGCAGCGTGCAGCACCGGCCTGAGCTGGCCACTGCGGATCCAGGTAATCAGCTGTTCTGCCTCTTCCCGGGTGCCGTGGGACACGCCGAACACCTGCACCTGATAGAGATAGATTTTGGTCCACAGGATTTCGCTGACGTTACCGGCACTGGCGCCGGCGATGCTCAAGCGGGGATAATCGCCACGGCTGTTCATGTTGAAAATCATGGCGTCGATGAAAGCGTTGGTCATTTCACCGCCAGCCAGGTCCATCACCGCATCGAAGGGATGGCCGCCGGTCACCGCTTTTACCCGGTCGGTGAAACTGTCCATATCTGAGCGGTCAAGAACCGCCTCGGCGCCGAGGGCGATCAACGCATCGGCTTTGTCTGCCTGGCTGAGTGCATATGGAATGGCGCCCATGATCCGGCAAAGCTGAAGCAGTGCCGTACCAACACCACCGCTGGCGCCGGTGACCAGTATTCGCTCCCCTGCTTTCACACGGGCGGATGTCAGCATATGAAGGGCGGTCTGGTAGGAGCACATACCCATGGACGCCAGTTCTGCATCCGCCAGATCCGCATTCTCGACCTGGTGAAACTGGTCGGACGGCACAGAAATGTACTCCGCATAACCACCATCGGCACCATGGCCGTAGTAATCCGGCGTCAGGTTAATATCCCGCCGATCATCCGCGTACAGATTGAAATCCAGCAGGCCGCGCTCGCCAATCCTGCCCTGGCTGACACCCTCACCTACGGCAACCACCTGGCCGACAACATCCGCCCCCTGGATTCTCGGAAAAGTCAGGGTTGGTGAACCGCCCATCTGGAAGGAGGTCACATCCCCTTTATCCTTGGTTGGGTAAAGGCCCTCGCGGGCCTTACGGTCGGTATTGTTTTTGGCGGTGGCAGTCACCTTGACCAGGACTTCCCCCGCTTCGGGCTCCGGGGTTGGAACATTGTCTGCGTATTCCAGTTTCTCGATGCCACCATGGCCGGTCAGCAGCATGGCTTTCATAGTCTCGGGGATCATGGACACTACTCCTGCATTGAAGGAATCGGACCTGTCTTCGACTTACCGTATCTCAAACCAGAATAGCACTAACGGGTATGCCTTTTGTTAGAGCACGGAACCCGATACTCTGTAAAAAATCGCCTTTTAAGAGCTTGAACATGGCAACCCATACAATTGAAATAGATGAAACTTTTGAGATTCCGCTGCACCGGGTCTTCGCTCTTTTCGCAGACCATCAGAGCTTTGGCAGACTGTTGGGCGCACCGGTAAAAAGGATTCGCGACAGCGACCAGGCCGACCCCAATGGCATCGGGTCCGTCCGCAGGGTCGGCATTGGCCCGATTAGCGTGGAAGAGACCGTCACCAGTTTCGAGCCAGACTCACTGATCGAGTATACGATTACCAGCCTGAGCCCGCTGAAAAACCATTTCGGGCGGATCCGCTTTAGCAGCCCATCGGAACAGAAGACCCGGGTTCATTACACCGTTTATTTTGAGGACGCCATCCCACTGACCGGGGCACTGGTCAGGTCGGCCCTGAACCAGGCGCTTCGCCGGGGAATGCGACGCCTTCCCACAATGGCCAAATAAGGCTGTTACCACCTGGGGTAGTTGAGTAAAATCGGCGTTTTTGAAATCACGACTGAGGCAGTAGCATGGGCAGAGCCTACCAGAACCGCAAAGACTCCATGGCCAAGACGGCCGCCGCCAAAACCAAGGTTTACAGCAAATACGGACGGGAAATCTACGTCAGTGCTAAATCTGGCGGCCCGGACCCGGAAGCCAATCTATCGTTGCGAGGACTGATTGAACGGGCCAAGAAAGACCAGGTGCCCGCTCATGTTATTGAGAAGGCCATTGAGAAAGCCAAAGGCGGTGCCGGCGAAGACTTTTCACCCGCCCGCTACGAAGGTTTCGGCCCCGGTAACTGTATGGCCATCGTGGATTGCCTGACCGACAACCCGAACCGCACCTTCGGCGATGTGCGCCTGGCGTTCACCAAGACCAACTGCAAGATTGGCACCCAGGGCAGCGTCAGCCACATGTTCGACCACTCCGCGATTCTGGGCTTCCCAGGCGAGGATGAAGAAGCAGCGCTGGAAGCACTGATGATGGCGGATGTCGACGTGACCGACATCGAATGTGAAAACGGCATGATCACCGTGTTCGCGCCCCACACTGAATATGCAAAAGCCAAACAGGCCCTGCAGGATGCGTTCGAGGGTATCGAGTTTGAGGTAGATGAAATCCAGTTCCTGCCCCAGACCACCACGAAAATCGAAGGCGAAGATGTTGAGATGTTCGAAAAGTTCATGGACATGCTGAACGACCTGGACGACGTTCAGAACGTTTACCACAACGCGGTGTTTGAGGATTGAAAACCAGTACAGGCCCGGCCCGGGTCGTTATTCTTAAAACCGGAAACACCCTGCCCCCGATCCGCGACGCCTTCGGGGATTTTGATCGCTGGTTCCTCAATGGCCTGTCAGCGGAACTTGCACGGGAAGTAGTGGATGTCACCTGCCAGCCTCTTCCCGGAGAGCCCGATCACTGGGACGGCATTGTGGTGACTGGGTCACCGGCCATGGTCAGCGACCGTGAACCCTGGAGCGAATCTACTGGGGACTGGCTCGCAAAGGCGATTGAGAGGGGCGTGCCGGTGCTGGGCGTCTGCTATGGTCATCAGCTGATGGCCCATGCCCTGGGCGGCAAGGTCGGCTACCACCCGAGAGGGCGGGAAACCGGCAGCTACCCGATACGGCTGCATGCGTCGGCCCAGGAGGACCCGTTGTTTGCGGGCCTGCCCGCGGAATTTCCGGTGCAGCTGACCCATCGCCAGTCGGTCCTTGAGCTGCCCGAAAGCGCCGTACTGCTGGCGAGTAATGACTTCGAGCCCCACCAGGCGTTTCGCATCGGACCCTGCGCCTGGGGTGTGCAGTTTCACCCAGAGTTTACTGCGGACATCATGCGGGCCTACCTGCAAGCTCAGACCCCCGCACTCTTGGCGGAAGGCCTGTCGCCTGAAGCGCTGACGGCTGGGGTCGAGGATTCACTCCACGCCAGCTCCCTGCTGCAGCGTTTCTCCGAGTTTGTGATTCAGAGCCGCTAAAGCGGCTCCGCTCTCAACCCTCAATTTTCAATTCTCAGTTATCAATCGAGAATGTAAGCGGTCTTTTCCATCGCGCTTTCGTCTTCGTCGACAAAGCGGAACTCATTCCAGCCAATGCGCACCCGATCGCCGCTGTTCAGTCGCTGACGGTCACTGATCCGCAGGTCATTCACAAAGGTGCCATTGGTGCTGCTGCGGTCGGTGATGTAGTAATCCACCGTGCCTTCCAGATAGGCATTGGCGACACACTCAATCAGCGCGTGATGGCCGCTGACGGAAATCTCGTCGATGCGGATATCGTTGTCGGCACGACGGCCAACCCTCACCTCGGGCTTGTCCACCTCGAAGGTGGTCACTACAACACTGTCTACCAGTTGCGAAAGCGACGCCATTACCCTAACCCCCTATGAATCATTCCTGTTTAGTTGGTTGATAGCAGAACCACGGACACATTGTCTTTTGCCCCCTGCTCAAGGCTTGCCCTGACCAGCGCTGCTACCGAAGATTGAATCGAATCCGATGTCGACATCAGCTGCAACCAGGCGTTTTCGTCGAGCGCCCCGGTCAGGCCGTCGGAACAGAGCAGCAGGTGATCTCCGGTTTCCAGCGACACCTCACTGAACGTTGCGGAGGCGTCGGACGCGCCCAGAGCCCGCGTGAGCACATTGCGAAAAGGCACGTTTGGAACATCCCTTTCCTTGATGCTGCCGTCCTCCAGCATGTTCTGAACCACGGTGTCGTCTCTGGTCAGACACTGCAGTGTCTGGTTCTGCACCAGATAACAGCGGGAATCGCCCAGATGCGCAACCAGGGCCTGTTTGCCAGTCACCCAGGCCAGCACGATGGTGGTGCCCATTTTAGCCAGATCGGGTGCCTCGCCCTTGCGCGCTTCGATGCGTTCGCTAGCGAGATCCAGTGCCGACTGCACCAGTCGTTCCCGGGTATCAGGGGCCTCGGCTTCACTCAGGCATGGACCAAGAACTTCCATTACCGTATCCACGGCAATCCGGCTGGCTTCCTCACCACCCTGGTATCCGCCCATGCCGTCCGCAACCACCAGCAACGCCTGGTTTGAAGCGTCATCAACACACCAGTCAATGGCGTCCTGATTGGATTTGCGCACGGCGCCTGTGTCTGTCAGACCACTGACCAGCAGTGTCATCAGGACACCTCCTCTGTATCCCTGGCGGCCTGTCGCCGTATTGCTTCAGCCATGGTTGCGGCATTGGCGAAGCGTTTCTCGGGCTCCCGCTGAATGGCTTTATTGATCAACCGCACCACACCATTGGGAAGGTCTTTATTGAATTCCCGGACACTGCGCGGGCGTTTGTTCAGAATCTGATAGGTCAACGCCGCAAGGGTCTCACCCTGATAGGGCGTATGGCCCGACACCAGTTTGTAAAGCGTCACTCCAAGGCTGTAGGTATCTGAAGCACCGGTTACTTTCTGGCCCTTCAGCTGTTCCGGGGACATGTAAAGCGGGCTACCCATCACGCTGCCCGTGCGGGTGCGGGAATCGTCGGATATTTTGGCAATGCCGAAATCCGTAATCTTGATGTCGCCGTTATCCGGGTTGTAGATAATATTGCCCGGCTTGATATCACGATGGATGATGTTCTGACCGTGGGCATAGCCCAGAGCATCGGCCACCCGGGCGACAATCATCAGCACGGTATTCAACGGCAGCAACCGGTCGGGCTTGCCAAAATCGCTGAGCGGTCGCCCCTGGGCATAATCCATGGCAATGAACGCCAGATCTGCCTCTTCGCCGACATCATAAACGGTCACGATGGCGGGGTGATTCAAACGCCCCGCCGCCTCGGCTTCCCGGAAAAACCGGGATTTCAGATCACTGAGTTCGGCCGGGTCAAACGCCTGATAGCTGAGGGTCTTGATCGCAACGGTGCGGGAAATCTTCGGGTCCTTGCCCAGGTAAACCACACCCATGGCGCCCCGGCCGATTTCCCGCTCGATTTCATAACGGCCCAGGGTTGGCCGGCTCAGGTTCTGTTCTGGCAACACCAGCGTTCGGGTACTGTCGAAACCGGCACCGCCTACACGGTTTACCTCGCTGGCCATAGATTCCAGCGCTGCCAGGCGTTTGCCTGCATCGCGGAAGTTACGGCGACTGGCGACAATCTGTCGGAAGGTGGCACAGGCCTTGTCGTACTGACGTTTTCGTTCCTGGGCAATGGCAATGTCGTACTGCAGTTCCAGGGTCTGATCATCTGCCGGGCAGTCGGCCAGCACCTCAAGGGCATCATCGGCCTGACCCTGGCGCAGAAGCAGTTTGCTGAGCCGGGTGCGGGCGTCCACCACGTTACTGGTCAGTGATAAAATGGTGCGCTGTGGTTGCAACCAGAACAGCATCACCAGGTAACCGGCCATTAGCAGCGCAACCACTTCTCCCAGCGGCAGCCAGACACTCTGGTAAAACATCAGGGCCGCTTGCACCACGACCAGGGCGCCCGCAAGCAGGAGCACCACCGGCAGGGCCACTGCGCCGCCGAGCCGGGGCACCGCCAGCACCAGAAACATGGCAACGGCCATCAATGCACCGCGGATGGCCGCTTCCGACCAGGCAGGCTCGGCCAGACCGCCGGCGTCCATGGCGTCGCCGGTGGCATCACCCAGTGCGCCCAACAACAGACTATCCACATATCCCAGCAACGGCACGGCGTCACCCGCCACGGCAAGCCCAGCTGCGGCTGCCACAACCAGCAAACGGAGACTGAATATCCTCTCAAAAACGAAACGTAATCCATCCACAGCAGTTCAGGCCAGACCTCTTTTCTTTTCAGTTTAGAAACTGAGCCCGCCGGGGGATAGCGCAGCCTGTGTGGTTTTTTGTAAGGGTTTGTTCGAGTGGGACCCGCATCACGGGCCGGATCTGAAGCTCAGGCAATATCATTCGGTAAAAGACGCGGGCTGAAAGGTCACGTATAGTCCTGAAATCAATGGAAAACAGACCTTCAACCAGGGAATCTGGCGATGACCATAAAGTTACTGCTCGCGCTTTTTCTGCTGGCCATTACTGGCACCGGTGTATACCACTCGTTCAAACCACTACCCAGCGGCATCGCCTATTCGGGGGCTATTCATCCATTGGTGGAACCCCGGCTGTTAACGGATCGCACACTACATTTCGGCGACGAAGCGCCTCGCCTTGACCATGAACTGTTCAACGAAACCCGGTCGATGATCCAACAGGCCCGCGAATTCATTCTGGTGGATATGTTCCTGTACAACAGCACAGGAGGTGAAACCCAGCAGGGACGGCCTCTGGCCATGCAACTGACCCAGGCCCTGATCCGCCAGCGGGAAGCCTTTCCGGAGCTTGCGATCGTGGTGATATCAGACCCGATCAACACGCTCTATGGAGGCACGGAATCGCCTCATTTCCAGGCACTGGAGGAGGCCGGGATTCAAGTCACGCTCACGGACCTGACGCCGCTTCGGGACAGCAACCCCTTGTGGTCGGGTGTGTGGCGGATCTGCTGCCAGTGGTTCGGCAATTCCTCCGAGGCCGGATGGCTTCCCAACCCGATTGGTGACCAGAAAGTGACGCTGCGCAGCTATCTCAGCCTGCTGAACTTCAAGGCCAATCACCGGAAAATTCTGGTTACCGACAGCCCGGACGGCTTCCGGGCACTGGTTTCGTCTGCCAACCCCCACGATGGCAGCAGCCACCACAGTAACGTCGGGCTCAGCTTTGGCGGCCCCGCAGTGGCAGACCTGCTGCGCAGCGAACGCGCTGTTCTTGCCATGTCAGACGCCAGCACCCGCGCGGTCGACAATGCTCTGGGCCGCATCAGTGAGGTGGCGCCCGCCGGGGATGTGCGCATCCAGGTAGTGACCGAGTCGGCTATCCTCGATGCCGCCCAGGACATGATCACCACGGCCGAGCCCGGAGATCAGCTTGATATGGCGATGTTCTACCTGTCTCACCGGGCTGTCCTGGAAGCCCTGATCAAGGCCAGCCGCCGGGGCGTGAAGGTGCGGGTACTGCTTGACGCCAACCATGATGCGTTTGGCCGCGAAAAAAGCGGTGTACCAAATCGCCAGGCCGCCATGGAGCTGACCAACAATGGGGTTTCGGTTCGCTGGTGCAACACCCGAGGTGAACAGTGTCACAGCAAACTGCTACTAAGACAGGACAAGGATGGCCAGGCCCGGATGCTTCTGGGTTCCGCGAACTTCACCCGCCGCAACCTGGACGATCTCAATCTGGAAACAGATGTACTGGTGCTGGCCGACCGGCGCCACCCGACGGTCGAGAAGGCCAGCCTGTTCTTTGAGGAGCAATGGCTCAGCGGGCCAGGCAGCCCGGCGGTCATGAGCCTGCCCTACCAGGCCTGGGCAGATCATTCGCAGCTGCGTTACTGGCAATACCGGTTTATGGAAGCCACGGGGCTGTCCACCTTCTAGCCGGGCAACGGCCTGACGGGCTTCCGAAATATGGCAACGTCTTTGGCTGGCACCTCGAGGTGCCAGCCATAATGGTCGGCCAGCCATTGCAGTGTCGCCTGCTTGTAGAACACCACGTGGGTGGGGTCTCGACGGTAATGCCAGTTGGCAAAGCGGGCATCGTCTGTCTGGAAACAGGTCATCACGCCCAGGATGGCGCCGGGCACAAGCAGCCCGTCCAGTTGCCGAAACACCGACGCTGGGTGGTACAGATGCTCGATCACTTCGGTACAGGTAACAAAATCATACGGCTGGTCCAGGACTGACCTGTCTGGATGGAAGTAGGGATCGTAGAGCGACATTGTCATGCCCGACTCCTCCAGCATCGCAGCCAGCGCAGGCCCGGGGCCGCAGCCAAAATCCAGGCCGCGACTGCCTGGTGAAAGCCGTTTCAGCAGCGGTTCTGCAAGCCGGGAAAGGAACTGGCGATAACCGGGGTCTTCAGTATTGTTGTCATGAAGCGCATAAACCGCTTTCTCTTCTGATGGCCCCAGCCGGCACTCAGGAGCCATCAGGGTAGCCTGGCACATAGAACAGCGGTGGTAGCGGGTATCCTTAACGGCCTGGAACCGGGTCAGCTCACCCTGCTCGCAGACTGGGCACCGCTCGCTCACAGCGCTCCTACCAGCACGGCCAGCAACACTGCAACGGCAACCAGGAACCCGATCGCGTAGCGCTGGACCCGTCCTCCAGAATCAGGCTTGGAGGCTTCCTCCGGCCGGTTCGCCTCGTATTCGGCAATCAGGTCACGCGCGCGGGGGTAGTCTTCATCTTCAACATGAACATTGCTGAATCCCGCTGCCCCGATCTCGCCCATGGCGCCCTGCAGGTAATGCCCGCCAACGTGGGCTTCGATACCCTGTGCGTGAAGCATGCCAGACACAATGTGAGCTTCGGCGATATCACGGGCACGATAGGCAATCAGCATAGCCGGACTCCTGAATTCAGACTTTGACCTTACCCCGCAGGGCCTTGGTCTTCCCCTTCTGGGTCTTGTGATCCACCCTGCGGCGCTGGGAGCCCTTGGTCGGGCGGGTCGGTCGGCGGGCTTTCTGCAGGCGGGTGGCACTCAGTATCAGTTCCTTCAGGCGTTCCAGGGCATCCTCTCGGTTCAGCTCCTGAGTCCGGTATTTCTGCGCCTTGATCACGATCACGCCCTCTTTGCTGATCCGCTGGTCGGACAGTTTCATCAGCCGCTCTTTGTAGAAGGGGGGCAGGCTCGAGGTCTGGATGTCGAAACGCAGGTGGATGGCAGACGCGACCTTGTTCACGTTCTGCCCGCCCGCTCCCTGCGCCCGAATCTGCGAGAGCTCTATTTCCCAGTCACCCAGGGTCACCGAGTCGGAAATTCGCAACATACTGAGATTGATCCGTTTGATGGTCCGTCATAAAAGCCTGAACCTTCACTTTATAGACTTGAACCACGCCCTGCCAGTAGCGGCAGGGCGTTATGATCTGCCGGACCTAAACTCTAATCATGTGGAATGGGATCGGCGTTGCGGTCCCAGCCGACCATGGTCAGCGTTGCCACCACACCAATTAACAGCCCGATCCAGGGTTCGAAAAACGCCAGCGCTGCGCCAATCAGGACGACCGTACCCCGTGAGGCATTGCTTTTGGGAATGGACATCGCGATGTAAGCGCAGGCGAAGCCCGTCAGCACCAGCGTCAGCGACAGTGCGATACCCAGCAGGGGCTTTAGCCCGGTCATCAGTGGAAGCAGGAAATAAATGAACGGCAGGCCCATCAGATAATAGGACGCCAGGCCGCTATGCAGGCTACCCATGGCTTTTGGCCCCTGCTTCCAGCGCTGCACCACAATGACGTGGACGCCGGTCCAGACTGCACCCTGGGTCGGGAAGAAGGGCGCCACTATGGCCATGGCGGCGTTACGGATCGCCAGGGAGTAATGGGTGCGATTCAGGTTGATGTCGATGTGCTCATCCTTGCGCACAGCCATGCCGTCCCGTAGCACTTCGTTACCGGTCACGATGTCACCGAATAGAATGATGTAGGCAATCAACGCCAGGGGGATGCTCTGGGCGAGCATTTCAATCGTCGGCCAGCCATTGACCAGAGGAGACGCCTTGGCAAAGGCTTCCGCCAGCGGCGGCACCATAAAGCCCCACTCGATATCAAAGTTCACTTCACCCACCAGTGGGCCGATCATCGCCGCCACCAGAAAGCCTGGCAGCAAGCCGAGCGCACCGAGCATCAGGAAGAAGCGATTTCGCTCTTTGAGCTTCTGCATGGGAATCGAGAAGGTAAAAATCAGACAGACCGCCACTGCCATGGTGGTCGCAATGGGCTGCTCGAGAAGAAACTTGTCGGCGTCGTCGATAAAGACCCGTTTTAACGCGGCGATTGACGCGCCCAGGATAATGCCTGCTTTCAGCGTATCCGGCAGCCAGATCACCATTTTCCGACCCAGCCCGGTAATACCCAGGATAAACACCAGGCTGGCGAACACCAGCGTCAGAGCAGTCATGGCCTGGAAGCGGCTGGACGGGTCCTCGTAGCCGCCAATCACGAACGCGAGAATAAGCGGCAACGCCGGTGTGATCCAGCCACCGGCATAGGGTTCGCCGAACACGATCACGGCTGAGGCAATCAGGAAGGCGTGAATCATCGAGAGCGCGATGGCTTCTTCAAAACTGAAACCAAAGAAAGCCGTCATGATCGGCACCAGCGCCAGGCCGGTAGCGGCAGACACCATCAGGCCCTGGAGAAATTCAGACCAGCAGAGCTTGGTGTGATAAAACGGCAGCCGGAAGGTAAACGGGCCCCATCGCCAACCCGGCAGTTCTTTACGCTCACTCATTATCAGTCACCACCCACGGTTATTTTTGTAGTGGCCTGAGTATGGAAAGGGTTCGGGTATTCCGCGAATCAATTTTTCTGATTTATGTGAATAAACAGCAGTAATTCACTTTTCAGGCGACTGGTTGCCCCAGATTTTCGCCACAGCACCGTCACTGCCAAGGGTCGCAACCACCGCACAGACCAGGCTTATAAAGGCAAAGACGGCCACCGGGAAAAGTCCGCCGAGGGTGCCCGTGACGATCACGAAAAAAAGCGTGGCCATGGACAGGATGAAAAACAGAAAGCCAACGGCGAACAGAATTTTGCGATGGGACGGGCGATAGCCCTCAGTGCTGGCAGCTTCACTCCCCTTCTCAAAGAAGTAGAGAATGGGCCAGAAAATCGTTCTGAAAAAGTCTTTGCTCACAAGCTGCCTCTCGTTCTGGTGAATGCCGCCCGGCAGGCTATTTCACACCAAACAGGTGGGGATGTCGCCGAAGGCTATATAACGCAATCATATCGTACACGCCGTGCCAGACCATCACCAGAAACAGGCTGTCGGTCAGCGCGTAGACTGCCCCCAGAACCAGCCCCAGCCCGGTCGCCATGACAAAATAGGCGAAGGAAAGAAAGTGAACCAGCCCGAACAACACTGAAGCGACCGCAATGGCGATCAACGGGTGAAACTGCTGCGCTATCCAGCCCTGGATAGCACCTCGGAACAGCAGTTCCTCACCAACCCCGGCGAACACCGACAGCGCGATCAGAACGTGCCAGGAATAGTCGCAGGCAAATTGGTGCAGCTTTTCCATTTGGTGATGCCAGGCCGAATCACCGAACAAGCGGCACAGCAGCAGGATAATGCCGTAGGTCAGAATGGCGCCCGCCAGCCCCAGACCAAATGCAGCGCCCGGGCTGATGCCCGCAGCAGGAACAGGGATGCTGAACAGGACAATGGCGATCAGACCAACTGCACCGATAGCCCCCTGAAACAACAGTGCGGCCTGGGGCGATATCTGCGGGCGTTTTCCGGGTTCAGTCAATCGGTCACTCCGGGCCAGTGGGTAAAATAAATTTGCAAAGGCCGAGAGTATAAGAGTACTGTGGCTCTCGTAGGAAAGATTTAGCAAAGCATTTCACGAATAAGACGCACCGCTTTTAATTTGGTAGTTGCCTGTCCTGTTTTTGATCCCGCGCGTTTTTTGTTTCCGCACAACGTAGATCAGTCATCATTCGGATGGTCTGGCTGCACATTAAATTATCGATTTCAGGATTAATATTATGTCTACAACTACCGGTACTGTTAAGTTTTTCAACGAAGCAAAAGGTTTTGGCTTCATCACTCGCGAAAGCGGCCCGGACGTCTTCGTTCACTACAGCGCAATTCAGGGTGGCGGTTTCAAGACTCTGGCTGAAGGCCAGCAAGTCGACTTCACCGTTACTGAAGGCCAGAAAGGTCCTCAGGCAGAAAACGTAGTTGCTGTTTAAATAACAGTCAGCACGTAAGAAAAAGGCAGCTTCGGCTGCCTTTTTTTGTGCCTGGTGGTTTTACATTTTACCAGGGCAACTCTTCCCCATTGCTGTGCCAGAATGACCCGGTGTTCTCCAGGTTAAGACCGTCAATGCGAGCGGCCAGTCCACTGGCGGACTCCTCTGGCGAAATCAGGCCGCCGAAGTTCACCATGCGGGTTTGCACATAGCCAGGGTGAAGTTGGGCCACCGCAATTCCCCGGGGCTTCAGGTCCATGGCCAGGGATTTACCAAAGGCGTTCAGCGCCGCCTTCGACGCGCGGTAACCATAGCGGCCGCCGGAATCGTTGTCTGCTATTGATCCCATCCGGCTGGTGATATTGGCAATCTTTCCACCGTCAGGAATCCTCGACACCAATGCTTCTACCACCCTTAGCGGCGCGTAGGCGTTGATTTCCATCTGCGCGCGGATCGAGTCAAAATCGATACTGCCCAGTTTTTCATCCTGAAGCAGGCCAGCGTTGTTGATAAGAAGGTCGATGGTTGTGTCTTTCAACTGGCCGACCAACGATTGAATGTCGCTTTCACGGGTAACGTCAATTCCCTCAATCACTGACGCGGCGATGGCGTTCAGCTCATCCGAGCTTGCCCGACATACGCCAATCACTGAGTAACCTCTGCCTGCAAACTGGCGAGCCAGTTCCAGGCCGATCCCACGATTCGCTCCGGTAATAACGGCGGTTTTTATCACTGACATGGTACCTCTCTCGAATAAAGGATAATGGCTCTAACTCTAACGAGACTGTACCTCAGATTGAAGGGCCCCATGTTTGCTGATTCGGAAAGGAAGCAGGAACTGCTATGGTTACCAGCCAGGCTTCAAAGTTGCGGTGTACAATCAACTTCTCAGCGGGAAAACAGTAATGAACAATCCCCCTATTCGTGTCGTGATCTTCGGTGCCGGCAGCATCGGCTGCTATGTCGGTGGACGGCTGCTTTCAGCAGGCGCCAGTGTCACATTTATCGGGCGTGCCAGGATGCAGTCCGTGTTCCGCGATAATCCGCTCAAGATCACCGACTATGAGGGCTTCAGTGCAGAACATGGACTCGGTGATTCTGGTTACGTGGTCTCTCCAGAGCCTGCGGGCGATGCAGACCTTGTGCTGGTTACAGTTAAATCCGCAGCCACCCGCGAAGCCGGCGAAACCCTCGCGCCCCACGTAAAACCCGGCGTACCGGTGGTCAGCCTGCAGAATGGCATTTCCAACGCCGCAGAGCTTCAGCAAGCCATGCCCGACGCTAACGTGGTCGCGGGCATGGTGCCGTTCAATGTGCTGCAACAGGCGCCCGGGCACTTCCACCAGGGAACTGAGGGCCATCTGATGGCTGCCGAAAACTCGGTTCTGGAATCTGCTTTACCCTGGTTTGAAAAAGCGGGTCTGCCCCTCGAACTTCGCACCGACATAGAATCGGTCATGTGGTCCAAGCTGCTGCTTAATCTTAATAACCCGGTCAACGCCCTGTCTGGCGTGCCTCTGCTGGAAGAGCTCTCGCAGCGCGACTACCGTCTTGTGCTTGCCATGGCCCAGCGGGAGACCCTGAAGCTTCTTAAACAGGCCGGAATACCAACGGTCAAGCTTACCGGCCTGCCCACCGGGCTGATTCCCGTATTAATGGCCTCACCCGACTGGATCTTCACCCGGGTCGCCAAACAGATGCTGACCATCGACCCCGTAGCACGATCATCCATGTGGGAAGACCTTCAGGCGGGGCGTCCCACAGAGGTAGACTGGATCAACGGTGAGGTCGTCAAGCTGGCCAGATCATTGGGCACTGAAGCACCAGTGAACCAGAAGCTGGTCGAACTGATGCACCAACAGGAAAAAGACCCCAGGCCCTGGAGCGCGGAGTCTCTTCTTAAAACCCTGAAGCAGGCCTGACCGTATGGTCCGGCCTAGTGTCAGCCTTGTCAGGCGTGATGGCGACGACGCCAGGTCAGAAGACCTGCCAGGCCAAGGCCCATCAACGCCAGTGAACCGGGCTCTGGTACTTCAACCCGATCATCCACTCGGAACGAAGTGGTAATGTTGAAGTTGGATTGCGTGGTGTGGCGCTCTGCGAAAAAAATATCCAGGCTGTATTCAGTGCCAGTGGACAGGCCCATTTTGACCAGATCATCGCCGGTGAGGCTCGCGCTCACAGGAGCATGAACACCGCCGAGATCCATCACAAGAGTGCCGTTAATAAACACCCAAAGGTCATCGTCACCAGTGAAATTAAAGACGTCAGAGGATTCGAATGACGTAGTGCCGCCAAGCTTCATGGTAAAGTGGTAATTGTGCGTGTTTGTCTCATTGCCACCGAGTTGATTGTCGATCGGGAAGAAAGCGGAACTGCTATATGCGAACAATCCAGAACCTGGGGAAGTTTCATCAAGCGTCAGGCTAAAAGCTGTTGAGCCTGCGCCGGTGTCCTTCCACCAGTTATTGAATGTTGTCTGGCTGTCAACCTCACCTCCACTTCCGGTGATGTAAACGGGATTCCCATCAGCACCGAGTGTGGTTTCTACCATCCCCGTCTGCAGGCCACTGATTCCGTCCTGAAAATCAGGCTCGGATATTGTTTTATCAAAAATGGTTCCGGATAGCGTCAGGCCACCAAACGCCGGCGAAGCCGCGACCAGCGAAGCAACGCCTGCGGCCAGAATCAGTTTTTTCATAGTTGTTCTCTCCTCGATGCAACCCGAATCATTAGCGGGCAGGTTGGACTACTCACAATGCAGTCTCTGTGCCATTCCAAAAAAATAAATATTTTTCAGCAGCCTGGCTAAACTCGCGAAAACAAACGAGAGCAGTGTGTAAAAAATTCAGACACTCAAAGGACCGATTAGGTGCCCAGTGGCAAAATCTGCAAACAGCGACTAGTTTTTAGCGATAGTCAAATAAACCGTCGCAGCACCGGGCAGCGTAACTACTGCGGAAGGAAATAGCGCCCCATAAACAAAGGCTATAGCTTTAGTCATTAAATCTTAATTGTTTCAATCGATCACCATTGCTATAAAGGAAATATCTCAAGGCAGTCTGGCTCAGTTCAGGCTTCCTGAATCAAGAAGTTAAGTCTGAGATGAGTTGCTCAACAAAACCAGTCAAGATCGGAGAGAGTTATGGACGGTAATAATAACGCAGGCACCGGCGGCAAATGCCCCGTAATGCATGGTTCCAACACGCAGCAGCAGGCAGATGTTAAGGCGTGGTGGCCAGAAAATCTGAACCTCGAGATCCTTCATCAGCACGACACCAAATCCAACCCGATGGGCGAAGACTTTGACTATCGCGAAGAGGTCAAAAAGCTCGATTACGAAGCCCTGGAAAAGGACATGCATGCGCTGATGACCGACAGCCAGGACTGGTGGCCAGCGGACTGGGGTCACTACGGCGGCCTGATGATCCGTCTGGCTTGGCACGCTGCGGGTACATACCGCCTGGCTGATGGCCGTGGTGGTGCCGGTACCGGCAATCAGCGTTTCGCCCCGCTCAACTCTTTCCCAGATAACGGAAACCTGGACAAGGCCCGTCGTTTGCTGTGGCCACTCAAGAAAAAGTATGGCAACAAGATCAGCTGGGCTGACCTGTTCATTCTGGCCGGCAACGTCGCTTATGAGTCCATGGGCTTCAAAACCTTTGGCTTCTCCTACGGCCGTGCGGACATCTGGCACCCGGAAGAAGACATTTACTGGGGCTCTGAAAAAGAATGGCTGGCCCCCTCAGACCACCGTTACGAAGATGTAACCAAGCCCGACACCATGGAAAACCCGCTGGCCGCTGTTCAGATGGGTCTGATTTACGTGAACCCGGAAGGTGTTAACGGTAACCCTGATCCGCAGGCAACCGCAGAGCAGGTTCGTACCACTTTTGCCCGTATGGCAATGAACGATGAAGAGACTGCGGCCCTGACTGCCGGTGGTCACACCGTTGGTAAGGCACACGGTAACGGTAATGCGGATGCGCTTGGGCCAGAGCCCGAAGGTGCTGACGTTGAAACCCAGGGCTTCGGCTGGATGAATCCGAACATGGATGGGAAGGCCACCAATGCCGTAACGTCCGGTATTGAAGGTGCATGGACCACCAACCCGACCAAGTTCGACATGGGTTACTTCGACCTGCTGTTCGGTTATGAGTGGAAGCTCACCAAGAGCCCGGCCGGTGCCAATCAGTATGAGCCGATAGATATCAAAGAAGAGCACATGCCGGTTGATCCTACGGACATGAAGACCCGCGTTCGTCCGATGATGACCGACGCGGACATGGCCATGAAGGTAGATCCGAAGTACCGCGCCATCTGCGAGAAGTTCATGGCAGATCCGGCTTACTTCCAGGATTGCTTCGCCCGCGCCTGGTTCAAGCTGACTCACCGTGACATGGGCCCCAAAGCCCGTTACATCGGCCCGGGTGTGCCTGCTGAAGACCTGATCTGGCAGGATCCTTGCCCGCAGGGTGAGACCAACTACATCGAAGAAATCGTCAAGGCTAAGATCGATGAAGCCGGCCTGAGCCTGAACGAGCTGATCACCACAGCCTGGGACAGCGCCCGTACCTTCCGTGGATCCGACATGCGGGGTGGCGCCAACGGCGCTCGCATCCGTCTGGCTCCGCAGAAAGACTGGGAGGGCAACGAGCCCGATCGTCTGGCCAAGGTACTCAAGGTCTACGAGAAGATCTCTGCCGAGACCGGCGCCAGCATTGCTGACGTCATCGTTCTGGGCGGCAACCTGGGCGTTGAGAAAGCCGCCAAGGCAGCCGGCCACGACGTGCACGTACCTTTCTCGAAAGGCCGTGGCGACGCCACCGACGAGCAGACCGATGCCGCGTCTTTCGAGCCGATGGAGCCGCTGGCCGATGGCTTCCGCAACTGGCTGAAGAAGGACTACGTGGTCAAGCCGGAAGAAATGCTTCTGGACCGTGCCCAGCTGATGGGCCTGACCGCGCCTGAAATGACCGTTCTGATGGGCGGCATGCGGGTGCTCGGCACCAACTACGGCAACACCAAGCACGGCGTATTCACAGATCGCGTTGGCCAGCTGACCAACGACTTCTTCGTGAACCTCACCGACATGGCAAACCGTTGGGAGCCCACTGGCAAGAACTCCTACAACATCGTGGATCGTAAGAGCGGCAACACCAAGTTCACCGCGACCCGTGTTGACCTGGTGTTCGGTTCCAACTCTATCCTGCGCGCCTACGCGGAAGTGTATGCCCAGGACGACAACGAAGAGAAGTTCGTCAACGACTTCGTCGCTGCATGGACTAAGGTGATGAACGCAGATCGCTTCGATCTGGCGTGATCACACCCGGTAGATGAAAAGCGCGGTCGGAAACGGCCGCGCTTTTTTTATGCCCGTTTGCCTTGAGTTATATTATCGCTATCCTGACCCTGTGTATTGAACGAACCAACAAGGATTTACCCGCTTGAGCCTATCTTCTGATCCTGCTTTGGCCAATACGTCAATTCAGTTCGACATCGCCATCTCTGAATTTGCCCGCGCCCGGCGCTCGGACAACACGGCCTCAAGCATGGGGCTGTTAGAGCGGGCGCGGCAGCTGATGATCATGCCCGGCGGCTTTGATGTGCTCTACCGGCGCATACCCACCCTGGAAGCCGCCGGCATTTTTGGCACCAGCGACTGGGCGCAGCCAGCGCTGCTCAAGCCGGTTCTCGCCCGGCAGTCACTGAGATCGGCCGGTGCTGTCACTACCATTGTCGAGGCAATCAGTGAATTGCGAATGCTGGCGGTCATTCGCGGCGATTACTTTCACCCCGGCATTTCTGCGGAGCAGGCATCCCATTTTCTGACCCAGGTGATGGCCCTGAACCTGGACCTGCTTTCAGGCAGCCTTTCAGAGGCTGACCGCGAGCGACCAAAACAGCTTGGGGTAATTGTTCAGTCGCTTTACCAGTATCTGGTGAACCATCTCGGTTATGCCAACCTTCTGGACAGCCTCGTCGACGAAGTCTGGCGCCTGCTGGAACAACGCCCGATCCAGGTCGACAGCATCCGCGAAATGATCGGGCAGATCGCAACCTGCCTTTATGATCCGACACTGAAAACCTCGGACAACGAAAATGCCACCAGACTGGTACGCGCACTCTATGCGCCAACGCCGGGAAGCCAGGAAGACCCGGGCACCACTGTCTATCTCGAGCGTCTTGAAAAGATGGACGATTTGTCCCTGGCCGTAGAGGCCGCGCGGCTGGCAGACAGTATGCACGACACCGGTCTGGCATCGCCCTATCACGCGGTACTGATAAGGTTCCTGCGCGCCACAGAAAAAGACGACCTGCTGTCGGCAGCACTGGGCCTGACGATGACCGGTCAGGATGACCTGTTGTGCTACACCGAGCTGGTCAAGACACTGATTGACGAAGCCATCTTTCCTGAGACCTGCCAGGCGGTCTATGGCCTGGCGATGATGCTGGAACGGGGCTCGCTGTTTACGCCCGCGGTTGCTCAGGCGCTATGGCGGCAGATTGAACTCAGGGTATCTGACGAAAACCGGGAAATGATACGTAGCGTGTTCGGGGATGCCCATCGCCCCCGTGTCTTCCTGCTGGCCGGGGTGCTGAACCTGCTTGGCCAGCCACTGGGCGTGGGCCAGGGCAACAACCCCAGCTGCCAGTCTGCCATCGGCCTGAGCCTCTGGGCCGACCACGAAGCGGACTACCTGCTGCAGCTACTGGCCTGGGCCGCCCGGGATAACGAAATCCTGATGCGCTTTGAAGGCGATGAGGTATCGTCAAAAGATCTGGAGGACGGGCTGGTCACCGAGATTCCGATGGACGTGGACCCGGTTTCCCTGCTGCTAATCCCGCACCTGGACCGTATTTACGGCGAAATGTGGCGCCGCTGTAGTGATCGGGAAGACGATGCACACCGCTGGATCAACCCGGAGTTTTACGGCTGGTGGGTCAACCACGGCTTCCGGGTGGTCAGCGACGTTACCACCGGCGAGATTACCGATTACAACGGTTTTATCCGCTACTTCTATGCCAGCTACCATCCGTTCTACAACGACAATATGCCGCTGATTCACCCCCAGCCTGCCGGCATCGCGGTCACCGACAGCGCTGCGCGCTTTGTCGGCCGTCATGCCATCGTTATCCGCAGGGTCTGCCTGAGCCCGCAAAACGACATGCGGGTGTATTTTTTCAACCCCAACAACGACAGCGGCCAGGACTGGGGTCAGGGCATCAACTGCTCAACCCGTGGCCATGGCGAAATTCGCGGAGAGGCTTCCCTGCCCATCGCCGAATTCGCATCGCGACTCTACGCATTCCACTACGACAAACTGGAACTGGGCGACGTGAATGCCGTGCCTGAAGATGAAATCGAGCGGGTTTCGGAATTGGCGTTCGGCAGTTGGGCCAAAGACGAGCCCGTTGCGGATAGCGCAGAAGCATAGAAAACCAGCGGCCATAGAGGCCGCTGTTTTCTGATGTCCAGTCTGTGCTGATTTACGGGGTCATTATCCGCTCATCATTGGCACCACTGACGATTGAATCTGCATTACTGAACGGCGTGTTGCTATCGGCAAAAAATGCCTGCAGATATTCCGCCAGTGCATCCTGCTCAGAACCGGTGATGGCAAAGTCGGATGCCCCCGGGTCATCAGCACTCATATCAACACTTGTAGCGACACCTGCGTCGGCAACCAGGTCCACCCGGTTGGTCTCGGGAATCGGGTAGCCATCGCCACCATCGGCCAGAAAACTCAGAGTCGTCAGGCGGAAGGGGCCCACTGCCTGAACGGCGCCACCGATAACCACATCCGTCGCGCCCACGCTCAGCTCAGTAACGCGGCTACCCGCAGTAGCCTCAGGATCGTAGGTAAAGCTCATGCCACCCACCTGTGGGAAGGCGCCGGCACCAACGGTGCTGACCGAATGTTCAACGATGGCTTTCAGTTCCCCGGCGGTAACGTCGACCAGAGCCAGACCGTTATTGAATGCCAGTGCGCTCTGAATATCGAACTGGGAAATGTCGCCGTTTTCCTTGCCGGCCGCGGGGAAAGCTTCAGGCGGGAAATATTCCAGATCCGCAACATCCGTTGAACCCGCCGGAAACGCAAAGCTGCCGATATCGGCCCGGATGCCGCCGCCGTTCTTGATGGAGATTTCAGCGGTTGGATCATACTGCTGGGCATACCACAGGTTTGCGTCAGCGGTCAGGTTGCCGAGGTTGGTTTCCTCAGAGCGCACGGACGAACGCTGGCCGTTGAGGTACACTGACGTGTTGCCAAGGATCGTGCCCTCCTGGGCAATCAACACATCGTTCACCGCATCCACAATATTATCGACCGTGGCATTGGCCATTCCGCCCACTGCGTCCACCGTATCCTGCTCTGCAGAATAGACGCCACTGACCAGCGGATTCAGGCTGTTCAGAATAACCCGCCCCTGGCTATCAAATTCCACCAGCAGTCTGCCAAGGTATTTGTAATCGCCATCCACATTGACCAGCATCACCGGCTCGTTTTTGGCGCTGGTGTACAGCAAGGGGTAGGTATCAGCGGCGGTATCGCCATCCAGCAGGCGGTCATTATAATCTGCCAGCAGGGTGTTCGAGCCGCCGGCGACGATAATATCAACGTCCTCCAGCAAGCCAGCCAACTGCTTCTCTACCGAAATCTGCTGCATATGCGCCAGCAGGATAATCTTGTCGATACCTTCGGCGGTCAATTCATCAACCGAAGACTGAATGACAGCGGCCAGATCGGACACGCTATCGTTGGCAGGCAGTACCGTAATATCGCCCGTCGATGTCAGATTCTCCAGCGTTGGGGTGACAGCGCCAACCAGGCCGATTGCTTCCCCGTTGACCGTAACGACAGCATTCCCTGCCAGACTGCTCGGAATCGAACTGGCCTCCTGGCCGTTGGTCACCGCCAGCGAGCTGACATTGGCGTCGGTGGAAAAGTCCAGGTTCGTACTCAGGTACGGAAACTGAGCTCCCGCCCAGTTAGCGTCCGCAGAGACAAGGGACGCAAAGGCACTGGTACCGCTGTCCAGGTCATGATTGCCCACCGCAGACACTTCCAGGCCCATGGCGTTCAGGAAGGCGATATCTGCCCGCCCTGCCCCGGGCGTGGCCACCCCGGTTACTGTATTGAAAGAGTCATCGGCGGACGCCGTGTAACGGGAGCCGGGAATGTAATTGTCGCCCGAGCTCACGAACAGGGTGTTATCCGGGTACTGGCGGCGCAGCCCGTCGACGATAGCGGCAAGATGACCCACGTTGGCGAGGGCATCCACGTTTGAGCCGTCCATATCTGCCAGGTGCAGCAGCTGGAGCTCAAAAGTCTCGTCGTTGTTGACCTGATCACTGAGACTGTTGAGGTCGTCGCGCAAATCGTCGACATCACTCTCGTCAGCGGTATCCGTGCATGCGGTAAGGCTGACAGCAAGCGCCAGCAATAACACTTTTCCTGCAAAAGGCTGTGTCATTTCATCACTCCGTTCATTAGGGCCGGGATCTAAAAATCCAGATTAACGTCCGCCCATGAACGTTCAGTGACCGCTGTGTGTCGCTTTGAAGAAAATCTAAACAGTTGCAAATAAATTCAAACGCTTTTGACAACCATCCGGGGTTCAGTGGTGCATCTCACCCGCAGATTTCACCTGTAGCTTGATATTGACGGCCTCGGCATCCTCAAAGAAAACCGTCATGGCAACGCTCTCGTTGCGCACCAGGCCACGGTCCAGCTCTTCCAGCATAAAGTGGTAGCCGCCGGGCCGCAGTTCCACGGTTTCGCCGGCGGGAATGCTGAGGCCACCTTCCACATAGCGCATGGTCATCAGGTCACCGTTCATCCTGCTTTGATGCAGGGTAACATCGCCGGTCTTGGTGGTTTCTGCATCGATCAGAGTGACTGCCACGTCGCCGTTATTGGTGATTTTCATATAGGCGACGCCCTTGGACACGCCCGGCGGTGTCTCGCGGCTCCACGGATCGGTAATGGTGATGTTGCCCTGGGTGTAACTGTCGGCCAGTGCAGCGCCTGCACCGAAAGCCAGGATGGTTGCGGTCAAAACGGTGAAAATCGCTTTCATGGTACCTCTCATTCATTGTCAGCCTGTTGCTGTCAGACCGTTCCAAGTTCATCAATCAATGCGCCGAGGAATCGGGACGCCTCACCGCCGGTAGCGGCTCGATGATCAAACGTAACCGATAAGGGCAGCACCCGTCTAACCGCGGGCTTGCCGTTGTGGGGCACCACTTTTTCGCGGATTACGCCAGCGCCAATGATAGCGACTTGCGGCGGCGACACAATTGGATTGGCGTATTGGCCCGTCATGGTACCGAAATTCGACAGGGTAATGGTCGCGCCCTGCATCTCGGCGGGCGGAATCTTTCGGGTTGCCACTGCTTCACGCAGGTTCTGCAACCCCTGGCGCAGGTCATCTGCGGTACGGTGGTTGACGTCCCGCAAAACCGGCACGAACAGACCTTCCGGCGTGTCCACGGCGATGCCGATGTGCACTTCGTCTTTCAGACGGCGGCTCAGGGTTTCGCCATCAAACCAGCTGTTCATCACCGGCGAGGTTTCGCAGGCTCTGGCAATGGCCTGAACCAGTCGCATGGTAATGTCCGTTCCCGGTTTCCAGTCGTCGATATCCACATCCTCGAAAATCGACACCGGCACCACCTGGGAGTGGGAGGCCGCCATATTTTTGGCCATGGTGCGCCTGGTGCCCCGCAGCAGCTCTGCATCCGGTAGGGAACGCGCCCTGTAGCTGGCCCGGTTCGCCCTCGCGCGTTTACTGGATTCCGCTGCGCCGATGATAAAATTGTCTTTGCTGGTGCCGGTATCGGCTCTTTTTAGCTCGCCTACCACGGTGCCGCTGTCGTTGCCCTCGCCTTCATAGGCCATTAAGGGTTCGCCGGTATGGATGATGTCCCCGGGCTGACCGTAGAGTTTCGCGACTGTGCCGGCCTCCGGTGACGGCACTTCCACAATGGCCTTGGCGGTTTCCACGCTGACCAGCACCTGGTCCACCTCCACGGTATCGCCGACGTTTACGTGCCATTCCACGATTTCCGCTTCCGGCAGACCTTCCCCCAGGTCGGGCAGTTTGAAGTTTTTCATAGCGCGATCACCCGTTTGGCAGCTTCAAGGATGTCATCCACCTGCGGCAGATAGGCCTGTTCGTTGCGGTAGTACGGCATGACCGTGTCGTAGCCGGTGACCCTGGCCACCGGCGCTTTTAGCTCCAGCCAGGCGCCCTCGGCAATGGAGGCCGCAATCTCGGCACCGACCCCGCCGTTGCGACAGGCTTCGTGCACAATCACCGCACGGCCGGTTTTGGTCACGGAACACAACAGGGTTTCCCGGTCCAGTGGGCTGATGGTGCATACATCAATGACCTCGGCAGAAATCCCCTGTTCTGCCAGTACATCCGCCGCTTCCAGGGTCTCCATGATCGATGCGCCCCAACTGATCAAGGTCACATCGCTGCCCTCACGCAGGGTGAAGCAGGTATCCAGTGGGATGGCTTCGCCATTGTTTTCAACGCTCTGGGTCACCGCGCGGTAGATGCGTTTGGGCTCGAGGAAAATCACCGGGTCCGGATTGCGGATCGCCGCCAGCAACTGGCCATAGGCACGCTGGGGCGAGCTGGGGATGACCACCCTCAGGCCCGGAATATGGGTGAAAAGGGCTTCAGTGCTTTCCGAGTGATGTTCAGGTGCATGGATACCCCCGCCAAAGGGCGCCCGATACACCAGCGGGCAGTGCAGCCGCCCTCGGGTGCGGTTGCGCATTCTGGCGGCGTGGCTGATGATCTGTTCCATACCGGCGTAGATAAACCCCATGAACTGGAACTCGGCGACCGGTTTCAGGCCCTGGGTCGCCATACCGATGGCGGTGCCGGCAATCAGGTTTTCCGCCAGCGGGGTATCCATCACCCGCTTGAAGCCGAAGCGGTCCTTCAGTCCGGCAGTGGCGCGGAAGACGCCGCCATTGGTGGCGATATCTTCGCCAAGCACCACCACTGATTCGTCATGGGCCATTTCCCATTCCAGGGCCATATTGACCGCTTCTACCAGGGTGACATCACGGCTGTCTAAGCGGCTCATAGGGCACCTCCGCGATACTTGTCCGCAATGCGCTCGCGTTGCGATTTCAGTGCCTCCGGCAGGGTTTCGAACAGGTAGTCCATCATGGCAGTGGGCGGTTCGGCTTCGGTGGCCAGATAGTCTTCCACCGCCTGATCGACGATTCTCCTGCAGTCCGCCTGTAGGCTGGTTTCCCGCTCAGCGGACCAGAAACCGGCCCGGTGCAGATAGTTCTGAAGTCGTTTGACGCCGTCTTTCTCCCAGGCCTGTCGCAGGTCGTCAGAGGAGCGATAGCGGGTAGCATCGTCGGCCGTTGTGTGGTCGCCAAGCCGGTAGGTTAA
Organism: Marinobacter confluentis; assembly: GCF_004785685.1. Lineage (GTDB taxonomy): Bacteria > Pseudomonadota > Gammaproteobacteria > Pseudomonadales > Oleiphilaceae > Marinobacter > Marinobacter confluentis. The sequence goes on along the minus strand of NZ_SRPF01000001.1, from coordinate 153,036 downwards.
GGCTTCAATCACCGCACCGCCTTTACCGGCCCGCGCCCGTTCAAGGGCGTTATCCAGGGCCTCGGTTACCGCAAAAAAGTCATTGCCGTCGACAATATGGCCTGGCAAACCGGCACCAATAGCTTTCTGCGCAATGGTGTCGGCACCGGTCTGGATGCTGCGGGGCGTGGAAATGGCCCACTGGTTATTGATCACCATAAACACCACCGGCAGATGCCAGGCGCCGGCCAGGTTGTTGCTCTCGGAAAAGTCACCCTTGGAGGTCCCGCCGTCACCGATACAGCACACCACCGCCCGGGATTCGCCCCGGATTCGCATGGCGGCGGCAACCCCCACCGCGTGGCAGCTCTGGGTTGCGATGGGCACGGCAATGGGCAGGTCTTCCGGGCAGTGTTTCCAGGCACTGCCCCGCTCATCGCCGCCCCAATACAAAAGCAGCTCGGTCAGGGAAACTCCCCGCAGAATATGGGTGGCCTGGTCACGGTAATAGGGCACAAACACATCCGATCTCGCCATGCTCTGGCCAATGGCTGTGCCAGTCACCTCATGGCCCAGTACCGATGGATAAGTGCCGCACTTTCCGGTGCGTTGCAGGGCAATGGTTTTGGCATCAAAGGTGCGAGTCAGCACCATGTTGCGGTAGGCGGCCAGCAACCGGTCGGTGTCTTTGGCCTGTGGCGGCAGATCGCCCAGAGGCGCGCCTTGATCGTCGAGATAGCAAACGCTATCCACACGGAATTCGTGGATCTGTCTCATCCCATTCTCCCCGCCCCGCCCTCTGGTAGAAGGTTCCGCTGCACTCTGGCAATCCGCTTTTGGCAGGAAGGCCGGCAGCGACAAGGCTGACTGTTCGATTGTTAAACGTGGATCACACGCCGTTGGGACTATGGGTGGCGCTCCATTCACACACCCCTGATTCAGTTTTAGACAAAAAGCGGGGATTGGGCAAATGAAGTATCAAAGCAGGACTGTCATCGGGAAGTAATTACGCCGTCACTGAAACGTCACTGCCCTGCCATTCCAATGTAACAGGCAGACCTCACAGTCGAAGGATGGATATTTCCGTTCGAGTAAGAGGACTACAGCCGCAATGACCGCAAAGTCCGCCCACAAGCTGGCCGTATACCTGCAACACGGACTCCGCTGCCTGCTGCCCCGGATGTTCTGGCAAAACCGGCGAAAGGCTTTACTGGACTCCTTCGAACGGCTGCCCGCCGCCCATCAGGCCGATATTCAGCGTCGAGTGGCTTATTACAACCGCCTGACCCAGCCGTTCAGCCCTTCGAAAACGGCAGAAACCACCGGCAGTTTCCGCTTTGCGGGCAAAAGCACCGCCTACTGTATAGACTTCAGCAGCCTGATCCGCTTTTTCCCGTGCAATCGCAAAGTCGATTACCAGTTCGGCGACGTGACCGAAATACCGGACCAGCCCCGTTTCGTAAAAAGCCGCCCGATCCGACCGGACCAGAGCAACCGCAATTCGGTGCTGCTGAAACTCAACGCCATCCGCCACTATCATTTCGTGCCGGACAGACGGGCCTTCGCCGACAAGAAACCCATGGCTGTATGGCGAGGAAAATCCAACCGCCCACACCGAGTCGAATTCGCCTCACGATTTGCCGACCATCCGCTATGCAACATCGGCTGCACGCAGCACAAGGAACCGGAAAAGCAGGCCTATCACAAAGACTTCATGAGCATCGAAGAGCAGCTGGAATACCAGTTTGTGGTGAGCGTGGAAGGCATAGACGTGGCGACAAACCTGAAGTGGATCATGGCCTCCAACTCCCTGTGCCTGATGCGCCGCCCGAAGTTCGAAACCTGGTTCATGGAAGGGGCCCTGATACCGGGCTATCACTACGTCCAACTGGCCGACGACCACTCCGACCTGCCTGAAAAAATCGAATACTACACCGCCCACCCGGAAGAAGCCGAAGCCATCATCGCCAACGCCCAACGCCACGTCGCCCGCTTCCGCGACGAACGCACCGAACGCATTACCGCGCTACTGGTGATGCAGAAATACCTGGAACTCAGCCGCCAGGAAACCGGCCAGCGAGCTGCTCTCCAACCAGGCTGATCAGAATGGTCAATCAATAATCAGGGCGATACCCGCGCCAGAATCTCCGGCGAATCCGACAGTGGCAGCGCCAGAATCACCCCCTCATTGGACGACGGAAAAATGCCCGTCAATGCCGTGGTGTTCACCTGGTGAGACACCAGAATAACCGGCGCACCATCCCCGAGCCCGTTTACCCGCTCAATCGTCTCCCGCGTCTGGGCTGGCCCCTGACTCCGATTCCGGAAAAACGAATTCAACGACGTCCACTCCGTAACCTTCCCCATATCCATTTCGGTAGCCGTATCCAGACACCGACACCACTGACTGGAAAACACCCGCGCCTCGGTAATCCCATGCTCCGCCAGAAACGGCTTCCACGCCCGCGCCTGCTCCCGCCCGGTCTCATTCAGATTCCGCTGGGTACTACAGTCATCCACCTGGAAATTCGACGGATCCCCCGTGCCCGGCGCCAACGCATGACGCATCATCAGGACAGCCTCCCCGTCCCGAAGCGCTTGCAGAGCTGCCGCTTGATCAGCACGGGCAATGTAGGGAGCCATGAAAATAGCGCCCATTATTAATGCCAGAAATGCAGTAGAAAAAATTCGAGCCCTCATCACTGCCCTCAAGTCTTTATTGGAACAACCACAAAATCCGCGGAGATTTCTCCGTGGCCTGATCGCGCTATTGGGGATGGGGTTTCCAAAAATGTTGGAGGCCAAGGATGGCCGGAAACAAGCGCACATGGACGTGCTCGTAGCGGTTTTTGGAAACCCCATCCCCAATGGCGCAGGCCTCAAACACGCAGGCCTAATAGATATACGCGGCCACGAACTTCCAGGCTCACAACAACAAAAGGTAAACTCCCAGGATATAAGCCATACGACGAAGGAACCAACCATGCCAATCTGGGTCGACGCCGACGCCTGCCCCGTGCCAATCCGGGAAATACTCTGCCGCGCAGCAACCCGCTGGCAGGTCGACACCACCTTCATCGCCAACCACGTCATCACCCTGCCCCCAAGCCCCTACATCAAACGCCGCCAGGTCCCCCAGGGCTTCGACGTCGCCGACAACGAAATCGTGGACCAGATGCACAAGGGCGACCTGGTAATCACCCAGGACATCCCCCTGGCCGCCGAAGCCATCGAAAAAGGCGCCGATGTCTTCAACCCCAGGGGCCAGGCCTTCACCAAAGAAAACATCCGCCAGCGCCTGGCCATGCGTAATTTCATGGAGGAAATGCGCAGCGCCGGCCAGGTCACCGGGGGGCCTGCCCCCTTCAGCCAGACCGACCGCAAAGAGTTTGCGGATAAACTCGACCGCTGGCTGCAAAAGAACCAAAAACGCTGAAAAGGTAAAACCCACGGAGGACGGCGGTAATGAAATCTTCAAAAGCTTCAAAAGCGAATAGGCGCCTTTCAACGGCGAGCGCCTCAAGTACGTTCCTATGAGGCATTTGCCAGAAACATGGGAAATTGCCTGATCATTAACATGTATTTAAAAACCTTTATTCTACTGAACTAAATCGCACATTGATGGACACAGGCGGCGGATAAGGTGATTAACACAAACACCGCATCCGTACATTTCGAGATCAAAAAGCCGGAAACGGCAAGGAGATCAAATTATGAAACGCACAGCTCTATCAATTGCAGTGGCGTCAACCTTTGTCATTCTGCCAGCAGCAGCCTCGGCCGCAGAAACGGAAAGCCCGTATCTTCAGTCCGACGGCTCCTGGATAACCCTAAGTGGCACGGTAACCAGCACCACGGCCGACACCTTTATGCTGGATTACGGCCGGGGTCTGGTCACTGTGGAAATGGACGACTGGGACTGGTACGAAGAACAGGGCGAAGTTCTGCCCGGCGACAAGGTTACGGTTTACGGTGAAGTCGATGACGACACTTTTGAAACCGCCAAAGTCGAAGCGAGCAGCGTTTACGTCGAAAATCTGGGTACCTATTTCTTCGCCAGTGCCCGCGATGAAGAAACCGCGAGTGATCTTGATATCGCGCCAGTGATCGACGTTGGCAATCTGGTGCTCACGGGCACCGTAAACAGCGTTTCGGGCACTGAATTTACCATCGACTCCGGTGCTCAGGAGATGACGATTGATACCGCATTGATGCCCTACGATCCGACCGATAACGAGGGTTATCAGCAAATCGAGAAAGGCGACCTGGTGACCGTTACCGGTGACATTGAGTACGACACCTTTGAAAAAACAGAGGTAATGGCGGATACCGTTGTTACTCTGGACGATGAGAGCGCCTCTTGACCGCAGAGGCACAGCCAGCCCGAAAGCCCCGCGAACGCGGGGCTTTCCTTATGATAATGATTCTCTTTTAATTCAACTTCGAAGCAGCTACCCTTTCCGCTCTGTTGATCCCCACTTCGTCATGAGCGACCCATGTCAGACAGACAGCACAGCAGCAGTTTTGCCGCCCTCACCCGGCTCCTCAAATACGCCCGCGGTTATCGCAAGCAGATCATTGCGGCCTCCACCTGCTCGGTGATCAACAAGCTGTTCGACATAGCGCCGGAAATTCTGATTGGGGTCGCCATTGATGTGGTGGTGAACCAGGAAGAGAGCTTTGTGGCCGGCCTGGGCTTTGAGACCGCCCAGGAACAGATCACCATTCTGGCGATACTGACTTTCTTCATCTGGGCCGGTGAGTCCATCTTCGAATACCTGTTCCAGATCCTCTGGCGCAACTTGGCCCAACGCCTGCAATCCGATCTGCGCCAGGATGCCTACGAACATGCCCAGCGCCTGGACATGAGCTTTTTCGAGGCCCGCAGCTCCGGCCAGCTGGTTGCAACCATGAACGACGACGTCAACCAGCTAGAGCGCTTCCTGGATGGCGGCGCCAACGCCATGATCCAGGTGGTGGTCACCGTGGTGGCCGTGGGCGCCGTCTTCTTCGTGCTCTCCCCGCTGATTGCGCTGCTGGCGTTCACGCCCATTCCCCTGATTATCTGGGGCGCCTTCTATTTTCAGCGCAAGGCCGGGCCGCTTTACGCGGATGTTCGTGAAAAAGTCGGCGACCTTTCCAGCCGGCTGGCGAATAATCTGGGCGGCATTGCCACTATCAAAAGCTTCACCGCCGAAAACCGGGAAGCTGCGCGGCTGAAGGAAAGCAGTGAAGCCTATGTGCAGGCCAACCGGCGGGCGATCCGCATCAGCTCTGCCTTCATTCCCATCATCCGCATGGCCATCCTGGCGGGCTTTCTGGCCACCTTTACGGTTGGCGGCATGATGGCCCTGGAAGGCAGCCTGAACGTGGGTGCCTACGGTGTGCTGGTATTCCTGACCCAGCGCCTGCTCTGGCCACTGACCGGCCTGGCTGAAGTCATCGACCTGTTTGAGCGGGCCATGGCCAGCACCCGGCGGATTCTGGACCTGCTAGCCGAGCCAGTGCATGTTCGGGATGAAGGCGGCAAGACACTGGAAGCGCCGGTGAAAGGCATGGTGGAAGTGGATAGCGTGAGTTTTCATTACCCATCCAGCGGCGCTGGCATCGACAACATCAGCCTGCAGGTACCGGCGGGCCACACCCTGGCCCTGGTCGGCGCCACAGGTTCCGGCAAATCCACGCTGATCAAACTGCTGCTGCGGTTCTACGACCCCAGCCAGGGTGAAATCCGGATCGACGGCCAGCCCATTCGCGACCTCAGCCTGAATTCCCTGCGAAGTGCTATCGGGCTGGTCAGCCAGGATGTCTATCTGTTCGAGGGCAGCATCCGCGAGAATCTGGCCTACGGCAAACCGGATGCTACCGATGCCGACATCATGGACGCTGCAAAAACCGCCGAAGCCTGGGGCTTTATCGAAGCCCTGCCAGACGGCCTGGAAACACCGGTGGGCGAACGTGGCGTGCGGCTCTCCGGCGGCCAGCGACAGCGGCTATCCCTGGCCAGAGCACTGTTAAAAGATCCGCCGATTCTGGTTCTGGATGAAGCCACCAGCGCCGTGGACAACGAAACCGAAGCCGCTATCCAGCGTTCACTCAAGCGCATCGGCCATAACCGCACGGTCATCATGATTGCGCACCGGCTTTCCACCATTGTGGACGCCGACACCATCGCCGTGGTTGAGAAGGGTCAGGTGGTGGAATCCGGCACCCACGAGGATCTGTTAAACAATCAGGGACCCTATGCCGCGCAATGGCGGGTGCAGACCGGACAGATCTGACAATCAGCAGCAAACTTTGGATGCCCAGCATTATTGCTAGTGATTATCATTTAGATTATAGTTCCGGCTCTGAAATTCAGGAGCCTGCATGTCTGACTTCTTCGACGTCACCGATCTGGGCGTACAGATTGGTGACACCGCCATACTGCACCGCATCACTCTGGGCTTTCGCGAAGGCGAAGTAACCGCACTGCTCGGCCATAACGGGTCCGGAAAATCGACCCTGCTGAAAGTCCTGGCGCGTCAGTTGGTGCCGTCTTCCGGCGATGCACACCTGCATGGCAGATCCTTCAGAAAAACCGGCGCGCGGGAGTTTGCCCGCACTGTCGGCTACCTGCCTCAACATCCACCCGCGACCGATGGCCTGACGGTGCGAGAGCTTGTAGCCCTGGGGCGCTATCCCTGGCGGGGTCCGCTTGGGCGTTACACCCGGGAAGACCACCGGCTGATCGATCAGGCCATCGCCGATACCGACCTTGGGAATTTCCGCCACCGCTCCGTGGACACCCTGTCCGGCGGTGAGCGCCAGCGGGCCTGGATTGCCATGCTACTGGCGCAGCAGACCCGCTGCTTGCTCCTGGATGAACCGATTTCCGCCCTTGATGTGAAACATCAGGTGGAGACCCTTCGGCTGGTCCACCGCCTTGCCGAAGAGCGGGAGCTCACCGTAATTGTTGTGCTGCACGACGTGGACCTCGCGGCCCGCTTCTGTGACCGCCTGGTGGCCCTGAAATCCGGTCAGCTGGTGGCTGACGGCAGCCCCCGGGAGATCATGGACTCGCAGATACTGGAATCCATTTATGGCGTGCCCATGGGCGTCATGGAACGGGCGCCGCAGCAGTGGATCTCCTATGTTCATTAGGCGCTTGCTGATGAGCGTTTTGCTGGGTCTTGCGCCGGCCCTGTCAGCCGCGGACACCTGGCAACACGAGAACGGCACCCTGACTCTGGACAAACCGCCAGAGCGGGTCATCGCCCTCAACTGGGCCGCCACCGAGGCACTCTTGCTGCTTGGGGTGACACCGGTAGGCGTCGCCGACCGAGACGGTTACGAAACCTGGGTGGACGAGCCCGAGCTGCCGGACGGGATTGCCAATGTGGGCACCCGCGTCGCCCCCAGCCTGGAAGCCATTGCCGAGCTCAAGCCGGACCTGATTGTGACCAGCTCTGAAATGGCCCCGGCGGCCAAGCTGCTTGAACGCATTGCCCCCACCTATGTGGTAAGCGTTTACAAGGAAGGCACCCGCCCATTCGAGAAGGCCCGTGAAATGCTAGTCACTCTCGGCGACATCCTGGACCGGGAAGCCCAGGCGCAGGCGGTAATCGAGGGTGTCGAGCAGACTCTGGACGAACAGAAGCAACGCCTGACCGACGCCGGACTGGCAGACCGGCCGGTCGCCCTGGTGAACTTTCTGGATGACCGCCACGTTCGCATTTACGCACCCAACGGCCTTTACCAGCGCGCCCTGGAGGCCCTGGGCCTTGAAAACGCCTGGCCACACCAGGGCAATTACTGGGGCTTTTCGGTGGTGGGGCTGGAAGCCATTGCGCCCTACCCGGACAGCCGGATTGTGGTAATTGAGCCCACGCTGCCCGGCCTGGCCGACACCCTGGCCACCAGCCCCTTCTGGACCTATCTGCCGCCGGTCAAACGTGAACAGGTCTACCGGATTGAGTCCGTATGGCCGTTTGGCGGGGTCTATCCGGTGAAACGACTGGCAACCCTGCTGGTGGACAGCCTGATCGACGGGGGCTCCGACAATGTCCGCTGAAACAGCCGCCAGCTCAGGCATAGGAACGGCGCCGGCCAGACTTCCCGCCAGCCTGCCGCTGACCGCGGTTCTGCTCTGGGCGGGCGCGCTTCTGGCCAGCGCTTCGCCCTGGTTCGGTCAGTTAGACCCGGCAGCGGTCATTGCGTCCTTCTGGACCTTCACAGACGGCAACTATCACTCAGTTCTGGCCCATTTCAGCTGGGCGCCACGGGTGTCGATGGCAATCCTGATCGGTGTCGGGCTGGGCCTTGCCGGCGCCGTCACCCAGCAGATTCTGGGCAACCCGCTGGCGTCACCCACCACTCTCGGTGTGGAAGCAGGCGGCCAGTTCGGGGTAACCGTGGCCACCATGTTCTTTCCGGGACTGCTGGCGTTCAGCCCGGACCTCGTTGCGGTCTCCGGCGGCCTGTTGGCCATCGGGATGGTGATCGCCCTGACCTGGCGCCTTGGCTTTTCCCCGGTCACGGTGATTCTCGCGGGCCTGGTGATTACCTTTTTCCTGGGCGCGGTGAACATGGCATTCCTGCTCCTGAAAGGCGAATGGCTGGGCAACCTGTTTATCTGGGGCGCCGGTTCGTTGGTGCAGAATAACTGGCAGCCGTTTATGGAACTCTGGCCCCGGGTGCTGGTGATCGCGGTATTGATGCTATTACTAATGCGCCCGCTCCAGGTTATGCAGCTTGGGCAGGCGTCCGCCAGCTCGCTGGGCGCCAAAGTCGGCCTGGTTCGTGTACTGGCGTTGCTGCTGGTGGTGCTGATGAGTGCAACTGTGGTCAGCCGCGTGGGCGTCGTGGCCTTTATCGGCCTTGCGGCCCCGGTGCTGGCTCGCCTGCTCGGCGCCCGAACGCTCTCCGAACGGCTGCTCTGGAGCAGCCTGCTGGGCGGCGGTCTGCTGCTTCTGGCGGATACGCTCGCGCACTGGGCATCCACCTGGGGCGACGGTTCTCTGGTTCCCACCGGAACCACCACGGCATTGATCGGCGGCCCGATCATCCTGCTGGCGCTTCAGGGCTTCAGAAACACCCACAACATGCCCGGGCAGGCGTCGGGCCCTGCCGGTTTTCTGCCCAAACGGCGCCCAGTTGCACTGGTTTCCGGCGTTCTGATCGCCCTGCTGCTGAGCAGTGCCATACTTTCCATGGGCTGGTCGCCGGGTCTGGAAGGCTGGAACTGGACGGCAGTGTCGCAATGGGATCAGGCCTGGGTCTGGCGCGGCCCCAGAATGCTGGCGGCGGTGTTGGCCGGCGTGGCCCTGGGCCTGGCCGGCACTCTGATCCAGCGGATGACCGGCAATCCCATGGGCAGCCCGGAAATGCTGGGCATCAGCGGCGGCGCAGCCATGGTGATGGTGCTGATTGTGCTGTCCGGCGCTGACATTGGCCGCGCCGGACAACTGGGCGGCGCAACCCTGGGGGCCGCCGCTGCGCTTGGCCTTCTGACCCTGCTGGCCCGGAAACACAACTTTGCGGGCAACCAGCTGCTGCTGGGCGGGCTGGCGCTTTATGTATTCATGGATGCCGGTCTGAGGCTGGTGATGGCGTCCGGCGGCACCGTCGCCTCGCAACTGCTCAACTGGATGTATGGCTCCACCTGGCTGGTGTCCGAGGGCGAGGCCCTTGCGCTGATGGCCCTGATTCTTTACATCTGCGCCACCCTGGTCATCGTTGTAAGGCCGCTGACCATACTGCCGCTGGGAGAGGCTTCTGCTTCCTCCCTGGGATTGCCGGTTGGAAAATCTCGCCTCTTGCTGCTCGTGCTGGCGGCGCTGCTGACGGCTTCGGCCACCGTGGTCATCGGCCCCCTGAGTTTTGTTGGCCTGATTGCGCCGCACCTGGCGCGGGTGTTGGGACAGCAAACGGTCGGGCGGCAACTGATTGTCGCAGCCCTGGCGGGCGGCTTACTGCTCGGGGTAGCGGACTACATCGCAAGAGTAGTGATCTTCCCTGAACAGCTACCGGCCGGGCTTCTGGCTGCCCTGGTGGGCGGGGTTTACTTCCTCTGGGGGCTGAGCCGACATGGCCGCGCCTGAGCCAGCCAGTAGCAAGTTCAACCCGCACCAGCGATCCAGCTGGGTCAGTCGCTATGACCAACTGCTGGGGGAATCCCGACTGGACCGGCATGCCGTTCTGACCAACGCCCTTCCGCCAGGTCAAGGCAGCCGCCCGGCCGTGCTGTCCCTGGCCCAGTGCCTGGATCAGCCATCGCTGCTGACCGATCAGGTACGCAGGGATTACACCCATGCTTCAGACCCCCGCGCCCTTCGGGCGCAAATGTCCGTGCTTCAGCAGGACCTGGCGCTGAACGTCATCGCCCCGCTCAGCCTGCAACTGTTTCGGGATGGCCACGCACCGCTGCCCGATCCTGAGTGGATATTTCTGGCGCCCGCAGAACATGCCGAAGTGTCAGCACCTGGCTGGTTCCTGGCGCCGGGCGCAGAAACTGTCCATGAAGAAGACTTTGTGCGTTCACTCGGGCAACAGACAAAAGACTGGTATCCCGTTTTCAGACACGAGCTGGGAGTCAGCCCAGGCGCTTACTGGAGCAGTATCGGGCTGGGCCTGGGGGCGCCCTTCTCGGCAGTGTGGAACCTGGCTGAGCCTGCATCACTGTGTGATCTTGCGCAGCGTTGGCTCCGGGAATTCAGCAACGATGCCAACCAGTTTATCGACTGGATTCCCGCGGTGTTTGACGGAAAAACCACCGCCATCCCCCAGCGCAAGGGATGCTGCTTGAAGTATCTTCTACCAGGTGGTGGTTATTGTGGCACTTGCGGAATCTATCGAAAGGAACGGTTAAAGGCCCTCACAAAGAGCGGGGGTTATAGCCCCCGCTCCCGAGTCATTCCTCAATAAACCCAGGAAACCGTCAAGCTGGCGTTGGTCGGGGCTCCGTAGAAGCCCTGGGCAAAGGCGCCAAACTTCTTGAGGCTTTCGATGTACTTTTCATCCGTCACATTATTCACGTTCAGGGTGGCGTTCCAGTCGCGGGCAAAGTCATAGCTGGCCATCAGGTCCACCACGGCGTAGCTGTCCTGCTCGGTGGTGATCGTCGATCCGGCATTGGGCCCGGTGGTCGCTTCACCCTGGTCCTGACTGATGGAAGACTGCCAGCGCACCTGGCTGCCAAGTTCCAGCCCTTCAACACCGGGCACTTTCCAGGTACCGCGCAGCTGGGCCAGATGCTCAGGCACGGACGGCTTGGCGGAGTTGCCGTCGGCATCCTCGATGTTCACCCAGGTATAACCGGCAAACAGCTGGATTCGATCGGTTACATCACCCACAAACTCAAGCTCCACACCCTCGCTCTGGAGGCCATCTACACCGCGATAGTAGGTGTCACTGGAACCCGAAAGCGTACCGGCCGCCTCTGCAACGTTCTGCTGCTCGACCTGGAACAGGGCAACGGTGGTGTTGACCCGGTCGTTCAGGAACTCGCTCTTCAGCCCCACCTCATAATTCACCCCGTCGATGGGATCCAGACGGTCAAGGTTGATGTCCACTTCGGTTTGCGGGGTGAAGATTTCGGTATAGCTCGCGTAGACGGAGTGGTCGTTATTCAGGTCATAAATCAGCCCGGCGTAGGGCGTTTCCACCGCATCGTAACTGGTTGCCTTGCTTAGACCATAACTATTCCCCTTGCTGTTTAGCCAGGTCAGCCGCACGCCAGTAATGGCTGCCAGGCTGTCAGTCAGGCTCCAGCGGGTGGCCGCGTAGGCGGACTTTTCACGGTCGATCCAGTCCGATCCTGAGCTGGTCGCGCCAAAGGACGGTCTTGGGTAGTCACCTGTCCATTGTTCCAGGGGAGGCAACGGCGGCAGCGTATCAGAAGTGAACAGTGACAGGTCTTCCGTTTCAGACCGGGACCAGTTGGTGCCCACGACAAGCTCATGGGTGCGATTACCGAAACTAAACGGCCCCGATGCATACAGATCAAAAACCACCTGCGTCGTGTTCAGATCGTATTGACTCGGGTATGGCGCAACCCCGGTACCATCAGGTTCTGGCGTACCGAACCAGTAAAACAGCTCCGAATCGCTGTCGTTCTCAAGCCGGAAAACCGTACCTTTCACCTGCCAGCCACCGGCCAGTTCCTGCTGCAGTTCTACAAAGCTGTTGTACTGGGTGTTGTCCCAGTAGGACCAGTCGGTCGACGTGCTGGTGGAGCGCGAAAAATCTGTGGCCGTACCGTCGGTATAGAAAAGTGGCAAGGCGCCCCAGAGCGGGCTGTCAGTATTCGACGTCTGAATCGAGTGGCCCAGTGTCAGCAGTGTGGTGTCTGAAAGATCCGCTTCCAGCACACCGTAAAACATCTGTTTCTCGTTGCTGTAGCGATCCAGGTATGAGTCCTTATCTTCATAGCCGGCGACAACGCGGCCACGCACAGCGCCGGATTCTGACACCGCGCCGGACACATCACCCACCATGCGCTTTTTTTCCCAGGATCCGCCTGTCACCTTTACAGAAGCATTGGTTTCCGCGGTTGGCCGTTTGCGGATAAAGTTGACCGTCGCGGCCGGGTTACCAGAACCGGCCATAAGGCCGTTGGCGCCCCGCACCACTTCCACACGGTCAAAGAACGCGGTATCGAGTTCTCCCTGCACGTTGTCGTAGACCGCAGGCAGGCCAACGCCGTCGTACTGGAAGTTGTTGATATCGAAACCGCGGGAAGTGTAGTAGGTGCGGTCGGTTTCAACGGATTCCACAGTGACGCCAGTGGTGCCTTCCAGCACATCGTTGATGTCATCCTGGGCAAAATCATCCATCTGCTCACGTGTAACTACCGTGACTGCCTGGGGTGTTTCCCGGTGGCCCAGTTCCAGTTTTGTGGAGCTGCTTGTGGTGTCAGTGGTGTAACTGCCTGTGGCCTCGGACGACACAGGCCCTCGCTGAGCGGATACCGTCAGCGCCTCGAGGGCTGTGGGTTCATTTTCCTGTGCCGACGCAAACGCTGGCAGGGTTGCGCAGACAATGGCAGTGAAAAGCGGCTTGCGACGGAACAGGAATTCTGGAACTCGGGACATCGTTTTCTCCGTTTGGAATATCAGGATGATTCATGCTATTTGCGCATAATAATACGAATCGTTCTTATTTAAAATAAAACAATCCAAAACCCTTGCCTGCCCCTAGATAGGTTTGGCTGGCAGCGTTAGTCGTGGGAACTCATCGAGACTGCTACCCTCAAACTCTGGCAACCAGATTCACAGCCCAATGTTCCTAAAAATAACGGAGGCTCCATGCTTACCTGTTCCCGCTTGGCCCTAACCCTGAGCTTTGTCCTGGTCTCGGCACCCGCATTGGCCGACCGGACGTTCTCGTCCGATAAAGCCGATTTCCGGCTTGAAACCGTTGCGCAGGGCCTGGAGCATCCCTGGAGCCTTGCATTCCTGCCAGACGGCTCTCAGCTGGTCACTGAACGGGCCGGTCGCCTGCGGCTGATTGAAAACGGTGAGCTTCAACCAGATCCCATTTCAGGTGTTCCTGAACTGGTGGTTGCCGGCCAGGGTGGTCTGCTGGACGTGCTTTTGCACCCGCAGTTCGCTGACAACCAGACCCTGTTTCTGAGCTACGCCCACAGGAACAATGCGGGAATGACCACCCGGGTCGCGCGTGCGGAATTCGACGGGCAGCAGTTGCGGAACGTTGACGTGATTTTCGAAGCTCTTCCCCGCAGCGGAACCTCCCGGCATTTTGCGGGCAGGATGGAGTTCGATACCGATGGCAATCTGTATGTGTCGGTTGGGGACAGGGGCGACAAGCCGCGCGCCCAGGACACCGCTGACGACGCAGGCGGGGTGCACCGCATCACGGTTAATGGCGACCCGGCGCCGGGGAATCCCTTCCTTGAGGATGGCTCAGTGAATGATACTTTCTTCACCTATGGCAACCGCAACATACAGGGCATGACCCGTCACCCGGAAACTGGCGATATCTGGACCCATGAACACGGCCCGCGGGGCGGTGACGAAGTGAACATCATCAATGCCGGTGATAACTACGGGTGGCCGGACGTAACCTACGGCATCGCATACAGCGGTTTCCCGATTTCCGATAAAACCACCATGGACGGTGTAACCGACCCCCTTCACTACTGGGATCCGTCCATTGCGCCATCTGGCATGGCCTTTTACACCGGTGACCTGTTTTCCGCCTGGCAGGGGGACCTGTTTGTCGGTGCCCTGAAACTCCAGAAACTGGTGCGCCTGCGGTTTGATGGCAAGGACCTGGTGGAAGAGGAAGACCTGCTAGTTGATCTGGGAGAGCGCATCCGGGATGTGAGAATGGGGCCGGATGGCGCTTTGTGGCTATTGACCGATGCCGGCAATGGCAAGGTCTACCGGGTCGTACCGGCGGACTGAACTGACGTCAGTTCGGGTCGTTGGTTCTCTCGGTTTTCTCGAACTGGGGAATATCATCGGTAATCTCGAACCAGTCGGATTTCGAGCCAACAAAGACGTGTTGCGCCGGGCCTTTGCCGAGCGCCTCGTTAATCATTCCCACGCGCAGGCGGAGGATGCCGGGAATAGCATCCACCCGGCTGTAAAGCGGGCTGCCACAGTTGCCGCAGAACGCCCGGTATTTGCCCGGGCGTGATTCGTACTCACGAATGTCCTGCTCTCCGGACGTCCAGCGGAAACGAATCTTTTGAACCGGTGCGCTGGCCGAAAAGGCGCTGCCATGGGCGCGGCGGCACTGGCTGCAATGACACAACGCCACCGGCCCCAGCGGGCCATCGTATTCAAAGCTGACGTTGCCGCACAGGCAATGGCCGGAGATCATAATTCCACCTTTTCTCTGAACTGCTTGAGCTGAAGCGCAGTATGATAACTGTGGCCCACTTGAAGAACCAGTCAGCCGAATCCACGTAGGGTGTAGATACGATCATTAGTAGCTTGGCCTTTTAAGTTAAGGAGACCAGAATGACAGACAGCGAGATTCCCGGAATTGGCATGGGCACCTTTCGTCTGAAAGGAAACGACGCCAGAGAAGCGGTTAAGAGCGCACTTTCACTGGGCTACCGCCATATCGACACCGCCCAGATGTACGAGAACGAGTCCGAAGTCGGCGACGGCATTACCTCCAGCGGCATTCCCCGCCGCGAGATCTTTCTGACGACCAAGGTGTGGCACGATCATTTGGAAAAGAGTGACCTGATCAACAGCCTTCACGACAGCCTTGCCCGGCTAAAAACCGACCACGTCGACCTGACCCTGATCCACTGGCCATCACCGGACGACAAGGTGCCCATGGAGGAATACCTGGGCGCCCTGAGAGACGCCCAGCGCGAAGGACTGACCCGCCATATTGGCATGTCCAACTTCACCTGCGCCCAGATGGACCAGGCCGTCCGCATTCTCGGCGAAGGCGCCATTGCCACCAATCAGGTAGAAGTGCATCCATTCCTGGCTAACCGCAAAGTG
The DNA here is from genome assembly GCF_004785685.1 of Marinobacter confluentis. GTDB lineage: Bacteria > Pseudomonadota > Gammaproteobacteria > Pseudomonadales > Oleiphilaceae > Marinobacter > Marinobacter confluentis. Next base: position 137,587 of record NZ_SRPF01000001.1, on the reverse strand, counting down.
GTTGAGCACGCGCAGAAGCTGGGCATCACCGTGACTGGCTACATGCCACTGGCCGTGGGCAAGGTCATGGAAGATGAAACGCTGATACGCATTGCCGAGGCCCGCAACCTGACGCCGGCCCAGGTCGCACTGGCGTGGGTCGCATCGCGCGGGGTGGTAGTGATTCCCTCTTCCACCAGGGCCACTCATCAGAAGGCCAACCTGGAAGCCTTGCAGGTTGAACTGACCGCCGATGAGATCGCACAGATCGACAGGCTGGACCGCAATGAGCGGATTGCTAACCCCGGCTTCGCGCCCAACTGGGACTGAGCCGGAAGGCAAGAAAGGACAGTATCAGCGTGGCCACAGGCAGGCCCAGCAACCACCAGGTCTGCAGGGACCAGAAGGTGGCCGCGCTGAACAGGCTCCAAAAAAACGGAACCGCCAGGTAAAGCCAGCGCCAGAACCCCGGCAAAGATCCCGCTAGCAGCACGCCGGCCGCCGCCGTGGTACCTGGCGCCAGGCCAAACAGCCCCACTGCTTTCCAGTCACCGGATTCAGCAACGGTTAACCAGGGCAAGGCCAGAACAGCCGCTAACCATAAGCCGGCCAGCCAGTAACCGGCAGACTTCGAATCGAGCCACCTGGATGGCGGAGCCCCTCCAAAGAGCATAAAGGACCCAAGCAAAACACCCTGCAGCACGAATCCCCAGCCGAACCAGAGCGCTGGCCAGTTGATCGGCCCGAAATACCCCACCAGAAAACCGTAGCCACTGGTCACCAAGGCCACCGAAGCCAGCCCCAGTGCCACTCGCCTTGGCGCTGACTTCTGGCTAAGCAACAGCATGGGCACCAGAATACCAGCCAACACCGCCAGCAATGGCCAGGGCCAGAGATCCTGATTTATCCGAACAAAAAGCCGCAGAAACACCTGCGGCCCGAACATAATGAAATCTTCGAGCGAGTAGCTCAGCCAGCCAGCCCCACTCACAGCGACCTCACGTAATCCGCCATCTTCTGCCGCTGCTGGGCGCCCGGCAGAGCACCGTAAAGCGCGCCCATGTTCTCTTTCATATGCTCAACACTGGTCGTCGCCGGAATGGCACAGGTCACCGCGGGATGGGAAATAATGTACTTGAGAAAAAACTCTGCCCAGTTAGAAACACCGGCGTCGCCCGCCCAATCCGGCAGCGGCTCGGACTGATAGCGTCCAAACAGGGAACCACCCTGGAACGGCCGATTCACGATCACCGCAATTCCCCTTTCCTGGGCCAGCGGCAACAGACGATCCTCGGCCTCGCGGTCCAGAACATTGTAGGTCAACTGCACAAAGTCGATGGGCTCGCGCTCCATGATCTGCGCAAACTCCCGATGCCGGCGACCGTGAGACGTGGTAATCCCGATGTACCGAACCTGCCCTTCGGCCTTCATCGCTTTCAGGGTCTCAAGATGCCCCTGCCAACCCCTCAGGTTGTGAACCTGCAGCAAATCAAACTGTTCCACCCCCCACCGGCGCCCAGACCGCTCAGCCTCCTGACGTGTGGCAGATTCATCACTGGTCCAGATCTTGGTGGCCGCAAACAGTCGGTCCCTGGCACCCAACCTGTCCAGTGCTTCACCAACTACATCAGACGCGGTGCCATACATCGGCGACCCATCCACAAGGGTACCGCCCTGGTCAAAGAAGGTTTTCAGCACCTGCGTGCGCTGCTCAATCAGCGCCGGATCCCCGCCAACGTTGAAGGTAATCCAGGTACCCATGCCAATGGCCGGAATCGCCTCCTCGGTTCCGGGGATGTTGCGGGTAATCGGGGACGAGTCCGGTGTTGATCCGGAGTTTGCGAACAGGAAGGAGGAATTGAGGGCCAGGCCGGTCAGGCCAGCACCAATAAGAAATTTACGTCTATCCAGAACCATCCGTGTGCCTCCAAAAGCGCAGGGCCTCAAACGGCGAATAGCACGAGGCCAGAAGGTGCAGGTAGTTACTTCCTTTTACGGACCGTGCATTGCCATGGATGGCAATGCCGAGCCCCCATGGATGGGTTCACGGCGTGTCCGGAAAAGGAAGTAACTACCTGCACAAAGCACCATTGGTGACAGTCCTGAAACAGGCTCAGTTCCCGTACTGAGAATTCAGATACTTAAGAATCCGCGCAGACTCAAACAGCCGTTCCCCGGTATTAGGGTCCTCCAGATAAGGTACCTGAACCCGCTTGTGAATCTGGAAAAACTCATCCCGCTTGCCACCCGGAATCGGCGTATAGGGACCGGGCTTGAGGCGCTGCTTCGCCGGCCCTACCTCCGTCCAGTGCTCCTTGCCCAGGTTATGAAGAGTATAGGGCACCTCCAGCTCACACAGCCGTTCCCGCACCAGGCGTGAATAGGGGCTGCCCTCGAAACTCCACAGATGAAGCGGCTGGCCCACCGCCTTCGCCGGACTGGCCCACAACCCGCGCATGACACTGGCGGCTGACGCCAACGAACCCAATGCCGGCTGATACACTTTCGAACGATAGTATTTTGGTACCGGGCGTTTGGCATAGGTCTGGAACAGATAGTCCACAATATCGGTGGACTCATACATCACCGTGCCAGTGTTTTCATCGGATAACAGCGGAAATTGCTGCTTGCCGCCCAGGGCTTCCGCCTGACTACGGAACTTGCGGCCGCCTTTCGGACAGGGCCGGATCTCAACATCCAGATGCAGCGCCGTCAGCGCCTCTCGCACCCGGCGACAATAGGGGCAGGCCTCAATATCGAACAGCACCAGCGGTTTTGCCGGCTGCGGCACCTGCCGAACCACAAGGCAGCCCCGCCAGGCCGACAGCGACGATGTGGTCACAGACCCCAATACATTCAGATTATGGGTAATCGCATTGATCATTGATGAATCCTTTTTCAACAGAGCGAGCGTTCCAGATAACCTGACAAGCCTAACAGGGCAGCTTACACAAGGTAACGAAACCGCAATATAAACAACGCCACTACTGCCAATTTTTAACGTCATGTAGAGGCAAACCACATAGTACGCTGAAACAATATGGGCTATTGTTAACCTATCGGACATCATCAGGCCTGCACATCATGACGCCAATTGCCAACACACCGGTATCCCAAGCAACCGGTAAGCCAGGTCGCGCCGCCTCAGCGCTCCCGTTGAAGGCGATTTTTGCCGGCTTTGTGCTGTCCACAGCCATGCTTGCCCCGGCCGTTGCAGGCGATGCCCCTGCGGCCGCCGACAAACCCACCAAGACCTGGACCACCCAGGTTCAGGACTATGCCGCACGCTCACTGAACAGTGATGAAGCCCTGAGCATGGCCGCCATTCCTCTGAATGGCCCAGGCATCGAGCAATACATCAATGCCGATGAACTGATGAGCCCCGGCTCAATCATGAAGCTGATCACCACCTACGCAGCACTTGAGCTTCTGGGCCCCAGCCACCACTGGGAAACCCGCTTCCTGACCGATGGTACCCTGCAGGGGGACACCCTGAACGGCAACCTGTTCGTTGATATGAGCGGCGACCCGAAACTGACCATCGAACGGCTGTGGACAGCGCTCGGCGAGCTTCGCGGCATGGGCATCACCCGGATTCAAGGTGACCTGGTGCTGGACGGTGACGTCTTCAGGCTGGCGGCAGATGCACCAGCCTTCGAGGACAACGGCGACAACCCCTACGCGCCCTTCCTGGTTCATCCTTCTGCCTACCTCAGTAACCTGAACCTGATTCACTTCCAGGTTCGCTCGGACGAGCGCGGCACCCAGGCCTGGAGCGCACCGGCCCTGACGGACGTTGTCATCGATAACCGTGTCACCTCCAGTGCCGAAGGCCCCTGCCCGGCCCGACGCTACTTTGAGTGGGAGCCGGTCTTCCACGATGACGGCCGGGTGACCGTCCAAGTAAATGGCGAACTGCCGACAGGCTGCAGAACCTCGGCCTATCTTTCACTGCTTCCCCACGAGCAGTACACCGCCTCGATGATTCGCTCGCTGCTGGCGGACCTGAACATTGAACTGGTTGGTGCAGACCGCCTGGCAACCACGCCCGAAGATGCACGACTGCTGTTGTCCACTTATTCTCCTGACCTCGTTTCCATGGTGCGGGACATCAATAAGTGGAGCAGCAACGTCATGGCGCGCCAGCTGTTGCTGACCATCGGCGCGGAAAACCGGAAAGAAGACGAACAGGACGACAGGCTGGCAGGCATTCGTGTAATCACTGAATGGCTTGAGACCAAAGGCATCAACACCACAGGCCTGGTGATTGAAAATGGCGCCGGGCTGACCCGCGACGGCAGGATCACCGCCCGCCAGGGCGCGCAGATTCTTCAGCACGCCTGGAACAGCCCCTTCTCCGCAGATCTTATGGCCTCACTGCCATTGATCGGCCTGGATGGCACCATGGCACGCAGGCTCAGGAACTCTGGTATGGATGGCGAAGGCCGAATCAAGACAGGCTATCTTGAAAACGTTCGCTCGATTGCCGGCTATACCCGCGACGACACCAATACCACCTGGGCGGTTGTTGGCATGGTAAACAATGATCCGGCCTGGAACGGCCAGGCCGTGCTCGACCGCATTCTGTATTCACTTCACTTCAGGCCGCCCACCGGCACCACCATGTCACAGGCCGAGAGCAAGACCATCATCCGCTGAACACAGCATTTACACCCGATGCTTTTGGATAAGGCTGAAGAATTATGAGATATCCCGTCATGGCACTCGGATCCGGCGGAATGCGGCTATTGGTTTTTGTAATGATGCTGGCTGGTCTGGTCGGCTGTGCAACCTCTCCGGGCAGTCCCGACACAAATGCTTCAGAAATAAGCAGGTTGGGGGATGAGCCGGTCATGCTGAAAACCGTTCAACGGGCAGTCTATTTCACAGGGCAATATGAAATGCCGGTGAATGAGATCCGTGAGCAAACCCGCCCCCTGGCCCAGAAAGTGGCGGTAGCGGCGGTGAAAAACGCCAAGCTGGATATCGTGGGACCATTGACCTTGTTCCTCCCCGATTGGCGACAGCCCACATTCGGTGACATCACGCTGGAACTGGGCTACCCGGTCACCGGCTCCGGCCAGAATCTGGCGCGTTATCAGAAGCAGATGAAGGATGACTTCCAATGCCTGACGGTGACCCGCGAGGCCGGTTCAGACAGCCAGGACGCCTGGGCCGAGCTTTACCGTATTGCTGAGGAGAATTCACTGACGGCCACTGGCGATAATAGGACTGTGGTGAGCCGCAATGGGTCGGGGTATCAGATAGAGCTTCAGTTAGGGGTGCGCCGAAAATAATCTTGCAGAAAGGCGACACGCTCTGTAGCCGGCGCATCATTAAAAAGGCCGGCTGATAAAGCCGGCCCAACACTAACGTTTGAACGTGATAAACGGAACCGCAGCTATTAGTCGACGGTGAATATCACTTCATCAATCACATGAATCACGCCGTTAGACGCTTCAACGTCTGCCTCAACTACCCTGCTGCCCTCGATAACGAGCGCGTTGTCCTGTATGTCAACGTTCAAAGTGGTACCTGCCAAATTCGTTACAGTACCTCCGTTTGAAGCGTATGCAGTGAGAGAGTCTACAGTCGATCCAACGATATGCTGGCTTAGAACGGTTGGCAGATTCGGGTCATCAAGCAACTGTTGCGGGGTAAGATTCTGCTCCTCTAGCAACGTGGCGAAAGCTTCATCTGTTGGCGCGAACACAGTCAAGGTCGCATTTTCATCTGAAGCTGCCGCCAGCAGAGCGGCTGCGCCGTCAGTCTGGAGTGCGGCCAGCAACGTTGTGAACTCAGCGTCTTCAGCGCCTGCTAGCGCAGTTACGATATCCGCAATCGTCTGGCTGGTATCGCTCAGGTCGCTTGGCGGTGGCAAGAGCACCTTATCGATAAGATGAATAACACCATTAGTCGCGTCTACGTCCGGACCCGTCACGCGAGAGGTATTGACGTACAATACATCTTCACCACTTTCCTGAGATATTGAAAGCGCAACATCTTCGCCGTTCACTGTCGGAACCAGATTTTGAGGAACCGGGCTTTGCGCGACGCCTATAGCAGCGTCTGACTTGACCTCGCCCACGGACGTAGCGAGAACATGATAACTGAGGACTTCGTTCAACAGATCAGTGTCGGCCAACAACTGGTCAGCAGAGAGTCCGAGGTCAGTCAAAAGAGCCTGAAACGCGGCGTCTGTGGGCGCGAACACGGTCAGCTCGTCGTCTCCGCCAAGCAGAGTCGCGATAGACGGATCAGCAGCGAGAACCGCAGATTCAAGGATCGTTGTGTTCTCGTTCTCAGACGCGATTTCCAAAATGTTTTGCGGTGCAACATCTGCGGCTACGTCATCGTCGTCATCATCGCTACACGCACTGATAAACGGGAAAGTGACGAGAATCAGGGCCGGTGCCCAACGTCGGAATTTCGAATGCGAAGATAGAAAGCTCATAATCAAATTTCCTTTTTTTGGCCTTTTGCAACATTGAAGATTTGATTCAAAGACTTGGTTAATTTTTGAACCAAAGTCTGAAGCGATTACGACACTCCAAATATTTCGGATTTACAGTATTTAACAGTTCAGTTAACGGATGTTCGCTGACAGCCCATGGGCGGTTTTGCATCGGATTGGAAACCCCATCTGAACGCTTTCCCCGGTCGTAGAACCCAATCAATTTCCGGGAAAAACTTTCAGAGTTTCCCCGGAATACCTCTTTACCAATCAGGTGAATCATGGAATCTCAATTGCCCAGAAGGCTGAACGGAAACAGAACATTGGCGTTGTTTGCGGCTCTCTCGCTACTCCTGTTGGGCTGCAGCTCAACAAAACTCGCCTATCGCTATGCCGATTGGGGCATCGTGTGGTGGGTCGACGATTACATTCCGTTGACCGGTGAGCAGCAAGCCCAGCTGGAGCGGGATGTCGTTGCCCTGAGGGACTGGCATTGCAGCACACAGTTGCCCCGCTATTCAGAATGGCTGACGGAGCTGAAACAGGACGTGCGTTCCGGTGATCTGAACCGAGCCACCATTGAGCATCACCAGGAGCAGCTGTTCTCATTTTTCCCACCACTGCTCGAGCAGGCCACGCCTATGGCAGCGCGCCTGCTTGCCAGTCTTTCCGATGGACAGGTTCAGGCACTGGCGGGAAATATGGCGGACAGCCAGGCCGAACTTGAAGAAGAGTTTCTTGGAGAAAGCCCTGAGCTGACCCGCCTTGCCCGTGCTGAACGAACGATGGAACGTGTCGAGCAATGGCTTGGGCCTTTGAGCACTAGCCAGGCAGAGATGGTTACCGAATGGTCAGATAACCGGGGGCGACAGACTGAAATCTGGCTTGAAGGCAGGAGGAACTGGCAAAAAGCGCTGCTCGCGGCCCTTAAAGACCGTGATGACAAAAATTTCACCCGGAAAATTAACGCTCTGATTATCGACAATGACGAGGTACGCGGGGCAGATTACCAAAGAATGATGACCGAAAGCCGCCAGGCCATGGCAGCGCTCATGGCCTCACTTATCGCAGAATCAGACCAACAACAACGTGATCACCTGCTCGATCGGGCGGCCAATCTTAGGGGTGATTTCAACACACTTGCCTGCAACGAAAGCTAGGTTCATTGCCATTCTTTCATGCCCGGTGGCAACCCAGCTGCTAACCTTTTCCGTAGCGTGGCAAGGCACTCTTTTCAGGGAACGTGGTATCCCAAGCCGGAAGTTCTTTGTTCCTGATGTGTCAATCAGAATTTGGGCAGGGCCGGCCAGCTCTGTCTTTCACTGGAAGGAGAACGTGCATGAACAAGCATACTTCGATGACAGGTGCTGCCAGTGTTCTTGGCATCGCCTTACTGGTGGGAGGTTGCGCCAGCTCCGTTGAGCGGCCAGTCGGCAAACTGCAGACGGCGGAATCCTCAATCCAGCAGGCCGTGTCTTCAGACGCCAGGGAGTTCGAACCCGTTCTGCTGAATCGCGCGCAGAATAAGGTGGCCGATGCGGAAGGACTGATCGACTCTGAAAAATACCTTGAGGCAGGCCGCCTGCTAGAGCAGGCATCCGTCGATGCGCAACTGGCAGGTGCCCGCTCCGAAACCGCGAAGGCGCAACAGGCAGTCGAAGAGATCAACAGCAATATAGAAGCTCTTCGTCAGCGCCTCCAACAACGCCAGTAAGCCGGTAGCGGAAACAGGAGAATCTTATGAACAAACGCAACATGACATTAGGCATGGCCGTGGGCTTCTCGGTATTGATGGTTGGCTGCGCCAGCGCGCCCCAGAGTAACGATCGGGTTGACGAAGCCAGAGCTGCCTACGACGAGATCAAAAACGATCCGAACGTTGCCCGCAGCGGCGACCGACAGTTGCGGGATGCCAGAGAGCAGCTTTCCCGGGCTGAGTCCATGTTGGATGAAGGCGCCGATATCGTAAAGATTGAGCAGGCTGCCTACCTTGCAAACCGCCATGCGCAGATTGCTGCCGAGCAGGGCAAGCGCGCGGAACTTCAACAGCAGATCAATTCCGCTGAAGAGCGGCGCCGGGAGCTTGAGCTTCAGATGCGTGCCAATGAAGCAGAACAGGCTAGGCGGGAAGCAGAAGAGCTTCGCCGGCAAATGGAAAAGATGCAGGCCGAACAGACTGATCGCGGGATGGTACTGACGCTGGGCGATGTACTATTCGACCTGAACCGGGCCGAACTGAAGCCTTCCGGAGAGCAAACGGTGGCCAGACTGGCCGAATTCATGGCCGAGTACGAAAACCGCCGGGTTCGCGTGGAGGGTTACACCGACAGCACCGGTGAAGCTTCCTACAATCAGGGGTTGTCTGAACGTCGCGCCGATGCCGTGCGTGACGAACTGGTCAGCATGGGGATCAGTAGCAGCCGTGTTGAGACCATGGGCTACGGGGAAGAATACCCGAAAGCAACCAACGACACCGCCGCAGGACGGCAACAGAACCGCCGGGTAGAGATTGTGATCTCTGACGAGGACGGCAATATCAAAAGCCGGTAACTGAGGTTCAAAAAAAGGCGTCAAAAAAGCAGCCCCGATTCATAAGGGCTGCTTTTTTTTATACGGGGGCAGAAACTGTGATCTAGATAGTCAGATAGCCGCCGTCCACATTGATGCAGGTACCGGTGGTATAACTTGAAGCACCTGAGGCCAGATACAGCACGGTACCGGCCATTTCATCCGGGTCAGCCACACGCTTCATCGGGATATGGGCCATGGCCTGCTTCTTGATGGCTTCGTTGCTGGTCAGTGCACTGGCGAATTTGGTGTCGGTCAGGCCGGGCAAGAGCGCATTCACCCTCACCTTCTGCTGGCCCAGTTCCATGGCGAAAGAACGGGTCATGGAGATCACCGCCGCCTTGGTGACAGAATAGATGCCCTGGTAATGGCCGGGGTTAACGCCGTTTACGGAGGCCACGTTGATTATTGAACCACCGCCCTGCCTCTTCATCAGCTGTGCACCTCGGGCACACATGAAGAAGTAACCGCGAATATTCACGTCCACGGTCTTGTGGTAAGCGCCCAGATCGGTGTCTTCAATGGGGCCGAAATAGGGGTTGGCAGCGGCGTTATTGACCAGCACGTCCAGTTTGCCGTGAGTGGTTTCAATGTGCTTCCAGATGTCCTCGATCTGATCCATTTCGCCGATGTGGCAGGCGTAGGCTTCAGCACTGCCGCCGTCGTCACGGATACTACCGGCCACGGCTTCGCAGCCGTCAATCTTGCGGCTGCTGACGATCACATGGGCACCGTAGGCCGCCAGTGTGCGGGCAATGCTTTCGCCAATGCCCCGGCTGGCGCCGGTAATCAGTGCGACTTTACCGGTCATATCAAACAGATCTGGTTTGCTCATGTTTTACCTCAATATTTGAAGAATTCCGTTCATTATCGAAAGGTCACCAGAGACGGATCCTCCGCCTCCAGGTGGCTATAATTGTTGAACACCGCCAGCGACCGGCGCGAGCCGGAATACAGAACGCGGGATACGCTGGAGTTGGCAATCACGCTGTTCATATCCAGGGTCTTGCGGTCGCTCAACTGCAGCAGATGCTGTGCAATAACGGCGATCGGCCCGCCAGAGGTCGAAACCAGAACATCGCCGCCGTCCGCGTACTCGATCAATTCGTCCAGGGCAGTGATAACCCGGGCGCGAAACGCTGGCCAGGTCTCGGCATATTCATCGTCATGCTCGCCCCCAACCCAGCGGCCCATGGCCTGCTCGAAGATCTGCTGGAAGGCGCTGGCCGGTTTCGGAAACGCCGCCAGGTCACGCGCCATGATTGCGCGGTCTGCCCATTCGGGCCGGAAGCGTTCGACCACCTGGGTGTGGTCAAATTCGTTGAAGCCTTCTACCGCCTGCATGTCTGGCAGTTCATCGCCGTAGCCGCCAGTGATGGCCTCCACCGTTTCCCGGTGACGCTCCATATTGCCGCCGAACACCGCATTCGGGGTGACCTTGCCTTTGAGCCATCGGCCCAGCGCCCGGCCCTGCTCCCAGCCTTTGGTGGAAAGCTGGTCGTAATTCTCCTGGCCGAAGCTGGCCTGACCGTGGCGGATCAGATAAATCGTTGCCATTACAGATTGCTCGCTTCTATCAAGCGCTGGCAGCGCTTCTCCAGATAATTGGCGGCATGGCCGAAGGCGGCGAAACGCTTGTCTTTGGTCTGGCCGTTGTAGAAGCGGAAGTAGATCTGCTGAACAATAACCGCCAGGCGGAACAGTCCATAAATTTCATAGAAATCAAAGTTGTCGATTTTCAAGCCGGATTTCTCCGCGTAGTAAGCGACCACTTCCTTGCGGGTCAGCATGCCTGGCTGGTGGGTGGGTTGGCGACGCAACATCTGGAAGGGACCTTCATCGTCGGCCTGGATCCAGTAGGCAAGGCTGTTACCCAGGTCCATCAGCGGGTCGCCGATGGTGGCCATTTCCCAATCCAGTACTCCTACCACTTCAAACGGGTTATCGGAATTCAGTACCACGTTGTCGAAACGGAAATCGTTGTGGATGACTACCTGGGCAATGTCGTCGGGCATTTTGTCGTTGAGCCAGGTCATTACCTTTTCGAAATCACCCACGTCATCGGTTTTCGCCTTGCGGAAGCGGTCACTCCAGCCGCGAATCTGGCGCTCGACGTAGCCAACACCTTTGCCCAACTGATCCAGCCCGGCACCTTTGGCATCTACCTGGTGCAGGTCTACCAGTTTGTCGATAACGTTCAGGCAAAGCTTGCGGGTGTCGGCTTCGCTCAACTCCAGGTCCTTGGGAAAATCCTGGCGCAGGATGATGCCTTTTAAGCGCTCCATCACGTAAAAATCGCAGCCCAGAACGTCGTGATCGTCGCAGATGGCAATAATGTTGGGCACGTAAGGATAGACCGGCTTCAGCGCCCGCATGACTTTGGCTTCGCGCAGCATGTCGTGGGCGGATTTGGCGATGTGGCCGAAGGGTGGGCGGCGCAATACATAGGAGCGTTCGCCGTAGTCCACCTGATAGGTCAGGTTCGAGGCGCCGCCCGGATACTGTTTGATCTTGGGGCTGCCTTCCAGATCCGGAATGGCCTGTTTCATGAAGCGGTCGACGGCTGCGACATCCAGCTCTTCGCCTTCGCGGATATCTACGGCCTGGTCAATCTGGGTCATTCGGCTCTCCTCTGACTTGTGACTCTGAGACGTCAGCGAGGGGGCAGAGATTTCCAGAACACGCTGTTAATACGTCCGTGTACGCTCGGGCTCCGCCATCCATGGCTCCGCACGGTTCTGGAAATCCCTGCCCCCTCACTTCCTGATTTGGTGATCGCAACGCCCTCAGGCGGTGCCGCCCATCTTTTTCATCCAGCGCTTCATTTCCATGTGCATCAGGAAATCGAAGGCCTTGGGGGCGTGGCGTTTGAGCATCCACATGCGGCGTTCCTTGGCGTGGGGCAGTACCCAGAAGTCGCCTTTTTCAACGGCCTGGTAAACGTCATCGGCAACGTCTTCGGCGGTAATGGTCGACCTCTTCATCAGCTTGTTCACGTTCTGCTGGATGCCGGGGATATCCGACCGCATGCTGCTGGTCAGGTTAGTCTGGAAAAACGCCGGGCACACGCAGGCCACGTGAATTCCTGAATCCCGCAATTCCTGGCTGAGAGTTTCAGACAGTGCGATAACACCAGCTTTGGACACATTGTAGCTGTCCATCAGCGGCGCAAGCATCAGCCCTGCCATGGACGCAACGTTAACGAAGGCACCGGTGCCCTGCTTTTTGAACTGTGGCGTAAAGGCTTTGCAACCGCGCACCACGCCCAGCACGTTGATATCAAGGATCCATTCCCAGTCTGCCATGGTGGTGTCTTCAATGGACCCGGCAGAGGCAACCCCCGCGTTGTTGACGACGATGTCGATGCCGCCCCATTTGTTGGTCAGGTCTTCACAGATCTTTTCCAGGTCAGTCAGGCGGCGCACATCGCAATCAACGTAGTAGCCTTCACCACCTGCCCTGTTAAGCTCCTGCTCAACCAATGCGCCCTGCTCCGGGTTAATATCCCCGATACAGACCTTCGCGCCTTCTTTCGCATACCGCAATGCTATCGCCCGGCCCAAGCCACTGGCCCCACCGGTTATAAATACTCGCTGTGTCATTTTGGTTCTTTCCTCGTTCGTAACTTTAGAGTTCGCGTTCTTTTAACCTGGGTGCGCGAGCCGCTGCCGGGTAAGTCTTTCCGAAACTGTGCGGAGCCATGGATGGCGGAGCCCAAGCGTCACATGGATGTGCCGCAAGGAGCGTGTTTCAGACACCCCATCCCACCTGCTCCACTCCCCATAGTTAGCGGGCCGAGGTGATCCCGGGCACCCAAATATCAGGCCCGATACTTGGCCAGCTCCAGGCGAGTCACCATAGCCCGATGAACCTCATCCGGGCCATCAGCCAACCGCAGAACCCGCGCATAGGCAAACAGCTGCGTCAGCGGGAAATCCTCATCGCTGACACCAGCACCACCGTGAATCTGAATCGCATCATCCACAATCTGCTGAAGCATCTTCGGAATCACCGCCTTGATCATCGACACTTCCTGCAGGGCTCCGGAGATACCCTTGGTGTCCAGCGCCCAGGCGCATTTCAACGTCAGCAGACGCGCCTGTTCAATGTTCATACGGGCATTGGCAATGATGTCCACGTTGCCGCCCAGCTTGGCAATTGGCCGGCCAAAGGCCTCGCGGCTGTTGGCGCGTTTGATCAGCAATTCAAGCGTGCGCTCTGCTGCACCGATGGCACGCATACAATGATGCACCCGGCCCGGGCCAAGGCGGCCCTGGGCGATTTCGAAGCCGCGGCCCGGGCCTGCAATAAACGCGCTTTTCGGCAGACGGACGTTGTCGAAGCGCACCACGCCGTGGCCATAGGGCTCGTCGTAGGCGCCGAATACCGGCAGCATGCGTTCAACGGTGACGCCCGGGCTGTCCAGGGGGACCAGTACCATGGAGTGGCGGCGATGTTTGTGGGCGTCAGGGTCGGTCAGGCCCATAAAAATAGCGACCTTGCAGTCGGGGTGACCAACGCCAGTACTCCACCATTTGCGGCCGTTAAGGACGACTTCGTCTCCGTCGACCACTGCCGTCGCTTCCATGTTGGTGGCGTCAGAAGAAGCTACCGCAGGTTCGGTCATGCAGAAGGCGGAGCGCACTTCGCCGCTTTGCAGTTTTGGCAGCCACTCGGCTTTCTGTTCTTCCGAGCCATAATGGATCAGTACTTCCATGTTGCCGGTGTCCGGCGCGTTGCAGTTGAAGATCTCCGGGGCGATGAAGCTGCGGCCGGTTTCTTCCGCAATCAGGGCGTAGTCGGAGTTCAGCAATCCGCAGCCGTTTTTTTCATCCGGGAAGAACATGTTCCACAGGCCTTCAGCTTTCGCCTTGGCTTTCAGTTCCTTGATGATGGGCAGCACCACCCAGCGATTTTCCTGGGCCATCAGTTCGCGGTGGTACTCTTCCTCGATGGGAAAAATTTCCTTCTCCATAAAGGCTTTCACGCGCTTCAGGTAATCCTGGCCTTTGTCCGAAATTGTAAAGTCCATCGCTGTATCCTCAGGCTTTGATCAATAGGGGATTCGATAGTTTGATCGAGTTGGAATCAGTCTAGATTCCCCTATACTATTACGCGACTGAATTTTTCTTATCCTTCCACATAAGCAAGGCTTATTCAAAGGAGCGCGCGGAATGGCCCTGAATCGGCTGGATCTGAACCTGTTGCATGTTTTCGACACTATCTACCGGGAAGGCAGCCTGACCCGCGCCGCAAAAGCCCTGCACCTGACCCAGCCTGCGGTCAGCCATTCCCTGTCGCGGCTACGGGAGCATTTTGACGACCCGCTGTTCAGCCGTCAGGGCAATCAGATGGTTCCGACACCGTTGGCGCGGCGTTTCCTGGAGTCCATGCGCCCGGGGCTGACCCAGATTCAGAGCGCGGTAAACCAGTTCCATGCCTTCGACCCAGCCAGCCAGCGCAAGACCTATTCCCTGGCTTTGCGGGACATTCTGGAATCGACGTTTCTGCCGCAACTGATGAAGCGGCTGGAGGACTATCCGGAGCTGGAGATCAGCAGCCAAAGGATCCCCCGGCGGGATATGGAAACCCTTCTGGCCGCTGGAAAGCTGGATTTTGCGGTGGATGTACTGCTACCGGTGAGCAAACAGACTGCCCATGAAAGGCTCCGGCGGGACCGGCTTGTAGTTCTTGCCAGAGCCCACCACCCGCTTACGGACGGGCCCCTGTCCATGGACCGGTATCTGGAGGCAAAACACGTTCTGGTGTCTTCCCGCACGGAAGGGCCGGGCATCGAGGATTTCGAACTATCGCGATTCGGAGTACAGAGACAGATCAGGCTTCGGTGCCAACACTACTACGCTGCCTGTCGGGTAGTGGAAAATTCGGATCTATTGCTGACGATGCCGGAAACCTACGCCCGGATTATTGTGGAACGGTCGGATATCCAGATACTCACACCGCCCGCCGACCTACCGGATATTGATGTTCATCTTTACTGGCATAAAGCCTATGAAAGGGAGCCGGCGCTGATCTGGTTTCGTGAGCAGCTGCGCCATATCGGATGAAGCCAGAGGCTCAGTAGGCGCCAACCAGTTTAAGGAAACCCATAAAACCAGCGGCGGTGATCAGCAATGATGCACTGACTATCCCGAAGCCCCACCAGATGGCCGCGGCATCGGAGATTGGCACATCATGCCCCCGCAGAGTGCGGTAAAAAGCCCAGGGGCCAAGCACAAAAGCACCGGCCACCACTAACACCAACCCCAGACTGATACCCGCAAACGTCCAGGTTGCCAGCACCGTCGAACGGTCCGTCAGCTGTTCAATCACGCCGTGGCGCCGCAGAAACTGTTTGCAGAAGAACCAAACCAGGCCGTATAACGCAACTACGAATACTAGGCCACCAATGACGGTAATCAGGCGATAAAGCAAACCATCTTCCTCAGATCAGAAATACCAGACTCAGGCTGGAAAATACGGCTCAGGGAGCGATTCGAAGCCGGGTTTGGCAAACAGATACCCCTGGAACAACGAAATTCCCTGGGAACGCAGCCAGAAGTACTCTTCTTCGGTCTCAACGCCCTCGGCCAGTACCTTACCACCCAACTGGGCCATCATGGTCATGATTCCGGCAACCACCGCCTGCTTATTGGGCGTTCGGTGAATATCCCTGACCACATCCATATCCAGCTTGAGGATGTCTGGCGGGCTGGCAATCAGGATGTTGTACCGCGAATAACCGCTACCGAAATCATCCAGCGCCGTCTTGAAACCCATCTGCTGATAAGACTTTATGATATTCACCAGGTGATCCAGTGAGTCAAAGTCATCCGACTCCAGCAGCTCAAAGATGATTTTACGGGTATCAAACTTGCTGGCCTGCGCGGCCGCCAGGGTTGTGCGAATGCAGTATTCCGGGTTGTAGACCGCATTGGGCATAAAGTTAATGCTCAGCATGGCCTCCATGCTCAGCCGCGCGGCAAGCTTGACTGCTTTCACCCGACAGATCTGATCGAAGGAATAACGGTTGGTTTCGTTGACGTTTGAGAGCACGCTGTAAGCGCCCTCACCATTCAGCCCTCTTACCAACGCCTCGTAGGCATAGACCGACTTGTTATCGGCATCGACGATCGGCTGAAACGCGAAGGTAAATGAAAAATCCAGGCCTCTACCGCAGGCGCATTCTTCACAATTTGATTCGTCGAAGAGTTTTCCAGGAAACACCGAATCCGTTTTTTGCACTTGAGCTCCGAACATCTGTTACATCTTTGGCGAATTAAAAATAAGGCCTTTAGAATGCAACTATAGACAGTAAATTCAAATCGATAAATGTAGAAACCGTTAAATTATGTGGAAACCCGATTTCACGGGACTGCACCACCGGACTACACTGGGGCACACTAAATTTGATACGGCAGAATTGACTATAAGGAGTAGCCTCTATGGCAAAGAGTTTCCGCATTGCCGTCACACCCGGAGACGGGATCGGCCCTGAAGTGGTTGCCGAGGCGGTGCGCTGCCTGGAACTGCTGAAAACAAAACACAACCTGCCACTTGAGTGGACCAACCTGCCCTGGCCGTCTCACGCCTGGCATGAGCAGCATGGCGAATCCATGCCCGCCGATGCGCTGGAGCAACTTAAGGCCTACGATGCCATTCTGCTGGGAGCGCTGGGCGACCCGGGCCCGGTGTCTGACCCCAATCGCTACCTGCTACCGGACAGCATCTCGCTGGCACCGCTGCTGGATATGCGCAAAGGCTTTGACCAGTGGGTGTGCGAACGTCCCGCGCGGCTGCTACCCGGCGCCAGACAGTATCTGGCGGACGAGCGCGCCAAAGACATCGACATGCTGGTCATCCGCGAAAACAGCGAAGGCGAATACGTCGGCCAGGGCGGCCGGTTACGCAAAGGGCGGCCAGATGAGGTGGCCACCCAGATGGAAGTCTTCACCCGTCGGGCCACCGATCGCATCATTCGTTACGGCTTCGAGCAGGCCAGAAAACGCGCCAGCGAGCGGGCCGAAGCCGGCACCTCGCGCCAGTTCAAAACCCTGGACGGCCGAACCTGTGAGAGTCAGGTCTGCGTGATCACCAAGCGCAATGCCCTGCGTTACTGGGGGGACATGTACAGCGAAGCGTTTGAAGAGATGGCTAAGGACTACCCGGATGTAGCCACCCATCATGAACTGGTGGACGCCGCCTGCATGAAATTTGTTCAGGCACCCTGGGCCTTTGACGTGGTGGTGGCCAGCAACCTTCAGGGTGACATTCTGACGGACCTGGCCGCGGTTCTTTCCGGCGGAATGGGGGTTGCGCCATCCTGCAACCTGAACCCGGATGACCCGGACATGCCGTCTATGTTCGAGCCGACCCACGGCAGTGCCCCGGATATCGCCGGCGAAGGTCTGGCAGACCCTACCGCAATGCTGTTCACCACCGCACGTATGCTGGAATGGTTTGGCCGGCAGAATGATGAGGTGAACGCCGCCGGAAAGGCGCTGTTCGATGCCGTCGCGGCGGACCTGGCCGAGAACTCCGGCAGCAGGCGTGGAACCCGTGAGATCGGCGATGCCATCTGTGCTCGGCTGGAAAAAGCAGGGTAAGGCCTACTCGGCCATCACGAACTCAATGCGGCCTGGTGCCACCCGGATATCCAGTGGCACCATGCCAAACATGCGCTGGGTCGCATTGGTTTCGTCCAGCCGGTAAACCGGCATGGTTTCCAGCATCTGGGCGACCCCTCGCATAACACCGTCTGTCACCGGTTTGAGGTCACCCTTGAAGAACGAGGATTCAATCCGACTGTCCAGTAACTGCAGCCGACGCAGGTAAATGGCCTTTTCCTGGCTGTCGTAAACCGGCGCACCTTCTACCTTCAATACGATATCCACTGGCAGCTTCATCATCATGGCATTCAGAGACACCTGCCCTGCCAGATCGATGACCGCAACATCACGCCCATCCGGTCCCAGGGTGATATCTGCGTTGCTCAGGGACAATCCCAGCGGCGAGCCGCTCTGCAGCTGCTGCCGGTCAAAATCTGCCACGGCATCCTGAAGATAACCTTCGATGGTGCCCTCAGATACAGAATAGGGTGAAAAACTCGCGCAACCGCCCAGGAGCGACACGCAGGCAATGAGTACCAGAAACAAAGCGCGCTTGGACGCATTCAGTCGATCAGTCATTTTCGGCCCAGACATTAACGGTAGGAACCAGATCCTCGTCCAGCACAACATGAACCACGATGGGCTGGCAACAGACCTGGCAATCTTCGACGTATTCCTGATCCGGCACTGAAGGGTCGATGCTGATATCCAGCACCTCCCAGCAGTAAGGACATTGAACTTCCACCGAATCCAGCGCTGACATGATCGTCAGAACTGCTGCTTCGCCATCCAGGGGATGACGCGGTCGAACGCTTCTTCAAGCTTCTCGCAGGTGGTAGAGAAGCTGATCCGGACGGCATTGGTGCAGTGCTCACCAAAGGCATCCCCGGGCACCATGCAGACACCGGTTTCCTTCAGCATGCGCAGGCAGACGTCAGAGCCATCAACGTGCGGCGGCAGGTCCGGGAAGGCGAAGAAGGCGCCTCCTGGCTTGTAACCGGTCATGTAGGGCGTCTGTTCGATCAGCTCAACGGTCTTGTCACGGCGCTCACGGTAGATATTCACCATATCGCGCACGCACTGCTGGTCACCGGTCAGCGCGGCAACACCGGCGAACTGGGAAGGCGTGTTGGCCACAGACGTGGTGAACATGTGGAACCGCCGCAGGGACTTGATCGCCGCCTGGCTGGAAATCACCCAGCCTACCCGCAGGCCGGCCATGCTGTAGGTCTTGGAGAAGCTGCTCATGCACATGACGTTGTCCAGGTCCATGGAACAGCTCAGCACGCTGGCGAAGTCATCGTCGTCGAAGGTCAGGTGATCGTAGACTTCGTCGGCGTAGACCTGAATGCCGCGGTAGGCACACTCTTCCAGGATGGTTTCGACCGTGCTGCGAGGGTAGACCGCGCCAGTGGGGTTGTTCGGGTTATTCAGAATCAATGCGAAGGTTCGCGAACCCATTGCCTTGATCACTTCGTCCGGGTCCAGCTGGTGGTTATTCTCGGCGCGCGTCGGCACAAACTTCACCTCGCCCCCGTTCATGCGAATCAGCGGCGCATAAAGCAGGAAGGACGGGTCGGTGACAATGAACTGGCGGCCCGGCGCAGACGTGGCGGAAATCGCCAGGTACATGGCCTCGGTGGCACCGCTTGTGACCAGGATGTTGTCGCGGGTCAGCTTGCGGTTGTAGCGCTTGCCGTAATAGTCCCGAAGTGCCACAAGCAGTTCCGGCAGTCCTGCGTCCATGGTGTAACCGGTCTGCCCGGCGTTCAGCGCATCGATGTAGGCTTCGATGACGTGGGGCGGTGTTGGCAGGTCGGGCTGGCCAATGGAAAGATGAATCACATCCTTCATGGTGGCCGCCATGTTCACCATCCGGCGAATACCGGGCACGGGAACCGCCTGCATGGCCGGGTTCCAGCTTGCCTTGGACTTGCGATACTTGACCTTCCGAGGCTTCGCCTGATCGGTTTCTTTATTGACGGCTCCGGCCATAAACACACCTCTTGGGCAGGGAGTAAAATAATGAATCAACTGGCAGGTTAGCCAGTAAATTCAGGCCACACAAGAGATAAAAACCGAAACATGGTGGTGAACGATTATAGCCCGCTGACAAGCGCCCATCCCGCCCTAAGACATTGGGCTAAGACTTGGCCCGTATGCAGCCTTGCGGTTGACCGCCGCAGGGGGACATACCAGACTGTAAGCTTGATGCGCATGGCATTCACAGCGGAGGACAGATGAATCAAAACACCAAGCCGGTTGTAACCGTTCTGACAGCACCCGGGGAGCAGGAGCCTCCCGGAATGGACGCGCTGCGGGCACGGGCCGAAGTCCGCTTTGCCTGGGACGAAGCCACCCTGAACAACACCCTGCCCGGCACCAATGTGATGATGGTGACCGACTTCCGCACCGAAGCACTGGCTGCCGCCTGGCCCTCCGCCGACAGACTGGAATGGATTCACGCCACCAGCGCCGGGGTTGATGCGCTGATGTTTCCGGCGCTGATCGACGGCGATGTCACCGTCACCAACGCCCGGGGCATTTTTGACCGCACCATCGCCGAATACGTGCTGTGCACGATCCTGATGTTCGCCAAGGACTTCCCGGGGTCCATGAGGCTTCAGGCCCGGCATGAATGGAAGCACCGGGATACCGAGCGCGCGGAAGGCCAGCAGGTGCTGATTGTCGGCGCCGGCTCCATCGGTGGCCAGATTGCCCGGTTGTGCAAGGCGGTTGGCCTGAAACCCCACGGTATCGCACGCAAGCCCCGCCAGGATGACGATTTTGTTGCCGTTCACGGCAATGACGATTTGACCGAACAGCTGGGCCTGGCCGATTACGTGGTCATTGCCGCACCGCTGACGCCGCAGACCGAAGGCCTGTTCAATGCCAAAGCGTTCAAATCCATGCGTAACAGCGCCCGCCTGATTAACATCGGCCGCGGCCCGGTGGTAAAAACCGATGACCTGATCGATGCGCTGAAAAGCGGCGAAATCGCTGGCGCAGCGCTGGATGTATTCGAGGAAGAACCCCTACCCGCGGACCATCCGCTGTGGGACATGGAAAACGTGATTATGACCGCCCACATGTCCGGCGACTTCATCGGCTGGAAACGCGCGCTGACGGATCAGTTCCTGGATAACCTGGATCGGTGGCAGAAAGGTCAGGAGCGATTTAATCTGGTGGACAAGAAGCTGGGGTATGCCAGTAAGTGACAGGAAAGGGTCGGATTCGCCGAAGGCGTAATCCGACACAACAGGGTTATCTCAGCTTCCGGACAGGGACGTATCCGAAGGATCAATCTCCATCTGCTGAATGGCAATCACCGCCTGGGTACGATTACGTACACCCAGTTTGCGGAACACCGCAGTGATGTGCGCCTTGATGGTGGCTTCTGACACATCCAGATCATAGGCAATCTGCTTGTTAAGCAGGCCTTCCGCCAGCATGCCGAGCACCCGGAACTGCTGGGGGGTCAATGAGGCAAGCTTCTCGGAAAAGTCGGTGGTATCCGACTGCATCCGCTCCAGCTTGTCTGCCACGCCTTCCGGTAGCCAGACATCTCCTTCAAGAACCGCCTGAATGGCTTCGGTGATGGTGGGCAGCGGCGCGGATTTCGGGATGAAACCAGACGCCCCGTAATCTATCGACCGCCGCATCACCTGCATTTCCTCTGAGCCTGAAACCACAACCACCGGCAAACCCGGGTATTGCCCCCGCATGAAGACAAGCCCGGAGAAGCCATGGGCACCCGGCATGTTCAGATCCAGAAGAACCAGATCCGCGTCCGGGTGCGACTCAACCGCCGCCTGCAGGGCCTTGATGCTGTCCACTTCTACCGTTTCCGCATCAGGTACCGCCTGATTAACCGCCTGTTTCAGCGCTGCCCGAAACAGAGGGTGATCATCAGCGACGATTATGGATTGTGACATTCAGCGTTCCCTTTTCAGCATTCCCTTAAGAATTTTCACGACCACTGATCAGATCATCTACCACGCCAGGGTCAGCCAGTGTGGAAGTATCTCCCAGTTGATCGTGTTCGTTCGACGCAATCTTACGCAGAATGCGACGCATAATTTTACCAGACCGGGTTTTCGGCAGGCCGGGCGCCCATTGAATCACATCCGGCGATGCAATCGGACCAATTTCCTGCCGCACCCACTGAACCAGCTCCTTGCGAAGCTCCTCGGACGGCTCTTCACCATGCACCAGAGTGACATAAACGTAGATGCCCTGGCCTTTAATGTCATGAGGATAGCCAACAACGGCCGCTTCGGCGACCTTGCTGTGAGCCACCAGCGCGCTTTCCACTTCTGCGGTGCCGAGCCGGTGGCCTGAGACGTTCAGAACATCGTCCACGCGGCCGGTAATCCAGTAATAGCCGTCCTCATCACGGCGGGCGCCGTCACCGGTGAAATATCTGCCCGGATAGGTGCTGAAATAGGTCTGTTTGAAGCGCTCATGATCACCAAAGATAGTGCGCATCTGGCCTGGCCAGCTGTCCAGGATCACCAGATTGCCCTCGGCCTTGCCTTCCAGAATCTTGCCGTCGTTATCCACCAGCGCGGGTTTTACACCAAAGAAAGGCTTGGTCGCGGAGCCGGGCTTCAGATCAATCGCACCGGGCAGGGGCGAAATCAGAATGCCACCGGTTTCGGTCTGCCACCAGGTATCCACAATCGGGCACTTACCGTTGCCAATAACCCGATGGTACCACTCCCAGGCTTCGGGGTTGATCGGTTCACCCACCGAACCCATCAGCCGCAGGCTGTCGCGGGTGGTACCGTTCATGCAGGACTCACCCTCAGCCATCAGCGCGCGGATCGCGGTGGGCGCAGTATAGAGGATATTTACCTTGTGCTTGTCCACAATCTGGCCCATCCGCGAGGAATCCGGATAGTTGGGCACGCCCTCAAACAGAACCGTGACCGCACCATTCGCCAGCGGACCATACAGAATGTAGCTGTGGCCGGTAACCCAACCGAAGTCAGCGGTACACCAGTAAACGTCGTCCTCGTGATAGTCGAAGACATACTCGTGGGTCATGGATGTGTACACCATATACCCACCGGTCGTATGTAGCACGCCTTTGGGCGCGCCGGTAGAGCCGGACGTATACAGCATGAACAGCGGGTCTTCAGCGTTCATCGGCTCGGCCGGGCAATCCGTGGAAGCCGACTCCATCAGGTTTTCGTAATACTCATCCCGGCCATCTTTCCAGGGCACGTCGGCACCGGTGCGTTTGACCACAATCACTTTGTCTACCTTCGCGGCATCTTCTTTGGTCAACGCGGCATCCACGTTCTTTTTCAGAGGAATCTTGCGCCCGCCACGAACGCCCTCGTCCGCGGTAATCACGAAACGGGACTTGCCGTTTGCAATCCGTGCGCCCAGCGCTTCCGGCGAGAAACCACCGAATACCACCGAGTGAATGGCACCGATGCGCGCGCAGGCCAGCATGGCTACGCCGGTTTCCACAACCATCGGCATGTAGATGGTGACCACGTCGCCTTTCTTCACGCCCTGGCTTTTCAGAACGTTGGCAAATTTGCAGGTTTCCTCGTAAAGCTCGCGATAGGTAACGTGCCGTGAATCCGCAGGGTCATCGCCCTCGAAAATGATGGCGGTCTTGTCACCACGGCTTTCCAGGTGACGATCCAGACAGTTTGCGGATGCATTCAACTGGCCATCTTCAAACCATTTGATGGAGAGCTTGTCGTAATCGTAGGTGCTGTTTTTCACCTTGGTATAGGGCTTGATCCAGTCGATGCGCTTACCGTGTTCCCCCCAGAAGGCCTCCGGGTCGTCTACCGACTGGCGGTACATGTTTTCGTACTGTTCCTTATTAACCAAAGCCCGTTTAGCAACCTCCGGGCTTACCGGATACAGCTGTTTAGCAGTCATAGCGCTCCCCTTTTAATTTCAGGCTCGGGCTGGCAAGCAACCCCTGAGCCTGTCGTCACTGTTGATTATTTTATTATCTGGGCGTGCGGGCGAGGGTGCCCTGAAGATAGATATCCCTAGTTCAACACGCGCACCAGTGAACAATGAATTAGACTAACGTACTAATGCGCCGACAGTTTTAGCCAGAAACCAAAGCACAATCCATGGCGTTTTCACACCAGGGCAACCTGAGTTAAGGATAGACGGGGAAGGGAAAACAACAAGCAAAAAACCGGGCACGGGCCCGGTTTCCAGAGACTCATTGCCAGACAGATCAGGCCGCTTTCTGGCGGGCCCGGGTCGACCTCAGGCTGTAGACCTTGCGCTCTTTAAGCGCATAGCGGTTGAGCCCGCTCATGTGAATTTTTCGCAGATACAGTGACCAGTCGATCTGACGGGCGTCTACCGGGAACAGCACCCGGTCAACATCGCCCATGCGCGAGGCGAGCGCCAGCAGAGCGTCGTTCCTGAAGATGTAATCAGGTGCGGTGTAGAAACCGAAAATGGTCGCCAGTGACCGGCCGGTATCCAGATTTTTCAGGGCTTTCAATTCTCGGTTCTGGCCGGTCAGGCGCATTGCCCGGTCCGCCAGGGACAATGGCACCCGAAGCCCGCCGACGACAAAATCAAACAGCCGGCGATTGACAGCCAGAAACGGTTTCGTGGGCTGACGATAGAAAAGCTGCTTGTAGTCCGCATAGTGGTTCCTGGCCTCCGCCATAACGTGGTCAATGAACTCACCCAGAGACAGGGGGTTGGAGCTGCCGCTACAGCACTGGTAAATGCGGCGCTTACCTGGCACTGCCAGTGCTTCTGCCACGGACAGAACGATGCCATTGGCCACCAGGTCCACCGGAATCACATCAATAATGCCACTGCGCTTACCCGGGAACAGGGATACTTTTTCACGGGCATAGGCCAGGATGATGGCATCAGCCACTTTCACTCCCTCAATCCAGCCCGGCGCCGGTTCTTCCAGTGCGCTTTCAATGATCGACGGCCGTAATATTGTCAGCGAGCGACCGGACAACGCCTTCATCAGCAGTTGCTCACCCAGCCACTTGGTAAAGGTGTAGGTGTCACTCCAGCCATAGTGATTGGCTTCCTGAATCCCCAGGTCGACCAGCTTCTTTTCCAGCGTCTTGCCGGAATATCGGGTGCGCACATCGGCAACCTTGTCTTCCAGCAGGTGAATGAGCTCCTCGATTTCGTAGTAGCCATCATTACTGCGGGGGATGGCTTCACCGGCCGGCTTGATCACCGACTCGGTTACCTGCCCGGAATTCTTTCCGTTCACATAACATGTGGATACCTGAATAACCGCCATGTGACGGTTAAACCCGGCCAGCGCGGCGATATTACGCAGGCACAGGGTGTTGATCTGCAGAGCCTTGTCCAGCTCCTCGCGGAAGTTCACGCTGGCTGCCGAGTTGATAAAGGCGTCAATCTTTCCCGCCAGATTCCGGAAGTCGGAGGCCTCAAGGCCAAAGCGTGGCTCGGTAACCTCACCGGTAATGCAATGGATACGGGTATCCAGAAAATGCTCAAAAGCTTCGTTATCATCATGGCGCAGACGATCAAATACCGACGAACTGGCAATTTCATTGAGAAACCGGCTGCGGGCATCTCTATGGCTCTTGTTGCCACGGATCAGTAGATAAATGCCGCCGATATCCGGAACCGCCCGGATCAGTTTTTCCAGCACCACCTTGCCGAGAAATCCGGACGTTCCGGTGATAAGCACATTCTTGCCGCTTAACTGTTCCAGAACGCTCGAAGTAGACTCTCCGGAGGTTGTCTGTGTATTCGCCATTTTAAGAACTCCTTCTCATCGATATGTGTTTTGCCCATCACTGCAGAATAAGGCGCATGCCCTTTCCTTCCCTGAGCTGCATTTTGCGGGCCACTTTCGTCGGATCCCTGCTTTCGTCGGACGCCCATAGACGTTTATTGCGCCAGATTGTCACACAGCCATCGTGACGATGCGGTGACACGCAGCAAAATTACGCTACAAAAATCGCGAATAAAATGACGTTTTTATACCGGTATACAGACGCGGCGAGGCAGAACGCCGCCAGCGATCAGCGCCGGTCCGGGCCTGATCTGGCAAGGGTACGCAGCAGTTGATCCAAAGCCACGTCTGAGGGCTGCTCCTTCAGCGCCTGAATCAACCGCCTCTGTTCGCCAAAACTGACGCGATCATAGAACGGCTCCGGGGGCGAATCATCAGAGCGAGACTCCTGACGACTTTCACCTTCAGGCGACTGTCGTCCTACAGGTGATGAGGGGCTTGCCGGCAGGGTGCTTGCTATTGACTCTTCTGCTGACCCCGGCTCAACCTCAGAAGCCAGATGCCGAAGGTGAGTGGCAAACTGACGGCGTTGCTGGTCACCCAGATTCTCCCAGGGCAGCGAAGCAAGACCGGTTTGCAGAATCTCCACGGCGTCGTCATCCATGGTGCGCCCCAACAGTGCAAAGAACTCATTAAACGCTTCATAACGCAGCAGCGAAGCGTCACTGCTGCCGGCAATCAGTTGGCTGATTTCACCCACCAGTTTCTGGCACAACTGGGCATCCGTTTGGGGCGCAATCTCAGGCTCACTCGCCCTGGGCAGGTGGTCCTGGCGCTTGCCCGATACGCGATACCAGTATGCGGCGACACCCGCCTTCTTCGGAGAAATCTGCCGGAATCGCACATTCAGCATATCCGACAGGCTGCGAAACTGGCGGCAAGACGGATCAGATTCTGGCAGCAGGGCAACGGGCCTCTGATTCAGAACCGACTGACGCAGAGTTTCATCTCGCCAGATGCCACCGAGATAATGCAGGGAAATACCAAGGTGGCGCTGGGCCGCACCTTCAAGCCGCTGAAACACCGTCCGGGCCTGACTCGCACCCTGGGCCATGTTCACCAGAATGCTGGGGGTCCGGCGATAGCCCCGGCGCACCAGCAGTTTGATGAGTGAGAAAGCATCCGTCAGCGACGCGGGGTCCGGCGTGACCACCACACAGGCGAGCTCCGCCGCCGCAATCATGTGCATGCCCGTTGGCTGTAGCCCGGATGCCGTATCCGTGATCACAAAATCGTAGTGCTTTTCAAGCTGGGACAGGGCTTTCAGAACCTTCAGGCTGGCCCCAGCCTCCATATCGATGCACTGATCCACGCCCGACGCACCCGGCAGGATGTCGAGTCCATAGTCGACGGTCATTATGGTGTCGGCAAGGGAACTGGTGCCGGCCAGCACGTCCGCCAGGGTGCGCTGCGGATAGCGCCCCAGCATGATGCTGACGTTGGCAAGATCGGTGTCGCCATCCATCAACAGCACACGGGATCCATCCCTGGCCAACGTCAGCGCAAGGTTAAGCGCTACAGACGTTTTGCCTACCCCACCCTTGCCACCTGTGATGGCCAGCGTCCGGGGCTGCCTGCGAGCCTGCTGGGCTGAGGTCGTGTCCGTCATGAGTCCCTTTTGATCAGCGATCGAATCCATAGCGTGAGTGTGTGACCAACCCGGAATAATGGATTCAGTGTACCTGCAACGACAGCAAGACTGTAGCCAAACTGGCCTCATGATGGGTGCGATAGAATGAAACGCATAAGAAAAATACGTGTAAAAAGTTTACATACGGAATATGCTGGTGAATACTTTGCTTAAAAAACCACCGCTAACTCTTTAATAACTGGTTTTTTTGACTAAGCTAAACACCAACGTTGGCGAATATATAAACAGTTCAGACCCGGCCTCACGGCCAGGTCCCAGGGCAGAACAATTTATGGAAATTGCTCCTGACATCCAGCTACCCAGCCTGCCGGAGGTAACACTCCGCGCTCTGGAAGCCTGTCATCAGGAGGAAAGCTATCGAACCATCAGCGAGATAGTGTCCGCAGACACCGCTCTGGTATCGCGCATTCTCGGGCTTGCCAACTCTTCGATTTACGGCGCAGCCACCCGGATTCGTTCAATTGATCAGGCGCTGCTACGCCTGGGCACCCACCGCTTCCACACCCTGGTACTGACGGCTGCCCTGCGCCAGATCCTGTTTGAGCTCGGAGCTGACCAATGGCAGCAGCTAAGAGATTTCTGGCGCCACTCCCTGACCACCGCCATGACCGCCAAGGCGCTGGCAACACTGACCCGCTACCCGGAGCCAGACCAGGCCTTTATGCTGGGCATGTTGCACAACGTCGGTGAATTGATCGCTCTGAAAACACCGGCCGGCGAGACTCAACAGTATTATCTCGACCACCAGGCGGAAATTGCCGCAAAACTGGTCAGCGACTGGGGGCTTGGGCCGATGGCCGCAGACGCCATGCTTTACCAGCAGTCACTGCCGGCGGACATTCGCGACGCCGGGCATCTGGTAAAACTGATCAGCCTGGCCACTCGCCTGGCTCAGGCGGATACCGCGGGGATTGCGGCGGCGGGCACGATTTTCGGCCTCAACGAAGAGCTGACGCGGGAGATAAACCGGCGTATTGATCACGAAGTCGAAGGCGTTGCGAAATCTCTTGGCATCCCCCTGAGTTCGGATTATGACGCTGGCAAATCCCATGAGAAACTGAAGCAGACGGTTCTGCGCCAGGCAATGGCCGCTCAGGCAATGGATCTCGCGCCACTGCACGACAGTACCCAGAAATGCCTGGCCGCGACCGTAACCAGTCTCACGCTGATTACCGGGCTGCCCTCGCTTTACTTCGGGGGCTATGAAAAAGAACTGACCCTGTACTCTGCCAGCAACGGCGAACCAGCCGACCTTAGCGTGACCGCAAGCCCTGCCGAAAGCCTGCTGACAGAGGCTTACACAAACGCCCGAACACTGTGCCTTGAGGATCGCAAGCCCAGCGTGCTTGACCGCCAGCTGATGAATCTGCTGCAGGCGCCTTCATTGGTGGCGCTGCCGGTCAGCGGACAGTCCGGATGTGCCGGCGTCTTCGTGGTAGGCACGGACGCCGAGGGTGCCGCACAGGCTGAAGAAATTGGCAGCCTGTTCTGCGCCGAGTTGTCCCGCGCCCTGGTCGATATAGAAAATGGCACTACCAACAGATCGGATGCCATGGCCGATGAGCTGGCACAGCAGGCTATCCGTCGGCAGGTGCACGAGGTCAGCAATCCGCTGACCATCATCCGCCAGTATATCTATCAGTTACGGAACCGGCTCGACGACACTGACATGCACCAGCAGCTGGACGTTATCCGGGAAGAACTGGACCGCGCAGGGGATTTGCTGCTACAGATTGGCAAGAGCTGGCAGGGAATGAGCAACGAACTTGCCGAGACCTGCAGCCTCAATGAAGAACTTAAAGCGCTCAGAGACCTGCTGGAAGACGGACTGTTTGGCGACGAAGGCAAGACTTTGAGCGTACAACTGTGCGAAACTTCAACAGCTATTGCTGCCCCGGCAGCGATCATTCGCCAGATTGTGATCAACCTGGTGCGCAACGCGTCTGAATGCCTTACCGATGGCGGTGAAGTCACCATTCGCAGTGCCGCGCCGATATGGCAGAGCGGACGAAAATGGGTGGAACTGGAAGTCTCCGATACAGGTGGCGGGCTTCCCGAAGACGTACAGACGCACCTGTTTTCCCCTGTTAAAAGCACCAAGGGCCGAAGCCATGGTGGGCTTGGGCTGAGCGTTGTAAAACAACTCGTAGATGACATGGAGGGCATCGTTAACTGCCGCACGGGAAGTGCAGGAACTGCATTCAGAGTGCTGTTCCCGATGGCAGACAACCACGAAAAAGCGAACGACTGACGCGGTAACAACGAGCGAAACAACATGACACCTGCGAGCATCGAGAAGACGCCTGGCGAACAGCAGGCTGCAAGGATTCTGGTGGTTGATGACGATCCCAGGCTGCTGGCCAGCCTTTCGTCGCTGCTGGAGCAGCAAGGCCATGATGTTGTCGAAGCTGAAGGTGGAAAGGCAGCCCTCAGGGCCATTGATGATCACCCCTTTGATCTGGCCATGCTCGATCTTCGGATGCCGGACGTTGACGGCTTTGACCTGATGGAAAAGCTGGCAAAGGTTCAACCGGACTGCGGTGCCATCGTGGTCAGCGGCGAAAGCTCGTTTGCCGCCGTCAGCCGGGCATTGCGCCGCGGCGCCCTGGACTACATCCGCAAGCCCTTTGATCCTGAAGAGCTGCTGGCCATTGTTAACAGCGTGCTCACCAAACGCTCTCTCATCCGCGCCCATGAGCACGTCAGCATGCGGTTGGAGAAATCCGAAGAACTGCATCGCTACATCGTCAACAGCTCGCCAGACATCGTGTTCATGCTGGATCGACAGGGCCGCTTCTGTTTCGTGAACAGCAAGGTCGAAAGCCTGCTGGGTTATCAGCAAGCTGAACTGATTGGCCGACACTTCCGCCACATTCTTGATAACCGGGATCTTGCCCGCGGCACCTATGCCCTCACCGGCCCGAACATCTCTGCCCATAATCCCCGGACTCTGGAGGTCAGGCTAAAGACCCGTGGCAGCCGCAAGGCCACCCGGCATTTTGAAATCACCGCTTTTCCCATCGATGCGGAAACCTGGCCCCACGACAATGGCGATATAAGCCATCGCAGTGCAGCGCGATACTACGGCACAGCCAGGGATGTGACCGAGCGCAAAGAGGCCGAGGCCTTTATCAACTTCCAGGCCTACCATGACCTGCTAACGCGGCTGCCAAACAGGGCCCTGTTCAAGGACCGGCTGGACCTCGCCATTACCCATGCCCGCCGAAGCAAGCAGAAACTGGCAGTCATGTTCCTTGACCTGGACCGGTTCAAGGTCATTAACGACACCCTGGGCCACGCCATGGGCGACCGCCTGCTTCAGGCCGTTACCCATCGCCTGGAACAGTGTCTGCGTAAGGGCGATACCCTGTCCAGGTTTGGCGGCGATGAATTCACCCTGTTACTGCCCTCCATCAACAGCCACGAAGACGCCCGCCAGATTTCGAAAAAGCTGATCAAGGCCTTACGCGAGCCATTCCAGCTTGGCAGTCACGAAGTCTTCGTTGGCGTCAGCATTGGCATCGCCACTTACCCTGAGGCCGGCGATTCCATGGATCAGCTGATCCAGAATGCCGACATCGCCATGTACCACGTCAAAGCCCGGGGCAAGGATGGTTACCGTTTCTTCTCCGAAACCATGTCTGTGGACACCGCCGACCGGCTGAACCTTGAACGCGATCTGCGCCTGGCCCTGGACCGTGACGAACTGCGAGTCTTCTATCAGCCTCAGGTATGTTCCACCACCAACCGCGTGGTCGGCCTGGAAGCCCTGGTGCGTTGGGAACATCCCCAGCAGGGCCTGCTCTACCCGAGGGATTTTCTGCCGCTGGCAGAAGAAACCAAACTTATCAGCCGGCTCAGTGAACGGGTTCTGGACATTGCCTGTCGCGACGTTGGTGACTGGATCAGGGATGGCCACGAACATCTTCGCCTGGCGGTGAACCTTTCACCACTGCAGGTTGAGCACCCGCGGTTTGTCAGCACCCTGATGGACCAGTTGAGGGCCCACAATTTCCCGCCGGGCAACCTGGAAATCGAAATCACCGAAAACGTGATCATGAAAGACCTGGAACATATCAGCCAGAAGCTCCGTGAACTGGCCGCACTGGGCGTTCGCATTGCCATTGATGACTTCGGCACCGGCTATTCGTCACTGAACTATATCCACCGCCTGCCTATCCACACGCTCAAGGTGGACCAGTCTTTCGTCCGCGGCATCCGCAGTGGAGAGGACGAAGCCTGCATCGTCAACGCCATTATTGCCATGGCCCACGGTCTGCGGCTGGAAATCGTGGCCGAAGGCGTGGAAACCGATGAGCAACTTGCCTACCTTAAAAACCTGGGCTGTCATCAGGTGCAGGGGTTCTATTATGGCCCGGCACGCCCGAAAGAGATGATCGAAAAGTCTCTGGGGCAAATCCCTGCCCGCGCTGCTTCTTTCTGATTCCACGCACCGATAATCCATTGTCGGACAGTCTGATTTAAAATGTTGATCTGGTTTGCAAAGTGTTGCCAAGCGTAACTTTGTGTATCCGGAAATGCGTAGTACTGCACATAATTGGCCCTGTCACTTCTCTAAGCTCATTTCCATCAAGCGCTTTCATCTGAAAACGCTCCGAATGGATCTGAACAGGCAGAAGTGGTCATGCGCGATAAATACAAATACATCGGACCCGTCTACGATTTCCTCAGCAACCTATACAGCGGCAAGAACATCCACCGTTGCAAAACTGCCATGCTGGATGTGGAAACCGTCAAACCCGGCGACCGCATCCTGTTTGCAGGGGTCGGCCACGGCCGTGATGCCATTCGCGCCGCCGAACTGGGCGCCGACGTAACCGTCGTCGACCTATCTGAAACCATGCTGCGCAAATTCGGCGATGCCCAGAAAGCAGAAGCGCCGCACCTGACCATTCGTCGCATCCATAACGACATCATGAACGTGGACGATTTCGGCCACTACGACATGGTAGTCGCCAATTTTTTCCTCAACGTGTTTGACGAAGACATGATGGTGAAAGTTCTGGAGCACCTGATTCGCCTTGGCACTCCAGAAGCGCGCATCGTGGTCGGGGACTTCTGCTACCCCACTGGCAACATCGTCGCCCGGATGTTCAAAAAGCTTTACTGGTACATGGCCGTGTTCATCTTCTGGCTATTGGCCAATAACGCCTTCCACAAGATCTACAACTACCCCGAGCACATGAAGCGCCTTGGCCTGGATGTCACCGAGAAAAAGCACTTCAAACTGCTGAACATGAATTGCTACTGGTCAATTCTTGGGCAAAAGCGGGCCTGAACCCGCGAACAGACAGACTGCAAAAGGGCGTAAAAAAATAAAAGGGGAGATTCAGGAATGACGGATCAGATTCTATCGCTGGATGGCATACGATCAACTGATGCAGGAGCGTTTACCCACTCCGAGCGGGTCGGCTACCTCAAAAAGCACGGTGTACACTCCCAGTCATTCTCTACCCTGCAGCCGGGCATGGCCTATTACGATCTGCCGGGCATCGGCTACATTGCCTACATGCGCAAGTGGGGCAGTATCTTCGTGCTGTCTGACCCGGTCGCCGCCCCGGAACATTTCGGATTCATTCTGGAAAAGTTCCACCAGCGCTTCCCCAACGCCTGTTATATCCAGGTTTCCAAACCCGTTGTCGATTTCATGTATCGCCGGTTCGGGCTCTTCGGCACCCAGTTTGGCAGCGAGTCCCGCATCAACCTGAAGAACTGGTCGCTGTCTGGCAAGAAAAAACAGATTCTGAGGACAGCCCTGAATCAGGCCGGGAAAACCGGCATCACGGTCAAAGAGCGTTTCAGCGACGATCATACCCGGGAAATTTCTGACGCCTGGATTCGTACCCGCAAGTGCAAGAGCAAGGAAATCCGCTTCCTGATACGGCCGATGGACATGGAGTACCGGGAAAACGAGCGCCATTTCTACGCCTATCAGGACGGCAAGGCCGTGGGCTTTATCTATTTCGATCCAATTTACCGCAACAATGAAATCATCAGCTATGTGCCCAACATCTCACGGGCCAACGCGGATTTCCGTCAGGGCATTTTCTACACTCTTATGGCCCATGCCATGGAGGTTTTCCGGGAAGAGGGCGTACCCTATCTGGATCTGGGACTGATCCCACTGTCGCTGCATCCTGAAACCGAACACCAGGAAAGCCGCTTGTTCAAACGGATCATGCATGGCGTCTATGAGAAGGGAAACTTCCTTTACAACTTCAAGGGGCTGGAATTCACCAAATCGCGGTTCCGGGGTGAGGTGTTTAAAACCTATTGCTGCCATCGCCGCTCACTGCCGGCGTTGGAATTCTTCTCCATGTTCAAGCTGACCCGGCTGATCTGAGCCAGGGTCGGCTGGCCAGTTACCCTGCAACCGGCCAGCAGGCAGACCCAGTTCTGCGAGATAATCCGCCATCCCGTCGGGCAGACTTCCGGTAAAAAGCACGTCAACCATTGTCCTGGCGGCGCCCTGCGCCTTGAGGCTTGCAACGCTTCTGCCCGACTGCTCCAACAGCCAGCCTACTCGACGAGCAATGGCATCTCCGGAATCCACCCAGTAGGTCACATCCGGCAGCAGCTCCCTGAGCACCGAAGCAATCAGCGGATAATGGGTACAACCCAGCACCACCGTATCCACACCGGCATCCCTGAATGGTTGTAGTGCGCGGCTCAGATCCTCTGACGGCAGACTATCTCCCGCCAACTGCTGTTCAATCCAGTGGACCAGCTGGGGATGACCGATGCGTTCCACATGGCAGTCGCTGGCAAACTCGGCCACCAGCGACTCAAGGTACGGACGGGTTACCGTAGCCGGAGTCGCCAGAATGCCAATCCGACGGTTCTGTGACAGCGCGGCCGCTGGCTTGATCGCTGGGACCACACCAATGACCGGGGTATCGGTCATTGCCCGCAGGGCGGGCAGCACCACTGTGCTGGCGGTGTTGCAGGCCACAACAACGATGTCACAGGGCACATCATTCAACGCCCGGCCAATCAGCCGCTGGCTGCGCTCAACCACCACCGATTCAGGCTGCCCGCCGTAGGGAAATCCGGCGCTGTCCGCCAGATAGACCAACTGGGCCGCCGGTAGGGCCCGGTGAATACAGCGCGCAATACTGAGTCCGCCGATGCCCGAATCAAATACCAGAATCCGCGGCTGGGGCAGGTTCACGGGATGGTTCAAGATCCTTCCCCCGATGCCAGAATCTCCTGCTCCATGGCCTGGATCAGACGCCCGGCAATGGTGGTCAGCGGCGGCACTGGCGGCAGCTGGCCGGGCCGGTACCAGTCCGCTTCTGCCAGTTCATCTTCCTGCAGCACCAGCTCGCCACCTGCATAATCAGCGAAAAAACCCAACATCAACTGATGGGGGAAAGGCCAGGGCTGGGAGTGCTGATAGCGGATGTTCTGCACCTCAAGACCGGTCTCCTCTTTCACTTCCCGCGCCACCGCTGCCTCAACATTTTCACCAGGCTCAACGAACCCCGCAATCAGGCTGAAAAAATGTCGTTTTACCCGGGAAGACCGGGCCAGCAGTAGCCGATCATCCCGCCGAATCACCACAATCACGCAGGGCGCCAGCCGGGGATACCAGGGAATGGAGCAGCTCCCGCACCACAGGGCACGCTCTTTGGTGTGGCTTTCTGTGACCGCGCCGCAACGGCCGCAGTACCGGTGATCATGCCACCACTGCAGTACCTGGAAACCGGTACTGAGCAGCTCAGCCGGTGCGGCCTCCATCAGAATCAGCGCGTCCCGCAGGCCCACCAGTTCAAAAACTTCATCGGCAGGCTCCGACACTTCCACCGCATAAACCGGATGATCATTCAGTTGCCCTACATAGACCGGGCCCAGACCACCGGAGGTCAGCGGCTCAATGGCTGCCCATTGATGCAGCCAGCCATCCCGGGGTCGAGCAACCTGACCATCGGTTATCGCCAGAGTCAGATCCGAAGGGGCCGGCTTGCGGGATGACCAGCCGGGAGTCCATTGCGTCATAGTCCACTTTCCAGACGTTTGAATGAGGTAATAACGAAATGTACCACACCGTTCACGCACACCTGAACGCGAACACGGCTTTCGGCGTTCCCTGCAAGCGAGTAAACTTAGCGCCTGATTCGGTAAACCGGAGCCATTGCATATGCGAGTTTTTCAGGGCGTTTACAGCCTGATCCTGACGTTTCTGCGCAAGATCCTGTTTCTTTGGGTGCGAACAGACGTCAGCGGCAATGACCCTGAAACCCTGGGCATCGATCCGGATAAGCCGGTTTGCTACGTACTCCAGTATGCGTCGCTTTCAAGCCGGCTGGTGCTGGAGCAGGAAGTCCTCAATGCCGGTCTGCCCGGAGCAGCCTCCTCGCTTCCGGTGAAGAATGGGCCTAACCATTCTTTTTTCTTTCTGTACGGCCGCAGCGGTGGACGGCTCAGACGCCGCCGGACTCCAGCGCAGACCAGCGAATTCAGGGCGCTGGTCCACCACGGCCTCGAGCACCCGGATCAGGAAGTGCAGATCGTGCCGGTTTCGCTTTTCTGGGGCCGGTCCCCGGACAAGGAAAAATCCCTAGTCAAACTGGTGCTTTCCGACAGCTGGTCCGTTGCCGGTCGTCTCCAGAAGCTGCTGATCATTCTGCTGCACGGGCGCAGCACCTACGTTCAGTTCAACGCGCCCCTGTCCCTGCAGCAGGTGGTATCGGAATATCGCCACAGCCAGGAACGCGCCAACCGCAAATTGGCCCGAATTCTGCGCACCCACTTCCGCCGGGTGCGCCAGGCGGTGCTGGGACCTGACCTGTCGCACCGCCGCACCCTCGTGGGCGGACTGATCCGCACTCCGGCAGTGAAAGAAGCCATCCGCGAAACCGCCGTCGAGCAGGACATGAAGCCGGAAAAGGTCCGGATAAAAGCCTACAAGTACGCGGATGAAATTGCCGCCAGCATGTCGATTGTCACCATCCGGTTTCTTGAGGTGGTGCTGGCCTGGCTGTGGAACCGGATCTACAAAGGCATTGCCGTGAACAATATACGGGTTGCGAAAGAGGCCGCCCAGGATAATGCGGTGGTTTACGTGCCCTGCCACCGCTCCCATATCGACTATCTGCTGCTGTCCTACGTGCTTTACAAGAACGGTCTGATGCCGCCGCACATCGCTGCGGGTATCAACCTGAACATGCCCATTGTCGGCCCCATTCTCCGTCGCGGTGGCGCCTTTTTCATGCGCCGCAGCTTCAAGGACAACCCGCTTTACGCCACTGTGTTCAACGAATACATGCACGTCATGTTTTCCCGCGGTTATTCGGTGGAGTATTTTGTCGAAGGCGGCCGCAGCCGCACCGGGCGGATGCTGCAGCCCCGCCCCGGCATGCTGTCAATGACGGTACGCAGCTTCCTGCGGGACCACCGCAAGCCAATCGTATTTGTGCCGGTTTACTTCGGCTATGAAAAAGTCATGGAAGGCCGCTCATATCTGGGCGAGCTGCGGGGCAAGAAAAAGGAAAAGGAGAACATCTTCACACTGGCCAAAACGGTCAGGAAGCTGAGCAATTCATTTGGCCAGGTGGCGGTTAACTTTGGCGACCCGATTCCACTGGCAAAGGTGCTGGACGAGGTCCATCCGGACTGGCGCCAGGAAGCCTACGATGCAGAATACCGCCCGCACTGGCTGAATGATGCAGTCAGCGAACTGTCTGACCGGGTTGCGTCCCATATCAACGCCTCGGTTGCGGTGAACCCGATTGGCCTCACCGCAACCGCGCTTCTTGGCGCGGAAAGGCTGGCCATGGACGAGGTTCAATTGACCCGGCTGATGGACCAGTACGCCGACCTTCTGCGCGCCTATCCCTACGCCGACACCGTGACCCTGCCCGAAGGCAACGGCCAGGACTGGGTCGCCTACTGCGAGAACATGGGACTGATTACCCGTAAACCCCAGAAGCTGGGCGATATTATTGCGCTTGAAGGCAGCAATGCCATCCTGATGACCTATTATCGCAACAACATTCAGCACCTGTTTGCCCTGCCCTCGCTGATTGCCAGCCTATTCGAGAACAAGCAGTCACTGAACCGTGACAAGATCGAGTTTCTGGCCGGTGTCGCCTACCCCTATCTGAAATCCGAGCTGTTCCTGAGGTACCACACCGATGAAATTGCCGATGTGATCAATCGCTGGGTGGACGTTCTGGTCGACAAGGGCCTGCTGTTTGAAGAAGCCAACGGCCAGATCAGCCGACCCGAGGAAGGAACCGACGCCATGCTGCGCCTGCGGGTGTTGTCCCGCTTCATTATCCAGACCCTCGAACGCTACCACATTGCCATTGGTGTACTACGCCGGTATGGATCCGGCAAGGTAACAGCGGAAGAACTGGAAGATCAGTGCACCCTGCTGGCAGAGCGCATGTCGATTCTGTTTGGCCTGAATGCACCGGAATTTTTCGACAAGACCCTGTTCCGGAATTTTATCAGCAGTCTGCAGAGCAATGACGTGGTCACTAAAAACGAGAACGGGCTACTGTGCTACAGCGATGCCCTTGATGAAGTGGCGGAAGACGCCCGCCTGGTTCTGAGTGTCGAGAAACGTCAGGCCATTCAGCAGGTCACCATGCTGGGCGCATAAGTCAGGTCGCGGGCAAGGCTTTGAGGGAATACACATCGAACCGGCTGCTTTTGCCCTCGACCCGCGTGGTAACCGACGGCCCGTTCAGAGGCTCAGCCTTTCGCGGGCGCTTGACCACCACCCGATAACGGGCGGCAGCAAGGGCCGCTTCAAGGAGGGCATCGGAATCTTCGTCATCACCGACCAGCTGCCGGAACACCTGCATTTCTTTCTTGACCAGGGCTGATTTGTCCCGGTGGGGAAACATCGGATCCAGATAGATCACGTCCAGAGAGCCGGGTTCGCAGTTCTGCAACCAGTGCAGGCTGTCGCCGGCTTCAAGCTTGATGCGTCCGATAATACCGGCACATTCCTGATTGAGGGATGCCCGGGCCAGGCCGTCTTCCAGAATCGCATGGACCGCCGGTGACCGCTCGAAAAGGGTCATGCGGCAACCCAGTGACGCCAGCACAAAGGCATCCTGCCCAAGGCCTGCGGTGGCGTCCACAACGTGCAGGGGCTGACGGGTTTTCTGCAGGCCCACGGCCTTGGCAATCAACTGGCCGGTGCCGCCCCCATGTTCCCGGCGATAGCCCGCCTTGCCACTGACGAATTCTGCTCGCACCGGGCCCGGGGCGCCCTTACCGGTCAATTGCAGGCACAGGCCCAGATCATCGGCAAACAGTAGAAGCGCCGCATCTCTGACCAGCTTGGGCGTTACCAGCCCCAGGAAAGGAACCGAAAGGCGATCCGCCAGATCCCTGACCTGCCAGGCATCACCGAGGGCACTATGGCCCGTAGCCAGGCCAGTGAAATCGTCGCCGGACACCATTAAACGCGGATATCAATGCCGGTGATAAGGCTGTCAGGAGCTTCAGAGGCAGGTGCCGCCACATTGGCGAAGGTCGCCAGGGCGCGAGACGTGTTCAATGGAAGATCGTCGGCGCGAAACCGTTCCAGGCGGGTGTCTTCCGCCGCCCGGCGGGCTTCGATTCGCCGCTCCAGGGCGTCCTGGGGCGTAACCGGGCGGGATTCCGCAGACGGCGAGGCGCCCTCGGCAAGATCACGGCGCACCTGGCCGGCATTGCCTTCCGCCGTTGACGCAGGGGCACGGGCAATATCACTTCGCTCTCGGACCGGTACATTGTTACCGGTCTGGTACGCCAGATTACTGTTTGGATTAACTCCGCCGATCATGACAGCCACACCGAATCATCCATTGGAGAGCCTGATTATGGAAGATCCCGACCGGTTTTGAAAGCCGTGACTTTTACCGCAGCGATCAAAGCAGCAGCAGGAACAGCAATGTCCCCAGAACCAGGCGGTAGATCACGAAAGGCATTAACCCCAGCCGTTCCAGAAACGTCAGAAACAGGTGGATGCAGACCAGCGCACTGATGAAAGACAATCCGGTGCCCAGCGCAATGGCAGCCCAGTCGGTAGCCCCGCCCTGCTCTACAAGCTCCAGGGTTTTCAACAGTCCGGCGGCCAGAATCAACGGGATGGACAGAAGAAACGAAAAACGCGCGGCGGCCTCCCGGCTGAATCCGAGAAACAGCGCCGCGGTGATGGTTATACCCGAGCGCGAGGTGCCCGGAATCAACGCCAGCGCCTGGGCAAGCCCGATCACCACAGCGTCTTTGATGGCCAGGCCGTCCAGGGAACGGCTACGCCGGGCGACCGCATCAGACCACCAGAGCACCAGACCAAACCCCAGGGTGGACGCGGCTATGACCAGGCCCGACCTCAGGGTGGTTTCAATCACATCGTTCAGAAGGATGCCGGCAAGGCCGGCCGGTATTGTGCCGGCAATGACAGCCCAGGCCAGGCCACTGTCCTTGCCTATCCGCCGGTGCGAGGTATCGACGACCCAGGCGGTGGTCAACTGGACGACAGTCTGGCGGAAATACCAGACAACCGCAGTGAGCGTGCCCACATGCACCGCGACATCAAACGCCAGACCCTGATCGGACCATCCCAGTACTTCAGACGGAAGAATCAGGTGCGCCGAGCTGCTGATAGGCAGAAATTCCGTCACACCCTGAATCACTGCCAGCACAATGATTTGCCAAAGTTCCATGGGCACAAAATCCGTCAGATAGGGAAAGAGAAGGCGTTCAGCGACCGGGCAGTTTCTGCCAGGCTACTTCATCACGGACATAGATCGGCTGCGCTTTGGCGGCCACCACACCGCCAAAGGCTGCAAACGATTCTGCAGCCAGCCGCGCAACCCAGCTTGCCTGGGGTAACAAGGAATCGTCTGCCTGCTCGATGGCGCCTGTCACTGCAGCGGGAAACTGACTTTGCAGTCGCCACCCGCTGCCGGCCCCGAACCAGCGGCCCGCACCCGGTTCTAGAGAAACCTCTTCAGGCGGACACACCCGCTCGCTCGCCAGAGCCAGGGGCTTGCCATAGCGGCATTCATAGCTGGCAAAATAGACTTCGCCCATGCGGGCATCAAACGCGACCGCCACCCGGTCTCCATCCTGCAGATCGAACCCGTCGATTGCACCAGCGGCCACCGCCTGCAGAGAAGACACGGGCACCACAGGGATATCCAGGCCGTAGGCCAGACCCTGCACGACGCCCGTGGCAATTCGCAGGCCGGTAAAGGATCCGGGACCACAGGCAAATGCCAGCACGTGGAGATCCGCCGGCGCCAGACCGGCTTCGCTGAGCAGTTCGCGGATCATCGGCATCAGCAGCCGGGTATGGCCCCGCGGGGCCAGTTCTGAGCGCATGGTCAATCGGTCATCCCCAGCGCCACGAAGCAGCGCAGCGGAACATCCCTCTGATGAGGTATCCAGAGCCAATAGATTCACGGGCTTACTTCAGTTGCGTCAGAATCTGGTTCTTGATGTCGTCCATGCTGCCAACGCCCTCAACCCGAACGTATTTTGGCGCACTGGTCGCATCTTTGCCGGCCCAGTCCTGATAGTAATTGACCAGAGGCGCTGTCTGCTCATGGTAGATGCGCAGGCGGTTACGAACGGTTTCTTCCTGATCGTCATTGCGCTGGACCAGTGGCTCGCCGGTCTCATCGTCTTTGCCGTCGACTTTCGGCGGATCATACTTGACGTGGTAAATGCGGCCACTGGCTTCGTGCACCCGGCGCCCGGAAAGACGGCTGACAATTTCTTCGTCGTCCACTGCAATCTCGACCACATAATCGATGGCAATACCCTGGTCTTTCAGTGCTTCAGCCTGGGGAATCGTGCGCGGGAACCCGTCCAGCAGAAAGCCATTCTTGCAGTCAGGCTGTTTCACACGCTCTTCAATCAGGGCAATAATGATGTCATCCGAGACCAGGCCACCTGATGCCATCACTTCCTTGACCTGTTTGCCAAGGTCGGATTCGGCCTTGACTGCCGCGCGCAGCATGTCGCCGGTTGAAATCTGCGGAATATCAAAGCGTTCGGTAATGAACTGGGCCTGGGTCCCCTTGCCGGCGCCTGGCGCGCCCAACATGATGATTCTCATAGGTATTGCTCCCGTTATAGTCTTTATCGTAAGAAAAGCTGTGGCAAAACCCTCGGGCTTTGCGACATCCTCTCGGGGCTGATTCTACGGTCGGTCACAGAAAGCCACGCATTATACGAATTCGGACCTGCCATAGAAAGTCGACGTCCGTCGTAAGGCGGAACACGCGCACAGTGCGGGAGGTTCAATTTTCAGGCGTCAGGATGACAGGGACCGGGCCAGTGCGTCCAGATCCGCGGAGACTCTTTCTACCTCATCCCTGAAGGTGTCCAGGTCCTGCTCTTCCAGATCGAGCGCAGACGTCAGCGCAGGCAGGTCGTCAGGGTTGAATTCATCACCGATCTGCCGCTCTTTCAGCAGGGCGTTGGCCAGTTGCACCATGAGAACATACTGCTCGTGGTCACCGTGGTAGTCCGGGTGCTGGTGCATACCCGCTGACTTGATAACCGGATCCGGCAACTGCCAGAGCCGATGCAGAATGCCGCCGATCGCCCCGTGACCAACCGCCAGCAACTGGCGCTGATCACCAGCGCCGAACACCTGTTGCTCCAGCGAGTGCATACTGGCTTCGGGGTTGGATTCACGAAGCTCATTCAGCTCATCAAACTCTGCCGGGAACAGATGGCCAATCAGCAATAGTCCAAAGTTATGCAGTAGGCCGCACAGATAAGCCAGCCCCTTGTCTTCGCCGCACCGGGACGCCATTCGCTGACACAGGAACGCGCAGTAAAGGGAGTGGCGCCAGAACTCGTCCATCCCCAGCATGCCCTTACGGGGAATCTCGAAAGCCCGAACCGAGGCAATACCCAGGGCAATGTGGGCAACCCGGTCAAATCCCAGAACCCGGGTGACCGCTTCCTGAACGGAATTGATCTGGCCCGGGTA
Organism: Marinobacter confluentis; assembly: GCF_004785685.1. GTDB lineage: Bacteria > Pseudomonadota > Gammaproteobacteria > Pseudomonadales > Oleiphilaceae > Marinobacter > Marinobacter confluentis. Next base: position 95,554 of record NZ_SRPF01000001.1, on the reverse strand, counting down.
ATTGAACAGGGCTGAGCCGGCATAACGCATGATCTGCGCGGTCATGCTGGGATCGAACTCGATCAGGTCCGCCAACTCTTTCGCCGAGGCATCCGTATTGCTGGTCAGCCTGAGAATCCTTAACGCCAGAGCGGGCATGGGCGGTAGCCTGTAGAGCTTCTGCAACTGGTCGGCCACTTCCTCCAGGGTCAGCGAGTCCCGCTCACCATTGTTCTGCCCTCTGATCACCACATGGCCAGCCATGGCATCACCCAGGGCCCGGGTCAGGGAGGTGCGATCCATTTCCAGCAAGGTGCTGTCATCCCCGCAAGCCATCACCACCCGTGAGTAGTGACGGACATCATCATCTACCAGCACTGGTACGTCATAGGCCGCGCCAACCGGGGGAATAAAGCCGGGGTCACAGTCCAGGAAAAGGCGCGATGACTGGCGCGCAGTCAGGGGTTGCAACCGGCGCCCGGTTACCCGGTGAATCAGCTCCGGGTCGATGCTGCTGATAAACCCGTGCACCACCATCAAGGGGCCGTTAATGTCGATCAGCATGCTGGCGCGAACAAACTCATTGGGCGACCGGCCGGAGGCAGACACGGCGGCGTCAAGGCTGGAAGCAGATGGCACGACCAGTTCCCGGAAGGCAATTCCTCTCAGGCTCAGAAAACGCTCGAGTCTTGGTGCAATCGGCAAAGACCTTCTCCTTCCTTCTTGTTATCTGATCGTCAGCCGGTATTGCGCATACCCGCTGCAATGCCTGCCATGGTGACCTTCAGGGCACGTTCAACCATTTCCGGCACCTGCCCTTTACCTTCGCTTTCCCGGTCACGCTTGAGCAGCTCGGCCTGAAGATAGTGTAGCGGATCCGTGTAAGGGTTTCGCACCTTCATTGAGTGGGCAAACACCGGCTCGTGCTCCAGCAGGGTGTCCTGTTGCTTGAGCTCCAGCAGATTGGCAATGCAGCCTCGCAGCCGTGCCCGCAGATCCTCGCCCAGTTCGAGCAGTTGGGGGTCATCCGCCAGGGTTTTCTCGTAGTGGCTGGCAATCCGCAGGTCCGCCTTGGCCAGGACCATTTCCAGCATATCCACATAGGTTTTGAAGAATGGCCACTGGTCCATCATCTCCCTCAGCACCGGCACCTTGTTGTTGGCGAAAGCGTCTTTCAGTGCCACATCACTGCCCAGCCAGCTTGGCAACATCAGCCTCATCTGGGTCCAGGCGAATATCCATGGAATGGCGCGCAGACTTTCCACCCCGCCTCCGGGCTTTCTCCGGGCTGGACGGCTGCCCAGTGCCAGTTTGCCGAGGGCCTGCTCTGGGGTCACCTGGCGAAAATAAGGCACGAAGTCCGGGTTATCCCGCACCACGGAACGATAGGCCGCCAATGACCGTTCGGTCAGCCAGTCCATGGCCTCGCGCCATTCCGGCTCCGGGCCCCTGGGCGGCGCCAGCGTCGCCTCGATTACCGCCGTGGTGTAAAGCGTCAGGCTCTGCTCCGCCAGCCGGGGCAGGCCGAATTTGAAACGGATCATTTCGCCCTGTTCGGTAATTCTGAAACTGCCGTTCACCGAACCCGGAGGCTGGGAAAGAATCGCGCGATTGGCCGGTCCACCACCACGGCCAACGGTACCGCCGCGCCCGTGGAAGAGTGTCAGGTGAATACCGAAACGCCCGGCCACTTCGGTCAGCTTTTCCTGAGCCTGGTACTGAGCCCAGGCGGCCATCATCTGGCCGGCGTCCTTGGAGGAATCGGAATAACCGATCATCACTTCCTGGCTGCCCTTGCAGTACTCCCGGTACCAGTCGACTTCATACAGGGCGGCCATGCTGTCCGGCGCACCGCGCAGATCGTCCAGGGTTTCAAACAGGGGCACCACACGCATGGGGTGGGTCATGCCCGCTTCCCGCAGCAGCAGAATCACGTTCAGTACGTCCGACGGTTTGCTGGCCATGGAAATGACGTAAGAGCCAAGTGCCTCAGGGGTCTGCTGCGCCACGATTTCGCAGGTGGCAAGCACTTCCCTGACCTCGTCAGACGGCGCCCAGTTGCGGGGCACCAGGGGACGACGCCCGCGGAGTTCTTTCACCAGAAACGACTGGCGCTCCTCCTCGGGCCAGGACAGGTAATCCCCCAGGCCAAGATAGCTCACCATCTCGGCGACAGCGGCGGCGTGGCGGGTGGATTCCTGGCGAATGTCCAGACGGATCAGTGGCAATCCAAAAGTATGCGCCCGACGCAGGGTGTCCAGCAAAGGGCCCTGAGCGATGCTTTCCAGCCCGCACTCCATCAGTGAGCGATAGCAGAGTTCCAATGGGTCGACGAAATCGCTGTTTTCAAACAGGATGCCGCTGTCGTCCGCGGGGCGATTCTCGATTCTTGCCTCGGCCCAGTCACGGGTGCGGATCAGCTTTTCCCGTAACTCGGCCAGCACCTGGCGATAGGGCTCGCGAGAATCGCCAACCAGGGCCCGCAGTTCATCGCTGGCCTGCCACATGGAAAGCTCCGCCCGCAGTGCCTGGATATCCCGAAGGTAAAGATCCGCCGCCATCCAGCGGCCCAGGAGAAAGACTTTGCGGGTTACTTCATGGGTGACATTGGGGTTGCCGTCACGGTCACCCCCCATCCAGGACGCAATCCGGATCGGGGAGGCGTTCAACGGCAGGCCCTTGCCGGTGGCTTCGGTCAGTGAACGGTCCAGGCTCCGCAGGAATTTCGGCAGTGCCAGCCAGAGGCTGTTCTCAATCACAGCGAAGCCCCATTTGGCCTCATCCACCGCTGTGGGCCGCTCGTGGCGGATTTCGTCGGTGTGCCAGGCTTCATTCACCAACTGGGTCAGGCGGCTGACGATTTCTTCGCTCTCGGCCGGCAGCAGGTCATCGTGGTCCAGCCTGGCCAGGCAATCCGACATCTCGTCGTATTTCATGATCAGCGTGCGCCGCGCCACTTCTGTCGGGTGGGCGGTCAGCACATACTCGATTCGCAGGTCGGCAACCCGCCGATGAAGATCTTCCGGGGCAACGCCGCCGTCTATGAGCCGCTCGAACACCTCACTGAGCGATTCCACCATCAGGTCGGATTCATGGCCGCGCTTGCGGCGAATGCTGTGATACTGCTCGGCCAGGTTGGCCAGATTCAGAAACTGGTTAAAGGCACGGGTTACCGGCAGCAGTTCGTCATCGCTGAGTTTACCCAGCAGGTTTACCAGCCTCTGACCGGACCCGCTTTCCTGGCGGCGGTCAGCCTTGGCGGCGGCCCTGACTTCTTCAATCAGATCAAAACAGTCCTGTCCCGGATGGCGCTGAATGCTCTGCCCCAGCAGTTCACCCAGCATTCGAACGTTCTCTCGCAGTTCGGGATGCAGCTCAGTCACAATAGCGTCCTTTTAAATTGACGGGAGCGAAGTAAACTAAGGATACTAATAACGATTAACGCGTTTGGCCGCAAGGAGTATTCATGAAAGTAACCGATCTGCCCAGGCACTGGGAAAGCGAAAAGAAACCGGTGGAGCGCAGCCACGATTACAACCTGAGGCTTCCGCTGGAAGACGCCGCACGAATTGCCGCCCTGGCGGAGCTCTACCCGGATCGTTCCGAGGCCGATATTCTGAACGACATGATTGGCGCAGCTCTGGACGATCTCGTCAGGCTGAGCCCACTGAAGGATAAGCTGGAAAACCGGGAAAAGTAGAGCGAGAGGTGCTCAGTCGGGGTGGAGGTTCCACCCCGCAAACGTTTCATTCGCTGCCCTTGTCGGGCGACGGCTCTGGCTCAGGGCCGGCGCTTACGCCACTGATTCCAGCTGGCGGGCTTTAAGCTCCTGGATGTGCTTCTGACTCAGGCTGATGAAGCGTGGCGTCATGCCACTGTCTTCGTAGATTTCAAAGCCGTCCTCGTCAAAGGCAACCACTTTCGAGCCCTGCACATAGGGAAAGCTGGTTTCCAGCTCGTCCAGTGCGGCAGAGATCAGATCTCGCATCAGATCCTGAGTGGATTTCATCGGGTAGAGCGCAGCCAGTTTCTCTAGCCGCTTGTGATGCTGGTCAGACAGATTGGCATAATAGGCATCGCGGGTTAAACGCCCCCGGGCATGCTTGTCCCAGTAATTGACCAGATCTTTAATCTTCATGGTGCCGTCACTCCTGCTTGTTCTCGGTCGCCACCAGATGCACTGCGCCAGTGCACCTGATAAGCGAAGTGTAGACGAAGCGGTCAGGCCGGGTGCAGGTATAATGGTAACGGATTGTACTTATCCGTCATTTTTTCCCGCTTTACCGTCTTTCTTTTCAACCCCTTTGACTGACTGCCAGACTGAGTCCAGCGCGGCCAGTGTTTCGTTTTCAAATTCCCGGCCTTCCTGTTCCAGGCGCTGCTCTATTGCGCGAAATCTTGCCTCGAACTTGTGATTGGTACCGTTCAGCGCCTGCTCGGGATTTACCTTCATGAAGCGTGCCAGATTCACACACACGAACAGAAGGTCACCCAGTTCATCTTCCACAGCTGCCGGGTCACCCCGGCCGGAACGCGCGGCATACCAGGCTTCCTTGAGCTCATCAATTTCTTCATGAAGCTTGTCAAACACCGGCTCCACATCGGGCCAGTCGAATCCGTGATTGGCCGCCCTGCGCTGAAGTTTCTCAGCGCGCACCATCGCGGGGAGTGTTCGCGCAACGCCACTGAGCCGGCTGCTATCGGCCTCAGCCTGCGGTTTCAGCGCCCTTTCTTCTGCTTTGATCCGCTCCCAACTGGCCTTGATCCAGGCTTCGTCGGGTCGATTTTCCGGATCGGTCCGGCTCTCAAGGGTGCCGTCGGGGAACACATGAGGGTGACGGCGGATCAGTTTCCTGACCAGGTTGTCCACCACTGAATCAAAATCAAAGTGGTTCTGCTCCTGCCCCATCTGGCCATAGAAAATCACCTGGAACAGCAGGTCACCCAGTTCGTCTTCCAGGTGGGGATAATCCTCGCGCCCGATAGCATCCGCCACTTCATAGGCTTCTTCCAGAGTGTGGGGCACGATCGAGCTGAAGGTCTGTCTCGTATCCCATGGACAGCCGGTGTCCGGATCACGCAGGCGCGCCATCAGATATTTCAGGTCTTCCACTGAATACATCATGAACGGGTGCGCCTCACGTCGATGATATTGGGCAGGTTACGAATCTTCGCCAGCAGCCGCGCAAGTTGCTCCAGGCCGGATATTTCCAGTTTCACCGTCATGGTGGCGGTGTTTTCGTCCTTGTTGGAGATGGTGTTCATGGCCAGAACATCACTTTTTGACGACGACAGTACCTCGGTGATGTCGCGCAAAAGGCCCGAGCGGTCATAGGCCTCAATTTCGATATCCACCGGGTAGACCGCAACGGGCTGGCCGCCCCAGCTCACCTCGATGATCCGGTTGGGCTCAAACTCTTTCAGATTCAGGAAAGTGATGCAGTCCTGACGATGCACGGTGACCCCGCGCCCGACCGTGATATAACCACCGATCGGGTCACCGGGCAGAGGTTTGCAGCACTTGGCGACCTGGGTCTTAAGCTTGCCGACACCACGAATCTGGATGTCTGATTCGGTGTCATAGGGCTTCCGGGGCCGGGACGTAAATCTCAGGTCCAGCTGTTCGGATTTCGGCTCCAGCATCTGCTGGGCGACATGGGCAACGTGGGTTGGCCGCAGATCGCCCGCACCAGTTGCGGCAAACATATCGGCGGCGGTCGGGTAATTGACCTTGCGGGCCAGCTCATTGAGATCCACGTCGTACAGGGATAGACGCCTGAATTCATCCTCCAGGATCGCCCGCCCGTCCACAATGTTCTGATCCCGGTTCTGCTGTTTGAACCAGTGCGTAACCTTTGCCCGGGCGCGGGATGTCTGAATATAGCCCAGGCTCGGGTTGAGCCAGTCACGGCTGGGTGCCTGATGATTGGACGTCAGAACCGAGACCTGATCTCCGGTTCTGAGCGGATAGGTCAGCGGCACTATGCGGTTGTTTACCTTGGCACCCCGGCAGGCATGGCCAATCTCAGTGTGTACCCGATAGGCAAAATCCACGGGCGTTGCGCCCTGGGGCAGATCCACCACGTGGCCTTCCGGGGTGAACACGTAAACCCGGTCAGAGCTGACATCCGATTTGAGATGATCGGCCAGGCCGGAAATGTCCCCCAGTTCTTCCTGCCACTCCAGCACCTGCCTCAGCCAGTTGATCTTGGCATCGTATCCTGCGGACTTGTTGCCACGGTCCATGCCTTTATAAAGCCAGTGAGCACAAACGCCGAGTTCGGCCTCTTCGTGCATGTCCCGGGTGCGGATCTGCACCTCCATGACCTTGCCTTCCGGGCCAATCACCGCGGTATGCAGGGACTGGTAGCCGTTTTCCTTGGGGTTGGCGATATAGTCATCGAATTCATTGGGAATGTGGCGCCAGAGGGTGTGAACAATGCCCAGGGCGGCATAACAGTCGCGTACCTGCGGCACCAGAATTCGCACCGCGCGAACGTCATAGACCTGGGAAAAATCGATACCCTTGCGCCGCATCTTCCGCCAGATGCTGTAAATATGCTTGGCGCGACCCGACAGATCCGCCTGGATTCCCGATGCGCCCAGAGCCTCCTGCAGGTCGATAATAACCTGACGGATATAACCCTCCCGGTCGAGGCGTTTTTCATCCAGCAGCTTGGCAATCTTTTTGTAGGCAGTGGCATGAAGATAGCGGAACGACAGATCTTCCAGTTCCCACTTGATGTGGCCGATACCCAGCCGATGGGCCAGCGGCGCGTAGATATCAAATACCTCACGGGCAACTCGCATCCGCTTTTCTTCCGAAGCGTTCTTGACGGCTCGGATAGCGGAGGTCCGCTCGGCAAGCTTGATCAACGCCACCCGGACGTCGTCAATCATGGTCACCAGCATTTTGCGGACGTTATCGAGCTGGCCCTCGGTCTGGCCCAGGACGTTGCCTTTCAGCGGATGATGAATCGAGGAGATCGCGGCCATCTGCAGAACACCCTTGATCAGCCCGGCTACTTCGTCGCCGAATTCCTTCTGGATATCTTCCAGTGGAATGCGCTCCTCGCGCACAGCCCGATACAGAATCGCCGCCACCAGGCTGGCCTGGTCCAGGTGAAGTTCCACCAGCACCTGCGCCATTTCAATACCGGTGCGGAAACTGCTGGTGCCCGGCGCCCAGATACGGTCCTCACGCACCGCCCTGAAATCAATGGCCGCGGCCCGCTCGCAAGCACGACGGAACTGTTCCGGGTTCTCCAGACGGGTCTGTGACTCGATCTGGCGGACCCAACGCTCTATGTCCACCGCTCCGTCACCGGAAAAGGTATATTCTTCTCGGACTTTAACCATCTTGCTTTTGTTCTTCCCGCGTTTATTCCTTGCGTTCAAACAAGGCCATGGACTCCACATGGGTCGTGTGGGGGAACATATCCATTACCCCCGCCCGCACCAGACGATACCCATTGCGCACCAGGACACCGGCGTCCCGCGCCAGTGTCGCCGGGTTGCAGGACACATACACCACCCGCTTTGCGCCGAACGAAGTCAGATATTCGCAGACTTCCTGGGCACCGGACCGGGGCGGGTCAATCAGGACCCTGTCGAATCCCTCTGCCGCCCAGGACTGGCGAGTAAAGTCGGCCTGAAGATCGGCGCCATGAAATTCGACGTTGGACAGCTGATTTGCCTCGGCGTTCTCACGTCCGCGCACAACCATGGCTTCATCGCCCTCAACCCCGACCACCTTTCCGGCTTTACGGGCCAGCGGCAGCGTGAAGTTGCCCAGCCCGCAGAACAGATCCAGTACCCGATCATCCGGCTGAACATCCAGCCATTCAATGGCGCGGTGCACCATGGTGCGGTTCAGCTCGGCATTCACCTGGGTAAAGTCCATGGGATGGAATGCCATGGTCAGGTCGAATTCATCCAGCCGGTAGCTCAGGCGCTCGGGACCGGTTTCTGGCCAGATACGGTGAACCGTGTCCGGGCCTTTGGGCTGAAGGTATATATGCAAATCATGGGCCTGACCGAAAGCAATCAGTGCTTCCCTGTCGCTGGCACAGAGGTCATCCATGTTGCGGAACACCATGGCCGCGACATCATCGCCACAGGCCACTTCCACCTGCGGCACCCGGCGAAAGGCCTCCAGGCTATGCAGCAGTTCCCGCAGCGGCATGATCTTCTCGCCAATGCGTGGGTCCAGCACCACACAGCGGTCAATGTCGGTCAGAAAACTGTTCCGCTTTTCCCGGAAACCAACCAGCACCGATTCCCTGGCCGGCACGTACTTGACACCCAGCCGGGCCTTACGCCGATACCCAAGGGATTCGGAGCGCATGGGGGCAACCCATTCTTCCGGCTCCACGCCTCCAAAATGGGCGAAATGCTCCCTCAGGGTCTGCTCCTTGAACTGAATCTGGGCATCGCCTGACATATGCTGCAGGCTGCAGCCACCGCACAGGTCGGCAAAGTCGCAAGGGGGTGTAATGCGCTCAGCGGTCGCTTCCAGCACTTCGAGGGTTCGCAACTCGTCAAATTTGCTGCGTGATCCAACAACTTTCGCCATCACCGTCTCGCCCGGCAGGGCGCCGTCGACGAACTGGGTCTTACCATTGTCGCGGGCAATGCCCCGGCCATCGTGGCTCAGGGTTTCGATCTGGCACCGGACGGGCTCCTGGGGAAGCGGCTTCCTGCGTCTTCTGCTCATTGAATATTCTCTCGCTGGGGTTCAGGCGCCGGGGAAGACACCGGTAGAAAGGTAGCGGTCGCCACGGTCACAGATGATGGCAACGATCACCGCGTTTTCAACTTGGGCGGACAGTTTCAGGGCAGCGGCAATGGAGCCACCGGACGACACGCCACAGAAGATGCCTTCCCGGCTTGCCAGCGCCCGCATAGTAACTTCTGCCTCTTCCTGGCCCACGTCGAGGATTTCATCCACCCGAGTGGCATCGAAGATTTTTGGCAGGTAGGCCTCGGGCCAGCGGCGGATGCCAGGAATGGACGCGCCATCCTGGGGTTGCAGACCGATGATCCGGATATCCGGGTTACGCTCTTTCAGATACCGGGACACGCCCATGATGGTGCCGGTGGTCCCCATGGAGCTGACAAAATGGGTAACCCTACCGGCGGTCTGCTCCCAGATTTCAGGGCCGGTGGTCCGGTAATGCGCCAGGGGGTTATCCGGGTTCGCAAACTGGTCCAGCACCTTGCCTTTGCCTTCTGCCTGCATCTGCAGGGCAAGATCTCTCGCGGTTTCCATGCCCTCCTCTTTGGTCACCGAGATAATCTCCGCCCCGTAGGCGCGCATCGACGCCCGACGTTCCTCGCTCAGGTTGGCGGGCATGATCAGTTTCATCCGGTAACCCTTGATGGCCGCCGCCATAGCCAGGGCGATCCCGGTATTGCCGCTGGTGGCCTCGATCAGCGTGTCCCCGGGGTGAATCTCGCCCCGATTCTCGGCTTCCTGAATCATGCTTATCGCCGGACGGTCCTTGACCGAACCAGCCGGGTTATTGCCCTCAAGCTTGGCCAGAATCACATTGCTGGTGTCACCGGGAAGCCTTTGCAGGCGTACCAGTGGCGTATGCCCAACGTAATCTTCGATGGTCGGAAACTGCATGCTGTTACCTTCTGGTGATACACTTCGGCTTCGCATGATACTCGCAATGGCGGCGGTCGCCCAATACAGGTTGTCGCTAACACCATGCTTGCGAGCTATAACCGCGAACATCACCACCGTCTCGCCAACGGTAATCAGCTATTCTGACAGGGATGATCGGCTGGTCGCGCAGCCGACCGGGCAAATCGGGAAGAGACTATGCGACGCTGGGGCATTCGCAAAAAAGTACTGGTGGTAACTCTCGTTCCCACCCTGCTGACCACTCTGATGCTGGGGATGTTCTTCACCTACAGCTGGGTCACCAACATTGAAAACCTGCTCAAGGACCGCGGCGAATCCCTGTCCCGCCAGCTTTCAGCCGGCTCTGAATACGGCCTTTTTACCGCCAATCGAAGCCTACTGAGCAGCCTGTCCAACGCGCTGCTGGAAGAGCAGGACGTCCGCTCAATCACCTTCTTTGACAGCGAGGGCGAACGCCTTCTGCACACCGGTCCGGGCGGCTCGGACGACATTCGCGAACAGGCCATGTCCAGCCAGAGTCCCATTCAGATTCCGCGGCCGGACAGCACGGTGTTCGTGACGCCGGTTCACCTTCAGGACCTGATGATTGAAGGCCTGCTGGACCCGGAATCACGCCAGGCGGTGGGGCGTGGCAATCAACCGATCGGCTGGGCCATGGTCGAGATGTCCCACGTGCGCACCGAAAAAGAAACCTACAAGGCCCTGTTGATTTCCATGCTGCTGGTGCTGGCTGGCGTTCTTCTGAGCCTGGCCATCGCAATGCGGCTAAGCCGCGCCTTTACCGGGCCTATTTTCGAGCTCAACGAGGCGGTGGCAAAACTCAAGGAAGGCAAACTCGACACCCGGGTATACACCGAAGCCGGACCCGAATTTGAACAGCTGGAATCCGGCCTGAACGCCATGGCCAGTGAACTGAGCAAGGCCCAGGCCGAGATGCAGCAGAACATTGATCAGGCCACCGAAGACCTGCGGGAGACCCTGGAAACCATCGAGATCCAGAACATTGAACTGGACTTCGCCCGCAAGGAAGCCCTGGAAGCCAGCCGCATCAAATCAGAATTTCTGGCCAACATGTCCCATGAAATCCGCACTCCACTGAACGGGATTATCGGCTTCACCGACCTGCTACTGAAAAGCCCCCTGCCCCGCCAGCAGCGGGACCACCTGAGCACCATCCGGAAATCGTCGGAAATTCTGCTGACCATAATCAACGACATTCTGGACTTCTCCAAGATTGAAGCCGGCAAGCTGATACTCGACCGCATTCCTTTCCAACTGCGGGATATTGTGGAAGAAGTCATGGTAATGCTCGCCCCGGCGGCCCATAGCAAGAACCTGGACCTGGTACCCCTGGTCTACAACGATGTTCCGGACAACATGATGGGCGACCCGCTGCGGGTCAAGCAGGTCATCACCAACCTGGTCAACAACGCCATCAAGTTTACCCAGACCGGCGAAGTGGTGCTCAGGGCAAGTCTTGAGGAAGAGGACAAGGAAGCCAACCGGATTACCCTGCGGCTGAGCATCACGGATTCCGGCGTCGGACTTTCCCGGGCGCAGCAACAGTCACTGTTCAACGCCTTCAGTCAAGCGGACGCATCAACGGCTCGGCAGTACGGCGGCACTGGGCTGGGGCTGGCAATCTCCAAACGCCTGGTTGAAGAAATGGGTGGCAGCATAGGCCTGGAAAGCGAGCTCGGTAAAGGCTCCACCTTCTGGTTTACTCTCACCTCGGAGCTGTCTTCATCCGGCGACCCGGTTTCCCCACGGGATGCCCTGCGCGGCGAAAAAGTCATTTATCTGGATCACCAGACAACCACCGGGCTTTCGGTGGAGCATACCCTGCGAGAGTGGGGCATGACCGTTGACCGGGTATCCTCCCCCGGAGCCCTGCAGGAGCAGATTGAAGAAGCCCAGCGGGAGCAGTCAGGCTATGCCCTGGCCATTATTGGCATCACCCGCCACCTGCTGAATTCCAGTCAGTACTGCAATCTGGTGCGCACGCTTGAGCTGGAGCGGGACTGCCGCACCCTGCTGCTTACGCCAACCCTTGAGACCCACGATACGCCTCTATCGGGCCTGGCCAGCGGACACATGACCAAACCGGTCTGCCGGGACTCGCTCTATAACGAGCTGCTACTGCTGATTCACGGCATTAGCCAGAACGAACCGGTGCTACCGGATTACCGTCCGGAGCCAACGCAACCATCCGCACCTTCCCGTGCGCCCCGGATTCTGGCCGTTGACGACAACGACGCCAACCTGAAGCTGGTGATGACTCTGCTCAATGACTGCAGAGTCGAAGCAGAGGGTGCCAGCAGCGGCTTCGAGGCACTGAGCAAAGCCCGGCAACGACCCTTCGACCTGGTGTTCATGGACCTGCAGATGCCCGGAATGGACGGTGTGGAGACCACCGAACGTTTGCGGGAAGTGGACGGCAAACACCATCGAACCCCGGTGATTGCCCTGACTGCCCATGCCCTTGCCGATGAACAGGAGCGCCTGACCCGTCAGGGCTTCGATGGCTATCTGCCGAAACCCATCAGCAACCGACAGCTGGAGCAGACCATTCAGGAGTACACCGGGTACATTGCGCAGCCTGAACCGCCGGGACGTCAGTCCCTGGCGCCCGAATTTGGTGACACCCGCAGGCCGGTGCGGCCCTCAAACCGCAAGAAACAGAAAGACTGCGTCAGCGTGTCGGAAAGTGTCCAGCTGGCAGCGGGCAAGGCAGATCTGGCGGAAGAGCTGTTCAGCATGCTGATAGAGCAGTTGCACACCGACACCCGGCGAGTGGAAGCACTCTGGTCCGCGAACCAGCTGTCAGAACTGCTGGAATGCGTACACAAACTGCACGGCGCCACCCGTTACTGTGGCGTACCGGAACTGAGGGCCGCCGCAAACCAGTTCGAGACCGCACTAAAACAGGAAGCGCCAGACAGGGAGTACCAGAAAGACCAACTGGTCGCCGCCATGGAACGCCTGTTGATCTGGAGCGAGCAGACCGACTGGCAACCGCTGTTCAGACAGCAGAGCCAGAACGCGGTCACCGACTAGACACCTCCATCGCCCGGCCCGCGGGACGTATCAACGGCTGGCGTGGTGGAGGATTTCCTTCATATCGCGCACCGCCTCTTTCAGACCCACGAAAACCGCCCGGGCGATGATGGCATGGCCAATGTTCAGCTCGTTAATGCCGGGCAGTGACGCCACCCGCTCCGTATTGTGGTAATGCAGCCCGTGACCGGCGTTGACCACCAGTCCCTTTTTGCGCGCGTGGGCCAGAGCCTTGGCGATTCTGTCAAACGCCTCATTCTCAGCCTCAGGCGTTTCTGCCTCGGCAAATTCACCGGTATGCAGCTCGATCACCGGTGCGCCGCAGCGAACCGCTGCGTCAATCTGGGCAATGTCCGGGTCAATGAACAGGGAAACCTCGGCGCCAAAGCGGGCGAGCCGTTCGCAGGCTTTGGCCACACGGGCTTCCTGCCCATCCACATCGAGCCCGCCTTCCGTGGTCAGCTCTTCACGTTTTTCCGGCACCAGGCAGACGCACTCTGGCCGAACCTGTTCCGCGAACACAATCATGGCCTCGGTCACGGCCATCTCCAGATTCATTTTGGTGTTCAGGGTTTCCTTCAACAGAAACACGTCCCGGTCCTGAATGTGGCGGCGATCTTCCCGGGGGTGGATGGTGATGCCATCGGCCCCGGCCTCTTCTGCCAGCAATGCCGCCTGCACGGGATCGGGATAACGGGTACCCCTGGCCTGGCGCAGCGTTGCCACATGGTCGATATTGACGCCAAGCAGCACTCGCGAACGGGTCTGGTTAAGGGTCATTGCGCTCTCCTCGATGGCTGGAAAATAAACGACGGCTGTTCAGTTCACGACCCTGCAGCAGAAAATCCACCAGAACACGGGTCACTCGTTTGGCAACCCGACGACAGTCGGGAGACTCAAGATCACCTCCCGCCAGGGCTTTAAGCGTATCGCCAGACAATCCCTGCAAACGGGCCGTTTCCGAGGGCCGGGCCAGAATGCCCTGCTCGGGATCATAGTAATACTGACATCCGTTTGCGACTGCCTCACCGGTGTCGGTGGTCTGGTCCCAGGCAAAGCTGTAACCCAGTTCCCCGGCAAAGGTTTTTTCAAAGCGCCTGAGTACAGGCTCTACGTCGTCAGTCGCCGCCAGTTCGCCCAACAGGTCAATGTAGGCCGCGAACAGATTGGGGTTCGGGTCCGCCATGGGCAAGGTTCGCTGCAGCAGCTCATTAATATAGAGGCCGCTGTAGAGCGCCAGGGTTTTACTTAACGACGGCCCGGGGCGCACGTCGGTCTGGGTCAGGGTTTTCAGGTCACTGCGCCCGGTCCAGTCCAGCAATAGTGGCTGGAAAGGCTGCAACTGGGCTTTCAGCGGGCTTTTTGCAGAGTTGGCGCCACGGGCGACCACCGTAATGCGGCCGGCATTCAGGGAGAACACATCCACCATCAGACTGGTTTCCCGCCATGGACGGCGGTGCAGAACGTAAGCGGGCTCCTGCTGTACCGGCGTTCTCATGGCGATCTCATGGAAATGTCAGAAGTCGTTCATGCCAAGGCTTTTCAGGGCCCGGTCACTGTCGGCCCAACCGCGCTTTACCTTGACCCAGAGCCGCAGCATGACTTTACCGTCAAACAGACGCTCCATATCCATGCGGGCTTCCTGGCCGATGCGGCGCAGGCGTTCGCCTTTATCGCCGATGATGATTTTTTTCTGGCCTTCACGCTCAACCAGGATCAGAGCCGATATATGCAGTGTTTTTCCATCCTGGCGGAACTCTTCAATTTCCACCGCCACGGAATAAGGCAACTCGGCACCCAACTGACGGGTAATCTTTTCACGAACCATTTCCGAGGCCATAAAGCGCTCGCTACGATCCGTAATCTGATCATCCGGGTAGAAATGAACGCTCTGCGGAAGGAACCCAGCCACGGACTTTTCCAGTGGTTCCAGGTTCATTTCCTTCAATGCCGAAAGGGGAATGATCTCGGCAAAGTCCCGCTTCTTCGACAGCATTTCCAGATGCGGCAGCAATGATTCGCGCTTCTCGATCCGGTCGACCTTGTTGACCGCAAGAATCACCGGGCAAGTCAGATGGCGCAGCTTTTCCAGCACCATCTCATCGGCGGTGGTCCAGGTCATCTGGTCCACCACAAACACCACCACATCAACACCCTTCAGCGCAGACGTCGCCGCGCGGTTCATATAGCGGTTCAGAGCACGGGGTTCCTCTTCGTGCATTCCGGGCGTATCCACGTAAATCGCCTGCGAAAGCCCCTCGGTCTTGATGCCCAGCACCTGATGCCGGGTGGTCTGGGGCTTGCGGGAGGTAATACTGAGTTTCTGGCCCAGAATGTGGTTCAGCAACGTGGACTTGCCCACGTTCGGGCGGCCGACAATAGCCACAAAACCGCAGCGGCTGTCCGGGTTTTCCGGACGGGTAATATCATTCATCAATCGTTCTCCACACCCAGCTGTTTCAGGGCGTTGCGGGCGGCTTCCTGTTCGGCAATACGGCGGCTGCTGCCGATACCCGAGGTTCTGCGATCCAGCGACGGCAAGGCACAGGAGACGTTAAAGGTCTGGGCGTGGGCCTCGCCATCCACGGAAATCACTTCATAAAGGGGCAACGGAAACTGACGGGACTGCAGGTATTCCTGAAGGCGGGTTTTCGGGTCTTTCTGGGTGTCCTGAAGATCCAGCTTTTTCAGGCGCAGATCAAACCAGCGCAGGACCTGTTCACGGCAGGTGTGAAAATCACTGTCCAGATAGATGGCGCCAATCACCGATTCTACGGCGTCGGCGAGAATGGATTCACGCCGGAAGCCACCACTCTTGAGCTCGCCCGACCCCAGCCGCAGGTATTTTCCCAGCTCGAATTCGCGGCCGATTTCCGCCAGGGTCACACCCTTGACCATGCGGGCTCGAAGGCGGCTGAGCTGGCCTTCACGGGCTTTTTCAAAGTGCAGGTAGAGGTATTCGGCAATGACCATATTGACAATCGAGTCACCCAGAAACTCCAGGCGCTCATTGTTCTGGTTGCCGTGGCTGCGATGGGTCAGCGCCAGTAACAGACGCTCTGGCACTTTAAACTGGTACCCCAGCCGGCGCTGTAATTCTTCAAGATCGGGTTGGGAACTCACTGGCCGGTCATCTCATACTCGTGCTTGAAATGAACCACGGTATCGATGTTGCGGAAAATATTGTCCCGCACTTCATATTCCACCGTAATCAAAACGGTGTCGCCGTTTTTCTTGATGGTGATGTCCTCAGGCTTGAGACTGCGAACGTTGTTGACCAGCAACCGCTTGTTGATCAGGGTGCGAACCTCGGCCGGCCCCATGCGGGAGAGCCCCTCGGTGTCGCTGATGCTTTCCACTGCCTTGCTGATGGTCTGGTCGTCCAGATAAGCTGGCCCCAGCTTGATACCAATAGTCAGCAGACCACCAAAAAACAGGACCATGATCAGAATAACCAGTGCGGAAGCGCCCGACTGTCTGTGCATGGAAGAAAGGCTGGATTGTTTCATGTTCGGTACACCCCTGGAGTTCAACACCGTTTGTCGCTGTTGTTAATCGATACTGCCCACACGATCAAAGGATGGCAGACTGGTGAGCGATTGCCAGTGCATCCAGATCGCAAACGCCTTGCCGACCACCATATCGTCCGGAACCATGCCCCAGTATCGACTGTCGTTACTGTTGTCACGGTTATCACCCATGACGAAATACTGTCCTTCACCGACGCTCCACTGGCCTTCGCCGCCATTGCCGCTGCGGCCCATGGTGCGGTATATCATATGTTCATCGTCACCGAGTTTTTCCCGAAGCAGTTCCACCGGCGGCATGCGCGCAACGAATTGCGCCTCTACCTTTTCGCCATTCACAAACAGCTCGTGGTCCTGATAGCGAATACGGTCGCCAGGCACACCGACGACACGCTTGATGTAATTGGTGGTGCCATCATCCGGGTAGCGGAAGACCATTACATCACCACGCTGGGGATCATCCACCGAGAGGATCTTGGTGCCGGCAACGGGCAGACGCAGGCCGTAGGCAAACTTGTTCACCAGGATGAAGTCGCCAACCTCCAGGGTTGGCAGCATGGACCCGGACGGGATCTGGAAGGGCTCCACCAGGAAAGACCGAAGCACCAGAACAATGGCCAGCACCGGAAAGAACGACCGGCTTAGCTCAACCAGGTAAGGCTCTTTCCCTGCTTCAGACTCATCATCGGCCGCAGCCTCGGAAGCTGATTCTGCGCGCGGATTGCGGCGCTTGCGCAGAACCAGAATATCCAGCAGCCAGATCAACCCGGTGGCGAAGGTGAGAACAACCAGAACCAGGGGAAAATTAATATCCATTCAGATGCCTTTTATTTGTCCACTTTCAGTACGGCAAGGAAAGCTTCCTGCGGCACCTCAACATTGCCCAGCTGTTTCATGCGCTTTTTACCTTCCTTCTGCTTCTGCAGAAGTTTCTTCTTACGGCTGACGTCACCGCCGTAACATTTGGCGGTGACGTTTTTACGCAAAGCCTTGACCGTTACACGGGATACCACCTGGTTGCCGATGGCTGCCTGGATGGCAATATCAAACATCTGCCGGGGGATCAGCTCTTTCATTTTCTCGACCAGGGCGCGGCCGCGATACTGGGACTGTTCCCGATGTACAATCAACGCCAGCGCATCTACCCGCTCGCTGTTGATCAGCACATCCAGGCGCACGAGGTTGGCGGCCTGGAAGCGCACAAAGTGATAATCCAGAGAGGCAAAACCCCGGCTGGCAGACTTGATGCGGTCAAAGAAATCCAGCACCACTTCCGCCATTGGTAGCTCGTAGGTCACCTGCACCTGGGTGGACAGAAAGTGCATGTTTTTCTGGATGCCGCGTTTTTCTTCGCACAGGGCAATGACGTTGCCCAGGTGCTCCTGTGGCACCAGAATGTTTGCCTCGACAATCGGTTCGCGCATTTCCTCAATCGAACCGATATCAGGCAGGCTTGAAGGGTTGGCAACGGTGACCGTTTCACCGGTCTTGGTGACGACTTCATAAATAACCGTCGGCGCGGTGGTGATCAGGTCGATGTCGTATTCCCGTTCCAGCCGCTCCTGGATGATCTCCATGTGGAGCATACCCAGAAAACCACAGCGGAAACCGAAACCCAGGGCATCCGAACTCTCAGGCTCGAAGAACAGCGAGGCGTCGTTCAGCGTGAGTTTTTCCAGGGCATCCCGGAAATCGTTGTAATCATCCGAACTGACCGGGAACAGGCCCGCATAGACCTGGGGTTTGACCTTTTTGAAACCCGGCAGCCTGGGGATGTTTTCCCAGTTTTTCTGCTGCACGATTGTATCGCCCACCGGGGCACCATGAATGTCCTTGATGCCAGCAATCACGAAACCGACCTCACCCGCGTGGAGCGAGCCGGTTTCCGTGGGTTTCGGTGTAAAAATACCCACCTTGTCCGCAGTCCAGCCTTTCTGGGTGGACTTGATCACGATCTTGTCGCCCTTCTTGATGGTTCCCTGAGTAACCCGCACCAGGGAGACTACGCCAAGATAGTTATCGAACCAGGAGTCAATAATCAGCGCCTGTAACGGGGCGTCCACTTCGCCAACCGGTGGCGGAATCCGCCTGATCAGGTCTTCCAGCACATCTTCGACCCCCATGCCGCTCTTGGCACTGCAGCGAACGGCTTCGGTGGCCTCGATTCCGATAATATCCTCGATTTCCTGGGCAACCCGCTCGGGCTCTGCCTGGGGAAGATCCATCTTGTTCAATACCGGAACCACTTCCAGCCCCTGCTCGATGGCGGTATAGCAGTTGGCAACAGACTGGGCCTCAACGCCCTGCCCCGCATCCACCACCAGCAGGGCACCCTCACAGGCATAGAGCGAGCGCGACACTTCATAGGAGAAATCGACGTGGCCGGGGGTGTCGATGAAATTCAGTTTGTATTCCACCCCATCACGAGCCGTATAGTTCAGGGTGACGCTCTGGGCCTTGATGGTAATGCCGCGCTCACGCTCGAGGTCCATGGAATCAAGCACCTGCTCGTTCATTTCCCGGTCGGTGAGGCCGCCACAGATCTGGATAAAACGGTCCGCCAGCGTGGATTTGCCATGGTCGATATGGGCGATGATCGAAAAGTTACGGATTCGGCTCAGTTCAGTCACAGAAAAAGGCTACTCAAATGGAACGAAGGATTGGGCCTTGGCAGACCACCGCCGGGAGGCTCGCCCCCGACAACGGCGTGATTTTACCGGTATAAGGGCTGTATTGCCATGATCAGGACATCAGGGGGCTTTCGTACTGTCGAACCAGGAAGCCAATCAGTGCATCCTCATCCAGCGGATAGCTGAACAGATTGCCCTGGCACTGGGCGCAACCGGCACTGTGAAGAAAATCCAGTTGCTGGGGCGTTTCCACACCTTCGGCAACCACGGTCAGGTGGAGCTTGCGGGCCAGCGCAATCACCGCTGACGCAACATCCGTGGCACTGACATTGTAGGGAATGTCCCGAATAAATCGGTGGTCGATCTTGATCACGTCCAGCGGCAGTTGCTGCAGTGATACCAGCGAACAGGCACCGGTACCGAAATCATCCAGTATCAGACAGACGCCCATATCATGGAGGGATACCAGCAGGTCCTGGACCTGGCGAGGGTCCTCGTTGAGCAGCTCTGCGGGCATTTCCAGCTCAAGCTGCTCAGGAGAAACTCCGGTTTCGGTGATCACCTGGCGCACCATGTCCAGAAAACCCGAATCCATCAACTGCTTCACCGACAGGTTCACCGCCATCTTCAGTGATTCGAACCCGGCCCGCTCCAGGGCCTGCACCTGAATACAGGCCTGGCGCAGAGCAATTTCGCCAAGGCGGATAATCAGCCCGGTTTCTTCGGCCAGCCCGATAAACTGCTGGGCACTCACCAGGCCCTTTTCCGGATGATGCCAGCGCAGAAACGCTTCCACACCAATCACCCGCTGGGTCGCCAGTTCAATCTTGGGCTGGTAGTGCAGCACAAAGCGGTCGTCTTCCAGGGCAGCCGATAGCTCTTCCTGTTGAATCAGGCGGCGGGCCGCCTGGGCATTCATCGCCGGCGTGAAGAACTGGTAGCCGTTACGGCCCTTTTCCTTGGCCCGGTACATCGCGAGATCGGCATACTTCATCAGCGTGCCAGTGTCTTCGCTGTCGTGGGGGATCATGGTGATACCGATACTGACCGTCACCCCGACTTCGTGGTCATTCAACCGCACCCGCTGGCAGAGCCGTCGAAGAATAGTCTCCGCCACTCGGCCCGCGGCATCCGGGCCGCTGATCCGCGACAGCAGCACAACAAACTCATCGCCGCCGAGTCGGGCTACGGAATCGTCTTCCCTCACACAGCCAGTCAACCACTCGGCCACCAGCGTGAGCAGTTCATCACCGGCATCATGGCCCAGGGTGTCGTTGATCCTTTTGAAGCCGTCCAGGTCCAGAAACATCAGTGCAGCGGATTCCTGGTTGCGCTTGCTGCGATGCACCACATGATTCAGCCGGTCGCGAAAAAGCTGGCGGTTGGCCAGCCCGGTCAGCGGGTCGTAGAACGCCAGCCGGTGCAGTTCGGACTGGGCAGCCTTGAGCTGGGTAAGGTCACGAAGGCTGAGCACAACACCCCTGACGCCTGGCACTTTCAGCATGGATGTAAAAGTACCTTCCATCTGGCGCCAGTGACCACCGGCATCCCGAACCCTGAGGGGAACCACCGGCATCTGTTTTCCTGGCGACTTCAGGGCCTCTAGAAAGCGGCTTTTCAGAGCGGCCCAGTCATCTTCATGCACCTGCGGCTTGAGGCCCAGGTCATGCACCCGCACCGGATCGAAACCCAGGATATCCTGACTGGACGGGCTGGCGTATTGCAGTCGGCCATCCCTCCCCAGAACCAGGGTGACATTGGCTGCACCTTCGGTAATGGCGCGGTAGCGGCCAGCACTGCTCTGGGCCATGATCCGCCCCCGGGTCAGCGTGAGGACGAAACCGAACAGCAACAGGCTGATGATAATGCCGGACGCCAGCACAATCGGCGGTCGCGGGTCAGCGGCCAGATAATCGAAAGCCGGGGTAGACCGCGTCTGCAATAACCAGTCCCGGCCACCCAGAGAGATGGTCTGGCTCATTTCAAAATTGAAGTCTTCGTCCAGAGAGCCCAGATTCGAGCCGTACATCAGCGACTCCCGGGAAATCACACCGTCGTCGTAGATTTTTACGTCCAGAAACGGCGAAATCAGGCCCACAATGCCATCCAGCAGAGTGTTCATGCGAAAGGCACTGAATACATAGCCAGACAGCATCATCTTGCGCTCTAGCCGGCTTTCCGGGGCTTCGCCACCCTGGAATACCGGGTAATACATCAGAAAACTGGCCTGATCCTCGGCCACTTCTTCCTGAACCAGAACCACCTTACCAGTCACTTTTGGCCTGGCATCATCACGGGCGGCCTCCATTGCAACCCTATGAACCGGGTCACTGAATGGATCGTAACCGAGCGCCTTCTGGTTGCGCTCGGTTCCTGGCTCAAGATACACCATCGGATAATAGTCCGGCCCGCTGCCCAGAGGCGTAACAAGGTAATTGAGGATACCGTTTCGCCGGGTCGACGCTATGTGGTCTGCCATCTGCCGTACACCAACACGCCTGACATAACCAATGCCCTGAATGCCTGGGTAGTAGCGGTTGATGTCCACGTTGTCGATGTATTCACGCCATTCGTCACGGCTGACATCTCCGGCGACAGCAAACAGGCCGGCACTGCCCGCAAGTACCTGCTCATAATTCAGCAAACGTTCATCGATGGCGGTCTTGAGCTGGAGTGACTGGGTTCTGAAGCGGGCCTGGGTGCGGTCTTCAACCAGGCGGATAGAAACCTGCCAGAGCAGAAAGGTGACAATCAGAGCGGCAACCAGCAGCAGCCATGCCAGCCACGAATAACGGGGTCTGAGAAGCGTCCTTAGAGGCAATTCCTTTCTGTTCATCATGACTGCTGGGTCCGTTCCCTGAACACGGTTTTTTTATTCGGCACCCAGTATAACAAAAGCCCCCGCCACTGTCGTTTCCATCAACAGTGACGGGGGCTTCATGGAACCTTCCTGACCCTGATAATCAGGGCTTCATGACGAAATAGCTTGCTCTACCCTGGCGAATCACCCTCACGGAAACCGCGCTGTCCTCAGGAAGAGATTCCACCACATCCGCAAAATCATCCAGGGAACCTATCGGCTGACGGTTCAGCTCGGTGATAACGTCATCAGGCCGGATACCTGCCTCCCGGGCAGGGCCGGGGGCAACGTTGGTCACCAGAACGCCGCCGGAAGATAGATCCCATGCGTCTGCTATTTCACTGGGCAGAGGCTCAACGCTCAGGCCCAGGGGCGCTGACGAGGAAGGACTGCCCCTCTCGGCTGGCGATGACGCTCGGGCCTGGCCGTCCTCCGGCAGGCGTCCGATCTCCACATCCACGTTGATCGTCTTGCCGCCACGCAGCACTTGCAGCGAAGCCGTTTCCCCAACCGGTGTTCGGCCAACCATCGGCGGCAGGTCCGACGACAGAGCGACATCCTCACCTTCGTACTGCAACACGATGTCACCAGACTGAAGGCCGGCATCCTCGGCCGGCGAACCAGCCATAACCTCAGCCACCAGGGCACCGCGGGGGCGCTTAAGACCAAAGGATTCAGCAAGATCCCGGTTCACTTCCTGGATCAGCACGCCAAGCCATCCGCGGGACACCGACCCCTCGTCGCGAAGCTGGCGGAACACGTTCATGGCATCATCAATGGGAATGGCAAAAGACACGCCCATAAAGCCCCCTGACCGGGTGTAGATCTGAGAGTTGATACCGATGACTTCGCCATCCAGATTGAACAGAGGGCCTCCGGAGTTGCCCGGGTTGATGGCAACGTCGGTCTGGATAAACGGAACGTAGTTTTCCGAAGGCAGGGAACGACCAAGCGCGCTGACAATACCCGCTGTGACGGTGTAGTCGAAACCGAAGGGCGAGCCGATGGCCAGCACCCACTCACCGACCTTCAGGTCCCGTGACCGACCGATCTGCACCACTGGCAGGTCGTCGCCGTCCTCAATCTTGAGCACCGCCATATCAGAACGGGGGTCGGTGCCTACAAGACGGGCCGGCAGCTCGCGACGGTCGTTCAGGCGAACGATGATCTCGTCTGCGCCTTCAACAACATGGTTGTTGGTCAGCACATAACCGTCACTGGACACAATAAACCCTGAACCCATGGACTGACGCGGCGGCTGGCCGCCCGGGGCACCACCGAAGGGAGACTGGGGGCCGCGAAAAAAATCCTGAAAGAATTCCGGTAACTGTTCAAACTGGCGCTGGTCGAACGGGCTGCCATAAGCGCCGCCACCAGGGGCTTTCCGTTCTGTGGTGGTACTGATGTTGACCACAGCCGCCGAGTTGTCTTCTACCAGCTCAGTGAAATCGGGCAGCTCCCTGGCCGACACCGAGTGCGCAAACACCGCAAACACAAAAGCCAGCCAGAGGGCCGACTGTCGAAAAGGGTTGATTTTCTGCATTCCAGACTCCCGTTTAAGCTCAACTGTCCGCCTTTATTGTGCGGTCAGTCAGCGGATTTTCAACGATCTTAACAAACGTTCATCTTG
Source organism: Marinobacter confluentis (assembly GCF_004785685.1). Classification (GTDB taxonomy): domain Bacteria; phylum Pseudomonadota; class Gammaproteobacteria; order Pseudomonadales; family Oleiphilaceae; genus Marinobacter; species Marinobacter confluentis. The sequence goes on along the minus strand of NZ_SRPF01000001.1, from coordinate 72,219 downwards.
ACGCCGGAACCCGCGCTGAACCGGGGATAGCACCACCGGACGGTAGAACCCTGACCAGCCTGGGCTCGTACTGCTTACCCGGGCGTGACTGAATAACCCGTGTCAGAAAGAACCCTGCCGCCAGACCAGACAAGGCCCCGGCAATGGCTCCGGCGTCGCCGGCTGGCAACCACTGTTGACCTGTGACCGCACCCAGAACCATCAACAGCAATGGCAAGGCGTACACAAGCAGCGACGCCGATAGCAGCGCTGATTCATCAATGGCCACGGTGACCTCGTCGCCAACTGACGCCTCAAGGTCATTGGTGACCAGAACCTGATTTGCCCGGCCACTGGAGGCGCTGGCAAGCACCCGCTGGCCACAGCCACTTCGGGCCGAACAGGATTCGCAGGCGCTGGCACGAATCGTCTGCACCCAGGCCATGTTTCCCTTGATAGCGACCACGCGGCCGGTTTCAGTGATCATGGAAGAACCGCTCCCAGCACAGCGGAGTCTTCAATTTCGACGGACTCTGCAACTTTCAGCGCGGTCTCCAGGGGAATTTCACCCACCACGGTCACCAGGAAGCCCTCATCGCCTTTTTCCAGTTTCCGCATATAGACGGTGGTTGCACCGATCCGCGACGTGCCCGAGGGCATTCCCACGCCGGTAGCGGTGTCCACAAAAACCGAGAAAGACGCCAGGCCATCTGAAAACGCCACTGCCTTGCCACTGCCGGAACGGGGCGCGGCGGCGGGCTGGAAACCGTCTGGGCGCCAGCCCAGTGTCCAGCCTTCCATGCTCTGGTCGGGCGTGGCGGAACTTTGCGGCGCCAGCGTTCTGGACACCTCCCTGCCTTCAGACTGAACCATGAATTCTTCATCCGGCAGGCTGTCGCTGATGGTGAGGCTGGTGAAATGGAAATACTCGAGCGTTTCGCCAGAATCTGACAGCACCTTGCCTTTCAGGGGCAGGCCGGTGGAACGCTCAAGCCACAGTTGGTGACTGTAGCGCAAGGAGTCTCTGGCGTTCAGAGCCAGCCGGACCACATCGTGCCCGGCAATCCGGTCGTCCCCGATAATCTCGGGCTGATACCAGCGGTCAACTGGCACCAACTGATTGGTGAATGCCTCGGCGAAAGGCCCGGAGGGTATGGCCGCATTCAGTTCCATCCGGCCGTGCCTGGGCAATACACAGACCACATCCATGCCTCTGCGCACTATTTCGCCAATCTGGCCATCCTGCATTACCAGCCGCTCTTCAACCATTCCGTTGCGATAGCGGTGGGCAACCTGCATGGAGCTGACCTGATCGCCCCGCGCGTAAACAAATACCCCCATGTAGGATGTTCGGGTCAACGCTGGCTCAAGGCGTTCCAGCCAGTAGCCGGGGTCGTCTTCGGACTTTTCGGCGGCCAGGGCAGTAGGAGCCATAACCAGACTGAAAGTCGCAAACAGCCAGACGATCACCAGCCGTGCCGCGCGCAACACAGCCATCAGTAACCCGACCCTGAGGCACTGACCGCCCGCGCATAGCCCATTGAGGCGTGCCCCGCGCCGAAGCTGTTGTGCTGCGCGTGCTGCAACAGGTAGCGGCTGAGTTGTTCCTGTTGCTCTTCATCCAGCCCCTGAATGGCCAGTTCCGGAATGCCTGCGGCCGCCTGCTGCTCCATTTGGGTCGGGCTGGGGTCCCAACCGGTACCAGCGCTGAAGCCAACCACCAGTGCCAGCGCCATCATGGCAACGGCGGGCCACTGCCATCGTTTCTGCATAGGTGGCATGGCGCTGGCCCCCGGGCTCGACACCCGCTCATGCCCGTCAAGCTGGTCACGCACGCTTTCACTCACGTCAATCGAGTCAACTGCCGGGTGCCGTTGCTGGATCAGGTCACGCATCTGCTGCCAGCGCTGGAACTGTACACGCACCTCGTCCTGCCCTTCCTGGGACAGCAGCCGGCGAACGGACAGTTCATCCGCTTCGTCGTCCATCATTGCTGACAGGGTTTCTTTGAGCCGATCATCCATGGGATGCAACCTCTTCAAGTCCGCGCATCGTTCAGTAAGGGGCCGAGATGCCGGTCAACCGACTCCCGGGCCCGGAAAATTCTGGATCTCACGGTGCCGATGGGGCACTCGAGTATCCCTGCAATATCGTCATAACTCAGGCCATCGTACTCCCGCAGAAGAAACGCTGACCGCAGTTCTTCCGGTAACGAGGCAATGGCCGCTTCAAGCTCCCGTTGCAACTGGTCCCGATGTAAAAGCCGGTCCGGGGACGCATCATCCCGCAACCGGAAGCCATCTTCAAAGTTCTCGGCATCGGCTGAGTCAGCGCCCCCCTGTGGCCGGCGGGCCCGGGACTCAAGGAAGTTCTTCGCCGTGTTCACTGCAATCCGATACAACCAGGTGTAAAAAGCACTGTCACCGCGGAACCGCTCGATGGCCCGGAACGCCTTGACGAAGGTCTCCTGGGTCAGGTCCATCACCTCCTGGTGATCGTACACATAGCGCCCTATGATTGACGCCACCCTCGACTGGTATTTGACGACGAGCAGATCGAAGGCAGACCGGTCACCATGGCGCACCTTCCGGACCAGTTGAAGGTCCGTCTGGCTCTGGCTGTGATCGTCTTTGTATCGTTCAGAATCCGCTGTCATGGACGTGGCGCCGGGCCTCCGATGGGGTTCGGCCTTAAGGCCCGAATCACTGTGACTGGGAGAAATCATGCGCTTGTCCGACATCCGGTTCTGTTTAAGGCCCCGAAACTCGGGGCTTCCCGTTCGGCCAAATAGACAGCAAGCGCAAAGTTTAGTTCAATACACAACCACATTATGACCCGCGATAACAACCTGATGCCACAATCCCACGAATTCGATGTTCTGATCATTGGCAGCGGCGCCGCTGGTCTAACTGTTGCCCTGAATCTGCCAGAACACCTCCAGATCGCGGTCATTAGCAAAGGCGACATCAGCAGTGGCGCGACCCTCTGGGCCCAGGGCGGCATCGCCGCCGTTCTGGACGATGAAGACTCGCTGGAAAACCATGTGTCCGACACCTTAAAAGCAGGTGGCGGACTCTGCCATGAAGACGCCGTGCGCTACACCGTTGAGCATGGCAGAGAGAGCATCGACTGGCTGATCGACAGCGGCGTCGATTTCAGCCGCGACGACCAGGCCCAGTATCATCTGACCCGTGAAGGCGGCCACAGTCATCGTCGCATCATTCATGCGGCTGATGCCACGGGTCATGCGGTCTCGACCACGCTTGCCTCCCAGGCGCTGGCCCGTAAAAACATTCATCTGATGTCACGTCGCGTTGCGGTGGACCTGATCACCAACCGCAAACTGGCCCTGCCCGGCAATGCCTGCATCGGCGCCTATGTCCTTAACCTTGAAGATAATCACGTTGAGCTCTTCCGCGCCCGGTTCACCATCATCGCCACGGGCGGCGCCAGTAAGGCCTACCGGTATACCACCAATCCGGACGGCGCCTCCGGTGACGGTATTGCCATGGCCTGGCGCGCCGGTTGCCGGGTGGGCAACATGGAATTCAACCAGTTTCATCCCACCTGCCTTTACCACCCACACGCCAAGTCTTTCCTGATTACCGAAGCGGTGCGTGGCGAAGGCGGCGTGCTGAGACTTCCAGATGGTGAACGATTCATGGACCGCTTTGACGACCGCGCGGAGCTTGCCCCCCGGGATATCGTCGCCCGCGCCATCGACCATGAAATGAAGCGCCTGGGTGCCGACCACCTGTATCTGGACATCAGCCACCAGTCCCTGGATTTCATCAGACACCACTTCCCTACCATTTATGAAAAGTGCCTGACCTTCGGCATTGATATTTCCAGAGAGCCAATTCCGGTAGTGCCTGCGGCACACTATACCTGCGGCGGCATACTCAGCGATGAGCGGGCCAGAACCGATATCAATCAGCTTTACGTGGTGGGCGAAGCGGCGTTCACCGGCCTGCATGGTGCCAACCGCATGGCCAGCAATTCGCTGCTGGAATGCCTGGTCTACGGCCGCGCCGCCGCCGCTGACATTGCCCGCCGTGAATCTGATATTCCACCGCCGCCCCTGGCGCCGGACTGGGACGAAAGCCAGGTTCGGGATTCCGACGAAGACGTGGTAATTTCCCACAACTGGGATGAGCTGCGGCACTTTATGTGGGACTATGTCGGTATCGTGCGGACCACCAAACGCCTGCAGCGTGCAAAGCACCGCATTGACCTGCTGGAGCGGGAGATCGGCGAGTTCTACAGCAATTATCGGGTGACCAATGACCTGCTTGAACTGCGGAACCTGGTCACTGTTGCCGACCTGATCATCTGTTCCGCACTCCAGCGGCGGGAAAGCCGGGGCCTGCATTACACACTGGATTTCCCGGGACTGCTCCATGAAGCAAAAGACACCGTATTGACTCCCACAACCTATCGCAGACCGGCGCCCTGACCGGCAGGCAGCCGGGCGAACCGTCACCGAACATCTACCGTTTCAACGAGAGGCTTCATGTCTGATAATGCCGAATTCAATCGCCTGTGGTGGCACAGCCGCCGGGGTATGCTTGAACTGGACGTACTGCTGATCCCCTTCCTGGAAAACGCCTATCGTGACCTGCCGGCGGAAGACCAGGCACGCTATGAAAAGCTGATTACCTGCGAAGACAACGACATGTTCGAATGGTTCATGCAGCGCAGCAAACCTGCAGACCCGGACCTCCAGCGCATCGTTGATATCATTCTGAGTCGTGTCCAGCCGGATTGATCTGGCTATCCGGCCCAGCGCCGGGGTCGGATGCCTGGTCGCCCTGCCCTGGGCGGGCCTGGGCATGTTCAATCTGATCCTTGCCCTGACCTACAGCCTCTGGTTTCTGGCGCTGATTCCTTTGGCGCTGGCCGGTGGGATCTATCAATGGAAGCTCAACGGTCGTCTTGGCCTGCAACGTTCAGTTGTCCGCCTGACCGTCAATGTTGACCAGTTACAGCTGCAGCATCGCAACGGCCAGAAATACCCGGTGAGGGCAGACCCGAGCAGCCGACTTTATCCGCGTCTGGCCATCTTGAAACTGATGCCTTCGGACACCACCAATAGACCTTCAACGGTGTTACTCTGGGCCGATCGCGCTGACTGTGGAGATAGTGGGAGCCTGGGCAACGTCCCGGCAGACCAGCACCGCCAGCTCAGAGCCTGGTTGCGCCTGGGTCCTTCCAGCGAGCAACGTCGGCACAATCATTAGTTCAGGAGAATGCCATGTCTGATCCGGAAAATCTGGCCGCCACCTACCCATTCCCCGACACCGCCCGCATTGCAGTTACTGATCAGGTCATTGTGCGGGTATCCGGTCCGGGAACGGACAAATTTCTGCAAGGCCAGTTCAGCCAGCAGATTGCCGATGTGAATGCCCATTCCTCACCCAGGGCGGCGGCCTGTTCACCCAAGGGTCGCGCCTACTGTCTGACCCGAATGGTCAGGGATGGCGAGGATGTACTGATGGCGCTGCCCGAATCACTGGCCGACGAGACCATCGCTCACCTTCGCAAATACCTGATGCTGTTCAGGGGCACGTCCATGGAGCCAGACACCGAAGCGCATATCATCGGGTTATTGGGCGAATCCGCTGCCGGTAAAGTCGCTGACAACGCAGCCGGAAGAATTCCTTCACCGGGGGATACCCTGGCGGTCGACGGTGGCTTTCTGGTGCGTACCATGGGCACTGCCGAGGGGGTAGCACGTTTTGAGCTCTGGCAGACCGGCCAACTGCAGGCGGATACCACCAATGCCCTGAATTCGCTTGACGAGGAAAATCTGGCAACCTGGCAGGCATCGGAAATTGCCGCCGGCGTACCATCACTCTGCCCTGAGACACGGGAAGGCTTTGTGCCTCAGATGCTGAACTGGCAGCATCTTGGCGGTGTGCATTTCAAGAAGGGCTGCTACACCGGTCAGGAGGTCATTGCCCGGATGCACTTCCTGGGTCAGTTGAAGAAGAGTCTGTTCCGTTTCGCATGCCCCGCCAGCGATCAGCCACCGGTACCGGGCATGCCCCTGGTTAACGGTGACCGCAGCGTGGGCGATATTGTTAATTCGGTGCAACTGGCCGATGGCAGTTACCAGTGCCTTGCCGTGGTACGCCATGATGCGGCGGATTCAGAACTGGGCCTGAAACCGGCGCCTGAAATACGGCTAACGAAGCTTTCCCTGCCCTATGCGGTTCCCGAGCGCGAACAGGCAGCCTCGTCTGATACATAAGATCACAGGAAGAATCCTGAAAGTTTGCTATAACTGACTGTACAACCAGAACCTACTTCCCCACGCTGGGATCCGGCCTAAAACAATGCGCGGACTGTGACTGACCATGTCGAATATCGTTGAAACCATAAAAGCCGATCTGACCAACGCCATCGAAAACGACAAACTGGTTTTGCCGACCTTGCCGGAGGCAGCCTTGCAGGTGCGGGAAATCGCTGAGAATGAAGACTCGGCGATTGTTGATCTTGTCAAAGTCATCAGCAACGACACCGCGCTATCAGCCCGCATAATCCGGGTGTGTAACAGCCCGCTATTCCGCGGCAGCCGCGCCATTGAGAACCTGAACATGGCGGTGAGCCGGCTGGGCATGGCCTATACCAGCAATCTGGCGATGGGCCTCGCGATGGAGCAGATGTTCCAGGCCACCTCGGATATGATCGACAAGCGCCTGCGGGCCACCTGGCAGACGAGTACGGAAGTGGCCGGCGTATGCCATGTGCTGGCACAGCATTACACCAAGCTGAAGCCGGATCAGGCCACCCTGGCGGGCCTTGTTCACCTGATTGGCGTGTTACCGATTCTGCGTTATGTGGAAGACAGTGATATCCAGATCAGCAGCATCATGCTGGACAATGTGATTGACGAACTGCATCCGCCGATTGGCGCCGCCATCCTCAAAAAGTGGGATTTTCCGAAAGATCTGCAGAATGTCCCACTGGAGTTTGCGAATTTCCAGCGTGAGGTGCCGGCTGCGGATTATGCGGATCTGGTGATGATTGCCAATCTCCAGTTGATTGCGGGGACTAAGCATCCGTGGAATGAGATTGATCGTCAGTCGATTTCTGCGTTTGGGCGGTTGGGGCTGGATCCGGAGATGGATATGAATGAGGAAGAGGATCTGAATGCGCAGATGGAAGCTGCTATGGCTTTACTGCAATAGAGTTTGGTTTTGTGGCATTGGGGGCGGCTCCGGCTAGTGGGGCTGGCTCCCAAAACACGCTGTAAATACTTCCCTGTACGCTCGGGCTCCGCCATCCATGGCTCCGCACGGTTTCGGGAGCCAGCCCCACTAGCCGAAGCTCACGCTTTTCCGTAGCGCCCCAACAGATTTTCTTTCGATGGCAACGACCAATCGATTTGATCACTACCTTTCTGTTCCAGCCAATTGTTCGCTTTTGAAAAAGGCTTACTGCCGAAAAAACCGCGATAGGCGCTGAGCGGTGATGGGTGTGGGCCTTCCAGCACCAAGTGACGGTTGCGGTCTATGTTTCTACCTTTCTTGCGAGCGTGGCTGCCCCAGAGGATAAATACCACGCCTACACGTTCCCGGTTAACCAGTTCGATCACCTGGTCGGTGAATGCTTCCCACCCCTGCCCCTGGTGGGCGCCGGCCTGACCCTGTACGACCGTCAGGACTGTATTCAACAGCAAGACGCCCTGTTCTGCCCAGGTCTGTAAACAACCGTGATCCGGTGGCTTGATAGCCAGGTCGTCCTGGAGTTCTTTGAAGATGTTGAGCAAGGACGGCGGTTTGGGAACGTAGGGCCGCACGGAGAACGACAGCCCGTGGGCCTGGCCGGGGCCGTGGTATGGGTCCTGGCCCAGGATCACCACTGATACGTTTTCCAGGGGCGTGCTGTTCAACGCATTGAATACGAAGCGCCGAGGCGGGAATAGAGTTTTGCCGGCGGCTTCTTCGGCGGCGAGGAATTCCGCCAGCATCACCAGGTAGGGCTTGTCGAATTCTTCGCCCAGTTGTTCCAGCCAGCCACGTCCGGGGCGGAGGTGGCTGGCCAGTTCTTCTGCCGGGTGCACGGTTATTGTGCCTCTTTGCCCTTGCCGTGGTCAGCCTTGTGTTCCGGACGCATGGCGGGGAACAGGATGACGTCGCGTATAGACGGGCTGTCGGTCAGCAGCATCGCCAGGCGGTCGATGCCGATGCCCTCGCCTGCAGTGGGCGGCAAGCCGTATTCCAGAGCCATGACGTAGTCTTCGTCGTAGAACATGGCTTCGTCGTCGCCAGCGTCTTTTTCAGCCACCTGTTCACGGAAGCGTTCGGCCTGGTCTTCGGCGTCGTTCAGCTCCGAGAAGCCGTTGGCGATTTCGCGGCCGCCGACGAAGAATTCAAACCGTTCAGTGACAAATGGGTCGTTGTCCTTGCAGCGGGCCAGTGGCGACACTTCCTTCGGGTAATCGGTGATGAAGGTGGGCTGCAGCAGGCGGTGCTCGGCCGTGGCTTCGAAGATTTCGATCTGGACCTTGCCCAGGCCCCAGCTGGCTTTCAGGTTGATGCCAAGTTCTTTCGCGACCTTGCGGGCGCTGGCGTCGTCGGCCAGCTGCTCGGCGCGGATGTCCGGGTTGTGACGCAGAATGGCATCGACCACGGTCAGACGCTCGAAAGGCTTGCCGAAATCGTATTCGATCGATTCCTCTTCGCCGCTGGCCAGGGTCCGGGTGTTAACCACAGTGGTGGTGCCGAGGACTTTCTGGGCGATGGTGCGCAGCATGTCTTCGGTCAGGTCCATCAGGTCGTTGTAATCGGCGTAGGCCTGGTAGAACTCCACCATGGTGAATTCCGGGTTGTGCCGGGTGGACAGGCCTTCGTTGCGGAAATTGCGGTTGATTTCGAACACCCGCTCAAAGCCGCCAACGACCAGGCGCTTGAGGAACAGCTCTGGCGCGATGCGCAGGTACATGTCCATACCCAGAGCGTTGTGATGGGTCACGAAGGGCCGTGCCGTGGCGCCGCCGGGGATGACCTGCAGCATGGGGGTTTCCACTTCCATGAAGTCCCGATCGGTGAAGTACTGGCGCATGGTGTTGATGATTTTGGATCGCGCAAAGAACACCCGGCGGCTGTCCTCGTTCACCATCAGGTCGACATAGCGGTGGCGGTAGCGGGCTTCGGTATCGGTCAGGCCCTTGTGCTTTTCCGGCAGCGGGCGTAGGGATTTGGTCAGCAGCACGTACTCGTCCATGGTCACGTACAGGTCGCCCTTGCCGGACTTGCACAGAATGCCGCGCACCCCGACGATATCCCCCAGATCCCAGTGTTTGGTGTCCTTCTGCACATCCTTGGTGGCGTAGATCTGGATGCGGCCAGTCATGTCCTGCACCACTTTGAACGCTTTGCGGTCGAGCATCATGCGCCCGGCAACCGCCACCTGAACGCCCATCTCAGCCAGCTCTTCCTTGGTTTTGTCGCCATATTTTTCCTGCAGCTCGGCAGCTGAGGCGTCTCGACGAAAATCGTTAGGGAAGGCGTTGCCCTGCTCGCGCATGTCCGACAGTTTGGCGCGGCGCTCGGCAATCAGCTTGTTGTCCTCGTGCGGTGCGTTGTGGGTGTGCTCAGTCATGTTGGCTCACTAAATCGGGGTTATAGAGGGTTGTCCGGGCTTCACAGCGCCATTTTCAGGCTGGCTTCGATAAACTTGTCGATGTCGCCATCCAGAACGTTCTGGGTACTGCTGGTCTCGACCTTGGTTCGCAGGTCCTTGATGCGACCATCATCCAGCACATAAGAACGGATCTGGCTGCCCCAGCCAATGTCGGCCTTGGCGTCCTCTGCCAGCTGTTTGGCGGCGTTGCGCTCCTGCATCTCACGTTCATACAGCTTCGCCTTCAGCTGCTTCATGGCCTGGTCTTTGTTCTGGTGCTGGCTTCGGCCAGCCTGACACGCCACCACGATTCCGGTGGGGTTGTGGGTCAGGCGCACGGCTGACTCGGTCCGGTTAACGTGCTGACCACCGGCGCCGGAGGCGCGGTAAACATCGACCCGAAGATCAGAGGGATCAATGTTGATCTCAAAGCTGTCGTCCACTTCCGGCGATACGAACACCGATGAGAAAGACGTGTGGCGACGGTTACCGGAATCAAATGGCGATTTACGAACCAGGCGATGTACGCCGGTTTCTGTACGCAGCCAGCCATAGGCATAATCGCCCTGAATATGAATAGTGGCGCTTTTGATGCCGGCCACGTCACCTTCCTGAAGTTCGACAATCTCGGATTTGAAACCTCGACGCTCGGCCCATCGCAGGTACATGCGCAACAGCATATTGGCCCAGTCCTGGGCTTCGGTGCCACCGGAGCCGGCCTGGATGTCCATATAGGCGTTGTTAGCGTCCATCTCGCCGGAGAACATACGGCGGAATTCGAGTTTTTCCAGCTCGTTGTCCAGACCTTCAAGGTCGGCTTCGATCTCGGCGACGGTACCTTCGTCCTCTTCCTCGGCGGCCATTTCCAGCAGGCTTTCGGCGTCGTTGACGCCGGAGGTGAGGTTGTCGATGGTGCGGACAATCAGTTCAAGATCGGAACGCTCTTTGCCCAGCGCCTGGGCGCGGTCAGGATCTTCCCAAACCGAGGGTACTTCCAGTTCACGTTCGACTTCGGTCAGCCTTTCACTTCGCAGATCGTAGTCAAAGATACCCCCTGAGCGCTTCTGTGCGCTCACGAAGGTCTTTTATCTTCGTAACAATGGGATTAATTTCCATGAATTGCTTACTCGCTAGCAGGAAATGGATGCGATCAAAAACAGACGCCGGATTCTACCGGAAATTGGTTATTAAATCAGCCGGCGGTTTCTACTCTGATGCAAGCACCGATCGAGCAGGCCGGCTATCCCAGAGGCTCAAGATAATCAATCAGCAACTGCAGGTTGGTCCGCCCACGAAAGGTATTGGCGTCGGGTTTGTAGACAACCCGGGCACCGGTGCGGGTGTAGTCGGGAACTTCCGGGCCGGTGTTGAAGGCGATGCCGTCGATGATACTGCCGCCGTCTTCCGGTTGCAGCACCAGTTTCAGGTGGTTTTCGCCGACGATGCGCTGGCTGACAACGCGGAAGTTGCCGTCAAACAGCGGCTCCGGGAAATGTTGACCCCAGGGGCCTGCGCGTTTGAGTAGCGCGGCGGTGTCCAGGTGGAGTTCGTCGCTGTTCAGCGGTCCGTCGGTGGTGATGGCCGCTTCCAGGTCTTCGGCCCGAAGCGTATCTCGCACTGCCCTGTCGAAGGCTTCGCTGAAGGCATTCAGGTCATCGCGCAGCAGGGTCATACCCGCCGCCATAGCGTGGCCTCCGAATTTTTTCATCATGCCCGGATGGCGGGAATCCACCACCGCCAGCACATCGCGGATGTGAAGGCCGGGGATGGAACGGGCGGAGCCTTTGATGTCGAGGCCATTGTCGTCCGGGGCGAAGGCAATGGTCGGGCGGTGAGTCTGCTCGCGGATTCTGGCGGCCAGGATGCCAATCACGCCCTGGTGCCAATCGGTGTCGAACAGGGCCAAACCCCAGGGCAGCCCTTCCAGATCCAGGGACATTGACGCCAGCAGGTCCTGGGCCTGGGCTTTCATGTCTTTTTCGATGGTGCGGCGTTCACGGTTGAAGGTGTCCAGTTCCCGGGCAAGGCGAATGGCTTCATCCCGGCTGTCCGCCAGCAGGCAGGCGATGCCAACACTCATGTCGTCGAGGCGGCCGGCTGCGTTCAGCCTCGGGCCAACCACAAAACCAAGGTCGGTAGAGCTGATTTCGCTGTGGTCCCGGCCGGCCACTTCCAGCAGCGCCAGAATGCCCGGCCGCGCCTCGCCCTGGCGAATCCGCCTAAGGCCCTGCTCGACAAAAATCCGGTTGTTGTGGTCCAGGGGCACCACGTCCGCAACGGTGCCAAGAGCCACCAGATCCAGCAGACTGCCGAGGTTGGGCTGTGGATCAGGCAACTGGTCTTTTTCCCGAAGGTATTTGCGCAGCGCCGTCAGCACATAAAACATCACGCCAACACCCGCCGCGTTCTTGCTCAGGAACGGGCAACCGGGCTGGTTCGGATTGACGATGGCGTCAGCATCCGGAAGGGTTTCACCGGCCAGGTGGTGGTCAGTCACCACGACGCTGATGCCCAGTTCTTTGGCCGCCCGGACGCCTTCAACCGCGGCGATACCATTATCGACGGTCACCAGAAGGTCCGGTAAGGCGCCCTCTTCTTTGAGCCGATGAATGATCCCTGGCGTCAGGCCATAGCCATCGGCAAAACGGCTGGGTACACGGAAATCGACCTGCTCCAGACCCAGCATGCCCAGGCCCAGCATGGCCACGGCGGTGCTGGTGGCGCCGTCGGCGTCGAAATCGCCGAGGATCATCACGCTCTGCTTTTCATTAATGGCCCTCGCCAGCAATTCCACAGCGCGATCAATGCCGCGTAACTCCATGGGTGAGGCAAGATGCTTGAGGGTATAGCTCAGTTGATCGTCGGAGGTAACGCCACGGGCGGCATAGAGACGCCGGAGCAAGGGAGGCAGGTTTTGCCCCCAGTCCGGCTGGCTGCTCGGACCGGGGCGACGCAGGATCTTTTTGGGTGTCATACCGGTCAGGTATTTTTCCAGTGCCTGGTGATGAAGTCCTGGATTGTCGGCAGGTCGTTGTCCAGCACGGTGTACTGCTCTTCCCGCTCGAACAGGTCAGCCATGTGAAGCGGCAGCTCCGGTGATGCTTTGACGCCGGATTCCAGCACTGCGTCCGGGAACTTGGCCGGGTGGGCCGTACCCAATGTGATCATGGGCACTGACGAATCCCGGCGGCAGTTTCTGGCCGCGCGAACCCCGATGGCAGTGTGGGGGTCCAGCAGATATTCGTTCTGTTCGAAGATTTCACGGATGGTGTCCGTGGTGCTCTTGTCGTCAACCGCATCGCTGTCAAACAGCCGGCGAGCGGACTTCCAGCGGTAGTCTTCAATACTGACCGGACCTTTTGACGCGTTTTCCAGCAGTTCTTTCACCGCCCGACCGTCACGGCCATGCAGATCAAACAACAGGCGCTCGAAGTTGCTGGACACCATGATGTCCATGCTGGGCGACAGGGTATGTTCCAGCGTCTGCTGCTCATACCGGTTGCCGCTCATGAAGCGGTGCAGTATGTCGTTGCGGTTGGTGGCGATCACCAACTGGGAAATGGGAAGGCCCATATTCCGCGCCAGATAGCCGGCAAAGATATCGCCAAAGTTACCGGTGGGCACCGAGAACGCCATGCTGCGATCCGGCCCCCCGAGCGACAATGAGGCGTGAAAGTAATAGACGATCTGGGCCATGATCCGTGCCCAGTTGATGGAGTTCACCGCCGCCAGCTGGGTTTTGCCGCCCAGGAAGGACTGGTCGTTGAAGCTGGCTTTCACCATGCGCTGGCAGTCGTCGAAGTTACCGCGTACTGCAATGTTGTGAATGTTGTCGCCCTTGACCGTGGTCATCTGGCGACGCTGCACCTCGGATACCCGTCCGTGGGGGTGCAGGATAAAGATATCCACATGTTCACAGCGACGGCAGCCTTCAATAGCAGCGGAGCCGGTGTCGCCTGAAGTGGCGCCCATAATGACCACGTGCTGCTGGCGTTTCTCAAGCACATAGTCAAGCAGGCGACCCAGCAACTGCAGGGCAAAATCCTTGAAGGCCAGGGTCGGCCCACGGAACAGTTCCAACACCCATTCGTTGGTGTCGATCTGAACCAGGGGCGCTACCGCCTTATGGGCAAACACGCCGTAGGTTTCGTCCAGCATGGTGCGGAAATCATCAGCGGGCACGGCATCCTCAACAAACGGATGCATCACCTTGAAGGCCAGTTCGCTGTAGGACAGGCCGCGCCAGCTGCGGATTTCTTCCAGACTGAAATGCGGCAACGCCTCGGGCACGTAGAGGCCACCATCCGGGGCAAGCCCTGTTAACAGGACGTCTTCAAAACCCAGCGAGGGCGATTCGCCCCGTGTACTGATGTATCTCACCTTGTCTTTCTCTCTGGTCTCTGGACTGGGGGCCTGCCGGAACTAGGGGCTTACCCTTCTTAACCTTCGAAGTTTTCCGCGCGGATGCGGACAACGCGTCCGTCAATATCGCTCAGCGCTTCCAGTTCCTCGATGGCACGGTTCATCTGACGCTCCTGAACTGTGTGGGTCAAGATGATGACCGGGATGCGCCCATCCTTGAACTCGGATTCTTTCTGCATGATCGATTCGATGTTGATGCCATGCTCGCTCAATACCGACGCAATCTTGGCCAGAACACCCGGATGGTCCATGGCGGTGATCCGCAGGTAATAGGCGGACTGGATATCTTCCATCGGCAGCACCGGCAGGTTTTCCATCGCCTCCGGCTCAAACCCGAGGTAGGGAACTCTCTGATTGCTAGAAGAGGCCACCGCCCGAGCGGCATCAATGATGTCGGCGATTACTGCGGAAGCGGTTGCCTCATCACCGGCACCGGGGCCGTAATACATGGTCTGGCCAACGGCATCGCCATCAACCAGCACGGCGTTCAGCACGCCGTCGACCTGGGCGATCAGGTGGCTGCGTGGCACCAGCGTCGGGTGAACCCGCAGCTCAATGCCGCCCTCACGACGGCGGGCAATGCCCAGGTGCTTGATGCGATAACCCAGCACCTCGGCGTGGGCGATGTCATAAGGAGTAATTTCGGAAATGCCTTCGGTGTAGGCCTTCTCAAACTGGAGCGGCACACCAAAACCGGCAGAGGCCAGAATGGTCAGCTTATGGGCAGCATCGATGCCTTCCACGTCGAAAGTCGGGTCGGCTTCGGCGTAACCCAGATCCTGGGCTTCCTTCAAAACCTCGGCAAACTCACGGCCAGCGCGCATTTCGGTCAGGATATAGTTGCCGGTGCCGTTGATGATGCCGGCAATCCAGTCAACGCGGTTTGCCGCCATGCCTTCGCGAACCGCCTTGATGACAGGAATACCGCCAGCAACGCCCGCTTCGTAGGAGACAATCACGTTTTTCTTCGCGGCGGCCTCGAAGATTTCGTTGCCATGAACAGCAATAAGGGCCTTGTTTGCGGTAACCACGTGCTTGCCATTCTCGATCGCGGCCAGCACAAGTTCACGCGCGGTGTCGTAACCGCCAATCAGTTCTACAACCACATCGATGGAGGCGTCATTCACTACATCGAACACATCGGTGCTGAACGGAATGTCGCCCAGATTGATGTCGGTTCGAGGCGTACGCGTGGCAACCCGGGCAACCCGGATGTTGATTCCGGTGCGGCCTGTAATGAGCTTTGCGTTGCGCTCCAGAACGTTAAATGTACCGCCACCGACGGTGCCCAATCCGCAGATTCCGACATTGACCTCTTTCAAACCTTCACCTCTGTTCCCGATGGGTTGTTCAAGCGAGCGACAGTATAACGGTAAATCTGCGCCTGAATAACCCCGTCAGTGCCTGCAATGTGTCAGAGCACCCGTGTATGACGTCAGAGTACTCCGAGAGCTTCGGCAATCTGCCTCGCCGGGCGATAGCCGGGTATGATCCGGCCGGTCTCTGTCACGATGGCTGGCGTACCGGTTACACCGACCTGCTGGCCAAGACGGTACTGGGCATCCACCGGGTTTTCGCAGTTCTGGCTGGCAACACTTCTACCCTGCTTGGCGGCGTCCATGGCGGCCTGCTGGTCGTCAGCGCACCAGACTGATACATACTTGGCAAACGAGGGTGTATCCGGGCCCGATCGCGGAAATCCGTAGTAATGCACGGTGATGCCCATGTCGTTGAGCTCCGGAACCTCGTTGTGAAACTTGCGGCAGTAAGGGCAGTCAATGTCGGTGAATACTGCCACGGACGCCTGTTCTTCCCCCTTGGCGGGATAGGTAATAATCCCGTCCATGCCAAACTCATCAAGGGTCCGGGACCTCTCACCCAACCGTTTTTCTTCAGACAGGTTGGCAATACCGTTCGGGGTTACTTTAAGCACATCCCCGGTCAACAGATACTGCACATCTTCGCTCACCAGAAGATTTCCGCCGTTACTGCTGGATACCTCGTAAAAACCAGGGACCTCGGATTCAGTCACGCCCGTAATATCCAACTGGGGAATGGCCTCTGCGAGTTTCGCTTCAATGTCATCAGTGGCGTCGGCGGAGGCTGACGTCATAAAGAAGGCGCAGGATAGGGCCGCAATTAAAAGAGAAATGGACCGGTTCGTTCTGATCATGGGCATAGGGATTTCCGAAGTTCCGCGTTTGGTGGGTGTTTCGGTGAGTTGCGACAGAAAAGCGCACCCAAAGTTCATTGGCAAGCCGCCAAAATACCCCGACCACCGCGAATTTGCCAGCCTGACAAAGTCGGGGTCTATCCTCTTGGATGATGGGATTGATGCAGGGACTGCAACCGTTGACGGGCAACGTGGGTGTATATCTGGGTAGTCGACAGATCAGAATGACCCAGCAACATCTGTACAACGCGAAGATCAGCGCCGTGATTGAGCAGGTGCGTGGCAAATGCGTGCCTCAGGGTATGAGGTGACAGATGCTTGCGGATACCCGCCCTGGCTGCATAGTGCCGAATGCGATGCCAGAAGGTCTGGCGGGTCATGGCCTGGGGCCGGTTTCCGGGAAAAAGCGCATCGCAGGGGCGGCCTTTCAGCAGCTCGCTCCGCCCGTGGCGCATGTACCGGATCAACCAGTCCGCTGCCTCTTCACCCATCGGTACCAGGCGCTCCTTATTGCCTTTACCAATGATCCGGATAACGCCCTGACGCAGGTTGACTTCATCCACAGTCAACGCGACCAGTTCGGATACCCGCAGGCCACAACCATACAGAATCTCCATCATGGCCTTGTCCCGCAATTCAATGGGTACGCCGGTGTCGGGCTCCATCAGCAGATGCTCAACGTCTTCTTCCGAGAGCGAATCCGGCAGTTTTTGGGGCAGGCGCGGGCTGTCAATCCGCAGGGTGGGGTCTTCGCTGATCAGCTTCTCGCGTAACAGGTAGCGGTAAAACCGGCGCAATCCCGACAGGCGGCGGGCCGCGGTGGAGGTTTTGAAGCCGTCCGCCAGCCCGCTTGAAATCCACCCCAGAAGGTCGCTGCGGCTAACGCCAGTCAACAGGGGCTGTCCGGGCTGTTTTACCAGCCAGGCGGCCAGACGCTCCAGGTCACTGCGGTACGCCTGGCGGGTTTTGTCTCCGAGCCCGTCTTCCAGCCATATTGCGTCGCAGAAGCGCTCAACAATGGCTGCATCTGCTGCCCGGACAGCCTCCCGGGTTCGGCGCTTATCGGCCATACAAAAAAGAAAAGGCAGCTTTTGGCTGCCTTTTCTCTATCACTGCATCAACTGCGCTTGAGTCCACTGCCAAAGGCACTGGCACAGGCTCAGCCCAGCTTTTCCTTGATGCGGGCTGCCTTACCAGACAGGTCACGCAGGTAGTAGAGCTTGGCCTGGCGAACGTCACCGCGACGCTTCACGCTGATGCTGTCGATCAGCTTGGAGAAGGTCTGGAAAGTGCGCTCAACGCCCACGCCGTAGGAAATTTTCCGTACGGTGAAAGAGGAGTTCATACCGCGGTTACGCTTGCCGATCACAACGCCTTCGAACGCCTGCAGACGCTCACGGTTGCCTTCAGTTACGCGAACCTGGATAACCACGGTGTCGCCCGGTGCAAATGCCGGAACTTCCTTGGTCATCTGCTCTGATTCAATCTGACTGATGATGTTGTTTTTACCGCTCATCGTATTGCTCCTGATACCCAATCTTTAATGCCCTGATGATTCGAAGGCACCCGGTTCGTTTAAAATCTCTTCCAGCAGCTCACGCTCTTCGTCCGTAAACACCCGCTTTTCCAGCAGGTCGGGGCGTCGCTCCCGGGTTCGCCTCAGCGACTGCTTGAGCCGCCAACGCCGAATCTGGTCATGATGACCGCCCAACAAAATCTCTGGCACCGCCTGACCTTCGTATACTTCCGGCCTTGTATAGTGCGGGCAGTCCAGCAATCCGTCAGCAAAGGAATCCTGCTCCGCTGACTGCGCATGACCCAGCGCTCCGGGGATGAGGCGTGTAACCGCATCCATAACTGCCATCGCGGCCAGTTCACCGCCCGACAACACGAAGTCACCGAGCGATACTTCACGATCGACTTCCGCGGAAATCAATCGCTCGTCAACGCCTTCATAGCGGCCAGCAACCAGAATCAGACTCTGCTCTGATGCAAGTGACGCCACCACCTTCTGATTCAACGGTTCGCCCTGCGGAGACAGATAGACCACGCAGGGTTTGCCCGGTGCCGCCGCTTTTGCGGCGTGAATCGCGTCCCGCAGCGGCTGAATCTTCATCAGCATACCGGGTCCGCCACCGTATGGTCGGTCGTCAACGGTTCGGTGACGGTCGTGGGTATACTCTCTGGGATTCCAGGCACTGAAGGTCACCAGACCATCCCGCACCGCTCTCCCGGTTATCCCAACATCCGTTACTACACCGAACATCTCAGGGAACAGGCTGACTGCGCCAATCCACACCGGTTAAAACTCCGGGTCCCAATCGACCGTCAACGTCGATTCTGCCAGCGATACAGCCTTGACCACCTGGTCCGGCAGATAGGGAATCAGGCGTTCACGCTGATCGATCGACCTGTCGGTCGCCCGCACGATCAGAACATCATTCGAGCCAGTTTCGATCAGGTGGTCAACTTCACCCAGGCACTCGTTGTCTGTCGTGTAAACTGTCAATCCTTCCAGCTGATGCCAATAGAACTCGCCTTCCGGCAGCTCGGGCAGTTCAGCCGTCTGTACCGTGATGTCTGCGCCGCAGTATGAACGGGCAAGATCACGATCATCGATACCCTTGAGCCTGACGACGATCCCCTGTCCTTGACGGCGACCTTCTTCAAGCTTTGCAGCAATCCGATTACCGTTCTGGACCAGAGTCCAGTTGCGGTATTCCAGAATGCCCTCTTTGGGATCTGTATAGGAGAAGACCTTAAGCCACCCCTTGACCCCAAAAACCGAGGTAATCTGACCAATCACAGTTTCCTGCGAATGCTTAGTCATGGCGAAACCCCGGAAAAAATCTTCTTACTCGGCTGCAGCGCCTTTCAGCAGTTGCGCGACACGCTCGCTGGTCTGAGCGCCCTGGCTCACCCAGTGATCAATGCGATCACGATCAATGCGCAGACGCTCTTCCTGGCCACGGGCGACCGGGTTGAAAAAGCCGACGCGCTCGATGAAACGGCCGTCACGTGATTTGCGGCTGTCAGTAACTGTCAGATGGTAGAACGGGCGCTTCTTGGAGCCACCACGAGCCAAACGGATTATTACCATTTCGACCAATATCCTGTTCTGTTGTGCGAACTTTGTACGATTCACGCGTTCCGGGCGTTTAAAAACCCCGGCTGGCGCGAAGACCCATACTCGAAAGGGGCGCTATTCTATGCTAATTCAACGCCAAAGAAAACAGGGAAAATGTCCCGGTTTCTACATACGGCCACGGGGTGGCATACCACCGCCTGGACCGCCCGGCGGCATCATACCGCCAAGACCGCGCATCATGTTAGCCATTCCGCCTTTCTTGCCGAATTTCTTCATCATTTTCTGCATCTGCTTGTGCTGCTTCAGCAGGCGGTTAACATCCTGGATCTGGGTTCCGGAACCACCGGCAATGCGGCGCTTACGGGAATTGTTGATCACGTCCGGGTAACGACGCTCTTTGGGCGTCATGGAGCAGATGATCGCCTCCATCTGGCCCATGGACTTGTCATTAACCTGCTGCTGGGCCATCTGCGCCATCTGGCCCATGCCCGGCAGCTTGTCCATCAGGCCACCGATACCGCCCATGCTTTTCATCTGCTGGAGCTGGTCGCGGAAATCTTCCAGATCGAAACTCTTGCCCTTCTTGATCTTGGTGGTGAGCTTCTGCGCTTTCTTCTGGTCAATCTTGCGTTCTGCTTCCTCTATAAGAGAAAGCACATCGCCCATACCCAGAATCCTTGATGCGACACGGTCCGGGTGGAAGGGCTCGAGGGCGTCGGTTTTCTCACCCACACCCAGGAATTTGATGGGCTTGCCGGTAATGTGGCGCACAGACAGTGCCGCACCACCGCGGGCATCGCCGTCTGTCTTGGTCAGCACCACACCGGTCAGCGGCAGAGCGTCATTAAAGGCCTTGGCGGTATTCGCGGCGTCCTGGCCTGTCATGGCGTCGACCACGAACAGGGTCTCGATAGGATTAACGGCCTTATGCAGGCGGCCAATCTCGCCCATCATCTGGTCGTCGACATGCAGGCGACCTGCAGTATCGAGAATCAACACATCTATGTGCTTTTTCCGGGCGGCGTCCATGGCGGCATTGGCAATGTCTACCGGGTCCTGGTCTTCGGAGCTGGGAAAGAACTCGACGCCTACTTCACCGGCAAGGGTCTCCAACTGACGAATAGCCGCGGGGCGATATACGTCGGCGCTGACCACCATTACTGATTTTTTCTGCCGCTCTTTCAGAAACCGTGACAGCTTGGCGACGGTCGTGGTCTTACCCGCACCCTGCAGGCCTGCCATCATGACGACCGCCGGCGGCTGGGTGGCCAGGTTCAGGGATTCTGTGCCATCCCCCATTACCCGTTCGAGTTCCTGCTGGACGACCTTGACGAAAACCTGGCCCGGGGTCAGGCTGCGCTGAACCTCCTGGCCCACCGCCCGCTCCCGGACACCTTCTATAAAGGCTTTGACCACCGGCAACGCAACGTCCGCCTCAAGCAACGCCATGCGCACTTCACGCAGGGTTTCCTTGATGTTGTCGTCGGTCAGTCGCGCCTGGCCGGAGATTTTGCGCAGACTACCTGAAAGTCGGTCCTGAAGGTTCTCAAACATGCTGTGCTTCCGTACCCGGATAAATTGGTTGCAGAACAACGGGAAACCCGTTTCAGATCGTGACGGGCATCCTTGATTCCTGTTGCATAATCGCGACATTATAACCAGACTAGCGGCTTGAAACGACCAGCCTGGTCAAATCGGTTTAAATCCCCGCCGATTCTCCGTCTGAACGTGGTTAAAGGAAGTCATGGGAACGCTGATCCTTGCGGTCACTTCACTACTGCTTTATAGCATCGGCACTGCACTGCAGGCGCTGAGCTTTCGCGGCAGGGTTCACACCAGCACTGCGATCACCGCTCTGATCGGTCTTCTTGCGCTCACCAGTCACGGCCTTCTTATTGCCCAGACGGTATACCGCCACGGCGTATTCGATTTCGGATTTTTCCAGAGCTCGGTACTGATCTCCTGGCTTATCGTGCTCCTGCTGCTGGCTCTCAGCCTGCGCAAACCGGTTCAAAGCCTTTTCCTTGCCGTCTACCCGATGGCCGGGCTGACCATCATCATGGTGCTGATCACCCACTCATCTTCCAGAGTCGTCGCTGGCGATAGCTATGGCATGCTCTCCCACATTGCGCTGTCGGTGACCGCCTATAGCCTTTTCACCCTCGCGGCTCTGCAGGCGGTTCTTCTGTACATGCAGAACCGGGGCCTGAAACAGAACTACAACAGTGTGCTGATCCGCAATCTGCCGCCCCTTCAGACCATGGAATCCCTGCTTTTCGAACTGGTCTGGGCGGGCGTTACCCTGTTGGTGCTTGCGATCACCACCGGCGCACTGTTCGTTGAGGACCTGTTCGCACAGGACCTGGCTCACAAGACCTTTTTCTCCCTGCTGTCGCTGGTGGTTTTTATTGCCCTGCTGATCGGGCGCTATGTAAAGGGCTGGCGTGGCGCGACTGCCAGCCGATGGACCCTGGCCGGCTGCGCACTGCTGATGATGGCCTTTTATGGCAGCAAATTTGTTCTCGAACTGGTTTTCCAGCGTGGGGCCTGACGGCCCCGGCACAGGCCGGATTACTTGACACCGCATTCACCAGACACCACTTTAGCTTCATCCCAGTCACGTAAGGACCTATTTTCTTGAACGAGACATCGCTTACCGCGCTGTTTATTATTCTGGCCGGCCTCATTCTGCTTTCTGCCTTCTTCTCGAGCTCCGAGACCGGCATGATGTCCCTGAACCGTTATCGCCTGAAGCACATGGCCAAAACCGGCCACAAAGGCGCCAAACGGGCCCAGAACCTGCTGAACCGCACGGATCAGCTGATTGGCGTCATTCTGATCGGCAACAATTTCGTCAACATATTCGCATCAGCCATCGCGACCGTTATAGCCATTCGCATCTGGGGTGATGCGGGTATCGCCATTGCCACGGTTCTGCTAACCATCGTGATTCTGATTTTTGCCGAAGTCACACCAAAGACCCTTGCCGCACTGTTTCCGGAAAAAATAGCTTTCCCTGCCAGCCATGTGCTGGGGCCGTTACTCAAAATACTTTACCCGGTGGTCTGGGCGGTCAACCTGTTTACCGGCGCCATACTCAAGGTCATCGGCGTATCGCCAAGCGATGCCGCCAGTGATCATCTCAGCCGGGAAGAGCTGCGCACACTGGTCAATGAAGCGGGGGCGCTCATTCCCGCAAAGCACAAGGACATGCTGGTCAGCATTCTGGACCTGGAGAAAGTCACGGTGAACGACATTATGGTGCCGCGCAACGAGGTCGTCGGCATTGACCTTGAAGACGATCTGGACACCATCCTGCGCCAGCTGCGAAGCAGCCAGCACACCCGCCTGCCTGTATTCAAAGGTGATATCAACGACATTCAGGGCGTTCTTCACCTTCGCAATGCCACCAAACTGCTTCACGAGGACGACATCAGCAAAGCCATGCTGATGCAGCTTTGCCGGGAGCCCTACTTCATTCCGGAAAGCACTCCCCTGAACACCCAACTGATCAACTTCCAGAAAGAAAAACGCCGGTTCGGCATGGTAGTTGACGAGTACGGTGACGTACTGGGACTGGCGACGCTGGAAGACATCCTGGAAGAGATTGTTGGCGAGTTTACAACCGACTACGCCTCCACCAGCCCGGACATCATTCCCCAGGACGATGGCACCTTCATCATCGACGGCACCAGCGCTTTACGCACCATCAACAAAACCCTGGGCTGGAAACTGCCGGTAGACGGGCCCAAAACCCTGAACGGGCTGATTACCGAGACTCTGGAAAACATTCCGGACACCAACGTGTGCCTTAAGGTGGGCGGACATAGGGTTGAAGTGCTCCAGATCAAGGACAACGTCGTAAAAGCTGCTATTGTTCATCCGAAAAAACGCAAAAAAAGAACAGCACGATAATACGAGCGGCCACTTCAGGCAGAGATTCGGGTGAATACTGCAGTTTGTTCACACCTGCGTGTGTCACCGTGTGTTAAAATGCGGTAAATTAGAAAAAAAGATGATCAAAGTTTGCTCGGTTTTGCATCCGGTTGAGGCGCACACAGGAGTCGGCCATGAATAAGCAGTCCGGCATACATTTTCTCCGCGAGCACCGAGAGGCTGGTAATGCAGGCTCTTTGCCAACCGAAATTGTGCGTATTCGCGACACGGTGGTGGCCGGTCTCGGAGACTTGTTGCAGGGTGCCTTCGATGCGGTAGATGATTCGCTGTTTGAACTGGCCAATAACGCCAGAAGCAACAACGAGCAGAATCGTTATTTCGAGGCCATGCGTGAAATCCGCATCAAACGCAAAGGTGTGGAAAAGCATTTCCAGAACGCCGTGGGCCAGCTATTTTCCCACCCGCCCCGGGGTGGCGCCCCGGCCGCCGAGGACCTTGCCTCTACCGGGGCAGACAGCCTGTCCCTGATCGGTGATGACGATCTGGAAGAACAGGTCGCTCTCAACGCGATGATCACCAAGTCCAAGGTGCACTTCCAAGGCTCACTGCTCCAGTTGCAGGCGCGCTTCAGCGAAATCTATCCTGGCGTGACCGCAGAGACACCAGTTAACCCAATGGCGCCAGAGCATCTCTGCAGTGCCTTTGTAGAAGCCATCCAGGCACTGGAGATTCAGATTCGCGAACGGTTGATTCTGCTCAAGCAGTTTGACCGTTACGTGGTTTCCAATCTGGGGATGTTGCTTGATGAAGCAAACCGCATCCTCGTTCAGGCCGGTGTAATTCCCAACTTTCGCTACCACGGCAAAGCTGGAAAACAACAGGATAAACCCGGCGGCAGCAACGCTGACCACGCTCATCACGATGCCGACAACGCCGGCCCCACGGCCGGCAGTCAGGGTCATCATGAAGGCGCCATGTTCGAGCAGATTCGCCAGATGCTGGCATCCAGGCGTGCGACCACAGGCCAGGAGCCCAGATCGGCGGACCCGGGCGTTCACGTTGTCAGTGACGCCGAGCTGATCAATCTTCTCAGCGCGCTGCCACAACAGACGGCCGACGTCAGAAACTGGAACAACCTTAGTGAAGGCAAGCCAACCGTCGTTGACCTGCATTCGGTGATTCAGCAATTGCTGGCTCGGACTGACAGCACCGCAGACGGAAAAAAACCAGCACTGAACGAAATGGACGAGGACCTGATTAACCTCGTTTCCATGCTGTTCGAATTCATTCTGGACGACTACAACCTCTCGGCACCGGTACAGGTGTTGATCAGCCGGTTGCAGATCCCGATTCTGAAAGTGGTCATCAAAGACAAGACCTTTTTCAGCAAAGCGACCCACCCGGCGCGCCGCCTGCTGAACAGCCTGGCGCGGGCGGGCATCGGCTGGAGCGACAGCAACGAGAAAAGCCGCGACAAGCTCTATGACCAGATCCACGCTATTGTTGCCCGGATACTGAACGAATTTGACGGCGATCTGACCCTGTTCGAGACCCTTGGCGAAGAATTCGAACAGTTTCTGGCCCGGGAAGACCGCAAATCCTCGCTGGTGGAGCAGCGCACCCGGGAATCTGAGCGCGGCCGAATCAAGTCACAGAAAGCCCAGGAAACGGTCGACAAGCTTCTTCAGTCAAAATTGGCCCGTTACAAGTTGCAGGAGCCGGTTCGCAACATTCTGCTTAACGGCTGGAGCCGTGTGATGTTCCTGGCCTACCTGCGGGATGACGTTGAACACCGCTGGACACAGTCGGTCAGGGTCGTTGATGACCTTATCTGGTGCCTCCACCCCCATCAGGAAGACCAGGAGCGGGACCAGTGGGTCAGAGTCGTTCCAGGCCTGTTGAAGTCCCTGCGCGCCGGGCTTGAGGAAGTGTCCTACAACTCGTCAAAGCTCGATGAAATGATGGCCGATCTGAAGCATGAGCTGACCGAGGCCTTCCGAGCCAATGCCCTGGTAGAAGCCATCGAAGACTCACCAGAGCCTGAGGAAGAAGAAATCAGGGCGCCACAGACCGCCATCGAACGTCAGCAGGAGCTGGAAAACGCGGCCATTGCCGAACATATTGCCCAGATTGATCAGATCGAGATCGGCAACTGGGTAGAGTTCAGTCTGGTCAACGGCGCCAGTTTCCGCTGCAAGCTGTCCGCCATCATCGAGGAGGCGGAATGCTTTGTGTTCGTCAATCGCATGGGCCTGAAAGTGATTGAAAAAACCCGGTCCGAACTTGCCCATGAGCTCCGGCGTGGTCGCCTGACCGTTCTGGAACAGGGCGCATTGATCGACCGGGCACTGGATGCTGTGGTTGGCAGTTTGCGGAGCAAGGCGGGATAGGCTGAGCGTCAATGCTGCAGTATGGCAAGGATACCGGTCTTCCGGAGACCTACCGGATCACTCTGGCGGTCTCCGTCGCCCTTCTGGCGCACACGCTACTGATGGCGACCTTCACCATTGATCTTCCCAAGCACAGCTACAACCCGGTTACGGTCAGCGTTCAACTGACGCCTCGGGGCAGCCGCGCGTCCGCTAAGCAGCCGCCTGCTTCGACCGCGCCAGCGGTCGTTGCAGAACCCTTCACTATTGAAGAAATGCCGCCATCCGAGCCGACCCGCGCCCTGCAGGTAACATCCACCCCCCAACCACGCAAGGCTCCGGAGCCGCAGCCTGAAGCATCGCCCGAACACAACCCGGTTCCTGACCGGCCGAATCGGCAGGAATCCCTACCGCAGCCGGCACAGAACAGCGCCCGGGCCACCCTGCCCTCAGCTCCTAGCAAAGCTGGCAGACAAACCGGTAAGCCGATTGAATCAGAACACGAAATAACCCTCCAATCGGAGGCGCCCAGCGAAGAAAGCTCCTATATTTCGCTGCTGGCCCAGACCATCGGCGAGAGAGCGACCATTCGCAAGCTTGAGGACGTAAAAAAGGGGCAAACGCTCAGCGTTGAACTCGAATTGGACCTGATGTCCAACGGTGCACTGGTGGCAGCAGATATTAGCAGGTCATCTGGAAACGACGGGCTGGATCAACGGGTCTACCGGGCGGCACTGGAGGCCAGCCCGTACCCTGAACCGCCGTCGTCAGCTTCACGTCAGCGGCCGTTCAGGGTTGAGGTCAGGTACACGTTCTAGGCACAAATGCCGGCAAAGATCAGGCTTCTGCCTGCTTGGCAGCCGCTTTCACCTTCTCTGCAAGCTCTCCGCTCTCGGACATTTCAAGAATGATGTCACAGCCGCCAACCAACTCTCCATTGATATAGAGCTGGGGATAGGTGGGCCAACTGGAATAGACTTTCAATGCTTCACGCAGTTCCTGGTTGTCCAGGATATTAACGAAAGCAAAGCGTTCACCACAGGCCATCAGCGCCTGGGAGGTCTTGGCAGAAAAACCACACTGCGGCTGCTGCGGGCTGCCTTTCATGTAAAGGATAATCGGGTTTTCTTCGAGCTGGTTCTTGATGGTTTCGTTAATGTCCATTGACAGTTACCTCGTACATCAATCATGGGTTGCCAGCGGGCAACGGCTTTTGCCCCATTGTACACGCGTCTGCGCGCCCGGACCAAGGCCCGTAGCGTTGTCATCAACCCCCTGAGCGGATAGACTTGTGCCCCTCTGGCGAGGCAGGCTGCCGCCTGCCGGGCACCGATGCGTCTATGGATCAATGAAGGGCCATGTCATGGCAAGACACTTTCTTACACTCAACGACCTGAGTCCCGACGAGCTTGAGGCTCTGCTTGACCACGCCTCGGCACTGCGCAAGGAATGGCGACAGGGAATCGTCCGCGAAACCCTGAAAAACCGCGTACTGGCGATGATTTTCGAAAAATCATCCACCCGTACGCGGGTTTCCTTTGAGGCCGGCATGACCCAGCTTGGCGGCACCGCGCTGTTTCTCTCCCCCCGCGACACCCAGCTTGGTCGCGGTGAACCTATTGAGGATTCAGCCATTGTCATTTCCAGCATGGTGGATGCGGTCATGATCCGCACTTTCGATCACGAAACCGTCGAACGCTTTGCAGCCGCCTCCAGGGCACCGGTGATCAACGCCCTGACTGACGATTTTCACCCCTGCCAGCTGCTGGCGGATATGCAGACCTATCGGGAACACCGAGGCAGCATCCGGGGCGGCACCGTGGCCTGGATTGGGGATGGCAACAACATGTGCCAATCTTACATGAATGCCGCTGACCAGTTCGGTTTCAACCTGCGCATTGCCTGCCCGGAAGGCTATGAGCCGAACAGCTCACTGATGAACGCCCATTCCGACCGCGTCGAAATTCTACGCGACCCTGCCGAGGCCGCCAGAGGCGCCAACCTGCTGGTGACCGACGTCTGGGCGTCCATGGGTCAGGAAGATGAACAGAAGGCCCGGGAGAAAGCCTTCCGGGATTATCAGATCAGCCCTGCGCTGATGAAGCTGGCGGATAAAGATGCGCTGTTCATGCACTGCCTGCCAGCCCACCGGGGCGAGGAAATCTCGGCGGATATGATGGAACACACCAGCTCCGTGGTCTGGGACGAAGCCGAAAACCGCCTTCATGCCCAGAAAGCACTGCTTGAATTCCTCATTCTCAACCGACTGGACTGAACCGGTGGGCGAGAGCCCGGCCCCGAGACGACGCCGGCGTCAGTTATTGCAGACCCTTTCGATCGCGTCCAGCCACCCGGCATAAAGGGATTCACGTAACACGGGCCGCATTTTTGGCTGGAAATAGTGCTCTCGCGCCCAGAGCTCGGTGATCTGCTCCAGGCTCTGGTATACGCCGGTCTGCAGTCCCGCCAGATAGGCCGCGCCCAGTGCGGTGGTCTCTGTCACTTTTGGCCGCTCCACCGGCACATTGAGAATGTCCGCCAGAAACTGCATCAGCCAGTCATTGACCACCATGCCGCCGTCAACTCTCAGCGATTTCAGTGAAGTGCCATCGTTCTGGATGGCCCGCACCAGGTCCTTGGTCTGATAACACACCGACTGCAGGCCAGCGGTTACGATCTCGGCAATACCGGTGTCCCGGGTCAGGCCCATGATCGCGCCCCGAGCGTGGGGATCCCAATGGGGGGCGCCCAGGCCGGTGAAGGCGGGAACCAGGTAGACCGGGTTCTCAACGCCCACCTCGGTGGCGTAGCGGGACGATTCACTGGCGTGCCGGATCAGTTTCAGACCATCCCTCAGCCACTGCATGGCGGCGCCGGCGACAAAAATACTGCCCTCCATGGCATAGCAGGGTTTGCCGTTCAGGCGGTAGGCCATGGTGGTCAGCAGCCGGTTTTCCGAGCGTGGCGCCTCTGACCCGGTATTGACCATCAGAAAACAGCCAGTACCGTACGTACTTTTTGCCATTCCCGGCTTGAAGCAGGCCTGGCCGATGAGCGCCGCATGCTGGTCTCCGGCAATACCGGCCACCGGCAGGGCCTGGCCAAACCACTTCTCATCCGTGTCACCAAAATCGGCGGCACTGTCCAGAACGTCCGGCAGCAGCGAGCGCGGGATGCGAAACAGTTTGAGCAACTCTTCGTCCCAGTCCTGCTCGTGTATGTTGAAAATGGCGGTTCTGGATGCATTGGTGGCATCGGTACGATGTGACTGGCCGCCGGTCAGATTCCACAGCAACCAGCTGTCAACGGTTCCGAACGCCAGCTCCCCGGCCTCGGCACGGGCCCGCAGGCCGTCAACATTGTCGAGAATCCAGGCAATTTTGGTGGCGGAAAAATAAGGGTCGATTAACAGCCCGGTGCGTTCAACCACCGTGTCTTCGTGGCCATCGGATTTAAGCTTGGTGCACCAGGAGGCGGTTCGGCGGTCCTGCCAGACGATGGCGCGATAAACCGGCTCGCCAGTCTGGCGGTCCCAGATGATTGTGGTTTCCCGCTGATTGGTGATACCGATACCGGAAATCGAGGCCACAGGAACTTTTGATGTCTCCAGCGCCTCACGGCAGACCGCAAGTGTACTTTCCCAGATTTCCAGGGCGTCGTGTTCTACCCAGCCGTCCTGGGGGAAATACTGCTGGAATTCCTTCTGCGCAGTGGCAACCGAGTTCCCGGAGGCGTCAAAAACAATGGCGCGGGAACTGGTGGTTCCCTGGTCAATGGCAAGCAGATACTGCGGCATGATTCGCATCCTTTCAGTTATACAACCGTTAATCAGATTGACGGTTCAATCGGTTTCTTGCGGGGCCACACCAGGCTGAACCTGGCTCCACCCAGAGCTTCACTGC
The DNA here is from genome assembly GCF_004785685.1 of Marinobacter confluentis. GTDB lineage: Bacteria > Pseudomonadota > Gammaproteobacteria > Pseudomonadales > Oleiphilaceae > Marinobacter > Marinobacter confluentis. The sequence continues at coordinate 42,759 of NZ_SRPF01000001.1, read as the reverse complement.
GGCTCACAAACGCCTGTCCGCCATGCCAGTAGAGTATACGCCGCACAATCGACAGGCCCAGCCCATAGCCGCCTGAAGTTCGGGTGCGGCTGTCATCCAGTCTGGCAAAGGCGGTAAATACTTTTTCCCAGTCTTCTTCAGGCACGCCGGGCCCGTCATCTTCTACGTCAATCCGGCAGTTATCCTCGTCCAACTGGCAGTGAACCCGCACGCGGCTGGCCGCATATCGTGCGCCGTTGCCCACCAGATTCTGGATCGCCCGGTGGATATAGCGCGGTTCTACATCAGACAAGGCCCAGGCTTCGGATTCGTCGTCGATGTCCGCTTCAATCACGTGCTCGGTACGGATCATCTGCTGCTCACTGACCACCTGCCGGACAATATCGGTGACCGACGATTCCTGCAGTGCAAACACCGGCCCGCCCTGCTCCAGCCTGGCGTAGGTCAGTATTTCGTCAATCAGTTCATCCAGCTCCTGAATGTCGCCGTCAATGCCGTCCAGCTGTTTCTGAAGCGCCTGGGCATCGGACGCGCTCTCAATCATCTGTACGCCGAAGCGGATACGGGCCACCGGTGTCCGTAATTCATGGGAAACGGCGTGAATCATTTCCCGCTGAACCCCGACCAGGCGCTGAATATGCTCTGCCATTCCATTGAATGCGGCCGCAAGACGCGACACCAGGCGACTGTCGGAAGTCTCTACCCGGGCGCTCATTTCCCCACGGGCGATTCGGATCGCCACTGATTCAACCGCCCTGAGGTTGCTGTCCACCTCACGCATGGCCAGATAGAGCGCCAGCGCCAGCACACTGCCGCCGACCAACAGTAAAAGCAGCAATACCGGCCAGGCCCAGGGATCGAATGGTGGCGGCATCGAAAGGTCAATCAGGGCTCCGTCCTCCAGGCGGATCAGAACGTGCGCCTGACCCTCCAACGGATGCTGGTAGAGCGCAATGCCGCGCTGGGATACCCGCCCCAGCACATCAGCATCCGGCACCGAATCTGGGTCCTGAATCGAGGTCAGGGACACCCCCAGGGATTCAGAAAGCTGGCCCATTGCCTGCTCACGCCCGCCGCCGGGTACGCCACCAAGGTGCCATCGGGCGATCAGCGCGAGCGCTTCGGATACGTCGTTGTACAGGTCGCCGAACCGCAGCATCAGAACTTCCCCGGCCTCACTCTGGATCATGACCTGATGGCCGATGCTGGTGTCCAGCGACACAACCTGACCATAGGAGAGGCGTTCGACCACAATGTCAGAGGCACTGAGCTGACCGGGGGACAACACCCGGAAATCGTGAAAAGAAGAAAGCCAGTGATACTGTCCGGCCGCGTTGGGGGTGGAGGCAATCCAGCGCATCAGCGGCTCGGCGAAGCGTTCCTGCCAATACTGCTCCCTGACGGAATTCACACCGAGAAAAAGGGCAACACAGAACAGCAATATCAGGAAGGTCAGGCCGATCAGGCGAGCGTAAAGTTTGAGGAAGAACTTGAAGGGCATTGTATAAACCCTGGCAATGAACGCTGGCCCACAGGGGCCAGCGCCAGAGACTGAAAAGTCAGGCTTCTTTTACGAAGAGATAGCCCTTGCTACGGACGGTCTTGATACGCCGCGGATGGATGGGATCGTCACCTATTTTTGGCCGGATTCTGGAAACCCGGACGTCGATAGAGCGATCCTGGCCATCGTATTCAATGCCCCGCAGCGCGGTAAAAATTTCCTCACGGCTCAGCACCCGGCCGGCATTGCTCGACAGCAGCCACAGCAGATCAAACTCGGCACTGGTCAGGTCGATGCTGGCGTCGTTAAGCCAGGCTTCACGCATGGAGCGGTCAACCACCAGATCATTGAACTGGAGCCGAACCGGCTCTTCCGCCAGACCCTCTTCGGCGGCAATGGTGCCGTGTTCGGTCACACGGCGCAGAAGCGCACGAATGCGGGCAAGAAGTACACGGGGTTTGACGGGTTTGCCGACGTAGTCGTCCGCACCCATTTCAAGACCGAGAACCTGATCGAGATCATCGGTGCGTGCCGTCAACATGATGATGGGCCCGTTGTAATTCGGCCGCACGCGACGACAGATAGACAGACCGTCCTCGCCCGGCAGCATCAGATCGAGCACGACCAGGTCGGGCTGTTCATTGCGAATACGTTCGACTGCGTTTCCGCCGTGGGTTTCCAGAGATACGGTGAGACCATTGCTTTCCAGATACTCTCTGGTCAGCTCTGCCAGCCTCTCGTCGTCCTCGACTATAAGAATCCGCCAACTTTCGTTCGTTTGTTCCACGCCGTCCATCTCTGATGTTGTTGTTTGGATTTTTAACACCCGAATTGCCGTTTCTCAGACGATACAGGCTACGTCCTGTAACAGCAATTATACATGCTTTTCAGAAATATACATTGAAGCGCCCAATGGTTACAGCGGGGATACGCTGGCTGCCCGCCGACCCGCACGGATTGTCATCAGTTGGTCACCTGCCGTTCATCCGGATGTCACGCCAGATTCATAGTCTTGGCGCAGCAGTCATCTACACAGGTCTTTATATGAAACCCCATACAAACACCCGGCGAATTCCCCTGAGGCTGATTCTGTTTATCGGCCTGCTGGGAGCCATTGCTCTGGTCGCCACGTGGTTGAAACTGGCCGACGTGGTAAGCCGCAGAAAGGTTGATCGCACACCCTGGGCCCAACGCTGCTTCCGCGCGTCCACACGCAGTCTTGGCCTGAAGATACGCTGCCACGGCGTGCCGTCTGATCAGCCAGCCCTGTACGTTTGCAATCACGTTTCCTGGTGCGACATTCCCGTGCTGGGTGGGGCAATGCCCGCGGTGTTTCTGTCAAAAGCGGAAGTCAGCCAATGGCCTTTGATTGGCTGGCTGGCGAGACAGGCGGGCACCGTATTTATCAAACGTGGCGGCGGCAGGGTGGCAGATGTTGCAAGTCAGCTGGAGGCACGGCTTAGTCAGGGGCAGTCCGTCATGGTTTTTCCGGAAGCGACAACCAGCCCCGGGATAACCGTTCTACCGTTCCACGGCCGGTTATTGAAAGCGGCTCAGCAGGCCGGGGTTCCGGTTCAGCCAGTGAGCATTGTGTATCGTCGCGACGGTGCTCTCGATCACCTGGCCCCGTTTATCAATGAAGACAGCTTTATGAGCCACCTTCGACGGCTACTACAGAACCCGGCCCCGACCGTGGACATCCTCATGCATTCACCAATGGTGCCTTCCCCCGACGATAAACCATCGGAACTTGCGGCAAGGCTGCGATCCACTGTGTTGGAGGGTGTCAATCAGATTCAGGACGGGGCTCTGGACGCTAATCCAACGGATAGCCAGCCGCCACTTCGTCATCAGTCGCTTCGCGCTTTTCGATGATTTCGAGATCAAAGTAGAGGGTAAACCCCGCCAGAGGATGGTTGGCGTCTACCTTGATCAGGTTGCCGTCGATGCTGACAACCTGGACGATCTGGGCTTCGTCACCGGTGTTGGTCTGGAATTTCATGCCCACCTGAAGATTTTCAACGCCTTCGAACATGGAGCGCGGCACAGTGCGCACCAATTCAGGATTATGCTCACCGTAGGCCATGGACGGCGGAACGGTGACCTCCAGGCAGTCGCCGGGATTACGGTCTTTCACCGCTTCCTGAATACCGGCAATGACCCCCGGGCTACCCAGCATGAACCGCAGTGGCTCGCTGCCCTCTGAGGTGTCTACCAACTCGCCAAGCTTGTTCTTCAGCACATAATGAACAGTGAATACGGCAGGTTTTTGCATCAGGCTGTCTGGTTTCCTGTATCCGATGGTGTGTGTGTCAGATCAAGGCCGTGAATCACCAGCCTTTGATCAAGCTTTTCCCGCAGGCCCCGGGGACTGTCGAGTTTCATTCGCTGCAACAGTGACTGGTAACGGCCTTCGGTATCGCTGGCCTTCAGGGCCCGCCAGAGCGTCGAAATTTTACCACGGCCGGTCGCGGTTTCCGCTTTCAGGGCTTTCAGTGCCTTACCCAGAACCAGCTCGTCACCGGTGAAGTCACAGCCGAATGGGAAGGCGGGGAAAAGGTCGCCCCCACCGGCGGTTTCAACGGCCCGTTTCACTGCCTCCGGGGTATTGTTTCGCCAGGCCAGCGGTATCTGGAAAGCGGCATCGACCTTACCCGCTTTTTTCGCCTGGGCCAGCAACTCCTCCTGAAAGCGGGAATCGGCAATTCGAATCAGGCGCAGGTAGACCTGCTCATCAGACTGCCCGCGAATGTCGGCGATACCGTACTCGGTCACCACCAGATCACGCAGGTGCCGGGGTATGGTGCAGTGGCCATAGCTGAACACGATATTGGACAACGTTTTATGGCCAGATTTACGCACACTTCTGAGACAGATAACCGAGCGGGCTTCTGGCAATTCATGGGCCATGGCGACAAAATTGTACTGCCCACCTACCCCACTCACTACCCGGCCATCCTCCAGCCCGTCAGAGACGGCCGCACCGTTGAGCGTGTGCATCATGGCCGTGTTGATAAACCGGCTGTGGACCCGCTGGGCCGACTTCAGCCGCTGATTACCATAGGCGTGGTCATAAAGGTGGTTGATGAAGTTGACGCTGGTCATGCAGATACGCTGGCGATCAGCGGCGGACAGGTCGCGCAGACGCTGGTAGAAGGTTTCGGGGCCCACGTAGAAGCCACCGTGAATCACGATGCCACCGGCGAGCCGCTCGCCAAGGGCAACCTGGCTAATGGCATCGCGGGATTCCGGCTGGTCCAGATCGGGTTCCAGTGACTGTTGCCCGACTCGCAACCGGCCGCCTTTATACTCCACTTCCGACCGAAGGATGCCATAGCCGCGCAGCCAGGAAACATCCCGGGCCCTCAGGGGTGAATCAATCAGATCTTCCTGCCGCAGAACGTCCAGGGTTTCCAGTGATACCTCGGGGCCAATCCGGCCGGCGTTGATCAGTTCCTGAAGGTCCGCATGGTTGTAGACCTCGCGGTGGATCACTCCGGCTTCCAGCAGGTGTATAAAGCCGTCCACCATCATCTCACTGCAACCGTAAAGCCCTTTCTCGAAGGTGTCCACGCCACCCAGGGACTCGGCAGACGGAAAGTTGCCTGCCACGGCCAGATAGTCATAAACCGCTTTCCAGTGGCTGTTTCTGCGATGCCGCAGGATCGCGCTGTGAACCAGCGCTGAACCCAGCGAACCAATGCCAACCTGCAGCGTGCCACCGTCTTTCAGCAATGTGCTGGCGTAGAAGCCAATCAGGTGATCTTCCGGGGTCACCGCCATCTGCGGCGCCGGGAACAGAGGATAGTCGGACCGCTGATGCTCAAGCAGAATGTCAAAACGAGTCTCGGGGATTGCCGCATGATTGCCCATAAAAGGCAGGTAGCGGTTGAGCTCGCCAACCAGTGCTACGGCTTGACCTTCCGCCTCACGCTGTCGCAGCAGCGGAATCAGATCCAGCGTCAGATCCGGGTTGCTGCTCAGGCTGACCGTTCCCTTATCCTCAGGGGCCGTTGGCGGCGCCACCATCTGGGCGACCACGTTGACCCCCTGCGCCATCAGGTCGCGCACGGCGTGGGTATAGTTGGTGCAGACATATTGCCGCTGCTGTGAGGCATTGTTCAGAAAAGCGCCCGCCTTGAAGAAGAATTCCGACACCCTGACATTCGGCGGCAGCCGGTTGCGAACCACATCCCTGGCGTAGTCCAGCTCTGGAATTTCACCATACAGCCGTTCGACAAAGGGCTCCATGAAACGCTTTTCAAGGGATGAGCTACCTTGCGGGGCTGTCAGCGATAACGCGGTCAGAATGTGCAGGTTTATAGCGGGGTCAGAGCAGGCTCGCTCGTACAATGCGTTGATAAACCGGACGGGCTTGCCGAGGCCAAGGGGTAGCCCGATGGTGATGTTCTTGCCGACCCGTTGAATGAGCTGTTCCACGCACGCCTTACTGTCGTTCAACGTAAGCGGCTTATCGCTGGCCATGAGCAAACTCCGTTTTGGCATCAAAGTTCGATTACAGAAAACGGATGATCACACGGCTGGGCAAGTCAGGCAATGAATCGGGGCAGATCAGAAATTCCACTTGAAGTTGAGGCAGGCGCCCTCTTCAAGCAGCGCAACCCCGTGGTCCGGCCGGGCCGGATCAGAGGCGTAGGTTCGAGACCGAGCGTCAGAGCCGGAAAAACCAAGGCTAAGCAGACGCGAACCGATGGCTGCATACATATCGGAAGGATCACGCTCGAAATCGCCGGACATCTCTTCCTGAAGCTGATAAACGTCCTGGGTAGGCATCTCGTCCGCAAACACTCGCTCACCTGCTTCGGCGCGAACAACGAAGGCCAGCATATTAAGTGCAAGAAGTACGATAAAGATGCGAATAATCATGATGTTTCTGTGACCCTAACCAGGTGGCGAAGTCTAATGATGCCTAGGATTAAAGTCTAATCATTCGGGGCCGAAATGTTGTGAATTTGCACACAAAAGCGGCAGGATGCCGCCATCACACCTCCGATTTTTTGTCAAAAAACCAGCGTTTTCTGTATCAACGTGTAACACCCGGCTTGTGCCGGGTGAAACCTAAGGGCAGGGATAGGTGAATTCATGATGCAGCGACTCAATTTCCGACAGCAGCGAATCATCCAGAACCAGTGACGCCGAACTGATGTTTTCCCGCAGTTGCTCAACAGAGGTCCCTCCAATGATATTGCTGGTCACGAAATCCCGCCCGGTCACATAGGCCAGCGCCATCCGGGCCGGGGACAGACCGTGCTGCCTGGCGAGCTCCACGTAAGCCCTTGTGGCCTCTTCACCACGCTGGCTGGTGTAGCGGGCAAACCGGCTGTAAAGCGACAGGCGCGCGCCATCCGGGCGTTTGCCATTCAGATACTTACCGGTCAATACACCAAAGGCCAGTGGCGAATAGGCCAGCAGCCCCACCTGCTCGCGGCAGGCAATTTCCGCCATGCCCACTTCAAAGGTGCGATTCAACAGGTTGTAAGGGTTCTGGATGCTGACCACTCGTGGCCAGTTATTCTCGTGGGACAGTCGCAGATATTCGGCCGTGCCCCAGGGGGTTTCATTGGAAATACCGATGTGACGAATCTTGCCCTCCTGAACAAGCTCATGTAGCGCCTCCAGGGTTTCCTCAATGGGAGTCGCCTGCTCATCCGGCCGGTGCTGATAGCCAAGCTTGCCAAAAAAGTTGGAATTCCGACCGGGCCAGTGCACCTGATACAGATCAATGTAATCGGTCTGCAATCGCCGAAGGCTGTCCTCGCAGGCTTTGCGGATATGAGGCCCAGTGAGGTGGGGACCGTTGCGCAGATAGGTCAGGCCATTACCGGGGCCAGCAACCTTGGACGCGATCACCAGATCATCCCGTCGGCCGCGCTTCGCCAGCCAGTTTCCCAGATAGACCTCGGTCAGGCCCTGGGTTTCTGCCCGGGGCGGCACCGGGTACATCTCGGCCGCATCAATAAAGTTGACGCCTTCAGCCGTGGCATAGTCCAGCTGCTCTGCCGCCTCGCGCTCAGAATTCTGCTCACCCCAGGTCATGGTGCCCAGGCATATCTCACTGACTTCTACATCGGTTCTGCCGAGACTGCGGGTTCTCATCCATCCTCCGGTCTATACGGTGTCTGACATCGAAAATTCGGTGTCACAGTTTTGTCACACGAGTGTCGCCACCCTGTCATGCCCTGTCTTCACAGTGGTTATCATGAAAACAGAGTGTTCGGGAGATAACGTGACTGGAACAAGTCAGGTGCTTACTGGTCAACGACACATTAGCATTGTTTCCGAGACCTTTCCGCCAGAGGCCAACGGCGTAGCTAACACGCTCAAGTATCTCTGCGCGGAGCTGGTCAGTCGCGGCCATCTGGTTTCAGTCATCCGTCCCGGACACAGTGAGCCCGGGGAGCCTGAACAAATCGAGCCTCGTCTTTGCCACCAGAGCCACCTGGTTGCCGCCATTCCCTTACCTGGTTACAGCGATCTACGCTTTGGCATCCCGGCCCCCGGGCGATTGGCCAGGCTGTGGAAGATCCAAAGACCAGATGCGGTTTACGTGGCGACCCAGGGCCCGCTGGGCGTCAGCGCCGTTAATGCCGCGCGAAAGCTTTCAATTCCCGTCAGCTCCGGCTTTCATACCAATTTCCACAGCTACAGCCAGTACTATGGTGTGGGCTGGCTAGAAGCTCTACTGTGTCGCTATGGGCAGTGGTTCCATAACCGCACGGCGGTCACCCTGGTACCCACGCGGAAAACCCTGGCCACCACTGACCGCCTGGGCATAAGCCCAACCGCGATCTGGAGTCGCGGAGTGGATTGCGGCCTGTTCTCCCCTCGCAAACGGAGCCAGACGCTTCGCGAATCCTGGGGCCTGGCAACGGATGACGCGGCCGTACTGTATGTTGGCCGGCTGGCGCCCGAAAAGAACCTGCAACTGGCGGTATCCTGTTTCGAGCGGCTGAAAAGCCTTCACCCGAGCGCAAAATTCGTGCTGGTTGGCGATGGCCCCATGAGAAGCCGGCTGGCTGCAAAGCACCCGGATTATATTTTTGCTGGCGTGCAGCGCGGCGAGCGGCTGGCGGAACACTACGCCTCTGGCGATCTGTTCCTCTTTCCCAGCAAAACCGACACCTTTGGCAACGTGGTCATCGAAGCCATGGCCAGCGGCCTCGCGGTTGTCGCCTTTGACGATGCGGCCGCCAACGAACATATCCGCCACGGCGATAACGGTATGAAAGCCGGTCTGGAAGACAGCGAGGCGTTTGTAACCCACGCACTCAGGCTCATCGATCAGCCGACATTTACCAGCAGAATCCGCACCCAGGCCCGACTGGACGCACTCGACCTGGACTGGGCTTCACAGGTGGAACGATTCGAGAACCTGATCATCAACCAGCCCGCAGAGGCGCGTAAACATGTCCGCCACAAGCAGGTCACCATTGTTTGAAAAGGTGGACCAGCGGGAATTCCTGCTGTCAGGAGGCGAGCGTGGCTACCCGAAGCTGCTGACCGCCTAACTGATGATTGAGCTGTTCACTCGAATAGTCTTAGCTGGGTCGTCGGCGACTCGTCATTGCGAAAGCGCACACCCAGGCCGAGCAGACGCACCGGCCGCTCAGTGTTGGTCACCAGTTCATCCAACAACGGCTGATAATCTGCAAGTTCCGGCTGCTGTACCTGATCCCGCACCCGCTCCAGGGTATGGGTGGAAAAATCACTGTAGCGAATCTTGATAAACAGCTTGTGGATCGGCTTGCGCCCGGCCTTGCGACTGAGACGTAGGTTCAGGTCCGCCACCAGCGACGCCATCACTGAATCGCAGGCGCTTTTATCCGGTAGGTCCTGGGAAAAGGTGCGCTCCACACTGACGGACTTGGCAACGCGTGACACCACCACATCCCGGTTGTCCCGCCCGAAGGCCATCTCTCGGAGCCGATAGCCCTGTTTCCCGAAGCGGTCCAGCAGTCCATCCACCGGGACCGTCTGAAGATCACCACAGGTGTTCACGCCCAGATCGTGCAGCTTGCCGGCGGTGACTTTCCCCACTCCGAACAGCTTTTCCACCGGCAGCGCCTGAACAAATTCATCAACCCTGTCTGGGGTTATCACAAAGAGGCCGTCCGGCTTTTCCCAGTCGCTGGCGATTTTGGCCAGAAACTTGTTAGGCGCGACGCCGGCGGAAATGGTAATACCCACTTCATTCCTTACCCGTTGCCGAAGGTATTCGGCCATCAGGGTGGCGCTTCCTTTATGATCTGTAACCTCGGTGACGTCGAGAAAGGCTTCATCCAGCGATAAAGGCTCGACCAGATCAGTCAGCTCGCGCAGAATGGCCATGACCTGGCCCGATGCGGTGCGATACCGGTTCATATCTGGCGGCACTGTAACCAGGCCCGGGCAGAGCCGGCGGGCTTCGCCGCCCGGCATGGCCGAGCGCACGCCGAAAGCGCGTGCTTTATAGTTGCACGTGGTCACCACGCCGCGGCCGCCCTGCCCGCCAACGGCCAGGGGCACATCCCGCAGGGTGGGGTCGTCGCGCATCTCCACTGCGGCGTAGAAACAGTCGCAGTCCACGTGGATAATCTTGCGTTGGGCCATGGCGTTCTAATCGGGTAAACGGTCTGTACATATGTACAGCCTTGTATCTTAAGGTAACATGCAGAGAATGTCAGGACTGTTCAAATTGACCGTTACAGGACTGCTCAAATCAACCGTTAAACGGATGCCCTATTATGACTGATCAGATTCCCCAGGATGCCCAGACCGAAATTGAGGCTGCAGCCTTTCGCAAACTTGTCAGACATCTGCGCGAGCACACCGAAGTTCAGAACATTGATCTGATGAACCTGGCTTTCTTCTGCCGAAACTGCCTGTCCAAATGGTACCGGGCAGAAGCCAGTGAGCGAGGTTTCGACCTGTCGGATCCGCAGGCCCGCGAGATCATCTACGGCATGCCCTATGAAGAGTGGAAAGCCAATTACCAGACCGACGCCAAGCAGGACATGAAAGGCCATCAGCATTGAATCTTAACCAGCGGGTACAGGTGCACCTGGCGTCCATTGAGGCCGGCCACGGCCGGTTTGCGGATACTCTGGAACTGATTGGCCAGGCCTTCGACTATCAGCCCAAAGGTTTCCACAACGGGCCGCTGTTTAATGCCGCCGGGGAGAACGAAGGCTCTTGCCGGGTTTTTTCATTGGCCCAGTACTGCAACCTGAATGAAGCCGATACCCTGCGCCTGTTCGCCGAACACTATCAGCAGGTGCTGGACGACCCTACCGGTGACAGCCATGGCAATATCCGCCAGTTCATGGCGACCGGCTGGTCCGGCATCCGTTTTGATGAAACACCTTTACGCAAACGCCCGGCCACCGGCCCGGGAGACACCACCGAAGAGAGCCATTGATGACTGATACCGCTGCATCTGGCGTTACCCAGTGTTTTCAGCTGAAAAGTGCCAGCGTCTCCATGACTGCGCTGGAGCTGTATTTTTTTGAGGAAAGTGAATTCGAGCAGACACTGCGTGACAAGATCAACCAGGCACCCGGCTTTTTCAAGGATATCCCGCTGATTATCAGCCTGGAGAAATATGAAGGCCTGAGCAGTGAGCTGGATTTTTTTAAGATCATCGGCACCTGCCGCCGCCATAATATCCATGTGATAGGCGTGCGCGGTGGCAATGATGACCAACGCCGACTGGCACGGGGCGCGGCGCTGGCGCTGCTGCCCGGCGGCAGCCAGCGCGACCGGGACATCAGCGAACCCGCAGTTGACGCCACCGACAGCAATGCTTCGTCTGTAGCGGCCGCACCGAATAAGGCGCAGACTGGATCGCCGGGGCACACAGAACCCGGCGAGCCCGTGCCGGCCCGCATCGTCAGTCAGCCCGTGCGTTCAGGCCAGCAGGTCTACGCGCCCGAAGGCGACCTGATCATCCTGGCCTCAGTGCAGGCCGGGGCAGAAGTGCTTGCCGCAGGCAATGTGCATGTGTACGGGCCGCTCAGAGGCCGTGCACTGGCCGGTATTCACGGGGCAGAACACGCACGGGTTTTTTGCCAGTCGCTGGAAGCAGAGCTTGTGTCCATTGCAGGACACTATAAAATCTCGGAAGATCTTCAGGATAACGGCTGGAAAACCGCCGTCCAGATCCAGCTCAAGGACGATCTGCTGGTGGTAACGCCGCTGGACAAGGGCTGATCTCAACTGAACAGACACATTCGAATTCACTGAAAAAACAGGGATGCAATTTTGGCTAGAATCATTGTCGTTACCTCAGGAAAAGGTGGCGTGGGCAAAACCACAACCAGTGCCTCGATCAGTACCGGGCTTGCGAAACTCGGCCACAAAACGGTGGTGATTGATTTCGATGTGGGCCTGCGCAATCTGGATCTCATCATGAACTGCGAACGCCGCGTGGTGTATGACTTTGTAAACGTCATTCAGGGCGAAGCCAGCCTGAACCAGGCACTGATCAAGGATAAGCGTGTAGAAACGCTATATATCCTGCCTGCGTCCCAGACCCGCGAGAAAGAAGCCCTCACCAAGGAAGGCGTAGAAAAAGTCATCAACGAGCTCTCCGAGCGTTTCGACTACATTGTGTGTGATTCTCCCGCCGGTATTGAGCACGGCGCGCTGATGGCGCTCTACTACGCCGATGAGGCCATCGTTGTCACTAACCCGGAAGTGTCTTCTGTGCGGGACTCCGACCGCATTCTGGGCATCCTGCAGAGCAAATCCCGACGCGCCGAGATGGGGCAGGACCCGGTCAAGGAACACCTGCTGCTGACCCGTTATAACCCGGACCGCGTGGAAAAAGGCGAGATGCTGTCGGTGGCAGACGTAGAAGAAATACTGGCCATCCCGCTGCTGGGCGTGATCCCCGAATCCCAGATTGTTCTGAACGCCTCCAACCAGGGCGTCCCGGTGATTCTGGAAGAAGAGAGTGACGCCGGGCAGGCTTATGAAGATGCCGTGGCACGGCTGCTGGGCGAAGAGCGGGAGCACCGTTTCATGTCCTCGCAGAAAAAGGGTTTCTTCTCACGGATGTTCAAGGGGGGCTAAGGGATGAGTTTCCTGGACTATTTCAAAAGCAAGAAGAACACCCGCACCGCCAGTGTTGCCAAAGAGCGCCTGCAGATTATCGTTGCCCACGAACGTGGCCAGCGGGATCAGCCGGACTACCTGCCCCAGCTTCAGCAGGAGTTGCTGGCAGTCATCCGCAAATATGTGCAGATCAGCGACGACATGGTTCAGGTGGAGGTCGACCGCACCGACAGCCACTCCGTGCTGGAGCTGAACGTCACACTTCCCGAACACTAACGTCCTCAAGCCGCCGGGATGGCGGTACAACCGCCGTCATGGCGGGCCAAATCCGGCCCGTCCTGGCTGGTTCGGCTACCCAGTTCACAAACCCTGAATCAGGGCAGGTTGAACGCTGAGAAGGCGTGATAAGCTCTTGCCACCATTCCCAAGGAAGAGTCTGTAATGCAGAATCCGAGCACCCAGGATGCTCGGCGGCCGTCGATTGCCCAGGCCGCACGAGGTGCACTCATTGCCGTAGCCCTGATGTTTCCCGTTAGTGCCGCTGCCGGACTACCAGCGGAGGATGCCGAAGGCTGGGAGTTGCGCAAGGAATCCGGTTCTATCAGGGTTTTCACCATTGACCAGCCGGATTCCAGTTTCCAGGCGTTCAAGGCTGTCGCCCTTCTGGACACGCCCATTGAAAACCTGATGGCCGTCATGGTTAATCCCGAGTCCTGTACCGAGTGGGTCCATAACTGCTCAGAATCTTACGCCTTCGGCAATGGCAGTTTCCATGACCGCTATGCCTATTCGGTCAATGACATGCCGTGGCCAGTCGCAGACCGCGACTACGTTTTGCGAATCCGCACTCATGGTCGGAATGCTGGCGGCGACATCCTCATGGATCTCAACGCTGTACCTCAGCGCCGTGACCCTGAGGCCGATTATATTCGCGTGGACCGCTCCGACACGCTTTACCGGTTCACGCCCAAGGGCGATCAGACCCGTATGACCTGGATCCAGCATACTGAGCCTAACGGATCCATTCCCGGCTGGCTGGTCAACTCCCTGCTGGTGGACATTCCCCTTAAATCCATGGAAAAACTGGAGCAGGTCGCAGGTCAGCAGCGCTACCAGGGCTACGAGCTGATCTACGACGCCAATAACCGCTTGAATGCCGTTGTTCCGGCAACACAATCTTCAGGCGCATCGCAACCCCAATAAGGGGATGACGACTCCAGAAGGAACAGCTAAGCTCTAAGTCAACGGAATGCCACGGAGCCCTGACGTCGATGACTGTTCTCGCTCATGAGATCATGACACCCAGCATAAAGGCCGTACCCCAGTCATGGACGATGGACCGGCTGGCAAGGTTTCTAACGGACAACGAAATCACCGGAAGCCCGGTCACGGATGACACTGGCGAAATTGTCGGCATTGCCACCCTGAAAGACATCACCGAATTCCGCTGGAACGCCAATCGTGCCAACCCGGGCGCCAACCCCATGACCGAGGAAGAAGAACAGGAGGCCAGGCGGCTGCGCATGGTCATCTTCGAGGAAATGGGCAAGGTACCCGTGGAAGTGCGGGACATCATGACGCCGCTGGTGCTGTCGGTTGACGAACAGACTCCGGTTCAGGACATTGCCGAAGTCATGATGAAAGAGCACCTTCACCGTATCTTCATCACCAAAGAGAAAAAAATTACGGGTATTGTAACCACCTACGATATGCTGAAACTGATCTCCGACAAGGAGCTCACCAAACGCTGCGCCGGTACCAGCGAACCAGCCGGCTGATTAGCTGAACAGAGCACCAGAGAGGTATCGCACCCTATGCCAAGAGCACCGCAGGCTCGCAGAAAGATGTACGTCCTCGACACTAACGTCCTGATCCATGATCCCAACGCCCTCCTGAATTTCGAAGAACACGATGTCATCATTCCGATGACGGTCCTTGAAGAACTTGATAGCCTCAAATCCGGTAAACAGGCGGTTGCCGCCGACTGCAGACAGGCCATTCGCAACATCGACAAACTGCTGGGCGACGCCACACCGGGTGACATCGAAAAAGGCGTTCCCATTGTCAGGGGCAAGAAAGCGGAGCCGCTGGGTGCACTGTCTATCCTGATGAGCACTGAACATCAGGGCAATCACGGCCTGCCCGAGCACCTCAACGACAACAAGATCATCAACACCCTGGCGGCCCTTCAGGCGCGCCACAAGTCCCGCGACATCATCCTGGTCAGCAAAGACATCAATATGCGGCTCAAAGCCCGCGGCTTTGGCGTGGAAGCCCAGGATTACCACAACGACATGCTGCTGGACGACATTGACCTGCTGCCAAAAGGCTACAAGGAATTTGCCAGTTCCTTCTGGGACACCATTGAGAAAGTCGAAACCATTCAGCGTGAGGGCATCACCGAACACATTCTGCGCCGAGAGGGCGAGCTGGCAAAGCTTACCATCAACGAGTTTGTGATTGATGAACAGGGGTTTGTGGGCAAGGTATCGGATTTAAGCGACGACAAACTGGTGATCCGTGACCTGCACCAGCATGACCTGATGAATGAGGAAGTCTGGGGGCTGATACCCCGGGATATCTACCAGGCCATTGCCCTGAACCTGCTGCTGGACCCGGACATCCACCTGGTCAACCTGACCGGTTCCGCCGGCTCCGGTAAAACCATCCTGGCCCTGGCGGCCTGCATTGAAATGACCGTGGCCAGCAAGCTCTACAAACGTATCATCGCCACACGCAGCACTCAGGGGCTTGATGAAGACATCGGCTTCCTGCCCGGCACCGAGGCGGAGAAAATGGAACCCTGGCTGGGCGCCATCGTAGACAACCTGGAAGCGCTTCATGAGGACGACGAGAACATGACCGCCAGCGTTGATTACATCCTCAGCAAGGTGCCGCTGCACTTCAAATCCATGAACTATATTCGTGGCCGCAGCTTCCAGCACAGCCTGATCATCATTGACGAATCCCAGAACCTGACGCCCCACCAGATCAAGACTATCATTACTCGTGCCGGTAATGGTTCCAAGGTGATCTGCCTGGGTAACCTGGCTCAGATAGACACGCCCTACCTCAGCGCGCTGAGTTCGGGCCTGACCTATATGACCGAACGCTTCAAGAGTTTCCGGCACGGCGGTCACATCCATTTGCAGGGTGTTCCACGTTCAGTGCTGGCCGAATACGCGGAGGCGAATCTTTAGCCAACCAGGCCGGCGAAAAGACAGGAAGTATGTTGTATGTCTATTTCAACAAAAACGACCCTCCCCATCATTTTCATGGCGGCCCTGTTGTCGCTGTCGGCCTACTTTATTCAGAGGAACGTGGTCTATCCGGCGTTCAGCGAGATTGAGCTGAATTACGCGCGGGATAACATCGACCGGGTGGTAAGGCGCCTGGAAGGTGAACTGGATACCATCGACTTTACCGTGTACGACTGGTCCTCCTGGGACGACACTTACAGCTTCATGCAGGACCGCAACGAAGCCTACATCGACTCCAACTTGCACCCGGACACTTTCTGGAACTACGGCATTCAGATCGCCTTGTTTCTCGATAACTCCGGTGATCCGTTCTGGGCCGGCATTTACGATTTTAACGCCGAGGAAGGCAAAACAGACCTCACTGACACGCACCTGGACGCTGTTCTACCGGTCGCCAATGCCTTCAGCCGACGGATTGATCTTGACGCGGACGTGGACGACCAGAAAGCGGGGGGCATCCTTCAGATCGGTGACCTGCCGGTACTTTTCTCCATGCGCCCGATCTACCAGAGTGATGGCACTGGTGAGCCACGGGGCTACGTTATGTTCGGGCAAGTGCTCAGCGAGCAGCGAATCGAAACACTGTCGGAGCAGATTGTGCTGGACTTTCAGGTTGAACCCGTCAACCGCGACAATGACTCCGTGGCCTCCGGCGCCTATCGGATCGAGGCAGTGGATGATCAGACTCTGAGAGCGTCGAAAATCATGATGATCGGCGGTATACCCAGCTTGAAAACATCGGTCACCCTGCCCCGACACATCACCCAGCTGGGCAGTGAAATCACCGTCTACGGCATTTCACTGTTCGTACTGCTGACCCTGTTCATGTCTATCACCCTGTTACTGCTGTTCCGGGTTCTGGTGATCAGGCCCGTCATGGACCTAAAGCAGGATATCTCGAAAATTTCCAGCGCCATGGACTATTCCCTGCGCGCCCAGATTCGCAACGAGGATGAAATTGGCGCCCTCTCACAGGAATTCAATTCCCTGCTCGGCATTATCGAATCCAACAACACTGAACTGAAAAAACTGACCGAAACAGACCCCCTGACCGGTCTTTTTAACCGGCTGGCCATGGACAAGAGACTGCGTAGCGCCTGGAACCTGCTGATGCGTACCGGCGACCCAATTGCGGTGATGCTCATCGATATTGACCATTTCAAGGAATACAACGACCACTACGGACACCCGGCTGGTGACGAGTGCCTGAAGAGTATGGCAGGCATCCTGAACAAGGCAGCCAAACGGGAAACCGATATGGTCGCCCGCTTCGGGGGAGAAGAATTCCTGGTTATGCTGCCGGGAACCGGTACTGATGCAGCCCTGGAAATTGCCGCGGAACTAAAGGAGGCCGTTGCCAACGCAAACATTGAACACGCTCGCAGCAGCGCTGCCCCCCACGTCAGCATCAGCATCGGTGTGGCGGCCGTGATTCCATCACACCATCACATTCCATCCGATCTGATTCAGGCTGCGGATGACGCGCTCTACCAGGCCAAGGCAAGCGGCCGAAACAAAGCCTTACCAGCGACGCTTGATCCCTAGCCGACCAGGAACCGGCCGGGCTAATACCTCGATCCCCGGCCGGCCAGTCAGTCTTTGAACTGGGCTTTATCCACCCCGTGTTTTTTCATCTTGTCGTAAAGGGTCTTGCGGGCAATGCCAAGCTGGACCATGGTGTTCTTGATGCTGCCATTACAGGCGTTCAGCGCGCTGATAATCGCTGAGCGCTCGAACCCGTCCATCATTTCCACAAGAGTCTGGCGCCCGTTGACGTTATCGGCCAGGGATGAACTGCTCTCATCCAGCGCCGCCGGCCCCAGCAGCACGTAGCGCTCCGCCAGGTTGCGTAACTCCCGCACATTCCCGGGCCAGGAATGCTGCAGCAGTCGCGCAGCCTGGTTGGCTTCCAGGGGTATGCTTTCACGGTCGTAACGGGCGGCGGCAATCAGTACGAAGTGGTGGAACAGAAGCGGGATGTCTTCCTTGCGTTCACGCAAAGGCGGGATATCGACCTTCACCACATTGAGCCGGTAATACAGATCTGACCGGAATTCGCCTTTATCGCTCAACGCCTTGAGATCGGACTTGGTGGCGGCAATGATTCGTACATCCACGGTCTGAAGCTGGTTGCTGCCCAGGCGCTCGACCTGCTGTTCTTCAAGCACCCGGAGCAGTTTCACCTGTAGCGCCAGCGGCATGCTTTCCAGTTCATCGAGAAACAGCGTGCCCTTGTGGGCGTATTCGATCTTGCCGATACGGCGCTTGTCGGCGCCGGTAAAGGCGCCTGCCTCATGGCCAAACAGCTCGCTTTCGATCAGGTGTTCAGGCACGGCTCCGCAGTTGATGGCCACAAAATTGTGGGCGCCCCGGCGGCTGCTTTCATGAATATAGCGGGCTACCGCATCCTTGCCGGAGCCGGTTTCGCCATGAAGCAGGATATTGGCGGATATATCCAGAATGGGATCAATGGTGGCCATCACCTTCCGCATGCCCGGGGAATCGCCAAGCAGCCGGGGGCCTGGCCTGGCCAGATGTTTCAGTTGGGCCTTCAGCCGGCGGTTTTCCAGGGCAAGGTGGCGCTTTTCCAGGGCGTGACGCAGCAACTCGATCAGCTCATCATGATCAAAAGGCTTTTCAATAAAATCATAGGCGCCCTGCTGCATCGCCGTTACCGCAGTGCTGATATCGCCCTGGCCGGTCAGGATGATCACCGGGATGGCTTCATCCACCTCGCGTATACGGTCCAGCATTTCCAGGCCGTCCATGCCCGGCATGTTGTAATCGCATAGCACCACACCCTCATAGTCCCGGGTAACATTCTCAAGGCCCGATCTGGCGCTCTCAAAACAGGCAACCGGCAGATCCTCCAGGGCCAGGGTCTGAGCCATGGCCTGAAGGATGTCCGGGTCGTCGTCAACAAAGATGACCGATACGTCTGTCATTCCTTGGCCTCGCGTTTCCTGAGGGTGAGTACAAATTCCGCTCCGGGGCCGTCACTGCGATTCCGGCCGGTCAGGCTGCCTCCAAGGGCATCTACAATCTGGCGTGAAATGGACAGCCCCAGGCCAAGCCCCTGTTTTACCGATTTGGTGGTGAAAAAGGGCTCAAATACCTGCTCGGTGTTGCCAGGAAGGCCGGAACCATTGTCACGAACCGTGCAGTACCAGTTCGGGCCACCGTCGGAAATATCGATGGTGATTTCTGGTATCGAGCGTTCCTCGGCCGCCTGAACCGCATTCGCCAGCAGGTTCACCATTACCTGTTCAATGCGGATCAGGTCACCGTGACACTGCACCGGCCCGAGCGGCCGATGCCAGTCTATGCGCGTACGCGAACTGTTTTCCTGGGCGGCGATAATCTTCAGGGCGGCGTCCACCGCCAGCCTCAGGTCAACAATGGCCGGCGGACCTTCGGATTTACGGGCAAACACCTTGAACTGCCGGGTCAGCTCCGCCATCTTGTCGCACAGGCTGACGATCTCCCGCAGGTTGGCATCAACCATCTCTGTGGCACCCTTCTCCAGAAACCGACGGCTGTTGCGGGCGTAGGTCTGAATGGCAGTTAATGGCTGGTTCATTTCGTGGTTCAGACCGGCCGACATCTGGCCCAATACCGCCAGCTTGGCAGCCTGTATCAGCTCCTGCTGGGTTTCACGCAGCTCATTCTGGGTACGTTCACGCTCCCGAACCTCCTCCAGCAATTGCTGGTTAGAACGTTCCAGATCCGCAGTGCGCTCTGTCACACGGCGTTCAAGCTGCTCCCCCCGAAGTGCCAGTTCCGCTTCCCGACGATACCGCTCACGCAGGTAAAGCCAGGTAAGCAGACTGCCGAAAAACAGCGCCATACCGCCGGCCACAAATACCAGCCGCGTCCACAGCACGGGCTGCGTGCTGACCATGACCTGTAGCGTCCAGTCCAGCCTGGGCAAGGGCGTTCTGACGCTGAGATATTCCCGCACCCTGCCATCTTCCGTCACCTGTAATTTCCCGGACCTTGCTGATAGCCCGGTGGGTCTCTCCAGCACATCGAAGTCAACCGGGCGCAGATCCCGCCCCGGATAGCGTCTGAGCGAAGCCTCGTCTGGCGCAGCGGCCTCGGGCCCGTTGAAATCCCGATACAGCCATTCCGAACGACTTGCCAGAAAACTGATCCCTGCCTGGTCCAGCACCACCATTTCAGCCTCCTGCAGAGAGGCAGGGCGATGCCATTGGGACTCCAGTTCATGCACAAGTACTTTCACCGCAATCACTCCCAGAATCTGGCCTTGCGGGTTGCGCACCGGGTGCGAGAAATACAGGCCGCGCACGCCCGACATGGAGCCAAGGGCAAAATAGACGGCGGATTGACCAGATTCCATGGCGTCACTGAAATAAGGGCGAAAATGAAAGTTCTGCCCCACAAAGCTGTTTCTCTGCAGGTAATTACTGGAGGCGATGGTCAGCCCGGTGATATCCATCAGATACACGTCGGAGCTGCCTACAATGGTAGCCATCCGCTGCATTTCCTCATTTACCTGGAGGATGGTTCTGCTGTCGTCAGGGGAGCTCAGAGCCTCTTCCAGCAGAGGATGCTCTGCCATTAATTCGGGAATGGGAAGGTAGCGGGCAAGCTCATTGGCAACAAGCTGACGGTATCGGAATGATTCTTCCAGGCTTTCCTGTTCAACCTGCCGGTACCCGGCCCAGCCGCCCAGTGTCCAGGACACCAGAAGGGTCAGGCCAAATACGACAGAACCGCTAATCCGGTAAGACATAACAACCGGTCCCTGAGAAAACCGCTAGGTTAGCGCCGGGAACCGGGCAGGACAACTCCAACTGCCCCGCCCTGCCGTTCGCAAAGGCCGCCCATCAGGCCCCCGCAGGGGCCACTCGCTGCCGGCGCTGGCGCTGCAACAGGAAGGAAATGACCGCGAGCGATACGCCAGCCATGTCGGTCCATAGCCCGCCTTCAATCATCAGCAGTGCCGCTGCAATCAGCATGATACGCACCGGCCAGCCCGCGCCAACTCTGGCAAACCAGCCCAGCACCCCACCCGACAACAGGTACACACCAAAGGTTGCGGTTACCAGAGCCCGTGCAATCACGAACCAGTCGCCCTCCATCAACAGCGCGCTGTTGTAGAAAAACATGAAAGGCACGATGAACGCGGCAATACCGATCCGGAAAGACGCCACCGAGGTTTCCATGGCGTTGGCTCCGGAAATACCGGCGGCGGCATAGGACGCAAGGGCCACCGGCGGCGTAATGGCTGAAACAACGGCAAAATAGAACACAAAGAAGTGCGCAGTGAGCGGGTCAATCCCCAACTGCACCAGGCCCGGCGCCACCACCGATGCCGCCACAGCATAGGCAGCGGTTGTCGGCATGCCCATACCCAACAGTATCGAGATAAACATGGCGAAGATAAGCGCCAGCAGCTGACTGGCCTCGGCTACGTCCAGCAATAGAATCGAGAAACGCGCACCCACCCCGGTGAGAGAGATGACACCAACAATAATGCCGGCGGCGGCACACACCACGATGATCTGGATAGCCATCATAGAGGCGATATCCAGCGCCCGCAGGATTTCACGAATACCCATCCTGTTCGGCGAGAACCAGCTGACTACCGCCGCAGAAACCGTGGCCAGGGTACCTGCCCGGATTACAGAGTAGCCCTGGAACAGAGCATAGATCAGGATGATGATCGGAATAAACAGGTATACCTGCTTGATCAGCTTGCGCAGCTTGGGCAGTTCGTCTTCGCGCATTCCGCGCATGCCCAGCTTTGCCGCCTCAAAATCCACCATGAAGTAGACCGATGCAAAATACAGAACCGCTGGAATAATCGCGGCAATCGCAATCTCGGTGTAAGGAATACCGGTGATCTCAGCCATGATGAAGGCACCTGCACCCATGATCGGCGGCATGATCTGCCCGCCGGTGGAGGCAGCCGCTTCAACCGCGCCCGCAGACTTTTTGGAATAGCCCACTTTCTTCATCAGCGGGATGGTCAGCGATCCAGTAGATACCACGTTGCCGGCACTGGTGCCGTTAATCATACCCATCAGACCGGAAGCAAAAATCGCGACTTTGGCGGGGCCGCCACGAGAGCGACCGGCTGCCGCAAAAGCAAAGTTCACAAAATAGTCACCTACTTTCGAGGCCTGCAGGAAGGCGGCGAAAACGATAAAAAGAATAATGTAAGTTGAGGACACCGCCGTGGTGGGCCCCAGGATACCGGCATCGGTATAAACCTGGCTGAAAAATCGCTGCACGGACAGCCCTGGGAAACCCAGGAAGCCTGGCAGATACTGGCCGACAAACACATAAACCAGAAATACCAGCCCTATGATAACCAACGCCAGGCCGGCAACCCGACGGGTCATTTCCATGATCAGGGCAGTACCGGCAACGGCTGCAAAAGAAATACCCACAGGCGCAAAAGAGGTGCCCGTGCTCATCCGCATGTTCGTGTTATAGGCCACCAGAAAATAGCCAGCAACAGCAATCGAACACACAACCAGGACCAGGTCTGGCACGCTGAACCGGGAGCGCTCGCGCTGATGGAACCAGCTCAGAATGATGCCGGCAGCGGTCGCCGCCAGCAGGGGCCAACCGTAATGCCAGGCTTCCAGTTCCGGCGGAATACGCATGGCACCAGCGTCGACCATCTGGCTGAAAGAGAATGTCTGGTAAAGCGAATAAAGAGCGGGCAGAAGCGCAATACCACCAAACCAGGTGGTCCATCTATGTCGTACGCCGCCTTCTTCCGCAGTGGCAAACCGTGAACCGGCGTACAGCATGAAGCCCAGAACCAGTGCACCCGCCACGTGAACGATGCGATAACTCCAGGTTTCCATCGGCGCGATGTTCAGGGAATACAGATGGAACGATGAATAGCTGATGGTTAACAGAGTAACGAATTTAAGCAGCCAACCGTCAAACAGTCGGCGATTCGCCTCGACCGGCTCCTCATCAACATCATGGGCGATAATGGGGCCGTCCTCCGTCAATACGGGGGTCGGGTCCTTTGGGGATTCTTCGGTGGTCATGGTAAACCCTGCCTGCAGCAAAAAACTGGGCCGGCATTAAGCCGGCCGTCCGTCGGGGCCCGTCAGGGCCCCACTACCTACTTTGAACGTTACTTGATCTGGCTGTCTGGGATCTCGTAGCCGTTCTCGTTGAACCAGCGAGCCGCTCCCGGATGCCAGGGCAGAACGTTGTTCTTGTTGTAGTTTTCAGGTACAGACGTACGTGCCGCCTTGTGGATAGACATCATCTTGTCGTTGTTTTCCATGGTCAGCTTGGTGATTTCGTACACCATGCTCTCGGGCACGTCGCAGTTTGCGATAGCGAAGTTCCACATGGACACAACACGCGAGTCATTTTCCAGTGATTGGTAAGTGCTTGCTGGAATGATGAACTCGGAGACCGGGAAAGCCTCGGTGATGATCTTGGCTTCTTCGTCGGTCATGCTGATGATGTTTACGTCTGTCTGCACTTCCAGCTGGCTCACCGCAGGAATAGGAATACCGGCAGCGAACGCAACCACGTCGATCAGACCGTCCTGCAACTGGCCGCCCAGGTCAGACCAGCTACCATTTCGGCGCTCGAAGTTCACGCCCAATGTTTCCATCATTTTCGGGAAGTAGGTGTCTGAGGTGGAACCTGCCGGGCCGAAACCAATGGTGGCGCCATCAGGAATCTCGGAGATCGAGGTGATTCCGGATGAGCTCAGGGCGGTCACTGAGAAAGGTGTCTGGTACATCGGGAAGATGGCACACACGTTGTCCATCTCAAGGCCCGGTGCCAGCGGGCTGTTGCCGTCCATGGATTCGCGGGCGGGGCCCATGGTGGTCAGGCCAAACTGCAGGTCTCCAGTGTGAACCAGAGCCATGTTCTGCATGGGACCACCGGTAATTTCGGCACCGCCAGACACGCCCAGGTTCTCGGCAACAAAGTTGGCCCAGCCAGCGCCGTAGGCGAAGTAGGTGCCGCCCTGGCTTGCCGTACCAACAGTAAAGTTGCTCGGCCAGTCAGACCTGTCCTGTGCGATGGCCGGGCTGGTTATTGCAATAGTAGATGCAAAAGCCAGTGCCATTATCGATTGGGTTTTCATAGAGGATGCTCCCCGTCTCATTGTGTTTATTGGGTGCTTCGTGAAGCTATGCAGGCTTCAACCAGTAAAACAGTGAGCAAGTCGCAGACCAGAATCGGGAAGGATCTTTAAAACAGGCACTTATCAAAAGTTAAGCCCTGTTTCAGAGGGTAAAATGGGTGGAATTTCACCCATTTTTACGAGCCGGCGGGCGGATTCCCGCCGACTGGGTGGCAACCGCTATTTCTGGTTTTCATCCCAGGGATGTACGGGCACAACGGCGTCGCCCACATCCGATTCGTAACTGCTGCGGAAGTAATCCATGGCTTTTTCCGCCTCACTCAGCTCATCGAATCGTGCGATGTGGTAAATCGCCTCACCCTCGTTGACCAGCGGCAGATTGTTCACGCAGATCACGATACCGGAACAGGGTGACACCACCGCGTTTTCCGATTCACCGAAGGGGTCGGCCACCATCGCCAGTTTCTGGCCCTTGCGAACCTTCTGTCCCAGGCTTGCCACCGGGCGCATGATGCCGTCTGTGTCAGTTCTCACCCATTGTGAGTTAGCCGCCGTTTCAGAGCGCTTTCTGGGGGCTTTCGGGCCTTTCTTGGCAGGAATCATTTCCAGTTCCCGCATCACCCGAACCACCCCTTTCACGCCACTGGAAATCACCACCTCATCAAAGCGCAGGGCTTCACCACCTTCAAAGGTAATCACCGGAATATCCTGGGAATCGGCGTAAGCCCGCAGGCTACCCTCCCGCAGGCTGGCATTGATGATGATCGGGGCGCCAAAAGCCTCTGCCATACGGATGGTTTCGGGGTTCTTAAGCTCAGCGCGAATCTGCGGCAGGTTGAACCTGTGGATGGCGCCCGTGTGCAGGTCGATAATATGCGACACGCTTTCCATAATCTGGGTGCGAAGCAGATAGGCAATTCGCCCACCCAGAGAGCCGGATTCTGTGCCGGGAAAACACCGGTTCAGGTCCCGCCGGTCAGGCAGATAGCGGGTGCGCTGAACAAACCCGAAAATATTCACGATAGGCACGGCCACAAGGGTTCCGCGCAAATGGCGCAATGCCGAGTTTTTCAACACCCGACGGACAATTTCCACACCGTTGATTTCATCGCCATGAATCGCACCGCACACCATCATCACCGGGCCAGGACGCCGACCATGCACAACTTCCACCGGAATGTGCAGCGGCGTGTGGGTGTAAAGCTTGGCAACAGGTACTTCAACCGTCTGCCGCGTACCTGCCGGTATCTCATGCCCAGCTATTACAAAGGGAGACCTCGCGGCCATAGTCAACCGCCTCCCTTGGTGCGGGTTTTCCAGGGCTTCTGGTTTTTTTCGGTCCAGCTGATGATCATGCCGGCAACGTTCTTGCCGGTGGCATTTTCAATACCTTCCAGCCCGGGAGATGAATTCACTTCCATTACCAGTGGGCCCCTGCTAGAGCGCAACAGGTCCACGCCCGCCACGTTCAGGCCCATGGACTTGGCTGCAATAATGGCCGTGCGCCGCTCTTCCGGCGTGATTCGCACCAGTGAAGCCGTGCCACCGCGGTGAAGGTTGGAGCGGAATTCGCCCTCGCCACCCTGCCGCTTCATCGCGGCAATCACCTTGTCGCCAATCACAAAGCAGCGAATATCAGCACCGCCGGCTTCCTTGATGAACTCCTGTACCAGGATGTCGGCTTTGAGGCCCATAAAGGCTTCAATCACACTTTCTGCGGCCTTGCGGGTTTCCGCCAGCACCACGCCGATTCCCTGGGTGCCCTGCAGCAGTTTGATCACCACTGGCGCACCACCGACCATGTTCAGCAGCTCGGGTACGTTATCCGGCTTGTTAGCAAAACCGGTAACCGGCATGCCCACGCCCTTGCGGGCCAGCAATTGCAGCGACCGCAACTTGTCCCGTGAACGGGTAATCGCCACCGATTCGTTCAGGGGAAATACCCCCATCATCTCGAACTGACGTAGAACAGCGGTACCGTAAAAAGTCACGGATGCACCGATACGCGGAACCACTACGTCAAAATTCTCAAGCACTTCCTCGTGATAATGAATGCGCGGGTCGGCCGACGTAATGTTCATGGAGCAATGCAGGGCATCAATCACTTTTACATCGTGCCCCCGGTTGACACCCTCTTCTACCAGGCGTCTGGTGGAATAAAGGTGTCGGTTACGCGAGAGAATCGCAATCTTCATTATTTCTTCCTTAGAGCCGGTTCGCCGGCAAGATAGGAGCATTCGGGAACGACAAAGGCCCTGCCCGCCATCGCTGTGCGGCCAAGCAACATTCGAAAACGCATGGAATCGCGGTTGGTAAGCGTCATCTCGATGGGCCACTCTTCCCCGCCAATAATCAACCGCGTTTCAATCACCAGGCGCAATTCCTTGTGCCCGCCGGAATCAGACACATTGCGCTCGTCCAGTATAGCGGCATCGCACTCAACGACCTGATGCAGATCGTTCTGTACCGGGTGCACCCAGAACCGCACCCGACGTAGCCCATCTTTGGTGTAGGGCTCGGTGCGAAAGGTATGAAGGCAGGATGTTCGCGCCCCGCTATCGACCTTGGCTTTAAGCCGACCAATATCCAGGTCGGGCAACGCGACCCATTCGCGCCAGCCCAATGGCATTTTGCCGCCCGTATGATCTGCGGCCTGACTGGCGCTCTGGTCCTCTGTGGTCGTCATCCGGTTCCCCTCGAAAACTTCGCAAACGCTGCGCGAGCATTGCGCATGGCTCAATATTTCCCTGAAATTCCAATCAACTATAATCCAATCATGCCATGACAGCGAATATTCACACACCAACTCTTCGCTGTTAAATCCATGACTTACATCCAGGATTGCCGATGACACACCTTGTCTGGTTCCGTAACGATCTGCGTGCCGCTGACAACGCAGCCCTGACTGCCGCCTGCAAACAGCGGGAGCCGGTTCAGGCCTGCTTTATCGTCACGCCCGGCCAGTGGCAGGAACATGATTGGTCCCCGGCGCGGGTCAAACTGGTGCTGGATCACGCCAATGCGCTTTCTGGTCGCCTGGCAGAGCTCGGCATCCCGATGACATTCCTGACAGCACCGGACTTCCGCGAGAGCATTCAGAAGCTGACCGCCCTTTGCGAGGCGCAGAGTATCAGGCATTTGCACTTCAACGAGGAGTACGGGATTAACGAAAGAAAGCGGGACAAATCGGTCAAGGCCGCAATGGATGAACTGGGCGTGGCCGTGAACAAGTACCGTGACCAGACGGTTGCACCTGTCGGAAGCATCCTTACCCAGCAGGACGAACCCTATTCCGTATTCACTCCCTTCTCCCGCAGTTGGCGACGCTGGATTGATGATAACCAGCCGACGGTTTTTCCGATACCGGAAGCCCGGGGCAAACCGGTAGCGGCTGAAACCTTCAGCACGACCAACATCTTCCCATCGCAATTCCCGGAACCGCCGCCAACGCTTGTGGAAACCGGTGAAGACGCCGCCCACACCAGGCTTGAACGCTTTCTGGATGAACGCGGGAAGGACTACAAGGACCTGCGGGACCTGCCCTCAGTGGACGGCACCAGCCTTATTTCACCCTATCTTGCAAATGGCGTTCTGTCCGGTCGCCAGTGCCTGCTGGCCGCCCGCGAACGGGAGGGCGGCAATCAGGAGGGTCTGACCACGTGGACCAGTGAAATAGCCTGGCGGGATTTCTACATCAACATTCTGTACCACTTCCCCAGAATAAGCATGCATCGGGCGTTCAAACCCGAGACCGAATCGCTGACCTGGAATACCCCGGGCGACGCTTTCGAGGCGTGGAAAAACGGCCAGACCGGCATCCCGATCGTTGATGCCGCCATGCGCCAGCTCAACCAGACCGGCTGGATGCACAACCGCCTGCGCATGATCACCGCCATGTTCCTTACCAAGAACCTGTTCATCGACTGGCGCCTGGGGGAAGCCTACTTCATGTCGAAACTGGCGGACGGGTTTCTGGCGTCGAACAACGGCGGCTGGCAGTGGAGCGCATCCACCGGCACCGATGCGGCGCCCTACTTCCGGGTGTTCAATCCGGTGACCCAGAGCGAGCGATTCGATCCTGACGGTGATTTTATTCGCCGATACCTGCCGGAAATCGCCAAACTGGATAAAAAACGCATCCATCAGCCCTGGGCAGGCGGGGTCATCCCCGGCGGATATCCACGACCGATCGTGGATCTGAAGGAAAGCCGCAAAGAAGCCATTGCCAAATTTCAGGCCCTGAAAAACTAGGGCCGCAAGGCAAGTTGAACCGCCTGCTCTGCGTGTATCTCGGTGGTGTCAAAGAGCCTAACCTCAGTGTCCGAAGCCTGGATCAGAAGCCCTATCTCCGTGCATCCCAGAATCACCCCCTGGGCGCCGCGATCGGCCAATGAAGCAACCACCTTCAGATAGGCCGCTTTCGAGTCTGGCCTGGTCTCACCACGGCAAAGTTCATCAAAAATAACGGTATGAATGAGCTCTCGCTGCTTTTCTTCCGGGACCGTCACCCGGATACCCTGTTCCTCAAGGCGATCACGATAGAACGCCTGCTCCATGGTAAATCGGGTGCCCAACAGGCCCACTGAGCTAACCCCGTTTTCTTTGAGGGCACTGGCCGTGGCATCGGCGATATGCAGAAGCGGAATGCTCACGGCCTGCTCAATCTGACGTGCGACCTTGTGCATGGTGTTCGTACAAAGAACCATGAAATCTGCGCCCGCAGATTCCAAGGCCCGGGCCGCCGACGAAAGAATGTCCGCCGCCGTACTCCAGTCACCCCGCTGCTGCAATGTTTCGATCTCGGCAAAATTCACGCTGTAGAGAACCAGCTTTGCCGAGTGAAGTCCTCCCAGTTCATCCTTTATCTTCTGGTTTATCAAACGGTAGTAGGTCTGGGTTGACTCCCAGCTCATACCTCCGATCAGACCAATGGTTTTCATCAACTGGCTCCTCGCCTTAAACGCCGCCCTGGTGAAAAATAACCCAGCCAGAGCTTCCTCTCGCTCAGGGCTGCCCGTCATAGACCTTTACACCCTCCGGTATGGAATACCATTCCTGCTTCTGGCTTACCCATATATGTGCATCAGGTGTAATAAAGCTGGTATCCGCAAGGTTTGCCGGCTTGAGTTTGATCTTCTCGGGAGCATCGGGATTGTAGTGATATATCCGGTTTCCGCAGGTCGGGCAGAACTTTGCGGCACTGATATTTCCGCTATCCGCCGTTCGCCGCCACTCGGCCATTTCCCCCTGAAACTCAAGCTGGTCGGCGTTTACAAGGGCCGTCAGACTGAACGCGCTGGTCGAGAGTTTCTGGCAGGCCTTACAGTGGCATGCCAGAACCATCTGGGGTGCTGACAACAACTGATACGTCACTCCGCCACACTGGCAGGAACCTTCAATGGGGAACGTCATGGCTATCTCCGGAATTTTGTAGGTTGTTTATACGTGCCGGCTGCAACACAATCGGATGTTGACCGCTAAAGGATAGTCGAATGAGTGACGGGGATGCCAGGCAAGCCACAGACGATGAGCAGTCCCGGGCGAAAGCCAGCGATCGCGAATCCCGCGAAAAGACACCGACGTCCAGCGAAAAGTCCCTGACCCCGAAGGAACGGGATACCGTCGCGGAGCATGGTGGCCTGTCCTCTTTGACGCTTTACTCGATCATCCTGCGGGAGGGCGAGGAGGAACTCCAGAGACCGAAAATCTCGCTCTGGTGGTCGGGCGTGGCAGCCGGGCTCGGGATTTCAACATCGGTTCTTGCAGAGGGCATTATCCGTTCCGGTCTTGGCTCGGATCACCCCTATCTGACGTTGATCGAAAGCCTGGGATATTCATTCGGGTTTGTTCTGGTGATTCTGTGCCGGTTGCAACTGTTCACCGAAAATACCATCACGGTGGTGCTGCCAGTGTTGGCACAGCCGACACGCAACCGCTTTTATCGCACAGCGCGCCTGTGGGCCATTGTGCTCGCCGCCAATTTATCCGGCACCTTCATTACCGCTGCCATCACCGTCCACGGCAACATTCTTCCTGCCGATACCCTTGAATCCATTCTGGAGATATCGCGCCACCTGGCCTCGCTCACTCCGGCCGAGACCCTGTTGAGGGGCATTCCATCGGGCTTTTTCATCGCGGCCATGGTGTGGATGCTGCCTTCGGCAAAGCGGTCCGAAGTTCTGATTATCGTGATGTTCACCTGGCTGATCGCAGCGGGTGAGTTTACCCATGTGATTGCCGGAGCCAACGAGATCTTCACTCTGGTGCTCAGTGGCGAAATGAACCTTGTCACCGCCCTGATTTACCATATCTCCCCGGTACTGATCGGTAACATCATCGGTGGCACCGGTTTGTTCGCCATGCTTGCCTATGGCCAGGTCCATGAAGAAATGTAGGACCGGAACCTAATGGAACTATCGGTCAAGCTGCGTCCAGACCCGGAGGCCGAGTACCGGTCATTTAACGCTGGCAAACCGGGCAATCCGGATCCCGGGCCAGTTTCATTTCCCGCCAATCCATCTGCCAGGCATCCAGCAGAAGCAGCCGGCCGACCAGGGTTTTGCCGACACCGCTGATGACCTTGATCGCTTCCATCGCCTGAGTCGCGCCCATCATTCCCACCAGGGGTCCGATTACGCCCGCTTCTGAGCAGGTTAGTTCTTCGTTACCCTGTTCCGGATAAAGGCAATGGTAACAGGGACTTGCAGCATCTCTCGGGTCGTAAACCGAGATCTGGCCTTCCCCGCGGATCGCAGCACCAGACACCAGTGGCACGCTGGCGGCCACGCTGGCCCGGTTCAGGGCAAAGCGAGTGGCGAAATTGTCGCTGCAATCCACCACCAGGCTGGCTGTGGCAACCTGCTGATCCAGCTCCGCATCGGCCAGCCGGGTTTCAATGGTGGAAACGGCTATGTCCGGATTGATATCACGTACCCTGGCGGCCAACGCTTCGGCCTTGCTGGCATTGATGCTGCTTTGATCAAACGCTATCTGGCGCTGCAGGTTGGCCAGTTCGATGCGGTCGTCGTCAACAATGGTCAGGTGCCCTACCCCTGCGGCGCCAAGATAGAGCGCAACGGGGCAACCCAGGCCGCCAGCGCCGACGATCAGCACACGGGCGGATTTCAGCCGGGCCTGGCCTTCAATATCAAAGTTTGGCAGAAGAATTTGGCGGCTGTAGCGCAGCAGCTCTTCATCATTCAGCATGGGCCGCTCCCGGCGTTGTCGGTTTCAAAGGTCACTTTTCCAGCATCCCATTGTAAATCGGTCCCGCTGGCCATAATCCTGCCGGGTTTCAACCGCCTGAAATCCAGCCGCACCATACAGCTGTCTGACAGCGTCGCCCTGATCGTATCCGTGTTCGATCAACAACCAACCGCCGTGTTCAAGCCATGCCGGGGCG
Source organism: Marinobacter confluentis (assembly GCF_004785685.1). Taxonomy (GTDB): domain Bacteria; phylum Pseudomonadota; class Gammaproteobacteria; order Pseudomonadales; family Oleiphilaceae; genus Marinobacter; species Marinobacter confluentis. The sequence goes on along the minus strand of NZ_SRPF01000001.1, from coordinate 11,437 downwards.
GACGCCACAAGCTGCCGGATATCATCCAGCCCGTCCGGGCCGGCTACCAGCGCAGACGCGGGCTCGAATCTCACATCTCCCTGGCAAAGGTGTTCATCCCGCTCCGCAACATACGGCGGATTAGACACAATCAGATTGTAGTTTCTCCGTGGCAGACCGGAAAACCAGTCGCTCCGCATCACGGCAATCGGAAAGCCCAGTGCTTTGGCATTGGCGTGCGCCAGTTCCACAGCCGACTCCTGCGAATCACAGGCATCGATTGTCCAGGCGGGCCGCTCGCTGGCCAGGGCGATGGCGATGGCGCCGGTGCCCGTACCCAAATCCAGCACCCGGGCGTCTTCAGGGAGGTCAAGTGCCAGGGCTGCTTCCACCAGGCATTCGGTATCTGGCCTGGGAATCAGGGTAGAGGCGTTCACTTTCAGCGGCAGAGACCAGAATTCCTGTTCACCCAGCAGGTGGGCAACGGGCTCGCCTCTCACCCTTCGCTGGACCAGGGCACGAAATTCAGCAATGACCTCTGGCGATGGCTGGCGTTCCGGCCATGCCCGGAAACTGGTCCGGCTCCAACCGGTCGCCCGGCTGAGCAGAAGTTCTGCGTCCAGTCTGGGCGACTCACCACCAATCGTATCGGCAGCGTCAATCAGCAGCTTTTCGCAGGTGTCTGGCGTATCAGTCATCGGCCAGCGAGGCCAGAAGATCGGCCTGATGTTCCTGCTTCAACGGACCGATCACCGCATCCAGGTCCCCAGACATGACTTCATCCAGCTTATAAAGTGTCAGGTTAATGCGGTGGTCGGTCACCCGGCCCTGGGGGAAATTGTAGGTGCGAATTCGCTCGGACCGGTCGCCACTGCCCACCAGGCTTTTGCGGGTATCAGCAATGGTTTTCTGCTGACGTTCAATCTCGTCGTTTTTCAGGCGCGAGGCCAGAAAGCTCATGGCCTTGGCGCGGTTCTTGTGCTGGGAACGCTCTTCCTGGCATTCCACCACAATACCGGTAGGCAGATGGGTAATGCGGATGGCGGAATCCGTCTTGTTCACGTGCTGCCCGCCAGCGCCGGAGGCCCTGAAAGTGTCCACCCGAAGGTCACCCTTGTTGATATCAACCGCCTCGGCCTCGTCTGCCTCCGGCATCACCGCCACTGTGCAGGCCGAGGTGTGGATGCGGCCCTGGGATTCGGTTTCCGGAACCCGTTGAACACGGTGTGCGCCGGATTCAAACTTCAGGGTGCCATACACGCCACTACCGGCGACCCGGGCAATTAACTCCTTATAGCCGCCATGTTCGCCTTCGCTCTGGCTCAATACTTCTATATTCCAGCCGTGTTTCTCACCGTAACGCAGGTACATTTTAAAAAGATCGCCGGCAAAGATAGCGGCTTCGTCGCCGCCGGTGCCGGCACGGATTTCCAGAAACACATTCTTGCCGTCGTTGGGGTCTTTGGGCAGCATAAGCCGCTGCAGTTCAGTGTCCAGTTCTTCACTTTTCTGCTGGGCCGCCTCAATTTCTTCCTCTGCCATGGCGCGCATGTCGGCATCGCTATCCAGGGCAAGCTCGGTAGCCTCTTCCACATCTTCCCGGGCCTGCTGCCAGGCTTTGAAGCACTGAACAATCGGCTCGATCTCCGCGTACTCTTTGGATAAGTCCCTGAATCTGTCCTGGTTGGCGATGGTGCCCTGGTCACTCAACAACGCACTGACCTCCTCGTAGCGTTCGTTCAATTGCTCGAGGCGGGACTGAATGGATAACTTCATAGTTTTACCGGAATGATTGGTTCGTCCGTTTCCGGCGAATCCAGTTGGTGCAGCTCTCTCAGCCACTCTGTGACTTCGGTTCTGCCTTCGGTTGTGGCTTTACGGACCTGAATGGACGGTTCGTGCAGGAGTTTATTGGTGAGTCCCCGGGCCATACTGCGCAGGACAGTCTCCGGGTCGGCGCCGTTGCGCAACGCTCGCAGCGCTTTTTCGGTCTCAACATCCCGCAGGTTTTCCGCTCGCTGACGAAACTGCTTCAGGGTGGATACCGCATCCAGCGCCCGCAATTGATTGAGAAACTGATCGACACCATCGGCAACCAGGTTTTCCGCTTCCCTGGCGGCGCCTTCGCGGGAGCGAACGCTTTCTTCAATGACCTGACGGAGGTCATCCACCGTGTACAGAAATACATCGGCCAGGGAGCCGACTTCCGGCTCGATATCACGGGGCACGGCGATATCGACCATAAAGTAGGGGCGGTGTTTGCGCTTTTTTAGCGTGCGCTCAACCGCGCCCTTTCCCAATATGGGCAACGGGCTGGCCGTTGAGGAGATAATAATGTCGACATCCGCCAGGTAGTCCGGAATCTCGGAAAGCAGAATACCTTTGCCGCCCCGCGCATGAGCAAGCACCTGGGCCCGCTCAAGGGTGCGGTTGGCAACCAGGAAATCCTTCACCCCAGCGTCCGCCAGATGCCGGGAGACCAGCTCAATGGTCTTACCCGCGCCGATCAACAACGCCTTGTGCTGGGACATATCCGAAAAAATATGATGCGCCATGCTCACGGCCGCATAGGCCACAGACACCGGATTTTCGCCAATGGCGGTTTCCGTGCGCACCCGCTTGGCAACCGAAAAGGTCTGCTCGAACAGGCGTGACAGAAATCCGCCGCTGGCCTGATGTTGTCGGGCCATGGCGTAGGCGTCTTTCAACTGGCCAAGAATCTGGGGCTCGCCCAGAACCATGGAATCCAGCCCGGCGGCGACACGCATGACATGCCGAACAGCCTCGGCATCGCGGTAGACGTAAAGTGCTTCTTCCAGGTCTGCGGCAGGCAGGCCGTGAAAACCGGCAAGCCACCTCAGTACGGATGGCGCGCAGTCATCGTCGCCCGCCAGATAAAGCTCGGTGCGATTGCAGGTAGACAGGATGGCAGCCTCTGACGCACCGGAAAATGCTTTCAGTTCGGCAAACGCATCGGCCATCCGGTCCGGCGAAAACGCGACGCGCTCTCGCAGCTCAACCGGAGCGGTGCGATGATTGATTCCCAGAGTAACCAGTGCCATATCGGGTGACGGCTGCCTTCTAGCAAGAAACGAGTAGTCGTATTTTAACGTTCGGGAGCGCCTGCCGCTACCCGAATGCCCTTTGGCCCGTGGTTTAAACCGGCCTTGTGTCGGTAAGTGCTGATCAATCTGACTATCTAGAGGCAGCAGCGAGAGGCCTCGCCTGTTGCCAGGTTGGGCAACCCCCAGAGCTTATGCCATGATACAGACTTGTCGATTCCAGCCTCACCTGATCATGGGAAGTTGCATGCAAAAGCCTGCCTTAACGCTTATCACCTGTCTTTTCGGCCTTTCACTGGCTGGCTGCGCCGGTTTCAAAGGTGCCCCTGACAACGAATCGACCTTGGATACGGAACAGACCGAGGCTCAGACAAAAACGACAGGCAAGCCCGAAACCGGCACCGACCGGCCCATAGAGTACGCCGAATTTGAGCCAGAAGTTCTCTATCTGCTGCTGGCCGGTGAAATTGCGGCCCAGCGTGGGCGCTATGATGTGGTACTGGTGAACTACCTTCAGGCTGCGAAACAGTCGCGGGATGTGGGCGTGATCAAACGAACGCTGCGCATTGCCCAGTCCCTGAATGCTGACAACGCCCAGAGCCAGCTTGCCAGGCTGTGGCTCGACGTTGATCCGGAAAACCTGGAAGCCCACCGGGTTCTGGCCATTCAGGCGGTAAAGCAGAACAATCTTGAAGCCGCCCTGGGCCATATGGAAACCATCATGGACCTGGGCGGAGACGCGGATTTCGACAGCCTGGCAGCCATGGCCGGCAACCTCCCGGTAGAAAAACAGCAAGAACTGCTGGCGCTATATCTCCAATTGGAACAACGCCACCCGGATAATCCGGAGCTCCAGTTCAGCATTGCCCTGCTGATGAAAGTCACCGGCGACCCGCAACAGGCACTGGCGCAACTTGAACCATTGCTGGAGCAGAACCCGAATTTCCAGCCGGCGCTGGTTCTGAAAGGCGATCTGCTGTACGAAGTTGGCCAGAAAACCGAAGCGCTTGCGCACCTGCAGCGCAACACCCGCCGCTTCCCCGATAACCGCCAGATGGGCACTCTTTACGGCAGAATGCTGATCGGGGAAGACGAGCTGCGCCTGGCCCAGGATGAATTCAGACGGCTGGTTGCCCAGTTCCCTGATGTGCCGGGTCTGCGGCTGTCCCATGCCCTGGTGGCCCTGGAAAACGATGAAACCGCCCTTGCCGAAGCAGAACTGACGCGCCTGATCGAACAAGGCCACCACACCGACGAGGCACATTACTATCTGGGCAGGATTGCCGATCAGAGCGACCGCACGGAACAGGCCATCGGTTACTATCAGAACGTGGAATCCGGGAACTATTATTTCCCGGCACTGGCCCGGGCCAGCGAGCTCAAAGCAGAAAATGGTGATCTCGACGGCGCCCTGGCGGATATTCAGACACTGAGGGAAGGCAACCCTGAACAGGCGGAGAATTTCTGGCTGCTGGAAGTGAACCTGCTGATCGACAACGACCGCCAGTCACAGGCACTGGCTAGAGCCAACGCCGCGCTGGAGGCCCACCCGGACAACATCCAGCTTCGGTATGCCAGGGCCATGCAACTGGACTCCAGCGGCCGCTTCCAGGACGCCGAGGAAGACCTCAGGCACATCCTGGAAACCGAGCCAGACAACGCCGTGGCCCTGAATGCACTGGGTTACATCATCACCACCCGTTCAAACCGATACGACGAAGCCCGCGCCCTGATCGAGCAGGCCCTGGCGCAGGATCCTGAAAATCCGGCCATCCTGGACAGCATGGGCTGGGTTCTGTTCAAACAGGGGGATTCCGAAAGGGCGCTGGACTATCTTACCCGCGCGTGGGAGGCCTACCCGGACCCGGAAGTGGCCGCCCATCTGGGCGAGGTACTCTGGCAGACCGGCGACCAGAGCCAGGCCAGAATGATCTGGGAACAGGGGCTGGAGAGCGATCCAGAGCACCCGATCCTGCAGGAAACCATTGAGCGGGTAACAGGGGAGCCGGCCAGGTGATATTGCGTACCGGCCTGCTGGCCCTGCTGCTTGTGATCAGCGGTTGCGCCTCGATTGACCTGGAGCCCCTGCCCGAGGGTCTGACCGACGAGCAGCCCGAAAGCTGGGACCAGCACCAGGAAACCCTGAACAGGCTCGACCAGTGGCGGCTTTCGGGAAAACTGGCGGTTCGTCAGCCCTCCGACAGTGGCACGGCAATTGTGAACCACTGGAAGCAGAACGGCGGCCGTTACGACATAGCTCTGTCGTCATCCTTTCTGGGCATGGGCAGCACGCGTCTGCAGGGCACACCGGATTTTATCGAGCTGACCATGCCCGGCGGCGACCGCTACCAGTCCGGTGACCCGGAAGCTCTGGTCGAAGCTGCCACGGGCTGGCTGCTTCCCCTGGGCAATCTGAGCCGCTGGATCAAAGGCCTGCCCGGCTCTGAGGGCAGCTACCGACTGCTGTTCGATGACCAGGGTCAGCTTGCCCTGATCCGCCAACAGGGTTGGGAAATCCGTTATGACCGTTGGGAAAACTTCATCGACGGCATGCCACCGCTTCCGGCCCGCTTGACTGCGGTTAAAGGCGAGAAACGGGTCCGCCTCGTTATTTCTGACTGGCAGGCCACCGGCAGCACCCAGCGATGAACAGCCTTACCCTTCCCTCACCGGCAAAGCTGAATCTTTTCCTGCACATTGTGGGGCAACGGGAAGACGGCTATCACGAGCTTCAGACGCTGTTCCAGTTTCTGGACTATGGCGACACTCTAACTTTCACGCCACGCACTGACGGGGCCATCCGGCTGGCGGAACCGATACCCGGCGTTGCGGACGAAGACAATCTGATTATCCGCGCTGCCAGAAAACTCTCTGAAACCGTTACCCGGACCCTGCCCGGCGTCACTATCCACATTCAGAAGAAGCTGCCCATGGGCGGCGGTCTTGGTGGTGGCAGCTCCAACGCCGCCACCACCCTGCTGGCACTCAACAGGCTGTGGGGACTGGACATGAACCTGGCGCAACTCGCAGACGTTGGTCTGGCCCTGGGCGCCGATGTGCCAGTGTTCGTTCACGGGCATGCGTCCTGGGCAGAAGGGGTGGGAGAAAAACTGACGCCAGCGGACCCTCCGGAGGACTGGTTTGCTGTTCTGAAACCCGATTGCGACATCAGCACCCGGGAGATTTTTTCCGAGCAAGGGTTGACAAGAAACACCCCCAGAATCAAAATAGCGCCCGCTTTTGAGGGAGACGCCTCGAGGTACCGAAACGACTGCGAGGATGTGGTTCGAAGACTGTATCCTGAGGTTCATCAAGGCCTGGAATGGCTGGCAAAATTCGGACCTGCAAGATTAACCGGAACCGGGGCTTGCATATTTGGACGTTTCCCAACAGAATCCAAAGCCCGGAATATCTGGGCAAGCAGACCTTCCGGCATCAACGGGTTCGTAGCTAAAGGGGTGAACATTTCACCACTTCACAAAAAGCTGACAGAGCTGAACTGATGCCAAAAAAGCACGATACTGGGGTGTCGCCAAGTGGTAAGGCAACGGGTTTTGATCCCGTCATGCGCAGGTTCGAATCCTGCCACCCCAGCCACCTTTCTTCCGATTCTTCTGATTCAACTTCCGATACCGAGAAGGATTCCGTCGTGTCCAAACTGATGATTTTTACCGGCAACGCCAATCCTGAACTTGCCAAAGCCATTGCCCAGAAACTGCACATCCCCATGGGCCAGGCCACCGTTGGCACCTTCAGCGACGGCGAAACCACCGTCGAGATCAATGAGAACGTCCGCGGACACGATGTGTTTATCATCCAGCCGACCTGCAACCCGACCAATGACAACCTGATGGAACTGATCGTGATGTCAGACGCGCTGCGCCGCGCCTCGGCAACCAGGGTTACGGCTGTTATTCCCTACTACGGCTATGCCCGCCAGGATCGCCGGGTTCGCTCTACCCGGGTTGCCATCAGCGCCAAAGTGGTTGCCGACATGATTTCCAGCATCGGCGTTGACCGGGTGCTTACCGTTGACCTGCACGCCGACCAGATCCAGGGCTTTTTCGACATCCCGGTAGACAACATCTACGCCACACCGGTCATGCTTCAGGACATCGAAAAACAGCGATTCGAGAATTTCGTCGTGGTTTCACCAGACGTCGGCGGCGTTGTTCGTGCCCGCGCCGTTGCCAAGAAACTCGACGATGCCGACCTGGCGATCATCGACAAACGCCGTCCCAAGGCCAATGTGTCCCAGGTCATGCACATCATCGGTGATGTGAAAGACAAGACCTGTATCCTGGTTGACGACATCATCGATACCGCCGGCACCCTGTGTAAAGCAGCCAACGCGCTGAAAGAACACGGCGCCGCCAAAGTGGTCGCCTATATCACACACCCGGTCCTGTCTGGTCCGGCAGTTGATAACATCAACGCCTCGCAACTTGATGAACTGGTGGTCTGCGATACCATTCCACTGGGTGACAAAGCCAAGAATTGTGATAGAATCCGCGTCCTTGAGATGGCGGGACTGCTGGCCGAATCGATTCGTCGGGTCAGTAACGAAGAGTCCATCAGCGCCATGTTCGAGAATGTCTGACCGGCCCTGAAAGATATTTCAGGCGGTAGAACAAGCAGTTACCGGGTCGGGAGCCTACACAGGCTCCCGTCTCTTTTAGTCAGCCGGAAAACCCGGCTTTTCAGAAACATCATCTGACTCCAGCCTGGTCGCGGGCCCTTCAGATGACGATTGAGGTTATTACCATGTCTCAGGAATTTGTAATTGAAGCATTTCCTCGTGGCGATCAGGGGAGAGGTGCGAGCCGCCGCCTGCGTCGTGAGGAAAAGAAGATTCCGGCCATAATTTACGGCGGGAACAAGGATGCCACCAGCATCTCCATTTGGCACAACGAGCTGAAAAAAGCGCTGGAAAACGAAGCCTTTTTCTCTCACATCCTGACCATCGAACTGGAAGGCAAGAAAGAGAGCGTGGTCCTGAAGGACCTCCAGCGCCATCCTTATAAGGCGCTTCTGACCCATGCCGACTTCCTTCGAGTTGACAAGGATCACGCGATCCACATGAACGTGCCGCTGCACTTCATCAATGAAGACACGGCTGAAGCCGTCAAGCTTCAGGGTGGCGTTGTGACTCACCAGATCAACGAAGTGGAAGTTATCTGTCTGCCTCAGGATCTACCGGAGTACATCGAAGTAGACATGGCGGGCGTTGGCATGGATGAGGTGGTTCACCTGAGCGATCTGAAGATGCCCAAAGGCGTGACCGTTGCGGCTCTGATCCACGGCGAAGACCACGACCTGCCGGTTGCTGCCATTCACAAGCCTCGTGCCGCGAAAGTGGAAGACGACGAAGATACCGAGGAAAGTGAAGAGGCCGAGAAGCCAGAGAAGAAAGCCAAGAAAGACGAAGACAGCAAAGACAAGGAGTAACCACTCCGGGGGCAACGGCAGATGGCACAGGATATTCTCATGGTGGTTGGACTCGGAAACCCCGGCCCTGACTATGAAAATACCCGTCATAACGCCGGCGCCCTCTTCGTCGAAGCTCTGGCCCGTGAAGCGGGCCAGCAGCTGCGCCCCGAAAAGAAGTACCACGGGCTCTACGCCCGGATTCAGTGGCAGGGCCTGGACCTGCACTTGCTGAAGCCCTCTACGTTCATGAATCGCAGCGGCCTGTCCATCAAGGCGCTGGCTGATTTCTTCAAGATTGAGCCCCAACAGATTCTGGTTGCCCACGACGAGCTGGATATTCCCCCCGGTACCGCCCGATTCAAAAAAGGCGGCGGCCACGGCGGCCATAACGGCCTGCGCGACACCATCGCCCATCTGGGCACCAACGACTTCCAGCGGCTGAGAGTTGGCATTGGCCATCCTGGCGACAGCCGCAAGGTTACCGGCTATGTTCTGGGCCGCCTGGGCAAACAGGAAACCGAAGACCTGAACGCGGTGATTGACGAAATCATTCGGGTGCTGCCCGACGCGGCAACAGGCAAACTCGCCGCGGCCATGAATCGCTTGCACAGCTTCAAACCGGTATAATCCGGCCAAATTCCTCCATACCATTTTCACACCCAGCAGAGGCATTCCATGGGATTTAACTGCGGCATCGTAGGCCTGCCCAATGTGGGCAAATCCACCCTGTTCAACGCGCTGACCAAATCCGGCATCGGAGCAGAAAACTTTCCCTTCTGCACCATCGAGCCCAATGCCGGTGTGGTCGCCATGCCTGACCCGCGCCTGAATAAGCTGGCCGAGATCGTAAAGCCGGAAAAGAAGATTGCCACCACCATGGAGTTTGTAGACATCGCAGGCCTGGTGGAAGGCGCCTCCAAGGGCGAAGGCCTGGGCAACCAGTTTCTGGCCAACATTCGCCAGACCGATGCCATTGCCCACGTGGTTCGCTGTTTCGAAGACGGCAACGTCATTCACGTGGCCAACAAGATCGACCCCGCCTCGGACATTGACGTGATCAACACCGAGCTGGCCCTGGCGGACCTGGAAACGGTGGAGAAAGCCATCAAGCGGGTTCAGCGGGTTGCCAAAAGCGGCGACAAGGAAGCCAAGGCCCAGCTGGAGATGTTTGAAAAGCTGATGCCGGTGCTGAACGAAGGCAAGCCGGTGCGCAGCATGAACCTGGACAAGGACCAGATGGCGCTGATACGCGAGCTTTGCCTGCTGACGGTGAAACCGACCATGTACATTGCCAATGTCAGTGAAGACGGTTTTGAAAACAATCCGCATCTGGACACCGTGCGCAGGATCGCCGAATCCGAGAATGCGGTTGTGGTGCCCATCTGCAACAAGATGGAAGCCGAGATCTCCGAACTGGAAGACGATGAAAAGTCCATGTTCCTGGAAGAAATGGGCATGGAAGAGCCAGGGCTGGACCGGGTGATCCGAGGCGGCTACGGCCTGCTGAACCTGCAGACCTATTTTACCGCCGGCCCCAAGGAAGTCCGCGCCTGGACCGTAAAAGTGGGTGCTACCGCCCCCCAGGCCGCCGGTGTGATCCACACCGACTTCGAGCGCGGTTTCATCCGGGCTGAAGTGGTCAGCTACGAGGACTTCGTCAAATACAACGGCGAAGCCGGCGCCAAGGATGCCGGCAAGTGGCGTCTGGAAGGCAAGGAGTATATCGTTCAGGACGGCGACGTTATCCACTTCCGCTTCAATGTCTGATCAAAACCTGATCAGGCAGGTTTTTCCCGGAAAAGCCGCGAACAGTCTTGACAGCCACGGCGCAAATCACGAAAATACGCGCCTCGTTTGGGGCTATCCCCATGACGAAATGGCAAGGTAGCTCAGTTGGTTAGAGCACAGCACTCATAATGCTGGGGTCGGCGGTTCGACTCCGCCCCTTGCTACCAAGATTCCAAAGGGTCGTGGCGAAAGTCGCGACCCTTTTTTGTTGGCTGACTGGAAATTGCCTATAACGTGTGAGAAAAGAACACCTCAGGTTAATGCGAATCCGATTGAATCAGAAGCGTACGATCACAACCACACTAGAGGTAATGAAAACGAGACCGAAAACAACGCCGATCAGCCTGTCTCCGTAATCAATGCCGGTTCCCCCTATTGTCAGGATAGGTAGCCCCAGGAAGAAACCAATCGTGTTGTATGTCCCCAATGAAAAGCCAGCCGTAAGCACAATCTGTGCTTTCAGAGAATCCGCATCCATCCACTGTAAGAGCGCCCAGTAGAAAACGGTCCCAAATAGCAGTACAACAGCAAAACTTATGCCCCAGGCAACCCTCTTCGGATTAGTTTTCTCTTCCCCGATTCGACCCATTCTCAAATTCCATCATGCGACTCATGCGATATTAACTCTCGCTCGGAGCTCGGGAGAATTTCCAGTTTTTTCTCGATGTAGAAACATGGTAGCGGTCCCGAAAGTCCAGTTCTAGGCGCTGACACAGAGTTGTAAAAAGACCTTTCACGGCGAAGAGCTGTAAACATCCCTGTTTTAGTTGCACCGCTGATTAGAGCTTTCCGCCTGTTGGTATTTCGCCAGATATTCCCATGGCGTCAGGTCTTCCAATGAATCGTGGGGACGTTCATCGTTGTATTCCGTCATCCAGGATTCCGTTCGTTGCCGGACTTCGGTGAGATTCCGGAAGACATACATATTCAGAATCTCGTCCCGGTAAGTTCGATTGAAGCGCTCTACGTAAGAGTTCTGGGTAGGCGTTCCCGGTTTGATGAACTCCAGTGCTATGCCGTTCTGTTCAGCCCAATCCGCCAGGGCGATGGAAATGAACTCGGGGCCGGGAGGTTCAGATCAACCTCTATGGCCAGGATCTCCCGGTTAAAGTCGTCCACCACGTTAAACGTCCGGAAGCGGCGACCACAGAACAGGCTGTCACTCATAAAATCCATCG